>CAWFHW010000009.1:0-174713 GCA_963815725.1 uncultured Solirubrobacterales bacterium | reverse complement strand
ATCGTGGTGTCCCCAGTTCGAATCTGGGTCTGGCCATTCGCCTTTTCCCTGCTCAGAGGCAGTTTACTCTGCCGCGGCAACCTGCTTTTTGGGCCGGGTTTTGGTCGAAGTGGATTGGCTCCTGGTTGGCCGGCGCCACCAACAGAGCCTGGTATGATGGTTGAGTTCATACACAGGTGTTGAGGAGCGGTCAGTGACCCGTATAACGATCAGCTTGCCGGCAAGCATTGAGGATTTGGCGCGCGAGTCCGCGCACGAAGGTGAGTCGTTCTCGGCCACCGTCGCGCGGCTGATCGAGCAGGGCGCGCGCGCCAAAGAAGGAGCACGCCGCCCGCGCTACGTGGCCTCCGGCGAGGGGCCAGACGATCTCGGGGAGGCCACCGAGCGGTACCTGCGCGAGCTGGTTGAGGCCCGCTGAAGGTCGTCGCCGATACCGGGCCTCTGGTAGCGGCCGCGAACCGCGGCGACCGGGCACACGAGCTTGCGGCCAGCCTTGTCACCGACCTGGGACGGGAGCTGCTCATCCCCGAGCCGGTGCTTGTCGAGGTCGATCAGCTTCTGCGCTCACGACTCGGGGGTCACGCCGCACGCCTGTTCCTGGAGTCCGTCGCGGCCGGAGAGCACACCGTCGTGAACCTCTCGCCCGGCTTGCTACGACGCGCGGTGCAGATCGACGCCGCGTTCGCGGACCTCGACCTTGGATACACCGACGCTGCGGTGATGGCGGTCGCGGAACGCGACCGCCTCCCGGTGCTCACCTTTGACTTCGCCCACTTCCGCGCCACACGCCCCGAGAGCGGGTTCTGGCGGCTCGTGATCGACGAGCACCGCTACCGCGCGCACACGCGCTCCTAACAGGGCAGCAAGGAACAACTGCCGCGTGCGCTGTTCAGCGCTTGCGTACCGGCGCCGGGTTCGACGCGTGCGCCATCAGCCAGCTTGCGGGCGTGCAGCGAACCGGAGTTCAGACGGGACACCTTGCGATCACCATGCCCGACACGGCGGACGGAGAGCACGCCGCCGCCCCGTGAGAAGGCCGGGGTTTGGGCGCACATTGGCTACGTAAACTGTCCGACTGTCAGGATTCGTCGGGGAGAAGCTGTGCGATTCGAGCGCCGCCGCCAAGACGCGGTCCCCCTTCGTTGCTGGCCGAGCGGGCACGCGCCATGTTCCTCCAGCCTCGCTTCTGTTGCGACGAGTTCGGAGTGTTTCGTCCGGCGTTTGCAGGACGCCTGCTTCTCATCGCGGAGCAGGAGCGCGGGTCCGACGCCAGTGCGCAGCTGGGGCTCGTCCAAGGCGTAAGTGGCGGACGAGGCAATGGGCGCGCTCACTCTTGGGCGACTCTTGGTGCCGGTGGTGCCAGGTTCGGTCTGGGTTCCGTAGCCAAGCTTGTCTCGGGTGCGGCACCTACCATTGTCTATTCTATCAATCTTAGAAGATGGTAGGGTAATAAGGATGGCGAGCTTGGAGGCGAGATTGCCCGGTTGGACCCCAGTGGAGTTCCCGCTTCACGCCTTCAGCCTCACAAGTTCTCACGCGCGTGCAAAGGCTAGGCGGGCGAGGGAGACGGTTTGGCGCCAGATGTTTGGGGAGCTGTGGAGCCAGGCCGTTTGCGGGGATTTGATCGCTCACCATGCCGATCCGCGGAGCGTTGGAATCAGAGCCAAGCGGCATTTTCGGGTCGTCCAGCGCGATCTGCTGGCACTATGGGAAGGGGCCGACGCGAGCCGTCGCTCGGTGTTGCGTTCGGCCGTTGTCCCGCTTGAGTGCAGCGCCCGGGTCTGGCAGGCCTTCGGTCCGGTGGCCGGTCGGCGCCATCTGCATCTGCTGCGCCGCCTAGATGAGACGCTCGCCAGGAGCGAGCGCCAGATCCGAGCCGCCGAGCTGCCGTTGGCGGTCAATCGTGCGACGGTTTCCCTGGCTGCCCGCGCGGCACGCGATGCGATCGACGATCTTCTCGGCGCAACGGTTGATCGTGCTGAGGCACTTGCTGCTCTGGAGGACGCCGCGGTCGAGCTCTCGTCGTTGGCGGTACGTATCGCCGCGAACTTGAACGCCGTCAGTGGCGCTCGACGTGGATACGCTCAGCCGCCGCCGACACTCAGGTGCCAGCTGGAGGCGCTGGTCGCAGAGGTGAGCGCCGCCGCACAGCAGCGCCGTTCTGAGACGGTCAGCGATGCGCAGGAGGACCACCTCGGCACGTGGCTGAGCAGGACCCTCGGCGTCGCGTTTCCCGGCGAGGCGATCGCGCTCGCCGGTTCGAGCAGCGGCGATCCGTGCTTGCGCGCCGACGTGCGTTGTTCGCTTCGCGCGTGCTGGCTTGAGTTGACTGTCGGGCTGTGGGTGATCGTGCAGGCGCTGGATGATCTGCTGGAACTGGAGACTTTCGGCGATCAGGAGCGCTTGAAGGGTGCGGTGAGTTCCCGCGCTGGTATCGCGCTGGTGACTAGCGGACTGTGCCAGAGTCCACACGATTTTGACCATTTGCTGGCGTGGAAGAGCCACCACGAGGCGTTGTGTGTCCTGGTTGGTGAGGTCTGCCTGGCATTGCAGACGCGCGAGCCCGATGCGACCGTCCGCGCTCAACAACTCGCGTTGCGCCGGCTTGCACGTGCGCTGGCCGCGATCTGGACCGTCGACGAGAGTGTGCGCTCGCCCGTGCCAGCGAGCCGGTTAGGCCCTCGAGAGCGGCAATTGTGAAGGCCGACGTTTGCGAACGCTACGACGCGCGCTTGGCTCGGGGCATCCTCGAGGGCGGGCCTGACGCCCCGACGGCGGCGATGACGCTGTTGGAGTACCGCGATCCTCCAACACTTGCCGCCGCGGTCGCGCTTCTCGCCGACTACGGCATGGTGACGGAGGCCGCCTCCAACTGCGTCGCGGACGCCTGGGAGACATACCGGCACGTCAAGCATCAGTCGTGGGACTAGCTCGTGGCGTTGCCCTCACAGGATCAACCCTCACGGCCTCAGGGCTTGCGGTTGCGCAGCTACGTGCTTGACCGGCGCGACTTCAACGAGATACGAAGGCGGCTGCCTCGGGCTGTACGGCGCGATGTGCAAACCGTCCCCGACGGGCATGTAGGCCTCGTCGCCCAGGCGATCGTGGGCGAGGAGGGGGATCTGCCGCTCGCGGTGCTCTACGACAACGCTCCCGCTCTGCTGGCCACCGAGGGGATACGCAAGCTCGAGCAGCGCCTCAGAGAGCTGCTCGGATAAGCGTTTGTGGGTGCGTTCGCGGGGAAAAGACCCAACAAATCTTATTGAGTTCTAAGACTAGTTGTTTAGAAGTTCCTTGCTATAACCTTGTCGGGTCGTGACCGGCCCAATTCACCAACTAACGGCCGAGCCCAACGTTTGCCGTGCGGCGAGGTGCGGGCTCGGTACTGCTTGTCGTCTGTCGCTATGAGCACGGTGATCCTTGTCTGGGCCGTCTCGACGTTGCTCGCTCGTGGGTTGCACGCTTGATGAGCGCCACGGACGCGCTGGTTCTCGCCGGTGCGGCGGCGGTCGTTGCCGGCACTCCGGCGGCGTGGTTCCCTCGCTTCTCGCGCGCCGCGCTGGCCTGGCAATCGTTGGGTGTTGCGCTGCTCGGGGCCGCCGGCGGATGGGTACTCGCCTCCGGTCACCCGGTGGGCACTGGATTTCGCGGGGATGTGCACTTGGCGTTTGGTATCGACGGGCTTAGCGGCTTCTTCCTGCTGGTCATTGCTGTCGTTGGCGCACCAGCGGCGTGGTTCGCACGCGACGCATTGCAGACGGACGGCCAGGGCCGTTCGCTCGCCGTCTCGACGGGCGTGTTCCTGCTCGCGCTGGTCGGGTTCGTGTGCGCGCGTGACTTGAGCACCTTTCTCGGATTTTGGGAGCTGATGACGCTCGTGCCCGCGGCGGCGATCCTGCTAGCGCGCCAGGATCGTGAGGCGCGCCACGGGGTGTTCGTGTACCTGGCGATCACGCACATCGGCGGTGCCGGCGTCTGGGTGTCGGTGCTCGTGCTCGCCCAGCACGGCGCGCTGGGCGGCGCCCCGCTGGGTGGCACTCTGGCAGCGTTTGTGGCTTGCGCCTCGCTGGTGGGGTTCTCGACCAAGGCCGGGTTGATGCCGTTGCACTCCTGGCTGCCGCGAGCGCACCCCTTGGCTCCCGCGCACATCTCGGCGCTGATGTCGGGGGTGATGATCAAGCTCGCGCTCTACGGCCTGATCCGCGTGCTGTTTCAGTGGCTTGAGCCGCCGGGCCTGTGGGTCGGGATCACGCTCATGGCGGCCGGCGCACTGTCATGCCTGGGTGGCGTGCTCTATGCGCTAATGCAGCACGAGCTGAAGCGCCTGCTGGCATTTCACTCGATCGAGAACGTGGGGATCGTCGCGCTCGGGCTCGGAGCGTCGCTCATGTTCAGAGACATCGGGCAGCCGATGTGGAGCGCGATCGCGTTCGCGGCGGCGCTGCTGCACGCGCTCAACCACGCGCTGTTCAAGGGGCTTCTGTTCCTCGGCGCCGGAGCCTTCAGCAGGGCCGTCGGCAGCTTGGAGCTCGACCGGTTGGGTGGTCTGTTGCGGCGGATGCCGTGGACGGGCGCGACGTTCGCGCTCGGCGCGATGGCGATCGCCGGCGTGCCGCCGCTAAACGGGTTCGTTTCGGAGTGGCTGACGCTGCAGGCGCTGCTGCATCTCGGGGTGGCGAACCACGTCGGGGTCGCGCTGACCGGCGCGCTGGCGACCGCAGCGCTGGCCGGGACCGCGGCGCTGGCGGTGTACTGCTTCGTGAAGGTGGTCGGGCTGGTGCTGCTCGGCTCACCACGGCGCCCGGAGTGCGAAAGCGCGCAAGAGGCGCCGGTTGGGATGCGGGCGAGCATGGTGTTCCTCGCGGGGGCATGTGTGGTGCTGGGCGCGGTGCCCGCACTGCTGGTTCCGACCCTCGCGGGGCTGGGACCGGGGCATGCCACGTTGCGTGACGGCGTGGCGTTGAACATCCCCGGCACCGGGTCGCTGCCGACGCTGGCGTTGGCGTTGGGACTCGTGGTGATTGTGGGCGTGCTCGTGAGACTCGCCGGTGCCCGCCGTGCCGCGCCGGCGCCGACGTGGGTCTGCGGCCAGTCGAGCGCCGCGGGCCTCGCATGGAGCTCGGCGGGATTCACCAAGCCGCTGCGACTCGTGCTCGAGGTTATGTTTCGCCCGCACCGCCAGGTGCAGGTGACCAGCTCCGGCGGGATCGTTCAGAGGATCGACTATCGGGCTGAGGTCCCGCATCTGTTCGACACGCTGCTCTACGGACCCGTGTCGCAGGCCGCGCTACGCGCATCGGGGGTGGCGCGTCGCCTGCAGTCAGGCAGCCTGCGCGCCTATCTGGTGTATCTGCTGGCGCTGCTGTGTGTGCTGCTGGCGCTGGCGCGAACGGGGATCTTCGGGTGAGTCCAGCGACGCTGATCGCGGGTGTGGTGCAGGTGGCCGGCGGGGTGCTGGGCGCGCCTGCGATCGTCGGCATCATCCAGCATCTGAAGGCGCGTCTGCAGGGTCGACGTGGACCCTCCGTTCTGCAGCCATACCGCGAGCTCGCGCGCCTGTGGGGGAAGAGCGGCGTGGCGCCCGAGCCCCGCACGCCGATCTACGCCCTGGCGCCCGCCGTGGTGGCCGCGTCCACGCTGCTGGCGCTGGCGCTGTTGCCGATCGGCGAGCACGCTCCGGATTGGGGACTGGGTCACGACGCACTAGTACTGGTCGGGCTGCTCGCGCTCGCCCGCTTCGCGGTCACGCTCGCGGCGTGGGACACCGCTGGCGGGTTCGGCCTGATGGGTGCCGCCAGGGATTTGATGTTTTCGGTGTCCGTGGAGGGGCTTCTGCTGCTGGTGCTGGTGCTGCTCGCGCTGCCGCTGCACAGCACCGACCTGCTCTCGATGAGCCACGCGGCGACCCTTCCGGCCGTGTGGTCCACACCCGCGCACTGGGCTGCCGCCGCCGCGTTCTGTCTGGTGATCCTGGCCGAGACGGGCCGCCAGCCGATCGACAATCCGGACACTCACCTGGAGCTGACGATGGTCCACGAGGGGCCCCTGCTTGAGTACGCCGGACGCGAGCTCGCATATCTGCAGTGGTCGGCGGCGGGCCGGCACTGGATCGTGCTGGTGCTCGGATGTGAGCTTTTGATCCCGCATCCGGGGCCGTTCGTGGCGCAGGTCGCAGTGCTCGTCGGTGGCGTGTTGGCGCTCAGCATGGCGCTGGCCGTGTGCGAGACCGTGCAGGCCAAGATGCGGGTGCTGCGCGTTCCGCTCCTGTTGGCCTCCGGCGCTGCGCTCTGCTTGCTGGGGCTGGCCAGCTGGTTCGCGGGCGGCGGCGGATGACCGGCGCCGTGACGTGGGGCCTGGTGACCAGTTCGCTGACGGTGATCGTGGTGCGCCGGCGGTCGCTTGCGATCGCGCTGGTCGCGGCACAGTCGCTCGGGCTCGGCGTGTACGCCATCACCCAAAGCTCGCGAACCTCGACGGCGTTGGCGGTGGCCGGCACTGTTCTGATCGCCAAGGCGCTGGGGCTTCCCGCGCTGCTGGTGCTGACCGTGCGCCGGGCGCGCAAGGAGCAACTGATCACGACCGAGCCGCCGGCGCTCGTGCGGCTGGCGGTCTCGATTGCGGCGGCGCTAGCGGTCGAGCAGTTGATCCCGCCCTTCGGGCTGACCAGCGCCGGCGTGGAACACGCCGCCGTTGGCATGCTGGCGCTCGGCATCCTCATCGCGGTTGTGCGCCGAGCCGTTCTCTTCCAGGCGCTCGGATTCCTTGTCGCCGAGAACGGCGTCTACTTCGCGGGCCTGTCGCTGCCCGGCGGCCTACCCGTATTCATCGAGCTCGGCCTCGTATTCGACCTCGTCGTGATCGTTTCGGTCGCCGCGGCCTTCGCGGCCAAGATCCACGAGCAACTCGGCAGTGGCGACAGCTCTCTGATGGAGGCACTGCGTGACTGACTTGCTCCTGGGCGCCGTGCCGCTCGCGCCGCTGCTGGGGGCGGTACTCGTGCGGGCGCCCCGCACGACGGTCGGCGCCGATCGCATGAACGTACTCAGCGCGAGCGTCAGCGCCGCGGTGGCACTCATCGCGGTCGTCGTCGGCCTCATTCACGGTGCGGACGGCCTGCGCGGCTCCTGGCTCGTCCTTGACCGTGCCGGCGCGTGCTTTCTTGGGGTGATCGCGATCGTCGGGTGGTGCAGCGCGATCGTCTCCCCCGCCTATCTGGCGGGTGCCGGTAAGAGCCTCTTTACCGCGCGCCAGGCGCGGGCCTGGTACTACACCGCGTTTCACCTGTTCTGGGCGGCGCTGCTGGCGCTCGCGCTCGTCGAGAATCTCGGGGTCGCGTGGCTCTTGCTCGAGGCGACGACCGGGGCCTCTGCGCTGCTCGTGGCCTACAGCGGACGTACGCACGCGCTGGAGGCCGGTTGGAAGTATCTCGTGCTGACCACGTTCGGGTTGGCGGTCGCGCTGCTCGGCATTCTTATCCTGTTCGTCGGCCTGGCCCCGCACGGCGGGACGCTCGCGACACTGGATTGGCAGAGCATCGCCGATCACGCTGGCGACGTGCCACGCCAGACGACGCTGTGCGCGCTGATCCTGATCCTCGTCGGGCTGGCCGCGAAGGTCGGCTGGGCGCCTGTGCACAACTGGCTGCCCGACGCTCATAGCCAGGCGCCGCCCCCGGTCAGTGCGCTGCTCTCTGCTGCGCTCTTGCCGACCGTCATGCTGATCGCCTGGCGGGTGTTGCTGACGCTCGGCCCGGCTGTCGGAGGCCATCTCGCGGATCATCTGGTGCTCGCGTTCGGCCTCGCCTCGCTGGCGATCGCGGTCCCGTTCTTGTGGCGGGCGATGGCCTGGAAGCGGATGCTCGCGTATTCGAGCCTCGAGCACATGGGCATCCTCGCCCTCGGGATCGGGTTCGCCACACCACTGGCGACCGTCGGCGTGGTCGTCCACCTGGCCGGGCACGCTCTGGCTAAGTCCCTCGGGTTCTACGCGGCGATGCCACTGGCGCGCCACGACCCCGCGAGCGCCCATCGGCCGCCGCGCGGGCTCGCGCGGCTCAGCACCCCGGTCGCCGCTGCGGCCGGGGTCAGCCTCGGGACGCTCAGCGGGCTGCCGCCCTCGCCACTGTTCTTCAGTGAGCTCCTGATCCTGCTCGGTGGGATCGCGGCGCACCAGGTCGCGGTCGTCTCGGTCGCGGCGGTGTTGATGGCGCTCGGGTTCCTCGGGCTCGCGCACGCGCTGATCGAAGCTCTCGCCGGCGAGAGCCGCGGGCATCGCTGGCATTCAGGGCGCACGGTGCGGCTCACCGCCCGGCTGACCGTCGGGCTGACCATCGGCCTGCTGGCCCTCTCGGTCGGCGCCTACCTGCTCGTTGGCTCTAATGCCGGCGAGAGCTTGATGGGCGGAATCGCATGAGCGGCACGGACCGCATAAGCAGCGGGAACCGCTCGAGTGCTCGCGCGCGAGCGATCCTCCCCGTACTGACGTCCGCTCAGGTGCAGCGCGTCGCGCCGCGGGAGTGGCGCACAGCGTGCGAACGCCAAGCGCAGGCCGGTGGGCGCTTCTGCGGGCTGTTCGCCGGCGACGGGCACCAGGGCCTGCAGGTCAACTGCGTGTTCGCTCGCGGCGGCTTGGAGCACGTGCTCAGCGCGCCGGTGCCGGCGGGCACGATCGACACGCTGGTCGACCTGTTCGCGGCCGCTGCTTGGGACGAGCGCGAGGCATACGACTCATACGGCGTGCGCTTCGACGGTCACGAGCCACTGCGGTCGCTGCTCAAGCATCCTGAGGAGTCCGGTGTATGGACGGTCCCCGTGGAAGGCCACGATCCCTACCAGGTCGCGGTCGGCCCGATCCACGCCGGAGTGATCGAGTCCGGGCATTTCCGCTTCACCGTCGTGGGCGAGCGCATCCTGCACCTCGACCCGCGCCTCTTCTACAAGCATCGCGGGCTCCAGGTGGCCGCCGAGGGTCGCCAGCTCACCGAGGGGCTGGCCTACGTACAGCGTGCGTGCGCCGCGTGCGCGGTCACGAACACTGTCGCTTACGCGCAGGCTTGCGAGTCGATGTTGGGGCTGGCGCCCGACAGTCACCTGCGGCGCGCTCGCACGCTGCTGCTTGAGCTCGAGCGTCTCTACAATCATCTGAACGACGTCTCAGCGATCTGTGCAGGCGTCGGCTTCGCGCCCGGCTCGATGGCGTTCGCGGCGTTCAAGGAGCGCGCGCAACGACTCAACCAACGTCTGACCGGCCATCGCTTCCTGTTCGGCACCGTGACGCTCGCCTCGAGCGCGCTGCGGATCGGGCAGGCCGACGCGCGCGCCGCGCGCGAGGAGCTGCGCGGACTGGACGGCGAGCAGCGCGCCATCTGGCGTGAGTTGCGTTTCGCGGGGTCGCTGCAGGATCGACTCGGCTCGGTCGGACGGCTGACAAAGGACGACGCGATCGTTCTGGGGATGGTCGGACCGTCCGCACGGGCCGCCGGCGTCGACCACGACACGCGCAGTGAAAGCCCGCGACTCTCCTACGCACGGTTCGTGTCCGCAGCGCCGGGACTGGTGAGCGGCGACGTGGCCGCGCGGCTCGACATCCGTCGAGTTGAGCTGGAGCAGACCTTCGCGATCCTCGACGAGCTGCTCACCGCCAACTTCGCGCCCGGCGGCGCGAAGAAACTCGACCTGGCGCCGACCGCGCTCGGCGTCGGGCGCGTGGAGAGCCCGCGTGGAGAGACGGTCTGCACCGTACAAAGCGACGGGAGCACGATCGCACGCCTGCAGCTGCGCACCGGCTCCTACGCCAACTGGCCCGCCCTCGCGTACGCCGCGCGCGAGAACCTGCTCCCCGACTTCCCGCTGATCAACAAGAGCTTTGAGCTCTGTTACGCATGCGCCGACCGCTGAAGCGATGTTCGTCTTGCTCAGACACCTACAGCAAACCCGCAAAGAGATCGCGCTGCCCACCCAACGCCAGCGGGGATCACTGGCGCTGCGCCACGTCGACGCGGGGTCATGCAACGGCTGCGAGCACGAGCTGACCGCCGCCGCGAATCCCTACTACGACCTACAGCGCCACGGTCTGAGCATCGTCGCATCGCCCCGCCATGCCGACGTCCTGCTGGTCACCGGGCAGATCACCACGCGCATGGCCGGGCCACTGCGCCGTGCGTATGACGCGATGCCCGAGCCACGCCTGGTTGCCGCGCTCGGTGACTGTGCGGTCGGCCGCACTGTGCTCGGCGACCCCACGCAGCTCGCCGGGCCGCTAGAGGAGATCGTACCCGTCGACCTGCGCATCTCAGGCTGCCCACCCAGCCCGCAGCAGATCGCCGACGCGCTGCTCAGCCTGATGACCAACACGAGGCGAAACACTTCCGCACCCCGATCTTCGGGTGAGAACACGAGCATCCCGTCGACTGACGCCGGCGGTTTACACACCGACACTGAGGAGCAATGACATGCCTGACATCGAGTTCCCGACCAGCGCTGGCAGCACGCCGGGCTACCTGGCGGTACCCGCCGCCGCGTACGGCCCCGCCACGATCGTCTTGCAGGAGTGGTGGGGCGTTGACGAACACATCCGCTCGGTCTGCGACAGACTCGCGGCCGAGGGTTTCTACGCGCTGGCCCCCGATCTCTATCGAGGACAGACGACTATCCAGCCCAACGAGGCCGAACAGAAGATGATGGCGCTCTCGATGGACCTGGTAGAGCAGGATATGTGCGGAGCCGCCGATTACCTTGCCTCCCAGCCGGGCTTCGAGGGCCGGGGCGTCGGGGCGGTCGGATTCTGCCTCGGCGGCGGACTCGCATTGTGGGCGGCAGCCACCTGTCCGAACATCGCCGCCGCTGTCACCTACTACTACGTGATGCCACACGGCAAACCGGACTTTACGAAGATCAAAGGACCGGTCCTCGGACATTTCGGGACCGCCGACAGTTTCATCTCGCTCAAGGAAGCCAAGACCCTCGAAATGGAACTCCGCACCGCCGGTGTGGATGTCATCTTCGACAAGTACACCGGCGCCGGGCACGCCTTCTTCAACGACACCAACCGGCTGGGCACCTATGACGCAGACGCCGCCCAGCGCTCCTGGGAGCGCACCGTGACATTCCTGCGCGACGCGCTCGCGAAATCCGTTTCCTGACCATATGGAGCGACATGCCTACCGTGCTGCCGGCGCAGCGGCATTTGATTGACGCAGGCGCACATCGATAACCCAAAGCGCCGCAACCGCACGCAAGAGCCTGGTCAGGACGACGAGCTGTGCCTGGGTATGCGCGGGTTCGTGACCGCGCAAGCCAGCGGTGTAGAACTCGACCGCATGGGCGAGACCGTCATGTTGATGCACAAGCGCATTGACGAGCAGGAACTCGTCCGGACGGTCCAGCAGCCGCCCTCCCACGAGGACATTCGCAGCTCCAGCGACCACGGCCTGACGCAACGACGGAAAGTGCGCGTAGCTCGGAGACCGCAGCTCGCGGTCGAGTAGACGCACTATCTCAAGCTCGCGCGCACCAATGTCAAGCCAAACCGACCGCACGACGACGAGCGCATTACGGAGCTGCGGCGAGGAGGACTCTGCTTCGGTGAGATCGTCAACCACGTGCTTGGGAAGGCCCGCGCGCAGCACTTCGCTGAGAAGTCTGCCGACACGGTCGCTCTCGCCTTCGGGGGTCTCGGGAAGGCCACGAGCCCCGCGATCGATCTCATCGACGATCAGTTGCAACTGGCTGAGCACTCTGGAGGAGACGCCTGGCGAAGATGTGAGACCGACGGCTTCCGTGTCGATGTTCGCCACGGTGCGCACAGCGGCGATGAGCAGCACGACCGCCGTTTCTTCAAGCCTCTCCCACGCTGCCGGAGAGCTGGACTCTCCGTCGAGGCCGGACAACGAGGCGTCCCCGCTCTCCGGAATCTCGCGCAGGACGTCGAGGTCCAGCGTGTAGGTCTGCTCCCCACTGAGCACACTGTTCTCGTGCGAGACGAGGCGGTCATCGACTGTCCGCAGAAGCTGCCATGCAACTACTGGGGAATCGTCTGGCGGCGCGATGCTCGCGAACGCCCGGAGCACCGATGCCGCGCACTCCAGAGCGCCGCGGCGGCAGCGCTCACTATCCGCAGGGGACGCTGCCAGCAACTCCTGAAGCCCTGAAGCGCACACGTCGAGCGTGTCGTCGATGCGCTGAAGAGTCGCCCGCTCGTCCGCCGCGACGATCTGCGCTGTCTGCGAATTCGCGACCAAACCCCACGCCTCCTGTAGCGGTGAGGAATGCAGGGACGCCGCCGTCACCGTTGCCGAAACCAGGCAGACGACCGGATGGCCCGCGAAGACATGCTTATATTGTAGCCTTATAAGGCTAGATACCAATAAGGTTGCGGGCGGCGCCGGTGCGTGCGCCATGCTTGTCCGCAACTTTGATTGGGTCGCGTAAAGAACTATGAACCTAACTTCCACCCGAGGAGTGCTGGCATGAGTCGACGCTCGCGCGAGAGTGCGGTGCCAGAGGCGGTTCAGCGCCGCGCCGTCTACCAGATGAAGGCCGAGTTCTTCCGTATCCTCGGTCACCCTGTCCGGGTTCGCATCCTAGAGCTACTCAGGGAGGGCGAGCGCACCGTCGGCAACCTGCAGAACGAGTTGCAGATGGATTCCAGCGGAACCTCCCAGCACCTCGGGGTGTTGCGCAAGCACGGCATCTTGGAGGGTCGCCGCGAGGGCACAAGCGTCTACTACACCGTGCGCGACCCACGCATGTTTCAGCTCCTTGAAGTGTCGCGGCAGATCCTGACGTCCAGCCTCACCGAGTCTCAGGCAGTCCTCGGCGAGCTCTCGGGCTCCGAGTAGTCCCCTCCGCCACGGGGTCAGTCAGGGCGCAGGCAGTCTTTGTGGAGCGCCACGCTGCCGGGCTGGCGCAGTTCGTCGCGCAACGTCAAGCGCGACCCCGTGCGCTCGCTGCCGTCGCACAAGATCACCCGCATCGGCTCATACACCCCGATGATCTCCCGACAGATCTCACAACGTAGATCGTCCATAAGTCTGTGAGATAACGAGCAGGATGTGTTTCCGTCGAGACCCGAGTGTCGGATGGGTGGTTTTCAGAGTTATGTCCGCGGCGAGCAGCGCGACCGTCATGTTGGCGGACTGGCGGGAAGCACGTTGTCGGTCTTTGTGTCGGTTTTGCGTGAGAGATCGATCGCCGCGATCGCTACGGCCGCCCGCACGAGGCGCGTCAACGTTAGCGCCTGGGCGCGCTGGAACCCGTCGGAGGCCCCGGGAATACCGTTGATGTACATCTCTTGGGCGTAGCTGAGAGCGGTGCTCTGTGCACACCATGCCTGCTCGTGGCGGAATGCGCTTGCTCGCGCGAGGAGCCGTCCCCCGCACAGGACCTTCGTACTGGTCTCGATCACAGCCACGCCCAGCGTCTCATGGCGCGGTTGATAGATCGGCGTGGGCAGTTTTCGATCGAGCGTGGAAATTGCTATGTGCTCGAGCGCGGCAACGTGCAACCACGCTTCACGGAGGCAGTCCAGATAGGCCGTGTCGCGAACCAGAGCATCCGGCGATGTTGGTGGCACGGGTACGCGCAGCGCGCTAGCCAGGTAGTGGCCGACCGAGTCATACCCGTCGTCTAGGGTTCGCCTGCGTGCCTCGGCGTGACTTACAATCTCACGCTCGATGCGCCGCAGGAGCCGGTCGAGCGTCGGGGTTCGCCGTTCCGGCGCCTCGCTGGCCAACGCACCCGTCGCGATGTTGCCAGCCACCCGCAGCAAGAGTGCCGCGAGGGTGATCGCGGCGGTCTGCACCGAGATCAGATCGCCGAGGCCGCCGCGATCGCGACCAGCGAGTTCGGCGAGCGATTGACGCATCCGAGCCGCGGGCTGCTCGGCATCCGAGTTGCTCAGGGAGTAGGTCAACTCGCCGCTGAGTACGTCGTGCTCGTGCGAGCTGAGCTGACGCTCTAGGACGGCGACGATTGCTGGCAGGCGGTACTCGTAGGTCGTGGTGGTGTGCGCTAGCCACAGCTGTGGGATTGCGCGCACCAGCGCAACGGCGTCGTCGGTGAGCTCGCAGATGGCGCCCTGGCCCTGGACGGAGTCGCCCTCGAGGGCCGTAAGCATGTGGGCATGAGCGCGAGCGAGTATCGCCGAGGCGCTTTCGCGTGCCAACGGCGGTGAGATCGAGCGCTGCGCATGGCTGGCGGTCAGCTCCTGTTCGAGTTTGTCTTCGGCTTGACTGAGCACCGGCCCCCAGACCGGAGAGATGAGGATCTCGGGAATTTGCTTGGCTGGCTGCGCAGTAGACATGGCCATAAATCTTATTCGCTTAGGACCTCCTAAGATTACTGACCAGTGTAGTGTCCGCGACCCCAGGAGGACAGCCCGTCCGATGACCAATACAGCGACCCCGGATACCCAAGCGCCCACCAGGCACCCAAAGCTGCTGGCGTGGGTCACACAGACCGCCGAGTTGACCGAGCCCCAGAACGTCCACTGGTGCGACGGGTCGCAGGAGGAGTACGACCAGCTCTGCCAGACGCTCGTCGACTCGGGCACCTTCAAGCGGCTATCCGAGGCCAAGCGGCCGAACTCCTATCTCGCGCTCTCAGACCCCGGGGATGTCGCACGCGTCGAGGACCGCACATTCATCTGCTCGACGACAGAGGCCGGCGCTGGGCCGACCAACAACTGGCGCGACCCCGCCGAGATGCGCCAGACCCTGAATGGCCTGCTCGCGGGCTGTATGCGCGGACGCACGATGTACGCCGTGCCCTTCTCGATGGGGCCGCTCGGTTCGGACAAGTCCTATATAGGGGTGCAGCTCACCGACTCGCCCTACGTCGCGGTGTCGATGCGGATCATGACGCGGATGGGCCAGAGCGCTTTGGAGGCGCTCGGCTCCGAAGGCGAGTTCGTGCCGTGCCTGCACTCGGTCGGGATGCCGCTGGACGACGGCGCCAAGGACGTTGCCTGGCCGTGCAACGCCGAGAACAAGTACATCGTGCACTTCCCCGAGACGCGCGAGATCGTCTCCTACGGCTCCGGGTACGGCGGCAACGCGCTGCTCGGCAAGAAGTGCTTCGCGCTGATCGCCTCTACAGGCTCGGCTGGCGGGGGAACCTCCCTTTTCGGTCTCGTAGGGTTTTGGCCGAAGTCGGCTGTTTTCGACCAAAACCGGCGTAAATCTACGTGCATCCGCGAGTATCGCCGACCGGCCACGGCCGGGCCTGGAGAGCCCGCGGGAGTCGCCGCGAGACCTGGCTCGTGGGGCTTTGGAGAGCCAAATTTGGCTAGGGGACTGGCCCGGCTATGATCTTCGCCAGGGTGCCCAGGTGGGCCCCTGGGACCAGCGCGAGAGAGCCCCACGACGCGACTGAAAATCGTGGTGTCCCCAGTTCGAATCTGGGTCTGGCCATCTCGGTTTTTGGCTTGGTTGTGCAGCTTTCGCGGGTGCCTCGACCAGCCGCGTTTCACTCCAACTTGGCTTGCGCTCTATCCTTGTACCGATGCCCGATCCACGTGCAGTCAGTCGGTTGGAAGAGGCTTCGCGGAAAGCACGTGCGGCCGAAGCGTCTGGCGAGGATGCCGCGGCGGGCGAGGCATGGCGCCGTTATCGGCTCATACGCGATGCCGCTCGCGATCCGGACGAGCTGCTGGCGGAGGGCATTGCTCTGAGTCGGACCAAGATCGAGGCGCCGGAATAGGGTCACGCGCTGCGGTGAGCGGCTTCGGCCAGATCCTCGATGACCTCAACCGGGCGGGCGTGCGCTATGTGCTCGTCGGTGGGATCGCGCTGATCCGCCACGGCGTCGTTCGTGCCACTCGGGACGTCGATGTGATCTTCGGTCCGGAGGTCGAGAATCTCGAGCGGCTGCGAGCCTTGATTGCCGAGTGGCCCGCCATGCGTCCGGACGGATCACCGGTGCCGGACGATGCCGTTGCGCCCGGGAGGACGATCCACCTTGCGACGCCTCATGGCGAGCTTGACCTGCTCGCGGAGCGATTGCCGCCGCTCAGCTTTATCGAGGTGTCCGGCCGCGCCGAGACACGTCGTGTCGACGGTGTGGAGGCTCCGATCTGCTCGCTGGCCGATCTTGTCGCGTTCAAGCGGATCGCCGGCCGCGAGCGCGACCTCGTCGATCTTCACGATCTTGAGGCAGCGCATGGTGAGCTGCCGGACAGCCGGACAGACACCCACAGCCTTGAGTAGCAGGCGAGTGCTGCCACGGGTGGCACGAAAAGGACGTGGCGCATGCGCCACGTCCGCGAGGCCGCGGTCGACGACACGGACGTCACCCGCCGATGCCTTCGCGGACGGCCTGGCGCTCGAGTGCTCGCGGATCGCGCAGGCAGACACCGGAGTCGGCTCCGGGTTCGCCGGCTGCCAGCAGGTGCCCGTTCTCCGCCTGCCACAGCGGCGATCGGGGTCCAGCCACTTCGAAGTACTTATCTTTGAGGAGCTGCACCTGGCTCTCGTTCGTGCTCGCCGGCGCAATGCCGTGTGGTGCGAACCCGAAGTGCCCCTTCCAACACGCCCAAGGTGTGCGGGCGATGTCCACGAGAGGGGTGCTGCTGGCGCGGAAGGCGAATCTGCCCGGGCCGCAGACCAGCCAGTCGCTGGCCAGTCCTTTCAACCCGTTGGCGTAGCGGAGACGTGGACCGCAGCCAGCGGGATAGGTGGGGTGCCCACCGATCGCGGCCTGCACGACGGGGTGGCCTTCGTCGAAGGTGAGCCGAGGGCTGTTCCAGGGCAGGTATTCCCCCTCGTTGCTGTGGCGGGCCGTATACAGCCAGCGAGGCCGGCCGGTCCGAGGGTTGACGAGCACCGTCACGTGCTCCCAGTCGCCCTGGTGCAGGTCGGTGTTGACCACATCCGCGGCGATGGGCGCGTCGGCCATGAGCGACCGCTTGACGACGGTGGGGTAGTAGTTGTAGGGGTAGAAGAACCAGTACTGCAGACCCACGAGCCCCGGTTCGATCTCCTGTCCGACGGCTGGGTGTGCGGGCCAGTGCGCCGGTTCGGTACGACCCGCATAGAAGAAGTAGACCTGGGCGCTCGCCCACGGGTCCAGGATGCCGGGACTCGTGAGCCATTCGCGTCGCGAAGGGATAGGGCTGCCCAGTCCGCGTTGCCCGCGCAGGAAGGCTTCCAGCTGTTCGGGAGGAAACCACGGCAATGCCTTCTTGGAGGGGAATCGCAGGTAGTCGTCGGCGCTGCCCGGAGGCGCCAGATCGGCGGCCGTGGGATGTTCGGTCACGCAGCCTCTGCTCTTGCGGTACACGCACGTTCCCCGGCCGCCCGCGCCGAGGCCGTGGAGCGCCGCGTTCACCGAGACGGGCCAGAATGGGTCGGCGATGCTCACCAACACGGTCGGCTGAAAGCGACGTGCCAGCGCCGCGAGCTGGGGCGTGGTCTGGCCGATCGGGGCTTCGCCGTCCTGGGCCGATCCGTTCGGTTGCGGGGCGCCCGCGAACACCGAGACTCCCAGCCGCGGGTCTTCGATGCCGCCGCGCGGGCGTGGTGCGGGCAGCCCGGCGCAGGGAGCCCGCGTTTCCCGCAGCTCCGGCCTCAGCCAGGTGGATGTATGGGCTTCGATGCCGAGCGTGCTTAGGAGCAGCGTGGGCAGCGATGGGCGGGAGCCGTTGTCGAGTGTGAACTCGGTGCTGTCGGCGGACACCGACTCGATCGCCGCGGCGGGCACGAAGCGGACCTTGCCGGCGGCGGAGGTGGCGTCGGCCAGCGGCGTGCACGATGCCAGGTATACGCCTGAGCTGGTGCGAGCCAGGTATCCACCGATCACTTCGCCGTCGGTGGTGGTGCGCACCACCACCTGGGGGAAGCTCACGGGTGGCATGGCCGAGTAGGCGAGGGCCACGAGGGCATATACGCTCAGCAGCAGCCAGGGTAGGGGCGAGCGCAGGAACTCGGAGACCGACCCCGGCAGCGGCCGGCTGCCGTACCAGCGCCCGAAGGTGCCGATCCCGGCCCAGGTGAGCATCAGCAGGCCGACCGGCGCCGAGCTGAATATTGCGACACCGATAACGAACAGCCACAGCAGGCCGTGCATGAAGCGGCCGCCCTTCGCCGGGTTCGCCCGAGTCAGCGCCAACGCCGCGATCACGGTACACAGCGCCCACGGAGCGAGCAGCGCCCACCAGTGGCCGGGCTGCCAGTCGTCGATCAGCGTCCGCAGAAAGCGCCCGCCCACCAGGCCGATCGCCGCCGCCAGAACGCCCACGTTGAAGCCCGCGATCACCCGCACGATCCGCTCTTGCGCGGTCGGCTTGACTTTCACCCGCGGCCACGCCGATCGCGGCCGAGGGGCAGCCTTCGAAGGCCTGCTCTCGAGAAACCTCTCGTGAGCGGTGAGGCGGTCGGTTTCGACGATTTCCGTCCATTCGGCCGCATGGTCGTCCCAGCGACGCACGTAGACGGCGTACGCGACGATGCACATCGCGGCGAACACGATCGCCATCACCAGCATCGCGCGGACGCCCGTCGCGAACACCACCTGGCCGTCGATCTGGGGCAACGTGGCGGCGACGGGCAGGTTGGCGGCCGCCAGTCGCACCCAGGTCAGCGCCCAGCCGATGGCGTACACGTACACGGCCAGTGCAAAAGAGAGAACCGTAAGCTGGAGCAGCTCGGATATGTCAATTCGGCGGGCCATGCGCGTCGGCTATCACCTCAAGGCCGAGGGTAATGTGACAAATCGCTTCATTCGGAACTAGGCGGATAGTTATGATAGTGTCACGTGCCGCCGGAAGCTCGACTTGACGACAGGCGCGAGAGGAAGGAGCCTATAGATGAGCGGTGCGTTTCTTGCCGTTGCCAGTGACCCGAAGCAGACACTCCAGGGGTTCACCCTCGAGGATCTCGCGCAGTACACGCGCGAGGGCGCCTTTGCCGAAGGCGACAGCCCCGACTTCCGCGCCTTCTATGTGGGCAGAGACGATGTGCACGGGGTCCTCAAGCATCTGCTTTCGCGAAGCTCGCGAATGCTCAAGATGAACATGTTCGGCTACGACGACGACGAACTGAACGGGATCATCGAACAGCTCGTCGTCGACGAACACGTCTTCGTGCAGGGCACCCTGGACAAGAGCCAGTCCGGGGGAGTGCACGAGAAGGCGATACTCGAACACTGGAAGCCGGAAATGCGGGCGAGTTTCGCCATCGGCGAGTCGGCGACGCACCAGATCAGCCACACCAAGGGGGGCACGATCGACGGGGTGGTGGCCTGGGAGGGTTCCACCAACTGGTCCACCTCCGGTGAGGGGACCGGAATAGGGCTTCGCGGCCAGGCCGACATGCAGGGGTTCAAGGCCCAGAACAACACCCTGGCCGTGTACGTGAACCCGGTGGAGATCATCAAGTTCTCGGCCGAGCTCGACGAAGAGCACACCACGGCGCTGCACCAGACGATTGAAAGCAGCCAGGAGAACGGGCAGAGGGGGAGTCGCTCTCGCCGAGGGGCGACCGCGGCGGCGACCGCTTGATCTCCACCCTCGCGGGCGTGCCGTCCCGCCGCCGTCGCCCGCCGCGCTACGAGTGCGCACCCGGTGACCACTCGGTGCCGGATTTTGGTGTCAGTTTTATCTATTTGTTCACGACGACTCTGCTGATCTTCTCTGATAGAGTCTCGCCATGGCCGGGCGAATGGCGACGCTCCACGTCTACCAGGATCTTGGGCTGGGAGACTCCCAACCGCAGAACATGCCCGGCACGGAGTGGAAGACGCGGGTCCTTCACAGCTTCCTATGGGGCCTGATTCGTCAGGATCTGCCGATCACGAACTGCCGGCTCGCCAACGGCCAGCGGCTGGGCATCGAGGAGATCCGAATTGGGCACACCCGGGGGCAGATGCTCGTGACCGCGCTCACCCTCGGCCTCTGGGCGCCGACGCAGATCAGCTGGCGTTGCTGCCGCCCGACATCCCAGTCGGGCACGCTGGACTGAGGCGATGATCCACCCCGACGATCAGGGGCGCCAGGCTTGGAACGGCGTCCACGTCACGCACAGGACGATGGTCGAAGAGCTCTTCGACATCGACAACGTTGGCCCCAACGGGAAGCTGCTCACCGGGTTCGACATGTTCCGCCAGGCCGGCGAGAGCCTCGATGAGATCATCCGCCAAGCACGGGACGCAGAAAAGCGAGTGCTCGCGATCGGGTCGGGGTGGGCGCTGTCGAAGATCAACATCACCGACGGCCGGCTTGTCAACACGAAGCTTCTCAACGGCTGCTATGACATCGGCGAGCGCTACTTCGACGACAGCTACCCGGTCGCGGAGCGGCGGTACGTCGTGCTGGCGCAGGCGGGAATGCAGATCGCCGAGCTGAACGCGTTCCTGGAGCTAGCGCCGCCAGACGACAGCGAGAGGCGCTCGATCAAGGCCGCCGGGATCGGCAACGGACAGACGATCGCCGGCGCCGTGTCCGGCAACACGCACGGCTCGCAGCTCAATTTCGGGGCGATGCCGGACTTCGTCGTCGGCCTGCACCTCGCCACCGGCAGGGGACGGACGCTGTGGATCGAGAAGGCATCGAGGCCGGTGCTCACCGAGGAGTTCGCCGACCAGATCGGGGCCGACGTGATCCGCGACGACGACGTCTTCAACGCGGCCGTCGTGAGCTTCGGGACGTTCGGGATAATCGCCGCGGTGGCGGTGGAAACCGCGCCGATCTACCAGCTCGCGTTCCCGGCGATCGTCGACCTCAGCCACGACGACCTGAAGACCCAGCTACTCAAGTTCGCGAGCCCGGAGCCAGCCGACGTCTACCACTACGAGTTCATCTTCGATCCACAGAGCCGCAAGCGGCCGGCGATGGTGGCGAGCGCGCCGAAGGTGCCATTCGAGCCGGGGATTCACACGCCCAAGCCGCGGTGGATCATACGCGACAAGCTCGGCTACGCCCCCGGTGACAACGTCCTGAACCTCGCCTGGCTGCTGCGCCTGCTGCCACCGAGCCTCGTCACCAAAATCGAGTTCGGGCAGTACCGCAAGTACGCCCTGCTCAACCAGGTTCGCGGTACGCCCGGCCAGCTGTACACCTCCTCGATCTACTACCTGGAAGGCTACACCGAGAGCGCCTTCGCGGTCGCCATAGCCGACGCGCCCGCGACGATCGACATCGTCTCGCGGGTCGCCCGCGACATCGGGCTGCCGTCGATCAGTCAGGTACGGCTCGTGGGTGCCTCGGAGGCGACGCTCGGCTTCACTCGGCACGAGCCGCGGACGGCCGTGTTCGAGGTCGGCCAGATCAACGACGACAGGTTCCCGAAGTTCGAGCGCCGCCTGGACGAAGCCTTTCGCGCGGCCGGCATCAGATACACCATGCACTGGTCGAAGAACTCCGGGATCGATCCCGCCAAGCTCGAGTACATGTACGGAGCCGACCGGATCGCAAGCTGGAAGGCCGCCCGGAGGACCGTGTTCGGCGGCGACGAAGCGCTGATGAAGGCGTTCGCCTCCGATGCCGCGGTAGAAGCCGGGCTGGCGTAGTGATCGACCAGGTTGCCGACCGCCGCCAGTTGGCTGCCTACGTCGAGGCGTTGCGCGGCCAACTGGCGGCGCCCCAGCTGCGGGACTCGGTCGCCCGCGCGGCGGCGGCGATCCCGGGCGAGGGCGCCCCGGCCGCACAGCTGGAGGAAGCATTGCCGCCGCTGCGGGATGCGCTCGCCTCCTCCGGCGGCCGGGCCGCGAAGGGAGCCCCCTACCTCGCGCGCGACCCGATCCACAGCCTGCTGCAGAGCACGCTCGAGGCCAAGCTGCGCGAACGCGGCGTGCCCGAGGAGGCGCCCGCCGCGCGCAATCCGCTGCAATGGCTCATCCATCTGCTGCGGGAAATACTGCACCCCGTGCGCTTCGGACCCGACGACGTCGATTGGATCATCGACGTGGCCGCCGCGGTGCTCGACCGCATCGCCAAGGGCAACCACCCGTTCAACCCGGCGCCCGCCGAGCACGAGATCGCCGAAGACGCGCGCGTTGTGATCGTCGGCGACTGGGGCACCGGCCTGCCGCGCGCGCGGCGGCTGGCGAAGGTGATGGCCGAAGAGGTCGCCCGGGCGCTCGCCGAGGGCCGCCAGGCCCACGTGGTGCATCTCGGCGACATCTACTACTCGGGGACCGAGGAGGAGGTGAGCCGTCACGTGCTCGCCCCGGGCATGTGGCCGGTCACCGCCGAGCAGGCCGCCGCGGGCGTCACCTCGTGGTCGCTGAACGGCAACCACGACATGTACGGCGGCGGCTTCGGCTATTTCGAAACGCTGCTCGGCGACCCTCGCTTCGCCGCGCAGCGCTGCCGGGACGGCAAGCCCACGAGCTTCTTCCGCCTGCGCTCGCCGCGTTGGGATCTGTTGGGCCTCGACACCTCCTGGGACCCCGAAGTGCTGTCGATGGGCTTCGTGGGCGTGCTCGAGGATCCCCAGGCCAGGTACGCCACCGAGGTGGCCCGCGAATCGGATCGCCGGCTGATGCTGCTCACCCACCACCAGCCCGTGTCGGTCTACGACACCGAGGACCTCGGCCCCAAGCTCGTCGAAAAGCTCGGCCCGGTGCTCGACGGCGGGCGCGTCACCGCCTGGCTGTGGGGTCACGAGCACCGCTGCATGGGCTTTCAGCCGAGCCTCGAAGTGCAGACGCCGCGCTGCATCGGGCACGGCGGCGTGCCGGTCCTCAGCCACGGCCCCGACGTGCCGATCGACCCCCCTGGTCTGTGGGAGGAACGCGCCTTCGTGAAATACCGAGGCGACCACTGGGGGCGCTTCGGCTGCGCGATCCTCGACCTCGCCGGCGAGCGCATCGAGGTGCGCTACCGCGACGAACAGGGCACTACCTCGCGCTCCGAGACGATCGCCTGAGGGGGGAGCCCGCCGGCCCGAGCCGATCGTCAGGAGGACGATGGCTCGGCGGCCGCGGGCCCGGCGGATGCCCGCGCCCGCCGCGGCCGTTCTTCGATGATCTGCTCGGCGAAGCGATCGGCAAGCGCGGCGATCGTCAGCGATGGGTTCGGGCCCACGGGGCCCGGCATCACCGAGCCGTCGGCGACGTGCAGGCCGGGGTGGCCGAACACACGGCCATGCGAGTCGACCACGCCCTCGCGCTCGGAGTTGCCCATGCGGCAGCCGCCCAGCGCGTGGACGGTGATCACGCGGTCCTCGTACCACATCGGGTTCTCGACGAAGTCGCCCCCCAGCTCGTCGGCGATCTTTCGAGAGAGGTCGCGCACACGGTCGAAGTACGCCTTGGAGGCGCCGTCCTTGTCGAAGTCGACTTCCAAGAGCCCTTCCTTTTCGAGCGACATCTTCCCGTCGGGGATGTCGCGGCCCATGCCGAGCAGCGGCAGCGCGCCCGAGGCCAGCTCGGTGTCGCCGAGCAGTGTCGAGAGCAGCCCGCCGATCTCGCTGTGGTGGCGGCCGTGCAGGAAGTTCCATACGTGGTGCAGCAGGCGCGGAACGTCCTTCAGGATCGCCTCCGGCCCCTCGAGCATCTGCATGGCCCAGCTCCCGAACGCCGGATAGCCGGCGTCCTCCAGATAGAAGCCGCGCCCGTCGCCCCCTTCGAGCGTGTCGGACATGCGGATCGCGCTGGTGATCACCGGACCGTGGGAGGGATCGATTTCGCGCGGCAGGCGATCTTCGCGTTTGCAGCAGAGCGCGAACGTGAGCAGGTCGCCGTTGCCGGAGAAGCCCTTCCCGAGCTGGTCGGAGAGCCCCGGCAGCGCGTCCTTGTTGCGCAGCAGCAGCCAGGTCGTGCCGAGCGTGCCGGCGGACAGGATCAGGTGATCGCAGGTGAGCGTGTGGCGAGACGGCATGCCGGTGCCGGTCGGCTCGCCCTCGGCGGCGAGATCGCGAAACACGTAGTCGACCTGGTACCCGCCGCCCTCCCTCGGCGTGAAGGCGCGGACCTCGCAAAGCGTGCGCAACTCGGCTTTGGCGCGCGATGCCTGGGACAGGTAGGTGTAGTCGAGCGTGTTCTTGGAGCCGTAGTTGCAGCCGATGTCGCACTCGCCGCACAGCTGACAGGTGAGCCGGGCGCGCCCGTGGAGGTTGGGCTCCTCCTCCTCGATCGGTTCGCCCGGTACAGGCGGCATCCCCTCGTTGGCGAACGTGACGGCGAGCGGCGGCAGCGACCAGTCGAGCTTCAGGCGCTGCGCGGCGTCGCGATAGGCGATCGTCTTCAGCGTGCGGTCGTACGGGGAATGCTCGAATGGGAAACGCTGCACACCGATCCGCCGTTCGACCTCGTCGTAGTGCGGATCGAGTTCCTTGCGCGTCACCGGCCAGTTCTCATAGCCGCCGTTGGCTAGGTCTTCTTTGACGAACCACTCTTCGTCCTTGCGCAGGAACACGTTCGCGTAGATCAGCGAGCCGCCGCCGAGGCCGCTCGCGCAGATCGCGTCGATCCCTTTGAAGTGCCACACGTCGAACATCCCGTGCATACCCGCGCTCGGGTCCCAGAAATTGCGCTTCATCTCAAGCGGCGTGCGCGGGAAGGTGGTCGGCGGGTAGGCCTTGCCGCGCTCGAGCACGCACACCCGCCAGCCGGCCTCCGCCAGGCGCGCGGCGGTGACCGAGCCGCCGAAGCCCGAGCCGACGATCACCGCGTCGAAGTGCTCCGGAGCGCCGCCTGGGGGCGGGATCGTCTTCATGTGATCGCTCGCCGGGGTCGCATAGCTTTCGGAATCCTACCGTTTTATGGCATCGGACAGGAAGAAGGCCAGGATTCCGACTACCGTCAGAATACGAGCCACTACATCGTACGCGTTTGGGGACCGGACCGAAAGCAACAGGATGTCTCGATGTGTTCAGCGCGAGCCATCCGAGTTGTTGCGATAATGCAAACTCTGTTGACCGAGCCCGGATGGCGAGCTAGCCTGTGCGTCCCGCGGTTATCGGCTTGCGGGCGCGCGCGCAATCAACGGCACGGCGCCCGGGCGGGGTTTCCAAAGCTCGAGAGCACATCCGAAAAAGAAGGAGGGCGCAGGTGCCCATCAGTCCGCAGACCGAACCCGGCTTCGCATTCAAAGCCGTCGAGACACAAGCAGCCGACCGCGTCCTTGACCTCGGCCCACTGGCACAGCTGGTCGGAAAGTGGGAGGGTAGCGGCTTCAACACCATCTGGCGACCGCATCAGCTCGCCGAAGGTCATGATCGTTTCCTCGAGCTCAACCTCACGTCCGAGACGCTCGAATTCACGGAGATCCCTGGCGTAATCCCAAACCGCGGGCTGCTGATGCCCGACATCAACATGCTCGGCCTCACCTACATGCAGCACATCGAAGGGGTCGACCCGGTGGAAGGCCTGCACATCGAGCCGGGCATCTGGGCGCACGTCCCGCCGACGACCGACCCGCAGGTTCCCGCGACGGTGGTGCGGATGGCCTCGATCCCGCACGGCACGACGATCCTTGCCCAGGGAGAGTTCCTCACGGTCCAGGGCGGTCCGCGCATCGCCGATAACAACATCATCCCCTTCGCGCCAGGGCAGAACGCCCCCTCGTTCGCGGAAGCCGAGGCGACATTCACGGAGCTCAATCTCGGGGTCGCGAGCGACTTTCGCCAGGCGTCCGCCGGCGTGACCGAGGGGATGGTCGAAAACCCGAACAGCGTGCTCGTCAAAGCCATCGAAGGCCAGAACATCAAGAGCACGACGGTGCTGATCGTCTCGACCAAGCACCAGCCGGTGCCCGGCGGCGGCACAGCAAACACGGCGTTCCTGGAAGGGACTGCCAATCCTCCGGGGGGCAACGCGACGGCTGCCGAGGTCGAAGCGATCTTCTGGATCGAGACGGTCGCCGATCCAAACGGGGGCCCCGACATCCTTCAGCTCCAGTACACCCAGACGGTACAACTCGTATTCAATGGGCTGAGCTGGCCCCACGTGACGGTCGCGACCCTCAAAAAAGTCTGACCGGTTCGGGGGCCGGACAGGAATATTGCTGCTCCGGGCGGCGTAAGGCCGCCTGGAGCATGAACATGACGATCAGGTTTCGGTGAATGTCGTCCCCTCTTGAGAGCCGGTCGTAGGGTGGCGCCGCACCACGACGAAGGCGATCACCGCGGCAGCGACCGCTACCGCCAGCGCGACGTAGGGGAACTCGCTGTAGGGCGCCGGCTGTCCCGGCTTGAACAGCTCGAGGAACGGGATGACGAGGCTCAGGGCGCCGAGGGCCGGGACGGCTACGTGCCGGAGAGCTGAGAAGGCCTGCCGGTGGTGGCGCCACATGAAGATCGGCAGGGCAAGCGTCGTCAGGAAGTAAACGAACAGGATCAAGATCGTGCCCATCGTCGAACACTCCGCATACAGGCCTACAGGGCTCGTCGATCCTGCGTCGAGTCCGATCAGGTGTGCTGCCCACCAGACCGCGATGATCCCGAGTCCCCCGCAGGCCATGACCAGCAAGGCGTTCACCGGCGTGCCCGCCGGCTGGCGCACATGACCGAGCCGTGCCGGCAGGAGCCCGGATCGGCCGCCATCGAAGAGCATGCGGCTTGGGAGTTCACGCCGGCGATGAGCGTGGCAAGCACGGACACGATCCCGGCGAGCCAGGCCAAGACGGCCGCTGTGCCGAGGTAACGATCGGCGACGTCCAGGAACGGGACCGACGAGCGACCGATCGAAGAGACGTCGTAGCCAAAGCCGGTGACGGTGGCGTACGCGAACAGGACGAAGAGGCCGACGGCGATGGCGATCGACAGGTAGAGCGCTCTCGGGACGGTCCGCTTCGGATCGCGACACTCCTCCGCGAGGGCCGGCCCATTTTCCCATCCGATGAACATGTACAGGGCAAGCGGAAAGCCCGCCGAAAGACCGGCCAGGCCGCCGTTGAGGTGAGACCATGAGAACGGTATGCCCGAGAGACGGGACCGCTCTTCGACGAGCACAACCACACAGACCACCAGCATGATCGAGACCTGCGCCAAGACAGCGAATCCCACCGCCAAGGTAGAAAGACGGACGCCGCGCGCCGTCAGCCAGATGGCGCCGGCCGTCAGGAGCAGGCTCAACGGCTCCCAGGGCGGTTGCCAGGACGTGTAACGGGCGAAGGTCAGCGCAACCATGCCGCCGGACATGGTGAAAACCCCCGCTATCGCCACGGTGAAACCGACAGTGACCAGCAGGGCGGTGACGACGCCGGCCCTTGCTCCCAGCGAGGTCTCGACATACGTGATGAAGCTTCCCGCCGAGGGCTCCGCCCTGGTGAACTCGGCCACGACGAAAGCAAGCAGGACGACAGCCACACCTCCCGCGAGAATCGTCAACGGCGCGGCGACCCCCGCGGTGACGGCGATCACCCCAAAGGCAAAGTAGAAGTCGATCCCCGGCCCGATGTTGGCGACCGTGGAGGCCGTCACGTCCCGGACGCCGAGCTGCCCAGCCTTGAGATGGTCTGTGCTCATATCGACCTTCGGCCCATGCCCGTACGATATTCGCCGATCTCCCAGAGTGGACGGCCTGTAGCCACCTTGGCCGCACCCAGCACGGTATGTTGGTCAGATCGCATGGTGGTCCGTGACGATTCGCAGCGTGCTCTCTCGCGTAGCCCCAGCGCGAATGAGACGCTTCTCATCGCTCCTTAATTCCGCGTTTCGACAACGGCGAGAGGGTTCGCTGTCGTAATGCTTGGAGGAGCACACGGCAAGCTGGCGATCTGGGGCAGACGAGCGCTCGCATGGACGGCGGCCGGCATTGCGCTCGGCACGCTCGTAGGACTCTCGGCCCTGCTCGCCAAGGGAGGAACATCGGCCTCGGCTTCGTCGGGCTGGCGACGTGCCTCGATGTCGCCAGCATCCCCTAACCCAACGCCTACGACCCCGACACCGACCACGCCGACGACGACGCCGCCCGGTTCCACGCAGCCGTCGAGCCCGCCGAACCCGTGTGCGGTCGCGAGGCTACATCTACGCTGTCCCGCCCTGGTTATGTCGGCGCCGTTTGAATTGCACCTGGACAGGACGACGATCCCCGGGCGTGTGCTGCTGCGGGCAAGCAGCTCGATCGACAACCACGGCGGCGGGCCGTTAGAGATCCGTGCTCACCGCACCGGGGTGCATGCGACTGTCGTGTATCAGGCGATCTACGGCAGCGGCGGACGGGCGCATCTGTATCGCACCGACGCAAAGCTCGTCTTCAAGTACATCCCGGGGGAACGCTACGGCTACGGGAACATCGGCTCCGCGAGCTACTGGAAGCTCGAACACGCCGCCGCGTTCCAGCTGTGGTCGATCGACGGCCATTACAAGGCGATCAGACAGGTGCGGACCGGGCCGAAGGTCGACTACTGCCTGCGCGATCTCCTGCGCACCCGGCCCTCCGGCGGTTCGCCGCGCGAACCGGTGTATCCCGGGTGCAGCCAGAACCCGAACATGCGTCGCGACGTGCTCGGCACGTCTGTCGGCTGGTCGGACGTATACCCGTACGCCTACCCGGAACAGTGGATCGACGTGACCGGGCTGCGCGGCCGGTTCGCTTACGTCCAGATCGTCGACCCCGATCGGCTGCTGTTTGACTCAGATCCGAACCGACGGATGTCGGAGACCTACGTTGAACTGCCCTCCGGCCGCGTGCTCGGCCACCGCGTCGGCGTTGCTGCGCCGTAGGTGCGATCGGCCGCAGCTCAGACGCCTATCCGTTGCTGCCGCGCCACCTCACGCTGGTGCCCAGCCTGACCGCCAGAGTCTTGCACCCGGAGCGAGCGCCTTCAACGCCCTGCCGCTTGCCCGCGGATCGGCGGGTAGCGGCCTACTCCCCGCTCTGTTCTTGCCGCGACCGCGACCCGTAGTCCCCGAACGGGTCGTCGCGCTCGCGGACCGCCTGCCTGAAGCCGACGGCCTGGGCGCGCTCGACGAAATCGAGGCCCTCCTGGGTGTGCCTGGCGACGCCGTCGAACAGCGTGCCCAATTGACGGCTCGAGGTCAAGCCCATGTTCTCGGCGGGCCCGTTACAGAGCGCCTTGAGCATGATCAGCTGACTGATCGGCAGTTTCGCGATCCTGGCGGCGAGCGCGAACGCTCGGTCTTGGAGGTCTTCGTTGGGGACGGCTTCGAGCGCGAGGCCGATCTCGACCGCGCGCGCGGCGTCGATCTCATCGCCGGTGAACAGGTAACGCTTGGCGGTCTGAAAGCCAAGCCTGTAAACCCACATAGCGGTCGTCGGCGTGCCCCATACGCGCGCCGGCGGGTAGCCGAAGCGGGCGTCCTCGGCGGCGACGATCAAGTCGGCGCACAGCACCATGTCGGTGCCGCCCGCGATACACCAGCCCTGGACGGCCGCGATCGTCGGCTTCTTGGCGTACCACAGCTTCTGGTAGATCTCGACGAACTGACCGATCAGAGCCATGTCCGCGACCGAATCCCAGACCCGCTCGGGTGCCGCGTCCTGGCCCTCCGCCTGGGCCGCGGTCGACCAGTCGAGGCCGTAGCCGGCGCAGAACGCCGGGCCCTCGGCGCGCAGCAGAATCGCTGCGACCCCTTGGTCCGCGTCGGCCTCGTCGATCGCCTGGCCCAGCTCTTTGCCAAGTGCTGGAGTGATCGTGTTGTACTCGGCTGGCCTCGTCAAGACGATCGAGCGGACCCGCTCGGAGGTCTCGGTTCGGAGGGTTCCGGTTGCGCTCATCCTCGCCGCTGAGCCTACCGAGATCGAGCCGGCTAGGAGATCGAGCCGGGACAAGAGATCGGCCGGGCGGGCTAGCGCATCGCGGTAGGCTGTTGACCGCCATGTCCGAGCCCGAGATCGAACCCGACCAAGACATTTCCTTCGCGGAACTCAACCGCGACAGCGAAGATCGGTTTCAGACGTTGCGTCGCGAACTCGGCGTCAACTCGTTCGGCTTGAACCTGATCGCGATGGGCCCCGGACAGCGCGGGCGCATCCACAGCCACGAGCGCCAGGAAGAGGTCTTCTTGGTGCTCGAAGGCGAGCTGACGCTCGTCGTCGACGGCGTCGAGCGCACGCTCGGCCCCGACCAGATCGTGCGGATCGGTCCCGCCGTCCGCAGGCAACTGGTCAACGCCGGTCCCAAGCGGCTGATCCTGTTGGCGCTCGGCGGCTCGGGCGAGCACGCCGGTCATGACGGCCACGCCTGGGCCTCGTGGGACGAGCCCGGCCCCGGCCGGCCGCCGCAAGAGGTCCCGCCGCCTGAGGACCTGCCTGTGTAGCCGGCGCGGGTCCGCGCGAGTCAGTCCTGGGTGGGCTGGCCCTGCGCGAACTTGCCGTCGACGAACTCGTTGGCGGCGTTCGGCCCTAAGAACGGCGCCAGGCAGAGGTAAGCGGCGTGGCCGACGAAGCGTGGCAGCTGGGGGATCCGTTCGTGGCGGGCCTGCTCGTAGCCGATCTCAGCGATCGCGGCCGCGATCGCCTCCATCGCGACGCGCGATTGAGGTCCGGCTACGTGATCGTCGTTCTGGGCCGCATAACGTTCGCCTTCTTGTAGGAAGATCGTGAAGGCTCGCCTGCTGTCGTCGATTCGTTGCAGCGCGGCGCCGCCGAGGGCGTGGGACTCGATGTAGCCGAGCCTTACGAAGTCGTAATGGGTGGCCTCGAACTGGCTGGCGGCATGGATGCCGCGCCACAGCCGCTCGGGCCAGGTGTCGGCGCTGAAATAGGCGCTCGCGGCGATCGCCATGGTCTGCTGGAAGGCCAGCTCGTGGACGGCCAAGAACGCTTGCTGCTTGTCCCTGAAGTGGCTATAAAAGACCCTCTTGTCGACCCGCGCGCCGGCGGCTATGTCGGCTACCGTCGCGGCCGTGTAGCCCTTGCGGACCGCCGTTGCCGCGGTCGCGAACAGAATCCGCCAGCGCTGGTTCTGGGCGACCTCAGCGCTCGACAGGTGCGTCCGCCCGGAGGGCAGCGGCGCCGGCGGGTCGGCCGGCATGTCGGACGGGTAATCACCGGGCTCCGGTTCCGGTCCGGGCGCCAACGTGCGCCAGCGGTGCGCTCCAGCCGGCATGTTGTAGCTCTCCATCCAAGCGTCAAGCTCGTCGGCGAACGTCCGCAGGTCGACTTCGCCGCGGCGCAGCCGCTGCGAGAGCAGCCAGTGCGCGGCGCCGATCAGCGAGCGCGTCGGCAGGTCCGGGCTGAGGGCCTCCGGGGAAGCGCCTGAGCGGCCCTCTTCGATGATCCGCTCGATCTCGAGCACGGTGCCGTCCCTGGCGTCCAGTGCTCGGGGGCCGCCCGCCATCGCCTCGTTGGCGATGAACTGGGCCTGTGCGGGCTCGGCTTCGGCGCGTTCGATCAGGCGTCTGATCGCCGCCTGCGGCGCGCGCTCTGGGGGTGCTTCGGCGACGGCTTCGCCGATGTGGCCGAGCAGGCGCTCTGAGATGTCGTGGTGGACCGCCAGAAAGCAGTCGTCGCGATCCTCGAAGTAGTCGTAGAAAGTCGGCCGCGAGACGCCGGCGTTGGCGATCACCTTCGAAACGCTCGCGCCCAGGTAGCCGTCGCGGTTGGCCGCCGCGATCATGCCTTCGATCAGCCGCTGGCGCTGGGTGCTCTTGCGGGTCGTCGTCGTCGTCTTGGGGGTCGGCGCTGAGGCTGTCGTAGTCATTTCGAAAATTGGTTCTGGGGTCGTTGCTCGAATGTTCCGAGCCCGAACGGTACTCGAAGTTGGCCGCTTAGCCAAAGCAAAGAACGGCCTTTGTTACTGCACGGCAGATCACTACCCCAGCCTTTGTACGAAATTACACATGGCCGGCCGGGGGATGCTTGGCGGGCCTTAGGCCTTGGCCCCGGCCTGCGGATCGAGCCGCGACATCTTGACGGCGGCCGTCAGCTCCGACGTTGCGCCGCCGAGATAGAGGCCCTTGACGGGCGGCACGTCGGCATAGAAGCGGCCGTGGCCGATCTTGACGTGAGTCTCGCCGGCGAGCCTGCGGTTGGTCGGGTCCGCGCCGACCCAGACCGGCTCGCCGTGGCCGTCGGTGCCCGGCAGCAGGGCCTCCAGCCAGGCGTGCGTCTCGACCTCGACCGAGTCAAGGCCGCCGCCTTCGGGGGCGGCCCACAGGTAGCCGGACACGTAACGCGCCGCGATCCCGGAACGGCGCAGCAGGATCAGGGCGAGGTGCACGAAGTCTTGGCACACGCCGGCTTCCAGCTCGAGCAGGTCGGACACCGTCGAGCCGACGTAGGTCGCGCCCGGCCTGTATTCGAAACGGTCGGGTATCGAGTTGCACAGCCGCTCGACGGTCGCCAAAGGGTTTTCGGCCCGGATCCCGGCTTCCAGCTCGTCAAGGCCGCCGATCTTGGGCTGGTCGTCCCACGGCAAAGCGAACTCGCCGGCGGCGTCGAGATAAGAGACCGTCTTCAAGCTCTGCCATGACCCCGACGCTGGCCGGATCGGATCGGAGGTGACTACTCTAGTGCGCACGTCGATCGCCAGCTGGCGGTGACTCGTCGGAATGCCGAACTCGAGGACCTCGGTACCGAAGTAGTCCAGATGCCTGCTTACCCTGGCCTCGGGCTCGATCCTGGTATGGAACTCGTCACAGCGCTGCGAAGAGGTCGTCGCCGGCTTGACCCTCAGCGCGTTCAGGTTGTCGGTAACTGGCGCGTCATATTTGTATTCGGTCAAGTAGTTGATCGCGAAGTGCATGTCCCGAAGCCTTATCTGTTGGTGGCCGTCTGTCTCGACCGATCGCGTTCCACGCCTGCCGCCTAACGCCAGCGCGCCGCCGGGGCGGCCCCCGCGAAGTAGCGCTCGGCGACGTCCTGGTCGATCTGGCTCAGCTCCTGTTGGGTGCGCGCGCAGATCTCAGTCAGCTCCGATCCATCGGGCAGCGTACGACGCTGGAAGTCGAGGTCGGCCGCCAGTCTGCTGACCCTCAGGACCGGCTTGGAGTTGCGCGGGCCGGCATCGGCGGCCGTGAAGGCCTCGTGCAACGAGTCCACGCAGGCCGCCACGCTGTCCGGATAAGCGCGCTCGAAAATCAAGAACCTGGCGACCGGGTCTGCGTTCGGAGGCGAAGTGACCGCCCTCAGGTAGGCATGAAAGCCGCCGACCGCCTGCAACAAGATCAGCGCGTGGGCGTCGGCCGGGGCCCTCGCCGGCGACGGGCCCTCGGTGGTGGAGTCATCGATTCCGCCTTCGACGCCCGGCTCGCGCGCATCGGCCGTTTCGTTCCCGTTGGACGGCTCTACCGGGTCGTCCGGCTCGCGCGCGCTGACGGGCGCCGGCCCGTCGCCGGTTGCTCGCGCGACGGCCGGCGCGAGCGCGATCCTGAGCATTCGTAGGACCATGTCCGAGACCTCGATCAGGCCGCCCGCGTCAAGAAAGCACTTGGCTTCATCGCGGAGCATCGACCTGTTCGCGATCCCCCAGATCAGGGCGGTCCTTTGCTTGACGTACTGCGAGGCCACGTACGGTCCCGTCGGGCCGTTCCAGCGATCCTGCTCGCCGGTTCGCAAGCTGAGCGTCGTCGTATTGATCGCCTCCCACATTTCGGCGCTGATCACGTCTCTGACGGTGCGCGCGCCTTCGCGGGCCCGCTCGACGCTCGCCAGCATCGAGCCCGGGTGCCCGGCGTCCAAGGCCAAACGCTCGAGCGCGCCGGCGTTGTTCGCCTGGCGCTTGCCCTCGACGCTGCCCAACATCGCGACCAGGCCGCCCGCGCCGAAGCTGACGCTTGGCGTCGCTTCGCCGGCGCCCTGCAGCTCGCCCTGGAAGACGGCCTCGACGGCCCTCGCCGTGAACTCGGCCCTCGCCAGGTTGCGCCCCAGCCAGTACAGCTCGTGCGCGATCCGGGCCAGCATCAGCGGGCCTGCTGTTGCTGTTGCTGCTGGCCGGTCCACTCGCCGTACCTGAGGTCGGGCAGAGCCGGCGGCTGGGTGTCGGCGACCGGGAACCCGCCCGCCTCGCCGCGCTCGCCAAGGTCGCGCTCCTCGAGGACCCAGGTGTCCTTCGAGCCGCCGCCCCTCGAGGAGTTCACGATCATCGAGCCCTCCCGCAGAGCGACTCTGGTCAGGCCGCCGGGCACGATGTCGATGCGCTCGCCAAAGACCGCGAACGGCCGCAGGTCGACGTGCCGCGGCTGTAGCTCGCCGTCTGGGCCGACCGTTGGCACCGTCGACAGGTCGACCACGTCCTGGGCGATCCAGCGCTCCGGGTTGGCCTCGATCAGGGTCGCCATCCGGACCAGCTCCTGCTCGGAGGCGCTCGATCCGATCGTCACGCCCCTGCCACCGGACTCGTCTGTCGGCTTGACGACCAGCTCTTCCAAGCGTCCGAGCACGTGCTCCCTGACTTCTGGGTCCGACAACAGATAGGTCTCGACGTTCTCCAAGATCGGGGTCTCGTTCAGATAGAACCTGATCATGTCCGGCACGAAGCAATAAATGCCCTTGTCGTCGGCGACCCCGGTCCCGAACGCATTGGCGATCGCCACGCTGCCAGCCCTGTAGGCGCGCACCAAGCCCGGGACACCCAACAAAGAATCCGGCCGGAACTCCAACGGATCGGCATAGTCGTCGTCGATCCGCCTGTAGACCGCATGTACTCGCTCGAGGCCCCGAGTCGTGCGCATATAAAGGACGTCGTCGCGCACGACCAGGTCCGAGGCCTCGACCAGCTCGACGCCCATCTGCCGCGCCAAGAAGGCGTGCTCGAAGTAGGCCGAGTTCGCCGGTCCCGGCGTCCACACGACGACAGTCGCCTCGCTCTCGGCCGACGGTGCCACCGCCCGCAAGGCCTTCAACAAAAGCTGCGGATAGTGATCGACCCTGCGCACCCTGTAAGAGCCGAACAGCTCAGGCACCAGCCTTGCCATCGCCGCCCTGTTCTCGAGCATGTAACTGATCCCCGACGGGATCCTCACGTTGTCCTCGATCACCTTCCAAGAACCGTCCGAATGGCGCACCAAATCGCAGCCCGCCACGTGCGTATAGACGCCGCCCGGCGGCCTGATCCCGTGCACGGCCCGCGTGAAGTGCGAGCAGCCCGCGACCATCCGCCACGGCACCAAGCCCTCCCTGACGATCTCCCGCGCGTGGTACACGTCGTCGACGAAATGGTTCAAAGCCCTGATCCGCTGCGTCAAGCCCCGCTTGATCTCGCGCCATTCCTCGCCCGTCAAGACCCTCGGCACGAGGTCCAACGGGAACGGCCTTTCGCCTGACGCGCCGTTCTCAGAGGAGGTCTCGAACGTGATCCCCTGCTGCATGAAGACCGCGTCGCGCCGTCTGCCGGCCTCGATCAGGCCGGCCGGGCCAAGGCGTTCCAGCTCGGCCACCAGCGGCGCCACGGCCGGCCTTGGCGAGCCGTCTTCTTCGAACAGCTCGTCCCAGTAAGGCCCGCTCGGGCGGTAAGGGACGCCGGGGCCGGGGCTGCCGGGCACTCCGGGGCCGCCGGGCCCTCCTGGGCCGCCCTCGCGCTCGCCGCCTCGATGTCCGTCCGCGTCCTCCGGCGCCACGAGCGAGAGGGTAGTTGCCTCCAGGTCGATGCTCACCCTCGGATTCTCCCGTGCTCACGGGCTTTCCGATTTGGACGCCTGGCCGAGATCCGGGTTACTTCGATGACCGTTTGTCGCAGGCCCCTCTACGGCTCAGGTCCGCGCCATGCGGCCCTCAACTCCGCTCCGGCGCCTGCGAGAACAGGCCGATTGGGTGGCTCTCAGCTGCCGTCTGAGACCTGCGAGAACAGCCCGATCATGTGGCCCTCAGGATCGTTGAACATGCCCAAGATCATCGAGCCCATGATCGTCTCCGGGCCCATCACGCGCGTGCCGCCGAGGCTCTCGGCCTTGCTCAGCGCCGCCTCGACATCCTCTACGCCGACGTAGAAGGTCACATGACCGTCATAGCCCTCCGGCGCGGGTCCGATGCCGCCGCCGATACCGATGCCTTCAGGAGTCAGGTTCTGCTCGCGCGAGACGACGCCGTAGTTCATCGGGTTGTTCGCGTCGAACTCCCAGCCGAACAGGCTCCCGTAGTACTCCTGCAGCTTGCCGGCGTCTTTGCCAATGATCTCGAAGTGCACAACTGGCGCTCCCATGTCACTGCCCCTTTCGGTAGGCCTTCGATTTGTGGGCCGCTCCTGGCCGTTCGATCGGCCTGGCGCGTGCGCTCACGCCTGACACTACAGCTCGATCGTTTCCCCCTCTTTGGCGATCGTAACCCCGGGCGCGCCGTCGCCGGCGGTCGCACCGAGCCGCCGCGCGAGCGCGTCCAGCTGATCGTCGGTGCGCGTGAACTTGTGGTGGAAGAGCGCAACCCTGCGCGCGCCCGCGCGGGCCGCCAGGCCGACCGCATAGTCGCCGAGCGCGTGTCCGAACTCGCCTTCGGAGGCCAGCTCGTCCGCGAATAGCTGCGAGTCGTGCACCACCAGGTCGGCGCCACGCGCCAGCTCGAGCGCGGCCTGGTGGTACTCGCCGTAGCCGTCTGGGCCAGGGCCGAGCGCGGTCGGGCTGTGGTCGGGCATGTACGCCAGCGTGGCCTCGCCGTCGGTGATCCGGTAGCCGAAGGTGCGCCCGCCCTTGTGCGGGACCTCTAAAGCCGATACCCAGAAGCCCTCGATCTCGTGCTCGCCCGCGGCAACCGTCTCGATCGTCCACTCGCCACGCAGCTCCTTCGGCGTGATCGGAAAGTACGGCGGTGACATCAGGCCGGTCAGGGCTTCAAGCGCGCTCCTGCCGTCTTCCTGCTCTGGCACCAGCACCTTCACCTTCGCGTCCTGGTGGTCGCCAGCCGCGAAGAACGGCAGCCCGTAGGTGTGGTCCCAGTGCAGGTGGCTGAGTGCGATCGCGCCCCTGAACGGTGCCCCGTCGAAGAGGGCGCTCGCCTCTGTCAGGCCGGTGCCCGCGTCGAGCAGCAGCCTTGGCGCGGCGTCGCCGTCGTGGCTGAGCGCCAAACAGGAGGTGTGCCCGCCGTAGCGCACGAACTCGGAGCCGGGCGCCGGCAGCGACCCCCGCACGCCGCAGAACTGGATCCTCAAGGCCTCAGCTCGGGTCCGGTTTCGTGCGCCTGTGGCCCTTGGCCAACTCGTCTAGGTCGCCGCGGTCAAGCTCGGCGGCGTGCACCGCCGCGACACGGCAGTTCGTGACCGCCACGAGCGTCGAGGTCCGTATGCCTCCCTCCAGGTGCGCTCGCTCGCCGAGCAGCGCTCCCGGCCCGTACTCAGCCAGACGCCGGCCGTCCTCCTCCACGCGCAGGACGCCGTCGAGCAGCAGAAACACCTCCGAGCCCCGCTCGCCCTGGCGTACGAGCGCGGCGCCGGCGGGCACCTTCCTGATCTCCGGCTTGTGGCCGCCCTGCATGATCTGCGCCGAAAGCGTGCGCTCCAAAGCGCTCTCCACCGCCGTCACCAAAGCTTTCGAGTCGGTGTCGCCCCAAGGCGTGTGCTTGCCGAACGACTTCCTGTACCAGTCCTTGAAGTCGGCCAAACCCGACTTGTGCGTCAGCTTCAGCTCCTCGTCGTAGACCCAATGTCTCGGAAAGCGGCTCGCGCCGATCATCTGGCCGCTCGTGGTGCCGTCGGCTTTGATCGTCAGCGACAGCGTCGTCCACACCAGCGGCGCCTGCCACTGGATGAACGGCTTGCGCCGCACCCGTCTCGGCGCCGGCACGCCCGTACGCCCGCCGGCGGTCTGCACGAACGTCACCTCTCTGCTGTTCCGCCGCGGCTTCTTTTTGATGTCGGGCAAGCCGATCGCCTCGAACGTCCGCGCGACCGGGCCGAGCTTGACGGTGGTCGCGCCCATCATCCCGCCGCCGTCATAGCCGCAGTCGGTGATCTTGCCGCTTGCGTCGACCTCGACCCAGGCACTCAGCGCGTTCGCGAACCTGAACCTGTCTTCGTCGCGCAGCGCCTCCAGGTTCTCGATCCGCTCCGGCAGCGGCTTGTCGTAGTGGGCCATGCCGGCGTCGAACGCGAGCCGTTGGGAGCCCTCGATCGCCTCCGACGGGATCCACGAGACCGACGTGATCGAGCCGCGGTGCCTCATTGCCGGAGATTATGCCAGCGGCGCGTGCGCATTGACGATCAGACGTGTGTATATATAATTTTCCGAATTGCATTTTGTATATACAAAATGTATATGCGATTGTAGTTTTCAAAAAATATATGTGCAGGAACAGTGAGAAGCAACGCCGTCCAAATATCCTCGCTCTCCATGAGCTACGACGCGCTCGTTGTCGGGTCCGGTCCGAACGGTCTGACGGCGGCGATCACCCTCGCCGAGCACGGCTTGCGGGTGCTCGTGCTCGAGGCTTCAGGCCGCGCCGGGGGCGCCGTCGCGACCGAGGAGTTGACGCTGCCGGGCTTCAAGCACGACCCCTTCTCGTCGGTCTACCCGGCCGGCGCCGCCTCGCCCGTGTTCGCCAAGATGCCGTTGGCCGACCACGGCCTGCGCTGGATCCACCCGCCCGCCTGCCTTGCCCACCCGCTGCCGGACGGCTCAGCGATAGCGCTCTACCGGGGCCTCGATCAGACGGTCGCCAGCCTCGAGGCGCTCGCGCCCGGCGACGGCGAGCGCTGGCGCGCCTTCGCTTCGCCGTACGTCGCACACTTCGACGCGCTGCGCTCGACGATGCTGAGCGGGTTTCCACCGTTGCGCGGTCCCGCGCGCCTGACCCTCGGGATCGGCCCTGCCGGGATGGCCCGCTTCACCCAGCTCTTGTTCTCTTCGGCCCAGACCTTCGGCGAGCGGCTGTTCGCCGGCGAAGGCCCCCGGGGGTGGCTGTACGGGTCGGCGATGCACTCCGACGTGCCGCCATCCGGCCGCGGCAGCGCGATCGCAGCCGCCTACCTGACCCTCCTCGGCCATGGCGCCGGCTGGCCCAGTCCAGAGGGGGGAGCCGGCAGGCTCGCTGCGGCTCTGCTCTCCTACCTGGCCGCGCTCGGCGGCGAGGTCAGGACGGGGGCGCGCGTGGTCCGGATCGTCGCCGAGCGGGGGCGTGTCGTTGGAGTGGAGCTGGCCGGCGGCGGGCTCGCGGGCGGTGTCAGGCCGGCGGGCGGCGAGCGGGCCGAGAACGCCAGCGCGTCGGCGGGCGGTGAGCGGCTGAGCGCGCCGTTGGTGATCGCCGACGTGATGCCGAACTCATTGGCAAAGCTGGCGGGCGACGCGCTGCCGGACCGCTACGCGAAAGCGCTGCGACGCTACAGGTACGGGCCCGCGACCCTGAAGGTCGACTGGGCTTTGGCCGGGCCGATTCCGTGGAGCGCGTCGCAGGCCCGCGAAGCCGGCACGGTCCACCTCGGCGGTCCGGCGTCCGAGGTCTTGGCGACGACTTCGGCAATGAAAGACGGCTTGCCGGAGCGGCCTTTCATGTTGCTGGGCCAGCAGTCTCTGGCCGACCCGTCGCGCGCGCCCGCGGGAAAGCACACCGCCTGGGCCTATACGCATGGCCCGCCCGGCCTCGATTGGAGCGCGCGGAGCGAGAGGCACGTCGAGCGCATGGAGGCCCACGTCGAGCGCTACGCCCCCGGCTTCAAAGACCTGATCCTCGCCAGGCACGTACTCGGGCCGCGCGACTTGGAAACCCGCAACGCGAACCTCGTGAACGGAGACGTCGGCGGTGGCAGCTACGCGTTGAGCCAGGTCCTGTTCCGGCCGGTCCGCTCGCTCGCGCCGTACAGGACGCCGCTGCGAGGCTGTTACATCGCCAGCGCCGCGACCTTCCCGGGCGGGGCTGTCCACGGTGTGCCCGGCCACGCGGCCGCGCGCCTGGCTCTTTCGAGCCGGATATTCTGATCCGATCATGTGGACCAGCGAGCAGATTCCGGACCAGAGCGGCCGCACTGCGATCGTGACGGGCGCCAACAGCGGACTCGGACTGGTGGCCGCGCGCGAGCTGGCCAGGCACGGCGCCCATGTCGTGCTTGCCTGCCGCAACGTCGCCAAGGGCGAGGCGGCGGTGTCGGAGATCGAGGCGGTAGCGCCGGACGCGCGCGTGGAGCTGGCGAGCCTCGACCTCTCGAGCCTGACGTCCGTCAAGGACTTCGCTGGCGGCTACCTGGCCGGACACGACGGCCTGGACCTGTTGATCAACAACGCCGGCCTGATGGCGCCGCCGCGGGGAGAAACCGCTGACGGATTCGAGCTTCAGCTCGGCACCAACCACCTCGGCCACTTCGCTTTGACCGGCCACCTGATCGGCGCTATGGAGGGGCGCCCGGACGCGAGGGTCATCGCGCTTTCGAGCATCGCCCATCGCACCGGCAAGATCAAATTCGACGACCTCCAATCTGAGCGCCGCTACTCGCGCTGGCGCGCTTACGGCCAGTCCAAGCTCGCCGACCTGATGACCGCGCTCGAGCTGGACCGGCGCCTGCGCGCGGCTGGCTCGACCGTCAAGAGCATCGCCGCTCACCCCGGCTACTCGGCGACCAACCTGCAGAGCGCCGCGCCGCCGCTGATCGACCGGGCGGTCATGAAGGTCACGAACGCGATCGCCGCCCAGAGCGCCGACGCGGGCGCCCTGGCGACGCTCTACGCCGCCACTTATCCGGGCCTCAAAGGAGGCGAGTTCGTCGGTCCCGACGGCCTTTTCGAGCTGCGCGGCCATCCCCACGTCGTCACGCCCAACCGGGCAGCCCGCGACCAGGGCGTGGCGGCGCGGCTGTGGGAGGTCTCGGAAGAGCTGACCGGCGTGCGCTTCGAGTTGGGCGGTTTGCCGGCCGGAGCGTGAGGTCTACTTCGAGCGCTTGGCCTGGTGCTCGATGACCTTGCCGAAGGCGGTCTCAAGCTCTGCCGTCATGCGCTGCTTGAAGAGCGCCAGCAGGGCCTCGGAGGCCAGGCCCCGCAGCGAGCCGACCGCCTCGATCAGCTCGTCCCAGCGCTCGTCGGGCCGGCCGGCCTTCTCGAAGGGCTCCCACAGCTCGCGTAGGAACAGCTTCGTGAAGGCTCTCGAGATCGATTCGCAGTCGCGGCTGACGCGCTCCACGAGCGCGAGCGCCGCCGGCAGAGGGATGCCGAGCGCGACGACCTCTTCGGCGTCGCGCAAAAGCGCCGGGCTGGGGATTTCGAAGCGGTCGTCGCCGAGTGCCACCAGCAGGCCGAGCTTGCGGATGCGCGCCGCGTCCTTGCCCGTCGCGCCAGGGAAGCGCTCGGCCAGTTCATCGGTGGTGATCGCCTCGGGCGTCTCTGGCTCGAACGGGGTCGTCACCGCCTGGCGCAGTCCGAGCAGACGCTCGGCCAGGCGATCGGAGCCGCTCAGCAGGCGCTCGATCGCGGCCAGGTTGAAGCCGTCGGCCTGCAGGTCGAGGATCAGCTTGAGCCTGGCGACGTGATCTGAGTTGTAGTAGCCGACCCGAGCCCTGACCTCCGGCGGCGGCAGCAGACCCCTGGTGTGGTGGTTTCTGATGTTGCGGACCGACATGCCGACCTCGGCGGCCAGCTGCTCGATCGTCAGGTCATATGTCTCGCTCTCGGCTTGTGCCATAAAAAACTTATGTTACTACGTTCAATGTTCCCTCGAATGAGGTAGCATAGCTTTGCGTAATGATTTTCGGGCTCATCAATGGCTGAACGCGGCGCTGTGCCACAGGTCCCGGCCCTGCGCAGGCGGGCCTTGAGACTGGTGCGGTCGTTTACGTCGCCGTTGGCGCCGGACGACTACCTGGAGCTGGTCGACCCGCTGTGGTCGACGCGCGAACTGAAGGGGCGCGTCCTCAGCGTCACGCCCGCGAGCACGGACGCCGTGACCATCCTGATCAAGCCGGGCTGGGAATGGCCCGGGCATCGGCCGGGGCAGTATCTGAGGCTCGGCGTCTCGGTCGACGGCAGGCATCACTGGCGCGCCTACTCGTTGACATCCGAGTCCGCCAGGCCCGACGGCTGCATCTCGATCACGCCCAAGCTCGTGCCCGATGGCCGGGTCTCGCCGTTCCTGTGCGAGCGCCTGACGCCCGGCGCGATCGTGCGTTTGGGCGGTGTCGAAGGCACGTTCACGCTGCCTGAGCAACTGCCGGAACGGCTGCTGTTCGTGAGCGCCGGCTCCGGGATCACGCCGATCGTGAGCATGGTCAGGGAGCTGGCCGGCCACGGGACGTTGGACGACGTGGTCCACGTGCACAGCTCGCGCGAGCCGGGTCAGATCGCGTTCGCCGACGAGCTGAGGGGGCTGGCGGGGCGTAACGCCGGATATGGGCTGCACGCGTGGATCAGCGGCGAGCGCGGCCGCTTGGTGGCGCATGACCTGGACGGGCTGTGCCCGGACTGGCGTGAGCGTGAGACGTTCCTGTGCGGGCCGACCGGCCTGTTGGAGGCGTTCGAGGAGCACTGGCTTGGGGAGGGCATCCCAGAGCGATTGCACGTCGAGCGCTTCGGCCCGGGTGGTTTGGCCGACGAGAGCGCGCTCGGCGCGGGCGGAACGATCAGGTTCTGTGAGAGCGGGGTGGAGGCGGTCAGCGACGGCCGAGAGCCGATGCTGGTGGCGGGCGAGTCGGCGGGCGCGGAGCTGCCGTTCGGCTGCCGCATGGGGATCTGCCGCACCTGTGTCGGGCGTTTGCGCTCCGGGCGCGTGCGGGATCTGCGCACCGGCGAGGTGTTCGGCCAGGGCGGAGAGCTGGTCCAGACGTGCATCAACGCGCCCGAGGGCCCAGTCGAGATCGAGTTGTAGGCTGGCAAGACCGCCGGCGGAAAGCAATTGAGAGAAAGCGAAGGAGTCGAGATGGCGATAGCGACACCCCCGACAGAGACCTATTCGGCCGCCGCCGACGAGCAGGAGCCGGCGGCGGCGGACAGCCCGCTGGCGCGACTGACGACACAGCAGCTCGACGAACTCGCCAAAGAGCTTGACGCGATCGGCGACGAGGTCCGGGCCGACCTCGGAGAGCGCGACGCGCAATACATAAGGTCGACGATCGCGCTGCAGCGGCGCCTGGTCGTGGGCGCGAGGGCCCTCTTGACCGCCGGCTCGCGCAACAGGGGCGTCTGGCTGGTCGGGACGGCTGCGCTGTCGGTGGCGAAGATCTTGGAGAACATGGAGATCGGCCACAACGTGATGCACGGCCAATGGGACTGGATGAACGATCCTGACATCAACTCGAAGACCTGGGATTGGGACACAGCCTCGCCGGCGGAGGCGTGGCGGCACTCGCACAACTACGAGCACCACACTTACACCAACATCAGGGGCAAGGACAGGGACCTCGGCTACGAAATCATGCGGATCGACCCGCAACAGAAGTGGTATCCGGTGTATCTGTTGCAGCCTTTGTTCAACCTGCTCCTGATGGGCTTCTTCGAGTGGGGTGTCGCGCTGCATGACCTCAACTACGAGGCGATCGGGAAGGGTGAAAAGTCGAAGGCGCAGGCGTTCTCGGAGCTGAAGGCGATCGGCGCGAAGGCAAGGAAGCAAATCGTCAAGGACTACATCGCCTTCCCGGCGCTGTCGGCGGCTGTGGCCGGCGCTGCGGCGGCGGCGTTGACGGCGGCGGACCGGCCGAAGGCCCAGGCGGCGGGCGCCAAGCGCGGCTGGCGCCGGTCGAGGACTGCGTCGTCGCGGCCGAAGTCAAGCGCCGCGGCCCCGTTCTCGGAGTCCGCAAAGCAGGCCTTCAAGGCAACGCTGGCGGCCGACTTCACGGCCAACATCGTTCGCAACGTTTGGGCCCACGGGATCATCTTCTGCGGGCACTTTCCGGACCAGACGTACACGTTCAGCCAGCGCGAGGTCGAGAACGAGACGCGGGGCGGCTGGTTCGTGAGGCAGATGTTGGGCTCGGCGAACATCGAAGGCAGCCCGCTGTTTCACTTCATGGCCGGCAATCTGTCGTTCCAGGTCGAGCATCACCTGTACCCGGACATGCCTTCCAGCAGGTACACCGAGATCGCTCCTAGGGTCCGAGAGGTGTGCAAGAAGTACGACCTTCCTTACAACACCGGTCCGCTGGGCAAGCAGCTCGGGACCGTGCACCGCACGATCCTGAGGCTGGCCCTCCCGGGGGGCGGGCCGAAGCGTAGGCGTCGGTCAGGGTGATCCGGCGAGCGTCCAGACCGGCAGCTTCGCTTCGCGTCCCCTGACCTCGAACTCACCGACGAACAGAAGGTCCGAAGGTCGGTCGTGGAGGCGGTCGTAAGTGGACTGCGCGCAAAACAGCATGTGGCCCGAACCCTTGGTCATGCCCTCCAGCCGAGACGCGGTATTGGTGGTGTCGCCGATCGTCGTGTACTCGACCCGCTGCTCGGCCCCGACGTTGCCTGCCATCACCGGGCCGCTGTTCAGGCCGACGCCCATCGCGAAGCCACTCGCGTGACCCTGATCGGCGAGCCACGCGTTGAAGTGGTCCAAGCGCGGCCCGACCATCTCCCGGGCCGCCCGCAGAGCCCGGTCGGCATGGTCGTCTTGGGCAAGAGGGGCGCCGAATGCGGCCATTATCCCGTCGCCCATGTATGCGATCAGCGTGCCCCCGGCGGCAAGTATCGCCTCGGTCATCTCATTAAGATAAAAATTGACGACCTCGATTACCTTGGCCGCCGGTTGTGTCTCTGAGAAACTTGTAAAACCGCGAAGGTCCGAGAAGAGGATCGTGCAGTCCAGCTCGACCCCGCCGAGGCGCAGGTCAGAGCCGGCGCTGGCGACGACCTGGTCGACGACGTCGGCGGGCACGAACCGAGAGAAGAGGTCGTGTACGCGCTCACGCTCGATCGCCTCGACGAGGTAAAGGACGGCGAGTGTGCCGAGCGTGCCGACCGCGAGGGCGAGGAGAGGGTAAACGAACGTCAGGATCCAGCCGTTATCGAAAGCTATCTGGATCGCAACCGTGAATACTGCAGCCAAGGCGACGGCGTTGAGCATCGAGCGCCACCTGGCCAGCTTCAGGCTGCTCAGCGGCGCGGCGATTCCGAGCAGGACGATCAAGAGGATGTCGAGCCAGGTCGGGGCGTCCGTCAAGGGGACGCCCTGTTGGAGGGTGTTCGTTGCGTTGGCCCAGATTTCGGGGCCGCTCATTACCTCGTTGCCGCTGGTGGCTGTGCGATGTAGATCCTGGAGAATCGGCGCGGTGGCTCCAACGATCACTATCTTCCCGCGCACAGCGCTCGCCGGGAACGTGTTTGTCAACACCCGCCAGTATGGGATTTCCGTCACCGTGCCGGGCGGGCCGGCGAAGTCGATGGGCAGCGTTCCAGCGTCGAAGCGCGAGGCCGCGATCGGTCGTCCTGTGGCCGTTTCGATGGCGACCACCGGAAAGCTGCGAAGGTCTTCGGCGGCATACGCAAACCGGCGTGTGACGCCGTCGGAGTCCTCCGGCAGGATCACCTCGCCTGTGCGTGCGCCCAGTTCGTGGATGTGTTCGTCTCCTCCGAGCGTTGGCGTCGTCCCGCCCTTGCCGACGTCGGCTGTCGCTAGCACGGTTTTGCCATGGGCCCGGCCGATCGCTTCGATCAGCGCGTTGTCGTCGGTGATGTCCGTTTCCTGGGCGAATTCGATGTCGATCGCGATCACCTTGGCGCCGGCGTCGCGCAGGTGGTCGATGACCTTGGCGTCGTAACGACGATGGAACGGGTACTCGGCGTTCAGGTTGTGTTCCCTCATGTAGTCGAGGGTCGCGTTGTCGATCCCCACCAAAACAACGCCCGCGGGCGGCGACTGCGGCCCCCGGATCGAAAACCGGGCGTCGATCGTCTGCAGTTCGGTACGCCTCAACACATGCGTCGCGTACCCCAGCACGCCGATGCCGGCCGCGAGGACGGCCACGGCGACCAGCAGCGTCGCCTTGCGCTGGCGCCACCCGGTGCGCCCCATTTTTAGCCTCGTCCTGTCATGATGCCCGCGAGCACCGGGACGATGCTAACCGCAAAGCCAGACCACAAGATCTCCTACCGCCGCGCGCAGGCGCGGCGTTCGGCCTTGGTCGCGGTGCTTGTAGGGCTGGTGTCGGCCATCGTCGCGGTCGCGGGGCCTGCACGGGCGGGAGCGGCTGGACTCGAAAGCGGTGCGCTGACACAGCCCGCGCCGCTTGGATGCATCGGCGAGCCGACGAGTCCGGAAGAACTCCTGAAAAGCGAAGAAGCCGAAGGCGTGAAATGCGCTGGCCAGGTGCCGTTCGGTCTGAGCTTCGCATACCAGATACAGGTCAGCCCCGACGAAAGGAACGCCTACTCGGTCGCCGTCAACGGTGATTTGATCGAGTACTCGCGCAACTCGGCCAACGGCGCTTTGACGGTCATCGGCTGCTTCAGCTCGGGACCGAGCGCAGAACCGTGCGCCACGGGAGCCGCTGAACCAAACGCCCACATGGAAGTGCCCGCGATCGCGAGTCCCGCGGGCCTGGTCGTTAGCCCTGATGGAAAGAACGTTTACGTGATCACCCAGGGCGCAAGCAACTCCGTCGTCGAGTTCAGCCGAAGCCAGGAAACGGGCCTGCTCACCAAAATTGGCTGTGTCACGCACGAAAGCGTGCTCTCGGAATGTGAAACGCCCGAAGTAAAGGGTCTCAACGTTCCGTACGGCATCGCGATCAGTCCAAGCGGGGAAAACGTGTACGTGACCGGGTTCGCCGAAGAAGCCGTCGCCGAGTTCACACGCAATCCGGAAACGGGGACGCTCACCCAGCTGGCGTCGCCCAACGAATGCGTTGGCGGCACGAGCAGCCCCTGCGAAACCAAAGCGATCGGCCTCAAAGAAGACATAGGCATCGTCGTGAGCCCGGACGGGCAGAACGTCTACGTCGCCGCGGGCACGCGCGGAACGACAGGAGACATAGCGGAGTTCGCGCGCGGCGCCGAAGGCGCGCTCGAACAACTCCACAGCGAAGAAGCGTGCATCAGCGAAGCGCTCCTACCTGAATGCAAGGAAGGAGTGCATCTCCAAGGCTCGGAAGACCTCGCCGTCAGCCCCGACGGCAAGAACGTCTATGCGAACTCTGATGCCACAAATGCCGTGATCGAGCTGAAGCGCACGGCGCCGGGCGGGCTCGAAGAGTTGGCCCCGCCCAATGAGTGCGTTAGCACCGAAGCGCTCACAGGCTGCACTGAAGTCAAAGGGACAGGCGGGGATGTCGGCGTCGCTGTCAGTCCGGACGGCGAGAACGTGTATGCCTCCAGCGAAGGCCAAAGCGCGGTGGCCGCGTTTGCCCGCAACGCCGAAGGCGCACTCACGCAGCTCACCGAATATCCGTGCGTGACGAAGGAAGCTGCCGGCTGCGAACCGGTCAGCGCCAACGGGCTGACCGGCTTGAGCTACGCACGGCGCCTGACGGTCAGTCCGGGCGGTACCAATGTTTACGTGGCCGGCCAGTCGGCACACGCGATCGTCGAACTGGCGCGCACCGTGAAACCTACGGTCTCGCGCGTGGCTCTTGCGCACGGATCTCCGTCTGGTGGCTCCGAAGTCCGGATCAAGGGCTCTGGGTTCGCCGAAGGTGCGAAGGTCTTCTTCGGCACCACCGAATCGCCGAGCGTCACGGTCAATTCGGCGAGTTCGATCACGGCGACCAGCCCGCCCGAAGCGGAAGGGACGGCAGCGGTTAAGGTCGAAAACGGGGTCGGCACGTCGGTCGAAGTATCCGGGGACGAGTTCTCCTACACCGACAAGCCGGCGGTCGCGGGCGTGGGCGCCGATGCCGGCAGTCAATTGGGCGGGACGACGGTGACAATCACTGGCAGCGAATTCGCCGGTGCGACGGCCGTCTCGTTCGGGCCCAAGCCGGCCGCGAGCTTCTCCGTCGAATCGCCCGAAACGATCACTGCCACGAGCCCTCCCGGGAGCGGGGCCGTCGATGTTACCGTGCACACGATTCACGGGACGTCGGTGGTCAGCGCCGCCGACAAATTCACCTACGTAGACGGTTCGACCAGCCCTCAGGGCGGCCTTTTCTTGGAAGGCTACTGTCAGGGCCTCGGATATCGGAAGGTGACACTCGAGCGCGAAGAAGTCGGAGGTCCCGGCTTCGCATACGAAAACTGGGCCTGCGAAGCTGCTGACGGCGTCGAAACGCTGATCGCAAACGCGGGTCCAGCGCCCAGCATGGCCAATGCTTGCGAACACGAAAGTCCTGGCGTGACCGTCTACGGATACCCAACTGACCCGAACAGCGCGTTTGCGTGGGGTTGCTACAAGGTCGTCCCGCCCGAAGAACACAAAGGCGGCGGCGAAGAAAAAGGAACGGGAGAAGAAGAACACAAAAGGGGTGGAGAAGAAACGCACAAAGAAAACCCGGCCGCGAAAATCTCCAGCGTCGTGGGCCCCGTCAGCCCGGTGATCACGCCTCCCGCCGTCCCCCCGCCCGTCCTCGCCAAGACCGGCAACGTGGCCCCCGTGTCGGGCGCGGTCAAGGTGAAGGTCCCCGGCACGTCCAAGTTCGTGGCGCTCTCGACCCTCGAGCAGATCCCGTTCGGGTCGGTCATCGAAGCCACGAACGGGACCGTCAGCGTGACGACCGCTCTACCCGGCGGAGGTACCCAGACGGGTCAGTTCTTCCAGGGCGAGTTCATCCTCAGACAGGGCCCCAACGGCCTCGTCATCGCCGAACTGACGGGCGGTAACTTCTCGGTCTGCCCGACCGCGCGTGAGCGTGCTCACAAGGCCGGTGTCGGCGGCGCCTTCGCCGCGCGGGTAGGCGCGCTGGCCGGATCGTCGGCCGCGCGGGTGGCCGCCCCGTACGCCCAGAAGGCCGCGGCCTCCGGCAGCCACGTCGTACGCAAACTGTGGGCCAACGCCCACGGCAAATTCTCGACCAAGGGCAACTACGCGGCCGGGGCCGTCCAGGGCACCGAATGGCTTACCGAGGACCTCTGCGACGGCACCTACATCAAGGTCACGCGCGACAAGGTCGCCGTCACCAACCTCGTCAATCACCGCAAAGTCGAGGTCAAAGTCGGGCACCACTACCTGGCCAAGGCGCCCTGAGGGGCCAGCGCCTGGGCCGAGCGAGTCGCTGGCTTTCGCCGCGCAAGCGTTCATGCCCGCACGGCCGTCCGCTATCCGATAGGTCTCATAGCCGGTCGGTCAGCAATTCGATTAGGTTAGGGAAATCAGATGCTTCCAAAAGATATGCACGGTCCGGCTTGCGTCCTTGCCCGCGCTTGTCGGAGTTCCCAACTGGATCTCGTGGGCGGGCGTCATCCCATTGCTGGCAGCGATCGGGGCAGTTGTGGGCAACTGGCTCGACGTGTTGGAAACACCCATGCCCGAGGGGCTCGGCTCGGATTGGACGAAGTTGCTGGGGGCTGTCTTCGGGGCTGCGGGCGTAGGTATGTACATCGGTATCCTCGTGGCAGGCTAACAGCGCTAGGCTAAGACGATGGAACGTACGGTTTTTCACGATAAGCGACCTAGCTGGGGCGACTTCGTCGCGGAGGTGTCGAAGCGGAGGCTTGGAGTCGTACTGCTGGTGGCCATGGGCGTAGGCCTGATCATCGGGGCTCTGCTCGGTGGCCTCGGGGCAACCCGGAGTGCCATATATCTGGGAGCTGGAACCGCGTTTGTGGTGCTCGGCGTGATCCTTGTGCTCACCCGCGCGGCTGTGCAGGTCCGGGCGATCCGCTTGGCGCAGCCCCGACTCGCGCAGGTCCTCAGATCGGACATGCAGATGCTTCAGTCCGATCTAGCACGCGCAAAACTCGTTACAGAACGCGATCAGCACCTCGATGAGGTTGCCCAAGAGATCGAGATCGTACGAGTCGAAATGCTGCGTGTCGCAGACGACCTTTTTCATGAGCGATCGGCGCAATCAGACAGCCCCGCCTCGGCAAGTACGGCGGATTCTGTACAAAGGCGACAAGAGCGAAGGCGACAGGAGCGTCGGAGAGCGAGTCGCTAGCTGTCCGCGCGCTCGCGCTCACACCCGAACGACAGTCCGCCGCCCCGCCAGCTCGCTCGCTCCGGCCTCGCCGCCGGTCAGCCAGCTCGGGGCGTCTTCGAGCGCGGCCAACGCGGCCGCGCGGCCGGCCTCCTTGGCCGCGTCGATCTGGTGAAACTCGAGCAGGCCGACCCCCGGCACTCGCACCCTGATCGTCAGATCCGCGTACCGCCGCGCGGCCTCGTCGGTGTTGGCGCTCGACAGCAACGCGATCCTCGCCATCGTCTCGGGCAGGGCCGGCAGGCGCGGGCGCCGGGCGGTGGGGGCTCGGCTCCCACCGGTCCGCTCCTCGCCGCCCTTGACGTCGATCGCCAAGACCGGGCCCTCGCCGGTCTGGCTCATCGGCTGTAGCGGCAAGTTGTCGAGAAGCGAGCCGTCGATCAGCAGCTCGTCGCTGTCCGGCCGTCTCCGCGGCGGGCCGATCAAAGGCAAGGACATGCTTGCCTTGACCGCTTCCACCAGAGGGCCGCTCCTGTCGATCACCAAACGGTTGCCCTTCAAGTTCACGCTCGCGCAGTAGAACGGCCTCGGCAGCTCCTCGATCATGACCTCGCCGAACACGCGCTCGGTCATGGCCTCCGCCTTCCTACCCCTGATCAGGCTATGCCTCGGGATCGTGTAGTCGTTGATCGGGTTCCTCCTTACCCACTCCTCATAACAACACGCGTCGATCTCCTCGCCGTCATATCCCAAAGCCAACAGGCCGCCCACAAACGAGCCCATACTCACACCGCCGACCTTGTCCACCGTCAGGCCGGCGCTTAGCAGCACCTCCAGGACCCCGATATGCGCGAACGCGCGCGCGCCGCCGCCGCTCAGCACGACGCCAACCGCCCTGCCCGCCAGCCTCCTCGCGGTCCTTGCCAGGTCCTCCTCGCGCCGGCCTTGCTCCGCCCTGATCGCGTAAACGCCGGCCGGCTCCAGCCGCTCTATCCAGCCGGCCAAAGCCCCCGAGCCGGGCTCCACGCCATAGCCCGCCAGGTCGCATCCCTTCAGGCTCCCGTCGACCAACCGGTCTCCTCCAGCGTTCCCGCCCACGAGCGCCACGATCCGGTCGGCCCTTGCCACACAGAACTCGTCCCAGCCCGCTCCACCGCCCTCGCCGCCGCACAGCATCACGACCTGGTCGTGCTCTCGCTCCAACCGCTCGACGACCGGCCCGAATCGGGCCACGCCGCCCGCGCCAGGGCCGGCCTCCGGGTAGACGACGGCGACCTTGCCCCACCTACACAGCTCCCTGCTCAGGCCGTCCGCGATCTCGAGCGCCGGCACCGTGTCGTCGAGCCCGTACAAAGCGATCGTCACCGGCTTCGAACGCTTGGCCGGCAAGATCGCTCTGCTGGCCTGCAGTTGAGCGCTCAGCGTTCTCGTCAAGCCGATCGCCAGCTCCCGCTCGCTCCTCAAGAGCGCCTGGAACGGCCTCTTCTCGATCCGCAGCAGCTCGGTTCCCCTCAGCGCCCTTATCGACGCGCTCCTTACCGAGTCGTTCAGCAAAGCCAGCTCGCCGACGACGGCGCCCTTGCCCAACGTGTTGATCTGCTCTTCGCCGTCGTCGCCACTCTGCAAGACCTCCAGCTGGCCGACCCTCACGACGTATACCGCATCGGCCTCGTCGCCCTCCCTGAACAGCCACTCGCCGCTGCCCACTTCGACCTCGCTCGCCAGGCTTGCCACCCTCTCGAGCAGGTCATCGCTCAGGCCCGCAAACAAAGGCGCTCCGCGCAGCGCTTCGGCCAACGTCTGCTCTTTCGAGTCGGCCCGCTCGCCGCCGGCATCGGCCAGGCTCGGCAGTTCGTCGCTCTCGATCGGGGCTGTACGCGCGCGCGCGTACGGGCTGATCTGGAGGTCGTCTGTCGCGGGCCCGTTCGAAAGGCCAGCACCAGCTCGCCTCGGGATCGTGAGGCCCAAGCACAGAACCGAGCCCGCCACGAAGCAGACACCCGCAAACGTCCAGCCGTTCTCGAACGCCGCCAAGGCGCCCGCCGGCGACGGCTCACCGATGATCGCGATCAGGACCGCCACTCCGAGCGCCGCGCCGAGCTGTCTGGCGACCGAGTTCAAAGACGTCGCCACCGCGAACTTCGGCCCCGGCATCGAGCCGACCGCCGCCCCGCTCAGCGTCGGGAACGTCAGCCCGGCGCCCACGCCCAACACGATCATCCCGGGCAGCCAGCCGCCCAAGAAGTCCGCTTCGACGCCGAGCGCCGACACGAACCAGGCCATCCCGCCAGCCCACACCAGCGCGCCCGGCACGAGGACGAACCGATGGCCGACCCTTTCGACCAGCCTGCTGGCCGGACCCGCGACCGCCATCGCCGTGATCGGCCCCGGTGTCAGCGCCAAGCCGGCCGTCAACACCGAGTACCTCCAAACGGACGTCAAAAACAGAACGTTGCACAGTGTGTATCCATAAAAACCGGTCGCCATCACGGTCGTGGCGGTGTTCGACACCGTGAATGCTCTGATCTTCAACAGCGCCAAATCGATCACCGGATTGCGCTTGTCCTTCGACCTGATCACGAAATAGGCCCCCAGCAGGACGGCGGCCGCGAACGCGCTCACCACGCGCACGCTGGTCCAGCCCCATTCCGGCCCCTTCACTATCCCCGATACCAGCGCCGCGATCGCCACCGCAAGCACCAGGCTGCCGACCAGGTCCGGCATCTGCCGCCGCCCCGGCGCCCTGCTCTCGACGACCACCCTCCTTGTCAAAGCCAAGGCCGCCAAGCCGACCGGGATGTTCACCAAGAAGACCAACCTCCAGCTCGAGGCCGTGATCAAGAGGCCCCCCAGCGGCGGTCCGATCCCGGCGGCCAAAGCCGCGACCGCCGCCCACAGCGCGACAGCGTGCTGGCGCTCGCCCTCAGCCCTCGACTCCAGAACGATCGCCAGCGAGCTGGGCACCAACGCCGCCGCGCCCGCCGCTTGCACGGCCCGCGCGCCGACCAAGAAGCCCAGCGTCGGGGCCACGGCACAGGCGGCCGAGGCGATCGTGAACAGGCTCAGCGCGCCCGTGAACACCTTCCTGCGCCCGATCAGATCCGCCAGCTGGCCGCCGCCGACCAGGAACGCCGCGAACACGATGTTGTAAGCGTTCAAAACCCACGACACGCTCGACAGCGGCGCCGGCTCGAAGTGCGCCGCGATGTTCGGGATCGCGATGTTCACGATCGTCGCGTCCACGAACGCCATGAACGTGCCCAACACCGCCACCACCAGCACGCTCACCGGTGTCGCGACCCGCCTTTCGCGCGCGATCGCCGGCCCCGGCTGGCTCGCTTCAGACACCGCTACGCCCCTGGCGCGGAGTCCCGCCGGCTTGCCCGCGCGCCCGCCGGGTCCTGGGCCGCGCCCTCCGCGCCCGGCGCCGCGCCCGGCCCGCCCGGCGCCACGTCCAGCACCCTCAGCCGCCAGCTCGCGACGTACCGCTCGCCTCGCCCCAACACCGTCAGCCCGTCGCCGCTTCGCAGCGCGTTCGCGGGCGCCGTCATCGGCTCGAAGCACACGAATTGGCCGCCCTTCGGGGCATACGTCTGGGCGTTCGGATACCCCTCCACGAAGGTCATCTCGATCCTTCGCCCGGCCGCCTGAACGGCGAACCCAGCCGGCTCTGCCAGCGATCCGTAGCCGTCATCCCAGACTTTGTCCGCCAGCGCCCCTCGCCAGGGCGGCGCCCACTCGCCGTCGCCCTCCGGGATCTGCCGCTCGTCGAGCTTCAGCCGCTCCATCTTCGGCAGCTCGATCTCATAACGCTCTCGTTTGGCGCCCGCCAACGACAGGTACGGGTGAAAGCCGAACGCCACCGGCACCTCGTCATCGCCGCACGCCTCGACCGTCACCGTCACCGTCACTACGCCGCCGGCCAGCTCTGCTTCGTAGCGGACCTCGTGCTCGAACGGGAACACTCCGAACAGGTCCTCTTGGTCCGCGGTCCAGGCCAAGGTCGCGGTCAGTCGTCCGTGTCCGGCCCTGACTCCGCTCGTGCCGGGCATCGGTCGGCCAGCGGTTTGATGGTTCTCTTTTTGGGGGGTGCCCCCCGCGCGCGCGTACGCACGCGCGTCTGCGTCCGTTTTCCAGTGTTGCCGTCCACCGATGACGCCGTGGATCGGCAGCCCTTCGCCGTCCGTTGCGATCAGCGTCCGGTCGTGCTCGATTGTGACGCTCTTGCCGGCAGCCTCATAAGACCAGCCGGCCAGCCTGTTCGCCCACGGATACAGCAGCGGTATGCCGAACGTCTTGCCGCGCTCGACATACGCTCGCAGGCCTTCGTTCTGGGCCAGCAGCTCCTCGCCGCGGCGGGTCAACGACGAGCACAACATGCCCGCCTCCGGAACCCACTCCGCCCGCAGGCCCGAATCGTCGTCCTTCAGCACCACCGTCCTCGCCGAGTCCTCCATCCCGCCCCATTATGGGTCTCTTCGGCCCTCTTCGCCCTCCGACGTCTTCGGCCTCGCCGCCGAGTCCGTCGCCTACGTGTCCGCGATGTCCGCCGCCGACAGCTGCGCCCCGTAGGGCCCTTTCCCGGTCATACAAACCGCACCACAGCGTGCGGCCAGATCGAGCGCGGCCCTGGTCGCCATGCCCGCGCCCAGGCCGAACGTCAAGCCGGCCGCGAACGAGTCGCCGCAGCCGTAAGAGTCGATCACCTCGCCCGGCAGCCGCGCCGCCCGCCACGAGCCGGTCTCGCCCGCGCTCGTTTCATAGACGCCGCCCCTCGCGCCCTCCGTCCGCACGACCAAACCGGCCCGCGCGCCCGCGCCGGCCGCTTGCGCCTCCGCCTGCTCCAGCGCGTCGTCCTCGCTGAGGACCATCGCGTCCAGCTCGACGCTCCGTTCTGGCGCGTCCGCTTCGACGCCTTGCCGCCCGGCCGCATCCGTCTCGACATCCCGCCCGAGCGCGTCCACCGCCCGCGGGCTTGCGACGAGCACGCGCGCCGCCCGCGCCCGCTCCAGCGCAACCCTGTCGCCGGCGGTGAAATACACAGCGTCCATCGCCGCCAGTCCTTCCCATCCCAGCTCTTCGTCCGCGCCGGTCGGCTCCAAACGTGGGCCCAACGTCACGATCGTCCGCTCGCTTGCTCTGTCCACCAGCGTCACCGCCGTCCGCGTTTGCTCGCCTTTACGCCACGCCGCCCTCACCTCGACGCCCAGCTCCTCCAGTCGCGCCACCGCCTTACGGCCGTGCTCGTCTTCGCCGAGCGCCGTTATCAACGTGCACTGACCGGCGAGCTTCGCCAGCTGCACGGCCGCCACCGCGCCGCCGCCGGCCGGCTCCTCGAACGGGTCCTCGGCGTGCACGATCTCGCCGGCTATCGGCACCTCCTCGACCCTCGCGAACGTCACCCACTCGACATGGCCGACCACCGCGAGCTTCGGTTGGCGCCGCTCGGAAGTCACCCGGCTCGTCGCTCCGACTTGGTCCCTCGACCTCGGTCTACTCATCGCGGCTCAGTCTCACACAGGCCGGTCCGGTCCCGGCGGCAGGCTAGCCTTTGGCTCATGCGCGTCGAGTTCTTGTTCTGGCAAGGCTGTCCCTCCCATCCGAAGGCATTGGCCGAGCTGCGCGCCGCGATGGCCGACTCAGGCTTCGACTCCGAGACGATCGCGATCAAAGAGATCCAGACAGAGGCCGACGCCGCCCGCGAGCATTTTGTCGGCTCCCCAACAATCTTGATCGACGGCGTCGACATCCGGCCGCCTAACGTTCAAGAGCCTTATGGCTTGACCTGCCGTGTCTACCATCTCCGCGACGGTCGCATCTCGCCGACTCCGGACCCGGCCGACATCCGCGACGCGCTCGCCAAAGCACGACCCCGAAAGGACTGAGCCCACACATGACCCCGATCGCGATCGGCGAGCCCGCCCCAGACTTCGCCCTGCCCGACACCGCCGGCGCCGTCCACGAGCTGGTCACTTCGCCCGCGACGGTCGTCATCTTCACGTGCAACCACTGCCCTTACGCCCTTGCCTGGCACGTGCGCACAATCGCGGTCGCCCACGACTACGCCGACCGCGGCGTAATCGTGCTCGCGATTAACCCCAACGACGCCGACCGCTACCCGAACGACTCGCTCGAGGCGATGCGCGCGCGCGTGCAGGCCGGCGAATTCGACGGCGTCCCCTATCTGAGGGACGAGTCTCAGTCAGTCGCCAAAGCCTATGACGCCAAGACGACTCCCGACGTGTTCGTCCTCGACTCCGACCTCGTCCTTCGCTACCGGGGCGCCCCTGACGCCGACTACGACGATCCGTCCCAGAACGCCGCCCACATCAGGGCCGCGCTCGACGCGATCCTCGACGGCCGCGAGCCCGACCTCGCCGAGACCGAACCGGTCGGCTGCTCGATCAAGTGGCGGGCTTGAGTCAGGGTTCAGGGTCCGAGCGCTCCGATCGGGATGACCGCAACACCGTCCTTGCGCCGATAGCCGTAGCCGGTTGCGACGATAACGCCCAGCAGTGCCGGGCTCCCGCATCTTGCCGTGTCGATCCGTTCGGCGAACCGCATCAGGCTCGTCGCGGCGTCATCGATCTGACCTTGCCCCAGCTTCACCTCGAATGCCATCCAGCGCCCGTCCCCCGTCTCGACGATCGCGTCGACCTCGAGACCGCCGTTGTCGCGGTACTGCAAGACCCGCCCGTCCGCGGCCTGCGCATAGACGCGCAGATCGCGCACCACCAGCGACTCGAACAAGAAGCCGAGCAGGTTAAGGTTGTCCAGCAGCCGCTCAGGTGTCGCGCGCAGTGCCGCCACCGCCAGCGAGGGATCGACGAAGTGTCGCTTCGGGGCTGTGCGCAGCCGGTTCTTGGAGCGCAGATGTGGCCCCCAGGCGGGCTGGTCCTCGACGACCATCAGCCGCTCCAGCGCGCGTAGGTACTCGCGTACCGTGTCGTCCTTCAACGGGTCGCCCGGATCGCCGGTGTCCCGAGCGAGGGTCGTCGCCGCGGCGTGAGTAGCGACGTTGCGCGCGAGGCTCGCGAGCAGCCGGGCCATCCGGTTCGGGTCGTGGCGTGTAGCGCCCATGCGGCCGATGTCGACGCGGGCGATCTCGTCGAGGTAGCCGCGCACCGCGAGCAGTCCGTCCGCAACGCCACGCCCGCGCAGGCCCGGCCAGCCGCCCAGGCTGAGCGCCCGCGCGACGCCGGCCACGGTCAATCCCGGGTCGGCGCTCGCACTCATCTCGCCCTCCAGTAGTTCGGCCAGCGAGACGCTGCCGTTACTGTGTCCCGTCTCGAACAGGCTCATCGGGCGCATCCGCAGCCTGGCGATACGCCTGGCGCCGGTATGTCGCGTGATGTCATCGCCTGGAACCGCCGAGCCGGTCAACACGAATCGGCCAGGGCCCGGCCGGTCGTCGATCGCCCTACGGACGTGGTTCCAGACGGCCGGCTCGATCTGCCACTCGTCGATGAGGCGGGGCGTCTCGCCCTCGAGCACGAGCGCCGGGTCGATCGCGATCGCCTGCCGGGCGTTTTCATCGACGTCCAGCAGAACCTCGCTGGCCGCGACCTGCCTGGCGGTGGCGGTCTTTCCGCACGCCCGCGGCCCCTCGATCACGACAGCGCCAACGGCGCTCAGGTAAGCCTCCAGCTCGCGGTCGACGACTCTGGGCTGATAGTCAGGGGGGAGAATGCAATGATTATAGCGGGGAGATTGTAGAGCTTGCGGCGGGGAGATTGTGGAGTCTGCGCTGGGGATAATGCAAAAAGCGGGGGAGTTCAGTCCGGCATAAAGGCAAAGAAGTTCAGCCCGTCATCGTATGCGTCAGGGCTAGCGCCCGAGCGTGCGCTCCAGCGCCTTGGCCCGCTTGCGTACGACGTCCAACAGCTCCCTTACCTCCTGCAAACCGGTCCTCAGCTCGGCGTCGCCGACCTCGATCGGCAGCATCGAGTCCTGCAGGCCCGCCAGCTCCTGGTCGGCCCTCGCGACCGCTTCGACAGCCAGGTCGATGAAGCCCTTCGCCCCCGTTGACGGCGCCCCCCTCGGCGTCTGCCCGAACGTCTTGCCCGGCAGACCGTAACGCTCCGCGAACGACCCGTACGCGCGCCGCGCCTTTCCATACGCCGCCTGCACCGGCCCGAACAGCTCCTTCTCCAGCCGGTCCGCCGTCTGCTCGTCGAGCAGCTCGTAAGCCTCGCCCAGGTCCGACAACCCGATCCCGATCTCGGCGACGGCCTTCGCGAGCATGTCGAGTAGCTGGGCCCGGCCGTCGGCGGTCGTGTAGGTCATTAGGTGAGGTTATTGGCTGTCTCGGCAGGTCCGCGCCACAGGGCATCGGTGGCCGGTCCAAGCTCGGCTCCGGGTCCGCGGGCTTTAGCATCCTCGGCCATCGCATCCGCACGCCCCTCATACTCGGAGCCCGCCGGCTCGGAGTCCGCCGGCGAGGACGTGCTGTCGACCACCGCCGCCGGTTCGGCGGCGGCCCGGGGCGGCGGCCTGCGTGTGGGCGGCTACATCGTCGGCGCCCTCGTCAGCGTCCTCGGTGCGTCGCTGCTGTTCCGCCATCTCGGCGTGACGGGCACCGGCGAATACGTCACGGCCATGTCGCTTGTCGCAATCGTCGGTGTCCTGTCGGACCTTGGTCTGACCGCGGTCGGGGTCCGCGAGCTGTCGATCCGCTCGCCCGCGGATCGCTGGCCCTTGGCGCGCGATCTGCTCGGCCTGCGCATCGCGCTCACGTCCGTAGGCGGACTCCTGGTAGTCGCGATCGCCTGGGTCGCCTACTCGCCGACGCTGGCCGCCGGGGTTGCCCTCGCCTGCGTCGGACTTGGCCTGCAGGCCACACAAGACAATTTCTCTCTACCTCTCGTCATCGGCCTACGGCTCGGTTCGGTCGCGGCGCTCGACCTTGCGCGCCAGCTGCTGACAACGCTGTTCATAGTCCTCTTGGTCATTGCCGGCGCCTCGCTGCTCCCGTTCCTGGGCGTCTCGATCCCGGTCGGCCTGATCGTGCTCGTCCCGACCGCCTTGCTCGTGCGCGGCACGCGCACCCTCAGGCCCTCGTTCAACCTGCGCCGCTGGCGCCGGTTCGCCGGGCCGATGCTGCCCTATTCCGCGGCCGTCGCCGCCTCCTCCGTCTACTTCAGGGTGTCGATCCTGCTCGTCTCGATCCTCGGCAGCGCCGCCGAGCTGGGCTACTTCAGTGCTTCGTTCCGGATCATCGAAGTGCTGACGGTGGTGCCGGCCCTGCTGACGGGCGCGGCGCTGCCGATCTTCTCTCGCGCCGCCGACACCGATCACGACCGTCTCGGCTACGCGCTCGGCAGAGTGTTCGAGGTCGGCTTGATCGTCGGCGCCTGGGTGTCGGTCTCGATCGCGGTAGGCGCGCCGTTGGCGATCGCGATCGTCGGCGGTCCGAGCTTTGAGCCGGCAGTCCCCGTGCTGGCGCTGCAGGGGATCAGTCTCGGCGCCATGTTCGTCAGCCTCGTGTGGGCCAACGGCCTTCTTAGCCTCGGCCTGTACCGCGTCATCCTGGCGATCAGCCTCGGCGGTCTGGCGCTCACGGCCGCGCTGGTCGCGGTCTTGGTGGGCGTCGACGGCGCGGAGGGAGCGGCGATCGGGACGTCGATCGGCGAGATCGCGCTCGGGATAACCCAATGCCTGGCGGTCGTCCGCGGACGACCTCAGCTGCGGCCCTCGCTGCGCATCGTGCCGGGGGTCGCGCTCGCGGCGGGTCTAGGCCTGGCGCCGCTTGCCCTGACCGGCATCCCGGTAATCGCGCGCCTGGTCGTCTCGACCGTGCTGTTCGCCGTTGCGCTCCTGCTCACGCGCGCCTACCCTCCCGAGCTGATCGATCTCGTCCCCGGCCTGCCCGCGATCCTCCGCCCCAGGCAATGACGGCGAGCCCGAGGCCGTTGCCGCGATGACCGAGCTAGACACCGACCCTGCGCGAGACGCCGACGCCGCATCACGACAAGGAACCGCTGACCAGGGCGCGGGTCCGGCGGTGACACTCGCGGTCCTCAACTACAACGGACGCGAGCTGCTCGAAACAATGCTGCCCTCGCTGGCGGCTCAGCGTTATCGCGACTTCGAGATCGTCGTCGTCGACGATTGCTCTGACGACGACTCAAAGGCTTACCTGTGCCGGCACTGGCCGGATGTTCGCATCGTCGGCGTAGGGCCAGCCAACGTAGGCGTCGCGCGTGCCCTGAACGTCGCCGTAAGCACCGCCTCCGGCAAGCTGATCGCGCTTCTGAACAACGATGTCGAACTCGATCCGGGCTGGCTTGGCGAGCTGGTCGCCGCGCTCGAGCGCCACCCCGACGCGGGCTCGGCGTCGGGCAAGGTGCTCAACTACTGGCGCCGCTCGGAGCTGGATGGCGCCGGGGACATCTTCACCCGCGATGGCACCGCCTTCCGGCGCGGCCACTCGCAGCCTGATGAAGGCCAGTACGAGCAAGAGGAACACGTGTTCGCGCCCTGCGCTGGCGCCGCTCTCTACACCGCGGCCGCCCTCGCCGCGGTCGGCCCGTTCGATGAGTCCTTTTACGCCTACTTCGAGGATGTCGACTGGGGTCTGCGCGCACAGCTGCAAGGCGTGCGCTGTGTTTATGCGCCCGCCGCGATCGCGTATCACATGGGCGGCGCCACGACCGGCGGCGAGGTCGATCCCTTCTACTTCTTGCTGCATCGCCGCAATCTCCTTGCCGTCCTGATCAAGGACGTCCCGCTGCCGTTCCTGGCGCGGCACGCGCCCCGGATCGCCTGGGCGCAGGCCCTGATCGCGCTGCGCAGCACACGCGCCGGGATGCTGCGCGTGTACATGCGCGCGCTGCTCGACCTCGCTCGCCACTCCCCGGTTTGGCTGCGCGCGCGCCGCGAGATACAGCGGCATCGCACGATCGACGCCGCCTGCTTCGAGCGGCGGATACGCGAATGGGCAGAGTAAGGCCGTGATCGCGGTCGTCTACCTGGTCTGGGGTCCGCTCGGCGTCGAGCCTGTGCGCCGATTCCTCACCGCCTATCGTGCCCGCCCGGCCGGCGTCGATCACGAGTTGGTGCTTGCGCTCAACGGCTTGGACCTCCCCCAAGCAGATCCCGAGGATCGTCAGGAGCTGGCGGCCGAGATCGAGGCGTGCGGCCAACGCACCGTCACGTTGCGCGAACCGGTACTCGACCTGGCGGCATACGTGCGAGTCGCGGCCGAGCTAGATCACGATCGGATCTGCTTCCTCAACTCTCACAGCGAGCCGCTCGTCGACGACTGGCTGGCCAAGCTGAATGCCGGTCTCGACGGGACCGGCGCCGGCATCGCGGGGGCCACCGGATCGTGGTTCAGCAACCGCTCCTGGGTACTGCACTCGCTCGGCTTGCCGAGCCCCTATCGCGGTCTGCTGCCCGGTCGCGCGGTCGCGCGCTCGCAATACTCACAGATGAACGCCGAGCATCCCAGCGCCGCCAGAGCGGACGTGGTCAAGCATGGCGGCGAGCATCGCCGCGCGTCCGTTACGGATATAGAGAAAGGCGTAGGCGAAGACCCCGGCACAACCGGCGCGGATGCGGCCAGACATCCGGCCGAGCCGGGCCGCCTGGGTGCGTTCGTTCGCAACCTGCCCGCGCTGGTGCCGCAGCTGCTCTGGTTCGACTCCTTCCCGGCTCGCCATCTGCGCACAAACGCCTTCATCATGGACCGTGCCCGTCTGCGCTCGCTGCGCACCGGCCGGCTAACAAACAAGATGGACACCTACAAGCTGGAGTCCGGTTCGCATTGCATCACCGCTCAGCTGCGCGCGGCAGGCCTGCGTGCGCTGGTGATCGACGGTGCCGGTGTCGCCTACGAGCCCGAGCGCTGGGATCGCAGCCGCACCCTCTGGCAGGCCGACCAGCAGGGCTTGCTTGTCGCCGACAACCAGACCCGGCTGTATGCGGACGGAAAGTTAGACAGGCGCCAGCTGCTGTCGGCGCTTGCCTGGGGCAGCCGCGCCGAGCCCGCGCCGCCGGCCGAGAGCTGGTCACGATGAGCACGCCAGCCGAGCCAAAGTCCCTCGCCAGGGTTCCCGGCGCCATAAGCACGCGCGCCGAGCGTCCCTTTACAGGCGCCGACCTGACCGTGACGATCCCCAACTACAACGGCCGGGCCCTGCTGGCGACCATGCTCGACTCGTTGCGGCTTCAGACTTTGCAGCCGGCACAGATCGTCGTCGTCGACGACTGCTCCGACGACGACTCTGTCGAGTACCTAACAGCTAGCTGGCCCCAGGTGCGGGTCATACGGCAGCCGACTCGCGGCGGGGTCACCGCCGCCTTGAATGCCTGCCTGGCGGCCGCCGGCACCGAGCTTGTCGGCCTGTTCAACAACGACATGGAACTCGACCCCAACTGCCTGGCCGAGCTGGTCGCCGCGCTCGATGCCCACCCCAACGCCGGCTCGGCTACACCCAAGATGCTCGACTTCGCCGAGCGCGATCTGCTGGACGGGGCCGGCGACGCGCTCAGCTGGCGCGGCGGTGGACGCCGGCGCGGCCACGGCGAGCCCGATGTAGGCCAGTACGACCGCCCTGAGGAGGTATTCGGGCCGTGCGGCGGCGCGGCCCTGTTCCGCCGCGAGGCGCTCGCCGCGGTCGGCGGTTTCGACGATGCCTACTTCGCCTACTACGAGGACGTCGATTGGGCGTTCCGCGCGCAGCTGCTCGGCTTCCGCTGCCGTTATGTGCCCAGTGCGCTGCTCTACCACCGGGGCAGCGCCACGCTCGGGCGCGGGATGAGCGAGTTCAACGGCTACCACCTTTGGCGCAACCCGATCTGGCTGATCGTCAAGTGCTTCCCCGGCGCCAGCCTACTGCGCCACTCCCCGGCGCTAGCCCACGGACAGGCCGGCAACCTGTACACGGCCATCCGCGAACGCAAACTACGCACCTGGATCCGCGCCGTTCGCGACGCGCTCGTCGGCCTGCCAGTCGCCCTGCGAAAGCGCCGGGCGATCCAGCGCGCCCGCACGATCTCGCCGGCCGAGCTGGAGCGGGTCGCGGCGCCCGCGCCGGCGGAAGGGTCCTCCCAGACGCCATGATCGGTCTCGTCCATCTCGTATGGGCACCCCTTGGACCCGAGCCGCTGCGCGAGTTTGTGCGCTCCTACCGCGCTCACGATCCGGGCGCCGAGCACGAACTCACGATCGTCCTCAACTCCCCCGCGGCGCTCGCCGCGGCCGATGCCGAAGGCGCGACCGCCGCTTCGGCTGCCCGCGAGCGCGAGACGCTTCTGGCGGAACTCGACGGCTTGGAGCACCGTCTGATAACTCTCGAGCGGCCGGTCCTCGACCTTGCCGCCTATGGCCTCGCCGCGCGCGAGCTTACATACGACCGGCTCTGCTTTTTGAACTCCTACTCGGTGATCCTCGCCGACGACTGGCTGGCGCGCCTGGAGCAGGCCCTCGAGAAGCCGCGAGCCGGGATCGCGGGCGCCAGCGGCAGCTGGGAGAGCCAAGCCGAGTGGGTCCGCGGCAAGCTTCGCCACTGGCCCCTACAGCTAGCCCGCCTGCCGAAGGCGCGCCGCGACTATCCCCGCTTTCCAAACCCCCACATTCGCACCACGGCATTCATCGCCGAGCGTGAACTGATTCTCGACCTGGGCTTGGACGAAGCGCGAGACAAGCACGACACCTACCTGCTGGAGAGCGGCCACGACAGCATCACGAGCCGGATCCTGGAGCGGGGGCGCCGGGCGCTGGTGGCGGGGCGCGACGGCGAGGTCTACGATGTCGATGACTGGCCGCGCGGGTGCACATACCGCAGCGGCGAGCAGCGCAACCTGATCGTCGCCGACAAGCGCACCAACGATTGGGAGCAAGCCTCCCCGCGGCTGCGGCGGCGCCTGTCGCGCGACGCCTGGGGAGACGAGTACGTATGAAGGGCGGTCGTCCCGGCTAGGTCCCAGAGACGGCACCGCGGCGCAGCCGCAGCGATCGTGACAGCGTGATCGAGGAGTCGACCGCGCTGGCTGGCGGCTTGGGATGGCGCGCCAGTCCGCGCGCTGCTCGCCAGCCCGCGAGACGCCCCCTCAGCGCTTCGATGTCGTGACACAGCGCCAGGTCGCCGGCGACTACCACCGCCTCGGTCACGAGCGCTCGGGGGGCTGTCCGTCCGCGCAACACGCCGTAGCGGCGCAGCAGATAGCCCCTGCTAAAGCCCGACATTCGCCGCTGCCTGGCCGAGCGCTTGCCGTACGTGCTCGAGCCAAGATGCACGCCCTTCGCGTCGGCCGCTCCGGTCGCCAGCCAGCCGGCGGTGCGCAGTCGCAATGCCAGGTCGAGGATCTCCATATAGGCGACGATCGTCTCGTCCAAGCCGCCGACCCGCTCCCAGGCGCTGCGCCGGTAAGCCCCGGCTGTGCCCTCCGCGCCCGTCAGCACCGGCATCGACGGCTCGGTTTTCCCGCGCCCCTCCGCGCCCGTGTTCCCATCGGCGCCCCCATGCCGGTCGCCACGTGCATGCCCGTCGCGGGACCCGCCCGCCGCGCTCGCCGGGCGCCCGTGCAGGCGCGCGAACCCGGCCAGCGTCTTATCGGCGGTGACGCCGAAGCTGTCTATCGTCTGCTCATCCGGCATCAACATCAGCGCGGCCACCGACCCGACCGTTTGGTCGCGTTCCAGCGGCGCGACCAGCCGCTCCAGGCAGTCCGGTCCGAGCTGGGCGTCGTTGTTGAGCAGCACCACATACTCGCCGTCGCCGGCCGCCACCCCGCGATTGACCGCATAGGTGTAGCCATGGTTCGACCCAAGCGCCACGACAGTCACCCCCGGCCAGTCCTCCCGCAGCCGGTCCGAAGTGCCGTCGGGCGAGCCGTCGTCGACGACGATCACCCGGTGCTCGATCGTCTGGCGCTCGAGGTGCTCCAAGCAGCCGCACGTCAGCTCGTAGTGGCCGTACACCGGGATCACCACGTCGAGGGAGACGGCCACGCCGCAATGCTACGGGTGCGCCGACAGGGCGCGCCAGCACGTTGCGGGGTGCTTGGACGTCGGCCAGGCACGCCTGCGCCGGCGAAACCCCGGCGCCGAAGGGAACCGTCGGCGTTCGGGAACCGTTGCGCTGAGGGAAACCGTCGGCGCCGGCAATAGCCTTGCTCTCTATAGGTGCCTACCCGCGGACCCCATATCGGCCTGAACCTGATCTTCCTCGTCCCCGGTGAGACCGGCGGGATGGAGGTGTTCGCGCGCCAGCTGATCCCGGCGCTCTTGGAGCAGGCGCCCGCCGGGATGCGCTTCACAGCGTTCATCAACCGCGAGGCGGCGGCGGCCGGCGGTGGCCCGTGGGGCGAGCTGCTGCCGGGGGTCACGGTCCCTGTGAACGCGCGCAACCGTGTGCAGTGGGTCCTCGGCGAGCAGACGCTCTTGCCGCCGCTGGCCGTCCGCGCGCGCGTCGGGCTCGTCCACAGCCTGGCCTCGACCGCGCCGCTGTGGGGTCCGTTCAAGCGTGTGACGACGGTCCACGATCTGATCTACGCCCGCTTCCCCGACGCCCATCCTGGTATCCGCGATCGGGGCATGAAGGCGCTCGTGCCGGCGGCCGTAAAACGCTCAGACCGGGTGGTCGCTATCTCACAGAGCACCCGCACCGACCTGATCGACCTGCTCGGCGCCGATCCCGATCGCATCGATGTTGCGCTCAACGGCTTCGGCGTGCCGGTAGCCCCGAAGGAGTCCGGAGGAACGGCGGACGGGGTCTCGGCGGCGACCCGTCGACGATACGAGCTGGGGGACAGGCAAATCGTGTTGAGCCTGTCTGCCAAGAGGCCCCACAAGAACTTGATCGCCCTGATCGAGGCGCTTTCGCTGATCGAGGCCGAGCGCAGGCCGCTGCTGGTGCTGCCCGGCTATCCGACCTGGCACGAGGCCGAGTTGCGCGCTTTCGCCGACGCCGCCGGGGTGGCCCGGGATGTGCGTTTCCTTGGCTGGGTTTCGAACGAGGATTTGGAGGGGCTCTGGTCCGTGGCCGAAGCTTTCGTGTTCCCGTCCCTGTACGAGGGCTTCGGGCTGCCGGTCTTGGAAGCGATGGCGCGAGGGGTGCCGGTGGCCTGCTCGAACGTTGCCTCGCTGCCGGAGGTCGTGGGGGACGCGGCCCTGCTGTTTGCCCCTGACGACCGCCGGGCGATCGCGGCGGCGATTGAAGCATTGCTCTCGTTGGAGGGTGCCGCGCGCGCGTGTACGCGCGCGCGCGGACAGGCCCAAGCTGAGAGGTTCACCTGGCGCAAGACTGCCCTGGCAACGCTCGACAGCTACGCCCGGGCGTTGGCCTGATCGGTCCCTGGCCAGCGTCTACGCGGGGCCCTGGCCGCCCTTCCACGCCTGAATGCCGGCTCCATAACTTGCGAGCACGGTCCGCAGCGAGGACTCCAGCGACAGCAGCTCGGCGTTCTCGTTGAACCACTTTGCGGTGCTCCCGCGCAGCGCAAATCCGGCTTCATGTATCGCCACGATCGCGTCGGCGATCGCCTCCGGGCTCGCATCGGCCGCGACGAACCCGTTGACGGCCTCCTCGATCAGCTCGGTCGCGGCATTGTCCTCGCCGGCGACCACGATGCTCGGCGTGCCCTTGGCGGCGGCCTCGATCACGATCAGCCCGTAGCCCTCGCGCTTGGATGGCAACAGCATGCACAGGGCCGTGCCCAAAGCCTCGTCGATCTCCTCGGCGGCCACGAACCCGGGGGCCCGCACACGCTCGCCGACGCCGGCCCTTGCGATCGCCTCCAGGACGGCGTCGCGCTCGGGGCCGTCGCCGAAGAAGACGCCGCGCAGGTCTTGGATTCGCTCGGCCGCCGCCACCACGCCGGTCACGCCGCTTGGCGCCCGCTTCTCGGGGATCATGCGGCCGGCGAACACCACCACCGGCTCAGCCGGCTTGGGGACCGAATGCTCCAGCGAGCCCGCGTACTCGCCTCGCAGGACAGTCACTTCGCCGCGCAACCCCTCGCCGCGCAGTCGTTCGGCGTGCAGCTCCGAAAAGCAGAACGCGCGCTGTGACAGTCTCGCGCAGGCGAGCTGGACCCAGTAGCCGATCGCGCCCCCGGCGCGGCCGAGGTACGCGCGCCAGTAGGTCTTGCTCCAGACCTCGTGCCAGTCCACGACCAGCCGGTAGCGCCCCAGCGGCCGCGCGCACCCGGCGGCGAGCAGCGAGAAGTACGGGAACGAAGCCGTGTGCACGACGTCGTAGTCGCGGCCATGCCTCAACAAATGCCAGAAGACACCCAGGCCGAAGACGATCGGCGGTAGCGTCCGCCGCCGGCCCGAGCCCGTATACAGGGCCATCCTCGGGCCCGCCACGCGGACGCGCACGCCGGCGCTGCCGACCCGGGTTCCGCGGCCGGTCCCAGCCTCGCGGCCTATTTGCCTCTCGCCGAGGAGCTGGTCCCCGCCGCCGATCCAGCCCTCCTCACCCCGCGGCCATTGCCGCAACGTCACGTACGTCACGTCGTGGCCCTCATCCGCGAGGCGCTCAGCGAGGTTGCGATACCAACGCTCGGCGCCGCCGACCGTGTACGGGAATAGACAGTCATAGAGAAGGCAGATACGCATTGGCCGGTGATTCTGCAGCCCCGGGCGGCGCCTGCGCGCCGTGAAGCCCCTCGATACCATGCTGTTCCGCCCGCCGAACGCCACTTTCCGCCTTGGCGGGCGTTATAACCGGAGCGGGCTCGCGCGCGCAAATTGCCCGCGATCCCGCCTTTCAAGATGAGCACGCTCACGCAGACAGACACCCCGGTCGAGTCCGACGCCCCCGACACCGACGCGCCGCACGTGTCGGTCGTGATCCCCTGCCTGAACGAGGCTTCCAACATCGAGGAGTGCGTGACGGCCGCGCTCGCGGCGATCGAGGCGATGGGCGTACCCGGCGAGGTGATCGTCGCCGACAACGACTCCGAGGACGACTCCGCGCACCTGGCTGAGCAGGCCGGCGCCCGTGTGGTGGTCGAACCCAGGCGCGGCTACGGCAGCGCCTACCTCGCCGGCTTCGCGGCCAGCACCGGCCGCTACATCGTGATGGCCGACGCCGACCTGACCTACGATTTCAACGAGATCCCGCGCTTCGTCTCAGAGCTGGAAGGCGGCGCCGAGCTGGTGATGGGCGATCGCATGGAAAACATCCAGCCTGGGGCCATGCCCTGGCTGCATCGCTACATCGGCAACCCCTTGCTGTCTGGCCTGCTCAACTTCTTCTTCAGGACCGGCGTCTCAGACGCGCACTGCGGGATGCGCGCGCTGCGCCGCGACGTCTTGCCGCGCCTGGACCTGCGCACGACCGGCATGGAGTTCGCCTCCGAGATGGTCATCAGGGCCTCCAAGGAGAACCTCAAGATCGCTGAGTTCCCGATCGAATACCACCCGCGCGGGGGCGAGTCCAAGTTGTCCAGTTTCAGGGACGGCTGGCGCCACCTGCGCTTTTTGCTCGTTCACTCGCCGACGCACCTGTTCATTCTTCCGGGCGCGGTCCTCTCGGGGATCGGCCTGCTGTTGATGATCTTCGTGGCGGCCGGCTTCTCGTTCTTTGGGCGCGCCTGGGGGCTGCACACTCTGATCGGCGGCTCGCTCTTGACGATCGTCGGCACCCAGATTCTCGCCTTGGGCTTGTGCGCGCACGCTTACGGCACCTACTTCATGGGCGAGCGCGACCCCTGGTTCGATCGTATGCGCGCGCGCTTCAGGCTCGAGCACGGCCTCATGCTGGGCGGCCTGTTCATGCTCGCCGGCTTCGTCATGGGCACCGTCGTCATCGTCACCTGGATCTCGAACGGCTTCGGCCAGCTCGCCTACGAGCAGCTCGCCCTGTTCGCCGCGACGCTCTTGATAGTCGGCATCCAGATCTTCTTCTCCTCCTTCTTGCTGTCGATCCTCGGTCTGCGCCGCCGTTAGCGTGCGGCCGCGATTGCGCCGCGCCGGCGGGCTCGTGTTCGCCGGCGATCGCCGCGTCTGGAAACTCGCCGCCCTCGTCGCGGTGCCCCTGGTGGCGCTGATCGCCTTCCATTGGCTGCACCCGCGCCCGTACTACCTTGGCACCGACTCGGTCGACGAAAGGACGTTCGTCGGCCCCGTCTCCGCGAACGTCTCGGTCTGCACGCCCGCTCTCCTCGAACTGCCGGCTGGCACAGCGATCGTGCGCCTGCGCGTGCGCTCGCCCACCCGCCTGCGCCCCGCACTGAAGCTGACCCTGCGCTACGGCTCGCGCACCGTCCGCTCCTCGCTGCCGCCGTTTCACGTGCAGGCCAGCCAGATCAGCAACGCGGACTTTCCGATCCCTCCGGTACCGGCAAGCCCGGCCGCGCGCTACGCCTCGCTGTGCGTGAGCGCGCCCGAAGGCGCCATGAACTGGATCGGCGCCGGCCTGCCCTCCTCGGCAGCCCAGTCGGTCGCCCTTGACGGGATCGCTTTGCCGGCCGTTTTGGCGACCTGGTTTTTGCCGCCCGCCGGCGCCCAGCGCAGCTACCTCGCCGAAGCCGGCTCGATCTTCGCCCGCGCCGCGCTGTTTCGGCCCGGCTGGGTCGGTGCCTGGACTTACTGGCTGATCTTCTTCTTCGTCCTGCCCTTGCTCGCCCTGCTGGCGGTCCGTACGCTTGCGCAGACCTTCGCCGGCGAGACCGGCGCGCGCCGCGCCGCGATCTGGCTGCTGGCGATCGCGGCCGTCAACTTCGCGTGCTGGGCCCTGATCACGCCGCCGTTTCAGGCGCCCGACGAGATCGATCATTACGCTTACACCCAGTCCTTGGTCCAGCGTGGCGAGGGCCCGGCCGTCAACGCCGCCGTTCCGCTCGATCGCTGGTCAGACGCCGAGAGCTTGGCCCTCGAAACGACCGCCTTTCTGACCGACCACGAGGTCGCCGACACCGGCATGCCGTGGACCCCGCTTGCCGAGCGGCGCTTCAAAGAGCTGTACTCCCAGCAGCATCCAGCGGCGAACAACGGCGGCGGCTACTCGACCTCGGCCGCCCACGGACCGCTCTACTACCTGGCGCTCTCGCCGGCATACCTGCTCGCCGAGCACGACTCGACCTTCTCGCAGCTGACTCTGATGCGCTTCACCTCGGCCCTTCTTGGCGCCCTGGCGGCCCTGTTCGCGTTCCTGCTGGCGCGCGAGCTGGCGCCCCGCCGGCCATGGCTCGGCGTACTGGCGGCGCTGCTGGTCTGTTACGAGCCGATGTACGGCTTCATCTCGGGCGCCGTCAACAACGACGTCGGCGTCAACGCCGCCGCCGCCGCGGTCGCTTACCTGCTGGTACGGCTCCCGCGCCGTGGCATGACCGTGCCCTTTGGTTTCGTTACGGGCGCGGTCCTGGTGGCCACGCCGCTCGTCAAGGAGACGGGCCTGTCGCTGTATCCGGTCGCCGCGCTCGTCCTGATCGCGGCGCTCGTGCTGCGCCACTCCCGCGCGGACCTGCTCGGCTGGCTCGCGCTCCTGGCGGGGGCGCTAGCCATGGACCTCGTCTCCGTGCACGTGCTCTCCACTTTGCAGCCCGCCTCCGGCACGAGCGGGTTTCACGCGATCGGCGCGAACACGTCGGCCGCCAGCGAAGCGTTCCATCACATCCCCGAATACATGTCTTACGTCTGGCAAACGTTCCTGCCGCGCCTTCCTTTCATGGGCAAGCACTTCTCGCCCGCGATCCCCGGCTACGACATCTTCGTCAGGCGCGGCTGGGGCGCGTTCGGCTGGTATGACGTCTTCTTCCCGGACTGGATCTACAAGCTGATCCTCGCCGCGATGCTCGCCGCGGTGCCGCTCGGCGTGTGGGCGTTCGGGCGCGAGTGGCCCTGGATCAAGCGCCACTGGCTCGAAGTCTTGACGGTCGTTCTGATCCCGGTCGCCGTGATCGCCGGCTTCGAGGCCGCCTACTACAGCCCCGGTATCCAGACCGTCATCCCCACCTACGGGCGCTACGCGTTTCCGGCGATCGTGCCGATAGCGGTGATCGTCGTCGGCGTCCTGCACGCCTTCGGGCGGCGCGGCGTGTTGTATAGCGGCGTGGCCTTGACGATGGCGATGATCGCCCTCAGCTACGGCGCCCAGCTGTTGACGCTGACCTCTTTCTATGCCTGACCGACTCTCAACTGAACCCTTGCCCGGCCGCTTCACACCGTGCCGGCCCGCGCGCGGGCCAGGAGACACACCGTGAGCGACTACCTGATCGCCGTGTTCGTACCACCGCTCGTCCTATGGCTGTTGGCGCTTGGCTGTGGCCTGGCGCTCGAGCGGCTGATCGGCGGGCTGCGTCTGCCAAATGCGCTCTTGCTACCGCTCGGCCTCTGCGTCGCGCTCGTCCTGATCTTTCCCGGCTACGCTCTCGGCGCCGGCGACGGTCTCGCGATGCCCCTGCTCTCGGTTGTCGCGCTCGCCGGTTTGCTCTTTGCCAGGGCCGGCCTTCGGGCGCGCGTCAACCCGGGCTGGGCGGGCTGGGCCGGCGTGGCGGCTTATGTCCTGTACATGCTGCCCGTGATCGCCTACGGGCACTGGACCTGGTCGGGCTATGACTTCGTCAACGACTCCGGCTTCGAGATGCTCCTCGCCGAACACGTCCAAGGCTATGGCACCGTGCTCGGCCACATACCCCAGAGCACCGCCCGCGAATTCCTGAAGGAGTACATCGCCACCGGCTATCCGCTCGGCTCCCAAGCGCTCCTGGGCACGCTCGGCGGGCTGACCGGCACGGCGGTGCCAGTCGTTTACCAGGGCTACATCGCCAGCCTGGCGGCGTTCGCGGCGGTCGCCTTGACGACGATCACCACTCGCATCCTGACGCCGCGCCGGGCCGCGTTCGCGGCGTTCGTGGCGATCGCCGCCAACCTCACCTACCAGTACGCGCTGCAAGGCGGAATCAAGGAGATCGGCCTGTTGGCGACCGTCTGCGCCGCCATCGCGCTTGCCCGGCAGGCGATCGTCCTCGCCCGGCCCTACGCCGGCGCCGTGCTCCTGGCCCTCGCCGGCGCCGCCGCCCTGACGATGTACAACGCTGTCGCCATCCCATATCTCGGCGCCCTGCTCTTGTTCACGTTCCTCGGGGCGCTGCTCGTCAACCGTAGCTGGCGCCCGCGCGAATGGCGCATCCTGAGCTGGATCGGTCCGCTGGCGGCCGGCCTTTGCCTGACCGCGCTCCTCGCGATCCCGTCGCTGATCACCTTCCAGACCTTCTTCCAGACAGCCCAGGTCGGCCAGGGCTCGACCGGGGTCGGGGCCACCCAGTACGGCCAGCTGTTGCGCATCCTGCCGCTCAGCCAGGTCAGCGGCGTATGGCTGGCCGGCGAATACCGCCTGCCGGTGATACCCGAACCGGCGGCGATCCTGACGCTGATCGCGACCGTCGCGCTGCTGGCGCTCCTGGTACCGGGCGTCCTCTGGGGCCTGCGCAAGCGGGAGACCGGGCCGCTGCTGCTGCTGGGCACGATGGGCCTGGTCCTGCTCGTCGTCTTCCCGCGCGCGAGCCCGTACGCGCAGGGCAAGCTCCTGGCGATCGCCAGCCCGGCGGTCGTGCTGGTCGCGCTCGCGGCGCTCGGAGCCGTGCGCGGGCGTCTAGGGCCGCTTGCCCTGCTCGCCGGGGGCGCGCTCTCTTTGGCGGTCCTGGCTTCGGATCTACTCGCCTACGGCTATGACCGGGTCGCCCCGACCAAACAGGTCGAAGCGATCGAAGCGACCGCCGAGCATTTCCGCGGCGAAGGCCCGGTGCTGTGGAACGAGTTCCAGGAGTACGCCAAGGTCTTCGGCCGCGCCGCCCGCGTCTACTCGCCGTTCGAGGCGCTCACCCCACAGCAGGTCGTCCTGCGCGTGCCCCAATACTTCTACGGCCACGACTTCGACCTCGACCAGGAGACCCTGCCGTTCGTCGAGACCTACCCGATCATCGTCATGCGCCGCTCGCCAGCCGCCAGCCGCCCGCCCGCCAACTACAAGCTCGTCTACGAGAACGCCTACTACGAAGCCTGGCGGCGCGAGTCCTCGCCGGTCGTCCTGCGCCACCTGCCCGAGCAGCAGACCTACTCGGCGACCGCCACCGTGGCCTGCCCGGCGCTGCGCGGGCTCGTGCGCGGCGCGCCTGCCGGCAGCGAACTCGTCGTCGCCAGAGAGCCCAGGCTGTATTGGTACGAACCGCTGTACGCGGCCGACCGGCCGTTCGGCTGGGGCCTCGTCCCCGGACAGCCCGGCGCGATCGTCGCCAACACGCCCGGCCATGCCGCCGGCACGCTGAAAATGCCCGCCAGCGGTCGCTATGCGGTCTGGGTCCAAGGAGACTTCCCGCGCGCGATCCAGGTCTACGTGGACGGTCGCCGCGTCGGCTCGGTGTCTGGCTCGAACACACCCAATCAGTGGCTGCGGGCGGCCACTCTGTATCTACGCGCCGGGCCCCATGACGTCAGGGTCGTCAAGGAAGCCGGGCGCCGTCACCTCCGACCCGGAGAATGGGGCATCGGCACCGTCGGCGCTGTTGCTTTGAAGCCGGAGGGCTCTGGCGAGCGCCTCGCAACCGTGCCGCTCTCGCGCTGGTCTTCGCTGTGCGGGACCGAAGCCGACTGGGTGGAGCTCGTGAGGCCGTGAGCCGGGCTCTCCGGAGACGACCCCTTAGATCGGGTCGCCGTGGCCTGGTTTGCGCTTGGGGCGCACGGTGAGCGAGGTCACGGTCGCGATCCCCGTGCGCGACGGCGGCACGCTGCTCGCGCGCACATTCGCGGCCCTGGCCGCGCAGACGGTGGCGCACGAGCTGCTCGTGTGCGACTCGGGCTCTCGCGACGGCTCGGTCGCGCTCGCGCGCGAGCATGGCGCCCGCGTGATCGAGATCGCGCCCGAGCGCTTCAGCCACGGCGGCACACGCAACCTTCTGATGCGCGAGTCCTCGGGCGCCCACGTCGCCTTCCTGACCCAGGACTCAGAGCCCGCCGACGAGCGCTGGCTGGAGCGCCTGCTCTCGGGCTTTGCGCTCGCGGAGGACGTCGGCTTGGTGTACGGGCCCTACCTGCCCCGCGCCGACGCCCCGCCGGCGGTGCGCTTGGAATTGGAGCGCTGGTTCGGCTCGCTGTCGCCTGGCGGCATCCCGCGCGTCGATCGCCTCGATGCAGAGGAGCCGGAGTGGCCGGTTGCGGCGCCTGCCGAGGATGGCGGCGGGAATGCGTTGGTGTCCGGCGGGAATGCGTTGTTGCCGAGAGGCGCACCCGCGCGCGCGCGAGTGGTGCCCGCGATCGAGCTGATCGGCCCGCGCGGGTTCTGTACCGACGCCAACGCCTGCCTCGCGCGCGCCGCCTGGGAACGGACGCCGTTCCGCGAGGTTCCCTACGCCGAGGACCGTGTCCTTGCGATCGACATGCTCAGAGCCGGCTACGCCAAGGCATACGTCCCGGATGCACCAGTCGTCCACTCTCACGCCTACACGCCCACCCAGGAGCTGAAGCGCTGCTTCGACGAGTGGCGCGGCCTGCGCGAGGTCTACGGCTTCCGCGAGTCCGCCTCCCCGGCTCACTTGGCGCGCCGGCTGCGCGGCGAGCTGGGCGCGGCGCGGCGCCAACTGGAGCGCGATGATCTCTCGGCGCGTGAGCGCACCGCGGCTCTCGGGGCCGTCGCCGCCCGCCAGGCCGTGCGCCTGATCGGGGCCCTGCTCGGCTCGCGCGCCGATCGCCTGCCCGCCGCCACGCGCCGGTGGCTTTCGTTGGAGGGCCGCGCCTCGTTTCAGCCGCTCGGCCTCGACGCCCTCGCCCCCGGGACCGAGCCTTCTAAGGATTTCTAAGCATAGGCTTAGAAAAGGTCAAGTCCTGCGGAGGGCGCTTTTCTCGGAGTTTCTCAGGTGCCATTTTTGTTCCTTAGAAAATGCTAGAAAGGAGCGGTGCAAAAGCGCGACAATCCTTATACGCCGGGAGCCGGCCGCAAGCCACCGATGCTGGCCGGGCGCGACCGCGACCTGGAAGGGTTCCAGGCCCTGATCGAGCGTCTCGGCGCTGGCGGCTATGAGCGCAGTCTGGTTTACTCGGGCCTGCGCGGCGTCGGCAAGACGGTCCTATTGATGGAACTCGACGTGCTCGCCAGCGAGGCCGGCTGGGCGACGACCGACGTACAGGAGGTCGGCTCTCAGCCCGACTTCCGTGTGACCTTCGCGCGCATGTCGGCCCGCCTGCTCCACGAAATGAGCCGGCGCCACCGGATCAAGGACCGCGCCGAGCGCGCGCTCGCGGTGGTCAAGGCGTTCAGCGTCGCCGTGCCATCGGGCGTGCAGTTCAAGCTCGACGTGCAGGCGGCTTCTGGCATCGCGGACTCGGGCGACCACGAGCAGGACCTGACCGAGCTGCTCTGCGAGGTCGGCGAGGTCGCCCGCGCCACGGGCGCGGGCGCGCTGTTCCTGATCGACGAGATGCACAACCTCGACGCGCCCTCCCTCGCGGCTCTGTGCATAGCCTTTCAGGCTGTCAGCCGCCGCGGCCTGCCGGTGGCGATGGTCGCCGCGGGCCTGCCCGATCTGCAGGTCCGTCTGATGTCCGCCAAGCCCTACGCCGATCGCCTCTTCTCGTACAGCGAGCTTGGGCGGCTCACCGACGCTGCCGCCCGCTCAGCCCTGATCGCGCCGGCTGCCACGCGCGGGGTCGAATACAGGGAGGACGCCGCGCGCCTGGTCGTGCGCGAGGCAGCCGGCTATCCGTACTTCATTCAGGAATACGGCCTGGAGCTGTGGAATCAGGCCGAGACCTCGCCGATCACGACCGCGGATATGCAGGCCGTGCGAGAGATCGTCACCGACTCACTCGCCCGCAACTTCTTCGGCACCCGCTTTCAGATGGCCACCGACGCCGAGCAGCGCTATCTGGTCGCGATGGCCAACGCCGGCCAGGCGCCATACCGCACCGTCGAGGTCGCGCGTGTGTTCGGCGTCAAGGACCAGCGCGGCGTGTCCATGCACCGCGACTCGCTCATCCGCAAGGGTCTCATCTACAGTCCCCGCCGTGGCCAGCTCGATTACACAGTCCCCCTCTTCGCCGAGTACATGCTTGAAAACCATCCGCTCGAGAGCTTCGAATAGGAGGCGCCCAAGCGAATGAGCGACCCAATCCAAGGCAGGCCATCAGGGCCGCTGGCCAACCTGCGCCGCCGGATCTACCTGACCTACAAATACTTCGGTTTGCGCACGATCCTTTTTCGGATCGTCACGTTCCCATTGCGCTTCACACCGCTCAAACGCCGCCTTCGTCTGCGCACGCATGCCACCAACAACGAGTATCGCGGCGCGCTGGCCTGGTATGCCGAGCACGGACGGCCGGTCAGCGTCGTCATCCCGAGCTTCCGCGACGCCGAGCGGGTGCGCACACTGGTCGAATCGATCCGTGCGACCGTCCCCGACGGACTCGTCCAGATCATCGTCGCCGACGACTGCTCCGGGCCCGATCACCTCGCCGCGCTGCGCCAGATCGCTGGCATCGAGGTCATCGAAGGCCCGGACAACGCGGGCTTCGCCGCCAACGTCAATCGCGGGCTGCGCGCCGCCGACCCTGATCTGGACGTGGTCGTGCTCAACTCCGACATGCAGGCGCGACCGGGATGGCTCGCGTGCCTGCAGTACGCCGCCAGCCGGGGCGAGGACATCGGCGTCGTCGGCGCGCGCCTGCTCTATCCCGACGGGCGCATCCAGTTCGCCGGCACCGCGCGCAACCTGGGAGCGCTCGAGTGGTTCGACCATCGCTACCGCTTCAAGCCTGACGATTGGGGACCCGCCGGACTGGCGGGCCCCGTCTTGGCGGTCACGGGAGCGTGCATGTACATAAGACGCTCGGTTCTGCTCCAAGTCGGCCTTTTCGACGAGCGCTATCCGATGGCCTACGAGGACGTCGACTACTGCCTGCGCGCATGGCAGGCCGGCTTTCGCGTGCTCTACTTCCCGGCCGCCAGCCTCTACCACCACGAGTCCGTCACCCGCGGCACCGACGTCGGCGAGCGCGAGCGCGTCTCACAACGAGTCTTCTGGGAGACTTGGTCTGAGTTCTTCGACGCGCGCCCTGTCCGCACGCCGACAGGCCGGCTCCGGGTCGCCTACGTCACCGAGGGAACCGGCGTCGGCGGCGGCCACCGCGACATCTTCGAGCACCTCAACAGGCTGGCCGCGCGCGGCCACGACGTATCGCTCTACACCCTCGGCGAGCCCCCTTCCTGGTTCGACTTGCGCGTGCCCGTCCACAGCTTCGAGTTCTACGACGAACTGATCGACGCGCTGGCTCCGATCGAGGCGATCAAGGTCGCCACCTGGTGGAACACCGCGATGCCCGTCTGGCGCGCTTCCGTCCTGCACGGCATCCCCGCCTACTTCGTCCAAGACATCGAGACCAGTTACTACCCCGACGACGAGCGCACACGCCACGCCGTGCTCGACTCCTACCGGCCCGAGTTCCGTTACATGACGATCTCCGGCTGGAACCGCGACCGCCTTAACGAGCTTGGCCTCGATGCCGACCTGATCCCGCCTGGGATCGACCTCGACACGTTCCGTCCGCGCGCCGAGACCGCCCGTCGCGAGGACATGGTCCTCGCGCTCGGGCGCACCAACCCCCTCAAGAACCTCCCCCTCACGATCGCCGCCTGGCGCGCTCTGCCCGAGCCCAAACCCGAGCTTCTCATGTTCGGGATCGAGCCCGACCTGGCCACCGACCCGAACATGCGCTACGTCGAATCGCCCGACGATGCCCAGGTCGCCGAGCTGTTCAGCGAAGCGACCGTCTTCATCCAGACCTCCACCCACGAGGGCTTCTGTTTGCCGGCCCTCGAGTCGATGGCGACCGGCGGCGCCGTTCTCTGCACCGACGCCCACGGCAACCGCGACTTCTGCGCCGACACCGTCAACTGCCTGATGCCCGCTCCCGACGTCGAATCGGTCAGCGCCGCGCTCGCCCTGCTCCTCGGCGACCCCGATCTGCGCCTACGTCTCGGTGAGGCCGGGATCAAGACCGCCGCCGACTACGCCTGGGAGGTCCGGATCGATGCCTTGGAGGGGTTCTTCGAGCGGATCGCCACGCCCACGTCGCTCGATCTCTCCGTCGCCGTCGGATCGGAGCCGGCGGCGACGCTGCCCCGGGAGCCGATCGTACCGGCTGGAGACTAGCGGTATCTACTATTGATTGCTAGTGAGCCACGCTAGTGAGCAGGGGAGCGCATACACCGTCGCCTCCCACTTAGACTAGTGTGCTGGACTAGTCTAGACTAGTGTGCCGGACTAGTTTAGGGATAGATTGCGATATGTTGCAGCTATGGCCCTGAACCCTTTCGTATGGGATCGACCGCTCCAGGACCCGGCGAAGATCGTCGGCATGGACGACTTCGCGCGCGACGTGGCGCTGATGCTGAAGGCGCATACGAACGTGGCCATCTTCGGGCCGCGTGACACCGGCAAGTCGACGTTCCTGGCCGTGCTCGACCGCGAGCTGGCGCTCGAGCACGAGCCCGGCGCGCCGCCGTACACGATCATTCGGGTCAATCTCAAGCGTGCGCTCAGCATCCCCGCCTTCATCTCGTGCGTCAACGACGCGCTCGCCGAGCATCCCGTGGCGGCCGTCAGACGTGCGGCGGCACGCGAGCTGGAGGTCCTCGAACGCGAGATCGGCTTCGATCTGAAGGTCCTCAAAGGCGCGGTTCGCCGCGGCGCCCGGCAGGCCGGGGAGGCCGCCGAGATGCTGCATGCCCAGCTGCGGACGCTGCCGCGCCTGGCGGGCCATGTAGTGGTCTGCTTCGATGAGTTCCAGCGCCTGAATCGCTGTCCCGGCGAACCCCTGGCGATAATCGGCTCGGCGCTCGTCGGGCCTGGCGCCGCCAACGTCTCACTGCTATTGACCGGCTCGATCAGAGAGTACCTGGAGATGATGCTCAACAACAGCCGCGAGCCGCTCTTCAACCAGGCCTTCAAGGCTCGGCTGCCAGCGATCGGACGGGCCGAGTTCCACGAGTTTCTTGCCTTTCAGTTCGACGAGACTGGGCGGCCGATCGACGAACGGGCGCTCGAGCACCTGCTCGCGCTCAGCGCCGGGCACCCCAAGCGCACCCAGCAGCTGGCCTGGGCGACATGGCGCCAGAGCCCCCGGCGGATGCTGCAGGTCGCCGACGTTCAGCATGCGTTCGAGCTGCTCATGGACGACCAGCAGGCCGACTTTGCCGTGGTCGAGGAGACCTTGGCCAACGGAGAGGAGGCCGAGGCTACCGAGCGCAAGGCGCTCTACCTATTGGCCGACCATCCCGACCAGGGCTTGACGAGCACGGCGCTGGCGGATCGCTACGGGCTCGGCGCCCATACGACCGCCAAGGCCGCTATGCCCCGCCTGGCCAGGCGGGGCCTGGTAGAGCAGGGCACCGGCGGGACCTGGAAGATCATCGATCCGTTCCTGGCCGACTGGCTGCGCCGCAACTCCCCGTTCGGAGGGCCGTGAAGGCCGGTTTCGTCGAGCAGCTGCGCTGTCCAGTCTGCCGCCGCGACCACGTCCTGCGTCTGTGCGTTGAGGACAGCGACGACCACGAGGTCCGCGACGGCTTTCTGCGCTGCTCGGCGTGCCGCGCCCAGCTGCCGGTCCATCGCGGCGTGCCCGAGCTGCTGCACGACCCGCCCGACTACATCGCCGCCGAGGCGGCCGGCCTGGAGCGCTTCGCCGATTTCATGCGTGCCTCCGGCTGGGACCGCGAGACCGTGCTGAAACTGCCCTACCTGGAGCACGGCTACTGGTATGTCCAGGCGCGCTCCATGTACCAGCTGCTCAGCACGATCCCATTTCAGCCCGGCCAGTCGATCCTCGACGTCGGCTCGAACACGTGCTGGGCGGCCAATCACTTCGCCCAGCGAGGCCTTTCGGCGATCGCCCTCGACATCGCCACGACCGAACTGCAAGGTCTCTACACGGCCGATCTGTTCATCGACGGCGGCAATGTCTTCTTCGAGCGCGTCCTCGGCTCGATGGACGCGATTCCACTTGCCTCCAGCTCGATCGATTACGTCTACTGCTGCGAGGTCCTTCACCACAACGACGCCGCCGCCCTGCGCCGCACCTTCGCCGAGATCTTCCGGGTCCTGCGACCCGGCGGACGCCTGTTGATGGTCAACGAGACGCTCAAGACCGTCCGCGACCCCTCCGGCGTCCACGTCGAGGGCGTCGAGCAGTTCGAGGGCAACGAGCACGCCCACTGGGCGCTTCGTTATCGATGGGAGGCGACCCGGGCCGGCTTCTATACCGAGGTCGCTGAGCCCCACTACCGGCCCTTCTTCGGCGACGCCGAGTTCGTGTCCGACCCCGAAGCGGGGCCGCTGCGCGCGCGCGCGTGTCGCTACGGCTTCGCGCTCCACAACAACGCTCTTTCGCGGCGCGCCTACCTCGCCTGGCTAAATCACGTCTGGGGGGGCGTCTCGATGAACATGATCGCCACCAAGCCGTCCCGCTACGTCGGCCGCCACGATGCGATGGCCGCTCCCGAGCGCCTCCTGCGCACCGCGACCGCCGGCCTCCGGGTCAAGGCCGCGCGCGCCCGCCGCTCGCCGACGGCCCCTCCGCGCCTGCCGCGCACGCCCGAGCAGGCCGCCGCCGCGATGCGCGCCAACGGGACCGGCGGGTAGGCGGGCCCTCAGAGGTTCTCGGCCACGAACGGCGCCGACCTGTTGAAGAACCAGAAGCCGACGCCAAAGACCGCAACGACCACGCCGATCGGCTCCAGCAGCCCGATCCAGCCGCCGAGCGCCTGGCCGGCGCTGAGCGTCGCGTGCGTGACCATCGCGTGCCTGAACTGCTGAAAGACCGTCACCAGCGGGTTGGCCGTGTACAGGTGGTACAGGAACGGTTTCGGGGTGCCCGGAGGTTGCGGATAGATCAGCGTTTCCCTGACTTTCTCCAGCGGGATGATCACCGGCGAGCCGTAGAACACGATCTGGCTGATCACTTCCCAGATCGGCTGGATGTCGCGCGCCCTCACGAACAGGGCCGACAGCAGCATCGCCAGGCCCGTCGCGAACGGGATCAAGAGCGCCAGGATCAGCGGCAGCTCGAGCCAGCTCAGCATCGGCTGCACGCCCGATATCAGAGCGAACACGAGCACCACGACCAGGTTCAGCATCAGGTTAAAGAACGCCAGCAGCACGACCGACAGCGGGATGACCAGCCTCGGGAACTGGATCTTGCGCACCAGGTTCTCCCTATCCACGACGCTTCTCACCGCGCCACCCGTTGCTTCGGCGAAGAACGTGAACAGTACGATCGAGCCCAGCAGCTGCACTCCATAGAACTGTTCGTATGGCTGCCCGCCTTTGCCGACGTGGGCGATCAACACGAAGAACACGTACAGCACGCCGAACAAGAGCAACGGCTTCATCACCTGCCACACGTAGCCGAGCGCCGAGCCGAAGAACTTCAGCTTGAATTCGTTCTTCGCGATGTTGTAAGTCAAATGCCAGAACCGCGACCAGTCCTCGGTCAGCGCCCTCGGTCCCCTGATCGGCCTCCCGAGGCCCGCGTACGGAGGGGCTTGCTCGCTGGCGGGGAAGGCCTCAGCGCTCATACCTTCACCTGCTGGGCGCTCGCCGGCGCGCCCTTGCTGACGCTCATCTGGACCGGGATGTCGACCAGGCCGCCCATCGCCTCCGGGCCAGTGACAACGAACGAGAAGGCGCCCTCGAAGCGGTCCATCAGGTCCAGGCCGGTGCCGCGATGGGCCAACGTGAACAGCGGATTGTAGCGCCCGGGGGCCAAAACGTTCTCAAAAGAGAACGAGAAAAGGACCTCCTCCCCCGCGTCGAAGTGCCCGCTGCGCTCGTGCTCGCGGTCGGTCGTAGCGACGACGACGGCGACGTGGTCCTCGTTGAGGACGTAAACCCCGGCGACCGGGTCCTCGACGTCGACCGCGAAGCGGACGAGCGCTCGAAGCGTGAGCGGGCTGCCCTGGGCCAGCGAGTTTTGGCGCTCGCCGTGTTCGTCCTCGACCCAGGCTTCCACGATACGGGCGTCCCCGTCACCACCCCGCCCGTCCTCGGCGGCTTGCGCCGCGGCCTGAGGGTCGCGGCCGAAGTTGATCTCCAGGTAGCGGTCCGCGATCTCATGCGGCTCGCCGATGTGGACCATCGAGCCGCGCTCGAGCAGCATCGCACGGTGGCAGAAGCGGTTCAAAGTAGCCATGTCATGGGTCACGAACACGATCGTCCTGCCCTCGTCGCGCATCTTGTTGAACACGTCGAAGCACTTCTGCGCGAACGAGGCATCGCCCACGGCCAGCACCTCGTCGACGAGCAGAATGTCGGCGTCGACCTGGATCGCGACCGAGAAGGCCAGCCTCACGTGCATCCCCGAGGAGTAGTTCTTCAGCTTTAGCTCCTCGAACTCCTTCAGTTCGGCGAAGTCGATCACCTGGTCATAACGCGCCCTCGCTTCGCGCGGAGAGAGCCCCATCATGATCCCGTTGAGGACGACGTTGTCGCGCGCGGCAAGGTCCTGGTTGAAGCCGACGCCCAGCTCGATGAACGGCGACAGGCGCCCGTTCATCCAGATCTGGCCGGCGTCGACGCCGTAGATGCCGGCCAGGCACTTCAAGAGGGTGCTCTTGCCGCTGCCGTTGCGCCCCGCGATACCAAAGAACTCGCCCTTGCGGACCTCGAAGTCGATGTCGCGCAGCGCCTCGAAGCTCTCGTGCTTGCTGCGCTTCAGCGGGTGCAGCGCTCGCTCCTTGAGCGTATGCGCGCGCTCCTCAGGGACCCTGAACGTCTTGCTCACGCCCCTCACCACGATCGGCGGCTTTGCGTTGGGGTCGGCCTTGCGCTTTGGGGTCTGCGGCATTGGTCGGAAGGGTATCGGTGTGGAGGGTTGCCTCGGCTCATTGCGCGCGCCCGAGCAGTGCTAGAAGCCATCCGGGCAGGGCGCGATGCTGGGTCGTAGTGACAGATCCAAGCAAGACAGCTGAGACCACCGATCCGGCAGGCAAGCGGGTGATTCTGGACGAGGCCGTCTGGAGCGAGAAGATCGTCCGCGATCATCCCGAGGTGGTCTCGCACAAAGACGACGCTCTGCGGACTGTGTCGGGGCCCGACCACGTCGCGCCGGATCCGAGCTTGGCAGATCGCACGCGCTACTACGCGCGGGACGTCGGTCCCAGTCGCTGGCTGCTGGTCGTCGTAAGCTATGAGCAGACGCCTGCACGGATCATCTCCGTGTTCGCCAATCGCAAGGATCCAAAGTCATGGAGCGCGTGAACATCACGATCGGGCCGTTGAGCTTCGATCATGCCGACTACGACGCCGAAAGCGACGTGCTCTACCTGCATGTCGGCGAGCCGCAGGCAGGGGAGGGCGAGGAGACGCCCGAGGGGCATGTCGTCCGCTACGCGCCGGACACCAGCCGCGTCGTCGGTCTGACCGTGCTCGGCGCTCGGAGCATCCTGGAGCGCGACGGGCATCTCGCAATCACGATCCCGGAGACGATCGAGACGACCGCCGAGGATCTCGCGCCCGCGCTTGCCGCGGCGTAAAGAATCATCCGGCCGCGAGCAGGGCGAAAGCCGGGTGAGAGCGGATGCGGATCCGCAACCGGACGTCGAGGTGCCGGAAGCCGCTACGGCTCTGGTATGAGCAGCTCGGGATCGTTGCCGTTCAGCTGGGCGGCCATGTGCTGTTCGTTGGCCCACTGGAAGTGCAGGGCAAACGTGTCGGCGGGAGTGCTGGGCGGCTCCGGGGCGCTCGCGCCGCGTCCGCCCCGCCGGATGCGCCCGGCGAGCGCCAGGGAGCCGAGCAGCAGGCGGCGTGTCAACGGGCGCCGGACGGTCGCGGCCAGCGAGTGCTGGGCGGCGGGGTCGAGGGGGCTCCCGGGGGCGAGCAGTGCGCGGGCGTCCGGGGTAAGGCTCTGCCATAGCTCGCCGTACTTGCGCTCGGCCTCGTCGCGGTCGGCTTCGACCTCGGCCAGTTCGCCCGCAAGCTGAGCCGCCTCGCGCGCGGGTGAGGCCGCCGCCGCCCGGTAGACGTCGACGATCGACTCCGCGGTCGCCTGCCAGGTCAGGCGCTCGCCCGCGCGGCGGATCGCGTTAACGTGCGCGCGGACGGCCTCCGGCCGCGCAAGCAGCTCGCTGACCCGCTCGGCGCTCGCCGACGGGTCCCACGGCACGAGCGTCGCCAGCTCGCTCGGCAGGATCTCCGCGAGCGCCGTCTGGGACGCGAACAGGCAGGCCCGGTCGTGGTCGGCGGCCTCGAACGGCAGCAGGCCGAAGCCCTCGTAAGTCGTCGGATACAGCACCGCCGCGCAACGCTCGAACAGCCAAGCCTTCTGGCGTTCGTCGACCGCGGGGAGTGTGAGGACCGAGCGCGCCAGCTCTGGGCGGGCGGCCAGGTAGATCGCCTCCTCGCCCGCCGATGAGCCCTCGGCGACGTGCGGCCCGGCCAGCACGAGCCCGCCTCGCCAATTCTGCTCCTCGCGCAAAGCTTGCAGCAGGCGCAACGCGAACACCCTGTTCTTGTGCCTGAAGTCTGTCCCCAGGCAGAGCAGGAACGGCTCCTGTCCGAGCGCCTGCGCGCCCTCCGGGGCCGATGGTCCGCCGGCCGGCGGGGCGGGAACGTGGTCGACACCGATGTAGACGACGCTGACCCTGTCGGGCTCGATCAGGTCCTCGCGTAGCGCGTCCTGGGCGGCGTGGTTCGAGAAGAAGACGACCCTGTCTGCCGCAGCCAGCGCGTGTCTGGTGAGGCGCTGGTGGCGCTCCCACTGGGGATAGCCCGGGAAGTAGCCGGGGTTGCGATAGGCGATCAGATCCTGGTGGGTGATGACCTGGCGCTCGCCGGCGCAGCGCAAGATCAACAGGTCGTTGGCGTTGCTGACCTGGTAAGGCCGGTGGGCGATGTCGTCCTTCTCCATGCCGGGATGTACGTCGGTGTGGGGGATAACCTTGACCCTGGGCAGCGCCGCCAGCTCGCGGGCGGCGTAATCGCCGAGGTCTGGTCCGACGATCACTCGCAGCCCGATCTGGTCGGTCGCGTGGAGCGCGCGAATCAGTTGCAGCGTGTGGACTTGGGTCCCAGTCACGACCGGCCCGAGACAGCGCCCGTCGATCGTCACCGCCAGACCTCTGATCGCCCGCCGCGCGTTTGCCAGCGCGCGCGGCAGCCGTCCGGCGGTGGCCTTCGACGCGGCCTCGACGGCGCGCGCGTAATAGGGATAACGCGCGTCGATGATCGCGTCGTGCTCCTTCTGGACAGGGTTGGTCTCGCCGTCCTCGGCGAACGATCCGCCGGCGTGGTGCAAGACGAACACGTCGTCGGCGGCGACGTGGGTAAGGCCGTGCAGTACACAGCGCTGCGAGAAGTCGACCTCCTCGCCGTAGCCAGGCGAGAACGCGAGGTCGAAGCCGCCGATGAGCTCGAGCGCGTGCCGGCGTATGTACATGCAGTGCCCGATCGCGGTCGGCAGGTGGGGATGGATGCGCAGCGATTGCGCCAGCACGGCCCCGGCGGCGTGCTCGAGGCCCTGGTCCTGGGGGAGCCCGGCCTGGGGCCTGTTGCGCTCGGGGACCGACAGGATCGTGCCGTGGTTGGTCAAGGCGCTGGCGGTCGCGACCAGCTCGTCGGAGTAGGCGGCCCGTCGCAGTCCTTCCAGCCAGCCAGCGGTGACGACGCAGTCGCTGTTGAGCACGACCACGTCGGCGGGCGATGCCGCCGCGAACGCCGCGTTGACGTTGCCCGGGAAGCCGAGGTTCTCGGGCTGGCACAGATAGCTGAGATCGTGTTCGAGGACGTCTGTCAGCGAGCCGACGAACTCGCCGATCGCCGGGTCGGGGCTGGCATCGTCGGCTATCAGGATCGCCACGTCGCTGGGCGTGTTGGCGAGGACGCTCGTCAGGCACTCGGCGAAGAGCCCAGGCGCCCCATACACGGGGATGCAGACGACCGTCTCGCCGCGCTGTGCGCCGAGTGTCTCTCCGGGGGCCAGCTCGCGCAGGCCGGGCTCGCGGCCGGTGCCTGCACGCGCGCGCGCGTGCAGGACGCCGAGGATCTCGTCCGGATGGCGCTCGGCCTGCTCCTTCGCCCAGGCCAGGTAAGCGTCGTTGTCGGTCGTGTAAGGCTCCGGGAAGCGTGCCGAGAGCCCTTCGTCATCGCCATGCAATGCGGCCAGATAACGATTCAGATGCCCGCCCGCGGCTCCTGCTTCGGGCTGGTCGAGCCATTCGACGAAGGCTGTTTCGCCCTCGACCGTGAACGGTGTCTCGGTGAGCGCGCCTTCGCGGTTGCCTTGGTCCCACAGCCGGCGCAGCGTCCTCGTCAGCTCCGCGCCCGCGGCCGTCGTGGCGAAACCGTAAGGCCAGTCGCTGCTCCGCGCGTGCCCGCACTCCTCCAGTTGCGCCGCGAACTCGTCGCACAGCTCGCGCAGGAAGGGCTCGGTGTCGAGCGACGTGCGCGTGTCGTACTTGCTCAGGCGCTCCGGGCGGGACGGCTCGTAACCGGTGAAGTGCAGGGTCCGCAGCGGCTCGCCGTCGATCAGCACGCGCTCGTCGTCGCGCTCGACGCTGCTCGTGGCCGCGCGCCAGAAGCCGAAGTTCAAGCCCGGGTCGCGGATCAGGCCGACGTGCTCGAACAGGCCCGGCATCAGGTCGGCCCAGCGCTGGTCGTAGACCATCGCGCCCGCCGGGTCGGCGCGTGAGCCCGTGCGCAACCGTTGCGCCCACCAATCGAGCAGCTCCCGGGACTCGGGGGCCTGGCGGGCGGCCGCGAAGCCGAGGTTGTGGGCGCCGGCCAGCAGAATCGCGATCTCGTCGGGCTGATAGCCGTCGTCGGGCATCGGACGCAGCAGATGGGGGGTAAGCAGAAAAGGACGCTCGCGCAACGCCTCCGCCACGCCCGTCAGCGGTCCGAACACGCGCACGTCGCTGTCGAGATACATGACGGCCTCATCGCCGTCCACGGCGGTCAGCAGGTGGCGCATGATCGAGGGCTTCAGCGCGCAGCACAGCTCGGTGACGTCATAGCGAACGCTCATCGCCGCGAAGTCGTCCACCCGCAGGTCCGCTGGCGCGAGCACGTCGAAGGGCTCCTGGGCCGGATCGATGAAACCTTCGATCGGGTCGACGATCAGGACCGAGAGGCGGGCGTCGGGCTCATGGGCGCGCAGCGACTGAGCCAGCGCGCGCGCGTGGGCGACCCAGGCCCTGTTGATCACCGTGCAGACGTGCACCTGGGCGCGGACTATATCCCTGGGACGCCTCGCTTCAACACTCCCGATAAGCGCTTACCACGCGCTTTGCGATCACTGGCCAGGCAAAGCGCTCGAGCGCCCGTTCGCGGGCTCGATGGCCCATTGCGTCGCGCAGCGGGGGGCTGGCGAGCAGTTCGGCGATCCGCTCCCGCAGCGCCGTGGGGTCGCTTGGCGGCACGACGAAGCCACTGATGCCGTGCTCCACGACCTCGGGCATGCCGCCGACGTCGCTGCAGATGACGGGCGTACCGCATGCCATGCTCTCCTGCAGGACGCAGCCCAGCAGCTCCGGTATCTCCCAGGCGCCGCCGAAGGCGTCGCGGTAGACGGACGGAAGCACAGTCACCAAGGCGTTGCCGTAGGCCTCGGCGAGCTGGTCGTCGGAGGCGTCATGGACGAACCGCACGTCACGCGTGCTCGCCAGGTCTCGCAGCAGAGCGTAAAACTCCTCGTCGTAGACGCGACCCATGACGTCGAGGCCGACGTTCTCGGGCAGCGCTTCGATCAGCACGTCGATGCCCTTGTGGCGCATGATCCGGCCCACGTAGAGCACGCGCGATGGGGTCGCGGGACGATCGCCGTCGCGGCGAGCGCCGGCTTTCAGGAAAGGGTCGCCGACGCCGGTCGGGATCACGTGCGACCGGACATCGGGTGGCAGCCAGCGAAGTGAGAACTCCGAGATGGCGAGTATTCCGGTAAGGCTCTGCTCGACGGGGATGTCGGGGTCGAAGTGCGTCCCAACACCGCCCATGTCGGTCACGAACGTGCGCTTGCCGAGCGCCGCGCCGGCGAGGATCGCCAACTGCGAAACGGCTACTCGATAGAGGTGGCAGTGCACGACGTCCACGCCGCGCAACTGCTCGAGGAACCTGTAGCAGACGGGATCGAACCGCTCTCCGAGGTCGCCTTTCGAGGGGTACATCTCGATTCGCAGCTCGCCATCTCGCGTGCGTTCGCGTCGTGGCCCAGTCGTGACGAGCGTCGTGGGCAGCTCGCCTGAGACGGCCCTGGCAAACCCGTAAGCGGCCCGCTCGCCGCCGCCGACTATGCCCTCGGCGCCGAACAGCACCGGCGAGACGTGAAGGACCGAGCCCACGTCCCCGCCGCGAGCGCGTACCCTCCGAACTCGGCTCGCTCGATCGAGCAGCCGCGCGAGCAGGCGCATCCGCCGCGCCTCCGCGTGATCGCTGGCAAGAGGGAGCATCGGGGCAGCATAGATGCCATATCTCAGGACTGTGCAGGAGTGCTAGAGCACGGGTACTGGTGGCTATCGCTTCGTCGCCGGCAACGTCCGGTTGATACGGTGGCGCGCGCGATCGAAGAAGCCGCCGAGCTTCCACAGGTGCGACGCATAAGCCCGTCGCAGGCGGGTCTGGGTGTCTGTGTGTCGAGCCTCGATGGCCTCGAGCTTCCGCTGAGTCGCCTCCAGGCTCGCGCGGGTCGCGTCGAGTTCGCCGCGCAACGCATCGGCCTCCAACTGGCGTGCATGCAGACGATCGGCGAGCGCAGTGCGCTCCACGCCAAGGACGGGGTCCAGGCCGCCGTTCGTCCATTCCTTCACCAACCAGTCCTCGCTGTGCGTGCTCGCAAGCTCCGTTATACCCGCCCATCGGGCAATGCCACGGTAGCGCTGGTCGCCTGTGCGGCTGGGTCATCGTCGAGCTGGGCGACCATGTGCTCCAGCGCTCCGGGCATCAATTCGGCGTCGTCGTCGAGGAACAGCACGAGTTCGGTTTGCACGAGCCCGAGCGCGAGCCGGCGCCCGCCGACGGCGCCGAGGTTGCGGTCGCTGAGATGCAGGTCGATCTGGGGGTGGTCAGTACTTGCGGCTGCCAGGATCTGCCGGGTACGGAGCGTCGAACTGTTGTCGACAATCACGATCCCGACCGGGATGCTCGTCGTTTGGATCAGCGAATGCAGGCTTCCCAGCAGACGCTCGGGCCTGTTGTGGGAGATGATCACGGCGGTAACGCGCGGCCGGCCTGACGAATCGTGCGCTCGCGCGATGGCAGGTGGCCGATCGGCCGTTGCCCGGGATTCAAGTGCCTGGCGCACGGCCTCAACCGCCGGAGGGCAGGCCAGTGGCGCGAGGTGTGCGTGCGTCGGTTCGGTCTTCATGACGGCAGGCACCGCGGGGGATCGCCGATCGTGTGCGGGATCTCCGCGCGGCGGCGCGCGATGCGGTCGTCAGGTGCTGGGGAGTACACCGGGGCCCTGAGTCTTTCAGACGGTCTTGTGCTCCGGCACCTACCGTTCCCGTCGCTGCGTCCCGACCTCGCGGTGCGGTAGAAAGGGGATCGCGTGAAGCTGTCGGTCGTCATCCCCGCCCACAACGAGGTCGAGTCGATCGCCGCGACCGTCGAGGCGGTCACGGCTGAACTGCGGGCGCAGGTGATCCCGTATGAGATCGTGGTCGTCGACGACAACAGTGGCGACGGCACGGGCGATGTGGTGCGCGCGATCGCCGAGCGCGACCCGGCGGTGCGCTGCGTGCGCTCGCCGCGAACCCCCGGGTTCGGCCAGGCGGTGCGTTCGGGCCTCGACGTGTACACCGGCGACGCGGTCGCGATCGTGATGGCGGACCTGTCGGACTCGCCGATCGATCTGGTGCGCTACTACAGGGTGCTCGAGGAAGGCTTCGACTGCGCGTTCGGCTCGCGCTTCGTCAAGGGCGGCGGCACGAGCGATTATCCGAAGGCGAAGCTGATCCTGAATCGGCTGGTCAACTTCGGCATCAGGGTCCTGTTCAGGCATGGTTACAACGACACGACCAATGCGTTCAAGGCGTACCGGCGCGAGGTGATCGACAACGTGCAGCCGTTGCTGTCGCATCACTTCAATCTGACCGTCGAGCTGCCGCTGAAGGCGGTCGTGCGCGGATACAGCTATGCGATCGTGCCGATCTCCTGGACCAATCGCGCGCACGGCGTGTCGAAGCTGAAACTGCAGGAGATGGGCAGCCGGTACCTGTTCATCGTCTTGTACGTGTTCTTGGAGCACCATCTCAGCCGCGGCGACTACCAGCGCCCGGGGGCGCCGGGCGAGCGTCGCAAGCGGCCGCGGCCAGGGGTGCTCAACGGACAGCACAGGAACGATCTGGTGCGCATCGGCGGCCGGTGATGAACTACGAGCGACTGTACGATTACCGCTTCAAAGCGGTGGACCAGAGTCGTCGTCAAGCTGTCTGGAGCGCGCTGGCGCCCATGCTCCACGAGCGACTCGGGCGGCCGAGCAGGGTGCTCGACCCGGCGGCCGGCCGCTGCGAGTTCATCAACGCAGTTCCGGCCAGCGAGCGTTGGGCCGTCGACGCGGTGGCATACGAGCAGGGCACCGCACGCGAGGGTACACGGGTCATCGTTTCAGAGATCATGGCGGCCGACCTTCCGGCTGACTACTTCGGCGGCGTGTTCGTCTCGAACTTCCTAGAGCATCTGGAGAGCCAGGAGGCGGTAGCTGCGTTTCTCGAAAAGATGTGCTCCTGCATCGCGCCGGGCGGACGGATCGCGATCATGGGCCCCAACTTTCGCTACTGCTCGCGGGAGTATTTCGATTTCGCTGACCATACGGTGATCCTCACTGAGAAAGGCGTCGAGGAGCACCTGTATGCGGCGGGTTTCGAGCTTCGCGGCGTCGTTCCGAGGTTCTTGCCGTATACCTTTACAGGGCGTCTGCCCTCACACCCAATGCTGACGCATGCCTACCTGCGTGTGCCACTGGCGTGGCGATTGCTCGGCAAGCAGTTCCTCGTAATCGGCGAACGTGCGAAGTAGCGCAGTTATGATCCACGAGCTGGCTGTTGGGCAGCCGCAGATAGCGCGAGGCGGATCTTCGTCGGAGGGTCTTGGTCAGCGTGCGCTGGCTTTCGTCGAGAGCCATGCGATCTGGGTATTGGCCATGCTGATGTCGATCGAGGCCGGCGTGCTGCTCTACATGGGTCGCGGACTCACGTTCTTCTTCGACGACTGGGACTTTGTTACGCACGATTTTGGTGGTGGGATCCATTCCCTGCTCGTCGCGCACGTCGGGAATCCCGTGGTCTTTCCGGTGCTCGTCTACAAGGCTCTTTTCCATGTGGTCGGGCTCAACCACTACGCAGTCTATCGCCTGGTCGTCATAGCCCTGCACCTCCTGGCGACCGGACTGATATTTACGTTGGCATCGCATCGTATCGCCAACGCTCCAGCGCTGTTGGCTACGGCGCTCATCCTGTTTCTGGGGGCCGCCTGGGAAGATATCCTGTGGGCATTCCAGATCAGCTACATGCTGTCGATCGTTGGCGGTCTCGCCGCGTGGCTGTTCATGGAACGTGTGGGCCGACGCGGCGACATAGCCGCGATGGGCTGCTTGATTGTTTCGATTGGCAGTTCTGGCATTGGCGTTGCCATCATGGTTGGCGTCGCCGTCGAGCTGCTGTGGAGGCGAGAAGGCCGACGGCGTATCTGGGTGGTGGTTGTTCCGGCGGCGCTCTATGGGCTCTGGTATCTCCATTACGGTGAAAGTGAGGTAACAAAGAACTCGCTGATTGCCGCTCCCGGCTTCTTCACCGACCTGATCGCCGCCGCCTTCGGCGGCTTGATTGGCCGCGGACTCGAATGGGGCCGCCCGCTGGCGCTCGTCGGCATTCTTATCTTGCTGCGCTACCTGGCTGGTCACCGGCGGGTCTCCGCCCGCCTGGCGGGCCTACTGGCCACGGGTGTCGCGTTGTGGGCGATCACAGCAGCTGCACGTTCGACGACTTCCACACCTGAAACGAGTCGATATATCTACCTGGGGGCGGTCGTGATCGTGCTTGTTGCGGTCGAGCTGCTGCGGGGTGTGGCGGTATCGCCGCGGGCACTCGCCGCCGTGGCGGTGCTTGTGTTGGTTGCGGCCGTCACGGGGCTGACGGTCCTGCACAACGGGGCAGAGGGTCTTCGCGCGGACTCCAGAGTGGTCAGCGCCGAGCTCGGTGCCCTGGAAATCGCTGCAGGGTATGTGCCACCGACCTACCAACCCGACTCACAGCGTGCGCCCCAGATCACAGCCGGGCCCTACCTGCACACCGTACGGGCGATCGGTTCGACACCTGCCGACACTTCGGCTCAGATCGTCGCCTCAGGACCGGCGACACGCACCGAAGTCGACGCGTACTTGCTCAAGCTCGAGGGTGGCGGAGCGTTTGGTCCTATCGCTGCGGGAACGCAGCTGAGCGGTCGCCTTCCACTTGTGGCCAACGTTGGAGGAACCCCACCAGTTCGTGGGCCGGACTGCTGGATGGTGAGGGCCGTTGGGCCCGGTACATACACCGAGTTCATTCTGCCGCCAGCGGGACTCATGATTCGCGCAGGCAGTCAAGCGGTACAAGTGGTGGTGCGTCGCTTCTCTCCGCCACTTGGCGGCGTTGAACTCGGAGTGATTGCGCCGAGACGCACAGATGTCGTCAAACTTCCTGTTGATGCCTCTGGCCGTCCGTGGTTCGTGCGCCTTGCAAGCGATGCCCCGAGCAGGGTCTGTGGCGTCGACTGAGGCTGTCGCGACACCGCAGAGGGCGGGTCGTTGGCTGACGGTGTCACTGCCGCGGGCAGTGGATTTGGGCGTTGCCACCTGTGTTTTGCTACTGCTAGCAGCGCCGGCCCTTTTCACGACCCGAGGCTTTATCGACGACTGGGTCAACCATCTCTGGCTAACGTGGATGCAATCTCGAGAAATCAGTGCGACCGGTCACCCGAGCCTGTTCCTAAACGCGGAACCAATGGGTGTTTTCTATCCCAACTTTGCTTTCTACGGAGGGACGCTTTACGGCTTGGGTGGATACCTCATGGTCATAACCGGTGCGCCAGTTGGCGTCTTTGTGGGGATGATCGTAGCCTCGTTTGCCACTGCCTACGGCGGAACGTTGTGGCTCGCGCGGCAAGCCGGAGTGAGCGGGCTCATGTCCCATCTGCCAGCGATGATTGTTGTGACAGGCGCTTACTACCTCTCTGACGCGTACGGTCGGGGCTCCTGGCCAGAGCTTGTTGCGACGTCTATGATCCCGATGATCGTCGCAGTAGCGCTGTGCATCGTGCGACGCGGTCCAGGTCCGAGATCGATCGTCGGTCTCGCCGTCGCCACAACGATTTGGTCAGGCAGTCACAACCTCACGTTCGAGTGGGGGACAATTTTCCTAGTTGCAGTCGCATCGTGTTTGGTGCTCGCGTTTCTCCCTCGACTGAGAGAAGTGCATGTGATCAGGATCGGGGCGGTACTCGGCGTGATGTTGCTCGGGGTCATGGTCAATGGTTGGTTCCTGCTGCCGGACATCTCATACTCACTGCACACCCAGCTCTCTCAATACCGCGCTGTGGATTCCTCCGTAAGTGGGATTTTCAGCAGACTGTCGGTGGTGTTCAATCCACTGCGAGTCCGTGCAACGCACTCCACGTATCTACGCGCTCACTTTACTGAGCTGCCGGTGCTTGTAATCCTCTGGCTGCTTGCTGCGGTTGCGCTCCTTTGGAGGGCCGGATGGAGTCGCCAGTGGAGGCGGCTCACGGTGCTCCTCGCCCTGCTGCTGGTAACGTTGCTAGTGCTGCTAATCGACGAAGCGGTGTGGCAGAAACTTCCGTCGACGCTCGACTTTATCCAGTTCACCTTCCGTCTACAGACATATATCGTGATAACCCTGGCTGGCCTGACGATCGTCGCCTTGGCCGTGGTGGGACGGCGAGTGGGCTTCCGCGAACAGGCTCTCTGTGGCACACTTGCCATGATCGTCCTTTTTGGCCTCGGCTCGGGCGTGTGGCAGGTATGGAACTCCAATGCCTTCTACTACCCAACTTCACCCCATTATCTAGCCAATCGCTCCTCGGTCCTTCATTACCCATATTCGACACCCCCTACGTGGTACGAAACCGGCCAGTTCCGCGATATCACTGACCAGGTCGTCCCTACGGAAGGGGCAATCAGGCTGAATCCCGCGTTGATCAAGGGAGAAAGCACGACTCAGAACGTGATCATACCCCCCGGCGAAGGTCCACTGGCGTCTAATATTGCGGCTAGCGAAGACATGGTGGTGGTGCGAGGGCTGCGAATCGCGGGACGTACGGCAAGTGGCTTTCTGGCGTTTGAGCGCCCTATTGATGGTAGCCGGACGGTACGCTTGACCGTAGGTCGCGCTGACACGGGTCCGATGCAGCTCGGCCCGCTTGTGACTCTTGTTGGACTAGTAGGCCTTATCTGTGCAGTGGTCGCGAGTTCTCTGCTCTGTCGCCGTCGCACTTTACGAGGCTAGTACGTGAGGAATAGCAGAGTTGCAGATATGAGATCCCCTCGGTGGGCTGAGCGCCCGCGCATGATGCGAAAATCAGAGCCACGAAAGGCGAGGTGAAGACGATGTCTGATGCATCCCCGACCCGAAGTCCCGAATCCCAATGGTTCTGGGATCATTATGACGAAGCCGCAGGGCAGATTATTGACGTGTTTGCAGCCGAGGGCATTTCGTTGACGGATCGACTGGTGGCCGATGTCGGCTGTGGCGATGGCATCATGGATCTGGGAGTGCTGCACAAGGCGAAGCCGCGCACATTGGTTGGATTCGATCTGAACCCAACCGATGTCGAGTATCTGCAGCGTCAGGCGCGTCAAGAGGGGGTGGCGGAGTCCGACTGGACGGGCCTACGTTTCAAGCGCTCGGAGGTGAATCGTTTGCCTGCGGAGGATGGCGCGTTTGATTTTGCTTTCTCATGGTCAGCTTTTGAGCATATATCGCAGCCTATCGAGGTCCTTCGAGAGATCCGCCGCATTCTCTCGCCAGGGGGGCGTTCTTTCTGCAGCTCTGGCCGTTCTATTTCTCCGCCAAGGGATCGCATCTTTGGGAGTGGTTCCCCGAGGATCACCACCATTTGCAGCGCGCAGAGTCGGAGGTCGTCGAGGAGCTTGAGCGCAGTGACCTGAAGGAGACGGGCTGGACTCGGTATATGAGTCGTGAGTTTCGGCATTTGAACAGGATCACTGTGGATGAGCTGCAGCGGTCCCTGCTTGCGGCTGGGTTTGACGTGCGCCGCTTGGAGTTGCTCACGGGTCCGGTGAGGTTGACTCCAGAGCTTGGCCGCTACTCGTGGCTCGACCTCGGTATCGGAGGGATCAAGCTGGTCGCGACTCCGCGATAGGTTGTGCGACGGGGTCACGCTAGGGGTCGTAGATGACGGCGCTGCGGCGTAGTAGGCCGCTCAGCGAGAACCCGGCTCAGACCGCGACTCTGCGGCCGGCTTGGGAGAGGGTTTGGGTCTCGGCCTGTAGCGTTGGTGGGCAAGCGGCTTGGTAGCCAGATCGATCCGCAGCGACGCTAGACGTTCGCTCTTGGATCCTTCAACGGCCGGTCGAGGGGCTTGCGGTCGGTGGTCTCAACTGACTCGGCGAGGATGACGAGCTGGGAGAGGGACCAGGAAAGCGCTCGCGCGAGCCGGTCTACGGTCCCGTAGGCCGGGTTTGCGCGACCGTTCTCAATGTGCGAGATCCATCCTTGGTCGTAGCCGAGCTCCAGCGCAAGATCTTCTTGAGAGACGCCGAGTTCTTCTCGGCGCAGACGAATCGCACGACCGAGTGCGACTTGGGGGTCCTTGGCGGTGTTTGCCACGCATCGAACCCTCCGTTACGGGGGCATCGGCACCATGTAGTAGGTTCCATATCGATGAAGAGCGGACAGATCGCCTACTCCTATGGGTCGATACCGCCGCGTCTAAGGAGTCCGCGGTCAGGGAAAGCGGCCTTGACCCGTCAGTGTCTACTTGGGATGCCCAGAGCTGTCGCCTTCGCCCGCATCGCGCCCGTCAATGCCGTCGAACAGGTCCACAGCGGACACCCCCAGCGCCCGTGCCAGCTTGGAGACCGTACGTACGCCCGGCTCACGCTCGCTGCGCTCGATCTTCGAGACGTGGGTCATGTTGAGCTCGGCCTTGTGTGCAAGCCGTTCCTGGCTCAGGCCGCGTTCCTGCCGGATGCGCCTCAGGTTGGCGGCAAAGATGTCAAGGGGGTCGGACATCGCCCGCCCATGCTTGGGCACCTGTCCCAATTGTGCTAGATACAATTGGGACAGTAGAGTGCGGTGAGACGTCGAGCGCGTAGCTCAAGAGAGATTGGGAGGCATGAGCAAGATCGGTAGGCCGAACGGGAGACGCGGTACTGTCGCGCACGGACATGTGCCGACCGCTCTCATGGCTACCAGTTCCCCACCCCGCTCAATCAGCGAGGCGCCCGGCGGCCCGGCTGGGCGCATCACGGTTGTGCTCGGTCGTTTTGACTCGCTGCTGGGCCGTGGTCTACAGCAGACTCTTCGGGAAGATCGGGGCCTCCAGATCATCGGGATCGACCTGGATCGCGTCGTGCTCGAGCGCATCGTCGTGGCACAAGCGCCGCAGGTCGCCATCCTCGATGAGGCGGTCGCCCGCGCGCCCGCTGCCCTGGAGCGCCTGAGAGACGCCCAGCCTGCGACTGGGGTCGTCGTTTTGGCCCATCTCCCAACCGTCGCCTACGGTATGCGCCTGTTCACCAGTGGGGTCAGTTGCGTTGCCAAGGAGGCGCGCGCCGATAACATTCTCGCGGCCGTGCGGATCGTCGCCGATGGCAGACGTGTGTTCGCTGCCGACGACGGCCACCTAGTCGAGCGGAGTACTATCGCTGCGGACCTCACACCGCGTGAGATGGAAGTGCTGGAGTACCTGAGCAGGGGCCGTACACACAGCGAAATCGCGGGTGCTCTGCAGCTGGGAGTCGAGACCATCCGTACCCACTCTGCCCATATTCGCACCAAGCTGGGTGTTCGCAGAAGTCGAGACTTGATTGGCCTGCGCTATCACGGTCGCGGATAAGACAACCCGAGGGGCCCTGGTGTTAGGCAGTTTGGCGGCGTCGCCCGAACTCACCCATAGATCCCCCGTTTCGGGGGATGGACGAGTCGATGGCAGGCATCTACTGTTAGGCGTAACCATTCCGTCTGTGGGGACACAAGAATCCTTAGGGTATGTGCGGTTGGGACCAGCCGTTCACAGTGCCCAGAGCGATGGGAAAAATAACGGGCAACGAGTGTGGGCATCAGCAATGAGTCGAGGCGCGAACGGGCACGTGGCATCGTCTGACCACGCGCGTGTGGAGGTGGCCGGCGCCTTACGCCTGTGGCGCGCTGGTATCGAGGACGCCATAGTCGCTCACATGCGCAATGCCGCGCCCGACGGTGCCGGGAGTGGCGACATACCATACGAAGACCGCCGTGTGGCGGTCGTGGCGGTTTTGGACTACGCCCTGACACTGTTCGATGGCCTGATCGCCTCGATCAACGAGGAGTACGGAGTTCAGCGGGTGGCCGGCTCACCCGAACAGCGTCGGGTCGAGCATGTGCAAAGGCTGCTTGCCGGTGGGCCTGCTGACGCTGACGGGCTTGACTATGAGCTGGACGCGTGGCATCTCGGAATGATCGGCAGCGGCCTGGGCGCGGGACAGGCTTTGCGAGCCGCGGTGGCGGGACTGGACTGCGAGTTGCTAGGCGTGTCGCCCGACGAGCGGAGCGTATGGGCGTGGCTCGGGGGACGCCGTGATGCTGTAGCCAAGGCGACCGAGCGTCTGAAGTCGGCGAGATGGCCGGCAGGCATGAAGCTGGCGGTAGGGGAGCTGCGCAACGGTGCCGATGGCTGGCGTTGGACGCACCACGAAGCCAACGCGGCGTTGACGGTTGCCCGCTATAAGCAGCAGGGATTTACGAGATGTGCCGATGTAGTGCTCGAGGCCGCCCTGCTCCGAGACGACGTGCTGGCCAGAACGCTGAGAGACGTCTACCTCTCTCCGCTCGACGATCTGCGGATCGGTGGGGCTGCAGCACGGGAGACACTGCGAGCTTACTTCACGACTGGTCGTAACGTAAGTGAGGCGGCGGGTCGGCTGGCGGTGGACCGGCGGACCGTCTGGCATCGGCTGGACAAAATCGCGGCGGGACTCGGTTGGCCGCCCGCGGTTCGCAGCACCGAGCTCGAGGTCGCGCTGCGCCTGGAGACGTTGGAGGACGAAGTTCGCGAGACCGGACAGACCAACTCTTGAGCGTGACGACGACTCGGCGATCAAACAGGCTGAGGGAACGTATGACCTACGTACTGCAGCGCGGCAGGCGAGAGATGCGCGACAAGGCGCTGGACCGAGGCATATCCGACCGTAAGACGGTCCGTGAGGACGTGGCATTGTGGTTCTTGCGCGGCGAGGGAATCGAGATCGGCGCTCTGGACTTCCCGCTGCGGCTGCCCCGCGGTGCAAGTGTTTGCTATGTCGACTATCTGGATGCGGTGGGGCTTTGTGAGGCCTACGACAGCACCTTGAGCGAAGGTCGCCCTCTCGTCGTTCCAGACGTCGTGGACGACGGTGCGCGCCTAGCGTTGTTCCCGGATGAGTCGCTGGATTTCGTCGTGGCGAACCATATGCTCGAGCACGTCGAGGATCCGATCGCTGCACTTCAACACCAGTTGCGTGTGCTCAGATCCGGGGGCGTTCTCTATCTGACGCTGCCGGACGCTCGGCAGAGCTTCGACGCGCCCCGCAAACGAACCACAACTGAGCACCTGTTGCGAGATCATCGTGACGGTCCGCACGTCTCGCGCCGCGAACACTATGAAGAGTGCGCCCGGCTTATCGAGGGTCACAGTGGCGCGATTTTGACAAGGCGTGTGACGGAAATGGAAGACGAATGCTTGCGTCCACATTTCCACGTGTGGGAGCCCATCACCTTTGCTGGATTTTTGGCTACGCTAGATCTGCGGGGATCGCTGGAACTGCTGCTAGCGAGCGTCGGGGAGTTCGTCGTCGTTTTGCGCAAGAAGTAAACAAAAAACACTATATACGGTAGATGTTAAGATCGGCACCTAATCTCGATCATTGGACAATCGAGATATGACGCACCGTAAATTATCCCCGGTTGTGCATAGACATCGGGTACTTGCTCGGCAACGATCCTCTGCATAAGCAAGAAGCCTGAGCGGAGCCTTCTCAACACGACTCGTCGTGTGACGGGATCGGCGATGTCCTGGGCTGAGACAGCGCACGAGGAGGCACAATGATAGGCCAAGACTCAACTGCAGGACCGGAGGCTGTCGTGCTTCCCCAAAGTGGTCAGCACCGAAACGCCGCTGTGGTCCGCCGGACCATACTCCTGGCGTTGTCGACTATCGTTCTGCTGCTGGGCATCGCCTCCATGGTCCATGCTGCCAACTTGAACTGGTATTGGCCTAACGGAAATCATGAAAATTGCTGGCAGACTGGGCAACTGGGCTCTGAATCAAAGGAATGCGATTACGTTGGTCCCGGCTTCCTGGAAACACCGGGCCGCCTGGTCATCGGCGGAATCGGTCAAAACGTACAGCGGCCTACGAGTGGTGACTACTGTAATTACTACGGGCTTCCCACACTCAACAAAGAGGACTCGGCCAACGAAAGCGGTGCCACTGGGTTCGAAACACCTACTCCTTACAGCAAATACCAGGAGTGGGACGGGAAAAACGACGTATGTCAGGCGAATGGCTCCGAGTATGGTCAAGAGCTGCGTAAATCTGGGTGTTCCTCTAAAACGTGCGGCATGGGTCACTACGTCTCGCTTTATCAGCAAGGCTACAACGACCAGCCTTGGAGCAGTGTGTTCAGTAATTCGTCGCTGGTGCTCTCCACTGAAGCCGACGTGCAAACCCTGAGTGGGAAAAGCCCTGGAGCCTGGGGGTACGTCTGCCCAGTATTTCAAGACATGAACCCACCTCACAACATCCTGGAGTACTGTCTGCAGGAGTGGCGCGGATCGGGCAACGCAAAGCCAGAATGGGAAGACGAGCGCATCGGTACCTGTGCTAACGGTCCGTCAAGCAATGCCATCGATACGCTCCAGACGTACTTTTGGCCGGGCACTGCGTTTGCCGAAAATCTCGGCCCTGGCACGACTGGCGTCGCGTCTGCCGGATGGAAGACGTACAGCGCCCGTATCACCGAAGCCAACCTAAAAAGCGCGATTGAACTTGATAGGAAACCGTACAAAGAAAAAGCGGGAAATGGGTCAGGCGAAGCTACGCCCGAACTTGGATATGGCTGCGGTCGGGAACACGAACTTTCTAACGAACCAAAGAACTTCTCGCTGATAGGTATCGAGCAAGGAACAGAGGGGTGGAGCCTTACCGAGATTGGGGCCAGCGCCAACAACCTGCAACTTCACACGGAATACACTCCTCGGCCACCTACCGTCAGTACGGGCAAAGCGCTGGGGGTCCAGCTAACCAGGACAACGCTTACGGGTTCGGTAAACCCCAACGGAGCAGACACGCACTACTATTTTCAATATGGGCCTACGACATCGTACGGCAGTTCAACCCCCTTGATCGACGTCGGCTCGGATGCCAAAGGCTTGCCGGTAACGGCGACTGTCAGTGGACTAATACCAGGAGAAACGTATCATTACCGGCTGGTCGCTACTAACAATGAAGGCGCTACTAGTTACGGTTTGGACGAAAACGTCACGCTCTATAACGTCGATGGAGCTAGCTTTACCGAAACGCTTTCGAGCGTCTCTCAGGAAAACGGTAACATCGACGTATTTGGGCGGCTTTCAGACTGGCATCTTGGTCACGTGTGGTACACGAATGGTTACTGGAATGGTCCGCAGGAACTAGAAGGTGGGTTGGCGTCGAATCCTTCTGCTGTGCAGGCTAAGCCCGGTCATATAGCGGTGTTTTGGAAGGGTTCTGAAGGTAACTTGTGGATGGGTACGTCGGAATCGACAGGTCAGTGGACTGCGGCGAAAAGTCTAGGTATGGGGACGTTGGGTAGCGGTCCTCACGCGATCGGTCAGTCTAATGGCGACATCGATGTCTTCTGGGGCGGGAAAGATGGACCGCTCTGGCATGCGTATGGTTCCGTTGAAGGCGGGTTCGCGGGGCCGGTGGATCTTGGCGGTGAACTAGAATCGGAACCATATCCTGCGTTGACGGGATCTGGCCATTACGCGGTATTTTGGAAGGCTCCGGGAGGTAATCTGTGGGAGGGTTATTACAATGGTTCGTGGCACGGTCCGAGGAATTTGGGTATGGGTGCGTTGGGTAGTGCGCCGCATCCGATAGGCCAGTCTGACGGCGAGGTTGATGTGTTTTGGGGTGGGAAAAACGGCCCACTGTTCCACGCTTATGGCAATTTTGAAGGCGGATTCGCTGGGCCCCAAGATCTCGGTGGTGAAGTGGAATCGGAACCACAGCCAGTGCTAACCGGCGGTGAAGCTTACTCGGTGTTTTGGAAGGCTCCCGAAGCAAATCTGTGGGAGGGGAGCTATGCGCCTGGCGTTGGATGGAGTGGAGATAAAAGTCTTGGTTCGGGACCACTTGGACCACCACCCACCGCTGTGTCTCCCCTCAATGGGAACATCAACGTATTCTGGGGCGCGGATAGCAGCCCTGGGATTTGGTCTGACTGGTATACGATAGGAAATGGCTGGAGGGGTCCATCGAATTTTGGTGACTAAGCACGTGGGCGCTGAAAAGTGGGTCGGCCAGCGTCCATGAGCCTCTTCCGCCTGGCCTTATCACGATCGATGCGTCGGCGAGCGCGTTCAACGCACGGTTGGCTGCCTTCTCTACCCCCACAGAACGGAGATCGGTGCGGCGACGATTTTCTCGTCGAGTTCGTACACGTGTGGGCCTGTGTGAAGGACGATGCCGGCGAGGAAGCGCTCGCCGAGTTCGTTGTGCAGCCAGCGCAGGTGCTTGGCGTCCTCACGTGTCGGGGCGCCGCTGGCCTTGACCTCGATGCCGATAATGCCCTGTCCCGCGAGCTCGGCGATCAAATCGATCTCGTGCCGGCCCTGCTCGGTGCGCAGATGATGTAGTCGCGGCCGAGTCTCAGAGACCGCCAGCTCGGGACGCAGCTGTGCGGCGACGAACGTGTCGAGGACGCGGCCCAGCAGATCGCCGTCGTCGATCACTCCCTGCTCGTCGAGCCTAAGGGCCGTCGCGATCAATGCCGCGTCGATCAGATAGCGCTTGGGCCGGTGAACGAGTCGTTTGAGCCGGTTTGACGTCCACGCCGGCACGTTCTCGGCGATCAGCAGACCGGATAGAAGGTCGTCATAGGCGGCGGCCGTCGCCTTGTTTACCTGCGCGGCGTCATAGATCGTCTTGTGCTCCGCGACACCGGCGGAATTGAGCGCGCACGCCTCCAGGTAGCGGCGCAGTCGCTGGGAGTCGCGCCGTCTGCCAACGGTCTCCTCCAGCTGCTCCACGTCATGGCTGAGCAGATCCTCTATATAGCTCTCCAGCCACATCTCTCGTGCACGGCCTGTCAGACGCAGGGCCGCGTCGGGGAAGCCGCTGCGCAGCGCGAGTTCGATGTAGCCGCGTAGGTCTGGAGGATCTTCGGGGACCGTCAACTCCTGGCCGTCAGCGAGCCTGTCGAGCAGGGGTGGGCCGCTGCGACCGAGTTGCTCGCGGACCGTCATCGGGTACATCGTCAGGCGTACGAGCCGGCCGGTTCCCGGCCAGACCTCGTGCTCCAGCTCGGCGCGCACAGAACCAGTGACGTAGAAGCGGTTCGGGTGAGGGTCAGCTTCGACAGCGCGCCTGACCGCGCCGAGAATCCCCGGCACGCGCTGCCACTCGTCCAGCAACACCGGCTCGGGGAGACCACGCAGCGCTACATCGGGGTCCGCTTCGAACGCGGTCGCCCCTGTCTGCCGATCGAGCCTGACGACCGTCGCCGCACGCCGCTCCAGCGTTGTCGTCTTGCCCGCCGTGCGAGGGCCGAGCACCAGCATCGCGGGCAGCTGCGCGAGCAGCTCGTCCAGTAGTGGGTCGACCAGACGCGGCTGGTATGGAGTCAAATCAGCATTAGCCATCAGACGCACTAGATAATAGCCACTTCACGCAGCAGATAGCGACCTTCTCACGCATTATGGGTCCCCGCAGCTCTCGTCGACCCCTGCTCGCCGGGTCTCGGTTTCCAGCTTCAGGCGGTGCCCCGTCGCCCACAGTGCCTGTCGAGGGCGTCGACCGTAGGTGGGCCTGTGGTCGCCCTGGTGGACGTTTGGGACTATACAAAAGGTGGACCTTTATTCGGTACAATAGATGGGTGCTCGATGATCGCTCGATAGGTTGACCAAGCTCCATGTTGGCGGCGACTCTGGTATCTGATGCTCGCAAGCGCAGCGGACTCAGTCAGCGTGAGCTTGCCAGTCGCGCTGGCGTTTCGCGGACCACGGTCGTGGAGATCGAGGCCGGCCGACGTGACCCGGGTCTTGCGACATTGCGTGCGGTTCTGCGTGGGGCCGGTTTGGACCTCGATATGCGGCTCATGTCTCGTGACGATCACGATGACATCCTCGAGCGTACACTTCAGTCGCTTGAGCCTGGCCGGCGCGTAGGCTTGGAACTGGGCTTTGATCGTTTTGTAAGCGGGCTCGCGGACAATCTCGCTGAGAGCCGGCCGCTGATCGCTGGTCAATGAGTGATACCCCGCGGGAGGCGCCCGCGCTCGATGTCAGGAGGATCATCGAGGTCCTGAACCAGCATCAGGTGACCTACGTCGTGCGATCTGCGGTGTCGCGGCACAGGCATGGAGTGCGAGCCTCGGCGTAAGCATCAGACCGACCCTCGACATTGACATCACCCCCGACGCGGATCTGGCGAATCTACAGAGGCTCTCAGAAGCGCTTCACGATTTGAAGGCGCGGGTACGAAGTGAGGCCGATTCCGGGCGGTCTGCCCTTCAATCACGATGGAGCTTCACTGGCCCGAGCCCAGATCTGGAATCTCATATGTTCAGCCGGCCCTTTCGACCTGTCCCTGATCCCTTCCGGCACGGACGGTTACGCCGACTTGGCCCAACGCGCCCGGATCGTGGTGGTCGAAGGACTCGAGACGCCCCTCGCCGATCTGGCTGATGTCATCCGCTCTAAGCGCGCAGCCAATCGACCGAAGGACCTGGAAGTCCTGCCCGCCCTGGAAGAGGCCCAGCGGCGGCGCGACGAGACCGGCTGAGATCGGAGCCAGAACACTGCACATCGACCTTGCATCTGGGCTCTTCTGAGCGTGCGTGCGTCGGGTATGAACGGCAGGTCCTCCTCGACGCCGCGCAGCTTGGCGCCGAGCGCGACCAGGACGTCTCCCAGCCGATCGAGGTTCGCCGGCTCGGTCGAGTAACAGATGTCGAGATCCTTGGTGAACCGCGGGCTCGCCTGCACGATGACCGCCACTCCGCCGATCACCACGAAGTCGACTTCCGCCTGCACCAGGCGGCGCAACAGGCCGCTCGGCGAGAACTCAGGCCCGCTCACCGCGACTCTGTGCGCCCGCCCTAGCGAGTGCTTTGGCCTCGGCGTACATCGTCTCGATACCGGCGATCCGTTCGGCCGGTGACAGTTCGAGGTGCTTCCTGATCAGGCTCTCGTCGACCCCTGCCCGCCGGGCTTCGGCCTCCAGCTTCAGGCGGTGCCCCGTCGCCCACAGTGCCCGGTCGAGGGTGTCGATCGTAGGGTTCGCGTTCGGGCGCTCGAGCTTCGCGACAGCGGCCTGGCTGACCCCCAGCCTTTGGGCCAGCTGTGCCTGCGTCAAGCCGGCCTGACGGCGCGCGGCCCTGAGGACGGAGGGCGCTTCGGACACACCCTCATTATAACCTAAATGTTATCTATCTTTGCCAAGTATGGCGAGATGCCCTACACGCGAGTCCAGATCCGGTCGATCGGCACGGCTTGTAGTCGATCGTCGAAGTTGTAGGCCCTGGTGCCGGTGTACAGCGCCACGCCGGTCAGGAAGCGTTCGCCGAGGGCTTCGCGCAGCTTGCGCAGGTGGCGCATGTCGCGACCGGCGACCTGGCCCGCGGCCTTGACCTCGAAGGCGAGGACGCCGCCGTCGTCGCGTTCGAGTACCAGGTCGATCTCGTCACCGTCATAGGTGCGCCAGTGCCCGATAGCCGCGATCTCCTGTTGCCACGAGGCCTGCCGTATCAGCTCGCCGACCACGAACGTCTCCAGCAGATGGCCGAGCTGCGAGAGAGACGAGGCGTCACGCTGGGCGATCTTCTCTGGGGTGAGTCCCAGCAGACGTGCCGCGAGACCGGCGTCCACCACATGCACCTTGGGCGCGCTTGTCGCTCGTGCCCTCACGGTCGTTCCCCACGCCGGCAGGCGCATGATAAGGAACACCGCCTCGAGCAGCTTGACGTAGTCCGCCGCGGTGGTTCGCTCCAAGCCCGCCTCGCTGGCGGCTCTCGTGATGTTCAAGACCCCCGCGGTCTGCGCCGCCAGGCGGCGAAGCAGCGCCGGCAGCTGCTCGTGCTGGCGCAACCGTGACAGCTCTCGCACATCTCGCTCCAAGACGAGTTCGACGTAGTCGTCGAACCACCGGTTACGAGCCGCCACGTTGCGCCTCGCCAGAGGAATCGGCATGCCTCCGGCGACGATGCGCGCGATGTACTGGACCCTGCTCGTCGCCGAGACCGTCCCGCGCGGGACAGCGCCGAGGGGATCGTCAAGCAACGCCGCGAGCAGGTTCTCCTCGACACCGCCGATCTCGCCCTGAGTCAGAGGCCACACCGTCATCAGATGCAGACGGCCCGTGAGCGATTGCGCCGCAATCGGCAACGCGTCGTAACGGGTCGATCCTGTGATCACGTACCGACCGGGGCGCAGCTCGCGATTCAGCTGCGCCTTGATCGCTTCCAACACCGCCGGCACGTGCTGGTACTCATCGATGCAGACCGGTGGCGGACCGTCGACAAATGCGCTGGGATCGGCCAGCGCCGCCTCGCGGGTGGCGGGCTCGTCGAGGTCTATCACCTCGACCCCGCGAGAGCTTGCCAGCTCGGACAGCAGCGTCGACTTGCCGACGGTCCGCGGTCCTTGCAGCGCGATGACCGGCTCGTCTTCCAAGCGTTCGCTTGCTACCTCCAGCAGCCGGCGCTTGATGATCCCCGAAATCGGAGAGACAGTCCCGTCCATCTTCCCACCGTAGCATCTAAGCCCCGATTTCGAGGGGGTCTAAGCCCCGATTTCGAGGGGCCTGAGACCCTGGCGCAGAGGACAGCTGAATCGGACGGTGGCCCGGCTCTCAGGTTAGAGGGGCGCTATCACCGCCTCTCTTGCGACATTGCTTGTGTTCAGATGTTAGGCAGAAGTGTGTCCATCTGTCAGTTCAAAGGTCTACTGGCGCAGCAGCTCGGCGCCAACCGGCAGCGGATCGCCGAGGACGATCAGCTCACCGGCTATGCGCTGGAGACATTTTGCGGAATGGAGATTCTCAAGCACCAGAGCTGGGCCCTTGAGGACTCCACACTGCGCCACTATCGCGTCAACGGCGATGACATCGACATCGTGCTCGAGTCCCAGTCCGGCGACCTCGCGGCGATCGAGGTGAAGGCCCGAGCGTCGATCCGCGAGCGGGACTGGCGGGTCATCAAGAAGCTGCGCGACCGACGCTCTGATCGCTTCAAGGCCGGTGTCCTCCTGTACACCGGCAGCCAGACCATTCCGCTTGGCGAGCGCATTTGGGCCGTGCCCATCAGCGGGCTCTGGAGCTGACGGCCTTAGCGCGCCGCGCGCCCGGCGTCTCGCCTGAGCGGTCACATAGAATCGCCTCCCAACCAGCAAGCGACGTCGCCCGAGTCCACCAGAAAGGACCACATTGCCCAAAGCCATAGTCACCGGCTCCGGCGGCCTGATCGGCTCGGAGTCGGTCAGCCACTTCATCGAGGCCGGTTACGAGGTCCTCGGCATCGAGAACGACTCTCGGGCCCGCTTCTTCGGTCCCGACGCCTCCACGGCCGGCACGACCCAGGCGTTGAGTGAGCGCTATCCCGACGACCTGCTCACGCTCGACCTCGACATCCGCGACGCCGATGCCATCGACCGCGTCTTCGCCGAACACGCCAGCCAGATCGAGTTGGTCATCCATACAGCCGCTCAGCCCTCCCACGACTGGGCGGCATCCGACCCCCAGACCGACTTCTCGGTCAATGCCAACGGCACTCTGAACCTCTTGGAGGCGACCCGTAAGCATGCTCCTAACGCTACGTTCGTTTTCTGTTCCACAAACAAGGTCTACGGCGACCTCCCGAACCAACTGCCCCTGATCGAGTTGCCCAAGCGGTTGGAGCTGCCAGAAGATCACCGCTACTGGCCCGGCATCGACACCACGATGTCGATCGACTCCTCGACCCACTCCCTGTTCGGCGTCTCCAAGGCCTCCGCCGATCTGCTCGTCCAGGAGTACGGCCGCTACTTCGACATGCCCACCGTCTGCTTTCGCGGCGGCTGCCTTACCGGGCCCAAACACGCCGGCACCCAGCTGCACGGCTTTTTGTCCTACCTGATGAAGTGCACGATGACCGGCGATCCATACACCGTCTTCGGCTACTCCGGCAAGCAGGTCCGCGACAACATCCACGCCGCCGATCTCATCGCCGCGTTCGCTTCCTTCCACCAGGCCCCCAAAGCCGGCGCCGTCTACAACATCGGCGGCGGCCGCCAATCGAACTGCTCGATGCTCGAGGCGATCGAGCTATGCCAAGAGATCGCCGGCCGCGAACTCGATTGGAGCCTCGGCGAGGACAACCGGATCGGCGATCATCGTTGGTGGATCAGCGACCTGGCGCCATTCAAGCGCGACCACCCGGCCTGGGACATCACCCACGACGTGCGCTCTATCTTGACCCAGATCTATGACCACAACGCCGAGCGTTGGGTCGCGCGGGTGTAAGGCGCTTCACGACGACCTACGCGAATAGCGCTTCGATCGCCTCCAAAAAGCGGCGCGCAACCCCGATCGCCCGTTGTGCCTCCTCGACCGGCGCGAACCACGCCTCGTAGTCGGCCTGCTCGCGCTCTGTCTGGAACTTCTGCGCTTCGGTCGTGAGGGCTTCGTCGATCTCACCGCTCGCGACGAACGCCTCCCTGAACTCGTGCCACGTTCCGCGATGGGTCCTCGCCGAGGTCTCTCGCTCGCTGAGTGCCGCTCTGGCGGCGTAAAGCATTGCGTAGTAGGCAGCGCTCAGCGCGCCCGACGGATCCTCCTCCGCAAGCATCTCGGCGGAGGCGAGCCGCCGCTTGGCGGCCACGAGGAACTCGTCCGAACGCGGGCTCACGCGTCCCCGTAGAGCACGACCTTGTCGCGGTCCAGCTCCGCGACGAAGAACGACCTGATCTCGCGGCGCTGGGCCAGCCAGTCGAGGGTGTGGACATGGACCGAGAAGTACCACGCCAGCGCGTCCAGGCCGAGTTCGCACGCGACCTCGTCGACGATCATGCGCACGGCCATGCGGGCGTCCAAGGAGGCGTCATCGACGAACACGACCAGATCGATATCCGAGTCCTCGCTCGGCTGCTCTCCGCGGGCACGCGACCCGAACAACCAGACGCCGTGTAGCTCGTCTCCAAGGCGGAGTCTCAGCTCCTGCACATACCGGTCGAGCAGGGTTTGCTCGTCGGCCCGCAGCGATGCCTCTGACAGCAGCGCGGTCATGTTCTCACGTTAGCGGCTATTCCCGCCCGGCTTGGTCGCTGATTGCTCACCCACCGCCCGCGTGGCTGAGCGCTGGGGCGTCGGCCGGATCCGAGGGCAAGTCGGCCTCCGCGCGCCCACGGTAAGGGTGCTTGGCGTTGTAATGCAACAGGAACGCGCCGATCAACACGAACGGCACGAAGTTGACAGCGTGCAAGATCAACGCGTACGGCAAGATCGTCGACTTCGGCAGGCCATACGCTTTCAAAGCCAAGATCGCGGCGCCCTCGAATACGCCGATCGCGGCCGGCGGGGAGGGCAGGATCATGCCCAGGCCGACGGCCACCGCCACGAGCACACCGCTGGCGAAAGGCAGCCCCAAGTGGAAGGCCAGCGACACCAGATACGAGCACAGCGCCGTCAGCATCCAGGCCGCGATCGTCCACATGAACGCCTCGCCCGCGACCTCCTTGTTGCGAAGGCCGCTCAGGCCGTGGGCCAGCTCGCTGACGGTCCGCTCCAAGCGCTCGCCTGAGAACAGCTTCAGTTTGCCGAGCGGCCTCAACACGAAGCGCAGCGGCCGCTCGCCGTAGACGACCAAGATCGTGGCCACGGCCGCGATCGCAACGGCCAGCACAATCGCCGCGATCGCCGCCGCCCTGAACCAGCTCACCTTCGGCAGCCACGGCTGGGCCACGAAGAAGATCGCCAGGATCGCAAGCACGTCATACAAGCGCTCGACGACAACGGTCCCGACCGTCTCGACCGGCGGCACGTCGGTCCGTTTGGTCAAGACGATCACCCGTGCCGCTTCGCCGGCCCTTGCCGGCATGATGTTGTTGTAGAAGTAGCCGATCATCGTCGCGTCCAAGGTCGGTCCGGGCCGCGGGCGCCTGCCCGGCGCGAACAGCGAGCGCCAGCGCATTGCCCTCGCTACGTTGCCGAGCCCGAACGCGACCAGTGCCGGGAGCAGCCACCAGTAGTCGCAATCCTTCAATGCCCGCCACGCCTCTTCGAAATCGATGCCGCTCAGCGCGATATACGAGAAGACGACCGTCACGACGATCGTCGTGACATTGATCAAGAGTCGCGAGCGTCGCCTGCCTTTCAGCGCGCTCGCGGCGGCGCCCGCGACGCGGCCCTTGGCTCCATTCGCGCCTTGGCCTTGGGCCGTTCGCTCGCGCTCCCGCAGCTGCATTGGTCCGCCACGTTAGACGACCATGCACACGCATAGACTCACCGATGCTCGCTCCCCCGATCCGATGCCCGAAACCAAGCCATCCGACGCACCAACCAAGAAGGCCCCGCGCCGCGTCCTGGTCACCGGCGGCGCCGGCTTCATCGGCTCCAGCTTGGCGCTCGGCCTCGCCGTGAGGCATCCTGACTGGGAGATCGTCGCCTTCGACAACCTGCGCAGACGCGGCTCGGAGCTGAACCTGCCGAGGCTGCGAGCGGCGGGCGTGGCGTTCGCGCACGGCGACGTTCGGTCCCTCGACGACCTCTTGCTCGCCTGTTCCAACGGCTCCACCGGCGCTAATGGCTCCATCGGCGCCAACAACCTCACCGGCGCGCTGGACGCCATAGTCGAGTGCTCGGCTGAGCCGTCGGTCATGGCCGGCGTCGGCGGCAGCCCCGACTATGTCGTCCAAACGAACCTCGTCGGCGCCTACAACTGCCTCGAGCTGGCCAGGCGCACCGGCGCGCAGCTCCTGTTCCTGTCCACCAGCCGCGTCTACCCGGTCGCCGGGCTCGCCGGCTTGGCCTACCGCGAGGCCGAGACGAGGTTCGAGCTACAGGACGACCAGCCCTATCCAGGGGCCTGTGCCAGCGGGATCGCCGAGTCCTTCCCATTGGCAGGTGCCCGTACGTTGTACGGCGCCACCAAGCTTGCCGCCGAGCTGTTGATCGCCGAGTACGCCGACTCTTACGGCCTGAACACCGTCATCGATCGTTGCGGTGTTATCGCCGGGCCCTGGCAGTTCGGCAAGGTCGACCAAGGCGTGTTCACGTACTGGCTCCTCGCCCACCACTTCAAACGCCCGCTCTCTTACATCGGCTTCGGCGGTTCCGGCAAGCAGGTCCGCGACCTCTTGCACGTCGCTGATCTGCTCGACCTCGTCGCCGAGCAGCTCGCCGACCCCGAGCGCTGGGCCGGCGAGGTCGTCAACGTCGGTGGCGGCCTCGACTGCAGCCTTTCGTTGTTGGAGACGACCGAACTCTGCCAGCGGATCACAGGCCAGCGGATCGCCATCACGCCAGCCGGCGAAGATCGACCGGGCGACATCCCGATCTACATCACCGACTGCGCCCGCCTGTTCGCGCGCACCGACTGGCGGCCCCGGCGGGGAGCGGCCGAGGTCCTTTCCGACATCCACGCCTGGATCGTCGAGCACGAAGTCGCGCTCGCGGGCGCGCTCGGCTGATGGCCGCGACCTCGACATCGACCTCCGCCGGCCCGGATCCGGCGCGCCCCGAGGCGGGTCGTCCCGAAACCGGCGCCGAGCTTAGGGCCGGCGCGCCAGCCTCCGATCCGTTGGAGCGCGCCGTGGCCGCGGTCGAACGCCACGCCGTTCTCGTCCTGTGCGCGCTCCTGGCCGCCTCCGGCGCGCTCCTGATGTACATGGGCCGTGGGCTGACCTTCTACTACGACGAGTGGGAATGGATCCTCAACGACTACGGCGGCGGCATCCATTGGATGCTGGTCGCCCACGTCGGCAACATCTCGTTCTGGCCGGCTGCCCTCTACAAAGTCTGGTTCCACCTGGTCGGCCTCAACCATTACGCCGTCTTCAGACTCGAGGTCGTCGCCCTGCACCTGATCTGCGGCACGCTCGTCTACGTGATGGCGGCGCGTCGCATCCCACGCCTGCCGGCGCTCTTGGCCGCCACCCTGATCCTCTTCTTGGGCGCCACCTGGGAAGACCTGCTGTGGGGGTTCCAGGTCGGCTACATGCTGTCTGTAGCTGGCGGCCTGGGCGCGCTCGTGCTGCTCGAAGGCTGGTCTCGCCCCGGCCGCGACCTCGCCGCAATGTCTTGTCTGGTCGTCTCGGCGGGCAGCTCGAGCCTTGGTATCCCGATCATGATCGGCGTCGCCGTCGAGCTTGTTCGTACCCAATCCGGGCGCCGGCGTCTGTGGGTTGTGCTCGTGCCGGCGGCGCTCTACGCGCTCTGGTACCTGACTCATGGTGTCAGCCAGGTCACCGAAGAAAGCCTGATCAAGGCTCCGGGCTTCGCCGAGGATCTCGCGGCGGGAGCGTTCGGAGGCCTCATCGGCCGCGGCCTGGATTGGGGCCAGCCGTTGGCCGTGGCCGGTATAGCGATCCTCGTCTACTGCCTTGCCCGACGCCCTGTTCTCACGCCCCGGCTTGGCGGCCTGCTCGCCGCGGCGATCGCATTGTGGGTGGTCATCGCGGCGGCCCGCTCGACGATCTCGATCCCCGAAGAAAGCCGTTACATCTACCTCGGCGCCGTCCTGATCGTGCTCGTCGGGGTCGAGCTGCTGCGCGGCGTAACAATTCCCGCGCGGGCGAGCGCCGTCGCGACCGTCCTTGTCGCCGGATGCGCGCTGACCGGGCTGACGCTGCTGCACATCGGGGCCGCCCGGCTGCGCCCGGTCTCAAAGGCCGTGGCCGCCGAGCTTGGCGCCCTTGAAATCGCGGCAACATACGCGCCGCCCGAATATCGCCCCGACCCGGTGCACGCCCCGCCCGTATACGCGGGGCTCTACCTGCACACGGTCCGCTCGATCGGCTCCACCCCAGCGGATACGCCCGCGCAGATCCTCGCCTCCGAAGCGCCCGCGCGTTCTGCCGCCGAAACGGTCGTCCTGGCGCTCGAGACCCCGCGGCTGCGTCCGCTCGCGCAGACTCTCGTGCTGGGGGCGGCCCCGGCCCTGGCCTCGGTCGAGCACGCCATCCGAGCGCCGCACGCCGGCTGCGTCCGCCTGGCCCCGCAACCGGGCGCTCCGATGAACGCGACGCTTGTCCTCCCCGCCAGCGGCTTGGCGATCCGCGACGAAGGCTCCGCGCCGGCCTCATTCGCACTGAAGCGCTTCGGTGAAGCGTTCGTCTCGTTGCCGATCCACATAGACCCCCGCTCCGCGGGAGTGCTGTCCATGCCGGCCGACCCCGCCGATGCTCGCGTCCCGTGGCAGTTGCAACTCGTCTCCAGCTCGCCGCTGACGCTGTGCGGAGTCGCGGCCTGAGGCACTTGTCAGGTCGCGCCCGAAGAGCCCGGCGCCGCCTCTGATCCAAGGAAACGCTCCGCGCCGCCACCAGATACCCTCTCGCCCCCTATGCGCGCGACCCCCTGCAAGCTCCCCGGCCTGACCGTCATCGAGCCCGACGTCTACGGCGACGAGCGCGGCTTCTTCAGCGAGACCTATCGCCGCTCCTGGCACGCCGAGGCCGGCATCCCGCCGGCCGAAGAGTTCATCCAAGACAACCACTCCCGCTCCGCTTACGGGGTCGTCCGCGGCCTTCACTTCCATGTCGGCGCCGGCGTCGCCAAGCTCGTGCGCTGCGGCCGCGGCCGCATCCTCGACGTCGCCGTCGATCTGCGTCGTGGCTCGCCGACCTACGGCCATTGGGAAAGCGTCGAATTGGACGGCGACTCCCTGCGCGAGTTCTACGTCCCCGTCGGCTTCGCCCACGGCTTCTGCGTCCTCTCCGACGTCGCCGACGTCCTCTACAAGCAGACCTCCTACTACGACCCATCCGTCGAGCGCGGCATCGCCTGGAACGACCCCGACATCGCGATCTCCTGGCCCCTGCCCGTCGATGAACTGACCGTTTCGGCGCGCGACGCATCTTCGCCCCTGCTTCGCGACATCGCCGCCGAGCTGCCCTTCGTGTACAGGCCGTCGTAGTAACCTTCCCCTTTTTCAAAACTACCTAAGTATATACAAAATGTATATACAATGAGCAATGACAAGACTTAGGTGGTAACTACGACCGGCGTCGCTACGGCTCGCGTCGCGACCACATCCCTAAGCCTCAGCTCACACGGCCCGCCGAGCACCGCGACCGCCCCAAACGCGCTCCCGCCGACGTCCAGCTCGGCCGTCCACGGCGCACCTTCGCCGTCGCTTTCGGTCGTCTTCGGGCCGTCGAACTCGATCGCGTCCCGGCTGCCGTCCAAGTCGATCCCCGCGCGCGCGAGCCCCGTCCCCAAGCACTTGACGGTCGCCTCTTTTCTCGTCCACTCCTTCAAGAAGCCGGCCCCATAGCGCTCCCTGGCACGCTCCACGTCGACGCCGACCTCCGCCACTGCCGTCACCGCCACCAGCATCAGCTCGCCCGAGTGCGACAAGTTGAAGCTCAGGTCGGCCGGGCCTGGTCGCCAGAAGACGGTCGGGCATCGCCGCCGTGGCTCGCCCGCCAGGTCGGCCAGCCTTGGCTTGCCATATGGCCCGAGTTCGAACCGAAGTTGCCGCGGGTCGCGCCCCACGTACCGTCCGAGCAGCATCCTCAGCGCCCCGCGTGACCTTGTCCACAGCACTCGGTCCCGTTCCCGTATAAGCCGTGCCGCGCGCGCTCTCTCGCCCTCGCACAGCAGTCCGCCGAGCCCATCGATCTCCTCATCGCCGAGATCGATCCGCCAGACGTCGACCACGCCCTCGCACAGCAGTCCGCCGAGCCCATCGATCTCCTCACCGCCGAGGTCGATCCGCCAGACGTCGACCACACCCTTCCGCGCCTCCAGGTCTCCCTTCGACGGGCCCCAGCCCACACCCGTCGCGCTTCCAACCACGCCTCGGCGCGACGACGACGACGGCTCTGTTGACAGAATCACAGCCATGCGGGCCACCCTAGAGCGTCTCAGCCAGCGCACCTCCGGCTACACCGTCACCCCCAGCCAGTTCCTCGTCTTCGCCTACGTAGCCCTCGGCGCGCTCACTCTGATCGTCTTCACCGGCGCCGCCGTTCGCCTCACCGGCTCCGGTCTCGGCTGCCCGACCTGGCCGAAGTGCTACGGCAACCTGTACCCGCCGCTCAGCTCTCACGCGGTTATCGAGTTCGGCAACCGCACGCTCACCGCGCCCGTCTCGATCGCCGCCGGCCTTGCTTGGCTGGCCGCGCTGCGCCGGCGGCCCTACCGGCGCGACCTGGTCTGGCTGGCCGCCCTGCTGCCGCTCGGCGTCCTCGCCCAGGCCGTCCTCGGCGGCCTTACCGTGCGTGGCGCCCTCGACTACGGCTGGGTCATGGCCCACTTCGCGCTCTCGATGCTCGTCCTCGTCGCTTCGATCGCCCTCGCTTGGCGAGCCTTCACCGCGCCCGATCTCGATCCTGACGCCGTCGCCGACGAGGTCGCCCCCCGCGCGCGTACGGCCGGCGGGCATGTTGCCAACGAGCGTGCCCCCCGCGCGCGTACGGCCGGCAACCGCGACCGCGTGCTTGTCCGCTGGACGCGCGGCTTGGTCGGCCTCGCCGCGTTGACGATCTTCGCGGGGACGGCCGCCACCGCGGCCGGACCGCACGCCGGCGGATCGCCGGGCCAGAAGATCAACCGCCTTGACTTCGACGGCCACAAGACGATGGACTTCGTGATCCATCGGCACGGCGAGATCGCCTTCGTGTTCGGCCTGACAGCCCTCCTGACCTGGTATCTGGCCCGCCGGCGGGCCACCGGCCCGAGCGTGCAGCACGCGCTCACGACCGTCTGCGTGCTCCTTGCCGCCCAGGGAGCGGTCGGTCTCGAGCAGTACGAGACGCACCTGCCCACGGAGCTGGTCTGGGTCCACGTCGTCCTGGCCACGCTCACGTGGCTGGCGACGCTGTGGGCGGCGCTCGTGGCCTCTCGCCAGACCGCTCGGAGCGCCGGGCCACCGCCGCTGGAGGCCTCCGCTCCGGCGCCCCCAAACGGGCCGAGCCGGGCCCACGCCGAGCTGATTCCCGGAAATTAGGGCTTATATCGGCCTCCAAGCAGGCGCTTTCGCGGCTGGTCGTCCTCCCCAACGGTTAGCCTGCTGTCAGCAAAGACACCCGAGAAGGGAGTGCCATGACCAAGAACGAGCTAGCCGACGCGGTCGCGGGGAAGACCGGCATGGCTGCTAGCCATGCTCGTGAGGCCCTGGAGGCTGCGATCGAGGCGATAAGTGACGAGCTGGCCGGCGGGGGCGAGGTAGCCCTTGCAGGTTTCGGCAAGTTCAGCGTCAGCCACCGAGCGGCTCGCCAAGGGCGCAATCCGGCCACCGGCGAGACGATCAACATCGCTGCATCCAAAGCCGCCAAGTTCTCGGCGGCCAGCGCCTTGAAGAAACGTCTGAACCCGTAACCTCAAACAGATGCAAGACAGCGAGCGGCTGGCGCGTCGCGAGGCCCGTCGCCTGGAGTCGGCGCGCCGTCGCCGCCGCACGCTTGTCGCCTTTTGCCTGACGGCCTCAGCCGTCGCGATCATGGCCGTCGTAGTGCTCGCCTCGGGCGGGTCCGGGTCCGGCTCCGGCTCCGGCGCCAGTAGTTCGGCGTCCGCGCGCTCCGGCGGCGCATCAGGTGGTTCGTCGAGCGGTGCCCGCGCGCGCGCGGACGCCTCGCAAGGCGAACCAAAATCGACCGCCGCCGTGCTTGGGCCGGCGACGGGGACGCCGGGTACCGGATCAGCGCCGATCTTGATGTACCACGTCATCAACCCGCCGCCTTCAGGCGCGCCGTTCCCGGGGCTTTACGTGGCGGCGGCGGAATTCGAAGGCCAGATGAAGGCCCTCGCGGGCGCCGGCTACCACGCGGTCACGCTCGACCAGCTGTCCGCCTACTGGCAACACGGCGCCAAGCTGCCAGCCGGCAAGCCGGTCGTCGTCAGCTTCGACAACGGCTACCAGTCGCAGTACACCAACGCTTTGCCCGTGCTGCGCAAGCTCGGCTGGGTCGGTGTTGAGAACCTGCAGCTGACCGGCCTGCCGCCCTCCCAGGGCGGCCTCTCGCAGTCCCAGGTCCAGGGCATGGTCTCAGCCGGCTGGGAGCTGGACACCCAAGGTTTCAGCCATGCCGACCTGATCACCCTCGACTCCAGCCAGCTCTCCTATCAGGTCGCTGGTGCCCGGAAGGTCATCCAGGCGCGCTACCACGTCCCCGTCAACTGGTTCTGTTACCCGTCCGGCCACTACAACCCAACGGTCGTAGCGGCCGTCAAGGCCGCCGGCTACACCGGCTCGACGACCGTCGTCCCCGGCTGGGCTTCCCCCACGAGCGACCCCTACCGCCTGCCCCGCCTACGCGTCCTCAACGGCACCACTCCCGAAGCCCTGCTTTCCGAGCTTTCCTCGATCCGCAACGATCCGGCGCCGCCGGAATCGTATTCAGCGTGATCATCCACAACCCGTGTTGTTTCCACACGACGAGCATGTGTAGCAGCTGCCCGTGCGCTGCATCATGCCGCCGCACTGGCCGCACGCCGGGCCCAGGTCCAGGCCTTGCATGCGCGCGGGAACGACGGGCGGAGTGTCGGTCAGGGCGGCCGTCGCGGGCTCGGCTTCGGCTGCCGGATCGGCTACAGAACTCCCGCCGTTGGTCGGGCCCGCGGTGTCCGTGGCCATCGTCGAGGTCGCCGCGTCCTGGGCCGCTTTGCGGGCCCTGACCGCTGGCGTCAGGATGCCCAGCTCCTCTTGGGCGTCGGTGTCCAAAAAGCGCGATGCCAGCCACCTCATGATGTAGTCAGGCATCGACTTCGCGAACGGGATCTCCGGGTTGCCGGTGATGCCCTCGGGCTCGAACCTCATGTAGCTGAACTTTTGGACCAAGGTCTCGAGGGGCACGCCGTACTGCAACGCGATCGAGATCGCGGTCGCGAACGAGTTCATCATGCCCCGCAGCGTCGAACCCTCCTTGCCGATGTCGGTCAAAAAGATCTCGCCCACTGAGCCGTCCTCGTACTTGCCGGCCGTGATGTAGCCCTCGTGGCCGCCGATCGAGAACTTGTGCGTGATCGATTCACGCTCGCGCGGCATCCGCCTGCGTCGCGGACCGGCCTCCTCGAGCGCCTTCGCGACCGCCGCGTCCACGATCGCGTCGACCTCCTCGCGCGCGACCGCGTCCGTAGCGCCCGCGCCGTTCGCGCCAGCGTCCTTGCCCTGGCCGGCGTCGGTCCTCAGGGCCTGGGCGGTCTTGGAGCCGTCTCTGTAGATCGCCAAAGCCTTGATGCCCAAACGCCAGGCCTGCGTGTAGGCGTCAGCGATGTCCTCGACCGTCGAGTCCTGAGGCAGGTTCACGGTCTTTGAGATCGCGCCCGAAATGAACGGCTGCACGGCGCCCATCATCTCGATGTGGCCCATGTGCGAGATCGCTCGCTCGCCGACCGCGACGTCGAACACCGGCAGGTGCTCCTCGGCGAGGCCCGGCGCGCCGACGATCGTGCCGTGCTCGGCCAGGTAGGCCTCGATCTGCTCGATCTGGTGCTCTGTATATCCCAACGTCTGCAGAGCCAATGGCACCGTTTTGTTGACGATCGTCATCTGGCCGCCGCCGACCAGCTCCTTGAACTTGACGAGCGAGAAGTCGGGCTCGACGCCGGTCGTGTCGCAGTCCATCAAAAAGCTGATCGTGCCCGTCGGCGCGAGCACCGTCGCCTGGGCGTTGCGGTAGCCGTTGGCCTCGCCCAACTCGACGGCTTCCTCCCAGGAGCGCCTGGCGGCCGCGAGCAGCTCGGCGTCGGCGCAGGCCTCGTCGTCGATCGCGACCGCGGCGTCGCGGTGCATCTCCATCACGTGGTTGTGCTCGGCCCTGTTCTCCGCATAACGCTCGTAGGGCCCGAGCGCGCCGGCCACGCGGGCGGACTCGCGGTAGGCGCGGCCGGTCATCAAAGCGGTGATCGCGGCGGCCGTGCCGCGGCCGGCGGTCGAGTCGTAGGGCATGCCGTTGCTCATCAAATACGCGCCGAGATTGGCGTAGCCCAGGCCGAGCTGCCTGAAGGCCCTCGCGTTGGCCCCGATTTCCTCGGTCGGATAGCTGGACGGCGAGACGACGATCTCCTGGGCGAGCAGCATGATGTCGATGGCGTGCTCAAAAGACTCGACGTCGAAGGTGCCGTCTTCGCGCCTGAACTTCATCAGGTTCAGAGAGGCCAGGTTGCAGGCCGAGTCGTCGACGTGCATGTACTCAGAGCACGGGTTCGACGCGTTGATGCGGCCGCTGTTCGGGCAGGTATGCCATCTGTTGATCGTCGTGTCGTACTGAACGCCCGGGTCCGCGCAGCGCCAGGCGGCCTCGGCGATCTCGCGCATCAGCTCGCGGGCGGGCACCGGCTCACCCTCGGGCTCGCCATTCGTGCGGGCGATCAGCTGCCAGTCACGGCCCTCTTCGACGGCGGTCATGAACTCGTCTGTCACCCGGACCGAGTTGTTGGCGTTCTGGTACTGGATCGACTTGAAGCCGTCGCCGTCGATCGACATGTCGAAGCCGGCGTCGCGCAGGGCCTCTGCCTTGTCCTCCTCTTTGGCCTTGCACCAGATGAACTCTTTGATGTCGGGGTGATCGACGTCGAGCACGACCATCTTGGCCGCGCGCCGGGTCTTGCCGCCGGACTTGATCGTGCCCGCCCAGGAGTCCGCGCCTCTCATGAACGAGACGGGGCCGGAGGCGGTGCCGCCCTTGGCGAGATGCTCTTTCGAGCCCCTTATGTTCGACAGGTTGATGCCCGATCCGGAGCCGCCCCTGAAGATCATTCCCTCCTTGGTATTCCAGTCGAGGATCGACTCCATCGTGTCCTGAACGGAGAGGATGAAGCAGGCCGAGCACTGCGGGGACTCCTCGAAGCCGACGTTGAACCAGACGGGCGAGTTGAAGGCCGCCATCTGGTGCAACAAGATGTGGGTCAGCTCGGCCTCGAAGCTGTCGCGGTCGGCCTCGCTCGCGAAGTAGCCGCGATCGTGGCCCCAGCCCGCGATCGTGCCAGCGACCCTGGCGATCATCTGCTTTACGGAGCGCTCTCTGGCGGGGTGGCCGAGCCTGCCCCGGAAGTACTTCTGGGCGACGATGTTGGTCGCGTTCTGGGACCAGGTCTTCGGGAACTCGACGTCTTTCTGCTCGAAGGCGACCTTCTCGCCGTGGCCGATGCGCGCATCGCGCGGCTCCCACTCGACGGCGTCGAACGGGTCGGTGTCAGGCGTCGTGAAACGGCGCTCGATCTCCAGGCCGGCGCCTGGCGCCGAGGCCTCGGAAGGGGTGAGATTGGTGGTCGTCTCCATCGGCCTTGCTCCTTGTCTGGGGCCGAACATCGTCCCGCTTGGATCGGACGGAAAGGTAAGCGGAGCGACCTTCATTTTAGAAGCTCGCAACGTGCGGTCTAAGGTCCCCGCAAAGTGCGGAAATCGGCCTTAGGAGGTCTGGCGAGAGGGGAGGTGCGGCCGGGCTCGCGGGGGCTGAGCGGCACCCGTTTGAGGCGGCTCCTTAGCGGCCCAACCTGGCCCAGTCTTGGAATTCGGCCCAGACAGCCGACGCGCGGTAGCCGGCCTCGGCTGAGGCGTGGCGCAACGAGAGCAGCCAGCGCGGCTCGTAAGCCCTCGATCTGGCGAACGCCCAGGCGGCCGTCGCGAGCAGGACCAAGACGGCGATCGCGGCGATGGCGATCGCGGCGGTCGAGACATGTTCGGAGCCGGGGTGCCGCGCGCGCGCGTAGGTCGCCGTCGAGTGAAGTGTGAGTGTGCTCAAGGTGGACACTCCGCCCGGCTGTGCTGTGGTCGTGGGTGTCGCCGCTGCCAAGACGACGCTCATAGTAGGTCCTCGATCGCACCGAGCGCGTCGGCGAGCACGCGCGCGGGCGCCAGCGTCGCGTCGAGAACCGTAAAGCGCTCGGGCTCGGCCGCCGCCAGCTCGTCGTAAGCGTCAGCGACGCGCCCGAAAAAGGCTTCGTCCTCGCTCTCCAGCCTGTCGGCGCCACCTCCGCGCCCGGCCTGGCGCGCGCGCCCGGCAGCCGGGTCGATGCGCAACAGCAGAGTACGGTCTGCCTGAAGACCGGCCGTGGCGAACCTGTTCAGCTCCCGGATGGCTTCGATCCCGAGCGCCCGGCCCGCTCCTTGGTAGGCAAGCGAGGAGTCCACGAAGCGGTCGAGCAGCACGACCGCGCCCGCGTCCAAGAGCGGCCGCAGACGCTCGCGCACGAGTTGGGCCCTGGCCGCCGCGTACAGCAAGGCCTCGGCCCTTGGATCGACCGTCAGCGATGGGTCTTTGACGAGCGCTCGAACGGCCTCCGAGAGCGCGACCCCGCCGGGCTCGCGCAGCAGCTCGACGCGAACACCGCGCTCGCCGAGGGCCGCGTACAGACCGATACAAAGCGTCGACTTGCCGGCGCCGTCGAGGCCCTCGATCGTGATCAGCCGATCCTGTGGCACTCCGGCACCGTATTACGATGGCCAAGTGAGCAACCTCCAGGCAAGCGAGACGCTGCCCGGGATCGAGGACCAACCGCACGCCCGGGCGGTGCTCGGCGCCGCGCTCGGCGGCCTGCCCGGCAGGGCGCCCTCGCACGCCTACCTTCTGCATGGCCCGGCCGGCGCCGGCAAGCGCGCGCTCGCCCAGGCGTTCGCCGGCGAGCTGCTGGCCGCGGGGCTCGCGGACCCGGAGGCGCAGGGCGGCGTACGCGAACGCGTGGCCCGGAACGCGCACCCCGATCTGACCTGGGTGGCCCCGTCGGGCGCCGCCGAAATGCTGGTAAGCGACATCGATGAGGCGGTCGTCGCGGCGGCCTCTCTGACCCCGTTCGAGTCAGCCCGCCGCGTGTTCGTGATCGAGGGCCCCGAGCGCCTGAACGAACAGGCCGCGAACAAGCTGCTCAAGACCTTGGAGGAGCCGCCCGCATACGTGCACCTGCTCCTGATCAGCGACCGCCCGCAAGAGGTCCTGCCGACGATCGTTTCGCGCTGCGTAAAGGTCCGCTTCGACGCCCCCAGCCCCGAAGAGATTGCGCGGCGCCTGCTCGCTGAGGGCGCCTGCGCCGAGGAGCCCCAAGCCCGGGCCTGCGCGCGACTCGCGCTCGGGGACGCCGCCCGCGCGCGCATACTGGCCGGCCCCGAAGGCGAAGCGCTGAGGGCCGCCGCCGAGGTCTACGTGGGGGCCGGCCTTGCCGGCGACGCTTCCGCGACCGGCCTGAAGGCGCTGCTGGACGCCGCCAAGGCGGCCGGGGCGTCCGCCGGCGAAGAGGCCGCCGAACGCTTGACCGACGATCTCCAGTTCGTGCCCGCCAAGGAGCGCAAACGACTCGAACGCGAAGCGGCCGAGGCCGCCAAGCGCGCCGAACGCCGAGCCAGGGCCTTGGCCCTCGACGGCGCCCTGCGGCTGGCGGAGCTGTGGCTGCGCGACATCGTCTGCGTTCAGGAAGGCGCGCCTGAGCTGGTCTATGCGCTCGACAGGCAGCCCCAACTCCAAGCGGACGCCGAGCGCCTCGATCGCAAGGCGGCCCGCGCCGGGATCGGATATGTGCGCGAGACCAGGTCCAAGCTTCAGATCAACGTCGCCGAGGAGCTTGCCTTGGAGGCCCTCGCCTACCGGCTGGCGCCCGCGGCCTGAGCCTCAGGCCAGCCGGCCGAGGTCCGGTTCGAGACCGTAAGTCTCGAACGCCAAGAAGCCATGGAACTGCCTGTTCTCCGGGCCATGGAAGTCCGACGAGCCGGTGCTCAGCAGGCCCAGCTCGTCACAGCGCCCGTACAGCAGCTCGGTCTGGGCCCTGTCATGCGTGATGTAAAAGACCTCGACCCCGTCGATTCCTTTCGCCTCAAAGCGCTCGACCATCGCGACCGCCTCGTCCGGATCTTTGACGTCCCAGAACGGGTGGGCCCACACCGCCAAGCCGCCCGCCCCGTGGATCGCCGCGATCGCCTCGGCCACCGTCGGGGTCTCGCGCAGCCTGAACGCCGGCCTGCCCTCGATCAGATAGCCCCTGATCAGCGAGCCGACATCGTCGATCCGCTCCTCGCGCAGCCTGTCCGCGTTGGCTTGGGCGCCGAGCACGGCTTCGGCCAGGTGCGGCCTGCCGATCGGCTTGCCGTCGGCGATCCGCGCCGCGATCGCCGCTTCGTCCAGCTCGAGGCCCTCGTCCTTCAGGGCCTGCGCCATCCGCAAAGTCCGGCGCTCGCGGTCGGCCAAGAACTCGAGCAGGGTCTTCTCGAAGGCTCGGTCTTCGTGGTCGATCGCATAGCCCAAGATGTGCAGTTCCCGCGCCGCGTGGCTCGGATCGGGGTCGCCGTCGGCGGCCGGGTCATCGATCGAGGAGATCTCGACCGCCGGCACCACCTTCACGCCGACGCGCTCACCGGCGGCTATGGCCTCCGACACGCCGGCCACGGTGTCGTGGTCTGAGAGCGCCAGCAGCTCGACGCCGGCGCCGGCCGCCCGCGCCACCACCTCGCCGGGCTCGAGCGCCCCGTCAGAGCAGGTCGAGTGGGATTGCAGATCGAACGCCGGACTCAAGGGCCGCAGAGCCTACGCGATCATCTTCGTCCGCGGGTCCAGCCAGCAGCTTGGTCACGTGCCTGGCGACCGCCTCGCGCAGGGCGATGACAGCGGAGTGGTAGCGCCGCGCCGTGGATGGCAAGGCTTGGCCCGTCAGCTCTTGATCTCCAAGCTCCTGGTCCAAAGCCGCGAATGCCGCGTCGGTCTCAGCCGAGTGGCGCAAAGCCTCGATCCAGACGACCTCCAGATAGGCCAAGGCGGCCCCCAGCTGCTCATCCGGAAGCTCGTCGGGAGTCTCCAGCTGGCGCAGCACCGTCACGACCTCGCGACTAAGCCAGCGCTGCTCCGCGTAAGCGCGCAGCAGCAGACATACGTCTTGCGGCGGGGTTAGGTCTTGGCTTGGGTACATGCTCGGCATCCGTGCTCGGCCTCGAATCGATCTCCTGCGATCTCTCTGCTCTCGGCTTCGGCGCGTCCGGGCTCTTGCTTTAGGCGAACAGGGCTCGCCTCCACGCATCCACCGCCGTTTTTCGCGGCCCCGCCTCGACATCTCGCGATCCAGACAGCTCGAACGATCGGCCAGTGTCGGCGCTCTGAAGGCCCGCGCTCTCAAGGACCGGCCTTGGTCCGGCCGATGTAGAAACCAGCTCAAAGATGTACGTCATCCACGCAATCGCCCAAGATCCCAGCGCCCGCGCCCCCGGCCAGCACGCGCGCGCGCTCGTGCGGCGCCTGCGCCTGCGCACCCTCTTCGCGCTCGGCTTCCTCGCTGTCGCCACCGCCCTGCTCGGCCGCGAGCTGGGCCTGCACAGCGCCCTCTTCCTCGCCTCCGAGGTCGCGCTCCTGGCGGCGATGTTCGTCGTCTCCCGCTACGTCATGCCACTGCTCGAGCGCCACGACCGCGGCGCGACCGGCGAGGAGCAGGTCGGCAGCCTGCTCGACGGCCTCGAGGACGGCGGCTGGCAGGCCATTCACGACGCCAGCTTCGGCAACGGCAACGTCGACCACATCCTGATCGGCCCGGCCGGCGTCTTCACGGTCGAGACCAAGAGCCACCCCGGCCCCGTCCGGGTCGCCCGCATCCACGGCGCCACGTTCGCCCAAGCCCAGGCCCAGCGCCGCGCGATCGCCCGCGCGACCGACCTCCCCGTCGAGCCCCTGCTCGTCTACAGCCGGGCCTGGGTCGACCGTCCCCTCGCCCGCCGCCGGGGCGTACGCGTCCTGCCCGCCCGGATGCTCCCCGCCTACCTGGAGCGCCACGACAAGACGCTCACGCCCGAAGAGGCCCGCACGGCCCGCGAGCGGGTTGCGCACGCCCTGCGCGAGCACCGCGCTTCCCGGCCCGGGCGCCACCAAGGCTGACCCGTCGCCGGCGGCCCCGGCCCGCCGCCGGTCGGGCTCGGCCGCCCACGACTCCCGCACGGACGCCGCCTGCCCGGCCTCGACGCCACCCGGCGAGCGCGCTTGGCGATCCGGCGTGCCTCCTATCGCCCCCTCCGCGGCTGTCTGTACCTTGATCCAGATGTCCCCTTCAAGCGACTCGCCCGAGGTCCTGCTCCAGCGCTTCGGGCTCTCCTCGTTCCGGCCCGGCCAGCGCGAGGCCGTCGTCGCCGCCCTGGCCGGCCGCGACAGCCTGGTCGTGATGCCGACCGGCGGCGGCAAGTCGCTCTGCTATCAGCTCCCCGCGCTCGCTGGCGACGGCCTCGTGCTCGTGATCAGCCCGCTGATCGCCCTCATGGCCGACCAGTTGCAACGTCTGCGTGACGCCGACGTGCCCGCCGCGATGCTCGCCTCCGGGATGGCCGACGGCCACAACGCCGCCGCCCTGCGCCAGATCGCAGGCGGCGAGGCCCGCCTCGCGCTCGCCGCCCCCGAGCGCTTCGCCTCGATCGCCTTCCGTGACGCGCTCGCCCAGCGCCGCGTTTCCCTGTTCGTCGTCGACGAGGCCCACTGCGTCACCGAGTGGGGCCACGACTTCCGCCCCGACTACCTGCGCCTGCGTGAGGCGATCGCCGCCCTCGGGCGCCCGCCCGTGATGGCCGCCACCGCGACCGCCACCCCTCGCGTCGCCGCCGAGATCGCCACGCGCCTCGGTCTCCACGACCCCGTCTCCGTACGCGCCGGCTTCGATCGTCCCAACCTTTCCTTCGACGTCCTCTCCTTCGCGGGCTCCGGCGCCGTCGCCCGCAAGCGCGCCGCGCTGCTGGCGGTGCTCGGCGGCGGCGCCACGGCCGGCGGGGCCGCCGGAGGGGACGGGCCGGACGGAACCAAATCGATCCCGGCGATCGTCTACTGCGGCACCCGCCGCGACACCGACGCCGTCACCGAGCTTGTCCGTGACGCCGGCCTCGCCGCCGTCTCCTACCACGCCGGCATGTCCCCGGTCGCCCGGACCCGCTCCCAAGAGGCCTTCATGTCCGGCGCCGCCGAGGTCATCGTCGCCACCAACGCTTTCGGCATGGGCGTCGACAAGGCCGACGTCAGGACCGTCGCCCACTGGGCCCTGCCCACCAGCCTCGAGGCCTACTACCAGGAGGCCGGTCGCGCCGGCCGCGACGGCGAGCCCGCGCGGGCCCTCCTGCTGGCCTCGCGCATGGACCTCGGCCGCCTGATCCGCTTCAACACCCAGCGCTCGAGCACCGTCGCCGACGCCAAGTCCTTCGTCGCCGCTCTACGCCGCCGGGCCCGTCCTGAGGACGGCGTCGCGGTCATCGGCCACAACGACCTCGACGACCGCGACCGCGTGCTCTTGTCGATCGCCGAGCGCGCCGGCGCCGTCGAGCTTTCGCCCGGCGGCGCCCTCGGCCTCTTCGCCCGGCCCACCGGCCAGGGCAGCCCTCGCCTTGCCTGGTCAGCGATCAAAGCCGCCCGCGACCGCGGCTGGGAGTCTTACCGCTCGATCGAGCGCTACATGTCCGGTTCCGACTCCTGCCGGCGCCGCCAGATCCTCGACCACTTCGGCGACGCCTCGCCCTGCGCGCCCACCGGGCGCTGCTGCGATGTCTGCGACCCCGACCCCGTCCTTGCGGCGGCGGCGGCCGCCGGTTCGCGCTCCACGCCGGGTCGCTCGCGCGCGCGCGGCGGTGGCTCCGAAGGTGTGCTCAAGTCTTCCCAAATCGTGGCCTCCGCGCGCGCGCGTACGGCGTCCGGGAGGAATGGTGCGTCCCCGGTGAGCGGGGCCGGCGCCGACGGAGCCCAGGGCGCCGACGGCCCACCCGAGCCCGTCGACGACGACGAGTTCGAGCGCCTTCGCAAGTGGCGCTTCGAGCGCGCCGAAGGCAAGCCCGCCTTCACGGTCGCCGCCAACGCCACCCTCGAAGAGATCTTGCGCCGCCAGCCAAACGACCTCGACCAACTGCTGGCCGTCCGCGGCATCGGCCCGGCCTTCTGCGAGCGCCACGGCGAGTCGCTCTTGTCAGAGCTGCGCGACATGCGGACGGCGCCAGACGCGGGGCCGGTTCCCATCTCGGCGGGGGCGCCGGCGGCGGCTCTGTCCTAAGCCGACGCCGGGATTCAAGCCGACGCCGGGATTCGAACCCGGGACCCCCACTTTACGAGAGTGGTGCTCTACCAGCTGAGCTACGTCGGCAAAATGCTTCCGCATCGTACCGTCGCCGTACCAACCGAAGCAGGTTCTTACGTAGCGGCCCGGTCCATCTGGCAGCCTTCCGTGCTTCCAAAGACGCTCCAAACGCTTCCCTTCACGGAAGTCTTGCCACTCCAAGTCAATGCTCCGTTACGGCCTCCCAATCCTGCTCGTCGCCCTGCTCGCCTGGGGTATCGCCGCGATCGTGACCGGCTCGCCGAGCCTCGACCTGTCCGGCTCGAACTCCACGTCCACGACCGCTTCGGCCTCGCCGCCGTGCCTGCCGGCCACCACCAATCACTCGGCCGCATTGCCACACACGAACGTCGACGTCTCGCCGGCTCCGAACACCGGCACCGCCAACCCGAAGACCCAGATCAGCTTTCTCGGCGTCCCGGCCTCTGAGATCCATGCTGTCGCCGTCTCCGGCTCGCTCAGCGGCGCTCACCTCGGCCGGCTGTCGGCCTACTCGCAAGGCGACGGCGCCAGCTTCCTACCCGACGCCCCGTTCCTCGCCGGCGACCGCGTCACGGTCACGGCCGCGATCGGCCCAGGCACCGGCGCCTCCGCGCGCGCGGTCCGCTTCTCGTTCGACATCGACACCCCTTACCCGACCGCCTCCGTCGCCCCGTTCCCGAACCCCAACGCCGCCCCCTCCGACTATCTCAGCTTCGCCACGATGCCCGGCGCCCAGGTCCCGGCCATGACGGTGACTGTGCCCGACAGCGATCCGTCAGCCGGCGACATCCTGACGACCAACGGTCCCGGCCCAGGTCAGTACGGCCCGCTCATTTACACGTCTTCCGGTCAACCCGTCTGGTTCGAACACCTGCCGCACAACGAAACGGCCGAGGACCTCAACGAGCAGACCTACGACGGCCGCCCCGTCCTGACCTGGTGGCGCGGCAAGGTGCTCTCCTTGGGCTTCGGCCAAGGCGAAGACATCGTCATGGACTCCCACTACCAGGCCATCGCCAAGGTGCCCGGCGGCAATGGGCTACGCGCCGACCTCCACGACTTCCAGTTGGCCGCCGGCAACGTCGCCTACATCACCGCCTTCAACCCGATCCGCTGCGACCTCGCTCGCGCCGGCGGCGTCCGCGACGGAGCGATCGTCGACACCGCCGTCCAAGAGATCGACCTCGCCACTGGCCTCGTCCGCTGGGAATGGCACAGCCTCGACCACGTCGCCGTCTCGGAGTCCGAGACCCCTTCGCCCACCACCTCCACGCCCTGGGACTGGTTCCACGTCAACTCGATCGATGTGGAGGACCAAGGCGCCGATCGCTCCGGCGCCCTTCTCATCTCCGCGCGCAACACCTGGGCCGCCTACCAGCTCGCCGCCGGCTCCGGCTCGATCCTCTGGCGCCTGGGCGGCACCCGCAGCTCCTTTCACATGGGCCCCGGCACCGCCACCGTCTGGCAGCACGACGGCCGCGTCCTGGCCTCCGGCGATGAGATCACCCTCTTCGACGACGGCTCCAACCCGCCGCTTCACTCCCAGTCGCGTGGCCTCGTCATCGGGCTCGACTTCGCTCACCACACCGCCCGCCTCATCCACGCCTACGTCCATTCCGGTCCGCCGCTTTTGGCCGCCAGCCAAGGCAACATGCAGACGCTCTCCTCCGGCGCCGCCCTCGTCGGCTTCGGCGCGGTCCCCCAGATCACCGAGTTCGCGCCTGGCGCGGGGACCGGCTCGTCTGGGCCGGCAGGCGCGCGGCCGGGCGCAGGCTCGGGGGCGGGCGCGCCTGGCGCCGGCACGGTCCTGTTCGACGCGCATCTGCCTTACGAAATGACCTTCTATCGGGCCTACAGGCACCCGTGGTCCGGGCGTCCCGCCAGTTCGCCGGCGCTGTTGGCCGACCTCAACAACACCGCCGAACAGACGATCTTCCATATGAGCTGGAACGGCGCCACCGGCGTCGCCGCCTGGCGCCTGCTCGCCGGCTCGAGCGCCGGTTCACTGAAGCCTCTCGCGACCGTTCCGGCCAGCGGCTTCGAAACCACGTCGATCTTGCCCAAGCGCTACGCCTACGCCGCCGCTCAGCCGCTCGACTCGGCCGGCCGCGCTCTGGCCACCTCGAAGGTGGTCACGGTCGGTTGACCGCCCCGCTCAGTAGGCCGGTTTTGTCGAGTGCTTGTGCGGCGCGGTCGTCGTTGTCGTCGGCGTTGTCGAGCTGCCTGTCGTCGGGTTCGACGACGGGTTACTCGAGCTTTTGGAGCCGCAGCCCGCGATCGCCACGGCGGCGGCCGCCGCGGCCAGCGCCGTTAGCATGGCTGTCAGTGTCGTTCGTCTCATCTGGCGGGCTCCCATCGTCGCACTGTCGCTGCTCCGGCGCCCCACCCTACCAGCCCGTTTCCCGGCGCCCGCCGGCGTGCCCAGAGGGCTCACGGACTTGCTCTTTCGGGCCATACGCGCGCGCGCGGCACCGTCCAGCGAGGACCACATGAGCGTCGCCACCCCGCCGAGCCGGCAGGGCTCTGAGACCAGCGACACCGACGGCTCCGGCTCGACCAACCAGCTGAAGTGGCTGTTGGCCGTCTGCTGCGTGGCCCAGTTCATGGTCATCTTGGACCTGTCGATCGTCAACGTCGCGCTGCCGCACATCCAGTCGTCGCTGGGCTTTACTTCGCCGGAACTGCAGTGGGTCGTCGATGCCTACGCGATCACGTTCGCCGGCTTCTTGATGTTGGGCGGCCGGGTCGCCGACCACTTCGGCCAGCGCCGGATCTTCGTCGCCGCGCTGGCGCTGTTCGCGCTCGCCTCGCTGATCGGCGGGGTCGCGCCGACCCGCGACGTGCTGGTCGGCGCGAGGGCCTTGCAGGGCGTGGCCGGCGCCTTCATGGCGGCCTCGTCATTGGCGATCATCACCGCCTCTTTTACGGGTCCCGCGCTGCACCGCGCGATCGCGACCTGGGCGGCCATGAACGGGCTCGGCGGCGCCGCCGGCGTACTGCTCGGCGGGATCATCACCGAAGAGCTGAGCTGGCGCTGGATTCTGCTCATCAACCCTCCGATCGGACTGGCCGCGGCCATCGTCGCGTACGCGGTCGTCAAGGAGCGCCGCCGGGCCAAGCCGGGCGACAGCTTCGACGTCGCCGGCGCCCTGACCTTGACGGTCGGCCAGATGATCCTCGTTTACGGGGTCGTCGAAGCCGGCCTGATCGGCTGGACTTCGCCCGCGGCGCTGGCCGGGATCATCGCCGGCATCGCGCTGCTCGCGGTGTTCGTCGTGATCGAGACCAAGGTCGCGTCCGCCCCGCTGATCCCGTTCGCCGAGCTGACCAAGCCGTTGCGGATCGCCAACAACATCGTCCTTCTGTTCAGCGCTTCGCTGTTCCCGATGTGGTTCGTCAGCTCGTTGTACCTGCAACAGGTGCTCGGCTTGTCGCCGCTTCATACGGGCCTGATCTTCTTGCCGATGACCTTGATGATCATGCTGGTCGCCTCCCGCGCCGGCCGGCTCGTGGGCCGTTTCGGCGTCAGGCCGGTGCTCGGCGGCGGCCTGATCATGCTGGCCAGCGGGATGCTGTTGCTCTCGAAAATCGGTCCGAGCGGCAGCGGCATCGTGTACGTGATGATCCCAGGCCTTCTGACCGCCGCCGGGATCGCGATGGCGATCGTCCCATCGACGATCGCCGCCACCCAGAGCGCCAAGGAGGGTCAGGCGGGCTTGGCCTCAGGCCTCGTGAACACCTCGAGGCAGGTCGGCGGCGGTCTCGGCCTGGCGATCCTGGTCACGCTGGCCACCCAGCGCACGACCGGCCTGATCGGTTCCGGCCACGGGGTGCCGCAGTCCTTGACGAGCGGCTTCCAGCTGGCCTACCTGATCTGCGCCGGCCTGGCGGGCGTCGCCGCTCTGCTGACCTTTACGCAGATGCCTAAGCCGGAGATCGCCGGCGGCGCCTCGGCGCGGCGCCTTGCTTTGGGGATCGCCGCTGTCTTGGCCGGTTTCGTGGCGGTCGACGTCGCGTTCGCCGGCTCGCATGGGGCCCCGGTCGGCGCCTATACGAAGGCCGGCGCTTACAGCTTCGTCTCAGAGCCGTCTTTGCACCCGCCGGAACTCAAAGTCAACGGCTCGACCGCGACCGCGGACCTGGCGGGCGGCTACGTGCTGGCGGCCAACTTCTACAACCTCAACTACCCGCCGATGGTCGGCCAGAGCGGGCCTTTGATCCTCGACAAAGATTTGCAACCGGTCTGGTTCAAACCGGCGCCGGAAAGTATGGTCGCGTCGAATCTGAGCGCCCAAAAATATCTGGGCAAACCGGTTTTGGCATGGTGGCAGGGGGTCGTCACCAACACGGGCTCGACCGAAAGCGGCGAAGACGTGGTCGTCGATCAGCATTACAAGACCGTCGCCCGCTTGAAGGGCGCCGACGGCTGGAAGATAACGTTGCACGAGTTCACGATCAGCGGCGAAGACGCGTGGGTGACAGCCAACAAGGACGTCGCCTTGAACTTGTCGTCTTACGGCGGCGCCTACAACGGAGCGCTGATCGACTCGGCCGTCCAGGAGTACGACCTGAAGACCGGCGCGCTGTTGAGGACCTGGGACGCGCTGAAGCACATCCCGCTGAGCGCCTCTTACGCGACGGTGCCCACCAACGGATTCCCGTGGGACGCTTACCACGTCAACGCGATCGACCTGACCGCCAAGAACACGTTCTTGGTGTCGATGCGTAACACCTGGGGCGCTTACCTCGTCGAAGCGGAAACCGGCAAGGTCGAGTGGACGCTCGGCGGCAAGCGCTCTGACTTCAGGTTCGGCAAGGGGGCCGCATTCCAGTGGCAGCACGACGTTACGCTCGCGCCGGGCTCCTCGCTCAACGGCTCGGCGACGGACATCACGATGTTCGACGATCACTGTTGCCAGCTGACCGGCGGCGGCACGTCGGTACCCGCGACCGGCCCTTCGAGGGGGCTCTTGCTCGAGCTGAACACTTCCGATCGAACCGCGAAGCTCCTCGCCCAGTACCCGGGCGGCGGCGTCTTCGAATCGGAATACATGGGCGACACTCAGCCTTTGGCTAACGGCAACGTGTTCATAGGCTGGGGCTCAGAACCGTATCTGTCGGAGTACAGCTCTTCGGGCAAGCGCTTGCTGGAAGGCAGTTTTCCGAGCCCGGACCTGAGCTACCGCTCGACCGTCGCGCCCTGGATCGGCCTGCCCGCGACCCGGCCCGCCGCGGCCGCCAGGCCGGCACCCGGCGGCGGCACGACCGTCTATGCGAGCTGGAACGGCGCAACCCGTTTCACGGCCTGGCGCGTTTTGGCGGCGAACAGCGCCGGCGGGCGGCTGAGCCCCGTGGCGCAGGCCCCGAAGTCGGGCTTCGAGACCGCGATCAAGCTGCCCGGCGAGCCCGCCGAACTCCAGGTCCAGGCGCTCGACGCAGCAGGCCAGGTGATCGGCGTTTCCGAGAAGTCCACGCGCTAGGGTCCTCGGCGATGTTTTCAGTGCCGCCCAAGGCCGTGCCCCGCCAAGGCGGCCCCCTGCTCGCGGGCCTGGCGCTGTGCGGCATCGCGCTGGCCTCTTGCGGCGGCTCAAGCGGATCGTCGGGCCCCGGAGCCGCGATCGCTTCGGCCGGCGCCGGGTCGGCCGTCGACACGGCCGACGTCAGGGCCGCAGCGGCCAACCCCGTGACCGTCTCGCCTTTGCCTGGCACCTTGGACGCCTCGCCGAAGACCCAGATCAGCTTCCTTGGCGTCACTGGCACCACGGTCTCAGACGTCAAGGTCGTCGGCTCGAAGACCGGCGCCCACGGCGGGCGCCTGGAGCCTTACTCGACGGGGACCGGTTCCAGCTTCCTGCCGAGCAAGCCGTTCGCGGCCGGCGAGCACGTGACGGTCAAGGCGCTCGTCTCCGATGGTCCGGGCGCTCCCGGCAGGCCGGCGAGCACGGCGTTCACGGTCATCCCCGAAACTGGGGTCAGCCAGAAAGAGTTCCCTAACAACAAGGGCAACTCGGCCGAAATCGAGCACTACGTTTCGGCGCCGTCGTTGACGCCTTCGACGGTCCACATCTCGACGCCGGCTCGGCCGGGCTCAAGCCCTGGCGACCTGTTCTTGGCGCCCTACCAAGGCGATGGCACGCCCGGCGAGATGATCTCCGAACAGAACGGCTCGCTCGTCTGGTTCAGGCCTTTGCCGGCCGGCATCAGCTCGACCAACTTCCAGGTCCAGCGCTACGACGGCCGGCCGGTCTTGACCTGGTGGCAGGGCAAGATCCTCGAAGTCGGCTTCGGCCAGGGCGAGGACGTCGTTTATGACACCTCTTACCGGCCCGTCGCCTATATCCGAGCCGGCAACGGCTACCACGCGGACCTGCACGAGGTCAAGCTCACGCCCGAAGGGACCGCCTGGATCGACGCGTTCGATCCGATCCACTCAGACCTCGCCCGTTACGGTGGCCCAAGTGACGGCATCGTCAATGACTCGGTCGTCCAAGAGATCGACGTCAAGACGGGCTTGGTCATGTGGGAGTGGCACGCGCTCGGCCGCGTCGCCCTCAGTGAATCCCACAGCCCTGTGTCCTCGTCGGCCAAATCGCCTTGGGATTACGTCCACATCAACTCGGTCTCGCCCGGGCCGCCAGCCGGTGCGGCGCCTGGCGCGGCCGGCGCGGGCGCCAGCCAGACCGCGGCGGGCGCCGATCAGCCCGGTCAGGTCCTGCTGTCCTCGCGCAACACTTGGACCCTCTACGACGTCGACCTCCATACCGGCGCCTTCATCTGGCGCCTCGGCGACCGCAATTCGAGCTTCAAGCTCGGGCCCGGCACGCGCTTTTACTGGCAGCACGACGCCGAGTGGCAGCCAGGGGGCCAGATATCGGTGTTCGACAACGGCTCGGACCCGCCCAAAGAGAAGCAGTCGCGCGGCCTGCTCTTGGCGCCGAACACCGCGAGCCATACGGTCGCTTTGGTCAAGCAGTTCACCAACCCGAGCCGCACGCTGCTGGCCTCCAGCCAGGGCAACCTCCTGAACCTGGCCGCCGTCACGGCCGGCAACCCGGTCGGGGCGCCAGGGACCAGTTGGGGGACCGTCCTCGCGTCGAACAACGCCGGCAACTGGCTGATGGGCTACGGCGGCCTGCCGAACTTCACCGAGCACAGCCCTTCAGGCGCGGTCCTTTTGGACGGCACGCTCGGCAAGAACGTCCAAAACTTCAGGACCTACCTGTCGCCGTGGACCGGCCATCCGAGCACTCCGCCGTCGATAGCCGTCCAGGCCCACGGCGGCGCCGGCGGCGGGCCGGCGGTCGCGGTCAGCTGGAACGGCGCCACCGAAGTCGTCTCCTGGCAGCTACTGGCCGGCTCCTCGGCCACCGCCCTTGCGCCCGTCGCGACGGTGCCCAGAAGCGGCTTTCAGACCACCATTTCGCTATCCGGCGCCCCTTCGTTCGTCGCGGTGCAGGCGCTGAACGGAGCCGGCGCGGTGATCGGGCGCTCGGCCACCGCGTCCGGCTGAGGCCCGCCGGGCGGCCGCCAGCTCGGCTTCACGGCGTTCGTACGCGCGCAACGTCGATCTGGCGGAGACCGTGAAGTAGTTGGCCAAGCCCTTCGCCTGGGCGCGCCGCAGCGGGCTCGGCAGCGGCTGGCGCAGCTCCTGGACGAAAGCTTCTTCGAGCAGGCTCTGCATCGCGCCTTCGAGAGGACTTTCGTGGGCGCTGTTATGGACCTCCATGCGCCCGCTCGGTTCGCTGTAGTCGTACAGCTCGCGCTCCTGGCCTTCGGTCAGCGGGGCCATGCCTTCGCCTTCCCAGTCTGAGTACGTCGCGTACTTGGCGTCCTGGGTCCGCAACGCGATCACGTGCAACGGCGCGTTAGCCGCATACGGTTCGATCGCGAACTCGGTAACGGTCTCGTCGGTCGCGTGCAGCACGTACTCGCGCCCGGGCGCGTTCGGGTCTGCCAGGATGCCGGCAAGGTCCAGTCGCCCCGCGATATGGGAATACCTGCTCTGCGAGCGCCACTCGTTCGAGCCGCTCGCGATCGTCAACAGCAGCGGCGCCAGGTCCACGCTCGAGCTGAGCTGCTCGCGCTGCACCTCCGGTTCGCTGGTCAGCTTGCCTTTCGGGTCCGAGACCAAGAGCGGCACCCTGATCGCCTCGTCATACGCGCCCGCGCCCTTGCCCCTCAGCCCGTGCGAGCCGCAGTACTCGCCGTGGTCTGAAGTCACGATCACGACCGTGTTCTCCGCCATCCGCTGCCTGCTCCGCAATGCGTCCAGAACTCTGCCGATGTGGCGGTCGACCTCGTTCTGAAGCTTCACATACAGGTTCATCATCCCCAGCCACGCCTGTTCTACTTCCGGGCCGTCAAACGGCATCTCGCCGAACGAGGCGGCCGCCGTTTCCTGAAGTGAGAGCTGCAGTCTCGGCTTGCCCTCGGCGATCAGCTGTTCGGGCGTCTCGAAGTTCGCCGGCAGCTTGTTCGCGACGTTCGGCGCGCTCGCCTCGCCGGGCACCCGGTCGGTCCACTTGTACCACCACGCGATGTCGTGCGGGTTCACGAACGACACCGTCGTGCACCATGGCTGGCCCCCGTCCGCGGGCAGCTCCGACAGCCACCGCTCGAAGTCTCCGGCCACGCCCGGATCCACGCGCCAGCCCTGGCCCGGGGCGCCGTCCGGGGAGGGATAAGTGCCGCCCTGAAAGCCGTAACGCTCCAGCTCCTTCGGCCCGTGCCACGGCGTCCACTTGTTGTCGCCGTGAGTCAAATGCCACTTGCCGTACCAGCGCGTGTCATAGCCGTGTTCGCGCAGCATCTTTCCCCACGTCGGAAAGCCCGGGTTCAGCGTGCTGGCGCCGGTGATCATGCAGCCCGTCTGGTGCGTATACAGGCCGGTCAAGAGCGCCGCTCTGGAAGGCGTACAGTCGTTCGAGGCCGTAAAAAAGTTCGCGAACGAGACCGAACTTTCGCTGAGTTTCTGCATGTTCGCTGGCAGTTCCAGCTCGCCTGGCCCCGCTCCCAGCCACTGCGGGTAGCGCAACTGGTCGACCATGATCACGAGCACGTTCGGCTTCACTTGCCTTCTGCTGGCGGCCGTCCTCTGGGCGGCCCGCGCGGGCCCGGGCGGGCTCGCGCCGTCGTTGGCGTCGGCCAGCTTGGCGATCGCCAAGCCTCCGCCCAGCAGGCTGCCACCCGCGATCAGGCTCCTCCTGATGAACGTCCTCCTGTCGAGGCCCCGATCGCCGGGGCCGGCACTCGATCCCGACGCGGCGTCCGGGCCTGTCCGATCGCTGTTCGCGGCAGACCCCCGATCGCCGTTCGCGGCAGACCCCCGATCGTCGTCGATTCTGTCGATTTTCTTATCCTCGTCTGCTGTCATGTGTTCGGTACGTGGGAGTTCGTCGACGCCCGGCGCCAAAGCAGCCGGTCGGTCCGGCCCCACGGCGGGGCGTCGCCCGCGGCGAGGTCTGTCTCTGCACGCGACGCCCCTACATTGAACACCCACCGGCCGCCGGATGCCGCGCTTGGGGTTTCGCGCTCTGCCTTTGGCTTCGCTTTCTCGGGCGGTTTTGGCCTCTTCGGCTCTCGGCCGGCTCCCCCCGGCTAAGAGGTCTTCAGTCGGCTGGGTCCGCGCGCGCGTGGATCGTCGCGTGGGCGCGGGCGCCGACGTTGCTGACGATCACGGCCACGATCGTCACCAGGTATAGCTGTCCGAACAGGGCCTCTATGACCGAACTCATCCGGGCCGCGGCCGCCGTTGGCACGATGTCGCCATAGCCGACGGTCGTCAACGTGATGAAGCTGAAATAGACCTCTTCGGCGTGCTTGTCGGAGCCGAGGTGGCTGAGGACGGGCGCCCCAGCGATCGCGTCCATCACGGCGTAGCCGAACGCGAACACGAGGCCCGCCAGCAGATACACGGTCAGGGCGCCCATCACCGTGTGCAAGGTCACGCGCCGCTCGACCATGATGCCGCTCACGACCCCCCGCGCGACGATCACCGCTCCCGCGATCGCCAGGATGCCGCCGGTGCCGAACGCGATCGATCGCTGGGTGCTGCCCCTGCCGACAATCGAGCCGGCGATCAGGCACAAAGCCGCCACGCCGACCAGCATCCCTATGCGTCGCCACTGCGGCCTGTTAGCTCCCTCGGCGAACAGCGCGGTCACGACCACCGCGGCCATCAGCAGCGCCTGCGCAAACCATGAAGGCGGCGTGTCGGGAAGCAGCAGCTGCGATACGGTCGAAAGCACCGTCAGCAGCAGTACGAGCCCGTAACGGTAGCTGCCCTTCAGCTCCGCCACCTGCTCGAGCCTGGCCCGGCGTCGCTGCTTCTCGGTGCCCATCTACCGATACTTCGCTGCCTCACACACGCCACCTGCTAGAAAACCGGCCTGGAACTTCCCATGGCTGACGATCTGCTGACGAACATCCGCGCCGAGATCGAGGCGCGCCGGCGCGAGCTGAGGTCCTCGTTCGACGAGTACGCCGAACTGAGCGCCGCTCTCGCCGCGCTTTCGCCCGACGGTGTCGACCCCGTCCCCGCCGGTGTGCGCCGCGCGCCGCGTGGGCGCACGGTGGCGTCCAAACGTGCTGGCGGTGTGCCTGCTGACAATGGGGCCGTCGCCGGTGGTGTGCTCGCTCGTGGTGTGGTCGCCGATGGCGTGCTCGCTAGGGCCGAGATTGCCGATGACGACGTTTTTGCCGGCAGGCCCGTCCGTCCGCGCGGGGGCGCGCGAGGGGGGACCCGTTCGCGGGGGCTCCGCACGCACACCGACCGCGCGGTCCTGGCGGCGCTCGAGCACGGCTCACATACGGTCGCCGAGTTGCTTGTCGTCACGGGTCTGCCCGCACGCGACATCCGCGAAAGCCTGCGTTTAATGCGCATGCAGCGGGCGATTGTCACGACCGACCGCGAAGGCAAGACCGCCTACGCTCTGCCTGGCGATGGCGGATCGGCTTAGCGTGAGCGCTAGAAGGATCGCTTGGGGAGGAGATCGACCAGGCCCGAATCGACCAGGCCCGAATCGACTAGGCCCGAATCGACTAGGCCCGAATCGACTAGGCCCGAATCGACTAGGCCCGAATCGACTAGGCCCGAATCGACTAGGCCCGAAGCCAGGTTAAGAAAACCCTACGCACCTTTTTGTCACCTTTTCTAAAGTAACAAGTCTTCACAATCGGGGGGTTGGAAAAGCTTAAGGGCCCATTCGGTAGACCGTGCGGCCCACCCGTGTCCCCGCCGGGATGGCTCTTGGCGCCTCAGCGGGCCGGGTCCGGCGCCGCCGCCAGGTCGCGCCGGCGCGCCGTCCGGGCGGCGTCCTTGGCGCCGATGAACGGCGTCAACGCGAAGTAGGTCAGCTGGGGCGCCAAACAGACGATGTCTGAGAGGTCTCCGTTTTCGACGTGGTTGTGCAGGGCCTGCCAGATCCCGCCGGCGACCGCCTCGGGGACGATGCCGGGGACCTTGTGGGTGTCCGGCGCGTGATGGTAGCCGGGCTGCAGGTAAGCCGAGAATGCCTGCAGGCCGGTGTCCCTGATCTCGATCGCGGAGGGACTGGCGGCGAATGTGTCGACGATCGTCAGGTGGGCGTGGGCCGGCTCGGAGGCCAGGTAGCCGAGCAGAGCCCTGATCCCGGCGGCCACGCCGGCGGGCCAGTCCTCGCCCTGGGCGTCGTAGGCCGCCACCGCGACCCCGAGCGCCTGGTGCAGGCCGACCTTTTGGGCGCCAAGGAAGGCGTCCTCCTTGGTCGGGTACATCTCGTAGAAGGTCTGGTGCGATACGTTCGCGCGCCGCGCGATCTCAGGGATCGTGAGCCCCTGAAGGCCCTTTTCGGCGACGATCGCCGCGGTCGCGTCGACGATCCGTTCGCGCTGGTTTTTGACGATGAACTGCCTCGGCAGGTCGTGTCTGCCGCTCGGCAGCCGGCCTTCGGCCTGGCGCGCGCGCTCGGAGGCGAGCGCGGCTGCCCGGCTCTGCTCGGAGCCGGGCAGCGTATTCCCGGGGGACTGACCCTCGCGGGGAGACCCCTCGCCAGGTCTCGCCCCATTGGTCGCCGCCTCCTTGGCGCGCGCGTGCGTCCCCCCGATCTTCAGGCTCGCGGGCAGCTTGGCCGGGTAAGAGCCGGCCCAGGCGGCCAGCTCCCCCGCGAGCCCGGGCAGCTCGTGCGCCTGCCCGCGGCGCAAACGTGCGGCGGTTACCTCGCGGATCCCGCCCAAGATCACCTGCACGGTCAGGTCTCCGGCGGCGACGGCCCCGCTCGCCCCGTCAGACGCCCCGGCCCTGCCCGACGCCGCGGCCCTGCCCGATGCCGCGGCCTTGGTCTTGCCAGACGTCCCGGCTCGGCCGGCCTTGCCGGCCTTGCCGGCGCCGCCCGCGCCGTCAAACGCGCCCCGGGACGGAATGCTGTCTTCGAGCAGCCTCAGCGTGCGATTGCGGCGCTCGAGCGCCCTCGGTCCCGCGCCGAGGGCGCCGAGCACCATCAGCGACACGGCATCCGGCTCGGCTGCTGCCAGCTCCGCGAAGGCTCGTATCGCTCGGCGCAGGCGCTCTCCCGGTGAGCCCTGCGCTCGGTAGGCCGCCATGATCGTCCGGCCGGTTCGCTGGACGATCTCGTCGTAGGCGGCCAAGAACAGCTCTTCCTTGTCGGCGTACAGGCTGTAAAAGGTCGGCCGCGAGACCCTGGCGAGCTTGGTCAGGTCGAGAATCCTGACGGCCTGGTAGCCGCGTTCGGCGATCAGCTCGATCAGAGCCGTCTGCAAACGTTCGCGCTGGTCGCGGCGCACCTCCTCGGGGTCCAGGCCGTGCGCGCCGGTCGGCAGCCGCCGGTAGCGCCCGCCCGCCGCGCCCGCCGCGCCCGTGGGGCGGCCGGCGGCCCCCTGCTGGTCGACGGTCTTCGGCTTTGCTCCTCCAGTAGGCATCTCTACTCCAATAAACCTCTAATTGACACCAAGCCAGAACAAAGTATCAAACGGAACGTGCACAGGTCAAGGGCGGGTGGATTCGTCGAGTGGGGCGAACGGGCCGCAGCGCGGGGCAGGCGGTGGATCAGATGGGCGGGTCAAGTGGGGGTGGCGGGTTGCGCGCGGGGCGGACGGTGGATCGGACGGGCGGGTCTCGGGGGTCGTCGCTCGCTTAGCCTTGGATCGCCGCCGAGGTTCCGATCGTCGCGCCGGCCGAGTTCAGGGCCTGCACCGTAACGTACGCCTCGTTTCCGGGGATCGCGATCCCCGTCTCGAAGCCGGCCTTGGCGGCGCTCGCCACGGGCGCGAGCTGGCTCGGCGATGGCCCGGCGAGCACGCGCCAGCCGGCGACTTCGGTGGCGCCGTTCCAGCTCGCGTACACGGTCGCCTGGGCGCTGGGGACCGCGCCCGGCACGATCGCAAGCGAGGGCGGGCTCGCGGGTGTGGCGTTCCAGGGGAAGCGGTAGGCCCTGTAGGACTCGTAAGAGCCGTGCCAGTGAGCGTCGTAAAGCAGCTGGCCGGTCGAGCCGTATTCCGAGAAGTAGGGCTCTGAGCCCCAGCCCACGAACATGTTTCCGCCGGACAGGGTCTGCACGTTGCCCTGGCTGCCGGAGGAGAGCGTGGGGGAGGCGTGAGCGTAGGCGGCCAGCAATGTCTCCGTCTTGGTCCGGGTGTTCAGGCCGACGATCAAGGCCCGCGACTGCGGCTCGACCTTGGGCACCGCCCCGTTGTCGAACACGGTGATCGTGCCGTTCGCTTGCGCCGTCGCGTCGTGCTGAAACGCGGTCTTGGCGCCGGTCGCCTGCTTGACGTCATTGTGCTTGCCGCCGACTCGCAGCAGGATCTGGCCGGTACGCGTGTCCAGCTCATACAGAGCCCACGTGTTGCGGGCGCTGATCAGCGTGGTGTCCCCGCTCAGCTGGTCGACCGTGTTGATGTGGAAGTAGTCGAACGGCCATTCGGTGCTCGAGCCGGTGCCGGAGCTGTAGGAGTCGGACAGGCCGACGTGGTCGAGGCTCAGCCATTCGCGCCTGACAAGCCCCGTCTTCAGGTCGATTTCTTGAAAGCCGGAGTCGGTCACGGCGCCCGACCTGGAGCCGCCGATGCCCGACAGGTTGCAGTCGATCGGGTCGAACAGGGTCAAGACCGCCGTGTTGCCGGCGTTCAGGTGGAAGTCGTGGAGGTCGGCCTTCAGACCGTTGCCCGCATGCACGCGGCCGACCTGCCGGTAGGTGTCGTCGTCGATGATCTCTTCGCCTTCGCCGAAGCCTTGCGGCGGGATGTAGCCCTGCCACCAGGTCAGGACCGGCTTGGAGTCGTACTGCTGGACCTGCAGGTTGGTGGCTGCCTCGCTGCTCGGCAGCGGCTCGAACCAGATCAGTTCGCCGCTCGGGCTGAAGATCTCCGGCCCGGGCGGCCCCGGCCCGGTGTAGGGCGCCGCGAAGATGTCGCCCGGCGAGGATTGGCTCGAGCTGGCGGCAACCGCCAAGACCGGCGCCTGCAGGGTCGGCGCGGAGTGGAAGTGCTGCTCCTCGTTGTAGTCCTTCGGCACGCTCGCGGCCGCCGACGCCTTGAAAAGGCCCGTGTCTTTCTGGGCTACCACGAACCGGTACGAGAAGACCTTGCCGCCCGAGGCGTCGCGTACGCGCCCGCGCACGGTGACGGTCTCACCGGGCGCGAACGCGGCGGCCGGCACGAAGCTGGCGCCGTCACCCTGCGAGTAAGGCTCGAGCTTGCCCGGATGCGCGCCGCTCCGTGAGCCGGTCGCGCTCACGCCCGAAAGGGCGCTCGCGGGCACGCCCAGCAGGCTTATCTGGGTGTTCGCCGAGGCGTCGTAAGCGCCCGGCAAAGGGCTCGCCGAGATGCCCGTGCCGGGCAGCACGGCCGACGCGTTCAGGTGCGCCGGCACGCACGGTGCGCCACCGGGCGCCGTGTAAGCGGCGTCCGTGGCCGTGATCCGGTGCGCCCCAAACGCCAGCCCGGCCGCGACTGCCATCAGGGCTCCACCGACTGTGAGTGCTCTACGCACGCCTCTCAAAATACGGGAGTCTCACGATAGTCCCCGAAGACTTGCTGAAGAGACTCCACGATCTCGCCCTCGCTGGCGCCCGCCCGGGCGCACTCGATCAAGGGGTCCATCAGGTTGCCGTCGCCGGCGGCGAGCAAGCGCAGGTCGGCGAGCGTGCGCTCGACGGCCGTCGCGTCGCGGCGGGCCCGGGCGGACTGCAGCCTGTCGAGCTGCTTGCGTTCGACGGATTGGTCGATTCTCAAGATCTCGGGATCGGAGTCGTCGCCGTCGGTGTAACGGTTGACGCCGACGACGACCCGCTCGCCGGAGTCGATCTCTTGTTGCAGCTCGAACGCGGAGTCCGCGATCTCGCGCTGCGGGAAGTTGCGCTTGACGGCCGCGACCATGCCGCCGAGTTCGTCGATCTTGGCGAAGTAGGCCCTCGCGGCGGCCTCCATGGCGTCGGTCAAGGCCTCGACGTAATAGGAGCCGCCGAGCGGGTCGGCGGTCGAGGCGACGCCGGTCTCGTGGGCGATGATCTGTTGGGTCCTGAGAGCGACCCTGACGGCGTCCTCGGTCGGCAAAGCCAAGGCCTCGTCGTAAGAGTTCGTATGCAGCGATTGGGTGCCGCCAAGGACTCCCGCAAGGGCCTCGACGGTCGTGCGCACGATGTTGTTGAGAGGCTGCTGGGCGGTCAGCGAGACGCCGGCGGTCTGCGAGTGAAAGCGCATCAGCAGGGAGCGCTCGTTCTTGGCGCCGTACCTGTCGCGCAGCTCGCTCGCCCAGATGCGCCGAGCGGCTCTGTACTTGGCGATCTCCTCGAAGAAGTCGATCTGGGCGTTGAAAAAGAACGACAGCCTCGGCGCGAACTCGTCGATGGACAGGCCCCTTTCGAGCGCCTGCTCGACATACGTGAAACCGTCCTTGAGCGTGAACGCCAGCTCCTGTTGGGCGGTCGCGCCGGCCTCCCTGATGTGGTACCCCGAGATCGAGATCGGGTGCCAGCGGGGCATGTGTTCAGTGCACCACTCGATCATGTCGCCGCACAGCCGCATCGCCGGGTCGATCGGAAAGCACCACTCCTTCTGGGCGATGTACTCCTTCAGGATGTCGGCCTGGATCGTGCCCGACAACTGATCTGGGCCCACCCGCCCGCCGGCGCCGTCGCCGGCGCGCTCGGCGGCGACGACGTAGTAGGCCAGCATGATCGCGGCCGGGGCGTTGATCGTCATCGAGACGGATACCGCGCCGAGGTCGATCCCCGCGAACAGGGTCTGAAAGTCCTCGATCGTGTCGATCGCGACGCCCTCCCTGCCGACCTCGCCGAAAGATCTGGCATGGTCGGAGTCGTGGCCCATCAAAGAAGGCATGTCGAAGGCGGTCGACAGGCCGGTCTGGCCGTGGCTCAGCAGGTAATGGAAGCGCTCGTTCGTCTCCTCAGAGGTGCCGAAGCCCGCGAACTGGCGCATTGTCCAGAGCTTGCCTCTGTACATCGACGGGTAAGGGCCTCTCGTGTACGGGAACGAGCCGGGCTCGCCGATCGGGTCGCGGCCTGGATCGCCGATGCCGGCGGGCAGGTCCTCAGGCGTGTAAAGCGGGCGGACGGGCTCGCCGGATAGGCTCTTGCCGGCCGCAACGTCGTCTCTCGCGGCGCCGTCTCCGCGCCGCGCGCGCGGGCCGTCCAGATCGATAGCCATATGTTCGAAGACTTTACTCATCGCCAGCGCGCCGCCACCGCGAGCGCCACACTTTTTGGGGCCATACGCGCGCGCGCGGCACCCCGCATTCAGAAGACCACCATCGTCCCCGCCGCGATCGCGATCCTGGCCATGGCCGGCTGCGGCGAAGGCTCGAAGAAGGGGACCGGCACGGGCCCTACGGCGGCCACGCAAGCGGTCCGGATCGGCAAGGCGCACACCAAACAGGCGACCTTGATCCTCGACTTCACGCCGAACGCGGTCCACGCCGGCATCTATACGGCGCTCGCGGAGGGCTTCTACAAACAGCAAGGAATCGAACTGCACGTCGTCACGCCGAGCGCGACGACAGAAACGCTGCAACTGATCGACGCCGGCAGAGCCCAGTTCGGCCTTGCCGACGGCAGCGACGTGGCAAGCCTGATCGCAAAAGGCGGCGACGCCAAGGCCGTCCTGGCGCTCGGGCAGCGTCCGTTCGGGGGCCTGATCGGCCTCGCCTCCGAGCATCTGCGCTCGCCGGCGGGACTCCAGAACAGGACGGTCGGGATCACGGGCGTACCCTCGGACACGGCGGTCCTCGACACCGAGGTCAAGGACGCGGGCGGAAACCCGGCGAAGGTGAAGGTGGCGAATGTCGGCTTCAACGGCCCGCGGGCGCTCGTGGCCGGCCGGATCGCGGCGTTCACGGGCTTCATCCCCGACGAAGGCGTCCAGCTCGGTCTCAGCAAGCATCCGATCGCCGCGTTCCCGCTGTATCAATGGGGCGGACCGTCATATCCGGGCCTCGTCGCGTTCACGACCCGCAAGTTGATCGCCTCCGAACCGGCTCTGGTGAAAGGCTTCGTGGCCGCGACCGTCAAAGGCTACGAAGCCGTCCTCGCCGACCCGAAGCTCGGCCTGAAGGATCTCCTGAAGGCCAACCCCAGCCTGCCCACCGGCCTGACGTGGGCGTCGCTACAGGCCTACCTGCCCCTGTTCGCCGGCGCCCCGCGGGCGGCGGGCGCCCACGCGAGGGGGCGATCCGGAGAGCGGGCGGCCACGGCCTCAAGGTTCGGGACGTTCCATAGGTCCCAGCTCAAAGAGATGTCAAATTGGATGCTCGCCAACGACTTGATCGCCAAACCGGTCGGTCCAAAGCGTTACGGCACGAACCGCTTTCTGCCGTCCGGCCGCCATTAGCGGTAGCCTGCGCGCTCGCCTTTACGTAAACAAAGAAGACTCTCGAAAGGAATGCCAAACACCATGAACAAGTCTCAGCTGGTCGACGCGGTCGCCGCCGACAGCGGTCTAACCAAAGCCGACGCCGGTCGCGCTGTCGAGTCGGTCATTGCCACGGTCACCAAGTCGCTCAAGAAAGGCGACGACGTCTCGATCACCGGTTTCGGCAAGTTCTCGGTCGTCAAAAGGGCGGCCCGTCAGGGCGTGAACCCGAGGACCGGCGAGCGCGTCAAGATCAAAGCCTCGAAGGCTCCCAAGTTCACGGCGGGCGCGACGCTCAAGCAGGCCGTCCACCCCAAAAAATAGGCGGCCCGACGCGCGCGGCTCGGCCGTTCGCGGGCCGAGCGCGCGGGAGGGACGCCTGGAAGGGGGGTTAAACAGAACATGACGCTCGTGAGCGAGCTTACGCTTCCCGGTTTCGATTACACCGACCCGGCGCTTAAGGGAAAGCGTTTTCACGAGGCCATGCGCGAGGTACGCGCCCGGGGCTGGCTCGCCTCCGGGCCCTACGGGCCGATCGTGCTCGACCGGGAGGCCTGCGAGTGGTGGCTGCGCACGCGCGACGCCACCTTCCCGGGGATGACGATCGCGGAGATGTTCGGCGTCCGCGAAGGGCCGCTGTACGAGCAGATGAAGCGCAACATCTTGCACGTCAACGGCCCCGACCACACCAGGCTGCGCAGCCTCGTCAACCCGGCCCTCAGCGCCAAGGCCGTCGAGCGCTACCGGCCGGCTCTGGTCGAGTTCCTCGACGGGCTCTTCGCGGACGCCATACGCGCGCGCGCGGACGGCGTCGTGAAATGCGACTTCGTTGAGGCCTTCGCCAAGCCGTACCCGTCGCGGACGATCGCCTTGGTGATGGGCGCTCCGATCAGCGACGCGCCCAAGCTGCACCACTGGTCGAAGGTAATCCAGCAGCAGTTCGACGCCGCCGCGATGGCCACCGAAATGGACGCCATCGAACAGGCGGTCGCCGAGTTCTACGAGTACGCCGCCGCGCTCGTCGCCGCCCGGCGCGGCCAGCCAGAGGACGATTTGATCTCGATGCTGATCGCCGCCGAAGAGGAAGGCGACAAGTTGGACGACGTCGAGTGCATCAACCTCGTCTTCAACATCTTGGTCGGCGGCGTCGACACGACCCAGAGCCAGCTCGCCCACGCCGTCCGCTTGCTAGGCGAACACCAAGACCAGTGGCAACTGTTGGCTCGGAACCCCGACCTCGCGGAAGCCGCCGTCGAGGAGGCCCTACGCGTCGAGCCGATCACGCCGTTCACGGCCCGGATCGCGACCTCAGACATCGTTTATCGCGACGTCACGTTCCCGGCCGGCACGATCCTGATGGTCTGCGCTCACACCGGCAACCGCGACGTCGACAGCGATGCTCCGGATGATTTCGACATCACCGCCGACCGGGGCCGCGCGCGCGCGTTGACGTTCGGCGCCGGCATCCATTACTGCCTCGGCGCTAACCTCGCCAGACTCGAGCTGAACGAAGCGCTCGCGTTCTTCGCCCCGCGCCTGGAAGACCTGAAGCTGGACGGCGAGCCCGAGTACGAGACCATCATGGGCATCTACGGCCTTTCTAAGCTGCCAATCTCGTTCTCGGTCTAAGACCTGCCGCCTCACCGACGGCACCGCCTCACCGCGACCGGTTCTAACCGCGCTCGACCCGCGCCCGGTCTACCTGACGCCCGACCGCGACGGCGAAGCCTTCGGGTTGGCACAATATTTAGAGGGGGGTCTGTTCAGGTCAAGGAGCGACTTGTAGGTGTCATGGTTCTTCGAAGGTCGATCGTCGTCGGTTTCGTCGCCGGATTCCTAGCTTTCGGGTCGTTCGCGTCCGATGCCGGCTGGGCAGGCGCCGGGGTCGCGTGGGCGGACAAGTTCGATGTCTACTCGTGCCACACGCCGTCCGGGGCCTCCGCGCCGACGGCTGGTTGGAGTAAGTCGATACCTAAAGGCGCCTCGTACGACGTTTATACGTTGGACACGTGCAAAGAAGCAGACGGGGCTTTGATCGCAGCCCTAAGCGGCGAAACTCCACATCGCGCTCTACTCGACGTGGCAGAGTGGGCATTCAACGCTCCTAGTGGCGAGATAATCGCTCAAGCAGGACTCTGGCGTGCCGGCGAGGTTCGCGGCACTCCCGAAGAAAAGCCTGCGGCGTATCAGTTTTGGATTGCTGCCCGAGAAAACGGACAGGAGGTGTTGGATGCCGTAAGCGTTCAGTTGGTTGGTTCAGGTGAGCAGCGGCGTCGGGTCGCCGCGGGCGTGGGCGGTGAGGGTGTCGGTGAGGTAGACGAAGAGTGATCGGCTTTGGAGGCGGCAGGTGGTGTGCGCGGAGAGCAGCCGCTCGATGCGGCGTTCGCCGCCCTCGGATTGGGTGCCGAGGCTGAGTTTGCGGTAGATGACCGCGCCCCGCAGGGAGCGCTCGGCGTGGTTGTTGGTCGGCTCGACCCCAGGGTGAGCGGCGAAGGTCCAGAGGGCGGGCCATGCCTTGATGAGGTTGCGCGCCATCCCGCGGCAGTACTTGTTGCGTGCCCGTTTCGAGGCGTAACTCTGGATGATCGGCTTGAAGTCCTTCTGTAGCCTACGGATCGTGTGCTTCAGCCCTGAGCGGTCGTTGGTGTGCTGGAAGACCTCCCAGGCCCAGAACACTCGCTCGCAGAATGCGAGGCCGTGCTCGCCGAACTCTTTCTCCGCGCCCAGGCCTTCGGCGTGCGCGGCGAAATCTCGCTTCAGGTGCGCCCAGCAAAGCTGGCGGCGAGCCAACGGGAGATGCGCGTAGGCCCACCAGCGGTCAGACGTCACGATCGCCTTCGTATCGGCGAGGAGAGCTTTGGCGTGATCCTCGTGACGGTCAGGGGTGACGTGTAGATAGGCGTGACGCCGGTCGAAGATGCCCCACAGTGCGCGGCGCTGCCCCGCGGTGCGCCAGCCCGTCTCGTCCATATTCACAGCGCTCGCGCCGCGAAGCGCGCCCAGCAGGTCGGCGTGGGGCGCGGCGAGCGCGTCGCTGACGCGGGCGAGGATCGCGTCGACCGTCCCTATGCTGATCCTCGAGCCGAACAGCTGCTCGCAGAGCTCCACCACATCCCGGCGAGAGACACGGTTGCGAGTCGAGAGGGTCGCGACGGCCGCCTGAAAACGCGGGCCAAACGCGCTCTGGGTGACCTCCCCCGGCAGCTCACGGCGTGTCTGCTTCCCGCAGCCTGGACAGCGCACCCGTACTGCACGATGCTCGGTGACCTGGACCTGTGTCACGGGCAGCTCCTCGACCTGCCAGCGCACCGCCTCGCCGACCGCGACACGCTCCTCGGGCGCGAAAGCATGACCACACCCGCAGCGTTCCGGCCAATACTCGACAACCCCGTCCACCGCCCACGCCGGCAGGAGCGGGCGACCCTTGCCCTTATGACCAGGCTGAGCACCCTGAGAACGCCCTGAAGGGTCCTTGCCACGCTTCGGCGCGCCGGCGGGCGGATCGGCGCTCGGGGGAATCGAAGAGTTACGGGAGCTGCGGTTCAGCCGGCGCTCCAGCTGGGCGATGCGCTCGTCCTGGCGGGCGACGCGCGCGGTCAACGCCCCGATCTGAGCGTCCATCCGCAACAACACCTCAACGACCGCCTCACGCCCAGCGTCATAGATCGCCTCCGCCTCAACCCGCTCCACACCCCAAAATTCGACAAAGCAGAGTTATGTCCCCCCAACCAACTGAACGCTTACTGGATGCCTGCAATTTCCAGGGTGGCTGCTCTGGTCATGGTGTGATTGGACAACCATTTTCGCCAGAAAACTTCCTACCGGTATCTGAGGCTGGCGACCTCCTAGCCATAAGCGCTTCCTGTGGCATCGGCCAGGATGAAGAATGCCAAAAAACGACGGGGGGACCCAGTGGATACGCAGCGGCGATCTACCTGTACGCCGCCGACATAACCCTCGAACAGGAAGCCGGGCCGACGGCGACATCGGTCGCGGGCTCGTTGGCGACCGCGTCCTCGGTCGCCGGATCGGCCGACGTGGCGTTCGACGCGACAGACCAAGGGTCGGGTGTTTATCAGGCGGTCTTCGAGGTCGACGGCTCGGTCGTCAAAACGACGACGCTCGACGAAAACGGCGGCCGCTGCGCGAGCGCGGGCACGGCGCCTGACGGCAGGCCGGCCTTCTTGGAACCGCAGCCGTGTTTGCCTGCCGTCAGCGTCGACGTGCCGTTCGATACGACAAGCCTGTCGAACGGCGAGCACCAGCTGGTCGTTACCGTCACCGACCCGGCCGGCAACTCGGCGGTCGTGCTGGACAAGACGATCGATGTCGCAAACAAGATCACTCCAGAAGGTGGCACGCGCGCGCGCGTGCAGGGCCAACCGAACGGTACTAACGCCTCCGTACAGGCCGACCTGACGGCCGGCTGGCTCGGGTCCAAGCGGGCCCTCATCTCGGGTCCGTACGGGAAGGCCCACACGATCACCGGCCGCTTGACCGCGCCCGGCGGCGTCCCGATCGCGGGCGCCCAGCTCGAATGTGACGCGACGGCTGCGTACGCGGGCGCGCGTGCGGCCCCGTTTGCGTGCCCCAAGACGGACCCCGCCGGGCGCTTCGCGCTGAAGATCAAGGGGGGCGCCAGCTCGCGCACGATCGAGCTGGCCTATAAGGCTCACCTCGGCGAACCGGTCCCGGTCGCGACGCGCACGCTCGGCTTGGCCGTCCGCGCGGGCATACGCTTGCGCGTGGCCCCCCACACGACGAGCGTCGGCAAGACGATCCACTTCACGGGGACCGTGCTCGGCGGCCCGCGGCCGAAGGGCGGCAAGCCCGTCGTGCTCGAGGCCAAATCGCCGGGCGGCTCCTGGATCGAGTTCGATGTTGTCAGGGCGACCGCCAAGGGCCGCTTCAAAGACGCTTACACCTTCAAGTTCCCCGGCCCCGTCTCGTACACGTTCAGAGCGGTCTGCGAAGCCGAAGCCGACTTTCCGTACGCGACCGGCGACTCGGATCTGGTCAAAGTGTTCGAGCGCTGAGCGCCGCTCAGGCGGCCTTGCCTTCGGCGAACGGGACCAGCGCCTTGTATGCGGTTTCGCACTCGGAGTTGGCGGCTTCGAGTTCTTCCACTTCGGCTGGGCCGATCGGTCCCTTGCCGTGATGGGCTTCCAGTTCGCTCTCGACCGTTTCGATCGCCTCCGACGCGCCCGCGATGTCCGACCAGTCGCTCTCGGGCAGGTTGCCCGCCAAGAGCTGGCGTTCTTCTTGGCCGATGTGGCTGACGAACTTGTGCTGGCTGTAGCTGGTCCGGTCGTATTCGCGCAGCGTGATCATCTGCCGCAGGCGGTCGGCGTCGGCGTGGTATTCGGAGATGAGCAGCCGCACGACCGCCTTGGCGGTCGTCTGCTGGCGCTTTTCTTCCTGCTTGATCTGCTTGTCCTGCAGCGACTTGTTGGTCTCGTAAGTGATGAGGCCGCCGGCCAGTGTGCCCACGATCGCGGATACGGCGGCGATGATCGCCACCTTCATGCCTTCGGACATCCCGCGCTTGCCGCCTGGAGCGGCGTCCTTTGGAGGCGACTCTTCTGGAGGCGTCCCCTCAGTAGCGGCAGCCACGGATCACCGCGCGCCTGGCGGCGCCGATCTCGGCCTCGAGCCGCCGGCGCGCCGACCGGGCACGCTCGCGGGCGAGCGTGCTCTCGAGCCGCCGGTAGTTGCGCGAGGCGGTCGCGCAGACGCGCGCCTCGTATGCGGGTACGGCGGATTCTTTGGACGGGCTGGCGCACTCTTTGATCGGTTCTCCGTTTGGGGCCGTCGTGGTTTCGCAACCGCGCTGTTCTTCTTGTTCCGGTTCCCGCAACGTGAACACGTAGACGGCACTCGCGCAGGTGGTCGTGGAGGGCTCTCGCTGGACGCGCAGGTAGTAGTCCAGCGAGGTGTCGCCTTCCGGGTAGTAGACGATGAACGGCTCGATTTCGTGCGTCGTCGACACGATTTCGCCCAGCGCCCGCCCGTGCGCGTCGATCAGGGTCATGCGCACCGGGCAAGATTTGGTCCTGCCCCACAGCTGGACCTCGACCCGTTCGCTATCGCCGGCTTCCAGCTTGTACCAAGCCTGCTGTCCGGACTCGAGCTGGCCGCGATAGCTGACCCCGTTCTTTAGGGTCCTCGCCGTGGTCCTGGTGGCACCGCCCGGCGGACTCGGGGGCCCGTCGCTCGCCTGCACGACCGTCCAAGCGCTCGCGAGGCCTCGACTCGCCGAAACGCTCGGCGGTGCGACCGAGGCGATCAGAAGCAGGCACGACAGGGCGCCGGTCACGCACGCCGCAAGCGCCCGAGAGGCGGCTCGCCTGGACCGCCTCGCCTGCTGGGCTCCGATTCCAAACACGATGCAAACGCCAACATATCAGAACAATCCTTATCGAAGCATCTTGTTTCCGATCTGCGTTAGGCCCTTCGCCGGACCTCGGCCCCGGCCCGCGTCCGCGCGTGCGACGATGTAGCGGCCCCTTGGGGGGTCGTCCAATGGCAGGACACCAGGTTTTGGTCCTGGGAATCAGGGTTCGAATCCCTGCCCCCCAGTCTTTATATGTCCAGGCCGCCTCCGAGCGGCCGGAGCGCATCGACCTTGCCGCCGGCTAAGCGGGTGCGAGATCCGCTTGGAGCCGTCAGATCCGCGAGACCGGTTACGCTCGCCTGTGGCATGGAGTTAGAGGCGCTGACAGAACTGAGCGCTCGACGCCTTTGCGACGTCTTGGACAGCCTTGCTATCGGCGACGGCTGGGAGGTGGCACGCGCCATTCGGGGGGCTTCGTTTCTCGCTCCAAGCGAGCCGTGCTCTCTGGGGCCTGGCAGGAGCAAACGGAACGCGGCGTTCGAGAATCTCGTGGTCGGCACGCTCGCGGAGCATGTTTTTCGTGACGATCACCTTGAGCCTCTGAGGCGCCACCGCTTCGAGATAGCCGACTACCACGAGGCCGGCGAGAATCGCGACTTCGGTGTCAAGAGCGGCGGCGTTGAGCTGCCGATCAACGTCAAGGTGGCCAGCACGCTGTTCCGGGAGGCCCGCCGAGTCGTGGATCTCGATCCCGAGGACTGCATACCGCTTGGCGCGTACAAGGCGATCGGGGCTTCCGAACGTGTGCGCGAGCTGGTCTACGTCTTCCTTGTCGACTTCGGCCTTAGGGCGCGGGTAGACGCGTTTATGGAGAACCTCGACGAGGACCTCTCCATCGGGTGGGACCTTCTCTCGTGGTTCGGGGGCCACGGGATGAAGCGCGCTCAGGACGAGTACATCAAAGCGTTGTTCGATCGCCACGATGGCGAGCTGCGAGCACTGGCTCCCGGCGCCAACAGCTTTCGCGTCATCAGCGCCCAGAGGGCGCTCGCCATCATGCGACGCTTCCCTCGAAGGGTTCCCGGCCTCGGGGTCAAGGCCGCCGGGACCGGCGTGATACGTGGCGAGGTAAACATCCATGTCTCGGTGGCTGACGAGACGAGACCATGGGAAGCGGTAGCCGAAGACCTGAAGGCGGTCGGCATTCAGCCCGTGCTCGATCAGATCACGCGCACCGTCCGGGCCGAGGTCCCCGACCCGCGGCTGTGATCAGGCCAGCACCGCGAGCTGCTCGCGCTCGGCGGCCGAGGCGGGCGCCACATCTTCGAGCTGGCTGCGTATCGCGCCCGCGATGTTGGCCGCCAGAGACGGCGGGACCGCGTTGCCTACCTGAAGCTGGATGTGGCGCCGTGTGCCCGCGAAGTCATAGTTGTCGGGAAAGCCCTGCAGTCGCTTGAGCTCCGGCACCCTGAGGCGTCGGTTGTCCCAGTGGAAGGGGCCCACATAGGGGCCAGGTTGGCCCTGAAGCGTAGAGGCCGGCCTGTCGGGGTCGAGCTTGAGCAGGAAGGTCCAGTACCGCGAGCGCCACTTGAATAGCGGCTCTGGATGCCCCTCGTGCTCGGTGTAATAGAGATAGTTCCGGCCCGGCGGGATCTCCGGCAGTAGGTGTCCGTACTTCCCGTTGACGTGCTCCTCTTGCTCGGGTTCGGTGGCGAGCCCCGCAAGCGCTTCGCCCGCGGTGGTGTGCGGTAGCAGCTCGTCGATATGGCTCGGCGGCCGGCGCCGCTCGTGCTCGCCCCAATGCGTCGGGGCTGGCAGCGCCAGCGGCCGGCCGTCACGGGCGCCAATGACGAACAGTCGTTGCCGGTTCTGCGGTACGCCGAAGTCGGCAGCGTTAAGTACCGCGTAGGCGATCGAGTACCCAAGCGAGCGGATGCCATCGAGGAGCGCATCGAAGAAAGCTGCCGACTGGTTGCGATACGCGAGCCCGAACACGTTCTCCAGCATGTAAGCCCGCGGCTGGAGGGCTCCAAGAAACCGGAGATAGTCTCCGAGCAAGCTCGCGCGCGGGTCTCGCCCCTTGCGCTTGTAGTCGAGGTGGAACCCTGACTTGGAGAAGGCGACGCACGGGGGGCCGCCAACAAGCAGGTCAACCTCGCCGGAAGCGATGTCGGCTTCCTCCATGACCTGTCGAGGATCGAGTTTGGTGATGTCCAGCGGGCACGTCGCCGGGAGTGCCGGAAACCAGCTAGACCGGTTCCGGTTGAGTGTCTCTACAGCGGTCGGGTCGTTCTCGATCGCATAGACCACGTCATAGCCGGCGGCCTCAACGCCAAGGTCGAGCCCGCCGGCCCCGGTGAACAGACTGAAGGCGCGAGGACGTCTCCCGCGCTTGCGGTTGCCCCGCCTGGCGTTGCGCCCCGCGCGCGTTGACCCGTTGTGCGCGCTCGCCGGCAGAGCCGCGGAGGCCGAGATCTGCGTAGCGCGCGACACCGCACAACCCTAGGAGCCCTGGCGGTCGGACGCGCGCCATGTCCTACCATCCCCCAGGTGAGCGCTCCGACGGTCCTGATCCTGGCGGCGGGCCAGGGTACGCGGATGCGCTCGTCTACGCCCAAGGTCTTGCACGACCTCTGCGGCATCCCGATGGTTCTCTGGCCCGTGCGCGCCGCCCTGGCGGCCGGGGCCGGCCAGGTCGTTGTCGTCGACTCGCCCGCCCAGCCGCTTGCCCGGGCCCTGCCTGAAGGCGTTCTCGACGTCGTACAGCCCGCCTCTAACGGCACTGGCGGGGCGGTCATAGCGGGCCTCGCCGGCCTGGACTCGGCCGCGGAAGGCTCAGGCCAGGTTGGGGCCGCGGGCGGCGACTCGGGCGCGGGCGGCGCGGAGGCCGCGGCCGGCGACCCGGCCTCGGGCACCTACGACCCCGACGCCCCGATCCTGGTGCTCAGCGGCGACGTGCCGCTCGTCAGCGCTGAAACCATCTCCGCGCTCGTCAAAGCCCACGTCGACTCGAACGCCGACGCCACGATGGCCTCGACGCTGCTCGACGACCCCGCCGGCTACGGCCGGGTCGTCCGCGATTCCGACGGCGCCGTCGTGTCGGTCGTCGAGACCAAGGCCGCCGGTGACGCCACCCCCGAGCAGCTCCAGATCAAAGAGGTCAACACCGGCATCTATATCTTCTCCCAGGGCCCGCTGCGCGCGGCCCTGCCGCGCCTAAGCGCCGACAATGCCCAAGGCGAGCTGTATCTACCCCAGGTTCTCGAGGAGATCAGAGGCGATGGCGGCCTTGTCGTCGCCCATCCCGTCGAAGATCCGCGCTTGGTCCTCGGCGTCAACGACCGCTCAGCCCTCGCTGCTGTCCGCAGGCTCGCGCAGGACGCCATCCATGCCAAGCACTTAGCGGCCGGGGCGAGCATCGTCGATCCCGCTGCAACTGTGATCGATGTCGATGTCCAAATCGGCCCAGACACGACGATCGAGCCTTTCACGACGCTCCGCGGCCACACCTCCATCGGCTCGAACTGCTCGATTCGGCACTCCTACATCGTCGACTCCGTGCTCGAAGACAACGTCACGGTCGGTCCCTTCGCATACCTCCGTCCCGGCACCGTCCTGCGCGCCGGTTCCAAGGCCGGCACTTTCGTTGAGATCAAGAACTCCGACATCGGCCCCAACGCCAAAGTCCCGCACCTGTCTTACATCGGCGACGCCGACATTGGCGCCGACACCAACCTCGGGGCCTCCACGATCACCGCCAACTACGACGGCTTCGCCAAGCACCGCACGACGATCGGCAGCGGCGTTCACAGCTCCGTCCACGTCTCGTTCGTCGCGCCCGTCACGGTCGGCGACAACGCCTACACGGGCGCCGGCTCGGTCATCGTCGAGGACGTCCCTCCGGGCGCGCTCGGCATCGCCCGCGAGCGACAGACCAACAAAGCCGGCTACGCCGACCGCAAGCATCCGCCCGCGAAGGATGCCAGGCGATGACACGTTTACACTGCGTAACACGATGAGCGCCGCGATCGACACGCGCGCACAGCAGGCTGCTCAGACCAGCCTGCCGATCGACTACAACAAGCGCCTGATGCTGTTCGCCGGGCGCTCCTCCGAGCAGCTCGCGCTCGACATCGCCAACAAGCTCAACGTCGACCTCGGCCCTGTCACCCTCAAGACGTTCTCCAACGGCGAGGTCTACTGCCGCTACGAGGAGTCGATCCGCGGCGCCGACGTCTTCATCGTGCAGTCGATCTGCAACAACCCCGAGACCGGTATCACCGCCAACGACTCCCTCATGGAGTTGCTCCTGATGATCGAGGCCGCCGTCGGCGCCTCCGCGCACCGCGTGATCGCGGTCACGCCCTGGTTCGGCTACTCCCGCCAGGACAAGAAGTCCGCGCCGCGCGAGCCGATCTCCGCGCGCCTGGTCGCCCGCATGCTCGAGGCCGCCGGCGCCGATCGTGTTCTGACGATGGACCTCCACGCCGGCCAGATCCAGGGCTTCTTCTCGAAGCCGGTCGATCACATGACCGCCCTGTTCATGCTCACCCAATACTTCGCCGATCTCTCGCTCCCGGACCTCGTCGTCGTCGCCCCCGACGCCGGCCGTGTCAAGCTCAACAAGAAGTTCGCCTCCAAGATCGGCGCCGAGCTGGCGATCCTCGACAAGGAGCGACCCGCCCAGCAGGTCGCCGAGATCGGCTACGTCATCGGCGACGTCTCCGGCAAGACGGCCGTCATCGTCGACGACATGATCGACACCGCCGGGACTTTGGTCGCGGCGGCACGGACCGTCCGCGATGAAGGGGCCTCACGCGTCTACGCCGCCGCCACCCACGCCGTCTTCTCCGGCGCCGCTTACGAGAACCTCAGCGAGGCCGCCTTCGAGGAGATCGTCGTCACCGACACGGTCCCGATCGCGGCCGGCCACCCCGCCAACATCCGGGTCCTGCCCTGCGCCGACCTCCTGACCGACTCGATCCGCCGCATCTTCGTCGACGACTCCGTCTCCGAAGTGTTCGGCGGCGAGAATCAGCTGTTCTGAAAACGGCGTGCCGCGCGCGCGCGTGGGGGGCCGGTCCAGTTCGTTTGGGGGGTTAGGGGTTCGACCCTCTTTCGACGGCGTGCCGCGCGCGCGTGGGGGGGGCCGCCCGAGGGGATGGGTTCGACCCTCTTTCGACGGCGTGCCGCGCGCGCGCGTATGGCCCCACCGCCGGTTGCTAAAGTGCCTCGGCCATGGCAAACGCAACAAGCAAGCTTGAGGTCAAGAGCCGCGCCGCGGAGGGCTCGCGCGCGGCCAGGCGTTTGCGTCGCTCCGGGCGTGTGCCCGGGGTCGTGTACGGTGGCGGCGGCGAGTCCGTCGGCTTCGACGCCGACGCCCGCGAACTGCGCCTAGCCCTGGCCAGCTCCGGCGCGGTCCTCGACCTGAGCATCGACGGCGCCAAAGCTACGCCCGTCGTCCTGAAGGAGGCCCAGCGCGACCCGGTGCGCGGCGAGACCGTCCACATCGACCTTCTGCGGGTGCGCCTCGACGAGGCGATCGCCGCGGTCGTGCCGCTCGAACTTACCGGTACCGAGGACGCGCCCGGCGTCAAGCAGGGAGGAGTCCTCGAGCAGATCGTTAGAGAGCTGAACGTCGAGGCCCTGCCGACCGCGATCCCCGAGTCGATCGTCCACGACATCGGCGAGCTTCAGATCGGCGAGACGATCGCCTTGGACGCCGTTGCCGCGCCGGAGGGCGTCACCTTGCTCGACGAGCCTGACACGATCGTCGCCACGCTGTCCCCGCCGCGCCTGCAGACTGAGGCCGACGAAGAGATCGAAGCCGAGACCGAGCTGGTCGGCGAGGCTGAGGCGGCCGAGAAGGCCGAGGCGGGCGACGGCGAGGCCGGCGGCGGCGGCGAGTAGGACGGGGCGGGCCCTGAAGAGGCCTTTCCGTCGCGGCAAGCTCGGCGACGATGGCGACGCGCGCTGCGACTGGCTGATCGTCGGTCTCGGCAACCCCGGCCCTGAGCACGTTCTGACCAGGCACAACATTGGCTTTATGGTCGCCGACGTCCTGGCCCAGCGCTGGGATCTGACTCGCCAAAAGACACGCTTCGGGGGCCGCATCGCCGAAGGCCGGCTGCCCGCCTCCGAGCCCGGTGCCGAGCGCCCGCGCGTGGCGGTCCTCTGGCCGATGACCTACATGAACGAGGCCGGCCGTTCGGCTGGGCCCGCGCGCGGACACCTGCATGTGCCGCTCGATCGGGTCTTGGTCGTACACGACGAGATCGACATTCCGTTCGGGGAGGTCCGCGCGCGCGTGGGCGGCGGCCTGGCTGGCCACAACGGCCTGAAGTCTTTGAAGCGCGAGCTTGGTGGCCCCGACTTCGTGCGCGTCCGGGTTGGCGTCGGGCGCCCTGCATCCAGCGATCCCGAGGTCGTGTCCGCGTACGTGCTCGGCCGCTTCAGGGAGAGCCCAGACGAGGTCCGTGAACTGATCGACCGCGCGGCCTACGAAACCCAGCGGATCGTCCTCGGCGGTGAGCCCGGGTCCGGACCCGCCGAGCTGGGTCCGGCCGTCGCGGCCGAAGAGTCGCCAGAAAAGCCCGCCTGATATGGCTTTGCGCTCGCTGCTCGGCTTGATCGAGGAGGACGAGGCGGCCGTCACGCTCGCCAAGGACGGCGGCCACGCGTTCGTGTCGGCCTCTTTGAGGCCTTACCTGATCGCTGCGCTCACGGACCGTCGGCCGGCCGAGGCGGAGCGGGTGCGCCCGACGGTCGTCGTCGTCGGCGACGACCGCGCCGCGCGCGATCTGGCCGGCGACCTGAGTGCCTGGCTGGCGCCGAGGCGCGTGCGCTACTACCCGTCGCGGGGCGTCGCCTACGAGTCCCATTTGGCGCCGCCGCCGCACCTGGTCGGCCTGAGGGTGGCAGCGCTCGACGCGCTCCTGCAGGCCCCGGACGAGTTGCCGGTGGTCGTCGTCAGCGCGGTCGCGCTGTCTGAGAAGGTGCCCGACCCGGCGCTCCGGCCGCACTCGTTTACGTTGCGCGTCGGCGAGCTGTTGGACCTCGAAGAGTGCGCGAACGAGCTGGTCGCGGCCGGCTACGAGCGGATCGACCAGGTCTCCGAGCGCGGCCAGTTCGCGCTGAGGGGCGGCATCCTGGATGTGTTCGGCGCCACGGCGGACCGGGCCGTCCGCGTGGACATGTTCGACGTCGAGATCGAATCGTTGCGCTGGTTCTCGACGTTCACACAGCGCTCGCTCGGAGAGGTCGAGGAGGTCGAGATCGCGCCCGCCGCCGAGCTTGCGCTCGAGCACCGCGAGCTGGCGGAGATCGCGGCTTTCGACGTCGAGGAGCGTCCGGACGTCGCCGACCTCTTGCCTGTCGAGCGCTTCGGCGCGTTGCTCGACCTCCTCGGCCCGGACGTCGACGTGCTCATCGCCGCCGAGGAGGAGCTGGAGCCGGCGCTCGCCGACCATTGGAGCGACGTGTCGGCGACGTTTGCGGACGCCGACGCCGCCCACCTGTATGTCAGCCCCGAAGACGTCCAAGCGGCTTTGGCCGCGCGTACGCGGACCTGGCTGTCGGCAATCTCCGGCGACCAGCCGCTGCAGATCAGGGCCCAGGCGGCCGACACCGCGGCGCGGTCGCTTGTCGAGGCCGAGCCCGAGCTGGAGAAGCTCGTGCGCTCTGGCTACCGCACCGTCGTCGCTTTCCCGCAGCGCGGCGAAGGCGAGCGCGCGGCCTACAACCTGGGGCGCCTGAAAGCGAGCTGGCTGGATGGCGAGACGGCCACCGTCGGTTTCCAGCCGCTCGAACCGTCGCTGCGCTTCGCGGCGGCCTCGTTGAGGGAGGGCTTCGTCGCGCCCCAGCTGAAATTGGCCGTCTATCCAGAGCACCGGCTCCTGCGCCGGCGCCGGGCCGAGCGCGGCGGCGTCGGCGCGGGAGCGGCCGGCCCGGGGGGACGCCAGCGCAGGGGCGTCTTGAGGTCGTTCACGGAACTGAGGACCGGCGACATCGTCGTGCACGAGGACCACGGCATCGCCAGGTTCGCGGGCTTCGAGACGAGGACGGTCGCTGACGTGACGCGCGACTACTTGTATCTCGAATACCAAGGCGACGACCGCGTCTACGTGCCTACCGACCAGCTCGCCAAGATCTCCCGTTACGTCGGCGGCGCTGGATCGGATCCCGCCCACCCGGCGGGAGTTCCGCTGTCGAAGTTGGGGGGCACGCGCTGGGAGACGATGAAGGCGAGGGCCAGGCGCGCCGCCCAGGAGCTGGCCGGCGAGCTGCTCAGCCTGTACGCCGAGCGGGCCCGCCGGCCCGGCCACGCGTTCGAAGCGGACTCGGACTGGCAGCGCGAGTTCGAGGCCAAGTTCCCGTACGCCGAGACGCCCGACCAGATGGAGGCGATCGACCTGGTCAAGGCCGACATGGAAGCGCCGCGCCCGATGGACAGGCTGATCTGCGGCGACGTTGGCTACGGCAAGACCGAGGTCGCCCTGCGCGCCGCCTTCAAGGCCGCCGGCGAGGGCAAGCAGGTTCTGATGCTGGCGCCGACGACGATCCTCGCCCAGCAGCACTACGGCACGTTCTCGGAGCGTCTCGCCGACTATCCGATCAACGTCGAGGTCGTGTCGCGCTTTCGTTCGCCGGCCGAGCAGCGGGCCGCGATCGCGGCGTTTGCGGAGGGCAAGGTCGACATCCTGATCGGCACCCATCGGGTCCTCTCCAAAGACGTTCGCGCGAAGGACTTGGGCCTGTTGATCGTCGATGAGGAGCAGCGCTTCGGCGTCAAGCAGAAGGAGCTGCTGAGGCAGCTCAAGCTGAGGGTCGACGTGATCGCGATGAGCGCCACACCGATCCCGAGAACCCTGCAGATGTCGTTGGCCGGCCTGCGCGAGATCTCGGTGATCGAGACCCCGCCCGAAGGCAGGCGGCCGGTGAAGACGTATGTCGGCGAGTACGAGGAGGAGCTGGTCAAGCGCGCGATCGAGCGCGAGTTAGGACGCGACGGCCAGGCCTTCTTTTTGCATAACCGGGTCGACACGATCGAGGAGACGGCCGAGCGCTTGCGCGCCATCTGTCCGGGCGCGCGTTTCGCGGTCGCCCACGGCCAGATGGCCGAGAACGAACTCGAGACGGTGATGATGGACTACTTGAGGGGCGCTTACGACGTGCTCGTGTGCACCTCGATCATCGAGTCCGGCATCGACATTCCTCAGGCCAACACCTTGATCGTGGAGCGCGCCGACACGTTCGGCTTGGCCCAGCTCTACCAGATCAGGGGCCGCGTCGGGCGCAGCCGCGAGCGGGCTTACGCGTACCTGATGTACGACTCGGCGGCCGCCTTGACGCCCGATGCCGCCCAGCGTTTGGCGGCCCTGTCGGACTACACCGAACTCGGCTCCGGCTTCCGGGTCGCGATGCGCGACCTCGAGCTGCGCGGCGCCGGCAACCTGCTCGGCGACGAGCAGTCCGGCCACGTCGCGGCGCTCGGCTTCGAGCTGTACATGCAGATGCTCGACGAAGCGGTCCGCGCGGCCGGGGCCGGGGCCGGGGGCGGAGGCGTGGTGGGCGCAGGGGCGGAGGGCGAGGAGGCCGGCGCGGGCGGCGGCGCGGGCGGTGGGCAGGACGCGGCCTTGGAGGACCTGCCTGAGCCGGTCAGGTTGGACGTCAACGTGGACGCATATGTGCCCTCCGATTACGTGCCTTACGAGCAGGCCAAGATCGAGATCCATCGGCGCGTGGCGAGCGCTGTCGAGGTCGCCGACCTGGGCCTGTTGAGGGAGGAGCTTGAGGATCGCTTCGGGCCGGTGCCGGAGCCGCTCGAGAACTTGCTGGCCTTGCAGCAGGCCCGGATCAAGTTCGGCCAGGCCGGCGCGACGGTCGTCAGCTTTCGCGGCGAGCGCTTGGCGGTCACGCCGATCGACCTCGACTCTCTGCGCGCGCGCAAGCTCCACGAAGAGCTGCCCGAGGCCCTCTACGAGTCCGGGCGTTCCCAGGTCACGGTACGCGTCCCGCGCGAGGGACCAGGGCGCTTCCCGGCGGTCGTCAAGGCCGCCGACGTACTGCTCGCGGTCAGCCGCGAAGCGGCTTAGGGCTCACCCGGAGAGGCCCTTAAGGTGCGCCGAAGCGAACATTAAGCACACGCATAGAGATATCCGCTAGAGTGCCCGCGTCGTGTCCAAGTACTTCAGATTCATCTCGGCGCTAGGCGCCGTTTTTGTTGCCGTCGTCGGCATCGCCGCGTGCGGTGGCATACCCGGCGACGCGGTCGTCCAGGTCGGTGGCACGCCGATCACGAAAGCGACCTACGAACACTGGCTGTCGGTCGCGGCGGCTTCGACCGCGGCCAGCGGAGCGACCGGCGCCAAGCCGGTGATCCCGGACCCGCCTAACTACACCGCCTGCATCGCCCACCTCGAAGCGACCGCGCCCAAGCCGACCAAGGGCCAGGCCAAGCCGAGCAAGGCCCAGCTCAGGAGCCAGTGCGAACAGCAGTACAAATCGCTGCAGCAAGAGGTGCTCGGTTTCTTGATCTCTTCTTCGTGGGTGCTCGGTGAAGCGAACTCGCTCGGCGTGAAAGTGAGCGACTCGGAAGTCAAGAAAGAATTCGAAAAGATCAAGAGCCAGCAGTTTCCGCAGGCCTCGGAATTCAAGAAATTCTTGGCGACCTCAGGTCAGAGCGTCTCGGATCTGTTGTTGCGCGTGAAGCTGAACATGCTGTCGACAAAAATCCAGCAGAAGGTGTCCAAAGAGAAAGGCACCGTCACGAACGCGCAGGTCGAAAAGTACTACAAAGAACACCAGTCTCAGTTCGGTACGCCCGAAAAGCGGAACGTTAAGATCATCCTGACGAAGACCGAAGCCGAGGCCAATGAAGCCAAGAAAGAAATCGAATCGGGCAAGAGCTTTGCGTCGGTCGCCAAGAGCAAATCGATCGACCCGACCAGCAAGAACAATGGCGGCGAACTGAAGGGTGTGGCCAAGGGCCAGGAGGAGAAAGCGCTCGATGAAGCCATCTTCTCGGCCCCGAAGGGCAAGCTTGGCGGGCCCGTGAAGACCCCGTTCGGCTACTACATCTACGAAGTGACCGGCTCGACGGCCGGCAACCAGCAGAGCCTGGCCCAGGCCAAGTCCACGATCAAACAGCAGCTGGCCGCCCAGAACCAGCAGCAAGGGCTGTCCAAGTTCGTCAAAGAATTCCGCAAAAAGTGGGAAGCCAAAACCGAATGTCGTGCGCAGTACACGGTCCAGGACTGCAAGGGCTTCAAGAAACCGACGACACCCGCCGAAGGCACGTCAACGCCGCAAACGAAAACGCCGCAGACGACGACGCCTTCGACGACGACCACCACCAAATAGCGCCTGAGCCCGGCGGGCAGGCTTGGAGCTGACGGCTGGGCATGAGCCAGATCGAGCGAGTCCACGCGCGCCAGATCCTCGACAGCAGGGGCAACCCGACGGTCGAGGTCGAGGTCGCGTTGCGCTCCGGCGCCCGCGGCCGCGCGGCGGTGCCCTCCGGGGCCTCGACAGGCGTGCACGAGGCCACCGAGCTACGCGACGGTGGCGAGCGCTGGCAAGGCAAGGGCGTGGAGAGGGCCGTCGGAAACGTGGACGGCGAGATCGCGGCGACCGTGACGGGCATGGATGCCGCCGACCAAGAGGCCCTCGACGAGGCTTTGATCGTGCTCGACGGCACCCCCAACAAGTCGCGCCTCGGGGCCAACGCGATCCTCGGCGTGTCGTTGGCCGCGGCCCACGCCCAGGCGGCCGAGGAGGGCCTTGCGCTGTGGCGCTACCTCGGCGGCGACGCGGCCAAAGTGCTGCCGGTGCCGATGATGAACGTTCTCAACGGCGGCGCCCATGCCGACAACAAGGTCGACTTCCAGGAGTTCATGATCGTGCCCTGCGGCGCGCCGACCTTTTCGGAGTGTGTTCGGATGGGCGTCGAAGTGTTTCATGCCCTCAAAGGGACCCTTCACGCGCGCGGCCTGGGCACCGCGGTCGGCGACGAGGGCGGCTTCGCGCCGGACCTCGGCTCGAACGAGGAGGCCCTGCAGATGCTCGTCGCCGGGATCGAAGCGGCCGGATACGAGCCGGGCGCCGACGTCGCGATCGCGATGGACCCGGCGACCAGCGAGTTCTATTCAGAGGGTGTCGGATACGTGCTCGAGCACGAGGGTCGCACTTTGGATGCAAATGAATTGACCGACTATTGGTCTGACTTGATCGAGCGCTACCCGATCGCCTCCCTGGAGGACGGCATGGACGAGGGGGACTGGGAGGGCTGGCGGACCTTGACCGAGCGCCTCGGCGAGCGTATTCAGTTGGTCGGCGACGACCTGTTCGTCACCAACACAGACATCTTGGGTAAGGGCATCGAGCGCGGTGTCGCCAACTCGATCTTGATCAAGGTCAATCAGATCGGCACGCTTACCGAGACGTTGCGCGCGATCGCGATGGCCAAAGAGGCCGGTTATACAGCGGTCATGAGTCATCGTTCGGGAGAGACCGAGGACGTCACGATCGCCGACCTGGCGGTCGCGACGGGCTGCGGCCAGATCAAGACGGGCGCGCCGTCGCGCTCGGATCGGGTCGCCAAGTACAACCAGCTATTGCGCATCGAGGAGCAGCTCGGCGCCCACGCCGAGTTCCCGGGGCGCTCGGTCTTTCGCCGCTGAGCGCCGCCCGCGCCGCGAGGCGCCGAAGCGCGGGCGTTCGCACCCGGGATCTTTTTCGGTGCAGGGATCTAGCCTGCGAGGGCGAAATGCCTGCTGATGGCAACCGCCCAAGCGCCAAGTGCCCGTCCGCGTTCTTTGGTCGCCGGTCCGGTCGCGCGCATCCGTTGGGATCGCGTCGGCCGCGTGGCGATGCTGTGCCTGCTGCTCGCGCTCCTGTACCTCTACGCAAGCGCCGGCATCCGCATCTACTCGACCTATCGCCAAGCCCGTGCCGACCGGGCCACGGTGGCCGCCCTCGAGCGCGAACACGTCGGGCTCGTCCATCAACACGAATCACTCGGGCGCAAAGGAACCGTCGAAGGGGAGGCCCGGCGCCTGCAGATGATGCGGTCCGGCGAGCAGCCCTACGTGATCGCCGGCCTGCCCGGCCATTAGAACCAGCTAAGCCGCGACCGCCCGAAGCTCAAGGGCGGGACCTGACAGTGAGACGCGGTCGCCGGGGTCAAAGGCGGGACCCGGCGCGTGCCGCCAGGGACCGAGACGGCCTCCCGTTTCGAGGTCGCTAATCTCGCGGGGTGTCGTCTTACGAGAACGCCGTCTACCTGTGGCAGCGCGCCGAACGCCGCTTGAGCGCGGTCTCGCCCGAGCGCAGACCTTTGCTCGACAGGATCGTAAGCGAGCTGGTCACGGAGCTGCGCCGGCGCCTCGGCGGGCGCTTTACCGCCCAGGAGCTGGCCGACCTATATTCGAACGGAACGTCGTGGTGCATGCAGACGGCGATGGCCCAAGCCCCCGATGACCCGTGGGCTTGGGACTCCAGCCTCGTCGCCGACGCCGCCTTCGGGCGCTACCTGCGCGAGGCCGCCGACTACGCCGGCGGGCGTTTGGCTTTCAGCGAGGCGTAGGCCGTCGCGGAGCGAACTCCCGCAAAGCCTCTAGGGCGTCGCTGGGCAAGTGAGACAAGGACGCAGCGAGCGAAGTGTGCAACGTACATGAGTGAGTGAAGACGCCGTATCACGCCGTCCCAGCGACGCCCTAGTCGTCGTCGCCGACCCGCTTGATGACGATCTGGTCCTCTTCGACCGTCACCGAGATCGACCGGTGGCCGGCCCAGTGCTCGGCGTAGACCGGGTCGTCCTGGATCGCCGGATCAAGCCACAGGCCGTAGCCCTCCTCGCCGTGGTCGAACGTGCCTTCCAGGGGGCCGCCCCCGCCACGTGAGGAGCGACGGCGACCGCCGCGGCGACCGCGCCGGCGGGAGCGAGTCGGCGCCTCGTCCTCGTCCACGTCCTCGCCTCGCTCGGCGGCTTCGCGCTCAGCTTTGGCCTCGGCCTCGGCACGGTCGCGCTCCGCCTGGGCTTCGGCGGCCTCCAGCTCGGCGGCGATCAAAGCGTCGTCCTCGGCCCTCAGATCGACTTCGTCGGGATAGTCGGCCGAGCCGCCCGCACCCGCGCCCTCGACGGCCTCGCCGTTACCGACCAACTCGTTCTGGCGCTTGAACTGCTCGATGTCGCGCACGCTGACCTCGAGCTGATGGGCGACCCAAGCGTCGGTACGGCCTTGCCGGACCCACGTTCTGATCTGGTTGAGATGGGGGCGCAGAGACTTGCGAGCCATGGACGGTCCGGGAGACTAGCGCATGAGGCCCTTCCGACGGCACCGCGGACATCGGGGCTCGCAAACTTGGGCGTCCCAGCGTGAAGACGACACCACATTCGAGCGCCATGCCGGCGGGGTCCGGACCCGCCATGCCGCGGGGTCCGCGGGCAGACATCGGCGTAGGACTTATGCCGTCGGGCTCGCTTCCGACCGGCCCGCCGACTATGCTTGGCTGACCGGCATGAACTGGGCCGTCCGGTCCGACGCCCGCCGGCCTACAGGAAGGTGCGCCGCAATGCTGGTGCTGACGCGGAAGTCCAACCAGAGCATCATGATCGGGGACGACATCGAGGTGTCGGTGCTGTCGGTCATGGGCGACAAGGTCCGCATCGGCATCCAAGCTCCCCAGGACGTGCCCGTTTTCAGGACCGAGATATACGTCGAGATCCACCGCGACGCCGGTGACTCGGCCGCGGCCAGCGATGGCCAGGCGGCGACCGCTCGAGCGGCAGCCGCCGACGAGGGCGCCCACTAACGCTCGGGCGGCAGCCGACGAGGGCGCCGGCTAGCCCAGAAGCATGTAGAGCGTCTTGAACATGACCGCGGTCACGATCACCGCGGTCATGGCCAGCGCCAGGACCAGCAACGCGAAGCGAAACGAACCGCGCCGGTGGCGGCGCTGAACCTCGCGCTTGAAAGCGCGCTGCTCGGTCGCCTTTCTCAGAGAGGCCCGCCGGTGCCGGTCGAGCGAGATCTCCTTGGCGAAGGCCCGCTCGATCTCGGCCAAGCTCTTCATCTTTACGACCCCAGACACCTAGCCGACCGGCGCCTCGGTCTCGGCGCGCTCGTAGACCTTTACGAACCGCATGTAGTTCTCGGCGATCTGTTTGGCGCCGACGACCCTTTCGATCTTGCCGGCCACATACGCTTTGAGCGGGTCCCACCAGATCGACCGGCCGATCGCAAAGCCCACGAAACCGTCGACGGGCGCGGCCTGGGCCAGCCAGTGGTCGACCTTGGCATCGTCGGCGCCACGGCCCAAGACCACGCACACGACGCCGTCGCGCCCGTCCGACCGCGCCTGCGCTACCAGCATCTCGCAGTCGGCGCGCTCGTCAACGCCCTCGATCTTCCAGATGTCGACCTCGATCCCGGCGTCCTGGATCTCGGCGATCGCCCGCCTCATCAGCTCCGGCCGCAGCTCCGCGTCATAGCGCTCGGAGTCGCCGTCGACCGCTTCTAGCTGGGCCTCCTCGGCCGGCACCAACAGCTCGAACAAGAACTTGCGCTCGTGCTTCGCCAGCCAGTCGGACAGACGCTTCAGCTTGGCCAGCTGATCGGAGTTGCCGGCAACATCGCCGTCCGGGTTGTAACGCACCAAGACCTTCGTAAAGTCCGGGCTAAAGCGCTCGATGTGCTCGCCGAAGTCCTCGCCGTACTGGAAGTCGAACATGTTCTGGCCCGAGCGCTCGGCCGGCATCGCCAGCTTCAAGCCCTTGGCCCTGGCCTCCTCCGGCACGGTCGAGCCGAACTGCTCGTCCACGAGCACGCCCGTCACAGCCGGGTCCGCCCCGGCCGCCACCGCCTGCGCGAGCCCCTCGAAGATGAGGTGCTTAGCGTCGGCGATCATCGCCGTCTGCTCGCCGTCGGGCTCGCCCTCGATGCCGAAGAACTTCTTCTGAAACGAGCCCCTATGGTCGAACGCAAGTATGTACAGCTTCTGGTCATATCCTGGTCTCATAACCTCAGTATCCCACGGTTCGCTCTTGCCAGGCGCCCTGGCGGCTTTGTAGGGGCCGCTCAAAGGTCTCCGTAGAATGGGACCCACGATGTCCCCCAGCCCCGACCTGTTCGTCGTCTGCAAGCAGTGCGGGTCGGAGGTCAGCCCGTACATAACCGAGTGCCCTTACTGCGGCGCCAGGCTCCGCCAGCGCGCGCCCAAGCTGCCGAGCATGAAAAGATCCGGGCGGGCCACGCGCGGCTTGGCGCGCCTGCGCCACGTGCGGCGCACGCCCTCCGCCACGGGCGCCCGTGAGCGCGACCCTTGGCGCCGGGGCGGCTATCGCGGCGACGCGTTCTCAGGAGGCTTGCCCTATGCGACGATCGCCCTTGTCGCGGCCGGCTGCGCCGGCTGGATCGCCGTCCGCGGAGGTTACGTCGGCTTCTTCAAGCTGGCGATCGCCGGGCCGTTGAACGGCGACTGGTGGAAGCTCTTCACCAGCCCCTTCGCCTACGTCAACGGGCTCTACACGTTCGCCGCCCTTCTGAGCACCGCGCTCTTCGGCTGGCTCTTGGAGCGCCGCCACGGGCCGGTCGTCGTGCTCACGTTCTTCTTCGGCGGCGCCGTCTCGGGCGCGCTCGTGGCCGAGGTCGTGTACCCGCTCCCGATCGTCAGCGGCGCCAACGCCGCCGCGCTCGCGCTCATCGCCGCCTGGTCGGTCCCCGACATTTTGGCCGCCCGCCGCGGCTCCTACTACGAGGGCGAGCTGCTCGGGGCCGCCACGTTCGCCGCGGTACTGCTGCTGACGCCTTACGCGCGCCCGGAGGTCTCCTGGCTGGCCGGGGTCGTCGGCGCCCTCCTCGGGCTCGCGTTCGGCCTCGGCCTGTACCTGATCGAGTCGCCCGAAGACTGATCGTCGGCCTCGTGCCCGCGATGACCCGGGGCATGCGGGTCGGCTTGTCCTCAGAGCCCATGATCGTCGGCCTCGCGTCCGACGCGTTCCTGCCAGGTGTTCTTGGCGGGCGCTCTTGGCGATCCGGGGAGCTTGCGATTCGGTGGGTCTGTTTGGGACGGGTTTAGAAAACCCCATGCACCTTTTTGTATTAGTTTTCTAAAGGTCCAACATGAAGTATTTGAGGGGGTTAGAAAACCCACCCGGTCCGTTTTGGAAGTCACGCTCGCACTCCCTTCCGCGCGCTTACGGGGCCCCGGCTCGATCGGCATATGATGAGAGCCCACATCAGACCCCCGACACCCCAGACATTGGAGCGCCCCTGATGGACATCCGCTTTCTCGGCCATGCCGCCTTCGAGCTGACGGACGGCTCGACCTCGGTCCTGATCGATCCTTTCCTGACCGGCAACCCGAAGGCCGCCGTCGCGGCCGACGATCTCAGCCCCCAAGCGATCCTCCTGACGCACGGTCACGCCGACCACATCGGCGACACCTTGCCCATCGCCAAACGCGCCGGCTCAGAGGTCATCGCAATCGTAGAGATCGCCACTGAGCTGTCCGCTGACGGCCTCGAAAACGTCAGAGACCCGAACCTCGGCGGCACCGTCACCTCCTCCTGGGGCTCCGTCAAGCTGGTGCCCGCCTGGCACACCTCGACGACCCCCAAAGGCACGGCCAACGTCCCCGCCGGCCTGATCGTCAAGCTCGGCTCCAAGACGATCTACCACCTCGGCGACACCGCTCTGTTCTCCGACATGAAGCTCATCGCCGAGACCAACGGACCGATCGACGTCGCCCTGATGTGCATCGGCGGCCACTACACGATGGACCGCCACGACGCCGTTTCAGCCGCCAAGCTGATCGGCGCAAAGCAGATCATCCCCTGCCACTACAACACGTTCCCGCCGATCGTTACCGACGCCAACGCGTTCAAGGCCGACGTCGAAGCCGCCGGCGCCGGCGGCGTCGTCGTGCTCGAGCCCGGCGAGTCGCACTCGCCATGAGCCTCACCAACGCCGTCGTCCTGATCGAGGCCGAGCGCGACGCTCTGTCCACGCTCGGCACCGACCTCGCCGACATCGAAGGCGTAGCCGAGGCCTACTCAGTCACCGGAGATTGGGATTTCGTGGCGATCGTCCGCGTGCCCGACCACGAGCAGCTCGCCTCCGTCGTCACCGGCCAGATCGGCCAGCTTCCCGGCGTCACGAGGACCCAGACGATGGTCGCGTTCGCGGCCTACTCGCGCCACGACCTCGAGGCCCTGTTCTCGCTCGGCGATTAAGCCGCCGCCCGGCCGCGATGTCCCCTTCGATTCCGCTGAAGCCCGAGTACGGGCCCACACTCGGCCGCCTGCTCTCTCCGCGCTGGCGCTCATACTCCCTGGCCATCCGAGCGACCGTGATCGCGCTCGCCGTCGCTCTGCTCACGATCCTGGTCGCCACCGCCCTCACGCTCGCCAACTCGACCTACTCCCACTCCGGCCGCCCGCCTTTCAGCTTCGACTACCGCGACCTCTACCGCGTTCCCGCTGGGCCCGCCAACTACGTCCAGGTCCGCGCGCCCGCTCACGGCCCGCTTCGCTACTCCTTCGCCGTCGGGCCGCTCCAGCTCCCGCCCTACTCGGGCTCGCTCAGCGCCGACTTGCCGGTCTACGCCACCTCCTACATCGACACCCTCAGCCGCCGCGTCCCCGGTTTCGTACTGCGCGGCGAGTCCAAGACCCGTGTCAACACCGTTCCCGCCTACAGCATCGCCTACACCACGACGATCGCCGGCTCTACCTACTACGGTCGCGACATCCTGCTGCTCCCCAACCGTGTCGGTGCCCGCGAAGGCGTCCGCATCACGATGCTCCTGGCACCCCACGCCGCGCCCCAAGTCGCCTCACCGATCCTCGTCGGCACGACCGGCGTCCTCGAACTGCCGCTCGAGACCTTCACGATCGGCTGAAGCCCGGCCCCGTTCCGCCCGGCCCCGCCCCGCGCAGCACCGCCAAGCCCAGGTTCTTGCGCCGCGAGGCCCGGTTCAGCTCTGCGGCTGCGCGTCGCCAGCTTCGCCCTCGGCCCCGCCCGGGGCCGGCAGCTGGTCCGGCCCTTGAGATGCCGTCGCGGCCGGGCTCGCCGCCGATTCGGTCGGTACTTCCGGGGCGCCCGTCGCGGCACCGGCCGGTTCGGCCGGCGGTGCCGGTTCGGCCGGCGTACCTGAACTCGCCGCCGCGCTTACCGCGCTTTCGGGCTGCCCTTCGGCAGGCGATGGCGTGCCCCCGGTGGCGTCCGGCACCGCCACAGGCGCGCTCGCGGTCGCGTCAGGCTGCGCGTCGCTGGTCGCGCTCGCCGGCAAAGTCGTAGTCGCTGTCGTCACCTCTGTCACCGGGGCCGCGACGACCGGCTTAGGGGTCGTCGGGTTCGGCGTCTGCGCCCCGGTCTTGGGAGCGCCGGCGGCCAAGGCCACGCCGGCCTTCGCCCGCTTGCCGTTCCTGGCGACGCCCGGTCCGCGCCGGTCGTTTGCGAGCCTGCGCCCGGTGCTTAGCGGCTGCACCGCCGTATGCACGACGACCGGTTCGATCGCATGTCCAGCCGACGCCGAAGCGGCGACCGTCGCCGGATGGTGTCGGCGGACAGGCCCCGTGTGCTGGGTAGCGACCGCCGTCACGATCGCCGCTGCCGCAAGCCCGGCGACGGCCTTCGTGGCGACAGCGCTCGCGCCGGCCGTCAACAGTCCGCTCCCCGCACTCGCGGCGCCCGCTCCGGCGCTCGCGCTTGCACCGGCGCTGGCGGTGGCCCCAGCGGTCGCCCCCGCGCCGACGTGGCCGGCCGAAGCGGTCGAGCCGAGCTTGGTCAACAACAGCTTGCGGGCCAAAAACAGCGGCCCGATCGGGAAGATCGCGGCCATCGCCTTGTTGTTCTCCCTCAAATGCTTCTTAAACGTACGGCAACGTTCGCAGCCGCGCACGTGTCTCCGCGCCGGGGCGCTCATCTTGGTCAGGCCCTCCGCGACCTCGCCCAGCTCGCAGCGCACCACCTCACAGCTCAGCTCCCTCGACTCGGCGGCCTCCGCAAGCGAGATCCGCGCCCTCACGAGCAACGACTTCACGGATGGCACCGTCGTCTCCATCGCGCTGGCGATCTGCTCGTAAGAGAGGGCGTCGATCTCGCGCAGCAGCAGCGCCGTACGCTGGGTCTCCGGCAGATCCTGGACGTCGCCGAGCAGTTGCCTGAAGCTCTCCCTTCTCATCACGCGATCGCCCGTCGACAGGCCATTGTCGGCGTAATGGATGTCCATCGAGTCCACGCCGATCGCCGTCGCCTTGCGCAAGTGGTTCAGCGACCTGTTACGCGCGATCCGATACAGCCACGGCCTCACGTTGATCTCGCGCTCGTCCGCCAGCACGGCATTGAACGCGGCCGCGAACACCTCCTGCAGCACGTCCTCCGCGTCCTCCTTCGAGCCCAACATGTGCCTGCAGAAGGCCAACAGCCTTGATTGATAGCGCCCGCACAGAACCTCGAACGCGGCGTGCTGTCCGCGCCTTGTCAGCGCGATCAAACGCTCGTCAGACTGCAGCTTCAACAGTGCCGACGGGCCCGCCAGGCCCGGCATCGACTTCTGTGTTAGTGCTGAGACCTCCACGGCAAGCGGTCCCTTCTCTGGCTGCCTTTTTCGCTATCTGACCTGATTGACACGGTAGCAACCCAATAGTTGCGCAACCCTAAAGAAATCCCTTGCCCTTCCTAAAGAGATCGCCCGCCCAGGCGGCTTACCGACGCGTCCGAAGGCGACAGCTACGATCGTTAAGCCCGGGTGGACAAACTGGCAAAGTCGGCGGACTTAAAATCCGCAGCTCGAACGAGCTTACGGGTTCGACTCCCGTCCCGGGCACTCCTAGCACCGGCTCGCGCCGGGCGATAGAGTCGCGGCCATGGCGATCGAAGCCGAGCCGGCCACCGACACCTTCCACGGCGGGCGCCTCGTCGCGCGCCGCCTGAAGGCGCACGGCGTCAGCAAGCTGTTCACGCTCTCCGGCGGGCATCTGTTCTCGATCTATGACGGCTGCCTGGCAGAAGACATCGCGATCGTTGACGTCAGACACGAGTCCACCGCGGCCTTCGCCGCCGAGGGCTGGGCCAAGGTCACCAGAGAGCCCGGCGTCTGCGCGCTGACGGCCGGACCGGGCGTAACCAACGGGATGAGCGCGGTAGCCAGCGCCCAAGCAAACCACTCGCCGATGGTCGTCCTCGGCGGCCGCGCCCCCGCGGGCCGCTGGGGGATGGGCTCCCTGCAAGAGATCGACCACATCCCGTTCGTCAGGCCCCTCACGAAGCTGGCCGTCACGCCCGAAAGCACCGCCGAGATACCGGGCCTGTTGGACGAGGCCTTCAGCGTCGCGCTCGCTCCCCACTGCGGGCCCACGTTCGTCGACTTCCCGCTCGACTACGTATTCATGGAGGCCGCCGAGCCCGATTCGCTCGCCGCCGGGCTGCCCCTCCGCCCACACAAAGCCGCTGACGGGGCCGCCATCGAACGCGCGGCCGAGCTGTTGCGCGGCGCTGAGCGCCCGGTCATCATGGCTGGGACCGACCTCTACTGGGGCCATGGCGAGCAAAGCCTGCTCGAGCTGGCCGAGTCCTTGCGCATTCCGGTCTTCCTGAACGGCCTCGCGCGCGGGTGCGTGCCCGCCGACCACGACCTGTTCTTCTCGCGGGCCCGGTCCCATGCCCTCAAGGGCGCAGACGTCGCCCTCGTCATCGGCGTCCCGATGGACTTCAGGCTCGGCTTCGGCTCGTCCTTCGGCGATGACACCGAGATCGTCGTCATCGACACCGCCGAGTCCGTTCGCCGGCACCCCCGCCCGGTCGCCGCCGAGCTGTACGGCGCTCTCGCGCCGACGCTTGCCGATCTGCGCGGCGCGGCGGCCTCGGGCGGCTCGGCCGCCAGTGGCGCGCGCGGTGTCTCGGGTGGCTCCGCGGGCGGCGGTGGCCGGGCCAGTGAGGCCTGGGTCGAAGATCTGCGCGCCGTCGAGACCGAGCGCCGTCAGGCCGAGTTCGCCGAGCTTGCCGACGACCGCGCGCCGTTGCACCCGATGCGCCTGTACGCCGAGCTGAGCAAGGTCCTCGACCGCGACGCGATCGTCATCGGCGACGGCGGCGACTACGTCTCCTACGCCGGTCGCCTCATCGACTCCTTCCAGCCCGGCTGCTGGCTCGACCCCGGGCCGTTCGGCTGTCTCGGCGCCGGCCCCGGATACGCGCTCGCCGCCAAGCTCGCCCGGCCCGACCGCCAGGTCGTGCTGCTCCTCGGCGACGGCGCCTTCGGATTCTCGGGCCTCGAGTTCGACACCCTTGCGCGCCACGGCGTCAACGTGGTGGGCGTGATGGGCAACAACGGGATCTGGGCGCTCGAGAAGCACCCGATGGAGTTCGTCTATGGCTACTCCGTCGCCGCCGACCTTCGTCCGGGCACTCGCTATGACCAGGTCGTGGAGGCGCTCGGCTGCCACGGCGACCTCGTCCAGCGCCCCGCCGACGTCGTGCCCGCCCTCGAGCGGGCCTTCGCCAGTGGCACGCCCGCGCTCGTCAACGTCCTGACCGACCCCACCGTCGTCTATCCCCGCAAGTCGAACCTCGCCTGAGGTTCTAGAAGGCGTTTCGAAATCCGAGCCGCCGCTCGGCGGGAGGCGCCCGGCGCGATGCGCCTCGACCCTTGCATGAGGAAGCCGCCCTATGGGGCGGCTTCCTCGGGGCGGGACCCCGAGAACAGGCAGGGGTATGTGTCCTCGGGGCTTCGACCCGGACGCGTGAACACCGATGGTCAGGTCGGTGTAGTCCGGGCCTATGGACCAACGGAGCCGACGCTCACCAGCACACGCCTTCTCCTACTACAGAGTATCAGATGTCTGAACTCCCGTCTCAAGCTGAATTTTGCCTCAGATCGGGAAACGTTCATGTAGGACCACACCTGCATTTGGATACTTGCCGTCGGCGGAGGTCTTGGCTCGGGACGTCTATCCGAAAGCGGGCCCCGTCCGCGGGTCCTTGGCCAGCGCAAGGAGTCCGCCGTGCAGGATGTCGTGCTCTGAGACCTCGACCTCGTCGAGCCCGAACGCTCGCATCGCCTCCGACAACAAGACCATGCCCGCCACGATCGTCGGGGCCCTGTCCGGATCAAGCCCTACGACCTCCCTGCGCCGCGCTTCGTCCATGTCCGCCAGCCGCGCAAGCAGCATCTCGACGGTCGCCAGCAACAGTCCATAACCGTGCACCCTCGCCGGGTCATACGGTTCCAGCTCCTGGTCGATCGCGGCCGCGGCGGTCGCGGTCCCCGCGACCGCGATCCCCTTGCTCACCGCCTTTCGCTCCGACTCCGGCAGCCCGGCCCCATAGACCGCTCTCACGTCCGCCGCCAACGCCTGCAGCTCGCTCGGCTTCGGCGGGTCGCTCTCGATGTGGCGCTCGCTCATCCTCACGACGCCCGCCGCCAGCGACTTATGGAATCCCGCCTCGCCGTTCGAGCCCACGATGAACTCCGTCGAGCCCCCGCCGATGTCGATCACGACCGTCGGTTCCGTTCCACCCGTCGTATCGGTCGCGCTCGTCCCGCCCGCGCCCGCCGGCTGTCCGGACATCGCGCCCAAGAACGTCATCCTCGCCTCTTCCTCGCCGGACAAGATCTTCGCGTCCAGGCCGTAATCGGCTTTCACGCGCTCCGCCAGCTCCCTCCCGTTGGCCGCATCCCGCACGGCCGAGGTCATCACGGCCAGGTTCGGGTAATCGGGGGCGAGGGAGGCGTCCGAGTCGCCGGAGGTCGGAGGGTCCGGAACGTGGGCGTTGATCTCGGCGCGGTAGTCCGCCAAGACCGCATACAGCCTTGCGCAGGCCTCCGGGGCGAGCCTGCCGGCCGCGTCCACGCCGGCGCCGAGCCTTGTCACGCGCGATCTGCGGACAAGTTCGTCGATCTCACCGTCCTTGTCGACCTCGCCGATCAGGAGCCTTGTCGAGTTGGTGCCTATGTCGACCACTGCCGCTCGCATTTGGGCGGTGATGCTATTCGGCTGGCGTTGGCTCGGTCGTCTCCGGGGGTGCCGTTGCGGGCGGGCGGCGTGGGCCGAGAAGGGGCAACGGCCGCGAGTTGAGTCGGCAGGGACGCGAGCGGGCGACTCTCGGCATCGGGCTTGGGCCGGTTCTGGGCATCGCCGGCCGATCGAGCGGCCGGCGATGCCCGAGTTTGCTACAACAAGGGGACCACGCCGCGGGGTGGAGCAGTCTGGTAGCTCGTCGGGCTCATAACCCGAAGGTCGCAGGTTCGAATCCTGCCCCCGCTATGGAGAAAGGCCCTGGTAATCGGGGCC
>CAWFHW010000008.1:0-203041 GCA_963815725.1 uncultured Solirubrobacterales bacterium | reverse complement strand
GGAGAGATATCTGGTTGGGGGCACTGGCAATGTGCGGGGGTGGCACCCGGATTCGAAATGCAGATTGAAGCTTATGGATGGGGCGCGCCGGAATTTGAAGGCTATACCGTGAGGTTGGGAGAGGCCGACCACAAGCTCACCATGTATTGGTCTGGTTACTCCCATGGTGAATTTGAACATACGTGGAGTTGCCCAGCGACGGGGACGTGGTATCATCTCCGGTTCTGGGGGCGCCAAGTGGGCTTTCACGGCAGATCTCGGTGGTGGGCCAGCGGCTGGGAGGGCCGGGTAGGATCGTGCACCCACCAAGGACCCGTAGATATGTCACCAGTTGGCCAAGCGGGAGAACCATCATGACCTTTTCCGTCGGTGCGGCTATGGCGCTTACTTGCGCTATAGCGATGCCTGGCTGTAGTGGCACTGCCGATGGTATTCGTGGATCGTATGTCTCGCGACCGGTCCCAAGCGGTCACGTTCTGCTCGTACCCGAACTACTTGGCGGCTGGGCGGGGTGGTGCGTGGCGACGGGCTACAAAACGACGATGGAAAGCAGCGCTGGATGTGTTAAAGCGACGACGACCTCGACCGGACCGATCGTTGCAAAGGTAGGTTGCGAATCGGACGCGACTAAGATTGACATATATGCGCTGACTACGGGCGAGGTGATGAGTGTGTCGGTGTATGGCGGTACGCAAATCCCCACTACGACTAACCCTACACTACCTCATGGGCTGCGTGCTGCAGCTGTAGAAGTGGTCCGTCGCGATGGGCATCCCAGCATAGATTCGCATTGCCCTAGCATGACGCCGTTTGGTACAGACGGCAAGCCAATCCGGAAGAAGGGTAAGCCAGGTATTCCCCTGGCGTTTAAATTGCGCGATACGCGACACTGGAGGGAGCCTGTACGTCCACCGAAGGGTCCATGCGGCCTTGGTGCAAGCGAGCTTCCTCGGGAAACCTTGGCCTATCGAGGGGACGTGGTAATGCGGATCGGGGCCTATCGCGGACTGATCGGACACGTGTTGCTTTCGTGTGTTGACACGATCTACATCTACCGCAGTGAACATCATTTGACCGGCGCAGTACTGCTCGATGCGTCAGACCCCGGTAAGACTCCGCCGCCGCTGCCAGGCATGCGGCCTCTGCCCGGGCGTTCCGGGATCTTTGAGGGTCCAGGCTCCAGTGGCAAAATAGTGGCGCGACGTATTCCCAGCGCGTGGCTTGTGGTCGAAGAAGAGGACGGGATCGGCCTTTCGGTGCCCGTGGAACTGCTCCAAAAACTGCATGCTTCGGTGCGACTCTGAATATTGGCTGCTGCCTGCTGTCCGCTTCGTAGCCCGTCCCGAGTCGCCTCGATTGCAGTGAGATATTCCTCTCACTCGTCTCGTCGGCGGGCGTGCCTGTCTATCTGTCTATCTGTCCGTATGGACCGCCATCGCACGGCGGATGCCGCTCAGGGCATCCACGGTTTATCTAAGACTGCGAATGGCGTAGCCGTCGCGTGGTCGATCCGAGCGGCGACGGGGGCGTCTTCCTGCAGCGCTTCAGGCGCTGCAGGCCGTAGCGGCGCCAGTAGCTCCGGGCCGGCATATGTAAAGGGCGGAACATCGTCGGCGGTCTGGCCGTGAGGGCGAAGTGGCCGCCCTTGACATATCCCGTCCCCTCCGCTGAAAGGGCACTCATGTCGGCAGGGATATCCCTGCCGACATCGGACGACCACATCAACATCATGGGGCGTGATGTCCTGCTTGAACCTCATGCCCGCAGAGCGCCGACGCGCAGTGGCCTTCGTCTCCGGTGTGGCGAGAACCGTGGCGCCCCAGAGGCCTTCCACGGGCCGTGTGGCGCTATGCTGGCGTTCATGGCGTCGACCATCGATCCACGCACGCTCGGCCCAGCTGCTCAGCAAGGGCCGTTGACGGTGCTCGTCGATGTCGATGAGTTCGAGGAAGCATCGCTTGATCCCCGCGTGCAGCGCTTCAACCGGGAAGCTACGGAGTATTTGGAGCGGCTCGAGCGCGAAGGCCGCAATCTCTAACCGCTCGTCAGGCGAATCCAGAGGCGTCGCTGCTCGTCGTTGCCAGGTGCCGACGCGGCGGACTCGCGAAAGCCGTAACGCTTGATCCACATGGTGGCGGTGTCGCTGTCGTGAGGGTCCAGTGCGAGCACCGTGGCGGCGATCTCGCTGGCGCTGCGCCGCGCGATGGCGAGAGCGTGTTGGAGCAACTGTGCTCCGGTTCCGTCGGGAGAGTGGGCATTGCGTGCGATCTGCGTGAGGATCGTGGCGGGTTGTGTGCGGCGGTCGCTCTCGCCCAGCTCTCGGCGTTGTGAGCGGGTAAGTTCTGCCGATCCGCTCGCGAGCGCGTAGAACCCGAGTAGGCGGCCCCGATCGAGTAGCAGTCTCCCGACGGACTCCGCCGGTGTGATCAAGCTGCGGTCTCGCAGCCAGCGGGCGGCGTGCCGTGCGGCCTCGCGTTCGCCGGCGTCGAATGCGGCGACCTCGGCGGCAAGCTCGGGATACTCCGCCGCTCGCGCGGATGTCCAGCGCAGGAACACCGGACCCTCGCCGAAGACGACGGCCCGGAGAGCCTCGGACTGTTCCGTGGCGGTAGGCTCGCTTTTGGGCATCCACTCAGACAATACGCGCTGCACCAGATCCGGCCAACCGGCGAACCCCGCAAAACCGTGTCCCGAACCGTGTCCCGAACTGCGCAAATCTGAGGTCATCTGAGCTAGGTTGAGGCCTCTGCAAATGGTTCTACAGAGCTAAAAGTAGGGCCGAGTGAGCCCTTACAGAACTGAAGGTCGGGAGTTCGAATCTCTCAGGGCGCGTTACGAAGCCCCGTGAATGCGGGGCTTTCGTAGTGAACGAATGAGTCATGCCCATGCGCCGGTGGCCGGGTTCCATGTGCGACCCTCCGTTGAGCCGGCGATGGCTGGGTTGGCGAAGTCGATGACCGCTGAGACGATCTCGGAGAATCGCTCTGGCAGCCGGTCGTCGAGCATCTGGCGGCGTCGCCAGGTCGCCCATCGCTCCTGATTGGCGACCGCATAGTCGGCGAGCAGGTTGTTGAGCTGGACGCGCTGCACTTGGCGGTGCTCGGGCGGCGATCTCGCATGCCGTGGCCCGGATCGTCTCCAGGTCGTTCTCAATCGCCTGTGCCTGCAGGTCGATGTCGCGTGTGGGCCGGCGCTCGCCGAGGGCGGCGAGCAGAACGCCGCCCTTGAGCACGAGCGTTCGGGCGAACGGCGATCGGGTTAGCCGGTCGAGGAATGCCTCCAAGACGTAGAGCTGGTGCAGCTCATCGACCGGCCGGTGGCGCTGGCGAGCAAGGTTGCGAAGGTCGAGGTATGCGCGTCCGGCGGTGTCCGCGCGGGTGGGTGCGGTCACAGCAGGATCTCCATAGCGTTACGCAGTGCCGGTTCGGCGCGGGTGAAGCGCTTGGACAGCTCTATCAGCTGCGCGGGCGTCGAGCCCGGCTGGCGCAGCCATCGCCGTAGTGCCTCCCACGCGAGGTCGTCGCCGTGCAGGTGCCGGGTGCGAACGATGTCGATGAGCGAGCGCTCGGGGGAGTAGATGCCGATCGGGGTGCGGGCACCGATATCGAGTTCCGCTCGCCCGAGTTCGAATGTGCGTGGATCGAACTGGTGCAGGCGGGATGGTGCCTTCAGAACGGGCCGCGTGTTGCCGCGCGGGATCGCGATGTCGATGGCGGCCGGTATGGAGTCGATCAGTCCGTGGCGGGCCAGGGCTGTCTCGAGGCAAAGCGTGGCGCGAGGCGTGCGTTCGGCGATCTCGATCAGGTCTATGTCGGCTGGTGGCGCGTCACCCCACCGGTAGACACCGCCGCCGAGGGACAGGATCGCTCCGGTGTCGCGGAGACGATAGAGGCGGGCATCGCTCAGGCCGGCCTGTCTGGCCTGGCCGTAGCGGAACGTGTCGCCCAACAGCTGTCTCGGGTCGGCCGCGCTCATGGAGGAAATGATACTCATAGCCATGGCATATGGGTAGCATTTCCTTGCTCCTGGGCGGGTCGGGCAAAGTATGTCGGCGGCATCTCCAAACCGTGTCCCGAAATATGTCCTAGGCCCGGCCGGCCCGTGACCGCCCGATCAGCTCCAAGACGTCGTTCGCGTCGCGCACCGGGTACGCGCCGTCGCGCAGCAGCTCGAACACGCCGTACCCGTATTGGTCGGTGACGCGGCCGGGGATTACGGCCACGTCGTGGCCGAAGTCGGCTGCCCGCTCGGCGGTGAACAGCGCGACCGAGCGCTGCCTGGCCTCGACCACGACGACCGCGTCGGCGATCGCGGCCTGCAAACGCCTGGCGTTGGTCATGCGCGCGCGCTCGGGCCGCCAGCTCTTCGGCGAGGATTCCCAGACGACCGCGCCGATCCGCGCGATCCGTTCGTGCAGCCGATCGAGTTCCGGCCTGTCTAGATGTCGAGCGCCGCGTCCGGGGACGCCGGGCCTGATCGCGAGCGTGGCTCCGCCCGCGCGCATAGCTCCGTCGAAAGCGATCGAGTCGATGCCGTTGCATAACACGCCCGTCACGGTCACGCCCGCCTCGGCCAAGTCCGCCGCCAGCCGGTATGCGACCCGATGGGCGTAGTCGCTGTAAAACGGCTCGCCGACGAGCGCCACCTTCGGCGTATCGAATAGCTCGCGCAGCCGTTCGTCCCGGCAGGACGCCGACAGGACTGGCGGCGCGCCCGCAACGTAGGCGAGCGCCGGAGGGTAGGCCGGATCGTGACGGCAGATCGTCGCGCGGTCGAGATGGTTGCGGCCGGGGTCACTGCGGCCAAGGTCGTCGCGGGCGGGGTCGCGGCGGGCAGGGTCGCCCCAGACGGTCGGCGGCGCGTCGGCAAAGCATTGGTCGCAGACGGTCATCGGCTCTTCTTTCAAAAGGGCTCGGAGCTGGGCCGAAGTGAGGCTACGGATCAACGGGTACGGGACTCGCGTGCGAGGATTGTTGGGATGAGTGAGGGCTTCACTGAGGACGGGATCGAGCGACTGGGGGCGGTCGTCGAGTCGTATGTCGGCGACGAGCAAGTTCCTGGGCTCGTCGCGCTGGTGTCGAGGGGGGAAGAGGTTCACGCGTTCGCGCGCGGCAAGCTCACGATCGGCGGCCAGGCCGTCGCCCGCGACTCGTTGTTCAGGCTGTCGTCCACAACCAAGCCGATCACCGCCGCGGCCACCTTGGCGGTCGCCGAAGAAGGACTGCTCGACCTCGACGCGCCCGTCGACAAACTCTTGCCAGAGCTGGCCGCGCGGAGGGTCTTGACGCGGATGGACGGGCCGCTCGAGAAGACCGTCGCCGCCTGGCGGGCGATCACGCCGAGGGACCTGTTGACGTTCACGTTCGGCTTCGGCATGGCCCTCGCCATGTTTACGGCCCCCGAGCCCTGGCCGATCTTCGAGGCGGCCGAGCGGGAGTGCTCGCTTGCGACGCTCGGCCCGCCCGACCCCGGCGTCCAGCCCGACCCCGACACCTGGATCGCGCGCCTCGGCAGCCTGCCGCTGATGGCCCAGCCGGGGGAGCGCTGGCTTTACAACACGGGCGCCTCCGTGCTCGGCGTCCTGCTGGCGAGAGCCACCGGCCAGCCGTTCGCGGAGGTCCTGAAGACCCGCGTCTTCGAGCCCCTCGGGATGAGGGACACCGCCTTCTGGACGGCTGACACCGCGCGCCTGGCCACCGCCTACCGGCCGACGCCGGAGGGACTGGCCGTCTGGGACGAGCCGAACGGCGCCTGGAGCCGACCGCCCGCTTTCGCCGACGGCGGGGCCGGTCTGGTCTCGACCGCCGATGACATGTTGGCGTTCGCCAAGATGATGCTCGCCGGGGGAGCGAGGCCGGGCGTTGAGACCCGGGACGGCGCGACTCGGGCCGGTGCGATCCCCGGTGCTGAGGTCGGTCGTGGGGGCGGGTCCGGCCGGGTGCTGTCGGCCGACTCGGTCAAGGCCATGTGCTCTGGCCAGCTGACATCCGCCCAGAAGGAGCACGGCGGGCTCGGTCCAAGCTTCTTTTCGGGGCGCTCGTGGGGCTTCTGTCAGGCCGTCTACGGCGATGGCTCGTTCGGCTGGGACGGCGGCTTGGGCAGCTCCTGGCGCGTGGACCCGGCCAACGATCTGGTCGTGATCGTTCTGGCGCAGCGCATGTTCGAGACGTCGGACCCGCCTGAGGTGCACGTCGACATCCAGCGGGCCGCATATGCCGCGCTGGCCGCATAGAGTGCTGAGCCATGACCGACTCCACTGGCGATGACGACGTCGCATACCACCTGTTGCTCGACCCACCCGAGGCCGCGATCGCGGTGCGGGCCCTGCATCTGCTGATCTCGGACGAGGCCCACGAGCCCGACATCCGGGCTTACGCGCGCGAGGCGATCGCCGCGATCGAGTCCGCCGGAGGCGGCGACGGGACGGCTACGGTGCCGCTGACCGCGCCCCAGATGAAGATCGTGCACACGGCGGTCAGGCTGCTCCTGCTCGACACTCAGCGCGACCAGGAGCCCGAGCGCCAGCTGCTTCGGAGCATCCTCGAGAAGCTCCCAGACGAGCACGCGCTGCGGGCGATCGAGCTGGACTGAGACCGGCCCGCGGGGCTCGGTACGTGCCGGCTCGGGGGGTCTGAAGCCGGAGCGGGCGGGGGTGTGGGGCAGAAAAACAGGGCTTAAGGTTTTCTACCCGGTCACTTGTGAAGAGTTGTTACTTTAGGAAAAGTGACAAAAAGGTGCATAGGGTTTTCTAACCGGCTCCTTTTGTTAACCACCATCTCGTCCGCCCCCGAGATCGCCCCGATCGCGGCCCGGGCTGTGCGAGGATGCCGGCGTGGATCGCAAGCCACTGGTCGAACTCCCCGCGGTGCTGGCCGTGCCCGCCGGCGGCGCTCGGGTGGCGGCGACCGCCGGGGCGGCCCCAACTGCGGGCGCTGAGGCGAAGACGGGCGCAAGCGCGGACGCGCAAGCAGGCGCGCGCTACGTGCTCGGCATCGACGGCGGCGCCACCAAGACGCTCGCCGCGGTCCTCGACCTGGACCGGCGGGCGCTGCACATCGGCCATGCCGGACCCTCCAACGAAGACGCCGTCGGCCCGCGCTTGGCCGTCAAAGCCGTGCTCGACGCGGCCGACCAGGCTTTGGCGGCCGCTGGCATCGCCCAGGCTGACCTGGCGGGCGCCGTGCTGGCGATCGCCGGCACCGACACCGACTCGGTCGCCCGCAACCTGAAGGCCGCCCGGCCAGAGGACTGGATCGTCGTCGGCGACGTCGTCGGCGCCTGGGCGACGGCGACCGGTGCCGAGCCGGGCGTCGGCGTGATCTCGGGTACCGGCTCGAACGTGTTCGGCGTCGGTGGCACGGATACCGACACCAAGACCTGGCGCGCCGGCGGCTGGGGGCACCTGCTCGGCGACGAAGGCTCCGGCTATTGGGTCGGCTCGCAGTCGATCGTCGCGGCCCTGCACGACCGCGACGGCTCCGGCCCCGAGACCGCCCTGTCGGACGCCGCGCTCGCCTTCTTCGGCTCGCCCAGCCTCGAGGCGCTCGCCGCCAGCGTCTACACGACCCCCCTCACGAAGGGCGAAGTGGCGGCGTTCGCCGTCGAAACCTCGCGGCTTGCCCAACAAGAAGATGACGTCGCGCGTGAGCTGTACGCGCGCGGGGCGGGCCTCCTTGCCAAACAGGTCCTGGCGGTGATCGCCAGGACCGGCCTGCAAGGCGATTTCCCTGTCGGCCTGATCGGCAGCGCGTTTCGCGCGGGCGAGGTCTTCGTCGGGCCCCTCACCGCCGCGATCCATGGCGTCGCGCCCGGCGCCCGCATCTTTCCCGTCCAGATGAACCCCGTCGGCGGACCGCTTCTGCTCGCGGCTCGGGCGTGTGGCCGAGAAGGGGAGTTGGGGAACGAAGAACTGGCACGTCTGATCGACTCCGCGCTCGACCGGACCGCCACGACGGCGTCCGGAACCTGAGGACGCCGGTCCAAGGCCGCCGCGCCGCCGGCGGCGTAGGCTTTTTGGGAGCCGCGTCGAATCGATCTGAGTCTTTCGCTGTTCTGCAAACAGGACATCAGATGACCAGTTCCTTTGACATGCCCGCGCCCGCCCGCGCCATTCACCGCTCCAGAGCCCTCCGCGCGGCCCTCTCGGCAACCGTCGCCGCGTTTCTGGTCGCCGCCGCGCCCGCCCCGGCACCGGCTGCCCAGCCAAACCACGCGCGCGTGCGTGCCACCACGCCGGGCGAGACCACCGCCACGACCGCGACGGCGACCTCGCCCTACCCGGCGGCCGCGACCAGGCCCCAGATCGAGGCCACGCCCTCCGAATTGGCCCACTCCGCCGCTGCGCCGACCGGCGGCGCGAGCGCCCCATCGCCAGGCACGGGTCTCACAAAAACACCAAGCCCAGTCAAGTCCGGCTCCCACAAGAAGCCCAAAGCCAAGCCCGTGCTCCACGGCGACCCGGCCCGGGCCCTGGTCGCGTTCGAAGCGATGCAACACATCTATTACATCCCCGGCTCGGCGCTGTACTCCGGCGAACCGTTCTCTTACCTGTGGCCCTTCTCGCAGGCCCTTGCCGCGACCGTCACCCTGTCGAACATGGCCGGCATCGCCAAGATTCCCGGCCTTACGAGCGCCCTCGCAAAGGAACTGAACGCCAGGCTGGCCGGTCTGAAGTCATACCTCGACCTCGACAATTCCGGCCAGCCCGAAGGCGAGTTCACCAGTTCTTTGGCCGCCTACGACGGCACCGTCGCGCCGCCCGCCGGTCCAGGCGGCGCCAAGTATTACGACGACAACGAGTGGGTCGGGATCGAGCTGATGCGGGTCTACGAGCAGACCCACAACGCGGCCATGCTCGGCGGCGCCGAGGCGATCATGTCGTTCGTGATGTCCGGCTGGTCCACCAACCCAGCCTGGGCCTGCCCCGGCGGCGTGCCGTTCTCGAACCTGCCCGAAAACGGCGAACGCAACGCCGTCACCGACGGCCCCGGTGCCGAGCTTGCGCTTCAACTCTTCAAGGCAACCGGCACCACCGAATATCTCCAGTTCGCCGAAAAAGCTTACGAATGGGTGCGCCACTGCCTGTACGAGGCCAACGGCCTCTACGCCGACCACATCGGCGATCACGGCGTCGTCAACGAAAACTATTGGAGCTACAACCAAGGCGCCATGATCGGCGCCGGGGTCCTGCTCTATCAGGCCACCCACAACGCCGGCTACCTCTACCAGGCTCGCCAGACCGCCAAAGCGGCTCTCGCCTACTACACGCCTCAACGCCTCGGCTCCGAAAACCCGTTCTTCGTGTCGGTCTATTTCCGCAACGTGCTCTACCTCGACTCCGTCACCAAAGATCCGCCCGGCTACAAGCTCGCCCAGCCCTACGTCGACTACGCCTGGCAGCACCTCCGCCTCTCCAACAACGTCTTCGTGTTCGGCTCGCCGCCCTCCGGCCAGCTGCTCTACCAGGCCGCGATCGCCCAGATCTACGGCCTCCTGTCCTCGCCCCCGACCACCTACTTCTGAGCGACCGCGGTGGAATCCGCCGCCGGCGCCGTCTCTCCGAAGGCGACGAACGGATCCAGGCCGGCGACCCGATCCTTGCGCTCGTAAAGCAAACGGTCTGCCAAACGCAGCGCCGACGACGGATCGGAGGCCTCGACCGGGATCGTGACGCTCCCGTGAGAGGCGCCGATCGCGTAGCCAGGGCCGTCCTCGCAGAGCGCCATCACGCTCTCCCGCTCGAGCGCCGGCTCGCACGCCTCGGCGCCGCCGAAGAGCGCACAGAACTCGTCGCCGCCCATCCTATAAGCCGTGCCGCCGGCCGCTGCCACGGCCTGCTCCAAAGACTCGCTCAGGCGCGCCAGCAGCTCATCTCCGGCGGGATGGCCGAAGGTGTCGTTGTAACGCTTGAAACCGTTCAGGTCGTACAACACGAGCCGCCACGGTTCGTCCCGGTCGGCCGCCCTGCACGCCACCTTCAGATCTTCCATCAGCCGCCTGCGGTTGCCGAGGCCCGTCAACGGGTCGGTCAGCGCCAGCCGGCGCGAACCGCTCAGCATCGCCAGGTTCTCTCTGACCGTCACCATCAGACGGGCGCACACGGCCAGGACCGTCACCGCCGCGAGGCTCACGGCCGCCGGCGTCAGCTGCTCGTTGGCCAGGTTGCCGAACACGAGCACCCCGAGCGCCGCCAGCAGCGAGAGCGCCGGCACCAAGACCAGCCGCCAGTCCTCGATCCGCCGGCGCTCCAAACGCGGCCACGGCGTCCAGGCAGCGACCGCCAACAAGACCGCCGCGGCCGGCCACAAACATTCCATCCACGTGCCCAACGTCCACGTGCCGATCGCGGTCTGATACGCATAGATCGAGTCCACGATCGCGCTCAGCAACATGCTGGCCGCGATCAACAGCCACACCCTGCCCGGTCGCCAGCCGGTGATCCCGAGCGCGCCGATCGTGAACACGAGCAACAAGAGGTCGCCGATCGGATAAGCCAAGGCGACCACCGAGGCGGCCGTTCCTCCGTGGGTGCGTTCCAAGATCGGCGGCAGCACGAGCGCCGCCGCCAGGCTCGCCGCCGCAAGGCCGGCGATCAGGCCGTCCAGCCACATGCTGATCCGCGGCTCCCGCAAACGCGAGCCGATCAGCAGCATCAAGGCCGCATACATGCACGGATACATCGCCAAATACAGGCCGTCCGCGGGCGTCACCCCGCCTTCTGGGCCTCCTTCAACGAACAGCGCAAAATACAGTTCGCCGAGGCTCCAGCACAACAGCCCCAAGCCCATCGCCAGCCAGGCCGCCCGCTGCGCCTTGACGGCTACGGCTCTTGCGAGCACCGCGAACGCGGAACCGAAAAGCAGGGCGTCGTAGACGCCGTCCTCGAAGAGGCCGTCCGTCGCCGAGCCGCCCAGTCCGGTGGCCATATGTAACGTAAGCACTCCCAACCCGCCCAAAAGGCAGGCCAAGAACAGCTTCTGTGGGCTCACTTTGGCGTACATCTACCCCGTGGGTTTTCCTTAGCCACTACATCGGCCGCCCGCCGTTATTTCTTCAGCCCACCGGCCCTTTTTCTTCAGCGAGGGCTTGCTGCCTTGACGCGCTTCACGAACCGTTTCGGCTTGCGCTCGAACAGCCGCCCACCCTCGCGCAATGCCTCGGCCCTCAGCTTGGCCCTTCGCTTGGCGATCGTCTTCAAGAGCCGCCTACGCGCGCGCGGTCTTCTTTTGAGCGGCTTATGTCTGCGCGCTAGCTCGGCCAGCAACATCAGGTCGTGCTCCTCGCCGAGCGTTTCGCCGAGGCCGTCGGCACGCTTGGCGAGTGCGGCCACGCGCCCGCCCGGACCCTTGCCGCCGCCCGAGCCCTTGGCCCCGCCCGCCTTGACGTCAATCGCTTCCAGCGCGTAACGCAAGTCCTTGACGTGTTTGCGCCACCTGTGCAGCGCCCGTGCCTCCGACCTGCTCGCCCGTGCCACCGACTTGCGCCCCCGTGCCTTCGATCTGCGTTTCCGTGCCTCCGACCCGCGTTCGCGCCCGTCGCGCCCGGCCCGGTAGATGCGTTCGAGGCCCGGTCCAGCCAGCCTCCCCGCCGAGCGATCCGTCAGCCGCCAGCCCGCGACACGCGCGCGCAGCGACCGCAACTCCGCCAGCGCTTCTGCTCGCGCCGCCGCGTCGTGCTCCGTCCGCGCCGTCGCGGCCGCCCGTTCGCGCTCCAGGTGCCCCCTCAGCTCGGCCAGCGCTCGCCGGCGTCCCAGCTTGCGCGGATGCCGCTCCATCAAGCCATCCAACGTCTGGACCATCACCTCGGCATCCCGAGTGCCGGCCAACCGCTTGGCGACATCTCTCAGCAGCCCGCGCTCGCGTTCGGCACGCTTGGCGCCCAGCTCGCCTTCGAGCAGCCTCATCGTGGCCCTCAGCCGCTTGATCGCCTTGCGGGTCTCGTGCACGGCCTCGGCGCTGGTCCGGCCCGCCCCGTTCGGCCTGCCCGCCAGGTTCGCCCGGCCCGCCCCGTTCCGTTCGCTCGCTACATTGCCCTCGCCCTCCAGTAGCTCGATCGCTAGGTCCAGCTGGCCGAGCACGGCCCGCCGCAGGCCCTCAGCCGGGCGCTCGCCTCCCAGCAGACCGAACGTGCGGTCGGGAGGCTCGGTCCCAGAAGACGACGACCGGCGGCCTTCCTGGTCGCCGTCTGGCCAGAGCACCTTGCGCTCGCGCTCGGACTTCGCCATCGCCACGCCGACGCCGATCGCCAGGCTGGCGGCGACCGCGGCCGACCACGCCAGCCACGCGGCGCTTGGCCGGGGCGCCAGAATGGGGCGATGGCCCGCAGACTTCCAGCCGCCCCTTGGTGGACGGTGCGCCCCGCGGCGAACCGCAAGCCTGCGACGTATCGCTGTCCGATTTGTGGCCATCAGCTGCCTGCTCTCTCCGAGCATATGCTGATCGCGCCCGAAGGCGATACCCGCCGGCGACGCCACGCCCATACCGAGTGCGTTCTCCGCGCCCGCGCCCGCGGTGAGCTGCCGCTGCGCGAGGACTACCTGCGCACCCAGCCCCGGCCGCCGTCGCTGTGGCGGCGGCTCTTCGGCCGGGACTGAGCGCGCGCGCGGGCCTTGGGGGGCGCCGCGTTGAGTCGGTTCGGCGCGGCGGGTGCCGCGCGCGCGCGTAGGCCTAGCCGCCGTAGACGTGCACGTGCTCGGGCTCGACCTCGATGATCACGCGCTGTTCGCCGGGCTGCCTGAACGGGTACTCGTCCTGGCCGAGATACTTCTTGGCGAGCGCGTCGATGTGCGCGTCGGCTCCGTCATGTGTGCGCCCCGCGACCTTGCCCCTGATCGTCACGTATTCGTAAGGGTTCTCCATGTTCTGGACCGTCAACGTGACCCTCGGGTCGCGCTCCAGGTTGCGCGGCCAGGCCCTGCCCTCAGCCGTGTTCAAGACGGCCTTGCCGTCCTTGACGTCGACCCACACGGGCGCGGCGTGCACCGACCCGTCTGGCCTGATCGTCGAGACCAAACAGAAGTTCTTTGCTTGCAGCAGCTCCTCGCTGCGACCCTCGATCGTGGCGCTCATCTTCTTAGACCCAACCTTTCTCGTGGTGTATTGCTTCCCGTTCAGGCGCTGCCCGCGCGCGCGTGCGTGCCGATCAGCCCGCGCTCATCCAACAGCTCGGCCAGCTGGACCGCGTTCAGGGCCGCACCCTTGCGCAGGTTGTCGGCGACGATCCACAGGTCCAAGGCCCGCTCGTTGCCCGGGTCTCTCCTGATTCGCCCGACGAACACCTCGTCCCGGCCTGAAGCGTCGATCGCCAGCGGGTACAGCGCCTTCGCCGGGTCGTCCAACACCTCGACGCCCGGCGCCGCCTCCAGCAGCTCGCGCGCCCGCTCAGGGCTCAGCGGGTCTCTGGTCTGGACGTTGACGGCCTCGGAGTGGCCATTGAGCACCGGCACCCGCACGCACGTCGCCGACACCCTGATCTGCTGGTCGCCCAAAATCTTGCGGGTCTCGTCGATCAGCTTGCGCTCCTCGTCGGTGTGATCGTCGCCGTCCGCGAACGAGCCGGCGTGGGGGAGCGCGTTGAACGCGATCTGGTGGGCGTACGCGTCCGGCGGCTCGATCTCGCGCTCGTGCAAAAGGGCGTGCGACTGGTCGAGCAGCTCGTCGACGGCGCGCTTGCCGGTGCCCGAGACGGCCTGATAGGTCGAGATCACGAGCCTTTCGATGCCGGCCTCCCTGTGCAACGGCGCCAGCGCCACGACCATCTGCATCGTCGAGCAGTTCGGGTTGGCCACGATCCCTTTGTGTTCGGCGAGCGCGTCCGGGTTTACCTCGCTGACGACCAACGGCACGTCCTCATCCATCCGCCACTTCGACGAGTTGTCGATTACGACGGCTCCAGCCTTCGCGAACTTGGGCGCCCACTCGCCCGAGGTCGCGCCGCCGGCCGAGAACAGGGCGACGTCGAAGCCCTCGATCGACTTCTCGTCGAGGCCTTCCACGACCAGATCCTCGCCCCCGACGCCGGCGCCCTCCAGCACCCTGCCGACCGAGCGCTCGGATGCGAACGCCACGATCTCGCTCGCGTCGAACCCGCGCGCGCGCAGCAACTCCAACATCAACGTGCCGACCTGGCCGGTCGCGCCGACGACCGCCACTCGATAGCCGTTGCTCATGCTCTCAGGTTACAGCGGCCCACAGCTCAAAAGGTGGGTGTATATCGCCCGAACACGTCTCTCATCGCCCCGCAGACCTCGCCCAACGAGCACCTGTCCTTCAGGGCCTGCCTGATCGCCGGCAGCAGGTTCTCGGTGCCCCGGGCGACCTCGCGTAGCTCCTCCAGGCGCCGCTCGACGAGCGCCTGGTCGCGGTCGGCCTTGAAGCCGGCCAGCCGAGCCACCTGTTCGCGCTCTGACTCGGGGTCCACCCGCAACAGGTCCGGCACTTCGAGGTCCTCCTCCTGGAAGGCGTTCACGCCGACGACGATGTCCTGGCCGATCCGGTAACGCTCCTGATAGCCCCACGCCGACTCGTCGATCTCGCCCGTTATGAACTCGATCGCGTTGACCGAGCCGCCCAACTCGTCGACCTTCTCGATCAGCTCGTTCGCTCTCGCTTCGATCTCGTCGGTCAACGACTCCACGTAGTAGGAGCCCGCGAACGGGTCCACCGTGTCGGCCGCGCCGGACTCGGCCGCCAAGATCTGTTGGGTCCGCAGCGCGATCTTCGCGGCTCGCTCGGTCGGCAAAGCCAATGCCTCGTCGAAGCCGTTGGTGTGCAGCGACTGCGTCCCCCCGCAGACCGCCGCGAAGCCCTGCAACGCGACCCTCACGATGTTGTTCTCCGGCTGCTGCGCTGTCAGCGTGACCCCGCCCGTCTGGGTATGGAACCTCAACATCATCGCCTTCTTGTTCTTCGCGCCGAAACGCTCGGCCATGATGTGCGCCCACATCCGTCTGGCCGCCCTGAACTTGGCGACCTCCTGGAAGACGTTGTTGTGGCCGTTGAAGAAGAAAGCCAGCCTCGGCGCGAACTCGTCGACGGGTAGGCCCTTCTCGATCGCGGCTCCCACGTACGCGATCCCCGAAGACAGCGTAAACGCGACCTCCTGCACGGCGGAGCAGCCCTTCTCCCGGAAGTGGTAACCCGAGATCGAGATCGTGTTCCACTTCGGCACCTTCTCGTTGCAGTACTCGAAGATGTCGGTCGTCAGCCTCATCGTAGGCGCCGGCGGATAGATGTAGTTGCCTCTGGCGATGTACTCCTTGAGCACGTCGTTCTGGGTCGTGCCCCTCAGCTTCTCTGAAGGTACGCCCTGCTCCTCGCCGACCAGCTCGTACAGCAGCAACAGGCACGCGGCGGGCGCGTTGATCGTCATCGACGTAGACACCTGATCCAGCGGGATCCCGTCGAACGCGGTCCGCATGTCGTCGATCGTGTCGATCGCGACGCCTGTCCTGCCGACCTCGCCCAAACAGCGCGGATCGTCTGAATCCAATCCCAGCTGGGTCGGCAAATCGAAGGCCATCGACAGGCCGGTCGAGCCCTTCGACAGCAAATATTTGTAGCGCTCGTTCGACTCCTTCGCCGAGGCATAACCGGCGTACTGCCTCATCGTCCAGGTCTGCTTCCTGTACATCTCTTTGTGGACGCCCCTCGTATACGGGAACGCGCCCGGCTCGCCCAGGTCAAGGTCGGCGGGCAGGTCCTCCTCGGTGTACAGCTCTTCGATCTCGATCCCCGAGTCCGTGAACTTCCGGGGGTCATCCGGGCCGACGATCGGGGCGACAGTCAGGTGCTCGTCTGTCTGGGTCATGCCAGCAGAGTATCCTGCGTGAATGCCCACCTGCTTGGTCACCGGCGGCGCCGGCTTCCTCGGGTCGCACCTCTGCGATGAGTTGCTCGCGCGCGGGCACCGCGTCATCTGCGTCGACAACCTCGAGACCGGCTCGCTCGCCAACATCGAGCACATCTCTTCGCCCGACTTCGTCAGCCTCAACGTCGACATCATCGAGCCTTACTTCGTCGACGAGCCCGTCGACTTCGTCTATCACCTGGCCTCGCCGGCCTCGCCGATCGACTACCTGCGGCTGCCCCTCCACACCCTGAAGGTTGGCTCCTACGGAACCCACCACACGCTCGGCCTGGCCAAGGCCAAGCGCGCACGCTTCCTGATCGCCTCGACCAGCGAGGTCTACGGCGACCCCTTGGAGCACCCCCAGTCGGAGTCCTACTGGGGCCATGTCAACCCGATCGGGCCCAGAGGCGTCTACGACGAGGCCAAGCGTTACGCCGAGGCCCTGACGATGGCCTACCACCGCCAGCAGGGCGTCGATACCGCGATCGTCAGGATCTTCAACACCTACGGCTCGAGGATGCGTCCCCACGACGGCCGCGCGATCCCCACCTTCCTGCGCCAGGCCCTCGCCAACCGGCCGATCACCGTGTTCGGCGACGGCGGCCAGACGCGCTCCTTCTGTTACGTGTCGGACCTGATCCGCGGCATCATCGGCCTGGCCGAGTCCGGCTACCACGACCCCGTCAACATCGGCAACCCCGACGAGTTCACGCTCCTGGAGCTGGCCGAAACGGTCAAGGATCTGACCGCCTCGGACTCCGAGATCGTCCACGAGGCCCTGCCGATCGACGATCCCAAGCAGCGCCGTCCCAACATCGCCCTCGCCCAAGAGCTGCTCGGCTGGTCGCCGGAGGTGCCGCTACGCGAGGGCTTGCAGCGCACGATCGAGCAGTCCGGCGTGCAGCAGCTCCTTGGCGACGGCGCCCACTGAGCCGCAAGAGGCGGCTTACGGAGCTGCCAAAAGGGTCTCACACCGCTGGCCGACCGCTACATCTGCGAGTCTGAGACGTTGTGAGCAGTGAGATGGGATCACGTTCTTCGGGAACGTCCGCGCCTTCCACGCCTGCCACGCCCGGCCCGCGACCCACCGTCGCGGCTACCGCACGCTCGCGGCCGTCGCGGATAACAGCTCCGCCGATCGCTGAAACCGAGGCTGTCTCGCCGCGTTCGGTCATGTCCGAGGCGACCGCCAGGCGCGAGCACACCGACAAGGACATGCGCGCCAAGCGTCCGCCCGCGCTGTCGTTCCTGTTGCGCTGGGACACCGCCAGGCGCGCCGCGCGCGTCCTCTCGCTGCTGGCGCTCGACTTCGTCGGGATGACGCTCGCGATCTTCACGGCCCTGGTCGTCAAGGAAGTGGTCCTTGGCGACGTCCGCGTGCATGCGGTTGTCGAAGAGACCCGCCACTTCTTGCCATTCGCCTACCTCCTGACCGCGCTCCTGTTCGCGCGCTCCGGCCTGTACGCGGCGCGTTCGCAGCGGCCGGGGCTGTCGCGGATCGTGGGCTCGCTCTTCCAGGTCGCTTTCGTGGCGCTCCTGTTCGGTGTCGTCTCCGGCGAACAGTTCTCGAGCTTCTACATCTTCTGGGGCTCTTTGATCTTCGCCCTGCTGTACGTGTCCTCGCTGCGGGCCGGCTACGAGGCGCTCACCGGCGGCCTCCTGCGGGCGGCCGGATATCAGCGGCGCGCGATGCTGGTCGGCACCGGCCAACACATCGCCGAGGTCGCCCACGCCCTGGGCGAGGGCACGCACCACTCGCCACTTGTCCTCGTCGGCTACATCTCGCTGCGGCCGCTTCCCGACGACGAGGCCAAGCAGCTGCGCGACCTCGGCCCGCTCTCGGACCTCGACCGTGTCCTGCGCGAGGAGCGCGTCGAGGAGGTGATCATCGCCGACTCCGACTTCCCGCAGCTGGAGGCCGTCGATTTGGTCGATCGCTGTCATCGCCGCGGCGTCCGCGTGCGCATCGCTCCCTCGACGATGGAGATCCTCATCCACCGCGCCGAGTTCGTGCCCGGCCAGCGCGTGCCGCTGTTCGAGCTGGGCCCGCCCGTCTTCGAGGGCGTCGACTTCGCCCTGAAGCGCACCTTCGACTTGATCGGCGCGACCCTGATCCTGGTCCTGCTCAGCCCGCTGCTGCTCGTGATCGTCCTCGCCGTCAGGGCCACCTCCCGCGGGCCCGCGCTCTTCAGATCCACTCGTCGCGGCATCGGCCAGCAGCCCTTCGACTGTCTCAAGTTCAGGACCATGCACACCGACGCCGAGCAGCGCCAAGCCGACCTCGAAGAGCTGAACGAGGCCTCCGGCGCCCTCTTCAAGATCCGCAACGACCCTCGCCTGACGCCGATCGGCCAGATCCTGAGGCGCTTCTCTTTGGACGAGCTGCCACAGCTCGTCAACGTCATCCGGGGCGAGATGTCCCTCGTCGGCCCCCGGCCCCTTCCCGAGCGCGACTACGAGATGCTCGAGGAGTGGCACCGCAAGCGCTACCTCGTCCTGCCCGGCATCACCGGCCTGTGGCAGGTCTCCGGGCGCGCCGAACTCGACTTCGACGACCTCGTCCACCTCGACTTCATCTACCTCGAGCGCTGGTCTTTGGCGCTCGACCTCACGATTCTCCTGAAGACCATCCCGGCCTTGCTCTCGCGGCGCGGCGCCTACTGATCGGTCGTCGCCTTCCCGTGAGGGTGCCCGCCCGCCGGGGACCAGTCCCGCTCCCGTTCTCTTACTGACAGGCCGCCAACGCCTGCTCGTAGACGCCCCAGGTCGAGCGACCGGCGTCCTCCCAGGTCCACGCCGGCGGGGCGGGCACCGGCCCGTCGATCGCTTCGGCGGCCTCGATCAGGCCCTTCAGGTCGCCTGGTTCGACGAACGTGGCGCGCTCACCGAGGACCTCTCTCAGGGCTGGCACCTCGCACGCCGCGACGGGCGTGCCGCAGGCCAGGGCCTCGACCGCCGGCAGACCGAAGCCCTCGTCCTCGGAGGCCAAGACCAGGGCGTGCGCCCCGCCGTAGATAGCCGCCAGGTCCTCGTCGGGGACGTGGCCGGTCAGGATCACGTCCGGCAGCTCGTGCGCCCAGGGCCGGGTCGGGCCGACGAGCACGAGCGGCAGCTCTCGCGGTGTCCCGGCCAGCTTGGCGATGTGCTTGCGCGGGTCCGGATGCCTGAGGCATCCGACCCACAACAGGTATCTCTCCGGCAGGCCGTACCGCTCACATGCGTCTGAGACCTCGTCTTCGGACCTCGGATACATCGCCGGGTCCGGCGCCTCGGCGATCACGACGATCCGCTCGCGATCGATCTCCAAGCGCTCGACGGCGTCCTCGGCGACCGCTTCGGTCGGCACGATCACGTTCATCGCGCGCTGCACGGCCAGGTGGCGCAGCTTCGAGCGCACTCCCGCGCGCAGCTGCTCGGAGCGGCGCTTGAGCGGCGACAGGTCGTGCAGCGTGACGACCATCGGGCACGGACTCCTCAGCATCGCGCCCTGTATCCAGGGCGCATGGAACACGTCGGCATGGCGCGGTGGCTTATGCGTCTCGACGATCTCGCCTCTGCTGGCTCCAGTGTCGCGCAATGCTCTCAGCAGGCAGCGCGAATACCGGCCGACGCCGCGCGCATCAGTCGAAGGCCTGCTGTCGAAGGCAACCCTCATCACGTCGTCCCCTTAACCCAGACGCGCACCGGCCGAAGATACTCGTTAGGCGTTGCTTTGTGCACAGATGACAGCTTTGCTGCACGCAAAATGCCTAGCCTTTCTTCCTTCGATGCCATCGCGCGCTTATTACGAAGCCCTCTGGGAGGCGGTCCCTCTCGGGCTGGACCCGTCCGACTACGAGCCGCGCCGGCGCTTCCTGCTCGGAAACGTCGCCGCCGGCGAGCGCGTGCTGGACGTCGGCTGCGGCGAAGGCCGCTTCACGGAGGACCTGGCGACGGCCGGCGCTTCGGTCGTGGGCTTGGATGTCGCCGAGGAGCCCCTGCGCCGCGCCCGCGCCCGCGCTCGCGCCGACGCCCTCGACCTGCGTCTTGTCGAGCCCGAACGCGAGTGGTCTCTGCCGGACGCCAGTTTCGACGTGGTCTGGGCCGGTGAGGTCATCGAGCACGTCGCCGACACCGGCCTCCTGCTGTCCGAGGCGCGGCGCGTGCTCGTGCCCGGCGGGCGGCTCCTGCTGAGCACTCCCAACCACGGTCGTCTTGCTCGGCTGTGGTTCGCTTCGTCGGGCCGGGCCTTCGAGCGCCACTTCGACCCGCTGGCCGACCACCTTCGCTTCTATACGACCTCCAGCCTCAGCCGCCTGGTCGAACGGTTCGGCTTTCGAGACGTCTCAGTGCGCGCCGCCGCCGGGCCGCCCGGCGCGCGGCGGTTGCTGCTCGCCCGGGCTGTGCGCGAGCGCTGGTGACAGGCGTTACGGTCGCTGTGCCCGTCGCCCGCAAGGCCTGGATGTAGTCGTTATAGATTTCGACGTATTCCGGGTTCGCGTACGGCGGCGCGATCGCTTCGGGAGCAATCGACTCGGGGTTCAAGTAGATCGCGGCCTGCAGCTCCTTGACGGCGGCGGTCGGGTCGCCGGCCAGGTCGTGTCGAGCCAGGGCCAGCCACGTCTGTGAGTTCGAGGGCTGCAGGCGCACCGCCCGCTGGAGCGTCGCCCTGGCGAGGGCCGGCTGTCCGGAGTCCGCTTGGATCGTCGCTAGGTCGATCAGGGCTTGCGCCGAGAGCGGGTCTCTCGAGACGGCCGTCTGTGCCCTGGCGAGCGCCGCGCTTGGGCTGGTGGCCAGCAGGTCGAGTGCTTCCTGGGAGGCGTCGATCGAGCGCTGTGGCTGGTATTGCGACCAGGCCGCCAGCAGCGCCGCGATCGCGACAGCGACCGCGATACCTCCGCGCATCGGCGTCAGCTCTCGCAGCGAGCGCGGAATCGCGAGGTGGGCCCGTCCCCGCCATGCGTCCAAAGGCCCGCGGCCGGCCAACCAACCGGCGCACAGGAGCGCCGCGAACGCGTCCCCAGGTATGTACCAGGTCCAGTCGATGAACGAGTGCGCTCCGAACACGATCACCAGGCAGAGCATGCTCAGCAAGGCGACGCGCTCAGGGGTATAGCGCAGGAGTTCCGGCTCCGAGCGCGGGTCCAATGGCCACCAGCCCGGCCGCGCGCCCGCGCCGACGCGAAGCCATGCGCCCCAACCCGTCCAGCGTCTGTTGAACGGATGCGTTGCCCGTCCAGCCGCGGCCAGCCAAGAGGACAGCAGCGCGAGCACGATCGCCAGTCCGACGAGGCCCAAATCGGCGAGCGTTTGCGCCAGGAAGCCGTGGGCGTGTTTGACTTCGAGCAGCGCCGTCCTGTAACGCAAGCTCGCCGTTTCATAGCCGTCCGCTCCCGCCCCGAGTCCGGGGTGGGCTTCGAAGACCTCGATCGCCTGATGCCAGTAACGCGCCCTCACGCTGGCCACCGCCGTCAGGCGCCCCGGCGTGTTCGGCGGAGGCTTTGCGTTCGGGTTCGTCAGGGCGCTTACCGCGTGCGAGATGCTGCCGGTGAATCCGCGCTCGCTGTGTGCGAGCGCGCCTACGAACGCGATCAGCGCGAGCGCGAGCACCGCCAGCAGCGCGGCGCCCACGCGGTCGCGCGCGATCCGGGTCGGCGCGCGCCGACCGGTGAGGAAGCCGATCGCCACGCCGACCATCGCCAGCAGCACGATCATCACCGTCAGCAGCGCCCCCAGCTCATGGCCGGCCGTGGCGCGCTGGGCCAGCGCGACGTTGTCGGTGCTGAGGGCCGCCTTCGAGAAGTCGAAGCCAACGACCGCCGCGGCGCCAAGGCCGCCCACGATCAGGACCGCCGCGCCGCGCAGCCTCAGCGGCACGATCGCGAACCAAAGCGCAAGGCCGATCGCCAACGCCGCCAGAGCCCCCCGCGAGTAGGCGAGCATCAGGGTCACGAGCACGATCCCCATCGCCGGGTACGCCAGTGCTCTCAGCAGCGCGTGCCCGTCGCGCCTGGCGCCCAGCCACATGCAGCAGATCGCGCCCATCGCGGCCGTCAGCCCGATCGCGTTCCAGTAGCCGTACGGTTCCTCGAGCCGCGCATACGTGTTCGCCGTCGAGCTGGCCGAGACCAGCGTGCCCGGGAAGACCTTCGTCGCCAGAGCGTATCCGCAGACGACCACGGCCCCCAGCGCCAGGCCGCCCAGGATCGCCGGCCAGCGGTCGGGCGCCAGCCTGACCAGCGCGATCGCCGCCGCGAACACGCCGCTGTAAGCGAGGAGTCTGTTCGCGTCCTGCCAGCTGACGTCAGGCTGGACCGACCACACGACAGACAGGCCGCTGAGCGCCGTGAACGCGAGCAGCAGGCCGAGCGGCCATAGCCCGTACTTCGGCCCGTTTATCAGCGATCTGGCCGCCGGTGTCAGCACGATCGCGCCTGCCACGATCGCGCCCGAACCGAGCGTCAGCACGATCTCCGTCGTCGTCATCGATTCGAGGTTCAGGCCCCCGTGCGCCAAGAAGGTCGTCAGGCAGGCGGCGATCGCGACGAGCAGTGTCGGCCACCACAGGGCGTCCCCACGCAGCAGTCTGTTCACGCGCCGCGCCGAGCCCGTAGACGGTTGCGGATGCCGGCCCCGGCCGCCAGCAGCAGGCCGACGAGCAGGAAGGCGACCGTCGCCAACAGCGGCGTCGGCAGTGTGCTCAGCGCCGAGGCTATGTCGGCGTGCACCACGCCCGGATGGATCGTCTGCCCACCGACTTCGACCGGCGCCGAGCCGGCGTTCGGGGCTTTCGAGATCGCCGTCTGCTCCGCCGGGGTCGGCGTCAGCGCCTGGGCGTTCGGAGCCGCCGGCGCGCCCGCGGGCGCGCCGTGGCCGGTGGCCGCCGCCAGCTGAGCCTGTCTGATCAGCTGGGCGCAGTTCGAATACTCTTCGGTCCCGGCGCTCAGCTCTTCGAGCGCCTGCTTGTAGGCCGCCTGGCTGAATCCGCTCAGCGATTCGTTGTTCGTGCAGCGCCTGATGATCTTTTCGCCGACGTTCGCCTGGGCCGGCGCGGCGGCTGCCAGCGTTGCCAGCGTGAAAGCGATGGCTGTGAGATTGGCCTTCCGAAAGTGGGTGGCTGCGCGCGTGCGTGCGCGCGCGCGCGTACGGCCGCTTTCTTGGATGTTCATATCCATGTCGAAGTACTTGGCCCGGTCACGGTCAGCAAAGCTAGCAACGAGCCCGGGAGAGCCCGACACTTGGTATGGCCCGTGAGACACCGACGCTCGCGAACGCTTCCGAGAAGCCGCCGGCCCACGCCTCGTAGGTGTACGCCCGCACGTCCTGGGCGCCGGCCGCTCCCAGGCGCGCACGCAGGCCGGGGTCGCCGGCAAGGCGCACGAGCGCGCGGGCGAGGGCCTCGCGGTCGCCGGCCGGCACGACCAGGCCGTTGCGGCCATCGCGGACAAGGCCGCCGGCGACGGCGCCGACCGCGTCGCTGGCGATCACGGGCAGGCCTCTGTTCATCGCCTCGTTGACGACCAAGCCCCACGGCTCGCGGAATGTCGCCGTCTCGATCGAGGGCACCACCAAGACATCGGCGTCGCCATACATCTCGCGCAGCCGCTCCGGTTGGACATGTTCGGTGCAGACCACCGCGCCGCCGGCCGGGACCCAAGGGGGGTCGGGTCCCGGGCCGACGAGGACGAGCGCGGCGGAGGGCGTCCGCAAGCCCGACACCTGCCAGGCCTCGATGAGCGCCCCCACTCCCTTTTCCCGGTCCGGGCGACCCGCAAACATGAACGTGACCTTGGCGTCTACCGGCCAGGCTCGATCGCTTGGAGCGTCAACGACAGGCGCACTCCAGAACTCGTTGTCGACGGCCTGGAACGCTACGTACACGTTGCGCGCGCCCTTAGCCCGCACGTAAGCGCTGACGTGCGGTCCGTAGGTCACGACCGCGTCGGCCGACCTATACAGACGGCGCAGAACCGGGTAGCTCAGCGCATGGGCAAAGCTGCGCGGATGCGCCCACAGCGAGGCCCACAGGATCACCGGCACGCCGGCGCGCCGGGCGCCGGACCAGCCGGCGGGCAGGGCCAGACGCCCGCCGGTCGAGACCACGACCGCTCGGTAGTTACCGCTCGCGGCCAGCCTGCCCGCCTCCAGCTGCGTCACCTGGCGGCACGGGAACGGCGGCTCCCCTTCGTGTGCAGCGCCACCGTGCTTGGAGCGTCCTCCGAACAGCGCCACCTCGATGTCCTCGCGCTCGTGCAGCGCCGCGAACGGGCCGACGCGGTCGGCCGGCGCGTGGCCGGTCACGAACAGGACGGGCTTCATCGCAGCGCCTCTTCGTAGGCGGCGAGGGTCTGCTGGCCGCAGCGCGTCCAGGTGAAGCTCTGGGCGACGGTCTCGCGGGCGTGCTGGCCGACCTCGCGCAGGCGGTGGGGGTCGGACAGCAGCTCATCGATGCGCTGGGTCAGACGCTCGACGTCGCCGGGAGGGACGAGCACGAGGCCGTCGCCGGCCGCCGCGATCTCCTCAGGGCCAGGCTCGCCACGGCAGCCGATCGCGGGCACGCCTCCGGCCATCGCCTCGACGTAGGCCACGCCGAAGGCCTCCTCGGTCGCCGGCATCACGAACAAAGTGGCCTGCCTGGCCCGCTCCAACGCCTCCTCGGGGGGCAACTGGCCGCGCATGTCGACCCGGTCGCTGACGCCGAGTCGTGCCGCGAGGCCTTCGAGTGGGACGCGCTCGGGGCCGTCGCCGACGATCTCGTAGCGAAGATTCGGGTGCCTGTCGCCAAGGACGGCCAGGGCGCGCAGGACGTCGGCGTGACGCTTGCGTGCCACGAGGTGGCCGACGGTGACGAGGGTCGGGGGGGGAAAGGCATCGCGCCGGACGGGCCGCCGCGCGTCGGGGAGGTCCGCGCCGAGGTGCACGACCTCGACCTCGCCGGAGCCGTGCGCGCGGCATAGATCGGCGATGCCCTGGCTGTTGGCCAAAGTCAGCCGCGCCGCGCCCAGCGTGCGCGCTACCGCACGCGCGCCCGCGACGCTGCCCAAAGGCGGCGGGGCGGCGGTGTAGAGGACGTCGCCGCCGTGGACCGACACGACCAGAGGCGCCTTCAGGCCGGCCCCGCGGACGGCGTCGCCGGCGGGCACGGCGTTGTGGGCGTGGATCAGGTCGAAATCGAAACCGTTGCGCAGCCTGCGCAGCGCCAGGCTCAAGGCCGGCGCCGCCCAGGCTCCCCAGCGCGCGTACGCGCTCGGGCGGGGGGGAGAGACGAAGGAGACGTAAGAGACTTGGAGGCCGTCGCGGATCTGCTGGCGCGGTTGGCGCAGGCGTGCGCTCAGCTCGCCCGCGAAAGCGTTCGGCCCCGCGCGCAAAGCCGCGCGCGGCGGCACGAGCCGGTGCAGCACGAGCACCTTCACGTCGGCGCCGGCCTCGCGTGCGGCAACGGCTTGGCGGTGAGCCCACACGCCGAGGACCGGGTCGCGGTCGCTCGGGTAGAACTCGGCTACGACGACGACCTTCACCAGCGCCGGTGCGTCGTAAGGGTCCGCTGCAGCTCGTCAGCGCGCAGGTAGGGACGCTCGGCGAGGAACGTCCGGGCCTCGGCGAGGGCGGCCTCGCGCGAGTAGGCGTCGGCGGCGGGCGCCGCCAGGTGGGAGATCGCGACGGCGTCGATCACTCCGCAATGCCAGCCGTTGACGCGCGCGAGCGCGGCCCAGTGGGCGTCCAAGCCCCAGCCCATCTTCACGTCCGGAAAGGGCAGCAGCTCGCTAAAGGTCTTGGCGGCGAAGGCCGTGACGGGGCCGATCTCGACGAAGCTGGTCTCGCGCGCGACGCTCCCGAACCGGCGTCTCGTCACCCGCCAGGCAGCGTGCGATCTGGCCACGTGGGCCGGCTGAACGAGCTTCAAATCGAAGCGCTCGCTCAGGTACAGCAGCCTGTCGAGGAAGCCGGCCGGCAGCGCGACGTCGTCGTCGATCGTCAACAGCCAATCGTGTCCGTCCGCCGGATGATCGGCCAAGAGCCGGTTCAGGTTCTCGAACTTGCCGAAACCGTCAGGGGCACAGGTATGGAATTCGACCGCGTGCCTGGATCGCATCAACTCAGCCCTGATGCGGTCGGCCGTTGCGGCGTGCTCCTGGCGGACGACCCCGATCGCGAGCACCTTACGCCGTGGCGGTTCGTGCCTGGCGGCCCTGTTCAGGCGTAGGCGCCGGGCGCCGGCGATCTCCAAAGCGTCCGTCGCCACGTCGAAGACGCCCCGCAAAGCCGCGTCGATCCCGCCGACCGTGCCGCTGGCGCCCGACAAGAAGTCGTCGGCGCCGGCCGGCGCGCCCGCGGGTGCTCCCGCGCTGATGGGCCTGTCCACATGGCGTTGCGCGCCATCCGTACGCGAACCGGTCCGGCTCCGGGTTACGCGTTCGTAAGCCGCTTCGCGTACGCGTCCGGCGCTGTGGGCGACCATCGTCAGGCCGGCCGGGCAGCGTCGCTTCACGACGTGCCCAGCACAGCCGGCCAGGGTCGTCAGCTCGCGGCCGAACGATGGCGCTTGGCCGCGCCGAACATCGAAGCGCCGGGCGGCCTTGCCGCGCGCGTACTGGCCTTTCGCAAGCCTTCGCAGCCGCGCGTCGGCGCCGGCTCGGCGGTGGACGACGACGGCGCCCGCCACGTACAGCACGTTGGCGCCGGGTTCGCTCGCGCGCAAACGTTCTTGCCACTCCTGCTCGTCGCCGCCGTCCTGTAGTAAGACGTCGAACGGGCCGACCCGCCGCAAGGCGGAGCGCCTGATCGCCATGTTCGCGCCCCACGCGTACTCGATATCGGTGTCGTTGGGCCCGAAATCGAGGGCCGTGATCGGCGGCCCCTCGCGCCCGCAGCCGCGCGGGGCGCCAGAGCCCTCCAGGCGGGGCTTGATGGCGCCGGCGAACACGTCCACGTCTGGGTGTTTGCAAGCGGCGTCCAACAGCGCCCCCAGCCAGCCCGCTTCGGCTTCGACGTCGTCGTCGACGAACACGACCAGGTCTCCGTGGGAGCGCTCGACGCCGGTGTTGCGCGCCACGTTCAAGCCCGAAGGCCTTACGTGCGGCTCATAGCGCGCGCCCAAGCGCTCGACCTGGGCTCTGCGCTCGGGCGACGGGCTCTCGTCGTCGATCACCAGGACCTCCGCCCCGGCGGCTGCCGCCTGCGGGGCGATCGAGGTAAGCGCGACCTCCAAATAGGCCGGCCGCGCGCGCGTGGGCACGACGATCGAGGCTTTGATCGGGTCGGACTGGGCCATGACTGGCAGAGAGTCTAGGTTTGAGGCCGTTGTGATCCTCTTCTTGCACAACCGTTACCGAACGACCGGCGGCGAGGAGCGAACGGTGCACGCGCTTCTGAAGCTCGTCAGAGAGGAGCTGAAAGAGCCGGCCGAGCTGCTCACGCGGGACTCCGCTTCGCTCGGGCGCGGCCGGGCGGCCATCGGGCTGCTGCGAGGCGGCCTGCAGCCCGACGACGTTGCCCGCGCTGTCCGTCTCGGCGGCGCCCGGATCGTGCACGCCCACAACCTGAACCCAGCCTTCGGCTGGCGCGCGCTCGCGGCGGCGCGCAAGGCGGGGGCGAAGGTCGTGCTGCATTTGCACCAGTACCGCCTCGTCTGCGCGATCGGCGTCTGTTACACCAACGGCGAAGAGTGCACCCGCTGCCACGGCCGCGACACGCTGCCTGGAGTCCGCCTGAACTGCCGTGACAACGCGGCCGAGGCAGCGGCCTACGGCGCCTCGCTGGCGCTGTGGCAGCGGCGCCTCGTCGACCAAGCCGACGCCGTCATCGTCCCCAGCGCGTTCGCGCGCGAGCGTTTGCGCGCGCTCGGCGCGCCGCTGCCGTGGGACCGCGTCCATGTTCTGCCGCCGCCCGTCCTCGTGCCCGCGGAGTCTGGGCCGGGGGACCCCGCGGACCCCGCGCCCGCGGAGTCCGGGCTCGCGGACCTCGCACCCACGGACCTCGCGCCCGCGCGCCCCGCACCCACGGACTCCGCCGATCTGAGTTCGGGCTACGCGCTCGTCGTCTCGAGGCTGGCCCCCGAGAAGGGGGTCGACGTCGCGATCGAAGCCTGCCGACTGACCGGTCTTCCGCTCGTCATCGCCGGCGATGGTCCCGAGTTGGACGCGCTGCGCCGGCTTGCGGGCGCCGGCGATGTGCGCTTCGCCGGCCACGTCGACGCCACCGAGCTGGCCAGGCTCAGGGCAAACGCCTCGATCGCGATCGTGCCGTCCCGCTCGGCCGAGACCTTCGGGATGGCGGCCGCCGAGGCCCTTGCTTGCGGGCTGCCGGTCGCCGCCAGCAGGGTCGGCGCTCTGCCCGAGCTGATCGACGAGGCTTCGCTTTCGCCGGCCGGCGATCCGGCTGCGCTGGCCGAAACGATCGTCTCAGTGCTTGGCGACCGGGATGCCGGCCCGCGCGGGCGCGCGCGCGTGCATGCGCTCTGCGCCCCGGTGAGGGTGGCGGAGCTGTTGGCCGCGATCTACGGTGTGCCGAGGTGAGGTCGCTCGAACGGTGCGCGCTGGTGCTACGCGGCGCGACTCTGACCGGGCCAGAGGCCGGTGCGTACACGCTCGTACAAAGTGTCCGGCGCAAGGTCAGCGCCATTGGGCCAGCAAACCGTCCCGGTCTCTCGGTCTACACGGACCTCGGCGAATCCGTCCGGCGTTCGTGCCCGCTCGAAGATCGGACCACGCATACGGTCGATCACATCCACTTCGCCGACGAGGCCGTCGGCGAACGTGAGCCGCAGCCGACCGTATTCGGGGACTGCGACATTTGTGATGTCAGGTGTCAGACCAATCATCGGAGTGGCTCTATCGCTTGCAGTGTGCCACCTTCGCGCGCTCGACGCCAGTTGGCGCCGAGTTCGTCAGCATGCATCTCGGCCCACGCGAGCACGAGCCGAAGCTCGCGCCGCGGGAGGTCGTTTGCGAGCACTTCGAGCGTGTCGATCCTGACCTTGGCATTGTGCCCGGCCGCTCTCGCATGAAAGTGGGGCGGCTCGTGGTCGTCGAAGAACATGGAGATCGTGATCCCCATGAACCTGCTGATGGTCGGCATCCGGTCAATGATGATCTACTGGATGCAGAAGGTTAAGCTCTCGCCGTGTCCGCCGCCGCAACGTCCGAGCCCAGACGCGCCCTCATAACCGGCATCGCCGGCCAGGACGGCTCGTTCCTGGCCGAGCTGTTGTTGGAGAAGGGCTATGCGGTCGTCGGCCTCGTCCACGAGAGGCACGAGCCGGCGGGAGCCGCCGAGGCCCCGCTCGGCTGCTCCGAGCACCTGCGCGACCACTTGGAGCTGCTTGTTGGCGATCTGCTGGCGCCCGACACGTTGAGAGCAGGAATCGGTTCCAGCCTTCCCGACGAGATCTACCACCTGGCCGGACCCTCGTTCGTGCCGGCCTCCTGGGAACACCCTGAAGAGACTTTCCAGGCGATCGCCGGCTCGACCGCTTCGATCCTCGAGGCGGTGCGCGACCTGTCGCCCTCGACCCGCATATTCGTGGCCGCTTCGGGTGCGATCTTCGGAGACGCCGGTGTTTGTCCCCAGGACGAGACCACCTGCCCGCGCCCGGCCACGCCCTACGCGATCGCCAAGCTCGCCGCCCACCAGCTCGTCGGCGCGATGCGCCTTCGCGACGGCCTGCACGCCAGCTCCGGCATCGTCTTCAACCACGAGTCCGAGCGCCGGCCCGCCCGTTTTGTCACGAGGCGGATCACGAAGGCCGCCGCTTCGATCTCGTTGGGCCTCCAAGACCAGCTCACGCTCGGCGACCTCGGCGCCGTCCGCGACTGGTCGTTCGCCGGCGACATCGTTCAAGGCGCCTGGCTGATGCTCCAGCAGGACCGCGCCGACGATTACGTGCTCGCCAGCGGTGTCCCCCACACCGTCGCCGACTTCGCCAAGGCCGCTTTCGCTTGCGTCGGTCTCGACCACGAGCGCTACATACGCGTCGATCCATCGCTCGTGCGCCCGCCCGATTCGACCCCTTCCGTTGGGGATGCCACGCGCGCGCGTGCCAGCTTGGGCTGGGAGCCACTTCTGGACTTCAACAGCTTGGTCGCCCGGATGGTTGCAGCCGACCTCCACGAGCTTGGCGGGTCTGGGCCGACCCCATAAGGGGTATGCCTGGAGGGGTGCCGCGCGCGCGCGTAGGCGTCGCGGCGGTGTTAGTCGGTATGCCTGGAGGGGTGCCGCGCGCGCGCGCGTAGGCGTCGCGGGCAGCGCGTAGACTGGCCGTCACATGGCTGCCGCAACGACCAACGTCGGGATCGTCGGGCTCGGTTATGTCGGCTTGCCCCTTGCCGTCGCGTTCGCCGAGGCCGGCTGTCAGGTGATCGCGATCGACGTCGACCCCTTCAAGGTCGACTCGATCGAGGCCGGCGACTCCTACGTCGAGGACATCCCGTCAGAGCGTCTGCGCGCGGTCGCCGACCACATCCAAGCGACGACCAGGTACTCGCGCTTGGCCAAGGCCAACGCCGTGATCGTATGCGTGCCGACGCCTCTTACGCCCAACCGCGAGCCCGACCTCGGGCCCCTGCTGGACGCCACCAGCGCCCTTGCGGAGGTCCTCCAGCAGGACCAGTTGGTCGTCTTGGAGTCGACCACCTACCCGGGCACCACGCGCGAGCGCGTCGTGCCGCTGCTCGAGGAGTCCGGCCTGTTCGCCGGCCGCGACTTCCATGTCGCGTTCTCGCCCGAGCGCGTCGATCCGGGCCGCACCGATTACACGTTGCGCACGACGCCGAAGGTGATCGGCGGTCTTACCGAGGCCTGTGCCGAGCGCGCAAAGGAGCTGTACGGCCTGGTCTGCGACGAGCTGGTCTCCGTCTCGACCCCCGAGGCCGCCGAGCTGACCAAGCTCCTGGAGAACATCTTCAGATCGGTCAACATCGCGCTCGTCAACGAGCTTGCGATGCTCACCGACCGCATGGAAATCGACATCTGGGAGGTCCTCGACGCGGCCGCCACCAAGCCCTACGGCTTCATGCCCTTCTCGCCGGGGCCCGGCATGGGCGGGCACTGCCTGCCGGTCGATCCCTTCTATTTGAGCTGGCGCGCGCGCGAGTTCGACATGTCTACGGAGTTCATCGAGCTTGCCGGCAAGGTCAACCAGCAGATGCCTTATCACTGCGTCGCCAAGGTCCAGCGCGCCCTCAACGACGCCGGCCTGCCGGTAAAAGGCTCTCGGGTCGCGGTCTTCGGCGTCAGTTACAAGCCCGGCGTCGGCGACGTCAGGGAGTCTCCGGCCCTCAAGATCATCGAACTCCTGAAAGGGGCCGGTGCCGAGGTCCGCTATCACGACCCCCACGTGCCGGCTCTCCCCGAGCTTGGCCTTGGCGGCCTCTCTTTCGAGGAGGCTCTCGCCGACGCCGATCTTGCCCTGATCGTGACCGCGCATCCGAACGTCGACCACGAGCAGATCGCCAAGCGCGCTCGCCTGGTCGTCGACCTGCGCGGTGTCACGCGCACGCTCGATGCCGGTGTCGGCAACGTGGTGCGGCTGTGACTCTCCGGTCCGACCCGCGCGCGCGCGGGTCGCTCCTTGGCGAGAACGTCTCGATCGGCGCAGATGTCTCCTTCGGGCCGTACGCCGTCGTCCACGACAACGTCTCGATCGGGGCCGGGTCCGTGCTGGGCGCGTACGTGGTCGTCCACGAGGGCGCTTCGATCGGCGACGGCTGCGTGATCGAGGACCAAGCAATCCTCGGCAAGCGCCCCAAGCTGGCCGGGCGCTCCTCGGCCAAAGGCGAGGTCGGGCAGTTGAAGCTCGGCGACCATGTGACCGTCTGCGCCGGTGCGACCGTGCTTGCCGGTGCCACGATCGGAGACTCCGCGATCGTCGGCGATCACTCATTCATACGCGAGCGCTCGACGGTCGGCGCCGAGTCGGTGATCGGCAGGGGCTCCGCGATCGACAACGACGTCACGATCGGCGCCAGGGTCCGCATCCAGACGAACGTCTACATAACCGCCTTCTCGGTCGTCGAGGACGACGTCTTCGTCGGGCCTTGCGCGATGAGCACCAACGACGACACGATGGCTCGGCACGGCCCTGACTACGCGCTGAGGGGCGCCACCCTGCGGCGTGCCTGCCGCGTGGGCGGCGGCGCAGTGCTCACGCCCGGCGTCGAGGTCGGCGAGGAGGCGTTCGTGGCGGCCGGGGCCCTCGTCACGAAGGACGTGCCTGCCAGGGCGGTCGTGATGGGCGTGCCGGCGAAGGTCGCGCGCGAGGTGAAGGACGAGGACCTGCTCGAGCGCTGGCGCTAAGCGCGGGTCTCCGACGGCATCGTCCCTGGGCACGCTCGGCTGTTGTCCGGTTGTGGCGGTGGGTTTGGTATGGGCTGGCGTGGAAATGCCGGCAAGACGCCTAGTCCTGATTTATGGCATAAATACGCCCATGGATCCAAATATTAGTAATTGGGGCTCTTCATTTAAGCGGTATCAGTCCCTGTTTCGTCTCGTTGCTCGCTTCCGACAGCGCTTGGACGGGCGCCTGGACAGGAAGCGTTCGTCGGGAGATGACGAGAAATCAAGACCGTTCGAGTCGCCGATAGATGATGTCAACAGTGGATCGCTGGGCTCACGATTGCAGCGTGTGCGGGAGTTCGATTGGCAGACCCTGCGTCCGGATTTGCGGCTCTCCGACAGGCTGAGCGCCGATGGCTCTCGCTCGGATCAGTTGCGCAAGCGCATCCGAGCACAGCTCGATGGGCGCTCGCTGTCAAAGCGGTCACCCGCAGATCTGCTGGGCGCACGTAGGAAGAAGGCCCGGGAGGATGGCAACCAGATGAGAGATGTCCTCGAGCGCCTGCTCCCGGGGACTCCGTCCTCCAAGAATGAGCCGCTCGAGAAGGGTGCCGGAAGGGAGCAGCAGCCCGCCGCCTCAAGCGGTAGCGGTACAATGGATCCCGAGAGTTCACGCGCGCCGCGCGAGCACCCGGCTGACTTGACGCCTGGCGGGAGGGGGGTTCTAGTCGCAACTCCCCTCTCCGCCCAGCGGCATACAGGAGACGAGTCGAGTGCAGGCCCTACTCTCGCGCCGGGCGCCATCGACTCGAGTGAGGGCCGCTCAAACGGCGATGCGGCCCTGCATCCGGCCACCGTACATCCCACGCTTGAAGAGCTCGGGGGATATGGTGCCCACTATCTCTTGTCCGAACCGTCCTGGGTGCGCAGGCACGTAGAGACCGTTGCCCTGAAAAACTTCCAGTCCGTCAGACGCAGCCTGACGATCGACATCGAGCTGCCGCGTAACCCCGATTGTGTGGCGCTGCGGCATGGATCCAACAGCGTTTACTTTCTGCCGGTCGCAACTCTCGCCAAGGAGCCGCTCACCTCCTACATCGACATGGTTGACGAGGCCGACCGCTCGCTCCCTCTCCTGACGCGCGGTGAGAATGCCTCGGTCTCGTTGTCTGCGGTGACCGAGGCTGCGCGTCGCCTCCTGGGCAAGGCTCCGCCGCATGAGCTGCAGCGAGCATGGGCGGAGACTATAAAGCGGAGTGGCCACAGCGCCGCTCTTGCGCTGCTGATCGCCGAGGGTCTCATGAAGCAAATGCATCCTGACATCGAGAGTGTTGAGGGCTATGACTGGTTTATGCAAGCGCTGCACGACTTGGCTGCCAACTCGCTCGTCTGGCTTCCTCTGGGCGGACGTGGCGGAGAGCGACGGATAGTGAAGCTTTGCTATGACGCCATCAGCGGCGAAGTGAATTTTCGCCCGAGGCGCGACACGGAGATATTCGTCAAAGCTGTGCTCAACGACGGCCTTACTCGTACGTTCAGAATTCCTGAGCCCGGAGATGGAGACGATCGCTCGAGGATGCGCCGGATGCTCAGTAAGACCGGCAATGTCTTGGGACTGACGGCCATGGGGGTGGAAATCGGCAAACCCTATACACGTGGCAGCATCAGCTACCACCTACAGGTTGAGGCGCCTCCCGGGCTTGAGGTCCAGAAGGTCGAACCTCCTCCGATTCTGCATGCAACTTCCAAGGCTCATCCCCACGTCGAAACTGAAAGCGATGGGGACAGTGGCCATCTGTACCTGTCGGGCGTTGAGGTCGGTGAGTCGGCCCCGGCGAAGCTCTGGCTACGAGTTGATCGCAGGGGCTTCCTCTCGCTGGCGACGATGTCCGCCGCCCTGATCGTGGCGATGCTGTGGGCCTACGACGCCGCTGCTCCGATCAATCTCGCCAACAGCCACCCCGAGGTCGCCGCCGCGGTGCTGCTGGTCGTGCCAGTGCTGCTGCTGACGTTCGCCGTGCGCCTCACGGAGCACCCCTATGTCACAAGAATGCTTGCGGGTGTCCGCGTCTGCATCCTGACGCTTGGTCTCCTGGCCGTGGCGGACGCCGCCGCGATCGTGAACGTTGAGCCGCCGCACTGGAGCCTGCACCACGCGTGGTTCGTCTACGCGGTCTCCGGAAGCGTCGTCGGCTGCGTATTGGCTCTCGGGTGGCTGCTCGCGCTGCGGGTCACCAGACGAACCTGGGACGAGCTGAACGCCATCTGGGAGCAGCGCGCCTCCTACGTATTCTGCTGCCTGAGCGCCGGTGCGCTGACCTCGCTGGTGCTCACGGTCGGGGACCTCGATGCGAGCGCTGCGACCAGCGCCCCGGCCTTGGGAGTGGGACTGCCGCTCGTGCTTGTGCTGTTGTGCTGGACGTTGCTCGCGGCGCCCAAAGCCCGTGAAGAGCACCTGTCGGCGGCGCTGTGCTGGCTGTCTGGCGTAGTCGCCATCGCTGGCTCAGGCTTCCTGCTGGCAGGGCGCATCGATGGCGTTCGCTGGCACGACGCATGGCGGATTCTCGCGCCGGTTGTCGTGCTCGCCACCGTTGCGCTCCTGCTGTATGCGATGGACGGCTATCTGCGCTCCTGGGCGCGAACTCGTCAAACTCGGGCAGGTTCCCGAGCATAGACGGCGAATCACTCAAGAGCGCGGCGTGTTCAAGCAGGCGGACGTTTCGTCCGATGGATGTGCGAGAAGAAGATAATGAGGCGGCCGTTTTCGGGTTCCGGGTAGCGGGTATCGGTTACAATGATGCAGTTCATGCGCAAAGCAACTAAGTCCTCAACCTCCTCGAAGCGCTCGCAGCGAAAGCGCTCTCAGGTGGACGCGAAGCCGCCGAACTACTACGTTTCGGCCGCGCAGGCAGAGGTCCAGCTCTCGGACGAGCTTCGCGAGGCTGCAGCCGAGATCGTCAAGCAGCTTGACGAGCGCGAGTCTTCCGAGCCAGATCAGGCTGTCGAGCAGAGCACTACGGCAGAGCACAGTCCTGGATCGACGTTCGAGTTCGCCGCCACTGGTAACGAGGACGATCGGCGGGTCGGTCGCAGCAAGGCTAACCCGCGGGTCATCCACCTCAAGATCTGACGCGCTCAGCACCGAGCCCGTGCGCTCGCTGGGTTACTCAAGCTCGATGTCGGCTACCCGCCTCAATCCCGTCGTAGCCACGAACCGCCGCGACGACCTCGTCGGCCTGCGCGCGCGTCAGGACCGGGCTCATCGGGATCGCCAGATGGGTGCGCGCGGCCTCTTCGGTGCCCGGCAGCTCGACGCCGGCGCCCCACTGCTTCATCGCGGGCTGCCTGTGGACCGGAGTCCTGTAGTAGGCCTTGCAGCCGATCCCGGCGTCCGTCAGCGCGTCGGCCAGGCGGTCGGCTTCGGGGCAGCGCACGACGTACAGGTGCCAGGCCGGTTCGCAGCCGGCGGTCGGCCGAGGCAGCGTGACCAGCTCACCGAGGCCGGCCTCCTCGTAGTGGGCCCCCGCGGCGCGGCGTCCGTCGGCCCAGCCGTCGAGTCTGGGGAGCTGGACCCGGAGGATGGCCGCCTGCAGCTCATCGAGGCGCGAGTTGTAGCCGACCTGCTCGTAAGAGACCTTGTCGTGGGAGCCATGGAAGCGCAGCGTTCGGGCGCGTTCGGCGATCTCGGGGCTAGAGGTCGTGATCATGCCGCCGTCGCCGAAGCAGCCCAAGTTCTTGGACGGAAAGAACGACCATGTCGCCGCCGTGCCCAACGCGCCCGGGCGGCAGGCGACGGCCTCCGGGCCGGCCCCAAGCACGCGCGAGCCGGCGGCCTGGGCGGCGTCCTCGAGGACGGGCACGCCCAGGGCCTCGATCTCGGCGACCGGGGCGACGTTGCCGAACAGGTGGACGACGACGATGGCCTTCGTGCGGGGCGTGAGCGCCGCCCTGATCGTGTCGGCCGTCACGCAGAATGTGGCGGGGTCGATGTCGCAGAAGACGGGTGTCGCCCCAGTCGGCGGGATCGCCTCGGCCGAGGCGTAGAACGTGAACGACGGCACGATGACCTCGTCGCCGGGGCCGACTCCCATCGCGCGCAAGGCGATCGTCAGGGCGTCGGTGCCGTTGGCGACGCCGATGCCGTGAGCGGCGCCGCAGTAGTCCGCGAACTCGCGCTCGAGGGAGGCGACTTCGGGGCCGAGGATGAACTTGCCGGAGTCGACGACGCGGCCAATCGCCGCCCTGATCTCGCCCAGCAAGGGTTCGAGGGGCGTGCGCGTGTCAAACAGAGGGACGCGCGTCACCGCGGCTTCAGCAGCTCCAGGTCAGACCTGGTCATCAAGCGGATCAAGTCCTCGAAGGAGGTTTCCGGCTTCCAGCCGAGGTCACGCTCGGCCTTGGCTGGGCTGCCGATCAGGTGGTCGACCTCGGCGGGCCTGACGAACGAAGGGTCGATCTGGACGTAGCGCTCGTAATCGCCGAGACCGGCCTCGTCGAAGGCGACTTCGCAGCACTCTTTGACCGAGTGGGACTCGCCGGTCGCGATCACGTAGTCCTCGGGGATGTCGCGCTGGAGCATCAGCCACATCGCCTCGACGTAGTCCTTGGCGTAGCCCCAGTCGCGCTCGGCGTCGAGGTTGCCGAGGCGCAGCTCGCCGATCAGGCCGTGCTTGATCGCGGCCGCGTGCCAGGTGATCTTGCGCGTGACGAACTCCAAACCCCTGCGCTCGGACTCGTGATTGAAGAGGATCCCGGAGGTCGCGTGCAGGTCGTAGGACTCTCGGTAGTTGACCGTAATGAAGTGGCCGTAAGCCTTGGCGACGCCGTAAGGGGAGCGGGGATAGAAGGGGGTGGTCTCGGTCTGGGGGACCTCGAGGACCTTGCCGAACATCTCAGAAGAGCTGGCCTGGTAGAAGCGGGCGCCGGGGCAGACTTCGCGCATCGCCTCGAGCATCCTGGTGACGCCGACGCCGGTGAACTCGGCCGTCAGGGTCGGCTGGATCCAGGAGACGGCGACGAAGGACATCGCCGCGAGGTTGTAGATCTCGGCGGGCTCAGACGCGCGCAGGGCGTCGACGAGCGAGCGCTGGTCGAGGAGGTCGCCCTGGTGAAGGGTGATGCGGTCGCGAAGGTGCTCGATCCGGTCGAACTTCTCGGTCGAGGCGCGCCGGACCATGCCGTGGACGTCATAGCCCTTGTCGAGCAACAGCTCAGCCAGGTAGGAGCCGTCCTGGCCGGTGATGCCGGTGATGAGCGCTGAGCGCCTGGCTGTCATGGGCGGCACCCTATCGGTCAGAGCCGCCGACGTGCCGGGCGTACTGGCTGGCAAAGGCGGCGACGAAGCGCGGGTTGTAGCGGGCGTAGCGCCGCCACAGCCGTTTTGGCTCGCGGCGCAGGCGGTAAGCCCACTCCAGGCCGCGGTTCTGCATCCACGGGGGCGCCTGGGGGACGAGGCCGGCGTGGAAGTCGAAGGCCGCGCCGACCCCGACAAGGAGCGGGGCTTGCAGGCGGGGGCGCATCCGGTGCATCCACTGCTCCTGCTTGGGCTGGCCGGTGCCGACCCAGACGACCTGGGCGCCGGACGCGTCGATGTCGGCCAGGATCAAGTCGTCCTGTTCGAGCGTGAGCGGCGTGAATGGAGGCGAGGCCCCGCCGGCGATCTGAAGGCCGGGGAAGCGCTCGCGCAGCCGGTTGGCCAAGAGTTCGCGCTCGGCGTCACCGCGCCCGCCGTAGAGGTAGACAGGAGTGCCGGCGCGCGCGCAGCGCTCGCAGTAGAGGGCCATCAGGTCCGGTCCGTAGACCCGCGTGGCGGCGGGATGCCCGAGCGCGTGCAGAGCCCACACGAGCGGCATCCCGTCGGGCACGGCCAAGGTCGCGGCCATGACCGCCTCCATCGTGGCCTGGTTCTCGCGGGCGTTCATCACGAGGTTGACGGCGGCGGCTGTCACGTAGCCGCGCTCACCGGATGCGACCATCGCGTCCATCCAATCCATGACGGCCTCGTAGTTGGAGACCGCCAGCGGTATGCCCAGGATCTCGGCGCGGGGCGGGAGCACCGCTGCGGCGGAGGGCGCGCGGTCTGGCGAGGGCGTCGGCCCGGATGTCGTCGGGGTGGCGATTCCGTGAAGATAGCGGCGGCCGTGGCAAGCATCGATAACGACTTCTGGCGCGAGCGTCGAGTGCTCGTGACCGGGCACACCGGCTTCAAGGGCGCATGGCTGTCGCTGTGGCTGCAGTCGCTCGGCGCGGAGGTCGTCGGGGTGGCGAGCGGCCCGCCGACGGCGCCGTCGCTGTACGGGCTGGCGGATGTGGCCGCCAACATGGCGGACGAGCTGGCCTGCGACGTGCGCGACGCGAGCGCCATGCGCGCGGCGGTCGGAAGGGCTCGCCCGGAGGTCGTGCTGCATCTGGCGGCCCAGCCGGTCGTCCGGCTGTCGCTGCGCGAGCCGGCGCTCACGTTCGGGGTCAACGTGCTGGGCACCGTGAACGTGCTGGAGGCGGTGCGCCTTGCGGGCGGGCCGGTGCGGGCGGTGGTGGTTGTCACCTCCGACAAGTGCTACGCCAACCCGGCCGGGTACGCGGAGGAAGTTGGCGCGGATGAAGACGGTGGCGCGGGCGCGGGTGGCGGCGCGGGCGTCGCGCATCGCTTCGTCGAGGGCGATCCGCTCGGCGGGCGAGACCCGTACTCGGCGTCGAAGGCATGCGCCGAGCTGGTGACGGCCGCTTACCGCGACTCGTTTTTCGCGGCGGGAAACGTGGTTCAGGTGGCGAGCGCGCGCGCGGGAAACGTGATCGGCGGGGGCGATTTCGGCGAAGACCGACTGGTGCCGGACATCTTGAAGGCCTATGACGACGGGCGGCCGGTGCGCGTGCGCAATCCCGAGGCGATCAGGCCCTGGCAGCACGTGCTGAACCCGCTTTACGGCTATCTGGCTTTGGCGAAAGCGCTGTGCGATGAGGGGGGAGCCGGCTTTGCGAGGCCGTTCAACTTCGGCCCTCGGCCAGAGGACGCTTGCACCGTCCTTCGGATCGTGCGCCAGCTGGACGGCCTGCTCGACGGCGGGCTCGGGTACGAGCTGGACGCCGGCAAGAACCCGCCCGAGGCGTTGCGGCTCGAACTCGACTCGTCCGCGGCCGAGCGAGAGCTGGGCTGGAAGCCGCGCTGGGGCTTGGAGGAGGCGCTGGCTGAGGTCGCCGCCTGGCACGGCGCCTACCGCCGCGGCGAGTCGATGCGGGCAACGAGTTTGGAGCAAATAGCGGCTTTTTGGTGAGCGGCCATTCGTCTGGTTCGCAATCTTCAGCTGTGTGAGTCCACTGCCTATACGCCGCTATCGAGCCGAAAGGCTGTTGCGGACCCAGTTCGAGGCGATGAAGGGCCGGGTCCTGGCGACCGTACGGGGACGGCTGCGCGCAGCGGGCGTGCGCCTTGACCAAGGCGACCTGGAGGCCTGTTACGCACAGGCCTGGCACGGCCTGTACACGACGATGCTCGAAGGCAAGACCGAGGTTGCCAACCCGGAGGGCTGGCTGGCGCTCGTGACCTATCGCAGGGCGCTCGACGAGTATCGCGGCCACGGTTCGCGTGTGACACACGCACGCGCGGACGTCGGTTTTGAGAGCAGCTACGACAGTGACCTCGCCGACGCCCTCGACGATCGTCTCAAGCTGAAACGGCTCCTGGAGGGCCTGCGCTCGCGGCTGAGCCCGCGCGAGCGCCAGGCGGCCGCGCTCTGCTATCTGCAGGGTCTTTCGAGGGCCCAGGCGGCCGCCCAGATGGGCATCTCGGAGGCCAGGATGCGCAAGCTGATGGACGGCTCGCGCCCAGGGGTAGCCGGCGTGGCGAGCAAGGTCGGCGAGCTGCTGGACGCGATCAGGGCCGGCTCTTACTGCGCCGAGCAAGCCTCTTTGATGAGGGGCTTCGCTTTCGGCATCCTCGACCCGGCGGGAGAGCGCTACACGCTGGCTGTGGCCCACCAGCGCGACTGTCCGGCCTGCCGCGCCCACGTGCTCGCGCTGCGCGGCCTGGCGGCCGTGCTGCCGCCGCTGCCCTTGCCTTGGATGCTCGGAGCCGTTGCGGCGGGTGGAGCTGGAGCCGGCGCGACGGCGGGCGCCGGTGCGGGCACAGGTGCCTCGGTGGGAGGAGCCGGCGCGGGCGCCGGGACAGGTGCGGGCGTAGGCGTTTCGGCCGGCGGGGTCGGCGCCGCCGCAGGGGTGTCGGGCGCGGCGGGCGCGGGGGCGGGGGCTGGGAGCGGCTGGCTGATGGCCGGTGGCCTCGGCGCCAAGCTGGCCGTCGGCTGCCTGGTAGCGGTCGGCGTCGGCGCGAGCTGCGCCGCGCTGACGATCATCCCGGTGGCCGGCCATCGCGGGACCACTCCGGACCGCCATACGCGCGCGCGCGGCACCCACGTTGCGGTCGTCGATCAGAGTCTGACCTCGGCCCAGGTCGGAGCGCCGCTCGGCGCCGAAGCCCCGACGGGAAGCGGCCCTCACGGGGCTGCTGCGACCGGCTCCGGGTCTGGCCGTACAAACCTGGCCCCGGCCGCCAAGGCCGGCCAGGAGTTCGGTTTGGAGCAGCCGGCCCGCCAGCCGGCCCCGTCCAAGCCGGCGAGCGCGCCTAACACGGCCCGGACGGCATCGGCAAGCGGCGGCTCGCCCGGCGGCACCGAATCCGCGGGCGCGGGGTCGGCCGGCGCTGGCTCGGGGAGCGCCGTGCCGGCTACGGGCGGCGGCTCACAGGTTCAGCCAAGCCACGAAAGCGGCGGCTCCAACGCCGCCGCCCGCGAGTTTGGGCTCGGGTAAGAGATTTCCACACAGCCTTGATCTAGCCGTACGATGTCCGTACAGTACGGGTATGCGTACCCAACGACTAGAGCTTCGCCTTACCGAAGACGAGCGCCAGCTCGACAATGCGGCGGCAGCGGCTGTCGGCGAGACGTTGACCGACTTCTTTCGTCGTGCGGCGAGCGCACGTGCCCAGGAAGTCCTCACCGACCAGCAGCAGATCGGGCTCGACCAGGACGAGGCGAGGCGCTTTCTGAATGCTCTGGAGACCGTCGATCAAGACACGGTTGCGCGCTTGCGAGAGCTGCGCGAGCGAGCGTGAGCGCCCAGTTCGCGGGCACCGAGCGCTACGATCCCGCCCGGCACGACACGTCGGGCTTCAGCTGCGGCAACGAACTGCTCGACCGCTGGCTCGCCCGATCCGCTGGACAAAACCAGCGCCGGGACGCGGCGCGCACGTTCGTCGCCGTCACCAGCGAAGACGTCGTCTATGGCTATTACACCTTGGTTGCCGGCCAGCTCGCCCACCAGGAGGCCACCGCTCAGGCACGGAAGGGCCTCTCGCGCCACTTCCCGATTCCCGTCGCGATCCTCGCCCGCCTTGCTATCGACTCGGGTCGGCAAGGCCACGGATACGGCGCCGCCCTGCTCAACGATGCGCTCGTACGCGTATGCCGCGCGTCGGAGGAGGTCGCCGTTCGTGCGGTCGTCGTCCACGCCGTCGACGAGAGCGCCGCGGCGTTCTACGGAAGGTTCGGCTTCCGTGCCCTGAAGGAGACCCCGCTCACACTCATGGTCACGGTGGCGGAGCTTCGTGTGGCGGGATACGGGTAGCCCGCCACACGGCCTCGGTTGATCAGCCCCCCGGAAAGGCCTTGGCCAGCTTCCGCAGCCCCAACGGGTTGCCCTTCGGCCTCAGCTTGCCGGTCAGCATCGCCCGCCTCGGGTCCAGACGCTCGCCGATGATGTCGACCCAGTCCTGGTAAGCGACCTGCAGGCGCAGGTCCGGTTTGGGCGCCGGGCCCTCGGCGACAGTGCTCGAACCGTTGTTCACGGTCAAATGCCAGGTCTGTACGTCCGGGTCTGTGAACTCCCACTGGAACGTGGTCGGCCTCGCAAAGCCGTGCCGCGGGCTGACCGAGCGCCTGATCGTGTCGAACAGCAGCTCAACCGTCTCGGGGTCGCGGTCGGTCGGGCCTTCGCGCACGCCGATGATGCCCGCTTTCGCGAGCGTACGCCCGCGCTGTGTCACCTCGATCGGGCTCAAGCCGGGCGGCAACAGCGCCGGTCCTGGGAGCGTGTCGACAGGCAGGCCGGCCGACCTCATCTTGGTCATCATCGAAGTTATCCCTTCGAGCCCGACCTCGTCGTAGGTGGCGCCGAACACCGTTATGTAGCGCTCGTCCCAGCCCGGAGGCATCAACACCTGGGCGGTGTACCTGGTCACTTCACGAAGCAGCCCGGCGACCGCCTTGGGCACGCCCACCGGGTCTTCCCGGGCCAGGTCCGACAGCAGCTTGACGCCGAAGCCGATGTGCCGCTGCTCGTCGGCGGCGATGTTCTCCATGCCCTCCCTGAACGCCGGCAGCTGGTCGCGGCGCTCCAGATAGCTGCAGATGAAATGCTGGCCCGGCTGGGCCAGCGACGCCTCGATCACGACGTGGTACAACGTCACCGCGGCCGCCAGCTTGGCGGGCGAGCGGTCCGCCCTCAGCTCGTCAGCCATCGTGTCCAGCCTGTCGAAGATCTTCCTAAAGCCTGGCGACAGCTGCTGCTTGATCGCGCGCAGGCCGCCGCCGGCGGTGCCGTCGCCGATGTCGCAGACCTCCTGCATGAATCTCTTAAAGAAGACCGCGTGCCTGGCCTCGTCGACCTGCTGGGTCGTCAAGAAGTACTTCTGCTCCTCTTTCGGGGCCGCGTCGATGTAAGGCGACAGGTTGTCGGCGACGGCGTCCTCGCCCCAAAAGAACAACGAGTAGTTCCAGAGCGCCGCTTGCCTCTCGAACTCGGTGAAGTCCTCTTGCCACTGCCGCCTGTCCTCGGTGAAGTCCAGCTCGGTCGCCTTCCAGTTGCCGCGCTCCCACCGCGCGTACAGGTCCTCATATGAGATCGCGTCGGCCGGCAAGCTGGCCGGGTTCGCGTCTTGTCGGTTCGGTGTCGCGATCGCCATCGTCAGTGAACTCCCCGTTTCGTTCTTACAAAGATAATGGACGTTATCGCAATAGCGATCGCTCTGTCAACTAAGATGTGGCTCATGGAGTCGCCCGCGATCGCCGCCGAGTCGACCGACGGGATGCCGACGTCGACGCCCGCCGTCGAAGAGCGGCCAGGGGCGAGGCTGACCCGCGAGCAGCGCAAGGCCGCCACCCGCGAACGCCTGCTCGACGCCGCCCGGGCCGTGTTCGCGCGCGGCGGTTATCACGGCTCGTCGGTCGACTTGATCGCCTCCGAGGCCGGCTTCTCGACCGGGGCCCTGTACTCGAACTTCGAGGGCAAGGAGGATCTCTTCCTGGCTCTCATGGAGCGCGAGATCGACGCCCACGCCCGCGAGATATCGGCCGCCGTAGCCGACCGCGACTCGGTCACCGCCCGCGCGACCGGCGGGGCACGCCAATGGATGACCATGATCGAGCGCGAGCCCGAGCTTCTGCTCCTCTTCATGGAGTTCTGGGCCTACGGCGTCCGCGACCCGAGCGTACGCCCCAAGGTCGCCGCCCGTTTCGCCCAGATGCGCCAGCTCCTGACCCGCCTCATCGCGGACGGCGTCCGCGAGTTCGACCTCGAGCTGGCCCTTCCCGCCGAGCAGCTCGCCCTTGCGATCGACGCTCTCGCGGACGGCATCGCCCGCCAGAAGCTGACCGACCCCGATGCCGTGCCCGACGATCTGATGGGCCGCGTCCTGTCTTTGCTGTTCGCCGCGGCTACGCGGCCCGCGGGCGCTTAGCGCCAGATATTCGTTGGTCGTGGCCCGGCGATCAGTCGGGGCCTGGCAGGCACAGGTACGCGTAATGGACCGTAAACAGGCGCCTCGCAAGGCCCGGACTGAGACGGTGCGCGGTTGAGCGTGCCATCCACTTCGCGGTGCCCTTCGCGCGCGCGCGCTTCGTCGTTGCGAAGAACGTATGCACGCTCCTCGGCAGCGCGTCCTCCAGCTCGCCCGCGACCCGCAGGCCCGCGTCCGCGACGATCGCCCTGGCGCCGTCCCTATCCAGGCGCTGCAGGTGGCCGACCTCTTCGGCGTGCTCGCGCTTGATTGCCCGCCGCGCTGAGACGTTCGCCTCGAGCGGCACCTCCACCACCACTGCCTTACACGCTCTCGCGGCCTCCGCCAAGAGCGCTGCCGGGTCGACGACATGCTCGAGCACGTGCTCCAAGATGCCCAGCTCGTACTCTCCGTCGCCCGCCCGCAGGCACTCGCCGTCGTAGAGTTCGACAGACTCGATCTGCGGCCTAGCACGCGCGATCTCCACCGCCGCCTTCGTGATCTCCACGCCCGCCAGGCGCCCGCCGAAGCCGCGCGCCTCAAGCTCGCACAGCAGAGCCCCGTCGCCGCAGCCGATCTCCAGCGTGCTCCGCGGCCGCAGGCCGGCCTGCGCGCACAGCTCGATCACATGGTCGGCCTTGCCGACCGCCCCCAGCCCGCGCCACCGCGCATACAGCTCCGCCCTGCCAGGATCCGCCTGCGTGTAAGCCTCGTCATAGAACTTGACCAGCCCGCCCGCCTCAGAGACCTTCACAGCGCCTGCGCAAGCCCTTCGAACTGGCGTGCCGCAGGGCGCTTGGGGAGGGCGCCGGCAGCATGCTCTTCGATCGGCCGGATCACGCCGCCGCCCGGTACCCACAACGCGGGGCCCACGGGTACGGTCCTGGTCAGCTTCGCGTACACCAGCAAGCGTTTGGCGGCGCTGAACAGCGGCGTACAGGCCGACAGCACGAGCCTCGAGTAGCCGACCTCCGCGACGGCCGCCCTCACGTCCGACGGCCAGACCACCCGCTTGCCGATGACCGTATACGTGAATCGCGCATACGGCATGTCCAGCAAAATGTGGTTCCCCGGCCTCAGCGCGTCGATGTGCCTGAACGGCGCCAGCCATGTCGTCCTGTGGCCGGCGATCGCAATCGTGCCCGGTATGCCCGGGAAGTCGGTTTCCGGATACACGCCCGGGCCGCTCTCCAGTTCCGAGGTGCCCGTGCCCTTGACGACCACATAATTCGCGTTCACCTTCGGGATCACGATCTTGCCGACCGGGCTGCCCTCAGCGGTATGCCTCTGCAGCTCGCCGGCCAGGTACGCCACCCTGCGGCGCTCGCTCGGCAGGCTCGCCAAATGTCGCTGCTCCAGTGGTGTCGGCGCGGCCCGTTCGACCTTGCTCAGCGCCCCTTCCAAATGTTCCTGCTCGATCGACGCATACAGCGCCGAGATCGGCTCCTGCCACAGGAGCGTCGCGGTCGCGTCCGCCAGCGCCAGCGCGCCAACGGCGATCATCGCGATCGCCAGCGCCCGCAGCCCGCGCCGCCCGGCGCCTTTCGCCCAGCGCCGGTCGCCGTGCGGCGAGGTTTCGGTGACGGTGATCTCAGACATGCGCTTTGGCGATCTCGACGCGGGCGCTTTCCACCCAAGCCTCTGTCTCGGACCCAATCTTCGCAGGTCTCGTGGTCGCCTCTCGGCTGACTTGGAGTCTGCCCGTCGCGCTAGCCTCGCCGTCAGATGTCATCCACGCCAGTCGCCCCCAGACCGGCCGTCACGGCGCCTGGCTCGCTCTTCGAAAGCCTCCGCGAGGCGCCCGCCACCGTGCCCGCGCTCGCGGCGATCGCCCTGTTCGTCATTTGGCTCTCGAGCCAGGCTGGCTACCCGCTGACCCATTGGGCGCCGGGTGCTCTGATCGTGCTCGCTCTGGTCTTGGTCGCGATCTGCTTTGTCGGGCTGCCCCTCGCCGAGCTGCCAACGCCGGTCAAGGTCGCCCTTGGGTGCTTCGCGGCCTACACCGCGCTCAGCTTCTGCTCGATCCTGTGGGCCGGCGTGCCGGCCGATGCCTGGGAAGGCGCCAATCGCACGCTCCTCTACCTCCTCGTATTCGCGCTGTTCGCGCTCTGGCCCCAGCACGGGCGCTCCGCCGCGCTGCTGCTCACCGTCTTCGTCCTCGCGACAACTTGCTTGGCGCTGTTCGCGATCCTGCACGTCAACCACGCCGCCGGCAGCCTCGCACGGCTTGAAATCCTCCTGCCGGGCGGACGCCTCACCTACCCGTCCGGCTATGCCAACGCGAACGCCGCCCAATGGCTGATTGCGTTCTGGCCGGCGTTCCTGCTCGCCCGCGAGCCGCGCCTGCCGTGGGCTCTGCGCGGGCTCTTCGCCGGTAGCGCCGTCCTGTTGGCGGAGGTCTCGCTGCTCAGCGTCAGTCGCGGCGCCCTCTACGCGACACCGATCATGCTCGTCCTCGTCTTCGCCCTCCTGCCTTCGCGCCTGCGCACGTTCGCCCTGCTCGTGCCGATCGCGGCCGGCATCGCCGCCGCCGCGCCCTCGGTGCTCCGCGTCGGCGAACGGATCGAACACAATCAATCCGCCGCCGCCGCCGTTCACAGCGCGGTCGCTGCCACCCTGATCGCTTCGGTTGCGGTCGGGCTCGTCGTGGCCGCCGGCGCCGCGACCGAGCACAGGACCCAGCTTTCTCAGGCGTCGGCTGCGCGCGCGCGCAGGCTGCTCGGCGGCGTCGCGATCGCGGCCCTGCTCGTTGTCCTCGCCGCCAGTCTGGTGGCGGTCGGCAATCCGGTCAACCGCGCCCGCCACGCCTGGGGCACCTTCAAGAGCGGCTCCGGCTACGCCGCCAACGGCACCGGCAACCGCCTGACCAGCGGCCTCGGCAGCAACCGTTACGACTTCTACCGGGTCGCGCTCGACGAATTCCTCGCCCATCCCGTTGTCGGGATCGGCGCCGACAACTTCGGACAGCAGTACCTCGCCCGCGGCCGCTCCGGAGAGACCCCTCGTTATCCCCACTCGATCGAGCTGCGCGCGCTCTCCGAGACCGGCCTGCTCGGCGGGCTGCTGGCCTGTGTCGGCCTTGGCGCTTCGCTGCTCGCCGGCTGGCAAGCCCTGCGGCGGGCCGATCCCTTGGGCCGGGCGGTCGCGGCGGCGGCGCTTTCCGGCTTCGCCTACTGGTTCGTCCACGGCTCGTTCGACTGGTTCTACGAGTTCGCCGGCCTCGGCGCGCCCGCCTTCGCTTTGCTCGGCCTCTCATGCGCGCTCGTCCCCCGCGCCAGTGTCCGCCGCGCGGGCGTGCCGGCTCCCGCCGGGGGAGTGCCCGCTGGTCCCGAGGCGCGACATCTTTCGCCGGGGGTGGCTACGCGCGCGCGCGTACGCCGCCTCGGAGTCATCGTCGGCGGGTCTGTGCTGGCGGTGGTGGCGGCGGCCACGTTCCTGGCACCCTGGCTCAGCCAGCTGCGGGTCGAGAGCGCGGCCCGCATCTGGCCGAAAGCTCCCGCCACGGCGTACGCCCGCCTGAACGACGCGGCCAACTTGAACCCGCTCAGCGACGAACCGTACGTGGTGGCCGGCTCGATCGCCCTGCGCTACAACGACCTCGCCCGCGCCGACCACGAGTTCGCGCTCGCGCTCGAACGAACCCCCGGCGATGCCTATGCCACGCTCGAGCGAGGCGCGATCGCCTCATACCAGGGCCGCCGGGCCGCGGCGCTCATCTTGCTGAATCGTGCCGTCAAATTGAATCCACGCGACCCGCTGACGCGCGCGGCCCTGGCCGTCGTCAGGCGCAACGAACGCATCGACGTAAGGACGCTGAACCGCTCGATCCTGCGCAAAGCTCAGCAGCTGACGTGAACCTTGTGGAGGACCGCGCAACGGCTCTGCGGCTTTCTTCTCCGGAGATGCCCCCGCGTCTCGCTAGCGTTGGTCTCGGAACGCCCGCTCGGCCTGTCCCTTCGATGGGTATACCCACATCGGAGCGTGACCGTTGGGAACGAGGGTCGTATGGTCCTAGGTCTATGGAGTCGAGTCGGTGACCAGCTTGTGTGAGCGCGATCAACAAGGAAGCACAGTGCAAGGACGCCCGAGAACCGGCCGTACGCTTAGATCCGACCATGCGGTCGGCCCCCGCAGCGGCGCCGTCTTGGCTGTCGTCGTCGTCGCGGCTCTCGCGTTGCCGGCGCTCGCGGCCGCGGGATCGCTCTTGAGCGGTTACGGAGGTCCCGGCCAGGGCAGCCAGCAGCTGCTCGGCTCCAGCGTGGTCGGCGGCGGTGGCGGCTCGGGTGGCGGCTCGGGCGCGGCGTCTGGCGGCGAATCGCTCGGTCTCGGGACGGCATCCTCACGGGGATCATCGCCCACCGGAGAACGGTCGCGGCCCGGCTCTGGGTCGGGTGCGGGCGGGGCCGGCGGTGGCGGGGGCCAGGCCGGTGGCGGTGCCGGCAAGGGCGGCGGCAGCGGTGCTGGCCAAACCGGCTCTCGATCGCATCCTTTCGCTGGGGTGTCCGGCGCCACCGCGATCGCGTATCCGAAGGTGTCGGCCGAACGGGCTTATCTCGCCGGCGCCGGGTCCGGCGCGGAGGTATGGCCGTACGTGCTGCTCGCGCTGGTCGTCGTGGCGCTCGCCGGGATCCTGACCAGGCGGTTGGCGGCCGGAAAAGGGCCCGCAGAGCATCGATCGCTAAAGGGATGGGTTGCTGGACCCGAGTAGTCCTTAGAGGCCCGCAAACCCCGAACAGACGCCCAAAGTCATGGATCAACCGCGCATCTCTCAGCAGACATCGACCACACTGCCCCTCTCGGGTCAGCTCGTTCGCGGCGCGCCGGGACCGAAGTCCGCCCTCGGCGGCAGGTTCGAAGGGCGTTTGCAGTGGGCTTTGGAAGGCCCCGGCTGGAGCGTGCTGCGCCCGGTCCTCGACTTCGTGCTGCTGTGCTTCGCCGTCACGCTCTCGCTCGGCGGACTTGATGAGGTCCTGCATGTGTCGGCGGTCCAGGCGCCGCTGTTGGCGCTGCCGCCGCTCGTGATGCTGCTGCTCTATCTGCGCGGTCTCTATCGCAGGCGGCTGAGGACCCTCGTGCTCGACGGCATCCCGTCGGCGCTCAGCGCCGTGTCGATCGCCGTGATGACCGTGGCCACGATCGGCCTGTTCGCCAACGGCCAGACGCCGAGCCCCTCCGACGAGGTCCGTGCTTGGCTGTTCGCGCTGCTCACGGTCGGCGCCGGGCGCATCGCGCTGGCGGGCGCCCAGAACTGGGCGCGCTCTCGCCGCCTGGTCGGCAAGCCCGTCTTGATCGTCGGCGCCGGTCTCGTCGGCTCCCAGGTCGCCCGCCGCCTCGAGCAGCACGCCGAGTACGGCCTGGTCCCGGTCGGCTTCGTCGACGATGAGCCCCGCTCGGTGGCCGAGGTCGGCGGACGCGACGTGCCGGTCCTGGGAACCATCGAGGACCTCGAGGAGATCGTCGCGCACACCGGCGTCCACAAACTGATCGTCGCCTTCTCGTCGGTCGCCGATGCCCAGGTCAGCCGCCTCATCCAGCGCTGCCAGGAACTCGGCGTCGACGTATCGGTCGTGCCCCGGATGTTCGACACCATGAACCAGCGTGCCTGGTATGACACGGTCGGCGGCACACCGCTCTTGACGTTCTCGGCCGTCGATCCCAAGGGCTGGCAGTTCGCGTTCAAGCATGCCTTCGACCGGGTCTTCGCCTTGACCCTGCTCATCCTGCTCTCGCCCGTCCTGCTCCTTGCCGCGATCGCGGTGCGCATCAGCTCGCCCGGTCCGATCTTCTATCGCCAGCGCCGCGTCGGCCGCGACGACCGCGTCTTCGACCTCTACAAGTTCCGCTCGATGCGTCCCGCCTCCCCGGACAGCCAGGGCTTGAGCCCCGACGACGACACAGCGATCGACTTTCTACTCGGCGGCGACACCGCCCCCGGAGGAGTCGAGGGAGAGGACCGGCGCACCCTTGTCGGGCGTGTCCTGAGACGCACCTCGATCGACGAGCTGCCCCAACTCTTCAACGTGCTGCTCGGCGAGATGTCCGTCATCGGCCCTCGTCCCGAGCGCCCCGAGTTCGTCGAGCTGTTCGAGCAGGACATCGTCCGCTACGGCGACCGCCACCGCGTCAAGTCCGGGATCACCGGCTGGGCCCAAGTCCACGGCCTGCGCGGCCAGACCTCCCTGGCCGAGCGGGTCGAGTGGGACAACTACTACATCGCCCACTGGTCGCTCGGCCTGGACCTCAAGATTCTGCTCCTGACGATCGTCGCTGTGTTCCGCAAGGCCGAGTAGGGCTCGGGCCGGTCGCGGGCGCCCAAAGGTGGGCGCCGGCTGGTGCCGCGCTGGGCGCCCTCAGGGCCACTTATTTGCGCTTGCTTCTCGGACTTATTTTGGACACATAACTAGGCTAAACTGGACATATGAGCGTGATGCTCGAGCAGCTGGCCGAGGACTTGGGCGCCAGCGAGCGGACCGTGAGACGAGCTTTGGCGCGTGGCCTGGTGCGAGGCACGCGGGCGAGTCCACACCGACTCGAGCTGCCGGTTGCGGAGCGCGTCTACCTCCGTGGCCACTGGTCGACGCTCAGCCTGCTGCAGAGCGCGCTGCGCACCGAGCCGAACGTCTCGCTGGCCGTCGTCTTCGGCTCCTTCGCGCGTGGCAGCGAGGACGCTGACTCCGACGTAGACGTGCTGGTCGCGCTGCGCCAGCCCGGCGTTGGGCAGCGAGTGGCGCTTACGGAACGTCTGCGCGCTCGCACGGGGCTGCCTGTGGAGACGGTAGCGCTCGAGGCCGCTCTCAGGCGCTCGTCGCTGATGATCGAGATACTGCGCGACGGACGCGTCCTGGTCGACCGCGAAGAGGCTTGGCCCAAGCTCGTCGCGCAGAGCGGACGCATCCGTCGGCAGGTCAGTCGAGACCGGCGGCTCAAGGCCCGACGCGCGCGTGAAGCTGCTGCCTCGTTTGCACAGAAAGCCGCGGTCTCGCGGTGACGCCTGACCGGCCGCGCAGAAGCGCCCAACAGTTGCGCGAAAGCTATGACGAGACCCTCGTGGCTTTGCGCCTCCGCTTCGAGCAGCTCGAGTCGGCCGTTGCCCAGTTCCCACCTAACCTCGACGAGCCGACGTTCGTTGCGGCGTGGGATTCAGTCGACCCGCTTGAGCGCAACCGGGCCGATGGCGTCCTGTCCGGCTTCGAGAAGACCTACATGCTGCTCATGGATCTGATCACGCTCAGCGTCAAGCTGGGTAAGCGGCTTGATGCGGTAAGCGTTGACGAGAAGGTCTCTCCCGTAGAGACGTTGAGCCAGCTGAAGATCCTCTCGGCGGGAGCCGCGGAGGCGCTTCGGATACAGCGCGACGTTCGCAACGCAAGCCAGCACGTCTATGTCGAACTAAGCCTTTCGAGTCTCCGCGAAGCGGTCAAGCTGCAGTTGGAGAGTTCGCCTCGTCTGATCCAGGCGATCGTCGGCTGGGTGGACTCATTCCCAGAGGGATCCGGGGACGATGCGAAGTAGCGGCTTTCCGCAGCCTGATCTCATCTGTCTTGGCTGTGCGTCTCGTCGACCGTCCGCATCTCAAACGCTCTTCTGCGCGTCCTTGCCAGGCCCCGTCCAGGTCTGGTAGACGCGCACCGTCAGACCGCTCGTTCCGAGCACCCCAGGCAGCGCCAACGAGTACTGGTTGAAGCGGTTCAACGTGAACAGCGCCTTGAAGCGCAGCGTGGCGCCCTGGAAGGCTTCGAGTCGCATCGTGTCGCCGACTGGACCGGAGCCCTTGGCGACGACGTGGTTGCCGCTGCGACTCAGGTTCAGCGTGACCGGGCTCGGAGCGCCGAACGGGGAGGCAAGCGCGCCGGCGAGCGCGGTGAAGGCCGGCTTGCGGGCGCCCTTTTCGCTGAGCATGCCGAAGTTTTCCTGCTTGGAGCCCTGCAGCTCATAGATGACGTCCGCCGCGATGTACGGTGTGCGCGCGAGCGACCTATACAGGTTGGTGATGTTCTGGGCCTGGGCTTGCGGGGTCACGCAGGCCTGTTCCTGCTGGACCTTGTACTTCGGCCAGCAGCTGCTCCAGCCGAACTCGTCAAGCCACAGCGGCGACTGATCGCCGCTCGCCAGCTGGGCTCCCCTGAACTGGCGCAGCGAGGCGAGCGTGAGCGTGTAGAAGTGCACGGCCAAGCCGTCGTAGTAGCCCTTGATCCCGGCCCCATACAACGCTTTCAAAAAGACGCCGTCATAGCCGACAAGTGAGCCCGCCAGGACCGGCACGCTCGGGTATGCCTGCTTGATTGCCGGGTATGCAGCCCGCAGCAGCGCCGCGTAACGCTGGGCCTTGTTCGGGCCGGCGAAGTAGTCTTCGTTCGCCTGATCCGGCTCGTTCCAGATTTCGATGGCTGCCAGATCCGGGCCGTAGCGCTTGGCCAGGAGGGCCACGAACGCGGCGTAGCTGCTCGGTTCGGCCGGCGACCAGGCGTTCGCCTTGCCAAAGCGCCCGGCCTGGCATTTGCGCAGGATCGAGGCCGGCGCCGAGGAGGCCCAGCAGGGCGTGCTGTCGACCAGCGCGATCACCTTGATGCCATCCGCTCCCGCGTCGGCCATCAGGCGGTCGGTGAAGGCAAGGGCCTGTGGTTCGAGCTGGCCTTTCCCTTTCGGTTCCAGCATCGACCACGGGATCCCGACCCTGATGACCTTGGCGTGCAGCGCGCGCGCGCGCTGCACTTCGCGGTCGGCCACGCTCACCGGCATCGCCCCAACGGCGCCGATGTTCACGCCGCCCAGCGGCGCTGTTTGGGAGCCGTGCCCGGCCGGCCCGGCCCCACCGCGGCCGGTTGCGGCCAGCGACCGGCCGGCGCCGGTCAGCGCCAGCAGGACCAGCCCGAGGATGAGTGTGGCGACCGCCGCACGCGCGCGGGCGCCTCTGGCGGGAGCAGAGACATCCATGTCAGACAACATAGTCGCCGACCGGGTCCCCGGCGCCGGCAAGATCCCATTCACGGGTGCTCACGTTCCGGGCTCAGTAGGCTCTGCTCGAGATGTCGCCGACCTGGATCTGGACCCAGATCGCGATCGTCGTGTTCGTCGTGATCGGCATGGTCATCGCGATCACGAAGCTCGCGTAGCCCGTCCCCGCGCTACGCGCCGCCACCAGCTCTCGTGCGGCCTTGCCAGCCCCGGCAGGGCGAGCGCCGGGCGTCGCGGAGTTCGGTCCTCGTCAGCCAGAATCGCGGTCGGGACCTCCTCGGTCAGCCATTTCGCCAGCGGGCCGAGACCGGCCTGTTCGATAGCGCTGGCGATGATCGGCGGCCTGTCGACCGGGTCGTGGGCGTCGGATGCGACGTTGTGGACCATGCCTTCGCGCGCGAGATCCAGCGCGAAGCGACGGACCATCTCGCCGAACGCGCCGGTCAGCGAGCCGGCGGTGATCGATGTGAGGACCCCGCTCCTGACGAGCGAGCCGAGCAGCTCCGGATCGCGGCGCAAGGCATCGCAGCGCTCCGGGTGCGCCAGTACGACGCGATGGCCGCGGCGTTTCAGGTCGGCCACGATCAGGTCCAGACCGCTGGCCACGGCCGCGAACGGCGGCTCGATCAGCAGCCACCTGCCCCCGCCGTAGCCGAGCTGCGCAAGCTCATCCGGCGCGACCTCTGGCAGCCTGGTCATCGCGATCTCCGCTCCCGTCCTCACGTCCAGCGCGATGCCCTCGCCAGCCAGCACCCCGTTCAGCTCCCGCACCAGCTCGGCGATTTGCTCGGCTCGGTTCTGGTAGCGCCAGCTTACGTGCGGCGTCGCGACCAGCGTGCGCGTGCCGGCCGCCGCAGCCGCGCGTGCAATCGCCAACGAGCCCTCAAGTGCGGCCGGGCCGTCGTCGATGCCGTGCAGGACATGGCAATGCAAATCGATCACACCTCGATTATCGGCACTCTCGGCACAAGAGGTCAGGGCCGGTGAAAACCGGCGCCTGGGCGCGACATAGACTGCGAAGATGGGCTCCCTGCGACCGCGCCTCGCACCGATCCAGGCGCTCGTCGCCGACGCGTCCCAACGGCAGGCGCTCGTGGCGATCCGGGCGCTCGGGAAGGCCGACGTGAGCGTCGGCTCGATCGACGGCGATCGCCATGCCCCAGGCCTGGCCTCGAAGTGGTGCGCGGAGCCTACGGTCGTCCCCGATTTCGTCGCCGATCAGGACGCTTACGTCGACGCGCTCCTTCAGTTCTGCGCCGACCACGCACCCAGTTCCCTGATCCTCGCCCACGACGGCTCGATCGAGGCCGTCCGCGCGCGACGCGCCGAGGTCGAGCGCGCCGTCGGCCTGACGCTCGCCCCCGAGCCGGCGCTGTCGGTCGCGATCGACAAGACCAAGACGCTCGCCTTCGCCGAAACCGTCGGCCTGCGCGCTCCCCGGGGCGCCTTCGTTACCGACCCCGCTCAGGCTGAGTCCGCGATCGCCGAGGTCGGCCTGCCGGCGGTCGTCAAGCCGACGCGCTCCTGGGCCCAGGAGTCCGGCGGCGGCCAGCGCCTGATCTCCGCCGTCGCCGTCACCCGTGATCAGGCCAAGCGTTCGATCGACTCCATCCTCGGCGCCGGGGTCGAGGTCGTGCTCCAGGAGTGGCTGCCCGGCGATCGCCTAGCGCTCTCCTTCTTTCGCGCCCACGGGCGCACCTGGGCGCGCTTCGCCCAGCGCGCCGACCGCACGTCGCCGCCCCTCGGCGGCGGCTCGGTCCTTCGGCAGAGCATCCCCCTGCCCGAGGACATCGCGCTCGCGGCCGAGCGGCTCGTCGCCGAGCTTGGCCTCGACGGCTACTCGGAGGTCGAGTTCCGCCGCGACGCCGCCGGCAATGCCGCGCTCATGGAGATCAATCCGCGCCTGTCGGCCTCCGTCGAGATCGCGATCCGGGCCGGCGTCCCGTTCCCCAAGCTTTTGCACGATTGGGCCAGCGCCCAGCCGCTCTCCGAGGTGGCCGGCTACCGCACCGGCCTGCGCATGCGCTGGCTCGGCGGCGACCTCTCGTGGCTGCGCAGCGTGCTCCATCAGGGCCCTGGCCCCGACGTGCCCTCCTCCGCCCGCGCGTTCGCCATGTTCGCCGCCAGCTTCGCCTTGCCCAGCGGTTACGACTACGTCGACTTCAGCGATCCACGGCCGCTCACCGTCGCCGTCGGCGGGGCCTTCCGCCGCGCGCGCAAGCTCGCGTCCTCTGGGGGTTCGGCCCATGGCTAGCTCGGCCGGCTTGGATACCGAAGCGGTCGTCATCGGCGCCGGTCCTTACGGCCTCTCGGTCGCCGCGCACCTGCGCGCCACGGGAGTCAGCCACGAAGTCTTCGGCGAGCCGATGCAGCTCTGGAGCAAGCACATGCCGGCCGGCATGTACCTGAAGTCGGAGGGCTTCGCGTCGAACATCTCAGACCCAAACGGCCGCTACACGCTCGAGCGCTACTGCAACGAGCACGAGCACGACTATCGATACGCCCGGGTCGCGGCCCCGATCCCGCTCGACACGTTCGTTCGCTACGGGCTCTGGTTCCAGGATCAGGCCGTGCCCGGCCTGCGCCGCGAAGCGGTCGTCTCGGTCGGTCGCATCCCCGCCGGCTTTCAGATACGGCTCGGTTCCGGCGACACGCTGCGCGCCGCCAGCGTCGTCGTCGCCAGCGGCATGAGTTCGGTCGCCTACGTGCCGCCCGCCTTGTCCGGCCTGCCGCCGGATCTGCTGACACATACATACGACTGCAGCCAGCCTTCGCTTTACGCCGGCCAGCAGGTAGCGGTCCTCGGCGCCGGCCAGTCGGCGCTGGAGGCAGCGGCCCTGCTGCACGAGCACGGCGCCCACGTGCACGCGATCGTCAGGGCCGGCCGGCTTGCCTGGAACTCGAAGCCCGTCACGACCAAACGCTCGCTACGCGAACGCTGGCGGCACCCGGTCTCCGGTCTCGGCGACACGCGCGGACTGTGGGTCTACGCGAACCACCCACTCGCGTTCCATCGCGCTCCGGATCGCCAGAAGCTCAAGCGCGCCTACAAGGTGCTCGGCCCGGCCGGCGCCTGGTGGTTGCGTTCCCGCATCGAAGACCAGTTCCCGATCATGCTCGGCCACCAGATCGTCGCGGCCGAGGTAGGGGCTGGGGTCGGAGCCGGGGTCAGAGTCGGGGCTGCCGGCCAACCAGGAGTAGAGGCAGCGACCGGCGCGGATGCCCAGGCCGGGTCGGGAGCCGGGGCCGGTGGCGTGCGGCTGAGGCTCGCCGGGGCCGACGGCGATGAGCAAGAGATGTCGGTCGCGAAGGTCATCGCCGGCACCGGCTACCGGCCCGACGTCGGCCGGCTCAGGTTCATCGACCCCCACATAAGCCACACGATCGCGACCTGCCCGCAGCTGCCGGGCACGCCGCTGTTGGACTCAAGCTTCCAGAGTTCCGTGCCAGGCCTCTACTTCGCCGGTTATCTGGCCGGCTTCAGCTTCGGCCCGGTCATGCGCTTCGTCTACGGCGCCGACTTCGCCGCCCGCCGCCTGGCCAAGAAGCTGGCCCGCTGAGGCGGTCCGATGGCGGGCAGCCAGCAGCAGTCGCGGGAGCAGGAGCAGCGAGGCCGGCGCCGGCAGCGGCGGACGACGATCGAGACCCTGACCGCGCTCGGGCCGTTGGCCGATGACTGGAACCGGCTGGCGTTGGACGCCGGCACGCCGTTCATGGCCGCCGAGTGGCTGGAGGCCTGGTGTCAAGCGTTCGAGGGTGGCCGTTGTGAGTGGACGGTCTTGCGTGACGCCGACGGTTCGATCCGCGCGGGCGCCTGCCGCCGGCCGCACGCCGGCTTTCGGAGGCTGGCTTCCACGACGAACGAGCACGGCCACGACTGGGAGATCCTCGCCCGCGACGACGATGCCCGCGCCGAGTTGTGCGCCTGGCTGCTCGAAAAAGGGCCGAGCCGCGTCGCGCTCGCGGGCATGATCGCCGGCGGCCCGAGTGCGCTCGCGGTTACGGCTGAGCTTGAGCGCGCCGGCTACCGGATGTTGACGGTCGAGGAGCCGTGCTCCCCTTGGCTGGCTCTGCCTGGCACCTGGGAGGAGCTGATGCAGAACGTCAGCGGCTCGCTGCGTTCCCAGATCGGCCGCCGCCGGCGCATGCTCGAACGCGAGGGCCAGCTCACATTCAGGGTCGCCGGCGAGCCCGCCACCTTGGAGTGCGACCTCGACACCTTCCTGAAGCTCGAGTCCTCCGGCTGGAAGGGCCGCGACGGTACCGCGATCGCCAGCCAGCCGTCGATCGAACGCCTCTACCGCGAGTTCGCCGCCGGCGCCGCCGAGCAAGGCTGGCTGCGCCTGTATCTGCTCGAACTGGACGGCGTCGCGATCGCGGCCGATTACGGCTGCGCCTTCGCCGGCACCGGAGTCTTCATGAAGACAGGCTTCGATGAAACCTACTCCCAGTTCTCGCCCGGCCTGGTGCTGCGCGCCGACGTGTTGCGGTCTTCGATCGAAGAGAACCTTTCGGCCTATGACTTCCTCGGCCAACCCGATACCTACAAGACGCGCTGGACCTCCGCCCAGCGCCCGCGCTTGCGTGTCTGGGCCTACCGCAAAGAGGCGATCGGCGGCTACGTCTATCGCAAGCGCGTCCGTCCCGCCCTGAAGTCCGCCCGCGACCGTATGCTGAGCCTGCGAGGCACTGAATGAAACGTCTGCGCGCAGCGGCCAACCGGGCGGTGAGTCTGCTGGGAGGCCTACCGACCCTGCTGATCTTCCTTGGCGATCCCGAGATCGGTCGTCAGTACGGCATCGGGCTAAAGGCCAAGCTGCGGCTCGTATACAGGTTCGCGCGCAACGTCCGCGGACTCGAGACGCTCAGCTCGATCAAGGAGCACATGGAGCTCGCCCGCGCGATCTTCGCGGTCCCGCCCGAGGTCGAAGGCGACGTCGTGGAGTGCGGCTGCTACATGGGCGGTAGCTCGGTGAACATCTCGCTTGCCTGCCGGCTCGCCGGGCGCCGACTCGTGATCTGCGACTCCTTCGAAGGGCTCCCCGAGCCGGACGAGCACGATCGCACCCACGTCTATCTGCACTCCGGCACGACCGACGACTACTACGAGGGCAGGTTCGCCGCGTCGATCGACATCGTCAAGGCCAACATCGCGCGTCGGGGAGACCTCGAGGTATGCGACCTGGTCCCTGGATTCTTCCAGGACACTCTGCCCAACCTGAACCGGAAGGTCGTGCTCGCCTTCTTGGACGTCGATCTGGTCGACTCGCTGAAGCCATGCCTGTTAGGTCTGTGGCCGCACCTGGCCGACGGCTGCCGCATCTATGTACACGAGGCCGGCAGCCTCGCGCTTGTCGCGCTGTTCTTCGATGCCGCCTGGTGGCGCGAGCAGCTTGGAGAAGACCCTCCGGGCTTCGTCGGCACCGGCACGGGCCTTCCGCTCACCGCCGTCTCCGGGTCGAAGCTCGGGTATGCCCAGAAGGGCACCGCTCGCGCACCCGCGCGGCAGCCGTGACCGCGACCGCCCCCGACGCGGGCCCGCCACCTCATACGATCAAACGAAACGTAGCCTTCTCGTTTCTGGCCCAGATCACGGGCGCGGCGTTTACGGCCGGCCTGACGATCTTCCTGGCCAGAAAGCTCGGGTCCGAGGGCTACGGGGTCCTGTCACTGGCGATCGGGATCGTCGGGCTGGTCACGCTGTTCGCCGACTTCGGGATCGCCAACTCGGTGTCGCGGTTCGTGGCCGAGCACCGCCACGACAGCAAGCGCACCGCCGCCGTCCTGGCCGACGGACTGCGCCTGAAGGCGATCGCCAGCGTGACCGTCGCGATCTTGATGTTCGCGCTGGCCGGCCCGATCGCGTCGGCTTACGGGATCCCGGCGCTGCTCTGGCCGATCCGGGGGATCGCGGTGGCCTTGCTCGGCCAGAGCATGATGATGATGGGCGAGGTCTTCGCGGCCAGGGGCCGCGCCGACCTGCAATGGCGGACGGCCTTCAGCGAGAGCGCCGTCGAAACGACGGCCAGCATCGCGCTCGTGCTCGCCGGCGCGGGCGCGACCGGGGCCGCGTTCGGCCAGGCGATCGGATACCTGGTCGGCGGCTCGATGACGGTCCTGTTGCTGGTCAAGCTGCTCGGGCCCGATGTCCTGCCCAAAGGGTTCCGCTTCGGCGCGGACGCCAGACGGATCGCGACGTACGCCAGCGTCCTGTTGATCATCGACGGCGCCTACACGGCGTTCAGCCAGATCGACATCTTGATCATCGGCAGCGTCCTCGGCGCCAGCGCGGTCGGCCTGTTCAGCGCGCCGCTGCGTTTGATCGCGTTCCTGGCTTATCCCGGCGCCGCGGTCGCCACCGGGGTCGCGCCAAGGCTCGCGCGCGGCGCCCATCACGAGCCGAACGTGCCGGCGTTCATGGCTTCGCTGAGGCTGCTGTTGATCGTGCAGTCGGCGATCACCGCGTTCGTGTTGGGTTGGGCGCCGCTGCTCGTCGAAGTCGCGCTCGGCCAAAAGTTCGCCAAATCGGCCGCCGTCTTGAGGGCGCTCGCGCCGTACGTCTTTTTGATCGGCTTCGGCATACTCGTCTCGCTGGCGGCCAACTACCTCGGCGAAGCCAGACGGCGCCTGCCGGTCGCGATCGTGACACTGATCGTCAACCTGGTCCTCGACCTCGTGCTCGTGCCCCGCATCGGCATCATCGGCGGCGCCATCGGAACCGACGTCGCCTACGCGATCTACGCGCCCGCGCACCTGTTGATCTGCAAGCGCGCTCTGTCGCTCGACCTGCGCCCGACCGCGCGCACGCTCTTGCGGGCGGTCCTCGCCGGCTCGGTCCTGACCGGCATCTTGTTCCTGTTCGGCGACTCGACCTCATCGCAGCTCTGGCGGATCCCGGCCGGCGGGATCGTCGGGGTCTTCGCCTTCGCCGCCGTCCTTTTCGTGACGGGCGAGACGGATGTCGATGAAGCGCGTTCGTTCCTTGCCCGCCTGCCTGTCTTCGGCCGCCCGTCGCCATGATGTCCGCCCTCGCCGTGATCGTTCCCGGGACATGAGGATCGTGCACCTGGCCGCTTACGGCGGCTCCTATCCGGGCTCGTTCGTGCCGATGTTGAGGGCCGTCGACGAAGGCGCGCGCGCGCGGGGCTGGTCGTTCGAGGCCGTCTTCACGAGCGACGCCGCCGCCCATCAGTGGTATGGCGACCTGGCGGCCGACGGGGTCGCCGCGCGCGTGGCCCCGCGGCTGTCGCGCCGGGCGCTGTCGGCCTGGGTCGAGGACCTCGTCGCCGAAGAGCCTTCGACGGGGACCGTCTTGCACGCGCACTTCACGACGTTCGACCTGCCGGTCGTCGCCGCCGCGCGCGCGCGGCACGACGCGATCGCGGTTTGGCACATGCACAACCCGCCCGAGCCGAGCCCGGCTCAGGTCATGAGGGGCGTCTTGAAGTTCGGCCTCGCCGGGCGCTCGGTCGATCGGATCTTGTGCGTTTCTGAGGAGACGGCTGAGGTCGTCAGGCGCCGCGGCGCGCCCCGCGGCCGCGTCGTCGTCTTCCCGAACGCGATCGACCTGCAGCGCTTTTTGCCGCCCGCCGACGATGCCGAGCGCGCGCGTGCCCGGGCCGCGCTCGGGGTCGCCCCGGACCGTTCGCTGCTCATCCATTTCGGCTGGGACTGGCCGCGCAAGGGCGGCGATCTGTTTCTGGCGGCCGTCGAGGTCCTGTCGAAGTCGAGGACCAGCATTTTGGGGATGACCGTCGGCGGCGGTGAGCCCGCACGCGCTCGGATCGCATTGCTCGGCCTACACGATCATGCCCGGACGATCGAGCCCGTCGACGACGTCAGAGCGCTGTATGCGGCCGCCGACGTCTTCGTTGCTCCGAGCGTTTCCGAGGGCATGCCTTACGCCGTGCTCGAGGCCCTCTGCACCGGCACGCCCGCGGTCGTCTCCGACATCTCCAGCCATGCCGTCCTGCTCGACACGCCCGGCTGTGTCGCCGCCCAGCGCGACCCGGACTCGCTGGCCGAGGCCGTCGCCTCGATCCTCGACGCCCGCCGGGACGGCCCGTTGACGGTCGACGCGAGCAAGCTCGTCGCCGAGCTGGACCTCAACGATTGGGTCGAGCGCCTGCTCGACATCTACGCCGAAAGGCTCGGCGCGAGTCGCGCCTGAGCCCGCAGACGCCGAAGCGAAGAGCAACCGCAGCGCCTACCGGCGCGGCCTTCCACGTGCCGCTGTTCCAGGAGAGCGGAAAGTATGCTGGACCTGTGCAGTGTGGGGTCCTGAGATACCGACCGATGTTGAGCAGATGACGTCACTCAGCCAGCGATGGCAGGTGACGCCTTGATCGGGCCTTCAGGTCTATCGAATAGAAGTCTGCAGGCCCAAGGTTGTTCGATGGAACGGGTCACGTGCTGATGGCATCTCCATACGACCTTATCGTCGACTTCGATAGCCCGCCCGTTGCGGAGGTGCGCCTTGGCGTCCAACTACAGGGCGCGACGCTCGACGCATCCCGAGCGATCAGCGCGTTCTTCCCGACCGTTCAGAAGCACTACCCAAAAATCGTGCCCCAGCCTCCAGTGCCGCCGATCGAAGAAAGTTTCGAGATCCCGACGCAGGCGACGATCGCGTTCCAGCTGTTCGGCGGCCCCGAGTCGCAGCGCTGGGCGTTCGTCAGCGAGGACGAGCTGGAGACGCTGCAGGTGCAACCCGATCACTTCTCGTACGCCTGGACCAAAGAGGAGACGGATGCGCGCTACCCGCATTACGGGCCGATCCGGGACAGCTTCGAGGCCGCATACATGTCCTACCTCGACGTTGCCGAGGGCGGGGTCGAGGCCACGTGGTGCGAGATTTCCTACGTCAACCCGATCATGCAGCCCGAAGGCGATCCGCGCCCGGACCTGTCGACGCTGGTGAGGCGTGTCGTGCCGCAGGAGCTGCCTGGGCTGCCGCAGCCTTTCAACAGTGGGCTTGAGGAACGCTTCCAACTGGCGCGTAACGGCACACCGTACGCTCGCTTCTTCGTACAGGTCCAATCCACGGTTGGGCGACCTCGCCGGCTCGGCTACACGATCATCCTCACGATGCGCGGCCGACCCGAGTCTTCAGACCTCGATGGTGTCCTGGCATTCTTCGATGAGGGGAGAGAGCGAATCGTGACTACCTTCCGCGACATCACGACGCCCGAGCGGCACGCAGATTGGGGTCGGCAGTGAGTCCGCTTGCACCCCTGGCGCCGCCGCCTGAAGCGCAGCCCGTCCGATCGGCGCGGATTGAAGCGCTCGCGCCGCAGCAGCGCTCGTTGGAAGGCCGCGCCGAAGGTCCAGACGTCTACAAGGTCGTGGCCCCCGACGCGTCGCCTTGGTACCGCGCGGCGCTGGATCGGATCAGTGGCCTCACGGCGCTCGCCGTCGGCTGGAATGGTTACGAAGCGCTCGAAATAAAAGCCGACATGGCGATCGACGCAGCCGCTTTCCTAACAAAGGTGGCTTTCCCGGGAATGGCCGCGCCGTCGATCACGCCGCTCGCGGACGGCGGCGTGCAGATTGAGTGGCACCGCGGGGGCGTCGACATCGAGGTAGCGTTCTCCGACGAGGAGCCTGGCGTCTACGTCGTGGACCGCGATGGCAGCGAGGTCGGGTTGCCGCTGACGGAGGCCGTACCGACGATCGTCAAATACTGGCGGCGTCTGCAAGACTCGTGATCCCCGACGACGCGCCGGTCCCCGAGGACATGAGCCTCTATCGCCGGGTGCACCCGGCGGAGATCGTGTGGAACGACAATGACGGGTGTCTGAGGCCTGGTAGCGGGGTCTTCAAGGCTCATGAGATGTCGGTCCACTTGGATGATGTGCTGCGGGACGAGGAGCGAGAGCCCGAGTCAGTGCTGGATGGCAAACCGCGGCACTCGCTTGTGTCGCTCACAGTCGGTTTCGTCGAAGGTGAGGAGCAGACCGTTTGCCGCACGCCGAAACCCGACGACGCGTCGCACGGGGACGTCTGTGGCAACAAGAGTCAGGGTCGTCGGAAAAGGTTTGCGCGAGCGGCCCAGTTCGTTGTGCTCCGCGAGGATGCCTTGAATCCTGACGAGCTTGCGAAGATGCGCGCGGCAACCGAAGGTAGTTGACAGAAAGTCGACTGAAATAGGACGCGGTCCCGAAGCGGCTTGAAGCGTCGGCAGGGCGGCGCGGATTTGGCTTGGAAAGCCAAAATCGGCTGCAATGCGGTAGTTGGGGCACCTTTTCGAATGCGGTGCTTAGTGCGCCGCCATCCGCCCGCGCGCGCGGTCTAGCGCCAGGCCCGCACGCGAGGACCGCAGTCCGCGCAGCGTCGGAGAGACCTTCGCTTTGAAGCGTTTCAGGTCGTCGCCGTAATAGATCGGCGCTCGCGGCCAGGCCAGCGGCTCCGGCGACTCCAGCACCCGCGGGATCGTGCACGCCCATCTGTATCCCGCTGCCTTCGTCGCCGCCAGCACCCGCCCATCCGCGTCGCCGTACGGGTAAGCAAGCGATTCGCACGGCGTCCCGATCTCGTGCTCGACGATCGCCTTCGAGTCGGACAGCTCCTTCGCCAGCCGCTCGTCGTCCAGCTCAGGCAGGTGCGGGTGCGAGCAGGTATGCGAGCCGATCTCCCAGCCTTCGTCCGCCAGCGCTCGCAGCTCGGGCCAGCTCAACGCGCTCAGCTCCCCTTCGTGAGGCGTTCCCAGCCAGCGGTCGATCCCCGGCCAGCGCATCGGCTGCTGTCGGTCCGGCCAGTCGGTCGCAACGAAGATCGTTCCCTCATAGCCGTATCGATCGAGGATCGGCTTGGCCAAGTCCAGCACCGACTTATAAGCGTCGTCGAACGTCACGCTCACCACGCGGCCGCTCTGCCCGCCGTCCAGCGCCTCGCCAAAGCGGACCCCCCGGTATCCCCTCCTGCTCAGCTCCGCCAGCTGACGATCGAGCGCGTCAGGCGTCACGGACAGGTCGGCCGGCCACGACTCGCTGACGGCGTGGTAGCAGAGGACGAGCAGGTCAGAACTCATCGCGGCGGCTGCGCTTCTTCATGACGGCCAGCATCACCGGCCCCAGCGCGATCACGATCCACAACAGCTTCGAATAGTTCTCAGACAAGAACACGAGCGTCACCAGGAAACCGCCGACCCCGACGACCAAGCCCCTCAGCAGTATCTCCATCCGCTCGTCGCCCGCTTCGCGCGCGCATTTGACCGCGATCAGCGTGCAGCCGACGCTGAAGAGCAGCAGCGCCACGAACAGAACGCCGCCGACCAAGCCAAGCTCCGCGGCCACGTTCAGATACGTGTTGTGCGCGACCTTCGGGGTCGACAAGATGTACTCGCCGGTTTCGAATAGCCCCGGCCGCAGCAGGTAATGGACGGACGCCAGTTGGAACTGGCCGGTGCCGATGCCGTTCACCGGATTTGCTTCGATCATCCGCAGACCGACCGTCCACAGTTCCAAACGACCGCTGCCGTTCCCGCCCGTCACGTTCAGCACGCGTTCCTGGGCCGGCAGCGAAGCGAACAGCGCGAAGTAGGCGATGCCGATGACCGCCAGAGTGCCGCCCAGCGTAAGCACGCGCCCGCGCCAGCGCCCTCCGACGATCACAGCGATCACGATCGCCGCGGCCAGCCCGACCAGCCCTCCCCTGGAGAGCGAGATCAGGATGCCCGCCAAACACAGTCCAGCCGCCACCCCCGCGAGCGCGCGCTGCCGTACGGCGAAGTGCTTGTTCACGAGGAAGGCCACCGAGATCGCCAGGCCGACGATCAGGGCGGCCGCCAATTCGTTGGGATCGCCCACCGTGCCGGTCGCGCGTCCGGCGACCGCCGATTCCGCGGACGGTGGCGCCACGATCGCCGAGACGGCGGCGATCGTGGCGCCGACCGCGATCGCCGCGAACACGTGTACCGCGTCGCGGCGGTCCCTTACCGCGGTGTAAGCGATCGGGATCAATGCGGCGTCCAACGCGTAGCGCATCACGCTTTCCAGGCCCACCGAACTGCTCTGTGACCATGCCACCGAGATCGCGCTCCAGCCAAGAAAGGCCAGCAACAGGTATGTCAGGCCGGCGTGCTCCGCAAAGAAGTTCCGTTCTGTGCCGCCCCTCACGGTCATCACACCAAGCCAGGCGACCACGATCAGGACGCCGGCCACCTTTGCCAAGCTCACGCCGCCCGCGACCGTCAGCACCTCCAGGTACGCGAACAAGACCATCGCCAAAAAGCCGACCTGCAAGCTGTTCAGCACGAGCACCGCAAAGACGGCCCCGAAGGCCGCCATCAGCCCGAGCTTCGGTTCGATCCCGCTCAGCGTCCCCACGACGAGCGCAAGGAAGCCGCTCGCCGCGACGAGCGGCGTCAGCGGCGAACGGGTCCACTGCCAGGCGGACACGCCTCAGGCGACCTGCTCGCTTACGGCCTGGTCGCCGTAGTGGTAGCTGCTCGAGAACCGCTCGCGCCCTACGACCACGATGCCGGCCGGCGTGATGCCGCCCTGCTCCAATGTCTCGCCGAGGCTGACCAAACGCTTCAAGCTGCTGACGCCGACGCGCGCCACGATCAAGACCGTGTCCACCTCTTGCGCCAGCGGCAAGGTGTCGACCACGTCGGTCAACGGCGGCGAGTCGATCACCACGTAGTCGGCCAGCTCCTGTGCTTCCTCGACCAGCCGGTGCGCTGAAGGCAACGAAAGCCTGTCGGCGAGCGAGCCCGCGCTGCGTTCGACGAGCAGCAGGCTCAGGTTGTCGCTGAGCTTCGAGGTTATGACCGCGTCGGCCATGCTCACCTCGTTGACGAGCACCGCGCCGACCCCGGTCGTGATCGGTCCGGCGCCGAGGGCCTGTGCGAGCCGGGGCCGGCGCAGGTCGCCCTCGATCAAGAGCACGCGCCTGCCGGCCATCGCCAGCGCCATCGCATAGTTGACGGCCGTCGTCGACTTCCCCTCACCCTCTGAGGAGCCCGTCACGAGGACCGACTTGTGGTCCTCGCCGACGGTCGCGGCCACGGTCGCGCGCAAGGTCCTGTACGCCTCCGTCGCCGCCGGCGAGAGCCGCTGGGGCGCCAGCGGACCCGCTCCTCGCGGGCTGTCGACCCTCGGGATATGCGTCAGTATCGGCAGCCTGAACAGTTCGCGCAGCTGCTCCTCGCGCCTGAGTCTCGGGTCGAGCGCCTGCGAAGCGAAAGCCGCGCCCAGCCCCACGATCAGCCCCGCGATCAGTCCGGCGACGAGCGCGAGCTTCTTCTTCGGCGAAGCCGCCGAAACGGGGGGGATGGCCACGCTCGCGACTCGCAACGTCGGGTTCGGGCTGGTCTGCAGCGCCTGCAACGCCGCGATTCGCTGGCCGAGCGTGCCCGGGCCGCTCCGCTCGCCGATCGGCAAGCTTTCGAGCTGTTTTTCGAGACCTGGTAGCTGCGCGGCGATCGCCGCGTGCAGCTGGGTCGTCGCGAATTCGACCGCTTCCTTGGCGAACGTGCTCGCCACGAGCGCCGCGCCGGTCGCCGATCCGCGCTTGGCTGACACCGCGACCAGGCTGCTCTGGGCGATCGGTTCGACGCTGACGTCCCCGAGCAGCGACTGCGCCGACCCCGGCAGCTTCAGTCGCGTTTTTGTCAGCTGCGCCACGGCCGGCGTATAGATCAGCCGCGCCGCGGTCGACACGGTCTGCGTCGGGTCGTTCGATTCCGTGATCAAGCCGAGGCCCGTGTTCGAGGATTCGTTCGGTGAGACCGGCGTAATCAGGACGGTCGCTTCCGCCTTGTACTGCTTGGGAGCGGTCTCCACGTAGATCAGCGCCGCCAGCAGGGCGAGCACGGTCATGCCGACGATCAGCCACCAACGTTCGCGGATCGTGTCCAGATAGCGAATCGCGTTGCGTGTCTCGACGCGCGGGCGCAGCCAGCCGTCTGCTTGGCGGCCGCCCCTTGGGCTATCGTTCATTCTCCGCATACTAGGCCAGCTATCGGCGTTGTCAGCCGCGGCCATGAGCGTTTCATGCATCCCGGGCCTCCCTCCACAGAAGTAGACGTCAGCGTCCTCGTCCCCGTTTTCAACGAGGGCGCCACGATCGCCGAGGTCGTCCGCGCGATGACCGCCCAACGGTTCGACGGCACCGTCGAGTTGTTGTTCGCCGACGGCGACTCGACCGATGACACCAAGGCCCAACTTTCGGAACTCGCCCGCTCAGACCCCCGCATCCGCGTCTTCGACAACCCTCGCCGCGGGGTCGCCTCCGGCCTCAACGTCTGTCTTCGAGAGGCCCGCGGCCGATACGTGGCCCGTATGGACGGCCACGCCCTCTACCCGCCCACCTATCTACGCGACGGCGTTCGGCGCCTCCAGGCCCCCGACGCGGTGTCTGATGATGCTCGCGATGGCGGCGTCCGCGCGCGCGCGTACGGGCCCGGAGATGCCTCCGATGGGGCCTCTGGCGCGGTCTCCGATGTTCTTCCCGATGGCGCTGTCCGCGCGCGCGCGTACGGGCCGATCGTGGCATGGGTCGCGGGCCCCCAGGTGCCCTCGCCCCGGGGCCATGTCGCCGCCGCGATCACCGCCGCGCTCGGGACGCGTCTCGGCCAGGGAGGCTCGCGGCGCTGGTCCGCGACCGCGACCGCGACCGGCGTCCGGGCCGATGAGGAGGCCGAGGAGTACGACCTCGACACCGGCGTCTTCTGCGGGGTCTGGCGGCGCGAGGACGTGCTCAACAAGGGCGGCTGGGATGAGGCTTGGGTCTGCAACGAGGATTCGGAGCTGGCCTCACGATTTCACGAGTCAGGGCAGCGGATCGTCTGCCTGCCATCGATGGCCGCCAGCTACTTTCCGAGGACTTCGTTGCCCGCTCTGTGGACGCAATACCGAGCGTACGGCGCCTATCGCGCCAAGACGGCCGGGCGTCACCCGGCGAGCCTGCGACGCTCGGCCGTGCTACCCCCGCTGCTCGTTCTCGACCTCGCCGCCGCCGCGCTCGCGCCGGGCCGGCGCCTGCGCCGCCTGGCTCGTATGGGGCTGCGAGCGTATGTCGGTGCGCTCTTCCTGGCGACCGTCGATGCCGTAAGGCGGTCTGAAAGCGATCGCGGGTCCAACCGGGTGCTCGTCCCGGCCGCCATCGCGACGATGCACCTTTCGCACGGGGTCGGCTTCCTGGAAGGCTGCGCCAGGTGGGGGATCCCCTGGCGCGCGCTGGCCCGGGTCCTTGGCGACCCGACCGAGCCGGCGCCCTACCGTGGGCCGATCGACGCGCCCAGCCTGCAAGTGTCCAGCCGGCATGGACCCGACGGCCACGCGCCCGGCGTGGACCGGACGACGAGCGTGAACGTGCCCAGTTCGTATAAGGACAGCTCGCACGGCGAGCCCGGCTGATCGGCGCCGAGCGATGAGGTTGGCGGTATTCGTAGACGACACGTTCCGTGCTGACGCGAACGGCGTGTCCGGGGAGCGCGCGTTCGTGCGCTTCCTGACGAGCCTGGCGCCGCTCGTCGATCGCCTGGTAATCGCCGGTCGTCTGGACCCGAGACCCGGCCGCTCGCATTACCCTCTCGGCCAGGGCATCGAGTTCGTCGGCCTGCCCTATTACGAGAGCCTGACCAAGCCGCTCGAAGTGCTGCGCTCGTTCGCGGGCTCGGCTTGGCGCTTCTGGCGGCTGCTCGATCGCGTGGACACCGTATGGGTGCTCGGGCCTTATGCGCACGCGATCGGCTTCGCGCTGCTCGCGCGCGCGCGCCGGCGCCGTGTCGTGCTCGGGCTGCGCCAAGACTTTCCGCGCTACGTGCGCTCCCGGCGTCCGGACTCGCGCTGGATGCACGTCGCGGCCGACATCCTGGAGGCCGCGTTCCAAGGTCTGGCCCGCCGGCTGCCGGTAGTCGTCGTTGGCCCCGACCTGGCCGATCGCTACGCGCACGCGCCGCGCCTGCTCGAACTGATGGTCTCGCTCGTGCCGGCCGATCAGGTGCTCGACGACGCGCGGGCGCTCGCCGGAGCCCAGCAGCCCGTGCGCGAGCTGCTGAGCGTCGGGCGGCTCGACCGCGAGAAGAATCCGTTGCTGCTGATCGAGACGATCGCGGCCCTGCGTGGGCGCGACCCCGACTGGGGCTGGCGGCTGACCGTCGTCGGCGACGGGCCGCTGGCCGGCGAGATGCAAGATCGCTTGCGGCAGCTCGACCTAGCGGACGCTGTCGAGATCCGCGGCTACGTCCCGATCGACGGCGAGCTACCGGAGCTGTACCGGTCCGCCGACGCGTTCCTGCACGTCTCCTGGACGGAGGGCGTGCCCCAGGTGCTGTTCGAGTCCTTCGCCGCCGGCCTGCCGGTCGTCGCGACCGACGTCGGCGGAGTCGCCCGCGCGGTAGGCGAGGCGGCGCTGCTGATCGGGCCGGGTGACGCAGACGCGGCCGCGACCGCGCTGCAACGCATCGCCCAGGAGCCGGCGCTGCGCCGGCAGCTGATCCTTGCGGGGCTTCAGCGCGTACGCGAACGGACGCTCGAGTTCGAGACCGAGCGCCTCATCGCCTTCTTGCGTGATTAGCCGCAAAGCCGCTGACGGGTCGCTACTGACACGGTCGATCGGCACTAGGACGAGTGTCCAGCGGGGCTCCGGTGGCTGCAGCCCGGGCGCGCGCCGTCCGAGCCGGTCACATGCTTCTAAATCGCCACCGACTCGCTTCGCTGTTGATCCTCCTCGTAGGTCTGCTCGCGATCCTCGCGGGGAGCGCCCTCGCCGCCGGCGCCTCGCGGACGTCGCGCTCGGGCCGCCCGGTCCACGCCGCCCGCGCCGCGGGCGCGGCGTGCGGGTCCCGTAAGCACGAGCGTCGCGTGGTCGCCAGGTGCGCGGACGCGCACCGGGCCTCCAGGCACGAAGTCAGCCATCACGCGCCCGGCGGCCACAGGTCGCAGCCGACCGAAACGGCCCAGCCCGAAAAGACGGGGTCCTCCAGCTCCGAAGGTCAGGAAGGGTCGACTCAGAATCCCGCGCCTACGGCGCCCTCCGGTGAAGGTTCCGGGTCGAAAGGCTCGGAAGGCTCGACCTCGGGTTCCTCCGGCGGCGGTCCGACCCTGTCGGCTCCGGTCAAAGAAGAAACGGCTCCGGTCAAAGAAGCTCCGGCCAAAGAAGAAACATCTGGCTCGCCCAGCAGCGCCGCGGCGCGCGTCAACGCGACGCCCACCGGCCCGGGCGCACCCGCCGGCGGCTGGCACGTGGCGTTCGCCGACGGCTTTGGAGCGCAGCTCGGCACCGGACCGGGCCAAGACAACTTCTGGTTCGCGAATCGCGGCTGCTGTAACGACAACCCGGCAAAGGACTTCAACGGCGACAACACCAACGAGCTGGAGTCCTACAACTCGAGCCAGGTCTCCGTCAACTCGAACGGGCTGGCGCTGACCGACACCTACGCGCCCAACCGGGAGCCCGCCGAAGGGTCCTATCCGGTGCGCAACTACGTCAGCGGCACCGTCCGCACGATGCCGGTTGCCGGCTACCAGCCGTTCACGTGGAAACCGGGCGGTGGCGAGACCTGGGCGTTCGAATGTGTCTGCAAAATGCCGCCGTACTTCCAGGGTCTCGATGTCGGCTGGTGGACGACCGACAAAGTCTGGAGCGACGAGGTCGACTTCTTCGAGTCATGGACCGAGAGCCAGCCCAACGCCGGCGAAGCGCTGCTCGGCTCCGCCTGGATCTACGAAACCCAGCCGCTGCATTCCGTCGAATCGTGGACGTCGCTGTGGCGCCGATTCGACCCGGCGGCCGCCTTCCATCGCTACACGACGGTGATCACGTCGAACGACACGATCGAACAGTACATCGACGGCGTCCACGTCTACAGCTACGGGCCTCCCAGCCACCTGGCCGCCGAGCCCCAGATGTTCCTGATCCTCAGCAACGCAATCCGCTCCGACAACGGCTCGAACCCCGACGCCCAGTTCACGTCTGGCTCACGGGCCTTCCAGATCCGCTCGATCGCGGTCTACGAGGACGGCAACCACGCGGGCCAGGGCGTCACCGGCGGCGGCGTCGCCCCCGGCACCACGGTCAGCTGAGAGACTGGCACAACGGTTATCGGCCGAGAGGTCGGCACCGCGGTGCCCTACCGCCGGCCGGCCTTGGCGGCCAGCAGCTCGTCGTAGAGCGCTTCGACGTTGCCGACCATAACGTCGAGGTCGAACTCTTCGCGGCGGCGTACGCGCGCGCGCGAACCGAGGCTCTTGGCAAAGGCCGGCTCGCTCAGCAGGCGCTCGATCGCGTCGGCCATGGCCACGGGGTCGCCCGGCGACACCAGCAGGCCGTGGACACCGTCCTCGATCAGGTCCGGCACGCCGCCGACCTCGGTCGCGACGATCGGCAGCTGGGCCTCCATGTACTCCATGATCGCCAGCGGGCTGCCCTCCCGCTCAGACGCGCTGACGGCCACGTCGAGCGCCGCCAGGATGTCCGGCACGTCGCCCCGGCGTCCCAGCGGCAGGACGACCTCACGCAGGCCAAGCCGCTCGATCAGGGCTTCGAGGCGGGGCCGCTCATCGCCGCCGCCGGCGATGAGCAGGCGCAGCGCCGGATGGTGCTCACGCAGGCGCGCGACGGCTTCGATCAGGACCTCGTAGCGCTTCTCGGGCCGCAGCGAGCCGATGGCGCCGAGCAGCGGACCCGGGCCGAGCCCCAGCTCGGCCCTCAGATCGCGGCCGGGGGTGGGCGCGTGCGGCGCGATCCCATTCGGTATGAAGCGGATCCGCTCCCGCGGAATGTGCTCGACCTCGATCATCGCGCGGCGGTCGGCGCGCGAGACCGCGACGAACGCGTCGCTGAAGCGCGCGATCACCTCGCGGTCGATGAAGCGACGCAGCGGCTCGCCTTCGAAGGCCCAGGAGTGCTCGTGGGCGACGAGGACCGGCACGCGCGCGAGCCGCCCGACGACCGTCCCCCAGACGTTCGAGCCGAACATATGCGAGTGCAGAACCGCGACGCGCTGATCCTCGATATAGCGGGCGAGATGGCGCCACGGCCAGGCGTCGGCGCGGTGGCGCCGGCCGAGCGCGAGGAAGCCGACCTGGGCCTCGCGGACCCGCCCGAGCAGCTCAAGTTCGGTATCCGCGCGGGTCGTGTCGGCCGCGAAGCGGCTGACACACAGAGTGCTGCGAAAGCGAGACCGGTCGAGGCGCGTGGCGATGTCCAGCGCCAGCGCCTCAGCTCCGCCGGCGGTACTGAGACGATCCACCAGCGTGAGCACGTGGACGCGCGAATCCGGGCCTTCAGAAGTCATCCGGTGACCGCCGGATGCTCGCGGGTCGCGCGCTCCGGGATCACGCCACGCCGCCGCCGCATGGCCTCGGCCGCGGCCGAGTCGCGCAGGCGCAGGTCGATCGCCGTGGGAGTGCCGAGCAGGCGGCCGCGCGCCGACGGGCTGACGACCGCCATCCGCGTCAGCTCCCGGTCGGTTGCTCCCCAGCGGTACTTGTAGGAGTCGCGGCCGGTACCGAGGTCGAACTCGCGCCTGCCCTCGGCGATCATCGCCAGGATCACGTGGCGTTCGAGTGCGTGGCCGGGGCTCAGCGACAGCAGCTCGTCGCGCAGGCCGGACAGGTAGCCGTGCTCGCGCCAGCCGGCGATCAGGTTCAGTTTTGCGGTGATGATCCGGCCGTCCTGTTCGAGGCTCCACAAACGAGCGCCGTCGGGCCCGAAGGCGTTGACGGCATCGCCCACGAAGCGTTCGAAGCGGGCCCCCAGGTGGTCGTGGCTCTGGCCGTTGGCGGTCGCCCAGTCGCGGCGCATGGCCAGGATCGCGGCGATCGTACGCTCGACGTCTTTGGGGTCTGAGACCAGGCGTGCCTCGGCGCCGAGGTCGAGCAGCTTGCGCCATCGGCGCCTGAATTCGTTGCGGCGCTTGCCCGGGAATCGCGACTCGAAGGTCTCAGGGTCCGCCGGCAGGTCGAGGAACGGCTGCAGGCGGATGTCATGGGCGGCGGCTTTCAGCTCGTTGTCCCCGTGCAGCAGGCTGGCGGCGAGCGCCGAGGTCGTCGGCAGGCGCCCGATGCGCCACGCGTCCCACTCCCGACGCCTGTCGGCTAGCATCTGGAGCAGCGACGCGACCAGCTCGGCCTCGCTGCCGGGGGCGCACAGCGGAGCTTCGACGCCGTTCCAGGCGTCGGCCGCGAACGTCAGCGTGCGCGCGAACGGCCCCCGCTTGAGCGCGAGCGTCACGAGTCCGCGCAGCTCCCCTCCCTCGCCCTCCAGCGCGAGGATCCACGGCTCCCGGCCCTCGCCGTAGTGGCGCCACCAGGCTAGGACCCAGGCCGGGTCGTTGAACGCGCTCGGGAACTCGCTCGCGGAGACGAGCGCGCGCCACTCCAGCCGGCGTTTGGCCAGCTCGTCGAGCGTTGTCCAGCGAGAGCTTGCCACGCCCTCAGCCTATGAGCCCTGTCTGTCGATCGCCTGTCGGACGGATCACTAGGCGTTTCATCGTCGCGGCGCCAGGAATCGTGTAGGGGTGGATATGATCCTGCGGCCGGCTGCCCGAGTCGGCCTTTGTGATCGCAGCGGCGCGAGGAGGATCATGTTCACGTCGATCGTCGTTGGAACGGACGGTTCGGATACGGCCGGCCAGGCGGTGCGCCAGGCGGTCGACCTGGCCAAGGCCGTGGGGGCGAAGATCGAGCTTGTCAGCGCATACGAGCCGGTGCCGGCCCAACGCCTGCGCGAGGAACGCCGCGAGGCGCCGGAGGACATGCAGTGGGCGATCAGTCCCAGGGAGGACGTCGACACGACGCTCGAGGCGGCCGCGACGATCGCCCGCGAGGCGGGTGTCGAGGTTGACGTCTACGCGCGCCAAGGCGACCCGGCCGACGCGATCCTTGACGTCGCCGAGGAGCGTGACGCCGATCTGATCGTCGTCGGCAACAAGGGCATGACCGGCGCCAAGCGCTTCCTGCTCGGCTCGGTGCCGAACAAGGTCTCCCATCATGCGCCCTGCTCGGTCCTGATCATCCGCACGACCTGAACCCGTCCCTGGGGCGCGCCGCCCGAGCTGAGACACGCGGTCTGACATATTCGGCCAAGTCGTATTCGCCGGGCTGCGGACACAAAATCTTTGCAAAATGCGATTTCGTGGTCTATGATCGTCCGGCCTATGGATCGACGCGGCGGAGCCAACGGTTCGGTCGTCTTCGAAGCGAGCGGGGGGACATCTGAGCCGGCGGGGAGCTACCGGCGAGGACCACTTGCAGGCCACCACGGAAGGTAGTTGAGTGCAGGAGATCGCGACAGTCGGCAAGCAACAGGCACACTCCTCGCTGACGGCCGTGTCCGACCGGCTTGAGCGGGCGTCCAGAGGTCGGGCCGAGACTGAAGCCCTCGCCCGGGAGCGCCGCCGGATCGCGGCGGACGTCCATGACCTGGTGATGCAAGACCTTGCGTCCGCGCTTGCGTCCGCGCGCTCCCTGGCCGACGCCCCCGACTCGGTGGCCTCTTCGGGTGGGCAGATACAGACCATCGTCGTGGCCGCCGAGCGGGCCTTTGCGGGTGCGCGCCGAGTTGTCGAAGGCCTCGTCGCCCAGGACCGCCGTCCCGTGGTGGAGTCGGTCGAGGACAGCGTCCGGCTCGCCGCCCGTCACATTCCGCTGAGCTTCGATGCCGGTGGCGTTCGCGATGGTGCTCAGCCTGACGGGCCGACGCTCGACACGCTCGTGCACATCGGCCGGGAGGCTGTTACCAACGCCGTCAAGCACGCCGATTCCAGCGGCATCGAGGTGGTGCTCGAGCACGCCGACGAGTGGCGGCTGTCGATCAAGGACGACGGCCGTGGATTTGACCTGGATCGCTGCGCCCTGGACCGTCCTGAGCTGAATGGGCCCGGCGGCTTCGGCCTGGCCAGCATGAGGCGCCACGCGCAGACGCTCGGCGGTCTCCTGATCGTGGTCAGCCAGCCGGGGGAGGGCACGACCGTGGAGGCGATCCTGCCATGAGCCTCGTGCCCGCCCGCGATCTGCCGGCCGCCGCCGCACCGTCGGTCGTGATCGCCGACGATCACCCGGCGATTCGTCTGGGCGCCCGGATGGCGCTCATGCGAGGCGGTTTCGACGTGGTCGCCGAGGTCGCCGACGCGGCCGGTGCCGTCAGTGCCGTGCTGCGCGAGCGCCCGGACGTCTGCCTGCTCGACATCCGCATGCCCGGCGGAGGCATCGAGGCGGCGAAGAAGATCAACGAAGCCTCGACCGGGACCTCGGTCGTGATGCTGACCGTCTCCGAGAGCACCGACGACGTGCTCGCCGCGCTGCGCGCCGGCGCCGTCGGCTACCTGCCCAAGGATACGAGCCCAGATCGTCTGCCGGCCGCCCTCTGCGGGGTCCTGCGGGGCGAGGCGGCACTGCCGCGGACGCTCGTCGGGGTCGTCCTGCACAGGTTCCGGGACTACACGGAGGCCGTCGAGCATCCGGTTCGAGTCCACGGGGTCGAGTTGACGGCCAGGGAGTCCGAGATTCTGAGAATGCTGCGCTCGGGCATGAAGACCGCCGAGATCGGCGAGATCCTGTCGCTCTCGCCGATCACCGTTCGCCGCCACATCTCCGCTGGCGTGGCCAAGCTCGGCGTGGCCGACCGTGACGCCGCGGTCCGGGCGATCGCGCCCGCGCCCGCCCCCGCGGCGGCCTGAGCGTTCAGACCAGGCCCTTGCGGACCGCGTAGACGGCGGCCTGTACGCGGCTGCTTACGCCCAGCTTCTCGAACAGGTTCGCCACGTACTGCTTGACGGTGTGCTTGCTGATCGACAGCTCCTTGCCGATCGTCGCGTTGTCCGCGCCCTCGACGATCAGCTTCAGAACCTCCAGCTCGCGCGCGGTCAACGTCGCCTCCTCCGCGCTGTCGCCGTCGGCCTGTGTGTCCTGGCTGTCGCGATGGGAGCGGGCCAGCGTCCGGGCCACATCGCCCGAGAAGACGGCGTGTCCCTTGGCAACCAACCTGATTCCCCGGACCAGCTCGTCAGGAGAGGTGTCCTTGAGCAGATATCCGTGCGCGCCCGCGGCCAGCGCTTCGATCACATCGGACTCTTTGGCCGAGACGGTCAGCACAAGCAGCCTGGCGTCTGGGTTCTCCGAGACGATCTCCTGGATTGCCCTTATTCCAGAAGTATTTGGCATTTTCAAATCGACTATGGTGGCGTCGGGTGCCACCTCTCGCACGAGCTTGACGGCCCGCGCGCCGTCGGCCGCCTCGCCGATGACCGTTATGCCGTCGGTCTCGAGCATTCCACGCAGGCCCGCGCGGAACAAATGGTGATCGTCGACGAGCACCACCCGCAGATCGTTGTTGGCGCCCTGCACAGAAGCAAAATAGACCAAGCCCGCGTCCGGTGCCGATCGGCGTTCGGGCGCTGGCGTGACGGACCGGCAACTGTCCGGGCCGGGCCGGTCTCCTGGCTCTGCCTCTCAGCACCGGTCGCACGGCCGTTGTACGGGGAAGATACGGGTTGCCATACGGGGTCGGCCCGGCCGGGCATACGTACATGTCGGCCGTCTGGCACGACGTCCCAACCTAAGCGTCCAGAAGTCCCCGCGTGACTTCAACGCCCAACGGGTATGTCCGACGGCAGAGTTATGAACTCCCGCCGCCCCACTCCGCCCCCGACGCTCGCGCGACTCCTCAAAAGCTCGCTGCTCGTAGCTATCTCTCTGTGCCTGCTCGTGGCCGCATCGGCCCTCGGAGCGCAGGAGCCGCCTCGTGCAATGACTCATGCAGCCCACCACGTTCACCACAACCGGGCCGCCGAACGCCGCGCTCACCGCAGGCACCGGGCCGGCCATCGCACCGGCCACGCCCGTCAGCATGACCGGCACGGCGCCGGGCACGTTCGACACGGTCACTCGCCGGCCCATCCCTCCGCACCGGCTACGCCCGTCTCGCCTACCCCTTCGCTCGCCGCTCCGATCGAGTCGGCCTCGGCGCTTGCGCCAGCGCTCGAAGCTCCCGCCACCGCGGTCGAACAACCGGCGGTCGCCGAAGAACCGCCAGTGGTCGAAGAACCGGTGCCCGCTCCCGCGAACACGGAACCGCCGTCGATCGGCGGCCCAGTAGTCGAAGGGGCGACGCTCAACGCGACCGCCGGCGCCTGGTCTCCCGAACCTACCTCGCTCGAATTTCAGTGGCAGGAGTGCAACGCCGCCGGCGAAGAATGCGTCAACGTCAGCGAAGCTACGTCCTCCACTTACGAACTTGCCGAAAGCGACGTCGGCGCCACTGTTAGAGTGGCTGTCACCGCCTACGACCGGGGTGGAACCGGCCACGCGTGGTCGCCGCCCACTCGAACGGTGCTGCCGCCCGCTCCCACGAACGCCACCTCGCCCACGATCAGCGGCAAGGCGATGGAAGGCGAAACCTTGAAAGCCAGCTCCGGCACGTGGTGGCACGATCCCACGACCTACGCCTACCAGTGGGAACTCTGCGGCGGGAAAGGCGAAACGTGCGCAACGATCGGCGGCGCCACCGGCTCGACGTACAAAGTCGGGGCGAGCGCCGTGAAACACAGGCTGCGTGTTTCGGTAACAGCGAGCAACGCCGGCGGATCGACGCCAGCCACCTCGGCTGACACATCGATGGTCGAAGCCGTCGAACCTCCGCCGCAGAGGCCCGTCAACACGGCGCTGCCGACTGTCACCGGCAAGACCATGGAAGGCGAAACCCTGAAAGGAAGCGCCGGCACCTGGACCGGCAACCCGACGTCGTTCGCCTATCAGTGGCAAGCTTGCAACGCTCTCGGCGAAGGCTGCCTCGCCATCGCCGGGGCCGCGTCCTCGAGCTACCCGCTCGTGTCCAACAACGTCGGTGGCACCCTCCGAGTCCTGGTCACCGCCACGAACTCCGGCGGGCCCACCCAGGCCAGCTCGGCCGCCACCGCCGTGATCGAAGCGGTCCCGCCGCCTCCGCCTCCGCCGGCTCCCGTGAACACGGTGCTCCCGAGTGCCGCCGGCTCCCCCGTCGAAGGCGAAACCCTGATCGTGAACTCGGGCGCCTGGTCGAACAGCCCCACGTCCTTCGCCTACCAATGGCAGGATTGCAATTCCTCCGGCGAATCGTGTTCGAGCATCGGCGGGGCGACCGCCACCACCTACAAGCTCGCCGCTGGTGACGTCGGCAGCACCCTGCGAGCAGTCGTCACCGCCACGAACTCCGGCGGGTCCACTCAGGCCAGCTCACCCGCCACCGCCGTGGTCGAAGCGGTCCCGCCTCCGCCTCCGCCGGCACCCGTCAACACCGCGCTGCCGGCGGTAACGGGTACGTCGGTCGAAGGTGAAACCTTGAAAGCGAGCGCCGGCTCGTGGTCGAACAGTCCCACCTCGTTCTCCTATCAGTGGAAGGATTGCAATTCGTCGGGCACAAGCTGTGCCGCTATTGGTGGCGCGACCTCGAGCACTAGGGTCTTGGCGTCCAGCGATGTTGGGCATACGCTTAGGGTCGTTGTGAAGGCAACGAACTCCGGCGGGTCCGGCGAAGCTACGTCGGCGGCGAGCGCGACCGTGGTGGCCGCGCCTCCGCCGGCTCCGGTGAACACGGTGTTGCCGTCGATCAGCGGCACGACTGAAGAAGGCAAGACGCTGAGCGCCGGCAATGGTACGTGGTCGAACAGTCCCACCTCGTTCTCCTATCAGTGGGAGGACTGCAATACGTCTGGTGCAAGCTGTTCGGCGATCAGTGGCGCTACGGCGAGCACCCGCGTGCTCACCTCTGGCGATGTGGGGCACACCATCAAGGTCGTCGTAAAGGCGACGAACGCCGGCGGATTCGGCGAAGCCACTTCGGCCGCGACGTCGGTCGTCGCGGCTGTGAGTGGAGGTGGCGGAGAACTCCACCCGAACACCGAAGCAAGAAATTGCTTTGAGAATCCCGAATACGAAGGAACTGCGCGGATAACCGCTTGCGGCTACCCAACTCCCGAAAATGTCGGAGCCGAAGCTCCAGTGGCGGACGGAGGAACAGGCAAAAAATGCTCGGAACTCCCGGCGTCTGGGAGTATATCGTCATCCAAAGCCGGCGAAAAAATCGAAAACAAAAATATAAACGGCACTATCACAATAAACAAGGAAAACGTAACCGTAAAGGATGTATGCGCCAACGCTACAGGATCGTCTTCCGTCTTGACCATGGAATGTGGGCAGGCCAAAGGCTCCAAGGTGGAAGACTCCAATATCTACGGTTCGACGATTCTCAAAAACAGCAAAGGCGAAAAAGGTCCCGTCAACTTCTCGATCAACAATGACTGTGAATGGGCCGGCTCTGAAGGCCAGCTGGGCGTCGCCAAGAAAGACGTGTTCTATTACTGCTCGTCCTGCATCCATGGAAATTGGGAAGTGGATGAAACCTACGCGATAGCCAACGCCGGCGAGCTGGCCCAGTCCGGGAACACACCTGAACCACCCGGTGAAGGCTGGCACAATGAGGCCATTTACTTCAATAGTCAAGAAATCGGCGGGGGTAAGCATCCCGGCAAGATCGTGGGGAGCAAGGATACGTTCTTTACGCCTGGGGCGTCAGTGGCAATTGCGTTTGGTAATACCAACGGTGCGGATGGCGGCGCCCCGTGTGAAGACAAATTCCAGCTCAACGACAGCTTCGTCGCGGGGTCGGGGCAGATGTTCGAGATCTGTGGATCGGCGAATACGGGCAAAGCGACAGGAGAAATCAACATCAAAGAAACCCGCTTCGCTCGGTGCACCGGAACCAACGGCACTTACGATGGCGGCGAACGGTGCAACAGGGTCTCGGGATGGGAACAGGCGGGGATCTCCCTCGCCGCGACACTCGGCGTAACGGTGAAGGGTGAATACATCGAAGCGTGGGGCGAAGGACACGGCTACTTCCCCAAGGGACAGGCCAACGTTGGGAACTTCCTGGGGTGCCCCCCGACGGACTCGGTGTGTCCCGGCGGCTCCGGCGGTACTCACGCGTGGGAAGGCAACTTCTGGGATAACGACGGCGAAGTGGTTGCCGAAAACGGCGGATGAGGCGGGCTCCGGGCGCAACCGCCGCGGCTCAGTCATGATCCCTGATATGCTGCCGCAGGCGTAGATTATACGTGCGACGCGGCCCAAGGATGGGCTATCGGCCAACTACCGGGCGGGTCTGGGTTGCTGCGAGCCACAAGTCGTAGGGCGCGAGTTCGAGATTCGGTGTCGGCGGGAGGTTGCCGTCGCGGTCTTGGAGGGCATTCGCACCCGCCGGGCTCGACGATCTGGCGCTCGCATCGCGCTGGAAGCGGGCGGCTGTGCCCAAGCTGCTGACGCTCGGCCGCATGGCGGCTCTTGCGCTTCCCGTTCTGTTGGCGATCTCGCCGGCGTGCGGCCGGGCATATGCCGACCCGGCGCCGGCTCGCGAGGCCGCATACCGGTCCTCTACGGTCCTGCATGCCGGGCAGGCCGAAGCATTTCGGTTGCGCACGCGTACATCCGGCATCACGGGTGTCGTCCATATCTACATAGACGCTGGGAACGCCGCCAACTCTGTCTTGGCGGGCATCTACAGCGATGCCGGCGGTCGTCCCGGCGTTCTGCTGAGCAGGGGCGCCGGATACGCCCTCCACGCCGACGCTTGGAGTTCGGTGTTTGTCACACCGGTGCGGCTGTTGCCCGGTAAGACTTACTGGCTCGCGGTGTTGGGTGAGGGCGGAGCGCTCCGCTACCATAACCGCCGACGTGGGCGGTGCTTGAGCAGCCGGAGCGTCCAGGTCCATCTTTTCCAGCTACCCGAGCGGTGGGGCATGGGTAAGGTCAGCGCTCGGACTCGTTGTCCGATCTCTGCGTACATGGCCGCGGCCGGCCCTATGCCCTCACGAAATCCATCGGCGTCCGGGCCCGCGTCAACATTGGCGCCGCCTCCTCCAGCGGACTCCACCTCTCCGGGGGGCTCGAAATCTCCCGCTGAAGAGCTTCCGCTCGGTCCGGGAGAATCGCCGTCCGAAGAACCATCCCCGACGAATACCGTCCTCCCGAATATCAGCGGATCGGTTGTGGAAGGCAACACATTGACGGCGAGCGCCGGGACGTGGACCGCTAACCCCACCTCATATGCCTATCAGTGGCAGGACTGTGACCCGTCGGGCGCGAGCTGCTCTCCAATCGGCGGCGCCGTCACCGCCAGTTACAGGCTGGCCGCCGGCGATGTTGGGCACACGTTGCGTGTGGCGGTGACGGCGAGTAACCCGGGCGGACACGACGAAGCGACATCCTCGGCAACAGAGACCGTCGTGCCGCTCGCTCCGACGAACACAGCGCTGCCGGCGATCAGCGGGTCGGCTATGGAGGGGAAGACGCTGAAAGCGAGCAGAGGGACTTGGACCGGGAGTCCGACATCGTACGCGTACCAGTGGGAGGACTGCGTTGCCCTGAGCGAAGGCTGTCTTGGTATCGGCGGGGCGACGGCATCAAGCTACAAACTGACCGCTGGCGACGTTAACAGCACCGTGCGCGTTGTGGTAACCGCAGGCAACGCGGGTGGGTCCACGTCCGCGACCTCTGATCGTACGCCGATCGTTGGCGCGGAATCGCCGCTGCCGCCGGCGAGCACAGAACCTCCGGAAATCAGCGGGACGGCCGAAGAAGGTCAGACGTTGAGCGCATCGAGTGGGACGTGGACGAACAGCCCTACTTCCTATGCCTACCAGTGGGAAGACTGTGGCGCCTCCGGTGAAGGCTGCTCGACGATCGGCGGCGCGACGGCCAATACACGCGTACTTGCACCCAGCGACGTGGCACATACCGTCCGGGTCGTGGTGAAGGCCACCAACGCTGGAGGGACCGGCGAAGCCGTCTCGCGGGCGACGAGCGTAGTGACCGCGGAAGAAGAACCAGAAAAAGGCGTTCCAAGGCACTGTTTCGAGAATCCAGAATACGAAGGGACCAAACGGATAACGAAATGTGGCTATCCGACTTCCGAAAATGTTGGCGTGGAAGCGTCGGTCGAAGAAGGCGGCATGGGCAAGAAGTGCTCGGAACTCCCGGCGTCCGGAAGCATTGCGACCGCCAAAGCGGGCGAAACCATCGAAGATAAGAATATAACTGGGACGATCACGGTAAGCAATGAAAACGTAACCGTCAAGGACGTGTGCGCCAACGCCAGCGGCTTTTCGTCCGTCCTGAACTTGGAATGCGGCGAGGCGAAAGGCTTCAAGGTGGAAGACTCAAATATCTATGGATCGTCGATCATCAAGAACGGACAGGGTGAAGGTGGTCCGAGCAACTTTGCGATCAACAACGACTGCAAGTGGGGCGGTAGCGGCGGCCAACTTGGAGTCGCGCGAAAAGACGTCCTCTACAACTGTTCGTCCTGTATTCACGGAAACTGGGAAGCAACGGAAAGTTACGTCCTGGCCAATGCCGGAAGCATAACGATGGACGCCTCCGGTCCCCTTAACGAAGGTTGGCACAACGAGGCCGCATACATCAACAGCTATGAAGGTGAAGGCGGCGTCGCCATTTACAAGGATGACACGCTTTTCACCCCCGGCGCGGGCGTGGCCATCGTCTTTGGCGACGTGAACACTGGGGCTGGCGGCGAACCGTGCTACGACAAAATCAAAATCAGTGATAGCTTCATGGCCGGCTCCGGCACGATGCTACAGATGTGCGGCCAACGCGCGACGGATAAAGGCACCGGTGAAATCAGCGTCACAGGCTCGCGCTTCGCCCGTTGCCTGGGAACCAAAGGCTATTATGAAACCGCTCAAGGAAAACGTTGCGAAATAGATCAGGCGTGGAGAACCCAGGCGGTGGCCGAGGCTTCAGCGCTCGGCGTGTCCATCGAAGGCAGCGATGCCGAAATATTTGGCGAAGAATATGGCTATTTTCCCGAAGGCGACGCTAACAGTGGCGGTCTGATCGGGTGTGCGCCGGAGTGCCCGGAAGGCGCGGCCTTTGCCTGGGAAGGTAACTTTTGGGACAATAACCTGAAGAAGGTGTCTGAAAAATGATGCCCAGCGCCGTTCGCCGAGTCCTCGCTCGGCGCGGATCGGTTCGCCGCACGCTCTTGTAGTTACAGCGCCACGGAGGGTGTGTGCGTGGGTGTGTGCGTGATGTCAGCTGTTTCACGATGCCACAGCTCGAGTATGAGCAGAGTCCAGATGCCGCGGCCGTGATCGTGCGTGCCGGCGGTGTGCTCGTCCAGCAGCCGGCGAACCTCCCGCACCTCGCACCAGCCACGGGACCGCGAGCCCGGATCGAGCAGCACCTCGCGCGCATAGTCGCGCAACTCGCCACGCAGCCAGCGCGCCACCGGCAGTCGGAAGCCACGCTTTGGGCCGTCGAGGATCTCGTCCGGAATCCAGCCGCGCAGGGCCGATCGCAGGGCGAGCTTGCGCCGTCCGCGCGCGGCCTTGAGCCCCGGCGGCAGCGAGGCCGCCAGCTCCATCAGCTCGTGGTCCAGCAGCGGCGAGCGCCCCTCCAGGGAGTAGGCCATCGTCGCGACGTCGATCTTCACCAGCAGATCGTCGGGCAGGTAGGTGCTGACGTCGATGTCCAGGAGTTGATCGAGCAGGTCGGTGGCGGTCGAGGAGCGCCACGGCTCCAACATGACATCGGAAGCCCGCGAAGGGCCGAGCATGTCCCTGTACTCGGGCGTATAGAGCCGCTCGCGCTCGGGGCCGGCGAACATCGACGTGGCCGCGACGTAGCGATCCTCGCGCTCGAGCCCCGATGCGATCGCGAACCTCCCGAGCCTGTTGTGCAGCTTGCGCTGATCGCCGCCCAGCGGCGCTCGTCGGGCCGCCGAGCTTATGACGCGTCTCAGCGTCTGCGGCAGACGGTCGAGCGCGGCGAGCGCCAGGTTGGTCGTGTAGCGCTCGTAGCCCGCGAAGCTCTCATCGCCGCCGTCCCCATTGAGCGCCACCGTCACGTGCTCGCGCGCGAACCGCGCCAGGTAGAAGCAGGGCAGGGCAGAGTGGTCGGCGAACGGCTCGCCGTACTGGCGCACGACTGTCGGCAGCATCTCAACCGCGTCGGGCTTTACGACCAGCTCGTGGTGGTCGGTAGCGAACTCCCTGGCGATCAGCCTGGCCTGAGGTAGCTCGTTGAACTGCTCATCCTCGAACCCGATCGAAAAGGTCTTGACCGGCTCCGGCGAACTCTCCGCCATCGCCGCGACGACCGCCGATGAGTCGATGCCGCCCGACAGGAACGCGCCCGTCGGAACGTCGGCCACCATCCGTCGCTTCACGGCGCTGCGTATCGACCCGCGGATCTCCTCGTCCATCTCCTGTGCAGGTAGCCGGGCCCGCTTGCGAGAGTAGTCCAGGCGCCAGTAGCGATCGATGCGTACCGCCCCATCTCGGTAGACGAGGGTGCTCGCCGGCATCAGCTTGCGCACCGCCGCAAACGCGCTCATCGGCGCCGGCACGTACCCGTAAGCCAGATAGGCGTCGAGCGCATGATGGTCGAGTTCGCGGGGAACCTCCGGGTCCTGCATCAGCGCGCGCAGCTCCGAAGCGAAGCTGAGTGTGCCCCGGCGCTCGCAATAAAACAACGGCTTCTTGCCGATCCGGTCACGCGCCAACAGCAGCTGGCGCCTGCGGCCGTCCCACAGGGCAAAGGCGAACATGCCGTGCAGCTCACGCACGCACGCTGGCCCCAGCTCCTCATACAGGTGCACGATCACCTCGGTGTCGCCCTCGGTGGCCAGGCGGTGGCCGTTCGCGCGCAGGCGCCGACGCAGCTCTTCGAAGTTGTAGATCTCGCCATTGAGAACCACGGTCACCGTGCGGTCCTCGTTATGGACCGGCTGGTCACCGGTCACCAGGTCGATCACGCGCAGGCGCTGGATGCCCAGGCCGATCCCGTCGTCGAGGTGCAGGCCGCGGGCATCCGGACCGCGGTGAGTCTGCGCCTCGCACATGCCTTCCAGGGTGGCGCGCTCCACGGGGGCGCCTGAGGCCTGTGCGATGCCCGCGATTCCGCACATCCGCTCGTCCCCTTCAGCGCTCGCTGGCGGACACAGGCCCGAGGCTCTGGCCGCGGCCCCCGCGCTCGCGTCCGGCCAGCTCGTGCCGAGCGCGTTCGCGCAACTCACGCCTGACGAAGCTTCTGAACTCCCGATCCTCGACCCGGGGGACACGCTGAACGCTGGAGCGCACATAGCCATAAAGAAAAGCCGCGCCCGACAGCCCGCGCGGGCGCGCGCGGGCCACCTTGAACGCACGCAAAGTCACCCACGGCAGCGGGAAGTGGACGATGTAGGCGCACTGGCCGTGTCTCGCCCGGCCTCTGAGGGTGCCGTCGGCGCTGCCCCAGGGGCGGTGGTGGCGGGCGACCAGGCCCGGGAACGAGCGCGTCCGGAACCCCCTCATGCGCGCGTACGTCTGGTCGATGGTGTCCCACCCCAGCCGCTCCCGCATCCCGCCGATCGCTTGGAAGCACTCAAGCGAGTAGCACTTCAGCGACCCCATCACGTGATGCTCCAGCGGAATCGGCTGCACCTTCCAGCGCTCGCCCCCGCCACGCGGGTCGGGCTCGGCCCACACCCCTCCGGCCAAGCCCAACCCCGGATCGCGCTCGAACTCAGCCAGCAGCCTCTCGAAATAGTCCAGCGGCAGCTCGATGTCGCCGTCGAGCTTGGCAACGTGCGTAAACGACCGCCACGCGACGCTGTTCAGTCCGCGGTTAAACGTTCTCGGCGCGGCGGCCGTCGCCAGGCGGTCCTTGACGGGCGGGGTCGGGGCTCGCGCGACGTCGGCGGGGCCCACGACCTCCACGAAGTCGATCCGCTCGGCCAGTCCCGCCAAGATCTCGGGGGTGCCGTCGGTCGAGCCGTCGTCGACGATCACCCACAGGTCCGGTTTCCTGGTCTGCCTCGCCACGGCGTCGGCCACCACTTCGAGGTGTGCGGCCTCGTTACGGACGGGCGAGATCACGAGCAGCCGCTGGGCCATCTCCCCAAAAGAACGCCCCCTCCGCGCGCCAACTTGCGCTGTCGGGACCGCCAGCCCGGCGAAAAACGGCGCGGTCCGGGCCGTTGTGTGCATTACATGAGCGGCGTCCGCGTCTTGCACAGCTTTCCCCACAAGATCGGCGCCGACCGGATCTGCTTGACCGCCTGGTGGGAGGTCGTCTCGGCGGCCGACGCGGGCGCCGATCTGCTGGTCTACGCCGGCGCCGTCCAGCGGCCGCTTCCCGCCGGTATCCGGACACGAACCACGCTCGCGCGGGGAAAGTTCCGCATCCCCTATCGCGTAGTTGGCACCCTTCGGGCGCTCTCGCTTCACGACCGCGCCGTAGCCCGAGCGCTGCCTGGCCTGCGTGACCAGGTCGACGTCGTGCACACCTGGCCCTTGGCGGGCCTCCAGACGCTGCGCGTTGCCAGGCGTCTCGGCATCCCGACCGTCGTCGAGCGCCCCAACGCGCACACTCGTTTCGCCTACGAGGCTGTCGCCCGCGAGTGCGCCCGCATCGGCGTCGAGCTGCCGGCCGACCAAGAGCACGCCTACAACGCGGCCAAGCTCAGCCAAGAGGAAGCCGAATACGACCTTGCCGACTACCTGCTGTGCCCGTCCGATTTCGTCGTCAAGACGTTCCGCGACGAAGGCTTCGCGCCCGACACACTCCTCCGCCACATCTACGGCTACGACGACAGTCTCTACTTCCCGGCGCCAGTCGCGCGCGCGCGTGCGCGTGCCCGCGGCATCGACGCGCTGTTCGTCGGCGTCTGCGCGGTCCGCAAGGGCCTTCACTTCGCGCTCGAAGCGTGGCTGCGCTCGTCGGCCAGCAAGAACGGCACGTTCCGGATCGCCGGCGAGTTCTTGCCCGGCTACGAACAGGCGCTCGCCGACATGCTTTCCCATCCGAGCGTCTACGTCCTTGGCCACCGCCACGACGTCCCCGAGCTGATGCGTGACAGCGACGTGCTGTTGCTGCCCAGCATCGAGGAGGGCTTCGGGCTCGTCTGCACCGAGGCGATCGGCAGCGGCTGCGTGCCGCTCGTCTCCGACGCCTGCACCGAGCTGTGCTCACACGACCGCAACTCCTTGGTTCACTCCGTCGGCGACGTCGACGCGCTCACCTCGCACCTGAACCTGGTCGACCAGAACGCCGACCTGCTCGCCGAGCTGCGCGCCGCGTGCCTGCGCGACGCGCCCTCGATGACCTGGGACGCGGCTGGTAAACGGCTGCTCGAGGTCTACGAGCAGGTCGTGGCGGCTGGGCCCCGCTCCGCCGCCGGCTCGATCGCCGTCGGCGGGGGCGCGCCGAACGGCGCCGGCTCCAGGCCAAGCAGCGTGCGCACGGCCAGTCGAGACCCCTCCCTGCGGGCCTTCCCGTCATCGCCGCCGCCGGGCCCGAGCGCGCGGATCAGATAGCGCGCGCCGAGCGCGGCCATGTATGCCCCGCGATAGCCCCTGCCGAAATGCTTGTGCGCATACTGCCGACGCGAATACGCTTCCTGGGCCACCATCCGCGGTTTGATGCCGCCCTTGCCGGCGTGGTGGACGATCGTCATCTGGGGCGTATAGATCACTCTCCAGCCGGCCTTCTTGATCCGCAGGCACAGATCTGGCTCCTCGCAGAGCAAGTAGAAGCGCTCGTCGAGCAGTCCGGCGCTCAGCAGCGCCTCGCGCCTCAGGAGCATGAAGGCCCCGGTCGGCCAGTCGCACTCGCCTTCGCGATCGTATGCCTCGGCGTCCAGCTCGCGCTCGCCCGACCACGCCGGGCGCACCGGCCAGCGCTCGGACGCGAGGGCCTCGCCGAGTGCCCTGGAGACCGTCGGAAAGCGGTGGATCGACCGGCACAGCGTGCCATCGGACTTGATCTGCCTGACTCCGACCACGCCTGTGTCCGGCATCGTGTCGACGAACTTGACCAGATCTCCGAAGGTGCCCTCCACGACTTCGGTGTCGGGATTGAGCATCAGCACGTAACGCGCGCGCGCCTGCTCCAGGCCTCGGTTGTTGCCCCTCCCGAAACCCCTGTTCGGTGCGGGCACGACGACGACCCGCACGTCCGGGAAGTTCGATTCGACGTACTCGCGGGTCCCGTCGGTCGAGGCGTTGTCGACGACGATCACTTCGAGCGTCGCGTCGCCGGTGTGCTCGAAGATGGTCGACAGACACCGTTCCAGCCAATGCGCGTCCCGGGCCGACACGATCACGATCGCCAGATCGACCAGGCCGCCGATGTCGTCGCGCTCGGTCATTGCACCGACGAGAGCAGCTGCTTGCCGCTCGGGTCCGGGGAGCGTCCGCCAAACTCGCCGACGGGCTCGGCGAGCCGCCGGTCGACCATCTCGTCGATCTGCCTCGCGCGGTCCTCCCAAGTGTTGGCCAGAGCAAAGCGCCGGCGCTCCTCACGCCCGGCCTGTGGGTCGGCGAGCGCGCGGTCGACCATCGCCAGGGCCTCGTCGTCGTTCTCGGCGTAGTAGACCAGCGGTGGCGGATAGCCGCGCAGGGCGACCGAGCCGGTGCCCACGATCGGGGGACCGGCGTAGAGGTACTCCCAGACCTTGATCGGCGACTGGTAGCGCGTGAACTCGCTGTCTCGGTACGGCATCAGCGCGACGTCGAGAAAGCGGACGTAAGCGGGCAGTTGCGTCTGGGCTCTTGTGCCCAGCAGATGAATGTTCGTCCGCGCCGCCAGCGCGGCCCGCGCCTGTCCGGACAGCCGCGGGCTCATCGACCCGACGAATACGAGCGATCCGTGGCTGAACCTGTCCGCGAACTCGAGAATCAGCTTGAAGTCGAGCCGGTCATCGATGCTGCCCGTGTACCCGAGCAGCGGCCGGGGCAGCGCCTCATACTCGGGCGGCTCGGCGGCGCGATCGAAGGTCGCCGCCAGATTCGTGTCGAATCCGGCTGGAACGAACTCGGCGGTCCAGCCTTGTTCAGCAAGCAGCTCGGAGAGGGCGCGCGAGGTGGTGAGCCTCATGTCGGTAGCTCGATAGAGCGCCGATTTCTCGGCCTCGGCCTCGGCCGGGTCTATACCCATAAGCGAGGAGCCAGCCGACGGATGGTCCACGATGAGGCCCACGCGCAGCGATTCGCGCGCGGTCCCCGCCAGCTCTGGCAGCCAATGTGCAGCCAGGACGACCGGCCTGTTCAGACCGGCGTTCGTAACCGCCCGCGAGATCTGTGCCTGCAGCAGCGGCAGCGAGAGCGCGCGCATCCGTGGATGCCTGACGGGCGGGAGCGCGAGCGGAGTGAATACTTTGAGGCGCCCCACGGTGCGCACACGACGCTGCACGAGCCCGCGAAGTCGTGGCAGGGTGCTGGCGCCCAGGCCATAGCGGAACGGGCCCAGCGGGCTGAGCGGGGGATCGACGTAGAGCACCTGGTGACGCGCCGCCAGGGCGTCGGCGAGGTTGTGGGTCAGTTGCCGAGAGCCGTCCCACGATGTGGGGGCATAGATGACATAGCTGCGCTCGTCGGTGTTCACGGGCAGTCAATGCCCAGCGCGTCTGTCGAGCGACTCCACAGCATGCGTCCAAAAAACGCCGGAGCTTTGGGATAACTTACGAGTGGTCCACGACGCGCTCCGGCGCGCGTGCAGCGACTAGGCTTCAACGCGTGACGACGGCGCCGAGGCGAGCCGGGACCGATTGGCGGTTTAGCCCGTGAGCCGCCTGCTCGTGACGGGTGGCAGCGGGTTCGTCGGCCTGCCCATGCTGAAGGCGCTCGCCGCGGGCGACGACGAGGTCTACGCCTTGACCACGCGCGCCGAGCCTGTGGCCGTGCCGGGGGTGAAATGGCGCAGGCTCGACCTCGGCGACGGCGACGACGGCCGGAAGCTGGAGGAGCTGCTGGACGAGCTTCGCCCGGAACGACTCCTACACCTGGCCTGGTATGTCGAGCACGGCCGCTTCTGGGATGCGCCCGAGAACGTCGTTTGGGTAGAGCGCAGCCTGCGTCTGCTGCGCGCCTTCATCGACGCGGGCGGCAAGCGGGCGGTGCTGCTCGGCACGTGCGCCGAGTATGACTGGACGTCTGCCGATGGACCGCTTCGCGAGACCCAGGCTCCGCTGGCGCCCACCACGCTCTACGGGATCGCCAAGGACGCCCTGCGGCGGCTGGCGGAAGCGTTTGCCGCTGGTCAGGGAGTGGAGCTGGCGTGGGCGCGCCTGTTCTTCCTCTACGGACCGCGCGAGCCGGCCGGGCGCCTGGTCCCTTCGGTGATCCGCTCGCTGCTCGACGGCACGACCGCCAAGACCACCAGCGGCGCGCAGCGACGGGATTTTCTGCACGTCGATGACGTCGCCGGCGCGATCGCCGCGCTGCTGGACAGCTCCGTCACCGGCCCGGTCAACATCGGCTCCGGCCGGGCCGTACCCGTCTCCGAGCTGGTCGACCTGATCGCAAAAGCGGTCGGACGCCCGGAGCTTGTGCGGGCCGGGGCGCTGCCGGACAGGGCCTCCGAGCCCCCGCTGCTTGTGGCCGACGCCGACCGGATCACCCAAGAGGTCGGCTACAGCCCGCGCTTTACGCTCGCGGACGGGATCGCCGAGACGGTGGCTTGGTGGCGGGAGCAGGTACGGACGGTCGAGTAACCTGGCTCGCGCTATGAAGGCTGTGATCCTGGCCGGCGGCTTTGGCTCGAGATTGAGCGAGGAGACCACCGTGCGTCCCAAGCCGATGGTCGAGATCGGCGGCAGGCCCGTGCTGTGGCACATCATGAAGTCCTACGCGGCCCACGGCATCGATGACTTCGTGATCTGCCTCGGCTACAAGGGCTACGTGATCAAGGAGTACTTCGCCAACTACTACCTGCACGGATGCGACGTCTCCTTCGACCTTGCCAAAGGCGACATGGAGGTCCACCGCTCTGAAACCGAGCCGTGGCGGGTCACACTGGTCGACACCGGCGAGCAGACGATGACCGGGGGCCGGCTGAAGCGAGCCCTGCCGTACGTTGGAGATGAGGAGTTCTGCTTCACCTACGGCGACGGCTTGGCCGACGTCGACATCACGGCGCTGATCGACTTCCACCACCGCCAGGGCGCGCAGGCGACCGTCACCGCGGTACAGCCGCCCGGTCGCTTCGGCGCGCTCGAGCTGGACGGCGAGCTGGTTTCCAAGTTCGAGGAGAAGCCGCGCGGAGACGGCGGTTGGACGAACGGCGGCTTCTTCGTGCTCTCGCCCGGGATCGGCCGCTACGTCGCGGGCGATCAGACCGTCTGGGAGCAGGAGCCGATGCGAGCCTTGGCGGCCGAGCAGAAGCTCGCCTCCTACCGTCACTACGGCTTCTGGCAGGCGATGGACACCCTGCGCGACCGTCACCACCTCGAGCAGCTGTGGAGCACCGGCCAGGCGCCATGGCGGACGTGGTCCTGACGCCGTGACCGGCTCTGCGGATACGGCGGCGCTCGCCGCGAAGGTAGAGCCCGACTTCTGGCGGGGCCGTCGCGTGCTGCTCACCGGGCATACCGGCTTCAAGGGGGCGTGGCTGGCGCTCTGGTTGCAGTCGCTCGGCGCTCGGGTGACGGGCTTCTCGATCGACGTCCCGACCGATCCCTCGCTGTATGAGCTGGCGCGGGTAGGGGAGGGCATGGAGAGCGTCAGCGGCGACATCCGCGACCGCGGCGCCCTCGTCGCCGTGCTGGGCTCGGCCGAGCCCGAGGTCGTGGTCCACATGGCGGCCCAGTCGCTCGTGCGCCGTTCCTTCGCCGCGCCCGCCGAGACCTACGCGACGAACGTGATGGGCACGGTCAACGTGCTCGACGCGGTCCGCACCCACGGGCCTGGAGTGCGCGTGCTCGTCAACGTGACCTCCGACAAGTGTTACGAGAACCGCGAGTGGGATTGGGGCTATCGCGAGGACGAGCCGATGGGCGGCCACGACCCCTACTCGAGTTCGAAGGGCTGCGCCGAGCTGGTCACGAGCGCCATGCGCCGCTCCTTCTTCGAAGACCCCAACGGCGTGCGGGTCGCCTCCGCCCGCGCCGGCAACGTGATCGGCGGGGGGGACTGGGGAGAGGATCGTCTGGTGCCGGACCTGATGCGCGCGGCGCTCGCCGGCGAGCCGGTGCGCATACGCAACCCCAACTCGATCCGGCCCTGGCAGCATGTGCTGAGCCCGCTCAGCGGCTACCTGGTGCTTGCCCAGGCCCTGTGGAACTCGCCCGAGCACGCAACCGCCTGGAACTTCGGCCCGCCCGAAGAGGACGCCCGTCCGGTCGGATCGATCGTGCAACGCATCGGCGAGCTGTGGCCCCACGGGGTATCGTGGACGCTCGACGACGGGCCCCATCCCCACGAGGCGCGCTACCTGAAGCTCGACTCCTCGCGTGCCCGCGGCAGGCTCGGCTGGCGAGCGCCGATCGCGCTGGACGCCACGCTCAAGAACATCGTCGAGTGGTATCTGGCGCTCCGCGACGGCGCCGACATGCGGGCCGTCACGCTCGAACAGATCGAGGCGCTCCACTACGCTGCCCCCGTCCCATGAGCCAGACGAGCTGTCGATTCTGCGGCGCACCGGTCGAGGCCGTGTTCGCCGACCTCGGAATGTCGCCGCTGGCCAACTCCTACCTGCCGCCCGAGCGCGCCAACGGCATGGAGCAGTTCTACCCGCTGCGCGCGCTCGTCTGCGCGAAGTGCTTGTTGGTGCAGCTGGAGGAGTTCGAGACGCCAGAGCACATCTTCTCCGACTACGCCTACTTCTCGTCCTATTCGTCGAGCTGGCTCGAGCACAGCCGCCAGTACACAGAGCTGATGGTCGAGCGTTTCGGGTTGAACGAAAGCAGTCACGTCGTCGAGATCGCCTCCAACGACGGCTACCTGCTGCAGTTCTTTCACGAGCGCCAGATCCCCGTGCTCGGGATCGAGCCGGCCGCGAACGTCGCCAAGGTCGCGCTGCAAAAAGGCATCCCGACGCTGGTCGAGTTCTTCGGCCGGGAAACCGCCCGATCGCTGGCGAACGAATCCGCCGCCGATCTGCTGCTCGGAAACAACGTGCTCGCGCACGTCCCCGATCTCAACGACTTCGTCGCGGGCATGAAGATTCTGCTCAAGCCGGGTGGCGTGATCACGATGGAGTTCCCCCACCTGATGCGCCTCATCGAGGACAACCAGTGGGACACGATCTATCACGAGCACTTCTCTTACTTCTCGTTCTTGACTGTCAGCCAGGTGTTCGCCGCCCACGGCCTGCGCCTGTTCGACGTCCAGGCGCTCCCGACCCACGGCGGCTCGCTGCGCGTCTTCGGCGCCCACGCTGAGGATCCAGACAAGGTCGATACCGACGCGGCTCGCGAGTTGCGCGAGCGCGAGCGCGCCGCCGGCTACGAGCAGCTCGACACCTACCTCGGCTACAGCCGCCGCGTCGAGCGCGACAAGCGCCAGATCCTGGGCTTCCTGATCGATCTCAAGGAACAGGGTCTGCGCATCGCCGGCTACGGCGCCCCGGCGAAGGGCAACACCATGCTCAACTACTGCGGCGTCGGCCCCGACCTCGTCGATTACACGTGTGACCTGAACCCACGCAAGCAGGGGTGCCTGCTGCCGGGCAGCCATATCCCGATCCGCTCCCCGGAAGCGATCGCCGAAGACCGACCGGACGTCGTCCTGATTCTGCCGTGGAACCTCAAGGATGAGATCGTCGAGCAGCTCGGCTACATCCGCGATTGGGGCGGCCGGTTCGCCGCGCGAACACCCGAGCTGACGCTGCTGCCGTGAACCGGTGCCGGTGATGCGGTTCGTGGGGACGCCACTGGCTGGAGCCTGGTTGGTCGAACTGGAGCGGCTCGGCGACGAGCGCGGCTGGTTCGCCCGGACGTTCGATGCCGATGAGTTCGAGCGGCGTGGGCTGAACCCGACTGTGGCGCAGTGCAACGCCTCGTTCAACGCCCGCCGCGGAACCCTGCGTGGGATGCACTACCAGGCCGAGCCCCACGGCGAGTCCAAGCTCGTGCGCTGCGTGAGGGGCGCGATCTTCGACGTCGCGATCGACCTGCGCCCCGACTCCGAGACCTACCGCTCGTGGCACGGGCTCGAGCTGAGCGCCGATAACGGTCACGCCTACTACATCCCGGCCGGCTTCGCCCACGGCTTTCAGACGCTCACAGACGACTGCGAAGTGCTCTACCAGATGGGGTATCCCTACGTGCCCGATGCGGCCCGCGGGGTGCGCTGGGACGATCCCGCCTTCGGCGTACGTTGGCCCGCGGTCGCCGGCGAGCGCGTCATCTCCGAGCGGGACCGCTCGTATGGCGACTTCGCGCCGGGCTAGACGTCGAGTACCAGCGACATCCGTTCAGCGGTGTCTTTCAGGAGCGGGACGTAGGTCTCGATCAAGATGTCGGCCGTGGCCGTCCCGTCGTTCGTCGTGAGATCGAGCGCGGCGACGACCGTCTCGCCGCTGTGAACCGGCACCGCGATTGAGCGCATACCTGAGTACAGCTCCTCGTCGCTGGCCGCGAACCCCAGCGTCGCGATCTCCGCGAGCTGCTCCTCCAACTGTTTGCGTCGCGTGACCGTATGCCGCGTGTGTTTGGTGAGCGCGATCTCGGCGAGGACCTGGCGGCGAGTCTCCTCGGGGAGATAGGCGAGCAGAACCTTGCCGACACTCGTACAGTACGCCGGTAAACAAACGCCCGTGCGTATCGTCGGACTGCCGCCAACGCCCATGTTCAGGCCCCGGCCCTGAACATGGGCGACATATAGGACGTCGCTGTCTGAAAGTACCGCGAGCCCGGCGGTCAGTCCGGTGTCATAGCGCAGCCGATCCAGATACAAGTGGCCGATGTCTCGCAGGCCGGTGGCGCGCAGCGCCGCCATCCCGATATCCAACGGCCTCAAACCGAGCCTGTACTTACGGGCTCGAGTCTGCTCCAAATAGCCAAGCTCAACAAGCGTCGTCATGTAACGGTGAGTGGTGGAGCGGCTCATGCCGAGCTTGTCGGCGACTTGCGCCAGACTCAAGACCGGTTTCTGTGGTGAGAAGCACCGCAACATCGCCAGGCCCTTCACCAAGGATTGCGAGAAGCGCGGACCCTTGAACTCATCAGGCAACCCCGCATCATCGTCAGCCTGCCCTGTCTTGTGCAACGAGGATGACATCAGCACGCCCCTCTCATCGCACCGTTCTCGCTGGCCGGTAGCCGAGGCGCTCAGAAATGTGGCGCGAGGCCAACAACAAGTGCGGTACCAAGCTCACGAGTTGCACCGCAGATTTCTTGGCAGACACATCGAGTGCCGCAAGAATCTCTCCCGTGGCGCCGCGCACCGGTACCGCTATGGCCTGCAGGCGCTCTCCCGGACGCTCGCCCTGCTCCACCGCAAACCCCTGCGAACGCGCGCTCTCAAGCTCCGCCAGCAACCGACGGTCGCCAACCCCTCCGGGATCCTCGACGCCCTCGATCCCATGCCGCATCGACAGCAGGCTGCGTGTGACCTCGGAGATGTTTGCCAACAGCACCCGTCCGGCCGCTGTGTGCAGTGCTGATAACCGCATCCCGAGCTGTCCGTCGAGGTTGATCGCGCTCGACCCCGCCCGCACACCAACCAGACGGTGAACGTAGACGATTTCCAGGGCGTCGAGCATCGCCAGCCCTACCGTGTACCCGGTGTCATCTCGCAGCCTGGCCATGTACTCGTGCGCGACCTCCGGGACACCCGTCGCACTCAGCGCCGCCATGCCAAGCTCTGTCACACGCAGGCTCAAACGGTACTTACGCGTAGACGTCTGCTCCAGATATCCCAGCGCCAGGAGCGTACGCAGGTAGCTGCTCACGGTGGGCAGCGCCAGTTCCGTTTTGCGCTTGATTTCCGTGACACCGAGAATGCGTTCCTCAGCAGTGAAGCAACGCAACACCGCACATGTATTCACCAGCGCTTGCGTGTAGCGACCCGAATTGCGCAGCTCGCCGATATCGGGAGCGGAAGGATCGCTCATCTCGGCGGCCGTTTCACCGAATCGACGTGTGACCGCGCGAGCCAAAAGTCATTGCGAGAGCTATCCAACCACCGGCCTAGCACATCTCCTCACGATCCCCATTCTCACCTCACCTGCTTTCAATAACTCAAAAGGCCGGACGCCGCGGGCATCTCGGCGCCCGGCCTCGTGCTCCCCGCGTGAAGGCCTACACTGCGCCCGTTGCGCAGCGGTTGTCTGGCGGCCTTCCTGGCGTCACCCTCGGGATCACGCACCATCGAGTGGAGCAGCGTCGCCTAGGGTGCCGGGCGCTCTTTCGGAGAGCACCCGGCACCCTTCTGGTAGAGACGTAGGCGACTGAGCCCGCATCCCACTGTCGGCGGCCCCTCGGTAGCCAACGGCCGTGTTGCGACCTTGCCCCGGGCGGGGGCTTCGCGCACGCCCGTCCTCCCTTCGAGCGCTGTTCTGGTCGCATCCTGGACGCCATCGCGCCATCATGCGTTTTATGGCGTTGTTTGGCTAGGCAGACTTTTAGTTTTCAAAGTTTGCAGATGCCCAGGCTGGAAACACCGGTTCCCTTTGGCCGAACTTCGAGTATGCTGCTCGAGTCAATGACAGTGGTCCCGGCACAGAAGAGGCGCAGACGTCCGATGGCGTCGGAGGTCTACTGGACCCTCTTGGGTTTGATCATCGAACGTCCCAGCTACGGGATGGGGCTCTACAGGCGCTATGAGCGGATGTACGGGGATGTGCTGCCGATCAGCGAAGCGTCGCACATCTATAGGGGGCTCACAGAACTGCTGGAACGGGGGTATGTGCGGGAGATGGCAGCGCCACGAGCGGCAGTTGCCAGCATGGGCCGGCAGCCGAAGCCGCACTACCACGCCACCGCTCTCGGGGTCAGTAGCTATACCGACTGGCTGGTCGATCAGGTGGATGTCGAGCGCAAGCGCCAGGCGCTGTGGGTGCGCCAGCTCTCCACCTTCATCGATGAACCCTCAACGGCGCTGCAGGTGCTTGGCCTTTATCAGAGCAAGTGCCTCGGCTACGGAGGCAAAGCTGGCGAGCTGCGCGATGACGTTGCGGCTGGATCGCGTGAGGAGATGATCGAGCGGCTCGTCGCCAGGCGTCAGCATCTGGCGCTCGGCGGGCAGCTGTCATGGATCAAGCACGCGATTGCCAAGTTTGAAGCCCGTGCAGGGAGCCTCGCGCGCGATGACTCTGCTGGAGTTTGAGCACGTTTCCAAGCGTTATCGTCGAGGCTCCCGGGTCGCGCTCGACGACGTATCACTCACAATCGACACCGGAGAGATGGTGGTCGTTTGGGGCGAGAGGCAGTCTGGCCGATCGACTCTTCTCAGGATCGCCGCTGGGGTAGAGCAACCGGAAGCGGGCGTTGTGCGCTTCGCCGGCTGCGACCTTGCCGCACGAAACGCAGAGAAGTTTGGTGACGGGATCAGCTACGTGCGCCGGCATCTGCGCTCGCAATGGGGTCGTACCGTGCTCGACGAGCTGGTGGCCGTTCGTCTCGCTCAGGAGGTTAAGCGTCCCGCCGCTGTGCAGGATGCATGGAGAGTCCTTCAGCGTGTGGAGGCCGAGCATTGCGCAGCACTCGAACCGGTCGAGCTGAAGACTGAGGAAACGGTCAGGGTCGTGGTCGCTCGTGCGCTTATGTCCGACCCGCGTTTGATCGTGATCGACGAGCCGACGGCGGGCGTGGATACGCTCAAACAGGACGACATCCTGGGCCTGCTCCGATCACTCGCTGATGGGGGCATCGCGGTTCTGGCGACCACCGGCGACGGGACCGGCTTCCTCGGCGCCGATCGCGCTCTGGCGCTTGACACCGGCAAGCTGCTCGGCGAGCGGGAGCCAGAACTCGCCCTCGTCACCGATCTCGACCATCACCGTCGCCGGGCACGCGGGTAGGCCAGGAGCGCCGGGTTGCTCGTTCTCGAGGATGTCGTCAAGCACTATCACGGGCTGGGCGAGGAGGTGCGAGCGGTCGACGGCGTCAGTTTCACGGTTGCGCCCGGGGAGATGCTCGCGTTGCTCGGTCCGAGTGGTTCGGGCAAGACGACGCTCCTGTTGTTGATCGCGGCTCTACTCAAACCGGAGGGCGGCACCATCCGCTACGGCGATCACGACGTAACGGCGTTCTCGCAGGAGCAGGCGAGCGAGTACCTGCTTCGAGATGTCGGCTTCGTTTTCCAGAACTTCCATCTCATGGAGCGGGTCACGGTGGTCGAGAACGCGGCGCGCAAGCTGCTCGTCAGTGGTGTCGGGCTGCGGGAGGCCAGAGAGCGCGTGATCCCGTGGTTGGAGCGTGTCGGGCTCGGCGACCGTCTGGCACACACGCCCGAGCAGCTCTCGGGTGGCGAGCGTCAGCGCGTCACGATCGCGCGTGCGCTTGCCTGCGAGCCGAGACTGATCTTGGCGGACGAGCCGACCGGCAACCTCGATAGTGCCCGCAGCCGTGAAATCGTGCAGCTCCTGCACTCCGTGGCACACGAGAACGGCGCGTGCGTGCTGCTCGTCACTCACGATCGCGAGGCCGCCGGCTCGGCCGACCGGCGTCTTGTGCTGCGCGACGGGAGGATCAGCGAGGCCGAGTCCGATGGTGATCCGCACGATCCGTTTACTGTCGGGCGTTCGACGCCAGCTGCGATATGAGAAGCCCTGCGATATCGCAGGTCTTCTAGCGGACGGGCCTGCGAATGCGTCTGCGTACGCTCGTCTTCTTCTACGGCAAGCGCCTTCGCCTCCACGGCGTCCAGGAGCTTTTCGCCGGCCTTGGCGTGGCTGCGGCGGTAGCGCTTGTGTTCGCCGTCACGGTCGCCGCGAGCAGTCTGACCAGCTCGGCCGCGAATGTGGTTCATACGGTCGCCGGACCGGCAGATCTGCAGCTCCACGCGCTCGGCCCCGAAGGCTTCAGCGAACGTCTGCTCAAACGCGTAAATCGCCTCCCCGGAGTCGCGCAAGCTGCGCAACTGCTCGAACAGACAGCAACGATCACGACCCCTTCGGGAGGGCGCGCGATCGTCACCGTCGCGGGCGCCGGTGGCCGTCTCGCACTGATGGACGGTCTCGCGCACACGCTGCCAGGGGGTGTGCTCGAAGCCGACGGAATCGGTCTCAGCAACGCGAGCGCCCGACAACTCGGAATAGCAGGCAATGGCGCCAACAACCGGGTGACGGTGATCGTTCGCGGTGGGGCAGACAGGCTCAGGGTCTCGGCGATACTCGGCCATGAAGCCGCGGGAGCGCTTTCGCAGGCACAGGCCGCGGTCATGCCGCTCCTCAGACTGCAGAAGCTCGCGGGGCTACCCCATCGGGTGACGCGAATCCTCATCGAGAGCAGCCCCGGACAGAAGACGACAGTCGAAGGTGAGCTGCGAACGCTCGTGGGGAGCACGATCAGCATCGCGCCCGCCAATCAGGAAGTAACGCTCCTGGGCCAGGCGCTGAAACCGAGCAACCAGGCGAGCACACTGTTCGCGGGGCTCGCCGCGCTGCTCGGGTTCCTCTTCGCTTTCAACGCGATCCTGTTGACCGTCCCCGAGCGGCGCGCCGCGATCGCCGACCTACGCCTCGACGGTACGAAGCGAAAGGCCATCGTCCAGATGGTCCTCTTTCAAGCCATCTGCCTGGGAGTGCTTTCCTCGCTGGTGGGCCTGCTCGGCGGCTACATACTGGCGCGCGAGGTCTTCCAGACGGCGCCCGGCTATCTCGCGCAGGCGTTCACCCTCGGCGGTAACACGGTGATCGGCGTACGACCGGTCCTCCTGGCGCTCACCGGCGGGATTCTGGCGACCTGCCTGGCCTCTGCCGTCCCGCTTGGGGATCTACGCCACGGAAGACCACTCGACGCCATCTACACCGACACCGGTGCCCGTGACAGGACCCCGGGACGCCGTATGCAACGCCGGCTGTTCGCCATCGCGCTGGCATTGTTCGCGCTGGCGAGCATGTTGTTCGCGCTCGTTCCCTCGGCCGCGATCGCGACATGTGTGCTGCTTGCCTTGGCGACCATGCTTGCGGTCCCGCTCATTCTGTCCCTCGTGCTGCTGACCAGCGAGGCGCTGGCGATGCGCTACAGCAAGCTCACGATCCTGCCGTTGGCGATCGAATCGTTGCGAGCGCGAAGGCTACGATCGCTCGCGCTCGCGGCGACCGGCGCCGTCGCTCTGTTCGGCAGCGTCGCGCTGGGCGGCGCCCAGAGCGACCTGCTGCGAGGACTACACAACTTCGCCCACGCCTACGCCTCGGACGGCCAGGTCTGGGTCGTCAACCCGGGCTACACACCTGAGACGACGAGCTTCCTTCCCGACGGATACGCCACGCGCATAGCGCGGGTACCAGGAGTGCTCCGCGTCCAGACGCTCCAGAGCGAGTTCATGAATCTGAAGAACCGACGGGTCGTAATCCTGGCGCGCCCTCCGGGCACGGGACGCGAAGTGCTACGGACCCAGACGGTCGTGGGCGATGCCGCAAGCGCTCAACAAAGACTGACTGAAGCGGGCTGGGTCACGGTGTCGAGGCAGATCGCCGAAGAACAACACGTGGGCGTCGGACAGACGATCGAACTGCCCACCCCTACCGGCATCGTCCCGTTCCGGATCGCGGCGCTGACGACGAACTTTGGATGGCCTGGCGGAGCTGTGCTGATGAGCACCGCTGACTACCGTCGCCGATGGGCGACAAGCGCACCCACGGCACTCACCGTCGATCTCGCGCCGAGCGCCAACCTCGCACAGGCACAACACGTGATCCTCGCGTCGCTGGGAGCCAGAAGCGGACTGGAAGCGATCACAGCGGCCACCTGGAGGGGACGGTTCGACTCGCTCGCGGGCGAAGGACTGGGCCAACTTGGAGACATCTCGACGCTTCTGATAATCGCCGCGATCCTCGCGATGGCGGCAGCGCTCGGATCGAGCATCTGGCAACGGCGGGTATCGCTTGCCGAACTCCGCCTCGAAGGCACCCCACAACGCCGCCTGCGCTTGATCCTGCTGACCGAATCCACGCTCATACTCGGCGCCGGATGCCTGGCCGGCGCCCTGGGCGGCATCTACGGCCAATTCGTGATCGACGACTATCTGGAGCGCATAACCGGCTTCCCTGTCACACGCATCGCCACAGCAGCCCGTCCGATCGAGATGTTCGTGCTCGTGATCGCCGTCGTCTTGGTACTCATGTCCCTCCCCGGCTGGCTTGCAGCCCGCGCACCAGTGACGATCGCGCTCAACGAGTAGGCACCGAGAAAGGAGCGCCTGCCGGGACGCTACCTTGCCTGAAACGGCAAAGGCTCGGTGGCAATGTCCGCATTCGGCGATCGCAGGCTCACAGCTCGCATGGGCCAAGCGCTCGCACTCGTAAACATCCGCTACTGGAGGACCGTCGCACCACTCGCCCGCACCGAGCTTCAACGCTGGGAACACCACGCCAAGCAAATACCCGACCAAGCCCTGCGCACGATCGCCCTCGAAAACCTGCGCGAGGAGGGATTCAACGCCCAGGCCACCGCAACACTCGCCACGCTCGCGCCCGCCGAGCACCGCCGGCCGGCAATCGAAGCGATCGTCGGACTGCAGACCATCTACGACTACCTCGACAGCCTCCTTGAGCGCCCGCTACCGGACCCGCTGGGCGACGGCCGCCGCCTCTACCGCGCCTTCGTAGACGCCGTCACCCTCGACATCGAACCCAACGGCGACTACTACGCCCAAATGTCCAACTCCGACGACCGAGGCTACCTGCAGAAGCTCGCGAGCGCCGTCCGCAGCGCACTCGCACAACTGCCAAACGCGACCGCGATCGCACAAACAGTCGGACACGCCGCAGAGCGCTGCGCCGAGGCGCAGGCCCGCGCCCATGCCGTCCCCGCGCTAGGCAGTGAGCAGCTCGAACGATGGACTACTGCCAACACGGCCGGCACCGGCCTTCAGTGGCGCGAGTTCCTGGCCGGCGCCGTGTCCTCGGGGCTCGCGTTGCACGCCCTGATCGCTGCCGCCGCCGATAGCCGCACAGAGCCCGAGCACGCGCGTGCGATCGATAACGCCTATCTCCCTATGTGCGCCTTGACCACGCTGCTGGACGGCCTCGTCGACTACGACCAGGACATGCACCGCATGGGACACCCCGGATACATTCGCTACTACGAGAATACCCACGCCCTCACACAAGCGCTCCGTCGCGTGATCCATCGAGCGGCCACATCCGCTCGGCGAGCACCGAACGATGCGCACCACCTGATGACGCTCGTCGGCGTCGCGGCCTACTACCTCTCCGCGACGACCGCGTCCAACGAGCGCGTGCAACAGGCCACCGAACCGATCCGCCACGAGCTGAGACCATTCATAACCCCAACGCTCATGCTGATGGGCGGCTGGAGACGAGCGAAACGGGACCAAGCGCATCAACCCACGGTCCCGCAGCCGGCCAGAGGCAATCGCAGCGACGGGAGCATCGACCAACAGTCCGCACAGATAGGCTTAGACGCCAGAACCATCGAACAATTCTGACTTGCTGAGGATGACCGCAGACATTAGACACGTCGACGACCCGGACTTGGCCAAACCACCGCCAACGTATCGCCGTCGCCGTCGCCCCTGCATCCGAACAACGATCGCAACCTGCCTGCTTCTCACCAGCAGCCCCACGGCATCGGCAAGCGCTGGAGCGCGGAGTGGTCTACCGAGTCCTCCGACTGCACACCCCGCACGGACTCTGAGCGTGACCGACGACGCCAAACTGCACGACGTCAAAGACAAGGCCACCGAATCAGAATTCTACGAGGAAGGTGCCGTCACCGGCACGATTCCAGGAACGGTACGCGGGGAATGCAACATCATCTATGAGATCGTCTGCAACGTCACGATCTACACCCGCCTCGGCGCCATCCGCGGACACGGGACAGCCCGTCCTCACAACACGAGCCTCTACGAGAGCTTCGCAGGCACCCTGACCATCAACGGCGGAACCGGCCGTTACACCGATGCCCACGGCAACGTCGGACTCTACGGCGTATTCAACCGTCGAACGTACGCCCTCACCGTCCAAACGGCCGGCTCGCTCGCCTATTGACTCGGCCCTATTTCTGCCCTTACGTGCCTCTCAGCTCCAACATCTTCCAGCCCGCGTGGGCGCGCAGGCGATGAGCCGCTCCGGTGAGCAGGAACGGCAGGAAGATCAGGGATCGGCCGGGGCCGAAGCGACGACGCAGCTGAAGCCCTCGCCACTCGCGCAGATGTCTGCTGCCGGGATAGGTGTCCAGCGCGAAAGCCGCAAAGTCGTCGGCGATCTCGGCGTTCTCGCCACGATCGACAGCCCGGCTGGCTCGCCACAATGCCTGCCTTGCGAGCGCGCGTGAGGCCATCGTATGCAGTCGGTCGCGGTCATCCACGCCGTCGGCTCCCTCGGCGAAGAACTGGTCGAATCCGACCCGGCGTTCGCGCAGCTGTACCAGGGATCCTCCCTGGCTGCGGGACAGGCTTCCGGGATGCACCCGGTAAATCGCCTGGTGGACGCGAACGTGGGCGATGTCGGCCACGGCCGCGATCCGCAGCCACAGGTTCATGTCATGGGTGAAGTGGCAAGCAGGGTCGTAGCCGCCGACGGTCTGCTGGATGGTGCGCCTCATCACGACCGTCGGCATCGATACGCAGTTCTGGCCGGAACGGCATCTGAGCTTCAGCCAGTCGGCGCCGGTCCACACGGCGGTGCTGCGCCATCGGCCGGAGGGCCTGGGCATGGGCCGACCCTCATGGGCATACAGCACGCGCCCATAGACCATGCCGACATCGGGGTGCAGGGCCATTACCGTTGCTGCCCGCCGCAGAGCGCCGGGCAGCAACAGGTCGTCGGCGTCCAGAGAGACGACATAGTCGCCCCGCGCCCATTCGAGCCCCTCATTGACCGTGGCGATGACGCCCAGGTTCGTCTCGTGCGAGCGAAACTCGACGCGATCGTCCGTTCCGGACAAGCGCCGACCAATGTCGGCGCTGTCGTCTGTTGAGCAGTCGTCGATGACGAGGACTCGCGTCTGCACCCCCTCCTGGGCGAGGACGCTCGCCACGCATCCCTCCAGGAAGCGGCCGTAGTTGTGGCATGGCACGATCACGCTGACGGTCGGCAGACCCTCGCCGCTCATGTCGAGCCTCCTTCATCGAGGTCGCGGTACGCCGCGAGCAGCGCCTCGCCCTGCGTGGGCCAGAGAAGCTCCGTGCCTCGCTCCCGTGCCCTGTCGGCGTGTGTGCGCCATGTCTCGACAGAGGTCAGCAGGTCCACGAGGGGGGCGACGAACGCCTCCACCGAATCCTCCTCGACCGTCACGACGGCATCGCCGCCCGTAACCTGTGTCTCGCGCAGGGCGGTCGCCACGACCGGAAGCCCGACGACCAGGTACTCGAGGATCTTGACCATCGTCGAGCCGTTGTTGACGTCGGTGGGAGGCGCAGTATCGAGTCCCACATGCCCCGAGGCGAGCAGGACCGGCACCTCCTCGAAGCTGACCCATCCGGTGATCCGGACGCGATCGGAGACGCCCAGTCGATCCGCGTGTTCTTCGACCGTACGACGTTGCGGCCCGTCGCCGATGATCAGGAGTTCGGCGTCGACGCCTCGCTGCATGACCAGCGCCGAAAGGACCTCGACCGTTCGCTCGACCCGGTCCTGTACTCCGATCTCACCGAGAAACACGAGCCTGAGTCGCCCTGAGGGAGGCGACGGCCGGTGATCGGCAAACCACACGGGTGGGCTGTTGCGCACCATGACCACCTGACGGGCGGCCGTTCCGACCAGCTCGCTCTGGGTGTCGTTGGTCGTTATCGTCAGGTCGGCCGCTCGTGCCGACCGATCCCGCATCCAGGCAAGCAGCGAGGCCAGGCTTGTGGTGCGCCCAAGCTTCTCGTTCAGCATGCCCGCCGCGTCATCGTGATGGTCAAAGACGGTCGACCAGCCACGCAGCCGGGCCAGCCAGAGCAGGGGGAAGAAGAAGTCGGGCGGGTTGTGTACGTGCAGCGTTCCCCTGCGAGCACGGGCGAGGCGTGGCAGCATCGCCGCGGTGGTGACGAAGAACGCCACGAGGTACTCAAGCGCTGTGCCCAAGAGCGCGCCCTGGCCGTCCGGCAAGGGGAAGCGGCTGACGCGTACGCCACCGATCAGCTCTCGAACCGGGCGGCCGGGCTCGCGCGGGGCGAGCACTTCGACGGAAAATCCCGAGTCGACCAGGGTCTCTGCCTCCATGCGAACGCGAGCGTCCAGCGGGTAGGTGGAGTTCTCGAGAACCATGACGACATCCGGACTCGAGTCGGCGTGGGCGCCCACGGCCATCAACCTGTCTCGCAGGCGCTCGCCGGGGCGAGTTCGATCGCGGAACCGGTCCATCTGGCGATGCCGTCGTCTCGCGGGGTAAGGCCCGCCGACCGGCTGCGCCACCACGCGGCGATCTCGCGCGGTAGCGCGACCCATACGTCGTCGCGCCGCGCGATCGCGTCGAGCAGATCGCGATAGGCGCCGCCGATCGTCGGTCGACCGAGATATTCGGGGTCGGGGTGAGTAAGAACCTGGAACAGACCGTTGTGGGTCACCAGCAGCTCGAGCTGTCGGCGCCAGAGCGCATCGTCGCGGTGACCGAGCAGGTTGAAGAGAGTGTGGTCCTGCGGGGCGGTGTAGGGCAGCTCGACCACCTCGCCGTGACAGAAGGGCCACACGGTCGCGACCCCGCCCGGAATCGGCTCGTATGGGTCGGAATGAGGCATCGTGCAGTCGTAGGCGAACGGAAGCTCGGCGAGCCAATCGACCACGCGGTGTGTGGAGGGGGAACGGAACCCGACAGCGCCCAGGCGCTCGGCGGCTTCGCGCAACAGGGGGAGCTGCCGCTCAAATGACTCGCGGGACGCGAACAGGGAGCGATCATGGTGCAGCGCGTGAGAGCCGATCTCGTGGCCCCGTTCGGCCAGCTTGGCGATCTCCTTCATGTCCAGTGGATACCAGTCGCTCACGATGTTGAACGAGGATCGCAGCCCGTGACGCTCCTCCCAGGCGGCGACCGTCGCTGCACGCGAGAGGCCCTCGGCAGACTCGACGTCGTGTGTGAGCGTCACAGCTGCTTTGGCGCCATCGGGCCAGAACCACGGGAAACGCAGGGCGCCGGTCCCACGATCGAGTAGTTCGTCGGCCAGGGCAATGTGGAGGAGGTCGCTGCCAGCGGCGTCGAAGGGCCACTGTGGAAAGGCGGGGCTTCCCTGGCGTTTGACCATTCGCCTGCGAAGCGCCAGCTGCGCCTGGCGTGGAATCAAGGGCTTGACCTTGTAGAAAACGTTCAAGGCGCTCGACGACAGCCCGCTGGCATTGCCGTCCTCGCGCCAGCGTTCGAAGACCAAGATCTCATACCAGCTGGGCGCGTCCCGGGGGGCCAGGGGGCCGGCGCGTCGTTCCAGGCCATTCCACAACTCATCGCGCCAGCGAGCGATGAGGTCACGGTCTGTCTCGCCCAGCTTCGCCGCGCCCGGATCGTCGACGATCGGACCGGCGGTGCTCGCGAGGGCTCCTTGAATTGGCATGACGGCGTGCGCTGTGGCCCGTCAGGCGGCGAATGGGTACGCGACCGAGCCGACCGTCCGTCCGACGAACGTCGGGGTGCGTTGGATCGCCTTGGTCAACAGCGGTCCCGGCTCGATCGTCTCGGGGAGCATGCTTGGGTCTGTCGAGGAGAAGAACGCCGGCTGCTCCTCGCCGCCCCAGTGCATCTTGTACTTGCGCAGCGATGTGTTGTGCAGGTCGGTGATCCCGAAGTCCATCGATTGTGCTCCCCTGTTCACGATCTCCTCGAGCGCGGTCGCGAACGCGAGGTAGTTTGAGCGTAGGCTTCTCGTCGCCGTGTCGGACGCGCTGTACTTGAAGACGGCATGACCGTTGCCGAGGAGGAACGTGGCGTTGGCCACCAGCTCCTCGCCGAGATAAACGCCGATCGTCAGGGCCTGGCCTTGCTCGTGCAGCTCCCACACTCTGGACCAGTACCGGCGAGGCTGCGTTGGCGCCCCCAACCTGCGACGCGATCGCGTGACGAGCGCCAGGCTGGAGCCCAGGTACTCTTTGCGGGAGACGATCGGCCTCGCTGCCAGTCCGGCCTTTTCGGCCAGTCTGATGTTCTGGCGGGTCTTCGACTTGGCGCCACGCAGGACGTCCTCGGTTCCGTTTGACAGGTCGATCATCTGTACGGTGCCGACCTGACGAGAGTGCCAGCCTGGGAGCGCCGCGTGCGTTCGTACGACGATCGGCTCGGCGTCGGCGAGGTTGGCGAGTGCGATCAACAGCTCGTCACGACGAGCCGCATCGACGGCCACTGGCTCGAGCGTGTCCGTGAATGGCAGGGCGGTCCATCGCCGTCGTCGCGGTGGCTTGCTGCGAATCATCGGCAGGCCCGCCAGGATCGAGCCCCGAGAGTCCGTGAGCGTCATGATCTGGGCGTGCAGGTGGTACGCGTCCTTGACGGTAGCGAGCCAAGCTGGATGCTGCAGCGGCGAAGTTGCGTGCTCGGCGGCAAACGCGCGCCAACTGTCGCTCTTGGGCGACAGCGAGGAGATGCTAGACACCGCATGCGCGTGGTTGAGGCCATGGCTCACGTCTTAAGAAACGATGCCGCGATGTTCCAGCTTGCAGGCACATAGGGGGTCGGTGCCTGGGCTCCGCCGATCTGCCTGCGCTCGCCGGCGGGTCGGAGGGCTATGATGGCGCGCAGCGTGCGATCGGACGAGCGCGCAAAAAGCGGCGAGTCAGAGCCGTTGCTTGCCATCGAGGTCACTGCTTGAGGTCGATGCGCTGTACGGCGCCTCGAGGAGCATCAGCAGCGGTCTGGCACGAATCGCCCACCGACAGCCGTAGAAGGGAAGGACCCGCATGGAGCTTGCACGTGTGATTCGCGAACTCTGGAGCCGCAAGCTGTTGCTGGCGGTTGGAGTGCTGATAGCCGCGGGCGCCGCGGTATTCAGTGTGCATGGCAAGCCGCTGACGTACTCGTCTGCGAGCACACAGGCGCTCGTCGATTCGGAAGAGTCGGTGCTTGGCAACGTAGCGCAGTCCTCCGAAGCGCTGAGTTCACGCGCGCAGGTCTACGCGAACTTCATGGCCGGTCCCGCGATCCTCGACATCGTCGGTCGGCAGGTGGGTCTGTCGGGCGATCAGATCTACGCCGCCGGACCGGTCAACGCCCAGGAGCCGCGTGTGGAACAGGAGCCCACCGCTCTCAAGCGCAACGTCCAGCTCACCGGCGAGACCAAGCCTTATCGACTCAACTACGAAGCCCAGGGGAACCTGCCGACGATCACGATCTACTCCCAGGCGCCGACGACGAGTCAGGCCGTCGCGCTCGCCAACGCGGCCGTGGTCGGCCTGCAGCGCTATGTCGCCCAGGTGGAGTCGACCGGTGGCGTCCCCAAGGGCAAAAGGGTCGTGATCCGCCAGCTCGGGCCGGCGACCGGCGGCGTGGTCGACGGCGGCATCTCAAAGACGCTGGCGGCGATGGTGTTCGTGGCGGTGTTCCTGCTGTGGTGTGCGCTCATGCTCTACGCGACGCGCTTTCGCAAGGCTTGGCGCGAGAGCGCCCTTGTGCGGGATGAGGACGACGCCGAGGGCGAGTTCGCCGATCAGGGCGAGGATGACGACAGGTTCGAGGAAGCGTCTCAGAGCGGCAACGGCAACCATCACGAGCCCAATGGCGTTCCGTCCTACGTGCCCTCCGGGAGCGAGGATGACCGCGTCACCCCGGTTCCGGCGCGCGGCGGCCGGTGGTGAGGGCCTTGCTCGTCCAGTCCGCCACGTAGGTCATGAGTCCGGCTACTGCCGCAGTCGGGACCGGCGCTGCGCACTCGCCCGCGCCGTCCTCCGCGACGCGTGTGTCGCCGCAGACTGCCGAGCCTCGCGACGCCTTCCCTCACACGCGCCGTCCCCTACCCTGGCTGTTGGCCGGATTCGTGGCGATGGTGTTTCTCGTGCCGATCGACGCGACCAAACTGAAGGTCAACGTCGGAATCGATTCCCATCCGGATCGTCTCGCCGTGATCGTGCTCGTCTTGGGCTGGCTGTGGTTCGGTGGCGACCAGCGGGCGGTGATGCGCACGCGTCGCTCCAAGCTGTTTGTGACCGCCGTCTGCGTCTTCCTGGTGGTAGCCGTGGCGAGCCTCATATTCAACGCATCCCAGATCGTCAACCTGGGCGAGTTCCAGTTCGCCGAGAAGCAATTTGCGCTGCTGGTGTCATTCGTGCTGGTCGGGTGGTTCGCCCTCACCGCGCTGCGGTTCGAGGATCTGCGCGGCTTTGCGACGTATCTGATCGGCCTTGCGGTGCTGATGTCGATCGGGATGATCATCGAGCGTCGCACCGGCTACAACGCCTTCTATGAATTGAGTCGCACGGTTCTCCAGCCCATCGCCACAGTCGATCCGTCGCAGACGAGCCTCATCCCGTCCGGCGTCGAAGGCCGTATCAACATAGTCGGCCCCACCCTGCATCCGCTCGCCGCGACGGCCATGCTCATGATGGTGATGCCGTTCGCGTTGCTGCGCATCCTGGATGCTCCCTCGCGCAGATCGTGGTGGCTGCACGCGGCAGCACTTGCGTTGATCCTGGTCGCCGCGATCGAGACCGAGCGCAAGACGGCGGTGGTCGTACCGGTCGTTGTGGTCATCTACATAGCCTGGTATCGCCCACGCCAGATGCTGCGTCTGTTGCCGCTCGGGGTCGTCGTGCTGTTCGCGATGGTGCATTTCGCCGCCCCGGGGACGCTGGGAACCGTTCTGAACTTCGGCCAGGCCTCGAAGAGCAGTTCGACGACCCACCGCGAGGGTGACTTCGAAGCCGTTGCGCCCGAACTGCTCAAGCATCCAGTGCTCGGCCGCGGTTACGGTTCGGTCAGCTTCGCTCAGGCCGGCGAATTTCACGTCAATGACAATCAGTACGTCGATGAAGTGCGGGCGGTGGGGGCGCTCGGCCTCCTTGCCTTCGTTTGGATGATCCTCGCGCCGGTGGTCCTTGCCGGCTCCGCGATTCGCACACGCGGGCCGACGGTTGCCTCGCTCACGCTCGCTGCTTCGGCCGCATGCGTCGCCTTCCTGGTCGTCGCCGCTCTGTTCGATGCGATGGGCTTCACCGAGACTCCCTACATGTTCTTCTTGGTGGCCGCGTTGACCACGATCGCCGCCGCCGGGCCGGAGGGCAATGTGCAGCCCGCCCGCGAACGAGCGCTGCAGGGCGCCGCGAGGCGACTCGGTGGCCGCCTGCGCCCGGTGACCGTGGAGGGAGCTGGCTCAGTTAATCAGTTCTGATTCTGTGCGCAGCAAGTTCCCTGATTCTTCGCCGTCGATCGACTGCCACCAGAATTCGCTTGACACGGTCTTGGCGCAGCCAGACGGGCTGCTTGCCTTCTTGTACAGCTTGCCAACCGCGGTGCCAAAGATTTCCAGAACGCCTGAAGTCGCAAACGTGCCGTGCAGAGTCTTGAAGGTGTAGGCGCACATCCGTTCGCCTTCTTCGTAGATATAGAGCCGCACTGCCTCCTTCACCGTCGCCTGGCCGCTGCTCGTCAAGTCGACTTCCTTCAGCTTCCCGGTCATGTAGTCCAGTTTGCCGTCTTCGCTCCAGGAGCACAGGGATCCTTCTTCGGATTCCTGGATGTGCGCGATCTTGTCCACCGTGCTGCCGTTGACCGCAAGCGTTCCCCAGCCGCTTTCGTTCGTCCAGCAGCCGCCAAGGCGCCATTCGATTTCGACGCCGACCTTGGAGCCCACCGGCAGGACCTGGCCGTTTGCCTTCAGCTCGAGGCCTGGACTCGCCAATGCACCGGCGGCAGACACGGCTCCGAGCGTGAGTGCAGCGAGCGAGCCGAGAGCCAGCAGCTTCATCTTCCTCATTGCTACCTCCCCAGGTCCGTGACGGCTGTACCCTCGCCAAACCATGTGGTCTCGGAGGATCATCCGCACCAATACGAACACGCTACCCGCCGAGAGTACCGTAGGCGGGAGTGTCGTGTCTCCCGCCTCACCACGCTCCTCGTGCGCCCAGGACGGCGGGCACCGTCAGCGCCAGGATCCAAAGATTGAGCCAGAGCGTCCTGCGGCGGGCATATTCGACGTCGAGTCGGACCATCTCGTCAAGCGTGACCTTGGAGCGGCCGCTCACCTGCCAGAGGCCGGTGATCCCGGGCTTGACGGCGAAGCGGTCGAACCACTCGGGCGGGTAGTGTTCGACCTCGTAAGGAATCGGCGGTCGCGGTCCCACGAGGGACATGTCTCCGCGCAGCACGTTCCACAGCTGTGGAAGCTCGTCGAGGCTCGAGCGTCTGAGGAGCCGGCCGAAGCGCGTGACGCGCGGGTCGGCGATCATCTTGAAGTAGTCGACCGAGCCGTCGTCCCGCAGCGTCTTGCGATCGGCGATCTCGTGCTCCCCGGAGTCTGGCTGGCGGACCTCGCCTTTGATGAGCCCGAGCACGAAATCCCGGTGACGATCGTGCGCGACACCGTTGTGCATCGTACGGAACTTGTTGACGGTGAATGGCTTGCGGTTGCGCCCGATGCGCTGCTGGCGAAAGACGACGGGGCCCGCGGAGTCGAGCCGGATCGCGATGGCGATCGCAAGGAGCACCGGCGCCGTGACGAGCAGGAGCGTCGCCGATCCGACGATGTCGAGTGTCCGGCAGCTAGCGTCGACAAGCAAGCCGGCTCGGCCGACTCGGCCTGGATCAGCGATGGTCGGCGTGCCCGGGCCCGCGCCCGGCGCAGAGGCGCACTGATCGGTCGCGGAAGACGACACAGCGAAACAACGCACGGGCGTCGCGCCAACTTACGTAGCCGGGGACCGTCCGTAAACCGCGTTGCGCTTGGCCAAAAGCTGCCCGCGAACGGTCAAGTGTGCGGAGGGCACCGCACATCCGACCGCTCTGGTGATGGACGTAAGAACCGTCGACGGTCGCTCGTTCATTCTCATGACATGCCAGCCAAGCCCGGACGGCCGTTCCCTGGCTCCCGGCTCGGCCGGGGCGAGTGTGCTGCTCGAATGACGCTCTGCAAGCGGGCGCCATGACCAGCGAGTCGGATTCGCCATCGCGGGAGGAGCTCCGCACGGCGGCCGCTCACGGCGTGCGCTGGTCGGCGATCTCCCGTCCGATCATCGAGGTCATCCAGCTCGGCTCGATCGTAATTCTGGCGCGCCTGATCGTTCCCGCCGAATTCGGTCGCTACGCGATAGCTGGCATCGCCGCCGAATTGGCCAAAGTGCTCGTCGCGGCAGGGCTCAGCAACGCGCTCATCCAGCGCAAGACGCTTGACCGTGAGCACGCACAGACCGGGATGGCTCTGGGACTGATCGTGGGTTTCGCGCTGACCGTGCTGACGCTGGCGGTGGCGGGCCTGATCGTCGTTCCGGTCTTCGGTGCGCGAACGGCGCTGTTCGTCGCGCTCATGGCGCCGCTGTGTCTCATCGAATCGGTGGTCACCGTGCCGGTGGCCACCCTGCGACGGCGACTGGCCTTCCGGCGACTGAGTGAGCTAGAAATTCTCAACACTGTGGTACGCGTGGCCGTCTGCCTCGCCCTGGCGCTCGTCGGACTGGGCGGGGAGGCGCTGGTGCTGGGAGTGGTTGCCGGCGCGCTCGTGCCGGGGGTCATCGCCTGGATCAGCGCGCCCCCGCCGCTGCCGCGCTTGCATCGCGCGGCAGCGCGCGAGTTGCTGCACTACGCCATTCCCATGTCGCTGTCAACCATCAGCTGGGTGGGCTTTGGCAACGTCGACTATGCGATCATCGGGGCGCGCCTGGGTCCGCTGAGGACAGGCTATTACTACCGCGCCTACACGCTCGCCGTCGAATACCAGGGCAAGATCGGGCTCCTGATGAACCAGGTGGGCTTCCCGGTGTTGGCGCGCGCGAAAGACAGAGACGAGGTCGGCCGGCTGTACGGCCAGATGATCCGTATGCTGACGATCGCGATCTTTCCGCTGCTGGTGCTACTGGCGATCGCCGCGCCCGTGGCTGTCCCGTTCATCTTCGGGCCGCGCTGGATCCCGGCGGTTGTGCCGACCCAGATCCTAGCGGTGGGCGGGGCATCGATGATCATCTTCAACGGCGTCGGCACGGTGTTCATGGCGACCGGCCGCGTCCGGGCGATGTTGGGCTACGGGTGGGCGCAGTTCATCGTCTACGGGCTCGCGGTGTTCCTGGTTGCGCCGCTCGGCCTCACGGCGGTTGCCATCGCGGCCGCGATCGTGCATGCGCTGTTCGCCGTCGTGCTCTACGTCCTCATGCTGGAAGGTTCCGGCGAAAGCGCGATACGACGACTGTGGAGCGACATCGCGCCAGCCACGATCTCCTGTCTGGGTCTCGTCGCGGTCGCTCTGCCGGCGAGCTTTGCCTTGACGGCCGCACAGGTGCCTCCGTTCCCGTGGCTGGTCGCGCTTGGGGCGCTCGCGACGCCGCCCTATCTGCTGACCCTGCGCGTCTGCTTCCCGGCGACGTGGCGCTCTCAGTGCTCGGCGCTCGAGCGCATCCTGCCCACGCATCGGCGGTTGAGTGGCGTCAAGCGACGCCTGGCCGCGGCTGCCGTCAACTGAGGTTCGAGGAGAGGCCTTGAGAACGACGTGCTCGACCCGTACGTGGGCGAGCTTAGCTTGGAACCCGTAAGCGCCGAATCTGAGGCCCCGACCCGGCGCTTTGTTTGCGTTTGCAAACAAAGGCAAATAGAAGATGCCGGCTCTACTCGTCGAAGCTTGCGAGTGGATGGTGCTCTCGCACGTAGCCCGCGAACAGTGGGACTGTGAACGCGACGAGGCCCCGGCGAGGACTGTAGATGAGGTCCTTGCGCATCAGGTTCTCGCGCAGCAGGGACGTACTGCCAAGGTCTTTGTAGCCCGCGCGCGCGGCCACATCTGAAGTACGGGCTTGGTCGTCGTCCAATTCGGCCATCGCCGAGAGATAGCGCTGCTCGGCATCGGAGGCCGTCTCGAAGCGGTCCCTAAAGAAGCGCCGGCTCAGTGCCTCGGAGATCAGCGCCTGCGCACTGTCGACGTCGCGAGCGCGGATAGGCGAGACCTCGACCTCGTTCCAGAGCACGCGACCGTACTCCTGCAAGAAGTGCGGGTAGCCCGCCGAGGACTGGACGATCAGCTCGACCGCGCGGGGTTCGTACTCGACATCCAACTGTGCGGCCGGCGCGACAAGCGCAAGGCGAGCCTCGGCATCTGAGAGCCGGTCGAGTTCGTGATAGGCGAACATGCGCTCCGCATAAGGCCTGGCCGCTCGCAGCAGCCGCGGCAGCGGCGGTAGGCCGGCGCCTACGAGCGCTACGGGCAGAGAGCGCTGGCCTACTCGATTCATGGCCATACACACGGCCGCCAACGCAACCTTATCGAGACCTTGCATCTCATCGAGAAAGAACATTGCGCCGGTGCCGCCCGCCTGCGCGACCTGGCCCACCTCGACCAGTAGCGTCGCCAGATCGCGCTCGGGATCCCCGCTGTCCGCCGTCCCCGTGGATGCCTCGACATCGATCCTCGCCGTGATGCCGCCGGGCAAGCCGAGGGTAAACGCCTTCAGCACGCCGAGTGCCGCCGTTGCGCGGGCACGCATACGCGAGCGCCGGCTCATGGAGAGGAGCATCTGGTAGGCAAGCTCAGCGAACGTCTGCCGAAAGTCTCCGGAGCCGACCTCCTCAACCTCGTTGCACGCCCATCCCGCCTCGCGGGCGAGCGTCTCGAACTCCAGCAACAGGACCGTCTTGCCTACGCCACGCAGACCCGAGTAGATGAGGCTGCGCTCCGGCTGCCCGTCGGCGAGGCGCCCGAGCAGCACCCTAAACGCATCGATGTCCGCGTCGCGGCCCGCGAGCCTTCGCGGCTTGATCCCCGATCCGGGGGTATAAGGGTTCAAACGCTGGTCCATTATTTGCGATCCCAAATAAAAGCAAATAATGGACCGCCCCAGCCGGCGGGCCAAAGCCGCCCGCGGCGATGAGTTCAACCAACTACTTCAGCCCTTTGCGCCGCTGTCGTCTTAGCGCCGCCGGACCCCGACGCCCTCGAACCGCACCCTCACATAGCCGCGGCCGTCGTTTCCGTCGAGCAGGTAGGTGCCAGACGCCGGTCCGACCGCGGTCGGACGGAAGGTCACCGACACCGCAACGGACAGGCCGCTTTGGATCGTGATCCCCTCAGGCAGCGGCACGGTGGCGGCGAAGGCTCCGATTGGGCCAATCGAGCGGCTGATGGTCAGCGCCACGGTGCCCGTATCGCTGACTTGGAACGTCACGCGCTTGGACTGGCCGACGGGCACCGCTCCGACATCGATGCTTGTGGTGCTGACCGCGAGCCGAGGATGGCCCTCGACGGCGACTCCGGTGGCGGGCAGCGAGAGCGACCCATGATCGGTCGAGATGCCAAAGCTCGAGCGGTAGGAGCCGGCTCGGCTCGGGTGAAACCGCACCGACACGGTGATCGCCTGGCGGGGAGCCAGCACGGTGCCAACCGTCGGGAGTCCGCTGACGCGGTAGGGAGCGCCGGGCAGGCGGAAGCCGGTGATGGTCTCGGGACGGTCCCACGAGTTGCTGAACGTCAGCGTCAGAGCCTTGCCCACCGTGTTGGTGCTGACCGTTCCGAACGCCAACGGCTTGACGGACAGCAGGAGGCCCGGCTTTGTGCCATACCCCGACACGGGCACGGTCTCGGTCCCCGCGCTCGTGGGGATCGATACGACGCCGACGACCGGCCCAGCATGGTCTGGAGCAAACCTGACGCGCAAGCGCTCTGTGGACCCTGCCTGGATAGCTTCGTCGATGCGCGGCTGCTGGAGAGTGAGCACGCCCGGAGCCGTGGCCGTCTGGCCCGAAGGCGGGGGTATCCTGGGCCCGGCGGTCTTCCTCCCCGCGGTCGTCGGGCCGGCGGTCTTGGGGAAGGCGAGCTTGGAGCCGGCTGTCTTGGGGCTGGTGGCCAGCTGAGGGGCGCCGGTGTGGACGTTCGGTTCCAGCGCCGTTACCGAGCGTTCGCCAAAGGCGGTCAGCGGTGCGGTGAACTTGAGATCCTGGTTGACGGCGATCGACAGCATCGTGGTCGCGCTCTGCCCGACCGGCACCGAGCCGAGGCTCACCGGCGCGGCTTGCACGGGGGCATTGGCTGAGGGCCCGAAGGCGATCAGCCGGCCGTTGCGAGTGCCCACGTAGACGCGGCCTTCATAGGCGGTCGGCGTCGCGAACTTCGAGGCTTTGCCGATCTTTCCCGACCACAGCAGCGGCAGGCTCCCGCCGGCCGGGGTCGCTGAGTAGGCGCGGAGCTGCGCCTTGCCGCCGAGTTCGCTGTTCGTGTACACGACCCAGACCACGGCGCTGCCTTCGCTTGAGCCGTTGCTCGTCACGAGCGGAGAGCCGGATGTGTAGCCAAACGATTCCGCGCTTGTGCCCTGAAGTGTCAGGGCGGGCGAGCCTTCCCCCGTCAGGCCGTAACTCAGGGCCAAGAGGTTGCCTCCGCCCGCGTTCTCCAGCACGTAGACCCATCCTCCCTGGCCGCCATAGACGGCGGGATGTCCCCAGACGCCGGTGAACGGCCCCAACGTCTGCAGCACGTCATCGGCTTCTCCGGGGCCCTGCCGGAAGCCTCCCATGTCGTCGGCGTTGATCAGAAAGATGCGTCCGTCCTTGCCGGTCTGGACGACGAGATGGGGTATCGATTTCGTGCCGAAATATTCGGTGGGCAGGGCGACCGGCCCTCCGGAGCCAAGGTCTCCGTCCTCTTCGTCGAGGAAGGGCGCGTCGCTCGGCGCGAAGAACTGGGATGGCTTCAGTTGACCGTTGGCTTCTACCGTCAGGCCGACGACCGACTCCGACAGGGTGGCCGGAGGTGCGCTGGACGGCGCCGGCTGGGGAGAGATGCCGTTCCCGGTGGCGAGGATGATCCTGTCCGGGATGTCCGAGACAAGGCCGCCGCCGCTCTGCCAGATGCCGGCCTGCGAGTTTTCGTCGGTGCCGACGCCCGACTCGTCGCTCCACATCGTCGTTATTTCGTGTTTCGCGGTGCTGACGCCGACCACGATGCCGCGATAGGGGGTGAGGTCGCAGTCGGACGCGAAGGCGATATAGACGACGCCGTTCAAGAGCAGCAGCCCGGGCCGCTGCTGCTGGTAGCTTTCGTTGAACGGAACTCCAGGGGTGTTGCTCGGTGTGCCCGTGATCCTGACGGGGTATCCAGGCTGATCTTCTCCCGTCGCGGCCGAGATCGCCTGCAGCGTCCAATGGGCTTCCGCGAGCCCGTTCCCGCCTTCCTGCAGGCGTGTGGTCATGTAGATGATGCCGGTGTTCGGGTCGATGACCGGGGTGGAGGTGGACCCGAGGTAAGGCTTGAGGTCCGAGCATTCGATCGTCTTGGCCTTGAACGGCGTACCGAAGGAGTGTTCCCAGACGATCGCGCCTGTGCTCGCATTGATCGCGTACGCGTTCGCCTCCTCAGTGGTGACGATCACGTCGCCGTTGTAGATCAGTGGCTGCGCGTACACCGAGCCCTTGACTTTCGTCGAAAAAAGCTGACCAAAGCTCCCCGACTGGACCGCTGAGGGGCTGAGCGCCGGCTCGTTCGGATCCCAGCTGTCGCGCAGCGTGTTGTAGCCCGCCGTGGTGACGTTGCCGGCGGCGCCAGCTTGGGCGATCACCCCGCTTGCGGCGAGGAGCGCAAGAGCCATGGCGCTTACGACGATCGTCGTAAGCGCGGCGCTCAGCCTGCTCGAGAACATGCCAAACATCGAGTTGCCCCCTTAGCCTCCGGAATAGGTGAAATGGTCGGCGGCGCTCTTGGCGCTCGCCTTCCCGCTGGTCATCGCCCTCACATCGACCGCCCCCGCCTTCTTGGCTGCCGGTGAGACGACAGTGCAAGTCGTCGTTGAAGCGCATTCGACGGACGCGCCCGACGTCCTGCCGAACTCGAGCTTCGTGCCCGCTTTGCCCGGAGCGAACCCGCTGCCGGTGACGATCACGCTCGTCCCGCCCGTCATCGACCCGATACTCGGGCTGATGTGCGCGACTGTCGGCGCTCCGTATTTGAATTGGTCTTTGTGACTGTTCGCGCTCGTCCCATTCGGTGTCGTGACCGTCACGTCCACCACTCCGCTGGTTGCGGCGGGGGAGAGGACCGTGATCGAGGTCTTGGAGTCGACCTCGATGCCGGCGGCGTGGACCGAGCCGAACTGGACAGATGTCACGCCGGTGAAGCCAGCCCCGGTGATCGTCACCGAGGTCGAGCCCGCGGCCGGGCCCCGTTTGACCGAGAGCTTCCTGACGGACGGTGCGGGCCCCGTGGCTACGTACTGGAAGCGGTCGCCCGCGTTCGGCGCGCTGGCGCCTGCGCTCGTCGTCACCGTCACGTCCACCGTTCCGAGGCCCGGCGGGGCGATGGCCGTGATCGACGTCGGCGAGGTGACGGTGAAGCCGGTTGCGCTAGCGCCGCCGAAGCTGACGGCGCTAGCGCCCGTCAGTTCCGTACCGGTGATCGTCACTTCCGTGCCGCCCGCCCGCAGGCCGGCGACGGGGCTGACGCCCGTGACCGTAGGCGGTTCGGGCAACGTCTGGAACGCCTGATCGCCACCGACGCCCGTCCCGCCGACGTTGGTCGCGCTGAAGCGGTAATGATAGGTCGTCTTCGCTTCCAGCCCAGCGATCGCCGCCGACACCGACACCTGGCTTTCACCCGATCCGGCCGGCGCCGAGCACGGGGCGCTGTGCCCGTAAGCTTCTGTCAGGCCGTATTCGACGTGGCAGTCGCTCACGTTCCCGCCGTTAGGGTTCACCGTTCCGGTCAGCGTCGCAGTGGTCTGGGTGATGGCGGAGGCCGTTTCGGTGCCGACCGTCGGCGGCGCCGGCAATGTCGTGAACGTCTCATCCGCGCCGTGGCTCGTGCCGGTCGCGTCGGTGGCGCTGAGGCGATAGTGGTAGGTCGTTTTCACTTCCAGGCCGGCGACGGGAGCCGACACGGGCACGGGGTCTTCGCCGGAGCCGGGCAGCGCCGAGCAGGGCACGCTCGACCCGTAGCCTTCGGTGAGGCCATATTCGAACTCGCATCCCCGCGTCCTCTGGCCGTTGGGGTCGACCGTTCCGTTGAGCATCGCTCCCGTCGGGCTTTCGCCCGACGCCGGCAGCGTCACCGCCGCCGGGGCTTCCGGCGCAGGTTCGTAGCTGATCCGGACCCGCGGTTCGGCGCCGCTCGGGGGCGCCGTCACGCCGCCGCCGGTCGGCACGAGCGAGGAGCCGCCGCCGCCACCGCCGGAGCCGAACGAGCTGGTGCCGCCGCCGCCACCACCGCCGTAGTAACCGCCGCCGCCGCCACCGCCGGTGACCGTGCACGAGGCGATGCCGCCGATGTCGCCGCCGCCGCTCCCGCCGACGCCGAGATGGCCCGCTTCGCCTGGCCCGCAGCCGCCGCTGCCGCCGCGGCCGCCCCGTGCCTGCAGGGCGCCCTCTCCGCCCCTCTCGCCGCAACTGCCCTGTCCGTTTTCGCCTGCCAGTCCGCCTGCGCCGCCGGGGCAGCCGCCGTTGGCGCCGCCTCCGCCGCCGCCGGCGGCGACGATCAGTCTGTCCTCGGGTGTTAGGCCGAGGGCGAGCGGCGAGGTGCGCACGTCGGAGGCGCCCCCTCCGCCTCCGGATCCCTCGCCGCCGCCGCTGCCCCCTCCGTTGAATCCGCCCAGGCCGGCTCCCTTGCTCTGGCCGTTGCCTCCGACCTCGACGTACAGCGTCTGGCCGGGTACGACGCTCAACTGACCGCTGACCTGAGCGCCGGTCCCGCCCTGCTCGTCGCCATTGCCGCCGTTAGCGCCGATCGCCAGGACGTGGATCTGGAAGATGCCGGCCGGGACGTTGAACGTCTGCTCGGCCCCGGTAAAGGCATAGGAATCGGTGATCGTGGTCGGGCTCGTCGAGAACGTCTCGTCCTCGCCGTAGCTCGTGCCGGTCGCGTTCGTGGCGCTGACCCGGAAGTGGTAGAGCGCCTTCGGGTCGAGACCCGCGACTTCGGCGGACACGGCTACCTGGCTTGTTCCGGAGCCGGCCAGCGAAGCGCACGGGACGCTCTGTTCGTAAGCGAGCGTCTCGCCGTATTCGAAGCGGCAGTCGCTCACGGTTTCGCCGTTCGGATTCACCGTCGCGCCCAGCGTCGCCGACGTGTGCCCGACCGCCGTCGCCGACCCGGTCGTCACGGTCGGGGCGATCGTCGGCGTTTCCGTGCCGGCTTCGAAGCTGATCTGGACCTGCGGTTCGGCGCCGCTCGGGGGCGCTGTCACGCTGCCACCGGTAGGCACGAGCGAGGAGCCGCCGCCGCCTCCGCCGGCGCCGTGTGAGCTGGCGCCGCTGCCCCCGCCGCCGCCGTAGTAGCCGCCGCCGCCACCACCGCCGGTGAAGTAGCAAGACGGGCCTTCGGGGCCGCTTGCCCCACCGCCGGCGCCGCCCGCGCCCAGGCTCCCGGCTACCCCTGGGCCGCATCCCTGGTTGCCCCCTTTGCCCCCGCGCGTCTGCACGCCGGCTTCGCCGCCCTGGTCGCCGCAGCTGCCGGCTACTCCGTTTTCGCCTGCCAGTCCGCCTGCGCCGCCGGGGCAGCCGCCGTTGGCGCCGCCTCCGCCGCCGCCGGCGGCGACGATCAGTCTGTCCTCGGGTGTTAGTCCGAGGGCGAGCGGCGAGGTGCGCACGTCGGAGGCGCCCCCTCCGCCTCCGGATCCCTCGCCGCCGCCGCTGCCCCCTCCGTTGAATCCGCCCAGGCCGGCTCCCTTGGTCTGGCCGTTGCCGCCGACCTCGACGTACAGCGTCTGGCCGGGAACGACGCTCAACTGACCGCTGACCTGCGCGCCGGTCCCGCCCTGCTCGTCGCCATTGCCACCGTTGGCGCCGGTCGCCTGGACGTGGACTTGGAAGATGCCGGCCGGGACCGTAAAGGTCTGCTCGGCCCCGGTATAGCTGTATGAGTCGGTGATCGTGGTCGGGCCCGGGAAGTAGGTTTCGGCCCCGGCTGCCGGAGCCGTGAGCGCCGGCGCGGCGACGCACATGAGCGCGGCCAGCGCCGACGCCACGACCGAGGCCATTCCCCGTCGCGGCCGCAAGCGGTGAATGGCTATGTGCTCCGCGGCCCCCCGGTCCACGGCTTCCAGGCGCGTCTTCCTTGATGCGTCCCTCCCCTCCTGCACGTCCAGAGAACGGTCTCAGGGCCGATTTTCTTGCGCCGTTTGGGCCCCGGAGGAGTCCTTCGACGGCTGTCAGCAGCCGCGGCTCTCAGCAGCACAACGACGATCGAACGGCCTGATGCAATTGTAAGTTTTGTGTGCTACAACGTCTGGTGTGTCGTCTACGACTGGTCAGAGAGTGCGCAAGGGCGAGCCTTTCAGCGTCCGTTTCAGCCTGCCGACCGATCACGTCGTCGAGGATGAGGCCAAGAGAACTCGCCGCTCCAAGAGCGCGATAGTCGAGGCTTTGACCGAGGAGGCGGTGCGGACTCGCCGCTTCCCTGGGATCGCCTTCCGCGGCGAGGACGCCGCTCGGCGTCCGTGGGCGATCGGTTCGGGACTCGATGTCTGGGAGGTCATCCAGATGCTCGAAGACTTCGGCTCGATCGAGAGCCTCTTGGAGCAGACGCAGCTGAGCGAGCGCCAGGTGCGTCTCGCCGTCGCCTATCGCGACAGCTATCCCGATGAGATCGCCGAGGCGATCTCAGAGAACCGCCGCACAGCCGAGCAGTGGCGCGAGCTGTATCCGTTCGTCGAGTTCTCGCCCGCCGCGTAGGCATCCTTGCGGCTGCTGCTCGACGCGAACCTCTCCCCGCGCGGCATCGCCGCAAAGCTGCGCGACGCTGGCCATGACGTGCTCGCGCTGGCCGAAGATGCCACCTTCGAGGGCCTACCTGACCCGCAGGTGTTGGAACTCGCCGCATCGGAGCAGCGCGTGCTCGTCACCCGCAACAGCCGCGACTTCTTCGCGCCGCTCGCGCGCCAGTGGGCCGAGGCGGGACGCTCACACGCCGGCATCATCCTCATCTGGACGCTCGACCACAGTCAGTTCGCCGAGATCGTCGCGGGCGTCGAACATCAACTGCGGCAGAGGCCATCCCAAGAGCAGTGGCGCGACATCACCGTCGCGTTCTGAGTCGACCTCAAGACCGGAGTGGTGTTTATTCAGCAGGGCACAACGACGATCGAACGGCCTGATGCGAAGACGAGCTTGCCGACGTCGCGCGGGTCGCTGGTCAAGACACGATCTCCCGTGGCCGCAACCGCGACGACGGTCGCGTCGGCGACGTCACTCAGGCCGGCCTTGCCGAGGAGCACCCCCGCCTGCCGGCCTAGGCGCTGATCGACGGGCCTGACCTCGATGGCCTTCAGCAGGCGTGCAAGGTTTGCCTGGCGGCCACCCGAGTCCCGCCATACCTCTGCGACCACGACCCCGGTGCTGCGCAGCTCGAGTCCGCTGCGCTCGGCCACCCGGAGCCTCGCCGCCATCGCCCTGTCGCCGCGGTCCACTGCCAGGAGCGCTCCCGTATCCAGAACCAGCGCGCTCACGAGATTCAGTGCTCGTCAGGCGGCGAGAGGTGACGAGGCCCGCAGCTCAGCCTCGGCTCGGGCGAGCTCGTCTGCCGTGAGGGGACCGTGTGTCGTTTCCCAATCGTCGAGATAGGCGGTCAACGCCTCCGAACGCAGCTTTGCGGCCGCCGCCTCCGCGAACCAAGCCGACAGGCTCGAGCCCCTGTTGCGCGCGGCCCCGCGCACGGCGTCGCCAAGGTCTGGATCGAATGAGATGCTTAGCTTGTCGACCTTCACAGTCTGAGAATACCACGGTGTGTACTACTGCGGTAGGGTCGATGGTCATTCGCCCCTCATCAGCTCCGCCGCCCGCTCGGCCAGCGCGATCGTCGGGGCGTTCGTGTTGCCCCTCGGTACAGCCGGCATCGCCGAGGCGTCCACAACGCGCAGGCCCTCGACCCCGTTGACCCGTAGCCGGGCGTCGAGCACCGCGTCCCCGTCCTCGCCCATCCGGCAGGTGCCGACCGGGTGGTAGAAAGCGAACGTCGTATTCACGATGTGCCGACGCAACGCCTGCTCGTCCTCGCCGTCCGGGGCCGTGAACGGCTCGGCGCACCACGCCTTTAGCGCCGGCTGCTGACAGACCTCGAGCGCCAGCCTCAGGGCCTTCACCATCCGTGGCAGGTCGCCAGCGGCGCTGTAGAACGCGTTGCGCACGATCGGCCTCTCGTCCGGGTCGCCTGATGCCAGCCGTACCGAGCCCCTGCTCTCGGGGGTCAGCAGGCACGGCGATATCCAGAAGCCGTGCGCTTCGGGCTCGCCGGCGCCCTCGTCCAGGAACTGGACCGGCGCCGCATGGAACTGGACGTCGGGCGCCGCCACGCCGTCACCGATCCTCACGAAGGCGCCGGTCTCCGCCAGGTTCGACCCGAACGCGCCGGTCTGTGTCGCCAGCAAGAGCTTCGCGCTGCGCCGGCGCCTTCGCGCCGCGCGGTCGGTCGGCTCGCCCGCCATCCACAGCAGTTCGGTGGCCGCGTGGTCGGCCAGGTTCTCGCCGACAGCCGGCCTGTCCACCAGCGTCTCGATCCCGTGCTCGGCCAGATGCTCCGCCGGACCTACGCCCGAAAGCATCAATAGCTGGGGCGAGTTGTACGTTCCGGCGCTCAGGATCACCTCACGCTCGGCCTGTAGCCGCAGCTCCCGTCCGTCCGCGCTCGCCGCCACCCCGACCGCGCGCTCGCCCTCAAACAGCACACGTCGCGCCTGCGTTCCCGTCATCACGGTCAGATTCGGCCGTCCTTGCGCAGGCCTCAGGTAGGCGACGGCCGCGCTCGCGCGCCTGCCTTCGCGCTGGGTCATCTGAAAGAAACCGGCGCCATCCTGCTCGGCGCCGTTGAAGTCTTCGTTGCGCTCGATGCCGGCCTCTTCGGCGGCGTCGAGGAACGCATAAGAGACCTCGTTCTTGGTGCCCAAGTCGCTAACCGACAGCGGACCGCCGACCCCGTGCCACTCTGAGACTCCGCGCTCATTGTCCTCGGCCTTCAAGAAGCACGGTCCGATCTCGGCCCACGAGAAGCCCGGTACGCCCCACTCGTCGTAGTCCAGACGATTGCCCCTGATGTAGATCATCGCGTTCGTCGAAGAAGACCCGCCGAGCACCTTTCCTCGCGGCAACCTGATCCGCCGATCGCCGCACTTCCGTTCCGGCCCCGACTCGTAACCCCAGTCGAACTCCTTGCCGAGCCGCAGGTAGCCGAGCGGGACGTGGATGTCCTCGCTCGTGTCCTTCGGTCCAGCCTCCAACAGCAAGACCCTTATGTCAGGGTCTTCGCTGAGGCGGTCGGCGAGCACGCAACCCGCCGAGCCCGCGCCGACTATGACGTAGTCGTAGTGCGGGTCGCTCATTGCTTTCGCCGGCCGGCGCCAGCGGTCCCTGCCTCTTCCGGCGATCTCTCCGGCGCTTGCTGCAGCTCCTCCGCCAGCACCCGATCGAGGAGTCCGTGGACCTGGCGCTGCAGCCACGCCGGCGTCAGCGTATGCGTGTCGGCCGAAGTGCCGCCGATCACAAGCTCCAGGTTCGGCCACTCGTCCATTCGCTCGAGCGCGCCTTTCTCGGCCAGCTCCTCCCGCAGGACCTCCTTGCCGGTGAACAGCAACAGGCCCCGCTGACCGCGCTCTCTGAGCGCGTCGAACAGAGCTTCGAGCGGGTCCTCGCGGGCGGCCGGTGCGCCTTTGGATCCATTCTCGTCGTCGGCGGCGAGGACCCGCGCGGGCGCGCCGGCCGCGCGGGCGAGGAGTGTGCGCCCCGTTTCGAGGTGCTTAGAGACCTTGATCTCGCCTGTGGCCACCTTTCGCCACGTCTCGGCGCGCAGCGCCTTTGCTCTCAGCTCGCGCGTACGCCGCTTGGCGTGCCGCCACTCGTCGAACACGAGCGTTCTCGGGTTCAACATCACCACCCTGACCACACGCTCGTCGGCGAGCGCGGTCTGCACCGACCAGTAAGACCCCGCGCACAGCCCCAACATCACAAACCGTCCGGGCAGACCACGCTCCGCCAACGCCTGAACGGCCGCCTTGGCCTGGTCCGCGTACGTCGGCCTGTAGAACTCAGTCACCCGCGCCAGCACCGTCGGGTCGCCGTCGGAGTCGCCGATCCCCGAACAGTCCAGCCGCAGTGCGGGCACGCCCTTCGCGGCCCAGCGCCTGGCGATCTCGACCCACATCCTGTTCGGTCCGACCCTTCGCTGCGGACCCGCGTTCAGCAGCACCGCGGTCAGCCCTCTGCGCTCGCCGACCGGCTCGCTCAGGATGCCGAACATCGGCCCGTCCGGCCCGTCCAAGAGCACGGGCCGCTCCCGGATCTTCGCGCCGTCCCACTCGATCACCATCTCCTCGCGCGCGGCTGGCTCGCGCGCGCCCGGTTCCGGCGCACACAGCCCCCGATTGCTCTGCACGCGCGACACCCCCGATTGAGGCATCGACGTAACGGTCGCCAAGCCCTCCGCGTCGGCACCGTCACCGCCCGTCCCATCTCTTTCGCCAAGCCAGGCACCGATCCGCTCGATCACCTCGACCGGCGTCCTGGCGTCCTGGGGCTCGACCATCATCGCGCCGTAGCCCTGCCCGTCGGCGACCTCGACCTCGGCCCCAACGCGCTCGAGCGCTTCGACGAGGTCCCGCTTGACCTTCAGCCCGTCGCGGCCGAGCACCAAGGCCCGCCGCAGCCGGGTCGCGTCTGGCTCGGTCTGAGCCAGGTCGAGACTCTGCAGCTCGGCGACCGTCTCGGCGCTCATCGAATAGCCGTTCGTCGTCAGCGACCCGTCCTCGGCATCGGACCGTCCCGCCGCGCCCCGGTCGTCTGCCTCGTCGGGCTTGTTGGCGACCTCGAACGCCGAGAAAGCTTTCAGTTCTCTCAGCAACATCTTGCCCTTGGCCGGCACAGCCCACAAAGCAAGCCCGTCGATCGCGGCTCCCGCCAGCGCGGCCCGGCAGGCCACCAGGCCGCCCAGGCCGATGCCGATCGCGGCCACTCGCTCGGCGCCCGAAGACCGCCTCAGCCACAGCGCCGCCTCCGCGACGGCCTCCGTCCAGGCGTCCAACTGGCCCGGATCTCCCGGCGCCCCCGCGCTGTCGCCGCTGCCGGGGAGGTCGATCCGCAGCGTCGTATAGCCGTCCTGCGCCAGCCCCTGTGCCCAGTCGCGCCTGACGCGATAGCAGCACATGTCTTCCCAGCCGAACGGCGGGCACATCAGCACCGCCGTCCGCTTACCTAGCTCGGCGCCAGGGTGCAAGAAGGCGAACAACGGCCTGCCAGACCCTTCCAGGTAGAGCGGCTTCGAGGTCATCGCGGGCCGCCCGCGCTCGCGCCCGCCAAATCACCGTGCAAGGAGACCTCCACGCATCCATCCATGTTGATGGCGCCCAGCCTGACCTTGTTCGGCTCGACGTCTTGGCCGGTCGGCTTCAGCGTCAGCTCGTGTAGACCGCCGGGCTCGACGAAGAAACCGTCGTCGCTGGGCAGCAGCCCGGCCGCTTCGACGCGCACGCCGTAGGCCAGCCTCGCGCTCTTGACGACCAGCCCGACCGCTCCGTCAGGCAGGCTCCGCGCGCGCGCGGTCAGCCCCAGCTCCTTGGGCGCCTCCCTCTGAAGAGGCTTGCCGGCGGGGAACCTGATCGCCTGGATGGCCGGCGCGTCGCCTCGCTCCAGGCTGACCACGATCGCGTCCTGGGCAGGCGGGCCGAACCGGTAGGCCCAGGAGACGTCCCTGAAGCCGCCGATGATCGTCTCGACGTTCCACTCGCCGAGGCTGTGCGGTCCAAGTTCGACCGGGACGGAGGCCTCCTCGACGCGGACGTCGCCGTCGCGGTAGCAGGCGACCCGCAGCGTTGCCCGCAACGGAGCCGGCCCGTCGTTGGCGACGTGCGCGACGATCCCGCCGAGGCCCTCGTCGATCGTCCACACCGCGATCGGCGCAAGAGCACGTTTCAGGTCGTAATAGGCCGGCTTCGGCGCACCGTCGCTGCTGATCACGCCCCAGCCGGCCCCGGGCAAGAGGTCTCTCAGCCACAGCACCAGGCCGCCGCCGCAGCCCGAGCCGGCGCGACGCCACTCGCCGAAGACCTCAGCCATGACCTCGCCCGTCGTTGCCTTCGCCAGCTGCACATAACGCTCGCGGTCCTCGCGCTCCAGCTCGGCTGGGTCCACACCGAACAGAAGGCCCAGATAATGGTCCCTGACGTCCTTGAAGTCCCAATCGGCGCCCTCGTCCTGGGGCACTCCCGTCTCGTCTGGGTAGGCCCCGGCCGGCACGTTCGAGAAGGCCAAGCACTCCGACGCGAAGCGCACGCCCGCGCGACGCGCGTCCTCGATCGGCCTCATATAGCCGCCGACGCCGTAGTAGTTGGCGATCCCGGCGCCCGGCCTGAACGGCAAATCGCCGCCGCACGGGGCCGATGGTACGTACACAGCGTCGACGCCGCTCTCCTCGATCAGCTGAGGTAGCAGCTCGCCGAACAGCTCGCCCCGCCCGAGGCTTTGGTCTTGGCCGAGCATCGCGACCTGCTGCTCGACTTCGCTGTTGCCGCACAACACCGCCAGACTCGGCCTCCCGCCGGCCACGCCAAGCGCCTGCTTCACCTCCGCGACGACGTTCGCCTTGAAATGGTCGTCGGCGATCGGGTAATCGAAGTTCGCGAACATGAAGTCCTGCCAGACGAGCATGCCCAGCTCGTCGCACAGATCCCAGAACGTCTGTTGCTCATACGCGCTCGTGCCCGGCAGCCGCACCATGTTCATGCCGGCCTCCTTCGCCTGCACCAGCGCCGCCCGGAGTACGTGCTCGTCTGGGGCCATGCCGACCGGGTCCGGCGGCGTCCAGACCGCTCCCCTTACGAACACGTGGACGCCGTTGACGAACAAGTCGATGCCGTCCTTCAGGACCTCATGCTCAGGTTGCGCCCCGAATCGAAGTTCCCTGAAACCGGCTTTCGCTCCAGCGACCGCGACCTCTCCCCGCTCGCCACCGAGCAGCAGCCTCACGTCGTAGAGGGCCTGCTCGCCGTGGGTGTGAGGCCACCAACGCTTCACACCCTTCACCCGCAGCTCACCGCTGAACACGTCCACCCGCCCCTCACATGGCAGCTCGGCCCGCTGAACGCCGCCGGGTCCATCGACCTCGACCGCGACCGGCCCGATCCGCCTCCCGTCCAGCGCTCGCAGCCGCGCCCGCACCGCCAAGACGCCGTCCGCGCCGTCCAGCCGGGGCCTCAGCGCGAACTCCTCGACCGCGACCTGACGCCTGCGCTCGAGCCATATCCCGCGCCACGGCCCGACGGCCGCCGGCCCCGGCGCGAAGCCGGGCGCCCGGCCGAGCAGCATCGTTCTGAAGAACCTCAGGTTCCGCTCGCTCACGAGCTTCGTGCGCCAGCGCGCCCGCGGGCGCCGGCTCTCGGCCAGCAGCGGCCCCAGCGCGCGGCACCTGATCGCCAGCTCGTTGGCCTCGTCCGCCCGCAGACGCCCGCCAACATCAACGGTCCTGGCGACGAACATCGAGTCGCTTTCAAGGACCCGCTCGCCGTTCAGGTAGACCTCCGCGACCGTCGCGATCCCGTCGAAGCCGAGGACGACCTCCTCGCCCGGCTCCGCCGGCCCCGCCTCAAAGCTGGTCCGAAACCACCAGTCATCGCCATCGAAGTCTTTCGGGTCGCCCGGCTCCCACTCGCCGGCGCTACGCAGCGCGCCCGCCGCCGTGCCCGGCACTTCCGCGTCGATCCAGTCCAGGCCATCCAATTCGCCGGGCCCGAGGTCGCGGTCCGGGGGAGAGCACGCCGCCCGCCAGCCCGCCGCAAGGGCTTCCCGCTCAGGCCAGAACGCCATCGAGCAGCTCCATCGCCCGCTCCCACGCCGATGCGGGCCCCACCAATGCTGGTTCCACCTCGAACGCTCTGCGTCTGGCCAGCTTGAACGACAACGTCTTGCAGCCGTCCACGATCTCCTCGAACGCTTTCGCCGCCGCCTCCGCACGCTCGCCCAGCAGCCACCGCGCCTGGGCCGCCGCGACCTCGAACGCCGAGCCCGCCATCCTGACGGTCGCAAACGCATAGTCGTGGTAGTCCTTGGCCTCGCCCTCCAGCAGCCTCGGCAGGTCCAGAGCCAGCCGTTCTGAGAAGCGCTCGAAAGGGTTGCTTGCGGGGCGCCGATCCAGGTGGCCCGCGAACAGTAGCTTCGCCGTCTGCCGCAACTCTTCTCCCTCCAGAGAAGGTCCCGCGTCGAACCTGACCAGCTCGGTATACGGCGCCAGCACGTCGTCCGAGAACTGCCTGCCCTCGCGCCAAACCCCTTCGTAGTCTTCGCCGTGCAGCTCGTACAGCCCGGTCCCGTGGAAGTAGCGCAGCCGTTTCGCGTCGCGATCGAGGCCCTCGACCACGATCGAACTCTTGACGTGGGCCTCTCTATACGCCGTCGCCTTCGTGTCCGGCAGATACCAAGAGTCCAGCTCGACGATCACCGTTCGGCCCCGCTTCAACTGCTCTTCGGCCTGCTCGGGCAGCGGCCTGTAAGGCTGCATCTCGTGGATGTCGATCCCGAACAGCGTCTCGAGATCCTCTTGGAAGGGCTTAAAGAACGTCCACTGGTCGCCCTCGAAGTCCATTCTCAACGTGCATCCAAGCGCCGCCAGCGGCTCGAGCCCCTTCGCGTGCAGCAGCTCGATCAGGATGTCCGTGTAGCAGTTCGTTTCCAGGTAGGTCCTGTTAGGGCTGTGCAGGCCGTGCTTGCCGTATGTCTCGGGATCGAGCCCCAACAGGCTGACGAGCCCAGCCCCGGTTTGCGCTAGCGCTCCCACAGCCGCTCGCCCACCTCGGCCGGCCAGCCGTCCAGGTCATACCCGTGCGCCACGAACAACGCGATCGCGATCCGCTCCAGCCCGAACCCCAAGCAGGCTGTGTGCGCCGGCTCGCCTTTAGCGCACTCCAGCCCATACACCTCCGCGAAGTGATCCTGGTGGTAGTTGAACGACGCCACCGCCGTCTTGCCCGGCTCCGCGATCTTCGTCAAGACCTCGAACTTCAGCTCCTGCTCGCGCTGGCTTGCCTTCAGCATCCGTCCGCTGCGCCCGAAGAACGGGTCTGAGGCGATATCGAACTCGACCTCCAGTCCCAAGCCGCCCAACAGCTCCAGCGCCCGTTCGCGCCAGGACTCCCGCCAAGCCCGCACGACCTCCGGCTCTCCGATTCGCACGACCTCGCGCTGATGGAACATCTGCAGCCGCGCCGGGTCCTCAGACGGCTCGTTCCTGAACACGTAAGCGCCCCCAGCGTCAACGGTCACTCCCCCCTCCGGCAGCCTGCCGCGGGCCGCGATCGCCGGATACACCGGGTAACAGGCCGCCGGCGTCAGCACCAGGTCGGTCTGGCTCTGGAACTCGCTCCAGTCCTCGTGCTTACACGCCCGCTCGTACTGCTCGTTGGCGTTCGCTTCGCTCCCCTCGAACGAGAAGATGCTGCCGGCCAAATGCGGAAAAGACTTCAGGTACTCGATCCGCTCCAGCTCCACCTTCGGCAGCACCGGCGGGAACCTCAGCTGCTCGGGCCGCTCTTTCGCGCAGGCCTTCGTCACCATCGCGGCGACCCCCTCCCGGACCCGCTCGAAGTCTTCGCCCCGACCATAAACGCCGGCCACGCCCGAAGGGATCAGCAGTCGCCGCTCGATCAGCTCCGCCAGCAGCGTCGCCCGGTCCGGCCAGGTCTGCCCTGCTCCCTGGCCTTGGCTCTGGTCCCGGGCGGCCCGTTCTGCGCTCTGGTCCTCGCCGGCCTTCTTGCCCACCTGAGCCGAACGCGTGGCGGTCGCCATCAAACGTCCTTTGCGATCAGCAGCAGGCTCGCGTTGGTCTGGTGGATGCGCTCGTTGGCGATCATCAAGCACGCCGACATCGTGTCCCGCAGATGCCTGCCCACGCTGAACGGCGTGTCGTTCTTGAAGCCCACGATCCCGCAAACCCCGAGCGCTCCCTGGCATACCCTCGGCGCCTGCTCGGAGGCCGCGATCTTCAGGTTGTTGAACCTCAACGCGCTCGACATCGTCGACAGCCGCTCGCGCCCCGGCTCCTCTGAAACCTCCACGAACTCCGCCAGCCCAGAGCCGACCTCGGCGCGCAGCAGCGACAGCTCGCTCATCAAATGCGACAGCCGCAACGCCGTCGGCGGGGTCTCGCCGGGCGTGCGCTTCGCGGCCGCCCTCACGAACGCGCGCGCCCGGTCGAACGCGTCGGTCGCGATCCCGAGCCACAGCTGCGACCACAGGATGTGCGTAACAGGCACCATCGACTCGGCCATCACCTTTCCGAACGGCGCCGCCAGGACCTGCTCCGGCGCGAAGGCCGCCTTCACGACGAAACCCGGCGAGCAGGTGCCTCGCATTCCCAGCGGATCCCAGGTGCCCGTCTGCTCCAGCTTCGTCTGGTCGGCGTGCACCAACGCCACGACCTGGTCGCTCTGCTCGGCCTCCGGCCCCTTACGCAAAGTCACGAACAGGTCCTCCGCATGGTTGCCGTAGCTGACGGTCGGGGCCTGCTTCTCGAACGTGCAGCCGCCGCTCGCGTCCTCGGCGGGCACGACCGCCGCGATCGACCTGCCCATGTCCCCGCCGGTGCCGACCTCCGAGGTCACTGACGCGATCAGCCGCTGCTCTGATGCCAGCCGCTCCAAATATTCGCTGTACCAAGGCGATCCGTCGAGGTGCCTCGCGATCGTGATCGCCTGGATCTGGTGCATCGCGAACACCATCGCGCTCGATCCGCAACGCCGCCCGAGCGCATAACAGGCCTCCGCGATCGCCTCAAACGAGACGCCGCCTCCGCCCAGCTCGATCGGCAAGTACGCCGACAGCGCCTTCTCCTCGCGCAGCGCGTCGATCGTCTCGACCGGAAAGCGCGCCTGCCTGTCGACGTCGTCCGCGTTCGGCGCCGCCACCTCCTCGGCGATCCTCCGGACCGCCTCCAGCAGCGCTTGGTCCCGATCCAGCTCCTCCGCGACCGACACGCTCACGATGGCACCGCGTCCGAACGCAGCTCGCTCACCGCCGCCTCGATCGAGGCGATGCTTTCGAACACGCTGGGCGTCAGCATCCGGTCCGGGAACTCGATGTCGAAGTGATCCTCCAAGGCGAGCATGACATTGACGCTCGCGTGGGAGCTGAGCCCGGCCTGATAGAGGTCGGCGTTTGGCGCGAGCGCGCTCACGTCGCTCTGCAGGCGTCCATGCTCTTCGATGATCTTCCTGATTTCGTCGGTCATCTCTCTGTCCGTGGGAGGGGGCTTCCGTCACTCGGTTAACGGCGCCACACCTACGTTTCTCTCACGCCTCCTCGGCCACGACAACCGCCGTCGCGTAGGCCCCTTCGTGGGAGATGCTCACCGCGAAATCCTTCAAGCCCTGATTGTTTGCCGCGCCGAGTGCTCTGCCCGCGAGCGCGAGCGTCACCCAACCCGATGGTTCCCTCACGACCTCGATCTCGCTCCACGGGATCGCTTCGTCCGCCGGCCTCAACACCTTCAGCGCCGCCTCCTTGGCCGCGAACCGAGCCGCCAGGCGCTCAGCTACGGGCCCCTCGGGGCCCTGACAGTCATTCAGCTCCCCCTCCGTGTAGACGCGCTTCAGGTAGCGCTCCCCGTGCTCTCCGATCGACTCAGCCACGGTCGCCACCAAGACCAGATCGATTCCGACCCTCAATCCCACAGCTCGTCCGGGAGGCCGGTCAAGCGGATGCCGGGGTGGACCTTGTGCTCGGTCTTGACGGCGATCAGCAGTGCTGTCAGCGACTCCGTGACCTTGGCCATGTCAAGGGCGCCGCAGTCCACGCAGCGCAGTCCCTCGATCCGCTCGATCAGCTTGGCCGCCCGGCGCTTGTCTGAGCGCGAGTCGCCGCACAGTAGGACGTCTTGGTCGAGGGGATGGTCCGGGTCGCTGAGCGAACCGGCGCTGACGGTATGCAGAGCCGAGACCACGCCCACGCCGGCGGGCACCATCTCCAGGGCGCGCTGGGCGGCCGAGCCCTGAGGCACGCCGAATGTGCGGGGCGGGCCGCCGTTCGTCGGGATCGCCAGCGGCACGGTCGCGTCGATCAGCAGTTGCCCCGGTCGCAGCGCCCCGCGCAGGCCGTCCAAGACCTGAGCTTGACTGTCGAAGGGGACGCTCAAGATGACGGTCTCGACATCGCGCACGGCGCCGCTGTTCTCGACACCCTCGAAGCGGCCGTCCGGGACGACCGCGCGCGCGCGGTCGGCCGCGAGCGCCGCGCGCTCGGCCTCGCGCGAGCCGATCATGACCGGCGTTCCGGAACGTCCCAGCCGGACGGCCAGACCGAAACCCAAGGCGCCCGAAGCCCCCACGATCGCGACCGTCCCGGTTGCCAACTCCGCAACGACCCCGGTGGCTGATGCCGGAGTTGCCTTCGTGCGGTCGGCGCCGGCGGGGGCCGTCTCGGTCCCTGGCCGCTCCTGGAGCCCCGCCGCGGGCGCGCTCAGCACAGTGCGACCTCGTCGCCGTCGCCGACCTGAAGGCGCAGCGCCCGTGGCATCGAGAAGTCCCTGAAGATGCGGGCCTCACGGCCGACGACGCTCGCCACCAGGCGCCCGCCGACGTGCAGCAGGCTCGCGTCGGCGAGCACGATCGTGCGCTCCAGCTCGGCGCCTTCGATGCGCACGCGCTCGGCGATCGAGGTATGCGGCCCGATATAGGAGTCCGCGATCAGCGCGTCGGCACCGATGATCACCGGGCCGACGATCACGCTGGAGCTGACGCACGCCGTCGGATGGATCACGATCGGCCCCTCGAAGCGGTTGCCGTCGGTGGCAACGACCGTCGCTTCGGGATCGAGTTTGTCGAGCATGGACCGGTTCATGTCGAGCAGGTCGTGGGCGTCGCCCGCGAAGGACCGCCATTTCTGGACGACCCGCGTGTGTACGCGCCCACCGGCTCGCGCTAGCGCATGGGCCAGCAGTACCAGGTCGAGCGCGTACCCCGAGCACTCTGTCCCCGACTGTCCGGCGGCGGCGTTTGCGCTCTTCACGCGTCCGAGCGCCCCCGGGCCGAGCAGACAGACCCCGGCCGCGCCGTGGTGTCCGGCGGTCGCGTCCGCGACGAGACTCAGTGGACGCTGGGTGACCAGTTTGAGTCGCCTCGTCTCCTGGCCGTCGTCGCGGACCAGCAACAGCGCGTCCAGCGAGTCCGAGTCGAGCGCCTCGGCGAACTGTCTCAGCGGCTGTCCAAGCAGGCCGTTCGCCTGGTGCAGGACACAGGTCTCCTGACCCGCGAACTCCGCCGCGGCCGCCAGCGCCACGTCGGGGCCGCAATTTTCGTCCAGCTCGAGATAGCTGACGGCCAGGTCCGTCGGCCCTTCGGCTGAGATGCAGGTCGAGATCTCAGCGGTCGCGTCCGCGGGTAGCAGGACCGCGGCGTCGGCGATGCCCGCCTCGAGCATCGCGTCGAGCACGTGGCAGATGATCGGCCTGTTCGCCACCCTCTGCAGCGACGGCCTGCGCGTAGCACCGAGCCACGGGCCAGTCCAGCGGGTGGCGTTGGGAACGACGAGGATGCCCTTGCTGAGCACGCTCAACTAAACGCGCGGCGCGATCCAGTACTCCCGTGGCCGCTCAAAATCTCCTTGCCCGAGATTTCGGTGGGGTTGGTGGGCTCGTGGTGTCCGCGGGCCGCTACGGCGCTATGCGGCCGGCTGCTGGCTTGGCCGTCCGCGCTACGCGGCGGCCGGTGTGGCCGTCGAAGAGCAGCCCAGCGGTATCCCGTTGTCGCGCATCGACGCTTCGGCCATCTCGACGGTCGCGACGATCTCCAAGCCAAGCGAGACGTTCGAGCGCGGTTCCTCGCCCGTCCGGATCGACCTGGCGAAGTCCTGCAGCTCGAGACGCAACGGCTCCTGGGGCTCCACGCGCGGGATCACCACGTCGCCGGTCCGGTACACCAGCTGGTGCTCGCCGAAGTTGGACGGCGTGCCGACATCCATGCCGCGGTCGTAGATGCGTACTGGTTCGTCGGAAGCGGTGTCGTCGTACTGGACCATCCGCTTGCTGCCGACCACGATCATCTGGCGAACCTTGCGGGGGGCCAGCCACGAGAGCTGTACGTTGGCGGTCACGCCGCCCGCGAACGTCACCGTCAGGAAGGCGGTCTCGGCCACGTCCTCGCGATACACGCAGCTTCCGGACGCCGCCACTTCGACGACCGGCTTGCCGAGCCAGTAGAGCAGGATCGAAAGGTCGTGCGGGGCCAGGTCGCAGACGACCCCGTCGCGCTGGTACTTGCCGAGGTTCATGCGCGAGGACGTCACGAAGTGGATCTCCCCGATTTCTTCGGTCTGGATCAGCCTGTGCACGGTGTTGACGGCCGGGCTGTAGATGAAGGTGTGGCCGGGCATCAGCGTCAGATCCGACTCCCGCGCCAGATCGGCCAGCTCGCGGCCGTCGACGAGTCGCGTGGCCAGCGGCTTCTCTACGAGCACGTGCTTCCCGGCTTCCAACGCCCGCTTGACAAGGGCGTAGTGGGTGGCCGGCGGCGTGGCGATGACGACGGCCTCCACGCGTCGGTCGCACAGCACCGCGTCAAAGTCCTCGAGCGTGTCGACGCCCGGGTGGTAACGGCCGAGTCCGCGCAGTTGTTGGCTGTCGCGGTCACATAGAGCATGGAGGTCGAACTCCGGCGACTCCGCAAGGTTGCGGGCCAGATTCGGGCCCCAGTAGCCGCAGCCGACCAGCGCCGCGCCGATCGGCGCGGGCCGCGTGGTAATGCGCCCGGTGCGCTTTGCGTCTGTGTGCCAGAGGCTCGAGCCGCTCAACATCATCCTCTCGATCAACGCGCTCCGGTGCTGTGGGCTTGCGTAAAGGTCAGTACCGCCTCGACGACCCGCTCCAGCTCGGAGTCGGTCATGCCCGGAAACAGCGGCAGCGAGCACATGTTCTCGGCCTGGCGCTCGGCTACCGGCAGACTCCCTGACTCCAGGCCCAGTGCGGCATAAGCTTCGGTTCGATGGATCGGCGTCGGGTAGTGGATCGCCGATGCGACGCCGTGTTCGGCCAGGTGCTCGCGCAGCTGATCGCGGCGCTCGGTGCGTACGACGAACAGGTGGTACACGTGGTCGGCATGCTCAGCCTCGGCCTCGCTCAGGCCGGCGATCTCGATCGGCTCGGCGGCGTCCGCCTCGCTTGAGCCGGCCTTCAGCGCCTCGCGCAGCGCCGCGCCCAGGCGCCGGCGCTCGCTGTTGCGGTCCTCGAGCCGCGCGAGCTTGGGCCTCAGCACGGCAGCCTGCAAAGCGTCCAAACGGGCGGTCGTGCCGATCAGGCGGTGCCTGTAGCGGGGGCGCTCGCCGTGGGCCCGCAGCAGCTGGACGCGCTCGGCCAGCTCGGGCACGGACGTGGTGACGGCGCCTCCGTCGCCCCACGCACCCAGGTTCTTGGTCGGATAGAAGCTGAAGCAGCCGAACGTGCCAAAGCTGCCAACGCGCCGGCCGCGGTAGCGGGCTCCATGGGCCTGGCAGGCGTCCTCGACCACGTGGATACCGCGGTCCTTGGCAAGATCCAGAATCGGGTCCAGCTCGACGGTCGCGCCGAACAGGTGCACCGGAATGATGCACCGCACGCTCGGGCCCAGGTTCGCGGCGACGATCTCGGCCGTCAGGAGGTGCGATTCCGGATCGACGTCGACCAAAAGCGGTCTCGCCCCGACCGCGCTGACCGCCTCGGCCGTCGCGATGAACGAGTTGGTCGGCACGATCACCTCGTCGCCAGGCCCGATCTCGAGCGCTCGCAGCGCCAGTGCCAGGGCCTCCGTCCCCGAGGAGACGCCGACGGCGTGGTCGGTCTCGCAGTACTCGGCGAACTCGCGCTCGAACTCTTCGACGGGCTCCCCCAACGTGAAAGCGCCTCGCTCGGCGATTCCACGCACAGCTCCCATCAGCTCCTCCAACAACTCCGGGTCGGCGTAATCGAGGCGGGTCAGCGGGACCGACATCGCCGCGGTGCTCGACGGTCGAGGAGCCTCGCCGACGCTCGTGCCGCTGGCGCTCGCCGACGGGCTGGCCGCGCCGGCGCTCATGCCGTGCTCGCCGCGGCGGCCGTCGGCACGCCCGAGCCGGTAGCCGGCCCGGTGCCGGTCGCCGGAGCGGAGCCGAGCCTGCTCAGCTCCTGGCGCAGGGCGCGGCGACCGCGATGGTGCAGGCCGTGCACCGAACTCTCCGAGCGCCCCATACGCTCGGCGATCTCCGGCGGCGAGAGCCCGACGACGTGTCTCATGATCATCACGTGGCGCTGCTCCTCGGGCAGCGTGGCCAGCGCGGCATGCAGGTCGCGGGCGCGCTCGTGGGCCTCGTCGTCGGGGTGGTGGCGCTCGACCCCCGGCACCTCCTCCAGCGGCGTCGCCCGACGCCGGCGCAGGTGGTCGAGCGCCACATTGCGGGCCAGCCGCAACAGCCATCCCGAGAACGGCACCCCCTGGTCCTTGTACTTGACGATCACCGTGATCAGCTTCATGAAGACCTGTTGAGTCAGGTCCTCGGCCTCCCGGTCGTCCTTGACGATCGACCTCACATAGCCGTACACGTTGCCCGAGTACCTGATGTACAACAGCCTCAGCGCGTCGCGGTCCCCCTCCTTGGCTCTGGCGATCGCCAGACGAACCTCGCGCGTGGTCTCCGGAGAGTCGTCCAGCGTCCTGCGAGTACGAAAGCCAACCTGTCCATCCATGGCGCTGGCGCTGCCAAGCACTGTGCTCCCCCTGCTTCGTTTTTGGAGTGTCCGCCTCGCGGGTCACGGATGATCGGTGCTCGCTACGCGATCCGCAATGGGCCGATGCGAGCTACGTGTGTTCAGCGACTGAACACTCCCCCCGCCCACGTTTCCAGGCGGGTCTGAGGGCGCTCAGTGGTCTGTGATACCCATCGAGCAGCTACAAAAAAGGACCGCCGGCTGGCCGGCGGTCCTCATGTCCAGGCTTGTAAGGCCAGCTCGCGCGGGCCGCTCCCGCGCTCAGCGGCGCATATCCCGCCGACGGCGCTGCGTCAAGATGATCGAGCCCCCGGCACCCACCAGCAGCACCCCGAAGCCGACCGTCCAGCTCAGGTCATAGCCGGTGAACGGCAGCGTGCTTGCTTTCGCGACCGGTTCGACCGACCGAGCCGGTTCTTCCGTTTGTTTAGGTTCCGGTTCCGGTTCTTTTTTGGTTTTCGAGTTCTGGTTTTCTTTTTTCGCGGCTTCTTTGTGGCCGTAGCCTGAAAGCCCTTCGTTGCCGGTCGTCCCGGCCGCCAGCGTGGGCGCCGTCAGTGCCATGGCCAGGAGTAGCGCGATCGGCAGCGCCAACAGCATGCGCAGCGACGTACGCCGACTCCGCTTTGCGCTTGTCGATTTCATGTCTGTCTGCCGCTTGCCGCTCGAGGTGAGGACGTGGTTGCGGGTCATGCGAACCTCCCGTCGGTGGTCTTGCTTGCGCTGGGCCCCGCCTTCGGCACGGACCTACCAGCCGTCTATTTGCTGGCTCGGAATTCTATTAGCAACGCCGGACTCCTTGTTTGTCGGGCCGCGGCGGCTGTCCGGGCGCCCGGACAGCCTCGGCCGGGCCGAGCCAGCCGTACGTCGCGATCGCCGCTCTTGACTAGGCGTCAGCCGAGCCCGAACGCACGCTCGGCCTCGTCGGCGACGTGCTTGGCGATCGCCAGTGCCGAGGTCGCCCCGGGCGAGGGCGCGTTGCGTACGTGCAGCGCGCGCGGAGTCGCCGCGAAGGCGAAGTCGTCGAGCAGGCTGCCGTCGCGGGCGATCGCCTGGGCGCGTACCCCGGCGAACGCGGTTTCGACGTCGTTCTTGTGCAGCGCCGGCACGAACTTGGCGGCCTCTTTGACGAACGCCGCCTTGGAGACGGCGTGGCGCAGCTCTGTGAGCCCTGAGCGCCACTCCCGCCCGAGCATCCGCCAGGTCCCTGGCCAGGTTGCGGTGTCGACCAGGTCCCTGGCGCGCACCTTGGCCAATCCGTAGGCGTCGCGCGCGGGCGCGATCAGGGCGGTCGGACCGATCAAAACCTCGCCGTCGATGGTCCTCGTCAGGTGGACCCCCAAGAACGGCAGTTTCGGATCCGGTACAGGGTAGATCAGGCTCTGAACGTACTTCTTGGCTTGCGGCGTCAGCTTCAGGTAGGCGCCCCTGAAAGGCACGATCCGGGGATCTGGGCTTGCACCCGCCGAAACCGCCAGCCGGTCTGACCAGGCGCCGGCGCAGACGATCGCGTGCCGTGCCTCCGTCGCGCCCAGTCCGTGCTCGACGCGTACCGACCGGCTCCGGGCCGCCAGGCCCAACACCTCGCAACCGGTCGCGACCGTGCCGCCGGCTTGGCCTATGTCCAAGGCCAGGGCTTCCGCGACGGCCTTGAAGTCGACGATGCCGGTAGCCGGCGACCACAGCCCGGCGATTCCGATGGCGTACGGCTCTTTGGCTTCGATCCCAGCTTTGTCGATCCGTTTCAGGCCGGGCACCCCGTTGGCAAGGCCGCGCCGCTCCAACTCCTCCAAGCGGCCCAGCTCGCCATGCTCCGTGGCCAGGATCAGCTTGCCGCGGCGCTCGTGACCGATCTGTCTTGCTTCGCAATACTCGTACAGCTTCTTGGCGCCTTCCACGCACAGCTTTGCCTTCAGCGAGCCCGGCCTGTAATAGACGCCCGCATGGATGACGCCCGAGTTGTGGCCAGTCTGATGGGAACCGACCTCCCGCTCGCGCTCGATCACGCAGATCGATGCTTTCGGCATTCGTTCCGTCAGCTCTCTGGCGACCGCCAAGCCGACGATCCCGCCGCCGATGATGGCCAGATCGCAGCGCCCGGGTGGCCGGTTGCGGCGTTCTGGTGACGGGGACGCCTCGACGGTCAAAGGTGGGGAGGGTCTTCAGCCATGGGCTGCATTTGGCAAGGAGCATATCAATATGTGTATATTGACAATAATGAAGGTCGCTTCAGTGATCCAGGACGCCCGCCGCTCGGCCGGCATCACCCAGCGGGAGCTTGCTCATCACGCGGGTACGACCCAGCCGGCGGTCGCGGCCTACGAGTCCGGCGCCCGTACTCCGACGCTGGCTACGATCGAGCGCCTGCTGGACGGCTGCGAGCACGACGTACGCCTGGTTGCCCAGCCTCGGACGCGTCGCGGAGCCGCCTCGCTCGGCGAGCTGGCGTCGGCGATCGGCCAGGACCTGTGCGAAGGCCGCGAGCGCGACGCCTTGCGCCTGCTGTTCGGGTTCGCCGACGACTTCAGGGGCTCTTCTCGACCCGGCCGGATCGCGCTGCTCGCGGACGAGCCGCCTGCCACCGGGGACGCGCGCTTCGACGCGGCGCTTGCCGGCATGGCCGAGCTGTTCGCGGCCGAGGCTGGAATCACCGCTCCCGCATGGGTCGATGCCCCTGGCCGCTTCGTCGAGCCCTGGTGGTTCGTGGCCAGTCGCCCCGCGTTCCACGCTTACACGCTTGCCCATACGCCGGCTTCGCTGGCCCGTCACGGTGTGTTCATGGCGCGCGAGGTCTTCGATCGTGTCTGACAGGCTCCTCACCCGCGCGCGCATCCTCGCGGCACTGCAGGCCCTCGGCGATGAGCTTCGTAGGCGCGGCATTCGTGGGCAGATCTTCATCGTCGGCGGCGCCGCCATGGCTCTTGCCTACTCCGAGCGGCGCGTCACCAGAGACATTGACGCCGTATTCGAGCCGAAGTCTTCGATCTATGCAGCCGCTGTCCAGGTCGCACAGGAGCTGGGCCTGCCTGAGGATTGGCTAAACGATGCCGTCAAGGCGTTCATGCCGGGCAAGGATGGTGATGCCCGTCCGCTGCTCGACATCGCCGGGATCGAGATAACAACCGCCTCGCCCAGATATCTGCTCGCAATGAAGCTGATGGCGATGCGCTTCGGCGAGGACGACGAAGACATCGAGATATTGCTGCGTGAGTGCGACCTGCACAGCGTCGAGCAGGCGCTGGAGCTGCTCGCCGGCGTCTACCCGGACCAGGAACCGAACCCGAAGACGCGATTCTTCCTCGAACAGCTGCTCCCACGGGTTTCGGACGTGCGCTGACGCGTGCTGCACCGATTTTCGCGTGCGTTGGATCGTGGGCCGCTAACTTAAACAGGCTATGCCTACGGTCGTCTTGGACGTCGAGCAGCACATGCTCCTGCTGGAGCTCCAGGCGCCGTTCGACAAGCGCGACGTCCAGATCGCGAGGCGGCGCATGGCCAAGCGCTGGCACCCGGACATCGCCCCGGCCGCGCGCCGCTTCGAGCACGAGCGCCACCTGAAGGCGATCAACGAGGCGGCCGACCAGCTCGAGCGCCTGGCCGAGGGCTCGCGCGGGGGCAAGGTCTCCGCGAATGCCGTCAAGGTCAGCGCCGCCGCGGCCAGGCGCGAGCGCGAGGAGGCCGGCCGGCGTGCCTACGAGGCCGAGCGGCGCGCGCGCGCCGCAGCCAAGGATCGCGCCGAGAACGACCCGTTCGGCGCCAGAGTCCCAGACCACTCGGTCGTCCACCGCTATGCCCGTTGCCTGTCTTACCCCGAGTGGGGCGTCGGCACGGTCATGGGGATCTACTTTTCATCCTCTGACCGCGACGGTCCCGGCGAAGAAGTGCAGCAGTGGGCGCGCGTCAGGTTCAGCCACGGCATCAGGACGGTGCCGGCCGGCAGCATGAAATTCGTTGACTTCTCCAAGCCGGACCCGGCCTCCGAGCGGGTCGAGCGCTTCATGGTCGCCGCCCAGCGCGCGATGGCCGACGGCGACTACGAGCTTGCCGCCCAGCGTCTCATCTACGCACGCGACGCCGAGCCCGGCAATGTGGCCGTCCTGCGCTTGATGACGCTCGCCTTCTGGCAGGCCGGCAACCTCGATGCGGCCGCTCGCTCGGTCCGCAGCTGGGCGCGCGCCGACAACGAGCGCCCCGCGGCCCACCGCTTCGCGGCGCGCATCTATGAGGACATCGGCGCGATCGACCTCGCCGAGGAGGCCGCCGCGAAGGCCGCCGACCGCGGGCCCTCAGACGCCGGAGCTTGGGAGCGCCTCGGGCGTCTGCGCCTGCGCCTTGCCGACCGCGAGGGTGCTCTGGACGCCCTGCGCCAGGCCGTTGTGCTCGGGGCTGGCGGCCCCGTGTACGCGTTGATCGACCAGGCGCTCGCCCTGGAGCCCCAGCCGGCGGGCGCCGCGGCCTGAACTCAGTCGGTCGGCTGGCACCTCGCGCTGGAGCCACCGTCATCGGGTGCGTTAGGCGTACGCTCCGCAGGCCTTCAAAGGATGTTCACGGCCCTCGAGACCACCAGGCCGATCGTCACCAGCGAGACCATCGCCTGCAGGCCCATAACCGACTTCGCCATTGGGCTCAGTGGCATCGTGTCGGTCGGCGAGAACGCGGTCGCGTTGGTCAACGACACGTACAGGTAGTCGATGAACGACGGTCGCCAGTTGACCGGCTCGATGTGGTCGTCTGACATCTGCGGGAACAAGAAGTCTGGCGGCCCGTCGTGGCCGGCCGCCCTGATACCCGGGCCGCCGCGGTCCAGCTCCCAGTACCAGAGCGCAAAGATCAGGAAGTTGGTCAGCCATATCAGCACTCCCGAGCCGATCAGGGCGGGGCCGTTGGCCACCTTGTGGTGCAGCAGGTAGTGCGTCAGGGCGCCCAGCGAGTAGACGTTCGCGGCGCTCACGAAAGCCGTCATCCCCAGCGCTACCCTGCGCCTGCGCTTGTGCTCGTGTTCCAGTTCCCGGGGCGTCGCCACGAACATCCCGACCAAGAGCATCCCCTCCAGCGCCGGCACCAACCACGACGGCCCGACCGTCAGCCGCGAAGGCAGCGCCACCTGCAAACAGATCGCCGCCAGCACCGTCAGCTGCGCCGGCCACGGCGATTCGCCGACTCCCGGCGGTGGATACGGGCGTCCCGGCTGCCTTGGCTGTGCTTCGGTGGCCACTGCTTCGTCAGCCTACGGCCCGGCTCGGCCGTATTGCCGGGCATCCGGCGAGGCTCGGCAGGCCCGAGCGTCGCCGGTCCGGGGGACGGCTACCCGGCCGATGTCGCCGAGGCGCCGGTCGATCCGCCCGGGCCGGTACGTTCGGGCGATGCGTCTGATCGTCGCCCGCTGTCAGGTCTCTTACATAGGCCGAACGACCACGGTCCTGCCCGAGGCCGTTCGCTTGTTGATGCTCAAGGCCGACGGCACGTTCATGGTCTGGGCCGACGGCGGCAGCCCGAACGTGCGGCCCCTGAACTGGATGACTCCGCCGACGGTCTTGGAAGAGAGGAGTAGTGGCCAGCGTGATGGCGACTCCGATGATGGGGAGGCCGGGGATGTGGGCTTTTCCAAAAAGCAGGTGCCGCGCGCGCGTACGCGCGCGCGCGCGTCTTCGCCCGATTTGGATGTCCACGACGCCCCCCTCGCGCACCTGACCGTCCGCAAGCATCGCTCCGACGAGCGCTTGGAGATCGCGATCGCGGAGGTCATCGCCGACATCGACCATCCGGTCGACGATGTCGCCTCGTTGGAGAAGGAAGGTCTCGAGCGCGAACTGCAAGAGCTGCTCGCCGCGGCGCCTCACTGGTGCGGCGAGGGCTTTCGGCTGGTCAAGCGCGAGTGGCCAACCGACATCGGTCCGGTCGACTTGATGTGCAAGGACACAGACGACGATTGGGTCGCCGTCGAGATCAAGCGGATCGCCACGATGGATTCCGTCCGGCAGCTGACTCGCTACCTGGAGCGCATCAGGCTGGACCCCGCGATGGCCTCGTGCCGGGGGGTCTTGGTGGCCAAGCTGATCAAGCCCCAGGCGCGCGTCCTGGCGGCGGCCGAGGACATCGCTTGCGTCGAGGTCGACGTCGAAGTCCTGCGCGGCAACCGCGAGCCGGACTTGACCCTATTCGCGGCCTGAGCCGCTTCTCGGCGGCCCGCGGAGCCCCTGTCAGGGCGTGGTGATGTGGTGGACCTGAAACTCCTTGATGTCCGGCGGACCTTGGAAGGCGTTCTCACCCAGCGCCTGAATCCCCGGCTGGAGGCGGTCAGCCGCGAAGCGATCGAACGCCTCGCGCGACTCCCAGAAGTCGATCACGCCCCAACCGCCATCGATCGGGCCCGCCGAGTGGAAGATCATGCCCTCTGGCGGATCGCTGTCGACGTCGATCTGCTTGTGGACCGCGTCGTACTGCTCCTGTGTTCCCCCGCTGAACTTGAGCCTGAGTCCGATGGCCATGATGTGATCCCTTCCTCGAATGGACCGGCGAACAACGAGCGTAGCGCGATGGTGCGCGGCCTGTATGGCGCCCAGCAGATAGTCTGAGATGCCGTGAGCGAGCCAGCCGAGACAGCACCCGCCGCCGCGAGCGCGCCCGCCGTTCGCACCGAGCGCCGTGGCTCGGTCTTGCTGATCACGATCGACCGTCCCGAGGTCCGCAACGCCGTCAACGCGGCCGTCGCCGAGGGCGTCGCCAGGGCCCTGGACGAACTCGACTCAGAGGACGCCCTGTCGGTTGGGGTCCTGACCGGCGCGGGCGGCTTCTTCTGCGCGGGCATGGATCTGGGCGCGTTCGTAAAGGGCGAGTCGCCCTGGTTCGGCGACCGCGGCTTCGCTGGGATCGCCCAGCGCGCTTCGGTCAAGCCGTTGATCGCGGCGATCGAGGGCTTCGCCGTGGCCGGCGGCTTCGAGGTCGCGCTCGCGTGCGACCTGATCGTGGCCGCACGTGGCGCCAAGCTTGGGATCCCGGAGGCCAAGCGCTCACTCGTCGCCGCCGGCGGTGCTCTGTTGCGGCTGCCGCGCAGGATGCCTTACCACGTGGTCATGGAGCTTGCCCTTGCCGGCGACCCCTTGCCGGCCGAGCGCTTTCACGAGTTCGGCGTGGTCAACAGGCTCGCCGAGCCCGGATCGGCCGTCGATGTCGCGCTGGAGCTGGCTGCTTCGATCTCGCGCAACGGCCCGCTCGCCGTGGCCGCCTCCAAGAAGATCCTCCAAGAGCAGTTCGATTGGTCGACCGCCGAGATGTTCGAGCGCCAGGGCGCGATCTCAGGGCCTGTGTTCGTCTCCGAGGACGCCAAAGAGGGAGCGGCGGCGTTCAAGGAGAAGCGCGACCCAGTGTGGCAAGGACGCTAGTACCCGCGCTTCTTGCGTTTGCGCTGTTTCAAAACCATTCGGAACCGTCGCCACAAGGCCGCCATCAGCGCTGCCCCGGGGTCATGCGCGGATACTGGGAGATCGGCACGTCCGTGTCGATCGCGGTCGTCACGATTCGGCTCTGTTCGGCGATGTGCGCGGCCGGGTAGCCCTCGCCCGGGCTGGCGCGCTCGGGCCGGCCGATATAGCCGAAGCCCATCCGTTCGGGCATGATCTGCATCAGCCTCGGGAACATGTGGGCCCTGGCGCCCATGTTCCGCGGCTCCTCCTGAACCCAGACGATCTCTTCGAGCTTCGGATATCTGCCCATCAGCTCGAGGATCTGGCCCTCAGGGAATGGGTACAGCAGCTCCACGCGCCCGACGGCCAGGCCCTCGTGTTTGGGGCGGTCCGGGTGGCCGACCAAGTCGTAGTAGATCTTGCCGGTGCAGAGCACCAGCCGCGTGACCTTGTCCTCCGCGACGCCCGGCTCCGCGAGCACCGGCTGAAAGTGCGTGTTCTCGGCCATCTCCTCGATCGAGCTGCTCGCCTGAGGCAGCCTCAGCAGCGACTTCGGGGTCATCACGATCAGCGGCCTCTGCTTGGCGATCCTCGCCTGGCGGCGCAGCAAGTGGAAGTACTGGGCCGGCGTCGTCGGGCTCGCGACCCTGATGTTGCCCTCTGCCGCCACCGTCAAAAACCGCTCTAGGCGCGCGCTCGAATGCTCCGGACCCGAGCCCTCGTAGCCATGGGGAAGGAGCAGCGTCAGCCTCGAGGTCTGCCCCCACTTGGCCAGGCCCGAGACGATGAACTGGTCGACGATCACCTGGGCCGAGTTCACGAAGTCGCCGAACTGCGCCTCCCACAGCACCAACGTCTCGGGCGCCTCCTGGCTGTAGCCATACTCGAAGCCCATGCACGCCAGCTCCGAGAGCGGGCTGTTGTGCAGCTCCAGCGGCGCCAGCGCCTCGGGCAGGCTCTGGATCGGGCACACCGTCTGGCCGGTCTTGGCGTCGTGCAAGACCATGTGGCGCTGGCTGAATGTCCCCCGCTCGGTGTCCTGTCCGGTCAGCCTGATCGGCGTGCCCTCGGTCAATAGCGACGCGAACGCCAGCGCCTCGGCGTGCGCCCAGTCGATCCCTGGATGGGAGCCACTCCCGCCGTCGCCGGCCCCCGTCTCGCTCAGCGCCTCGCGCCGACGCTCCAGCTGTTTGACGAGCTTCGGGTGAACCGTGAAGCCGTCCGGCGCCCTCAACAGCTCCTCGCCGAGCGTCCGCAGCCGACCTGCCGGCACCGCCGTGCTCACATCCGGGCTTGGCGAGCGATCCAGCTGATACTCGCCGGTTCCTTCCTCGCCGCCCTGTTCGGCGACCGCGGCGATCTTGGCCTTCAGTCGCTGATGCAGCAACGTGAGGTTGTCCCACACGCTCTGGCCCAGCCTGTCGACCTCCTCCTTGCTGATGACGCCATCGGCGATCAGCTGGTCGCTCCACAGCTCGGCCACGCGCTTCTTGCCCTTGATCTTGGCGTACATCTCGGGCTGGGTATACGCCGGCTCGTCCGACTCGTTGTGCCCGAACCTGCGGTAGCCGATCAGGTCGATCAGCACGTCGTGCCCGAACTCCTGCCTGAACGCGAACGCCAGCCTGACGGCGCTCTGACAGGCCGGCACGTCGTCGGCGTTGACGTGGATGATCGGCACGTCGAAGCCCTTCGCCAGGTCTGAGGCCCACTGTGTAGAACGCGCGTCGTCGGGGTCGGTCGTGAAACCGACCTGGTTGTTCATGATCAGGTGCACCGTTCCGCCGACCTTGTAGCCGTCGAGTGCCTGCAGGTTCAGCGTCTCCGCCACCACGCCCTGTGCCGGGAACGCCGCATCGCCGTGGATCGCGATCGGCACGGCCGCGTTGGTGTCCTGATGGGCGTGCGGGCCCTGCCTGGTCGTCTGGGCCGCCCTCGTGGCGCCCTCGACGACAGCAGACACGTACTCCAGATGGCTCGGATTGGACTCCAGGTTGACGACGATCTCGCCTCCCGCCGGCAGCTCGTAGGTGCCCTGGGTGCCGTGGTGATACTTCACGTCGCCGGTCCCGCCCTGGGGGATCGTCGTCACCGCCTCGAGCGTCGAAGCGCCCTCAAACTCGGCGAAGATCGTGTTGTAAGGGCGTCCCAGATTGTGTGCCAGCACATTCAGGCGGCCGCGATGGGCCATCCCGATCACGACCTCCTTGCCGCCGTGCGCGGCCGACAGCTGGATCAGCTCGTCGAGCATCGGCACCGTCATGTCCAGGCCCTCGATCGAGAACTGGTGCTGGCCGAGGTAAGCCTTGTGCATGAACCGCTCGAGCGCGTCGACCTCGATCAACCGCTTGAGCAAGGTCAGCTGCTCGTCGTTGGTCAACGGCTGCCTGAATGTCCCCGACTCGATCTGCTCGCGCAGCCACAGCCGCTGGCGGTGGGAGGCGATGTGCTCGATCTCATAAGCCATCGTCCCGCAGTAGGTCTCGCGCAGGTGCGGCAACGCGTCCGCGAGCGTTGCGCCCTGGACATACATGTGCAAGATCTTCGCCGGGATCTGCGCTGTTATCGCCGGCGTCAATCCGAGCGATTCCGGATCGAGTCCCGGTTCTCCCTCGGGCTCGGAACCGAGCGGGTCGAGCCTCGCGGCGAGGTGGCCGTGGCTGCGGAACCGCGTCACGAGCGTGCTCGCCGCCTGCACGGCCCGCAACAGCTCCTCGCTCGGCGCGTCCCGCGCTGTCGTGGTCGGCGCGCCGGGCGCGGCGGCTGGGGCGGCGGGCACGGCCTGGGAGGGGAGGGGCCCGGCTTCGGGCAGAGCTTTCAGCTCCACGCCCAGCGCCCCGAACGCATCCTCATAGAAGCCGTCTTCGCCCTGCAAATATGCCTCGATCTTGGCCAAGAACCGGCCCGACTCCGCCCCCTGGATGATCCGGTGGTCGTAAGTCGAGGTCATCGTCATGACCTTCTCCGCGCCGATCCGCTCGCCGACGGCGCCAAGGCCGACCGGATACGCGATCGATCCGGTCGCGACGATCGTGCCCTGGCCGGACATCAGCCGCGGGACCGACGCGACCGTGCCGATGCCGCCCGGATTGGTCAGCGTCAGGTTCGAGCCCTGCAGATCGTCCGCGCTCAAAGTGTTCGTGCGGGCCTTCTCCACCAGCGCGCCATATGCGTCCACGAACCTGTCGAATGGCATCCTGCCCGCGTCCGCGATCACCGGCACCATCAGCGTCCTGGACCCGTCCTTCTTTTCCACATCCACGGCCAAACCCAGGTTCACCTGACCATCGTCGATCCGGTTGGGCCGGCCATCGATCTCCGCAAAGTGTTCGGCCATCACCGGCATCTCCTGGGCCGCCTTCGCGATCGCCCAGGCGATCAGGTGCGTGAACGACACCCGCCTGCCCGCCTCCTTCAGTTCGCTTCTTCTCGCCTCGAGCGTGCTCACAGTCAGCGTCCTCACGCTCGTTGCCGTCGGGATCTGGAGCGACTGCTCCATGTACCGCGCGAGCGCGGCCGCGCCGCCCTTCAGCTGCCTGGCGCCGGCCGGCTTCTCGGGTGCCGCAACGCCCGCTGCCGTGCCGTTGCCGGCGGCTGTCGCGCCGCCCGCCGCGCCGAGCACGTCGGCCTTTACGATCCGCCCGCCCGGGCCGCTGCCCGGCACGCCCGTAAGGTCCACGCCCTCGGCCGCCGCTGCCCTGGCCGCGACCGGTGAGACCTTGACGCCGGCCGGCACGCCCGTCTCGCCGCTTGCCGGCGTGGCACTCGCGGCGCCCGCCGGCGTCGCCGTTGCGGAGGCGCCGTTGCCGCCGGTCTCCGGGCTCTCCTGGTCGCCGCCGGCATATGCTTGCGCCCCGCTGCCGTCAGAAGCGGAGGGGCCGCCTGGCGTCTCGTTCTCGCCGACCGCTATGCGCGCTATCACCTGGCCGACGGTGACAGTGTCGCCCTCTTCGGCCAAGATCTCCGTCACCGTGCCGCTGGCCGGCGCCGGCAGCTCGACGTCGACCTTGTCGGTCGAGATCTCGACGATCGTGTCGTCGACCTTGATGGTCTCGCCTACCTTGGCGTGCCATTCGAGGATCGTGCCCTCGGTTACCGACTCGCCCGCGGCCGGGGTTACGACGTCGATTGTCTGCTGGGCCGTGGTCGCTGCGCTGCTCGCCATGTCTGACATCTCACTCTAGCGCGGCCGGCCGCGGTACTTCACGCTCGCCAGGCCAGTCCCGATGAGGGTTTTCATACGCTCTTCACGACATCCTTTTCGATGTCGCCGAGCTGATGGGGCCGGCGGCGGTCGCGGCCACGGGGGCAGGGCCGGGGGCCGCGGCGGAAGCAACCTCGTCGTTCTCGGCGCGTCGTTGCTGCTCGCGCACGAACTCGTAGCTGCCGAAGAACGGCCCGATTCCTCCGAGCACCGCCACCGCGACCGCCAGGCGCAACGGCACGATCCGCAGGCGCGCGGCTGTTATGCAGGTCAGAGACATCCCGATCCACAGCAGGCCATGCGACCAGCCCAGCACGTCCGTCAACGGTTCCGGCTTACCGATCGCGAACGCGCACACCAACAGCGACAGATAAACACAGGAGTGGCCAAACGACACCCACTTCAGCCGCCCGAACGTGATCGGTCCGGCATGCGGCTTCATATCGCCGTTCTGGCTCACTCCGCGGCCAGCCATTGCGCCATCCCGCGCAGTGGCGTCTCGGCCTCCCGCGGCCAGGCCTCGATCTCGGGCGGCCACCACGCGAACTCGTCGTGCTCGGCGTCCGGTTTCACCTCGGCGTCGACGCCCTCAGCGAGCCAGGCTTGGCCGATGAACAAGACGAGACCGTGGGGCAGCTGCACGAGGGCCTCGCCGCGCACGTGCTCCGGCGCCACCGACCACTCCTCGGCCAACTCGCGCACCAACGTATCGGCCGGGTTCTCATCAAGGTCGACCGCCCCGCCCGCGCCCAGGGCCCAGCGCCCGGCCCACGAGGCGACCCAGGAGGCGCGTTTGCCGGCGAGCCAGCGCCCGTCGGCCGAGCGCGTCACGCACATGGCGGCCACGCTCTGCGAAGCGTCGCCGGCGAGCAACCGCAAAGCCCATCGCTGTGGCTGCAGCTCGAGCGCGATCCCGCCCTCCTGGTCCTCGCTGTAGTCGAGCAAGCGCGCCGCCACGCCGTCGTGGCTCGGCGATCCCCGTTTGCGCAGCGCGTCGATCGCCGCGTCGGCGGCTTCGCTCTCGGCGGAGGAAGGCACGTAGTGCTCCTCACGCCAGCTCGCCTGGACCCTTTGCAAGGGCCACGGCCCGCGCGCCAGGATCCTCGTCTGGCTCTCGTCCGGCTCGCCGGTCCCCCTTACGGTGTTCTCCGGCATGGCCCCGCCGTCATCGAGGGACGACTCGTCATTCGGAGCCTTCGGATCTGCCGACTGCGGCTGGCTGGCCATCAGCTACAGGCTAGTGGCCCGATCTTCGACGTGCGTACACTCAGCGCGGTGAACGGCCGTCCGCGCAAGCACTGGGGCTGGGGTTTCGAGGATCAGCAGCCGGCGCCCGAGCAGTTGCGCCAGGCCGCGAGCCTGCTCGCGGCGCACCTGGAACCCTTGATCGGCGGCCCTGGGCTCGGCGAGCCCGAGGAGCCCGTGCCACTGGAGGAGGTCACGCTCGAGGACCCGCGGGTCATGGCCCCGCCGGCCCTCGCGGATATCTGCGCGAACGACCCCCACGCGCGCGCGCGGCACGCCCTCGGCAGTTCATACACCGATGTCGTCGCCGGCTTTCGCGGCCGGTTCGAACACCCTCCGGACCTCGTGGCCAGACCTCGCCACGAGGCCGACCTCGAAGACCTGCTCGAGTGGTGCTCAAGCCAGAGCGTCGCGGCGATCCCCTACGGCGGCGGGACCTCCGTCGTCGGCGGGGTCACGCCCGACGTCGACCCGAACCGCTACAACGGCGCCGTCTCGATCGATCTATCGAAGCTCGATCGCGTACTCGAGGTCGACCAGGTCTCCAGGGCGGCCCTGATCGAGGCGGGCGCCACCGGCCCCGGCCTGGAGGGCCAGCTCGGCGAGCACGGCCTCACATTGAGGCACTTTCCGCAGTCCTTCGAGTTCTCGACGCTCGGCGGCTGGATCGCAACGCGCGCGGCCGGCCACTTCGCGACCGGCCCGACCCACATCGAGGACTTCGTGGAGTCGGTCCGGGCGATCACCCCGACCGGCGCCTTGGAGTCGCGCCGGTTGCCGGCCTCGGGCGCCGGCATCAGCCCCGATCGCGTGCTCGCCGGCTCGGAGGGCATCCTCGGCGTCATCACCAGGGCATGGGTACGCGTCCAGCCGCGCCCGTCACACCGCGCCTCCGCCGGCGTCCGCTTCGCGCGCTTCGAGGACGGCGTCGACTGCGTCCACGCGCTCAGTCAGTCCGGCCTGCAGCCGGCCAACTGCCGCCTGATCGACGCGACCGAGGCCCGCCTGACGATGGCCGGCGACGGCTCTCACTCGCTGCTCGTGCTCGGCTTCGAGTCCACCGACCGGCCCGTTACCGCCCTGTTGGATCGCGCGCTCGAGATCTGCGCCGAGCACGGGGCAAGCGGCGCGGGCGCCGGCAGCGGCGGTGCCGGCGCGGCCTCTGGGCCGAGCGACTCTGGTGACGGGGCCGTCAGCTCGTGGCGAGGAGCGTTCCTCGGCGCGCCCTACATGCGCGACATGCTCGTCGCGATGGGCATCCTGTCGGAGACGTTCGAGACGGCCATCACCTGGGAGCGGTTCGCCGCCATGCGCGATCAGGTAACGAGCGCGGTCCGCGACGCGATCGACGCCGGGGCGGACAGCAAGGCTCGTGGCGCGGGGTTCGTGACATGTCGTTTCACGCACGTTTATCCGGACGGCCCAGCTCCCTACTTCACGGTCCTGGCTCCGGCGCTGCGCGGCGAGGAGATCGAGCAGTGGCACGCGATCAAGCGGGCCGCCGCCGACGCGGTCATCGCCGCCGGCGGCACGATCACGCATCACCATGCGGTCGGGCGCGACCATCGGCCCTGGTATGACCGGCAGCGACCCGAGCCGTTCGCTCGTATGCTCAGCGGCGCCAAGAATGCCATCGATCCATCGGGAATAATGAACCCCGGCGTGCTGATCGATATCTCAACATGAGAGTTGCGGTCCTTGGACCCGGCGGTGTCGGCGGCCTGCTCGCGGGAGTCCTCGCGCGGGCCCACAACGACGTGACGATCGTCGCCCGAGAGTCCACCGCCGACGCGCTCAACGAGCGCGGTGTGACCGTGCGCTCAACGATGTTCAAAGAATTCACCGCGAACGTTCCCGCAGTGGCTACGCTGCGCGACGACGGAGGCGAGTTCGATCGCTTCAACGCTTTGATAGTCGCCACCAAGGCCGTCGGCTTGGCCGAAGCGCTCGACCGGATCGAAGCGACGCCCGAAGTCGTCCTGCCACTGCTCAACGGCCTCGACCACCTGGCCGTCCTGCGCGAGCGCTTCGATCCGAAGTCCGTTCTGGCGAGTACGATCAGGGTCGAGTCCGATCGTCCCGAGCCTGGCCTTGTCGTGCATACCAGCCGGTTTCTGTTGATCGACATGGCGACCGGCAGCCAGGACGCCTTATATCCGATGAAGGACCTCGCCGAGACGCTCAAGGAGGCGGGCATACCGGTCCGCGTCACGCTGCCCGTCTCCGAGCGCTCAGAAGCCCAGGTGATGTGGTCGAAGCTCGTGCGCCTGAACGCTTTGGCCTGCACGACCAGCGCCTACGATGTTCTGCTCGGTGAAATCAGGTCCAAGCCGGCCCTGCACGCCGACCTGGTCGCGGCCGTCGAGGAGGCCTGCACCGTCGGCAAAGCCGAGGGCGCCGACGACGTCGACCCGCAGGTCGCACTGGCCGAGCTTGAAGTCGCCCACGACACGCTCGGCAGCTCGATGCAGCGCGACATCGCCGCCGGGCGTACGCCCGAGCTGGACGCGATCCCGGGGTCGGTCCTGCGCGCCGCCGCCAGGCATGGCATTCAGTGCCCGACGATCGAACGGCTCGTCGTCAAGGTCGCCGAGCGCGCCGGCGTGCCGGCGCCACTCGTCTCAGACTGAGCCCGGCCCGATCGGCGCCCCCGCGGGAACCGCCTCGTTGGCGACCGCCTCGACGACCTCTTCCTCGGACTCGACAGCTCCCTCGTCGTGTTCGCCGTCGCACAGGACCCTGAAGTTGCCGGACGTCTTGCCGTCCGCGTGGATCGTGATGCCAGGCAGGACCGTCTCGCCCTCTTCGAAACCCAGCCTCTCCATGTCGAAGTGCGCCAGGCCAATCCCGTAAGCGGTATGAGTCGGGTTCTCGCGGTCGTGGGCCGCCACCGCCTGAGCGAAACGCTCCAGGTTCTTGGCGACTTTGCCCAGGTCAGACATCGACCGCAGGGTAGCGCCTGATGCCCGCGGGGTGCGGGCCGTGGAGCGCGCTAGATTGAATGGATGTCAGGCGCTCAGGACCTGCTGACGGGCCAGCCGCCCGCAAACTCGGCGACTGGGGATGCGCCCGCCAGGGCTGAAGAACGGGTCGGAGTCATAAAGACTTCCGAGTTGACGAAGGTCTACCCCGGAACCGATTTTGCGGCTGTAGATCGGCTGAATCTGAGCGTCACGGCCGGCGAGATCTTCGGCTTGCTCGGTCCCAACGGCGCCGGCAAGACGACGACCGCCGGGATGTTGACCACGCGCGTCGTGCCGACGTCCGGGTCGGCGTATGTCGGTGGTATCGACGTCATCGCCGAGCCCGCCCTCGCCAAGCAGCTGATCGGGATCGTCTCTCAGCAGAACACGCTCGACAGGCAACTCACGGTCCGCGAGAACCTTTACTTCCATGGGCGCCTGTTCGGCATCTCCGCCGAGGAGTCGCGCCGCATCGCCGACGAGCTGCTCGCTCAGTTCCAGCTCGCCAACTGGGCCGACGCGTCGGTCTTCGCCCTCTCCGGCGGCATGGCCCAGCGCTTGATGATGGCCCGCTCGATCTTTCACAGGCCGGCCGTACTGTTCCTCGACGAGCCCACCGCCGGCCTCGACCCGCAGAGCAGGCTCGCGCTTTGGGAGATCCTCGGCCAGCTGAACGGCGAAGGCCAGACGGTGCTTTTGACGACCCATTACATGGAGGAGGCCGACCAGCTCTGCGACCGCGTAGCGATCATGGACGCCGGCAAGATCCTCGCGCTCGACACGCCCGCCGCGCTCAAGCAATCCGTCGGCGCCGACACGATCGTCAACGTCAAGGCCTCCGGAGACCCGGCCGCCTTGGCCGAGCTGTTGGCCGAAGCGATTCCGGAGACCACGCGCGCGCGCGTGGCCGACGACGGCGTCGAGCTGCACGTCAAGGGCGCCGACCGAATCGTTCCCCGCGCGATCGGCGCGGCCGAGCAGGCCGGCTTCGACGTGGTCGACCTGTCGGTCGCCGAGCCCAGCCTCGAGACCGTCTTCATCAACCTGACCGGCCGCGAGCTGCGCGACTGATGTCCGCCGCCAACGAGACAGCCGCCACGCCGACGCCCGCCTCCACGTTGCCACCGGCCGCCGGCCCGGCGGCCGGATCTGGGCCAGGTCGTGATCCGGCGGTGCCCGCCGCTGGGCGCCACCGCATCGAGATCAGACCTACCAGGTCGGTAATGGCCGCCAGCCGCAGCGCCCTGAAAGCCCTGATCCTGAGAGACCTGGTCGTGCTCTGGAAGAGCAAGTCCGAGTTCGTGGTCAGGACCCTGATCCAGCCGTTCCTATTGGTTTTCGTGTTCCTGTACGTGTTCCCGTCGATCGGCCAAGGCGTCGGCGCGGGGCGCGGCCCGGTCGCTGAGTCGGCCTTCGCGACCGTCCTCGTGCCCGGCGTCGTCGGCATCACGATCATGTTCCAAGGCATCCAAGCTGTCGCCCTCCAGCTGTCGACCGAGTTCGGTTACACCCGCGAGATCGAGGACCGCGTGCAAGCGCCCTGCCCGATCTGGTTGGTCGCCGCCGCCAAGGTCCTCTCCGGCGCCGCCCAAGGTCTTCTGGCCGCCGTCATCGTCTTCCCGATCGCCGCCGTCGTGCACGCGCCCGGCGTCGAAGCCCACCTGACCGTGACCTGGTGGATCGTGTTGACCCTGATCCCGCTCGCCTGCGTGACGATGACCTCGCTCGGGCTCCTGCTCGGGACAGCCTTCGAGCCCAGGAACATCGGCCTCATGTTCGGTTTCGTCGTCCTGCCGCTGACATTCTTGGGGGGCACCTACTACCAGTGGACCAAGCTCTCGCCCCTCCAGGTCGACGGCGTCCACTGGCTGCAGATCATCGTCCTCATCAATCCCTTGATCTACGTCAACGAGGGCCTACGCGCCGGCCTCACCCACGCCTCGCACATGCACCTCTACGTCGTCTATCCCGTCCTGGTCTGCTTCTGCGCCGCGTTCCTAGGGTTCGGTCTGCGTAAGTTCAGGGGCCGGGTCTTGGCCTGAGCGCCGCGCGCACGTTTGGCGCGACCTCGTTGGCATACAGCTCGGTCGCTCGCATCGCCTGCTCGTGAGGCAGCACGCCGACCGAGATGTGGCCCAGGAAGCGGTCGTTCTCGAACAGCTCCGCGATCGCCAAAATCTTCGTTGTGACCTCTTCCGGCGTCCCCACCAGCAGATGCCCGCCCGGCTCGCAGCCGGCGTCGAACTGAGCCCTCTCCATCGGCGGCCAGCCCCGCTCTCTGCCGATCCTGTTCATCATCGCCGAGTACGCCGGAAAGAACTCGTCCCTTGCTTTTGTCGAAGTCTCGGCGACATACATATGCGAGTTGATCCCCAGCGCCATACCCTTCTCATCGGCCCCGGCCCGCTTCGCCGACTCCTTGTAAAGCTCCGCCAGCGGCCTGAACCGCGCGGGCGCGCCGCCGATGATCGCGATCATCAAAGGCAGACCCAGCGCTCCGGCCCTTGCCACCGACCCCGGCGTGCCGCCGACCGCGATCCATACCGGCAGCGGGTCCTGCAGCGGCCTCGGATACACGCCGACGTCATCGAGCGGCGCCCTATGTTTGCCCGACCACGTGACCCGCTCGTTTGAGCGGAGTTCCAGCAAGAGGTCCAGCTTCTCCGCGAACAGCTCGTCGTAGTCGTCCAGGTCGTATCCGAACAGCGGAAACGACTCGATGAACGACCCCCTTCCCGCCATGATCTCCGCGCGCCCGCCTGAAATCAGGTCCAACGTCGCGTACTCTTCGAAGACCCTCACCGGGTCGGCCGAGCTCAGCACCGTCACCGCGCTCGTCAGCCTGATCCTCTCCGTCTTGGCCGCCATCGCCGCCAGCGCGACCGTCGTCGCCGAGACCGCATAGTCCGGCCTGTGATGCTCGCCCAAGCCGAACACCTCCAGGCCGAGGCTGTCCGCCAGCTCGACCTCCTCGAGGAGGTCTCTCAGGCGCTTTGCGACCTCTTGCGGGGTCGCGCCGGGTCTCACGTCGGCGAAGGTTGCGAGGCCCAGTTCCATGGTCAACTCGGAGAGAGCACGGTGATGCCGTGCTCGCGCGCGCCGTCGGCCAGACGCCTGTCGTAGGTCATGAGCGCGTCGAGGTCGCCGGCCTTCGTGAGCCGGACCGCCGTCGCGAGATGGATGGCGTCGAGCGTCGTAACGGTGGATGGTGCGATGGTCTCGGCGCTAGTGAGGATCTCCTCGTCTATGGAGATCAGCGAGATGCCAGTCAAGAGCAGGTCGGCGCGATCGAGCACGCCCTCTCTGGCTCCCACCCTTCGCAGCTCGACGCGCAACAAGCGGCTGGCGACGCGCTGCTCAAAGCTCTCTAGGCGCTGCTCGATGGCCGGCTTGTCAGGCTCGTCGAGCATCATGCGAGCAATCGCGCTCGTATCGACGTATACACTCGCGCGAGAGTCCTCAGAACCTGTCACGACGTTCTTCGGCGAGGATTGCGTCCGTCGTGCCGGCTGGCGCCGGCTTGCGGCGTGGAGGCAGGCTTCTGCTGGTTACGACCAGATCGCCCTTCGGGATCGTTGCCCCGTACCTTTCGGCCATCTTCAGGTAGTAAGGGTCGACCGCCTCGTGCGACGGCACGAGCCGCGCGACCTCGTGTCCTCGCTCCGTGACCGTCAGCGTCTCGCCCTCCTTGACGCGCTCCAGATAGCGACTCAGATTCTGGCGCAGCTCACGAACGCCCACCGTCTTTGTCGCCGATGCCGGGTGTGTCGCGGCCATTGTGCGTCAGAATGTAGCACACAGACTGGGCGTAAGATGTGGGCGGCGTGCTGAAGACGGGACGTCAGCAAATCCGGGTCGCGCTTTCGCTGCGGGTGCTCCCGTTGCCGGTCGGCCGCTTCTTTTGGAGGGCATACCGGCACGCACATCGCAGCGGAGACCGCTTCAGCCTGGCCTCCGCTGCCCGTCCGGCCGAGCTGGCTGAGCTGCTTGCCCTCGCCTACGGCCGTCGCTCGGTCGTCGAGCTTGGCACGGGTACCGCTTGGAGCGCGATTGCGCTGGCCCTCGATGAACCCACACGCCAGGTCGTTACGTACGACCCGTGCATAAGGCCCGAGCGAGAGGCCTATCTCGACCTTGCCGGTCCCAGCGTCCGCGCGCGGATCGAGCTGCATGGAGAGCCCGATAGTCGCGGGCCCCAAGCCGGTGCGCCGCCGGTGCAGATGCTGTTCATCGACTCCTCGCACGAGCGCGACGCAGTAACCGCTGCTTTCCGCGCCTGGCGCCCCGCGCTTGGCCCCGGCGCTGTGGTGGCCTTCCACGACTACGGCAACCCGCGGTATCCCGGCGTCCGCGAAGCCATCACCGACCTCGGCTTGTCCGGCATCGAGAGTGGCGGGCTGTTCGTGTGGCGGGCGCCGTAAAGAGTCCGGCAGGCTAACGTCCAGTCAAGGCTTAGGCATCTCCAGAATCTCGATCCGGTACCCATCGGGGTCTTTGACGAAGCAAAGCCTGTTGCCGCCCTCTCTGATCGTGTACGGCGGCTTCTCGGGCTCGATGCCAAGCTCGGCCAGGCTGGCGAGCGTCGCGTCGAGGTCGTCGGCCGTGATCGCGATGTGGCCGTAGCCGCTGCCGAGGTCGTAAGAGTCGACACCGAAGTTGTAAGTCAGCTCCAGCTTCGGCATGTCGCCGTCGCCGGGCTGGTTCATGAATACGTTGACCGCCTCATCTTTGATCGGGATGCGACCGACCTCTTTGAAGTCGAGGGCTTCGTAGAAGGCCACCGACTTGTCGATGTCGGTGATGCGGTAGCAGGTGTGGATCAGGGCCATTGGGGCGAAGTCTACGTACGCGCGCGGATCGGCCTCATGGGAGCGCTTTCAACCGATCGAGTAAACGAGCGCCACCTGCGTCGAAAGCGCGCACGTGACACCGGTCGTGGCTGCGCTCTTGGCCTTGGGCTTCCTGTGCTTGTGCTTGCCGCCTTTTGTTTGCTTTCTGACGGTCGGTCGGGCTGCCGGTGCGGCGGCTCCCGCGAAGACCGGCCTGGATTCGACCCGTCCAAAGTCCGGTTGTTCGCCTTCGTAGCGAACATAGGTCGATTCCGATTCGTTGCTCTTGCATTCGATCGATCCGCCGCCTTCAGCGACGCTCTGCACGGCCCCAAGCGTGACGCCGACCTTGCTCGCCAGGAATTCGGCCTTGTTCTGGCCGTCGGCTATGGCGTTTGCCATCGCCTGGCGATAGACCCCGTTCGCCGTCGCGGCGTTCGCGCCCTGTTCGACGGGCACCGTCGCAACGCCCTGAACATTCACCGTCCGCACCGCGACTCCTGAAGGTCCCGTCGTGCCGCTCGTCGGGGCTTCGGCCGCCGCGATTCCGAGCATGTTCGCGACAGCGAGTCCGGCCGCCACCACGACGATCGCTGCAATTGCGCTCTTCATCGCATCGAACCTCCTGCGTCTCCGTCGGGTCTATCTCAGTGTACCCCTCGCGCATCGCGCGACCGCGCCCGACCGCACATGCAACCATCCCGGCGAATGATCGTCGAGCGCGCGACCCATCCGAAGTTCGTCTCGAACACTTACCTGGTCGCCGACGGCCTCGGCGGACCGGGCTTTTTCGTCGACGCCGGTGGCCCGGTCGCGCCGCTGATCGAGGCCGCCGAGCGGCTCGATATCGCGCCAACGCATGTCTTGTTGACCCACAACCATTACGACCACGTCTGCGAGGTCCCAGCGCTGCGCGAGCGCTGGCCGAAGCTGACGGTCCTGATCCAGCCGCTCGAACGCGATGGCCTGGGCGAGGAGATCGAGGCGGACGCGGTCGAGGCGGGGGAGACCCTGAGGTTCGGAGCGCTCGAGGTACGTCCGTTGCACACTCCCGGGCACACCGCCGGGATGCTTTCGTTCTTGGTCAGCGAGCCGACCGGCCCGGCCCGACGGGTGCCGATCAGCGCGGCGCCCGGCGGGTTCGCCGGCGGAGAAGCGCTCGTGTTCACGGGGGACACGCTGTTCGCGGGCTCGGTCGGCGGTGTCCGGGCGCCCGGACACACGACCTATACAGACCTGCGCGACTCGATCATGGGGACCTTGATGGAGCTGCCGCCCCAGACGATCATCCATCCCGGCCACTCGGACTCGACAACCGTCGGCGAGGAGTGGGACCGCAACCCGTTCATCAGGGTCTGGCGCGGTCTCGATCAAGAGGGTGCCGACCAATGCAGGGCGCTCGGCGAGCCGGCCACTCTTATCCTCTCCTGCCCGGACTATGACGGCGGGACGAAGGCTTGGGTGCGCTGGCCGGACGGCTCGGACGACATCGTTCCGGGTTCCCGGGTCGAGCCGGCCTGACCCTGGCTTAGCCGCGAGCGCCAGCGCCTAGGATGCAGGCATGGCGCCGCGCAAGGACAACGACAGCATCCCGACCTCGCGCGTTCGCAGGACCGCTGCCGTCGGCAAACTGGCGGCCACCGAGGCGGTCAAGCAGTTCGGCACCAGGGCCGCCAACGTGACGCGTTCGGAGCAGGCCTCTGAGGAGGCCATGGCCAGGCGTCAGCTGGAGACCGCCAAGCAGATCGTGGCGGCCCTGGGGACGATGAAGGGCGCCGCGATGAAGCTCGGCCAGGTGATGTCGTTCCTGGACGTCGGCCTGGTCGGCGAGGAGTACCGCGAGGAGTTCCAGCACGAGCTGGCCAAGCTGCGCGACGCCGCGCCGACGGTCTCCTTCAAGCAGATGCGCCGCGTGATCGAGGACGATCTGGAAGAGCCGATCTCCGAGGTCTTCGCCGAGTTCGATCAGGACCCGATCGCGGCCGCCTCGATCGGTCAGGTCTACCGTGCCGTCCTGCACGACGGACGCCAGGTTGCCGTCAAGGTTCAGTACCCCGGGGTCGCCGCGGCCGTGCGCGCGGACATGCAGAACCTGGACATGATCATGAGGCTGCTCAAGCGCATGACCCCCGGCCTCGACGCCAAGGCCGTCGCCACAGAGATCAAAGAACGGATCGGCGAGGAGCTGGACTACGAGCTGGAGGCCCAGAACCACGCCACGCTGGCCCGCATCTTCCGCGGCCACCCGTTCATCGCCGTGCCCGAGATCGTTACGAGCCTCTGCCGCGAGCGGGTCCTAGTCAGCGAGTTCGTCGAGGGTGTTGGCTTCGAGGAGCTGAAGGATCGCCCTCAGGCAGAGCGCGACCGGATCGGCGAGATCGTGTTCAGGTTCTTCCTCGGCTGCCTCTACCGCCACCGACAGTTCTCGGGCGATCCGCATCCCGGCAACTTCATGCTCATGGCCGACGGCCGCGTCGCGTTCCTCGACTTCGGCCTGTTCAAGCGCATGACCTCAGAGCCGGTCGAGCTGGAACTGGCCTGCCAGCGCGCCGTCGCCGAGGGCAACGCCGCCGAGCTGCACCGCCTGCTCGCCGACTCCGGCTTCTTGCCGAAGCCCGAGCTGGTCGACCCAGACCACCTCTTGGCGTTCGTCGGCTCCGCGATCTGGTGGTACACGACCGCCGACGAAACGGTCTCGCTCACGCCCGAGGTCGCAACCGAGGTGATGATCGAGAGTTCGGACCCGAGGTCCAGCTACTTCGGTGAGATGCGCCACCAGGACATGCGCCCCGAGCATCTGTTCGGCCGGCGGATGGAGCTGCTAACCCTGGCCGTGCTCTCACAGCTGCGCGCCCAAGCCAACTGGCACCGGATCGCGCGTGAGTGGATGTACGGCGACCCCCCCGTGACCGAGCTTGGTCGCGAAGAGGCCGCCTTCTATGCCGAAGCGGGCGTTACGACGCCAGCGCCTTCTGCTTGATCTGGTCGAACTCGGCCTGCGAGATCGCGCCTCCGTCGAGCAGCTGCTTGGCCTTGGCGATCTGCTCGGCTGGGTCAGTCTTCGCGGCGACTGACTTCACGTAGTCGTCCATCTGCTGCTGGGCCGACTGCTGCTGCTTGATCGCCCTTTCGGTCATGCCCTTGTGCTCGACGATCAGATACACGAACACGCCGAAATACGGCAGCACGATGATGAAGATGATCCACAGCACCTTCGCGAACCCAGATGTGTCATGGCGGCGGAATATGTCGATCAGCACCGTGATCAAGATCCAGATCCAGATCACGAACGCGAAGAAGATCAGCATCGTCCAGAAAACTTCCAGGAACGGATAGCTGGTGGCGATGAGCATGTCGTCGTCCTATCGGTCGATTGTCTGCTCCGCCTTGCGTGCCTCGTGACGACTGCGGCAGAGCCCAGTTCTGGTAGAGCATATTGCTACATGTCTCGGCGGCATCCGTCCTTTCTACGGACCGAGACCTGCAGGAAAGGCCTATTTCGCCGTCTTGCTCAGACCGTCTGGATCTGAACGAGGCTGGTCGTCCCAGGCCGCCCCGACGGCAGCCCGGCCGTGATGCCGACGCGCTGCCCGGGCTTGCACCAGCCCAGCTCGACCACCCGCCTGGCGGCATCGGCGATCAGGGCCTCGGTCGTCTCGTGTCTTCTCATCGAGGCCGCCTGCACGCCCCACATCAGCCCGCAGCGCCTGACCGTCTCTTTGCCGGGCGAGAGTGCATAGATCGGCACGGTCGGCCTGTGCGCCGAAACCAGCCTCGCCGAGCGTCCCGACAGCGTCGGGATCACGAGCGCGTCCAGGCTCAGCTCGCGCGCGGCCACGCACAGGTTATGGGCGATTGTGTATGCCGGGTCGGTGTCGACCCTGCGCACGCGCGAGGCGTTCCAGTCCTCGTAGGGCGCGATCGACTCGGCCTGCACGGCGACCGAGGCCATCATCGCGATCGCCTCGACAGGGTAGGCGCCGACCGCGGTCTCCTGGGAAAGCATGACCGCGTCGGTGCCGTCCAGGATCGCGTTCGCCACGTCCGCCACCTCCGCGCGGGTCGGCCGCGAAGAGGTGACCATCGAGTCGAGCATCTGCGTCGCCGTAATCGACGGTCTCGCCAGGTGGCCGGCCAAGCGCAGCAGCTGCTTCTGTACGATCGGCACGCGCTCGATCGCCAACTCGATCCCGAGATCGCCTCTGGCGATCATCACGCAGTCGGCCGCCTTGACGATCTCCTCGGCCCGCTCCACGGCCTGGGGCTTCTCCATCTTGGCGATCAAGGGGAGTCGCGTGTGCTTGCGAACGGTCTCCACATCCTCGGGACGCTGCACGAACGAGAGCGCGACCATGTCCACGCCGATCGACTCGCCGTGGCGCAGCAGCTCCAGGTCATGCTCCGGAACGGAGGCCAGCGACTCGGTCGGGCCGGGTATGTTCAAGCCCTGGCGCGAGGCGACCGGACCGCCGACCTCGATCTCGGCTTCGACCTCGTGCTCGGCGCTGCGCACATCGACGACCCGCAAGCGAACAGATCCATCCGCCAGGTAAAGCATCTCACCGGGCGTCGTCGAGTCCGCCAGGCCCTCCCAGGTGATGCTCATATGCTGGGCGTCGCCCAGCTCGTCGGTCTCTCCGCCGGTGATCGTCAGCCGCTCGCCGGCCGTCAGCTCGACCACGTCGTCGCGCAACGGGCCGATCCTCAGCTTCGGTCCCGGCAGGTCCTGCAGAACAGCGACCGGCCTGCCTGCCCTGCCCGCCGCGTCGCGCACCCTTCTGATCGTCTCGGCGTGCTCCTCGAGCGTGCCGTGCGAGTAGTTCAGCCGTGCCACGTCCATGCCGGCCTGCACCATCTTCAGCAGCGTGGCCGGATCGCGCGAGGCCGGTCCGATCGTGGCGACGATCTTGGTGCGTCTCATATCTGCGCACCGTAGCGTCGATCGTGCCGGGCCGCCGTGCTGGACGTACCATCCAGCTCATGCTCGGTCCTTCGCGACCAATGCCCCGCGAGGGCACACGCGCGCGCGTGGCCCACTTCGGGGGAGATTACGAATCGGCGACCGTTGTCGCGGTCTCCGAGCAGGGCCGCCGACTGTCGGTGCTCTGCGAGTCCGGCGAGACGCTCGACTTCGCGCTGCAACCGGCGACGGCCCGGTTCGTGGCGACCGGGCTCGGCCAAGGTCCCCGCTTGGAGCTGCTCGGCTGATCATTGCCTGACGCTCCGCTGGTCGCTTTGCTCCTACTCGGCGGACGGCGGACCATGGGGTGGCGCCTCAGGGGGCCCGCACGTCGGGGAAATGCTCGGCGCAGTGCTCGCGCAGCACGCTCCTGATCCAGGCCCGCTCGTCGCCGGAAGCCGCCCGGTAGCGGAGCAGAAGTTCGCGCTGCCCCTCGATCGGCACGCCCGCGATCGTCCAGCTGGCAGCCAGCCGCTCGAACAGCAGCTCGGTCGCGCGTTGCCAGATGTCCTCGCTGGTGCTCGCTGCCCGGGCGCCTGTGCCGGCCACGCCCGCGAGCGTCTCGGCGTACTCCCGCCTTGCCGCCGCCGTCAGTGCGCCTCGCAGCACCAGCGAGTTGCCATCGGGATCGGTGTACTCGCTGGTGGGGGCCTTCAGCCTCTGCGTTCTGCGGCCGCGCTTGCCCAACTTCAGATGGCGCCGGCGGTCTTCAGGAGCTGTCCCTTGACGTCGCCGACGACCGGATGGGCGTGACCCGGCCACGCCGCCGCCGGCTCCATGTCGGCCAGCTTGCGGATGCTTTCGCGGGCCTGGTCGGTGTCGTAGTTGTAGGTCTGGACCGGCACGCCCGGGGGGCGGTCGCGCCCGAACATGTTAAGCGTGTAGAAGCAGTCGGTGACGAGCGCCAGGCGGTCGTCTTCCCGCCACAGGCCGATCAGGCCCGGCGCGTGCCCGGGCAGGTGGACCACCCGGAAGCCGGCGACCTCGTCGCCCTCCTCGACCGTGCCCTCGATCTGGACGGGCCCGTCGTCCCAGGCATAGCGGTGCATCGCTTTGTGGGCCTGTTTGGCAACGGGTGGCAGACCCGCGAGGTCGGCCGGCCAGTAGCGCCAGCCGCCGCTGCCCTCGGCGTCCTGGACCTCGTCGGGGTGGCACAGAACCGGCGCCTTCAGGCCGGGCGCGGTGCCGCGGTGGTCGGTATGGCCGTGGCCGAGCACGATCTGGGTGATCCCACCGAGCCTGGCGCCGGCCCGCGCGACCGCCTTGGTCATCGTGCGCGCGCCGGCGTCGAACATCGTCACGCCGCCCTCTTCGCCGCTGTTCTCGATGAGGTAGACGTTGCAGCGGCCCGGCTGGCCCTGCACGACCCAAACGCCCTCGGCGACGAGCTTTGCCTCACCGGTGCCAGCCAGCCCGTCAGTGACCTTGGTCTTGACGTTGAACGCGCCTGTCATGCGCTGCTCGGCGGTCGAGCCGAGCGGCGGCATCATCCCCAGCTGGCGCGGCACCGCCATCGTGTCGGTGAACGCGTCGTTGGCGTGGATCTGACCGTCGCGGACCGTCAGCACATCGACCCCTTCCATCTCCATCCGGTGGCCGGTAGGCGCGATGCCGTTGAACGAGCCGGGCCCCGCGAATGTCCCCGAAAAGCGCCATTGCAGCGCGCAGCGCTCGCCCTCGCTGGTGGTCGAAAGAATCTCGACTTTCAGATCCGGGATCGCTTCGACGAGGCTGCCGATGAACTCGCGTAGACCCTCTGGGCCGAAGAACACGCCCTGGCCGCGCACGTCCTCGCGGCCGCCAGACGCCCACATCGCCGCCGCGCCCTCGACATCGTGAGCCCCGATCGCTTCGAAGTAGGCCCTCGTCACTGCCTCCGCCTCGGAGGCGCCTTGTGTGATCCTTCCGCGTCGTTTGGCCGGCGCGGAAGTGGAGGCGCGGGCGACCTTGCTGGCCGCCTCCTTGACCTTGGTGGCCGCGCTGCTGGTCTGCTCCTGCTCGGGGGTCATCTCATCCTCCCTGTGTGAACGAAGCCGGCCGGACGGGTATGTCGCGCCGTCTGAACGGTCTGGCCTGAACGGCGTAGTTTAGTCTCCCCGGCCGTGGCCGAGGGAATGCGCAAGCGCGGCGAGCTGGGGCGGGGCGAGCGTGTCTTGCCCGGCGTCTTCCGTTTGCGTTTGCCCTTGCCCTGGCCGGGCGTGCCCCACGGCAACGCCTGGGCGGTGGCCGCCGACGGCGGGATCGTGCTGTTCGACACGGGCATCCACGGGCCCGGCTCGCTGGTCCATCTGGAACGAGCGCTGGCGATGTGCGACCTGGCGCTCGAGGACGTGCGCCTGTTGGTCTGCACGCACGCCCACTCAGACCATTACGGGCAGGCCGCGACGATCGTCGAGCGTGCCGGCTGTGAGTTGTGGATGCATCCCAACTACGAGCACGCCCGCCGCTGGGCCGAAGACCCGGCCGGGTCGATGGAGCGGCGTCTGGAGATCGCGCGCCAGTCCGGCGTCCCGGAGGAGCCGCTGCGCCGTTACGCCGCCGAGCGCGAAAACCATGAAACGGGCATCGCCGCGATCGTCGCGCCCGACCGGCCGCTGCTGCCAGGTGTTGTGGTGCAGACCGATCTTGGCCCGTGGACGGTCCACGAGACGCCCGGTCACGCACCGTCGCACGTGTGCCTGTTCCAGCCAGACCGCCGCCTGTTGATCTCCGGCGATCATCTGCTCGGCCGCATCTCGCTGTACTTCGACTTCGGCTACTCGCCTGATCCGGTCGGCGAATTCGTGCATTCGCTGGACGTCGTCGAGGCGCTTGACGCGCGCCTGTGCCTGCCTGGGCACGGTCGCACGTTCTCGGACGTTCACGCTCACATCGAGGCCAATCGCTCGCTCGTTGCCGAACGCTTGGACGCCGTCCTGTCGGTGATCGGCGCCGGCGAGCCGCTGACCGCATTCGAGATCTTGCCGAAGGTCTATGGCGCGGACGTGCCGCCGATGCTGGCCCAATGGCTGCTGACCGAGACCTTGGCGATGCTCGTGCATCTGGAGGTAACGGGTCGGGCCGAGCGCATTGTCGCCGCCGAGCAAGGCGGCCCCGAGTGCTGGCGGGCGCGCCGGGCGGGGACCCCGGACGCGCCAACTGGGCCGACATGGCGGAGCGACTCATCTATGGACGCGTCTGGCCCGGCTGCATAGCATCGACGTATGCGTATCCCCGACATTCTCAGAGACGGAGCCGGACCGGTCTTCTCGTTCGAGTTCTTTCCGCCGAAGACCGATGCCGGCGAGCGCAACCTGGAGACGGCTTTGACCGAGCTGCGTGAGCTGGAACCGGCGTTCGTATCGGTCACGTATGGCGCCGGCGGGTCAACGCGCGAGCGCACGATCGAGATCGTCAGCAGGATCAAGGCCGACCACGGCCTGGAGGCGATGGCCCACTTCACTTGCGTCGGCGCGACCGTCTCTGAGCTGAACGCCACGCTCGAGGAGATGAGGCGGGCGGGCATCGAGAACGTCCTCGCCCTGCGCGGCGATCCGCCGGCGGGCCACGACGAGTGGGTCAAGACCGAGGGGGGCCTGGAGTACTCGAGCGAACTGGTCGCCCTCATCCGTGGCTCCTACCCGTTTGCGATTGGCGCCGCCTGTTTTCCGGAGACCCATATTCATGCAGACAGTCCCGAGGCCGATCTTGAACACCTCGCTGAGAAGATCGCCGCGGGGGCTGACTTCCTGATCACGCAGCTGTTCTTCGACAACGCCGTCTACTTCGACTTCGTCGACCGGGCGCGTAAGGCCGGCATCGACGTTCCAATCATTCCCGGCGTGATGCCGATCACGCACGTTGGCCAGGTCGAGCGGATGGCGGCAATGTGTGGCGCCTCGATCCCTGAGGGCCTGCGCTCGGAGTTGCACGCGCGCGGCGATGACGCCGAGGCGGTGCTCGACTTCGGTGTCGCGTACGCCACCTTGCAATGCGCCGAGCTGCTGGCCGGCGGGGCGCCCGGTATCCACTTCTATACGCTCAACCGATCGCCCGCCACGCGCGCGATCCTTTCGGCTTTGAGGCTCTCGCGGCCTTGGGAGCGCGCCGGTGCGTGAGCTGCCTTATCTAGATGGCCGGCTGCGGCTCGTGTCGGAGCCCGGCCGCACCCGTGCGCACAGGCGTGATGAGCGGCTGTTCGTGCCCGCCGAGAGCCCGAAGACGGCGATCGAGCGCTTCTACAGGCGCGCCGCCAGGGTCGAGGTCTCAGAGCGCCTGGACCGCGCGACGGCGCTCGCGGGCGTGAGCTACCGCGACCTGTCGATCCGCGGCCAGCGCACCCGCTGGGCATCGTGCTCCTCGAACGGCCACATGAGTTTCAACTGGCGCCTGTTGCTGGCGCCGAGCGTGATCCTCGACTACGTCGTCTGGCACGAGGTCTGCCACCTCCAGATCCTCGACCATTCGCCCCGCTTCTGGGCTTTGGTCGAGCGCCACTGGCCGCGCTATCGCGAGGATCGTGCCTGGCTGCGCCGCCACGGCCAGACGCTGGTTTTGTAACTGGTTCAGCGGGCCGCTAGCGCTGGGCGATCGGGACGTAGTCCAGGTCCCGCTCGCCGGTATAGATCTGGCGGGGCCTTGCGATCTTCTGCTCGGGGTCCTCGACCATCTCCTTCCACTGCGCGATCCAGCCGGACGTGCGCCCGATCGCGAACATGACCGGGAACATGGCCACCGGCAGGCCCAATGCCTCGTAGATGAGGCCCGAGTAGAAGTCGACGTTCGGATAGAGCTTGCGAGAGGTGAAGTAGTCATCCTCGAGCGCCCGCTTCTCAAGCTCTGAGGCGACCTCGAGGAGCGGGCTCTTGCCGCGCACCTCGAACACGTCGTCAAGGTATTTGCGGATGATCCGGGCGCGAGGGTCATAGTTCTTGTAGACCCTGTGCCCGAAGCCCATCAGGCGCTCGTTGCCAGCCTTGACGCCCTCCAAGAAGGCGGGGATGTTCTCGACCTTTTCGATCCGCGCGAGCATCCGCAGCGCCGCCTCGTTGGCGCCCCCGTGCAGCGGGCCATACAGTGCCGCGACACCGGCGGCGACGGCCGAGTAGGGGTCGACCTGGGTCGAGCCGACCGAGCGCACGGCGCTGGTCGAGGCGTTCTGTTCGTGGTCGGCGTGCAATATGAACAGCACGTCCAGCGCCCTGGCCAGCCTGGGGTCGGGCTCGTACTTCAGCTCGGTCATTTTGTACATCATCCCCAGGAAATTGCCGGCGTAGTCGAGGTCGTTGTCTGGATATACGTATGGCTGGCCCATGTTGTGCCTGAACGCGAACGCCGCCAAGGTCGGCATCTTGGCCAGGAGCCTGATGATCTGGATCGCCCTGACGCGCTCCTCTTTGATCTTGTTGGCGTCCGGGTAGAACGTCGAGAGGGCGCCGACCGAGGCCACGAGCATGCCCATCGGATTGGCGTCATACCGGAAGCCCTGCATGAAGTCCTTGACGTTCTCGTGCACGAAGGTGTGGATCGTGATCTCCTCGATCCAGCCCGCCAGCTCGACCTGGTTGGGCAGCCGGCCGTTGATCAACAGGTAGGCGACCTCCAGATAAGTCGAGTGCTCGCAGAGCTGCTCGATCGGATAGCCCCGGTGCTGCAGGATTCCGGCATCGCCGTCGATGTAGGTGATCGAGCTGCGGCACGACGCGGTGTTTGTATAGGCAGGGTCGTAGGCCATCAAACCGAAGTCATCCGGGCCCGTCTTGATCTGACGCAGGTCCATCGCTCGCAAGGTGCCGTCGGTGACGGGCAGCTCGTAGGTCTGGCCCGTACGGTTGTCGGTCACCGTCAAACTGTTCTCGCTCATGCCGGGCGCACTCTCCAGTCGCTGATCGCTCTCACCGTAGCGGCTGGGAAACCCTATCCGCGCGCGGGCAACGGCGCGCCGCTGAAGCGGGTGATCTCGCGCAGCTCCTCGATCCGGCCCGCGATCTCCTCGTGCCTGAGCGCCGCGACCCGCTCGGTGCCGAAGCGTTCGACGTTGAACGACGCCAATGCCGTTCCGTGGGCCATTGCGCTGCGCAACACCTCATCGTCGAGAACGCCGCCGTGGGCGGCGATCGTGCCGACGAAGCCCCCAGCGAACGTGTCGCCGGCGCCGGTCGGGTCGAGCACGGTCTCAAGGGGATAAGCAGGCAGTGAAAAGAAGCTGCCCTCAGTGATCAGGGTCGCGCCGTACTCGCCCTGCTTGGCCACGATCGCGCGCGGGTGCGGCGGGCTCCATGACAGCACGGTCCTGGCGGCCCTCACCAGGTTGGGCTCGCCGGTCAGCATCCTCAGCTCGGCGTCGTTCAGCAACAGGCAATCGACCGTCCCGATCGCCTTCACGAGCGCGTCCTTGGCGGTGTCGATCCACAGGTTCATCGAGTCCAAGGCCACGAACTTGGCCCGCTTGCACTGCTCGCGCACCCGCAGTTGCAGGTCCGGTTGGATGTTGGCCAGGAACAGCACCTCGCACGCGCGCGAGTCCTCCGAGAGCTTGGGCTCGAAGTCGGCGAAGACACCCAGTTGCGTGTCGTCGGTGTGGGCCGTGTTGAGGTCGTAGTCGTAATGGCCTCGCCAGAAGAAGGTCTTGCCGCCGGGCACCCGCTCGACGTCGTTGGTGTGCACACCCGGGCGCGCGAGCGTTGCCATCTCGGTCTCGCCCCAGTCATCGCCGACCGGCCCGACAACGTGCACGTCGCTGAAGAACGACGACGCCAGCGAGAAGTGAACGGCCGTCCCGCCGAGCATGCGCTCACGCTCGCCGAACGGCGTCTTGACAGAGTCATATGCGATCGAGCCGACCACCGTTATCGACATGGCCGCGCACCTTATAGCCTGCGCGCCGATGCCGTCCGCTTCGATGCGCGCGATCCAGATGACCGAGTTCGGGGGACCGGAGGTCCTGCGGCCGACCGATCTGCCGGTGCCCGTTCCCGGCCCCGACGAGCTTCTGATCGAGGTCGCCTTGGCTGGGGTCAACTTCGCCGACACGCACACGCGCACCGACTCCTATGTCCGCAAGGCGACCTTGCCGCTCGTGCCCGGGGGAGAGGTCGCCGGCACGATCGTTCGCGCGCCCGCCGGCGCCGGGTTCGAGCCCGATGCCGAGGGCTTGAGTGCGCCCGAGCGTGGAGGTCTGCGCGCGGGCCAGTGCGTGGTCGCGCTGACCGGCACCGGCGGTTACGCCCAATACGCGACCGCTCCGGTGGCCCACGCCTTCCCGATTCCTGATGGCGTCGACTACGGCACAGCGCTCGCGCTCGTTGTGCAGGGCACGACCGCCTGGCACCTGTACCGGACCGCGGCCAGGGTCGCGGAGGGCGAGAGCGTGGTCGTACATTCCGCCGCCGGCGGCGTCGGCTCGCTGGCGGTCCAGCTCGGGCGCGCCCTCGGTGCCGGCCGCGTGATCGCCACGGCCTCGAGCCCGGACCGGCGCGAGCTGGCGCTTGGCCTGGGGGCCGACGTCGCGATCGACCCCGCGCCTGAGGGTCTGACCGAGCGACTGATCGAGGCGAACGGCGGGGCTCCGGTGGACGTCGTTTTCGACATGGCCGGCGGCGATGCCTTCGAGGCCTCCTACCGTGCGCTGGCGCGGTTCGGGCGGATCGTGGTCTGCGGCATCTCCTCCCAGCAGCCCAACCGGATCTCGACCGGCTCGCTGCTCAGGCACTCGCGCTCGATCGTCGGCTTCTATTTGTTTCACGTCCTCGAGCGCCGGCCGGACCTGTTCGCCGCGGGGCTTGCCGACCTCTTCGCCAGGGTCGCGCGCGGAGAGCTGCGGGCGATCGTCGGCGCGACCTACGCCCTCGAGGACGTTGCCCAGGCGCATGTCGACCTGCGCTCGCGGCGCACGAGCGGCAAGCTGGTGCTGGATCCGTGGGGCGGCCTGTGACCGAGCTCTCGGCCGGATAGGCTGCTGCGCGATGAGCGACACTACATTCGCAGCGCTCGGCCTCACCGAGCGCACATTGAAGGCCCTGCGCGACGTCGGCTACGAGTCGCCAAGCCCGATCCAAGAGCAGGCGATCCCATCGGTTCTGGCCGGCCGTGACGTGATCGGACAGGCCCAGACCGGCACCGGCAAGACGGCCGCGTTCGGTCTGCCGATCGTCGAGTACATAGACCCCGACGTGCGCGAGGTTCAGGCCCTGGTCCTGACCCCGACGCGAGAGCTGTGCATCCAGGTGACACAAGCCTTGCGCGCTTACGGTGCCCATGCCGGTGTCGACGTTGTCGCCGTCTTCGGCGGCGCGCCGATCCGCACCCAGCAGGCCCAGCTCCGCGCCGGCGGCCATGTCGTCGTCGGCACCGTCGGGCGCGTCCTTGATCTGATCTCGCGGCACTCGCTGGTCCTGCACGACTGCCGCTTCGTGGTCCTCGACGAGGCCGACGAGATGCTCGACCTCGGCTTCTTGGAAGATGTCGAGCGGATCCTTTCGTTGACGCCGTCCGGTCGCCAGACCGCGCTCTTCAGCGCCACGATGCCGCCACCGATCCGGGCGCTGGCCGACCGCTACCTGTATGACCCGGTCCTGATCAAGGTCGAGGCCGCGACCCTCACGATCGACACCGTCGCTCAGTTCCAGCTCCCCGTCAACGTGCGCGACAAGCCCGACAAGCTCGTCGAGGTTTTGCGAGAGGAGCGGCCAGACCAGGCCATTGTGTTCGTGCGGACCAAGATTCGCTGCGAGCAGCTCTTCAAGACCCTACGCGACCGTGGCATGAACGTGAGGGCCTTGCACGGCGACATGACCCAGGGCGCGCGCGACGGAGTGATGCTGGCATTCAAGGGCGGGCGCGTGCCGATCCTCGTGGCGACCGACGTCGCCGCCCGCGGCCTTGACATCTCGACGGTGACGCATGTCGTCAACTACGACGTGCCGACCAGTCCCGACACCTACGTGCACCGCATCGGGCGGACAGGTCGCGTGGGCCGCTCGGGCCGGGCGATCACGTTCGTCGAGGATCGTCAAAAGCGCGAGATGGAGGCGATCGAGCGTCACATCGGCATGTCGATCGAGCCCTGGCGACCCGGTGTGGTCGGTGCGCCCACACCCGTCCAGGAGCGCCCGCGCCGCCATTCCAAGCCCAAGGTCTCGCGTCGGCGCGCCGGTGCCGGGGACGCCGCCGCTGGGAGTGGCGCCGGTGCGGCCGACGGCGGCGAGGACGAGCGTTTCGCCAAGCTCGTCCTCGGCGGCGGGCGCTCGGCCGGACTGCGCGTTGCCGACATCGTCGGCGCCGTCACCTCCTCGGCGGGCCTCGACGGCGAGGCGGTGCGCGACGTGCTCGTGCTCGACCGCTTCTCGTTTCTGTCGGTGCCCGAGGCCGACGCCCAGCGCGTGATCGATGCGCTGGGCGGCCGTGAGGTGCGCGGCCGGACGCTCAGCTTGGAGCGCGTCGCGAGCTAGGGCCCTTTAGACTGGCCGCTCGCCGGAATCGGCGGCTTTAGACCAAACCCCCGGCGAAGGAGGCCCGCCAGATGCCTAACGCGACCATGCAGACCACCGAGGGGCCGATCGTCTTCGAGCTGTTCGAGGCCGACGCGCCCGCGACCGTCGAGAACTTCAAAAAGCTGGCCACCGACGGCTTCTACGACGGCCTTACCTTCCACCGGATCATCAAAGACTTCATGATCCAGGGCGGCTGCCCCCAAGGCACCGGCACGGGCGGACCGGGCTACACGTTCGACGATGAGTTCAACGACCACAAGATCGTCCGCGGCGCCCTTGCGATGGCCAACGCCGGCCCGAACACCAACGGCTCCCAGTTCTTCATCGTCACCGCCGGCGCCTGCCCGTGGCTGGACGGCAAGCACACCGTTTTCGGCCAGGTCTCCGAGGGTTTGGACGTGGTGGACAGGCTCGAGAACGTCGCCACCGATGGCTCAGACCGGCCGGTCGAGCCGATCGGGATCGCGACCATCGAGTTCTCGGAGTAGGGGCCGCGGGCGGCGCCTGCGCGGTCCGGACGAAACCGCGCGCAAGGAGTAGCCTCTTCGTAACGAGCTAACGAGGAGGATCAGATGGCGACCGTCGAGCAGGCGATACCCCAGACCCACAACGGCGTCGCGCACGCCGGCGATGAGGTTCCCGTCGAGAACCCGGCCACCGGCCGTACGATCGGCTCGGTGCCGGACCTCGGGCCGGAGGCCGTCGCGGAGATGGCGCGCCGTGGACGCATCGCCCAGCCCGTCTGGGAGGCCTACGGTTTCGACGGCCGCGCCCAGGTGTTGCTGCGCGCGCAGAAGTGGCTGATGGACAACGCCCAGCGCGTGGCCGAGACGATCGTCTCTGAGACCGGCAAGACCTACGAGGACGCGAGCCTCGCGGAGATCGGCTACGCCGGCAACGCGTTCGGCTTCTGGGCGAAGCAGGGCCCCGGATATCTGGCCGACGAGCGAATCAAGTCCAGCCAGATCCTTGTCAAGGGCAAGCGTTTGGTCTTGCGCTATCGGCCGCTCGGCTTGATCGGCGTGATCGGCCCTTGGAACTACCCCTTGACGAACTCCTTCGGCGACTGCATCCCGGCGCTGATGGCCGGCAACAGCGTGATCCTCAAGCCATCGGAGGTCACGCCGCTGACCTCTTTGCTGATGGCCGAAGGCCTGCGCGAGTGCGGCCTGCCCGATGACGTCTTGCAGATCGCCACCGGGCGCGGGCAGACCGGGGCGGCGCTGGTCGAGAACGTCGACATGATCATGTTCACGGGCTCGACCCGCACCGGGCGCAAGGTCGCCGAGGCGGCCGCGCGGCGTCTTATCCCGGCGTCGCTCGAGCTTGGCGGCAAGGACCCGATGATCGTGCTCGCCGACGCCGACCTCGAGCGGGCGGCGAACTTCGCAACGTACTTCTCGATGCAGAACGCCGGCCAGACGTGCATCTCGATCGAGCGTGTCTACGTCGAGGCGCCCGTCTACGATGAGTTCGTAACCAAAGTCTCCGAAAAGGTCCGCGCGCTGCGCGTCGGCAATCCCGATGGAGGCTTCGGCAGCGTCGAGGTCGGCGCGATCACGTTCCCGCCGCAGCTGCAAACGATCGAATCGCATGTCGCCGACGCCGTCGACAAGGGCGCCCGCGTGCTCGCCGGCGGGCACACGGTCCAGTCCACCGGCGGCGGTCGCTTCTACGAGCCGACCGTGCTCGTCGACGTCGATCACACGATGGCCTGCATGACAGAGGAGACGTTCGGCCCGACCCTGCCGATCATGAAGGTCTCAGACGCCGAGGAGGCGATTCGCTTGGCCAACGACTCGCGCTACGGCCTCGGCGCGTCGGTCTTCACGCGCGACAGCGACCGCGGCGAGGAGATCGCCCGGCGCCTGGAGGTCGGCGCGGCGAACGTCAACGACGCGATGATCAACTACACGGTCCTCGAGCTGCCGATGGGTGGCGCCAAGGCCTCGGGCCTGGGGTCCCGTCACGGCGCCGGCGGCATCCGCAAGTACTGCTCTCAGCAGGCGATCGTCGTCACGGCCAGGCTCGCGCCCAAGAAAGAACCCTTCATGTATCCGTACAAGCCGCTGCGCTCCAAGATGCTGGCCGGCTTGTTCAAGCTGCTCTACGGGCGAGGCAAGCGCGACTGACGCAGGTCTCTTTTTTGAGGGTGCCGCGTGCGTACGCGCGTGCGCGGCAACCTTGCTGGGGTTTCTAGCCGAGCGTGCCCTCGCGCGCGCGCAGCGCGACTCCCAGCAAACGCTCCAACTCGGGGATCGTCGTCTCGGCGGCGGTGTGGTGGACGGTCGCCATGCCCAGCTCTCTGGCCGGCTCTAGGTTATGCGGCAGGTCATCGACATAGACGCACGCTTCCGTCTCCACGCCCGCGCGCTCCGCGCCCAGTTCGTACATACGCCGCGACGGCTTCCTGATCTTCTCCTGCCCGGAGATCACGATCCCGTCGAAGATCTCGCCGAACAGCTCTTTCGGATAGCGGTGCACTCCCCACGAGTTCGACACCAAAGCGGTCTTCACGCCCGCATCGTGGGCTTTACGCACCGCCTCGATCATCTCCAGGTCCGGCCCGACACCGGCGAACAGCCCGTCGATCAGCCCCGCCGGCTCGACCTCCAACAGCTCGGCAAATCTCAGCTCGAACTCCGGCTCGTCCATCTCGCCCTTCTCCAAAGCGATCAAGAGCGCCCTGAATTCGGGGTCCGCTTTGAACCGTTCGCCGAGCGTCTTCGGGTCGATCTCGGCCCCCACGCAGTACCTATAAAAGGAGGCGAACAGGTTGCTCGTCAGAACTCCGCCCCAGTCGATCAGCAGGCCCGTGCGCGGCGCGATCGTATCCCCGTTGGGCCCCTCCGCGCGCGCGCGCACGCCGCCATTGGCGCCTTGTTCAGCCATCGCCTAGCGCCACTCCCTCGGCCTGGTTGGCCAACTCGACAACACCCTCGCCGAACTGCTTCAAATACGGGTCGTCTGTGGACCCCGCGACCGCCCGCTTGTAGTTGCCCTCCATGAACACCGCCGACTTCCACAACGCCAAAGTCGTATACCAGCGCAGGTCCTCCATCGAGCGCCCGGTCGCCCGCTCGTAGTCCTCGATCAGCTGGCCCCGCGTCGGAAAGCCCTCGCGCCTGGTCACCCCGCCCAGGTACTCCCGCATCCCGCCCTTCGGATCCCCACCCTCGGTCCACATCATGCACAGATACCCAAGGTCGGCCAGCGGGTCGCCGATCGTGGCCATCTCCCAGTCGAGCACCGCCTCGAGGCGTGCCGGCGCCTTCGCCCCAAAGATCGTGTTGCCGAGCCGATAGTCGCCGTGCACGATCGTCGCCTGGGTGGGCGGGCCCGAATCCGGCATGTTCTCCGACAGCCACGCCCCGACGCGCTCCACCGCCGGGATCTCCCTCGTCTTGTTGACCTCCCACAGCCCGCCGAAGCGCCTGACCTGGCGCTCGAGGTAGCCAGTCGGCTTGCCAAATCCCTCCAGGCCGACCGCCTGCCAGTCCACTTCATGGATCTCCGCCAACGCGGCGATCAACTCAGCGCCAATTTCGCGGCGCTGCTCGGGACTGTCCAACTCATCCGGCACCTTCGCCACGATCACCTCGCCCGCGATCAGCTCCATCACGTAGAACGGACATCCGATCACGGTCTCCCGCTCGCACACGGCCAGCACCTTCGGCACTCGCGCGGCCGTGTCCGCCAGCGCCCTCAGCAGCCTCGCCTCGCGCAGCACGTCGTGCGCGCTCGGCGGCAGCGGTGGCCTCGGGGGCCTGCGCAACACGACCTCCGCGCCGTCGCGCTCGATCAGGTAGGTCACGTTCGAGTGGCCCTCGCCGATCGGCTTCGCCTCGATCTCGCCCGTACCGATGCCATGCTCGTCCAGGAAGGCCCTCAGCGGATCCAACACCAGCAGCGGCGGCCTTCCGTTGCCGGCCGCCTGCTCGTGCGTCCGCACGATGTCGTCCGGTGCGCTTGCGATCGTCATGCCCCGCAACGCTATCCGACGCCCGCGACGCTCGGCGCCGTCGTCGTCGCCGCGAGCCAAATCTCAGACCGACCGCAACCCTCCCCGCCCGAAGGTGTCTTAAGCGACCATGCCCAAAAACAAGCCCTCCCTTCTTCCAGCCCTGCTCTGCAGCCTCGCCCTGGGCGCTCTCAGCGTCCTCGCGGGCGCCCCCCCGGCCCTCGCCTCGCACGGCGAGGCCGTCTACTTCGAGGGCTCCACCGACCTGCTCACCCGCGCCACGCGCCCCCACGCGATCGCCCAGCTGCAGGCGCTCGGCGTCAAGGCCCTGCGCGTCGAGCTGTCCTGGTATGACGTCGCGCCCGCCCCCAAGAGCGCCACCAAGCCCAGCTTCGAAGCCACCAATCCCGGCGCCTACGCTTGGGGCGAATACGACGCCCTCATCAACGAAGCCGAGCGCCTGCATTGGAAGGTCCTGCTCACGATCACCTCGCCAGTCCCGCGCTGGGCCACCTCCAACAAGCTGGCCCCCTACGTCACGAGCCCCGACGATCAGGACTTCGAACAGTTCATGACCGCCGTCGCCCGCCACTACGGCCCGAACATCCTGTACTCGATCTGGAACGAGCCCAACCATCCGGCGTTCCTGCGCCCCCAGTTCACCTCCAAAGGCCAGCCCGCCTCTCCGCGCGTATACCGCGGGCTCTACCAGGCCGGCTACGCCGGACTGGTGGCGGGCGGGATCCCCCATCCGCAGGTCTTGATGGGCGAGACCGCACCGTTCGGCTATGACACGATCAGCCGCCGCATGTTCCGCCAGGAAGGCGCCAAGCACGCCATCCTGCACGACGTAGCGCCTTTGGCGTTTCTGCGAGGCGCGCTCTGCCTGAACGCCCGCTACCAGAAGTCGGGCGCCTGCGGTGAGCTGCAGACGTCAGGCTACGCCCATCACGCGTACACGCTGCCGGCCGGTCCCTACTACCGCCCGCCCGAGCCCGACGACGTCACGATCGGCGTGCTCTCGAGACTCTCGAACGCGCTCAATGCCGCCGCTCGCGTGCACGCGATCCCTGGCGGAGTGCCGATCTACCTGACTGAGTTCGGCGTCCAGAGCCTCCCCAATCGCGAACTTGGCGTCTCACTGTCCAAGCAGGCTCAGTTCGACGCGCTCGACGAGCACATCGCCTGGTCGAATCCCCGGGTCGCCGCCTTCTCGCAGTATCTGCTCAAGGACGACCCCCTCGGCGGCCGGGCCGGGGCGAGCGTCAACGGCGGCTTCATCGGCTTCCAGACCGGCCTCGAGACCGTCCACGGCGCCCCCAAGCCGCTCTACTCCAGCTGGCCCGTGCCCTTGACCGTCACCAAGCACGGCCGTTCCTACTCGCTCTGGGGCTCGATCCGCCCGGCCGGTGGCCCCACCAAGGCGACGATCCTCGTCGAGCGCAAGCACTCCAAGAAGTTCACGGTCCTGAAGACCGTCACGACCGAATCTCTCGGCTACTTCAGCTTCAGCTCGTCGGTCCCCGGCGTCGCCTGGCGCGTGCGCTGGGTCAGCCCAAGCGGTGCCAAATACGAAGGCGCGCCCATAACGGCGTACGGGTAGCCGGATCGCCCGGCATCCTCGGCCTACGATGGTCCGAGGATGCCGGAGCTACCTGAGGTCGAGATCACGGCGAAGCTGCTCGACGGAGCGCTGCGCGGCGCCGAGATCGAGTCCGCGCTTGCGCCGGGCATCAACGCTCTGAAGACCTTCGATCCGCCGCTCGACACCCTGGCCGGCCGCACGATCGCCGGCGTGCGCAGGCGCGGCAAGAACCTGATCGTCGATGTCGGTCCAAGCGGGCGTGGCGAGGAGGAGCCGCTGGCCTTGCTAATCCACCTGATGTCGGCCGGACGCCTGCAGCTCTATGACAAGCGCGCCGGTCCGCGCGATCGAACATCCCGGCTGCTGGTCCGTGTGCGCCCGCGCGACGGCGCGCACACGGACGGGCACGCAGGCGAAGGCGGTCCGGGCGCAGAGCGGGAGCTGCGCCTGCGCGAGTTCGGCTCCAAGCAAGCCGCCTGGGTCAAGCTCCTGCCGGTCTCCGGGCTCGACGCGGATGAGGCGCTCGCCAAGCTCGGCCCCGAGGCGTGGCCCGACCCGCCGCCGGTGCCCGAGCTGGCCCGGCTTCTGGACGCGCCCCGGCCGCTGCATCCCTTGCTGCGCGACCAGCGCGTGATCGCCGGCATCGGACGCTCCTGGGTAGATGAGATCCTCTGGCTCGCCAAGCTCTCGCCCTTCAAGCGCGGGTCCGACCTGGACCCCGCCGATATCCAGGCGCTGCGCTCGGCGATCGTCGAGACCCTTGGCGCCGCGATCGCCCACTACGAGGCCGCCGTCGAGTTGCCGATTCCCGACAAGCTGCCGATGCCCCTGCAGATCCATCGCCACGAGGGCCAGCCTTGTCCGCGCTGCGACGCGACGCTTCAGGCCGTCCACTTCGAGGACTACGTGATCGCCTACTGCCCAAGCTGCCAGACCGGCGGGCGCGTGCTCAAGGACCGGCGCTTGTCGCGCCTGTTGAAGTAGTCTTCGCCGCTCGTTCGGCGCAGGCGAGGCTGGATGCGCGACGATGCCTCGCCCTCCTCTCTCCGCGACCTCCGGACGATCCAGATCGAATTCTCCAGGAGCCGACGCCCAAGCGACCCTTAGCGGGTGCGGCGGCTCCGAACACCGAAAGGACGAACGGATGTCATACCGCCTGACCCATCGCGCGCCGCGGGGCCGCCTCTCAAAGGCCCTGCCGCTTGCGTGCGCCCTTCTCGCCCTCACCATGAGCGCGATCGCGACCGGCTCCGCACAGGCCGCGCCCCTGCCCACCGTCTCGATCGCCGTCACTCCTTCCTCCGCGACAGTCACGGGCCCGCTGCAAGCGGGCGCCGCGAACGTCGTCTCGACAGCGACGACCAAGGAAACGACCGTCATCTTGTTCTACGTCAAGCCCGGCGTCAGCCTCGCCGAAGTCGAAGCGTTCGCCAAGCAGTCTAAGGAATCGAAAGATCCGAACAAGGCGGCCAAGTACGGGACGATTGCGTTCGACGTGGAAGCGAACCCCAAAGCCAAGACCGAAGCCCAGACGATCCTGCAGCCCGGCCAGTACGTCGTGTTGACCGGCCAAGGCGAAAAGCCGGTCGTCAAGAGCGCCACCTTCACCGTCACGGCCGTGCCCTCGCCCGTGGCCCTGCCGACCCCCGAAGCGACCGAGCGCAGCATCGAGTTCGGCTTCCGCGGGCCGACCACGCTCAAGGACGGCGAGCTGGTCCGCTTCGAAAACGAAGGCTTCCTCGTGCACATGGACGTCGCCTTCCCGGTCAAGAACGCCAAGACCGCCAAGACCGTCGTCCAGGACCTGCTCACCGGCAAAGAAAAGGGCCTCGAAAAGCTCATCGCCGGTGCCCCGGTCGGATTCGCCGGACCGCTCTCAAGCGGCGCCTTCCAGCAGGAGATCGTCACGGCCAAGCCCGGCATCTACGTGCAGGCCTGCTTTATGGACACCCAAGACGGCCGCAACCACACCCGGCTCGGCATGGAGCGGATCATCAAGATCGTCAAGTAGTTCCTGTTCATGCGCGCGTGGCGTCGCCTTCGGGCGCGCCACGCGGCCTACGCTCGTGTTCGTCCGCGCCTCGCCCGGGCGGGCACGAAGCGCCACGGCTCACGCACTGGAGGCCACGGCTCACGCACTGGAGACTCCCGGCCGTCGCGGGCGGCTCACACGCCCACCTCCACCACCAGCCGGCCGTCGATCTCGATCGCCGGCCCGTCGCCCAGCGCGATCGTGCCCGAGGCGACCGAGCAGTTCCGCACGTCCCTGCTGCTGCCGTCCGGCGTTACGTAATCCCAGTTGACGGTGCTCCGCGCCGGCATCCTCGCCTCCAGCCGCAGACCACCGCCCGCAAGGCTCGGCAGCTCGACCAGCACCCGCTCTCCCTCGACATCCACGCGCAGTTTGCGAATCCCCGCGCCGAAACCGATCCGTCGAAGCGCGCCGTCGGCCTGGATCGCGCCGGAGGGCAGCCACGGCGTCAGCACACGGCCGACTCGCGTGCGCGCGAGCACCATGTCCAGCCAGCCCTTATCGTCGCGCTCGCCAAGACCCGTCACGTGCACCCAGATCCAGCGATCCGCGTGGTCTGAGCCCCAGTTGTGACCGACCATGCCGCGCCAACCGCTCAGGTCGATCCTCTCGCCGGCTACCTCCAGTTCGCCCTCGAACGTCGCGGCCGGGGCCAGCGCCGCCCCGTTCGAGCGTGGCCAGCGCCGGTCATACAGCCAGCCCTTCGGCAGATAGCCCAGCGCCGGCGCCTCGCCCCGCCATGAGATCCCCCACCTGAACCCTTCCAGCTCGCCCGTGGCCGCCCCCGGCTCGATCGTCGCTCCATCGATCAGCGCCCAGCTCGTCGCGACCGCTCCCGAGGCCTCTCCCTCCGCCGCGTCCGCGATCTCGCGCGGCCCGGCGGTCCGCCTGGCCAGCGGCGCGTCGGTGGCTCTGTCGAACAGCGTGCACCACAGCCTGCCGTGTGCTTGCTCGCCGGGTCGTTTGTCGGTCGTGTACCTGATCCACACCGCCCTGCCGCCCTCCGGGGCGACGGCGGTCAGGTAGTGGGACTCGTACAGCTTCGCTTTGAGGGGTGCCGCGCGCGCGCGTGGGGCCTCCAGATCATCGGGTGCGACCATCCTGGCCTCAGTCGCCGTCGGGCCGGTCGAGCAGCGTCTGCGCGCGCGCCCACAGCCGCGCCATGCCCCTAACCCAGCGCTCCGGGTCCTGGGCCTTGCCGATCGCGTACTCCTTCATCTCCGGGTGCGTCAGCACCAGGAAGTCGTCCTTCTCGACGCTCGCCACGATCCGCTGTGCCGCCTCCTGTGTGCCCAGCACCTCGCCGGCCCCGATCGCGGCGCTCGCCTTGGTCGCGTCGCCGTTGGCTCCCGCTCTCAGCATCGCCGTGTCGACCGCGCCCGGGCACACGCACGACACCTTTACGCCCTGTCCCGCATACGTATAAGCCAGCCACTCCGCGAAGCCGACGGAGGCGTGCTTGGTCGTCGAGTACGCGCCGTCGCCCGCCGCCGTCAGGATGCCCGCCATCGAGGCGGTGCTCACCAGGTGGCCCTCGCCGCGCTGCACCCATCTCGGGACCATCGTCCGCGCGGCATACAGGTGCGCCATCACATTCACGTTCCACTGCCTCTCCCAGTCCTCGTCGGGCGCCTCCAGGCCGCTGCCGGTCGCCACGCCGGCGTTCGCGAACCACAGCCCGATCGGGCCAACCGTCCGCTCGACTTCATCCGCGAGCGTCACCGTCGCCGGCTCGTCTGTCACGTCCAGGTCGCGCGCCACCACACGGTCTGGCCCCACCGTGCCGCGCAGCTCCTCGACGCCCGTGATGTCGAGATCGCAGGCCACCACCGCCCTCGCGCCGCGCTCCGCCAACGCCTCCACGAGTGCTCCGCCGATGCCGCCGCCAGCGCCGGTCACGACCGCGATCCTGCCATCTACGTTCACGTCCGTGACCATACTCCGGCCGGCGGTTGCCGGGCCGGAGGTCCGGCTAGGATCCAGACCGATGATCGAACCCGGCGACCAGGCCCCCGACTTCGAGCTGCCCGACCAGGACGGCAACCCCGTCAAGCTCTCAGGCCTGCGCGGCAAGCCAGTAGTCGTCTACTTCTATCCCAAGGCCGACACGCCCGGCTGCACGACCCAAGCCTGCGGCGTACGCGACCGCCGCGCCGACTACGCCGCCGCCGGAGCGATCGTGCTCGGAGTCTCGCCGGACCCGGTCGCGAAGGTCAAGAAATTCCACGACAAGTTCGACCTCGACTTCCAGCTGCTCGCCGATGAGGGCCACGCGGTCGCGGAGTCGTACGGGGTGTGGGTCGAGAAGTCGATGTACGGGCGGAAATACTTCGGCAATGAGCGCACCACTTTCGTGATCGGACCCGACGGTTCCGTCACGGCCGTCCTGCGCAAGGTCAAGCCGGCCGAGCACGATCAACAGGTCTTGGGCGCTCTCGCGGCCGCGGGGTCGGCGAGCGCTGACGCCTGACCGCGCGCCCGGCCCCGGCGAGGCCCTTTGCGGGGTGCGCGCTGACCGTTGTCGCGCCCACGCGCGATGCCCGCGCTCGAGCCGCCACGTGCCCTCGCCCGAGTCGCACCAAGCCTCCCAAAAACAGACCGCCACGGTCTATCATCCGCCGCGCTCAGTCACGAACCCGAGAAAGGAGGCTGCCAGATGCCGCTGAGCACGATCCTTGAGGCGCCCGAGCTGGAAGACGACGACTGGGATGACGACGACGAGCTAGGGGTCGACGACGGGGAACTCGATCTGGACGAGTTCGACGAGATCGACGAAGACGAAGACGAAGAGGTCTGAAGGCAGTCGGGCCTGGGTCCCGGTGAGCCGCGTACGCTTGAGGCGTGCCGGCCAACTCCATCGCGGCGACCTCAATCGGCGAAAGCCTGACGACGTTCTTCGATGCGGTCGGCCAGTTCTTCGGTGATCTGGCGGCCGTCCATTGGGGGGCTTTGGCGCTCGGTCTCGGGTTCTTCGCGCTCAACCTGACCCTTCGCTCGCGTGCTTTCTTCAACAGCCTGAGGGCCGCCTACCCCGCGGTCACCTTCCAGTGGCGGCGCATCTGGGGCGCGTACTGGGCGGCGGTCGGCTTCAACGCCGTCGTGCCGGCGCGCGGCGGGGACATCATCAAGCTGTTCTTGACCAAGTCCTCGATCCCGGGCTCCAGCTATCCGACCGTCGCCGCGGCCTTCTTCGTCGAGGCCATCTTCGACGCCTGTGTCGGCGTCTTCGTCTTGATCTTCGCCTTCACGCAGGGCGTCTTTCCAAAGCCGCCCGACTTCTCGAAGCTCAGCTCGTTCGACATCTCATACCTGGCCGAGCACTTTCAGCTCACCCTGTTCCTGATCACCGGCCTCACGATCCTGGCGATTGTGCTCTTTGCCGTTCTGTCCGTCCGGGTCCGCGCGTTCTGGGCGCGCATACGCCAGGGTGTGACGATCCTGTCCGACCGCAAGCGCTATCTGCGCGAGGTCGTCGCCTGGCAGGCGGGAGCCTGGGTGTGCCGTTTCATTGCCTTCTGGTTCTTGCTGGACGCGTTTAGGGTCGGCGGCTCGGTCCAGAACGTCCTGCTCGCGTTTGCCGCCGGTCAGGTCGCGGGCGCGGTACCCTTTACGCCCGGCGGCGCCGGCGTGCAGCAGGCTTTGCTCGTCAAGGTCTTCGCCGGGACCGCCCCCACGGCGGTCGTCGCCGCCTACTCGGTAGGCCAGCAGATCGCGATCGCCGTCTTCACCGCCACCATCGGCCTGGCCTCGGTGATCCTGATCTTCAGGTTCCGGTCCTTCTCGGAAGTGATCCACGCCGGCCGCGCCTCGCGCGAGAGCGAGCGCGAAGCCGAACGCGCCATCGAGGCCGAACGCGCTACTGAAGCCCCTCGCGCGCCTCGCGCACGAGCGTGACGGCCTCCGGAAAGACCCTCGCGATCACGGTCCTGATCTGCTCGGCCTGCGCCTCGGCGTTGCCCTGCAGGTTGATCCTCTCGACGGCCGCGACCGTCATGTCGACCGCCAGCTTGATCGCATTGTCGGCCCAGGCCAGTTTCTGCTGGCCTTGCATCTGTTCGGCGAACTCCGCCAGCCTGCGCTGCAGCTCCTCTGGGTCTCCGAACAGATCGCCGAAACCGCCACTCTCCATGCGCTCATCATAGACTGCCCGTCGATGCCCAAGACCGACCCCGAGATATCTGACCGGCTCGCCCACGAGTCGACGGTCCGCGGACGCTTGGCCGTGCCCGCGTTCGCGGGCGGCTTCCTTTACTTCCTGAGCGCGATCGTCGTCTCGTCGACCCTCAGCTCCGCCCCGACGGTCGGTCTCGTGCAGGGGCTCACGCCGGCCCTTCGCGGCCAGGCCGACCCGCTCATCAGCCCGCGGGCCGCTGAGGTCAAATACATCAGCCACCACGCGCTCGCCCTGATCGCCGGTTCGCTCATCAAGTCGATCGCGATCGTGATCCTGACCCTGGTCCTTCTGTTCCTGCTCGACGCGACCACATTCCGCCGGCCCGAGACCTGGCGCGCCGCTCGGCCGCTGGTCCTGATCGGCGGGATCGGCCTGGCGATCGTCAACGTCGCCCACCAGATCGTCGCCGCCGTGCAGGCTCACAACTTCGCGGTCGGCCACGACTTCTCGAACGGCGCCGTCGAACAAGCCCTTACCAAGGGGGCCGTCAATGTCGGCAGCCAGTACATCGATCTGCTGGTCACGCTCTTTCTGATGGCGGGCATGATCGCGACCTCGATCAACGCCATCAGGGTCGGCCTCTTGACCCGCTGGATGGGCGTCATCGGCATCTTCGCCGCCATCCTCATCTTCCTGCCGATCGGCGGCGCGACCTTGGAAATCATCCCCGCCTTCTGGATGCTCGGGATGGGCATCCTCTTCCTTGGGCGTTGGCCGAACGGCGATCCGCCGGCCTGGAGCAGCGGCGAAGCCCGGCCCTGGCCGACCCAGGCCGAGCGCCGGGCCGCCCAGCAGTCGGGCGCCGCGCTCGCAACAGCCGGCGGCGGCGACGTCGCACCGGCCCCCGAGCCCGCCACCCAAAGCTCTTCGCGCAGGCGCGGGCGCAAGCGCCGCTGAGCGCCCGACACAGCGCGGTTCTGACGGTAGAGTCACCAGGCGATGTCTCGGAGACCAAGCGCAGCCGCCGGCGAGGAGCTGGACCGCAAGCTGGCCTCGCTCCTCGAGGTCGAGCGCTTCGAGCCTTCGGCCGAGTTCACCGAGAAGGCTTTGCTGAACGACCCGGAGGTCTATGAGCGCGCGGCGCGCGACCCGCGGGGTTGGTGGGCCGAGCAGGCCCGCCGGCTCGACTGGTTCAGCCCTTGGCAGACCGTTCTCGACGACTCGGACCCGCCGTTCTACAAGTGGTTTACCGGCGGCAAGCTCAACGCCTCCTACAACTGCCTCGACCGACACGTGCTCGCCGGCCGTGGCGACCAGGTCGCCTTTCATTGGCGCGGAGAGGATGGGTCGGAGCGCAAGCTCACCTATTCGGACCTCCTCTCAGAGGTCGAACGTTTCGCGAATGCCCTGCGCGACCTCGGCGTGCGCCCGAACGACGTCGTCGGGATCTACCTGCCGATGATCCCGGAGGTCGTCGTCGCGATGCTCGCCTGCGCGCGCATCGGCGCGCCCCACAACGTCGTCTTCGGCGGCTTCTCGGCCGAGGCCGTCCGCGAGCGCATGGAGTTCTCCGAGGCCAAGGTCCTCGTCACCGTCGACGGCGCCGCGCGCAAGGGCAAGACCGCGCCGGTCAAGGACCGCGTCGACGAGGTCATGGGCGATTTGGCGACGCTCCAGAAGGTCGTCGTCGTGCGCTCCAAGGGTACGCCGTGTGAGATGAAGGCCGGGCGCGACGTCTTCTACGACGAGATCCTCAGCGCCGCTGATCCGGACTGCCCGGCCGAGCCCTTCGACGCCGAGCACCCGCTCTACATCCTCTACACGTCCGGCTCGACCGCCAAGCCGAAGGGCATCCTGCACACGACTGCTGGCTACTTGACCGGCGTCTCGGCGACCCATCGCTACGTCTTCGACCTGAGGGCGGGTGGGGATCCCAATCCCGACGTCTACTGGTGCGCCGCCGACGTCGGCTGGGTCACGGGCCATTCCTACATCGTTTACGGGCCGCTCTGCAACGGCGCGACCTCGGTCATGTGGGAGGGCGCGCCCGACTACCCCCACAAGGGCATCTGGTGGGAGCTTGTCGAGCGCTACTCCGTCACGATCCTCTACTGCGCTCCCACCGCGATCAGGGCCTGCATCAAGTGGGGCGCCCAGTGGCCGAACGAACACGACCTCTCGAGCCTGAGGCTGCTCGGCTCGGTCGGCGAGCCGATCAACCCGAAGGCCTGGCTCTGGTACCACCTTGTGATCGGTGGTGGACGCTGCCCGATCGTCGACACCTGGTGGCAGACCGAGACCGGCGCGATCATGATCTCGCCGCTGCCCGGCATCACGGCCAGCAAGCCCGGCTCGGCCACCAGACCCTTCCCGGGCGTGGCTGCCGAGGTGCGCCAGGAGTCGACCGGCGAGGCCGTCCGCGAAGGTCAGGGCCTGCTCGTCCTGACCCAGCCGTGGCCTTCGATGCTGAGGACCCTCTACAAGGAGCCCGAGCGCTACATCAATGCCTACTTCGAGCGCTTCGGCCGCGAGACCTATCTCGTTGGCGACGCCGCCAGGCTCGATTCCGACGACTACTTCTGGGTGATCGGCAGGATCGACGACGTCGTCAACGTCTCCGGCCACCGGCTCTCGACCGCCGAGGTCGAGTCCGCGATCGTCGCCCATCCAGATGTCGCCGAGGCGGCGGTCATCGGTCAGCACGACGAGGACACCGGCCAGGCGATCGTCGCCTTCGTCACCCTCCAAGGCGACCTGGTCGGGGATCAGAAGACGATCGAAGGCATCCGCGAAACCGTCGCCGAGCGGATCGCCAAGTTCGCCAGGCCCAAGCGCATCATCTGGGCCGACGATCTGCCCAAGACCCGGTCGGGCAAGATCATGAGGCGCCTGTTGCGCGATATAGCCGAGGGCCGGGCCCTAGGGGACGTCACGACGCTGCGCGACCCCGCCGTCATGGCCGAGCTGCAGGGCCGGGTCTCAGAGCTTCAGGCCGAGGAAAGCTGAGCGCTACACCTTGCGGTGTTCTGGAATCCAGCAGCCGTCGTCCTGACGGACGAAGTCCTGGAACAGGTTCGGCGCCTCGGCCCGCATGATCTCGGCGACCCGGTCGAACACCGAGCGCAGCTCCTCCTCGGCGCCCTCGGCAGTCCGCATCTCGATCACGTGCCGCAGCGTGCGCGCGTTCGCCGTCCACATGATGTCTGTCGAGAGGCCAATCGGGGCGAGCCTGCGCAGCGCCGAGGTGACCTCCTTCTTGACGTGGAACGGCACGCCCTCCGCATCGATCCCGAGCGTCTCGGCGGCGCTGACCTGGAACTCCTCCAGCCGCTCAACGATCGAGATGACTTGGTCGCGGACCGGCTCGAGCGCGGGGGGAACCCTGAAGCCGATGTCCGTCAGCCGTACGTAACGCAAGCTCTCCTGGCTGAACGCCGACCCGGCGCGGTGCCTGACCAGCTCGTGAGTGTTGCCGGAGACCACCGGCTTGCCGTTGCGACGGACGACCAACAGACCGTTCGGGACCTTGACACAGTAGACTTTTCCGCTGTAGTGCTGCCAGGAGTCGCTTTTGGCGCCATTATGGTTCACCAAAGGATGAATGCGTGTCCTGACCAGTGAGACGACGTACGAAGGATGTGCATTCCTGAAGACTTGACCGCTTGGCATCACTCGTTGCATGCCCCTGCGGTCGTCGACTCGGATGTTTGCCGACCAGCCGGCCTTGATTGCGAGCACTTGCAGGTCATCCGCCATTGCGCGTGAGGCGGTGTAGATCACGCTGTGGTTGCCGTCCTTGCGACGACTCCCGTCGCCGTCGATGTACGCCTCGAGGAAGAGCCGGAGTATTCGTGGGCCCCATTGATGTACGTACGCTGGAACGCGCTTCTCGTGGGCTCGCGTGCCGCATTCGGCGAGCGAATCGCGCAGAGCGACGTTGTGCGTGCGCACGGCACCGTGGCCGGTCTGAGGTTCATAGGCTCTGAGTCCCATCGATCGGATGTTCTCGGTCATTGCCCGAAGTTGCTCGCCGCGGTTCTGGGCCAAGCAGATCTGATGACCGTTGATGCTGCCCTCTGCGAGCCAGTGACCCAAAAACTGCGCGAACTCTTCGAGCGGAAAGCTCGTGCTCATGTAGTGGCGCGTGGTCTGCGTGGTATTGCTTCGCTGGTAGATTCGCTTTGTGCCTGGGATCGAGACCGTGCCCGATTCCTGTCCTTGCCATATCGCGGACTTCTGATACTCAACTCGCTTTCCGAAGATCTCGTGGGCCAGCCGGACACGGTAAGGCTCTTCGTCTCGCCGACGTGCTCGTACGTCGTAAGCCCTAACCCACATCCGATGGTTGGGTGTCACGAGAAGGTCGACTTGCTCGGAGCGCACCCGATACATAGGACCGTCGTAGTGACCTACAAAATGCTCCGTTGCCTCCTGGTATTCAAGCGCTTCGGTGTTCGGATTGACCGTGGCGAAAGTCTCGCGTCCGTCTACGTCCGGCCAAGCCTTCCATCCCTCCGAGGTCAGCACTTCGGTGTCCGTGTCGTAGCAGAAGACTCGCGAGACATTGCGCATCGCGAACGACCAGTTCGCGTGCTCCAGGACCGAGCCGTGGCCCGAGCGCAAGATGTTGGCGAAGTACTCCTTCCTGTCGGTCCTGATCCTCGTCACGTTCGGATTCAGGCCCGGCTCCCACGAGCGGTAACAAGCGCGGCCGCCGAACTCGACGATCAGCTCGCCGGCGTTGACCTCGTCGGTCGCGTCCGAGCCTCCGTCCCCGGCGCCGTCCGTGCCGGACGCCTCTTCCAGGCGCATGTCAAGCCATGACTCGCCGCCGACGTCAGCCAGGTAGGCGCGCATCCCGTCGAGGTCGATCGAAGGCCTGGCGATCAGGTGGACGGTGGGGCTGGTCTCGTGCATCGGGCGGACGATGCTACACAGCCCTCCGGGCGTCCTCGTAGACTCGGTCGTAAACGGGTAGAGACCGGAGAAGCCATGGGTATGGAACGCAGCGATGGGAAGGTAGAGACGGGAGCGTCACGGGCCGGAGGCGCGGCGGGCGAGCCGCCTGCCGGGGTGTCCCAGATCGTCCAGGCGCTTGGCCTGTCAAAGCGCTACGGCGAAGGGGAGGCGGCGGTCGACGCGCTCGTCGACGTCTCCGTCGGGTTCCCGACCGGACGTTTCGCGGCGATCATGGGACCGTCGGGCTCCGGCAAGTCGACCCTGATGCACCTGCTCGCGGGTCTCGATCGCGCGACCGCGGGCACGGTCGAGATCGGCGGTATAGAGCTGACCGAACTCGACGACCGGGCCCTCACGAACCTGAGGCGCGACCGGATCGGCTTCATCTTCCAGACCTTCAACCTCCTGCCGGTCCTGAACGCCGAAGAGAACATCCTGCTGCCCCTGTCGATCGCCGGCCGTGAGGTCGACCGGGCCTGGTTCGACCAGCTGATCGACACGGTCGGCATCCGCGACCGCCTCGACCACCGGCCGGCGGAGCTGTCCGGCGGCCAGCAGCAGCGCGTGGCGGTCGCGCGCGCGCTGATCTCGAAACCGGCGGTCGTGTTCGCCGACGAGCCGTCCGGCAACCTCGACTCCAAATCATCGGGCGACGTGCTCGCGCTGCTGCGCCACGCCGTCGACGACTTCGGCCAAACGGTCGTGATGGTCACTCACGATGCTCACGCGGCGTCGTTCGCCGACCGGCTGATCGTCCTCGGCGATGGTCAGATCGTGCACGACGGGGCCGCCGTCACAACCGAGCAGGCGCTGGACCTGATGAAGTCGGTGGGCTGATGCTCTCGCTCGTGCTGCGAGGGTTCGCGCAGCGCAAGTTGCGGGTCCTCCTGACCACCATCGCGATCGCGCTCGGCGTCGCCTTGATGGCGGGAACGTACATCCTCACGGACACCATCAACCAGACCTTCGCCGGCATCTTCAAGACCGCCAACCGGGGTCATGACGTCGTGGTCACGCCGAACAAGCCGTTCGGCTCCAAACGCGTGCCAATCTCGCCGATCACGGAACAGACGCTCACGCAGGTGCGGGCGACCCCGGGGGTCGGCCAGGCGTCGGGCTCGATCTTCTCGGTTGGAACCCTCTTGAGCGTCGAAGGCAAGCGGCTGTCGACCGGGGGCGCGCCGGCATTCATCGCCTCCGAGACGCCCAAGCGCTTCGAGTCGTTCACCGTCGCCCACGGCCATTTCCCGGCTGGGCCGGACGAAGTAGCGATCGACGAATCCACGGCCGAACGCGAGAACCTGAAAATCGGCGGGCGGCTGCTCGTGGCCGGCTCCGCGCCCGCCAAGCGTTACACGATCGTCGGCATCACCAAGTTCGCCGGCGGCCAGTCCTTCGGCGGCGCGGCGGCCGCGCTGCTCACGCTCCCCGAGGCCCAGCGCGTGGCCGGCGAGCCGGGTCGCTTCGATCAGATCGACGTCGCCGCCGAATCGAATCCAGCGCATCCCGTCACGCCGAGCGAGTTGCGCGACCGCATCCGGGTGGTCCTGCCGCGCACGATGGTCGTGCGCACGGGTGCGCAGCAGGCGGCGACGGAGACCTCCGAACTGGAAAGCAACCTGAGCTTCCTGCGTACCTTCCTGCTCGTCTTCGCCTATGTGGCTTTGGTGGTCGGGGCGTTCATCATCTTCAACACCTTCTCGATCACGGTCGCCCAGCGCACCCGGGAGTTCGGGCTGCTGCGCACGCTCGGCGCCTCGCGCCGCCAGATCATGCAGTCGGTCGTCTTCGAAGGCCTGCTGCTGGGTGTCTGCGGTGCCGTCGTGGGGCTGCTCGGCGGCATCGCGTTGGCGCCCGCCTTGGATCAGCTGTTCAAGAGCTTCGGCGCCGACCTGCCCGACAGCGGCACCGTGCTCGAGACCCGCACGATCGTGGTCTCGCTGCTGGTCGGTATCTTCGTGACGATCCTCGCCGGCCTGCTGCCGGCCGTGCGCGCCACGCGGGTGCCGCCGTTGGCGGCGATGCGAGAGGGCGTCGAGATCGCGCCGACTGAGCTGACAGGAGCGAGGCTGCTCGCGCGGGCGGGGATCGTGGCCGTCCTCTTCGCGGTGCTCGGGTTCCTACTCGGGCCGGGCGTCGCGCCGGTCCTGTTCGTTGCGTTCGCGGTCTACGTGATCGCGCTGCTCGTGCGCTATGCGCGTGGCAGCCGGCCACGCCGCGCGCGCGTTGTGCCGGCGCTGGCGGGCGCGATCGGGGTGCTCGTCGCCTGGCGCGGCGTCATCGGGCGTGTCGCGCGCGAGAACACCGTTCGCCAGCCCGGCCGCACGATGGTCACCGCCGCGGCGCTCACCGTCGGATTGGCGCTCGTGGCGTTCGTGGCGGTCCTCGCCGACGGGACGAAGGCCACGATCAACCAGGCCGTCGACCGCTCGTTCGCGGGGAACCTGATCGTCGAGAACTCGAGCGTCAACAGCGAAGCGGCGATTCCCTCGCTCGTGGCGGGCGCGCTGCGCCGGGTCCCGGGCGTGGCGAACGCGACGCCGATCGCCTTCACGCTCGGACGCGTCCATGGAATCTCGGGAGACGCTTCGGTGACGGCAATCGAACCGAGCACGTTCGCGCGCACATATCGGGTGGAATGGACCCAGGGGTCCGACGCCACCCTGATGGGCCTGAATGGCACCGGCGCGATCGTGACCAAGAGCTACGCCGAAGCCCATCACCTGAAGGTCGGCCAGACGGTTTCCGTGTTGACGCCGACCGACCACACGGTCTCGATCACGGTGCTCGGAATCGCCGACGACAAGTCTCGGCTGCTTGGCGACTTCACGATCGCGCTGCCGCTCGCCCGGGCCGCGTTCGGCCAGCGAGAAGACGCTTTCGACTTCGTCTCTTATGCGCCGGGCGCCTCAGACGCCCAGGTCCAGCCGGCCGTGGACAGGCTGCTCGCCGCCCAGTTCCCGCAGGCGCGCTCGCGTACGGCCGCCCAGTTCAAGCAGGACCAGGCCAACCAGATCAACACCCTCCTGGCCCTCATCTATGTGCTGCTCGCGCTGTCGGTGATCGTGTCCATGTTCGGGATCGTCAACACCTTGATCCTGTCGATCTACGAGCGCACGCGCGAGCTTGGGATGATGCGCGCGATCGGCACCTCCCGCAAGCAGGTACGCCAGATGATCCGCTACGAGTCGGTGATCACGGCCCTGATCGGCGGGATCTTCGGGCTGGTGATCGGAGTCGTCGGGGCGATCCTGGTCACGACGTTCGCCCTGTCTGGGTCAGGCTACGTGCAGTCCTATCCGGTGGGCACGCTGCTGATCCTGCTCGTGGTCGCGGCCGCCGCCGGCCTGATCGCGGCCCAGCTGCCCGCCAGGCGCGCGGCGCGCCTTGACATGTTGCAGGCCTTGGCCAGCGAGTAGGGGCGAGCGCCGCCGCGGGTCGGGCGAGCGCCCTCGCGCGTCGGTCCGCCCACGTTTGGGAGCGTGTGCGTCCTGTTGTGGACGAAACGCTTTCAGGTCGCCGGCGAAACCGCCGCGATCGCCACGACGGTGTTCGGCTGGACCGTCAACCTGACGCGGTCCCTCGGCGAGACCAGGTCCGCGGCCAGGACGCCGGCGCGCCTCGGGCTCAGCGTCTGGACATGGATTACGCGCGCGCCGCGCACCACGACCGCCCGCGCACGCGGGCTCTCGTTGTCGAGGATCACCATCCCCGTGCTCGGACCTGGCGCCGGGGTGCTCACCGCGCCGCCGTTTGTGCTCGGGGCTGTGCTCGCCGGGGAGCCCGCCCCGGGTGCAGGCACGGGTGCAGGCGTCGCTGGGGCGGTCACGCCGTATGCCACCAAACCGGGCACTCGATGCAGCGTGCGCAGGGTCGCGCCCAGTGGCAGCCACTGTGAGAGGGCCGTCAGCGCCGCGTCGAGCGGCCGCTCGAGCACCTGTTCGCCGCTGACCACAAACGGGTCGTAAGGGGCGCCGCTGGAGTGAAAGCGCACCTCCTGAAAGCCGGTCAGCAGCGCGTTCAGCACGAAGCGCACGGCCCATACGCCCGATGCCGGGCTGTTCGAGACGCCGGCCACGCCACCGCAGGAGGCCGAGTTGGCCTCTGACAGGATCGCCGGCACGCCCGCCGCCCGCGCGTCGGCGATCACCCACGCCAGTCGCCGGGGCGCATCGCCAGCCTTGGCGGAAAGCATGCCCCCGATCGTGACCGCCTTTGGGGTGGCGCAGGCGCTGAGCGGATACATGTGGACCCCCACCGTCTGGGCCGGCAGCGCGGCGATCACGTGGGGCAGTTCGCCGCGCCAGCTCGCGGGTCGCGCCAGTTCCGGTCCCACCACCGGCGCGGACCCGACCGCCTGGCGCAGCCACCCTGCGACCTGTAGGTAGGTGCTCACCGCGGCGCTCTCTTCGTCTGGCACCGGCCTGCTCAGAGAGCTGTAGTTCGGCAGGTCGTAGAGATCGGGCTCGTTGCCGAGCGAAAAGGACAGGCCGTTCGTGGCGGCGCCGGCGGCGTCCGCAACCATCTGGGACGCCCAGCCCGGTTGCCCGGTCTTGGCGTCCAGGCCGACGGTCAGCGGCTCTTTGGTCGCGGTCAGCAGGCAGTGCAGCTGGCTCCAGAAGTTCGCGGGCAGCCGATAAAGCGTGGCCGTTTCCCAAGAGTCCTGCTGGCCCGAGAGCGCCCCCGCCGGCGCGCTCAGATCCTGGCTGTCGCCGGCCAACTGGAGTGGCGGCGAGCCCAGCGCCTGCAGCGCGGAAACGAGCGCCGGCGCGGGACACGGGCCCGTCCCGAGGTCCTGGGCCATCGTCGGGTACTCGACTGACAGGCCGATCGGCGGTGCTTCGATCTTCAGGCCCGGCCCGCTCGCGGGCGCCGGCAGCGCGATTTCGGTCGGCTTCGGCCCGTGCTTGGCGTGCTCTTTGGAGGTTGCGGCCGCGGCCTGGTTGGGTGTCGGTGCGATCGCGACGGCGAGCACGACGGTCAGCGTCCGCAGTGCCAGCGTGCATCGTCCGCGCCGCATCGCTTGAACTTAGCAACGCCCTACCAAGATAAGCTCCGACGATGGCAATCAGCGCCGATACAGAGGCCCAGCGGACCGCCACCGACGCAGAGGCCGAGCAGACCGCCTGGGACCTGGAGCCCCTCGTCGACGGCGAGGGATCCGCTGGCGTTGAGCGTCGCTTGCTGGACGCACTCGCGCGCGCGCGTGCCTTCGCCGAGCGTTATGCGGGCAAGCTGGCCGCCCTCGACCGCGCCGGCCTGGCGGACGCGATGCGCGAGCTGGCCGAGATACACGATCTTCTCGGCAGGGCCGGCTCTTACGCGGCGCTCGACTTCTCGACGGCAACCTCCGACCCGGCCCGCGGAGCGCTCCTGCAGCTGACCCAGGAGCGCGGGACCGAGATCGAGACCGCGCTCCTGTTCTTCGAGCTGGAGTGGGCCGCCCTGCCCGACTCGCGGGTGAAGGAGCTGCTCGGAGAGGAGCCAGAGGGGGATGCCGGAAGAGGGGAGGCCGGCATCGGAGAGGATGTCGGCAACGGATCCGCCGGCGCCGGGGACGGCGTCGACCTCGGCTTCTGCCGGCACCACCTGCTCTCCGCGCGGCGCTACCGCGAGCACCTCTTGACGGAGCCCGAAGAGAAGATCCTCGCCGAGAAGGCGCTCACAGGCGCCTCCGCCTGGTCGAGGCTGTTCGAGGAGCTGACCTCCGCGATCGAGGTCGAGCTGCCCGGCGGCGAGCCGGCCGCGCTCGACGTCGCGCTCAGCCGCCTGGCTTTGCCAGGCCGGGACACGCGGCGGAGCACCGCCGAGGCGGTCACGGCGGCGCTCGAGCCGGGGCTGCGCACACGGGCGTTCCTGTTCAACACCTTGCTCGCCGACAAAACGACCGACGACAGGCTGCGCCGATATCCGAGCTGGCTGGCGGCGCGCAACCTCTCCAACGAAGCCTCCGACGAATCCGTCCAGGCGCTCGTGACGGCGGTCCGGGGGCGCTATGAGATCGCGCGGCGCTGGTACCGATTGAAGGCGAAGCTGCTCGGCGTCGACCAGATAGCGGACTACGACCGGATGGCGCCCGTCACCGACGACGACGTCACCTACACCTATGCCGAAGGGCGCGAGATCGTGCTCGACTGCTACTCATCGTTCTCACCCGAGCTGGGCAACCTCGCCAAGGGCTTCTTCGACGGCAACTACATCGACGTGCCCGTCAGGCCAGGCAAGCGCGGCGGCGCGTTCTGTGCCTCGGCGGTGCCCGACGTTCATCCTTACGTCCTGCTCAACTGGACCTCGCGCAGGCGCGACGTCCTGACGCTCGCTCACGAGCTGGGCCACGGCGTTCACTTCGCGCTGGCCGCCAAGCAGGGGGTCTTCCATCAGTCCACGCCCTTGACCCTCGCCGAGACCGCCTCGGTCTTCGCCGAGACGATCGTGTTCGGCCGGCTGCTGGCCGAGGACGCCAGTCCGGCGTCGCGGCTGGCGCTGCTGGCCGAGAACATCGAGGGCCAGATCGCGACCGTCTTCAGGCAGGTCGCCATGAACCGCTTCGAGGACCTCGTCCATACCGCCCGGCGCACCGAGGGAGAGCTGTCGGTCGAGCGCTTCGGCGAGCTGTGGGCCGAGAGCCAGGCCGACTTGCTCGGCGACTCGGTGCAGATCACCGACGGCTACAGGTCCTGGTGGTCCTACATCCCGCACTTCATCGGCTCCCCCGGCTACGTCTACGCCTACGCCTACGGCCAGCTCCTGGCTCTGTCCGTCTACGAGCGCTACGAGCAGCGCGGTCCCGAGTTCGTTCCCCAGTATCTGGAAATGCTCTCGGCCGGGGGCTCCAAAACACCCGAAGAGATCGGCCGGCTCGTCGACGTCGATCTCGCCGACCCCGGCTTCTGGGATGCCGGCCTGGATTTGGTCGAGCGCCAGTTGGGCGAGGCCGAGGCGGCGGCGCGGGCCGCGCTCTAGCGGCGTCGCGGGCTTACGGTCTACAGCAGCCCCAGCGCGGAGCCAACCCCGTGCACGAGGTTGAACAGCGGCTGCGGTACGACGCCAAAGAAGAGGATCGCCGCGCCGGCGAGGATCGCGACGAGAGCGACCTCAGGCTGCGAGCCGGCGTCTGACTCCTCGTCGAACTCTTGCGAGCCACCCGCCAGCGTTGGCAGAGGGCCGGAGGCGGGGGAGTGGACCGCGTCGGTGGCCGGGGCGGCGCTCGGCTCGGGCGCCTCGCTCATCCACATCGCGGCGATCACCGGCAGGTAGTAGCCGAGCGAGATCATCGAGCCGATCACGATCACGACGCCGAGCCACGTGTAGTTGCCCGAGACGGCCGCGTCGATCAAATAGAACTTGCCCATGAAGCCCGCGGTGGCGGGGATGCCGGCGAGGCCGAGCATCGACAGCGTCATCGGCCAGGCCAGCCATGGGCGTGCCCGGCCGAGGCCCCTCACCGTCGAGATCTCGTCGCCTTCGTCGGTTTCCCGTTCTCTGGCGACGATCGTCGCGAAAGCGGCCATGTTCATGAACAGGTAGACCGCCAGATAGAAGACGGTCGCCTGGGCGCCGAGCTTGGAGGCCACGACCACGCCGGCCAGCATGTAGCCGGCCTGGCCGACCGACGAGTAGGCGAGCATCCGCTTGAGCGAGCTTTGGCCCAGGGCGCCGACATTGCCGACGAAGATCGTCACCGCCGCCAGTACCGCCACCGCCGGGCCCCAGCTGCCGTGGACTTCGATCAGGGCCACGTCGAACAGCCTCAGGAACACGCCCAGCGCCGCGACCTTCGTGGCGACCGCCATGAACGCGGTCACGGGGGTCGGCGCGCCCTCGTAGACGTCTGGGGTCCACTGGTGGAAGGGCGCCACCGAAGCCTTGAAGCACAGGCCGGCCACGCACAGCGCCACGCCGGTCAACGTCAGCGGGTCGCTCGCCATGCTGCCGCTTGACAGGGCTTTCGCGATGCCCGTGAACTCGGTCTGACCGGTCGCTCCGTAGATCAGGGCCAGGCCATACAGCAGGGTCGCCGAGCCGACCGAGCCCACGATCAGATACTTCAGGCCCGACTCCAACGAGTGCTCGCTTCTTCAGCTCGGTCGCGCACAGCACGTACAGCGGGATCGACAGAAGCTCGAGGCCCAAGAACAGCACGACCGTGCTCTGAGCCGCCGCCAGCAGCGACATCCCGGCGATCGAGCTGAGCAGCAGGCCGTACCACTCGCCCTGGCCGGCTTCGCGTGTCGCCAGCGAGCGCCACGCCAACAGCACCGTGCACGCGCCGCCCGCGATCAGGATCAGGTTCAAGGTCAGCGACAGGCTGTCGATCCGCAGCTCGTTCGCCACGATCGACTTCTCGACGCCCCACTGCCAAATCGTCAGGCCGCCTGCCGCCGCCAGCGCGAGCAAGGTCAGCGCGGGAACGACCTGCTCGCGTACGGTCCGCGAGCGGAACAGGCCCACCAAGAGCACGATCACCGCGCCGCCCAGCAGGGCGATCAGCGGCGAGAGCGCCGCGAAATCGACGTACGGGCCTTTGAGGGTGGCGAGGATCATGGCAGCGTGCTCGCTGTGGTCGTGATGGGCGCACTCAGCGCCGCGTGGGCGCTCGCGACCGCGGCTTCGCTGGACTTTTCAGAGCGCTGGAGGGCCAGCTGGGGGTAGATCGCCATGAACAGGATCACGGCCACGATCGGCACAAGGACGAGGCCGTCTCTGACGGTCAGCTCGCGGGAGTCGACCTTGGAGCCGACCCGGTTGTGCATAGCCTTGATGAACAGCCTCAATGCGTACACGCTGGCCGCGACCACGCCCGCGAAGGCGATGATCGCTATGACGAGCTTGGTGTTGAAGACGCCCAAGAGGATCATGAACTCGCCGACGAAGTTGGCCGAGCCCGGCATCGCAAGGGTCGCGAGGGCCACGATCAGGAAGACCGACGCCAGGACGGGCGCCCTGAACGCGATCCCGCCCATGTCGCGAATGTCCTCGGAGCCGCCGGCCCGGCGCGAGAGGATCGCGACGATGAACAGGAGCGGCGCGACGACGAGGCCGTGGTTGACCATCTGCAAGAGCGCGCCCTGGGCGCCTTGGGGGTTCAGGGCGAAGATGCCGAGCGTTATGAAGCCGAGCTGGGCGACCGACGAGTAGCCGGCGATCAGCCGGGCATCGGTCTGGGTGAACGCGACCGCCGAGCCGTACAGGATCGAGACGAGCGCGATGATCAGCATCAGGGTCTGGAAGTGGGCGGCTCCTTCGGGGAACAGCGGCAGCACGATCGCCAAAAAGCCGTACGCGCCGACCTTCGAGAGCACGCCGCTGAACACCATCAGGACCTCGATCGGCATCGCCTTATACCCGTCGGGCATCCAGCCGTGCAGCGGGAAGGCGGGCATCTTGACGAGGAAGGCGGCCGCGAAGAACAGGAAGATCCACTCCTGGGAGCCCCTGCTCAAGGGGATTGCGTGCAGTTCGGAGAGCACGAACGTGATGTGGCCGCCGCCCTGCTGCGCGGCAAGGACTCCGGTCGCGATCGCCGCCGCCAGCATCAGGAGCGAGCCGACCAGGGTGTAGATGACCAGCTTGATCGTCGCTTTGACGCGCTCCTCGCGCGTGCCCCGGGAGGTGGGGCCACCCATCAACATGATGAAGTAGAACGGGATCAGCATCAGGTCGAAGAAGGCCACGAACAGGGCCAGGTCCTGGGCCAGGAACGCTCCGAGCACGGCCGACTCGGCGAGCGTGAAGAAGAACCAGAACAGCCTTGGCCGGGCCGGTCTGGCCTGCACCCTGACGTTCATGGCGAGCGTGGCGGCCGCGAACAGCAGCGTCGTAAGGACCACCAGGAAGACGTTCAGGCCGCTGAGGCCGAGCTTGTAGTGGATCCCGAGTTCGCTGATCCAGACCACGTCGGTGACGTTGGTCAGGTTCTTCGTGCCCGGCTTGTATTCGACGAGATATCCGATCGCCAAGCCGAGCGCCGCGATCGACCCGATCGTGGCCATGATCCCGGAGGTGTCCAGCCGAGGTGCCTTCGTCTCGGCCGCGGGCTCCGGCGTCGTGACGGGAGTGGGGTCGGTGTCCGGGGCCTCGCTGGCGGCGCCGCGCCCGCCGAGAGTGGACACGAGCGCGCCGACGAGCCCGCAGACGACAGGCAGCCAGATCAGGATCGAGAGCGGCGGCACGGTTCAGGACCTCACGTCTGCAATAGGAAGTAGAAGGAGACGATCGTCACGCCGAGCACGAGCAGCGCCGCGTAGTAGCGCAGGAAGCCGCTCTGGACGGCCCGCACGGCGGCCGAGCCCGCGCGCACGATCCCGGTCGTGCCGCCGACGAGCGTGTCCTGGACGAAGACCCGCTCGAATGTTCCATTGGCAAACCTACCGAACGCGGCCGCCGGCTTGACGACGAGCGCGTCGATCAGCTCGTCGAAGTACCACTTGTTGAACGACAGTGCGTATGCCGCGCCAAACCGTTCGCGCGCACGCATTGCGAAGGCGGGGTTCTTGACCCAGATGCGGTAAGCGATCGCGATGCCGGTCAGGCCGAGGGCCGTGCCGAGACAGAGGCCGAAGATCAAGAGGCCGTCGCGCGTGTGTGGTTCATAGAGCGGCGAGCCCGCGAACGTGGGCCGCAGGAAGTTGGTGATCACGTCGTCTACTTCCGGGATCTGCACGAGGCCGGCGCCGATCGCCCCGATCGCGAGGACGGTCATCGCGAACTTCATCGGCAGGGCCCGCTCGGCGACGGTGTGATGTGGACCGGGGAAGCCGACATCGGTGTCCTCGACCTCGCCGTTGGCCGGGTTCGTTGGGACCTCTTTGTGGTGCAGGTGGCCGCTTTCAAGCTCTTTGGCCTCCGCGACCGGGTCGCCGTAAAAGGCCCTGAAGATCATCCTGAACGTGTAGATCGCGGTGATGAACGCGCCTACATAGCCCATCACGTACAGGATCCAGTGCCAGCCACCAAGCTCGCCGGTGACGAGCAGAATCTCGTCCTTGGAGAAGAAGCCTGAGAAGGGGGGGATTCCGGACAGGGCGAGGCCGCCGATGATGAAGCAGGCGAACGTGAACGGCAGGGCCTTACGAAAGCCGCCCATCTTCTCGAGCGACTGCTCACCTCCCATCGCGCCGATGATCGAGCCGGCGCCCATGAACAGGAGTGCCTTGAAGAAGGCGTGGGTCATCAGGTGGAACATGCCGGCGGCGTATGCGCCGACGGACTCGCCCATGATCATGTAGCCGATCTGGGACATGGTCGAATAGGCGATCACCCGCTTGATGTCGGTCTGCGTCAGGGCGATAGTGCCCGCGATCAAGAGTGTCAGCGCGCCGATCGCCGCGCCCGTGTCTTGGGCGGCGGGGGCCAGTTCGAAGAGGACGTGCATCCTGGCGATCAGATAGACGCCGGCGGTGACCATCGTCGCGGCGTGGATCAAGGCGCTGACCGGCGTGGGGCCCTCCATGGCGTCCGGGAGCCAGGTGTGCAGCGGGATCTGGGCGGACTTCGCGAAGGCCCCGACCAGCAGGAGCAGACAGCCGGCCACGATGTCGGCTTCGCCTGTGTGAAATATGTGGGGGGCGGCTTGGAAGGTGCCGATGAAGTCGAGCGTTTTGGTGTGCTTGAAGATGAAGTACGTCCCCAGCACGAGGCCAGCGTCGCCGAGCACGTTGATCACGAAAGCCTTGATCCCGGCTTTGGTGGCGGTCGAGCGCCTGTACCAGAAGGAGATCAAGAGGTAAGAGGCAGCGCCGACGAACGCCCAACCGACGATCAGGAGCAGGAAGTTGCCGGCCAGGACCAGCAGGAGCATCGAGAACACGAAGAAGTTGAGGTACGCGAAGTACCTCGCAAAGCCGCGATCTTCTTCGAGGTAGGAGATCGAGTAGAGATGGATCATCGTCGAGATCCCGGTGACGATCAGGATCATGAAGACCGACAGAGGGTCGACCAGGACCGAGACCTTGGCGTTGACCCCGACGGTGTTGGCGTAGTTCCAGAGCGTTGAGGTCAACTCCCGATTGGAAGCGGAATGACTCTCAAGCGTTATCAACGCTCCCAGGGCCGCCACGAACGCGAGCCCGATCGCCGCCGTGCCGATCACCCCGGCGCTCCTGCCGGGCAAACGCTTGTAGCCGAAAGCGATGGTCAGCGTTCCCACGAGCGGGAACGCGAGCACCAGCCAGCCCCACGTCGTCGTACTCATCTAGCCTTGCAACTCCCTCAGCTCGTCAACGTCGACCGGCAAGCGCCGACGATGGATGGCGACGATCATGCCCAGGCCGATGCAGACCTCGCAGGCGGCGACTGTCATCACGACAATCGCCAGGATCTGACCGTCGCCGTTGCCCCACATTCGCGCGAACGCGACCAAAGCGAGGTTGGCGCCGTTGAGCATCAGCTCGAGGCACAGCAAGACGACGAGCGGATTGCGTCGCACCATCACGCCGGCCGCGCCGAGCGAGAACACGATCGCGGAGACCGCCAAATACCAGCCGATCGCCATTACCAGCCGTCCTCTCTGCTTGCCGTCCTCGCGCCGGCGCCGACCGGCTCGCCGGAGCTTGCCCGCTCGGGGTCGCTCGGGTGGCCGTCGGGCATGCTCTCGGCGGCGCTCCGCGCGCGCGCGAGCGAGGCCTCATAGGAGGCGCCACCGACGCCCTCGGCCATCGTGCCCGACTCGCGCGGCCTGAGCAGGTCGAGCGGGGTCAGAACGCCGACCGGCTCGTCCTCGTCGCTGTCCTGGAGTCCGACCCTGCGCCGGGCGAGCACGACCGCGCCTACGGCGGCGACAGTCAGCAGGAACGAGGCGACCTCGAAGACGATCAAGAATTTCGTGAGCAGCAGTTCGCCGATGTAGGCGGGCGTGCCGTAGGCGTGAGGCCCGGGCGCGTACGGCGCGCCGCTGCCGCTGACGGCCTTCAAGCCGGTGCCGAGCAGCGCGATCATCAGCTCGACGAGCAGCGCGCCGCCGAGAAGCGCCGCGCCCAGCCGCAACTGTGCGCCCGCGGGTCCGCGCCCGCGCAGCAGATCGCCGACGGGCTCCTCGCGGCCGCCGACGTAGGCGACCACGAACACGTAGAGGACCATCACCGCGCCCGCATACACGACAACCTGCACGGCGGCCACGAATTCGGCGCGCAACAGCATGAACAGGACCGCCAAGGCCAAGAGGTGCCCGACCAGGGCGAGCACCGCATAGAACGGGTCTCTGAGCATCACCACGCCGACCGCGCCCGCGATCGCGCCGATGCCGGCTATAAAGAACAAAACCTGGCTCATTCGCCCTCGTTCCGCAGCGGAGTGCGCTCGAGGGGCTCGGCCAAGAGCATCTCCTTGGTGAAGATCAGATCGGTCCGGTCGTAGTCTGAAAGCTCGTAGTCGTGGCCCATCGTGATCGCGTCGAACGGGCACGCGACCTCGCAGTAGCCGCAGAAGATGCAGCGCGACAGGTTGATCTCGTACACGGCCGCGTAGCGCTCGCCCGCGGAAACCCTGTTTTCGGGTGTGTTCTCGGCGGCGACAACCCTGATGCAGTCGGCGGGGCAGGCGGCCGCGCACAGCGAGCAGCCGACGCACTTCTCCAGGCCGGGCTGGGTAGGATCCTCGCTCTCGAAGCGGTGCAGCTTGTGCCGGCCCCTGAACCGCGGATACACGGGCGTCTTCTGCTCCGGGTACTGGACCGTCACCGGTTTTTCGAGCATCCGCCCAAACGTCGTCGCCAGGCCGCGCGCCGTCTCCCTGAACGTGCGCCACGTCCCCCGCGCGGCGCCGGGCGCCGGCGTGCGCTTGACCTCGACGACATCCTCGCCTGGGGACCACATCAGTGCGTCACCACCACGAGAACGGCCGTCACGAGCGCGTTCAGGGTCGCCAGCGGCAGGAGGACCTTCCAGCCGAAGCTCATCAGCTGGTCATATCGAAGCCGCG
>CAWFHW010000007.1:0-225717 GCA_963815725.1 uncultured Solirubrobacterales bacterium | reverse complement strand
TCGAGGGCGGTCTCGAAGAACAAGGGCCTTCGACGATCCCGAAGATCGCGATCGCCCAGCCGACGAGCGCCCAGCGGCGCAGGTTCGCAAGGACCGGCAGGCTCCTGTTGATCGTGGTCGCGACCGCACCGGGCACGATCACGATCAACGTCGAGGCCAAAATCGACGGCCGGGCCCGGCGTGTCGCCAGAGCAAGCGTCACGTTCAGACGGACGACGACGGGATTCATAAGGCTCACGCTCGACCGGCTCGCGCGCCGGGCACTGGCGAGCACCGGCACACTGAAGCTGAGCCTGCGGGCAACCGACTCGGCGGGCGGAGCCCAGAAGACGCTCGACATGGCCCTCCACAGCCCGCCCGCATCCGGCCCTGCAGCCGCCGCGGGCAATGGTTAACGGCGCCGTGAAGACTCCCACGCGTGGGGGTACGCGCGCGCGCGTACCCCCACGGACCGCGAGAACCGCAGCACTGACCATCGCGACCCTGCTGGCGATCGCGGCGATCGCGGCGGCGGCGGCGGCGAGCCCCGCGCGAGCCGACTTCGGGATCGCCCAGCTCACGACTGTGTCCTCGACCTCTCAGGCCGGCGCGCACCCGAACGTGACGGCGAGCTTCGGCTTGACGACAGATGCGCTCGGCAACCCGACCGGCCAGGTCAGGCGCGAGACCTTGGACCTACCCCCCGGTTTGCTCGGCGATCCCGAGACCGGCGAAAGGTGCGGCCAGGCCGAATTCCAAGAACTCCGATGCCCGACTGACGCTCAGGTCGGGGTCCTCGAAGCTTCGTTGGTGGTCTGTCAAGGCATCAGCGCCTCCCTGCAGGCAGACACGACCGCGGGCTCAGAAATCGTGACGGTGGCGAACACGAACGGTTTGTGCGCCTCCGAAGCGCACAACACGATCAAAATCGGGGCGGAGACCGCCCAGATCGCATATGTGCTCAGCGAAACAACGGTCGCGCTCGAGCGCCCGCTCGCGGAAGACCACCAGGCCGGCGAAGTCTTGACACAGCTGGCACAGAGCGTCCCAGCGCCGATTCCGCTGTATGACCTGCAGCCGACGCCCGGCCACGCCGCCACGTTCGGAGTTTCGGTCCTGGTCGCGAGCATCCTCGTGCAGGTCGACCTCTCGCCTGACGGCAGTCTGCGGGCCACGATCGAAGAAATCTCGACTCTGCTGCCGATGACCGGGGCGGCGCTGACGCTGTGGGGGGTGCCCGCGGACCAAGAACACGACCAACAGCGCTGCAACCAGCTCGAGTCGAACTGCGGCGTCCCTTTCGGGGGCGCCCCACAACCGTTCATGACCAACCCGACGGACTGCGACGGCCCACTCGAAACCGTGATCGCCCTCGAATCCTGGCAAGGCCAGACGGCGCGCGGCACCGCGACCATGCCGCCCATCACCGGCTGTGAGGCCCTCCAGCTATCGACCGCCCTGAAGGTGACACCGGCAAGCACTGAACGCGACACGCCGTCCGGCTACTCGATCGCTTTGACCGTGCCCCAAGACGAAGAACCGTACGGCCTGGCGACGCCCGCTTTCAACAACGTAGAAGTCGAGCTGCCCGAAGGCACCTCGCTCTCGCCGGGCGCCGCCGAAGGGCTGCAGCCATGCACCGAAGCTCAGTTCGAAGCCCGAAACTGCCCTGGCGCCTCGATGGTGGGCACGGTCGCGATCCAGACGCCCCTGCTGCCCGAAACCCTAGACGGCGGCCTTTATATCGGCACGCAAACGGCAACCGCGAAGTACAGGGTTCTGTCCTACGTCAAAGCCGCCGACACGACGATCGCCCTGTCCGGCCAGCTCGAGGCCGACCAAAGCACCGGCCGGCTGACAGCCATCTTCGAAGATCTCCCTCAGCTGCCGATCGGCGGACTGGAGCTGGACCTCTTCGGCGGCCCGACCGCGCCGCTCGCCAACCCTGAGCGCTGCGGCCCGGCGAACAGCGTCGCCCGCATCGCGACCTACGCCGGCCACAGCGCCGAAACGACTTCGGCCTTCACCGTGGACGGCAACGGAGCCGGCGGTCCATGCCCCGCGAGCACACCATTCGAGCCGACGCTCATTGCCGGCGCCACGGAACCGCTCGCCGCCACGTTCACGCCGTTCACCTTCGAGATCTCCCGTGATGATGGCGAACAGGCGATCGCCGGCTTCGAGGTCACTCTCCCGAACGGGCTTGCCAGCCTCTTGAAAGGTGTCGTACCATGCCCCGAACCAAATGCCATAAACGGCACTTGCCAGGCTGGCTCACAGCTCGGAACGGCCACGATCGAGGCCGGCGCCGGCCCGCAACCGCTGCGGCGCACGGGCTCAATCTATTTGACCGGGCCCTACCGCGGCGCGCCGTTCGGACTGGCCGTGGTCGTGAACGCGAGCACCGATGCGATCCGGCTCGGCACGGTCACGCTCAGGGCGCGGGTCCTGATCAATCCTGAAACGCTGGGCCTGACGATCGCCTCGGACCCCGTCCCTCAGATCCTCGCGGGAATCCCGTTGCGCCTGCGCTCGGTCGACATCAACCTCGACCGCCGGGACCTGTTGTTCGAGCCCTCGAGCTGTGCCCGCCAGCGGATCCAAGCGAAGATCGCCGGCGGTGATGGTGCCTTCGCCACGCCCGCCGTCCCCTTCGCCATCGCCGGCTGCGCGGGCCTTCGCTTCGCGCCCAAGCTGAACGCTTCCACCAAAGCAAATGCCAGCGAGCGCGGCCAGGGCGCGAGCCTGAACATTCAGATCGCTAACCCGGCCGGCCCCAGCGCCGCGATCCGCTCGGCGATCGTCGAGCTGCCGGCTGCGCTGCGACCCCGCCTGAGCGCGATCCAAGGAGCCTGTTTGAGCCACGGCGGGCCCCTGCGGCCAAGCGCCTGCCCGGCCTCGTCGGTGATCGGCACCGCGACCGTCACGACCCCGATGCTGCCCTCACCCTTGACCGGCCCGCTCTACCTCGTGGCTCACGGCGGCCGAACGCTGCCGTCGCTGGTCGCGCTCCTTGCCGGATATGGCCTCAGCGCCGAACTGACCGGCGCCTTTGCGGTCAGCCGGACCGGATCGATCAGCGCCGCGTTCCGGTCGCTACCCGACGTCCCCGTCGATGCTCTCCAGATCGACCTGTCTCCCGGGCCCAGCTCGCTGCTGGGCGCGATCGCGAGCCCGTGCGCCAGAGCCCTGCGGCTGCCCTACCAGCTGACCGCCCACAACGGCGCTCAGATCGACGCCACCGCCCGAATCGCCGTCAACGGCTGCCCCCGCCGCGCCCGCCGCCACCATCACCGCCCGAGCGGGCAGAGCCGCCCCGAGCCGGCAGGCTTGACACTTAGCGACTCCTCAGGCTATAGTCATCAAGTTGCAGCATCTCCTCCCGCGGTGCGGCGCCCACACGCCAGCCGCGGGCATCCATGTGGCTGGGCCGGCCTCCCTTCGCCGGCTCAGCCGCATGCTCAGCCGCCCAACGCAACCGGCCTATATTCGCGAGTCGTCGGGTCCTGCTCCATCAAGCCGACGGTCTTCAAGGTCTTGACGTAGCGATGGGTCGTCGACGGTGACATGCCCAGTTGGTTGGCCAGTTCGATGATCGGCTTCCAGCGCCGGTCAGGCCCGTAACAGGACAGCACCGACAGCCCCCGCAGCAACGACTGCGAGAGCTGAGGGTCTTCGAGCGCGGCGTTGAGCGCCTCTTGAGAGGCACGCTGCAAGTCGTATGCCCGGCGGCGGCTGCCGCTGGGAGGGTCATGCGCGTTGTCGAGGGCCGCCAAGAGCAGGTTCGAGACCGTTCCGTTACTGGACTGACTCGCCGAGCGCATCACCTGCTCGACCTGGACCGGCGAAAGGGTTATCGAGATGTCCTCATGGTTGTCTTCGTGCTTACTCATTCCGATTCTCCCCAGCATCTCCAATTTTTGGGGCTGTGCCCGGCGGGCCACAGATCTTCCCCGGTTATGTTTTCGATGAGCAGCCAGATTCAGATGATCGGCTGCGCCACATAACGGAACTGTATTGAATCGTCCGGTCGTTTGCCTGCCGAGCGTCGAAGGGCGGGGCTCTGATAGACCCCGCCGCGATGAACAAGCCCAACAGGCCGCCAGATCGTGGCCCCGCGGAGAGCCCTGCCGGAGGCCTTACAAACGGTCCCGCCGACGGTGGCAAACGGGGCCCGCGCCGCCAGTTCGCGGGTCTTAGGCTGCCGTCCCAAGCACGCGGGCGGGTCGCTCTGGCACTGCTGGCGATCCTGGTCGCCGGGCTCGTCGTTTACGCGCTCTCGCGGCTTGACCTGGCGCGAGTCGGCCACGCTTTGATCACGGCGACGCCGGGCTGGATCGCGCTCGGGCTGGGCCTGATGGGCTTTTCGCTGTTGTTCAGGTCGATCTCCTGGCACGAGGCTTTGCGCGCGGCCCTGCCCGACACCTCGCTCCCATGGCCGGCGGTCGTGCGGGCGACGATGATCGGCGTGATGGCCTCAGCGGTCTTCCCCGGGCGCATCGGCGAGCCGACCCGGATCGTGGTGCTCTCGAGGCGTTTGGACGGCCCGGCGCGGCGGATCTTGCCGATCGTCACCGGCACCGTGTTCTCGCAGACCTTGATCAACCTGTTGGCCTTGGCGATCCTGGCCTCGGTCACGTTCGGCAGCATCCCGGTCCACGGCCGCCTTGCGGGCATCCTCGCGGTGGCCGCCATACCGCTGGCGCTCTGCTTCCTGATCCTGCTCGGCCCGAAGCTGCTGCGCCTCGGCCGGCGCTCGCGCTCGCTGCGGGTCCGTTTGGCCAGCGAGACGGCGGCGCGCCTATTGGGGCTGGCCCGGCAAGGCCTCGTCGTGTTCGTGACGCCAAAGCACGGCTTCGCGTCGGTCGCGGCCCAGCTGAGCGCCTGGGCGCTGCAGTGGCTGGCCTGCTATGCGGTCCTCTTGGCCCTCGGCATCCCCGCGCACCCCCAGCTCGCCGCGGCGGCCGCCGTGCTCCTGGCCGTCAACGTTTCGGCGGTCCTGCCTGCGACCCCGTCCAATGTCGGCGTCTTCCAGGCCGCCTGTTTGGTCGTCTTGGCCGCTTACGGCGTCGGCGCCGGCGAAGCGATCGCTTACGGCATCGTCTTGCAGGCGGTCGAGGTCGTCACGGCGCTCGCCCTCGGCGTGCCGGCCCTGCTCGGCGAGGGCCTGACGTGGCGCGAGATCAGGACGGCCGGCGCGAGTGCGGCGGAGACGCCCTCAGGCGAGGGTGGCCCGCCTACCCCCGCGGACGAACTACCCCGCGATGGCGCGTAGCGACTGCTTGAGTGAGCGCGTGGTCTGGAGGACCGCGGTCGGCTCGTAGCCGCAGTGGGCCATGCAGTTCTCGCAGCGCGGGTCCTTGCCGCGCCCGTAAGCGCTCCAGTCGGTCGTCTCGAGCAGCTCTTTGTAGGTCTTTGTGTAGCCGTCAGACATCAAATAGCACGGCCGTTGCCAGCCGAACAGCGAGTAGCTCGGGATACCCCAAGCGGTGCACTCGAATTCGGCCTTTCCTTCCAAGAAGTCCAGGAACAAGGGGCTGTGGTTCAGCCGCCAACGCTTGCGCCGGCCGTCCGCGAACGCCTCCTTGAACAGGCTCCTCGTCTGGGTGACTCCCAAGAAATGCTCCTGGTCGGGGGCTTTCTCGTAAGCGTAAGCCGGCGAAATCATCATCTCGTCGACCTCCAACTCGTCGTTCAGGAAATCGAGCACTTCGCGAATCGTTTTGGGAGAGTCGTGGGTAAAGAACGTCGTGTTGGTCGTGACTCTGAAGCCCGCTGCCTGGGCCACCTTGATCGCGGAAACGGCCTTGTCGAATGTGCCGGCCCGCTCGACCGATTCATCGTGGCGCTCGCGCAGGCCGTCGATGTGGATCGCCCACGAGAAGTACGGGCTCGGCTCGAAGTTCTCGAGCTTGCGCTCCAACAGCAAAGCGTTGGTGCACAGGTAAACGAACTTCTTGCGCTTGACCAATTCGGCCGCGATCAAGTGGATCTCGGGATGGATCAAAGGCTCGCCGCCGGCTATCGAGACCATCGGCGCACCGGACTCTTCGATCGCGCCGACCGCCTGCTCGACGGGCATCCGGCGGCGCAGCTCGTGCTCGGGATGCTGGATCTTGCCGCAACCTGAACACGCCAGGTTGCATTGGAACAGAGGCTCCAGCTCGACGATCAGCGGGAACTTGTCGTTACCGGCCAAGCGCTGGCGCATCAGGTACCAGCCCATGCGCGTGCTCTGCCTTACCCGAACGGCCATTCCGTCACCTTAGTCGCCGGGAACCCACTCGTGAAGTGCGCTCGCCACCCGGCGCAGCGCCCGCGCGGCCCTGACGGCGCCGGCGAGCGCCTGGGGGCGCAGCAGCTCGTGGGACGGGCTGTCCAGGACGACCCTTACGACCGCGAACGGCCGCGCCCTGGCGCCGGGAGCGAGCCAGACCGACTCCATGTCGACGGCCAGAGCGCCCCCCGCCAGAAGCTGGGCCCGGCGCTCGCCGAGCGCGATCTTCGAGACGCACACGATCTCGCCCCCCCTCACGCTCAAGCCGCGATCGCGCAGCAGGCCGGTCAGCCGATCGGCCTCAACGCAGGGCACGCGTTCGGGCGTATGGCCTTCGTCGTGGGCGCTCGAGACGGCGTCGGCGACGATCACTTCGCCGGGCACCGAATGCTCGTCGAGGCCGCCGCAGAAGCCGAGCACGAGCAGCGCGTCTCCGGGTGCGTCGGCGAGCCTCGCGGCCGACGCGCGCGCGTGCGCGGTGCCCATCCCGGTCTTGTGGACCGCGCCGCGATGGCCGGCCGAGCGCACGATCGCCGCCTCGATCCCGAGGGGCGCCGCGATCACGAGCCTGGTCATGGCGCCCTGAGCGCGGCGCGCGCGGCGGCGTGGCCGCTGATGACGGCTCCCTCGAGGGTCGCCGGCCAACCGGTGTCCGTCCAGGCGCCGGCCACCAGGAGACCCGGCGTGGACGTCCGTGGGCCGGGCCTCAGCTGGGCCACCCCAGGCGCGGCCCTGAACGTGGCGGCGTGCTCGCGCGTCGCGAAGAACGTTTCCACGCGGGCCCCACGCGCGCGCGGCAAGAGCGCTTCGAGTGCTGGCACATAGCGCTCGCGCAGCTCATCGGCGCTCGACTGCATCTCGCGGAAGGCTCCCGACAGGGACACCGCCAGATACTGACACCCCGCCGGGACGCCCCCGGCGACGGTACGGTCGAACAGGTATTGCACCGGCGAGCGCACGCCGGCCGCGAAACGGTGCTCGCAGACGGTCCGGTCATAGACGACATGAAGGTTCACGATCGGCGAACTCTCGAGCCGGCGCAGTCGCCCGGCAAGCCGCGGCTGTGAGTCTTCCAACAGGCCCGCCGCGCGCGCGTGCGGCACCGCGACGATCACGGCATCAGGTTTCAGGACCTCCTCCCCCCGCTCCCCCAGGCCACGCACGAGCAGGCCCGCATCGGCGCCACCCGAGCGGCCGCGCCCCGAGTCAGCGCCCTCCGTCCGGTGACGCCCGGCGCCACCGCTGCCGGCACCGTCGCGCTCGATCCGCTGCGCGCGCCAGCCCAGCAGCACGCGCACTCCAGCCCTATCGAGCGCCCTGGCGGCGGGCTCGGCGAGCGTCTCGCTGAGGGGGCGCTCGTGAAAGCCGATGTCGCCGGCGTTCGCCTTCGAAAGCAAGCCCTCTTTGAAGACGAAAGCTCCCAGCCCGAGCGACGCCTGCGCGGCGGGCAGGTTCAGGGTCGGCAACACGACCATGTCCCACAGCAGGGCCACGTCCCGCTCGTTTTGACCGTGTTCGGCGAGCCACTGTCCGAACGTGAGGTCGTCGAGCGCTGGATCGGACCGGTCCAGCCGGGCCAGGGCCGCGACCGCGCGTGCCGCGCTCAGGCGCTTGCCGACAGACAGGTACGGGTAGCGCAGCAGCGCGCCCGCCAGATGAGCCGGCGCCGGCAGCCGGCCGCGCCGCAGCACGGCCAGCTCGCGGCCGGGGCTCAGCACGGGGATCTCCAGACGCTCCTGGATGCGCACTCCCGAGGCGCTTCCCAAGCGCTCCAGCAAGCCCCGGTACGCGTTACAGCAGCGCAAGAACACGTGCTGGCCGTTATCGACGTTCAAGCCGTCGCGCTCGAACGAGTATGCCGCGCCGCCCAAGCGCCGGCGGACCTCGACGAGCGTCACTTCGGCGCCCGCCTCGGCACAGTCGAGCGCCGCCGTGATCCCGGCCAGGCCGCCGCCGATCACCACGACCTCGCCGGCGGTCTCGCGCGGACCAGTCGATTGCCCGGCGCCGGCCGCGCGCGCGGCGGTCGTCGAACCCGGGCTCCGGGCAAGCGTCAAACCCGGGCTCCGAGCAAGCCCCTGACCGCGACCAGCGCCTTCTCGTGGACCGGCAACGAGACGCGTTCGCGTAGGGCTCGGTCCGGTTCGTGTTCGATCCGGTCGAGCAGCCTGCTGTAGATGCCTGACATCGCCAGCAGGCAGCCTGCGCTGCGACGATCGAGCAGCGGCGCAAGGGCCATGCCCCGGTCGAACCATTCGCGCGCGCGCGAAGCCTGAAAGCGGACAAGGGCATCCAGCCACTGCGCCTCCTCGGCGTCCGCCGGGTCCTGACCGCGCGGGCCGCGGGCTTCGGCGAGCCGCGCGAGCGTGGCCGCCGCGCTTGGCTCGTCGCCGGCCGCGATCAGGCCGAAGCGGCGCAGGTCTTCGCCCGGCAGATACACGCGCCCTGCCTGAGCGTCCTCGCGAATGTCGCGCAAGATGTTCGTCAGCTGCAAGGCCACCCCAAGGTCGTCGGCGAGCCGGTAAACGTCCGTGCGCTCGGCCCCCGCTCGATCGCGTAACGCGAAGATCGCCAAGCATGCCCTGCCGATCGCGCCCGCAACGCGCCGGCAATACAGGACCAAGTCCCCGAAGGTCTCGTAAGCGACGCCTTCGACATCCATCTTGACTCCCGCGATCAGGTCTGGCATCGCGTCGGCGGGCACATCGAAGCGGACGTACGCGTCGGCCAGCGCGACGAGGACCGGATCGTCCCTATACGTGCGGTCCGCACGCGGCAGTGCGCGCCCGTGCGCTTGCGCCCCCCCGCGCGCGCGCGCGGCAGGCCCAAACTCGAAGGTAACTCCCTCCCCGACTCCGTCCCGCGCGCGCGGAACCCTTCCCGGCAGCGACGCGAGCGCGGCCGTTTGGTCCTCGAGCAGTTCGAGCTTGCGCGGCGCCGGCAGCGAGCCGTCGCCGATGTCGTCGATCCGGCGCGCGAAGGCATAGACGGCGCACATCGCCCGGCGGCGCTCGGGAGCGAGCAGGCGGATGCCGTAAAAGAAGTTGGCGGCGTTGCGCTTCGTGATCGCCTCGCAGCGGAAATAGGCCTCTTCGGTGTTCATTTTGGGCGCTCCCTAAGCGTTCGGCCGAGCGCGAAGACCCGGCGAACGGTGCCCGCCTTCGGCGGTCCCGCGAGCACGTCATAGCCGGCGCGCTCGATCGCGTCGAGCGCGGCGCGCCCGCCGGCGACGAAGGCGGCCACCGCCAAGCGCTCGCGCAGGCCGTGAAGCCGACCGATCAGGGGCGCGCCGCGGGCGAGCAGTCCACGGGCGCGATCGACCTCGAAGGCCAAGACTCCACGCAGCGGACCGCTGGCGTGGGGAGCGTCGAGATCGGCGATCGGGCAAGCGAACCGGGCCAGGTCCTCGGCGGGCAGGTAAACACGTCCGCGGGCGCGATCCTCGGCGACGTCCTGGCAATGCTCGGCCAGCTGCAGGGCGGTGCAGATTTCATCGGACAGAGCGATGCGCTCGGGATCGGCCTGTCCGAAGACGCCCAGCACCAGCTCGCCGACCGGGTCGGCCGAGAACTCGCAGTAGCCGCGCAGCTGCTCCCAGGTCTCATACTTCTCGATCCGCTGGTCGGCCCGGTTGGCCTCGATCAGGCGTACAAACGGCCCGCGCGGCAGCTCACACTCGCGCAGTGCGGGCGTCAAGCGGCGCAGCAGCGGATGCTCGGCCTCACCGTCGAATGCTTTGTCGAGATCGCTTTCGATCGCGTCCAGCGCCGCCAGACGTACCCTGGTGTCGGAGTGACCCTCGGCTCGGCCGTCTCCGCCGACGCCGTCAACGCGCCTGAGCATGCCGGCGCCCCCGATCGCAGCGGCGCTCTCGATCGGACCGTCGCCGATTTCGTCGACGAGCCGGGCGAAGCCGTAGATCGCAAGGAGGTGGGTCCGCGTGCCCCGGGGCAGCAGCCTGCTGGCGACCGGGAAATTCTCGCCCGAGGCCTGGCCCATCACGGCGACTGCCTCCACGGCTAGCCGTTGGGGTCGGCGAGACATCTCCCGAGCGCCATGATCGGGAAGACGAGACGGTACAGGTGGTAGTTGATGTAGTAATCGGACGGAAAGCCGGTACCGGTGTACTGCGGCTCATCCCAGGTCCCGTCCTCGCGCTGGCTGGCTGTGAGCCACTCGATGCCGCGCCGCAGCGCGCTCGCACCGTCTCCATCTCCGTCGGGCTGTGCGCTCGCAACGGCCTGGCCGGCCGCGTGCAGCGCCAACAGGGCCCAGGCGGTCTGCGAGGCCGTGCTGGGGCCGCGCCCGATCCAGGTAGGGTCGTCGTAAGAGCGAGGGTCCTCGCCCCAGCCGCCGTCCTCGTTCTGGTGTTCCTCGAGCCAGCGAACCGCGTCGCGGATGCATCCTTGAGAGGGATCGACGCCCGCGGCGATCAAGGCTGGAACGGCGGCACCGGTCCCGTAGACGTGATTGACACCCCAGCGCCCGAACCACGAGCCGTCCGGCTCCTGCTGGGCGATCAGCCAGCGTACGCCACGCCGGGCCGCGGGCGTGTCGAGCAGGTCCAGCGCGGCGAGCATCTCCAGCGCGTGGGCGGTCACATCAGCGCTCGGCTCGTCGATCACCTCGCCGAAGTCCAGGAACGGCAGTTCGCGGACGAGCGAGCGGGTGTTGTCGGCGTCGAACGCTCCCCAACCGCCGTCGCGGCCCTGCATGCCCTGGACCCAGCGCTGCGCCCTGGCGGTAGCGGCGTCGATCTGCGAGCGCAGCGCCACGGTCGCGGGATGGCGATCGCGTCCGGGGTGTCCTCCGGAGGAGGAGGAGGAGGAGGAGGAGGCGCGGCGGCGGCCGCCCGCGACGCGCCGCAACGCGAGCACGACCTCGGCCGTATCGTCGACGTCCGGGTAGTTGACGTTGGCGAACTCGAAAGCCCAGCCGGCGGGCGCGAGGCCGGGGCGGGCGACCCGCCAGTCTCCGGCGAACGTGACCTCCTCGCCGAGCAGCCACTTCGCGGCACGCACGAGCGCCGGATCGTCGTCGGCTAGGCCGGCGTCGGCGAGCGCGACGATCGCGAGCGCGGTGTCCCAGACCGGTGACTGGCACGCTTCCAGGCGCCGGCTCCGGCCGGGCGGGGCGCCGACACCGCGACCGTCGTCGGCGTCCTCGACCATGAAGCGATCGAGGCCTTCGAGGCCGCGTTTCATAACCGGATGATCGAGCGGGTAGCCGCCGAGGTAAAGAGCCATCAGGGAGTAGACCCAAGGGGGCTGGATGCCGCCCCAGGAGCCGTCTGCCTCCTGCCTGCGCACGATCCAGCGCTCGGCCCGGGCGAGCGCGAGCCGGCGCAGCGGCGCAAGAGGATGGCGCTCGTAAGCGCGCAACACGCGATCGAGGACCGTCAGCAGGCGCCCCTGCCAGGAGGCTGGGCGCCTCCGCGCGTCGGGCGCGCCGCCGGCCAGCAGCTCATCCAAACGAAAGGGCAGCGGGCGTACCGGGCGATGGGCTTTGACGAGCGACAGCGCGACGATCGTTTGGCGCGCCCAGCAGGCGAAGTCGTAGACGTTGAGGGGCGCGCTCCGGGGCAAGAGCACGATCTCGGGCACGAGCGCGGGCACGTCTTCCCAGGACCACAGGCCGAACAGCGCGAGCCAGACGTGAGTAAACACGCGGGCCTGCTCGAGCCCTCCGTGAGCGCGTATGAAAGCGGCCGCCGAGCGCATGTGCTCGCACTCGGGATCGTCGCCTGCCAGGCGCAGCGCCCAGTAGGCCTCGATCGTCGTCGACAGCTCGCCGGGCCCGCCGTAAAAATTCGCCCAAGTGCCGTCCTGGCGCTGCTCGGAGCGAATCCAGGCGGCCGAACGCTCGGTACCCTCGGGATTGCGGATGCCGAGGAACTCGCGCAGGAACATGTCCTCGGCGTCCATCGTCACGTTCGTCTGCAGCTCCCCCTGCCACCAGCCGGCGTCGTCTTGAAGCGCCAGCAGGTGTTCGCACGCCCGTCGCAAAGCCACCTGCGCGTCGCTCGGCGCCTGCACGGTCGGGGTCTGCATTTGAGAAACCTAGAACCTTTTCGATGTCGAGGACTGCTGCCCGGCTGAGCGTCCGATCAACACCTCCGGGTGAGCGTCGGTGATTGTATGACGCCTCAAGGTCGCCTCAACGAGCGGCACCGGGACCGCCGATAGGAAGCGCAGCGCGATCAGGCCGTGAACGTCGGAGCGGGCGAGGAGCCTGAAGCCGCTCGCCGGCGGGGCGCCCGCGGAGGGCAGCAGCGGGGCGTAGCCGACCTCGACGACTTCGCTGACCGCCGCCGAGCGGCCGGGCGCCAGGTGGCGGACCCCTGGCAGGTAGTACTCGAAGGGGGCCGCGCCCAGCTCGACGGTCGTGATCGCGCGCGGACGCCCGCCACGTTCCCAGCCATGGAGCACATTCGCCAGGCCGCGCCAGTCGCCGCGCTGAAGGCGCGGCGAGAGCGGCACATCGACGGTGATCGCCAAAAAACCGGCGGCGATCAGAACGGCGAGGGCGATCCCGACGGAGCCGGCCCGCTGGGAGGGCACGATCACGGCGATCAGGGCCGTGACCGGGATCATCGCGGCGACGAGGTTGCGCGGCGCCAGGTAGTCGGCGCCGAGGATGGCCAAGCCGAGCGGGATCAGGATGCCGCCGGCGGCGATCGCCAAAGCGATCAGCGCGCCGCGCTCCTCCACCGGGGTCAGGACGCGCCACAGGCCGTAGGCGACACCGACGACGATCGGCAAGGCGATCAGCAACTCGATCCCGTGGCCGAGGGCGGAGCCGTAGTAGTCGGTCAGGTAGTACCGCGGGATCGCTTCCAAGCGGCTTGAGAGCGCCCATTCGCCGATCCACTGGGTGCCATGGCCGCCCTGGGCGGAGATCAGGGGCACGAGCGCGAGGCCGACGAGCGCGAGCGCTCCGAGCGCCGGCAGCGCGGCGCGGCGCCGAGATTGGGCGAGGAGCAGCCACAACACCATCGGGATCAGCAAGAAGACCGCGAAGTAGTGGCTGAGCAGGGCGAAGGTCCCGGCGAGCGCAAAGAGCCACATCCCGCGGGGCGTCGGATCGTGGAGCGCGCGCAAGAAGCAGAGCATCGCGAGAGCGCCCGTCAAGACGAACAGGCCGTAGGCCCTCGCCTCCTGGGAGTACCAGACGAAGATCGGATTGACCGCCACGAACGCGGCCACCGCGATCGCGGTGGCGCGGCGGCCGGTCAGCTCGCGGCCGATCGCCCAGGCAAGGAGTACGGTCGCGATCCCGGCGAGCGCTGAAGGCAGGCGCAGGGCGACCTCGCCGGTACCGAAGACCTTGGAGTCGGCCCAGGCAATCAAATACCAGAGCGGCGGCGAGTTCTCGGTGTGCACGACCGAACGCAACGTCGCGACCAGGCTCGGATGTAGGACGTGGACAGGAGTGAAGGCCTCGTCGTACCAGAAGCTCTGCTGGCTGAGGTCCGCCAGCCTCAGAACCGCGGCGAGCAACGTCAGCGCGGCCAAAGGCCACCACGCGGGCAGGCCGCGCGCGCGCGCGTGTGTGCCGGCCAGGGGCTCGCCGGTGGCGGGCGGCACGCCGCCGGGCGCGCTCAGTGCGGACATCGGCCAACGCCGTCGGGCCCGAAACAGCCGTCACGGGAGCGGGCCAAGTCTTCTTCGGTGTTCGCGGGCAGATACCAGCCCCCTCTGACCTCGCGGCGACCGTTCACGGTCGGACCAGCGATTACCAGGCAGATCTGGATCTTGGTTTTGGGCGCGCCAGGAGTCGTGTTGCCGCAGACGACGTCAGTCGTCGAGGTTTCTCCGAACACGGTCTGCTCGACGGTCAGGTTGTGGTAGTCGTGGCCGGTAGTCGTGCGCCAGGTCCTCAAGTCCGCGATCAAACGATGGTCGACGTGGGTCTGCCGGAAGACGTCGTTGACCGTCGCGACCGCCAGCAGCACACCGGCGAGGACGAGCAGGGTCGTCTCGACGAGCCGCACGCGCCTCATTGCACCGGTACCCACAGAGGCGCTGTCTGGTGGGCGACGAACAGGCCCTGCACGAACAGGGTGGCGACGAGCAGGCGGCGGTCGCGGGTGACGACCGCGAGCGGCAGAGGCCAGAGGATGTACCAGGCCAACAGCCAGGTGCTTGTCACCGAGATCGCGAGCAGGGCCCAGCCGGAGGCGGCGACCCAGTCATAGCCTCGATATGTGCGCCATAGCAGGTGCAAAACGATCAGCACGAGGGCGGCCTTCAGGAGGTCGTGATCGACCGGAAAGACGCCGGGCTTGCCGGCGAGATGGGCCAGCTCGTTCGGAAAACTGTCGGTCGACACGAACGCGGAGTCCCGGTTCAAAGCGGACACGACGTTGAGGCCTTGGGATCCGAAAGCCGCATAGCCGACTATCGCCGACCCGACGATCGCCACGAGCGCCCCGTAGACCGTCGATAGCCGGCGCTTGGCGAGCAGCATGAAGGGCAACAGGACGGCGACCGTCGCCTTGACGAGGGCCCCGACGACGACCGTGGCTCCGGCGGCCGCGTCGCGATCTGAGAGCGTGAACGCGACGGCGGCCATCATCAAGGCCAACATGATCAGGTCGTTGTGGGCGCCGCCGAGGCCGTAGATCGTGAACAGCGGGTTGGCGCCGACAGCCAGGAGCGCGAAGACTCGGTCGTGGCCGCGGCGTCGCGCGACCCGCCACGTCAGCAGGAGCGTCGCGGCGGCGGCGGCCAGCGCGTAGAGCTTCATGCCCCACAGGCCGCCGATGACCCCGAGCAGGCCGAGCGGATAAGAGATCAGGGTGTAAAGGGGGCCGTAAGCGGTCGCGACTTTGAGCCAGTCGTGGCCGACGTACCGGTAGACGGGGTCGCCGACGATCGCGACCGGGCCGTGCAGGTACGGGTTGACGCCATGGACTGCGGCCATGCGGGCGTAGGCGAGATAGCTGAAGACGTCGGTCGAGATCAGGACCGGGCCGACGAAGACGATCAGGTTCAGGCCAGCGACCAGCGCGATCGCGGAGCGGGCGAATGTGATGTTCCCTTTCGAGGGCGTCCGCGCGCGCGCGTACGCGCGGGCGCAGCCCAACAGAACGACATAAGCGACGCTCGAAGCGAGCAGCGCGATCAGGAACACCCGATAGCCGAGCCGCTCGCCTCCGAGCGAGGCCAGCCAGCCCGAGATGTGCGGCTGATGGGGAATCAGAGGCGAATGTTCGAGCGCGGCGTCGAGCACGATCTCGACGGTCGCCGCGACCAGAACCAGGCCGCAGACCAAAGCCAACGGGGCGATCCAGCGCGCGTTCTTAGACGCCTCTCGGCGTGTCTCGTTCCCCAACCCCACCCCGGCGCCGCTGCCGGGGGCTGCTACAGCGCCGTCCAAACCGTCTTGGTCTCCAGGTAAGCCTCCAGGCCGTCGCGGCCGTGCTCGCGCCCGACGCCGGAGGCCTTGAAGCCGCCGAAGGGAGCCGCGGGGTCGACGGGGCCCCAGCAGTTGACGTAGACCATGCCGGCCCGCAGCTTCGCCGCGAAGCGGTGGGCGTTGGCCACGTCGCGCGTCCAGATACCGGCCGCCAAGCCATACTCGGTCGCGTTCGCGCGCGCGAGCACCTCGTCGATCGACGAGTACGGCGAAACGACCAGGACCGGGCCGAAGATCTCCTCGCACGAGATCGACAGCTCGTCGGAGGTCGTGCTGAACAGGGTCGGCGCGACGAAGTAGCCGCCGCTGTCGGCCAGGCCGTTGCCAGCGAGCGCGCTGGGACCGCCGGCCACCAGCTCGGCGCCGCCGTCGACGCCGGCCTCGATGTAGCCGAGCACCCTTGTTCGCTGCTCGTCCGAGATCAAAGGCCCGAGCTGGGTCGCCGGGTCGAGGCCCGGCCCGAGCGGCATCGAACCGGCGCGCTCGGCCAGAGCCGACACGATCTCCTCGTAGCGCTCGGCGGGCGCGAACAGGCGCGAACCGGCGTTGCAGGCCTGGCCGGAGTTGAAGTAGATGCCCTGGAAGGCGCCCGCGATCGCCGCGTCAAGATCGGCGTCGGGCAAGATGATGTTCGGCGACTTGCCGCCCAGCTCGAGCGTCACCCGCTTGAGCGCTTTGCCGGCGATCGCGCCGATCTCGCGGCCGACGGCGGTCGAGCCCGTGAACGCGACCTTGTCGACGTCTGGATGCGCGACGAGCGCGGCACCGGTCGAGCCGTCGCCGGTCAACACGTTGAGGACACCCGGCGGGAAACCGACCTCGAGCGCCAGCTCGCCGACGCGCAGCGCGCTCAGCGGCGTCTGCTCGGCCGGCTTGAGCACGACCGTGCAGCCGGCCGCGAGCGCGGGCCCGAGCTTCCAGGCCGCCATCAAGATCGGGAAGTTCCAGGGGATGATCTGGGCGCAGACGCCGACCGGCTCCCTGCTCGTATAGCAATGCATGCCGGCTCCGGCCGCGACCGGCAGGACGGCGCCCTCGATCTTGGTCGGCCAGCCCGCGAAGTACCTCAGGTGCGCGGCGGCGCCCCTGACGTCGACATAGTGGGCGAGCTTGACCGGCTTGCCATTGTCGAGCGACTCGATCTGGGCCAGTTCGGCCGCGTGCTCTTCGATGGCGAGGGCCAGCGCGAAGATCAGGCGCTCGCGCTCAGCGGCGGCCATCTTCGACCACGGCCCCTCCTCGAACGCGGCCCTCGCGGCGGCGACGGCCCTATCGGCATCCTCGACGCCCGCGTGCGCGAGGAGGGCGATCTCGCGGCCGCTGGCCGGGTCGAGCGTCGCGAACGTGCGCCCGTCGGCGGCCGGTACCTGCTCGGAGCCGATCAGCAGGCCGTGCCGCTTGGCGATGAACTCGCGGGCTTGGTCTTCGAGCGCGTCTGGAAGCGTGGCGGTGACGGTCATGGCGTGAGCACAATCTTAAGGGCCTCGCGGCGGTCGTAGGCCGCATACGCTTCGGAAGCCTCGTCGAGGGCCATATGCCTGCTGACGAGCGGCGCCGGGTCGAGCAGGCCGGCGGAGACCATCGCCAGGACCCTGTCGACGTGGGCGATCACGTTGGCGAGGCCGAGTCTCAAGGTGACGCCCTTCAGCCAGGCAAGGCCAAGCGGGACCTCGCCCTTGCCCGCGTAGGCGCCGATTCCGGAGACCACGCCGGCGTCGCGGCTGAGGCTGATCGCCAAGGCCAATGGCTGAGGGTCGCCGACGGCATCGACGGCGACGTCCACGCCGAGGCCGCCGGTCGCGGCCCTGATCGCGCGCTTGGGATCGTCTTCTGTCAGATGCAAAGGCGTCGCGCCGAAGCGGGCGGCCATCTCCAGGCGCTCAGGGACGGTGTCGATCGCGAAGACTTCGGTGGCACCGGCGGCCTTGGCGGCCTGCACGGCACAGAGGCCGACCGGCCCGAGCCCGAGCACGGCGGCGGTGTCGCCGGCCTTCAGGCCGGCGTGGGCGACCGAGTGGTAGCCGGTGCCGAGCACGTCGCCGGCGAACAGGGCGACGTCGTCGCTCATGTTCTCCGGCACCTTGCGCAGAGTCAGGTTCGCGCGCGGCACGAGCAGGCGCTCGGCCTGGGCGCCCCGCAGGTCGCCGAGTTTCGAGCCGTGTCCGAACGTGCGGCCGTGCAGGCAGCGGTGGTAGTCGCCTCTGACGCACGCGACGCAGGTCGCGCAGGCGGTATGAAAGCAGCCGAGCACCCTGTCGCCGACCGCGACGCGCTGTACCTCCGGGCCGGCGGCCAGCACGGTGCCGACGAACTCGTGACCGATCGTAAAGCCCTGCTCGACCGGCACCCTGCCGTGATAGATGTGCAGGTCCGAGCCGCAGATGCCGGAGGCCGTGACCTCAACGATCACGTCATCCGGGGCGCCGAGCTGAGGCTCGGGCACCTCGTCGACCCTTACTTCGCCGGAGGCTTGGAACGTGACGGCGCGCATTGGCCGTCACCCTAGATGACCGGCCGTCCGGACACCTGACTGGCAGTCCCGACGGGCGACCGGCCACCTCGATGCCGCAGAGCGCGTGAGGCCGCCTCAGCGCCTCAGAGAGCTTTGGGACGCCCCAACTCGTAGCCCTGGGCGTAGTCGACGCCGAAGGCGCGCAGCAGGCTCAGGGTCGCCTGGCTGGTGACATACTCGGCGATCGTCTCCATGCCCATGTTGCGGGCCAGGCCGGCCAGCGCCCGCACGATCAGCTGGTCCTTGGGCGAGTCCGGCAGCGATCTGATGAAGGAGCCGTCGAGCTTGAGGTAGCCGAACGGCAGGTGGGTCAGGTACTGGAAGGAGCCAAAGCCCGAACCGAAGTCGTCGAGGGCGAGACCGCAACCGAGGGCGACGACCCCTTTGCAGAAGTCCTGAGCCCGCGCCATGTCTGAGATCGCGGCGGTCTCGGTGATCTCGATGATCAGGCGACCGGGATCGACGCCGTGACGAGCCAGGCCCCGCTCGACGTGGTCCAGCATCGCGGGGTCCGTAACCGACAGCGCCGACAGGTTGATCGCGATGCGCGGACCCCCGACGCGGCCGGCCAAGAGCGCGGCGACTTTGCCGAGCACAAGCCGGTCGATGTCCTGGATCAGCCCGTAACGCTCCGCGGCGGGCAGGAAGCGGCCGGGAGCAAGGAAAGAGCCCGACGGTTCGTCCGCCAGCCTGACAAGCGCCTCGTAATGGGCGGGCCGGCCGTCCTTCAGCGCGACGATCGGCTGGTAATGAACCGCGAACAGGTCGTTCTCGACGGCGTTGCGCAGGCGTCCCAGCCACGGGCGCGTGTGCAGGCCAGCGGGCGAAGAATGGCCGTCGGACAGAGCTTTGCCGTAGCGACGCCCCACCCTGGGCCTTGGGCCCGGCACCCGCAGGCGCAGGTGCGAGGTCGTGGATCGATCGGCGAGCGTGCTGGAGCGCATCGTGGCCCAGGGTTTCGACGCGGCGGCCCGTTCGCCCTGCGCGGCGCGCCGAAGTGGAGGATTGCGTGCGAAAGACGCTCGCAAAGCTGCACAAACGTGCGCAAGGGCCCGCAGGACAGACAATTGCCTGTACCGAGGAGGAAGTGGGCTTGCAAAAAGGGGGCATAAGGTTTTCCTATGCAGACAAAGATATTCACGCGTACGGCCGGCGCGCGCGATCGGAGATCAGCAACAAGAGCGCCAACAAAACGAAGTTCATCACCACCGACGAGCCGCCGTAAGCGACGAACGGAAGGGTCACGCCGGTGAGCGGGATCACCCGCGTAACGCCGCCGACGATCACGAAGACCTGCATCGCCACGATGAACGACAGTCCCGTAGCCAACAGCTTCGAGAACGAGTCCCTCGCCAGCATCGCCGTCTTCAGGCCCCTGGCGATGAACAACAGATACACCAACAAAAGACCGGCCGCTCCGACCAAACCCAGCTCGTCGGTGATGACCGCATAGATCATGTCCGATTCCGGGACCGGCAAAATCGAGCGGTGCACGATCACGCCGTGCGTCAGTTCGACCGGATATCTGAGCAGCGACTGGTCAAAGCCCGTGCCCAGCAGGCCGCCGTCGGCCTGGGCGAACAGAGCCTGGCCCAGCTGGTAGCTGGTTCCGTTTTCGAACAACGTCTTGTTCAGCGGCTCTTCCCACGCCAGGATCCTGGCGTGCACGTGAGCAACGTGCCCGACCACGAACCACGCCCCGACCGCGAACAGAGCCAAGCCGATCAAAGGGAACGAGAAGCGCCCGGTCGCAACGTAAAGCAACGCCAAAAACGCGCCGTAAAACATCAACGAGGTCCCCAGCTCTCCCGTCAACAACAGCGTGCCCATCGCCGCGCCCCACACGATCAACATCGGTCCGAACTGCTTCATCGGCGGGATCGTCAAGCCCAAGAAGCGCCGCCCGGCGGTGACCAGAAGCTGGCGGTTGTCGTGCAGATAGCTGGCCAAGAAGATCACGATCGCGACCTTGCCGAACTCGGCCGGCTGAAACGAGACCCCGCCGACGTGGATGTCCAGATAGGCGCCGTTGACTTCCTCGCCGATCACGGGCGCCCTCGGCAGCACCGTCATCACGATCCCGACCGCCGCGATCGTGTAGCGGTAGCGCTCCAACACCCCGACGCCCGTTCGGCGCAGCAGCAAGATCGTCGCCGCGAACAGGACCAAGCCCAAGACCATCCATTGGGCCTGCTGCCTCGCCAGGACCGGTTCGATCCGGTAAACCATCACGATCCCGACGCTCGCCAGGACCGCGCCCAACGGAAACAGGTACGGGTCCGCGTCGGGCAGCGCGAACCTGATCACCAGGTGCCCCGCCACGCACAGGCCCAAGAACAGCGCGCCATAAGTCAAGGACACGCCCGAGGCGTGGTTCAGCGTGACCGAGGTCGCCGATCCGCGGGCGGTGTTCTCCTGCTGAATGAAGATCGCCGTGAAGCCGGCCGTCACCAGCAGGGCAGCCGGAATCAGGCCGAGCAGCTCGCGGTTGCGGGGCTTGAGCATCGGTCGAGAGTAACCCGGCAGGCGGCGTGGACGCTCCGGACCGCCGGGTACCCTTGACGGATGATCGGCGAGGAACGTCCGCCCAGCCCCGGCTGGGGCATGGCCAAGCGGTTCGCGATCGCGGCGATCCTGATCGTCGCACTCAGTGCCGGGGCCACCGCGACGGTCGCCCTCAACAAGATCACCACGATCGCCGAAGAGGTCTTCCCCAAGCTCAACCAGATCCAGGCGCCCCAAGGCGTCGTCACGGCCGAATACAGCGGCGGTCCCAAGACCTTCCTGATCCTCGGCTCGGACAGGCGCGTGGGCGCCAAGGACTCCTACGATCGGACCGACCCGCCCCACTCGGACACGATCCTGCTCGTGCGCTTCGATCCCGAACAAGGACAGACCTCGGTGATGTCGATCCCGCGCGATTTGCTGGTCAACATCGAGACCCGCTGGGGAGCCAGCTACCCGCAGCAGAAGGTCAACGCGGCGTACACGTACGGCAGCCAGCACAGCGGCACCAAGGGCGGCATGGTCTTGGCCGCCGAAACGATCGAGCGCGAAGTGTTCCCCGGGCTGAAGCTGAACGGGATCGTCGACGTCAGCTTCAAGGGCTTCATCGAAGTCGTCGACACGCTCGGCTGCGCCTACGTCAACGTCGACCACCACTACTACGGCGGCGGCACGCCCGAAGAAAACTACACCCACATCGACATCCAGCCCGGCTACCAACGCCTGTGCTACGAAAACGCGCTCGCCTACGTGCGCTACCGCCACGACGACTCCGACTTCGTGCGGGTCGCGCGCCAGCAAGACTTCCTGCGCGACCTGCGCGAGCAGATCAACCCGGCCAACGAGCTTGGCCAGATCGAAACCGTCGCCAAAGCCGTCGGTCGCGCGATCGCCACGACCTTCCACGCCTCCGCCAGCGAACTGATCGAACTGTCAAAGCTGATCGCCTTCTCCCAGACCAAGCCCCTGCGCCAGGTCAAATTCAAAGCCGCCAACGTCGACGCTCAGGTCGCCGGCGGCTCCTACGTGACCTCGACCCCCGAGCTTGAGCAGGCCACGCTCGACGAATTCCTGAACGGCCACGAACAGCTGCGGCTGCCGGCGCCCAAACCGACCCACAGCTCGACCCATCACCACGGCCACTCCCACACCTCTCACGGCTTCTCGACGCGTGCCCTCGGGCTCGTTCCGACCTCCTCGACCGGCAACTCCGAAGTCGTCAAAGCGGCAGTCGAAGTGCCGTTCCCAGTCCTGTATCCGACCTCTCAGACCGCCTCCGCCGAACAGCAACAGACGCGCGCCTACACGCTCAAAGACCAACAAAACAACCTCCGCCACGCCTACGTAGTGGTCTGGCACGTCGGCATCGGCGGCTACTACGACTTCCAGGGCACCGACTGGCCCAACCCGCCCCTGTTCGCCCACGCCCGCACCCAGGTCATCGACGGCCACGAATACTGGTTCGTCAACGACGGCTCTCACATCCACGCGATCGGCTGGCGCAACCACAAGGTCGTCTACTGGATCACCAACACCCTGCTCGAGGAACTCTCCAACCAGCAGATGCTGGCCTTGGCCAAATCCGCCCAGCCGTTGCGCTGAGCTACATCCGGCCCGCGTCGCGGGCCTGGTCGAGCGCCAGGTTCACAAGGGCGTCGGCCTCCGCGTTCTGGGCCCGCGGGACCGTGCGGATGCTCCAGCGCGCAAAGCCCTTCAAGGCCGCCATCGCGTCCAGGTACAACGGCTTCATGGCGGCGTGCTTGACCTTGTACTGGCCGTTGACCTGCTTTGCGATCAGCTCCGAGTCGCCGACGATCTCGATCTCCTCGACGCCGAGCGCCCTAGCCTTCGCCAGGCCCAACAGCAGCGCTCTGTACTCGGCGACGTTGTTCGTGACCTCTCCGAGCAGCTCAGCGTCCTCGCTGAGAACCTCGCCCTCAGGCGTCGAGATCACACAGGCGGCCGCCGCCGGCCCCGGGTTGCCGCGCGCGCCCCCGTCAACATGCACGATCGCCTTCATCGGCGCACGATTATGGCGAGCGGCCGGGACGTTCCGAGACTCGTTCGAGATTCAGCGGCTACTACAGCGCCTTGGCCAGCGGCGGCAGGTCGCCGGGCACGCGGGCGCGCCTGCGCTCGCGGATCACTCGGCGATGCTGGCCGATCGGAGATCCCGTCGATCTCCGATCGGTGGCCTCGCTTGGCCTGGCCCCGCGCGCGCGCCTGTCGAACTCGCGCCGGTCGACGATGACCGTCACGTTCTCGTCGCCGGCATAGTGCTCGACGAGCTTCGGATACAGCTCGTCGGCCATGGGCTTTGGTACGACGCAGTAGATCATGGTCCTAAAGACTTTACTCCGCCACGAACATCCAGGCGTCCCGCCAAGATCCCTCTTCGGCAGGCTCATCCACCGGGAAGTCAGCTTCGGCATGCTCGGCCTCGGCGTACGCTCCGTCCGCGACCTGGCCCCTCACCTGCTGGGCCGACGCGGGCTGGACCGATACCGCCGACACGGGCGTGGCCGACACGGTCCGAGCCGGTACGGGCTCAACAGAACTCCGGGCCGGTACGGGCTCGACGGGGCTCCGGGCCTCGAACGCTTCGCGCCCGACCGGCTCGAGCCCTTCCACGGCCATCTGAGCCGGCGCGACGGCCGACTCCATGACGGCGCCTGGCTCAGCCACCCCCGACTCGCCACGCCCGCGCAGTCGTGCCAGCAGACCGCGGCCACGCCGCGGTCGCGCCGGCGGCAGATTGACCGCCTGGGCGTCGCGCTCACGCATCCAGCCCTCGTGGACGGCGCGCGGAGCGCACAGTTCGCACACCGTCAGACGTCGGCCGCCGGCCAAGAAAACGTCAGGCCGCTCGCCACGGAGCAGGCGACGCATGCACACGTCGCAGGCGACATCAGGCTGAGAGGTAACGATCGAACGGGTTGCCACGGCAGACCAGGGTACCTGGTGACGACGCCCACGTGTCGGGCGCGGCCTCAGGCGTGCGCCGTGGCGCGCTCCTGGACGGAGCCGTCGACGATCTTCGCGGCGAGCGCGGCCGGAACCTCTTCGTAACGCAAAAACTCGAGCGTATATTCGCCTTGGCCGCCCGTCAGCGAGCGCAGGTCGGGGGCGTAGCCGAGCACCTCGACCATCGGAGCCTCGACCTTGATCTCGGTCATCCCGGCCGCGCCCTCCATGCCTTGGGGGCGCCCGCGGCGGCTGTTCAGGTCGCCGATCACCTCTCCGACCGACTCCTCGGGCACAGACAACGTCACGAGCATGATCGGCTCCAACAGCACCGGATCGGCGGCGCGCAGAGCCTCACGCATAGCGTGCGCGCCGGCCAGCTTGAAGGCGATCTCAGAGGAGTCGACGCTGTGGTGCGAACCGTCATAGAGGCGCACCTTCACGTCCTTGACGGGGTAGCCGGCAAGCACGCCCGAGTCCATCGCTTCGCGCACGCCCTTCTCGACGGCGGGAACGAACGAGCTGGGAATCACGCCGCCCTTGATCTCATTGACGAACTCGAAGCCCAAGCCGGGCCTCAGGGGCTCGATCTCGATGTAGCAATCGCCGAACTGGCCGCGTCCGCCGGACTGCTTCTTGTGGCGGCCGTGGGCTTTGGCGCTCGCGCGGATCGTCTCCTGGTAGGGGACCCGCGGGGGCTTGAGCGAGACCTCGACGCCGAAGCGCTCGCGCAGACGGTCGACGATCACCTCGACATGGACCTGTGAGAGGCCCGCCACGATCTGCTCACCGGTCTGCGGGTCGCGGTGCAGGTCGATCGTCGGATCCTCCTCTTGGAGGCGCCTCAAGGCCACGAACACCTTCTCCTCGTCGCCCTTGCCGGCCGGCTCGACGGCGAAGGCCATGACGGGCGCGGGCAGCTCGAGTGCGGGCAGCTCGAGCACAGGCACGCCCTCGCCGGCCGATCCCGAATGATCGGTCGTCAGCCAGTCGCCGGCCCTCGTCTCCTTGAGCTTTGCGACGGCCCCGATGTCGCCGGGCCCGAGCTGTTGCAGATGCCCGGTCTCGGCGCCCGCGAAGACGATCAGCTGGCCGACCCGCTCCTTCGCTTTGGTCCGCGCGTTGTAAGCGTGGCTGTCGGCCGGCAAGGTGCCCTGGTAGACGCGCAGCAGGTTGATGCGCCCGGCGAACGGGTCGGCCCTGGTCTTGAAGGCGTAGGCGTACAGCTCGGCCTCCGGGTCGGCCACGAGTTCGACCTCGCCGACCCGCAGCGCCCCGTGCTTGACGGGTGAGGGCAGGTCCTCGACGATCGCGTCCAAGAGCCTCGTGGTGCCGAGGTTGCGCGTGGCGATCCCACAGACGACCGGAAAGATGTGCCCATGGTTGGTGCCCTCCTTGAGCGCGTCGACGATCTCGGAGTGGTCGATCGCCTCGCCCTCCAGGTAGCGCTCCATCAGCGCGTCGGAGACCTCCGAGACCTCATCCATCAGCTTCTCGCGGTATTCCTGAGCGAGTTCGGCATGATCGCTAGGGATCTCGATCTCGCTGAAGCCGCCGCGCCGGCCGACCGGGGACTCCGTCGATCCACGCTCTGGCGGGTCCTGCCTGAACGCGGTCATGTCGACGAGGTCGATCACGCCCTCGACCTCGTGCTCGGAGCCGATCGGGATCTCGGTCGCGACGACATGTTGACCAAAGGCCTTCTTGAGCTGATCGAGCGTGCGATAGAAGTCGGCGCGCTCGCGGTCGAGCATGTTGACGTACAACATCCTTGCGATGTCCTGGTCGGCGGCGCGCTGCCACAGCCGCGCCGTCGAGACCTCGACGCCCATCACGCCGTTGATCACGAACACGGCCGACTCGCAGACCCGCAGCGCTCCGAGCGCGTCGGCCACGAAGCTCGGATCGCCGGGCGTGTCGAGCAGGTTGATCTTGCGCTCGCGCCAATGCAGCGTCGAAAGCGCGGTCGAGATCGACATCTGACGCGCCTGCTCGTCGGGCGCCGAGTCCGACACGGTGCTTCCGTTAGGCACCGTTCCCAGACGGCCGAGGACGCCGGCCTCGAACAGCAGAGCCTCGTGCAGAGAGGTCTTGCCCGACCCGCGATGCCCTACCAAGGCGACGTTGCGGATCCGATCCGGTGCGAGCATGTCGGGCCTCCTTAGGCCGGGAAACCCAAGATAGCGCGTGCTTGCCACGGTCGCCACAACCGCCGCGGCCGGGGTGCTCGCTCAGGCCTCGAAAGCCTCCTCTTGCATGTGCGAGCGCAGGCGCAGGACGGCCTTGGTGTGCAGCTGAGAGACCCTCGACTCGGTCACTCCGAGCACCTCGCCGATCTCTCGCAAGGTCAGGTTCTCGTAGTAGTAGAGGGCGATCACGAGCTTCTCGCGCTCGGGTAGGAGCGCGATCGACTCGGCGATCCTGTCCTTGAGATCCCCGACGTCGAGAGCCCGCGCCGGGTCGGGCGCGCTGTGGTCCTCGATCGTGTCCATCAAAGAGACCTGATCGCCGCTGGAGTCAGAGGTCGACCACAGCTCGTCGAGGGCGACCATCGAGGAGTGCGAGATCGCAAGCAACGACTCGTTCAGTTCGTCGACCGAGATATTCAGCTCGTCGGCCATCTCCTGGTCGGTCGGCGCCCGTTGCAGCGTGTTCTCGAGCTTTGCGTTGGCACGCTCGACTTCACGCGCGCGGGCCCTCACGGAACGGGGCACCCAGTCCAGGGAGCGCAGCTCGTCGATGATCGCGCCCTTGATCCGCATGATCGCGTACGTCTCGAACTTGATTTCACGCGCCAGCTCGAAGCGCTCGATCGCGGAGATCAGGCCGCCGAGGCCGTACGAGATGAGATCGGCCTCCTCGACGTGCGGCGGCAGCCCGGCCGCGGTGCGCCCGGCGACGTACTTGACCAGGGGCGAGTAGGCGACGACCAGCCGCTCTCGGGCGCTCTGGTCGCCGTCGGCCTTGTATCGCCGCCATAGTTCGCGCAGCTCGATCGCTTTGACGTTCGTCTCCATCGGGGGTCCGTCCTCTGGGCCTGTGTCCCTCGTCTCAAGCCCTTGGGTGGCTGCGCGCGTACGCGCTCTTCAGCTTCGCGGACTCTACCCGAGTGTAAATCTGGGTGCTCGACACGGACGCATGGCCCAGCAGCTCCTGGATCGCGCGCAGGTCCGCGCCGCCGTCCAACAGGTGGGTCGCGAAGGAGTGTCGCAGCGCGTGAGGACCGAACGCGCCCGCCGTCGAGTCCACCCCGCTGCGCCCCGCCCAGCCCCGCAGGCGCCGCCTCACGTCGCTCGTGCTCAAGGGCTTGCCGCTCTTCGAGAGGAACAAGACGTCTCCGTCGAACTGGCTCAGCCGGGCGGCGAGCGCGGGACGGCTCCGATCGAGGTATTCGCCGAGGAGTCGCAACGAGACTTCACTGGCCGGCACGTAGCGGGTCTTGCGGCCCTTGCCTTCGACGCGCAGCTGCTCGGCGTCATAGTCGACGTCGGCGAGGCGCAGCGTTACAAGCTCCTCGGCGCGCAGGCCGCTGCCGTAGGCAAGCTCGAACATCGCCCGGTCGCGCAGCTCGAGGGGCCCGCGCGTGGGGATCGCGTCGAGCAGGGCGCCGGCCTCACTGGCACTCAGGACCGACGGCAACGCACGGGCTCGTTTGGGGGCCGACACCAGCTCGGCGGGATTCTGGGCAATCAGTTTGCGCTCGCGCCGGCTGGAGAACAGTGCCCGCAGCGCGGCCAGCTTGCGAGCGCTCGTGCTCGGCGCCACGCGACGCCCGGAGAGAGACGCCAAATAGCTTTTCAGTTCGCGTGGCCCGACTGTGTCGGGCCCCAGCTCGCGCTCGGACGCCCAGGCGGCGAATTGGCGCAGATCGGTCAGGTAGGCGCGTACGGTCCGCGGAGCGGCGTCCCGGCGAGCGAGATCGTCGGCGAGCATGGCGATGGCCGAATCCCAGGCCGGCGTGACTCGGTCCATAGGGCCTAGTTCGCCGCCGCGACCCCCGTGCCCTGCCCCACCTGCGCCGCGAGCCCGTTGCCGTGACCGGTCGCGGCTGGCGACCCTTGCAGCAGGGGTTGCAAGATCTCGGCCAGTGCGGGCCAGTCGGCCGCCGCGAGCACGTCCTCTTCTTCGCAGACGTCGCGGTTCCAGGGATGAGAGAGCGTGGCCGCGGCCATGCCGTGCGCGAGCGCGGCGGTCAGGTTCTCGGGCGAGTCATCGATCAGGAGGTCGATCTCGAGTTCGGCGCAGCGCGAGATCTTGTCCCAGGAGCAGCACAGGTCGTCGTAGGGCAAGCCGATCTCGCGCAGCCAGCGACCCGTGGCCTCGGCGCAGCGGGGATCGCGGTGACTGGTCACATGGATGAAGTGGCCTTCGGCGGAGCGCCAGTCGCTGATCGTCTCGACCGCGCCCGCGTAGGGGATCCCGGCGAGGATGAAAGCGTCGGTGTGGCTCTCCTCGATGCAGAGCGAAAGCTGGTCGGAGCGCAGGCGCGTGATGCCCCACGTGAACTGCTCTTCGTAGGGCAAGTCGATGCCGAATCGGCGCAGCGCGATCGCCGAGAGCGTGTCCCAGTAGTGGTGAAGCGTTGAGTCGACGTCGATCGCTATGCGCATGGTGTCAAGGCCCGTACCAGCTCTCGAGAATTGCCGGAGGCCCCGGCGGACGGTAGATTATGAAAGATGACACCGATCGCGGACAGTCCGGGCGGACAGATGGTCGAGGCTCCGCACGGACGCGAAGGTTACGGTCCGTCGGGACGGTCGCCGTGGCTGGACGTCGATTGGCGTCAGCACCAGCGCTGGGTGAGCGTGGACGGCCAGCCGGTGAACACGATCGAGATCGGCGAGGGCCGCCCGATCGTGTTCGTGCACGGCCTGTCGGGCTCGTGGCCGAACTGGCTGGAACAGCTGCCGGTGTTCGGCGCGGAAGGCTACCGGGCGATCGCGATGGACCTGCCCGGGTTCGGATACTCGCCGATGCCTACCGAAAGGATCACGATCTCCGGCTACGCGCGCCTACTGGATCGCCTCCTCGGCGAGCTGGGTGTCGACGCCGCCACCATTGTCGGCAACTCGATGGGCGGCTTCATTTCAGCCGAGCTGGCGATCGCCTTCCCGCAGCGCGTGGAGCGCCTCGTGCTGGTCTCGCCGGCGGGACTGTCGACGTACAACCACCCCGGCGCCACGCGCGCATTGCCGACTCTGAGACGGACAAACCGGATCGTCGCGGCGTACACGTCATGGCTGGCGTCGAAGTCTGAGACGGTCACCAGGCACCCGAAGCTGCGTGACGCGACGCTCGGCCTCGTGACCGCCCATCCCAGCAGGCTGCCGGGGGCGCTGGCGGCCGAGCAGCTGCGGGGCGCCGGCAAGCCGGGGTTCATGCAGGCGCTCGAAGCGAACCTGAGCTACGACTTCAAACACCGCCTGCCGGAGATCGCCTGCCCGACGTTGATCGTGTGGGGCGACAGGGATCGCGTGATCACTGTCCGCGACGCGGCCGTCTATGCCGAGCTGATCCCGGGGTCCAGGAAGGTCGTTTACGGGGACACGGGCCACATGGCGATGCTGGAGCGCCCGGCGGCGTTCAACGGGCTGCTCAGGGAGTTCTTGGCCGAATAGCGGCCCGAGCGAGAGGCCGGACGACGAGACGGAATATGGCTGCGCCGAGATAAGCCTCGGCGCGACGGCCTCAGCGCGAGACCGCGCCCTCGGCGGCGCTGCCGACGAGCTTGGCGTACTTCTCGATCGCGACCTCCAGGCGCTCGCCGGCCCGCGAGGGTGGGACGTAAGCGCTCGTACGGGCCGCGATCTCCTTGTCGGTGAGGGCGACGTCGATGCTTCTGGAGTCCACGTCGATCGTGATCTCGTCCCCGTCGCGCAGGGCTCCGATCGGCCCGCCGCGGACGGCCTCGGGTGCGATATGGGCGGCCATGAAGCCGTGTGTGGCGCCCGAGAAGCGCCCGTCGGTGATCAAAGCGACGGTCTCCCCCAGGCCCTCTCCGACGAGCGCGGCCGTGACAGCGAGCATCTCGCGCATGCCGGGGCCGCCGGCCGGGCCCTCGCCGCGGATAACGACGACGTCGCCGGCGACGATCCGCTTGGCGAGCACGGCCGCCATCGCGGCCTCCTCGCCGTCGAACACTCGAGCGGGCCCGGTGTGGCGGCGGCGCTCGTGGCCGGCGAGCTTGACGACGCACCCGTCGGGCGCGACGTTGCCGCGCAGGATCGCGAAGCCACCATTTGGCTTGAGCGGGTCATCGAGCGGGCGCACGACCGGCTGTCCAAGCGTTTCGTCAGCGTCGGCGGCGTGCTCGCCGATGGTGCGGCCGGTGACGGTCAGGGCGTCACCGTGCAGGATGCCGGCGTCGAGCAGGCGTTTGAGGACGAGCGGCACGCCGCCGGCCTCGTACAGGTCGGTGGCGACGTACTGGCCGCCGGGCTGCAGGTCGCAGAGGAGCGGTGTGCGCTCTGAGATCGCGTCGAACTCGTCGATCTGGAGCGGGACACCCAGTTCGCGGGCGACCGCCAGGAGGTGCAGCACGCCGTTGGTCGAACCGCCGCTGGTGGCCACCGCGGCGATCGCGTTCTCGAGGGCGTCCTTGGTCATGACCTGGCTCGGCAGGCGCCCGGCGCGCAGCACGTCCATGACCAGTTCGCCGCAGTCGCGGGCCACCTGCAGCTTGCGGCCGTCCTCGGCGGGCACCATCGCCGAGCCGGCGGGCGAAATGCCGAGAGCCTCGAAGGCCATCGCCATCGTGTTCGCCGTGAACTGGCCCCCGCAGGCGCCGGCGCCGGGCGAGGCGGCCTCCTCCAGCTCGTGCAGCTCGGCCTCGGTGATCGCCCCGGCGGCGTATTGGCCGACGGCCTCGAAGACCTGCTGGATCGTGACGTCCTGACCCTTGTAGCGGCCGGGCTTGATCGAGCCGCCGTAGAGCATCAGGCCGGGGATGTCCAGCCTCGCGAGCGCCATCACGGTGCCGGGGATCGTCTTGTCGCAGCCGGAGATCGTGACCAGCGCGTCGAAGCGGTGGGCGCTTGCGACCAGCTCGATCGAGTCGGCGATCAGCTCGCGCGAGACCAAGGAGGCGCGCATTCCGGGCGTGCCCATCGTGATCCCGTCGGAGATCGCAATCGTGTTCAGCTCCATCGGCGTGCCCCCGGCGGCGCGGATGCCCTCCTTGACCTTGGCGGCCAGAACGCGATTGTTGAAATTGCAGGGCATCGTCTCGATCCAGGAGTGCGCGACGCCGACGATCGGCTTGGCGAGATCCTCGGCGGAGTAGCCGATCCCGTGCAGGTAGGCGCGCGCGGCCGCGCGCTCGGGGCCCTCGGTGAGGGCGCGGCTGCGATGCTTGACGTCGAAGGCTTCGGTACTCACGCCGCGCGCACACTACCGGCGCCGGGGTGCGTGGGGCGGCTGGGTCCGAATCCCCGCGCGCGCGTCCGTGTAGGCCGCCCTGGGATCTGCTCGGCGCCGTTCGCCGACGCTCGAGAGCCGGAGGCTTGGTGCTTGGCTCGCTCACTTTCCCAGCGCGCGAGCCGGTCGAGGTCGCGGGCGACCCGCTGTGGGTCGACCTGATGGCCGGGAAGGTGCATGTTCGCGTCGGCGATCAGACGGCGCTCATCGGCGGTCAAGGCCATCCACTTGGCGAGCACGTCGTCGGCGTCCGGCAGGCGGGCGCTGCCGTAGGGACGGGTGTGGTCGGGAAAGACGACGCAGTACTCGTTCAGCAGGGCACCTGTATTGGGCACGTACGCCACGATCGGCTTGTGCGGGTAGAGCAGGTAGGCGTAGCGCTCGTCGGAGCGCCCGGAGACGCTCAGGAAACCGAGATCGCGATACATCGCCCACTCGCGGTCGCCGACGCACGAGCGCAGCAGCGCGCGCGCGCGCTGCTCGGCGCGCAGCTCGCGGCCAGGGTCGTAGTCCAAAGCGCCGGCTTGGCGCGTGGCTCGGCGTCGGGCGCGCACGAGGGCGCGCGTACGGGCGATGCCTGCAAGCAGACGCGACCTGTTCAGCTCCCAGAGGAGGGTCGCCAGCACGAGCGTCGCGGTGGCCAAACCGAGCAGCACCTGCGGTCCGCCTCTACCGTGCCCCGCCGGCGGCGCGTGGAAAGAAGATCACGCGCTCGGCGTCGCGCGGCACGTCGGCGAAGCTCTTGACCAGCTCCGCCTCGCGCCGCCCGTCATCGGTCTGGATCGGCACCGCGGCCCACATCCCGGCGTCCAGCTCGCGGCGGAATGCCTCGATCAGGGCGGCCTCCTGCTCGGCTACGTCGGGGTCGCCCTCGGCGAGCACGATCTCCCCGTGGCCCGGCTTCATCCGCAAGAGCTTCATCTCAGCCGGACCTCGATCCAAGGAGCTTCATCGCCCTGCCGATTATGGCACGCCCAGGCGGCCGTCAGCCAGGCATCGGCGCATCGCGGCGAGCCCGATCACGTCGACCGGTCCGGCGCCGGCCCCGACGTCGCGCAGTCCGTGCGCGACCGCTTCTCCGGCGAGCGCGCGGGCGGTCCGGGCCGCTTGCAGCGGCGAGCGTCCGAGCGCGAGCTGGGCGGCGAGCACGGAAGAGTGGGTGCAGCCCGAGCCGTGGGCGGCGCCGTCGGGATAACGCTCGCCGGCGATCTCGACGATCTCGCGGTCGGGGCCCGCGAACAGGTCGATCGCCCTGGAGCGATGCCCGCCGGTGAGCACGACCGCGCGGGGGCCGGCGGCGAGCAACGCACCGACGAGCGCCGCCGCCTCCTCGGCCTCAGCGGCGCCACCCGGGTCCGGACGTTCGCTTGACCCTGTCCGCGGCGGGCCATTCGCGCCCGCGCGAGTCGGCGGATCGGGCGCCGACCCGGCCATGCCGGCGAGCACGCGAGCCTCGGGCAGGTTGGGGGTCAGCACGCTCGCGCGCGGCAAGATCTCGGCGAGGAGCGCCTGCCGGGCCTCGTCGTCGAGCAGCTGCGCCCCGGACTCGGCGACCATCACGGGGTCGACCACGACAGGAGTGCCGTCCGGCAGCTCGTCAAGAGCACGGGCGACCGCCAGCGTGATGGGCGCGGTGCCGAGCATGCCGACCTTGACGGCATCGACGCCAATGTCGTCAAGGACAGCCCGGACCTGGGCGAGGACGGTCTCCGGCGGGACGGGTCGTATCTCGTGCACGCCGACGGTGTTCTGGGCGGTGATCGCGGTGATCGCGCAGGTACCGTGCACACCGCAGCGAGCGAACGCCTTGAGGTCGGCCTGGATGCCGGCGCCACCGCCGGAGTCCGAGCCGGCGATGCTCAGCGCGACGGGCGTGCTCCGGGCCATGGCGACGCTCAGATCCGCCGCGGCTCGTCGCGAGGCCGGCGCTGGAAGATCGTGTAGCTGCCGATCGCCGTTACGAGCAAGCGGCCGTCCTCGTGATGGACCTCGCTGCGCATGACGGCTGTCCTACGATTGCGCCGGTCAAGCTCGGTCCTGCAGACGATCTCGCCGTCGGTGGCGGTCTGGACGTAGTTGATCGAGATGCTGATCGTCGCGATCCGCTCCTCGGGTGTCGTCTGAGCCCACAGCGTGGAGCCCATGCAGTAATCGACCAGCGCGTAAGTCACGACGCCCGAGAGCAGGCCGCCGGCGTTGATCAGCTCGGGCCGGATCAGCAGGCGGACGGTTTGGGCGTCGTCCCAGCGCATTCCCATGAAGCCGCTGACGCCGTCGATCCCCCGCGGCCCACCGGGACGCTCCTGTACCGATGGGCGGTCGGACCGGCCATCCTCGGACCGTGCGGTCGTGGAGGAGCCCGGACCATCGAAATGACCATCCTCGGACCGTGCGGTCGTGGAGGAGCCCGGACCATCGAAATGACCATCCTCGGACCGTGCGGCCGCGGGGGAGCCCGGACCATCGAAATGACCATCCTCGGACGGTGCGGCCGTGGGGGAGCCGGGAGCCGATCGATCGGGTCGACTGTCGTGTTCGGGGGCGGCCATCGGGGAGACCTTATGCGAAACATGAGTCGCTGTGCTCGCGCCTTGCCAACCTTGTATTCCAGCCGTTTCGACCCAATTTCACATACTTGTGACGGTCAGGCGCGCGAATTGTCACGCCTGTGACCCGCAGGTCACACGTTCATCTCTAGCGTGGTGGACATGCAAAAAACGGAACGCTGCGCGCGCGCGCAGCACCCCAATCAAGGACAAAGGACACCCCGCCGCCAGGACCCCCGCCACGCGCTCGGGCGCCGCGGCGAGCAGCTCGCCGCCGAGCACCTGCAACGCCTTGGATTCTCGCTGCTCGGGCGCAACGAACGCACGCGTTACGGCGAGATCGACCTGATCGCGTTCGACTGCAGGACGCTCGTGTTCGCCGAGGTCAAGACTCGGCGCGTGAGTTCGCGCGGGCGCGAGCCCCGTCCGGACCAGCAGCCGCTCGTGTGGCTGCGCCCGAGACAGCGCATCCGCCTGCGCAGGCTCGCGACCGCGTGGCTGGCCGACGAGAAGCACATCAGGCCGACGGCGCACACGATTCGCTTCGACGCGATCGGGATCGTCCTCGACACTCGCGACCGGCTGGTGGCGCTAGACCACCTCGAGGGGGCCTGGTGAGCGGCGTTACAGAGTCCAAGCAGGCCGGGTGCAAACGCGAACGCGGCCTACAGCGCGAGCTGCTGATAGGCGAGCGACTGGAAGGACATGCGATGCAGAGGCGAGACGCCCTGACGGGCTATCGCGTCGCGATGGTCGGGCGTCGAGTAGCCGACGTGCTCGGCGAAACCCCAGCCGGGGTGCTCGGTGTCGGCATGGCGCATATAGCGATCGCGTGTGACCTTGGCGACGATCGAGGCAGCGGCGATCGCGGCGCTCGTCGCGTCGCCGTCGACGATCGCGCGCTGGGGACGCTCGAACTCCGGCACGGAGAAGCCGTCCACGAGACAGGCGACCTCACCCGGGACGCCTGCGGTCACGGCCCGCAGGGCGTCACGAAGGGCGGCGAGATTCGTCTTGTGCAGGCCGAACCCGTCGATCCCGGTGACGCAGCGGGAGATGACCGCGACGCGGCTGGCGTGGCGCAGCACGAGCGGGTAAAGCTCCTCGCGCGCTTCGGCGGTGTGCTGCTTGGAGTCGTTGAGCGCGCTCAACATCTGCAGGTCGCGCGTCGTCAGCGAACCGTAGTCGAACATCACTCCCGCCGCGACGAGCGGTCCTGCCAGGCAGCCGCGCCCGGCCTCGTCGGCACCGGCTACGAGGCTGACCTGCAAGCGCCGGTCGAAGGCGAACAATCGACGGCCGCTTTTCGCACGCGCTCTCGCGCGACGCCTGCGCGCGCGGGCCGTGCGCGAAGAGGCTGGAGAGACTTCGGTCCGAGCGTCGGAAACCGAGGCGCCAGAGGCAGCGAAGGCGGCGACGCCCAACTCGCGGGGCTTAGAGGAATCCGATCCGGTCGATCGGCCAGTAGGTGGCGAAGGCTTCGCCGATGATCCACGAGTCGGGGACTGGCCCCCAGAATCGGCTGTCGTCGGATTCGCCACGGTTGTCTCCCATCATGAACCAGTGTCCGGCCGGAATCTTGATCGGTGTCGGGAAGTTGCACTCGGGAGAGGCGCCGCATTCGCGGATGTAAGAGTCCTGCTCGCGTACGAACGTCTTGGTACCGGAGGCCCGACGGTAGACGTGGCCTTCCTTGACATAGATTTCATCGCCGGGGCCGGCGACGATGCGCTTGATGAAGTTGACCGAGCCGTCCTCCTTGGGGACCGGAGCGGCGCAGGCGGCACCGCCCAGTCTGACCGTATGGGGCGCGGGCCCGCACTGCTCCTGCTGGGCTCCTGCAGGCGGATGGAAGACGGTGATCTCGCCGACCTGGGGACCGCTGAAGTGGGTGCCGATGCGGTTAACCAAGACCCGCTGTCCGACCGCCAGAGTCGGTTCCATCGAGCCACTCGGGATGCGGTAAGGCTTGACGATCCAGGCTTGGATCCCGAGGGCCAATCCGAGCGCTATGAGGACGATCACGACCAGCTCGACGATCGAACTCGCCAACGATTTGGAGGACTTGGTTGTCTCCTTCGAACTCACGCTGGCGTGGCGCCGGCATCATCCCCTTCCTTCGAATCGCCGGCGTCGGAGGGGGATTGGTCGGCGTCGGACGCCTCGGACTCCGTCTCCGCCGACACCTCGTCGACGGACGCCTCTGTCCCCCCGGACACGCCATCGTCACCCTTGGCGGACATCTCCTCTGCCGATGCGCCCCCAGCGGACGCCTCCTCGGCGGGTGGCGTCTCGTCGGCAGATATGGCCTCGGTCTCGGTGGTCTCGCCGGCAGCGGCGCTCTCAGCGCCCGTCGCCGTGGTCGCCTCGGCCGACGGCGGACCGTCCGGCGATCCGGGGTCGATCGCCTCCTCGAGGCCTGACCGATCGTCGATTTCGGAGTCGGCCGCCGACCAGCGGCGCTCGCGGACGCGGGCCCTCTTGCCGACGCGGTCGCGCAGGTAGTAGAGCTTGGCCCGACGGACGTCTCCGCGAGACGCCAACTCGATGCGCTCGATCTTTGGAGAGTGCACCGGGAACATGCGCTCCACACCGACGCCAAACGACTGCTTGCGCACCGTGAACGTCTCGCGCGCACCGTGGCCTTGACGCTTGATGACGACGCCCTCGAAGACCTGGACGCGTTTGCGCGTGCCCTCGATGACCTGGAAGTGCACCTTGACGCGATCGCCGGGAGCGAAGTTCGGGACGCGCCTCAGTTGCGCGCGCTCGATGGTTTCGATGACGGAAGACATAGCTCGGGAAGAATGTTTGCGAGGCGTCTGCCGCCTTGCTCGGGCCGCTAACCGCCATCGAGCACGGGCCGGTGGCCAGCGCGGTCAGCAATGGTAGCGGAACGAAGCCTTGCCACGTAGCCGTTCGCGGACCGAGCATGCCCGGATCGGGCTTCAGCGACCGGCGCGCCGGGATCGGCGTTCGCCGACTCGCCCGCTGCTCGCGCCGGATCAGTCCTCGCCGGCCCGCTCGCGACTACGCTCCGAACGCCACTCCGCGATGCGCTCGTGATGGCCGGAAAGCAAGACCTCTGGCACACGCCAACCCCGAAACTCGGCGGGCCTCGTGTAGTGGGGATACTCCGGTCGGCCTCCAAGGGCCGGCCCGTAAGACTCCTCGATGGCCGAGCGCTCGTCGCCGAGGGCGCCGGGCAGCTTGCGCAGGACCGCGTCGCAGACGACCATCGCCGCCAGCTCGCCGCCAGCCAAAACGTAGCGCCCGATCGACAGCTCCTCGCTGACGAAGTGCTCGAGGATGCGCTCGTCGAAACCCTCATAGCGGCCACACAACAACGTCAGCTCCGGCTCGGCGGCCAGCTCGCGAACATATTCGTCGTCCAGCAGACGACCGCCCGGCGTCAGGGCTATCACCCGCCGGCGCTCGCACAGCTCGACCGGGTCGACGCCGTATCGCGCGCGCAACGCCGCCTCCAGGACGTCGACCCGCAACACCATCCCGGCCCCGCCGCCGAACGGCGTGTCGTCGACCTGGCCCGCCCGCAACGGCGTCTGCTCTCTGAAGTCAACGCAATCGATCGTGGTCCCCTCCGCCAGCACGTTGCTGACGTGGCGCTGCTCACAGAACCAGCCGAACCAGTCCGGGAACAACGTAAAGACGTCGATCTCCAACCCTCTCAGCCTCCTTCGACGAAGTCCATGTCAACGTCGATCTTCCCAGCACCGACGTCGATGCTCCGGATCGCGTCTTTGACCATCGGCACGAGCAGCGGCCCAGATCCGGCCTCCCCTACAGCGACCTCCAGCACCTCGCACGAAGGCAGCTCCAGCAGTTTTACGACGACCCCGACCTCACGGTCGCCGTCGATCACCCGGCAGCCCTCCAGTTCGTGAGCCCAGTACTCGCCGTCGCCAAGCGCCGGCAGGTCGGCGTCCGCGACCGTCAACGGCCGGCCGCGCAGCGCTTCGGCGGCCTCCCTGCTGACGACGCCCGCCAACCTGACGATCGGGCGCTGGTCGGTGCCGGCGCGGCGCACGATCTCGACGGTCGCGGACCCCTCGACGCCCGCGCCCTCGACGGTCAGCTTGGCGCCGAGCGCCAGCAATCGCGGATTGGCGCCGGTCACGTAAAAGCTGCCGTCCAGGCCGTGGGCGCGCCCGACGCGGCCGGCCGGCTGGCCGCTCAACGCGCGGTCGTCGTGCCCGGAACCCGTCAATCGACGATGTCGACCAGCACGCGACAGCCAGAACTGGTCGCGGCTGCTTTCACCAAGGTACGAAGCGCGTTGGCGGTCCGGCCAGCGCGGCCGATGACTCGGCCATAGTCGTCCTCACCAACACACAACTCCAAGACGAACGTGCCGTCGTCCTCCTCGAACTGCTCCACCAAGACCGCCTCCGGATCATCGACCAAGCCTTCAGCCAGATACTCGAGTAGCTGCCTCGGAGCCTCGCACTGAGATTCGTCGTCGTCGGCCATCGTCAGTCGCGCTTTGGACCTGGTCCGGTCCGGTCAATCGCCCCGGAGTGGGATTCCCTGGATGCGCAACAGCTTGCGCACGGTACCCGACGGCTGCGCGCCCTTCGCCAGCCAGCTACGCGCGCGCTCCTCGTCGATCTTGATCGTCGACGGGTCCGTCTGAGCGTTGTACTGGCCGATCGTCTCGATCACGCGACCATCACGAGGCGAGCGCTGGTCGGCGACGACGATCCGCCAGATCGGATCCTTCTTGCCGCCTACCCTTGTGAGCCTTAGCCTTACCGACACGTTTGCCTTTCTACGGGTTTACGCCTTTAGTTGTCTGCTGATTCCGAGTGCACATCAAGTGCATCAGCTTAGTCGATGTTCGGAAAGTGCCGGTTCGAGCCGCTCACCGCGCCTGCTTCATCAACGCGCTCACGTCCGGCATCCGCCCGCGCCCGACCTGCTTCATCAGCTTCCTGGTCTGGCCGAACTGCTTGACCAGCTGGTTGACCTGCTGAACGCTCGTGCCCGATCCCTTCGCGATGCGCAGCCTCCGCGAGCCCTTAATCAACTCCGGACGTTTTCGCTCTGACGGGGTCATCGACTGGATGATCGCCTGCACCCTGTCCAACTCGCGCTCGTCGACCTTCATGTTCTTCAGCTGATGCCCAGCCAGACCCGGGATCATCCCGAGCAGGCTCGTCAACGACCCCATCCGCCTGACCGTCTGCAGCTGCCCCAAGAAATCGTCGAACCCGAACTCGTCGCGCCTCAGCTTGCGCTGCAACGCCAACGCTTCGTCCTCGTCGAACTGGCGCTCGGCCTGCTCGATCAAGGTCATCACGTCGCCCATGCCCAAGATCCGCTGAGCCATACGGTCGGGATGGAAGCGTTCGAACTGGTCCAGCTTCTCGCCCGTCGACACGAACATGATCGGCTTGCCTGTCACCGCTTTCACCGACAGCGCCGCGCCACCCCTGGCGTCGCCATCGAGCTTGCTCATGATCACGCCGTCGAACTGGACCTCCCCCGCGAAGCGCTCGGCCACGGCCGCGGCGTCCTGGCCGGTCATCGCGTCCACGACCAGCAGCACGTCGTCAGGTTCGAGCGCCGTCCTCATTCGCACCAGCTCCGCCATCAGCTGCTCGTCGATATGCAACCGCCCACTCGTGTCAACGATCAGCACGTCCTTGCCCTCTTCCTTAGCCTTCTCCAGCGCCCATTCCGCGATCTCGACCGGGTCCTGGCTGGTTCCCCGCTCATAAACGTCGGCCCCCGCCTGCGCTCCGACCTTCACGAGCTGGTCGACCGCCGCCGGCCTATACGTGTCGCACGCGGCCACCGCCACCGCCGCGCCCCGCTCCTCTTTCAGGTACTTCGCCAGCTTCGCGGTCGCCGTCGTCTTGCCCGAGCCCTGCAAGCCCGCCATCAAGATCACCGTCGGCGGATGCCCTCTAAAGCTCAGCTCCGCCGCCTCGCTGGTAGACGGGCCGCTAGACGTGCCGTCAGGCGGGCCGGTGGGTGGGCCGTCGAGCGGGCCGGTGGGTGGGCCTCCCATCAAATTGGCCAGCTCCTCGGCCACGATCTTTACGACCTGCTGGCCCGGGTTCAGCTTGCCTACGATTTCCGCCCCTACACAACGCTCCTTGACCTGGGCCGTGAATTCTTTGACGACCCTAAAATTGACGTCCGCCTCCAGCAGCGCCAGCCTGATCTCCCTCATCGCCGCATCTATGTCCGACTCGTCCAGCGTCCCGTGCCTCTTCACGTCCGCCAGCGTCGCCTGCAACTTCTCTGACAACAGATCGAACATCAGTGCTTTGCTTGCCGACCGGTCGCCGGCGACGACTCGGCCACGGGCAAAGCATTCCCGTCGGGACCCGGGCCACGCGCGGACGCCGACCCCGGCGGCGGCGGCGGCGGCGGCGGCGGCGGCGGCCCCGGCTCGCCCTCGGCGACGCGCTTCGCCAGCGCCTCGCCGATGCCGCCGAAGGCCTGGGCGAACTCGGAAGGAACCACGAACACCTTGTTCGCGTCGCCTTCCGCGAGCTGCGGCAACATCTGCAGGTATTCGTAGCTCAGCAAGTCCCTCGTCGGTCCGCCTTCATGGATGGCCTTAAACACGGTGTCGATCGCCTTCGCTTCGCCCTCGGCCCGCAAGATCGCGGCCTGACGCTCGCCCTCGGCATCGAGGATCGCGGCCTGCTGAGCGCCCTCAGCGGTCAACACCGCCGCCTGCTTGGCGCCTTCAGCGGTCAAGATCTGCGACTGCTTCTCGCCTTCCGCGGTCAAGATCGCCGCTCTGCGATCGCGCTCGGCCCGCATCTGCTTCTCCATCGCCGTCTTGATGTCCGCCGGCGGGTCGACAGACTTGATCTCGACCCTGTTGATCCTGATCCCCCACTTGCCGGTCGCCTCGTCGAGGACGGTCCTCAGCTGAGCATTAACGTTCTCCCGCGAAGTCAAAGTCGCCTCCAGCGTCAAGCCTCCGATCACGTTCCTCAAGGTCGTGACCGTCAACTGCTCGATCGCCTGCAACGGATCGGCGATTTCATATGTCGCCGAACGTGGGTCCGTGATCGTGAAGTAAAGGACCGTTTCGATCGCCACGACCACGTTGTCCTCGGTAATAACCGGCTGCGGCGCGAAGTTGACGACCTGCTCGCGCAGGTCCACCAACGGCCTGACCCGATCCACGAACGGCGTCACGATCGCCAGGCCCGGCTCCAGCGTCCGGCTGTAACGGCCCAAGCGCTCCACCACGCCGGCCCTCGCTTGCGGAATCACCCTGATCGTGCGCCACGCCAAAAACAGCGCGAACAGAACCACCACGGCGGGCGCGATGATCGCGATCATCAGTGCATCACCAGCGCGGTCGCGCCCTTTATCTCGACGATCTCGACCCGCTCGCCGGCATCGATGACCTCGTCTTCGTCATAGCTCCTCGCCGTCCAGACCTCGCCGTCGACCTTCACGCAACCGACGCCCTCGTCGTTAGCGATCCGCTCGATCACGATCGCCCGCTTGCCGATCAAGGCCGCGGCGCCGGTCCGGATCGCGGGACCAAGCCGCCTGTGCCGCTTCGCGACCGGCCGCAACGTCGCGAACACGACCGCCGAGACCGCCACGAACATGACCCCACTCAGCGCGAAGCCGACGCCCAGCAGCCCCACGATCGCCGCGAGCGCGGCCCCCACCGCGAACGGAGCCAAATAGAAGCCGCCCTGATGCATCTCGCCGATACCGAGCGCACAGGCAACCGCCAGCCATACGATCCAAGCGTCCATCGCTTTCAGGTTATCTCGCCCGGCAGGCTCAGCCGGGCGCGACCAGGGCTCTAGCGAAGTCTTCCGGATCGAACGGCCTCAGGTCCTCGACGGCCTCGCCGATGCCGATCAGCTTGACTGGCAAAGCCATCTCGGAGGCGATCGCCAAAGCGATCCCGCCCCGCGCGGTGCCGTCGAGCTTGGTCAACACGACGCCGGTCACGCCCGCAACGGCCGCGAACTGTTGGGCTTGGCGCAAACCGTTCTGACCGGTCGTCGCGTCGATCGTCAAGAGCGTCTCGTGCGGCGCCCCATCGAGCTGTCTTGCGATCACGCGCCTGACCTTGCCCAGCTCGGCCATCAGGTCGTCCTGGGTATGCAGCCGCCCGGCGGTGTCCACAATCGCAACGTCGATGCCCTCAGCCCGCGCCTTCGCGATCGTCTCGAACGCGACCGCTCCCGGGTCCGAGCCCTCCTCGCCGCTGACGATCTCGACGCCCGCGCGTTCAGCCCAGCCCGCGAGCTGCTCGCTTGCGGCCGCCCTGAACGTGTCGGCCGCCCCGAGCACGACCGTACGCCCCAGCTCGTGCTTCAGATGCCAGGCCAGCTTGCCGATCGTCGTCGTCTTGCCGGTGCCGTTGACGCCGACCGCCATGATCACCGTCGGCTTTTGCCTGATGTCGATTTTGTCGTCTCTTACTTTTGCCGTCTGTACGAGCAGCCCGACCAGGCGCTCGGTCAGCGCCTCGCCACCGGCCAGCTCGCCCGACTCGGCCTCGGCCTCCAAGGTGCCCACGATCGAGGCTGTCGTCCGCGCCCCGACGTCGGCCAATATCAGGGCCTCCTCGAGCCGTTCCCAAGCCTCGGCGTCCAGCTCACCGAACAGGGTCGCCTGGATCTCCCCGCCCAAGGCCTCCCTCGTCTTCGCCAAGTTCTCGCGCAGCCTCCTAAACAAGCCGCGTTTCGGCGCCCGACCGGCGTCCTCCGGCGCCTCTTGTCGAGGGTCGTCGGTGATGAACAGATCGCTCCAGTCGCGGGCCACTTTTCGTTTGACCCGTTCAGGCGACGCCGGCCACGGGCGCATCAGCCGCCCCGGACTCACGCTCGCCGTCCAGCTCATCGGCGCCGCCACCCACCTCATCGACCTCGTCATCCGGCGCCTCGGCGCCCCCCTCCAGCGCCTCGGGCGGCAAACGCCGGGAGAGCACCTTGGAGACGCCGTTGCCGGCCATCGAGACGCCGAACAGCCAGTCGGCGGCCTCCATCGTGCGCTTCTGATGGGTGATCACGATGAACTGGGCGCGATCCGAGTAGCGCCTCAGCAAGGCCAAAAACCGATCGAGGTTGAGATCGTCGAGGGCGGCCTCGACCTCGTCGAGGATGTAAAAGGGGCACGGCTTTGCAAGGAACACGGCGAACAGGAACGCCAGCGCGGTCATCGACTTCTCGCCGCCGGACAACAACGACAGGCGCTTGGTCGCCTTGCCGGCCGGCGTGATCTCGATCTCGACGCCCATCGCGTCGTCCTCCAAGCCGTCCTGCTCGGCCTGCTGCTCGCGCTCGGCCTCCGCGTCGGCCGCGGCCTCGGCGGCGTCGCCCCCCGTCCCGTCAGCCTCGCCGCGGGGACCGTCAGCGACGGGCTGCCCGCCGAGAACGCCCCTCGGGGTCTGCTCGTCGCGGACGAGCCGCAGCCGGCCAGTACCGCCCGGAAAAACGTCGCCAACAAGTTCTTCGAAGTTCTTGGCGGCCGCCTCGAACGTCTCCTCGAAGGTCTTCGCGATCTGACGGTCGGTGTCTTTGATCACGGTTTTCAGCTCTCTCAAGGCGGTCTCGAGGTCTGCGCGCCTCGACTCCAACTCCTGGACGTGGTCCAACGCCTCGGCGTACTCCTCCTTTGCCAACGGGTTCACCGGCCCGAGCTGCTCGCGCCTTCGTTCCAAGCGCTCTACGCGCGCGCGCAGCGCCTCTTCTTCGTCGGCCGCCAGCGGCTCCTCAGGCTCGGCGTCCTCGCCGGGCAGCGGACGCTGCAAACGCTCGGCGATCGCGCTCAGCTCTTGGACGGCCTCGGCGGCCTGGTCGCGCGCGCGCTGGGCGGCGACCTCGGCGCCCGTTACCTGCTCGCCGGCGACGCGCAGCCTAGCCTGCACGGCGGCCTCCTCGTGAGCGCAGGCCCTCAACTCGGAGGCGACCTGCTCGCCGGCGGCGCGGTCGCCGGAAAGCTCAGCGTCCAGATCGTTCAACAACTTGTCGACGAAATCGCCGACAGCGGCCAATGCGGCGGCCAAGCGCGGGGCCTGTGAGGCGAGCGCTTCGTCGGCGGTCTGACGCGCTCTCAGGTAGGCGATCCGCTGTTCGCGCTGAGCCCGTTCGGCGGCCAAACGCTCTGCTTGCCGGCGTTCGCCGGCAAGCTCGCCGACGAGTTGCGCCCTGCGCACCGCGAGCGGGCCCTGGTCGGGGGTCTCGCGGCGCTGCTCGATCAGCCAGCCCGCCTGGCGCTCGGACTCTCTCGCTTCGGCCAGCTCGCGCTCGCGCTCGCGCAACCGCTGGTCTGAAAGGGCGCCGTTCTCCTCGACGGCGCGGACCCGCTCGAGGGCGCTCTGCACGGCCAGGCCAGCCTCCTGCTCGGTCCTGGCGGCGGCCTCGCTGGAAACGATCAGGCGCTCGCGCTCGTTGCGCCTCGCGAGCACCTGCTCGGCCCCGCCGGCGTGGGCCTGGCGGACCTCTCCCCAGGCGCCGAACAGCACGCGCCCGCCCTTGGTCACGGCGATGCCGTCGAAGCCGGGCCTCACATCGGCCAGCCCCTCGACGACCCAGGCGTCGGCCAAAAATCGTCCCGCCAGCTCCATCGAGGCGGCCGAGCCGCTGAGGAGACCGATCAGCCTCACCGCGCCCGGGGCCGGGGCCGGCGGAGCGCCGCCCTCGGCGGCACCGTTAGGCTCGGCGGCCGCGCGAAAAGGCTCGGCGGGGGCGGGGCCGGTCCCGGACGCCGCATCGCCGGCAAGCAGAGCGCTGGCTCCGTCTGGTCCGGCGCGATCGAGTAGCTCGTCGGCTGCTGTCAGGTCGCGTACGAGCGCGGCGTCGAGGCGTCCGCCGAGCGCCGCGGCAAGCGCTAACTCGTAGCCGTCGGCGACGGTCAGCGCCTCGCTCAGCGCGCTGACTCCGCCCGTGCCGGCGGCGCCGAAGCGGGCGTGGCTGGAAAGGAACTGGTTGACGGCAGCCAGCTCGGCGCCGACCGAGGCGGCCGCGCGCCGGGCGGCCTGCGCGCCGGTTTCGGCTTGTCGCAGCTCGGCCCGCGCGGCGTCGATCGAGGCGTCGGCTTCCGCGCGCCGTTCGCGGGCCTGGCCGGCGGCCTGCTCGGACTCGGCGACGCGATCGGCGAGGCGCTCGAGGTCCTCTTGGAGGCCTTCGATCTCGCGCTCCAATTCTTGCTCGCTGGCGCGGTCCAGCTCGGCAAGCTCGGCCTCGAGCGCTTCTACTTTCGCTTCGGCGGCGCTCTGGGGATCGGCTCGGTCTTCAGCGCCGGACCCGTCGCCAGCGGAAGCTACGCCATCGGCATCGCCCTGGCCGCCCGCGCCGGATGCGTCGGCCGGGCCGGCCGGTGGGTCCTCGAGGGTGGCCAGCTCGGCCTCGATCCGGGTTGCGCGCTCGCGGACGGTCAAAAGGCTCGCCTGGGCCTGCTCGCCGCGCAGCTGGATGCGCTCGCGGGCGGAGCGCAGCTCGTAGATCCGGCGCGAAAGCGCGTCGTGGCGTTCGGTGCGCTCGGCGAGGGCGGCCTCAGCGAGGCCACGACGCTCGGAGATCGCTTGCAACTCGGCCTCGGTCGCATCACGGTGGGCGCGCGCCTCGGCGACCGCGGTCTCGGCCTTGCTCAGGTCCAGACCGCTGGCCCTGACCGCCTCTCTGGCGAGCGTCCAGCGGGCTTCGTAGAGCTGGCGCTCCAACCGTTCGTGCAGCTCGGCTGACTCGGCCTGGCGCTTGAGCGGTCGCAGACGGCTGCGCGCCTCGCGCTCGACGTCGAGGGCGCGATCGAGGTTCTCTTGGGTGCGCTCCAGCTTCAGCTGAGCCCTGCGCCGGCGCTTGCGGTGCTTGCCCAGGCCGGCGGCCTCCTCGATCAACAGGCGCCGGTCGCGGGGCTTGGACGTGACGATCGCCTCGACCCGGCCTTGGGATACGACCGAGTGCGTCTCCTTGCCGAGACCGGTATCCGACAGGACCTCGATGACGTCGGTCAACCGGCAGCGGGCGCCGTTCAGGCGGTAGCCGCCCTCGCCGGCCCGGTCGAGCCTGCGCGAGATCGAAATCTCGGTAAGCGGCAGATCGACCCGGCCATCGGAGTTGTCGAGCACGATCTCGACCTCGGCGGCGCTGCGCGCCTGAACGCCCCGGCCGCCCCCGAAGATGACGTCCTGCATCGACTGGCCGCGTACGGCCAAAGGCGACTGCTCGCCCATCGCCCAGAGCACGGCGTCGGTCACGTTGGACTTGCCGGAGCCGTTCGGGCCGACGATCACGCTGACGCCAGGGCCGAAGTCGAGTTTGGTGCGGTCCGGGAAGGACTTGAAGCCCTTCAAGGTCAACGTCTTCAGGCGCATGACCAAGACCTCCTGACCGGTCCGCGGCGCCGGCGCCAGGACGCCGGTCTCATGCCTGCTCCCGCAGTCGCGCGAGCGCCTCGCGCGCGGCGGCCTGCTCGGCGTGCTTCTTGCTTTTGCCAGAGCCAGCGCCGACGGTCTCGGCGTCGACCTTGGCGATCACCTCGTAGACGCGCTCGTGGGGAGGTCCAGTCTCGGCGACGATCTCGTAGTCGACGACTGACCCGCGCCGGGCGAGCAGCTCCTGGAGAGCGGACTTGAAGTCGACAGGGTGCTCGAGCGCCTGCTCGATCTCGGGCGCGAACGCCTCGACGACGGCTTCGGCGGTGCGCTCGTAGCCGGCCGTCAAGTAGCAAGCCCCGATCACGGCCTCGATCACAGACGCCAGCACGCGCTCGGTCTCCACGAGCGCGACCGCGCCACCGGCGGCGCTCTGGGGAGCCGCCGCGCGCAACCGCTCGGGCACCCCGAGGCGCTCGGCTACCGCGCGGCAGCTGGGGCCCGAGACCGCTTGGGCCCTGATCTTGGTGAGCCGGCCGGCGCCGAACTGGTCGGCCTCCAGGCGCGGATAGAGGTGTGCGGTGACGGCCAACGCAAGGACGCTGTCGCCGAGGAACGCGAGCCGCGTGTATGAGTCCTCGCGGCGTTCTGTCCAGGAAGCGTGGGTAAAGACCTGGCGCTGCAGCTCGTCTGGCAGCTCTTCGAGCAGTTCGTTCAGAAGCTTCATCGTGTTGCATCGTGCCCGGGCGGTCGCCTATGAAGGCGTGTTGGCGAGCACGAAGTCCACCGCCTGACCGACCGTCGCGATCTGAGCTGCCTGCTCGTCTGAGACCTTGACCTTGTAGGTGTCCTCCAGCTCCTGGACCAACGTATAGAGGTCGAGCGAGTCCGCCTCGAGATCCTCCTTGAACCTGGTCCCAAGCTCGATCGCGCCCGGCTCGACATCCAACTCGTCGGCCAGGTGATCCCTTATAAGCACGAACACCTCCTCACGCGTCATCTGGACGGAGGCTAGCGAGGCGCGCGGACACAGGCGCCTGACGCAGGGCGCCGGCGGCGGCGAGCGCGGCGTGGGTGCTCGCGATCAGGTCCTGCTCGGCGCCGCGCTCGGCTCTGAGGATCGCTTGGGCGAAGCCGTTCCTTCGGAACGAGCCGTGCGGCACGACCCCAAGGCCGCGCAGACCCAACAGGTAGGCGCCTCCTTGGGCTTCCGGATCGATCTCATCGCGCAGGCCGCCGAGGGCGGGCTTCAAGAAGAGGCCGCCGAGCTTTGACTTGGTCGAGGTCATGGCCGCCTGTTTGATCGCGGCAAGCAGGGCCTGGGAGACGCCCTCCATGACCTTCAAGGCGATGTTGCCGGTCAGGCCGTCGGTGACGACCACGTCGGCCACGCCAGACACGAGGTCGTTGCCCTCGACGTTGCCGATCAACTCGAACATCGGTTCGGCGCCGGACGCGCGCGCGCGCAGGCGCTCGTGGGCTTCGAGGACCAACGGACCGCCGCGCTCGGCCTCCTCGCCATTGGACAGCAGGCCGACGCGGGGGCGCTCAACGCCAAACACGAACCGGGCGAGGGCGGCGCCCATGAACGCGAACTGCTCGAGGTGCTCGCTTCTGGCCTGCGCGTTGGCGCCGACGTCGAGCAACGTGACCGGCCGGCCGGGCACCGGCAAGGGCAAAGCGAGGGCGGGCCGATGGATGCCGCGGGCACGTTTGATGTTGAACAGGCCTGCCGCCAAAGCAGCGCCGGTCCCGCCGGCGCAGACGAAGGCCTGAGCCCTGCCATCGGCGACCGCGCGAGCGGCCTGCACGATCGACGCGTCAGGCCGGTTGCGAGCGGCACTGGCGGGGTCCGGATCCTTGGCGATCGACAAAGGGGCGTCGACGATCTCGACCGATCCCCGGATCGCATCGGACGCCCCCGACGTGGCTGCGCCGGCCAGGACCGGTTCCAGCTCAGAGGCGGGACCGAACAGGATCGTGCTCGCGCCGAGATCGGCCGCGAGCAGGGCGCCCGCGGCGACCTCTGCCGGGCCGAGGTCGGCGCCGTTGCAATCGACCGCGACGACCGGATCACTCAAATGTCAGCTCTCCAAGCTTTTGCCAGCGCCTGTCGGGTGCACGCTCGTGCGCGTGGCCAGGCCCGGCCTCGTTCAGGTCGGCCGCGCACTCGGGGCACAGGCCGAGGCAGTCCTCTTTGCAGAGCACCTTCGGCGGCGCCGCCAACACGAACGCGTCGCGGGCCCACACGGCGAGGTCGAGCTGCTCGTCGTTGACGTACGGGCTCGCCATCTCCTCGGCCTCGCCGGGCACGCTGACCTCGCGCGCCTCGACATCGACGACCGGCGCTGCCGCCTTCAGGCAGCGCATGCACGGGCCCTTCAGCGTCGCCTCGAAAGCCAGCTTCAAGGCGTAACCGTTGCCGCTCATCCTCGACACGTCGACCACGACCGGCACGTCTGGCGGCTCGGCCGAGTAGCGCTCGCCGCCGACTTCGAAGCCCGCGATCGGCACCTTCAGGCGCAGCTTGCGGCCCTCTCCGGGCGACAGCTTCAGGCTGGCGAGGTCGAATACGTGAGTCTCTGGCGCCACGCTTTTAGGCTAGCGTCCGCCGCCGGCGATCCGCCGGCCTCAAGCGGTGGTCTTCAGCTCGCGCTTGAGGATCTTGCCGGTGGCGTTGCGCGGCAGTTCGTCCATGAACACGACCTCGCGCGGCACCTTGTAACGGGCGAGGTTCGTCTTGACGTACTCCTGGACGTCGGCCTCGCCGAGCGCTTTGCCGTCAGACGGGACGACGAAAGCCTTCAGGCGCTGGCCAAACTGAGGGTCATCGACGCCGATCACGGCCACCTCTTCGATGTCAGGGTGATCGGCCAGCAGATCCTCGACCTCCCTCGGGAACACGTTCTCGCCGCCGGACACGATCATCTCGTCGTCGCGGCCCTCCACGAACAGGCGCCCTTGGGCATCGAAGCGGCCCACGTCGCCGCTTGAAAGCAGACCGTCGATGATCTCCTTGCCGCCGCCGCCGGTATAGCCCTCGAACGACATTTCGCTGCCGGCGAATATCCGGCCGACCTCGCCCTGAGAGACCTGGCGGCCGCCGTCGTCGTACAGGCGCACGACCGTCCCGCGCGGGGGCCGTCCGGCCGTGCCGGGCGCCGCGCGCAGGTCCGCGGGCGTGGCGATCGTGACCTGTCCGACCTCGGTAGAGCCGTAAAAGTTGTAGAGGTTCTCGCCGAAGCGATCCATCCAGCTGAGCGCCAAATCGCCGGGCAGCGCCGAGCCCGACGCGGAGACGATCCGCAGCGACGGCAACCTGTACTTGGCGAGCACCTCATCGGGCAGGGCCAAGATCCGCTGGATCATGACCGGCACCACGACCAGGACCTGCGCGTGGTGGTCGCGGACCGCGCGCAGCGTGTCCTCGGGATCGAAGCGGCGACGCAAGACCATCGTCGTGGCCGTCGGCAAGCCGACCGCCGCGAAATGGAAAAGACCCCACGAATGAAACAAAGGCGCGGCGATCACCATCCGCTCGCGGCGCCGATACGGGATCTTGTCGATCATCGCGGCGAGCGTAAACAGACCGTCAGGGTTAGACCGCTGCGCGCCCTTCGGCGCCCCGGTCGTGCCGGACGTAAGGATCACGAAACTTCGGCTTCTCGGGCGGCGGAGCCAGATCGCGATCGCTGCCGTTCGCGATCAGCCGCTCGAGCGTCGGCTCGCCCGCGGCGGCGGCCGGGGCGGCTCCGGAGCCAGAGCCGGAGCCGGAGCCGGCGGCCGGAGCATCGTCGCTCCAGCCGATGATCCTCATCACGTCCGGATCGATGTCCTCCAGCAAGCCGGCGAACTCTTGGTCGTAGATGATCGCCTTCGGCCCCTCCCGTCTGGTCACCTCGGCGAGCTGCGGGCCGGCGAAGGCTGTGTTCAGATACAGCGCGCTCGCCCCGAGCTTGGCGGTCGCGAGTGTTGTCTCGACGAATCCGCGATGGTTGCGGCACATGATCCCGACGCCGTCGCCGCACCGGATGCCAGCGTCTGAAAGCGCGTTCGCGAGCGCGTTGGAACGCAAATGGACCTGTTCGAAGGTCAGCGATCCGCGCTCGTCGGTCAAGGCCGTCTCGTTCGGGTAATGGATCGCCTCGATCTTGGCGCCCGTCGCCGGCGACGCGCCCCAGCGCATGAACGTGGAAGCCATCTTGACGGCCTTGTCGGGTCTGACCGGCCCGAGAATTCCGGCTTCGCGCAACACTTTGACCTCGAACGCCTGGTCGGCGATCTTCGCGCGCAGCGACGCGGTCAGGTCCGCGAGGCGGTTGCCAGGTTGTGAACTCACGCGGGCACCCTACCCGTTTACGGGCCTTTCGAGGCGTTTCGCGGGCCCGGGTGGCTCAATAGGGCGCCGCTCAGCGGCGTCCTATCAGGAAACTTCGGCGGGCTCGTCCTTGCCTTGCAGGCGCTCGCGGCCGCGCTGGACGGCGGCGATGAACTTCGAGAGGTTGACCTCCAAAGTGTTCAAGATCTCGTCGGCGTAGTCCTCGGCGCCGAGTCTGATCTCGCGCTCGCGGGCCCTGGCGTCCTCGATGATGTCCTCGGCGGCGCGCTCGGCCTGCTTGGTGACCTCCTCCTCGCCGATCAGGTTGTCCTGGCGCTCGCGCGCCTCCTTGAGGATGCGCTCGGCCTCCTTCTTGGCCTCGGCCAGCATCTCCTGACGCTCCTTGACGATCCAGCGGGCCTGCTTGATCTCCTCGGGGATCGTGGCCCGCATCTGGTCGAGGATGTCGTAGATCTCCTCCTTGTCGACCCTGACCTGGTCGGTCAAGGGGACCGGCTTGGCGTTGTGCACGAGATCGTCGAGCTTGTCGATGAGTACCAGAACGTCCATCGCCGTTAACACTATCTCCGTTCGCGTAGCCCCCATGGCCAGACCGGTCGGCGCCTGCGCACCGGCCATCGTCCTTGCCTGGCGGATTTCAAGTCAAGTTCGTCACCTGCGCAGCTCTTCCTGCAAGCGCCGGGCCACGTCGTTCGGCACCAGATCATCGATCTTGCCGCCGAAAATCGCCAACTCCTTGACGCCACTGGAAGACAGGAAGCTGTATTGCGGGCTGGCCATCAGATAGACCGACTCGATCCCTGGATCCTGCCTGCGGTTGAGCTGGTGCATCTCCAGCTCGTACTCGAAGTCTGAGATTGCGCGCAGGCCCTTGACGATCGCCTTGGCGCCGACCTTGCGCGCGAACTCGACGACCAAGGTGCTGAACGGCTCGACGCGCACGTTCTGCAGGCCGGTCGTCGCCCGCTCGATGAAGCCGACCCGCTCCTCGATCCCGAACAGCGTCTTGTCCTTGCGGACCGACCTGTTGACGACCGCCACCACGACCTCGTCATAGATCGCCGCGGCGCGTCCGATCACGTCGAGATGGCCGTTCGTTATCGGGTCATACGAGCCCGGGCACACCGCGATCAGGGGCCGTTCGGTCATCGGTTCGTTTGAAGCTTCGCGGTCATTTGGTCGTATAGATACTGATCTCGGTGTCTCCGTAGCGGCGCTCTTTCGCGAGCGCCAGTTCGAGCCGTAGCGGCGCCCGCCGATCGCTCTCCAAAACCACGCGCGCCTTTGGGCCAAGCAGCGCCGGCAACGCCTTCGCGAGTGCCGGCCCGAACTCGGGCGCGCGCCGGTATGGAGGATCGATCAGAACCAGATCGTATGTCTCTTTCAGCTCGGCCGCCCTGCCCAGCGCGCCGAGCGCGTCCTCGCGCCGGACCTCGGCCCGCTTGCCGTCGACCCCGAGCGCCCCCAGATTGGCCTTCAGCGCCGCGATCGCGCCCGCGTCGCGCTCCACGAACACGGCTTCGCGGGCGCTCCTGGAGAGCGCCTCGATGCCGAGCGCGCCGCTGCCCGCGAACAGGTCGAGCACCTTGGCGCCGTTCAGATCGCCGAGCATCGCGAACAGCGCCTCGCGTACCCGCTCGGAGGTCGGCCTTGTCGTCCCGCCCTTGGGCGTCGTCAGCCGGCGCCCGCCGTAGTCGCCGGCGATCACCCTGAGCATGAGGGTCCCCGCCCTGACTCCAAAATCATCCCGGGATCGGCTGGCTGGCCTTGGCGCCGAAGGCCCGTTGCAGCGCGTCCTGAAGGAGTACGTGCTCGGGGGCGCTTAGTTTGGGGTCGCCCGCCATGATCGAAAGCGCCCGCTCGCGTGCCCGTTCGAGCAGCGCCAGGTCCTCGGGCAGCCGTGCGACGCGGTGCTGGCTGAGGCCCGACTGCCTGACGCCGATCAGCTCGCCCTCGTTGCGCAGCTTCAGATCGATCTCGGCCAGCTCGAAGCCGTCGGAGTGCTGGACGAGCGCCCGCGGCCTCGCCGAACCGGCGCCGGCATTGGAGGTGGCGAGCAAACAGCTCGAGCGATGCTCGCCGCGGCCGACCCGGCCTCGCAGCTGGTGCAGTTGGGAGATCCCGAACCGCTCGGCGTTCTCGATCAAAATCGTTGTCGCGTTGGCGACGTCGATGCCGACCTCGATCACCGTCGTCGCGACGAGCACGTCCGCCAAGCCCGCCGCGAACTGGGCCATCGCGTGGGCCTTCTCGGCCGGCTTCATAGCCCCGTGCAGGAGGACCAGGCGATGGTCTTTCAGCTCGCCTTCGCGCAACCGCTCCAGCTCAGCCGTGGCCGCGCGTAGGTCTTCGCCGCCCGCCGTCTCGCTCGCCGCACTCGCGGGCGCGCTCGCGGGCCCGTCGTCTCCGTCGCTGATGAGCGGGCAGACGACGTAGGCCTGCCGGCCTGCACGCAGCTCTTCGCGCAGATGCTCGTACGCGCGCGCGCGTGCCTCTCCGCCGGCGACGATCTTCGTCTCGATCGGCTGCCGGCCAGCCGGCAGCTCGCGCAGCATCGTCGTGTCGAGATCGCCGTACCGCACGAGCGCGAGCGTCCTCGGGATCGGCGTGGCCGTCATGTGCAGCACGTGCACCACGGCCGGCCTGGCCGACCCATCCGCGGGGCCAGTCGGCGCACCCACGGATCCAGCCTGCCCGTCCGCGAGTCCAGCCGGTGCGCCCGACCGCTCGAACGCCGCCCGCTGGCGCACGCCGAAGCGATGCTGCTCGTCGATTACCGCGACCGCCAAGGCCGCGAACTGAACATCAGGCTCGATCAGGGCGTGCGTGCCGACCACCAACGACAGCTCCCCGCTGGCCAGCTTTCCGAGCGTGTCAGCCCGCCTGCGCGCCGGGGTCGATCCCGTCAAGAGCGCGCATGTCACGTTCGCCTGCTCACCGCCGAGCAGCCTCTGCAGCGTCGCGAAGTGCTGCTCGGCGAGGGTCTCGGTGGGCGCCATCAGCGCGCTCTGGTGGCCGTGCTCGACAGCCCGCAGCATCGCCCACAGCGCGACGACGGTCTTGCCGCTGCCGACCTCCCCGAGCAGCAATCGCTGCATCGCCTCCTCGCGCGCCAGGTCTCGGCCGATCTCTTCGATCGCCCGGCTTTGGTCTGAGGTGAGCGCGAACGGCAGCTGCCCGAGCCAGCGCGCCGAGAAGGTGGCCTCGCCGTCGAGTTTCGGCGCACGTCCCTCTTCGCGGCGGTGAGCCCGGCGGCGCAGGAACGAGAGCTGGGTCAGCAGCAGCTCCTCGTAAGCGAGCCTCTGGCGTCCCCGCTCGCGCTCCTCGGCGTCTCGCGCCCCGTGCATCGCGGCCAGCGCGCTCGCCCGGTCCGGCAGCTTCTCGCCGATCCTGGTCTTTACGTCCAAGGACTCCGGCACGTCCGCCAGGGCCGCCCACGAGCCCTGCACGAGCGCGAAAATCTGGGTCGAGCTGACGCCCTCGCTCGCCGGATAGTGCGCGACCTCGCCGGCCGCCTCCGGCGCCTGGCCCCGCTCGGCCGGGAGGTCCTGGCCGGTCGCGTGATGACTGACGTTGAACGTGCCCCTCGGCGTCAGCTTGCCGTGCAGCACGACCGTCGTCCCCGGCTTGTAGCGCTGCACGAGCCACGGCTGGTTGAAGAAGGTCACGGCGATCGTTCCGGTCTGATCGAACACTTTGGCCTGCACGAGCGGCTTCATCCCGCGCCGTCTGACCGGCCGGGCGGCAATCGAGCGCACCTGGACGGTGATCGTGGCCGGCTCTTGCTCGCGCAGCCCGCCGATCGTGGACGCCTCGCGACCCTCTCTGGGCAGGTGCTCGAGCAGGGCGCCGACACTCGTCAGGCCCAGCGTGTTCAGCCCTTCCGCCAGCTTGCCGCCGGCCTGGACGTCGAGCGGCTCAGCCAAGCGCGACGGCCGCGGCCAGCGCACTGGAGCCGCCAGCAGCTGCGCCTTGGTCAGCCTTGACGCCGAGGCGAAGGCGCACGGCGGCTGCCGGTCGCGGGCCGCGGCGTCTTGCTGCGCAGGCGACCGATCCAGGACTGCTGTCGCGGCTCGCGCCATCGCTCCCATGATGCCTGCTTAGGCGGTCATCTCCGAGTGCCGCGCGATAGATCGTCGGCAATGGCCTGTGAACGGCATGTGAAAGGGCGGGTAGGTGTTAACTATTTTTGAAAACTACGATGGTATGTACTATTTGCTAATACTATGGTAGCTTTCAAAAAACAAATATACCTCCCACCAGCGCGTACCCCAAACACACCCTTCACCCAGGCGCGTCGCCACTACCGGCAGGACTCCTCGTGGCCGTCACACCGCTATCCGGCCGCCGGCCTCTACTCAGCCGCCAGCAGCCACCAGTACGCGGGCTGACCCCCATCGCGCAGCTCCAGCTCGACCAGGCCATCCACCAACATCTCGACGCGCTCGGCCATCAGCGGCGCGCCCTCACCGACCAGGCAGCTGATCAGCTCCGCGTCCCGGGCCAGCTCCTCGATCACCGAGCCCAGGGTCGCCTCCGGCTCGCCCCACGCGATCATCTGCTCGCCGACGAAGCCGACCGCCTCGCCGCGCGTGAAGCGGCCCTGGGCGTCGTCGCGCGCCGCCTCGGCGACCGCCCCGGTACGGACGTGCGCGAGCGCCTCGGCCAGCGCCACCGCGTTCTGCTCGACGCTGCGGTCCCCCTCCAGGGCGACCGCGGCCACCAGCTCGGCCTGCTGGCCGACGGCGGGCGCCACCAGCACCTGCTTGTCCGACAGCTCGGCGGCCCGCTCAGCGGCCATCACGACGTTGGGGCTACTCGGCAGGACCAGCACCTCCTCGGCCGGCACCTCGTGAATCGCGGCCAGCAGCTCATAGGTGGAAGGATTCATCGTCGGCCCGCCGTCGATCGTGTGCAGGCCCAGCTCCCTGAACATCTTGGCCAGACCTTCGCCGCTGACGACGACCAGCGCGCCGCAGCGCGCCCGCACGACCTCCGGTTCCGCGATGTCCGCTCCATTCAGCGAGCCGTTGCTCTGGGCATAACCGCTCAGGCGATCTTCGCGCTCGGCAACCTGCAGACGCATATCGGCGATATCCAGTCTTGACACCTCACCCGCCCGGTCGAACACGGCGGTCGCACGCTCGGGCTCGTCGGTGTGCAGGTGCACCTTCAGGGTGTTGGCGTCGCCGACGACCAGCACCGAGTCGCCCAGGGCCTCCAGCGGCGCGATGAACGCGCCCGGGACCAGGTCGCTGCCGGTGACGGCGAAGTTCGTGCAGTACCGGTAAGTGCTCGACTCGTGCTCTGGATGAGTGATCTGCGCGGGCGCGTAATGCTCCAGGTCAGGCGCCTCCTCGCCGCGCAGGGCCGCCACGACGCCAGCGAACACGATCGTCAGCCCGTAGCCGCCGGCGTCGACTACGCCCGCCTCGCGCAGGGCCGCCAGCAGTTCCGGCCCGCGCTTGACCGACTCCTGGCCGGCCGTCACCGCCCGTTCCAGTGCGTCTGCGATCGCGGTGTCCTGGATCTCAGGGTCGGTCGCCGGCCCCAAGCGTGGGTTCTCGGGGCTGTGGGCGACGTCGGTCATGATCTTGTGGGCCATCTCGCGCGCGACCGTCAAGATCGTGCCCTCCGCGGGTTCGCGTACCGAGGTATACGCGCGGTCGGCCGCTTTCGCCAAGGCGGCGCCGATCAGCGTCGCGTCGATCAGCTCGCCAGGCCTTGAGACCAGCTCCTCGGCGGCGCCCCTGATCAGCTGCGACAGGATCACGCCCGAGTTGCCCCGCGCGCCCAACAGCGCGGCCCTTGCGACCGACTGCACGATCTCCTCGCGTCCGATCTCATCGATCGTGCGCTGATCGCCGTTGGTTCCCAGCAGCTCGTCCAGCTCAGCCAGGACCGCGCGCAGCGTCAACGCCATGTTGTCGCCCGTATCGCCGTCGGCGACAGGGAACACATTGAGGTCGTTGACCTCCTGCCTGCGCGACTCCAGATGCGCCAGCCCTCCCGCGACAGCCGCGCGAAAACGAACCAGGTTGGGATCGCTCACTGCGCTACGTCTTATCAGGTCCGCCGGAGCCATGGCCGGCGCGGGCCGTCCAGCCGGCCCCCCGGGGGCGACTCGCAGGGGGGCTCAGGCCTCGCTTGCGGGGGGGTTGCCCAGCGTTCCTACAGGGGCCTTCGTTACCTTGCCGGCTTTCAGACAGCGTGTGCACACGTAGACCCGTCGCGGCGCCTTGCCGACCAGGATCCTGACCTTCTGCAGGTTCGGATCGAACCGGCGCTTGGTCGCGACCATCGAGTGGCTGCGGCTCTGCCCGAACGCTGGGCCCTTCCCGCAGCTGTGACACACCTTTGCCATAGCGCCCGGCAGTTTAGCCGACCGGCTCGCGCGCCTGCTCGCGGCTGTCGCCGGGCGCCTCCTTCGCGCTCCCCGCCGGCCCGCCGCTCAGCTCGCCGCGCAGCATCGCCAGCGCCATCACCGCCTCGGCGGCGTGGCGACCCTGGTCGCGCTTTCCTCCACCCGAACGCGCCAGCGCCTGCTCCATCGTGTCGCACGTCAGCACCCCGAACGCGCACGGAACGCCGGTCTTTAGCTGCACCTCCATGATGCCTCTGGCGGCCTCGCTACAGACGAAGTCGTAGTGGTCGGTCTCGCCTCTGATCACCGCGCCCAGGCAGGCCACGCCGTCATATCGGCCGCTACGCGCGGCGTAAGCGGCCGCGAGCGGCAGCTCGTAAGCGCCCGGCACATCGAACGTCTCAACCTCGTGGCCGGCCTGCACGAAGGCGTCACGCGCGCCCCCGAGCAGGCGCTCGGCCAGATCCTCATAGAAGCGCGCGATCGCGATCGCGAATCTCACCAGTCCAAGCCTTCCTCGGCGGCCTTGCGCTCACGCTCGACCTGCAACATCTCGGCGTCGAGGTTCAGGCCCTGGTGGTGCAGCGTGTGACCCATGCGCTGCACCTTCGTCCTCATGTACTCCTCGTTGTGCGGGTTCGGCGCGTGCTCGATCGGCACCTGGGCGGTCACCGACAGGCCGTAGCCCTCCAGGCCCTTGATCTTCTTGGGGTTGTTGGTCAAGATCTTGATCGACGAGAGGCCGAGGTCGGCGAGAATCTGCGCGCCGATGCCGTAATCGCGCAGGTCGGCGGGCAGGCCGAGGCGCAGGTTCGCCTCGACGGTGTCCAGGCCGTCCTCCTGCAGCCTGTATGCCTTGAGCTTGTTCAGGAGCCCGATGCCGCGGCCCTCTTGGGCCAGGTACAGCAGGACGCCGGTCCCCTCGGCCTCGATCATCGCCAAAGCCGACTCCAGTTGCTCGCCGCAGTCGCAGCGCAGCGAGTGGAACACGTCGCCCGTCAGGCACTCCGAATGCACCCTCACGAGCACGTCCTCGCGCCCGTTGACATCGCCCTTGACGAGCGCCACGTGGTGCTTGCCGTCGAGCAACGACCGGTAGCCGACGACCTCGAACTCGCCGAAAGCCGTCGGCAGCTGCGCGGCGGCGACCCGTTCGACGAGCATGTCGTGGCGGCGCCGATACGCGATCAGGTCGGCGATCGTGATCATCTTCAGGCCGTGGCGCTCGCAGTAACCGGCCAGGTCGCCGACCCTTGCCATCGTGCCGTCGTCGTTCATCACCTCGCAGATCACGCCCGCCGGATTCAGGCCCGCCAGCCGCGCCAAGTCGACCGCGGCCTCGGTCTGGCCGGCCCGCTCGAGCACGCCGCCGGCCCTCGACTTCAGCGGGAAGATGTGGCCCGGCTGCACGAGGTCCTTGGGGTGCGACCGCGGATCGATCGCGACCTGGATTGTGCGCGCCCTGTCGTGCGCCGAAATGCCCGTCGTGACGCCCTCGCGCGCCTCGACCGAGACCGTGAACGGGGTCTCGAACGACGATTCGTTCTTGGCCGCCATCAGCTCGAGGCCCAGTTCATCGCAGCGTTCAGCCGTCAGCGACAAACAGATCAGGCCGCGCCCCTCCTTGGCCATGAAGTTGATCGCCTCCGGTGTCGCGAACTGGGCCGCCAACGTCAGGTCGCCCTCGTTCTCGCGGCTCTCGTCGTCGCAGACCACGACCATCCGGCCGGCCCTGATCTCCTCGAGGGCCTCCTCGATCGTGGCGAAAGGACCCTCTCCGCCAATCGGCTCGCGCGCGTGTGCGGGAGCCACCCCCGAGACATCAACTCCCGAGTCGGACTCGCTCGGATGCGCCGGGTCCGCCGCCGCGACATCTCCCGCCGAGCCCGATTCGCGCGCGCGCGTCCGGTCGATTTTCGTACCTGACTTCTTCATGCGGCCACCTCCTGCAGTCGTGCTGCCATCAACCGCTCGACGTGCTTGGCGAGCACGTCGAACTCCAGGTTGACCCGATCCCCGACCGCCAGCTCTCCAAGATTCGTGCGGGCCAAGGTCTCGGGGATCAGCGAGACCTCGAACCTGTCCTCGCCAAACTCGCCCTCCCCAGCCGCGTCGCCGCCCGACGTAACGTCGCCCAACCGACTGACCGTCAAACTGACGCCGTCGACAGCGATCGAGCCCTTCTCGACCAGGTAGCGGCCCGAGCCGGCCCGGTCGCACGCGATGACCAGGACACGCGAGCCGCCCTCCCGGCCCAGCTCCCTGACCGTGCCCATCCCGTCGACGTGGCCCTGCACGATGTGCCCGCCGAGCCGGTCCCCGGCGCGCAGCGCCAGCTCCAGGTTGACCTGGGCCCCGGGCTCCAGGCCCCCTAGCGAGGACCTGCGCAGCGTCTCGGCCATCGCGAACGCCCCAAAGCCCTCGTCCGTCAGCTCGGTCGCGGTCAAACAGACGCCGTTGACAGCCACCGAGTCGCCCTTACCGATCTCGCCGGCCAGTCGTGTGACGACACGCAGCGTCACCCCGCCCTCGCCGTCTTGCTCGAGCGCGCTGACGCTGCCGAGATCCGCGATCAAGCCGGTGAACACGATCCGATCACCACTCGCGGAGTCTCGCCTTGATCAGGATGTCCTCGCCGACCCGCTCGCACTCGCAGGTCAACGCCCTCAAAGCCTCCGAGATCTGCTCGACGCCCTTGCCCTCCAACGGGTCGCGCGCGGCGCTGCCGCCCAACAGCATCGGCGCCAAAAAGAGCCTCAGTTCGTCGATCTCGCCGGCGTCCAGGAAGGCCCCGGCCAGGTGCGGGCCGCCCTCCAAGAGCACCGACTCGACCTCCTGCCCACCGAGCTGATCCAGGGCCGAACTGACGCGGGCGGGCTCGTTCTCGCCGGTCGCCAACAGCACCTGCACGCCGGCCGCCTCCAGGGCGTCGGTGTCGGCTCTGGCGGCGGCCCTCGAAACGACCACCGTCAAAGGGATCTCCAGCGCGGCCGAGACCAGCTGCGAGCTTGGCGACAGCCTCGCGAGCGAGTCGAACACGATGCGCCTTGGCTGGCGCACAGCGGTCTCGTCGTCCTGGCCGCCCGGCCTGGCCGTCAGGCGGGGATCGTCGGCCAGGGCGGTGCCGATGCCGACGACGACCGCGTCGACCGACGCGCGCCACTCGTGCGCCAAAGCCCGGCTCTGCTCGCCGCTGATCCACTGAGAATCGCCCGTCCTCGTCGCGACCTTGCCGTCGAGGGTCATCGCCGACTTGAACAAAACCCATGGCCGCCCCGTCCGGGCGTGCTTGCGGAAGGCCTGGTTCAGCAGCCTCGCCGTCGTCGCCAGCTCGCCGTCGGCGAGCACGACCTCGACGCCCTCGTCCCGCAGGATGCCGAGCCCCCGGCCGGCGGCCTTCTCGGTCGGGTCGTCCGAGCCGACGACCACCCTGCCGATCCCGGCCTGCACGATCGCGTCGGTGCACGGCGGCGTCTTGCCCTCGTGACAGCACGGCTCCAATGACACGTACAGCGTGGCGTCCGACAGGTCCGCCATGCCGCAAGCCTCGATCGCGTTGACCTCGGCGTGCGCGCCGCCGTAACGTTCGTGGTAGCCCTCGCCCAGGACCATCCCCTCGCGCGCGATCACCGCGCCGACGACCGGGTTCGGCCTGACCGCGCCGGCGCCCTTGCGCGCCAGCTCGATCGCCCTGGCCATGTGCTCCCGGTCGGTGTCTGTCCGCGTCGGCATCTGTTCATCCAGGATAACCCCGCCCGCGGGGCTGACCGGGAATGGGTGCCCAGCACCCCGCCCTCGGGGCTGACCGCGGCCTCCCAGCTACCGCGCGCAGCGCCCGCCGCGCAGCCGGTAGACCGTGATCGTCGGACCTGGCCGGCGATAGGCCAACGGGTAGTAGTCGAAGCTCCAGTCGAAGTTGAATTTCGTCGCCGTGCGCGCGCGCGCGTACGGCGCCGCTACGAAGGCAACCCTTCCCTCCCTGGACAGGGCCCTGTAATAAGCGATCGCCAACGGCACCTGATCCGGGTCCGCGTAAGCGCGGCCGGACTCGGTCGAGCCGCTGATGACCCAGCAGTAGCCGGCCCGCTCGTAGTAACCGATCAAGGCCGGCGCCAAGGTCCGCTCGTAGTCCTCGATCCCGACTTCTTTGGTGAACGCCGGTTCGAGTTTGCCGGTCGCCGAGACGTGGGACCACAGCGACGGGTACTTCTGCCACCTTCTCCCCCACGCGTCGGGCGCGATCGGCTCGACCACGACCTTGGAGCCCGCCTTGATGTTGGCGACCATCCAAGCCCTCGCGATGTTCCTGGTGTCGGCCCTTGCCAGCGTTTTGCCGGAGTGGACGCTGTAAACCAGGCCCTGGGCCAGCAAGGCCCCCACCACGAGCGCCCCAAACAGCGGCACACCCCACGCCGCCGCGCGCCCCGGCGCCGCGCCCGTCGCCCCCGCCAGCCGCCGCCGCGCGAGCCCGATCAGCGACACCCCAAAGAACGCCGCCAGCAAGCACAAGACCGGGAAGATCGGCAGCAGCCAGCGCCCGAAGTAGCGGCCCTGCAGGCCCATGAAGAACAGGTAAGCGACGGGCGCCGGCACGAGCAGCCAGCCGAACCGTTGGCCGAAACGGGGATTCTCGCCGGAGGCGAGTGTCTCCCGCATTCGGCGCGACCAAACGCCGAGAGCGCCCCCCAGCGCCGCCAGCGCGGGCACCCAGCCGAGACCCCACGTCAGCGTCCACAGGTAGTACCCAAAACCTCCCCCTTTGGGGGCGCCCAGCTTGCCCTGAGCTTCGGCCGAGAGCGTCGACTGGTGGATCAGTTCGGCGTGGAAGTCGGCGTAGTCGAGCGCCGCGTACGGGTTCGCTACCAGGAAGGCCCCAAATGCCGAGACCCCCGCGAGCGCGATCCCGCCAAGCGCCCTTTTGGCCGCCCTGGCGGAACCCAGCTCGGCCGAGCCATCCAGGTAGCGCGCCGCAACGGCCGCCGCGAACGGCAGAATCACGATCCCGGCCGTGTACTTGCTCGCGCACGCCAACCCCAAGCCGACCCCCGCCACCACGTATTCGCGCGGGCGGCCGCTCCTCAGGACCCCGGCGCTGCCCAGCAAAGAAAGCGTCGCCGGCGCCAGCGTCGGCACGTCGTTGAGCGCCAGGTGGCTGTAAAAGACCGGCAAGAACGCGACCGCCTCGATCGCGGCCGCCAGCAGGCCCACGCCGCGCCCGAACAGCCTGGCGCCGGTCGCGTACAGCAGCCACAACGCGATCGTCCCCAGGGCCGCGGCCGCGGCCCTGGCGAGCACGTACACCTCGGTCGGGTCGGCCCCAAAGGCGTGCTTCACCGCCGCGCCGCCGCCGAACCAGGCGGCGAACAAGAAATGCAATACGTACGTATACGCCGGCGGGTTCGCGAAGTAGTGCGGGTTCAGCGTCGCTTTCGCGAACATTTCGACCGCGTGCACCACGAAGTGGTCGGCCTCGTCGGCGTTGTACGCGTACGGCAGGCCCTGGCCGATCCCCCACAACCTCAGGCCCAAACCGCCCGCCAAGACGACCGCCAGGCCCGCCCACGCCCAGCGGCGGCTCAGCTCCTCCCGGACGCTCGCGGATCGCTCCTCGCCGGAACCGCCGACCCCCGGCGATCCGGCGGCCGGCGACGGGCCGCGCCGGGAGCCCTCAACAGTTGTCATAGACCGCGTAATACCGGCTCGTATATATACGTTTGTAGCCGGCCTTAGGCGTCTCGACCCTGGGGTCGTCGCCGACGTCGACGATCGCCTCGAAGAAGATCGCGCTGCCCAGCGGGAACACCGCGACCGAGCCCGCTTTGAGCCGATCTTCGAGCGCGTTCGAGCCGCGCTCGGCGTCGGAATGGGCCTGGCTGCGCGCGACGATGTCGTGCTGGCCGACGCTGTCCAGAATCCAGCGGGCGTCGGGGATCAGCTTGTTGTCGGGCAGCGACACCAACGGGCAGCGCTTCAAGACGGCCTTCACCTGAGGGCTGTTCAGCGCGGCGGCCAAGCCCTCGTGGAAGTCCTCGTGGTAGGCCAAGGTCGTGCGCAGATTCGACAGATTGAGCGTGTTGGCCGCGGACAGGCCTCCATACAGGACGAGCACGCCAGCCCCGACCATCCATACGCGCCGCAACGTCGAGCCCGGCCTCAGCATCGCCCAGCCGCCGACCGTTACGGCGCAGAACAGCAACAACACGATCGAAGCGCCCATCAGGTAGCGGTCGACGAGCGAGGCCCCGCCCGCGCCCTCCAACACATAGGTGCCGATCAACAAGACGAGCGCAACGAGCGGCACCAGCACCCTTCGCGGCACCAGCCAGATCGCGATCGGCACGCCGATCAGGCCGCCCAAAAGCACCGGCACCTTGTCGATCCGCTCGCCGAACGTCCAGATCGACTCGAACACGCTGGTCAAGCCCTTCGTCCGTTCCAGTTCCTGGGCCAGTTCGCTCGTCGCATGCACCGAATACAACGGATCGCCGGTCACGACCGCGTCCACGCCGACCCAGACCAACGGCGCCAGCACGGCCAAACCGAGATAACGCAAACGCTTCACGTTGTCGATCCCGCCCCCACCTGTCCCGCTCCCGCCCCGGCTGGGCCAGCAGCACCACAGCCAGTAAGCGCCGCTCAGCACCCAGGCGTCCGGTCTCAACAGGCCGGCCGCGGCGAGCAGTACGAACACTGGTGTGCCGCAACGCCTCTGCCGGACCTCGAACACGATCGCCCACACGATCAACGCCACATAAGTGATGTCGAGATAGCCCTGCGCGGCCAAATTCTCGACGAAGAACCTGCTCAGCACGAGCAACGCCGCGACCAGGCCGACGACCGGACCGAAACAGGCCTTGCCCAGCCTGTAAGAGCCCGCCACGACCGCCACGAACGAGCCAACCGAGCCCAAGACCACCAGCCGCGCCCCGCTCTGACCGAACAGCGCGCACAGAAAGCCAAACCCAATCGCCAACGGGTGCTCTGTCGGGCCCCTATAGACCTTGAAGTCCGGCAAATGTAGGTGCAAGACGTCCCGGCCCCAAAGCAGCGCGTAAAACGAGTCGTACGTCGGATAAGTCGGATACGCCAGATATCCGAACAGGGCCAGCCCACACAGCGCCGCGAGGCCGATCAGCTCCCATTTCGAGAGCCCCATCGTTCGCAGGCGCCCCCGTGGCGCCGAATCCGGACGCGGCTGTGAGAGGGTCGCGCTGGCCATCGACCCCAGAGCCTATCCTTGCGGGCAGGCTTGAAGCGCATCACCAACCCATGAAGCTCATCATCCAGATCCCCTGTTTCAATGAGGCCGACCAGTTGCCGGCGACGCTCGGCGACCTGCCGCGTGAGGTGGCCGGCTTCGAGTCCGTCGAGTGGCTCGTCATCGACGACGGCTCGACCGACGCGACGGTCGAGGTCGCGCGCGCGCATGGCGTCGACCATCTCGTCAGGCTGACCAACAACAAGGGTTTGGCGACCGGCTTTCAGGCCGGCATCGACACGGCTTTGAAGCTCGGCGCCGACGTGATCGTCAACACCGACGCCGACAACCAGTACTCGGGCCCCGACATCGCCAAGCTCGTCGCGCCGATCGTCGCGGGCACGGCCGACATGGTCATCGGCGACCGCGAGGTCACTGGGATCGAGCACTTCTCAGCCCTCAAGAAGCTCCTCCAGCGCCTCGGCTCGTGGGTCGTCAGGCAGGCCTCCTCGACTTCCGTGCCTGACACGACCTCCGGCTTCAGGGCCTACAACCGCGAGGCCGCGATCCAGATGATGGTCGTCTCCCGTTTCACCTACACCTTGGAGACGATCATCCAGGCCGGCAAGCTGCTCGTCGCCGTCGACCACGTCCCCGTCCAGACCAACCCCAAGACCAGAGAGTCCCGGCTGTTCCCGTCGATGTCGGCCTACGTCCGGCGCAACGCCGTCTCGATCTTCAGGATCTACGCCCAGTATGAGCCCTTGCGGGTCTTCTGGACCCTTGCCCTGATCATCGGCCTCGGGGCGGTCGGCGTCTGGATCCGCTTCGCGGTCGCCTACGCCGAAGGCAACGGCAAGGGCCACGTCCAGTCTTTGATCCTCGGCGCGGTCCTCTTCATCGCCGCGGTCGTGCTCTGGGCGCTCGGCGTGATCGGCGACCTCTTGGCCGCCCAGCGCGTCATGACCCAGCGGACCTACGAGCGGGTCCGTCGCATCGAGCTGCAACTCGGGGTTCCGCCCTCCCATTACGAAGCCAACGCCTCCGGCCAGGCCTCCGGCGGGACTTCGGGCAAGCCTGGCGGTCCCGGTGCAACGGAACCCTCTGGCGAGGCGGCCGCGCGCGCGCGTGAGGCGGTCGAAGTATGAACGGCGCCGCGACGTGAGCGCCGCCGGCGGCGGCGGGGTGACGGTCTCCGAGGAGGGGATCGTCACCGGCAACACCTACGACAAGTACGGCTCGACGAACCCTTTCGTGAAGCGCATGATGTCCGGCTTCGAGCAAGCCCTCGACGGGCTGCTCGAGCTGGCCGGCCCGGAGTCGCTCCTGGATGTCGGCTGCGGCGAGGGCGTGCTCGTGCACGAGTGGGCGAAACGCCTTGGCGAAGACCGGCGCGTCGTCGGGATCGATCTCGAAGAGGAGTCGATCCAGGCCGGCTGGGCCAAACATACGGCGCCGAATCTCGAATACAAGGTCATGAAGGCCGAGGACCTGCCATTCGCGGATAACGAGTTCGACCTTGCGAGCGCGATCGAGGTCCTGGAGCACGTCCCCGACCCGGTCCACACCTTGGCTGAGATGGCCAGATGCGCCCAGCGGCACCTGCTCGTGTCGGTACCCAGAGAGCCGTTGTGGCGGGCCTTGAACATGGCACGCGGGGCCTACTGGTCTGACCTCGGCAATACCCCCGGCCACCTCAACCACTGGTCGAAGCGCTCGTTCGTGAAGCTGCTCTCCAACTACGGTCGCGTCGCCGAGGTCAGATCGCCGTTCCCCTGGACGATGCTGCTGGTCCGGCTCTGACCTTCTGGGCATTGCGACGCCCGCCAGAGTGACGATGAGCAAGCGAGGCAAGGACGCAGGGAGCGAAGTGTGCTCTGCACATGAGCGACCGAGGACGCAGCATCGCGCCGCTCAGCGTCACTCTGGCTACGGCAGCGGCGCCCGGATTTTGTCGATCGGGATCGCCGCGACCGGCATCCTGACGTTCGCTTACTTCTCGATCGCGAGCCACGTCCTCGGCGAAGAAGCAGCCAAGCGGGTCGACGTCTTGTGGTCGGTCATGTTCGTGATCATCTCGGTCATTTACAGGCCGATCGAACAGCTCTTGTCGCGCACGATCGCCGAGCGCCGGGCGTTGGGCCACGCGGAGCATTCCGTGAAGGTCCCGATCGCGATCCAAGCGGGCTTCGCGATCGCCTTCCTGATCGCCGCGTTGGCCTTCAAAGAAGACCTCGTCGCGAACGTGTTCGACGGCTATCAAGCCCTGTATTACGTGCTCGTGCTCGGCACGCTCGCATACGCGGCCAGCTATTTCGCCAGAGGCTGGCTGGCCGGGCACCAGTACTTCGCCCTGTTCGGCGGCCTCGTCCTGCTGGAATCGTTCTCGCGGCTCTGCTTCGCGTTGGCGGCCGCCCTGGGCATCACCCACGGCCAGACCGCGGTCGCGGTCGGCATCGTCGCCGCGCCGTTCGTGTCCTTGATCGTCGTCCCCGCCGCGTTCGCGCGGCGCTCCTCAGAACACAGGGGGGCGCCCGAGATCGAGGAGTTGGACGCCGCGCTGGCCGGTCCAGGCACGGAGGGCGTCGAGGAGGCGGTCGTGGCCGACGAGCTGTCTTTGAAGCGCGGTTCGCGCTTCGCGTTCGCCGTCTCCGGCGTGATGCTCGCCGAGCAGACCCTCCTGAACGCGGCGGTCCTGACGGTCGACGCGACCTCCCTCGACAAGGCCTTGGCCGGGATCGTCTTCAACGTGCTCCTGATCGCCCGGGCGCCGCTACAGCTCTTCCAGGCGATCCAGACCTCACTGCTGCCGCACCTGACGGGCCTGGAGGCCACCGCCGGGCACGACGCGTTCGCCAAGGCGATCAAGGTCACGATCCTCGCGATCGCCGTGTTCGCGGGCGCGGTCGCCCTCGGCTTGTTGGCCGTCGGCCCTTACGTGATGGACCACCTGTTCGGCCAACATTACGAATACAACAGGTTCGGTTTGGCCCTGATCGGCCTTGGCATGGGCATGCACCTAACATCGGGCGCGCTGAACCAGGCCGCCCTCGCGCGTGACCAGGCCCAGCGCGCGGCGCTCTGCTGGATCGTCGCGGCGATCGTGTTCGTGGCCTGGATGTTCGCGCCGATCGTCTCCGAAGAACTGTTGCGTACCGAGATCGGCTACTTCGGCGCCGCGGGCCTCTTGGCGGGGCTGCTTTGGTTGCTGTATCGGCGGGGGTCGCCGGCTCAGCCGGCCCCGACCGCCTCCGCAAGCGCCTTGTAGGCCGTGCCCGGATCCTCGCGGCCAAAGATCGCCGAGCCGGCGACGAACACGTTGGCGCCCGCGCGCGCGCAGAGAGGCCCGGTCTGGGGATCGATGCCACCGTCGACCTCGACGGCGACCTCAGGGCCGACGATCGCCCGGACGCGAGCGATCTTGTCGGGCGAGTGATCTATGAACTGCTGGCCGCCCCAGCCGGGGTTGACGGTCATACAGAGGGCAAGGTCGATCGAAGCGGCGATCTCGGCGAGGGCGCCGACGGCGGTGGCGGGGTTGATCGCGACGCCGACTCCGACTCCCGCCTGGCAAAGCAGGTCGGCGGTATAGGCCACATGCGGGGTGGCCTCGGCGTGAAAGGTGATCGAGTCGGCGCCGGCGACGACGAACTCGGAGACGTGGCGCTCGGGGCGCTCGATCATGAGGTGTACGTCGAGGATCGCCCCAGCGTCGTGGGCCTGTTCGCGCAGCGCCTCGACGACCAGCGGACCGACCGTGATCGGCGGCACGAAGTGGCCGTCCATGACATCCACGTGGATCACCTTGGCGCCCGCGTCCAAGACCTCGCCGACCTGCTCACGCAGCCGCGAGAAGTCGGCCGACAAGATCGACGGCGCCACGTGGACGCCGCCCTTCAGCTTGCTCCCGCTCATCTCGTGCTCCTCTTCATCACCCTACGCTCGATATGGACACGTAGGGCAAGCTGGGCAAGGACGCACCGAGCGTAGTGTGCTCCTGCACATGAGCGAGGGAGGACGCAGATCCAGCGCCGCCATACGTGTTCATATCGCCTGCAGCATCGAGTCGCCGCAGTTATTGCACTTGAGAATGGCCGTCGAGGACATGCGAACGATTGTGGAGTGCTCGCCGCAGTTGGGGCAGACGGACGTCAGCTCGAAACGGCGCAGGCAGTAGACGCAGCGGTAGCGGCCGGGGAGGTTGGTGGGGCGCAGCCACGGCTCGCCGCAGCCGGGGCAGCGCGGGCCAAGCTCGGTTGAGGGCTTGGCGGGGGTCTGCGGCTCTTGGGCCATGCCGGCCAACGGACCCTTATGCGCTCTTGCGGAGCCGGGCTATGAAGAAGCCGGCGGTGCGGTCGCGGTGGGGCAGGGTGAGCACGGTCTTAGGCGCCCCTGGAGAGGGGTTGCGCAGGGCGGGCAACTCGGCGGCGAGGTCGTCGAGCGCGAAGGACGGGTGGCGGTCCAGGAAGGTTGCGATCTGGTGGTCGTTCTCGGCTTGGGAGATCGTGCACGTAGAGTAGACCAGCACGCCTCCCGGACGGAGCGCTTGCGCACCGGCGTGGAGGATCGCGGCCTGGATGGGCTGTAGCTCGGCGATGCGCTCGGGCGAGGCGCGCCAGCGCAGGTCGGGCCTGGCCTGGAGGGTGCCGAGGCCGGAGCAGGGCGGGTCGACGAGGACCTTGTCGAAGACGGGCCCCTCGGGCCTGGAGGCGGCGGCGTCGGCCAAATCGACGTGGACGTTGGAAGCTTTGAGCCGAAGGGCTGTACGCGAGAGCGAGCCGGCGCGGCGGCGGTCGCGCTCGACCGCGACGATCTTGCCCCGGCCGGCCATAAGGGCCGCGAGGTGCGTGGTCTTGTTACCGGGCGCGGCGCACAGGTCGAGGACGGTCTCGTTGGGCTGAGGGCCGAGCGCGCGGGCGACGAGCATCGCTGCGCGTGACTGCGCCACGAAGGCGCCGTCACGCCAGAGCTGTGAGGCGAGGACGTCGAACGGGCCGTCGAGAATCAAGGCCTCTGGGATCTCGGGGTCGAGACGGACGGGGACCCCGGCAGCGGCGAGGTTTTGGGAGAGACTGGAAGCGTCCGTGACAAGCGTGTTCGAGCGGATCGCAAACTCGCTGGGTTCGTTGTCGGCCGCCATCAGGGAGCGGGCCTCGGCGGCGCCAAGCTCGCGCCACCAGAGTTCGGCGAGCCAATTTGGGTGGGAGTGTGCGATCGCGGCCTGGTCGGGCGTCTGGTCGGTGAGGCTTGCGAGCAGGCCGGACCCTTCGCGGGTACAGCGGCGGAGGACCGCGTTGACGAGGCCGTGCCCGGCCCTGGCTTCGGTCTTGGCCAAGTCGACGGCGTCGCTGACGACCGCGTAGGAGGGCGCGCCGTCCAGGTAGGACAGCTCGTAGCAGCCGAGCCGCAGCGCGGCCAGCAGCGGAGGGTCGATGCGCTCGGCGGGACGCTCGGCGAAGCGGCCGATGAGGTGGTCGAGGGCGCCCTTGCGCTGGATCGCGCCGTAAGAAAGACGCATGGCGAGGGCCCGGTCACGGCCGTCGAGGTCCTTGGCCTCGGCCCTGAGGGCGTAGTCGGCATAAGCGTTCTGCTCGAAAACCCGTCTGAGCACCGCGTACGCGCAAGCCCTGGCGGGTGCCACACGCGCGCGGGCGCCGGCCGCGGGGGAACGCGTCATCGGCCGGCCGGCAGTCCGTGCCCGCGCAGGAACGAGGCCGCATCCATGGCTCGGCCGCCGGGAGGCTGCACGACCAGCAGCTCGAGCACGCCGTCAGCGGTCCCGTACAGCAGCCGGCCCTCGCGCGCGAGGAGCGCGCCGGGCTCCACCGGCGCTTCGGCGCTCCCGGGCCGGTCGGCGGACCCTGGCACGCTCGCGCCGCTCGCCTGCGCCGCCGTCGCGCCGGCAGCGAGATCCCCGGCGGACAAGACGGCGCATGAGTGGACGCCAAGGAACGCGCCGTCGGCGAACTCCAGGCGCGCGCCGATGTGCGGATGTAGCGCCCTGACCACGCGCTCCAGCCGGACGGCCGGGACGCTCGGGTCGAGCAAACGGTCAGGGGGCCCGATCTTCTCGGCATAGGTGGCGCCGGTCTCGTCCTGATCCTCGAACGCCGGCGCTCGGCCCCGCGCGGTGAGGTCGAGTACGCACACGAGCAAATCCCCGCCGAGCGCGGCGAGGCGCGGTGCGAGCGTGCCATAGGTGTCCTCGGGCGCGATCGGCTCGGCCGCGGCCATGCAGACGGGCCCGCTGTCGAGGCCGGCCGTCAAGCGCATGATCGAGACGCCTGTCTGTGAATCGCCGGCCATGATCGCGCGCTCGACCGGGGCGGCTCCGCGCCAGCGCGGCAAGAGCGACGGGTGGATGTTGAGGAGGTCGTGGTCTGACAGCAAAGGCTCCTTGATGAGCGCGCCGAACGCGCACACGACGACCGTCTGGCGGGCCCGGCCACTCCGGGCCGCGTCGTCCTCTACCCCATCCCGCGTGGCCCCGACCCGCTCCGTTCCGGGCCCGACCCCAGCCCAAGCGATCGAGTCAAGGGCGGCCGGTTCGTTAACGTTGGAGGGCTGCTCGACGGGAATGCCCAACTCGTTGGCGAGGTCGGCGACCGGTGGGGACGCGAGGCGCCGGCCGCGCCCGCGCGGGCGATCGGGCCGAGTGATGACGAGCGCCGGCCGGTGCGCGCCGCCGGCGAGCCGCGCCAGGACGGCGGCGGCGAAGTCAGACGTGCCGATGAAGACGATGCTCACAGTCGCAGCCTAGGAAAGTGTCCTATATTTTCTCAAAACTACTTATGTATATACAAAAAGTATATACTATCGTATTGAGTAGAAAAAGAAGACACTTCTCGGCCTCCGCTCCCGCAAAGGACACCGCGCCGAGCGGTCAAGCGGGTTGCCGCTCGGCCGCCTGGCGCTCGGCGGGCTGACGCTCGACCGACTGGCCCTCTTCGCGGGCCTCGCGCAGGGCCCTCATCGCGTCGCGGCGGGCCTCGCGTGAGATGCGGTCGAGGATGAGGACGCCGTCGAGGTGATCGATCTCGTGCTGGATGACGCGTGCCTCCAGGCCCTCGGCGTCGATCTCGACATCCAGGCCGTCGATCCCCTTGGCGCGGACCTTGACCTTGGCCGGGCGCTCCACCTCGACGTGGACTCCGGGCAGGCTGAGACAGCCCTCGCCGCTGGCCTCCAGCTCCTCGCTGACCCACTCCAGCTCGGGGTTCACGAGGGCGGTTATCGGGTCATCGGCATAGGCCCTGTAGACGAGCACCCGATGCATGACGCCGACCTGGGTCGCGGCCAGGCCGATCCCAAGCGCGTCGGTCATCAGCTCGCCCATGCGCTCGGTCTCCAAGCGCAGCGCATCGTCGAAGCGCTCGACCGGCACGGCCTTGGCACGCAGGACCGGATCGCCGAGCTTACGGACCGCCGCGAGCGCGGCGTCGCGGCGGGCGCGCGCCTCTGGGTCGAGCGCCTCGACGTGGGTCGCGTCGTCCTCGCGGACATCCTCTTGATCTTGCTCGTCTACGGCCATGTGGCCCGATTCTAGAGCCACATCCGGGGCTACTGCGGATCGACGTCGACGCTGAAGCTGACGCCACGGTGAGCCCGGTCGCCGCTAACCCGTTTCAGCGTCTCGCCGACGGCGCGCACGGCCGGCCGGCGCTCGGACGCCTTGACGAGGATCATCTGGCGCTCCTGGCCGCGCAAGCGAAAAAGAGCCGCCGGACCGAGGACGGACGCTGGACGGTGTTGGCCGATCGCCGAGCGGCCAACATCCCCGTTTCGGCCGGCTCGCACGTGGGAACCGACCAGCGAAGCCCGCAGTTCTTTGCCGATCGCCTCCGCGGCCCCGCGCGCGGAAGGAGCCTCCTCGGCGGCGCACACGATCCGGATCAGGTGCGAGAAGGGCGGGTATGAGAGCGCCTCACGCCGCGCCAGCTCGCCGGCGAGGAAGCCGTCGCTGTCGTGGCCAGACGCATACGCGATCGCCCGGGCGTCGGGCGCGATCGTCTGGACCAGTACGCGACCGTCCGAGCCGCGGCCGATGCGCCCCGCGAGCTGGGCGATCAAGGCGAACGTGCGCTCCTCGGCCCGGAAGTCCGGGAAGCGGAGGGTCGCGTCGGCGTCGAGCACGACCCCGAGCGTGACCCCCGGGAAGTCGTGGCCCTTGGCGACCATCTGGGTGCCGATCAGGACGCCGGCCGGGGCCTTCTGGAAGCGGTGCAACAGGCGGGCGCTGCCCCCCTCCCCCGCGACCGTGTCGGCGTCGAGGCGCAAGACCGGGAAGCGCGTATCGCCGCCGCCGAGCGCGGCCTGGAGGTCGTGCTGGACACGCTCGGTGCCGGCGCCGTGGCGCGCGACCGAGACCGAGTCGCACTCCTTGCAACGCTCGGGAACCGGCTCGCGATGGCCGCAGTGGTGACAGGCCAGGTAGCCGCCCGCGTTGTGCAGGACCAGGGCCACGTCGCAGTCCGGGCAGCTCCACACCTCGCCGCACGTGCGGCAGGACAAGAAGTTCGACCAGCCGCGCCGGTTGAGCAGGACGATCGCCTTGCCTGCGCTCGCGCGCACGTCGGCGAGCGCCCGGGCCGTCTCCGGGTGCAGGCCGGCGCTCTCGTAACCCCGCATGTCGAGCACCTCGACGTTGGGCAGCGCCCGCCCGTCCACGCGCTCGGGCAGCCTCAGGAGCGCCCCGGCGACGGCCGCTCCGTGCGCGCTCTCCGGGCGCGGCGTGGCGCTGCCCAGCAGAAGCAGGGCGCCATTGGTGCGGGCGCGGTGCTCGGCCACGTCGCGGGCGTCGTAACGAGGGTCGCCTTCGTGCTTGTAAGAGGCGTCGTGCTCCTCGTCGACGACGATCAGACCGAGGCGTTCGATCGGAGCGAACACGGCCGAACGCGGACCGACGCACACGCGCGCGCGTCCGGTCCGCAGACGTTGCCATTCCTCGTAGCGCTCGGCCGGACGCAGCTTGGAGTGCAGGACGGCCACGGTCTCGCCGAAGCGCTCCTGAAAGCGGGTCACGATCTGTGGAGTGAGGGCTATCTCTGGCACGAGCACGATCGCGCCGCGGCCCTGATCCAGTGTTTGGGCGGCGGCCCGCAGGTAGACCTCGGTCTTGCCCGAGCCGGTGACACCCTGCAGCAGGCGCCGCTCGAAGCGACGCCCCGCGAGCGTCTCGCCGAGCGCGGCGAGCGCACCCTCCTGGGCCCGGGTCAGCGGCGGCGGCTCGGGCCGGGTGGCGCCGACCGGCAGATGCTGGGTACGCACTCGCGCGGGCGCGCGCCGGCGCCCCGACAGGCGCCGCGAGGCGCCGGGCGGCAGGACGAGCGTCAGGGCCCTCGAGATCGTCGAGCAGTATTCGGCGGCGATCCACTTGGCCAGGTCGACCAGCTCGATCGGCAGCGCGGGCGGACCTTCGTCGAGGGCGCGTACCGGCGCGAGCAGCTTGCGCTCGTCGATCTCGCTGCGCTCGGCCAAGCCGACGACGACCCCGAGCACCTGGCGCCTGGCGAAGGGCACGACGAGCATCGAGCCGACGCCGACCACACCGCCGCGCAGCTCCTCGGGCAGGCGATAGTCGAACGGCCCGCGCAACGCGCGGGCGCTCGTCATCGGCTCGACCAAGGCGATGCTGGACATGGACCCCCGAGACTAGGTCAGCGCCCGGCGGTAGGGCCTGGAACCCAGGACCGCGACCGCCCAGCCGGCGACTGGCCCGGAACGCGACGCCCCGGCAATCAGAGCCCGGCGGCGGCCCTCAGCGCGTCGATCTTGTCGGTGCGCTCCCACGTGAAGTCGTGATCCTCGCGCCCGAAATGGCCGTACGCGGCGGTCTTCTGGTAGATCGGCCTGTGCAGTTTCAGCTCCTCCCGGAACGAGCCCGGCCGCAGGTCGAATACCTCGTCGACCGCCTTTGCGATCTGAGCGCGGCCGATCTGCTCGGTGCCGAAAGTCTCGACCATCACAGAAACCGGATGGGCGACGCCGATCGCGTACGCGACCTGGACCTCCGCCCGGTCGGCGAGGCCCGCGGCGACGATGTTCTTGGCGACCCACCTGGCCGCGTACGCGGCCGAACGGTCGACCTTGGACGGGTCCTTGCCCGAGAACGCGCCGCCGCCGTGCCGGGCCATGCCGCCGTAGGTGTCGACGATGATCTTGCGGCCGGTCAGGCCGCAGTCGCCCATCGGCCCGCCGATCACGAATTTGCCGGTCGGGTTGACCAAGAAGTTGCGGGCCAGCTTCTGCTCGTCATACAGCTCGGCTGGCAGCACCGGTCTGAGCACGTGGTCGAGCAGGTCGGGCTTGATCAGGCTGTCGGCGTCGAGACCGTGGGCGTGCTGCGTCGAGATCAGGACCTTTTCGATCTCGACCGGCTTGCCGTCGAGATAGCGAACCGTGACCTGGGTCTTGCCGTCGGGCCTCAGGTACGGGATGACCTCGCCCTTGCGGACCTCCGCCAGGCGCTTGGCCAGCTTGTGGGCGAGCGCGATCGGCAACGGCATCAGCTCGTCGGTCTCGCGGGTCGCGTAGCCGAACATCATCCCCTGGTCGCCCGCGCCGGCGACGTCCAGCTCGTCCTCGTCGGCCGGGTCGTGCCTGCTCTCGTAGGCGGCGTCCACCCCCTGGGCGATGTCCGGAGACTGTTTGTCGATCGCGCTAATGACCGCGCACGTGTCGCAGTCGAAGCCGTAGCCGGCGTCGTCGTAACCGATTTTGCGCACGGTCTCGCGCGCGATCTCCTGGATGTCGATGTTCGTGTCGGTCGAGATCTCACCCGACACGACGATCAAGCCGGTGTTGACGAGCGTCTCGCAGGCCACCCGCCCGTAAGGGTCCTTCGCCAGGACAGCGTCCAGGACGCCGTCCGAGATCTGATCAGCGATCTTGTCCGGATGTCCCTCGGTGACGGACTCGGACGTGAATAGGAACTCGTTGTCTGCGTGGTCGCTCATTGGTGGCGTCTGCTCCGGGTTTCGTCGCTGAAGGTCTACAAAGGCCGGCAGAGTCTATCCACGTCTCCGTTTGGCGCCCAAGTCCTCGACAGACTCCTCTCGTAAGCGCCGTACGCGCGCGCGCGTACGGCCCGTTTGTGGACTCGCTTCGCGATCGGTCGCGGCTTCAGCGCTTCGCGGCGGCCCGGCGCCCGCGCCCGCCCTCGCGGCCGCGCTGGCCGCGCTCGACGAAGTCGATGATCAGGGGAATCCCGTCCATCGCGTAACGCGCGCGAAGGCGGTTCTCGAGGAAGTAGGCGTAGTCCCTGGTCACGCGTCGCCGCGAGTTGACCTGGATCGCGAAGCGCGGCGGGCGCTCGCCGATCTGGGCCATGTAGAGCAGCTTCAAGCGCTGGTTAGACGATCCGCGACGCGTGCCGACGGGCGGCTGCCGAGCCTGGATCGCCTCCGCCAGGAAACGGTTCAGCTCGGGCGTCGGAATGCGCCCAGACATGCGGTCGGCGAGCGCCAGAGCCTCTGTCAACAGACGACCGACGTTGCGGCCGGTCTTGGCGCTGGCCGTGAGCACGCGCGGGCGCAGCCTCAACTTGGTCGCGACGTGGGCGCGCTCGTGCGCCAGCGCGGCCTCGTCGCCTTCGTAAAGGTCCCACTTGTTGAGCACCAAAGCGGTCGCGCAGCCGGTCCTCATCGCCAGCTCGGCGATGCGCAGATCCTGAGAGGTGACGCCGTCGCGGGCGTCGCAGACGACGAGCGCCACGTCGGCGCGCTCGGCGGCGCGCTCAGAGCGCAAAGAGGTGTAGTACTCGACCGAGTCCGAGACCTTCGAGGACCGTCTGATGCCGGCCGTGTCGACGAGGATCAGCTCGTTGCCGTCAACGACAAGCCGCGTGTCGATCGCGTCGCGCGTGGTGCCGGCCACGTCCGAGACGATCGTGCGGTCTTCGCCGATGAACTTGTTCAGGAGCGAAGACTTGCCGACGTTCGGGCGCCCGATGATCGCCAACCTGGCCGGCGCCTTATCGGGCTCGGAGTCCTCGGACGGCGGATGGGATTCGTTCAGCGTCTTTACGATCAGGTCCAACAGGTCGCCGGTGCCGAGACCCTGGGCGGCGGACACGGGCACGGGCTCGCCCAGGCCGAGCTTGTGGAACTCGGCGGCGAGAGGGATATCGCGCGGGCCGTCGCACTTGTTGGCGGCGACGAGCACGGGCACGGGCGAGCGCCGCAACAGCTCGGCCATGTCCTCGTCGCCGGGCCTGACGCCGGCTTTGGCGTCGACGACGAGCACCGCCAGTTGGGCGTCGGCGAGGCCGGCCCGGGCCTGGTCTCTGATCGAGCCCGCCAACGGATCCTCGTCGGCGAAGTCGACGCCGCCGGTGTCGATCAGCTGAAAGCCGCGGCCGTTCCAGTCGCACTCGAAGTCCTTGCGGTCGCGCGTGACCCCCGGGCGCTCGTGCACGACCGCCTCACGGCTGCCCGTCAAGCGGTTGATCAAAGAGGACTTGCCGACGTTCGGATAGCCGACGATCGCGACCTTCAACATCAGGCCAGTATGCCCGGCTGGGGCCCACGGCCCGGACCGCGGGCGTGGATCAGGCGCTCGACCGGCTGGCGCGCGCGCGCGCCAGTCCGGCGATTCGATCGACGACTTCGTCAACGCCTAACCCGGTCGTGTCGAGCTGGACCGCGCCAGGCGCCGGCCTGAGCGGGCTGTGCGCGCGCGTGGTGTCGCGCTCGTCGCGGAGGGTCTGCTCGGCGAGCACCGCATCGGCGTCGGCGCCCAACTCGCGGGCGCGCCGGCGAGCCCGCTCGCGGGGGTCGGCGTCCAAGAAGACCTTCAGCTCGGCGTCGGGCGCGACGACGGTGCCGACGTCGCGCCCCTCCGCGACCCAGTCGCCTCGGCCAATCAGCGAGCGCTGCTTGGCGACCAGCGCCTCACGCACGCCCTTGTCGGTGGCGATCCGCGAGGCCGCCTCTGAGACCTCAGGAGCCCTGATCTCGGCGGTCACGTCGCGGCCGTCGAGCAGGATCTCTGACGAGGGCCTCGCCCCGTCCGCGTCGTGATCGCCACTGGCAATTGGGGCGCCTTGAAGCTCGATCATGGCCGCCCTGGCGAGCGCGGCCGGCTCGGCGGCGGGCGACTCCAGCGAGAGCAGGCCGACACAGCGATACATGGCGCCGCTGTCCAGATAAGCGAAGCCGAGCCGGAGTGCCAGCGCGCGCGCGACGGTCGACTTACCGGAGCCGGCGGGACCGTCGATCGCTACGACCATCGGCCCCGCACGCCGCCTTGACCAGGCGGCCCGGCCTCGCCTGGCAAGGACCTCACGGGGACAGCCTCGCCGGCGGAGCCCTCACGAGGACAGCCTCGCGATGTCCTCGACGAACTCTGGGTAAGAGATCGCGGCGGCCTCGATCCCGACCACCTCGACGCCCTCCCGCGAGGCGAGGCCCGCGACGGCTCCGACCATCGCCATGCGGTGATCGTCGTGGGCGTCGAACACACCGCCGCGCAGGCCGCCGGTGCCGCGCACGGCAAAGCCGTCCTCGGTGGCCTCGATGTCGGCGCCGAGGCCGCGCAGGCCCTCGACGACATCGGTGATGCGATCGGACTCCTTGACGCGCAACTCCTCGGCGCCGCGCACGACCGTCTCGCCCTCGGCGTAGCAGCCGAGCAAAGCCACCAGCGGCAGCTCATCGATCGCGAGGGGCACCTCGTCGGGCTCGACGACGGTCGCCTCCAGCGCGCCGTAAGCGACGTCCAGATCGCTTACAGGCTCCTCGGCGGACAGCTCGCCGGTCTCGGACTCGAGGTCGCCGAGCACGATCCCGCGCATCCTGCGCACGATCCTCAAAAAGCCGGTCCTCGTCCAGTTCGCGCCGACGTCCTCGATCAACAGGCGCGAACCGGGCACGAGCACGCCGGCGGCGATCAGGAAGGCCGCGGAGCTGGGGTCGCCGGGGACGCGGACGCGTTCGAGGATCAGCTCGTCGGCGTTGACGACGGTTACGTGGCGGCCGTTGCGGTGGATGTTGACGCCGGCCCTCAACAGCATCCGCTCGGTGTGGTCCCTGCTGCGCTGGGGCTCGCCGACGGTGCTGGCGCCGTCGGCGGCGAGGGCCGCCAGGAGCAGGCACGACTTGACCTGGGCGCTGGCGACCGGCAGCTCATATGAGATCGCGTGCAGGTGCGCGCCGGTGACGGTGAACGGCGGATAGCGGCCTTCGCGGGCTTTCACCGAGGCGCCCATCTGGGTCAACGGCTCGGCGATGCGGTCGACCGGCCGGCGTTTGATCGAGGCGTCGCCGTCGAGCGTGAACGAGCGGCCCTCCTGGGCGGCCAGCCAGCCGGGCAACAGCCGCATCAGGGTGCCTGCGTTGCCGACGTCGATCGGGCCGTCAGGCTCCTGGGCCTCGCGCAGGCCGGTGCCCCTGATCGTGGTCTCGTTATCGCGGATCTCGACGAGCGCGCCGAGCGCGCGCATCGCCTCGAGCGTCGAGGTCGTGTCGGCCGCGTGCAGGTAGTTCTCGATCCGGACGGGCTCGGAAGCCATCGCGCCAAGCAGGGCGGCCCGATGGGAGATCGACTTGTCGGCCGGTGCCCTGATCGTGCCGGTGAGCCCGGCCGATGGCTCGAAGCGGAGGTTCATGCCGGGGAGTATGACCGGCGGCTCGCCCGTCGCGTCCGCATGGTGCAGATGCGCCCTCGTGCCGCCCACGCCGAACCGGCGGCTCGCCGCCTGTCCCGCCTAGGTGGGAGCGTCGGATCAGAGGGCAGAGGACCTCCCGGATGAGGCCAGCGGAGATGCGACCACACAGATGCGGCGGCGAAGGCAGAAGGGGTGGCAGGTGGTAGGGTGACGAGTAATGCGAAAGACGAGCATCTACATCGACCCTGCCGTCGATCGGGCCCTTACCCGCCGGGCGAGGCTGGAGGGCACGACGAAGGCCGCCCTCATCCGCGCGGCCCTCGCAGACGCGGCCACTCCACCGAAACGCGTCAAGCCGTGGGGAAGCGGAGTGTTCAAAGGTCCTGGCGACCTGTCGCAGAACGTGGACAAGTATCTGGACGGGTTCGGAGAAGACTGATCGTTCTCGACACGTCGGTCGTGCTGGCCTTCATGGACCAGGACGACGCCAATCACGAGCTGGTCGACGCGTGGCTGCACACCCAGGAAGACGAGTTGGTCACGACTCCACTCGTCGTTGCGGAGCTAGATTATCTCGTTGCAACGCGCGGCGACCGCGACGCGGTCCACATCCTGTACGAGCATTTCCAGCGTTGCGCGTACCTCGTCGAATGGTGGCCCGATGCGCTCGACGAGACGATCGCCGTTGCCAAACAGTACGAATCGATGCCGCTCGGCCTCAGCGACGCCTCGCTCGTGGCGTTGGCGGCCCATTTGGAAACCACCACGATCGCGACCCTCGATGAACGCCATTTCCGTGCACTGAAACCGCTGTGGGGTGGCGATTCGTTCACGCTGCTACCCGCGGACGCCAACCCTACGGATGAAGACTGAGACTGCCTCGTGACACGCGCACGACCCATGCCACACGGACCTGCGCATGCCACGGCTCGACCGTACGCGGGTCCTGGCCACACGCCGCATCCCACCACACGCCGCGTCCCGACCTCAGCGTCGATCGGCCTCCGCCAACAGCGCCTCCCGCTGCGCCCGCGCCCGCTCGTTCCACTCGCGCAACGCCTGCGCGTCGCCGGCCTCCAGCGTCGTACGTAACCGCGCGAGCCCGCTGCTCAACTCGTCGATCGCCGCGACCAAAGCATCGCGGTTTGACATATAGATGTCGGTCCAGATCGCGCTGTTGGAGCCGGCCACCCTGGTCGCGTCGCGAAAGCTCGGGCCCACCGCGAAGCCTTCGAGGCGGTCGCCATCGGCGGCGGCCTGATCGACGAGCAGGTTCGCCAAGACGTGCGGCAGTTGCGAGACGGTCGCCATCAGGCGGTCGTGCACGTCGGGATCGATCTCGACCGGCGTCGCTCCAAAACTCTCGATCAACTCTCGCAGGGAGCCCTGACGGAGCCGATCGGCAGGCTGACGGCCCTCCTCGAGGGGCTGGCCGCCCGCGCGCGACCCCCGCGCGGCGCACAGAAACCAGGTGGCTTTCTCGAACAGATCCTCGCGCGCGTGCTCCACGCCCGCAAACTCGCCACCGGCCAGCGGGTGGCCGGCGATGAAGCGCGGATCTGCGATCGCCTCGGCGATCTTACGCTTGGTCGAGCCGACGTCGGTGACGACCGTCTCAGGGCCCGCCGCCGCAAGCGCCTCGCTCACCGTCCCCACGAGCGCGCTAACGGGAGCCGCGACGAACACGATCTCGGCGCCGTCCACCGCGCCGGCGACGTCGTTCGCGGCCTCGTCGATCGCGCCAAGCCGCAAAGCGGCGGCTCTAGCGTCGGCATCGTCCCCCCATCCTTGGTCCCAGCCGGTCACGTGAGCCTGGCCCCGCTTACGCGCGGCCAGACCGATCGAGCCCCCAATCAGGCCGACGCCCAGGACGGCCACCTTCAACGAGGCCACCGTCCGGCGCCGGCCGGCCGCGCGCAACCGGAGAGCGTCGCCCGGCGCCGGGCCATCAAACCGCGCTCAGCGCCTTCCCCGCCAGCGCCGCCGCGCGCTCGACCGCGACCGCGTAGTCGCCAAACGCGTCCGCGTACAGGGCCTGAGGGCCGTCGCAGACGGCCTCGTCCGGGTTCGGGTGCACCTCGACGATGATGCCGTCCGCACCGGCGGCCGCGGCGGCCAGCGACAGCGGCAGGACCAGGTCGCGCCGGCCGGCGGCGTGACTCGGGTCGACGATCACCGGCAGATGCGTCAATTCCTTGAGCACCGGCACGGCCATCAAATCGAGCGTGAAGCGGTAAGCGGTCTCGAACGTTCTGATGCCGCGCTCGCAAAGCATCACGTTCGGGTTGCCTTCCTTCAAGATGTACTCCGCCGCCATCAACAACTCATCCAATGTCGACGAGAGCCCCCGCTTGAGCAAAGCCGGGCGCCCGGAGCGCCCGATCTCGGCCAGCAACGGGTAGTTCTGCATGTTGCGGGCGCCGATCTGGATCACGTCGGCGACCTCCAGGACCGGGTCGAGGTCGCGCATGTCCATCAGCTCGGTCACGATCGGCAGTCCTGTCTCCAGCTTCGCCTCCGCGAGCAGCCTCAAGCCCTCCTGGCCGAGACCCTGGAAGGCGTACGGCGAGGTCCTCGGCTTGTACGCGCCGCCCCTCAACAGCGAGGCGCCGGCGTCGCGGACCGCCCTGGCGGTCTGCATGGTCTGCTCGCGCGACTCGACCGTGCACGGGCCCGCGATCAGCGAGAAGTGATCGCCGCCGATCTTGCGGCCTTCGACGTCGAGCACCGTCCGCTCGCCGTGGGCGATCTGCAAAGAAGCCAGCTTGTATGGCTTCAAGATCGGCACCACCCTGTCCACGCCGGGCTGGCCCTCCAGGCCGAGGCTCGCCACGTTGGCGTCCTGCTCGACATCGCCGATCGCGCCGATCACGGTCACGCGCTCGCCCGTGCTGCGATGGGCGCGCGCGCCGGCTCGCTCGATCTTCTCCACGACCGCCTCCACCTCGTCGGGCGTAGCGGTCTCCTTCATCACGATCATCATCTCTTCATCCTTTCGGCCTGACGTCTGGAATGGTACGGGCTGCGGTCGGGTCCTGCCGGCGTGAGGCCGCCGTTGGGGGCTCCGGCCAAGGCCGCGAACGGCCCTATGCGTGTGGTTCGACGGGTGCCGCACGTTGGCGGGTGTCGCACTCCGTAAGAAGGCGCTCGGTCCGTCGAAGGACCCGGTGCGGCCGTCAGTGCCCGCTCACACGCGCGCGGGCACCGCCGAAGCGCCTAAATAAATCGCCAAACGCGATAAGCGTAAGAAGACGACCACACGCGAGGAGCGCGTTCGGTTGCGGCGGCGAGGCTGCGATCCGTGGTGGTCATCGTTCCAACGTTTTAGCAGACCTCAGACGCCCTGCCAAGCAGTGAGAAAGACCCGCGATCAAGCCCGCGGCAGCACCTCTGCGAGCGCTTCAAGGAAGCGAGCGTTCTCCGAGGCCGTGCCGTAAGTGACGCGCAGCGCCGGGCGCTCCCCTCCAAGCGCCGCGCCGGCCCGGACGAGCACGCCGCGCTCCTGGAGGCCCGCCATGACGGCCGCCTCGTCCCTCACCGACCCGTCCGCCCGCTCGCCAAGCTCGATCCAGCAGAAGTTCGCCTGCGAGTCGGCCACGGCCAGGCCCAGCCCGCGCAGGCCGGCGCCCTGCGACTCGCGCTCGGCGACCGTGCGCGTTACCCGGTCGATCACGGCGTCCTGGTGGGCAAGCGCCTCGACGGCGGCGGCCTGAGCGAGGGCGTTACAAAAGAACGGCTGGCGCACCTGGTCGACGGCCCTGGGCAGCTCCTCCGTGGCGCACAGGGCGAAACCGACACGCAGTCCGCATAGGCCATACACCTTCGAAAAGGTCCTCAGCAGGACCAGGTTCCGGTGTTCCGCCAGCAGCTCTATCGAGGCGTCGGGATCGCCGTCGAGCAGGTTGAACTCGCAGTACGCCTCGTCGACGATCACGCACACGTGCTTCGGCACCTCCGCCACGAACGCCGCGATCTCCGCGAGCGGCACGGCCGTCGAGGTCGGGTTGTTCGGGTTGCAGACGATCGCCATCCGCGTCGCGACGTTGATCTCCCTCAGCATCCCCTCCAGGTCGTGCCTGCCCTCCGCGTCCAGGCCGACGGTGATCGCGCGCGCGCCTGACGCCGCCGACAGGTGCGGGTAGACCGAGAACGACGGCCACGCGTAAACAACCTCCGCCCCTGGCTCGAGCAGCGCCTCGCCCGCGGCCAACAAGATGTCGCACGAGCCGTTTCCGATCGCGATCTGGGCCGCCGGTACTTCGTAACGGTCCGCCAGACGCTCCTTCAAGGTCGCGTTCGACGGGTCCGGATAGCGGTTCAAGGTCGGGATCGCCTTCTCGATCGCTTCGCGGACCTCTTGCAAAGGCGGATACGGCGACTCGTTGGACGCCAGCCTTACCAGTGGCGCGCCGTGCTCGCCGTAGCCCCCGGCGGCCGGGTAGCTTGGCAGTCTCCTGATGCGCTTTGCGAACTCGATCGTCATGGCTTCATCATTGTGCCGCCGCTAAGTCCGCCCGCAGGGCCGATGCCCCACGCAGGTAGACGTGGTCGGGCGCGTGGCCGTTTTCGGCGTAGTAATGGATCAACACCCTGATCACCTTCGGCATCGAACCTGGCACCGGGATCTCGCGGGCGCACAGCAACGGCACCCGCTCGAAGCCGAGCGCCCTGGCCGCGACGGCCGGAAACTCGGCGTCGAGGTCCTCGGTAGTCGTAAAGATGCAGCTGACCACGTTCTCCGGGTCGAGCGCGTTGCGCTCCATGATCGATTTCATCAGCTCGGTCGTCGCCCCCAGGATCTGATCGGCGTCGTTGGCTGCCACGGTCGTGGCCCCGCGCAAAGCGTAAAGGCGCATGGCGGCGATTCTAGGCGCCGCGCAGGCGCTCGACCTCGGCCTCGCTCAATCGGCGGCACGCGCCCGGCGCCAACTCGCCGAGCCTCAGCGGCCCGAAAGCGACGCGTTCGAGTGCGAGCACTTGGCAGCCGACCGCCTCGCACATCCGTCTGACCTGGCGGTTGCGGCCTTCGGTGATCGTTATCTCCAAAACGGAGGTGCCGCGCGCGCGTACCCGCGCGCGCGCGGTCGGCCCGTCGTCGAGGATCACACCGGCCCGCAACGCCCGCAGCGCTCGCTCGCCCAACGGCCCGCCCGCGACGCGCGCCAGATAGGTCTTCGGGACTTCGTAACGCGGGTGTGTCAGCAGGTCGGCCAGCCCGCCATCGTTCGTCAGCAAGATCAGACCGCTCGAGTCCGCGTCCAGGCGCCCCACCGGATAGAGCCTCGGGCCACCCCCGCCCCCATCCCCGCCGCCGGACCGGCCCCCCGACCCGGACCCAGCCGCCGACCCGAACCCAGCCGCCGACCCGGACGCCGCCGCCGGCACCAGCTCGACGACGGTCGGGCGGCCCTGGGGGTCGCGCGCGGTCGAGACCACGCCGACGGGCTTGTTCAGCGCGTAGACGACCCTCGGCTCGGGGCCGGCCAGCAAACGGCCGTCTACTTCGACACGGTCATCGGGACCGACGTCGCGCGCGGGGTCGGTGACGACCGCGCCCTCGACCTTGACCCGCCGGTCCGCGATCAGCTTCTCGGCTGCTCGGCGCGAGGAGACGCCGGCGTGGGCCAGATGCTTGGCCAAGCGCATACGAACGCGGCGAGCCGCCGGCCTGGGCTACTCGGCGGCGGTGGCGCCGGGCCCGCCCCCGGCGCGGGCCTCGCCGGCTCGCAGGAGCCTGTCGCGCAGCTCAGCCTGCTCCTCTGGCGTCGGGTCCCAGCGGGCGACGTCGGGCAAGTCCTCGAGCGAGCGCAGGCCGAACAGCTTCAGGAACGTGGCGCTCGTGCGGTACAGGACGGCCCCGAACTGCGAGCGGCCGGCCTCCTCGATGAGGCCTCGCTCGAGCAAGGTGGTCGTGGCCGAGTCGGCGCTGACGCCCCTGATACGAGTGATCTCAGGACGCGAGACGGGCTGCAGGTAGGCGACGATCGCCAGGGTCTCTGCCTGGGCCGGGGTCAGCGTGGCGGCCCTCGGTTTGCTGAACAGCCTCCGCGCGGCGTCCTCGGTGCCAGGATCGGTCGCGAACGTGTAGCCGCCGGCCAGCTCGCGCAGCACGATCCCGCGCGTGCCGTGCACATAGCGCTCCGCCAGCTCGTCGAGAGCGGCCTTCGCGTCCGGCTCGGGGCAGCCGGCGGCCTCGGCCAGCTCGCCCAGCGTCAGGGCGTCTGGCGAGAGGAACAGCAGCGCTTCGAGCCTGCTCTTCAGATCGGACTCGCCCGGAGTCTGGGCGGCGGTCTGGGCTTCGGCCGTCACGTCGGGGTCGGCCAGCGGCTGGATTGGAAAGTCGGAAAGCGGCTGAGCGGAAGCGTCCACGCGGTCTATCTTGCCACCGCGGCCACGGCAGCGACGGGCCGCGCGGAGCCGAGCCCGGGCGCTTCGGCTCCGGAGAACGCCGCCTCGACGTGGACCTCCCCGAAGGACTCCTCCTGGCGCCAGTCGGCCTCACCGCGTTTGTAAAGCTCCAGCAGCGCGAACAGGGTGACGGCGACGGTCATGCGGTCTGCTCCCTTGACGGCCTCGTCGAGCGAGAATGCTCCGCGCCGCAGAAGCCCGCGCAGGTGCGCCAGGCGCTCGGCGACGCTGACCCTCGGGACGAGGATGTGGCGCACGCTGATCGCCGGCGGCATCGTTAGGAGACGCCCGATGGCCTGACCGAGAACCGCGGGGTCCTCCGAGCCCTCGACTGGCGCGGGCCGGTGGCGGCGCAAATGCTCGGGCGGCGGCGCCTGCCTGAAGCGCACGCCGTCCTCGCGCGCCAGCAGCTCGCGCAAATGGCTCGCGGCGGAACGGTATCTGCGCGCGTCGAGCATCCGCTCGAGCAGCTCCTCCGCGGCCTGCTCGGGGGCGATGTCCAGCAGCTCGGGGTCCTCCTCGGAGGCGATCATCAGCTTGGACTTCAGCTCCAGCAGAGCCGCGATCAGGACGATGAACTCGGTCGCGGTCTCGAGGTCCAGCTCACCCCGTGATTCGAGGTGGTCGAGGTAGGCGAGCACCACATCCGCGAGCGCCAGCTCCAGCAGGTCGACCTCTTCGCGCAGGATCAACGTCAACAGCAGGTCGAACGGCCCGCTGAACAGGTCGAGGTCGAGGTCGAGCGTGGCGATGCTCACCGCTTTACGGTACCGGCCGGACCCGACGAGACCGGACCCAACGGGCCTACAGCATCTCCTAACCACGCATCCCATCACCAGAGACGATGCGCTAGGATGATGCGCATGTCGCGCACCACGGTTGACATCGACGACGATGCTCTGCGTCGCGCTCAGGCCGAGCTTGGCACGAAGGGCCTGAGCGTCACGGTAAATGCCGCTTTGCGGGCGATCGGGCGACGGGGCGTGCTGGCCGGGTTCGACGTGGTCCGCGACATCGACGGAACGCCGGCCGAGGTCGATGAGGGTCGCCGGAGCCGGACCGTTGAACCCTGAGCGAGGGTCCGAAGCAGAGCCCACCCGAGCGGGCACCTCGCATGCGGAGACCGAGGCAGGGCCACCCGCGTTGACGCGGCCGGCCCTGTTCGACACCGGGGTCTGGACGTGGGCGCGGGACCGCCGGTTTCCGAAGCTCGCGCGGTGGTTCAACGCGGAGGTAGCGGCCGATCGTGTGCTGGTGTGCGATCTCGTGATCCTGGAGCTGGTGCGCATGGCGCCGAACGAGACACGGGCTAAGGAGATCGCCGACCGCCTCGACGTCCTCCAGTCGGCGCCCGCGCCGGCGAACCTGTGGGCGCGGGCGCGCGAGCTTCAACTGCTGCTCTCGAGCAGCGGCGATCACCGACGCGTCCCGCCCGCGGACCTCCTGATCGCGGCTACGGCCATGGCCGCCGGAGTCGTGCTCGTCCATTACGACCGGGACTACGAGCGGATCGCCGCGATCAGCGACCTTCAGCACCGCTGGCTGCTGCCAGACGGAACCCTGGCCTAGCCTTAGGCTTAGCCGTGATTTGGCCGTCCTGGCCGGCGCGCCGGCACCTGGCGCGTAACCGCGCCGGTCGGCCCTCAGTCGGCGTCCCTCGCACCCCCGTCGGGCTCGGTGAGCGCCGCGATGTCTTCGAGGTCAACCGGGCGCGCGCTGGCGCGCTTCATCGCGATCAGGTCGTCGCGGCCCGCGACCGCGATTTCGAGGTCGCCGAGCCGGATCACGAGCGCGCGATTGCGAAGCTCATCGTAGGGCGGGGCGCCGGGGGCGTCGTGGAGCACGTCGACGGGACCATGCCTGGTCGCGAACTGCCACAGGGTGGCGCGCGGCAGCATGGCGGCGTCGATCGCCATGCTCTCGCCGCCCAGGTTCAGGACCCGAGCGTCCAGCGCGTTCAGGGCGTCCGCCAGCCGTGCCAGGTTCTGGGGGTCGGAGGCGGGAAGCAGATCGACGTCAAACGTTGTGCGCATGTGGCCGTGCGTCTGGACGGCGAGCCCTCCCACGAGCACATAGTCGACGGAGTGGCGATCCAACTCCTCAAGGATGCGCTCGGCATCCAGGGGCGTCTCACGATCCACGGGCCGCCTCCGCGCCGGCGCGGTGCAGGCGAGCGGCCAAGCGGTTGGCCGAGATCGCCAGCTCCAAGCGCTCGGCCGGCGTGCGCCGCAGCGACGCGGCCAGGTGGACCGGGTCCCATCTTCCGGACAGTCGCCGGGCGCTCAGCTCGGGCTCACAGCCCATCGACAGGAGCAATGCGCGCAGGGTCTCCCACCTGGGCGCCGTCAGGCCGCGCTCGATCCGGCTGACCGCGGCCTGGGTGGTGCCTGCCCTGAGCGCGAGCGAGCGCTGGCTCAGGCCGAGTTCCTCGCGACGCCGCCGGATCAAATCGCCAGGATCGATATAGAAAAGTATATCAGTGTGGTCCGGCGAACCGTCATCTCGTACGCGCCGGCCCGACCCCCATCCGCTCGCGCACGTCGGCGAGGGTGTCGGAGGCGATCGCGTGCGCACGGGCAGCGCCGTCTGCCAGGATCTCCTCGAGCGCGGACTCGTCGGCACGAAGCGCGGCGTAGCGTTCGCGGACCGGGGCCAGGTAGTCGATCACAGCGGCCGCGACCGCTGCCTTCAGGTCGCCGTAGCCGCGCGCGTCGGCCAGGTCGGCTTGCACCTGCTCGGGCGTACGCGCGCTGGCGACGGCGAGGATTTCGATCAGGTTCGAGACCCCGGGCTTGTCGGGCGCTCTGACGATCTCGGCGCCGGAGTCGGTGACGGCGGACTTGACCTTCTTCTCGATCGCCTTCGGCTCGTCCAGGACATACACAGTGCCGGCCTCCGAGCCGCCGGTCGTGGACATCTTGCGGGTCGGATCCTGGAGGTCCATGATCCGGGCGCCGACCTCTGGGATGCGGTGCTCGGGCACGACCAAAACCTCCTCGCCGTCGCCGAACCTGGCGTTGAAGCGCCGCGCGACGTCGCGCATCAGCTCCAAATGCTCGCGCTGGTCCTCGCCGACCGGTACCTCGTGCGCGCGGTAGGCGAGGACGTCGGCGGCCTGCAGGACCGGGTATACGAGCAGGCCGGCCGAGACCAGCTCGCGCTGGGCGATCGACTTGTCGCGAAACTGGTGCATCCGCTGCAGGCGGCCAAGCTCTGTCACCGAGCAGAGCAGCCAGCACAGTTCGGCGTGCTCCTGGACGTCGCCCTGCCGGAACAGGATGCAGCGCGCCGGGTCGAGGCCCGCGGCGAGCAAGAGCGCGGTCAGGTCGTAGACGCTTTGACGCAGCGCCACCGGCTCGTAGGCGACCGTGGTCGCGTGCAGGTCCACGATGCAGTACAGCCCCTCGCCGCGGTCCTGGCTCGCCACATACTGAGCGATCGCGCCGATGTAGTTGCCCAAGTGCTTGGTGCCCGTGGGCTGGATGCCGGAGAAGATGCGCACGGCGGAGACGCTACACACCCGGCTGACATTCCAGCGCCGCGGCGCGCCTGAAAGCACACCCGCACACGAGCGTCCGCCGGCCACGGGTACCGCCCCCCGGGAGCCGCGGCCGCCAGTGGGGAGCGGCGACCGCGGTCCCGGCTTGGGAGGGGATCGGAGGGCTCAGCGCCGCCGCGACCGGGCGGCGCTGAGCGTGAATGGCAGGTTGCGGATGGTCTCGTGCGTTCCGGTGCCGTGGATCAGTGTGAGCGTGTAGCGGCCGGGGCGCAGGCGGCGTACTGGGGCCAGTCGCAGGCGCATGTGGTCGTGGCCGGCCCGGGCTGTTCCGGCGGCATAGACCAGGCCACCGCGTGAGAGCGTCGCCTGGGCGGCGAGACCCGTGGTGGTGAACTTGACGGTTCCCGAGACCGTCTGGGTGGTGCACTTCAGCGTCTTCTTGGCGCCGGCCTTGACCGTCTTGCACTTGACCAGCTCGACCTGGCCGGCGGGCCCCTGCGGACCGGCCGGGCCGGCCGGACCCTGCAGACCGGCGACGCCCCTATCGCCCTGCGGACCGGCCGGGCCTTTTTCGCCCTGCAAACCGGTTGAACCGGGCGCGCCGTTGGCTCCGCTGGCTCCCGTTTCGCCCTTGACGCCCTGCGGTCCCTGCGGTCCCTGAGCGCCCTGGGAACCCTGAGCGCCCTGGGAACCCTGAGCGCCCTGTGGTCCCTGAGCGCCCTGGGAGCCCTGAGAACCCTGCTGGCCCTGTTCGCCCTTTTCGCCCTTTTCGCCGGCTTTCAGGAAGATCGCGGCGACTTCGTCAGCGGCGCTCAGCTGGACTTCGCACGAGCTGGTTTCGCCGACCCGTTTGCACCCGATCCACCCGGCGAATTCATAGCCTTTGGCCGGCGTCTCGGTGAGCGTCACCTTGCCGGCTTCGAATTCGGCCGTGCAGCCAGACCCGGCCCCACAGGAGATGCCCGCGGGACTCGAGACGACCGTGCCTTCGCCATAGCGCGCGACGGTCAACGGGAACGTCGCGGGCTTCGCCGGCGTCGTGAACTCGGCTTCGGTGCCATGCACGGTGCCGGCCGTGTTCGTCGCGACAATCCAGTAGTGATAGGTCGCTTCCGGTTTCAGACCAGTTATCGCGAGCGGACTCGCCACCGTCTGCAGCCTGCCGCTCAGCGGGCCGCCTTCCACCGTCTTCGCACCACAACTGGACGGGCCGCACGCCGCTTCACTGTATTCGAAGTAGTACTTCGCTTCACCACCCGGGTTCAACTTGCCCGCCAGCTCGGCGCCCGACCCCGTCACTTCCGTCGCTGCCCCGGTTTCCACTTCCGACGGAGCTTCGAGCGGCAGCGAGGACGTCGTGAACTGCCGTTCGGAACCATCGACCGTCCCAGCGGAATTCGTGGCCACCAGCCAGTAGTGATAGGTCGTATCCGGCTTCAGCCCCGAGACCGCGATCGCGCTCGCCGGCACCTTGGCTTCGCCTTTCAACGGCCCGCCTTCGGTGGTCTTCGTACCGCAACTGGACGCGCCACAAGCGGCTTCGCCGTATTCGAAGTAGTACTTGGCTTCACCACCGGGATTCAGCTCGCCCGCCAGCTTCGCGCCGGCACTCGTGACTTCTTCGGCGATGCCCGTTTCCACTTCTGACGGCAGCTTCGCGGCCGCGGCGGTCTTGAATTCTTTCGTCTGACCGCCGGACGTACCACCGTTGGCGTTGGTCGCCGTAAGGCGGTAGTGATAACTGGTAGCAGCCGTCAGGCCTTTCAGCGTCGCCGAAACCGGAACCGGTTCTTTGCCCGATCCCGGCGCCGGAGAGCAAGAAGCCTTTTCGCTGTACGCGCCGCTTGCCACGGTGCCGTATTCGAACTGGCATTCGCTGACGGCGACGCCTTCGGGGTTCACGCTGCCGTTCAGCGTCGCCGCGGTGGCTTCCACGCCCGTCGCGGACTGCAACGAGACGGTCGCCAAGGCGACGGGGGTGAAGATGTCCACGCGGCCTTCGGTGGAGGCGGTGTCCGCCACGTACACATCGCCGTTAGGCCCAACCGCGATTCCGGAGCCTTTGACGATATCGCTTGACCCAAACGTGTCGCTCGGCCCCACCGAGCCGGACGTGGGCGCCCGAAAATGCGCGACCACGGTGCCGCGATCGAGGTACACATCTTCGCTGGCAGGGCTGACGGCAATTCCCGTGGTGCTCGGGCTTTCGCCGAAGCCCAGTCCTTCGAGGATTTCTCCGGTTGGACCGTAGCGGGTGGCGCCCGAGCCATTCCCGGCCACGAGATCGCCCGTCGGGGTGACCGCAAAGCCAGGATTGACGGCCCGGTTGCTGGCTATCACGTATTTGAGAGCACCGCCGGACGGCACCTCCAGAATCGAGACGGCGCCATTTTCCTTAACATACAGCCAGAGATTGCCACTGCCATCGACCGCGATGCCATCGATATATTCAAAATTGAGGGCTTTGCCTTTTTCGACGTTCGGAAGGACGGCTTCGACTTCGGCGGTTGTGATCTGAGACTGGTATTCGCCTTTCGAATTGAATATCTCGATGCGATTGGCGCCCCCCTTCGCGCCACCGTCGATCACGTATACGCTGCCGGGCACGCCTTTCGAGTTGTCTACCGCCACTTCGGTCGGTTCTTTGAATTCGCCGTTACCGGTGCCTTTTTTGCCGAACGCTTTGACGAACGTGCCGGATGAGCTGAAGATCTCAGCGCGATTGTTGGCGATGTCAACGACATACACTTCGCCCGTACTCTGATCGATTCCGAGCCCGCGCGGTTTGGACAGCGCGTGTTCGGTGCCACCGTTGAAGCTCGTAGAGAACGCGTGGCCTTCCACGGCGAGCGCCTGAGCGCTCCGGAAGGCAAGGATGCCTGTCAGCATGCACAGCAGCGACACGAGCGCCAAGACCGCCGCGCGCGAGCACGGCGAGACATGGCGGAGAATTTGGGAACGGCTATTGATTGAAAGGTCTCGCTGAATCATGCTCGTGTCCTTCCCGTGAACGGTCGGCTTGCCTTGGTTGCCTTTGCTGTCCGGCGTATGTCCAAGTGGCTGGCGAAATAATGACTCGATCGGAGAGCAACGACCACGATCGCGGCGCCCGCATCGAGGCGAGAAGGGTGTGGGGTCCGCCAGTGGACCCCACACCTCTTTCTACCGCTCCGCTCCGATTGTGACTAGCGGACGCTTACTCCCTTGATCTTGAGTTCCTCTTTGCCCGCCACGGTCGATTCGTGCAGAATGCCGATTTCGCCTTCTTTTTCGTAGCCGGTAAAGAACGGGCCAAATTCTGAGCCTTCAATAAAGAAGGCCTCATACTGCTGCGCGCCACCGCTGAGCGCGTAGTTGAAGTTCAACGTCTTGGCTCCGTTTTCGACTTCCCCTATCAGCTCTCCCTGCAGTTCGACTTCTTCGCCTCCGCATTTGAAGATCGTCACGGGAGGAGTCGTCAGAACGCCGGGCAGCGTTTCTCCCGAGTTGATCCAGTAGAATTCGCCGAACGGGATTTCGGTTTTGATCGTTTCCTTGCCCGCGTTTTCGCAGGGTTCCGTCTTGCTTCCGTTGGCTTTGCACTTCGAGAACGTCACCGTCTCGCTCAAGGTCGAAGTCCCTGTGATTTCACCGGCCACCGAGTCCTTGCCACAGACGATGTTCTCGGTTGCGCCGGTCTTGCTCTTGGCGGCGATCGTGGTCGTCTTGCTCTTGCCCGTGAATTTGGTCCCGGGCGCAACTTCAGCGAGTTCGTACTTGCCCGTGCTTGTAACGCTTTTCGTCGTACAAGCCTTGTCTTCGTAGGCACCTGTGTTCTTCACTTCGGCCTTGACGCACGCTTTGAAGGACGGTTGCCCTTCCGCAAGCGCGCTCGCCGCCGCCACCGCGCTGAACGCGAACGCTGCCACGAGACACAGCCCTGCCATCTTAATGCTCTTCATGGTCTCCAATGCTCCTTTTCCGTTCTTGGATCGGACAACAACATGCGGCCCACCGGCCCCTTGAAAGAGGTCGTACGCCGGCCACTCCAAACAGCCCGCACGGGCGCGGCCATCGGCCTCGCGGGTGCGCGCTCGTCATCGCGCGGGGCGCCTGGCGGCTCCGGGCGCGATGCACGCTTACGACGGAAAGGGGCCGGAGGCGGCCGCGGACACCGACGCAATCAGGTCGCGCGGGCCCCGCCGAGTTGCCCAAGTGGGCTATCCCCTCCACAGTCATTCACCCCATCCCTCTGCCAAGTACTCGCTGCAAGTACTTCCCTGACACGGAGCCGACAGGATGTCGCTCCGGCAATGCCAACTGCCTATCTATGGCCCTCTCATCAACCCCAAAGTCAGACCACGTTGGCGACTATACACACTGCTCGCTAATTTGTCAATACCCCGTTCTCAAAATTGCCCCGAGATGCTACGTCTCGACTCTCTCACCCTTTCCGGCCCTTCTTGGCCTTCCTGGCGCCCTTCGCATTCTTCGCCTTTTTAGCCGGCTTGGCCTTCGCGCAACCCGTCACGGCGACCCGTGTGTTCTGGTGTATCTGGGCGCCGTTCTGGGCAATGAGTTCGGTCGGCATGATGAGACTCGTCGGCTGGCTCTCGCGAACCTTGCGCGTCACCTTGCGCCTGTGGCCGTGGACCTCAACCGTGACCCTCTTGCTAACCGTCACGGTGCGGGTCGATGCACAGAGATTGCCATTGGCGGCAAGTGCCGAGAAGGGACCCTGCGGGAGGGTCAGTTCGAACGTGCTGAAGGGGGCATCGGGGACCGTCTTGAACGTGGTCGAGGTGACGCCCTTGGAGCTGATGTATGTCGACCCGACAAGGTCGATCGTGACGTTGTCGCCCTGCAGAACGATCGTCAGCGATGGGAAGGATTCGCCGCCGTGGCTGACGAAGATCGCGGGGCCTTCCAGCGGCACGGGGAGCAGCGGCGTGTGTACCACGGCATGCCCGATGAACGACGCGGGCGGGCAGCCCGCGGGGTTGGTGTTGAACTGGGCCGCGGTGCAGGCCTTCTGCAGGGTCGTCAGCCGCGAGGGCAGCTGCAGCGGCAATTCGACTTTGACCTTGGTGAGGTTGGATTGCGTACCGAGAGACCCGGCGGGCTCGCTGACCCTCGCCGTCAGGCTCGCGCCGTCGGCTTTACTGGTCTTGCCGCTCGCGAAGACCTCGAATTTCGGTTCGAATTTGAGCGTCGCGCAGTTGGCGGAGTCGAACGGCACCGACACAGGCGAGCTGGCGCCTCCATCGCTGGAGATCGCGCCCGTGATCTGCGCCTGAGCGCAGTTGGTCGGGTTGAACGTGAAATGGGGCCGATTGACGAGCACGTTCACCTTCCTGATCTGCACGGGAATCCCGTCAATCAGGTGGGGGATGCTGTGTGGACCGCTTTCGTCGGTCACCACCGTCAACGCCGCCGTCTGCGGATCCACTTCGACCTTGGCCCTGACAACGATGCAGTCGCAGGCGGGGTCCTGATTGGGGTTGGCGGTGTCGTGCTCGAGGTCGAACGGACCCGCCTTCACCGGATTGACGATCGAGAGGCCGAACGGCGCGCCCTCATACGGCCCGGTGATGTAGACCCTGCCGCCCTTGACGCTCACGGGATCCGAGCCGACGCCGGCGCTGACCGTCGTTTCCCCGATCTGGCTTTCGGGACCACAGGTACCCTGATCGGCCTGTGGTTCCCCGCACAGGGCGACGCTCGAGAGCTGCCCCGAGAGCCCGGGCGGCATGTGCATCGTCACGGCCTGCATGTTCTGCTGGCCGTCTTCGCGCTCGATCGTGGTCGAGAGCGCGCTGAACGCGCCGCCGTTGTTGTTCAGCATCCCGCCCGTCAGGGCGGGACTGAACGGCAGGGTCGCGCCCGGGCACGGCCCGCCGTTGGGCTGGCTCTGGGTCTTGGGGCCGCCATCGATCGCGAACGTGCTGGCCGCGCGCACCGGTTCGCCGCCCGACCACGGCACGTAGGTTGCCTTGGTTTCGTAAAGGCCGCAGTGCGCGGGCGAGGCCAGTGGCGCGCGTTCCCCACCGAAGAAGTGCAGTTCGGCATCGCTGAACGGCAGCTCGGGACTGTCGAACGTCGCTTCCACCCGCCCGGTCGACTGGTTCAGAGACACTTCTCCCGGCAGCTTTACGAGCACGCCCGACACCGGATCCCGGGCGACGAGATACATCGCCACGAGGCTCCCAAACGGGTTTTCGTTCTGTGCGGCCAGATAGACCGAGCCGATCAGCGGATTGGGCAACAGCGGCGTGCGGACCGTCACCGTCCCGACCTTGGACGCGTCGGGGCAGAAGTTGATGCCCTGCTCGAACGGGTTCGGGAACGCCGACGTGAATAGCTGACTCCGCGCCCCCGGTTCGTGTTCGGGTTCGAGTTCCCGTTCGCCCTGATAGCCGATCATCCCCTCCGAGCAGGCCGCGAGCCCGTCGCCCCCGGACGGGTTGATCGCGACGCCTTCGGGCAGCGCGACGGTGACGCGCTTGACAGTCGACTCCGCCAGCCCGTTACCGATCAACACCGAGTCCTGGGGCACGTGCACGTCAACGCTCAGCCCGGTGGGGCTGCTCGCGCTCGTCCCGTCGGGCGCGACGCGCAGTTCGGGCGCGAACGGCATGCGGTTGCACCCGTCGAGCGACAGTGGCAGTCGATAGGTGGCGAGTGGCAGTACTTCGTGCTGGGCATCCCACGAGTCCCCGCTGACGCTGGCCTCGAACGGCCGCGCGCACGAGGTCGGCATCGACAAAAACGGCGGGGGCGCCTTCTCGTTGATCGGGTTGCATTCGGCCGGCAGACCGTCTTCTTCCCCTGTTGCTCCACGGGCGAGGCGTAGGCATCCGTTCCCGCGCTCCCTGTCGTGGCGGGGATCGCCTGGCACGCCCCACAGCGAGACTTCGCTCGAGAGCAGGCCGGCAACCTGGACGATGTTGTCGACGTTGACGGTGACTCCGTAGTCTTCGCCGGTGCGCACGGCGGTATCCAGGTAAATAGGGGTTTCCGGCGTCGGCCGAAAGCCGAAGCGCGCGGGCTCGCCAACCGCCGGTTCGAGGTTGAAGACGGGCACCGTGATTGTCAGAAGCCCAACCGCCCGCGGTTCGTCGATCACCGTCGAGGAGACGCCGAGCGCCGTGTTCGGCGGGCAGGCGCCGCTGGCGAACTGCTCGAGCGTGCACTCCGGGAACACCGTCGGATTGCCGACGAAGCCCGGCGGCAGCTTGAAGCTCAGGTCCTTCACGAGCGCGGGCGGTTCGGCTTCCACCAGACCGGTTTCCGGATTGAAGTTGCCGCCGGTCTGGTTCAGCTCGAGTGTGGTCGTGAACTGAAAGGGATGCGAGCCCGCCTGCGTGTCGATCGCGCCGCCCTCTTCTTCGGGCACCATTTCCATCATCTGGGCGCCGAACACGGTGGGAGCGGAGCCGATCGTGACAGCCCGCGACAGGGACGTGGCCGGCACGTTGCCGCCTTCCACCCTGGACGCATTGGTCAGTGGGCCGAGCTTGCGCGTTTCGACGCTGACGTCGAGCCGCACTTCGATTGATTCGAATGGTGCCACGGTCCCTTCGACGACACAGCTTGGCGGAACCGTTCCTCCACCCAGCGAGCATTTCATCGTGGGATGCGCTGGATTGCTTTGCACGCCGGGGACCGCTTCGATCGCCGTCTGCGTCAATCCCGGCGGCAGTTCGTCAATGATCTCGATCGGATTCCCGCTCCCCGCGGTCGCGTTGGCATCGCCGAGATTGCCAACCGTGAGCGCGATCTGCCCTTTCCCCGGAACGAGTTCGCTTCCTTTCTTGATCGCGGCCGGCAGCGTGCTTGGGCGCACGCTTTGGGCGATATGCCACCAGGGCGATTCCGCGAACGCCGGCGTGGCCGCGATGGACAGGACGGCGACGGACGCGCACAGCGTCGCGAAAACGATCCTGTACGAAATGAGCCGTTTCATCGCTTCCCCCGCTTCCCGGTCGTGGACTGCCTGGCCGTGCCGTACCGTCTCCTGGCCGCGGTTTCGCACCGCCTTCGCTTCTGAAGCTTTCTGTCTCGCCGGCACTCTCGCAGGGCTTTATCCAGCTTCTGCTTCTGATTCGACGGCTTTGTCTTGGGTTTCGCCGGTTCGGCCGCCGGCGTCGGCGCCTGGGCGAGATTGCCCTGGCCGCTGAACGTGGCGCTGGCCGGCGTGCCGAACACTTCGGGCTGGGGCGTGGCCGTCGATCTGCACGCGTCCGCCGTGGTGCACGCGGGCGGCTGCTCAGCTTCTTCGGGCAAGCACGGCGAGGATCCCGTGCATTCGTGCGCGTCATACACATCATACGCTTCGTCGTAATCCCGCAGCGCCAGCTTCGAGGTGGTCAGGAAGAACACTTCCCCACCGTCTTCGTCCGCGTCCAGGAACGCCGATTCCTGTCCAGATTCGCCCGCGCTGATCAAACCTATACAGCCCCGAGAGCGGTAGCTGTAGCCCGCCGCCGCGGTCGTGCAGCCGCCGACACCGGGCTGCTCGTACTCATATACGTCCCACGTGCCGTTGACATCGGTCGGCACCAGGGCCGACGGGCTGTCGAAGAACAGCCGTCCGCTGTTGGAGAGATAGCGAGACTGGTAGAGAGCGTGAGTGCCCCAGTAGGAGGTCCAGCCGGGCACGTTCGCCGCAAGTTTCCCGACCCCGGTGGGACGCCCACCCGTGGGGTCGCACGAGGCGCACACCACGCCGCCGGCGCCTTCGTTCGCGTCGGCGCTGTAGAGATATAGCTCCTCATCGGGCTTGCCGCTCACGGCGTCCCGATTGTCATAGCCGGTGAGTTCGTTGTCGGACATGAACGCCAACCACTGGCCGTTTGGCGAGACACGCGCCGTCATCCTCTTCACGGAACCAACTTCAATTCCGTAGACAGCCGCGTCTTCACCCGAGATCACGGCAACCAAATGCGTCACGCCGTCGTGACGCACGTATACGTTGCACTCCGCGCTGTGATCGGACACGGTCGTTCCCGTGTTGCATGTCCCGTTGACGGCACCGGGTGCCAGGACGCCATCGGCGACGAAATAGACCCACGACCCGTCTTCGCTCGCGCCGATCACGCCCTGAACGTCGGCGCCTCCTTCGACGCCGGGCGTCAGGTCGCTGAGTTCGCAGCGCGGACCGGCCGGCTCCTCGACGATCACGCATTCATACAGGTCGGTCTTACCCCTAGCCTTCGAGTCGGCCGTCAGCGACTGGCCGTCGAGGAAGAACACATGCGAGCCGTCCGCCGAAGCGGTCTGGAAATGGGGTTCGACCGGGCCCAAGCCCGAGCCACCCTGAACCGCGTCCAGCCGAACGCTCTTTCCGGTACCGGTGTCGGTGTCAAAAAGTCCCGATCCGCCCAATCCGGGCGTCCACACCACCTTGGAGCCGTCGGTTGACACGGAGTGCCTGAGGCTGCGCTCTCCATAACCCAGTTCGGCACCGCTCGCCGGTTCCCCGTTGGGCAGCACGCTGACGAGCGTCAGCTTACCCTGGCTCCACTCATACAGCTCTCCCGCTTGAAATGGCGTTATGGTGCTGGTCAGCTCGGCTTTCGAGAGCAGGATGATGTGCTGACCGTTCGGGCTCGCGCCCAGGAACAGGGGCCCGCACGAGTTCAGAAAATGAGGGCATTGCCCTTCTTCCCCGAACTTCGTCCCCGGCGGCACGTCGGCGTGTTCTTCCACGCTCGGGCGGCAGGGTTCGTGGGCTGGGCAACCGCTGACGAGTGGCCTGAAACACGCACTGGCGCAGATTTCGCCTGAACCGCTGAAATCGCCGCGCAGAAACGCCGTCTGTTCTGAGGCTTCGCTCGGCGCGATCGCCTCTGGCGATGTGAACGGAATGAATCCGCCGCTGGGCTGCAGAACACCGAGCGAGAGGTCTTCTTCGCTGAAGAACCGATATTCCTCGCCCACGCCTTCCGCCTTGCCCGTGGCGGGTTCGTGCGGACCGGCAATGTCCCTCGACGTCCAGCCGGTCGAGCCCCGGATCGCGAAGATCTGCACCTGGTTGGCGTATCCCGCCGGCCCGGCTTCCGTCGGCAGGTTGGCGTGGAACGTGAACGCTCCGCCGTTCGCGGCCGCCTGGATCAGGCCTTCCTGCCCGATCGGTTCGATCAGCGCTCCGTGCTTGTCCGGAGTGCTGACCATCTCCCAGCGGCGGCCGTCGGGAAGGCGGCTCGAACCTGCGCCCTGTGTATCGAAGGTCCGTTCGGGACCGTCGACCGTACCCAGGGCGTTGCTGGCGAGAACGCGGTAGCGATAGGTCGTGCCTCCGGCGAGGCCCTGCGCGTGCGCGCCGACCGTCACGCCGCCTTCACCGCCCCCGACGGACGCCGGGCACGGCAACGTGACGGCACCGGCCCAGCCGGACGCTTGAAAGGCCGCTTCGTCGAGATACTGGAACTCGCACGTCGTGCTGGTGCCAAGCGGATCGATCCCGGCCTGCAGCGTCGCGCCTTCCGCGCTGACGTCGAGCGCCGCCGAGTATTCCACGAGTGCCGGGCCACGCGTCGTGAATGTCTGGTCGGGAGAACGAACTTCTTCGAATTTGTTCGTCGCGACAACGCGATAGTGATACGTGGTGGCAAGCTTCAGGCCACTGATGACATTGGACACGTTCACGGGCCCTTCGCTTGCGCCGATCGCCGCCGGCGAGCCGGGGGCGCTGGACCCGTAGGCACTCGTTTCGCCGTATTCGAACTGGTACGTCGTTTCACTGCCGTCCGGCGTGATCTGAGCCCGCAACGTCGCGCCACCCTGGCCGGCTTTCGTCGCGGGCACTTCCGCTGACGAGCTGTCGATCGCCGGTGGACCAGCGATGCCGAGGGTCGTGACGGTTGCGTCTTTGCCATATGTGATTCCGGACGAGCTTTCGGCCACCAGGCGATAGTGGTAGACCGTTTTCGCGTTCAGACCGCCGAGGACGGCAGACGCCGCGACCGGGCCGGCACCACTTCCCGCGTCGATGCCAGGAGGCGCGGGACTCCTCGAGCCGTAGGCGGTGCTCGTGCCGTATTCGAAGTAATAATGCGCATCGGTGCCGTTGGGCGACAGCGACCCGGTGAGCTTGGCGCCGTTCGAGGTGATTTCTTCCGCGGCGCCGGTCGTCACGCCTTCCACGGCTGGAAGCGTCGTGAATTCCTCTACTCCCCCACCATTGCTGGTTCCGTTCGCATCGGTCGCGGAGACACGATAGTAGTAGGTGGTGCTCGGCTGCAGGCCGCTGACGGCGGCGGACACCGCGACCGGCGCGCCGCCGGATCCGGGCGCCGGCGAACAGGCGGCCGTGCTGGGATATTCCCCTTCTTTGATCCCGTATTCGAACTCGCATGAGCTGACGGCCAGGCCGCTCGGGTTGACCGTTCCGTTGAATGTCGCACCGGCCTTTCCAACGTTCGTCGGAGCGCTCGGCGACACCGTCGCCCTGGTTATGGGAGCAAAGACATCGACCCGATTGGCCGCGGAATCGGCGACGAAAACTTCACCGGTCGATTCCCGGATGGCGATACCGGAGCCCGCCACCAGCGCTTCCGGGCCTTCCGTTCCGAATGTGTCGCTGGGACTCTCCGAGGAGAACTGCGGCGCCGGGAAATGCGCGACCGTCCTGCCGCGATCCAGGAAGATCCCTTCGTCAGCCGAATCGAGCGCCACCCCTTCAGTGCCGCCGCTTTCACCAAATCCAACGCCTTCCAGATGTTCTCCCGCGGCCGTGAAATGGGTGGCGCCAGTCCCGTTTCCCCACCAAAGATCGTCGCTCGCCGTGACCGCCAGATTCTCGTTCCGCGCTGAGTTGGTCTTAAACTTATATGTCAAAGCACCGCCCGCGGGAAGCTCAAACGCGACTGTACCGTATTCCGACGTGAGGACCCAGAGGTTTCCAGTGGGATCCACGGCTATGGCGTCGAGGTATTGGAAGTTAATTCCTCCGTCCGGATTGACCGCTTCGATTTCCTTCTGTGTTACCTGAGACAGATATTCGCCTTTCGAGTTGAAGATCTCAATGCGATTGGCTCCCCCTTTGTAACCGCCGTCGAGCACGTACACGTCTCCCGGTATGCCTTTGCTGTTGTCGACGGCCACCTGGGATGGGCGTTCGAACTGGCCATTACCAGTGCCCCCCTTGCCGAACGCGCCAAGGAACGCGCCGGAGGCGCTGAAGATCTCGACACGATTGTTGGCGCTGTCGACCACGTACACTTCGCCCGTGCTCTGATCGATCGCCACGCCCTTTGGTCCCGACAGTGCGTGTTCGCCGGTCCCGTCAAGGCTCTTTGAGAACGCGTGGGCTTCCAGAGCCGACGCTGGGGCACTCGATAGCAGCAGTACGCTTGCAAACGTACAGAGCGAGACCAGAGCCATGATGGATAGGGAGTGAACGGTCTTCATTGACGTCTCCTAGCTTGATCGGCGGCAACGGAGCGGACTTACGGTAGGCGCGAGACACCGACCCTCAACGTGAAACGTGTTTGAGAGAGCCGGCAATCTCGCTCCCGCTCCGAACTATTCGGCCGTCACCGCCCATACGCCGTGACCTGCAGGGGTTTCGCCTGCCGGCTGTAGGTAGGCTTCTGCGCCCGCCTGTTTGACGATAATACCTTCTGCCAACAGTGACATTTCATTCTCGTATGGCACGTAAACACAGAAATGACCAGGCAAAGCCTTTGGTTCTTCAAGGGTCCCCGGACATCCCGTGGTTTTGCCGTCCTGCGAATTGTCGTCGATGACCTGCACGTTACATTCAGGCTTGCCCGCTCCTCCACATTCTTCCGCATTTTCGATCGGTTTCTTGAGCGGTATCGCAAATGAAGCGAGTGCAATTTGCACGACCGACGCTTCTATCTTGGGACCCCCGAACGACCACAGGCCCGTCTCGGTAGCCCCTGAAGGCAGCTGGCTCTCCGGCGTCCACGGTTCCCCTTTCGGGCCCTGGGGACCAGGTGCGCCGCTTTTGCCCGCCAGCCCTTCTTCGCCGTTGCAGGCCTTCCCGGTGCCGGTTCCGTTGGAGAACTTGGTGCCACCTTCCGGACATTCGCTTTCAGAGGCCGCGCCGATTTTCACTCCTTCGCCGCTCGCCCCCGCGGCGCCGGCCGCGCCGTTGGCTCCCGCCGCGCCGTTTTCGCCCTTGGGACCCGCGGGTCCCGCGGCTCCCGCTGGGCCGGCGGCGCCGGGCGCTCCGGTCAAACCTTTCGGGCCGGCCGGGCCGCGCGGGCCGGGCTTGCCCTTGGGGGGCGCCTTCTTGGCGACGTGCGCGGTCAGAGGCGAGGCCGTGCCGCCGCCTTTGCCGCTGACGGCGTAGGCGCCTCCGGACATCGCGAACACCAGGGCCGCGGTGGCCGCCACGTTCGCGTAAGACATGTGCCTGCGTATCGCTTGAAGCATCGCTGCCTCTCCTTCTCTATCTCGCAGAGTCGAGCGTGCCGGCAGCGATCAGCGCCGCGCACGCGTTGCTTGTTGTGTCCCCAAAGGCGGCCCACGGGCTCACCGGAGCTATCTCCTCCACTGCCATGACCTCTCCCTCTCCAAGCACCCCGCTTGGCTGCCGCCCTGGTGGCGACCCTTGACTCGCTCTACGCCTTGAGTCTTTCCAAGACAATGAGCTTAGGAGACAACATAACAGACCTAATGACCAGTTGGCAACCCCTAACCGTTGAGGTATCGCACGGTCAGTATTTGCTGGAGGCATTCGGCCAGTGGACCTGGCCGTGACCTCGCTCGCGCCCGCCGAGCGCCGGGTCGTGGAACGCCTGGTGGAGCGCCTGCACGAGGAGCTGGGCTCCGATCTGCATGCGCGATCTGGCTTTACAGCTCGCGCGCCCGCGGAGAGGGGGCCCACCCCGAGTCCGACATCGACCTGATGGTGCTCGCCGACGGCAGCTCCTGGCAGCTCGGCTTGAGGGATCCTTGCCTCCGGGCACCTGGAGGCCGCCGTCAGCACCGCCTACTACGCGATGCTCTATGCCGCCCGCGCGGCGCTGTCCGAGAACGACGAGTACGCCCGCACCCACGGAGGCACGTGGCATCTCTTCCACGAGCGATACGTGACCAGCGGCGCCTTCGACCAACACCTTCACGCGCTGGCTCAGGGCGCCCAACGCACGCGCGAGGATGGCGACTACGAAGCGATCACACCCGACCGCGGCGAGGCGGAGAGGATCGTGTCAGGCGCCGCTGTCTCGCCGCGTACCCGGCAATCAGGGCAGCGCCTGGCGCACGACCGGCCGCTTCGCGGCGGCGACCTCGTCAAGGCGACGGACGGGGGTCGTGTACGGCGCGTTCTGGGCGATCTCGGGCCCCTCGGCGGCGGCCTCGCGCAGGACGGACGCGATCGCTTCGGCGAAGGAGTCGAGCGTCTCGACGGTCTCGGTCTCGGTCGGCTCGACCATGAGGGCCTCGTCGACGAGCAACGGGAAGTAGACGGTCGGCGGATGAAAACCGTGGTCGAGCAGGCGCTTGGCGAGGTCGAGCGTCTTCAGCTTCAACTCGCGCTTCATGGGGCCGCCGGAAAGCACGAACTCGTGCATGCAGAGGTCGCCGTAGGCCAAAGGCAAGAGATCCTCGACGCGGCACCCCTCCCCCACATCCAGCTGGCGCAGCTTCGCCAGCAGGTAGTTGGCGTTCAGGACAGCCGCCTCAGACGCGTCCTTCAGGCCCTCGGCGCCGAGCGATCTGATGTAGGCGTAAGCCCTGACGAAGCAGCCATAGTTGCCGTGAAAGCCGCGCAGGCGCCCGATCGTCGCAGAGCCGGGGCCCTCGGGCGTGTCGCCGTAGTCGAGATCGAACCGGCCATCCTCGCGGCGCACGACGAACGGGACCGGCAGGAACGGCGCGATCCGCGCGGACACAGCGATCGGGCCGGAGCCGGGACCGCCGCCGCCGTGGGGCTGGGTGAACGACTTGTGGAGGTTGAAATGAACGATGTCGAAGCCCATGTCGCCGGGCCTCGAAAGGCCCATGATCGCGTTCAGATTGGCCCCGTCGTAATACAGAGTCGCCCCGACCTCGTGCACGATCGAGGCGATCTCTGAGATGTTCGGGTCGAAGATGCCGAGCGTGTTCGGGTTGGTCAACATCAGGCACGCCACATCGGGACCGACCTCCGAACGGAGGTGATCGAGATCGATCCCCCCGGCGTTATCGCTCGCCAGCTGGATCGCCTCGAAACCGGCCATCGTGACGGTCGCCGGGTTGGTGCCATGCGCGGTGTCGGGCGTCAGCACCTTCGTCCGCCGCTCTCCGCGCGACTCGTGGTAGGCCCGCGTCAGCAGGAGCCCAGCCAGCTCGCCGTGAGAGCCGGCGGAAGGCTGCAGCGAGACGTGGGGGAGCCCGGAAATCTCGGCGAGGGCGGCCTGGAGGTTGTACATCAGCTCGAGCGCGCCCTGCGCGCGGAGAGGGTCCTGGAGGGGGTGCAAACGCGCGTGGCCGGGCAGCGCCGCGGCGCGCTCGTGGAGCCTCGGGTTGTGCTTCATCGTGCACGAGCCGAGCGGGTAAAAGCCGGAGTCGAGGTCGAAGTTGCGCTTCGAGATCGACACGTAATGACGGACGATCTCGGGCTCTGAGACCTCGGGCAGGCGCGGCGGGTCGGCCCGGCGGTGGCGCGCGGGCAGCAGCTCCTCGGGGTCCGCCGGTGGCACGTCCAGCTCCGGGCAGACGAAAGCGCGCCGCCCGGGCGCCCCCTTCTCGAAGATGGTCTTCGCGCAATCCTTCTGTTGAGGGGTTTCAGCAATCACGCAGGCACCGCCTCGCGCTCGGGCTTCTGCGCGGTGAGCGCCGCCGCAAAGACCTCGACCAGACGATCGATGTCCGCGCGCGAGCGCTTCTCGGTGAGCGCGACCAACAGGCCGCCGCGATCGGAGTCGCGGCCGGTCAGGGCGAAGATGTCGGCGCCCGGGTTGACGCCGAGGCGCGCGCAGTGGGCCTTGATCGCGGCCACGTCGGCTGGCTCGCCGGACGATGTGGTCAGGCGTACGGCGAACTCGCGGATCGCGGGCCGCTCGTGAACGGCCTCGACGCCGTCGAGCGCTGTCAGGGCCTGGCGGGCGTAGTGGGTGCGCGCCAACAGCAGCTCTCCCAGCTCGACGATCCCACGCTTGCCGAGCCATGACAGGTAGACGATTCCGGCGAGCGCGTTCAGGGCCTGGGAGGTGCAGATGTTGGACGTCGCTTTCTCGCGCCTTATGTGCTGCTCCCTGGTCTGCAACGTCAGAACGAAGCCGCGCCGGCCGTCGACGTCGGTGCTCTCGCCGGCGATCCGGCCGGGCATCTTGCGCAGGTACTCCTCGCGGGCCGCGAAGAAGCCGAACGAAGGGCCGCCGAAGTCCAGCCTGTTGCCGAGCGATTGGCCCTCGCCGACGGCGACGTCGACACCGCATTCGCCGGGCGATGCCAGCACGCCGAGCGCGATCGGGTCGACCTGGGCGATCACCACCGGGCCGGCCATACGCGCGCGCGCGGCACCCGCTTTGTTGGAGTCGTCCCCTCCCAGACCCTCTCCCCCGGCGCCCCTGCCTCCAGCGGCCTCGTGCGCGGCGGCGCTCAGCTCGGCGGCATCCTCGACGGCGCCGTAAAAGTTGGGCTGGGCGAACATCGCCGCGCTCGTGTCGGAGTCGATCGCCGCGCGCCACGCCTCCATGTCGGTGACGCCCCCAACGAGAGGAACCTCGACGACCTCCATGCCGTAGCCGTGGGCATACGTCCTGACGGTCTCGATCGAGTGCGGATGAAGGCCGGAGCTGAGCACCAGCTTGGGCTTGCCGTTGTGGAGCTTGGCCAGGTACGCGGCGGCCGCCAGGGCCGAAGGGCCCTCGTAGACCGACGCGTTCGAGACGGGCAAACCCGTCAGCTCGCAGATCGCGGTCTGGTACTCGAACATGACCTGCAGGCCGCCCTGGCTGATCTCGGGCTGGTAAGGCGTGTAAGGCGTCAAGAACTCGGAGCGCTCCATCAGCATGTCGATCAGGGCCGGCACGTAATGGTCGTAGAAACCGGCGCCCAAAAACGAGACCTCCTCTTCGGCGGACACGTTCTGGGCGGCCAGGTCGCGCAGATGCGCGTACACGTCCTGCTCGGTCATGCCGGCCGGCAACTCCAAGGCCCGGCCAAGGCGCACGCCCGCGGGGATCTGGCGGTCGAACAGCTCCTCGATCGAGCCGACGCCGATCGTCGCGAGCATCCGCTCGAGGCCGTCGCTGGTGATGGCGGTGTAGCGGCTCACGGGAGGCTCACGCTAGCGCGCCTACCACAGGACCGGCACGTCGTAGGCCGCAATGCGGTCGTCTCGGGTCACGATCGTGAGACGCTCGCCGCATGCCTGGGCGACGAGCATGCGGTCGAAGGGATCGTCGTGATGAGGGGGCAGCGTGGCGGCCTGCAGCGCGTGGGAGGAGTTCATCGCAATCTCGATGAAGCCTTCCCCGAGCAGCGCCTCAGGGAGATCCGCGGGGATCTTCAGCTTGCCTTTGGCCTGCTTGATTCCCAGCTCCCAGATCGATGCGGAGCTGAAGTACGGGAGCGCGTCGGGGTCTTCGATCGCCAGCCGCGCTCGCTCGCTGAGTCGCTCGTCATCCGCGCGCCACCACAACACGGTGTGACTGTCGAGCAACAGCCTCAATCCCGCGTTCCGAACAGTCGCTCGATCTCCTCGTCCGGCTCGTCGAAGTCCTCGCTCATCCAGACCTGCCCGCGCGAGCCCCCCGGCTTGCGCAACCGCGACTCGCGCGGATAGCCGACCAGCTTCGCCACCGGGCGATCGCCCCTCCTGATCACGATCTCCTCCCCCTCACCGACACGCTCGATCAGACGCGAGAGCTGCGTCTTGGCCTCGGTAACGGTCACAATGCCAGCCACATCTCCATCCTACCAGACCTGGTCACCCTGGTCTACCAAAGGCCGTATCAACTGGGCCGTATCAGCCGCCAAGGGAGGCGGAATAGGCGGCGGCGTCCATCAGCCCGTCGCGCTCGGCCGGATCGCTGGGCGCGATCCTCACGATCCAGCCCGCGCCGTAGGGGTCCTCGTTGATCGCCTGCGGACTGTCGACCAGCTCCTCGTTGATCGCCACGATCTCGCCCGACAAGGGCGCGACGACGTCCGACACCGCCTTCACCGACTCGACCTCGGCGTAAGGCGATCCCTGCGTGAGCGTCGTACCGAGGGCCGGGGGCTCGACGAAGACGACCTCGCCGAGGGCGTCCTGGGCGAACCAGGTGATCCCGAGAGTGACCTCGCCCGTGTCGGGATCAAACCTCGCCCAGTCGTGCTCGGGGTGGTAAAGCAGGTCCTCGGGGTTCTCGGCGCTTGGCATCTCTTCATCCTGTCTGCGGGTTCGGCGTCTGGCGGATCTGCGTGTCGTCGTCTTACGGCTGTCCCGGCGGGCCCGAAATCAGGGGTCTCGACGGTAGAGCGGCTTCTCGCGGACAACCGCCGGGCGCATCTTGCCACGGACGTCGATCTCGAGCCTCGTGCCCGGCGCCGCGTGCTCGGCCGGCACGTACGCCAGGCCGATGCCGTAGCCAAGCGACGGCGAGAACGTGCCGCTCGTGACCACACCGCCGCCGACTATCGGGTTGCCGGGCCTGGCGATTCCGGGACCGTCGATCGCGAACGCGACGAACCTTTCGGGAATGCCGGCACCGCTCGCGCTGCCATCCGCGGCCGCGATGGCCAAGCCCGTGGCACCCTCCGTCCCGCGAGCCGCGGCCCGCGCGCGCGCCACCGCCTCGGCGCCGATGAAGCCGGTCTGCTCGCTACAGCACCAGCCCAGGCCCGCTTCGATCGGGTTCCGGTCGAGCGCCAGATCGTTGCCGTACAGGTGGTAACAGGCCTCCAGCCTCAGCGTGTCCCTCGCGGCCAAGCCCGCCGGCGTCGCGCCGGCGTCGATCAGCGCGTCCCAGACGGCGGCCGCGTCGGCGGGCGCCAGCAGCAGCTCGACGCCGTCCTCGCCGGTGTATCCCGTCCCGCAGACCAACATCTTCGCCCCGGCGAGGCTCGCGGTCGTGGCGGTCATGCGCTCGGGCAAGTCTATGTCGCAAAGCGGCTGCACCCGCGCGCGCGCGTTTGGACCCTGAACGGCGAGCATCGCGTAGTCCTCGATCCTGTCCTTGACCTCGACCTCGAAGCCGGCCGCATTGGCTTCGAACCACTCCAGGTCGCGGCCATGGTTGGCGGCGTTCGTGACCGTCAGCCAGCGATCCTCGCCAAGCCTGTACGTGAACAGGTCGTCCAGCACGCCGCCGTCCTCCCTGCACAGCAGCCCGTACTGCGCGCCGCCGACGTCGACCTTGCCCAGGTCGTTCGTGATCAGCAGCTGCAGCAGCTCGCGCGCCCGCGGCCCGTAGGTCTCGATCTGGCCCATGTGCGAGACGTCGAACACGCCGACGTCCCCACGGACCCCAAAATGCTCGGCTTTGACGCCGTCTCCATACTGGACCGGCATCTCCCAGCCCGCGAACTCGACCATCTTGGCCCCGGCCGCGACATGGCGGTCGTAGAGGGCGGTACGGCGCGGCGTGTCGGGCACTGACGGGAGCCTAGCGGGCGAGCGGGGCGGTCCGCCTCAGGATCGACCCGCCATGCGCGGGCCCTCCATCGACTACCGCAAAAACGGCGGCACGTCGATGTCGTCGTCGGAGATCTCCAAAGACGAGCGCTGTTTGTCGTCGATCCGGGGGCTCCGATCGCGCCTGGTGCGACCCTCCGCGCGCACGGCACGGCCCGGCCGGTGGTCAAAGCCCGTGCCGATCACCGTCACCCTGACCTCGTCGGTCATCGCCTCGTCGATGACCGCTCCGAAGATGATGTTCGCGTTGGGGTCGGCCTCGGCGCGAATTATCTCGGCGGCGTCGTTGACCTCGAACAGACCGAGATCCTTGCCGCCTGTGATGTTCAACAGGATGCCGGTCGCGCCGTCGACGGACTCTTCGAGCAGCGGCGAAGAGATCGCCGCCTTGGCGGCCTCCCCGCACCTGTTCTCGCCGCCGGCCAGGCCGATCCCCATCAAGGCCGAGCCGGCGTCGTGCATGATCGTCCGCACGTCCGCGAAGTCGAGGTTGATCAGGCCCGGGATCGTGATCAGATCCGTGATCCCCTGGATGCCCTGCCGCAGAACGTCGTCCGCCTCTTTGAAGGCGTCCAGCATCGACGTCCTGCGCTCGACGACCGCCAACAGCTTCTCGTTCGGGATCACGATCAGGGTGTCGACGACCTCGCGCAGCCGCTCGATCCCCTCGACCGCCTGCCTACCGCGCTGGGAGCCCTCGAAGTCGAACGGCCGGGTCACGACGCCGACGGTCAGCGCGCCGATCTCGTTCTTGGCGATATCCGCGATCACCGGCGCCGCGCCCGTTCCCGTTCCTCCCCCCTCTCCCGCCGTCACGAAGACCATGTCCGCGCCCTTCAAGGCCTCCTTGATGTCGTCCCTCGACTCAGACGCCGCCGCCAGGCCGACGTCGGGGTTGGCGCCCGCGCCGAGACCCTTCGTCGAGTCGTGGCCGATGTTCAGCTTGACGTCGGCGTCGCACATCGCAAGTGCCTGGGCGTCGGTATTGGCCGCGATGAACTCGACCCCCCTCAGCCCCGCGTCGACCATTCTGCTGACCGCGTTGGTGCCGCCGCCGCCGACCCCCACGACCTTGATTACCGCCAGATAGCTGCCGCCGCCGGTCATGCCGGCGCCGGATGAAGTTGATGTCGAAGAGCTCTCCATAGTCTCGTTCTTCGCGGTCTGTCCGCAGCCTCCAGTAGCAATCAAGGGTTTCGCAGACGCCATTCGGCGTGCTGCTGGATTGTGCACGTTATGCAGGGAACTTCGCCCTGTCAACGTCGCCCGCCAGTCACGCAACGTTCGTTGCAGATGCAGGAACCCTCGACCAACCCCTCAGAGACCTCCTTTTGAGGGGATCAACCTCGAGTTGAGGTTGAGTCCTCTTTCAGCCGGTCGCTTCGACGCCCGAACTCGCTTCGGTGCTGCTCGCCGCTTCGCCAGAGCCCACTTCACCGCCGGCTTCAGAACCCGCCCCCGCTTCGGAACCAGAGCCCGCTTCGCCCGCGGCCGGCGCGGTCGCGGGATTGGCGGCGGCGCCCGAACTCGACCCGCCGGCGACGGCGGCGTTCAGCCCGGCCGCCAGTTCGGCGGCGGTCGCCGGGTCGGTGCCGCTGGACTGACCCGTTTCGACCGAACTGCCGTCGGGCGCGACCGTCCCGGGCGGGAAACCGGCCGCCGGGCGTTCGGGCAGCCTCACGTCGACGTACGCCGCCCCGGCAGAGCCCGGGTCGGCCAGGACCCGCGCCAGCGACAGCCACTTCGCGTGGGCCCTGCTCGCGTCGCCGAAGTACGCGAGAAGCCTGCCCTTGAACGCGATCGTCAGGCCGCGTGAGCCGTAATAGACGCCCGTCACCTCGCGGCGCAGCTGCGACGGGGCGGCGCCAAGCGCTGTCAGCTCGGCCAGGACCGTGCCGTTGCGCAGGTCATGTCCGATCGCCGGGGTCGAAGCCGAGACCGAGACCGAGGCCGAGGCCGAGGCGACGTGCACGAGCGGCAGCGATGGCGTCAGATAGACGGGCCCGAGCACGACCCCGTCGGCGGCGACAGCGGTCCGAGCCGCACCGACCCCGAGCGCCGCGACCGGCGGCTGCTCGACGACTTCGATGTCCAAACCGTGGGGCAGACGCGCGCGCGCGTGCACCGCCCGAACGATCGGATACTCGGCGACCGCCGCCTGCAGGGCCGCCGGCTTGACGTCGAGGGTGCTCATCTTCTTGGCCGCGCCCGTCAAAGCCGTTTCGATCGCCCCCCGCTCACGACCGGGACCGGCCGCGAGCCCCTCGATCCGCACCTGCTCGACCGCCACCAGCGGAGAGTGCCTCAGCCACAGCCACAGTCCGCCGAGCAGCGGCAGCGCGACCAGTACTGACAGCAGCGCGATCCGCGCCCGCCGCCGGCGCCGGACGGCGGCCAGAGCGTTTGTCAGGGCGTCGGCGCACGCGTGGCCCGCGTGCGCCAGGCGGTCCGGGAAAAGCGAAGTCGGTACCCGCGGGCGCGACGCCGGTGCGCGCGTTCCCGTTGCTTTGCGTCCGAGGCGGCGGTCCGGGCCGGGCGCGGCGATCGAGCGGGCCATTCCCGCCTTCTTCGACCTTTCCCGGCGAACCCCTACCAGGGAAAGCGAACGTCGCCCAACGTCTGCACCTCGGGCTCGAGGGCGACACCGAAGCGCTCGAGCACGCGCCGGCGGCCTTCGGCCATCAGGGCGAGGATGTCGGCGGTCGTGGCGGAGCCGGCATTCTCGACGAAGTTGGCGTGCTTGACCGCAAACCTGGCGCCGCCGACGGCAAGGCCGTTGCAGCCCGCCCGCGACAGCAGCTGCCCGGCGGTGCGCCCGCCAGCGAGCTGGTCATCGGGGTCGGGATTGACGAACGTCGAGCCGAACGTCTTGATCCCCTGCGGCTGAGCCTCGTGGCGGCGGGCCCTCATGTCCGCCAGCGTCGCCTTAACGGCGTCGACCTCGGCCTCCTGGAGCCCCAGCAAGGCCCTGGCCACGATCTCGCCTTCGCCGAGATTCGAGCGGCGGTAGCCGAAGCCCAGCCCACCCGGACCACGGCGCTCGACGCCGCCGGCCGTGACGATCTCGACCCACTGAAGGACCCTCGCCAAATCGCCGCCGTAGGCGTTGGCATTCATCCGGACCGCACCGCCGACGGTGCCCGGAATGTTGACCCCGAACTCGATCCCCGACAGGCCGGCGGTGGCGGCGCGCGCCGCCACCGCCGGCAGCCGGGCGCCACCGCCGCAGAGGATGCGCGGCGGGTCGAGATCGATCCTCGCCAGATCGCGATCCAGCTTGACCACGAGGCCGGGGACACCGTCGTCCGCGATCAGCAGGTTCGAGCCCGAGCCGACCACGGCGACCGGCAATGCCGCAGCGCTCGCCCACTCGAGCAATTCGCGCAACTGCTCGTCGTCGCCGGCCCTTGCGAACCATTCGGCCGCGCCACCGGTGCGGACGGTCGCAAAGCGCGCCAGAGGCACGTCGCGCCGGACGATCGTTGGCACGTTCATTCCCCGACCAGCCCGCCGGCCAGCCGGTCGATGTCGCCGGCGCCCATCGCCACGCAGACGTCTCCGGTGCCGAGCAGGCCCTTCAGCACCGGCTCGGCGTCGGCGAAGCCCGGCAGCCAGTAGACCGGCCTGCCGCCCGCCGCGTCGGCCGCCGCCTGGGCGATGAGCAGGCCGCTGACCCCAGGGTGATCCTCGGCGCGCTCGCGGGCCGGATAGACGTCGAGAACGATCGTCACGTCCGCGTGCTCACCGAGCGCGACCCCGAACTGCCTCGCGAACATGGCGGTGCGCGAGAACAGGTGCGGCTGAAAGACCGCGATCAGCCGGCCCGAGCCGAGCGTGCGGGCGCCGGCAAGCGTCGCCTCGACCTCGGTCGGGTGGTGGGCGTAATCGTCGTAAACGAATGCACCCTCAGCGGTGGTCCCGAGCAGCTGAAAACGCCGGCCGGCGCCCTTGAAGTCCGTCAGGCCCACCACGGCCCGGGCCTCGTCGGCGCCGGCCAGCCTGGCCGCCTCCAGCGCGGCGGTCGCGTTCAGCGCGTTGTGGGCGCCTGGCACCGCCAGCGCCACCTCGTGGCCGCGCCACTCGAACGTCGAGCCGCCGCCGGCCAGCTCCACGTCGGCGATGTCATAGGCGACGACCTCGGGCTCTTCGACGACCTCGGGCTCTTGATGCGCGCGCGCGGGTGCCCTGCCTTTTCGGGCGAGATCGGCACCGGGCGCGAGCGCCAACAGCTCGGGGCGATCCCACACGACGATCGCCGCCCGCGCACGTTCCAGAAACGCCCGGAACGCGTCGCGCAGCTCCGCCAGCGAAGCAAAGGTGGCATGGTGATCGAACTCGACGTTCGTCAAGACGGCCACGTCGACATCAAGCTCGAGCATCGAACGATCGGACTCGTCGGCCTCCACCACGAGCCAGGACCCGGCTCGATCGCTCCAGTGCGCGTTTGTTTGGCCCTTCCCCACCGAACCCCCGACGAGCCAGCCGGGATCGAGGCCGGCCGCGCGCAGCGACCAGACGAGCATCGAGGAGGTCGTCGTCTTGCCGTGGGTGCCGGCCACGGCAATCGTCGGTCGCAACGCGGTCAGCTCGGCCAGCAGCTCAGCCCGGGGGCGCTCGGCCAATCCGCGCGCCCTCGCAGCCGCGCGCTCCTCGTTCTCGCTGGGAACCGCGCTCGAGTAGACCACCTCGACGTTCTCGTAAGCCGGCACGTTGGCTGCCGCGTGCTCTCCGATCACGGCCTCGAGGACCCCGTCGGCCGCCAGGCGCTCGGTGTACGGGGACGGGTTGCGGTCTGACCCGCTCACCTCGGCGCCCAACGCGTATGCCGCCCGCGCGTATCCGCTCATGCCGGCGCCGCCGACGCCGACGAAGTGCAGCCTCCGTCCGCTCCAGGGCCGGGCCTCGGACTCGGTGCGTCGGGCTTCGGCGCCGGTCGCGCGCGAGGACTCGACCCCCGGCTCGATCTTCGGGCCAGATCCTGACTCGGTCACGCGCGTGGCCCCCCGCGAGTCGCCGCGGCCGCCAGCAGCTCCTCGGCGACCTCCTTGGCGGCGCGCGGCCTGGCCAGGCCGCGCGAGGACCGGCCCATCGCCGCCAGGCGCGGGCTGTCGCCGAGCAGCGCCGCCAGCTCGCTCGCCAAACGCGAGCCGGTCAGCTCCCCGTCCGGAATCGTGACCGCCGCGCCCGCGTCGGTCATCCACCTCGCGTTCGCGCTCTGATGGTCGGCGGAAGCGTGCGGATAAGGAATCAGAATCGCGGGCAGCCCGTAAGCGGCAATCTCGAAGACCGAGCCACCAGACCTGGCGATGACGAGGTCGGCCGCCGCGAGCGCCATCGCGAACTCTTCCAGGTCCAGGTACTCGCGCAGGTCATACCCGGCCGGCAACTCCCGCGCGCGCAGCTCTTGGTAATCGCGCCTGCCGGTGACGTGCAGCACACGACAATCGACATCGGGCAACGCCTGCATCGCCGCGAGGTTGATCGAACGTGCCCCAAGCGAGCCGCCGAACACGAGCACGCAGGTCTGGCCATCGCCGATCTCGAAGTGGGCCCTCGCGCGCGCGCGGTCGGCGTCGGGGAAGGGGATCGGGCGACCCGTCACCCGGTAGCGACCAGCCTCGTCGCGGCCGGGGATCGGGAAGGCCAAACACACCCGCTCCGCGCCGGGCGCGAGCAGCCGGTTGGCGAGGCCGAGATGGCTGTCGGCCTCGGTCAAGACCAGCGGTATGCGCAGGCTGAGCGCCGCCAAACCGACCGGTCCGGCCACGTAGCCGCCGCCCCCGAGCACCGCGTCGGGCGCCAAATCCTTCAGGATCGCTCGGGCCTTCGGCATCGCGAGCGCGGCCCGCGCCAACGCCCTGGCCGCGCGCAACGGGTTCGTGCGGCTGACTCCTTCGACCGAGATCTTTCGCAGCTCGTAGCCCGCCGCCGGCACCATCTCGGCCTCGGCTCTGGCCCCGCCGATGAAGGCGACCTCTGCTCCGTCAGCTCGCAGCGCGCCGGCCACCGCCAGCGCGGGCGCCACGTGCCCCGCCGTACCGCCGGTCGCGATCGCGATCTTCTTCTGAGTCACGGCCCCATCCTGCCTGTTTTCGTGTCCGTGTCCCTTCCCGCGTCGGCACGGCCCGCACGTGCGCGGTGCCCCCGGCGGCGACGTTCAACAGGAGGCCCATCGCCGAGAGCATCACGATCAGACTGCTCGAGCCGTAAGAGACGAACGGCAGTGGCACCCCCGTCAGCGGCGCCAAGCCAAGCACGGCAAACACGTTCAGGAGCGCCTGGGAGACGATCATCGAGGTCATGCCGACCGCGATCAAAGCGCTGTGCAAGCTGCGCGCGCCCTTGGCGACCCTCAGGCCGGCATAGCCGATCAGGCCATACAAGAACAGGAGCGCACACACTCCGATCACCCCCAGCTCCTCGGCGATGACGGCCAGAATGAAGTCGGTCGGCGCCTCCGGCAGGTAGAAGATCTTCTGGACCGACTGGCCCGGCCCGACGCCGAACAGCCCGCCCGAGCCGATCGCTATCTGGCCCTGGACCGCCTGAAAGCCACTGCCCGAAGCGTGCGCCCACGGGTCGATGAACGACGTCAACCGCGCCCTGGCATACGGTTTCGCGAGCGCATACAAGACGATCGCCCCGAACGAGACGCCCGCGATGATCGCCAGGTTGCGCCCCGGTATGCCCGCGGCAACAAGCAGAGCGACGGTCGTGAACGCGATCGTCATCGCACTGCCCAGGTCCGGCTCGGTCACGACCAAAAGACACGCCGAGCCGACCACGATCAACAGCGGCTTGGCCAGCTCACGCAGATCGTGCACCCGTTGCGGGCGCCTCGCCAAGAGCGTCGCGGCATACAGCGCCAGCGCGATCTTGAGCAGCTCGGAGGGCTCGAACTGCAGCGCGCTCGGGCCGATCCAGCGGCGCGCGCCGTTGACCGCGACGCCCAGATGCGGCACGTGCACCGCGAGGACCAAGCCGAAGGAGACCGCCAGCAGCGGCCCCACCAAGGCCTGCACTTTGGCGACGCCGTCCCGTGCCAACAACCTCATCGCGACCAGGCCGACCCCACCGTAGAGCACGAACTTGATCAGGTAGCCGGCGCCGTCGCCGGAGCCCCGCAACAGTGAGGTCGCCGAGGTCGCGCTGTAGACCATGACCGCGCCGTACGCCAGCAAACACATCGTCGCGGTCACCAAGATCCGGTACTCGAGCGTCTGCTTGCGCGCGGCCTTCGCCATCCGTGCTGACTTCTACGCGTTCGCCCGGATGCCTCCCGTGGCGCGGCCGAAAACGGACACCTGTCCGTGCCGCTTTACCGACCCGAGCGCATCGCCAGCTCGCGAAAGCGCTCCCCGCGCGCTTCGTAGTCGTCGAACTGATCGAAACTGGCGCAGGCCGGCGAGAGCAGCACGACATCGCCCGGCTTTGCGGCCCCTGCCGCGGCGCGCATCGCGCTCTCCAGATCGCCGTACTCGCGCGCGGGCGTGCCCGTTTCTCCGGCGCGGCCATTCGGCGCCAGCGCGGCGGCGATCGCGGGTGCGTCTTCGCCGATCAGATAGACCGCAACGCAGCCGCGCTCGACCGGGTCGCGCAGCGCTCCAAAGTCCTGGCCCTTGCCCTGACCGCCGAGGATCAGGTGAACCGTCGGGCTCGCCGCACCGTCCGCGCCCGCGTCTGCGTCCGCGCTTGGCGCCGGCGCGAACGCCTCCAGCGCGACGAGCGTGCTGGCGACGTTCGTCGCCTTCGAGTCGTTCACGTAGACCACACCTTCCCTGCGGGCGACCTCCCGCAGACGGTGTCTCACACCCTCGAACGTCGCAAGACCCTCGCGCACGGCCTCGCGGTCGATCCCCCTCGCCAGGCACACCGCGGCGGCGGCCGCCGCGTTTTCCAGGTTGTGGCGCCCGCGCAACCTCAGCTCGCCCGCGCCCACGAGACCCTCGGCGTCGGCCAGCTCCCATTCCACGCGCCGCGCCTCCCCCGGAATGGCGAGATCCAGGCCGGCCGGCACGACCGCAATGTCGCCGGCGGCTTGGTTTTCGAAGACCTTCAGCTTCGCCGCCACATACGCGTCCATGCTGCCGTGCCTGTCCAGATGATCGGGCGCGACGTTCAGCAGGACGGCCGCCTCCGGCGCGAACGCGAGCGTGTCCTCGAGCTGAAACGACGACGTCTCGCAGACGATCGTCGCCTGCCGATCGACCTCGCCGACGAGGCCCGTCAGGGCCTGGCCGACGTTGCCGGCGACGGCGACCGGCAGGCCGGCGGTGCGGTGGATGTGGCCGATCCACTCGACGGTCGTCGTCTTGCCGTTCGTGCCGGTCACGGCGATCGTCTCGTTCGCCAAGAGCCGCCAGCCCAGCTCCAGCTCACCGATCACGGTCTTGTGTTCGGCAAGCGCTCTTTCGATGACCGGCGCCTGCCTCGGCACGCCCGGGCTCTTGACGACCGTGTTCATTTTGGGGCTCAGGGCAAGGCCGTCATCGTTGACGTGGACCTCGATGCCGGCGTCGGCCAGCTCCCGGAGCCGGTCACTGCCAGGCTCGCCGGCATCGACGCCGATCACCAGCTCGCCCATCGCGCGAAGCGTCTTCGCGGCCGCCACGCCCGACCGGGCCAAGCCGACGACGAGATACGGACCTCCCGGCAACGCCGGCCTGGACCTCGGCATCACCGGCCTCGGCGCTCGGCCGCTCTCACCGAAGGCTCTGGTGATAGATCGTGAAGCCGATCGCGCAACAGATCGAGGCGACGATCCAAAACCTCAAGATGATCTTCGTCTCAGACCAGCCCTTCAGCTCGAAATGGTGGTGGATCGGCGCCATCAAGAGCACCCGTTTTCGGAAGGTCTGAAACGAGATCACCTGGATCGCGACCGACAGCGCCTCGATCACGAAAATCCCGCCGAGCACGATCAACAGGACCTCCGTATGGGTCATCACCGCCAGCCCCGCGATCGCGCCGCCCAGGCCGAGCGAGCCGGTGTCGCCCATGAAGATCGTCGCCGGGAACGCGTTGAACCACAGAAAGCCGATACACGCGCCGACCAAGCAGCCGGCCAGCATCGCCAGATCGTAGTCTTCTGTCACGAACGCGATCCCGATGTACGCCAACAGCACGATCCCGGCACAGCCCGCCGCCAGGCCATCGAGGCCGTCCGTCAGGTTCACGCCGCTGGTCGTGCCGGCGACGACCAGATAGATCAGCACGGGATAAGCGGGGCCGAGGTCGATCGTGTAGTCGACGACCCTCAGCCTCAGCTCGCTCGCCAGGTGCGCCTCGTGGCTGGCGATGTACCACAGGCCCAGCGAGATCGCGATCGTCACGATCAGCTTCGTCCTGGCCCTCAAGCCCAGCGACCTGCGCTTGACGAGCTTGGTGTAGTCATCGGCGAAGCCGAGCAGCGCGCACGCGATCATCGCGCCGAACACGCCGACCGAGCGCCAGTCGTAGTCGGTCAAGATCAAGAACGGGATCGAGACGGCGATCATGATGATGATGCCGCCCATCGTCGGCGTGCCCGCCTTCTGGTGGTGCCCCTCGGGCCCGTCCTCCCTGATCTGCTGGCCGAACTCGCGCCGTCTCAAGAACGCGATGAACTTCGGGCTCAAGAAGATGCAGATCAGCAGGGCCGAGGTGCCTCCGAACAGAATCCTGCCCATTCAGCGCCCGCCCGCCCGCGCCGGCTCGCGCGCGGCTCCGCGCAGAGCCTCGGCCACGCGCTCCAGGCCGACCCCCCGCGAACCCTTGACCAGAACCGTGTCCCCAGGCTCGAGCGCATCCGCCAGCAGGTCCGCGGCGGCCGCGGCGTCGGGCACCGATTGGGCCTGGCCAGGGTCAGGACCGGGACCGGCCCCGGCGTCGGCGCCGGCGCCGGCGCCGGCGAACGCGTCCCTCATGGCGGCCGCCTTCGAGCCGACAGTCACCAAAAAATTGACCCCCCGCGCGCGCGCGTACGCACCGATTTCGCGGTGATACCGAAGCTCGCCGGGCCCCAACTCGAGCATGTCGCCGAGCACCGCCACGCGCCGGCCGGTCGCCGTCTCGGCGAGGTCGTCGAGCGCCGCCTTCATTGACATCGGGTTCGCGTTGTAACAGTCCTCGATCAAAGTCATTCCCTCCGGCAGCTCCACGCGCTGGCCGCGCATCGCCGAGAACCGCACCTTAACCTCGCCGCCGGGCGTAACGCCGAGCGCGAGAGCGCCGGCGACGGCCGCGACCAGGTTGCTCAGGTTGTGGGCCTGGCCAAACGACGGTTCCAAGACGACACGCCTCGGTGCAACGTCATCGCCGGCGAACCCGGCGTCCTCGATCGCGACCGTCCCGTCGGGACGGCGCTCGGCGAGCCTCACATCGCCGCCCGGCCCGAAACTGACCGTGCGGAGGTCATCGCGCCGGTAAGGCTCCAGCAGGGGCTCCCCGGCGGGCACGATCGCCGTGGCCCCGCTCGCCATGCCTACGATCAGCTCGGCCTTGGCCGCGGCGACCGCCTCGACCGTCCCCAACAGCTCCAAATGGACGGGCCCGACGTTGACGATCATCCCGACCTCTGGCTCGGCGATCGCGGCCAGTTCCGCGATCTGGCCCTTGCCGCGCATCGCCATCTCCAAGACCAGCGCCTTGGTGCCGGCCGGCGCGTCGAGGATCGCCAAGGGCAGGCCGATCTCTGTGTTCAGGTTCGCGGGGCTCGCGAACGTGGCCAGGTGTGGACTCAAGAGGGCCGCCAGGATGTCCTTGGTCGAGGTCTTGCCGGTCGAGCCTGTGATCGCGACGACCTTGGCGCCGTTCGCTCTCAGCTCGGCCAGCCAAGTCTTTGCGAGCGCCTGCAAGGCCACCAGCGGGTCCTCATGCGCGAGCACGACGCCAGACCCGACGGCGTCGCCAACCACGCCCGTCGAGCCCCCACCCGAGCCCGCCGAGAGCGCCCTAGCGTAATCGGGCGTGACGAGCACGCCCCAAGCGCCCGCGCGCAATGCCTCGGCGGCGTAAGCGCCACCGTCGTGGCGCTCACCGGTCAGGCCTATGAACAGGTCGCTGGCGGCGACAGTCCGTGAGTCGATGCTCACTCGAACGGGGCCGTCCGCGTGGAGGGCCGCGCGCGCGCGTACGCCCTCATTTTGTCGCGGATCAGCCTCGACCGACCCAGCCGGCCGCGCCACGACCGCACCGGCGGCGGCGGCGACCGTCGCGAGGTCCCAGGCCTTCATCGCCGGTCCCCAAGTGCGGCGACCTTCTCCGACCGCGCCGCGAGGGCTTCCCGCGCGACCGCGACGTCGTCGAACGGAACCTTCACGCCACCGGCCAGCTCCTGGCCCTGCTCATGGCCCTTGCCCGCTATCACGACCACGTCTTCGGGGCGAGCCAGTCCGATGGCGAGTCCGATCGCGGCCCGGCGGTCGGTCTCAACATGTATATGCCCATTTCCGGGACCCTCGCCTGGTTTGATCCCCGCCAAGATTTCGCCAACGATCTTCTCGGGCGACTCCGAGCGCGGGTTGTCGGAGGTCACGACCGCCACGTCCGCCAGGCGCCCCGCGATCTCGCCCATCGCCGGGCGCTTGCCGCGGTCGCGGTCGCCGCCCGCGCCGAACACGCACAGGACCCGGCCCCTCACGATGTCCTTCGCCGATCGCAGCACGTTCTCGAGCGAGTCCGGCGTGTGGGCATAGTCGACGAGCACCCCAAACTCCTGGCCGCAATCGACCGGCTCGAAGCGCCCCGGCACCCTCACGCCGCGCTCCAAGGCTCCGACCAGCGTGTCCAAATCGTTGCCGAGAGCGTGCGCCGCCGCCAGAGCGGCGGTCGCGTTTGCCACGTTGAACCGGCCCGGCATCGGCAGGGCCACCTCCCTGACGCCGGCCGGCGTCGAGCACTCGAAACGGCATCCGGCACCGTCGCAGCGCAGGTCGGTCGCCCTGTAGTCGGCCTCCTCGCCGGGCCCACCGCGATCGTCGGCTTCGACCCAATACGTGACCGCTCCTTCAACTTCGTCCGCCAGCCGCCGGCCGTAAGGGTCGCCGATGTTGATCACGCTGATACCCGGTTCCAACAAGAACAGCGAGCGCTTTGCTTTGAAGTAGTCCTCCATCGTCTGATGAAAGTCCAGATGGTCCCGCGTCAAGTTCGTGAACACCGCCGCCGCGAATCGAATGCCGCCCGTACGGCCGAGAACAAGGGCATGCGAGGAGACCTCCATCGCGCAGGCCTCATCGCCCCCGTCGAGCATCGCCCTGAAGTCGGCCTCCAGGTCGATCGCCTCGGCGGTCGTGCGCTCGACCGGCCTCTCGACTCCGCCGACGACCGAAATAACGGTGCCGAGCAGGCCGGTCTGCAGGCCGGCCGCTTCAAGCAGGGCCCTCACCAGGTAAGCGGTCGTCGTCTTGCCGTTCGTGCCCGTGATCCCGACGACTTTCAGCTCGCGCGCCGGGTCGCCTTCGAACCGGGCCGCGAGGAGGCCCATCGCGGCGCGCACGGACGGCACGACGACCTCGGGCACGCCCAAGCCAAGCGAACGCTCGAGGAGCAACGCGACAGCTCCGGCCTCGACAGACCTGGCCGCGAAGTCGTGGCCATCGGCCTCAAAACCGGGCACACAGCAGAACAAGATTCCCGGCCGGACTCTCCGGCTGTCATACGCCAGGCCGCCGATCTCGATGCCGGCCGCCTCGTCGGGCACGGAAGCGATGCCCGCGAACAGCTCGCCAAGCGTCATCGGCACGGTCTCTGCCACGGCACGCCCCAAGTCTAGTTTCCGGGGCCGCCGGAGCCCGCGGGCGGGCTTCAGCCCGGCGGAACCCTCAGATACGGCAAAGCGAACGACATGATCTGGCCGAACGCGGGCGCGGCGACCGTGCCGCCGTAGATCGAGCCGGCAGCCGGTTCGTCGACGACGACCGCGCACAGGAGCTTTGGATGAGAGGCCGGAGCGAAGCCGATGAAGGAGGCGACGTACGCCGATTCGGAGTACTGGCCGGTAGCCGGGTCGATCTTCGAGGCGGTGCCCGTCTTTCCGGCCAGTTCATAGCCGGGCACCGAGACCTCGGATGCGGTTCCGTTAGGCCCGAGCACGCCCTTCAGCATCTGCCTGATCTCGGATGCCGTCCTCGCCGACATCACGCGACGGCCGGCCGGCTCGGGCTTGGCGCGACCGTCGATCGCGCCGATGATGTGGGGTCTGCGCAGGACGCCGCCGTTCGCGATCGCCGCGTAGGCGCTGACCATCTGCATCGGCGTCACCAGCTCGCCCTGGCCGATCGGCAGGTTGCCCATCGAGGAGCCCGAATATTCGCTCAACGGCAGGGTCGCGCCCGTTTCCTCGCCCGGCAGTTCGACGCCGGTCCTCGCCCCGAAGCCATACCGGTGCACCCATTCGTTGAACGTATCTTTGCCCTCGAGCAGCCCGATCTTGATCGCGCCGATGTTGCTCGACTTGGCCAATATTTCTGAGGTCGTCAGCGTCTCTTCGCCGTGTTCCTCGGCGTCGTGGATCGTCCTGTCGGCGACCTGGATCTGGTCGGGGATCGAGAACGGGGTGTTCGGCGTGATCAGGCCCTTTTCGAGGGCGCCCGACACGGTGATCGCCTTGAACGTCGAGCCCGGTTCGTAGTTGAAGCCGACGGCGCGATCCTGGCCGGCACCGGCCGGGGAGGCTGCCGGATCGCCGGCGTTGGCCCGCGGCCAGTTGGCGACCGCCAGCAGGGCGCCCGTATTGGGGTCCATCACGATCGCGGTCGCGTCTTTGGGGCTGAACACCCTGCCGACCGCGTCGAGCACGTCTTCGGCGCGCTGCTGGATGTTCGCGTCGAGCGTCAAGGCCAGGCGAGCGCCCGGCCGCTCAGCCTTGACGTTGTCGATCGAGATCGGCTGCCCGATCGCGTCGCTGACGACCTTGCGCTCGCCGGCGTGACCCTGCAGCAGCGAGTTCTCGGAATATTCGAGACCCGACAGTCCCTTGCCTTCGGTGCCCACGAAACCGAGCACCTGAGCGGCAAGGGTCCCGCGCGGGTAGACCCGCTTGGTCGTCGGGCTGCCGGAGACGCCTTCCAATTTCAAGGCCATCACCGCCCTTGCCTTCCGCGCCGGCAAAGCCCGCGACAGATAAACGAAGCCCGAACGCTCGCTCAGCTCGGTCAAGACCTTGTTCTGGGTCTGCCCCAACAGCGGCGCCAGCTTGCGCGCGGCGCTCAGCGGCTGCTTGATCAGGTAAGGATCGGCCGAGATTTCCTGGGCCGGCTCGGACACGGCCAGGTCGACGCCGTTGCGGTCGGTGATGGTGCCGCGTCCCGCCGGCAACACTTCCGTGGTCAGCTGCTGGGTCCGGGCGTCCTTACGCAGAGCTGAGGCCCTCACCGTCCCCAGATACAAAGTCCTTGCACCGGCCACGACCAGCAGCAAAAAGAAGACCCCAAATATGACCCCGATCCGCCGCTGGACGGTCGCCACGGATCAGCCCCGCGAGTTGGTCGGGCTCTGTTCTTCGGCCGGCGAGGACCCTTCCGTGCCGCCGCCGGACCCCGCCGCCGCGCCCGTCGCCGGGGCCGCTTCGATCGCCCCTTGCGGCGCCTGTTCGGTGTTTGCTTCCGGAGCGGGCCCAGTCGCCTGTTCCGAAGACGATTCGGTCGAGGAAGCAGCCGAGTTAGAGGATTCTGAGGTGCCCGTCGCGGCCTGCGCTTCGCTTGATTCCCCACCAGAGCTGGACGCCGACGCCGACGCCGCCGAGGCTTCGCCCGTCGCGGTGCCGGTGCCGGTGCCGGTGCCGGCTTCGCCGGTCGCGGAGTTCGCGCTGGTCGCCGTAGCCGCGCTCGCGCGCGCGCGCAGCACCGCTGCCGCCCGGTCCACCTCAGCGCCGGCATTCCCGGCCGCCAGGAACCGAAGCGCGCCCGCCGGGATCAGCCGCATGCCCATGTGAGCCGCCTGCAACTCGACCGTATCGCCGGCTTCGATTTCCGAGTTTTCGACGCTCAGCGCCGCGTTTTCGCGCTGCAAAGATGTCTCGTGCTCGAGCGCGCGCCCAATGCCGGCGTTCAGTTTGAGCAGGCCCAGCTGCGCCGTGACGATCCCGATCAAAGCGAATGCGACCAAGCCGATCCAGGCCCGGCCGTGGAGCAGGCGATCGAGCATGGGATGTCCGAGCAGCGTCCGCGTCGGGGCCTGCCCGCGCGCGCGCGTCGGCGCCGGCGCGGCCACACGCGGGCGGCTCGCCGGACCGGACACGCGCCGAGGCCGGCGTACCGGGGAAGCCGGACGTGTTGGGGCCAAAGGTCTGCGCCGCCGAGGGCTGATCGCCGGCGCGGCCGTCCCCGCCGCCGCCGCGGCCGCGGGCGGGGTCATCGGGCGTCCTCCGCGGCCACGGGCCGGGACGAGACCGCCGCGAGCCGGACCAAGATCATCGGGAGTCCCGTCCCTCGACGGCCAGCTTGCGCGCCGCGCGCAGCTTGGCGGAAGAGGACCTCGGGTTGTGCTTGATCTCGCCCTCGGACGGCACGATCGCGCGCCTGCTCAAAAGCGCGGCTTCAGGCGTGCGCCCGCATCCGCATACAGGCATGTCCGGCGGGCAGATACAACCCTTCGCCCGATCGGCAAGAAAGCGCTTGACACGACGATCCTCGAGCGAGTGAAAGCCGATCGCGGCGAGCACTCCCCCCTCCCTGAGCAGAGCCCACGCCAGCGGCAGGGCCCTGTCGAGCTGATCCAGCTCATCGTTGACGGCGATCCGCAAAGCCTGGAAGGTGCGCTTGGCCGGGTGCCCGCCCGCGAACCTGGCCGGCGCGGGCAGCGCCGAGACGATCACATCGACCAGATCCTGGGTCGTCTCGATCGGCGCCTTCGCGCGACGCCTCACGATCGCTCTCGCGATCGCGCCCGCGTGACGCTCCTCGCCGAAGTCGCGCAACGCTTTGGCCAGCTCACGCTCGTCCCAGTCCGCCAAGATCTCGCGGGCGGTCAGATTCTGGTCGGGATCCATCCTCATGTCCAAGGGCGCCTGAAATGAGTAAGAGAAGCCCCTAACCTTGGTGTCGATCTGCATCGAAGACATGCCCAAGTCGAAATACACGGCGTCGGCCTGGACCCCCTCCTCGGCCAGCTCCACCAGAGCCTCGGCGTAGCCGGCCCCGATGAACCGCACCTGACAGGCCGCCTCGGCCGCCAAATCCTCGAAGCGCTCGCGAGCGTACGGGTCCCTGTCGATCGCGATCAGCGTGCCCTCCGGGCCGAGCCGCCCGGCGATCAGCTGGGCGTGCCCGCCGCCGCCGAACGTGCAGTCGACGACGATCTGACCGGGCCTCGGGTCGATGAGGTCGATCAGCTCGCCGGCGAGCACGGGTATGTGCGTGGCGGCGCCGTAGGTGTCGGTCATGTCACTCAGGATGGTCGACACGCTTGGTTATCTCCGCCACGCCGTGAAGCAGCGCGGGCTTGTGGTCGTTCCAGGCGCTCCGATCCCACAGCTCCAGGCGATCGCCGGTCCCGACGACGACGACCTCCTTCGTGAGCGTCGCGTGCTCGGCCAAAAAGCTCGGCACCATGATCCGCCCGGCCGCGTCGAGGTCGGCGTCGTGCGAGGAGCCATAAAAGAAGCGCTCCAGCTCGGTCAGCCTTGGCGAGAGCGGGGGCAACTCCGACAGCGCCCGTTCGGTGTAGCGCTCGTAGTCCTCCGGGCGCCACACGCCGACGCACGGCTGCAGGTCGACCGGCATCGCCAGCACTACCCCCTCCGCCAGGGCCGCCCTGTAGCGCGCCGGCACCGTGAGCCTGTTCTTGGCATCCAGCGTGTGGTCGAACGTGCCTCTGAAGTGGACAACAGCCATGTCGGAGAGGGCCTTCTGAAGTGTTTGTCGAGCCGGGGTGGAGGAGTGGGAGGAGCCCCTCCACCTCGGCTCGCTTCCTGCAACCTACCCCACTTTCTCCCACAATGCAACTCTATTTGCACATTTTTTCCCACAATCCTGCCCTGAGGCCGTCGGATCGGGCGAAAACCCTGATCAGATGCCGCATCCCGAGGTCGTTCGCCGAGCCCCTCAGAAAGCCCGAATCGTGCAATCGGCCGTTCAAACCGGCCTCTTGCATCCCCGCTTGCGGATACGATCGTACGATGCGCACCCGCATCGCCCTGCCGACGGCCGTGCTCGCGGTCCTGATCGCGACCGCCACCGGCTGCGGCTCCAGTTCCTCGACCGGCACCTCAGCCGACCCGGCCTCCGTCGTGCCGGCCTCGGCACCCATCTACGCGGGCGCCGTCGTCAAACCCCAAGGCACCCTCCAGACCGAAGCGCAAGCCGCCGGCGAAAGGCTGACCAAACAGAAAGCTCCCTATCAGCGCCTCGTCTCCATCCTGCAGACGCCCGGATCGCCGGCCCTCGATTACAACCGCGAAGTCAAGCCCTGGCTCGGGCCGAACGCCGGCCTGTTCGTTACCTCCTTGGGCTCCTCCAGCGCGATCACAAACCTCTTGACCCAGGCCCTCACCGGCGGCGCCTCCGGCCCGACCTGGCCCTTCGGCTCGAACGCGACGGGCCCCAAGGCCGCGATCCAGGGCGCGATCGTGCTCGACACCAGCGACCTCTCGGCAGCCAAAAAATTCGTCTCTGAAGCCGCCGCCCGCGCGCACGCGCACGGCGCCGCCTTCAAAGGCGTCCCCTACCAGGCGACGCTCGGCGGAGAGGCCTTCGCGATCGTCGGCCGCTTCGTCGTGCTCGGCACCGAGCCGGCGCTCCACGCGGTCATCGAAACCGAGCAGGGCGGGCCTTCGTTGAAGGCCGACCAGACCTACGCCCACCTCCAATCGCTCGCGCCGTCGATGGTTCTCGCCCACGCCTACGAGAATCCCTCCTCGCCGGGAGCCCGCGCCACAGCCGCCGCCTCCTCCTCCCAGCTGCCCGCCCTGCTGCAAACGCTCGGCGGGAATCGCCCGGTCAACGTCTCGGTCGTGCCTTCGGCCAGCTCGCTCGCGCTCGACGCCGACGCCGCGCCGCCCGCGACGAGCACCGCCACCGGCGCGACCGGCGCAAAGGGCGCCGGCGGCGGCGGGCTGATCGAAGCCGCCGCCACGGGCAGCCATGCCTTCGGCGAACTGCCCGGCGAATCGTGGCTCGCGGCCGGTTTCGGCAACGTCACGGGCAAGCCCGGCGGGAGCCTCACCGGCGTCCAAAGCCTGCTCTCGCTGTTCGGCTCGCTCGGCTCCACCGGCGCCGGCGAAGGCGTCACGGCCCCATCGGCGACCCTCAGCGTCAAGGGGCTGATCGAAGGGCTCACGGCGCCGCTCGACGCGATGACCTCTAACCGTTCCTTCACGAGCTGGATCGGCGAAGCGGGCGTGTTCGCGAGCGGCTCCTCAGCCCTTGAATTGAAGGGCGGCGTCGTGATCGACTCGACCAACCCGGCCGCCTCTCGGGCGGCCGTCGCCAAGCTGGGCGCGGCCCTGCGCAACGATGGCGCCGAAACCACACCCGCGACCCTGGAAGGCACCGAAGCCGCGATCGAAGCAAAAGTCAGCGGCCTGCCATTGACGCTCGTGATCGCCGACGGCCGTAGCTCGAGCGGCCAAGCCAAGTTCGTGATCGGCCTCGGAACCGCATCGATCTCAGCCGCCCTCGCGCCCCCCAGCACGCTTTCCAGCTCGGCCGCCTACAGCGCCGCCCAGAGCGCGCTCGGCGAAGGGATCGCGCCCAGCATCTCGGTCGACTTCACGACCTTCGTGAGCCTCCTCGAAGGCGTCGGCCTCGCCGAAGACCCCACGATCAGCCCAGCCCTGCCCTACCTGCGCGCCTCGACCACGCTCTCGGGCGGCGGCAAGAGCCTCGGCGAAGGCGTCCAGCGGCTGCGGCTCGTGCTCGGCCTCGCGCCCCCCAACTCGGGCTGACTCACACAGACGCCGGCTCGGGCTCGGGCCGTGAGCCCTCGCGCGGGCGACCCCGCCGGTTCTCGGTCTCGATGATCACCCGGCAGGGCCTCTTGCTGAGCAGATAGACGGCGGTCGGCCCGATCCGCTGCTCACCGACAGGCGCGTGCAACGTCGACCAGTAGATCACGTCCGAGCCGACCCGCTTGGCTTCTTCGACCAGCGCCGCGCCCGGATTGCGGGTTCTGATCAGGCCGGTATGGATCTTGATGCCCGCCCGCCTGGCCTTGATCCGGGCGCTCTCCAAAACGGACCTGCCCTGAGCCTCCTCCTCCTCCAAGCCCGCGTCCAACGACAGCTGGCTCGGCACCGGCAGCACGAAGATCGCATAGACGACGCCGTCTTCGCCGATCAGCTTGGCCGCGCTCGACAAAGCCTGAGCGGAGACGTCGGAGCCGAAGATCGGCACCAGCGCGGTCCTGTAGTCCAGAGCCTGGAAGTCGGCCGGACGCTCCTCGCGCTCGATCTTGTAGTGCTTGAAGGGGTCCAAGCCCTGGCGGCGACGGTAAACGAAGTAGCCCACCATGCCAAATACCATCCAGGGGACGCCGATCGTCCGCGCCTCGCCGTGCAGCGCGACGACCGCGCACCAGGCGGCAAACGTGCCGAGCCCTCCGAGCACGGCGGTCATCGGGATCTGGCTGCCGCGGATCCTCACGTTCCAGGGCAGCCTGTAAGGGCGCTCCCGGTCGGGCTCGCGCACGCGCAGGGCGATGATCGCCACATGGGCGGTCGTGAACGACAGCATCGCCCCGAACGAGTACAAGTTGCCCAGCAGCTTCGTTTCACCCGGCAAGATCAACAGGCCGGCGATCGCCGAGAAGGCGATGATCGTGAACCACGGCGTCCTGTAGCGGGGGTGCAGCTGAGAAAAAATGCTCGGCAGCTGGCGATGCTCGGCCAACGACCAGGACAGCCGCGAGATGCCGATCAGGCCCGCGTTGGTTGCTATGAACAGGATCGTGGCCGCCAGCACGCCGACGTAGTACTGGGCGATCGTCAACACCAGGCCGTGCAGGCCAAGGTGCCTGATGATGCCGAGGACCGGATCGTTTTCGTAGGTCGTGCCCAGTTCGGTCGCATAGCCGCCCGCGTGATGCACGACCGGCAGCGCCGATAGCGCGACGACCGAGATGCCCGCATAGACGCCGAGCACCGCGATCAGCACCAGGTTGACCGACTTCGGCACGTCGTGGCCAGGGTCCTTGGCCTCCTCTGCCATGTTCGAGACGGTCTCGATGCCGGTATAGGCGACCATCGCCACCGACAGCGCGAAGATCAGGTTGTGCCAGGTCGGAGCCGTGCCCAGATGGATCTGGTCGACCAGCAGAGACGGGTCCAGCACGAGCACGAAGCCGAGCCCGACGAGCAGGATCTGGGTGCACAGGTCGGTGCAGGCCAGGACCAGGTTCAGTTTCGCCGACTCGCCGAGGCCCCTGATGTTGAGCACCGCCAGCAGCGCGATCGTGACCAGGCCGCCGATGATGTCCCCCGGGTTGTGGACCAGGGCCGGAAAGAACGCCCCCAGGTAGTGGGGAACGAAGAACGCGGAGATCGCGATCGTGATGATGTAGTCGAGGCTCAGCGCCCAGCCCGCGAAGAACGAGACGACATCGTTGAAGGCATGTCTCGCAAACGACGACGAGCCGCCGGCCTCCGGGAACATCGACGCCCCCTCGGCGTACGTCTTGGCCGTGAGCACGAACAGCCCGCCCGCGAACATGAACACCAGCGGGGTGAGCCCGAGCGCGTAGAAGGCGACCAGGCCCAGCGCGTAGTAGATCGACGAGCCGACGTTGCCGTAAGCGGTCGCGAACAGCCCCGGAACGCCGACCGACCGGCGCAGGCCATGCTCTCGAAGACGTGCCATTCAGGGCAGCGTATAGGTCCGTGGGGAATGCAAAATCCCATTCATAAGCCCAACCACAGCAGGAACGCCGCATATGATCCCGACGACCCGGGCCTCAAACGACCTCCCGGCAAGACTTGAGATGGAACAGACCTCGCGCCGCGGAAACTACGACTCAGGCGAAGACTTCGTCCTCGAATACGGCGAGCTTCGGTTCACCTTCAACGAGGAAGACTTCTCCGAGCGCTGTGAGCAGGCCGCCCTGCGGCTCGGCTTCGTCGGCGGGCGCCTCGGCCAAGACGAGCTTGAAGACCTCGTGAACCTGGCCGTCAACGGCGAGGTCTACGACCCGGCCTCCGCCCTCGGCGAGCACGTCAACGACTGCTGGCCCGAGCTGGTCGGCCCGGCCGAGCGCTCCCTTGTGCACTGGCTGCGCCGGCTCGTGTTCAGGGGCGCCTGGCTCGACCAGCGCGTCAACGAGGGCGAGCTTGGAGTCGCCTTCGACGAGCTGACCGGCAGCTTCACCTACGTACAAGGTTCCGATCCCCAGTCGCCAAGCGCCGGCGAACCGATCGAACTCGCGCGCGAGCCTTCATGGGGCCGCGTCGCCTACAACCGGCGCTAGCGGTCCGCCAGGGCGTTCGCCCTGGCCTTGGCGATCGCCGCCGCCCCCTCCTCGCCGACCAGCAGCTCGGCGCGCAGCGTTCCAGAGGCGGCCAGGTCCAGTGGCAGGGCGCCCTCGGCTGCTCCATCGGCGGCTCCCGCCAGAGCCGGGTCGAGCGCGATCACGGTGGTCTCGCCCCCGATCGGCTCAGACGCGGTCGCCAGAATCGTCAGCGAACCACCGTCCTTCAGATTGCGAGCGGCGGCGATGGCCTTGCGCGCGGTGTGCGGGTTCAGGCCGTCCAGCGTGTCGATCACCACGAGCGCGTCCCCACCCCGCGCGGCCGCGCGCTTGGCCGTGTCGAGCGCACGTTCGACCGCCTGGCCCTGAGCGTCCGCCGCGGCCGCGAAGTCGAGCGCCACGGCCGGGGCCGTCGGACCTTCGCCCCACTCGGCGATCTCCTCGGGCCTGACGCCCACCAAGATGAGCGTCACCGGCAGATCCTCACGGCCGGCCAGCGCGCTCGCCAAGCGTTTGATCAGCTCCGTCTTGCCGGCTCTCGCCGGGCCGACGATCACAGCGCGCGAGCCCTTGCCGAAAGGCGTCAGCCACTCGACCGCCTCGAGCGTCGACTCGCCGCCGTCGAGGGCCAAGCGCTCGCTCGCATAAGCGACCGGGCGCTCGTCGTAGTGCGGTCCCTCCGCGACCTCGCCCGCCGGGGCACCGTTAATCTCCTGAACCCTGACCAGCGACGGGTGGCGCTCCGAGCGCCGCGCCGGGCGCAGCGGTCCGGAGACGCGATCGCCCGTGACCAGCTCGCAGCGCCTGACCTGGGCGGCCGACACATATACGTCCTCGTCGGAGGCGTCCGGCGGGTTGACCCGCAAGAACGCCGAGCCGTTGCCGAGCAACTCGATCACGCCCTCCACCCGCGCGCCCTCCGCTTGGGTGTCCTCCCTTGACGGCCGGGTCTCGCCTCCCGACGAGCGCCCCCTACCCGCGGCGCCTCTCGCCGAGGAGCGACCCGCACCCGCGGCACCTCTCGCCGGCGCGGCCCCGCCCGCCGGGGAGTCCTCGTCCTGATCGCTCGAGTCGCCTGAACTCGTCGCCCGTCGCGAGCGCCGCGGGCGCGCGGAGCGGCGCCGGCGCGTGCCGCCGGGCTCCTCACCCTCAGCCCTTTCGACACTCTCCGCGTCATCGCCCGCGCCGGGACCTCCCGGGCCTCCCAGGATCGCGTCGATCAGATCGGCCTTACGTAGCCTCCTGAAGCTCTCGAGGCCGATCTGGTCGGCAATCGCGTGCAGATCGGCCAGCGGGCTGGCCTCCAACTCGGAGCGGTCGAACACTGGCATGATCTTTTGTCTCCCTCTGGTCGGTCCTACTTGGTGGGCGGTCGGCGCCCGGTCGCGTTGGTGACAGCGACCGGCACCCGGTTTCCTTGAACCCTACAGGCCGCTCCGGCCGCTCAGCCCGGCGGTGGCTCGTGGCGGACCGACGTGGGCTCGTTGTGCACCGGCGCGGGCTCGTGGCGCAACGGCGCGGACTCGTGGCGAAGTCCCTCGGCAAGAGCAAGGTCCCGCTCCGGCTTCAGCTCGCCCGCGAGCGCGCCGCGAACGGCCAGGAAGTCGGCGGCGGCGGCGACGTCGTGGACCCTGAAGATGTGGGCGCCTCTGTCGACGCCGTACGCGAGCGCGGCGAGCGTGCCGGCCAGGCGCTCGCGCGGCGGCTTTAACGTGAGCGCCCCGATGAAGTCCTTTCTGGAGATCGCCATCAGGATCGGCCGGCCCAGCCCATGCAAGCTTTCGAGATCGCGGAGCACTTCGATCGTCTGGCTCGGCGTCTTTGCAAAGTCGGGCCCCGGATCGACGATCAACCGCTCGAACGGAACCCCTTCGCCGAGCGCCACATCGATGCGGTCCGCCAGGAAGGTGACGACCTCCGCGCCGACGTCTTCGTAGCGCTCCTGATCCTGCATTCGCTGCTTGGGAGCGGCGGCGGTGTGCATCAGGACGAGCGCCGCTCCGGTCTCGCCACAGATCGCGGCCAGCTCGGGGTCGCGCAGGCCGGACACGTCGTTGACGATCCCAGCGCCCGCCGCGATCGCGGCCTTCGCGACCGCCGGCTTGTAGGTGTCGACAGACACGAGAACGTCCAGCTCCCGGACGATCCATTCGACCAGCGGCACGACCCGCTCGATCTCGGCCTCGACGCTCACGGCCGGCGTGTCGGTTCGCGCCGACTCGCCGCCGACGTCGAGGATGTCCGCGCCCGCTGCGACCAGCTCCTTCGCCAAGGCCGTCTGGTCTGCGATGCCGGTCGGGGCACCGGCGTCGCTGAACGAGTCCGGCGACACGTTGACGACGCCCATCAAGAGCGGCCTTGCGCCGACGGTCAGCGAAAGGCTTCCGATTTGAAGGGTCCGCGCGCGCGCGTATGCCGCCATTTTGGGGACTTCCGCGCGCGCGGAGTCCTCGACCTGTTGGTTAGCGGCCTGCCGGCCCCCCGCGCGCGCGCGGCCTGCCGTTTGCGTAGAAGAGCTAAAGGGGAGCCGGCTCACCGGGAGCGATCCCCTCCAGCTCGGCCTCGACCGCGAACTTGGCGACCTCGGACTCAGTGCGCTGCCCGCTCCAGCCCAGCTCTCCGGCCAGCACGTCGGCGACGAGGGCGACCGGCAGCTCGCGGGCGGCCAACAGCCCGAGCCGGGTGCGCCGCAACAGCACGTCGCCGACGCTTAGCGCCTGCTCGCGCCTGGCGGCCAAGACGACCTCGGCCAGGAGGTCGGGCAGGCCGGATACGAGCGGCTGGGCCAGCTCACCGCGACTGAAGCCGGGAGACGCAGGCCTTTGGCGATCGTTCCCGTCGCGGCCGGCCGCCAACGCCAAGACCTCGTTGGCCGCGTACCCGTAACGTCCGGCCAGCGCGTCATAAGACTCCAAAGGAACGCCCTCTACGCGCGGCAGCTCGGCCGGGTCGATCGCCTGGCCGAGCGGGATCTCGTGCGTATGGCACGGCGCCTCCCGGGCGTCGCGCTCGACCAACCGGTCGACCGTCAGCTTGGCCATCCTGCGCCAGGTCGTCAGCTTGCCGCCGGTGATCGTGACCATGCCCGAAGCGGCCTCATACAACTCGGCCTTCCTGGAGATGTCGACCGACTTCTTGGCGTCGCCGGTAGAGATCAGAGGCCGCACGCCGGCGTATGCGCCGACCAAATCACACGGCCCGAAACCGGTCCCAAAGAACTCGTTGGTCGCGCTCAGCAAATACTCGATGTCCTCAGCTGACGGTCTGATGTGGTCCAATTCGCCTTCGTAGTCGCGGTCGGTCGTGCCGATCAGGGTGCGCCCGAGCCACGGCAACGCGAAGATCGAGCGCCCCTCCCCCGCCGGCACGATCGCGCCGCCGATCAGCGGCAGATCCTCGCGGCGCAGCAAAACGTGGGTGCCGCGGCTCGGCTTGATGCTCGGGATCTGGCCGTCGCCTTGCTGCTCGTCCGGGGCGCTTGCGTCGGCCAGGCGGTCGGCCCAGACGCCGGTCGCGTTGACGACGTGGCCGGCTTCGATCTCGAACTCGGCTCCGGTCTCGGCGTCGCGCGCGCGCACGCCACGGGCTCGGCCGTCGCCGCCGAGCAGGCCGACAGCCTCGATCCGGTTGGCGCACACCGCGCCGAAGCGCTCGGCCTCGCCGAGGACGGTCAAGACGAGGCGCACGTCGTCGGTCTGGCAGTCGTAGAACAGGTAGCCGCCGGTCGGTTCGCGCCCCCCCAAGGCTGGCAGTAGATCCATAACCTCCTCGCCTGAGATCATCCGGTGGCGCTCCGGGCTCCAGGACTCGGCTCTGCGACGGCGGTCCCGCTCGACCGACATCACGTCGTACAAATTCAGCCCCATACCCATCAGTCGTTCCGGCCTGACGCCGTCGAAGGCGGGCACGACCAAAGGCAGCGGATGGACCAAATGGGGCGCCAAAGCGACCATCAGCTGGCGCTCTAGCAAAGCCTCGCGCACGAGGCCGAGATCGAAGTTCTGGAGGTAACGGAGGCCACCGTGCACGAGCTTGCTCGAGCGGCTGGACGTCCCCGAAGCGAAGTCCGAACGCTCGATCAAGGCCACGCTGTAGCCCCTGGTCGCGGCATCGAGGGCGACGCCGGCACCGGTGATGCCGCCACCGACGACGACAACGTCGAACTCGTTCTCGGCCAAAGCGGCGACCGCCTGAAGGCGCGCGATCATTGCTCGCAGTCTGGCAGGCCGGCCGACGGAGCCCGGACGAGCGACCTGGGCGGGCCGGCGGCCGTACGCGGCGATCCGGGGGCCCGCGGCCCAGCCGTAAGGCCCCGGGACGGGCCCTTACTTACAGCTGGCCCAGCTCGCCAGCGATTTCGGAGACGGCCGACTTGGCGTCGCCAAACAGCATCGAAGTCTTCGGGTCGAAGTACAGCTCGTTCTCGATACCCGCGAAACCGGGATTCATGGAGCGCTTGATCACGATCACGGACCTCGAGTCGGAGACCTCGAGGATCGGCATCCCGTAGATCGGCGAAGACGGCGTGTTCTTGGCCGCCGGGTTGGTCACGTCGTTGGCGCCGATCACCAACGAGACATCGGTCCGCTGGAACTCAGGGTTGGCGTCGTCCATCTCCTTGAGCTGGTCATACGGTACGTCGGCCTCGGCCAACAGCACGTTCATGTGGCCCGGCATGCGCCCGGCGACAGGATGGATCGCGTAGTTGACTTCGACGCCTCGCGCCTCCAGCTCCTTGGTCAGCTCAGCGACCGCGTGCTGGGCCTGGGCGACCGCCATGCCGTAGCCGGGCACGATCACGACCCGGCTGGCGTAAGCAAGCTGGATCGCCGCGTCGGCGGCGCTCGTCGATTTGACGGTGCCGGCGTGCTCACCGGCGCCTTCGGCGCCCTCGACAGCCCCGCCGCCGCCAAAGCCGCCGGCGACGATCGCCGGGATCGACCTGTTCATGGCGGTCGCCATCAGGTTCGTCAAAATCGTTCCCGACGCGCCCACGATCATGCCGGCGACGATCAGAGCCGGGTTGTTCAAAGCCATGCCGGTCGCCGCGGCCGACAGGCCCGTAAAAGCGTTCAGCAAAGAGATCACGACCGGCATGTCGGCGCCGCCGATCGGCAAAACGACCGCATTGCCGAGCAGTGCGGCGACGATCAACATGCCGATGAACAGCAGTTCGGAGTGGGCGCCCGCGATCAGGTAAACGCCGGCCGCCAAGGCCAACACGAGCAGCACCAAGTTGACGGCCTGCTGGGCCGAGCCGAACGAGATCGGCCGGCCGGGAATGATTTCTTGGAGCTTGCCGAACGCGATGTTCGAGCCCCAAAAAGAGACCGAGCCGACGATCGCGGCGAACACCGAAAAGATCGCGACATACGTCGGCACGCCGCCGATCTGAAGCGACGCGCCCGTCTGCAAGACGACGCCAGACGGCAGTTCGTGGGCCAAAGAGACCGTATGGGAGCCGTACGTCGAGCCGTAATGCCTGAACTCGACCCACGAGATCAATGCGACCGCGCCGCCGCCGACCCCGTTGAAGAGGGCCACCATCTGCGGCATCGCGGTCATCTTGACCTGCCTTGCCGCGGGCACCCCAACGGCTACACCGAGCGCGATGCCAAGCGCGATCAGGCCCCAGTTGCCCTCGCTCGGGATCAAGAACGTCGCGATCACCGCGATCGCCATGCCAACGGCGGCGGTTCGGTTGCCCTTGACGGCCGTCGTCGGTCCCGCCAGGCCCCTTAGGCCCTGGATGAACAGAGCGAACGCGACTATGTACAGGACATAGATAAAGGATTCGCTCTGCAAGAACGAAGCAGCAAGCGGCGCTGTAAAGATCACGAGGCCGCTCCCTGGCTGGGGCCCGCGTCGCCGCCGCCGCCTTTGCCGCCGGAGCCACCGGGCGCCGCGTCATCGGCCTTGGCTGGCTTGGGCTTGGACTTGAACATCTCGAGCATCCGGTCGGTGACAAGGAAGCCGCCGACGATGTTGATCGTGCCGAACGCGACCGCGATCACGAGCAAGGCCTTGCTGAAGGCGTCGAGGTCGCCGAGCCCGAACAGGATCAAGCCGCCCAGCAAGACGATCCCGTGGATCGCGTTGGTGCCGGACATCAAAGGCGTGTGCAAGGTGTTCGGGACCTTCGAGATCACGACGAAGCCGATGAAACCGGCGAGCACCAAGATCGCGAGGTTGTTGGTGAGGGTGCTCGCCAGGATCACGACGCCCCCTCGACAGCGGCTTTGGCGCCCGGATGGACGATCTCGCCGTCCCTGACGATGCACGCGCCGGCGACGATCTCGTCGTCGAAGTCGAGCTTCAGCTCGACCTCTCCCTCGGCGCCCTCCTTGGGCGCGACCAACAGATCGAGGAGCGCGAGCACGTTGCGGGCGAACAGCTGCGAGGAGTGCTCGGGCATCCTGGCGGGCAAATTCAGGGGCGCGACGATCTTGACGTCGTGCTCGACGACGGTCTGGCCGGGCTCGCCGCACTCGCAGTTGCCGCCAGACTCGCCGGCCAAGTCGACGACCACGGAACCCGGCTTCATGCCTTCGACGGCGGCTTTCGTGACCAGCTTGGGCGCCGGCTTGCCGGGGACGAGGGCGGTCGTGATGACAACATCGAAACCGGTGATCGCCTCGGTCAGCTTCCGCTGCTGGGCGGCGCGCTCCTCGGCCGTCAGCTCGCGCGCGTAGCCGCCCTCGCCGCTGGCCTCCAGGCCGAGATCGAGCCACTGGGCGCCGAGCGACTGGACCTGCTCGGCCACCTCTGGCCTGACGTCATAGCCGGTCGTGCGGGCACCGAGACGCTTGGCGGTCGCGAGCGCCTGCAGGCCGGCGACACCGGCGCCGAGCACGAGCACCTTGGCGGGCGGAATCGTGCCGGCCGCGGTCATCAGCATCGGATAGAAGCGGCCCATCTGCTCGGCTCCGAGCAGAGCCGCCTCATAGCCGGCGACATTGGCCTGGGATGAAAGGGCATCCATCGACTGGGCCCTCGAGATCCTGGGGATCGCCTCCATGGCGAACGCCGTGGCGCCCGCATCGGCCAGAGCCTTGGTCGTCTGGGGGCTGGTCAGCGGCGCCAAAAAGCCGACCAGGATCGAGCCCGCGCCAAGCGCCCTGACTTCCTCGGGATCGGGCGGGGCGATCTTGACGACCACCTCAGAGGCCCACACATCGGCCGCCGAGCCGGTCAGGCCGGCCCCCGCCCGCGCAAAGGCTTGGTCGGGCAGCAGTGCGCCAGCTCCGGCGCCCTGCTGCACCAGCACGTCGAGGCCTTTGCCCTTTAGCTTGCCGACCACCTCCGGCACGAGCCCTACACGGTGCTCGCCGGGGGCGGTCTCAGTCGGTACTCCGATCCGCATATGAGGTCCGAGAACGTATCCGATCGGTCCGACGCTGGGCACGCCGACCGCCATCCCGGCGTCGGCGGGCCGTGCTCAGACGGGCTGTGACCGTTCGCTCGCGAGCGGCCACGGGCGGCCGGACCGTGCCAAGATGAAGCTCTGTGACCGTCAATCTGACGAAGATCTACACCAAGCTCGGCGATACCGGCGAGACCCATCTCGGAGACATGAGCCGCGTCTCCAAGCTCGACCCCCGGGTCGAGGCGTACGGGACGGTAGATGAGCTGAACGCCACGCTCGGGGTCGCGCTCGTGGCACCCGGGATGCCCGAGCGCGTGGCCGGTTGGCTGGGACGCGTCCAGAACGATCTGCTCGACCTCGGCGCCGACCTGTCGGTGCCGGGCCCGCCGGCGGGCGCCGGAGACGGCGAGCGTCCGCGACTGCGCGTGACGGCCAAGTACACCGAGTGGCTGGAGTCAGTCTGCGACGAGGTCAACGCCGAATTGCCGCCTCTGCGGTCGTTCGTTATCCCGGGCGGCACCCCAGCCAGCGCGCAGCTGCACGTCTGCAGGACGGTCTGCAGGCGCGCCGAGCGCCGCGCGATCGCGGTCGGCCTCGACGGCAACCCCGAGGTCGTGCGCTACCTGAACCGGCTCTCAGACATGCTGTTCATCCTCGCCAGGGCCGTCAACCGGAGCCCGGCCGAGGGCGAGCCGCTGTGGGATCCCGGGGCCCACGCTTCCGGCGGCGCTGGCGCCAGTTAGGGCGAGCGATGAGCGCCCGGCGGGCGGGTTTCCGCGGAGCGCGACCAGGCCAGCGCCAGGGCGGCGCAGAACGTGCCGAGCAGATAGCCGCCGAGGACGTCGCTGGGCAGATGCCAGGCGAGCATCACGAGCGAGAAGCCGATGGCCGCCATGAACAGGAGACCGGCCGTGACGAGGACCGGGCGCAGGCGCTCGGGCACGACGAGCACCGCGCACAGCACCAGGACGGTCGCGGCGGTCGCGTGGCCGCTGGGCCACGAGGCGGCGCCGACGGACGTGTCTCCGACAGAGGCGTGGGGATGGGCCAGCAGCGGCTTCAGCACCTCGGCGATCGCCGGCGCGCAGGCCAGCGCGAGCGCGACCGCCAGGGCCAGTTGGGGACCCCGGCGCCGCGGCGCGACCACGACGAGCACGATCGCCCATGCGGTGTATGCGACCGGTTCGAGCAGGGCCAGCAGCGCTCTGGCGATCTCGTCCAACCGCGGCCCGCCTAGCAAGGTGAAGCGGTAGAGGGCGACGGCGTCCTTGTAGTGCGTGGCGGGCACGAGCGCCGCCACGACCCAGGTCAGCGCGAACGCGGCCAGACACAGCGCGGCGACGCACAGCGGTCCGGCGGCCCCGGGCCGGCCCTTACCGCCTCGCCGTTCGTGGGCGCCGGCGGCCGACAAGTAGACGGTTGACATGGTCTGAAAAGGTTAGAGCGCTCCGTAAAGGCGGGCTGAAGAACCACATCAAGCCCATCGTCCGGCAACGATACGGTTTGTCTTATGAGGCCAGGTGCGCCAGGTCGTGCGGCTGATCGAGCGCTACGCTTTGAGACTGGAGGGCGACGAATGAGCGACTACCACATCAACGTGTTCTACAGCGACGAGGACGGCGGCTACATCGCGGATGTGCCCGATCTGGAGTCGTGCTCGGCATTTGGCGCAACGCCGGAGGAAGCGCTGGCAGAGATGGAGCGCGCCAAGGAGGCCTGGCTGGCCGCGGCGCGAGATGCCGGCAAGCCTATTCCCGAGCCGCGTTATCGACCGGCGATATACGCGTAAGCACACGATTGGCGGCAGGCGGACAGCCCGCCGTGCGTGCCACCTCAAGGCCCGACCGGAAGCACCTTGCCCGCGAGCGCGAGCAGCGCCTGGGCCGTCACCCAGACCGGGGTCTGGGCGCTGGTCCTGGAGTAGCGGACGGCGCCGTCCGGTTCGACCAAGCTTTCGAGGTAGCCGACCGGCGAGCGACTGGCGCGGCGGCGAACGTCCGCCGGGTGATCGCCGGCGGCGATCAGGCCCTGGATCGCCCAGGCAGTGGACTGCGCGTTGGACTGGCCGCCGTACTGTTGAGGCAGGCCGCCGTCAGGGTTCTGGGAGCGGACGATGTAGCCGGCGCCAGCGTTTAGCGCGCCGCGGTCGCGGGCCCCGGCGTCGCTCAGAGCCTGCAGGGCGGCGGCCGTGTCGTCGACGTCGCTGGGCGAGCCGCCGGCCCCGAACGAGAAGCCGCCGTCTGAGTTCTGCTGGCGCTCGATCCAGCCGGCCGCTTCGCGGATCGGCCGGTATGAAGGCGAGTGGCCGGCGGCGCGCAACGCGAAGATCGCGAAAGCGGTCAGGTTGACCTGGTCCTCGAACGAGCCGTCCGCCGCGCGCGCGCGCAGCGCTTCGGCGACGAGGTCGCGGCCAGCGAACGAGTACGGCGACGCGTCGCACGCTCTGGCGGCCAAGATCGTGCGCTCGACGTCGCCGAGACCGCTCAGCGTCGAGGTTCCGGCGCGCAACGAGTCGAGCACCGAGCGCCCGTTCCGGCGCACACCGGCCGGATCATCACCGCCAGCCGCCAATCCCATCGCCGCCCAGGCCGAGTACAGCTCGCTGGAGCCCTCGCCGCGCCCGGCGCCATAGCCGCCATCTGAGTTCTGGGCGGACACGAGATAAGCCAGCTCAGGTGACAGCGAGGCCGCACGGGCGGGCGCTCCCGGCAGGATGAGCGACGCGCACGCCAGCGCGAGGACCGCGCGGACGGGCCCAGGCGGAAGGGGCTCCCAACGAACGGTCATGCGCGCGCGCGAACGGGCCAAAAGCCGGGCCAGCTCGGGACCGAAGGCGAGACCGAAAGCGAACGTGGCGAGGACGTCGGTGAGGTCGTACGGCAAGCTCGAGGTCGCAATCACCAGGAACGCGGCCAGCGTGTGACTGGCGCCGATCGTCCATTCATAGACGTTCATGATCTCCTTGGCCATCAACGCCGCCAGCGCGCAGGCAAGCGCTAGCGGGACGCGCTGAAGCTGGCGCCCGGTGAGCCGCCCGACCCCTGCCCCCGCCAGGCCGACCAAGCCCCACGCGGCCATCTGCCACGGGGTGTACGGGCCCTGACCGAGCATCACGTTCGAGGCCAACATCCCGATCGCGCCGACCGTGAAACCGGGGAGCGGGCCGAGCGCGTAGCCGACGACGAACGCGATCGCGGTGATCGGCTTGACGTCAGGCAAGGCCACGAACGCGTCGCGGCCGAGCGCCGCGACCGCCGCGAGCGTCGCCACGACGGCGACCATCCTCGCGGACGGGCGCCTGCGCTCGTAGGTAAGCCAGCCGGCCGCCAGGACCAAGCCGACGATCAAAAACGAGGCCAGCGGCCAGCTCATAGGGCAACCTCCAGGGCCTGGGCTCGCAGCAGCGCGAGCCCTTCCTCAGGCAACAGCGCGCCGTCGGCGCCGCCGAGGATCCTGGCGATCTCGGTCGCGAAGTACCAGCCCCCGGCGAGCAGTTCCTCGGCTGGGCCGTCGGCGATCACGCGGCCGTCGGCGAGCAGGACCGCCCGGCGCGCGCAGGCGGCCGCGAACTCGGGGTCATGGGTCGCGACGATCACCGCCTGGCCGGCCTGCGCGCGCGCGCGCAAGGCGTCCGCAAGGTCGGACTTGGCCTCACGATCCATACCCCGCGTCGGCTCGTCCAGGGCGAGCACCGCCGGCGGCTGACCTGGAGGCGGCCCGCCCTCGTCGCCATCCCCGCCCGTGCCCGCGCCCGCGGCCGCATCCGCGCCTGGGCCCGCGCCGGCGACGATCGCCAAAGCCAGGCGCTGGCGCTCGCCGCCAGCGAGATCGCGGGGATTGCGGTCGGCCATGTCGAGCAGCCCGACCGCGCGCAGCGCCTCCGGTCCGGCCTCCTCGCGGACGCGCTCGTGGACGAAGTAATCGCCCGGGTTCTGCAGCAACAGCGCGACCCGGCCGGCGCGCTCGACCTTGCCGCGCGTCGGCTCGAGCAGGCCGGCCGCGTGGCGCAAGAGCGTCGACTTGCCGGCCCCGTTGGCGCCCATCAGCGCGACCGTCTCGCCTGGCGCGAGCGTCAGATCGACGCCCCTCAGGATCGAAGGACCGTCGTGTAGCTCGTGCCAGACGCCGCGCATGCGCAGCGCGGCCGGCGCCTTGCCCGCACGCCATTTTCCTGCCACGCCCAGCTTGCGCCGCTCGCCCGGGAGGCGACCGGGATCGGGGCTTGGCGGTGTCTGGGAGCCGTTCAGAAGAGCCGCGACCGGGGGGCTCGAAGCACCGTGTTCTTCACGCGGCAGAAGCCCGCGCGCGCGCAGCGCGCCACGCGCCTGGCGCACACCGACAGGCGGCGGCTTCAGGCCCGCCAGCGCGAACAGCTTGGCGCCCGGGGTCTGAAGCGCCGGCGACTCCTCTGCTGCCCAGGCCAAAAACGAGGCCGGGTCGCCGTCGTAAGCGATGCGCCCGCGCTGCAGCGCGATGACACGGTCGGCCGCATACAGGCATCGCTCCAGACGGTGCTCGGCCAGCAGGACGGTCGTCTCCCACTCCTGGTTCAGGCGTCGCAGCAGACCGATCAGCTCGTCGCCGGCGACCGGGTCGAGTTGGGATGTCGGCTCATCGAGCAGGACGACGGGCGGCCTGCCGGCGAGGGCCGCGCCGAGCGCGACCCGCTGCTGCTCGCCGCCGGACAGCTCATGCACAGAGCGGTCGAGCAGCACGTCGATGCCGAGCGCGAGCGCGACCTCCTCGACGCCGCGCGCGACCGCGCCGGGAGCGTGGCCCCTGCTTTCGAGCGACAGCGAAAGCTCGGCCCTGACGGAGCTGGTCACGAGCTGGGTCTCGGGGTCCTGGAACAGGGCGCCGGCGAACGCGCCAAGCTGGGCGGGTCCGTGAGCTTTGGTGTCGAGGCCAGCGAGCGTGACGGCGCCCGCAAAGCTACCCCCGTAGAAGTGCGGGACCAGCCCGCAGGCGGCCCTCAGCAGCGTCGACTTGCCATGGCCGGACAGGCCCGCGAGCAGACAGAACTCGCCGGGTCCGACCTCGAAGCTGACGTCTTCGAGCGCGGGCCGCTCACCCTCTGGATAGCGGTAAGTGACCTGCTCGAAGGACGCTATCGCCGTCAAGGCTCGATCCCGAAGCGATCGGTGAACGGGAGCAAGATCGCCGCGCACAGGCCGACGGCCAGCAGCAACGTCCCCGCCGTAATCGGCATTTTCACAAGCGGATATGCCTGAAACGAAGCCCAGCCCGCGAGCCGGCCCAGCGTCACGAACGCCACAACCGCGAACGCCGAGCATGCGAACGCGATGTCGTGTCGAGACCACCGACGCGACTGGTGCCCCGCGCGCGCGGACAAGGTCTGGACGGGCCGGCGCTCGTTCCCCCCGCCGAGCGGCCGGCGCCAGGCTCGTGGCGTCCGGCTGGGCGGTTGCAGCCACCGGTGAGGCGCAGGTCGCGCCGCCGCGAAGCCGCGCAGCTCGAGCGTCGCCGCGACATCCATCGCACGGTCCAGCGAGCCGCTCACCACCGCGCCGAGCAACGCCGCCCGCGCCCTCATGCCGGTCGCCGCGCCGCCGGGGCGAGTGCGCTGAGCCTCGGCCAGACGCCCACCGTCGGCGTACAACAAAGGGATCATCCTGGTGCATAGCGAGGCCGTCAAAGCCGAACGAAACGACAGGCGGCGCAGCCCTTTCAAGAGCGCGTCAGGATCGACCGTCAGGCCGGCGAGCGTCGTGATCAGGATCAGCAGCGTCACCTTCAACGCGATCACGAGCCCATACACGAGCGCCTCGACCGTGAGATCGCCCTGTCCGAGCGGGCCAAGATCGCCGAGCCGCGCGAACACGGTCAGGCCCTCGCGCGATACGACCACGTTGATCGCGACGATCGGCACCGCCACGAACGCGGCCGTACGCAGGGTCCGCGCGAGCTTGCGCCCGACGCCCGCGCCCACGCCCGCGCCGAGCACCGCGGCCGTCAGCACGAGCAGGACCAGCGGTTGGAACAGCACGAGCGCGGCGACCGTCAGCCCAAGCGCCCAAACGGCGCCCACGCCCGCGCGGGCCGCGTGCAAAGGGCTCGCCAGTCGGCGGTAAAAGAACGAGGAGCCGCCAACAAACATGAGTCGATCATCCTCCGTACGCCGACGGGGATGCGGGCGCCGACGAGGATGAGGATGCGGGCGCCGACGAGGATGGGGATGCCGACGCCGACGAGGATGCCGAGGCCGGCACGGGCAGGTCGGCGCCGTCGGGCGCCACGGCCAGCGCGAAGCGATCGTGCAAGCTGGCCCTGCCAAAGGCTTCGGCGGCCAGCTCGACGCCGGCTTCGTTGGTGCCCGTAACGACCCAGACCGGCGCTTCTTCGCCCGAACGCGTGGCGGCGATCAGTCCGGCGCCGGCGGTCAGGTTGCGAGTGGCGGAGCCCTGCTCATCGAGCACGGTCAAGGTCTTGCCGTCGGGCGAGAACCTCACGTAGACGCCACTCGAGCGCGGCCCGTCCGCGATCGCGCGGACGGTCTTGACGCCGGCGATGCTCGCCCACGGGCCGACCAACAGACGCAGCGTTTCGGGCTCTTCGCCGGGCCCGATTCCGGCCTTCGGGGCGAGCACGCCGAGGGCCCTCAGCTTGGCGCTGACCGTCGTGCAGGCCGCGCTGGAGTCCGACGTACATTCCAGACGCACCGGCCAACGCTTGCCGCCGACCCCGTTCAGGAACGGCTCCGGAAACGAGCCGACGACCGCCGGCACATTGTCGGTCTGGCTCCAGTCGTGCAGGTCCCACCAGACATGGTCGCCCGGATCCACGTACGTCGCGGCCGCGCCCTGAGGCGCCTGCACACCGTTAACGTAATAAAACCAGTCGCTCGGTCCCCCGTTCGCGGAGCCGCCCGAGAGCCCGTCAACGCTCTCGACGAAGCCGCCGCCGTACTTGGTCGTCACGTTCGCGTTACGCATCAACAGCCGCATCACCGTTTCCTGGCCCTTTACTTCCGGCGCGCTCCAAGAACGGACCGGCCGCGCGCCGAAGTCCTTAGTCACGTTCAGTTCGACCCCCGTCGGCGCGCTGCCGGCGCCCAGGCCGCAGCCGGCGAAGAAGACGGCGCCGAGCGTCGCGGCGAGGACCGCCGCGACGCGAGCGCCGCGCGGGCGCTCAGCGAACCGCGAACGCAACGCGGCTGACTCCGTTGACCGGCTTGGTCGCCTGGCCGGCGTCGTCGACGGCCTCGATCTCATAGACATATTTGCCGGGCGGCAACCGCGACGGCAGCAGATAGCTGAACGACTCCGAACTGCCGACCGAGAAGAGCCGGGCCGGCCGGCGGCACCTGATCTTTGTGAACGACTCCTTGGATCCGCTGAAGCCAAAACAACGGCCGCGGAATGTCCGCTTCAAGCTGATCTTCACCTGACGCAGCGTGCCGCCCTCAGGGACGCTGATCACGCCGGCCAGCAGCCTTGGCGCCGAGCGGCGAGGGTAGATGCGGCCGCTTGCGACACCGTCGGCCTTGGCCGTATCGGTCGGACTCGGTATGGACCGGATGGGCTGAAGTGGGGCGCAGGCGCAAGCAACGCCAACGGGATTGGCCACTTCGACCGACAGCCCGTTCGAGCGCGCCGATCCGAGCTGAGTCGCCTTCAGCTTGACGATGCCGGTGTTGGCGAGCGTGAGCGTCGCATCGCCGCTCGCATCCGTGACCGGACTGCCGGGGATCGTGGTGGTCACGCCACCGATGTCTTCGCCGATCGCCGCTCCCGCAACCGGCTGGCCGGTTTGACCGTCAACGACATGCACCGCGAACGGCACACCTGTCCGCACCGAAGACGGACCGCTCAGGTCAAGCAGGTGCGAGAGGCCGAAGAAGTTATAAGCCCAGAGCACTTCGCTCCCCGGAGAGAGCCGAATCTGACAGCCGCCGACTTCGGCGGTGGTGTAGTTGACGGCGTAGCCCCAATACGCTTCATTGCCGCCGCTGTCGGCAACGTCTTCGCCGACCTGCGCGACATCGAAGTCGTGAATGCCTTCGTACCAGGTAGCGTCAAACGCTAGTTGCTGAGCCGTAGCGGCGTCATAAAGCGCTGCGGTCGGGGGTGCTCCGGCCGCCCCAAAGCCACCATTTTCGCCGTTGTCCTTTACGTCACACGGATGGCTGCCTCCGGATTTAGGTTCGATCCCAGGCGGGTCGAAAATTGGTTCGACGTTGACCGGACCTTCGTACAACGTCTTGGTCGAACCCTCGACCCTCAGATTGACGGTGATGGGCGCCGCGAGCGCGGTCGCGCCAACGATCAGGACAGTAGACAGCATGGCGGCGAGCGCCAAAGACATACTTCTAGCTTTAGACATTGTGAGCCGACCCCTTTCCACGAGGGTTCTGTTTGGCTTGCGGTCGGAGCTAGGTCTCCTGGCTCCCGGGCCCACCAACCGCGCCTTCCCGACCGCTCTACGCTGGTCAGTGGCCGCTCCTCGTCGCCGAGTCGCATGCGCTTGGCATCCCCGGTCACAGTGGCGGGTCCGCGCCGGAATCGCACCGGCTTCCCTGAACCACCGACCTTATGGACCTCGTCATCGTACTCGTTTGACCGGCCCCCACGCGCGCGCGTGTGCCGGCCGGTTTTGGACTGTCTTTCGGGCCCCGGCCGAGACTCGCCGGCCCAGCCGTACCTCAGGCCCCGACCTTTGCCAGGTCCGCGCCAAGATCGCCGAGCGCCGCCTTTGCGCCATCGTCCAGTGTCGGCTTCTCGGTCAGCAGCCGCTTCGCATGGTCCAGGTCGTCAGGCCTCCCGGCGGTCAGGGCCGCGACTAGGCGATCCCCCTGCACGTACCAATTCGTGAGCTTGCCCTCGTCAAAAGACCCTCTCACGATCTCCACGTCCCAGTCCTTCGCCGGCCCCACATATTCAAGCTCGGCCCAATCGCCGAGGACCGAAAAGAAGTACGGCACCACTTCATATGCTTCGTCCTTGCCGAGCATGTTCATGGCGACGGTCTTGCCGTGGTTGAAGGCCACGTCCCAGTGCTCGATCCTGATCGCGCCGCCGTGCAAAACCGACTCGTACTCGCAGATGTCGCCGGCGACGTAAACGCCCGGCACCGACGTCTGCAGCCGTGACGAGCAGACCACCCCGCCGCGCTCGCCGATCCGCAGGCCCGCCCGCTGCGCCAGACCGACGTCGGGCATCACGCCCGCGCCGACCACCACCGCTTCGGCCGGCAACTCCAAGCCCTTCCTCGTGATCACCTTCGCCACCCTGCCATCACCCTCGAAGCGCTCCAGCTCGTCCTCGCCGAAGATCGTCACGCCGTGCCCTTCGAGCAGCTCCTGCACGAAGCGCCCGACCGTTCTACCGAAACCCCGTTCCAGAGTCGCCTCCTCCTGCATCACGATCGTGCACTTCTTGCCCATCATCGTCAACGACGCCGCCACCTCACAACCGATGTAAGAGCCGCCGATCAACACGACCTCCTCGGCATCCGCCACGCCCGCCCTGATCGAGTCCGAGTTGCCCAAAGTCCGCAGGTAATAGATCCCCTCCAGATCGCACCCGTCCACGTTCAGGCGCCTCACGTTCGCGCCCGTCGCGATCAAAGCTTGGCCGAACTCGATCTCCTCCTTGTTGGACAGCTTCGCCGTCCGCGCCTCCAGGTCAAGGCCCGTCACGCTCGTCCTCGTCAACAGCTCGATCTCCTGCTCCCCCCACCACCCGTTTTTCCTGAACAGCGGCTCCTCCCGCGTCTCCTCCCCCCTCAGGTACCCCTTCGAGCAGTCCGGCCTGTTATACGGCGCGTCCGGCTCCCTGCCGACGACCAGCACCGTCCCCTCGGCGCCCTCCTCCCGCAGCCACCTCGCACAGTTCGCGCTCGCCAAACCGCCCCCGACCAGCAGATACTCGACCTTGCGGCTAGGCATCTACACGCACGCCGGAACCCGCAGAGTCAGCGAGGAGGCCGTGCCCATCCACTCCGACCCATTTGTCCCCCCAACCTCGTGAACCTGGTCGTCGTCGTGGTAGAGAGCCCATGCCTCAGACAGCGCCTCGACAAGTTCGTCGAGCGTATCTCCAGAGGCGAACAGGCCCGGGCAGCTGGGCACCTCGGCCCAAAAAGAACCGTCCTCCTTGTGCACAAGCGCCTGTATCTCGATCTGGTCTTGCAACGCACGCAACCTTGTTCGGATGCTCTTGACATCGTCCATCATAGACCGGCCTCCTTCATGATCGTCCGGGTAAGACCAGGACCGTAGTCGCGCCCCTTGTGCATCGGCAACGTGATCGGCCGATGGCCGGGCTTCGTCATCTTCACCACATGCTTGCCTCCTCGTATCTCGATCCATCCACGCTCTTCCAAAAGTCGTTTCGCAGACCTCTGATTCAAGGGAGTGCGCCTGCTCATAGCCCCGGCGGATGGCGCACCGACCAGTGCGCCCAGGTCGGGATGTAGCTCAAGATCCGCCACCTCGGCCCATCTTCGTTCCGGTTCGGGCCTTCGTCGGTGCCGTTATGACTCGTGTCCAAACGCAAGCCGGCAACCGTCATGAAGACATGCGGCGTCGGCGCGTCCGTCGCATAGATCGTGACCCACCGCCCCGAACCTCGATCGCCCCAATGCACGTAATCCTGGGCGACCGTATCCTCGTCGACGATTTCTTTCAGCGACCGCACGCCGGCCCGGTACAACACGTAGTTGACGGTGCTCGAACAGTCCTCTTCGCCGGCCCCCGCCGGGTCCGGGTGACCGCCCGGCCCGTACGGCAGTTCCTGCAGCTCGTCCCCGGCCACCAGCATCGCCTGGACGACAGCCGGCACGCCCGCCGGTATCAGCGCCACGTGACCATCTTGCGGGTCGAGTTCCGCGCGCCTACCCGCGATGAACCGCACCGGCGTATCCGTTTCGCTCGCCAGCCTCCTATCCGCGCCTTCCAGCCCTTCGCCGTCTTCAGCGGCTTCACCAGCAACGCCCGCGCCGCCCCCTCCGGCTCCACCCCCCGCTTCCCCCGCCGTCCCCGAAACGGGCGGCTTGCTGTACTTCGCGGCCCAACTTTTGACCTCGGCGACATACCACCAGGCTCTGTTGTAGGCATAGATCGCTTTCCTGTAGTCCGCCGGCGCGCCCGACGCCTTCAGGTAGTTGGCGGCGCCATAGATCGCGTCGGCCGGGTTCCAGCGGTCTGGCGGACCGCCCGCTCCGTCGGCGTCGACGCCGTACCGCGCCCAGGTCGATGCCAAGAACTGCATCGGCCCACCGGCGCCCGCTCCGTTGACCGCGCCCTCCTTCATACACGCGGGGTCCGGGTCACGCCCGTGATCGCACTCGACCTTGCCGATCCCCGCCAAAATCGCCCAGTCCAGGCCGTACCGCCGCGCCGCCGCCTCGTACAGATCCAAGTACTCGGCAGGGATTTCGCGTAGCGCCAGCGCCGAGATCGGCTCGCCCGGCGACACACCGCCAGAATCCGAAGAGGACGACGAGAACTCCGCCCCGCCCAGCGCGACGGCAACCACGAGCACCACGACCGCGCCCGCCCCGCCCGCCAGCAGCACCCCGCCCGCGATCAGCCGGCCTACCGGCGGTGCGACGGCCTCGAAGCTCACGGCTGGTCGTAGCCGAGTTGGCGTTTACGTTTCGCCGCGACCTCTCTGGCGTCGTCCATGACCGGCGATCTCGGCTTCCGCCCGTCTCCTCGCGCCTGGGCGCCGGCGGCATCGTCTCGCTTCCATGCCTCCAGCCGCTGGGCCGTCGCCGGACGATGGCCGTGCCCAGGCGTGCCCCGCCGAACGCTGCCTTCCGAACGCAGCCGCTCGTCCAGACTGCGCCCGAACTCTTTCCCAGCCCTGCGCCTATCGCTCCAGCCGGGCGACCCGGCCGCTCCGGCGACCGCATCAGAAGCCGCCCGCCCCAGCTCCTTGCGCATCGCCAGCTCCCGGTCGATCGCCAGGCGCGCCCCCCGCTGGCCGGCCCCGTCGAGCGCTTCGAACTCCTTACGCCCGTATCCCGCGACCCCCCCAATCGCCGCGTAGTCGCGCTCGGAGCGCGGCAAGGCCGCCTGCGCGTCCAGCAGTCGCGCGCGCCGCTCGGCCTGCTCTTTCGTATACGGCTTGCCCGCCGTCCGCTGTGCCCGCTCCCCGTCCGCGACCCTTCGCCTTGCATCCGTAAGTGCGCCCTGATCGCTCGAGACCGCCGCCCGCAGCCGCTCGATGCGACCCTGCAAGCTCGCCCCACGCCTTCGCTGCGAGCGCTCCTCGGCCGCGAACGCCTCCATCGCACGGTCTCGCTCCGACGGCGAGGCCAGCGACCGGTCGTTCGCTGCCGCCGCCCATGCGTCCCGCGCAACGGCCGCCTTCCGCTGGGCGCCCTCGTGCTCGGCCCGCAAGCGCTCGAGCCTTGTGCGTCCCTCCGAGATCCCGGCCCGCAGCTCGGGCGCCGCCGCCATAAGCGCCTGCGCCTCGCCCAGCTCGCGCTCCAGGCCCCTCGCGACCTGGGCGTCCGCCAGCTCCCCCGCCCGCGCCTGTGTTGCACGCGCCAGCCGCTGCCGGCGCTCGGCGTCCGGTGCCGGCCGCGCCAACCGGCGCCTGACCTGTCCGGCCTGGCGTAGCGCGGTGCGCGGCGTGTCGAACGCCTTGCGCGCGCGTGCGGCCAACGATTCGGGCCGATTCGCTCTCGCGCCCTCACCGTGACCCAAGCCGAGCACCTTGTGCCTGTTCAGGAAGCCGATCCACCACATCGCCGAGATCAGGACCCACTGCGTCAGCCAGCCGACCCGCACGCTCGACAGCGCCCGCTCGCTCTCGAGCACCGCGCCGAGCAGCATTGAGAACACGAGCTTTGAGACGACCGACCCGATCAGGTGTGTCGCCCACATCCGGAACACTCCCCGGCCGCCCTCGCCGAGGGCGGGGGCAAGCACCGCCGCCGGCGTCAACAACAAACAGATCAAGCTCACGACCGCCGCATACAGCAGCCTCAGCGCGATGAACCCGAGAGCCAAGATCATGCCCAGCAATCCGAACCCGATGAACACGAGGCCGACGATCCGCGTCCCCGTCCCGCCTTTGGTCCTGGCTTCCGCCTGCGCCACCGTCGGACCCCGACACGGTTCCGCGCCGCCACACAGCGCCCGGTACAGCGACCACTTTTCGTTGATCGAGTTACGTGCCTGGCCGTTGGCCGGCAGAGCCAAAAACAGGCCCCCGTTCGTTTTGGCGTTTCGCAGCAGTTCGGCGCCCCGTTCGAGTGCCTTCGCCTGCGCGCTGCCCTTCGCGGCACATAGCTTTATCCCCAGTTCAGTCCTCGTTTCTTCCGACAGCCCGCTCGCGACCGCTTCCGGAACTTCCGAGGAGCAGCCGATCTGCGCGCGCTCGCGCTTGGCGACCGCTTGCCCGGCGTTCCGCAGCCTCGGTTCCACCCCCGCCTCGCACCAGCCGACGTCGGCGAACTCGAGATAGCACCAGGGGCCCTCGATCGCGGTGCCGAACATGAACCGGTCCGCTTCGGCGAGCGTGCGCTCGGGATGGCTCGGCGTACCCGCGGTCACCGCCCCCAACGTGCCGAGGCCTACCTCCTGCGCCCAGCCCCCGAGCGCGCCCAGCGTGCCGACCGGATCCATGATCACCAGCAGACCCGCCGCCATCATCCCGAGCGTCAGCAGCGCCTCACCGATGGTCTGCGCGACACGTCTCTGGATCAGCCCGTGATACAGCGCTATGACCGATGCGATCGCGAGCATCGCCGCCAGCCACGGATCGGTAAAGGCGGTTTGCGTCGCGCGCAGCGCCCGTCCAACGCCGCTCATCGCATTGCTGTTCAGCAGATCGAGCGTGAAACACCAGTCGAGCAGCACGATCAGCCCATGTACCACGGTCACCAGCGACGTCCACCCGAACTGGGCCATTTCCTGGAAGGCCAAATACACGTAGCCGGCCGGATGGGCAACACCGCTGTCGATGTGCACGTCGAACGCGTAGTCACCGCTCGGCGCTTCGGCGGCCTCGAACCCGTTCAGCTCGCAATCGCGCGCGGCGCTCGCCGGCAGGTCCGCTTCCGCAACGTTCTCGCACAACGGGCTCTTCAAACCGTTGCCCGCCAGCGGTTCCCCCTCGCCCGCGGGCGTCGACGCCGCCCCTTCCGCGGAGACCTGCCCAGTCCCGAAGCCCGGCCCCGTCGCCAGCGGCGGCGCACTCGGAGCCTTCTTGATGACCTTCGCCCGGCCCGTGCTCGACACCGTCCGCGGCGCCCGCCTTGAGGTATTGGCCTGTGCGCCCACCGCCGGCTCGACGCACAGCCAGAGCGTCGCGCCAAACCCGCCTGTTATGACCGCGACCCGCAGCGCGAGAGCGGCGACCCGCCGGACCCTCATCGCGCCGGCGCCGGCGTCGTCGAAAGCGCTCGCAGCAGCCACGGTGCGACGACCTCTACCTGGATCGCCTCGACCCGGCCGTAATGGTCACGCAACAGACAGCGTCCGGCGTCCAGCTCGAGCAGGCTCTGGCGCGCTCGCCGGTCCTCGGGGTCGAGCCCGAGCAGCCGCAACGCCCTGGCGGCCTCCGCCTCGGAGCGCATCCCGAACACGAACGTCGCGCCGATCAAGTTCTCCAAGGACTCGCGCTCGCCGATCAAAGCGTCAGTGACGAGCTGGGTACTGACGATCGGCACCGCCAGCTCGGATCTGCCCATGCGCTGCAGCGATGCCAGCAGCGCCCGTCCCACCGGGTCGCCCAGCAAACGCCAGCCCTCGTCGAATGAGAACGTTATATTGCAAACCCATGACCTCGGATGCCCTCCAGTTGGACGCCTACATCCGCGTCTCCAAAGTCCGCGGGCGCTCCGGCGAGAGCTTCATCTCGCCGGCGGTTCAGCGCGAACAGATCGAGGCTTGGGCCCGTGCCCATGGCCATGAGCTGATCTGGCACGAGCCCGAGATGGACGTCAGCGGCGGCACCATGAGCCGCCCGATCTTCGATCAGATCATCCAGCGCATCAGAGACGGCGAGAGCGATGGAGTGATCGTCGCCAAGCTCGACCGCTTCGCCCGCACGCTCGTCGGCGCGCTGAACATCCTCGAAGAGTTTGAGCGCACCGGCGCCGTGCTCGTCAGCGTCGCCGACAACATCGATCTGTCCACGCCGATGGGCAAGGCGTTCATGCGCATCCTGCTCGTCTTCGCCGAGCTTGAGCGCGATCGCATCAGCGAGTCCTGGAAGACCGCCTCGTCGAACGCCGTCGCGCGCGGCATCCACATCTCCAAGTTCGTGCCGGTCGGCTACGACCGACGCCCCGACAAGCGTCTCGCACCAGGCGCCCAGGCCCCGGCGATCAAGGAGGCGTTCCAGATGCGCGCGAGCCATCACAGCTACACCGAGATCGCGCACCGCCTGGACGAGACAGCGCCGCGCCCTGGCTCGGGGCGCTGGACCCGCTCACGAGTAGAGCGAGTCATCAAGAACCGCGTCTATCGCGGCGAGGCCTATCGGGGCGCCAACGTCAACCACGAAGCCCACCCCGCGATCGTCACCCCGGCCGAATGGCAGGCCGCGAACCTCGCCCCCGTTCGTGCCATTGCCCGCGGCGAGCATCCAAGCCTGCTCGGCGGGATCGTCAGATGCGCGGGCTGCCGCTACCTGCTCGCGCCGCACAACCTCGCCAACAAGAGCAACAAAACCCCGATCTACCGTTGCCGCACCATCCACAGCGCCGGGACCTGTCCGTCTCCTACAAACGTCAACGCACGACAGATCGAGGAGTACGTGGAGAACGTCTGGCGCCAGCAGATGGCCGACCAGGCCGTGGCGATCCAGCCCGACTCCAAGACACTGCAGCAGGCAACCGAAGCGCTCACGGAGGCAGAACGCGAGCTGGACGCGTTCGCCTCAGACCTGACCGCCCGCCGCGTGCTCGGCAGACGGTTTCACGCCGCGCTCGAAGCTCGCGCCGTCGCCGTCGAACAGGCCCAGACGACGGTGCAGCGAGCGATGACACAAAGCATCGATGGAGAGGTCATCGAGTCCTATGGGGACCTATCCGTACCGGAGCGCCGGCGCATCCTCGGCAGCTCCATAGACGCCGTCATCGTCACGCGAGCGCACTGGCAGGTCCCGCTGGGCGAGCGCGTCACGATCCTCTGGCGCGGCGAAGGGCCGGAGGACCTGCCCCGCCGCGGGCGCGACAACGGCCCCATCCGCCCTTACGCGCCCTAGCGGGAGCACCTGCACGCCGGGATGGCGCTCACGCACAATGCAGGCAAACGTCTCAAGCGCCGCCTGCACCGCCGCGTCTGGCATCGCCGGGCCGCTCGAAGGTCGCGTTCTTGGTCCCACATCTCTTTATCCGACCAGCAAGCCAAAGTGAGACACCGGTGCTGTGACAGTGAAGGAAGCCCGCTCATATAGCCGGGGACGGCTCTTGGGGCGTCCGGAAAGGCTCGCCGGCCTCCTGTGCGTGGCGCCGCGCTGACCGCTCAGTCGCGGTAGGCGCGACCACGCGGAAGTACTCGGGTCACGTTGATCACGCGGGCCTGGCTGTCCAAGAGAACCAGCGCTCGCCAATCGCCGATCCGCAGTCGCCACTCGGGCGCAGCCGTGAGCTTGCGAAGCGCTCCAGCCCTTTGCGGATCTTCGGCCAGAGTGCGCAGCGCGTTATCGACACGTTTACGGACCAGTGGGTCCAAGCGACGGAGGTCACGCTGGGCTGTGCGGGTGAGCTGGACGCGCCAAGCGGCGTCGCTCACCCCGCGTCTCGCAGTGCCTCATCCAGTGACACGGTGCGGCCATTCGCCAGGTCGATCCTGCCCTCGGCGGCTGCGGCCTCGTCCTCTTCGGTCCAGGGCTCGTCGTCCAGGGGCGCGTCACGGAAGGCCGCGATCACACGGTCCGTACGCATATCGAGCAGACGCAGCGTCTCGCCGGCCTCTTCCTCAGAAAGCGTCTCGATCCGCTCACGCAGCTTCTCCTTCGCGGTCATATCTCTGCGAACAGTAGCGCGCATCCAGACGCCAATCGGTTGAGCCACCATGAACAATGGGTTGGGAGTTCGGAGGCCATTACGCCTCGCGTGGATGCCGGACTTGGACGATCGCCGGCGGCTGATCCGTTCCGGGAGTGATGATGGCCGCTTCGCCGGTTCTGAGGTCCTTGATGCGACTGGGATCGATGTTCAGCTCGTAGCCGCGCCTCCGGGTACTCCTGTCGCTTTTCACGGCTCCGAAGGCGCCCTGCTCCATCTGCTGAGTGGTGATCCAAACGGGTTTGGTGTTCGCTATCTGGGCGATCATCTCAGCGGACTCCGGCACGTTCTGGCGGTGCGCGATCAAGGCCTCGACGTTGCCGAGCACCTGCTCGCGCAGCATGCCATCCCCCATCTTCCTCATATCGGCCAGCTCCTGGGTGGCGAGGATCAGGCTGATCCCGGACGAGCGAGCGCGTCCAAACAGCCGCGACACCTGCCCGGCCATGATCGCCGAGAACTCGTCTATCAGCACGACCGTTGGCACCGGACGATTCTGCATGTGCGCGACCAACGTCACGAGATCGCCGACGATCGCGGCCGCCAACATCGCAGAGAGCAGCGGCCGGCGATCTGAGTCCAAACGAAAGTAGACGACCGCTCGCTCCTCGACCGCCCGCGCCAGATCCAGCGTGCGCTCGCTCTCGCTCGGATTCAGCCACTGCCTGGTATCGGACTCCGCCAGGATCGACAGGCGGTCCCGCACGCCCGCTAGGTCGCGCCGCTGCCGGTCCGTCAACGAGTCCAGATAGCCCTCGACGACCTTCGCCTCCTCCTCGGGCAGCTTGCGAGCGCTGACCTCAAGCTCCCGCGGGTCCAGGTGCGCCATCAGCGACGGACCTCGATGCCGGCGGCGTGCATGACGCGCACGGCATGTCCTAGATAGCGCTGGGCCTGGCGCAGGTAGTGCGGCTCGGTGAACAGCTCGCCCGAGAGCGCCTTGTCGGCGATCTCAGTGTCCGTCCCGTGCGCGTATGGGTTGTATGCCAGCGGTCCCTCGGGCGTCCATTCCAGGAAGGGCACCTCGGCACGGGCTGCCGCACGCGCCAGCTCGTCGCGCAGCATGAGGTCGCCCTTCGGGTCGAGCGCGATCGCGCCGTAGCCGGCGTCAATGAGCCGGGTCACGATCCACGCCTCGCTGACCGTCTTGCCCGATCCCGTCGCCCCCACGACGAGGGCGTGAGAGCCCGAGTCATAGCCCACCGGGATCGACACGGGCATATCGCGCTCGTCACGGCCGACGACGAGCTTCCCGGCACCGACCCAGCCGTCCTGCTCGATCCGCTGGCGGGCACTGCGGCGCTCCATCAGATCGCCAACTCCCAGGCGTGCCTGAGCGATCGCCGCATGGTCGCCGCCAACATCCAGGTCCATGCGATGCCAGCGCCTGCCGCGCGAGCACGCATACGCGCTCGCACCCATCACCGCCAATCCGACTGGCCAGCTTGCCAGCCACAGCACGAACCCCACGAGCAACCCCGGCGCCGCGCAACTCCACAGCAGTCCCCTGCTTCGCAGCACCCGCGCGACCCAGTAGCCGCCGACCAGGCTCACGAACGGCACGAGCAACAGAACACTCAACACATCGCTAACCATTTGCAACCTCCAGCTCGTCGATCGCCACCAGCGCCTCGGGCTGACCGAGCGGCAGGACCGCAATGCGATCCTCGGTGCGCGTCTCGGCGACCGCCCGCCTGACCGCGCGCGCCACCGCCGGCGGCGCCAGGTAGTACACGGCGCTCACGTTCCGAGCCCTCGCCCAGCCCTTACAGATCGCCGCGAGGCGCCGCGGCGCCTTGATCGAAAGCTCCACCTCGATCGCCACGACCCTCCCCTCAGGGGAAATCAACGCCAGGTCCGGGCGGTGCAGCGACGGCCGCCCACCGGGCAGCTCCCCCATTCTCGCCGAGGCGACCGACTCGCCCCGATCGCTCTCCCGCACGCGGATCTCACGCTCGCCCAGTTGCTCCCAATCCGGCAGCGCCCGGTGCAACGCGACCGCCGCCCCGGCGACCTGCTGGGCGTGCTGAAACCCGCCCGGGCTGACCCGATAGACCCCGAGACGCTGCAGGCCCTGCCAGCGCAGCCCCTCCGCGGTCGCCAGATACAGCCCCGGCTGGCGATACAACAGCGTCCGCTGCTCGAGCAGCCGATCCTTGACCAGCAAGCTCAGCCTGGCATACGCCCAGCTGCGGCCCATGCCAAAACGACCCATCACATGCTCCGCGCCCGCCGCGCCGATGCGACCGATCCACTCGGCGATCTCCGCGTCCCTCACGGTCTGCATAACGCCTCCTTACGCTTCGATGACACCTTCCATAGGTGTGTCGCTCGAACCGCCGCTCCGACCCCCCTCCGGATTTCGGGACAGGCAACGCGCGCCGGGGCGCCACTGAGCCCCGCGAGCAAGGGCCTTCAAGTAACCGATGAGCCGGTGTCAAGGTCGGCCCGTAGGGCCGCGCCTTTACACCGGCGCGCCGATCGCTACGCCCACCCCACAATCGAGGTTGTTGGCAGGCTTGCCTGCCGACATGACCGACCCACGACGCGTCCGCGCCCTCACAGGCGATGAAAGGTGCTCCTGTCGATCACATAGAAGTGCCGACGACTTTGCCGACGAGCCCTCCCTGTCGAGCGCCAGCTATCTCGACGGCGACCGCCTCAGCCGCTACACATCGCGGTCTGTAAGAGGCAATCCCCCAACAACACACCCCTCGGCAAACACCACTACATATCAGTAGATGCCGAGCATTCTGAGGACGATAAAGCCAGCAGCCGCCAGTGCCCCCGGACCGGCGAACTGCGCGACTGCGCTCCGCGGTGGGCCCGATTCGTGCCAGCGCCTCCGGAACTCGATAACGAAATCGGCCCACGCCCGGACGCCCGGCGAAGGGCCTGGATCGCTGCGCATGTCGAGGCGAGAAGTCACGTCGCGACCGCAGCCTTGATCGCATCGGCTACCGCAGGTGGCATCTTGAACAGTGTGCCCGTCTCGCCCTGCCGCACATCCCACATCGGATGCTTGCGGCCGTAGCGATTTGTGCTGCGTCGGCCGAAAGCGCCTAGCATCCCGGCCACCGTGTTCCAGCCGCGCTCCGCGTCGATCGCGTCGGCGATTTCCTCTGACGTGACCTCCCGCCCGCCATGCTTGGCTAGGAACAGGAGCACGCGACGCATCGGGTCGGCGCTTTCCTGATATGCCCGCTTGACAAGGCTTTCGGTCCAACCGTTGATCATCGGCCGCTCGGCGCTCTCGGCCTGACTGGGAAATGGTCGCTCTTCAGCGTCGCATTCCGCCACCAGCGCAGCAACGGCCGGGACCAACTCTGCCGGAATCGCCATCAGCACATATTGCATTCTTTTCCCTTTCTACAGGCACTCATCGTCATCAATGATAGTAAATAGCTTGTTAAAGTCAAGAGAGATATCGATATATAGGCGTAGGCACTACCACTGACCAAGACGTCAGCCGGCGCCGCCCGCGAGCGCCATCACCGGCACGCGGCTTGCGCGCCGGCAAGCTCGCCCGCTGTCCTTCGAGGTTGTAGCTCGCTGTCCGCATGACAACACGGCCACCGCAGATCGGGCGACCTCGCCCGTCTGCTCGCTACCCCGGTGAGATCGATCGACGGGCTATGTGCCCGTCGATCGTCGCTCAATCGTATGTGCTCTCGTTGCCGTCCGCAGCCGAGAGCCTCAGCCGTTCGCTGGGCAGGGCGCGACCTGCCCACTGTTGCCGCTGCGACGTTCGCTCATTCCATATTGCTCATAGGGCTGCGACCCCTGGTCGCTGTCCTATGAGCGGTGACGCCCGTTCTTGCGTCCTCTTGTCCCTTCTCGCTCGCATCCGCTTAAGGCGTGGTGGTTTGGTTCCGACCATCGTGGGCCGAAGGGGCGCGATGGTCGGAACCAAACCACACCAGGTGGCCCGGCCTGCCGGGCCACCTGGTCGGACCTCTCATCCGCGGAGCAATCCGCGGATGAGTCCGCACGCCGGCCTGGAGCACTCGATATGCGCAGGAACCCCCCGAACCACATGCGGCCTGGCTCAATCCGATGATGGCCAAAACCGACCTCACCCCACTCAGAGGAAGTCGGCGGTCCAACGGGACCGCCGCCGACTGGATCACCGACCGTGCGGGATCTCGACCTTGTCGAGATCCCGCGGACTGCCGCGGTGCTCTATCGAGCACTTAGATCGCGCCCGCCCCTTGCGATATGATGACTTCATATGTCGCGCCTGCTCTCGGTCTCGGTCCCCGACGCGCTTGCCGCCGAGGCGGAAGCGCTCGCGCGCGCAACCGGCAAGACCAAGAGCGAAGTCGTGCGCGACGCGCTTCGCCGCCATGTCCAACACGAGCACTTCGCCGACCTTCAGCGCTACGGGCGCACTCGCGCCGAGACCATCGGGGTCGGTCCCGAAGACGTTGAGGGACTGGTTGACGAGCTGCGCATAAAGCGCACGTGACGACCCCGCGCGTACTCTGCGACACGAACGTCCTGATATCAGCGTTCATCGCTGGCGGACCCCCAAGCCGGGTGATAGAGGCGGCGATCGACGCTCGCATCGAGCTTGTGATCGCGGACCCCGTTCTCACCGAGCTTGATCGTGTACTGACCCTGAAGTTTGGCTTCGAGCCTGGACGAGTACGCGAGATCAAGACGCTCCTGCTCGATCTTTCCGCAGCACATGTCGACACGCCGGCGAAGCCGTCAGAGGCGATCACTGGCGACCCCGACGACGACTTGATATTGGCGTGCGCCGTTGAGGCTGCCGTGGACATCCTCGTGTCGGGCGATCGTCGGCACTTGCTGCCAGTCCGCGAGTACCGGGGCATACGCATCATCGCTCCCCAGACACTGCTCGCAGAGCTGGCCGCCAGCTGACCACACCTGGTATAGGCCGTGACGCCGATCTGCTCCATAAGCTTTTGAAGCCATCTCTCGGGGGCCCTATTTCACCTCGTCCAATGAGAACAACTTCAACCGCCCCCGCTCGGCGCCGAGCAAACACATCGCGAACATCGCGATCAGCCGCACCAGCTGGGCGCCTACGCGCTCGGCCTGGGTGTACTCCGAGCGCCTCATTCCCGGCTCCGGCCCGGGCAGGTCACGGATCGGCAGATAGGTGACCTGCTTCTCGCCGATCTTCGGCAAACGCACACCCCGATCGGCGAACCCGAGCTGCGTCAGGCCCGAACCCGCATAGACCCGCAGCGCCGCGCCTACCTTCCGTTCGGTCTCATCGCCTTCCTCCAGTGCCCTCACGACCTCGCCGCACGTCGGCTCGCTCGTCCGGCGCATCACCCGGTCGACCGCGCTTACGACCGCCGTCTCCCAGGTCGGCTCGGCGCGCCCGGGCAAGAGGTCGCGCAAGAACGAGACCGCGACGTCCTGTCTCAGGTGCTCAGGCGCCACACGCAACGGATCGAGCACACCGCGCAGCGCCGGGTCGGGCTTGAGCGTGACCGTCTCGGTGTGCTCGGCCACCTCGTCCAACAGGTGCAGCTTGTGATCGCCCTTCGGGTCGCAGTCGATGATCCGAGCGCCCTGCAAGAAGCCCTCGTACTTGAGCTTCTGGTCGAGCGTCGTCTTACCCGACCCCAACGCGCCGACGCTCAAGATCGCCGTGTTCCGGTCTCCGTCTGAGCCCTCTCTCAGGTTGAACCTGACCGGCTGCTTAGATCCCGAAAGCGTGTGGCCCAGGTAGTAGCCCTTCCGCGATCCAACCGCGTGCGTGGCGGCCGGCATCATCGCCGCGACCTGCTCAGGCGTCAGCGTGTCGTCGTATCCCGCGACCCTCGTGCGCTGCGCCGGCAGATGCTGCCAGAACAACGCCAGCTGATCGCCGAGCGGCCGGTGCAGCTGGATCTCTCCGTACGCCCTCCTTGTCATCTCCACGCGCCGCTCCAGCTCCTCCTCGTCGCCGGCACCGATCGCGATCGCCAGCGTGCAGCGCAGCAGCGGCGGCCTGCTCGACGCCTGCAGGTAGGCGAGCAGGTCCCGCGCCTGAACGGTCCGCTGGTAGCCGAGGTCCGAAACGCCCTGATCGCCATCGGACTCGGCCCTGACGATCTGGTCCGCGTCCTGGATGCGCCGCCTCGCGATCCGCAACGCCAAACCGTTCGGCAGATACTTGGCGTTCAAGGCCAGATCGACCCCGAACGGCAGGCTCTCGACGGGCGCGAACATCAGCTCGACCCGCGCCCCCGGGAACGTCGCCCGCTCGGGCAGCGCGCCGAGCACCAGTTGCGCCTGCCAGCTCGTGCCCAGCTCGGACTCCACCTTCAAGCGCCTGCCTTCGTGCTCCACGTAAGAGTCCATCCAGCGCAGCACGTCACCTTCCAGCGGGGCCAACAGCGCCTTCCCGTTGCGCTCAAACACGAGCGCCCGCGGCTCGTGCAGTCCGTCGATCTTCGGTTCGCCGATGCCCCTGCAGAACGCGCGCCTGGTTAGCCACTGCAACTCCACCCCACGCGCCGGCCTGACCGGCAGGTAGTCCGCCAGCCGGGCGTGCACCTCGTCGGCCTTCATCCTCACGCGCTCCAACTCAGCCGCCCCCAGCACGCGCCTGTCGCCGATCGACAGCGCGCCGATCAGCCTGCCCAGCCACTCGCGCGGCCCCCCTTCGGCGACTTCAGACACATAGGCGCCGACATCGCGCTCGGGGTCCCTGAGACTCACGAACAAGAAGACCGCCGGCTCAGCCTCGCCCACGCCGTGCAGGTGCTCTCGGTGCTCGTCCAGATACGCCGCCCGCGCGCGCGTATGTGCCCGCACGCCGGCTCCCTCCCGTACCTTCGATTTCGCGGCGCCCGTCTGCGCCCGCGAATGCGCGCCGGCGCCCGCCTGCACCTGTGCGTCCTCGCCCGCCACGGCCTGCTCCTGGATGTAGCGATCCAGCCCCCAGCGCCTTGCGACCCGCACGATCTGCAGGTCCGCCTCGACCGCCTCGACCGCCCCCAGCAGCTCCAGCAGCCTGCCGCGCTTGGCCTCCTCCGAAAGCCATTGATAGGACCTCGTCCGCACCCTGAACGCCGCCCAGCCGTCGTCCAGGCCATCGGCGAACACGCAGTTCCCGTATATGCAGGTGATCGGCCCGCTCATCCCGCCCTCAACGTCGCCTTGGCGGCCAAGGCGATCACCGTCCCACCAGGCCCACCAGCGTCTTTCGCCTCCGCTCCCGGTGGCCCCGACCGCTCCCGCAACCGCACTCGCCCACACCCCACGCGCCCGCCGCGCCGCGCGGCCCTTCCCTCGCACACATACGGCACCGCGACAAGCACGGCTCCCGGGCCGACGTAACGCAACCTCCGCATCCGCGCGTCTGAGCCATCGGGCAGCAGCAGCACGTCCGGCGGCCACCAGCGGCCGTCCAGCGCGGGGCCATAGTCCGCGCCTGCCAGCCAACCGGCATTCAGCGGTCGCGCCCCGACCAATCGGCGGGCGGTCAGCCGGTGGCGCATCAGCGCCTGAGCGGCCAAATGAAACGGGCGCCCGTCGATCCTGACGACGGTCAGCAACGTCGCCATACCAACCGGCAGCGCCAGGTCCGTCACATACCAGGGCAGCACACTCGTCGCCGACCGCAATCCCAACAAGCTCTGACAGGCCAGCGCGCCGACGATCAGGCCCAGCCCGTAGAGCACTCCACGCACGGGCACTCCGGTCGGATTCAGCCGCAAGCTGTCGACGCGATAGATGCGTCGCTCCAACTCGAAGACGTTACGGTAGGACCTGATTTCCATCGCCGCGAACGCTCCTTCGTCAGTGCGAGCCAAACAGTGAGTTGACCGTGTCCCGCAGCACGCTCACACCCGTCGGCGTCGCCAACAGCACGCACACGACCCCCACCGCGAATACGCCCGCCGCCTCCTTGAAGTCGCGCTTGAACGCCAGCACGACCGCCGCCACAGCCAGCGCCAGCCCGATCAGGCTCATCGCGATCGTGCGGCCGGTACTGCCGGCCTTCGCCGCGGCCGATTCCAGCGACGCGCCGGTCGCTTCCCTCGTGCCCGACTGCGCCGACACGCCCGCCCCGGAGTCGATCGTCGGCGTCGTTACCACGGCCGCTCGCGCAGCCGTAGCTCCCATCGCAAGGCATAGCCAGGCCAGCAACGCAATCAGTGAGCCACGAGTTCGAGCGTTCATCTAGTCCTCCTGTCGGTTCTGGTAGTCATGCGGTCCGGTATCCGTTAGGTGTTCGGGTCCATCTCGATCGCGGCGATCTCCCAGCGGCCGGCGACCTGGACCACGTCGAGGTCGTAAGCGAGCGTGTAACGGGCGCCGTTGGCGTCCCGCGCCTGCACGGTCGCCACAACGCCGTCGTTGCCTTCCTCAGACCAGTCCAAGCGAGGCATCGTTTCCAGGGCCAGCGGCAAGCTCGGCAGCGACACGCGCGCCCGTTCGCTCAGGTCGGCGTCCAGCTCCGAGCCGGAGCCGGCCAGGTAGTTGCGCAACGCCCGTTCGACGACCGTCCGCAACGCCGGCTCTCCGACTTCGCGCAGCCCTCCGGCGAGGCTCGCCGGACCGGACGCCGGCGGCCCGACGAACGCCGGATAGCCGGCCATCTGAAGCGCCCCGGCGGTCGTCCGTCGCACCGCGACCGCCAGATAGACAAGTCCGGCCGTATCAGTCTGCGCCGCGACCGTATAGACGCGCTCGCCGCTCGCCGCCTCACGTTCCTGCACGACCTCGGTCCACTGCACCCGCTCCTCGCCGCTTGCCGGCGCCTGCAAACCGAAGCCCGCTTCGATGCTCGTCCCCGCGAATCCGCTCAATCCGCGCTGCCTTGCTTCCGGTTCACTCGCCTCCCAGGTCAGATACCGCCGCGCGAACAACTGCGCAAAGCCCTCCGCCGCCAGGTCCCGGCCTGGCGCCGCCGCCCGCTCCATGACCGGGGCCGCCGGACCAGGAGGCGCAATCGCCAGCCTTACGCTTGCCAGCAGTCCAACGATGGAGGCGCCCGCAAGCAGCACCCGCGGCAGTTCCCGAGTCAGCCTGATCTGCCACATCGGCCTCCTCTCGATCGCCACCCGCGCGCCCATCATCAGTGCTCGAATCCGAACTCGCCGCGCGCGTCCGCCGCCTGCGCGGGCTGCGCCGCGCTCGACACCCGCGCCGGCGCGGCGCTTGCCCCTTGCGCCGACGCAGCGCCAACCGTCGACGCCGCCCGCGCCGATGCCGCTTTCGTCGCGTCCCGCATCCGCCCGTCACGCAGGGCCGCGGCCACCCGGCCCGCGTCCCCGGATCGGCCCCGTCCAGGCGAGTTCGCGATCGTCACTCGCCGCGCTCGGACCCGCGCGGACTCGGTCCGCCCCGCACCGACCCTCCCCCCTACGCCCGCTCCGCGCGCGCGTGGCACCGCCGAGCGCACGTGCCGCGACGGCAGCTCCGCCGCCACCTTCACAGCCGCACGGGTCGATGCCTCCAGCCGACTCGCCGCGCCAGCGCTCAGGCGATCGGTCGAGCGTCCGTTGACCAGGGCGCTGCCCAGCAGGCCGCCGACCGTGCCCACCGCTCCGGTAAGAGCAGCCGCACCCGCCAGCCGGCGCAGCCGGCGCTCACGCGACGCCCCGGCAGCGGGCTCGGCCACCGCCGCCGCCGGCCAGTCGGCGAACGGGTCGGCGCCGGCTTGGAGGTAGTCGGCCTCGGTATAGACCCGATAGACCGGCCGCGCTCGACGCGCCAGCAGCGTCATCGCGACCCGCCGAGCGCTCGCGGCTTGAAGAGGAGCGGCCGGAAGCCGAGTTGGGGAGATGGGGCCCAGCTTCCGGCCGCGTTCGGATGGGCATCGCCGTTCGGTCGTCCGTTCAACCGACCGCCGGCGTCCCAAGGGACGCGCCTATGAGTGAGGGGCTGTTCAGTCATAAGGAGGTCCCTACCTCTTCCCCCGACTCTCGGCCTCCAACGGGACACCCTGGACGGATTCGATCTCTTCCAGCAAAGTCAGCAATCGCCTGCGCCCGCGCTGACCCACCTTCCTGTACTTCTCGTGGGACCAACCAAAGCGCCCACAAAACTCACTTGCGCCCATCTCCAGACCGACCTGACAGGCGAGCAGAAGCCGCTGGTCGGGGCTCAAGCCCCGCGCGGCTCTCTCCAGCGAACGCAGCCGATCGCGCAGCTGCGTTCTGCGCTCGATGTCGGCCTTCGGATCCTCCACCTCGACCGCGCCCCGGCCGGCGCCGCCCAGCGAGATGGCGCCGTCCAGCAGCGCCTGCGCCGGGCTGCGGCCGCTCAAAGCCCGCTGACGATCCGTCACCCGGGAGCCGAACCGCAACGCCAGCGTGTTGCGCAGATGAGCCCTGCTCGAAAAGCGCAGCTTCCCGGCGCGGGCCTGCGCGATCAGCTCCAGCGTCGCCTGGCTGTAACAGTCCTCCAGGTCCGCGTAACGCAACATGCGGCGGTGCCCGGCCAGCAATCGCCGCCGTGCCGCGTCCGCAACAAGCGCCACCTCCTCCGCCGGGTCCTTCCGACGCGGCATACGCGCGCCCCTGGCTCGTGCCGGCGACTGTGATTGGGTAGACACATGCCCATGTCGGTGCCGCGCGCGCGCAGACCCCCCCTCCAATTCGAATGCCCCTCGAACAGCCGACCCACGCGCCCATACGCGCGCGCGCGCAGACCCTCCCAACGAGCGCAATGACGATCACCGACCGCCTGCACACACTCGACCACCACCAGCAGCGCCACGACAAGGCCTCGTTCGTGGCGGCGGTCATCAAGAAGTTCGGTGACGACGAAGCCAGCCGGTCGGGCGCCTTGATCGCCTACTACGGCTTCGTGTCGCTGTTCCCGCTCTTGCTCTTGCTGGTGACAGTGCTCGGATTCGTCCTCGAAGGCAACCAAACCGCCCAACAGAACGTCCTGAACTCCGCCCTCGAGCAGTTCCCGATCATCGGCCAGCAGCTCCAGAACAACATCCACTCGCTCAAAGGCAGTCCTTCGGCCCTGGCGATCGGTGTAGTGGGGCTGCTCCTTGGCGGCTTGGGAGTCGTCGGCGCCAGCCAGAACGCCATGCATCAGGTCTGGCACATCCCCCGCAAGCGCCGCCCCAGCTTTCTGACCTGGCGACTGCGCGGGCTGGCCCTGTTCGCGGTGCTCGGGATCCTGCTCGTCGCTTCGACGATCGTCGCCGGCTTCCTCGCCGCGCAGACCGCCGGCGCAGCCGCCGTCCTCGGCGGAATCGCGATCGCGCTCGCCTTCAATCTGGCCCTCTTCTTCGCCGCGTTCCGGTTCCTCAGCCCCGAAGAAATCGCTACCCGCGACCTGCTGCCCGGCATCGTCGTCGGCGCGCTGCTGTGGCAGATCCTGCAGCACATCGGCGGCTACTACGTCGAGCACGTCATCCGCCACGCCCAGGCCACGTCCGGCCTGTTCGCGTTCGTCCTCGGCCTGCTCGCCTGGCTCTACCTAGGCGGCCAGGTCGTTCTGCTCGCGGCCGAGGTCAACGTCGTACGCGCGCGTCGCCTCTGGCCGCGCTCCTTCTTCGGCGACCCCTTGCTGGAGGCCGACAAGCGCGCGCTGACCTCCTCCGCCGAGACCGAGGAGCGTGTCCAGGATGAGACCGTCGAGGTCTCGTTCGACGCTCCCGATACCTAAATATTTGGCTCTAGAATGCCTCTTTCCGGGGTTGTCTAGAGATACTTGCGCGCGCAACGAACTCGCGCTATACTAACTACACTTTCGTAAGCAAGTATGGAGCCGTGAGCTATGCCTTCATCGCCTGAGACCCCGAAAAGAAGCCCCGCCAAAGCCAAACCATCCCAGCCCAAGCCCGTGCTCAGGCTGATCCCGTTGGAGGACACGGTCGTGTTCCCGAACATGGGGATCACCTTGACCGAGGAGGTCGGCGAAGACGAGCGCGTCGTCTTGGTGCCCCGCCACGAGAACGAGTTCCTCGAGGTCGGCACGATCGCCGAGGTCACAGAGCAGCTGCGGCTGCCCGGCGGCGGTCACGCGGTCGCGCTCTCCGGCGAGCACCGGGCTCTGATCGGGGCCGCCCAGACTGGGCCCTCAGGCGAGCTGCGGGTCGAGGTCGAGGAGCGCCCCGACGCCGAGCCGACCGACAAAAAGACGAGAGAGCTGGAGCGCGAGTACAGGGCCATCGTCGAGGAGATCCTCGAGCTGCGTGGCGACGACGGGCGCATCGCCGCCTTCCTGCGCGCGATCGCCGAGCCCGGCTCGCTGGCCGACTCGGCCGGCTACTCCCCCAACTTGTCCTACGACCAAAAGGTCTCCCTGCTGCGGACCCTCGACGTGACCGAGCGCCTGGAGCTGGCCGTCAAGCTGCAGCGCGAGTCTTTGGCCGAGCTTCAGATCAGAAAGCGCATCAGAGAGGACGTCCAAGAGGGCGCCGAGAAGCAACAACGCGAGTACTTCCTTCGCAAGCAGATGGACTCGATCAGAAAGGAGCTTGGCGAGGACGACGCATCGGTCGCCGACGAGTACAAGACCAAGATCGAGGACGCCGGCATGCCCGAGCCCGTCAAAGAGCAGGCCCTCAAGGAGCTGTCGCGCCTGGAGCGCATGGGCGAGCAGACGGGCGAGTCCTCGATGATCAGGACCTACCTCGACTGGCTGATCGCGGTCCCATGGTCGAAGCGCTCGGACGAGCACCTCGATCCGGTCGCCGCGCGCGAGGTCCTCGACGCCGATCACGCCGGCCTCGAAGACGTCAAGGACCGGATCACCGAGTACCTGGCGGTGCGCAAGCTGCGCCAGGACCGGAACATCGAGGCCGATCCGAAGTCGGGCGCCATCTTGACGTTGATCGGCCCGCCCGGCACCGGCAAGACCTCGATCGGCGAGTCGATCGCCAGGGCGACCGGCCGCGAGTTCGTGAGGATGTCGCTGGGCGGTGTCCGCGACGAGGCCGAGATAAGAGGCCACCGGCGCACCTACATCGGCGCGCTGCCAGGTCGCCTCGTCCGCGCGCTGCGTGACGCGGGCACGATGAACCCGGTCATCCTGTTGGACGAGGTCGACAAGGTCGGCGCCGACTGGCGCGGCGACCCTTCGGCCGCGCTCCTGGAGGTCCTCGACCCGGCTCAGAACCACTCGTTCCGAGACCACTACCTCGACGTCGAGCTTGACCTCTCCCAGGTCATGTTCTTGGCGACCGCCAACGTCGCCGACACGATCCCCGGCCCCCTCCTGGACCGCATGGAGGTGATCCGCTTCGACGGCTACACCTCCGAGGAGAAGCTCGCGATCGCCAAGGGCTATCTGTGGCCGCGCCAGCGCGACCGCAACGGCCTGCGCGAGGACGAGGTCGCGATCGACGACGACATCCTGAAGCTCATCATCTCCGAGTACACCCGAGAGGCCGGCGTGCGCAACCTCGAGCGCGAGCTGGGCACCGTCCTGCGCAAGACCGCCACCAAGATCGCCTCCGCGCAGTCAACGAACGGCAAGAAACCGGCAAAGACACCGATCACGATCGACCTGCAGGACGTCCGCGACGCGCTCGGCCGCCAGAAGTACTTCCAGGAGTCCGCCTCGCGCACGGCCACGCCCGGCGTGGCGACCGGCCTGGCCGTGACGGGCACGGGCGGCGACGTCCTGTTCGTCGAGGCGACCGCGATGAAGACCGGCGGCTCCGGCGGCGGCCTGGTCCTGACCGGACAGCTCGGCGACGTCATGAAGGAGTCCGCGCGGATCGCGCTCTCCTACGTGCGCGGCCACGCCGAGGAGCTGGGCATCGCCGAGGACGCGTTCGAGGGCAAAGAGTTCCACGTCCACGTGCCCGCCGGAGCGATCCCCAAGGACGGCCCGTCCGCCGGCGTCACGATGGTCACGGCGCTGGCCTCCCTGCTGAGCGGCCGGCCCGTCAAGCACACCGTCGGCATGACCGGCGAGGTCACCTTGCAGGGCCGGGTCCTGCCGATCGGCGGACTCAAGCAGAAGGCTTTGGCCGCCCACGCCGCCGGCCTGACCGACGTGATCCTGCCCGAGCGCAACCGCGGCGATCTCGACGACATCCCCGAAGAGGTCCGCGAGCAGATGACCTTCCACCCGGTCATGACGATCGACGAGGTGCTGGACAGGGCCCTGGAGCCGGCGCGCGATGTCTCTTCCGTCTCGTAGATGCCAGCCCGTTCCGGTCCAGGTCCGCGAAACCGCGAGCCTGCTGGAGCGGCGCTGGCAGCTGTCGATCATCTATGCCGCCGTCTCCGGCGCTCTTCGCTTCAACGAATTCGCGGACGCCGTCGCCGGCATCTCCCCCAGGATGCTCTCCGAGCGCCTGCGCGACCTCGAGGCCGCCGGCCTGATCGAGCGCGTCGTCTTGCCGACCAGCCCGCCGACCGTCGAGTATCGCTTGACCCCGCGCGGGCGCCGGCTCGGGCCGGTGATCGAGGCCATGCGGGCCTACGCCGAGTCCTGACAGCGCATCGGGTACCGTTGCCGGCCGATGCCACGAAAGCTGAGAGTCGAGCAGAGCTGGGCCGATGTCGACGACTACATCGTCGAGCGGCTCGTGCCGGAGCAGAAGGCGCTCGACTTCGTGATCGAGGCCAGCGAAGCCGCCGGATTGCCGCCGATCGCGGTGACGCCGGCCCAAGGCAAGTTCTTGGAACTCTTGGCCCGCATCCACGGCGCCTCCAAGATCCTCGAGCTGGGCACGCTCGGCGGCTACTCGACGATCTGGCTGGCCAGAGCCCTACCGGCCGGTGGCCACGTCGTCACGCTCGAGTCAGAGCCCAGGCACGCGGACATCGCCAAGGCGAACATCGCGGAGGCCGGCTTCGGGGAGGTCGTCGACATCAGGGTCGGACCGGCGCTGCAGACCCTCCCGGCGCTCGTCGCCGAGGACGCCGGGCCGTTCGACTTGATCTTCATCGACGCCGACAAGGAGAACTATCCGGGCTACTTCGAGTGGTCTTTGAAGCTTGCCAAGCCCGGCACCGTGATCGTCGGCGACAACGTGGTCCGCGACGGAGCCATCCTCGACCCCGACAGCCCCGACCCGATCACGGGCGCCCCGGACCTGATCCCCGGAGTGCGCTCCTTCTATGACCTGGTCTCAGCCGAGCCGAAGGTCACGGCCACCGCGATCCAGACCGTCGGTGCCAAGGGCTACGACGGGTTCGCGCTGGCAATCGTGACCTCCTGACCGACCCCGGCCGCGTCGAGGCTGGCCCCAACCAGAGCACCGCCCTCGCAGCCCTCTGCCTCGACCTCCCGCCGCGGGTTGCGGATCCAGATCAGGCCGCAGACGCCCCCAAGCGCCACGAGCACCGCGGCGGCGGCCAAACCGAGGTGAAAGCTGTGCAGCGAGGCCGCCTCGGCGGCGCTCGTCAGGGCATGGGCCTGTTTCGGGGGCAGACCCGAGACGTTGGGCACGCCGAGCGTCAAACGCTTGGCTTCGCGCACGGCCGCCTCGCCCGCCGGCCCGAGCCTGACGCCCGCCAGGTCAGCGTCCAAGGACTTTGCGAACGCGCCCGCCAGCGTGGCACCGAGCGCCGCCGTACCGAGCAGGCCCGCGACCCTGGCGACCGCGTTGTTGACAGCCGAGGCGATCCCGGCCTGCGAGCGTTCAGCCCCTGCGAGCACGGCGGCCGTCAGCGGCGCGACCGTCATCGCCAGACCGAGCGCGAACACGAGCAGCGCCGGCAAGACGTCGGCAACGTAGTCGACCGGGACGCCGACCCTCTGGAACAGCAGCAGCCCGGCGGCGGCCACGAGCGGCCCGGCACCCATGAACAGACGCGGCCCGTGTCGGTCCGACAGGGCGCCGAACCGTTTCGAGAGCGCAAACATCACGAACGTGACCGGCAACGTCGCCAGCCCGCTCCGCAGCGGCGTATAACCGCCGACCTGCTGCAAGAAGAGCACCAAGAAGAAGAACAAGACCGCCAAGCCCGCATACATCGCGAACGTCTCGATGTTGCCGGCCGAGAAGTTGCGCTTCTCGAACAACTCCAACGGCAGCATCGGGTCCTCGGCGCCCCGCCACTCATACGCCAGGAACGCCCCAAAGAAGGCCAGGCCGGCCAGCAGCGGCACGAACACCGCCGGGCTCGACCAGCCGAGCCGCGGCTGCTCGATCAGTGCGAATACCGGCCCCGCCAGGCCGAGCGCGCACAGGCCGGCCCCGGGCAGGTCCACACGACGGGCGCGCTTGGCCCCGAGTCCGGCCGCGGGCTCGTGGATCCCCGTCGGCGCCGTACGCGCGCGCGCGGCCCCGCCGCCGGAGGACGACATATCGGCCGACCCATCGCCCTCAGACAGATCGATCCCCACCGGCGCCGTACGCGCGCGCGCGGCCCCATCTCCAGGGACAACGAACAGGATCAGAGCAACGCAAGCGGCCGTGAGCGGCAGGTTCAGCAAAAAGATCGAACGCCAGAAGGCAAGCGCCAGCAACTCGCCGCCGGCGAGCGGGCCGAGCACGGTCGCGATCCCGCCCCAGGCGGTCCAGCTGCCGATGGCGGGGCCGCGTTCAGACTCAGAGAACGTGGCCACGATCACCGCCAGCGAGCTGGGCACGAGCAGCGCGCCGGCGACGCCCTGCAGGGCGCGGGCGGCCACGAGCGCATAGATCGAGGGCGCGGCGGCGCACGCCAACGAGGCCGCGCCGAAGCCGCCGACGCCGAGCGCGAAGATGCGGCGCTCGCCGAACACGTCGCCGAGCGAGCCGCCGACGAGGATCAGCGATCCGAGCGTCAAGAGATAGCCGTTTACGACCCATTGCTGCGCCGCCAGGCCACCTCCGAGCGCGCGCTGGATGCTCGGCAGGGCGACATTGACGACCGTGCCGTCGAGCAGGACGATGCCCGAGCCGAGTATGCAGGCCGCCAGGGTCAGCTGCTTGCGCCTGTCCTGCGAGCCGGAAAACGGCATGGGGTCACAGTAGTCCCAGTCGCCGCGCCGCCGCAACTAGCCGGCGGCCGACCTGTTTAGACGTGTAGGCGGCGGCCTGTTTAGATGTGTAAGCAGCCGGTCCATTTGAAATGCCCGAGACTGGACATCTCATAGACAGCGAATTGACTTGACGTCCAGCGGTGAGATAGAGTCGGACATGGGTCCGCAAACGTTTATTTGCATGGGAGGAGAAGCACAGTGAGGGTTCTCGAGAGCAGCGTCCGCAACAGCAGCCGTTGGTTGCGCCGATCCGCGATCGCGGGCGCCGGCCTGGCAACGGTCCTCGCGGCGCTCGCGCCGGGAACCGTCGGCGCCTCGGCCGCATCCCCGACACGGGCCAAGCAGGCGCGCACGATCACTTTGAACGACACCGGACGCCTGCACGAGACCGCTCATCACGGCTTCCGTTTGGATGAGCAGGGAACGGCGTCGGGCACGATCAAAGGCTCGATCTATATCCACCTGAACATCACCTCGACGAACCACGTGAGCGCCGAAGTGAGCATCTACCCGAGCAACGGCTCACTGACGGGCCAGGGCAGCGCCAACTACAGGTCCGAGGGGGGCGAGGCGACGTTCTCGGGAACGCTGGCGATCTCGCGCGGGACGGGCGCCTATGCCGGCGCGCACGCTTCTGGCCTCAGCTTCAGCGGGACGATCCAGCGCTCGAACGACGCTACGACCGTCCACGTCAGCGGCAAGCTGAGCACCTGAGCCAGCGTCCAAAGCCGGCGGTCGGCGCGACAAATCGAGGAGAGGGAGTCCAGATGATGCGTAGGCGCCTCACAGCAGCGATCGCGGCAGCAGCCATGGTGCCGGCGGCGAGCGCTTGGACGACTCCGGCCGCCCAAGCCGAAGGCGAGCAGGCGAGCCTGCACGCGTCGTTCTCGCCAGACCGGCTCGGCGCGAGCACGACAATCGGCTTCAGCTTTCATCTGCAGACGAGCACCGGGCTGGCGCCACCACCGCTCAACAGCGTCGTGCTGCAGATGCCGGCGGGCCTCAACTACACCCTGACTACGCTGGGCCTGTCGATCTGTGAGCCGGCGGTGCTGCAGGCGCGTGGCCCCGCCGGCTGTCCGCCGAACTCACGGGTTGGGGCGGGCAGCGCGATCGTGGAAGTCCCGTTCGGGACGGGCTCAGGTCACGAGCTTCCCGAAGTACAGGCAGTCGTAGGCCCTTCGCATGACGGCAACATGGTCGTCCTGTTCTATGCCAACGGCCAGACGCCGGTTTTCGCTCAGCTCGTGTTCCAAGGCGAAGTGCTGCCCGACTCGGGCCTCTTCGGCTCGCAACTGGCGACCAACGTGCCTCTGATCTCAAGCGTGCCGAACGGCCCGGACGTGTCGATCGTCGAAGTCAAGTCCACGATCGGCCCGGCCGGTCTGACCTACTACAAGCACGTGCACGGTCGTCTCGTGCCATTCCACCCGCTCGGCGTCGGGGTGCCGGAACACTGCCCAAAGGGCGGCTTCCCGTTCAAGGCCTCGTTCACCTTCGCGGACGGCTCGACGGCGAGCGCCTCGACGACCGTGGCCTGCCCGCCGCCCGTGCACCGCGCGCGGCGCGGCTAACGGGTCAGTCCTGAAGCGCCACCGCCGGCGCGACGCCGGTCGCAAGGTAGCCGGGCAGGGCGACGACGAGGACCGACGCGAGCGTGACCAGGGCGAAACCGGCGAGTGCCGGCAGAGCGCCCAAAGACGAGACGACGGGGAAGCCGATGACGTTGGCAAGAGCCCGGTCGAGCAGCTGTTGGCCGAGCAGACCGAACAGCGCGCCGCTGAAGCAGCCGACGCCGACCAACAGGATCGACTCCAGCAGGATCGTGCGCCACAGCTCGCCTGGCGGGAAGCCCTCGAGCTTGAGCTTGGCAAGGCGGGGCCTGCGCTGCCAGACCATGTTGGCCATCGCGGCGGCCATCGCCAGGATCGCGACGATCAGGATCAGAGTCGCGATCTGGGTGAGCCGGGCCAGGCCCTGCCTGCTGAGCGTGTTCTGGCGGTCCGCGTGCTGGAGAGCCGTTTCGATGGCAAGGCCTGAGCGCGGCCCAAGCGCGGCGGCGATCTCCCGGCTCGCGCTGGCCGGCGGGAAGCCGGGGTCGAGCAGGACGTCGTAAGCGCTCGCGTCAGGGCTTGCCCACGCGCGGGCATAATCATCGGCGTTCATCACGATCGCGCCCGGCGCCCAGCCGATGTTCGTGGTCAGGGCGGCGACCCTGACGGGCACCGGGTCTGGCGCGGGCAGGACGAACAGGGAACCGACATGGAGGCCATGTTCTTCGGCGATCGCCTTCGAGATCGCCACCCAGCCCCCGGCACGGACCCTGGCTTCGGCCTGGCCGACGTCGCCGGCGACGATCTGGCTGGCGGGCAAGAGCGGCTGAGAGGAGCGCGGCGGTGCGATCACCCAGATGCGCCGCTCGCCCCAGTCGAGCAGCCCGCCGCGATAGAGGCCCACCGCGCGAACGCCCGGCAAACGCTCGAGCTTGGCCTGGGCGCTCGGCTGGAAGGGTGCCGTCTGCAGCAGGTTGTAGGAGCCCGCGGGCGAGGCCCAGACGTCGGCGTAGGCGTTCATGTCGTGGGCGGCGTCTTCGAGGCCGTGCAGAAGGTCGCCGTGGGCGGCCTGGATCGAAACAGCGCCGAACACGGCGATCGCGCCGGTCGCGGAAATCGCCAAGGCGCGGGTGCGGCCCGCACGCAGCTCCATCGTGGCGACGTGCGGAACGGCGCTGACGATCGAAGGGGCGATGCGCCTCACGAGCGCGAGCGCGCCGGCGAGCGGCAACGGCAACAGCAGGAGCAGAGCGGCGACGAGAAAGACCATGCCGAGCACCGCCAGCTTCGGCGCGGCCTCCAGGACCGCGACAGCGCCGCCGAGGCAGGCGACGCCGGCGATCGTGAGCCACGTCTGGGCGCCCAAACCACTCCCGGCGGTGCCGGCCGCCCCGCCGCCGGGACCGGTCAACTCGCCCGGCGCGACGATCGGCGGGGGCCGGCGCGACAGGATTTCGCGCAGCGGGCTCAGTACGGCGACGCACGCGGCGAGGACGCCGCCGCCGATCGCTACCGCGAACGCCTGCCAACCGACGACGCGTTGGTTTCCGACCGCGAACGCCGATGAGAGGTAGCCGGGGTTCGACTTGAACAGGTGGATCGACAGCTCCTCGCCGATCGCCAGGCCGAGCGCGCAGGCCAGCAAGCCAAGCACGAGCGCGTCCAGCATCAGGACCGAGATCGCGCTGCTCGGCGGGTAGCCGTCGCGGCGCAGCTCCGCGATCAAGCGACGGCGCTGGGGCACCGTCAAGAGCATCGCGTTGAACGCGAACAAGAAGCCGACCAAAGCGCTGATCAGGGCGAACAGAGTCGTCGACTGGTCGGTCGCCGAAGATGCCTTCTCGAACAGCGTTTCGTCATAGCTTGTCGGCTCGACGTTCAGATGGCCGCCCGCGAGCCCGGCCAGCGCCGCGCGGACCGTCGCTTCGCGGCCGGGCTCCGGCTCGACGAGAATCCGCGAGACGCGACCGCTTAGCCCCGTCATTTCTTGGGCCGAAGCCAACGACGCGACCGCGATCGGGCTGGACACCAACGGCCCGATCTGGGCTTGGCGCAACTGCTCGTAGAGCGGCGCTTCGACGACCGAACCATAGACCTGGAAGGTCGCTTCGTCGCCGAACTTCGTGACCCCAAGCTTCTTGGCCAAAGGCGTTGGCAAGGCGATCGCGTTGATGTTCGCGAACGGGCTGAGCGCGGTGTGCTTCACGAGCGCGCCGCCCAGCCCCGCGAGGCTCGAGTCGGCGCCGACCAGCTCGGCTGATTCGCGGCCCTTCGGACCGCTCGCCTGGGTGCTCGCTTCCAGGAGCGGCGCGGCGGCCTTCACGCCCGGGATCGCACGCACGCGCTCCAACAGACCCGCGTCGAAGCCATGCGGGTCGCGCGCGAGCAACTGCAAGGTCGCGTCGCCGACGATCCCTTTCGATAGCTGGGCAACGGAGCTGGAAAGACTCTGGGTCGCGACCTGAGAGGCGAACAGCAGGGCGACGCCGGCCGCGATGCCGACGATCGCGAAGCACTCCTGCAGGGCCCGGGCGCGCAGCCGGATCCGGTAGAGGTGCAGGAGGTTGCGGAGCTTCACCCTGGTTGCTCAGGCGGCCAGGCGGTCGGGCTCGTAGGGGCCGAGGTGGCCGTCGCGCAGCGCGAACACGCGGTCCGCGTAGGCCGCGGCCTGGGGATCGTGGCTGACGAGCACGGTCGCCACGCCCTGCTCGCGGCAGACCTCTCTCAGGAGTTCGAGCACGGCGCGGCCGCGCTTGCTGTCGAGGCTGCCGGTCGGCTCGTCGGCGAGCAACAGCTTCGGATCGGTCGACAAAGCCCGCGCGATCATCACGCGCTGGCGCTCGCCCATCGACAGCTGCTCAGCCCGGTGGTTCAGGCGCTCGCCAAGCCCCAAACGGCTCAGCAGTGGCGCCACCTTGTCGTGCGCGTCGCGCCAGCGCATCGTTTTCAGGAGCTTCAGCACGGCATTGTCGATCGCGGTGACGCCCGGCAACAGGTCGAAGTTCTGCCTGATAAAGCCCAGTTCGGCAAGCCTGAAGTGCGAGGCCTCGCGCTGGGTCATCGTGGCGATCCGCCTGCCCCCGATCAGAACCTCACCGGAGGTCGGTTCCAGCAATGTCGCGATCATCAGCAAGAGAGTCGTCTTGCCGGACCCACTCGGCCCGTACAGGGCCACGATCTCCCCCGGCTCGACCTCCAAGGAAACGCCGTCAACGGCGCGCACAGACTCGCCGCCGATCGCCGGGTAATGCTTGACCAGGTCGCGCAGCTCCAGCATCCGTCAGGCCTCTCGCTCGTGCACACGCACACGATAAGCCCGCTCGCCGAGCCCACGCTCGCGGACCGGCGCCACCGTCTCGGCCCCCCGCTGGCGCCGCCACGCAGACGGCAACAGCGAGCGCGCCGCCAGCCGCGCCTTGAAGACGGGCATCGTCAGGCCGGTCGCGCCCCCCAGCGCCTCCAGGACGGCATCCGCGACCGGCCGCGCGGTCGGGTCTTTGGACTCGGGCGTTGCCAGATAAAAGCTCGCCATTGCGGCCAAGACCAGCGTATGCCCGCGCCCCTCGCCGGCGTCCGCCAGCTCCCGCGCCGCCCCTAAGGCGCGCTCGGCGAGCATGCCCATCCTGTCAGCCGTTTCCCGCGGCGAGGAGTAACAGCCAACCAGGTTGTGCTGCACGGCCACCCTGTCCTCGGCGGTGTCGATCAAATTGTCGAGCAGCGAGTGCAAGGCTCCGATCCACGGGAAGTAAGCCCCATCGATGGCCTGCGCGCGCGCGCGCAGGCCATCGACGCCCGACGCGGGGTCGCCGCCCGTTGCGAGGTTCCCAAGCGGCTCGTACGCGCGCGCGCGCGGCACCTCGTCGGACTCACTCGCAGCGAGCCCGATCAGCGCGTAGACACCGAGCGAGGAGCCGGCCGCGGCCGCGGTCTCCCACCAGCGCAGCCCGCTGCCCGGCGGGGTATGCGCCTCGCCCCAGTCTTTCAGCGCCGCCACAGCCTCCTGGCGGCCGGCCTGTGGCCTGTGGCCGGTGTTGGCGCTCTGGAACTCGACGATCCGCCCAGCCGCCCCGATGGCGTACTCGGCGAGGGCCGGATAGGCGGGCAGCCTGGCCAGCGCGGCGCGGGTGCCGCCGATCAGGCTCGCCAGATAGCCGCCATCGTCACGGGATCCGAAGTGCTCATAGCGGTCGATCCCCGCCTCGCTGAGCCCGAAGCGTTCGTAGCGGTCCACGGCGGTGCCCCTGGCGACGTCCGGATCGAGGGCTTCGACAAGCGCTCCGTGCAGACTCCTGGCGGCGGCGGCCGGGTCGGCGCTCGGCTGCTCGGAGAGCATGTCCAGATAGTTGTAGGCAACCTGAAAACACGCCATCGCGTGGGCCGCGACCCGGCGATCGCGGCGCGGCGCGAACGCCGCGAACGCGACCGCGCCCTCGACATTGCCCCACTTCTGGAGGGCCGCCAGCGCGGTATCCCGCAGCAGCGGGTCCGGGATCGCCAACGCCTGCTGATGCCGGCGCCGGCGCTCGCGACAAAGTCTTGGGAAGAGGCCGAGCCAGTAGCGCCGGGCCGCCTCCGCAAAGGGACCAGCAAGCGCTGAACGACCCTCGATTGACCTCTCCAAAGCACGACCTCCCCCGACCCAATGCAGCGACCACGCGATCGTGCAGTTGTCTGATGATAGACACCGCTTGAACGGATTGTCGAGCGCCGGGCGCCCGGATGAGGCTGTGTTCCGATCGCTTTGCATCAGCTCCGCGAGGTTCTCTCGGGACTACGTCTTTAGGGGTGAGCGAGGGGACTCGAACCCCCGACCGCCTGGACCACAACCAGGAGCTCTACCAGCTGAGCTACGCCCACCACGCGCGGAGAAACGCAGTCTAGCGACGGGCGGGGGCCGCCGGCAGGGGGCTCGCACCTTCTCGGAGCGCCGCACCGACACCCGCGGCCTCTCAGCCCAGACCGGCGTCGTCCATGGCCCCGAGCGTTTTTTCGGCCAAAGCCAGCGCTTCGCTGGGAGCCAGGTCAGGACGGCGTTCGGCGGCCAGGCGCCAGGCCGCCAGCAACGCGTCCGGGTCCTCGCCGAGCAGCCTTTCGAGACCGGCGGGTGCGGGCGGGCCGGCGGGCGAGGGACTGGGCTGCACAGGTGAGCCGGCGGGCGCTGAGGACGCGGTGGCGCCTTCGGCGGAAGCAGCATTCGAGGGGGCGGCGGCGTCCTCGGCGTCCCGCTTCGCGAGCGCGTCGGCAAGCACCGCCTCGGTGACGTCCTTGCCGAGATGTTCGGCGTTGCGCCAACCCCTGCCCATCGACAGGTCGACCAACTCCAGGTGCGGACCCTCGAGCACGGTCAGCTTGGCGCGGTGGGGGCTCCATTTGCGTTCGCCGAGCGCTACCCATTCCTCTCGTGACCACGGCCCGACCAGCTTCTCGTACAGCTCGTCTTCGTCGAGGTTGAACGCGCAGGTGTTGTGCGGGAACTGCCTCAGCTCGACGTGGAACACAGGCCTAACGTTGGCACAGCCGCGCGCGCATGACGCGCACGGCCTCGGGGTTGGAGTCGATCAGGACGTAGCGGCGCCCGAGCTTGGCGGCCGCCGCGCCGAGCGTGCCGCTGCCGGCGAAGAAGTCCAAGCACCAGTCGCCGGGCTCAGTGGAGGCGGCGACCATGCGCCTGACGATGCCCTCAGGCTTTTGAGTCGGGTAGCCGGTCTTCTCGGCGCCCCTCGTGGGCACGATCGTGTGCCACCAAACGTCGGTCGGCAGCTTGCCGCGCTTCGCCTTCTCGGCCGTCACGAGACCGGGCGCCATGTACGGCTCGCGGTCGACCGCCTCGGGGTCGAAGTGGTATCTGGCCTGGTCCTTGACGTAAACCAAGATCGTGTCGTGCTTGGCCGGCCAGCGCTTACGCGAGCGGGCGCCGTAGTCGTAAGCCCAGATCAGCTCGTTCAGAAAGCACTCCCTGCCGAAGATTTCGTCGAGGAGCAGCTTGCAGTAGTGGGCCTCCCTGTAGTCGAGGTGCACGTACAAGGTCCCCTCGCGTTCGAGCAAACGCAAGGCCTCTCGCAGCCGCGGCTCAAGAAAGGCAAGGTAGTCGTCGAACTTGTCGCTGTAACGAGCCTCGCTGAGCAGGCTGGTCCGGTAACGGCGACCCTGAAAGCCCCGGCGCTCGCCGGTCTCATCGCGTACGGCGCGCAACGTCTTGCGGGCCTGGTCGCGGCCGGTGTTGAAGGGCGGATCGATGTAGATGAGCTTGAAAGACTCATCAGCGAAGGCCGGCAGCAGCTCGAGGTTCTCCCCGAGCAGGACTTCGTCTGCGAGCGGACGGCGGCCGGGGGCCGCCTCGGCGTCAGCCCGACCGGATGTGACGGCCGCGCCGGCGGCGGCAATGTTGGCGGCGGCTGCGTTGGGCGAGGGCACGCCCGACAGGCTAGTTCTCGAACCGGAGCGACCGCGCGGCTTCGGTCGCGCTCTGGGCTTGCAGCAGCTCTGATATCGCATCGGCGGCCATCGGCCGGTGCAGATGAAAGCCTTGGGCCAGCTCGCAGCGCAGCTCGCGAAGGGCTTGCAGCTGGCGCTCGGTCTCGACGCCCTCGGCGATCACCTCGACGGCGAGGGCCTGGGCCATCCGCACGATCGCGGTCGTAATCGCGGTCGAGCGACTTTCGTTGCCGAGGTCTTTCACGAACGAGCGATCCACCTTCAGACCGCCGATCGGCAGGCCGCTGAGGTAGGCAAGCGAGGAGTAGCCGGTGCCGAAGTCGTCCAGTAGGAAGCGGACGCCGAGGCGCTCCAAGCGGGCGATCGTCGCGGCCGCCCGGTCGGGCTCCTCCAGAAGCACCGACTCGGTGATCTCCAGGCACAGGCTGGCCGGCTCGATCCCGGTGCAGGCGAGCACATCGGAGACGGTGGCCTCCAGCTCGCGCTGGGCGAAGTGCCGAGCGGACAGGTTGACCGACAGTCCGAGCGGCCTGGAGTCGGGCCTGGACGCGTGCCAGCGTGTGGCTTGGCGGCAGGCGACGTCGAGTACCCAGCGCTCGATCGGCTCGATCAAGCCGGTCTCCTCGGCCACGGGGATGAACTCGGCCGGGCCGAGCAGGCCGCGCTCGGGGTGCTCCCAACGCAAGAGAGCCTCGACCGAGACGACCGAACCGTCGCGAAGCGAGACGATCGGCTGATAGAGCAAGCGCAGCTCGTCGCGGTCGAGCGCCCGCCGCAGGTCGTTCTCGATCGCAAGGCGCTCGACCGTGCGGGCCCGCATCTCCCGATCGAATATCTCGCAGCGCCCGCGGCCTCTTGCCTTGGCCTGATACATGGCCGCGTCCGCGTCCCTGATCAGGCCGGCCGGCAAGCTCGCGGAGCCATCCGAAAGCGCGATCCCGAGGCTTGCCTTGGCGAAGTGCTCGCCGAGACTCAACTCGAACGGCACCTCGAAAGCGGCGACGATCCGTTCGGCGACGAGCGCCGCCGAACACTCGCCGGCGATGCGGTCGAGCAGCACGACGAACTCGTCTCCGCCCAGCCTTGCGATCGTGTCACCGGGACGCAGCGCGGTCTGCAGGCGGGGCGCGATCTTCATCAGCAACTCATCGCCGGCGCTGTGGCCGAGGCTGTCGTTGACGAGCTTGAAGTTGTCGATGTCGAGCATCACGACCGCCACTTTGGCTCCTTGCTTGGCGAGCGCCTCGGCGAGCCGGTCGAGAAACAGGACGCGGTTGGGCAGGTTCGTGAGCGGGTCGTGCAGCGCCTGGTGGCGGATCACCTCGGCCCGGCGCTCCAGCTCGGCCTCGGCCTGCTTGCGGTCGGTGATGTCCGAGATGACCCCATGCCAGCGCCGGCGGCCGGTAGCGTCGGTGACGAGCGCCGCTTCGTCGCGTACCCACACGATCGTGCCGTCCCGGTGACGCATCCTGTATTCGTCTGGCACCTCGGGGTCGTTCAGAGAGTCCTCACGCGCGAACACGCGGTCGCGGTCCTCCGGGTGCATCTGGCGCGCCCACAGGCCCGGGTCCTCGATCCACTCCTCAGGGCCGAAGCCGAGGATCGCCTGGATGCCGGCGCTCACGTAAAGCCAGTGTCCGGCAACGCCGGCTTCGGCTACATACAGGATCGCCGGCAGCTGGTCGAGCAGGGCAGTGACCTCGAGCTCGTCGAGCCGCGATGAAGATGCTGGGCGCATTCATCCCGGTTATCGGCAGCGAACCGCCGAAGGCAAAGGCCGTCAGGGTTCTGGCGGCCGGCCATTGACGCGGTCGCCAGCGGCGGGTGCCGAGGCGGCGGTCGTCGGGAGGGCCGAACTAACCGGCGGCCAGGAGGCCTGTGGCGAACAGCTCGAACATGGAGCCGTAAAGCGATTCGGGCAGGTCGGGGTCGATCATGCGGTTCAAGAGGAAGCCGTCGGCCATCGCCATGGTCATCGCGGCGACGTCGGCGGCGGGCATCGCCGGGACGAGCCCGAGGGCGGCCGCCCAGCTTTCGAAGACCTGGGCCATCTGGTCCCGCAGATCGCGCTGGCGCTGCGCGAACTCTTCGCGGAAGGCGCGGTCGCGGGTGGCGTAGGCCGCGAACTCGAGATACACGCGCCGCCATCTGGGCTCGCCTTCTACCTTTGCGAGGAATCCTTCGGCGGCGTGCCTCGCTTCGGCGACCGGCTCCCCGGAGCCGGCCAGCACCGCTTCGAGGCGTTCGATCTCGGCGTCGAAGTGGTGTTCGAGCAGGGTCAAGAAGAGTTGCTCCTTGCTGTCGAAGTGGGCGTAAAAGGCGCCCTTCGTGTAGCCGGCGGCGGCCGCGATCGCGTCGATCGAGGCGCGTTGCATCCCCAGCTCGGCGATCGTCTCGGTGGCCGCGTCCAACAGCTTCAAACGCGTGGCATCGCTGCGCTGCCATCTCGTTTCTCGGCGCGTTTCCCGGTCGGCGAGGCGACTCGCGCGCGCGGGGGTCTTCGTTTTCATACGCCTGCCAGCTGTCCCGCCTCGGGCTCGGGACCGAGCGGGGCGGCCTGCTCAGGACTGTGGCCAGGCCCGGCCTGCGCGTGCGCGGGCGCGGGCGGTGCGGGCGCGGAGGGCGCGGGCGCGGCGGCAAAGGGACCGAAGGGCCTGTGCCCGGCGACGGGACAGCGCCCGAGCAGGACCTCGGCGTCGTGCCTTGGCGTCTCGGTGATAGCGCGCCTGAATACGCGCTCATCGCCGGAGCGCGATGGGGCGACGGTGCGGCGGCGGATCAGCTCGCGCAGGACGGACTCCATCTCGAACTGGGCGAACGCACCGCCTAGACAGCGCCGGACGCCGCCCCCGAACGGGATCCAGGTGTAGGTGTTGATGCCGCGCTCGGCCGGCGAGCCGGCACCCTCATCGAGGAAGCGCTCGGGGATGAAGTCGTCGGGCTTCGGATAGATGTCGGGCCGGCGGTGGACAAGGTAGATGGAGGGCACGATCGAGGCGCCGGCCGGCAGCGGCCTGCCGCCCAGCTCCATCGGCTCGACCAAGCGCCGCAGGACGATCGAGAGGACGGGCCGCAGGCGAAGGGTCTCCTGGACGACGGCCTGCAGGTAGGTGTCCTCGCCGGCTTCGATCTCGGCCGTGAGCCGCGCCAGCTTCGCGGGCCTGCGACAGAGGCGCTCGACCGCCCAGGACAGCGCGTTGGCGGTCGTCTCGTGGCCGGCCACGAGCAGGGTCATCAGCTCGTCGCGCAGCTCTTTGTCGCTCATCGGCGAGCCGTCCTCGTGCTTGGCCCGCAGCAGCACACTCATGATGTCCTCGCGCTCTGCCAGGTCGGGGGCGTGCCGGCGCTCGGCGATCTCTTCGTAGATCGGCTTGTCGACCGCTTCCATGAGGCGCTTGAAGCTCGCGACCCGGGCGATCCGGTCGGGTCCGAGCAAGAGCAGGGCGACGCCGCCGGCCGGGTTGGTGACGACGTCTAGGACGCGGCGCAATTCGGTCCTCAGCTCGTCCATGCGCGGGCCCTCGGCGACGCCGAAGACGGCCCGCAGGATGATCTCCAAGGTGACGGCCTGCATCCGGGGACGCAGCGCGTAGGGCTCGCCGAGCGGCCAGGTCTCGATCTCGGCGGCCGCTACCTCGCTCATCAGGTCCCCGTAGCGGCGCATCCGCTCGCCGTGGAAGGCTGGCAGCATCAGCTTGCGCTGGGCGAGATGCTGATCGTCGTCCAGGAGCAGCACCGAGCTGGGCCCCAGGACGGGCAGCAGGATCCGGTTGGCCTCGCCGGCGTGCAACAGATTTGGGTTGCCCGTGAAGACCTGCTTGACGGTAGCCGGGTCGCTGGTCACGACCCAGTCCCCTTCGCCGGCGATCTTCAAGGTGAACATGTCGCCGATTCGGGCCTGGCAGGTGTCGAGCAGCCATTGGGCCTTGCGATACCAGATCGCCGATTGGACCGCCCTCGGGAGCCTCGGCCCGGGCGGCAGTCCCGTCGCCGATTGCGTCTCGATTCGCATACCGGTCGGTATCGAATCAGATACCGGTCAGAATGTCAAGCTGATCCGGTCAAGCGAGGTGGCCGGCCGGCAGCGCCCGGTCGATGAACGGGCCGAGCAGCTCCGCGATCGAGGAGGCGGTCATGTTGGCCGAGCCGACCGGCAAAGCCGTATAGCTGATGGCGAGGCGGACCAGGCACTCGGCCAAGAGGGCGGCGTCGCCGGGCGCGGCCTGGGGCCAGCGCGCGAGGATCGCCTCCGCCAGGCGCTCGGCGGCACCCTGGACGAGGGGCTGGCCTTGGGTGGTCACGAACGGCAGCATGCCGCCGGAGCCGACGATCGCCGTGCGGACGAGCGGGTCCTCGGCGGCGGCCGTCAGGAACAGGCCGAACGCTGCCGCGAGCGCCGCCTTGGGGTCGTCGAGGTGGGCGTCGAGGGCGCCTTCGATGGCCGCGATGAAGCGGCTTGCCTCTCTCAGGACGAATGCCTGGGCGAAGGTCTCGCGGGAGCCGAACTCGTTGTAGAGCGTCTGCCGGCTGACCCCGGCGGCGGCCGCGATGTCGGCCATCGTGACCTCGCTCCAGTCGCGTTGCTCCAGCTCGTGGCGGGCGGCGTCGAGCAGCGTGTCGCGCAAAAGCTCCTTGGCGGCGAGCGCGTATGGGACAGGGTCGACGACCCTCACGTGGCTTCGGACCCGGAGGCCAGCAGGCGGGCGCGACGCCTGGGCGCGACGTTCGTGCGCGCCAGGTCTCCACCGTAATGGGCCAAAAGACGCGGATCCATGACCCGGCGCCACAGCGGCGGGATCATGGCGAGCACGATCATGCCCGCATACCCGGTCGGCAGCTGCGGCGCCTCGTCGACGTGACGCAGGGCCTGGTAGCGGCGCAGAGGGTTGGCGTGGTGATCGGAGTGGCGTTGCAGGTGGTAGAGCAGCACGTTGGAGGCGACGTTGTTGGAATTCCAGCTGTGTTCGGGCCGGGTGCGCTCGTAGCGCCCGTCGTCGCGGCGCTGGCGCAACAGCCCGTAATGCTCGAGATAGTTGACGACCTCCAGCAGCGAGAACCCGACGAATGCTTGCAGGACCAGGAAGGGCAATACGATCGGCCCGAAGGCGATCGCCAGGCCGGCGAACAGCACGACGGTCATCGCCCAGGCGCCGAGGATGTCGTTCTGGAAGGACAGGCGCCCGCGGCCCGAACGCGCGAGCCGCTCGCCCTCCAGCGACCAGGCGGAACGAAGGCTGCCGGCGACCGTGCGCGGCCAGAAGGCATAGAAGCTCTCGCCGAGACGGGCGCTGGCGGGGTCCTCGGGCGTGGCGACGCGCACGTGGTGGCCGCGATTGTGCTCGATATAGAAGTGGCCATAACCGCTCTGGGCGAGCGCGACCCTGCTCAGCCAGCGCTCGAGGCTGTCGCGCTTGTGGCCAAGCTCGTGGGCGGTGTTGATGGCGATGCCGCTGACCATGCCGACGGTCAGGGCCAGGCCGACATCCTCGATGGTGCTCAATTTGGAGGACGACCAGAGCCAACAGGCGAAGATGAGGCCCGCGTACTGGATCGGAATGAACGCGTAAGTGCACCAGCGGTAGTAGCGGTCCTGTTCCAGCCACTTGATGACGCTGTCGGGAGGGTTGGTCGCGTCCATGCCGATCAAGAGGTCGAGGGCGGGGAAGATGGCGAACACGAGGAACGGCCCGTAGAACCAGAACACGCCCAGGCCGGTCGCTTCCACGAGCGCCCAAGCCAGGAACGGGAGCGTCGGGACGATCAGGCCGAGCAGCCAGGCGTAGCGCTTGGGGTCGCGCCAGCGCGTGGCCTGGGCTTCATCGGGTGTGGTCCGGGCGTGATGGACTTCGTCGAGCGCGGGCCGGGGGTGGTGAGGGGTGTCCTTAGAAGCCGGGTTGGGTTTTCCTGCCCCTCCATTTGCTTGGTGCGCTGGATTTACAGAAGACATTGACTTGTAGGCTCCATTGTCAGATCCGATTGCCGTGTTTGTCTAGTTTACACACACGGGCAGATTTGTAAAGTAGCCGCAACTGCTATTTCGGCGGGTGGGTTTTCTAACCCCCTTGCGACAGACATACATCCCTCTCGCCCAGGCAGCCCCGCCGGGCACCGCCAGCCGGGCGATCGGCGCGGCGGGCGGACACGGGAGGCCGCCGAAGCACAGCCGAACAGGCCGCCGTCAGACCTCGCGGCCACGATCGGCCGCGAGGCGACCGAACAGCTCGGTGACGCCGAACCTCGGAGCGATCCGCTCGACTGCCCGCGGCGCCAGCTGGCCAAGCGCCAGTGCCGGCCTGATCGGCGCGCCCGTCTCGATCACTTCCGGCAGGTCGCGCACGATCGCCGCGATCACCTTGTCGGTCACCTTGGCCACCGTCGTCTCGCCCATCAAACGGTTCGACTTGAAGCCGGATTCGAGCATCCGCTGATACATGCCGTCGCCGGCGATGAAGCCCGGGCAGACGACCGAGAAGCCGACCTCCGACGCCAGGTACTCGGCGCGCAGGGACTGGTTCAGAGCGACGAGCCCGGCCTTCGCGGCCGAGTAGGGCTCCTGGTAGGCGGTCCCGACCTTGCCGGCCGCCGAGGAGATGAACACGACGTGGCCCCTGCCCCGCTCCAGCATCCCCGGTGCCAGAAGCCGCGTCAGCAGCAGCGGCGCGGTCAGATTGACGTCGACGACCGTCCTCAGATCCTCGACCGTGTAGCCCGTGAACGCGCTCGTAATCTCGATTCCGGCGTTGTTGACGAGCAGGTCGATCGGCCCGACGAGATCTTCGCTGCGCTCCACCAGAGAGCCGACCTGATCGAGATCCGCCAGATCCGCAGGCACGGCCTCGGACTTGACACCCAACCCAGACAGCTCCTTGGCGATCAGTGTGAGGGCGTCCTCACGCCGGCCAGACACCGCTACGTTCATACCTTCCCCAGCCAAACGTCTGGCGATGTGGGTTCCCAGCCCGCCCGACGCTCCTGTGACGAGGGCGTTGCGACCACGCAGATCCTTCATGAGACTCCTTTCCGGTCGGTAAGCGGACGATCCAGAAACAACGCCCTCGGTTGGATTCGAACCAACGACCTGCGAACAACGTGGGGGGAGCAGGCTCCCCCCACGAGCCCCCCACCGGAGACGCGCACGATCAGGGTAAACCAACGCCCTCGGTTGGATTCGAACCAACGACCAGCGAACAACGTGGGGGGAGCAGGCTCCCCCCACGAGCCCCCCACCGGAGACGCGCACGATCAGGGTAAACCAACGCCCTCGGTTGGATTCGAACCAACGACCTGCGGATTAGAAGTCCGCTGCTCTATCCAGCTGAGCTACGAGGGCCTATGGGCGGGCGCCCGCCCGCTCCTCGACCCAGCTTAAGCAACGTTGAGCAAAACCGTGTAGAAAGAGGCCCATGAGTTCGGGAGTAGAGGACGACGAGGCAGACCTGACGCGCAAGCAGCGCCGCGAGCAGGCCCGAGAGGAACGCAAAGCGCTCGAGGAGGAGCATGTAGCCAGCGCCAAACGCAAAGCGCGGCTGACACAGCTCGGAATCGTCGGCGCGGTGGTGATCGTCGCCGTCGTCGTGATCCTGATCGCCACCGGCGGGGGCTCTACCAAGAAGGTGGCGCCACACAGCTCCGAAGCGAACGCGACCGTCGCCGAAGTCAACAGCCTGATCGGCGGAATCCCGCAGAACGGCAACACCCTTGGCAACCCGAACGCACCCATCACGCTGCAGTACTTCGGTGACCTCCAGTGCCCCGTCTGCAAGGAGTTCACGCTGGGGGCGCTGCCCGCGATCGTCCAGAAGTGGGTCCGGACGGGGAAGGTCAAGATCGAATACAAGTCGCTGGAGACCGCCACGCGCGAACCGGAAGTCTTCAAAACCCAGCAGGTCGCCGCCTACGCCGCCGGCAAACAGAACAAGGCTTGGAACTTCATCGAGACCTTCTATCACGAGCAGGGCGAAGAGGGCAGCGGCTATGTCACCGAAAGCTACCTCCAGGGTCTCGCCCAGCAGGTGCCTGGACTCGACCTCACGAAATGGACGAGCGACCGCAGCAACCCCGAACTCGCCAACCAGGTCGAAGGCGACAAGCAGGCCGCCAACACCCAAGGATTCACCGGGACGCCCTCATTCCTGATCGGCAAGACCGGCGGGTCCGCGCAAAAGCTCGAATACCAGTCGCTAACCGAACCGGCCTCGTTCAACGAAGCGATCGAAAAGCTGCTGAAGGGTTGAGACCGTGAGCGCACGGGCACTCAGGATCACGCTGATCGTCCTCACGCTCCTCGGCCTGGCCGTCGCCTCCTACGTGACCTACGTCCACTACGCCGGCATCAAACCGGCGTGCACGGCCGGCGAAAGCTGCACCAAGGTCCAGACCTCGCGCTACTCCGAGTTGGGCGGCGTGCCCGTCGCGCTGATCGGCCTGATCGGCTACGTCGCGATCCTCGCCTCGCTGTTGGCGCCCGACGAAGAACGCTGGCGCTTCGTCACCGCCGCCCTGACGCTCGGCGGGTTCGGCTTCAGCGCCTACCTGACCTACCGCGAGCTGTTCTCGATCCACGCGGTCTGCGAGGAGTGCGCGTCGAGCGCCGTCATCATGACGATCATGATGTTCCTCTCCGTCTACCGCTATCTGCGCGGAGACGTCGATGCGGGCGCCGGAGTCCCTGTGCCGGCCGCCGACGGGCCCGAGCCCGCCGCGCCGCCGCTCGGCGCCTCTCCATCCTGAGGGCTCCACCGGCAAGCCGGCGCTGGCCGGCATCCAGCCGCCGCGGGACTAACGGCCGCATAGCCGGCATCAGGCACAACACGTCGCTAGATCATTCGTCCAGAGGGCGTTTGAGAGCCCGTGAAAGGGGTTATGCGCGCCGAGAGGTCTGGCAGGACGATGACCGCCTCCCAGACAACCGCGATATCCGTCGGGACCCCTCCATCAATTCCAGCCGCCCAGGAGACCGGCGTCGAACGACTGTTCGAGATGACGAGCGACCTCCTGGCCGCGATCTCGCTCGACGGCCGCTTCACGCTGCTGAACCCGGCCTGGGAGGACACGCTCGGCTGGTCGATCGAGGAGTTGATGGCCCAGCCGATGCAGGCGTTCGTGCATCAAGACGATCTCGAGCAGACGCTCGCCCTGACCCTTGCCGGGCGCAACCGGTCGGCCCAGCTCGTGAACTTCACCAACCGCTACCGCCACAAGGACGGCTCGTGGCGCTGGCTTTTGTGGAGCGCGCGCTGCGACGGCGAGGTCTGGTACGCCGCCGCGCGCGACGTGACCGACAGGATGTGGCTCGAGCGCCAGGCCCTGCACGACCCCTTGACGAAGCTGCCGAACAGGCTGCTGCTGATGGACCGGGCCAACCAGGCGCTCGCCAGACTGCACCGCAGCGAAGGCCCGATCGCGCTCCTGTTCGTCGACCTCGACGGCTTGAAGGCGATCAACGACAGTCTCGGTCACGCCGTCGGCGACATGCTGCTCGCCGCGGTCGCCGAGCGCCTGGCGGCCACGCTGCGCGACAGCGATACCGTCGCGCGCCTTGGCGGTGACGAGTTCGTGATCCTCGCCGAGGACCTCAACAGCGACGACGAGGCGCTGACGGTCGCCGAGCGGGTCATCGATGCCCTCGAGGCACCCTTCGAGGTCGGCTCGGTCGACGTGCGCATGACCGCGAGCGTCGGCGTCTCCATTTCGCGCGACCCCGACGCCGACCCCGAGGACATTTTGCGTGAGGCCGACGTCGCCATGTACCGGGCCAAGCGCGCCGGCGGACACAGCTTGGAGCTGTTCGACGAGGAGCTTCGCCGAGAGCCGACCAAGCGCGGAACATCGCCGTCTGGCGCGGTACGCTCGCACGCGTCATGGCATCCGATCACCCTCCTGAAGCACCGGCACCACTAAGCGCGAGCCAGAGCGCCGCCGAGGACCCCGACGCAGGCCAGAGAACTCCGGACGCCCCGAACGCCGGCCAGGTCGAGCCCTACAAGGAGGCTGCTGCCCGGGCCGCGGCTCAGCTGGTCGAAGACGGGATGCGGATCGGGCTGGGCACCGGCACGACCGTCGCATATCTGCTGAGCGCGCTCGGCGAGCGCGCCGATGAGCTGGGCCGGGCCCGCTTTGCCGCCACCTCGCCGGCGACCGCCCGGATCGCGGCCGATTCCGGTTTGACCGTCGTCGAACTCGACCAGCTCGGCGAGCTGGACCTCGCGATCGACGGCGCCGACCAGGTCGATCCCGACTCGTGGCTGATCAAGGGCGGTGGCGGTGCCCACACGCGCGAGAAGATCGTGGCTTCCGCCGCCCTCCGTTTCGTTGTGATCGTGTCCGCCGACAAGCTCGTAACCCGCCTCGAGCCGCCCGTGCCGTTGGAGATCCTTCGCTTCGGCGCCGGCCAGACTCTGTCTGCGCTCGGCAACGCCCGCCTGCGCGCTCCCTCAGAGCCCTCGTCCGCGACCGAGGACGCCTCTGCCTTGACGAGCCCCGATGGGAACCTGCTCGCCTGGTATGACGGGCCTGTCGCGGACCCTCAAACCCTGGCGGCGCGGTTGAGCCAGACGCCGGGCATCGTCGAGCACGGTCTGTTCGAGCCCGACATGGTCTCCGAGATCTTGATCGCCGGCCCCGGCGGTGTCACGCGCCGGGCCGCCGGCCGGTCGGGCGGCTGACGCCCCAGCGAAGGCGACGCCCGGATCGCCCGTCGACGCCCAGGTCCCGAACACGCGCTCGGCCGCCGCGGCCGTGTTCGTGGCCAGAGCGAAGCCCAGCGAGGCGACCCCCGGCGGCGGGCCCGGCTCTATGACCGGACGATCGGAGCCGTACAGCAGCTGTCCCGGACCGACGACCTCGGCCAGCGCACGGATCGCGGTAGGGCCATAAGACGAGGTCTCATAGAAGGTCAGCGGATCAGGCAAACTTGGATCGGGGCCGCCTCTGGAGATCAGGCGCTCGCCATGCAGCGGCGCAAGACCGGCAAGCATCGCGAACACGACCTTCAGCTTCGGGTGTGCCGTGCGGCCGACAGCCAAGAACGTGAGCCAGGCGGGCTGCATGTCGGCGACATAACGCGTCAGCCCCGGCCACCAGAGCGGGGTCTCAAGCGAAGTCTCGTATCCGCCGCCCGAGATCCCGTCAGAGCCGGGGCCCGGATGTACGAACAGGGGCGCCCCGCGTGACTCCAAACGCGCGAGCACCGGCTGAAGGCGCCCGATACCCTCAACGTTCGCGAGCGCACCGGCCGGCAGCGACACACCCACGCAGCCCCTGCTCAGCAGCTCATCGACATCGTCAGCATCCGGCCCATTGAGCGCCAGCGCGCCCCACGCGCCGAACGGCTCGTCCAGGCCAAGGACGCCCTCGTGGTAGGCCGCGAGCAGCGGTTCCGACTCGCTCCGTGGCAACGCCTCGATCCCGATCGGGCTCGACAGGCAGACGAGCGCGCGATCGAGCCCGTCAAGCTCCGCCAGCGCCGTCCGGTATCCGTGAGTCTCAGCCGCTAGGTCGAGCACGTACGGTCGCTCCCCGGCGCTGTAAAGCACCGTCAGCCCGTGTTCGACCCTCACGAACGGCAGCTCGTGCCGGCCGGCTAGAGCCTCGATCAGTGGCTCCGTCCAGAAGTGCTGATGCACGTCGATCTTCATCGCTTCTCTCATCCTATTCCACGATTGCCGATCGGGATTATGGGCTTTATCAGACGCGCGCTCTCCTGGAAAGCGGGGGACCGAGGAATCGAACCTCGAGCTCGGGTTTTGGAGACCCACGTGTTACCACTACACCAGTCCCCCCGGGTGCCGCCGCCGCGCGGGCCTGGCCGGGCTCGCCGGGGCGATCCTGGCCGGGCGCTCGCTGGCGAGCCCTCGGAGGATCCGGATTCTAGGACCTCACGGGCTGCCAGGCATCCGGCGGACAACGTCCTCCGTCATACCTCCGCCCGCACAACAAACCCCCTTACGCGATCGCCGCGCCTCGCGCCCGTACTAACGGCGCCCCCACTCCGCCTAAAGCCGGACTCGACCGATGCCGAAGCCTTGGGTACACCTATGCCTGCGTTCTTGTGATGATTGTTACGTTCTTGTCAAAGAAGGTTCGCTTCACGGCCTCTGCCTGGGTCCGCGCCGTTGCCCCACGCTTGGCGCCCCTGCGGGCTGAGACCGGTGACACGCTGATCGAGGTCGTCATCAGCGCGTTCCTTGTTGGCGTCGTGGTCGTGGGCATGCTGACCGGGTTCGGCGCGATCGGCCGCGCCAGCTCGGAGGAGCGCGAGCACAACCAGGCGATCGCGCTCGCCGCCCAGTCCCAGGAGCAGCTGCGCAGCAACCCCGCCAGCACGCTGGAGGCGATCGGCACGGCCGGTCACAGCTACACCCAAACCCTCGGCGGGGTCTCCTACACGATCCTCCAGAAAGCCGAACTCCTACCCGAGAGCGGTTCGAATGCCGCCTGCAACGTGACCGAAACCAAACGCCAGAGCGGCAACGCCTTCGGCATCTCCTCCTCCGTGAGCTGGCACCAGCAGACCTCCGAAAAACGCAAAGAAGTCGTCGCCTCCGGCGTGATCACGCCGCCGGTCGGCTCGGCGCTCGAGATCGACGTCGACAACGCGCCCGTGCCCACCGCCGGCGTCTCAGGTGTCCCAGCCATCGTCACGTACACCCCGTCGAGTGGCGGCTCGCCGGTCACGCTCGAACAAACAACGGGCAGCCAGGGCTGCGTCGTCTTCGGAGGCATACCGGCTACCGAAGCCACCGTCGAAATCCCCGAAGTGACCGGCTACGTCACCCGCTCCGGCTCGTCAAAATTCCCGTCGCAGGAAGTCAGCATCGAAGAAATCAAGCTCGCCCCCAACTACACGACCCACCACGCGGTCCTCTACAACAAGGCCGGTGCGATAACAGCCGAATTTACCTATGAAGGCTCCGCCGGTAAATACAAGCACCTCAACAACGCGGGCACCAGCGAAGTCGAAGAAACCATCGCCGGAGACACCTTCGTCGCCTTCAACTCAAATATGGAATCGAAACCAGACTTCGAGCTCGGGGGCACCGGTACTACCGGCTACGCCGGAGACCTCTACACCGTCACACCCGGCACTCCAGCCGCCGCCATTACTTCGCTCAAAATCCTCTTTCCATTTCCGGAAAGCGAAGAAAAACCGTGGAACGTGTACGCCGGTGACTGCACTGAAAACAATCCCGAAAAAACCGGGAGCGGCACAACGCCAGCGAGGGTCTACGTCGGCCCCGGTGAAACCAAGACCGCCGCGATTGCCACCAGCTATACGACTCTCAACGTCTACAGCAAGAAAGAATCGACCGTCGCCGGTGATGGTGGCAACGCCTACAAAGATCTCGAAACCACCAATTCCTACCCCGTGACCATCACGAACACCAAGTGCTCTGGCGTTACGCCAAACAACGAGTCCACCATCACGAACACGCACACACAAAAAACGAGCACCGAAGGAACGAAACCTTTCTACGGCGGTCACCTCGAATATCCCTTTCAGCCCTTCGGCGAAGAATTCAAGCTCTGCCTGGTCAATACCAACGTCATCCCAAACCGGACATACACGGTCAGGTACGCAAACAAAGCGCTGAAAAACGAAGCGATATCGATCTACCTTCCCCAAATGCCGACCGCGGAAGTCGTGAAGGAACGAGAAGAAAAGGAAGCCGAATACAAAGCCAAGGAAACGGCCTACAAAGCCAAGGAAACGGAATACAAAGCCAAGGAAGCGGCCTACAAAGCCAAGGAAGCCTACAAAACCAAGAAGGCCGAAGGCGAAGCAAAGAAGATAGCGTACGAAACCGAAAAAACCAAGTACACCACCGAACTCGCGAAGTACAACACCGAAAAAACCAAGTACACCACCGAACTCGCGAAGTACAACACCGAAAAAACCAAGTACACCACCGAACTCGCGAAGTACAACACCGAAAAAACCAAGTACACCACCGAACTCGCGAAGTACAACACCGAAAAAACCAAATCGGAACCAGGCGGAAAAGAACCGTACAAGAGAAAATACAAAGAAGCCGAAGTCGCATACAAAGCAGCCGAAACCGCATACAAAGCAGCCGAAACCGCATACAAAGCAGCCGAAACCGCCTATAAAAACGCCGAAACCGCCTATAAAAACGCCGAAATCGCCTACAAAGCCGCCGAAACAGCCTACAAAAAAGCTGAAACCGAATACAAAAAATACGAAACGGAATACAAAACCGACGAACAGGAGGCGGCCGAATACGAAACGCCTCTCCACGAATACGAAACCGACCACGCGGAATACCTGACCGACAAAGCCGCATACGAAAGCGCAAAAGCGGCTTACACAACAGCTAAGGAAGCAGAAGAAGAAGCCAACAAAGACAAAGTGACCGTCGCCACGGGGAACACGTGCTCATGAGTATCTCCGACCCCCGCCAACAGCACGGCTTCACGCTGATCGAAACCCTCGTCGCCATGATTTCAGGCGTGATTGTGACCGGCGCCCTGTTCGAGATCTTTGTGGTCTCACTGCACCAGACCAACCGCCTGACCGACAGCGTCCAGGCATCGCAGATCGGCCGCACGGCCATGACACACATCGTTGACGAGCTGCACTCGGCCTGCATGTCGCGGGAATTTGCGCCCATACAGGAAAAAAGCACGTACTCAAAGCTGATCTTTCGCACCGGCTATAGCGAAAAAACCACGATCGCAGCCGCGGAAGCGTCGGAACACACGATCACATATACCGGCACGGCTGTCATCCCCGGCAAGTTGACTGACCTCTCGACGAAGGGCAGCAGCGGCGCCTGGCCCAATTTCACATACGCGGGCGCCACCAACTCGACAACTGTCGCAGAAAACGTGTACGCTCCCAGCCTCGAATCGGAAAACAACAAGCACGCTGTATTCAAGTACTACAAGTACTCATCGACCGCCAGCCAGGGTACCAGCACGACTTCGTCGGGCTCTCTCGAAGAAGAGGAAGTCTCGGAAAGCGGTCTCACAAGCGCCCAAGCAAAAGCCACGGCCGCCGTTCTCGTCAGTTTCTCGACCGCACCGCTCAACGGCCAGACGGCGCTCAACCGTCGGGCTGAATTCAGCAATCTCGTGAGCCTCTCGTTCTCTACTCCCTCTTCGGAAGCAACCGTAACGGACGCGCCATGCGAGTAAATCAGCCCATGAGCCGCGCGCGCGCGTCCGCTCGCGAAGAGAGTGGCATCACGATGATAGTCGTGCTGATCATGACGCTGATCACGAGCCTGCTACTGATTGCTGCATACACGGCGGCCATCGGCGACACCCATCTCTCCCATGCCGACCTAACGCAGAAACAGGCCTACTACGCCGCGCTCGCAGGCGTGCAGGAATATGAGTACCAGCTCGAGGCAAACCCCGACTACTGGGAGTTGTGTAAAGGGCCGTCTGGAGAAGTGTCGGGCGAAAAATCAGAGACCTTCGAAGTTACGCCCCTGGCGGCGAGCAGCGACCCGGAAGCGGAATCAGAACCAAAGAAATGCAAGACGTCCAACCCGTTCAAGACGATGATCGAGTCCAAAGGCTCGCTTGCCAACACGTTCAGGGTCAAGTCGATCGGCACAGCAGGCAAGAGCAAGCGCACGCTGATCGCAACGTTCCAGGTGGCCGGCTTCCTCGACTACATCTACTTCACCCAGTACGAAGACCGCGATCCTCAATCGCACAACGGATCCAAAGAAGAAGAAGAAAAGTGCCCCCACTACAGGAGTGTACGGAGCGCTCTGGGAAGCTCTCAGCAAATGCGGCACGATCTATTTCGGATCCAGCGACTCGGTCAACGGCCCGATACACACCGACGACACCGCCGTGGTCTGCGGTGGCGTTGAATTCGGGCGGGCGTCGCGACTGGCGGAAAGCGAACCGGACGCCGTCGAAATGAACGGTGGCGCCGAATCGGGAGGCTGCGGATCGGGGAGTCCCAAATACAACACCACGAGCGGCAAACCTGAAACCAAAGGTCCCGAATTGGTGGCGCCCGAAAGCGATGGGAGCCTAAAAGCGTACGTCGAACACGAACCGCAACAAAACGAATTTAGCGGGCGGACGACGCTTATACTCGAAGGTGACAAAACCCCCGCCAAGATCAAAGTAACGACAGTAGTAAACGGCAAAAACGTCGAAAAATCGATCGAATGGCCGAAAAACGGGCTCATCTATGTCAAGTCGAACGAAAGCGGCTGTGAATACACGGAATTCAACCAAGAAAACACGGACACAAACACCACGTACAAAGAAGAAGAAAACTGCGGCTCTGTCTATGTCAAGGGTACCTACAGCTCGTCGCTGACGATCGCCGCCGAAGAAGATCTGATCGTCAACGGCAACATCCTTCCCTACGGCGTGACCACGGGCAAAGCGCCGGCGAGCAGCAGCACGACCACGCTCGGATTGATCGCCACCCGCTTTGTGCGCATCTACCATCCCTGCACTTCCGGATACGGCGGAGGCAACACCAGCGGACTTGCCGGCTCCTATCTCGAAAACCCGTGGATCTACGCCGCCATTCTCTCGACATCTCACTCGTTCCTCGTCGACAACTTCTCGTGCGGAAACGGTTTGGGCAATCTCAGCGTCTACGGCGCGATCGCCCAGAAGTTCCGCGGCATCGTCGGACAGCTGGGCGGCAGCGGCTACGAAAAGGAATATGTCTACGACGAACGCCTCGCCACCGACGAGCCTCCCTATTTCCTGGCGCCCCTGAAGGCCGGCTGGAAGATCGCGCGCCTCACCGCGGCCTCGCCCGGCTGAGCAGTGCGCGCGGAGGGACTTGAACCCCCATGGGCTTGCGCCCACCGGCACCTAAAGCCGGCGTGTCTGCCAATTCCACCACGCGCGCGTGTGTGTCTGTGTCCTTCCGTACGGTCCCCCACACGACGGCTGGCCTTGCACGAACCATCGCCGCCGCACACCAGGACCGCCCCTGATTGTAAGCTCAACGTCACGATGTCTTCAGAACCCGGCCAAACCGCGCCCTTCGACGATCCCTACGAAACGCCCGCCGCGGCGACGATCGTCACGCACCCGAACCGCGACAAGCCGGTCGTGCAGGGAACCAGGGCGACCGTCGTCCTGCTCTTGCTCGTCTCCGCGCTTCTGGTCCTGATCATCACGGTCGGCGGCTGGAAGGTCCTCGAGGGAGCTTGGTTCATTCAGTTCGCCTACATCGTCATCTACCTGGTCCTCGCCTACTTCGCGGCGCGCTGGAACCGCGGCGTGCTGCCCGTGGCCGCGGCCCTGGCCGTGCTCCTGCTCGTGTTCGCGCTCGTCGCCGGGCCGTTCTGGTTCGATCGCAACAAGGCCGGCTTCGCCGAACCGGCCCTGAACGCCGGCCTGCTGGGCACGATCACGCTGCTGCTCGTTCCCGTCCAGATGCTCCTTATCGCGTTCGCCATGCGCGGCTTCAACCAGGGCTGGAACGTCGAGCTGGAGCGCCCCGCCCCGCTCGGCCCGGGCGCGGGCGCTGGCCGCGCCTACGGGGACGGTCCTACAGTCCGGCCGGCCTGAAGGGCGTCTATATTTGATCGCCTCGTCCCGCGGCGGTGGCGAAATCAGGCAAACGCGATGCTCTCAAAAGGCATTGTCCGCAAGGGCTTGTGGGTTCGAGTCCCACCCGCCGCATTCTGATGAGGTCGGATACCGAGTACAGCGAAGTGATCGACCTGGCCCAGCGCGGCCTCAACGACTGCCAGATCGCCCGCCTTAGCGGCATACCGCGAACGACGGTACGTGACTGGCGTCGCGGTGCGCCGTACGCCCGTCGATCGCGCCGTCGTGCGGCGTGTCCCCGCTGCACAGCGCCAGAACACGACTTCGATGACCTGTCCGCCACAGGCTACGTCTATCTGTTTGGCATGTACCTCGGCGACGGCGACATCTCGCGGACGGCCCGCACCTGGCGCCTCAGGATCTCGCTTGACGAGGCTTGGCCTGGGATCATCGTCTCGTGCGCAGAGGCGATGCAAAGCGTGCTTCCGCGGAATCGCGTCACACGCTACCGGCCAACTCGACACAGTCATTGCGTGGTCCTTAGCGTCTACTCGAACCAGATCCCGTGTCTCTTCCCACAGCATGGCCCGGGAGCAAAGCACCTCCGACCGATCAGGCTGCCTGCTTGGCAGAAGCGACTTGTTCAGAGACAGCCGGAGCGGTTCCTGCGCGGGCTGATCCACTCCGACGGCTGTCGCTTTATGAATCGCGTACGCGTGAAAGGCAAAGCGTACGAGTACCCGCGCTACAACTTCACGAACGCATCCCAAGACATCCTCGATCTCTTCTCTGGAACCTGCGATCGACTGGGCATCGAGTGGCGGCGCATGAATAGTCGTAACATTTCGATAGCCCGCCGCGACTCAGTCGCCAAGCTGGATGAGTTCGTCGGACCCAAGCATTAGCCCAGTGCCAGGCCGCTCACGAGAATACATGTCCGGCGCCGGCCTGCTCTAACCCCCGCCGACCAGCCCGAACAGCTCCTCGACGAGCCCCGGCGGGGCGACCAGCACGCCCCACGGCAGCCCATCCGAAGCCGGCAGCTCCCTGACCTGCAGGCCGGCCCGTTCGCAGAGCAGAACGCCGCTGGCGACGTCCCAGATGTGGACGCCGCGCTCGTAGAAAGCGTCGAAGCGGCCGGCCGCCGTCCAGGCCAGGTCGAGCGCGGCGGCGCCAAAGCGCCTGATGTCCCGGGCCCTCGGCAGCAGCTCCAGCAGGACCTTCGCCTGCTTGGCCCTCACAGACGCGTCGTAGTTGAAACCGGTCGCGACCATCGCGTCCGCCAGGTTCTCGCGCTTCGAGGCGTGCAAAGTCCGGCCCGGCAGCCGCCCCTCCCTGGTCTCTGAGCCTGGCCCCTCCCCAATCTCTGGGTCTGGCGCCTTCCCGATCTCCCGGACCTCCAGCCGCGCCTCGCCACCGCGCGTACCCCCAAACAGCTCGCCCCTCAGCGGGTCGAAGACAGCCCCCGCCACCGTACCGTCCCCGTCCTGGACAGCGACCGACACGCACCAGTGCGGAATCCCGAACAGGAAGTCGACGGTCCCGTCGAGCGGGTCGACCACCCAGCGCAGCCCCGTCCTCCCGGGTCGGTCATCACCCTCCTCGCCGAGAATCGCGTCGTCAGGACGCAGCTCTTCGATGCCTTTCCTGATCGAGCGCTCAGCGTCGATGTCAGCGTCGCTGACCAGGTCTGTAGGCGTGCTCTTGGCGTGCACGCCTAACTCCGCGACCCCGGACCGGTAGCGCTTCAGCAGCAGCCCGCCGGCGCGCACGGCCTGCGCTTCGGCTATCTCCAACAGCTCAGCTTCGAAAGGCGCCTGGGCGGCACCGTTCACGAGAACCCCGGCGGGCGCTCCTGCGCCCACGGGCGCTCGGCTTCGATCTGGGCCGCCGCCGCGATCAAGGTCGCCTCGGCGCCCGGCCTGCCGACCATCTGGACCGCCAACGGCAGGTCATCCTCGGTGCGGCCGGCCGGCACCGACACGGCGGGCTGGCCGGTCGCGTTCCAGGTTCCCAGGAACGGAATCACCCTCGTACAACCCTGGATCGTCCACAAGGCACCGTGTCCCTCGTACTCGCCCAGCTTCAAGGCCGGCCTTGCGGTGGCCGGCGTCAGCAGGACGTCGTGGTCGGCGAAGACCTTGCCGACACGCGCTTTCAGCTCGGCTTCGGAGGCCATCGCCTTGGCCAGGCCCGCCTCCCCAACCAGCTTGCCGAGCGCAACGATCTGGCGCGTGCGCCGCTCCATCCGCTCGACGTTGCCCAGCTCGACCGCCGAATCGTGGGCGCCGCGCAGATAGCGCGCCACCATGTGCGGTCCCAGCCACAACGGATAGTCGGGGTCGGCGCCGATCACCTCATGTCCGAGGCCCTTCAACAGCTCGGCCGTCTGCTCGACCGCCCGCAGCTCGCGCTCGTCGACCGGTTGGGGCAGGATCGGCTTGGTCGAGACCGCGATCCTCAGCTTGCCGGGCGCCCCCGCGGCGGCACCCGCGAACGTGCCCTGTTCGGGCGGGCTCTGGGCGATCACGTCCAAGAAGAGGGCCGCGTCCTTGACGTTGCGCGCGATCGGACCGTACACCGCCAGGCCGTGCCAGCCGTAGCGCTTGGACGTGTGCGGCGCGATCGAGACGCGGTCGCGTTGGGGCTTGATCCCGAACAGCCCGCAAAAGCTCGACGGGATCCTGATCGAGCCGAGGCCGTCCGAGCCGAGCGCCGCGCCGATGAGGCCGGCCGCGACCGCCGCGCCCGAGCCGCCGCTCGAGCCGCCCGGCGTGTGCTCCAGGTTCCATGGGTTACGCGACGCGCCATACGTCGGCGTCTCCGAGAACGGCCACAACGTCATCTCCGGCACGTTCGTCTTGCCGATCACGATCGCTCCGGCCGCCCGCAACAGCCGCACGACCTCCGAGTCCTCAGCCACCGGCTCATCGCCGCTGCGCGTCCCGAAGCGGGTCGTTTCCCCAGCCACGTCGGCGTCGTCCTTGATTGCGATCGGAACCCCCAGCAGCGGCCGCTCATCGCCGGCCGTTCTGCGCGCGTCCGCCTGGTCGGCCTCCATCTGGGCACGCTCGCCCAGGACGACCCTGAAGGCGTTCAGCGTGCCGTCGTATCGCTCGATGCGATCCAGGCAGACGTCGACCAGCTCGCGTGAGCTGACCTCGCCCGCCGCAATCAGCTCGGCCTGCCTGGCGATCCCCGCGTATGCCAGCTCGGCCGCGTCCATCCCGGGAATCTAAACGATCGTGGTCCGCGCGGCGTGCGCGCGGGACTGCCGGGAGACCGGGAGAGTCAGACCGGCGTCACCGGGTTACGCTTCGCCGGCCATGACCGCTGCTTGGAGTCGGCGTAAGCGAAGCGCTTGATCAAGTCCTCTCTCAAGTCTGACGGCTCGACGATCGCGTCGACGACCAGCTCGGACGCCAAATGCAAGATGTCGATGTCTTCGGCGTACTCCTTACGCAGCTCTTCGGCCTTGGCCTCGCGCTCGGCGTCATCTTCGATCGCGTTCAACTGGTTGTAATAGACGGCGTTGATCGCCGCCTGGGGGCCCATCACCGCGATCGAGGCGCTCGGCAAGGCGATGCACGCGTCCGGCTCGAACGCGGGACCCGCCATCGCGTACAGGCCGGCGCCGTAAGCCTTCCTGACGATCACCGATATCTTCGGCACGTTCGCTTCGCTGACGGCGCTGATCATCTTGGCGCCGTGCCTGATGATGCCTTCGCGCTCGACCTGGGTGCCGATCATGAAGCCCGGCACGTCCGCCAAGAACAGCAACGGCACGTTGAACGCGTTGCACGTCCAGATGAACCTCGCCGCCTTGTCGGCCGAATCGCCGAACAGGACGCCGCCCTTGTGCTTGGGCTGGTTGGCGACGATCCCGATCGCCAGGCCGTCCAGGCGCGCATAGCCGACGACGATCTCCTTGGCCCACCTCGGATGCACCTCCAGCAGCGAACCGTCGTCGATGACGGCCTCGATCAGAGCCTTCATGTCGAACGGCTTGTTCTCGTCGGCCGGCACGATCTCCCCGATCGCCGTCTTTGCGATCCGGCTGGTTCTGACCTCGCCCGGCTCGATCCTCGGCGGCCTGGTATCGCAGTTGCTCGGCATATACCCCAGATATCGCCGTGCCAAGCCAATTCCCTGCATGTCGTCCCCAACAAGCTGGTGCCCGCAGCCACTGACGCCCGTGTGCATCTTCGCGCCGCCCATCTGCTCGAGGGTCACCTTCTCGCCGATCACCATCTCGGCCATCCGCGGCGAGCCCAAATACATCGACGCGTTTGCATCCCGCATGATCACCAGGTCGCAGAAGGCCGGTATATAGGCGCCGCCGGCCGCGCTCGGGCCGAACAGGACGCACACCTGCGGCACGAGGCCCGACAGCTTGACCTCGTTGTAAAAGATCCGGCCCGCGCCGCGCCTGCCCGGGAACATCTGGACCTGGTCGGTGATCCTCGCGCCCGCCGAGTCGACCAGATAGACCATCGGCACCCTCAGCTGGAGGGCCCGCTCCTGGATCCTCAAGATCTTCTCGACCGTCTTCGTTCCCCACGAGCCTGCCTTGACGGTCGGGTCGTTGGCCATCAACACGATCGTCCTGTTCTCGACTGTCCCGATCCCGGTCACGACCCCGTCGGCGCCCAAACCCTCCTCTTGCCATTCGGCCAAGAGCGCCTCCTCCACGAACGAGCCGTCGTCCAGCAAGAGGCTTATCCGCTCCCTTACCGGCAGCTTGCCCTGCTCGGCCGACTTCTCGTGGTGGCGTTCAGGACCGCCCCCCAGCGCCTGCTCACGCGCGCGCGCGTGCCCCTCGCTCACGACTTTCAGATCCCGGGGTTGGCGACGGGCGACTCACCGGAGTAGTCGTAGAAGCCGACCCCCGACTTGCGCCCAAACCAGCCGGCGCTCAGCATCTTGCGCAGGACGGGCGGCCTTGCGAAGCGGCGCTCCCGGAACTCGTCGAACAGAACGTCGCAGATCGAGCCGAGCGTGTCCAGACCGACGAAGTCGGACAGCGTCAACGGGCCCATCGGGTGCCCAGCGCCGGCCTTCATCGCCTCGTCGATCTCGACAACCGAACCGACGCCCTCTTCGTAGGCCCGCATCCCGTCCAAAAGGTAGGGCACGAGCAGCCTGTTGACGATGAAGCCGGCCCTATCTTTGGTCGGGATCGCCAGCTTGTTCTCGGATTCGGCGAACTCCAGGGCGGTCGCGAACGCGTCCTCGGAGGTCGTCACGCAGCGCACGACCTCGACCAGCTTCATGACCTGGGCCGGGTTGAAGTAGTGCAGGCCGACGAACCGGTCCGGCCTGCTCGTCGCCGCGGCCTGGTCGATCACCGCCAGTGAAGAGGTGTTCGTCGCGAACACGGCCTCCTGCTTGACGATCGCGTCCAGCTCTTTCCACATCTCCAGCTTGAGCCCCAAGTTCTCGGTGATCGCCTCGATCACGAGGTCGCAGTCGGCCAGCTCGTTGTAGTCGACGGTGCCTTTGATGCGCCCCCGCACGGCGTCGGCGTCCTCCTGACTGGACTTCCCCTTCTCGACCGCTCTGGCAAGCTGCTTCTCGATCTTGCCGACGCCCTTGCCGAGCGTCGCCTCGTCGACCTCGCGCAATACGACCTGATACCCCGACTGGGCCGCCACCTGCGCGATCCCGTGGCCCATCAAGCCGGCCCCAAGCACTCCTACCTTCTCGATCTTCGCCATCGTCCCCTCTTCGTTGTCGTCGGGTATTTTCGTTTGGGAAGCGTTACGCGCGCACCGCTGCCAGCACGCTCCCCATCACCAACTTGGGCGCTCGCCGGCGCAAACAGGCAGCCTATCCGAGCGCGTACCTTACGACCTCGCCCGCGATAGCCTCCAAGGCTGTGGATTCCGAAGAGACGTTCGATCTCGCGGCCGCCGGCCTGCGCGCGGACGGCGGCGATCTGAGGATCTCGATCGAGGCCTTGGCCGCCAAGCTCGAGTCTTCGCTGCCGGGCAGCGCCCGCGTCGAGCGCGCCGGCGGCGGCCTGTTGGGACGCGGCCCGAAGCGCGTCAGGCGCGTCCGCGTCGAGCTGGCCGGGACGTGTTACGAGCTGACGGTCGACGGCGCCCGCCTGGAGGGCTCGCGCGAGCGTCAGGTCGGCGGCATCTCAATCAAGCGCGAGCCCTTGGACCCGCAGGCCTGGATCGCCGCCCTGACCGAGGACCTTCGCGCCGAGGCGCAGCGCAGCTCCGAGGCGAGGGCCGCGCTCGAAGGGCTGTTGAGCTAAGCCGTGGCCGGGACGCCCGAAGAGCCGACATTCGAACCGACGGAGTCCGAGGCCGAAGAGGCCGAGCAGCGCGAATCTTTGGCCCGGATCGAAGCCGGCCACATCCCGATCTCGGCCGAGCGGCGCCTGCGCGAGCTGGCCAGGATGCCCGGCGAGCGCGCCACGGGCCGAGGCGAGGCGAGCGGAGGAGCCCCCGGCGAGCGCGCCACGGCCCCAGGCGCGGCGGACAGGCCCGCCGTCTCCTTCACCTCAGACCTCTCGATCGCCGGCTTCGCGCTCTGCAAGCGGCTCGGGCTGACCCCAATCTCGCAGGTGATGGGCAGCTCGATTTACCAGATGGGCTATCAGGGCGCCTGGGGCCAGCGCGGAGGCTGGGGCCAGGCCGGTTTCGCGGGCGGCTTCATGTTCGAGCTGGACACCTTGTCCGAGGCCCTCAACGAGGTCCGCTCGCGCGCGCTGAGCAGGCTGGCCGAGGAGGCCCGGTGCGTGGGCGCGGACGCCGTCGTCGAAGTCGAGACCAGAGCCGGCGAAGCCGACCTCGAAACGGGCTCGGTCTCGCTCGAACACAACGTCCTTGGCACCGCCGTCCGCCGCGCAAGCGGCCCGCACGCCGATCGATCGTCCGGGAGCGGGCAGCCGGTCCTGACAGAGCTGTCCGTCGCCGAATTCGCCAAGCTCGTAGAAGCCGGCTTCGAGCCGTTGGGGATCGTCGCCTGGAGTGCGGTCTTCTTCGCCGGCTACGCCTACGGTCCGGGCATCGGCGGCACCGAAGCGTTCGGCCTCGGCATGACCCAGAACTTCGAGCTGAAAGAGTTCACACAAGCCTTTTACAACGCCCGCGAGGCCGTAATGACCCAGCTCAGCGCCCAAGCCGCCGCCCTTGGCGCCTCCGGGATAGTCGGCGTACGCATCGGGCATACCGCCCGTCGCCACGACCTGGCCGGGAACCTCGGCGGCGGCTCGCGCGGCGGGCTGATGGTCACGTTCAACGCGATCGGCACCGCTATCGCCGAGCGCGCCGGCGCTGGCGCCGGCTCCCCCAAACCGATACTCGACCTGTCCGCCTGAGCCAAACCCGACAAGGAGCAAAAGCCATGACCGAGGAGCGCGAGACCGCATACGACCCGACCTCGCTGGAGGGCGTCCCCGAGGCGGGCAGGGCACGCCTCGCGCAGAACCAAGCAGGCCTGTTCACGTCCGATCTGACGGTCAACGAGTTCCTGCTCGTCAAGCAGGCCGGCTTCGAGCCGCTCGGCCTGGTCGTCGGCAGCTCGATCTATCACATCGGCATTCAGCTGGCCGGCTGGAAGAAAAGCCAGGAGATGACCGTCCTCTCCGAAGCGATGTACGGGGCCAGACAGCTGGCGATGACGAGGATGGAGGAGGAGGCCGATCAGCTCGGCGCCGACGGCGTCGTCGGCGTGCGCCTTGACATCGGCCGCTACGAGTGGGGCCAAGACATGGCCGAGTTCATCGCGATCGGCACCGCCGTCAAGCATTCGGGCGGCGTCCTGCACCGCGCCCCCAACGGCAGGCCCTTCACGAGCGACCTCTCAGGCCAGGACTTCTGGACGCTGCTCAGCACCGGCCACAGGCCCGTCGGGATGGTGATGGGCAGCTGCGTCTACCACGTCGCCCACCGCGGCATGCTGCAGTCGATGGCCCAGACCGGGCGCAACGTCGAGCTGGCCAACTACACCCAGGCGCTGTACGACGCCCGCGAGCTGGCGATGGAGCGGATGCAGTCCGAGGCCCAAGAAATCGGCGCCGAGGGCATCGTCGGTGTCTCCCTCGAAGAGAAGTCCCACGGCTGGGGCAGCCACACGATCGAGTTCTTCGCCGTCGGCACCGCAATCGTGCCCAGGGAGGGCCATGATGGCGAGGAGATCACCCCGCCCACGACGGTTCTGGACTTGAGCTGAGCCCGGACCGCGACAGCCGCCTGGCCATTACCAGGCCGTCGCCCAAGCCCAATACCCCTCCCAACCGTCAACGAACGCCGCCGTCGAACACCGCCCCCGAACAAATACCGAAACCGGAGAACGCCAGACCATGAGCCTCGTCACCACCGAAGACCGCGACGCCGTCAGGCACGTCGTCCTGAACCGCCCCGACAAGCGCAACGCCATGAACCAGGCTTTGCTCAGCGAGCTGGCCGACGCCCTCCAAGGAGCATGCGACGACGCGTCCGTGCACTGCGTGGTCCTGCGCGGCGAGGGCCCGGTCTTCTCCGCCGGCGTGGACCTGAACGAGCTGGCCTCGTTCGCTGGAGACCCTTCCGTGCTGAGGCCGTTTCGTAACGTGTTCTTGAACTGCGCGAACCTCTGCGAATCGATGCCAAAGCCGGTCGTCTGCCAGATCCATCACACCTGCGTCGGCGGCGCCCTGGAGGTCGCGCTCGGCTGCGACCTGCGCATAGCGTCCGAGGACTCCAAGCTCGGGCTCCCAGAGGTCAGGTTCGGGATCATCCCCGACGTCGGCGGCTCTTCGCGGCTGCCCGCGGTCGTCGGCCTCGGCCGGGCCAAGGAGCTGATCATGACGGGCGCCAACATCGACGCCGCCGAGGCCCACCGCATCGGCCTCGTCAACAGGATCGTCCCGGCCGCTGAGCTGGAGGACGCCACACAAGGACTGGTCGAGGAGCTGCTCGCCAATTCTCACGTCGCGGTCGGCCGAGCCAAGCGCGTGATGGACGCCTCCGCGCGACCGATCCTCTCGCAGACGTTGGAGCTGGAGGTCTCGGTTCAGGAGTACTGCGTCGGGGTCATGCGTGAGGCGGCGCGCCAGGCCGCCGAGGCCGAGGCCGCGCCCGAGGCGGCCGGAGTCGGCGCGACCGGCTGACTCAGCCCGTCAACTCGACCGACCGGCGAGTAGGTGCCCGTGCTGAGCTGCAGGCGACGCCCCCGAGCCCAGCCACGACCCGTCTGACTACGGCACGTCGCCGACCGCACGGTCGGCGAGACAGATGCCGTTGAGCTGAAGCCAGTGTCGCTCGTGGGACTCGCCGGGCTTCAACCAAGGTCGGGTAAGGCCGAGCATCAGAAAGACCTCGACACCCCGGCGCAGGCGTCGGCTGATGTCGTCGACCACACTCGTCTTGATCGTTTTTTGGTCGTCCTCGAACAGCCTGACGTCTTTGACCGAGAGGTATGCCGGCGGCTCGACGTCGTTGTACCAGAGTCTTAGCTCGCCGTACTCATTGATCTCGAACGCCGGGCGACGCTTGGCACGAAGCACCGCGAGCGATCTGCTCCCGCAGCCGGGCTCCACGGCGTACGTTCGGCCGACCCGTTCAAGCTCGGGCCCGAACGCCGCCCGGATGTCCCGCCGTTCGATCGCGCCTAGAAGTTCTAGATAGGTCTCGCCAGCGATGTCGCCGACGCGCTTGGCACGCGTCACGTCGAACCGGTGATCCTCCATCTCGGGCGCGTTCGGAACGGCCACGACGCGCCCGATGTCGACGAGCGCACCGGCGCCGAACGGCCCGCCGTTCTCGCGCAAAAGCACGCGCGTGAGGGGATCGCCAGGCAGTGTCACCGGGCGAACGTGTCGATACGTCGCGGTCTCGATGCCGGCCACACAGATGCGCGAGCCGGTCATTCGCGTGACGTGATTGACGACTATCCGCACAGCTCACAGGTGAGCGATCTCGACGTCGGGCCACCTGTCGGCCAGGAACTCGACCACGAGGCGGCGGTGACAGTGCTCGGGCTCCGCCTCGCTGCAGAGCAGTGCCGTGCGCCGCTCGAATGCCGCAGGCGAGAGCGTCTCGTGGATGCGGCGACCCTCCATCAGCGCCAGAAACTCTCGCTCGTAGGCGGCCCAGTCGCCTTTGTGCTTCTTATAAGCGACGAGGATGTCCTGCGTGGGCGCAAGCAGCGGCTCGTGCTCGTAGGTCGCGCCGACAAGCCGGCCTGCGAAGTACGGCAAATCCTGTGCCTTTGCGAAGCCGGCGAGCTGGGAGGTATTGTTGAGTCGTACGTCGAGCAGGCGCTCGATACGCGCGTCCGCTAGCCGGCCGAAGAAACGCTCAGCGGTCGTCTGGGTGAAACCGATCGTATAGATCTCCACGGCAGTTCATCATGCCCGAACAGCATGTCCTGTGCGTAGTCGTCTCTCAGCTCGACTGCGCGCTCGATCATCACGTCCCCATCGGGGAGGATGTGACGCAGCTCCGCGCCTCGATCACACAGAACCTTGCCCACCAGTAGCCTACGATGGCACTCGTGTGGCTGTCCACAGCTACACAGCAAAGCGATGCGATGCTCCGATGCCCCGCTTAGAACCCGGTCGATCGCATTCCGGAAGGCAGGCTCCAGGGCCATCCTGTCGTACAGCGCGTGGCCCTCGGCGTCAAGCTGATCCTCGCTGCGAGGACGCCCACCGAGCGCTGACCCCATGAACATATAGCGAATGCCGCACGCCTCCACCGATGTCGCCAGCTCATCGCGATTGAAGTGTGGCGCGTACCGAGAGTACGGATGAGAGCGCACGTCCACCAGATATGCAACCTGGTGACGCCCCACGAGGTCGAGGAATGCCTCGACCTCGTGGTTCGAATGTCCCACGGTCCACACTATCTGCGGAGCCCCCATCGAACCTCATGCTAGAGACGCGGCCTGACAGCATCGTCCGGACTCGCTCACGCCTTATAGGGGCGCACGTCCGCCTCTCAACTCAGCCCCACTCCACCGGCCCAGCGACGAGCGTGTGGCTGCCCAGCGGCCGGCCCAAGACCTCGCGCGCCTGGCGGGCGCACGCGAGCAGCGCATCCAGGTCGATGCCGGTCGCGATCCCCATCTCGTGGAGCATCGAGACCAGGTCCTCGGTCGCGATGTTCCCAGTCGCGCCGGGCGGCACCGGGCAGCCGCCCAGCTCGCCGAAGCTCGACTCGAAGCTGTCGATCCCGGCCTGCAGCGCCGCCAAGACGTTCGCCAAGCCCTGGCCCCTGGTGTTGTGGAAGTGTGCGGTCAGCTCCGCGCCTCCTAGCCCGTCGCGCCACAGCCTGAACGACTCGCCGACCTGCCTGGGATTGGCCATGCCGGTCGTGTCGCCGAAGCCGATCTCCTGGGCGCCCGCTTCGCACAGCGAGACCGCGATCTCGAGGACGCGCTCGGGCGGCACCCTGCCCTCGTAGGGACAACCGAACGCGGTCGAGATGACCGCCTCGCAGCGCCAGCCCTCTGCCCGCGCCCGGGCGAGCACCCTCGTCAGCCCGGCCAGCGACTCGGCGATCGACATGTTCACGTTCCTGCGGTTATGGGTCTCCGAGGCCGACATGAACACGTTTACCTCGTCGAAGGCGCTGCGCGCGCGTGCGCGTGCGCGCGCAGCATCCTTACCCGCCTTACCCGCCAGTGCATTACACGCCTTATCCGCCGACGCGCCTCGCCCATCCACCACCACGCCAACCCCGGCCGCCGGATCAGGCCCCCCGCCCAACTCCTCGCGCAGCGCGAGCGCCCGGTCGAGACCGCGCTCGTTCGGGATCAGCACGCTGACGGCAACCTCTTCAGGTATGTCGATCGCGGCCAGCACCTCGGCCGCGTCTGACAGCTGCGGGATGACGTCGGGCCGTACGAAGCTGGTCACCTCCAGGCGCCTCAGCCCGGTGCGGGCGAGTGCATCGATGAGGGCCACCTTGCGGTCGGTCGAGATCGTCTCGGGCTCGTTCTGGAACCCGTCACGCGGACCGACCTCCCTGATCTTGACCGCTCCCGGCAACGCCATACGCCAGCAAGCCTAGCGACGACCTTGTACCCGCCACCCGGGCGTGCGGGTCCACCCGCTCCGGGCTCGCCGGCTGGCATCGCCTGGCTCATATACTCGGCCGCCGTGTCGCCAAACGCAAACGATCCGGTCGCGGTCATCGGCGCTTCGGGCGCGCTCGGTTTCGGCCTGGCGATCCGGCTGGCCAAGACCGGCATCCCGATTGCGATCGGCTCGCGCGAGGAGAGCCGCGCCGAGGAGACGGCTGGGCGGGCGGCCGAGGCGATCCCGGACGGCCGGTTCAGCGCGCATGACAACGCCGGCGCCGCGCGGGCCGCGGACGTCGTGATTTTGAGCGTGCCGTTCAGGAACCAGTCCGAGACCTTGACCAACCTGCGCGAGGCGCTGCGCCCGGGCCAGCTTTTGATCGACGCGACCGTGCCGTTGGCGGCAGCGGTCAGCGGCAAGGCGACCAGGATGCTCGGCGTATGGCAGGGCTCCGCGGCCGAGCAGGCCGCCGAGATGGTCCCCGACGGGGTGCGGGTCGTGTCCGGGTTGCACACGGTCAGCGCCGCTTCGCTGGCCGACCTGCACCATCCACTGGACCAGGACGTGCTCCTGTGCGGCGATGCGCGCACGGACAAGCGTGAGGCGGCCAGCCTGATCGAACGGATCGAGGGCCTGCGCTGCGTGGACTGCGGACGCCTGGAGATGTCGCGCACGACCGAGTCCCTGACGGCGCTCTTGATCGGCGTCAACGCCCGCTACAAGGTCCACGCCGGCATCCGCTTGTCGGGCCTTGCCGACGTAACCTGGGAGTGATGCCTGGACAGGCCATCGACGTGGTCGTCCTCGCCGGGGGTACCGGTGGGGCCAAGCTCGCGCGCGGCATGGCCGACGTGGTCGACCAGGCGCGCCTGAACGTGATCGCGAACACGGGCGATGACATCGAGATCTACGGCGCCCAGGTCTGCCCGGACCCGGACCTCGTCGCCTTCTGGCTCGCCGACGAGATCGACGAGCGCGGCTGGGGTCTGCGTGACGACACGTTCGCGGTGATGGATGCGCTGCGGGGGCTCGGCCGCGAGGTCTGGTTCAACCTCGGCGACCGCGATTTGGCCTGGTGCTTGGAGCGATGCCGGCTGCTCGAAGAAGGGCTCTCGCCGACCGAGGCGATGGCCCGCCTGACCGAGGCCCTGGGCCTGTCAAGCCACGTTCTGCCGATGAGCGATGACCAGGTCCGTACGTGGGTGCGCTGCCCGACCGGCTGGCACTCCTTCCAAGAGTTCATGGTCCGCGAGCGCGCGACCGGCATCATCGAGGGCCTGGAGTTCAGAGGCGCCGAGCAGGCCGAGCCCAGCGAGCGCGCGCTCGCCGCGATCGCAAACGCCGACGCGATCGTGATCGGCCCGTCGAACCCGCTGGCCTCGATCGCGCCGATCCTCGCCGTGCCCGGCATACGTGAGGCTTTGGACGCCGCGCGGGCGCCGGTCGTCGCCGTCAGCCCCATCGTCGGCGGTGAGATTCTGAAGGGACCGACCGCGTCGTTCATGGCGTTCGCGGCCCTGGAGTGCACCGCCGACGGGGTCGCTGACTTCTATGGCGACCTGCTCGACGGGATCGTCGCCGACGAGAACGTCGCCTCGCTGCCGACCCTGCAGATCGACACGCTCATGGGCGATGCCCCCGCGCGCGCGAACGTGGCCCTGCAGACGCTCGACTTCGCCCTGGCGCTGGCCGCCTGAGCCGCCGTCGTCAGCCGGCGGCCGCGATCCTGGCCTCGCGCCAGGCCCCGAGCGTGTCGAGCGCCGCGTAGCTGACCCGTTCGACGAACGTGTCGCGCTCGTTGGCGTGAGGGAGTGGGCCGTCGGGGATATCGACCTCGAGGAACTCGCAGAGCGGAGCCCAGCCTTCGGAGACTTCCCAGACGAGAAGACGCTCGGCGGGCACGATGCGCTTGACCTCATCGTTGTGGGCAACCATCTGCTCCATCAGCAGCTCGGGCGTCGAGCCCTCGGCGAAGACGCCCTCATCGGTCCAGAACATGCGGTCCACGAGGGCCAGGTAACGGCGCCAGCGCGGGTCTATCTCGGCCCGGGCGCGTGAGAGCAAGGGCATCAGCGAATCGCCGTAACACATCGTCCAGATCGTGTCCCTGAAGCTGGGCTCCCAGGCCTCGGGATCGCGCACGCTGAGCAGGACCTTCGCGTCGGGGTACGCATCGATCAGCTGCTTGTAGACGTGGCCACCGGGCCAGTCGACGCTGGAGCGAAAGCCGCCGAAGATCTCCTCCCACAGGACCTCGCCGTCCAGCACGCGGTGCCACAGCTCGACCTGGTCGAGATCGGCGAGCACGTTGACCCAGTGGTAGCACGGCTCGAAGCCGAGCTGCTCGAGGGCAAGCTTCTGGGTCAGCGTGGCGGTGCGCGGCAGCCCCGCTCCGATCACCTCAATGTCTGTCATCGCGCTGAATAAAACCATAAGTACACCGCATCGCAGCCGCTCGTCGTCGGCTATAGCGGCTAGGGTCAGATCAGGCTTGACGGCTCAAAGAAGGGTCGAAGAGGCCCCCGAAGAACGGGACAGGCCTCGCAGGTCTGACCGATCGCAGCTCGAATGACCAGCCACACTCAGCTTGGCAGCGACAGATGAGCCTCAACCCATTCCAAACCCTCACAGACCGTAGCCCGATCCCGGCCCATGGCCCCGATAGCGGCGCCCAGCAGCTGAGCCGGCCCGCGCGCAACGGTCACGGCCCCCGTCCTACCGGTCCGCGGATCGCCGGGCTGGCGACGGCCAATGGGCAGACCAGATTTTCGCAGGCGCAGGTGCTGGAGCGTCTGGGGCTGCGGGACGACGCGTTCGCGGAAGGCATCTTCGAGCGCTGCGGCGTGAAGCGCCGGTACCTGGATCTGAGCGACGAGATGCTGGGCCGCGCGTTGCAGGGACGCGCCCAGCGAATCGAGGGCCAGCTGCTGGAGCGCTCGGTCGAAGCGGTCGACGCGCTCGAACTGGACCCGGAGCGGGTCGGAACCGTGCTCAGCTCGAGCCTGTACACGCTTGGCTGCCCGGCACTCGCCAACCGTTTGGTCGAGCACTACGAGATGGATCCGGCTACCGACAAGTACCACATCAGCGGCGTCGGCTGCGCGAGCGGCGTGCCGCTGATGCGCTTGGCGGCTCAGGCGATGCGCGAGCACCCGGACAGGCAGGCTTTGGTGGTCGCGGCTGAGAGCATGAGCGGGGTGCTGACGCGATCCGCGCCCGGCGACCCCAGGGCCAAGACGGTCGGCTCGGCGATCTTCGCCGACGGCTGCGCGGCGGCGCTGCTCTCGAATGACCCGCGCGCCGACGGCCCGGCGATCGTCGGCTCGCAGGTCCATCAGCTGAAGGACGCGCTCGGCGCCGTCAGCTTGCACCTGGCGGAGGATGAGTGCTACTTGCACCTCGCGCGCGAGCTGCCCGATCTCGCGGGCGCGGGACTGCCAGGGGTCGCGGACGGCTTCCTGCGCCGCCACGGTCTCGACCGCGCGGCGATCGACCATTGGATCGTGCATCCCGGCGGCAGGCGGATCATCGAGAACATCGAATCCGCGCTGACGCTGTCCGAAGATGACCTCGCCACCAGCTGGCGCGCGCTCGCCGACCACGGCAACATCGGCACGCCTTCGATCTTTTATGTCCTGAAGGACACGATCGAGACCCGCGAACCGCAGCCCGGTCAGCGCGGCCTGCTCGTAACAGTCGGACCTGGGGTCACGGTCGGGCTGATGCTGCTGCAGTGGTGAGCCAGGCCGCACGGCCACTATCGTCTGCGGAGGATGCGGACCGCGGCGATCCTTCCAGTCAAGCGCTTCGCTAGCGCCAAGTCGCGGCTTGGCGTGAGCGTCGGCGACCATGTCAGGGCCGACCTGGCACGGGCGATGGTCGGCGACGTGCTCACGTCCCTCCGCGAAGCGGCCGAGCTGGAGCGCACGATCGTCGTGACGGGCGAGGACTCGGTCGCCAAGGCGGCCGCCTACCTGGGCGCGCAGGTCGTCAACGACACGGCTGAGGCGGGCCAGAGCGCGGCCGTGAGCCTCGGCGTGCAGGCGGCGCTGGCGTCAGGCTTCGAGCGGGTCCTGTGCATCCCGGGCGACTGCCCGGCGCTCGACCCTTCGGAGATCGACGAGCTTTTGGGGCCGGCTCGCGCTGACGCGCGAGGACCCGAGGTAACAATCGTCCCGGACCGTCACGGGACCGGCACGAACGGTCTGGTGCTGACCCCGCCCGACGCGATCGCGCCCAGCTTCGGGCCCGACAGCTGCGAGCGCCACCGAGCGCTCGCGGCACGTGCGGCCGCCGGTTGCCGCATTAAGCGAGCAGCCTCTTTGCTGCTCGACATCGACACCGGCGAGGACCTGGCCGCACTGCGCGAGCGCCTGGCGGGCGAGCACGCCCGCGCGCCGCGCACGCGCGCGGTGCTGGGCCTCGTGGACAAGCCTTGGCCTGCTTGCGTGCCCGCGGCCTGAAGGGTCTCCCGGAGGTCCGTGCCGGGGACGACCTCGCGGCGCTGATCGTGAGCGCCGCGCACGACTCAGGCGAGCGTCTGCGCGACGGCCAGGTCGTGGCGATCGCCCACAAGGCGGTGTCCAAGGCCGAGGGGGCGGTCGTCTCGCTGAGCGACGTCGAGCCGACCGACCACGCGCGCGAGCTGGCGGCCGGGCCGCTCGTGCCGGCCGATGGCGGCGAGCGCGACCCCCGCTTCGTGCAGGTCGTGCTCGACCAGTCGGCCGAGATCGTGCGCGCAGAGCGCGGCATCCTTGTCTGTCGCACACATCACGGCTTCGTCTGCGCGAACGCCGGGGTCGACGCTTCCAATGCCGCCACATCCGACACCCTGATCGTCCTCCCCCGCAACCCGGACGGCTCCGCGCGGGCGCTGCGGGCTCGGCTACTGGAGCTGACGGGCGCCTCCCCGGCCGTCCTGATAACAGACAGCTTCGGCAGGGCCTGGCGGTATGGGCAGGTCGATGTCGCGATCGGGCTAGCGGGCATGCAGCCGACGGACGACTGGCGCGGACGCAGAGACTCGGCGGGGATGACCTTGCACGCCACCTGGCTTGCGGTGGCCGACGCCGCGGCGTCGGCCACCGACCTGGCCCGAACGAAGGACTCGCGCGAGCCGGTCGTCCTGATCGACGGCCTCGAGCGGTTCCTCACCGCCGCGGACGGGCCCGGCGCAGCGGCTCTGGTCAGGCCGCTGGAAGAGGATCTGTTCAGGTAGCCCGACCCCGCACGTGGAGGAACTACTCCGCTGAGCGCTTACAACTGTGGTCGGCACTGGAGGGCCTGAGCCGTGGCTCGATATCGTCTCGCATGGCCTGCCACTGCGAGAAAACAGCTTCCCCATCTTCGGCTCTGCTGCGCTTTACGAACCACTGCGCGGTCTTCCAGTACTCGACTATCGCGGGCCCGAAATACTCGCGGATGATCTCCTGGTCAACGAGCTTGCGGTTGTAGAGCCCACCCAGCTCCTCCCAGAAGTTGACGAACAGCAGACTGGCGATCCTGTCTTCGTAAGGCATGCCATTCCACAGCCGCCAACGCTCGTCGTCTTCATGTTTGGACTGGCCCTCCGCGAAGAGAGCGTTCATTTTGACTATGAAGGGCAGGGAGGCGGGACTGCTCCAGCGTTCGAAGTAGGCGAACGCATTTCTGCGCCGGGTTGCGTGGCGCGTACTCTGGAGCTGCAGAAACGCGCCGATCAATGCGACGAAGGCGATGCCCGCCGTTACGATTTGAGTCCAGTCGGGCGAGTTGCTCGTGGCCATGGGGAGAATGCCGGACCGAGGGATACTCGATGCTAGGATCATCTCAAGAAGAATTGAGTCACCCAGCCTCATCATTGAGGCTCGATATGAACGCTGAGGTAGTACATGCGGCTCGCCGGTCCCATCATGCCAACTAAGTAAAGCGGGGCAGCGCACGCCTCACGGCACCGCGACCGCCACCGGCGGCTCGTAGCGTCGCCTGATCTCGTACAGCGTCGTGCGCTCGGCCGCGGGCCGGCCGGCCTCGTGGGCGGCCGTGACGAGCTGGTCGGGATCGAGCTTGGTCCCGTGGTATGAGCCCGCGAGCCGGCTGATCGACTCCTCCATGAGCGTGCCGCCAAGGTCGTTGACGCCCCAGCGCAGCGACTCGGTGGCGGCGTCGAGGCCCATCTTGACCCAGCTTGCCTGCAGACTTGGCACCGTCTTGCCGAGCGCGAGCCGGAAGACGGCGGTGTGCTTGAGGTTCTCCTCAGGCGAGATCTCCGCGACGCCGTGCGTGCGACCGAGCAGGGTCTGGAAGGGGATGAACGAGAGCGGCACGAACTCCGTTATCCCACCGGTCCGCTCCTGCAGGCCACGAACCACCCGCATGTGCTCGGCCAGCTCCCAAGGCTCCTCGATGTGGCCGAACATGACGGTCGCCGTGGAGCGCAGCCCGGCACGGTGCGAGGCTTCGACGATCTCGACCCACCGCGCAACCGGCAGCTTGTTCGGGGAGATCCGCTGGCGTACGCCGTCGTGCAGGACCTCGGCGGCGGTGCCCGGAGTCGATCCCAGGCCGGCGTCCTTCAGCCGGGCGAACACCTCGGACGGCGGCAGCTCCGAGATGTCGCACATGTGGGCGATCTCCATCGGGCTGTAAGCGTGCAGGTGCAGGTCGGCCCCGGCCTCCGCGGAGACGCGCTTGGCGAGGCGCAGCCAGCCGAGGTAGTCCTCGAAGGACCAGTCCGGATGGATGCCCGACTGGATGCACAGCTCGGTGGCTCCGTAGTCGAGCGCCTCGAGGACTCGCCTCGTGAACTCGGCCTCGTCGTGCTGGTAGGCGTCCGGCGAGCGCTTGCCCTGGCCAAATCCGCAGAAGGCACAGCCGACCGTGCACACGTTCGAGACGTTGATGTTGCGGTTGACCACGAACGTGACCGTCTCGCCTGACAGCTCGGCCCTCAGCTCGTCCGCCGCCTGTCTCATGTCCTCGATCGCCTCGGGCCTGGTCTCGGCGAACATCGCCGTCAGCTCCGCTTCGCTCAGGGCGGTGCCCGCGCGCGCGCGTACGGTCGCGGAGGCGACAAGGTCGGGCCTGATCGGCACGGGCGGGTCGGTCCGGCCGGAACCGCGCCTCGGGATGAAGCTCCAGTACCTCGTCTTGATCGTGTCGAGCACGCCGGGCGCGACCCAATCTGGGTCGATGTACTCCGGATAAACGCACAAGCGCTCGGTCAGGGCGCAACCGTCGCGCTGCATCCTCTTGCGGACCTGGTGAGGCGACGGGAACGGGTGCTCCGGAGAGATGTGATCGCCGTTGGCAGACAGCCCACCCAGGTCGGTGGCGCCCGCGGCCACCAGCTCCGGCCACCAGTCGGCCAGGTTCGGCGGGACCTGGATGCCGACCCCCGGCAACAGCTCGCTCGCGCGCGACACCAAACGCTTCATGTCCTCGATCTCGACCGCGCACGCCCACTCCGGCAGCGGCAGCATCGGGCGCTCGAAGCCAGCTTGTGCGCCGATCCCCGTGCGCCAGTATGCGCGCGCGGCGGCGTCGGCGATCTCGGCCGGCTCCTGGCCGTAATAGCGCTGGTGGGGCACGAAGTTCTGGAGGATGACCTCCTGGATGTGGCCGTACTCGGCGTGCACGTCCGCAAGCGCCTCCAAGGAGGCGATCCGCTCGGCCTCCGTCTCGCCGATGCCGACCAAAATTCCACTCGTGAACGGGATCTTCAACTCGCCGGCGGCTTTGATCGTCGCCAGGCGCTCAGCCGGTCGCTTGGTAGGCGATCCGGCGTGCACGGTCTCCATCAGGCGCTCCGACACGGACTCCAACATCAGCCCCTGCGAGGCCGTCACCTCGCGCAGGCGCGCCAGGTCCTCGCTGGAGAGCACGCCGAGGTTCGTGTGCGGCAAAAGGCCCCGCTCCAGAGCGCGCTCGCAGGCCCAGACGACGTAGCCGGTGAAGTCCTCGTGGCCGTACGCGCGCAAACGTCCAGCCACTTCCGGATTGACCTCCGGGCGCTCGCCCGTCAAGACCAGCAGCTCCTTGACGTTGCGCTTGGCGGCGCCGTCCAGGATCTCGATCACCTGCTCCGGGCCATACAGGTGCGCCCGGTGGGTGGCGAACGCGCAGTACTTGCAGTAGCACTGGCACGTCCGCGACAACGACAGCGTCAAGTTGCGCGAGAAGGTGACCCGGCGACGCATCCAAGCAGTGTATGACCAAGGTCCGGTCCCCGAGAGCGCCTGACGGTCCGTCCGAGGCGGCTCGTAAGTTTGTCGGCCATGGAAGAGCCACTACGCCGCGCGGTCGCCGAGTTCGTCGGCACGTTCACCTTGATCTTTATCGGAGTGGGCTCAATCGTGGCCGCGAACACGATTCACGACCCGTCATTGATCGGCGTCGCGATCGCGCACGGCCTGGCGATCGGCGTGATGGTCTCAGCACTGGGCCACATCTCCGGCGCCCACTTCAACCCCGCGATCACGTTCGCCCTGCTGGTCAACAAACGGATCAAGCCCGGGCTCGCGGCCGTCTACTGGGGCTCCCAGCTAGCCGGAGCCGCGCTCGCGGCGCTGCTCGTGCAGGACCTCCTGCCCAGAGCCAGCACCGAAGCGGTCAATCTCGGCGTGCCGGCCCTCGGCAACGGTGTCGATGCGGCCGCCGGCGTCGGCCTGGAGGCGATCCTGACCTTCTTCTTGGCCTGGGTCGTGATCGCCAGCGCCGTCGACCCGAGAGGCACGTTCAAGTCGATCGCCGGCCTTGCGATCGGCCTGACGATCACGATCGACATCCTCTTCGGCGGCCCCTTCACGGGCGCCGCTATGAACCCGGCCAGAGCCTTCGGCCCCCAGCTGGTCGGCGATCACTGGACCAACGGCTGGGTCTGGTACGTCGGCCCGATCATCGGCGCAACCGTCGCGATGGTCCTCTACGAGTTCCTTTACCTGAGACCGGCTCGCTTCGAGCCCGTCGGCTCCAAGGAGAGCGGTGTCCTGGAGCCCCGCGCCAGCGAGTCCTAGGAGGGTATTCCTGGCCAGGCACGGCCAGACGGCGTACAACAAGGAGGGTCGCTTCCAGGGCCAGCAGGCGGTGCCGCTCAACGACACGGGCTTGGCGCAGGCTGCCGAGTTGGCGGAGCGCGCGGCCGAGCACGGGTTCGCGGCGCTATGGGCAAGCCCGCTGCTGAGGGCCCTCGAAACGGCCGAAATCGTGTCCAAAATGGTCGGCCTGGAGCCGGTCTATGACGAGCGCTTCATGGAGACCGACGCCGGCGACTGGACCGATCGCTCGTTCGCCGACGTCCAAGCCGAAGCGCCGGACCGCTTCGCCGCCTTCGTGGCCGCCGACCCCGATTTCGCGTTCCCCGGCGGTGAGTCCTTCGTCCAGCAGGAGGCCCGAGTCGGCGCCGCCCTGAAGGACGTCGAGGCCGGCGATTTGCCGGCCTTGGTCGTCTGCCACGGCATGGTCATCAGGGCCGCTCTGTCGGTGCGGGTCGGACGCTGGTTGCCATACGGCCAGCGCGTCCCCAACGGCGCGCTCGTGCCCCTGGAACCGAGCGACTCCGAACTGGCCGAGCTGGGCCAGGCGCCGGCACCGGAGGCGAGCTGACGGGGCGGCTGGACCTCCTCCTCCTCCTCCTCCTCAGTCGGCGAGCCCTTTGACCAGCACCGCCCCTTCGCGGGCCATGCGCGACCTGGGCATGACCAGGTCGAAGCCCGATCCAGTTGATGCCACAAAGTTGTTGCCCTCCCGTCGCCAAGTTGGCACATTTGTGACCCAAATGTCACACTGATTTGGGCAGCATTGGGAATGTGCTCGAGACGATCGCTCAGGTTCCGCCGCTCCCAGATCTCCTCGCGGCGACTGGCGCTGTGACGACTGTCGTTGGAAGCACCGTGGGCCTCGCGCTGGGAAAAGCATCGACATGGCGGCGCGCACTCGAGGACATAGCTTTGGGTGCTTCGATAGGCGGTGCGTTCAGTTGTCTGATAGTATTGTTGGTCTACACGCTCACAAAGATCGCTGGTGATTAGAGATGTGGAGTGTCGAGAGACTCAAGCTTTTCTGTGCGGTGCTCGTCGGCATCAGTATTCCGGCTTGCGCGGCCGGGGTGCTCCTCGCGGTCGTACAGGCCGGGTCCGGCTGGTATGTCGGCGTCTGCACACTGCTGGCTGGACTTGGCACCTTTCGCGTGATGTTCCCGGGTATAGGCATTCCCGAGCGTTACACCGAACTGCCTTCGGCCCGATCGCGAAATCGAACTTCGGACTTCAGCTAGTAGCCAATCTCCTGACCAGCACCGCCCCTTCGCGCGCCATGCGCGACCTGGGCACGACCAAATCGAAGCCGGCCTGAACGGCCTGCTCGCGCGCGGCGGTGTCGACGTGGGCATAAAAACCGAGGACGCACGCGCGCGCGTGGGCGCCGCCTTTTGACAAGACCTCATCGACCGGCTCCCGCCAATCGAGATCGGGGTCGGTCAGGTCCACGACGAGCACGTCAACCTCGTCTTGGCGCGCGATCCGCTTGGCCGCCGACGCCGGGCTGGCGACAAGCTCCACCTCGTGGCCGGCCGCACTCAGGTCCCCCTGCAGCCGAGACCCGAACAGCAGGTCGTTCGTGAGCGCGAGGACCCGCGCCATCGTCACTGAGCCCGCAGGCGCTGGAACTCCTCGCGCGCGGACTCCGGGCGACCCCACATCTGGGTGACCTCGGCCCGGCCGGCCCTGACCTCGCGGACCGCCAGCTCGGCCTCGATGCCGGCTTCGTCGAGCAGTTTCAAGGTCCCGTGAACGGTCGGCGCCGCGGCGGCGTGACCGAAGCGATGGGCGACCAGAAGGCGCCAATGCCAGTCGTTCTTCGAGTAAGGCCTGGCGTTGCAGGTCACCAGGTAGACGGCGGCTTCGACGTAGCGCGACTCGTCGGCCAACCTCATGTCCAGCTCGAGATCGGTCCAGTCGTCGGGCAGCGAATCGATTATGCCCTGGAAGTCGCCAGCGAGGCCCATGGCCGGAAGCCTAGCGTGGCTATCCTCGATCGGGTGGCCGCGATCGACACCGCCCCGGCCGGACGGCTCGCTTTAGAGCACGCGACGCTGACCGAAGCGTGTGGTCTCGTCGACCGCTCCGAACGGGGCAAGCTGGCGCTGAGCGGGCCCGAGGCGAAGGTCTTCTTGGCGGGCCAGGTCACGAACGACGTCGAAGCCCTGGAGCCTGGAAGCGGCTGCTATGCGGCCTTCTTGAACCACAAAGGCAAAATGTTGGGCGATCTGCGGATCATCGACGTGAACGGGACCGACGTCGGCGAGCCGACGCTCGGCGAGGAGCTGCTGCTCGACACCGAGCGCCCAGCGTTGCAGGCCCTGTTCGACATGATCAGGCGCTTCCAGATCGGATACAAGCTTGAGCTGCACAAGCGGACGCTCGAGCGGGGGCTGCTGTCGCTGATCGGCCCCAACGCCGACCGGGTCACGGGCACCGACGAGACGGCTATAAACGGCCCCGCCGCGGACGGCCACGCGCGCGCGCGTGGCCTAGGCCCAGACGAGCATGCAAACTTGGCCGTCTCGATCGACGGCATCGGAGCGCTGGCGGTTCGAACCGACGTCGGCGTCGACCTGCTCTGCCCGGCCGGCGACACCGATGCCCTGGCAAAGGCGCTGCGCGCGCGCGGCGCCGAGCCGGTCTCAGAGGAGGCCGCCGAGATCGTGAGGGTCGAAAGGGGCAGGCCCCGCTACGGGATCGACCTCGACGAAACCGTGATCCCCCAGGAGGCGGGCCTCAACGAGCGCGCCGTCAGCTTCACGAAGGGCTGTTACGTCGGCCAGGAGACCGTCGCGAGGCTCTACTACAAGGGGAAACCGAACAGACAACTACGGGGACTGTGCCTGTCCGCGCCAGGCGTCCCGGCCGGCGCCGTGGCGAATGACGGGGCCGCCGCGACGGCGGTCCTCGCGGACGCCGTGGGCGCCGAACTGCGCCTCGGCGAGCGCCAGGTCGGGCGGCTCACGAGCGTCGCGCTCTCCCCTACGCACGGACCGATCGGCCTGGCGCTCATCCGCCGCGAGGCCGAGCCGGGCGCCCGCTTGAGCGTGGGCGAGAGCGAGATCAGCGCCGAGATCGTGGAGCTGCCGTTCGACTCCGCGCCCGCACCGTCACCCAAGCCGACACCCGGCGAGCGAGGAGCGAGCGCATGAGCACGAATCTGAAGCTGCCTGGCTTGACCGAGCAGAACAGGCGCTGGTGGACGCTCGGGGCGATGTGTTTCGCGCTGTTCATGATCATGTTGGACAACACGGTCGTCAACGTCGCCCTGCCGTCGATCCAGAGGGGCCTGCACGCCACGACATCGTCGCTGGAGTGGACCGTCAACGCTTATACGCTGACGTTCGCGTTGACGCTCGTGACCGGTGGCCGACTCGGCGACATATACGGCCGCCGGCGCATGTTCCTGTTCGGCGTGGCGGTGTTCGGGACCTCGAGCTTTCTGATCGGCCTGGCCCAGTCGGATACGTGGCTGATCGCGTTCAGGGCCATCCAGGGCATCGGCTCGGGCTTCATGATGCCGGCGACGCTGTCGATCATCACAAACACGTTCGACGCCAAGGAGCGCGGCCGGGCGATCGGCACCTGGGCGGGCGTGTCGGCGATGGCCCTGGCGATCGGCCCGGTCGTCGGGGGCTTCCTCGTGCAAGAAGTCAGCTGGCAATCGATCTTCTTCTTGAACGTGCCGGTCGCGATCGTCGCGATCGCGGTCACGCTGGCGGCCGCGCGCGAGTCGCGCGATGAGACCGCCGTACGCGAGATCGACATACCCGGGGTGCTGACGCTCACGATTGCGCTCGCCGGCTTGGTCTTGGGCTTGATCGAGTCAAACCAATGGGGCTGGGGCTCGGCCCGCGTGCTCGGACTGTTCGCGATCGCGCTGGTCGCCTTGGCCGGCTTCGTGGCCGTCGAGCGCAGGAGTCGCGCGCCGATGGTCGACTTCGAGTTCTTCAAGTCGAGGTCCTTCTTCGGAGCCAACGTGGTCGCGTTCATCGTCTCGTTCGCGATGTTCGCGATGTTCTTTTTCTTGGCTTTGTACATGCAGGACGTGCTGCGCTACACACCGCTGCAGGCCGGCGTTCGCTTTTTGCCGTCAACGCTGATGATCATGGTCGTCGCGCCGATAGCCGGGCGCCTGGCCGATCGGATCGGCCCGCGGCCGCTGATGACCGGCGGCCTCGTCCTCGTGTCGTTCGCGCTGTTCTGGCTGACGGGGATCACGACCCACTCGGGTTATGGCTTCCTGAGCGTCAGCTTCGTCGTGATGGGTCTCGGCATGGGGCTGGTCATGTCGCCGATGTCAACGGCCGCGATGAACTCTGTCCAGGTCACCAAGGCGGGCGTCGCCTCCGGCATCCTGTCGATGACGAGGATGGTGGGCAGCACGTTCGGCGTAGCCGTCCTCGGAGCGATCATCGCCACGCTCGGGCGCGACCGGCTGACGACGCTGCTGCCGCACCTCAGCGCCGCCCAGCACGCCCGCCTGGCGGGCGCGCTCGGCTCGGGAGCCAGCGGCGCGGGACTGCCCGCGCCGATTCAGAAGGCAATGAGCCAGACCTACGTGTATGCGCTCTCCAACGCGCTCTACGTCGCGGCCGGCCTGGCCTTGCTGGGCGCGCTGCTGGCGTGGGTCCTGGTGGCCGCGCACCCGAGCAGCGGGGAAGCGGTCGAGTGGGAGCCGGCCGCCGATCGGTCCGCGGAGCGTCCCGTCGAGGCGCTGTTGCCCGGCGAGCAGTCCGCGACCGAGCCGCCGGACACCTCCGACACACCCGCGCCGATCCACATCTGACGGCCGCCCCCTCGCTCACATCCGAGCCCTCGCCCCGGTAGGATTGCGATCCGTCCCCGACCGAAGAGGTAAGCGATCACCGTGGCACTCGACCTGCAGCAGATCTCCGACGTAGACGCCGAGCCGGGCGAGCTGCCCGCGACGATGGCCGCCTGGGTCATCCGCGAAGAGCGCTTCGGCGAACCGAAGGATGCTTTCCAGGTCGAGGAGATAGAGGTGCCGGAGCCGGGCGCGTTCGAGGTGATCGTCAGGGTGATGGCGGCCGGCGTGAACTACAACAACGTGTGGGCCGCTTTGGGCAAGCCGGTGTCGGTGATGAAGTACGGCGACCATCCCGAGTACGGCCACCACATCGGCGGCTCGGACGCCTCCGGGATCGTCTGGAAGGTCGGCGCCGGCGTGACCAGGTGGAAGGTCGGCGACGAGGTCGTCGTGCATTGCAACCAGGCCTCTTACGAGGACCCTGAGGTCCACGGCCTGGACCCGATGGCGGCGCCATCTCAGAAGATCTGGGGCTATGAGACGACCTGGGGCTCGTTCGCGCAGTTCACGAAGGTTCAGGCCCAGCAGCTTTTGCCGAAGCCGCACTCCCTGACCTGGGAGGAGGCGGCCTCCTACGGCCTCGTCTACTTCACCGCCTACCGCATGCTGATCACCAGGTGCCAGCTGCAGGCCGGCGCGAACGTCCTGATCTGGGGCGCCGCCGGCGGCCTCGGTGTGTTCGCGACGCAACTGTGCGCGGCCGCCGGCGCCAACTGCGTCGGGGTGGTCTCCTCCGCGGAGAAGGGCGAGCTGGTCAAGCGCTTGGGCGCGGTCGACTACATCGACAGGGCCGAGTTCGCGGGGATGATGAGAAAGGGCGGCGAGACACCTGAGGAGGAGAAGGCCAGGTTCAAGGTGTCGCTCGGCTTCGCCAAGCGCGTCAAGGAGATCCTCGGCGACGCGCCGGACATCGTCTTCGAGCACGTCGGCAAAGCGACCTTCCCGACGTCGGTTTTCACGGCCAAGACGTTCGGCAAAATCGTGATCTGCGCGGGCACGACCGGTATCGACCTGGATTTCAACGTGGCCTATCTGTGGATGCGCCAGAAGGAGATCCTGGGCTCGCACTTCGCGAACGCTTACGAGTGCATGAAGGCAAACGAGCTGATCGAGTCAGGCCAGATCAGGCCGGTCCTGTGGCGCACGCTCGGCTTCGAGGGCGTCGCCGAAGCGCACCAGCTGATGCTCGAAAACAAGCATCTCGGCAAGATCTCGATCCTCGTCGGCGCGACCGCCGAGGGCCAGGGCAAGGCCGCCGACGGTCCAGGAGCCATCCACGCCGAGGTAGGAGCCTGAGATGGCGGGCGGACCGAGCAAGCCAGGGACGGTCATCATCCCGTGGTACGCGACCGGCTTCAGGGGCAACGCTTTGGAGGTCGCGCTGAACGACATCGCGCCCGTCGCGATGCGCTACGGCGCCGACTCATACGCCGTCTACAGATCGCGCGACGACAAATATCGCTTCCAGCAGTTTGCCCACTTCGAGCGCGCCCTGGACTGGGAACGCTACTGGGAAGGCCCCGAGATGATCGAGCTGAGAAGGCGTTTCTCGGGCTCTTATCAGGTGCCGGTGCTCTACGGCTGGTGGGACATCACGGTCGAGGGCGCGGTCGTCGAGCAGCCCTCACCCGCCCCGGCGGGCGGCAACGGCTCCGGCAACGGCAACGGCGCCGCCGACAGCGGCGACGGTACCCCCGCCAAGGCCCCCGTCGCCGTCTAATCTTCAGAGAAACGTCCAGGGCGTCGCCCTGGTCAGCAGGCCAGGGGGGCCATCGTGAGCCCCGCGCCCTTGAGCTGCTCCCAGTAGTGCTCGGCACGCTCTTGGTGTCCGCTGAAGACGATCGCTTTGCCGGAGTTGTGGATCACGTTCGCGATCTCGTGGCCCCGCTCCAACGAGGTTCCCGGGATGAAGCGCGCGAGTGTTCTGGCAACGTGGTCGAAGGTGTTGTGATCGTCGTTGCGCACGATCACCTTCCATGATTCGCCGAGCCCGCCTCCGGGGGTACCGAGGCGCGGCAACTCAATCGTCTGGGTCATGGACCGCAGGATAAAGGTCTCGGTCCGTCCGTACAATGGCTGTATGGACGGATTTCCCGACCCGCGGCTGCCCGAGCGCGACCGGCCGTGGATGATGAGGACCTACGCGGGGCACTCGACCGCGCGGGCATCGAACGAGCTGTACAGGCGCAATTTGGCCAAGGGTCAGACGGGGCTGTCGGTCGCGTTCGATTTGCCGACCCAGACCGGCTATGACCCCGACGATGAGCTGGCCAGGGGCGAGGTCGGCAAGGTCGGCGTGCCCGTAAGCCATCGCGGCGACATGGCCGCGCTGATGGACGGCATCCCGCTGTCTGAGATGAACACCTCGATGACGATCAACGCAACCGCGGCCTGGCTGTTGGCGCTTTACATCGTGGCGGCCGAAGAGCAGGGCGTCAGCCAGGAGCAGCTGCAGGGCACGACCCAGAACGACATCATCAAGGAGTTTCTGGCCAGGGGCACCTATGCCTTCCCGCCGGCGCCCTCGCTGCGGCTGATCGCCGACATGATCGCCTACACCGTCGAGCACGTGCCCAAGTGGAACCCGATCAACATCTGCTCGTATCACCTGCAGGAGGCGGGCGCCACACCGGTACAAGAGATCGCTTACGCGATGAGCAACGCGATCGCGGTGCTCGACGCCGCCCGCGAGCGGGTGCCGGCCGAGCGGATGGGCGACGTGTTCGGGCGCATCTCGTTCTTCGTCAACGCCGGAGTCCGCTTTGTCGAGGAGCACGCCAAGCTGCGGGCGATGGGGATCCTCTGGGAGGAACTGGGACGCGAGCGCTATGGCGTCAGCGACCCCAAGCAGCTGCGCTTCAGATACGGCGTTCAGGTCAACTCGCTCGGCCTGACCGAGGCCCAGCCCGAGAACAACGTGCAGCGAATCGTGCTCGAGGCCTTGGCCGTCACACTCGGGCGCGGCGCCAGGGCCCGGGCGATCCAGCTGCCGGCCTGGAACGAGGCTCTTGGATTGCCGAGGCCGTGGGATCAGCAATGGTCGCTACGAATTCAGCAGGTCCTGGCCTATGAGACCGACATCCTCGAGTACCCGGACATCTTCGAGGGCTCCCACGTGATGGATGCGCTCGTGGCCGAGCTGCTGGACGGGGCGCGCGCGGAGATGGCGGTCGTCGCCGAGCACGGCGGCGCCGTCGAAGCCGTCCCCAACATGAAGGCATCGCTCGTGGACGCCCACCGCGAACGGATCCAGCGGATCGAGTCCGGCGAGCAGACCGTGGTCGGCCAGAACAGGTTCACCGAGACCGAGGACTCGCCGCTGACCGCTGGCGGGGAATCGGGTCCCGCCCACCCCATCCTGGTCGTCGACCCGGCCGTCGAAGCCCAGCAGATCGAGGCCGTGCAAGCCTGGCGCGCTGGACGCGACCAGGCCGCCGTCGATGCCGCCCTCGCGGAGCTGGCGCGTGTCGCCGCACTACCCGACGGCCCGGGCGGGGGCGCGGGCGGAGCGCCCGGCACGGGATCGGCGGACGAGCGAGAGAACCTGATGGCCCCAACGCTTGCGGCCGCGCGCGCGGGCGCGACGACCGGCGAGTGGGCAAGCACACTGCGCGAGGTGTTCGGCGGCTACAGGGCCCCCACGGGCGTCGGCGAGGCCGCTCCGGCCTCAGGGGATGGCGATCTGGAAGAGCTGCGGGAGCAGGTTGCCGAGGCGACCGAGCGACTGGGGCGCCGTCCGAAGATCCTTGTCGGCAAGCCGGGCCTCGACGGCCACTCAAACGGCGCCGAGCAGATCGCCGTGCGGGCACGCGACTCGGG
>CAWFHW010000006.1:0-294313 GCA_963815725.1 uncultured Solirubrobacterales bacterium | reverse complement strand
GCAGCGTCGCCCGGACCCAGATGAACAGGAACGTGATCAGGGCCATCTTGAACAGCACCACGATCGGATCGAGGAAGCCGGGCGGGTGGATGCCGAACGGCATCAGCCAGCCGCCCAAGAAGACCGTTGTAACAATCCCCGAGACAACGAGCACGTTCAGGTACTCGGCGAAATAGTAAGACGCGAATCGTCCGCCCCCGTACTCGGTGTTGTAGCCGCCGACCAGCTCGGCGTCGGCCTCGGTCAGATCGAACGGCGCCCTGTTGGTCTCGGCGAAGCTCGCGGTCAAGAAGATCAAGAGGCCGAAGATCTGGGGGATAAAGAACCACATCCCTTTCTGGGCTTCGACGATCCCGGTCAGCGACAGTGTCTGGGCGGTCATGATCACCCCGACGAGCGCCAAGCCCTGGGAGACCTCGTAAGAGATCAGCTGCGCCGCGCCTCTCATCGCGCCCAGGAACGAATACTTCGAGCCCGAGGACCAGCCGCCCAGCATGATCCCGTAGAAGGCGATCGCTCCGAACGCGAACAGGTACAGCGGCCCGATCGAGACGTCGATCCCGTACAGGCCGACGGGCGTGCCGAAGATGTGCTGGACGTTGCCGAACGGGATGATCGCGAACGCCGCGACCGCGGTGACAATCGAGATCAACGGCGCCAGCGCGAACAGGAAGCCGGCCGATGTGCTCGGCCTGAACTGCTCCTTGGTCAAGAGCTTGACGATGTCCGCCAGCGGCTGCAGCGCTCCGTAGGGACCGACCCGGTTCGGGCCGAAGCGGGCCTGGAAGCGTCCGAGCAGCTTGCGCTCGGCCAGCAGCACGACCGGCACGAGCTGCAGGCCGACAGCGAAGATGATGATCGCCTTCAGGACCTGAATCCACCATTCTTCGTAGAAGCCGACCGTCGCCAGGATCATCATCGGGTCGCCACCGCCCGCTCGCGCTCCTGCCAGCGGACCCCTTTGCCGCCTATCTCCTCCAACGTCAGCCCCGCGTAGCCGGGCACCGCCTCGAACAGCTGCTCCGAGGCCTCCTTGCCGGTCTCGGCCTCCAGGTCGAGACCGAGACCGACGGCCAGCTCGGCGATCACCAGCCACTGCGCCTTTGTCTGGCCCGGGTGCGCGACCGCGGGCCGCAGACGTTGGATTCGCCCGTCGGGATGAACGATCGTGCCCTCCTTCTCGGCGTAAGCCTGAGCCGGGAAGACGACGTTCGCGTGTTCTCTCAGGCCGTCCGACAGCTCGGTGGCGAAGGCGATCACGGTCGAAGCCCGCTCCAGGGCTCGGTCCCAAAGCTCGCTCTGGATCGTCTCATGTGCGCGCGTGTCCGCGGCGCTCGGACGCTCAGGGCCGGTCGGGTCGGTCTGCACCAGCACGACCGCCGCCAAGTCGCCCGCGGCCAGGCCTTCGGCGATGCCCTTGGCGTCGCGTCCCTCCTCGGGCGGCTCGCTCAAGCCAGGACCCGCGTTCGGCAGGACGCCCGCCTCGCGCAGGCCCCTGCCGTTCGTGCCCGCCGGGATTTCCAGCAGGCCCGCGCCGACGGTCCCCGCCAGGCCCAGCGTCTCCGCCAGGTCGAGCAAAGCCTTTGCGTTCGTCTCGCCCTCTTCGCCTGCCGTCAGGCGCTCGTGCCAGAGGATCACGATCTCATCACCGGCCGCCTTCAGCTCCTGTGCCAGCTCGCCCGCCCGCTCGCGCAGCTCGGCCGCGTCGGCTCGCCGGATGCGAACGCCGCGACGGCGCGCGCCCTTGCGCAGCCTCAGATCCAGGATCGGCGCGTCCTCGATCGGGTCCGCCTCCAGGACGAGCGCCGCGTGAGCGAACTCCAGATCTGCCACCGTCGCCTGCAGGGCCGGCTCATCCAGCGCTCGGTGCAGCTCCAGTCCCAGCGCGCCCGCCTCACGCGAGTCCAGGTGTGGGGAGCCTAGCCCCTCGCGCATGAGCCTCGTCAGCAGATACCCCTCCTCATTCGTCGCCTCGCCGCCCACGAGCGCGCCCGTTCCGGCCCCCGCCCTGGACAGGCCCGCGGCGGCCTCCTTCAGGGCGCGCTCCCATGGCACTGCCCGCAGCTCGCCGCCGTCGCGCAACAGCGGCTCCATCACACGCTCATCCGCCGCCACCGGACTGGCGCCGCCCGCCTGGGGCACACCGCCGAGGGCCGGGTAAGCGAAGCGGCCGCGGTCGCACAGCCAACCGTCGTCGACCTCCGGATGCTCGCGCGCCTGCACTCTCAGCACGCGCTCGTCGCGCACGGTCAAGGTCACGTTGCACTGGGCCGGGCACAGCGTGCAGACCGAGCCGGCATCCTCGATGTCCCAAGGCCTTGCTCTGAACCGGTACGGCCGCGAGGTCAGCGCCCCGACGGGACACAGTTCGACGATGTTGCCGCTGAACGGGGCCACGTACGGATGGCCGTCGAACGTCGACACGTAAGAGTGCGCGCCACGCTCGAGCAGCACCAGCTGGTGGTCTTCGGAGATGTCCTGGCTGAAGCGAACACAGCGGTAGCAGAGGATGCAGCGCTCTCGGTCGATCGCGATCGTCGGGGACAGCTCGAGCGGCTTGACGAAGTGGCGCTTGGGCTCCACGAACCGTGACAGGCCTGGACCCCAACCGAACGTGATGTCCTGGAGCGGGCACTCGCCGCCCTTGTCGCAGACGGGGCAGTCCAACGGGTGGTTGATCAGCAGGAACTCGACGACCGCCCGCTGGGCCTCCTTGACGCGCTCTGACTGGGTGTGCACGACCATCCCGTCCTTGACCGGCGTCGAGCAGCCGGTCTGCAGCTTTGGGATGCCCTCGATTTCGACCAAGCACATCCGGCAGGCGCCGACCGGCTCGCCCAGTTTCGGCTCATAACAGAAGACCGGGATCTCGACGTCGCCGTGTTTGGCCGCGTCCACGAGCATCGCGTTTTCGGGCGCCTGCACCTCGCGGCCATCGATCGTCAGCGTGATGATGCGCTGCTCTGGCCTAGGCAAGGACCGCCTCCTTCTGGCGGCTCTCCATGTGCGCTTCGAACTCGTCTTTGAACTTGGCGATCATCGAGCCGATCGGCATCGCCATCGCGTCGCCGAGCACGCACAGGCAGTGACCGATGATGTGCTCCTGTACGGAGGCCATGATCTCGAGGTCCATCGGCGTGGCCTCGCCACGGTCGATCCGTTCGAGCATCTTCACGGTCCAGTTCGTGCCCTCCCTGCACGGCGTGCACTTGCCGCAGGACTCGTGCCTGTAGAACTTCGCCGTCTTCAGAGCCACATCCAGGATCGGCGTCGAGTCGTCGACCACGATGATCGCGCCCGATCCGAGCATCGTGCCGGCCTTGGCCATCGACTCGAAGTCGTACGGGATGTCCAGATCCTCGCCGGTCAAGACGGGGGCCGAGGAGCCGCCCGGGAACCAGCACTTGACCTTGCGGCCCTCCGGCGGGCCGCCCGCCAGGTCGTAAATGATCTCCCGCGAGGGAATGCCCAGTTCGATCTCGTAGTTGCCGGGCCTCTGCACGTGCCCGGACACCGACACCAGCTTCGTGCCGGTCGACTGCTCGGTGCCGATCTTCGCGTACTCGGCGCCGCCCATCGTCACGATCGCCGGCACGGTCGACAGCGTCTCGACATTGTTGATCAAGGTCGGCCCCTGGTAGAGGCCCTGGTTGGCCGGGAACGGCGGCTTCAATCGCGGGTTGCCCCGCTTGCCCTCCAGCGAGTCCAAGAGCCCGGTCTCCTCGCCGCAGATATAGGCGCCGGCGCCCCGGTGCACGACGAGCGACAGCGAGTGCTCGGACCCCAGGATCCGCTCGCCCACGTAGCCGGCGTCTATGGCTTCGCGCAGGGCCGCGTCCAGAATGTCGGCCTGCTGGGAGTACTCGCCCCTGATGTAAATGAACGACCTGCTCGCCCCGGCCGCGTACGAGGCGATCGCGATCCCCTCGATCAAGAGGTGCGGCGTCTTCTGCATCAGTTCCCTGTCCTTGAACGTGCCCGGCTCGGACTCGTCGGCGTTGCACACCAAATACTTCTCGATCGCGCCGTGCGGCAAGAACGACACCTTCTTGCCCATCTGAAATCCCGCCCCGCCGCGCCCCCTCAGGTTCGAGGCTTCCAGCTCGACCAGCACCTCCTCAGGCGTCATCTTCAAGGCCTTGCGCAGCGCTTGATAGCCGCCCCTTGCTTCGTACACGGCAAGCGTGTTCAGGCCCGGCTCGTCGATCCGATCGAACAGCAGCGTCTCGGTCATGCGCCGGCCTTCGGGTCCGCGCATGGCCTGCGCACCAGTTGCTTGTCCGGCAGCACCTCGCGTCCCGCGCGTATGTCGTCCAGCAGCTTCGGCACGTCGGCAATCGTCAGCGGACCGACATATACGCCATCAACCGAGGCCATCGGCGCGATGTCGCAGGCGCCGAGGCACTCGAACGACTTCACGTTGAACGTCTCATCGCCGCCCGCCGCGTCAGAGATCGCCGCGTACAACTCGTCGGCGCCCCTCAGCGAGCAGCTTATGTTCGTGCACACGTACACGCTGTGCGCCTTCACGTCGACCGGCTCGGTGTACAGCATGTCGTAAAAGGTCGCCACCGCGTCCAGCGAAGCCGGCGTCACCCCCATCACGCACGCCACCTGATCGATCGCCTCCGGCGAGCACCAGCCATGCCGACGCTGCGCCGCCGTCAGGGCGGGCAGCGCGGCCGAGCGCGTGTCCGGGTAAAGGGCCATATGCGCCTCGATCTCCTTACGCAGATCGTCCGGTACGGGGACGGATGGGGACCCACCCACCCCGGGGATCGTCGCTGGGGCCTTGTCGAGGTCCGCGGGGACATCCCAGCCGCGAGTGCCGGTCGTGGCGCTCATCGGTCGATCCCGCCCAGGATCGGATCGAGCATCGCGGTCGTGGCGATCATGTCCGCGATGTAGTTGCCCTTGCTCATGTCCGCCAATGCCTGCAAATTGACGAACGACGGGTCTCTCATGTGGACCCGCGCCGGCTTGGAGCTGCCGTCCGAGCGCACGTAACAGGCCAGCTCGCCTCGCGGCGACTCGATCGCGTTGTAGTACTCGCCTTGCGGTACCCTGAAGCCCTCGGTGACGAGCTTGAAGTGGTGGATCAAGGCCTCCATCGAGGTCGCCAGCTCGTGTCTTGGCGGCAGCGCCACCTTGCGGTCGGTCGTGATGTAAGGGCCCTCCGGCAGTCCGTCGATCGCCTGCTCCACGATCTTGACCGACTCGTAGATCTCGGCCAGCCTGACCGCGAAGCGGTCGTAGTTGTCGCCGACCGTGCCGACGGGGATCTTGAAATCGAAGTGGTCGTATGAGCTGTACGGGTCCGCCTTGCGCAGGTCCCACGGGTTGCCGGCCGCCCTCAAGAGCGGCCCCGTCACGCCCAGCCCAAGCAGTGTCTGCGCGTCCAGCGGGCACGTGCCCCGCAGCCTCTGCAGCACGATCTCGTTCGAGTTCAAGATCGCGCCGTACTCGTCGGCGCGCTTTGGCATCGCCTTCAAGAACTCCCTCAGCTTCGCCTCCCAGCCCTTCGGGATGTCCTCGATGACACCGCCGACCTGGAAGTAGCGCGTATGCATGCGAGCGCCCGAAGACATCTCGAACAGGTCGAGGATCATTTCGCGCTCGCGAAGGCAGTACAAGAAGATCGACACCGCCCCCAGATCGAGCGCGCTCGTGCCGAGCCAGATCAGGTGCGAAGCGATCCTGTTCAGCTCCAGATGGATCACCCTCAGGTACTGGCCCCTGGCCGGCACCTCGGCCTCCAGCAGCGCCTCCACGGCGCCGACATAAGCCATCGCGTTGAAGTAATACGACAGGTAGTCCATCCGCTCGATGACCGGGATCACCTTCCAGTACGACTTGTCCTCGGCGGTCTTCTCGATCCCGGTATGCACGTAGCCGATCACCGGTTTCAGGTCCCTGACGACCTCGCCTTGCAGCGTCACCATCAGCCGCAGCACGCCGTGCGTAGCCGGGTGATGGGGTCCGAAGTTGAGCGTCAGCAGCTCCTCGTGCTCTTCCCGCGGGGGGGCGAGGGCGCTCACTCGCGCACCTCCAGCCATTTGCGCTCATCGCGCGTGAAGATCACGGGTTCGCCGCCGGTCGGGAAGTCGCGCCGCTGCGGGTGCCCCTCGTAGTCCTCGGGCATCAAAATCCTCCGCAGATCCGGGTGTCCCTCGAACACGACCCCGAACATGTCGTACACCTCGCGCTCCTGGTGATCGGCCGTCGGCCAGTCGCCCGTCACCGACTCGACCTTCGGGTCCTCTGTCGGGACCCTCAGCTTCACCGTCAGTCGATCGACCTTCTCCATGTCGATCAGCTCATAGATCACTCCCAGCCGCGGCTCCTCCGGGTAGTGATCGACGCCGTGCACGCTGGCCAAAAAGCTGTAGCCCTTGCCGCGCAAAGTCTTCAGGGCATCTCTGATCTTGGTTGGGTCGACCGAGATCGTGCCACGTTGCCTGAAGTAGGCGGTCTCGATCGCCGCGTCGCCCAGATCCTTGGCGAGCAGCTCCAGCCCGGGAGCGTCAGGCATCGAGCTCGTTTGCCTCTCGGGGATCGGTCGCAACGGGCGCCGGGCCCCTCGGGTGCTCCTCGGTCCCGACCGCGTCGTAGCGCTCGCGCCAGCCGGCGTCCGGATCGTCCTGGACGAGCTTCCTCAGCTTCATGATCCCATGCATCAGCGCCTCCGGCCGCGGCGGGCAGCCCGGCACGTGGACGTCGACGGGCATGAACTTGTCGGCCGGCACGAGCGCATAGTTGTTGAACACGCCCATCGAGCTGCAGCACGCGCCCATCGAGATCGCCCACTTCGGCTCGAGCATCTGGTCGTACAGCCGCCTTATGATCGGCGCCATCTTGATCGACACCCGGCCGGCCAAAATGATCAGGTCGGCCTGCCTGGGCGAGGCCCTGAAGGCCTCGAAGCCGAACCTCGCGATGTCCATCCTCGGCCCGGCGGCGTGAAACTGCTCCATCGCGCAGCACGCCAAGCCGAAGCCGAGCGGAAAGAACGAGTTCGACCTCGCCCACGCCACCGTTTTGTCGAGCGTCGTCAGCAACACCCTTTCGTGGACATACCGTTCCAGCTCCTCGCCCTCCAGATGCGCCGGCCTGTTGGCGCCTGTCATCTCCGCTCCGCGCAGCAGCTGATGCGCGTTCAGCTCCGTCACCTTCAGCTCGTCCCCTCCCGGCAAGGCTCCAAGCGCGTTGGCGGTCCGCTGCGCGCGCGTTCCGGTACTGGCCCCAAGTCGTTCCCTCTTCACTTCCATTGCAGTGCCCCCCTGCGCCACACGTACACGAAGGCCACGAACAGCAGCACGATGAACGTCGTGGTCTCGGCCAGCGCGTATCCGCCGTAGGCCCTCAGCTGGATCGCGATCGGGTACAAGAAGACGACCTCGATGTCGAACAAGATGAACAACATCGCGACCAAATAGAAGCTGATCCCGAACCGCATCTCGCGCTTTACCTCGGACGGCAGTCCGCACTCGTAAGGGTCTTGCTTGTGCGCGACGGTCCGCTTCGGGCCGATCGCCGAGTTCAGCAGCGCAAATGCCACGCCTACGCCCGCTCCAAGCAGGACGAACACGATCGCGGGAAGGTAGCTGCGCAGCACGAGGCGCTGTTATATCACCGCTTGTGGCACTATGTCACATAGTGACGATCGGCTCGAAATCGTGACTCGGGCGGTCATCGCCTGCGCGCTCCTCGTCGCCCTCCTCAATGCCCTCCCAGCGTTGCTCGGAGCCTTCCGTTCCTATCGCGGCGAGCCCAGCCATGCCTTCTGGATCCTCCTGCGCGTCGGTCAAGGCTCGGCCCTCGTCCTGGCCATCCTCGCGGGCTCCCTCGCCGCCGCCGGCCACTACTCAAGCGACCACCTCTTCTACCTATACGCACTCCTGCCGCTTGCCGTCGCCTTCATCGCCGAGCAGCTGCGGGTCGCGGCCGCCCAGACGATCCTCGACCGGCACGGCCTGCCCGACGCCCAGGCCGTCGGCGCGCTCCCCGAGGCCGACCAGCACTTGCTCGTCGCCGAGATCCTCGTCCGCGAGATGACCATCATGGCCCTCTCAGCCTTCGTCGTCGTCTTTTTGGCCCTGCGCGCCGCGGGCACGGCACACGGGTTCTGACCGGGCCTATATATTGCCGACCGCATGAAGACCATCGCCGCAGTCGCCATGCTCGTGCTCGCCAGCGTCGCTTTCGGCGCGTGCGGCTCGCAGGGCATATCCGTGCCGAAGTCCAGCCCCTACTACAGAGGCGCCGTGATCTTCCTCGACCACTGCTCCGGCTGCCACACCCTGTCGGTCGTCGGCGCCGAGGGCTCCGCGACCTCGATCAAGGACCGGGTCAAGACCAACGGCCCCAACTTCAACTTCCGCAAGGAGGACACCGAACAGGTCCTCTACGCCCTCCGCAATGGCGGCTTCTCCGGTGCTGTCATGCCCGAGAACCTCGTCGTCGGCAGCCAAGCCCATGACGTGGCCGAATTCCTGGCTCACTACTCCGGCCTGAAAGCTCAGAAGGAGCCGACCACCAACATCACGCTTTCCACCAAGTAGCTCCCGTCGGGGCCGGTAGGCTCCGAGGCTGTGCTCGACCTCAAGCTGATCAGGCAGGACCCCGACGGAGTGCGCGCCGCTTTGGCTCGGCGTGGGGAGGAGGCGGTTGGCGGTCTTGACCGTGTGATTGCGCTGGACGGACGCCGGCGCGAGCTGCTTCCCGCCCTGGAGGGTCTGCGGGCCGAGCAGAACGAGGCCAACGCCAGGATCCGCTCGGCGACCGATCCGGGCCTACGCGAGGAGGAGATCGCGGCGATGCGCGAGGTCGCAGGCCGCGCTAAGCAGCTCGAGCGCGACCTCGCGGCCGTCGAAGAGCAGCTGCGGGACGCCTTGGCGCCGCTGCCGAACCTGCCCGATCCGTCGGCCGCTCCCGGTCCCGAGGACGAGCTGCTGAGGACCGTCGGCGAGCCGCCCGCCTTCGACTTTACGCCGCGCGACCACCTGGAGCTGGCCGGTCCTGGGATCGACATGGAGCGCGGCGCCCGGCTGTCGGGCGCGCGCTTTGCTTACCTCGTCGGCGATTTGGTGATGGTCGAGTTCGCGCTCGTGCGCTGGGTGCTCGAGATCCTGCGCGTACGTGGCTTCGAGCCGGTGATACCGCCCGTGCTGGTACGCGAAGAGGCGCTCTATGGGACCGGTTTCCTGCCCGACACCGAGCAGCAGATCTATAGCCTGCCCGCCGACGAGCTGTTCCTGGTGGGCACCTCCGAGGTCGCGCTCGCCTCGCTGCACGCCGATGAGATCCTCGACGCCGAGCGTCTGCCTCTGCGATATGCCGGCTTCTCGCCATGCTTTCGCCGCGAGGCCGGGGCGGCCGGACGCGACACGCGCGGCATCTTCCGGGTACACCAGTTCGACAAGGTCGAGATGTTCAGCTTCGTCTCACCCGCCGACTCCGCCGCCGAGCACGACCTCATCTTGGAGATCGAGGAGCACATCCTCGGCGCGCTCGGTCTGCCTTACCGCGTCGTCAACATCGCCGTCACCGACCTCGGAGCCTCAGCCGCCAAGAAGTACGACTGCGAGGCGTGGCTTCCCAGCCAGTCGCGCTACCGCGAGCTGACGTCCTGCTCCAACACGACCGACTACCAGGCGCGCCGCTTGAACGTCCGCATGCGCGGCGCGCCCACCGGGCCAGGCGAAGCGGGCAAGGGGTCGGCGGGAGTCCAGACCCTTCACACCCTGAACGGCACCGCCGTCGCGGTTGGGCGCACGCTGGTCGCCCTGCTCGAGAACGGCCAGCGAGCCGACGGCTCCGTCCGCCTGCCTGAGTGCCTGCTGCCCTACGGCGCGCCCGCCGAGCTGGCGCGCGCCGATCGCCAGCTGTAGCCGGCGGACCGCCCGCGTCGCGCGCGCTGCTCTGGTTTTTGGCCGAGTTTGCACGGGCTCTTGCATCCGCCCCGGTGACTAGACATTAAGCAGATAAGTTCTATTGGTACTCTCAAGCTCAGGCAGTACTTATAAACGGTGGCGGGGAAGCCAAAAGGGGTGCAGGTCCGTTCGCGCGTGGCCGCACGAAGGAGCCGCGTGGAGGACATCGAGCGAACACACATTCTCGAAGCGCTGGCCACGATCGTTGCCGAGCGCGGTATCGGCGGCCTTATGCTCGGCGACACCCTCAGCCGAGCCGGTGTCACCCGGCGCACCTTCTACAGCCTGTTCGACGACCTCGAGGCAGCGTTGCTGGCGGCCTTCGACGTCGGCGTGCTGCGCGCGCGCGAACGTGTCGCTCCAGCCTATGACGAAGGCCTGCGCTGGCGCGACGCGATCAGGCCGGCGCTGGCTGAACTGTTGCGCTTCCTCGATGACGAGCCCGCCTTTGGCCGGCTGTGTGTCGTGCACTCCCTCAGCGGTGGTCCCGAGTTGCTGCGCCGCCGCGCCGAGGTGCAGGCCGGGCTGTGGCGGATCGTGGACCGCGGGCGCAGCGAAGGGCTCGCCAGCCGCACCGACCCGCCGGCGGTCGTCGCCGAAGGGGTCGTCGGCGCCGTGCTCACGGTCGTACAGACCAGGCTGCTCGGCCAAGACGCCGATCCTCCGGACGAGCGGCCCGTTATCGAGCTGTTCGGCTCACTGATGAGCCTGATCGTGCTTCCCTATCTCGGCTACGGGGCCGCCCAGCGTGAGCTTGGCCGCCCCGCTCCGGCGCCTCTTGGGGTCGGTGGCGCGGGCGCGCTCGAAGGACGCCACCCGAGTGAGTATCACGGCGTGCGCCTCACTTACCGCACCGGCCGCGTCCTGTCCGCGATCGCACAGTACCCGGGCGCCAGCAACCGGGAGGTCGCCGAGCGCTCAGGCATCGTCGATCAGGGCCAGGTCTCCAAGCTGCTGACGCGCCTGCAGAGCGCCGGCGTGGTCGAGAACCTCGTTGTCACGGCCCGCGGCGCCCCCAACTCCTGGCGCCTGACGGAGCTGGGTGAACGGGTCGAGCGCGGCGTCGCACTTCGCTACGGGCCGCTCGCCGCCGGCGCCGACTCCGATCCCGCGCGCAGCGGCAGGTAAGTCGGCCGTAGTCATCGAGCCGGGCGCCTTCGATGACTGGTTAGGGCACCCTAAGTTGGCCTGTGCTACGGTCCCGTTTGAATATCCAAGTGCCCAGGTCGGGATTAGATTCCCCAGAAGACCTAAATCGCATCGTGCCCCAACACCAGCCAAACAAACCCGAAGGTCCCGGGACGGACTGGGACTCGGACTCGGACTCGTCGAGCGCGGGCGGGACGTCAGGGTCGGCGCTTGCGCATCAGCCGGCGGCCACCGATGCCCCAAACCGGCGCGGCCAGCAGTCAAGCCTTTACATATGGACCGCGATCGTCCTGGCCGTCTGTGTCACGGCGGTGATCATCGGCTGGCACGCCCGCGGCGGCACCCCTGACCCGACCGAAGCCCCGAACAACATGAGCCCAGCGACCGCGACGATCGACTCGGGCGTGCTCGTCTTCAGGGAGGGACTCGAGACGATCCTCGTGCTCGCGGCGATCACCGCCAGTTTCCTCGGCGCCAATCGCGCTTACCGCAAGCCGGTCGCCGCCGGAGGTGTGCTCGCCCTCTTGGCGGCCGTCGGCACCTGGTTCTTGGCCGTCTGGTTCATCGGCGTCTTCGGCGGCGATGGCCTGTCTGTGCAGGCGGCCACGGGCATCCCCGCGATCATCGTGTTGCTGTTGGTCATGAACTGGTTCTTCCACAAGGTCTACTGGACCGGCTGGATCTCCCACCACCACAAGCGCCGCCGGGGCCTCTTGGGCGGCGGTGCCGACGAGCAGACCGTCACCAGGGCCACCCTCCTGGGCTTCGGGCTGCTCGGCTTCACCTCCGTCTACAGAGAGGGCTTTGAGATCGTCATCTTCTTGCAGGGCCTGCGTGAGCGCTTCGGCTCCTCCGTCGTCCTCGAGGGCGTCGTGCTCGGCCTGCTGTTCACCGCCGCCGTCGGCGTGCTCACGTTCAGCTTGCACCAACGTTTGCCTTACCGCAAACTGTTGGTCATCACCGGGGCCATGCTGGTCGTCGTGTTGTGGGTCATGGTCGGCGAGGAGGTCAACGAGATGCAGCTCGCCGGCTGGATCGGCACCACGCCGATCCCAGGCCTCTCTGTGCCCGCCTGGGCCGGCACCTGGTTCTCGGTCTTCCCCAACGTCGAGACGATCGCCGTCCAGGTCTTTGCTTTGGTCGTCGTTCTCGGCTCTTACGTCGCGGCCCAGTACGTCCGCGTCTGGGGCCCCCGCCGACGGGGCGATCGGGCCGCGCGACGGGCCGACACGCCGCCCGCGGAGTCCGCACGCGCCGCCGAGCGCGGTGCCGGCGAGCGGCGACGGGGAGCTGTCGCGCCGGCGGAGGGTTAAGTCGGGGCTTGCCGCCGGTCCGACGCCGACCAAGGGCCTTGGTCGGACCGGTGCGTGTGCTTGCGCATCCGTATTCCGATATACGGTAGAGTCCCGGCGCTGTCTGGTATCGAGTGTACGAGAGGGTTCGCGGGAACATGGGATCTACGGCCACGGCGACGCCGCACCGGATTGCTGCGATAAGTGCGCTGGCGTTGGCGCTGCTGGTGGCGTCGATCCTCGCGCCGCGCGCGTACGCATCGGCCGGCTTCGGGATCGAGAGCTACGGTCTATCCGCGACCGAAGAAGGTGGGTCGACCGATGAACAGGCCGGCTCCCACCCATACGCTCTGACAGCAGAGGCGACTCTCGATCAAGGCGCTGGCCAAAGCGCGGTCAGGAGCCTGCATTTCGAACTTCCCCCTGGGCTGACCCTGGACCCGAATGTCGCGGCGCGATGCGCCCTCGCAGACTTCTACACCAACGCCTGTCCGGCTGGATCGATGGTGGGGACTGTGCAGATGAGCATTGCGGGCACCATAGCTTCAGCGGCTGTCTACAACCTGGCGCCAGCTCTGGGGCAGTTCGGACTCCTCGGCGTCACGGTCGATGGTCTGCCTCTGTCGATCACCGTTGCTGTCCGGACCGGCGGTGACTACGGCTTGACGCTGAAGATGGACAACATCCCTGTGGAAGAAATCGAATCGGTGAAGCTGACTCTGGGCGAATCGCTGAGCCCCGGCTTGATCACCTTGCCTACCACATGCGCTTCGGCTCTCACGACGATGCTTCGAGCCGAATCGTGGGGAGCGCAAGCCGCATCCTCGCCGGTCGTGCTTTCCGCACTGACCGGCTGCGATCGCCTTCCATTTGCGCCCAGCTTGGATGTGCAGCCAGACTCAGCGCTGGCAGACGCCCCCTCCGGCTATCAGTTGTCGCTGCACATGCCTCAGCCCAAAGGCCCTGTGGGTCTCGCCTTCTCTCAGCTCGAGAACGCGAGCGTCACGCTTCCCGAAGGTGTGTCGCTGTCGCTGGCGGGCGCGAACGGCTTGACTGGATGTGAAGAAGCGCAGTTCGCGCTCGACTCCGGTGAACCGCCACGATGTGCGACCAGCTCAAAGGTCGGGGAAGTTCAGATCGACACGCCGCTTCTGTCGCATCCGCTGGAGGGAGGGGTTTTCTTCGCCACTCCCGGCGCCAATCCGTTCGGGGCGCTGGCCACGCTGTATGTGCTCGCCGAAGAACGATCCTCGGGAATCGTCGTCAAGCTCGCCGGCGAGCTGACCCTCAACGCTGACACTGGACAGCCGATCCTGACGCTCGAAGGGCTGCCGCGGCTGCCGATCGAAGACATCGAGCTTCATCTGTTCGGTGGCGAACGAGCGCTGCTCGCCAATCCAGCGAGGTGCGGTGAGATGACGAGCGTGGGCAAGCTGACTCCCTGGAGCGGGGACGCCGCGGTAAACGTATCCTCCTCGTTTGAGGTTGGCTGGTTGGACAGCGCTCAGACATGTCCCGACCCGCTGCCGTTTGAACCGTCGCTGAACGCGGGCACCGGAGAAGCTCCGGCCGGCAGCTACAGCTCTTTGGTGCTGGCGGTCTCACATGAATACCCGCAGCAGAGCATCTCGCGGCTCAACTTCCAGCTGCCGAGTGGCCTCGAATGGGCATTCTCGAACGTCTCCCTATGTGGTGAACCGGCAGCGGGCGAGGGCACGTGCCCGCAGGCCAGCCAGATCGGGACGGCGATCACGAGGTTCGGTCCTGGCCGTTTGCTTGCGTGGTTTACCGGGCCGGTCTATCTGACCGAACGCTACGCCGGCGGCCAGTATGGTCTGAGCATTGCTCTGAGCGCCGGTTTTGGGCCCTTCGAACTCGGAAAGCTGGTCGTCAGGGCGGCCGTGTCGCAGAGTCAAGGCACCGGTGCGCTCACGATCGCTGCCTATATGCCCCAGATCATAGACGGGATACCGCTGCAAACGAACGCGTTCGAAATCGAGGTCGATCACCCCGACCTCGTCCTGAATCCGACCGTCTGCGCATCCAGGCAGATCGGCGCCACGATCGAAGGATCGCAGGGCACGATCGTTCAGACGTCGAGCCCGTTCGTGACGCCCGGCTGCCAGGCGCCACCCACAGGCCACGGCAGTGGGAGCGCCGGCTCTGGCGCCGCGCCGCTGCCGAAAATCGTCAAGCCCATGTTTTTTTCCCACGTCACGGAGCGAATTGAGCCCGGAGACCGTCTGCGGCTCGCATTCACGACGTTGGCGGACGGTACCGTCACGATCACGGGCCAGGGAATTCGCAGGTATGTCAAGAAGATGCACACGGGCACCCACCGGGTGGAGATTGCACTGAGCGGCCACGGCGTGTTCGACATCAGGCACCATCGTCGCTTCGCGCTCAGGTTGATGCTCGCGACCGCCAGTGGCTTGGTCAGTACACGGACCGTTGCGGTGGCTCCTCGATCAGGCGGCCTCAGCCGACCCTAAGCTCAGCGCCACCGGCTGCGTCACCCGGACGTAACGCAGCTCGGTGCTGGGCGGTCTGTTCGCCAAGGCGTGCTGAGCATGTCCCTCCACGCACAGGAGGGATGACGCGAGGCCTTGCGCCACCCGACCGGCCCTACCATGGGCATATGAAAGAGGTTTCCGCCGATCTGCCCGGCCATGAGCTAGTGAGCGCCGGTATAGAGGACCTTGCCGTCGGTCGTGAGAGCGAGCCGGCGCTCCTGGTCGCGATGGCGGCTTCGCGCCTGCGGGCCTTGGGCTACGACGTGCCGCCTGGCTCGGAGCTACCGAGAGGACCCTCCCATCGTCTCTATGCGCTTCTCGCGGACGGCGAGCAGGACGCACACAGTCGCTACAACGCGCTGGTCGGTCGGATGGTGAGCTTTGCGCGAGCGGCCGAGCATGCGTCCTCCCGTTGATGAAGCGCTCATCCGTGCTGTCGCGACCCGCCTCGGGCGGGTTGCTCGCGCCCCTGTTCGGATGTATCTGACCGGTGGCAGCACCGCGGTGATCGAGCGATGGCGTTCGGCCACGCTGGATGTCGACCTGCGGTTCGAGCCCGAGGACGACCGGCTGTTGCGCGAGCTGCCAGCCGTCAAGGAGAGCTTGGGCGTGAACATCGAGCTTGCTTCACCGCCGGACTTCATCCCGGAGCTGCCCGGCTGGCGTGAGCGCAGCCCGTTCCTGTTTCGGGAGGGCGCCGTCGAGGTGCATCACTTCGATCTCTACTCGCAGGCGCTGTCAAAGATCGAGCGTGGCTTCGACCAAGATCTCGCCGACGTTCGCACGATGATCGCTCGTGGCCTAGTGGAGCCCCGGCGTCTGCGCGAGCACTATGAGGCGATCGAGCCACAGCTGTACCGGTATCCCGCGATCAACCCCTCCGCGTTTCGGCGCAAGGTCGAGGATGCACTCGCGTAGGTGCTTCGTCCGACGTCATCCACGTAATGAACGGGCAGGTGCGGCAGGCCCATTATGGACCGTCGCCGTGTCATGGCACTACGGGCCGCGCCCGCACTCAGCGGACTCGGAACACGAGCGTCCGCGGGGCCCCGTGCGCGGGCGTGAGCGTCAGGCGGTAGGTACCGGGCCGCAACGGTGCGTGGCCGCTCAGCTTCGCGGAGTTGTGGCCCCTGGTCGCCGCGATCGTTCGCGCTTGTGCAAGCGTCTGCCAGTGCTTGTGACCGTGCACGGTCTTCTCCTTCGCGAGGGTCACGCGTACGCGCGCGGCGAGGCTCAGTGTGAACGTAAAGGCGATCAAGGACGTCATCGGGCGGCCATCGCGTAGCGCTATGGCCGCGTTGCGGGTCAGCGTCAGCCCGGACAGGATCGGACCGGTCGGTGCGGCCAGCGAGCCCGCCGACGGCGGGGTAGGTGCGCCAGCGCTCGACGGTCCCTGGCTCGAGCCCGTGTTGCCGGCGTTGCCTTCGACTTCGGGGCCTTTCGCTTGCAGCGCCCGCTCTTCGGCTTCTCTTTCTCTCAGTTCTCGTATCTCCTGTTTGTCGGCTTCGTTCAGCGGCTGGAACGCCGCGATGCCGTCCGGCGTGCCCACGCCGCTTGGTCCGTCATAGCCGGCCCTCGCCACGCAGATCGCTTGCTGGGAGCATGATTCGCCCTCGTCGGTAGCCGTGCATGCCGACAGGCCCGTGGCTTCATAGAACCCTTCGATGCACACACCATTGGAGCCTTCGGTCACTTCGTGCAGTACGGACGGGTCGAACGCCAGGTTGTCGTAAAGGGTTTGGGCCGGGTACTTGACCGCTTCGCCGTCCGGTTCGGTGCCCGCACCGCCCGCCAGCGCGTACGTGGCGGCGATGATCGGCGTGGCCACGCTCGTACCGCCGATGATTGTCCAACCTTTGTATTCGACGCCTTCTTCGAGGACCGGCGTCGAGTCGTAGATCGACACGCCCGTATAGGGGTCGGCGTCGGCGGATACATCGGCCACGGCGCGATGCGATTCGCAGCCGACCGCCGGCCAGTCCGACAGGCTCTGCTGCCACGGTGGCGCTTGCAGAACCGTGCTGCAGCCGCCTCCACCGGCGCCGTAGCCGTTCCAGATGGTCTCTTGCTTCCACGTCCCGCCGGTGCGCAGTTCGAGGCGGGTGCCTCCGACCGCGACCACATGCGGCGAGGACGCCGGATAGTCGGGATAGCCCTGTTCGTCTGCTTTTTCGGCCTGCCAGTCCAGAAAACCTTCGTCGCCGGCTGCCGCCGCGATAACCGTGCCGGGGTCGTTGAAGGCGTCGGTTTCGTCTTCCCCGGTCGTAACACCTACCTCGGGGCCGCCCCACGAGTTAGAGATCTCGGTGGCGCCAAGTTCCTCGGCCTTGCGCTCGGCCGCTTCGAGTTCTTCGTTTCCATTTGAATAGGCCTCTACGAGGATGATCTTGCAGCTCGGGCATAGGCCGTGTGCAACCTCGACGTCATTCGCGATCTCCTGCGCCCACCCGTCTTCCGTGGGCGGAGCTTTTCTTTTGAACGTCATCTCGACCTTTTCAAAGCATTTGTTCGCGCTCGTACATTCGGGCAGCGAATACTGTTCATCGAACACGGCCAAGTCTTCTTCGACTGTCGGGTCGTTGTAGGCGTCCACGATTGCCAGCGTCTGTGTCTTCGCTGGTGCCGGCACGCCGGCCAGGTCGTAGGCGCCGGCGATTTCGGCGGGCGAGAAGCTGCCTGGCCGCGGTTCTTTGTATTCCTTTTTTTTCAAAGCTTCTTGGCCTTCGCGATCGAAGTCCGAGTTCGCCGGTTCCGATGACGGTCCGGCCTGCCGGCCAGCGGATCCCGCTGGCTTCGGGATCGACGCGATCGGCTGGGCGGCGGATGTGCTCGGCTGGGACGTCGATGCGTACTGTTCTGATCCTTGCTGCCTGGCGACCAGGCGCAGCCCCAAACATCCTGAGTAGCCGGGTGCCGGGATTTCACAGAGGCGGCTGACGCGATAGGCCGCGGGCGAGACAGCGCCTTCGGCGGTCGCCGGGATGACGAGTGTCGCTGCGACAATCGCTGTCGCCGACACAGCCATGACGCTCACGGCCAGGACACCCGTCACGATGGCGCCCACCGCCGAGACTCGCCGGAGCGTGACAGGGCGGTTAGCTGGGCTGGGTGCGTGGCTCATCGCGACACGGTCGGTAAGGATGGGCTCTCGCCGTGTGTGACGGTCCCTCAGCTTCCGATCGGCCGGTCCGGGAGCCGGCTTGAGCAAAGGTTAGGGGATCGGGACGGACGTCCCGTCGGTTGATCTGGGCAGGACTTCCGGCGTCCAGCCCATTACGCTGCTGAGGAGATGCGCCCGTTCGGCTTCATGCTGGCCACCGAGCCGCCCCCCAAGCGGACGGGGGTCTTCGTCGCGATTGCGGCCGTGGCGCTGTGCACGCTGCTCGTCTATCCGCTCAAGCGGATCGCGCCGGTCGTCTCGCTCGGGGTGATCTATCTGCTCGCCGTGCTGATCGTCTCCGCCGTCTGGGGCGCATGGCTGGGAGTGCTGACGGCGGTGCTGAGCGCGGCCGCTTTCAACTTCTTTCATCTTCCTCCGGTCGGCCAGTTCACGATCCGCAACTCCGAGAACTGGGTCGCGTTGATCGCGTTTCTCGTCGCCGCCGGCCTGGCCAGCTCGATTGCCGACGTGACTCGAGCGCGCGCCCGCGAGGCCGACGAACGCCGGCACGAGGCCGACCTGGCGGCTGAGATGGCGCGGATCCTGTTGCGCGGCAGCAGCTTGGCCGAGACCTTGCCGACAGCCTCGGCGCGGCTGGCCCAAACGCTTGGCCTGCACTCGGCGGCGATCGAGATGCACGCGCTCGAAGGCGACGAGCGCCGGATCGCGTTCCCGCTGCGCGAAGGGACACGGCGGCTGGGAACCCTCTTGGTCGGCGCCGACACGCCCGAGGCGAGCCTGCGCAGGCTCCAGGAGCGGGTCGTGCCCTCGCTCGAGGCCCTGCTCAGCGCCGCGCTCGAGCGCGACGCCCTGCTCGGAGAGGTCGTCGAGACGGCCTCTCTGCGCCGTGCCGATGTCGTCAAGACCGCCGTGCTGCGCGCCGTCTCCCACGACCTGCGCTCTCCCCTGACCGCGATTTCGGCGGCCGGCGAGGCGGTTGCGCTGCCCGACCTGTCGCAGGCCGAGCGCGAGGAGCTGGCCTCGGTGATCGGCCAAGAGACGCGTCGCCTCTCGCGATTGGTCGAGAACCTTCTCGACCAATCACGTTTGGAGGCCGGCGTGGCCGAACCTCATCGCGAGTGGACGTCTGTCGAAGAGGTCCTTGCCGCGGCGCTCGATGAGCTGAACGCCAAGCCGGAGGACTTCACGCTTTCGATCGACCGCGACCTGCCGCTCGTGCGCGCCGATTCGACCCAACTGGAGCGCGCTTTCGTCAATGTCTTGGAGAACGCCAGGCGCCACTCCGGTGGTCACGCGGTGTCGGTCCGTGCGCGCGCGGTTCGCACGCACGGCGGCGAGAACGACCGCGTGATCGTGCGCGTCGTAGACCGCGGTCCCGGCATTCCGCCGGCCCAGGTCGAGCGTGTGTTTGAGCCCTTCTACCGGGCCGGCACGGCAAGCGGCGGGCATCGCGGCTCGGGCCTTGGCCTGGCGATCGCGCGCGGCTTTGTCAACGCCAACGGCGGCAAGCTCTACGTCGAGTCTCTGCCTGGCCAGGGAGCCACGTTCGTCTTCGAGTTGCCACTCGATCCCGTCGTCCCGACCGACGCCGCTCACGATTCCACAGAGAACGCCCAAGCCGGGGTCGATGCCGACGCGCCCGCCGCGCAGCCCCACGCGCCCGTGGGGGTTGCGCCCGAGGCCGATGCCCGCTGAGGGTAAGGCGCTGCTCGCGTGATGGCCGGGATCGATGCCCGCTGAGGCTCCGCGCGTACTGGTCGTCGACGACGAGCTGCAGATCCTGCGCGCCCTACGTGTCGTCCTGCGCGAGGCCGGCTTCGAGGTCGTCGCCGCGCAGAACGTCGCCGAGGCGCTGGACCGCGCCGCCGTACGTCCGCCGCAGGCGGCGATCGTCGACCTGGTGCTCCCCGACGGCGACGGCATCGAGGTTACGCGCCGGCTACGCGAATGGAGCGAGATGCCGATCCTCGTGCTCTCGGCGATCGGTGAGGAGGACCAGAAGGTCCTGGCCCTGGAGGCCGGCGCCGACGATTATGTGACTAAGCCCTTCGGTGCGCGCGAGCTGGTCGCCCGGCTGCAGGCCGCCCTGCGCCGTGCCGGCGGGTCGGCCTCCGGCGAGGAGTCGCGCGTCGAGGTCGATGGGCTCATTGTCGACTTCGGAGCCCGCACGGTCAGCCGTGACGGAGAGCCTGTGCACCTGACGCCGATCGAGTTCGACCTGCTGCGCGTGCTCGCACGCAATCGGGGTCGTTTGATGACACACCGCGCGCTGCTCACAGAGGTCTGGGGGCCCGGCTACGCCGACGACGTGCAGGCGCTGCGTACCCACATAGCGCGCTTGCGCGCCAAGATCGAGCCGGCAGGGTCCGGGGTAGGGGGGGCCCGCAAGTACATCGTCACCGACCCCGGCGTCGGCTACCGCTTCGCTGGGTAAAAAAGCCCCAGGTCGGCGCCGATGCGCCGGCTGAAAGCACGGATCGTCACTTCATGCCAGCTCCGGCCGGTCTGTAACGAAATCGTTATACAAGCGGCTCACATCGTCACAACGTCGTGATGGCCGCTCGCCAATAGTGCAGCAATGGACATTCTCGCAATCGTGCTTGGTGTTGTCATGTTCCTGATCCTCCTGGCGATTCTCGAGGGGATCGAACGCATATGAGCGTCTCGCTGCCACTGGGCGCGTTCATCGCGCACATGAGCGTCGCCGACGTGTTCGGGCTGGTCGTGTCGATCCTGATCATCGCCTACCTGTTCTACGCGCTGATCCGCGGAGAGAAGCTCTGAGCGCATGACCTTCGACGGCTGGCTTCTGATCGTCCTGTTCGCGGTCATCCTGACCGCGCTGGCGCTGCCGCTGGGCGGCTACATGGCGAAGGTCTTCACCGGCAGGCGGGTCTTCCTCTCGCCGGTCCTCGCCGGTCCCGAGCGGTTGCTGTATGGCCTGATGCGGGTCGACCACGAGCGCGAGCAGGACTGGAAGCAGTACGCGAAAAGCCTCTTGATCTTCTCGCTCGCGGGCTGGCTTTTGTTGTATGCCATCCTGCGCACCCAGAACGCTCCGTGGGTGCCCCACGCGCTCAACCCACTCGGTTATCACTCCGGCACCTGGAACGTGACGTTCAACACGGTCTCCTCGTTCATCACCAACACCAACTGGCAGTACTACGGCGGTGAGACGACCATGACCTACCTCAGCCAGATGGCTGGGCTGACGGTCCAGAACTTCCTTTCGGCCGGAGTCGGGATCGTCGTGGCGGCCGCCTTGATCCGCGGGATCATCGGCCGCGGCGGCAAGGGGATCGGCAACTTCTGGCAGGACATCGTGCGCGTCGTCCTCTACATCCTCCTGCCGATCTCGATCGTGGCCGCGCTGATCCTGGCCTCCCAGGGCGTCATCGCCAACTTCTCGGCCTATCTGACCGCTCACACGATCACCGGCCTCGAACAGAAGATCGCGATGGGGCCGGTCGCCTCCCAGGAGGCGATCAAGGAGCTGGGCACCAACGGCGGCGGCTTCTTCAACGTCAACTCCGCCCACCCGTTCGAGAACCCGACCGGCTTCACCAACCTCGTTGAGATGCTGCTTGTGCTGGTCATCCCGGCGGCGCTTGTGTTCATGTACGGGCGCATGACCGGAAACCGCCGCCAGGGGTATGCCATCTACGGGGTGATGATGTTCATGTTCCTCGGCGCTGTCACGGTCGCCTACATCGCTGAGGCCCACGGCTCGCCCGCCCAGCACGCAGCCGGCCTGCACACGGGCGTGATCTCGGGCTCGGGCGGGGGCAACCTGGAAGGCAAGGAGCAGCGCTTCGGGATCGCCGGCTCGGCGCTGTTCGACACGGTCACAACCGTCACCTCCTGCGGTGCCGTCAACAGTGCGATCGAGTCGTTCACGGGCATCGGCGGCGCCGTACCGATGGCCAACCTGTCGGCCAGCGAGGTCATCTTCGGTGGGGTCGGCACGGGCCTGTACTCGATCCTCTTGTACGTCCTCTTGGCGGTGTTCATCGGCGGCTTGATGGTCGGGCGCACACCCGAGTGGCTGGGCAAGAAGCTCGAGGCTCGCGAAATCAAGCTTGCCGGGCTGGCAATCTTGATAACGCCGCTGGCGGCGCTCTTCTGCACGGCGATGGCGACCGCGACTTCCGCCGGACGCAAATCGATCGCGGAAGTCGCGCTCTCCAAGTCAGGCGGCAACACTCCGCAGGGATTCTCCGAGACCTTCTACGCCTACCTGTCGCAGGCCAACAACAATGGCTCCGCGTTCGCCGGCTACACCGGCTACATCCAGCCCAACGCCGGCAACCTCGGCGCCCACGGCGTCACGTTCGCAAACCTGCTCGGCGGCTTTGACATGATCTTCGCCCGCTACGCCCCGATCCTGTTCGCACTGGCGGTCGCCGGCGCCTTGGCCGGCAAGCGTGTCACGCCCGCCGGCCTCGGCACGATGCGCACCGACAACCCCACGTTCGCGATCCTCCTGATCGGGGTGATCGTTCTCGTGGGCGCGCTCACCTTCTTTCCCGCCCTCCTGCTCGGACCGATCGTCCAGGGCCTGACCGGACACCTGTACTGAGATGAAACGCGACATCGTAACCTCGATCATCGGCATCCTCGTCTTCACGATCCTGCTCGGATTGATCTACCCGCTGTTCATCACGGGTGTAAGCCAGGTCGCTTTCCCGGGCAATGCCAACGGGCAGAAGGTCTACGTGCACGGCAAGCTGGTCGGCTCGAAGATCATCGGCCAGAGCTTCAAGGTTCCCGTGCTCGAAAAGAACGGCAAGCCCAAGGAAGAAGAAGAAGAACTCGTCACCGAAGCGGATCCCAAGTACTTCCAGTCGCGTCCGTCCGCCACCGAAGGCGGAGCGTACAACGCGGCGGCGAGCACGTTCTCAAACCGGGGCCCGAACTCCGTCAAGACCAAGGAAGCGGACGAAGAAAACATCAAGGAATATCTCGAACTCAACAAGCCGTATGACCCTGGCCTGACGACCGCCCAGATCCCCGTGGACGCGGTCAACACCTCAGCCTCCAACCTCGACCCCGAAATCTCACAGGCAAACGCCTGGATCCAGGCGCACCGCGTCGCGGCCAAGCGCGGACTGTCGCTGAGCGTGGTCAACGGTCTGATCTCCAAGTACACAGACTCGCGTGGGCTCGGATTCTCCGGCGAACCGGGCGTCAACGTTCTCGAGCTGAACCTCGCGCTCGATCGGCTGACTGGAGGGACAAGCTGATGGCGAACGTAGGGATGGGTGGGCCCACCATAAAACACGAACGCCAGGCGGTCTCGCTGTTCCAGCGCGACATCGTCAAACGTGCTCTGATCGACTCCTTCAAGAAGCTCGATCCGCGCGTGCAGATCCACAACCCGGTCATGTTCGTCGTCGAGATTGGGTCGGTCATTACCACTTATACCTGGCTCAAACAGGCACTCGGGGGCTCGCCTCTGGGCGGTGGTAACGAGCCCGCCTGGTACACGCTCACGATCTCGATATGGCTGTGGTTGACGGTCGTTTTCGCGAACATGGCTGAGGCCTTCGCCGAGGGACGCGGTCGCGCCCAGGCCGACACGCTGCGCACGATGCGCAAGGAGACGGTCGCAAAGCTGCGCGACGGCTCCACCAAGGCGGCATCCGAGCTGACGCGCGGAGACGTCGTTGTCGTCTCGGCCGGGGAGCTGATTCCCGGAGACGGCACCGTGATCGAGGGCATCGCAACCGTCGACGAGTCCGCGATCACCGGCGAGTCCGCTCCTGTCATACGCGAGTCCGGTGGCGATCGCAGCGCGGTCACGGGCGGTACGCGCGTTACCTCTGATGAGATAGTCGTCGAAATCACCCAGGAGCCCGGCAAATCGTTCCTCGATCGGATGATCGCGCTGGTCGAGGGAGCCGAGCGGCGCAAGACGCCCAACGAGATCGCGCTCAACATCCTTCTGGCCGCGCTCACCCTCATCTTTATGATCGTCGTCGCCACGCTGAGGCCGTTCGGACTGTTCTCGGGTACGCCGATCTCCGAGACGACCTTGATCGCGCTGCTCGTGGCCTTGATCCCGACGACGATCGGGGCCCTGCTCTCCGCGATCGGGATCGCCGGCATGGATCGGCTCGTGCGTCGCAACGTGCTGGCCCTCTCCGGTCGCGCCGTCGAGGCATCCGGCGATGTGGACGTCTTGCTGCTCGACAAGACCGGCACGATCACGATCGGCAATCGACTGGCCTCCGAGTTCGTCCCGATGCCCGGCGTGCCCGAGTCCGAGCTGGCCGAGGTCGCCCAGCTGGCCTCACTCGCCGACGAGACGCCCGAGGGCCGCTCGATCGTGGTCCTAGCCAAGCAGTACGGCATCCGCGAGCACGACATGTCCACGCTGAATGCCGAGTTCGTGCCATTCACGGCCCAGACCCGGATGAGCGGCGTCGACGTTGACGGCCGGCGACTGCGCAAGGGCGCCGGCGACGCAATCGTCGCGCTCGTCTCAAGCGAAGGCGGCTCACCGCCGCCCCAGCTGAAGGAAGTGCTCGACCGTATCGGCAATGAGGGCGGCACGCCCCTAGCGGTAGCGCGCGATAACCAGGTGCTCGGGGTCGTCTATCTCAAGGACACGATCAAGGAGGGCATGAAGGCCCGCTTCGACCAGCTCCGTGCGATGGGCATCAAAACGGTAATGGTCACCGGCGACAATCGTCTCACGGCCGCCAAGATCGCCGAGGAGTCCGGGGTCGATGACTTCCTCGCCGAAGCTACTCCCGAGCGCAAGCTCGCCTTGATCCGCGAGCAGCAGGCCGACGGGCGGCTCGTCGCGATGACCGGTGACGGCACCAACGACGCGCCCGCCCTCGCCCAGGCCGACGTCGGCGTTGCCATGAACACCGGCACCCAGGCCGCTCGCGAGGCCGGCAACATGGTCGACCTCGACTCCAACCCGACCAAGCTGATCGAGATCGTTGAGGTCGGCAAGCAGCTCCTCATCACCCGCGGCGCGCTGACCACGTTCTCGATCGCCAACGACGTCGCCAAGTACTTCGCGATCCTGCCCGCCATCTTCATCGCCACCTACGCCACGGGCATAGGGTCCCACCCACCCGGGAAGGGGCCTCTGCACGTCCTCAACATCATGAACCTCGGCACGCCCCAGTCGGCGATCGTCTCGGCGATCATCTTCAACGCGCTCGTGATCCCGCTCCTGATTCCGCTCTCGCTGCGCGGCGTCCGCTACCGGCCGATCGGGGCCTCGGGGCTGCTGCGGCGCAACCTCTTGATCTACGGCCTCGGGGGGCTCGTCGCGCCCTTCATCGGGATCAAGCTGATCGACTTGATCGTGCACAACGTGCTTGGGGCCTGACCCGGTTCGGTTCTGCGTTGGGTTGGTGGTACGGCCGCCTAAGGTGGCCGGCGATAACTTGTGCGCCACGTGGCTGGCGCGGCGATAGAGATCGAGAGTCTGCATGTCGTTCGCGGGCGGCGGCTGGTGCTCGATCGCGTTTCGCTGCGAGTGGCCGGCGAGTCGGTCACCGGCCTGCTGGGTCCGAGCGGGTGCGGCAAGACGACCCTGATGCGCGCGATCGTGGGCGTCCAGATCGTCGCGGGCGGCCGAGTGACGGTGCTCGGTGACGACGCGGGCTCCCCCGCGCTGCGCAGGCGTGTTGGCTACGTGACCCAAGCCCCGTCGGTCTACGGCGATCTGAGCGTCGAGGAGAACCTTGGTTACTTCGCGGCCGTCGTCGGCGTGGGCCGCGAGCGTATCGGTCAGGTCATCGAGATGGTGCGTTTGGCCGGGCGCGAGCGCCAGGTCGTGGGGTCGATGTCCGGCGGTGAGCGCTCGCGCGTGTCGCTCGCCACGGCGCTGCTGGGCGACCCCGAGCTGCTGGTGCTCGACGAGCCGACGGTCGGCCTGGACCCGGTCCTGCGAGCGGAACTGTGGGCCACGTTCCACGAACTGGCGGCCGCGGGGAGCACGCTGCTGGTCTCCAGCCACGTAATGGACGAGGCGAGCGAGTGCGACGCGCTGCTGCTGATGCGAGAGGGGGCGCTGCTGGAGCAGACCACGCCCGAGCTACTGCGGGCGCAGACCGGCGAGCACGATCTCGGCCGGGCGTTCCTCGCGGTCATCGAACAGGCGGCGGCGAGAACGTGAGCGGCGGGCAGGCCTCATGAACAGCCGGGCCGCAACCCCATGAGCGTTCGGATCACGCTGGCCACGGCCAGGCGCGTCCTGTGGCAGATTCGCCGCGACCCGCGCACGCTGGCGCTCCTGCTTGCTGTCCCGATCGTGCTGCTGACGCTGATGTACTTCGTCTACGAAAACCGGCCCCACACGTTCCAGACGATCGGGGCGCCGATGTGCGGGCTGTTCCCGTTCATCATCATGTTCCTGATCACTTCGATCGCGATGCTGCGCGAGCGCACCACCGGGACTCTGGAGCGGCTGATGTCGCTGCCGATCGCCAAGGGCGACCTGTTGGCGGGATACGGGATCGCGTTCGGCCTGCTCGCGGCGCTCCAGGCGGTCGTGGTGTGCTTCGTCGGGTTCATCGCGCTGGGGCTGTCCGCCCCACACGGCGCGTGGCTGCTCGGGCTGCTGGCGGTCGGCAACGCGGTGCTAGGCATGGCACTCGGCCTGTTCGTGAGCGCATTCGCACGCACCGAGTTTCAGGCGGTGCAGTTCATGCCGGCGATCATCTACCCCCAGCTGTTGCTGTGCGGGCTGTTCATCGCCCGCGGCGAGATGGCCGCGCCGCTGTACTCGGTGTCCCGCGCGCTCCCGCTCACCTACGCATACGACGCCCTCGCGCGCGCCACCAGCCCCCGTCCGCTCGGCGACGGGATGACGGTGGACGTGTGCGTCATCCTCGGCTCGACGCTCATTGCCCTTGCGCTTGGGGCGCTCACCCTGCGCCGCCGGACTGCTTGAGTGTGGATTATCTTCTGCCTCGGGCGATGATCTCGGAGTCAGCTCCCGCATCGGCGCCGCCGTAAGATACGAGCGTGTCGCGATCGAAGAAGCGATTCAAGGAACGCTCGCCGGCCGGGCAATTCTGGATCACGATGCTCCGGGTGGTTTCGGTGGTTCGAACGGTCGCCAACGAGCGTCAGGCGCTCGGTCGCATGATCAACGCGCATCTGGTTCTCGTCGTTGTTCTGGCGATCATTGTCGCGGTACCGTCGACCGCTGGCGCCAGGACAGGGATGCATCGTGCTCTATGGCACGGCAGGGCTCACATAGCGGTGATCGGCGGGCAGACCGCGAAACCCGGCACGTTCCCGTGGATGGCTTACGTCCTCGACGCTCGTGGTAATGACGCAGGGCAGTGCTCCGGGACGGTAGTGGCGCCGAACCTGGTTCTGACGGCAGGGCATTGCGCCGAGGACATGCAGACCGGGATTCTCAACGAAGCTTCCGGCTACCAGGTCGTGACCGGCAATGCGGACTGGGACGCACCGGAAACGGAAAAGCGGGTGTCGGGCGTCACCAGAGTGATTGTCTGCTCCTGTTTTGATCGTCGCACCGATGTTGGCGATGTCGCGCTGCTGCAGCTATCCACCCCAACCAGTGCGCCGGCGGTCACGCTTGCATCGAGCCCGCGTGGCGGTACGAACGCGCTCCTGGCCGGATGGGGTCGGACGTATTACAGTCAGGAGGCTCTGGGCGAACGCTTGCAGTGGGCGCCGACGGTAGTGCAGCATCCGGAACGATGCGAACAGGAAGCGCCTCCGTTCAGTCCGCCGAGTCAGATTTGCGTGAGGGATAGCCCCAGCCGTCAAACGGGTGCGTGCGAGGGAGACAGTGGCGGCCCGTTGCTCCTACCGGACCCGTCGGCGGTTGGGGGCATGGTTCAGATCGCCGTCGCCGATCATGTGTATGGCAAATGCGCCACCACCAGCCCGTCGGTGTTTACGCGCGTCGACGCGATCTCCGCGTGGGTGAGAGCCTGGGCGCGGGCGCTCGCAAGCGCTCCGCCCGTCTCGACATTCCTGCCGGCCGACACCGTCGCCGCGCCCATGCTCCCCGGCATCGCCAGCAGCCGGTCGCTCACCCTGGCAAGAAATGGCATCTCACTCGTGCTCAGCTGCGACAACGAAGGGGGTGTCTGCGCGGGCGGCGTCAAGGCGACGATCAGGGTACGAGAAAAGCTGGTCGTGCGACGCGGCGAAACACAGGGCGTGTTGTACGACCGCACCCGCGCAGTGCGGCTCACCTCCGTCGGCTTCGCGATCGCACCTGGCTATAGCACCGACGTCCGCGCGGCCCTCTCCCCGCAGAACCGGGCACTGCTGGCGCGCCTCGGCAACGTGCCGCTCGACGTGACGCTTACGGGCCGAGGCTTCAGTTCCCGTGTCGTGACGCTGGAGCCCGCCCGGCGATCCACGTAAGCGCGCCCCAAACCAGTATGACTTGAGCGCAAACGAGTGTTCGTTCCGAGCGCGGCACGACAGGTCAGCTTGCCGCGTACTCCTTCTCGGCCTTCTCGAGTTCCTTCTGAAACTCCTTGGCGTCGACGTCGATTTCCTTCTCGATCGTCTTTTCGGCGCGCGTAAGTACCTTGTCGAGCTGTTCTTCAAGGCGCGACTCGCCGATCACGAACAGCGTCGCTTCGCCGGCTTCGATAAGGTCGCCGAGTTCCTTGGCAACGTCCCCGGGGATGCCCTTTTTGAAGTGCCCACCGAGACCGCCGATGACGCCACCGACGAGGGCCGCCGGGATGACCGCTGGCGCGGCTACAACCCCGACCGCCGCTCCGACGGCGATGCCTCCCCACGCGCCGTGCTGGGTGGGCTTCTCGTGCTTCTCGACCTGGACCTTGCCGTCGGCATCCTTGGTCACCAACGCAACGTCATAGGTGCCCACGAGCTTCGCCGCGTGCAGTTCGAGAAGGGCATCGTAGTCCGCCTCCGCGCCAGCGCGGTCGGGATAGGTTGCGGCATAGATGAAAACCGGTCTGTCGCTCATCTGATCTCCTGTTCGGGGTCTGGAATGTTCTGATGTCCGCCCGGTGGCGGAGTCTCACGCGCGTCCCCGCGCAGGAGAACCATTGCGCTCCTGCATGCTCGCTGCATCCGCCCCAAGTCCGTGCCAACGTCAGGACTTTTCCGCAGGAACAGTTCCTCGACTCGAGCAGACCAGCCGAGTGTGCAGCGCGTGCCCTCGGCTGGTCTGACCTCCTGGACGCTGGTTCGCCCCGCTCGGAGTCGACATGGGGCCTCGCCGCGAGAAGCCCACTCGCCTCCAGGCTAGGAGCATTTGAGAGATTCGTATGCCTGCTTGTAGCTCGCCGCAAGCCCGGAGACTGCAGCCTTGACTTCCGGCTCGGATTGCTTGAGCACGGCTTCAATGTTCCCTGAGGATTTTGCCGTTGAGACCAGGATCTTCGCGAGTCCGGCAAGCTCGGCCTGGAGCGCCCTTTGTGCGGTTTCCACTGGAGCCTTGCTCGCCGCGGGCAGATTTGCGGTGGATTCTTTGATCTTGCCGGCTTCCTTGCCCATCACCGCGGCAACGTCTTTGATTTCTTCCGGTGCCTTGGAGGAGATCGACAGGCTGGACAGTTTCGAGAGCTGGGCCTGAATTTCCTTGGTGGAGGAGCACACCTGCGCCGTCGCCTTTTCTTCAGACGATTCGCCACACGCGGCCAGTCCTATCGGGACGGGCAGGATCGCCGCTAGGACCACCAGCCTCCTACAGGTCTTGAACACCGAAACTCCTCCTATCCTGATCTAGATACCTGCAGGTTACACATTCTCAGCCCACGCCGTCTTGCGAATCGCCGCCGGCTCGGAGGTGGTGCGGCCCGGCAGCCTAAACGTGCGTTGGTTCTGGCAGGCGCTGCCATGTATGTTGGCGTCGTGGATTGGGGGCTTGCCGCCGTCGGACTCGCGCTGCTGCTGGTCGCGGCGGTGTCACGGCGGCTGTCCAACACGCCGATCACACCGGCGATGGTGGTGGTCCTATTGGGCGTGCTGGCGGGGCCGTTGGCCCTCGACGACCTCGCGGTGGGCCCGACGAGCGCGACGGTGCGAAAGCTCGCCGAAGCGACGCTCGCAGTGGTGCTGTTCTCGGATGCTTCGCGCATCGACCTGCGGGCCGTTCGTCGTGAAGCCTCGATGCCCGTGCGATTGCTTGGCGTTGGGCTGCCGCTGACGATCGTCCTGGGCTCACTGGCCGCCCTCGCCCTGTTCGGGTCGTTCTCCCTGAGCGAGGCTCTGATCCTCGGTGTGATCCTCGCACCGACCGACGCGGGGCTCGGTAGCGCGGTGGTGACGGACCCGAGCCTCCCGCAACGCGTGCGCCAGTCGCTCAACGTCGAGAGTGGGCTGAATGACGGGATTTGCGTCCCGATCCTGTTGGTCGTTCTCGCGACGGCATCAGGCGCCGGCGGGCCGGCCCACCCGGCGCAGGTGGTCGGAGAAGAGATCGGCTATGGGCTCCTTGGAGGCATCCTCGCCGGGGTATTTACCGCGACGCTCGTGATCGTGGCTAGCCAACGACGCCTGATCGACGATGCATGGCGGCAGATCATCCCCGTGGCCGCTGCCGCGCTGGCGTTCGGGATCGCGGAGGCTCTCGGTGGATCGGGTTTTATCGCTGCCTTCACAGCCGGCGGACTGTTCGGGCTGCTCGCCAACCACGACGTCGCCCCGATGATGGAGTTCACCGAGGAGGCCGGGTCGCTGCTCGACGCCACGACGTTCCTGCTCTTCGGTGCCGTGCTGCTGGGCCCGGCGCTCGAGCACGTGAGCTGGCAGATCGCGCTGTATGCCGTGCTGAGCTTGACGGTCGTGCGGATGCTGCCGGTGGCGATCTCCCTGTGGGGTACTCACGCGCGAGGCGCAACCGTGGCGTTCATGGGCTGGTTCGGTCCACGCGGGCTTGCATCGATCGTTTTCGCGGTGATCGTCGAGGACACACACCAAGCTCACGGCGACACGTTGCTCACCGCCACCTATCTGACCGTCGGTCTATCGGTCCTGCTCCACGGACTCTCGGCAGCACCGCTGGTCAGTCGCTACGCCGCCTGGTACCACGTCGCCGCGGGCGTGCTCCGTCCCGAGATGGAGAGTCAACCAGCGCACGAACACAGGACCCGTGGACCCAACGCGCTACGGGGAAGCTGACCCGCTGCATCGGCTGGAGATGAGCTTACGTCCAAGCGGATCAGATCGGCAGCCGGCCGCTCGCTGGGATCAGTGCCGGCGGTGCCGAAATGGGTGCAATGGAAGCTCCCGGAAGAGGATCATGTAGAGCGCTATGGCGAAATAGACCGCCACGGCCGCTCGGGGTACGACGAGTCCGAGGAGGATCGCCGCCACGTAGCCGCCGAGCACGGGGAACAGTTCGAGTGGTGCGTCCTGCTGCTGTTCGCCCGCTTCCGGTGGCGAGTAGAGGCGCTCGCGCCGGGCGTAGGCGTCAAGCGCGAAGCTGAGAATACGGATGACCAGCAGGGTCAGTCCGTACAGCGTGACAAAAACTCGCTCGCTCGAATCGGAGTGCAGGGCGTCCGCTACCAGTTTTGTCGGGAAGGGCAGGAACGCCACCGCAAGCAATACCAGCAAATTGATTCGCAGCAACAGCGGATCCGCCCGCGTGAGTCCGTCGGTGAGCTTCGTGTGGGCCAGCCAGCCCGCACCGATCGTCAGGAAGCTGACGAGATACGCGAGATAGAACGGCCAGGCATGAAGCACCTGTTCAAGCGCGGTGCCCGGCGGATGGATCGCGATGTCCAGCACCAGCAGCGTGGCGGCGATCGAGAACACGCCGTCGCTGAATGCTTCCATGCGCGTGGTGCTGAGCGATCGGAGCGCGCGCGGCATGTCTTCGTCGGCGGGCATCCGGCAATCTTCCCAGGTCCGCCGATCGATGATCCGAAGGTCGCGAGCTACAGCCCGTGCGCATCGCGATGGCGCAGGCGTTGCGGTACTGGCCATCACGAGTTCAGCACGTGAGACACTTCGAGCGTCATCGGCGAAGGTCGTAGCGGACCTGGCTCGTCGTCGAACGACACCGAACAGAAAGAGGTGGACTCATACGGGCTTACAGCACATCGAGGGGGCGACCTGACACCAAGTACGCGAAAAGCGGAGGGGTCCACGTCGCCTACCAGGTCTTCGGCGAGGGCGACCTCGATCTTGTGTTGGTTTGGGGTTTCACCAGCCATGTCGAGCTGGCCTGGGAGCATGAGCCAGCGGCACGGTTGCTCGAAGGTCTGGGATCGTTCGCGCGGGTCATCACCTTCGACCGTCGCGGCTCGGGCCTATCCGATCCGGTCGCCGATGCGCCGACGCTCGAGACGCGCATGGGCGACCTGTGCGCTGTGATGGACGCCGCCGGCTCGGAGCGGGCCGCGCTCGCCGGACTTTCGGAGGGCGTTCCGATGTGCCTCCTGTTCGCCGCCACCTACCCCGAGCGTGTCCGAGCGCTGATCTGCACGGGCGGGATGGCACGCTCCACCTACGCGGAGGACTACCCGTGGGGAACGCCCACCGAGGCTCTGGCCGAGTCCGCGGCGGAGCTGATCCTGCCGAACTGGGGCGACGGATCGATGGTCGACGTCGCGGCACCGAGCCAGACCGAAGAGTTCGAGTCGCGCCGCTACTACGGCCGGCTCGAACGCGCCACCGTAAGCCCAGGGATGTTGATTGCGTTGGGGCAGATGTTCATCGATACCGACGTTCGTTCGGTGGTGCCGAGCGTCTGCGCGCCCGCGCTTATCCTGCACCGTACCCGTGACCGCCTCGTCAATGTCCGCCATGGACGCTGGCTGGCCGAAAATCTGCCAAACGCCCAGATGGTCGAGTTCGAGGGCGACGATCATCACTTCTTGTATGAGAACTCTGATGAGTGGCTCGGTGAAATACAGGAGTTCCTCACCGGAGTTCGACCCGCACCCGTAAGCGACCGAATGCTCGCGACGGTGCTCTTCACCGACATCGTCGATTCCACACGAACAGCCGTGGAGCTGGGCGACAAGCGCTGGCGGGACGTGCTCGAGCGACACCAGTGCGCTGTACGTGACGACCTCGCCCGTTTCAACGGTCGCGAGGTGAAGTCGACCGGCGATGGGTTCCTGGCGACCTTCGATGGCCCGGGCCGCGCGATCAACTGCGCTCAGGCGATCCTGCAATCATCTGAGCCCTTGGGGATCAGCGTTCGTGCCGGTCTGCATACCGGCGAGTGCGAGGTCATGGGGGAGGACATAGGCGGCATCGCCGTCCACATTGCTGCCCGTGTCAGCGCCCACGCCGGTGCCCGCGAGCTGGTTGTGTCCAGGACCGTGAAGGATCTGGTGGCCGGGTCCGGGATCGAGTTCAGCGATCGGGGCACTCATACGCTGAAGGGCGTTCCCGACGCTTGGCAGCTGTACGCGGTCCACGCTTAATGACGATCCACGGGCGCGCCGCCCTCGGCGAGCAAAGCTGAGGCCGCGCTTGCCGCGTCCTCGACCAAATGGCCGTCGCTGGACTCAAGTGCTCCACTACGACGGCCACTATGACCGCCTCGCTGAGGCTCTCAACTTCGCGAGCATCTGGGTCGCGCCGCCGGGCGAGCTGTAACCGGTCCTCTCTCTCCGCGACAATGCCTCCATGGCGAGCGCTCCCGGACGCGGACACCTGAAGGTCTTCATCGGTATGGCCCCCGGCGTGGGCAAGACCTACAGGATGCTGCAAGAGGGAGCCTCCGAAGCCGACTCCGGGCGCGACGTGGTCGTCGGCTACCTCGAGTCGCACGGGCGCGCCGAGACCGTAGCCCAAGCCGAAGGCCTCGAGATCGTCCCGCGCAGGACGATCTCTTATCGGGGCACGCCCCTACAGGAGATGGATTTGCCGGCCGTCCTGGCTCGTGAACCAGAGCTGTGTCTGATCGACGAGCTGGCGCACACCAACGCGCCCGGGGTCGAGCACGAGAAGCGCTACGAGGACGTTCGCGACGTGCTCAGCGCCGGAATCGACGTCTACTCGACGGTCAACGTCCAGCACCTCGAGAGCCTCAACGACCAGATCACGCAGCTGACGGGTTCGCGTACGCGCGAGACGATCCCCGACGAGGTGCTCTCGATGGCTGACGAGATCGTGCTGATCGACCTCACGCCCGAGGCGTTGATCGTCAGGCTGCGAGCCGGCAAGGTCTATCCAGCCGAGCGCGTCCCGGCGGCGCTGAACAACTTCTTCAAGATCGAGAACCTCGCCGCCTTGCGCGAGACCGCCCTGCGCCAAGTTGCGGAGGACGTCGAGGTCAAGCGCCTCGTGCGAGAGACGCCGGCGCCGTCACGCCGCGACGAGGAGGGGCTCCTCGCGGTCACCGAGGCCGGACCCCAGTCGATAACCGAGCGTCTGCTCGCACTGGCCACGCTCGAGCCGCACTCCGAGCGGGTCATCCGGCGCGCCTGGCGCTCGGCCCAGCGCCTGGACGCCGAGCTGGACGTGCTCGTGGTGCGGCCGCCCGGTCGCGAGCCCTCCTCCTCGGACAGGGACCGTTTGGAGGCGCTACGGCGGCTGACGTCGATGCTCGGGGCGCGTCTGCGCGTCGAGGAGGGCGAAGATGTGGTCGCCGTCGTGGTCTCGGTCGCGCGCTCGCTCGACACCACCTACATCCTGATGGGCGCGCCCTCGCCGCGCCGCGGGCTGCGCCAATTGGGGCGCCAAAATGCCGAGCGCTCGCTGCTGCCCCGCCTGCTGCAGGCCCTGCCCGGGGTCGACATCCGCATCGTCGCCGACCCCGCCCAGCGCGAGTCGGGCACTAACGAGGCCGCGCCGGAGGGCATTGGCGCCGCCGGTGTGGAAGGGGAGGCCTGAAGCCGGAAGCCCGCCATCGCGGCCGAGGGCTTGGGACCATGACGACGGGCGTTGCATCTGTGTAAAGAGGGTCTAAAACGAGCAGGAGCCGCCGTCGCGGCGGCGTAAAGCTGTGCTTGCGGCGCAACCCTGCACCCGGGCCGCTGTTCCAACGCCAGATGACGCCATCTCCTCGACACCTTCCTCGCCGATCCGGTCCCCTTGGCGCGCTCGCCCGATCCGCGCTCCTGTTCGTCCTCATGTCGCTCGCCGGCCTTGCGATCGTGCCGGCCGCCGGAGTCGCGGGCGGCGCCCCGCTCGTCCGGTCAGGCGCCCCGACGGCTCCGCCCGCGCACCCGGCCAGGATCGGCCGGTCCGCGGCGGTGACGGCTCCGCCCGCGCATGCGGCCTCCGCATATCTGACGGGCATCGGCGAGGAGTCGCCCGTGATGTTCGGCAACCCGCTATGGGCCCAGCTGCACACCAAAATCGTCCGCTACATCGCCCCCTACGACGCCGTCGCGCACTCTTACTCGCTCGATCAGGCCAAGCTGTTCATCCGGGAAGCCGAAGCCCACCGTCAGCAGGTCCTGGTCGCCTTCTACCACTCCGAGTACACGCCCCTGAAGCTGCCCTCGGTCGCGCTCTACCAGAAAGACGTCGCCAAGTTCGTCAAGCTCTTTCCGCACGTTCGCCAGTACCAAGCCTGGGACGAGGCCAATCGCGGCTACATCCCGCATGCCCTCTCCAGCCCGTCGGCACAGGCGACGGCCCGCTACTACCAGGCCCTGCTCAGGGTCTGTCGCGGCTGCACCGTGATCGGTCTGGACGTGCTCGATGCCCAATACATCGGCCCGACACTCGAATACATCTACGAATTCAAGCGTTGGATCGGAAAACTCGAGACGATCATGCCCAAGATCTGGGGCCTGCACAACTACTCAGACGTCAACCGCCACGAATCCTGGCGCACGCGCGCGCTGGTCCGAGCCTTCGGCGGTCAGGTGTGGTTGACCGAGACCGGCGGCATCGTCCAGTTCGGCGGCGCCTTCCCCAACAGGCACAGCTCCGGCTTGACGCGCGCCGCCGGGGTTCTCAAATACATGTTTGCCGTCACCGGCTCCATCCCCCAGGTCAAGCGCCTCTACATCTATGATTGGCTCGGCGGCAACGCCTCTACGCGCTTTGACGCGGGCCTGATGAACGCCCGCGACCAGCCGCGCCCCGGCTATGTCGTCGTCTGCAAGGCGTTGCGCGCCAGGAAGTGCAACGTCAGGACGGTGAAAAACTGAGCTGCTGCGCCTCCGGTGCCCTCGGCCGGTCACGCCGGGACGGTCTGGCGTTGCGCAGCAGCCGCATCGCCAGCAGCGCCAACAGTCCCACCGCGGCGGCGATCGGGGCCGTGGCCTTCAGCGGGTAGCTGCTGAAGCTCGGGTGGGCAACCGTGCTCAGGGCGGTGTGGTCGCCCGCTTTGACGATGCTCAGAAGTCCCTGATGGTCGATGCCGAACACGGTCGGACCCAGAGCGGCGAACAAACACCAGCCCGCCAGCGCCGCGATCCCCGCCAGCACCGACCCGTCCGACAAGCGCAGCCTCGGGGTCGCCGCCACCGCCAGCACGATCGCGCCCCCCGCCGCCAGCAGGAACGGCCAGATGCCGCCCCAGCCGCGCCCCAGGCCATAGGCGCTGGCGACCGTCGGCTGGAAGAGGCCTTTGCTCAGGTACCTGGCCCACACGACGGCCTCTGTCTCGTAGCCGATCAGCGGGTGCGTGATCGTGGCGATCACGGTCGCCGTGATCGACACCGCCGCCATCGCGATGGTCGGTCCCGGCCAGCGCTTCAGCGCGAGCGCGATCGGGAACGCCAGAAACGGCAGCGTCGTGTCCAGGAACCGTGGGCCCATAAAGCCGCCGCCGAACGGAAGGTAGTAGCCGGAGTTGTAAGCCAGATAGAAGACCGCGATGCCGGCGATCGTCAGCGCCTCGGCGCGCTTGCCCCGTTTGTAGAGCAGCCCCGTCCCCAAGGCCCCCAGCACGAGTACCGGCGAGATCGTGAACAGGCCTCTGGAGTCGAAGAGCAGCGTCGCCAGGACCTTCAGGTTGGGCAGGTCGATCCCGAAGAACCCCTGCTGCTGTCTTGGGATGTTCGAGTACGCGAGGTGCGTCAACGAGCCGAACGCGTATTTGTTGTAGAGCAGCAGCGGCACGATCCCGACCAGGCCGCCCGCCACGTAGGAGCCGGCTCTGGTGAGCACGCCGCGCGGGCTCCAGGCGTCGCGCCGCGACAGCATGAAGCCGCCGAGCACGAGCGCCGCAAAGAACGTCGGGTACTCCGAGCTGAACGCGTACCCCATCGCGAGGCCCGCCACCGCCAGCAGCATCGGGCTCGGCGGGCCCTCGCGCTCGCGCAATATCAACCAGAACGCCGCGAAGCTCAAGAACGTCGTGAACACGTGGCTGAACAGCAGTGTCGACAGCGGCAGCACCAACGTCCCCAGACCGAGCGCGACCGCGGCCGCGGCGCCGTACCCCGGCTCGTAGCGCTCGGCCACGCGCCATACCAGCAGCAGTAGCAGCAAGCCGGGCAGCACGTTCGCCCACAGGCCGATCAGGTAGACCATCTCATCGCCCGGCCGGTTCGGGGAGGCCACGTGCGCGCGCGTCCACGCTTCGGCGCCAACCAGGTTCAGCGCGTCATAAAAAGGCAACGAGAACAGCGCCATTCCGGGCGCCCTCGCCGAGTACCAGTGGCCCTTGTAATAGGCCTTGTCCCCTGTGTTTTCCTGGTACTGGTCGATTGTCGTCCGGCCCTCATTCAACGACCTGACCAGATCGTAATGCGAGGTCTGATTCCAGGAAAAGCTCTGGATCATCGTCGCGTAGCTCAAGCCAACCAGCACGATCGCCGCCAGCGCGAGGCGTCGTGCCGGCAGTCGCCGTCTGGGGGCCGCTCGGTCGCCGGATGGTCCGCCAGGCGCCGGTACGTGACTGGGGTCTGAGGCTGGGCGGGGGTCCATCAGTCTGTGCCGTGCAAGGCGGCGGGCCCCGGGCCGATCTCGTAGATGACGATGTCGCCGACCTGACGCTTCGTGATCCCCAAACCAGCTACCGGTTTGGCGGCCGCGGCGGCCGTGTCGGGAGGCTCGGCCAGCGCATAGCCGACGATGCCCGGCAGCTTTGGCATCTTCAGGTGCAGCACGACCGTCTTGATGCCGTAATACCTCAGCTTCTCGACGCTCGCCTTGTCCGGGAACCCGCTCATGCCGCCCCTCAGGTCGTCGACCGCCGAAATGTCGAACGTCGAGTTGCCGATCGGGATCTCATAGAAGCCGTTCGTCGAGAAGTACTGCCAGACGCGGTCAGCGGCACCGTCGGTCGGCAGGTCCAGCAGCGGCCCCGGCAGCCCGACCTCGGCCTTCGCGGGCCGCGGGACGACCGGATGCCCGAGGTGCCCCGCTCCTTCGCCGAGCAGCCCGATCAGCAGCACCACGCCGACGATCGCTCCCAGCGCGGCGACAGTGTGGCGCTTGCCGAACCTGCCGGCGACTGCCGCGAGCCACGTGACCCCGGCGCCGACTAGCAGCGCATAGAAGAGCGTCGCCATCGTGAACACCCTGCCTGGCACCCGCACGCCGTCCCAACCCGGCGCATAGTCGTAAAGCAATCGATACGGATAACCGGCCCCGGTCAGACCCAGGCCCATCGCCAAGACCGAGCAGACCACGATCCCGCACGCCAGGCCGGCCCGCAATCGGCGCGTATAGATACCCGTACACAGTCCCACGATCGCCAGAACGAGGATCAAGCCCCCCGGGAAGAACACGTCCTCGTTCTTGGAATGGACTTTTGCCCGCGTCCCGGCCGTCACGCCGCCCCAGACCCTGTTCTCCGAGGAGGCCGACAGGAGCGCCGCGGGTCCCGACGAGTACGTTTTGACTTCCTTGAGCGTTCGCTTGGCCGTCGGGTACTCGTTAGCGACCTTCAGATATGGCCGCGCCTGGTAGACGGTCATCGCGCCGAGGGCGGCCAAACCGACGCACGTCACGGCGACGAGCTTCCTGGGGATCAGCGAGCCGCGGCGCGCCCCCTCAGACCGCTCCCACCCGGGGCCGGGCCGCAGGCGCCCGCGCCACCACTCGAACAGCACGATCAGGGTCAGCACGGCCAAGAGGTACGCGAACTGCATCCCGAGCGTGAACCCGAGGCTGATCTGCCACGCGCCGACCAGCCAGCCGGCGAGCACCAGCCAGGGCGAGGTTCGCCGGTAGCCGCGCAGCAACAGGAACAAGGCAAGCGGGATGCCGCCGCTGGAGATCACGTGCAGGTGTCCGGCCTCGGTCACGCGGTAAGGGGCATACGCGAACGCGATGCCCGCCGCGCTCGCACCGAGCCGGCCGAGTCCAAGCTCTCGGGCCAACAGATAGGCGCCGAAGAAGCACAGCGACCAAGCCCAAAGGAACAGCAGGTTGTAACGGACCAGCGCCGCGATCGTGCCCGAACCGAAGAACGCGGCCGGGCCGTAGCCGAGCAGCGAGTCCGAGAAGGCCAGGCTAAGGGGGTGCGGATAGAAGGTGTTGGCGTTGAACAGGTTCCCCGGGTCGTGCAGCATCGCGTGGCCGACCCATGCGACCTCCCAGGCCGTGCGCACCGGGTCGCCAAGGTCGGGCGAGATCCGGCTGGACATGTGCAGCGCCAACGGCCAGCTCGTCAAGATGGCCAGCAACACGCCCGCGACGGCCACCAGCGCAAGCTCGGCGATCCCGATGCGCGGTGAGGGTGCCCAGCGCGGGGTCGGTCCCGTGGCTGGGCTCCTGGTCGGCTGCTCGAGTTGGGCGGTCGCCATCAAAGCGAGCAGCATATGTGAGCGGGATGCGCCAAAGCGGCAGGGTCCGGTGGGACGGTCGGGAGGAGTCGAGACTGGATTTGAGTCACACTGTCGGTTATGCGTGTGCTGGTCGTCGGAGCCGGAGGGGTCGGGGCGGCGTTCGCGGCGATCGCCCAGCGGCGCCCAGCCTTCGAGCGGGTGGTCCTGGCCGATGTCTCGCCGCGTCGCGCGCGCGACGCGGTCGCGCGCTTCGGCGAGGCGGACCGCTTCGCGGCCGAGCGCGTCGACGCCTCTGAGCGCGCTGAGCTGGTGGCCCTGATCGAGCGCGTCAAGCCGGATGCGGTCCTGAACGCCTGCGACCCCCGCTTCAACGAGCCGATCTTCAGCGCCTGCTTCGACGCCAAGACGACCTACCTGGACATGGCGATGACCCTCTCAGAGCCCCATCCCCAGCGCCCGTACGAGTTGCCCGGGACAATGCTCGGGGACCATCAGCTGGCCAGGCACGAGCAGTGGCAGCAGGCCGGCCTGCTCGCCTTGGTCGGGATCGGCGTCGAGCCGGGCCTGTCCGACATCTTCGCCCGCTACGCCGCTGACGAGCTGTTCAGCGAGCTGCGCGAAGTCGGCGTCCGCGACGGCGCCGATCTGGTCGTCGAAGGCTACGACTTCGCGCCGACCTTCTCGATCTGGACGACGATCGAGGAGTGCCTGAACCCGCCCCTTATCTGGGAACGCGAGAACGGCTTCCACACGACGATCCCGTTCTCAGAGCCCGAGATATTCAACTTCCCAGAGGGCATCGGACCCGTCGAGTGCGTCAACGTCGAGCACGAGGAGGTCGTCCTGATACCGCGCTGGGTCCAGTGCGAGCGCGTCACCTTCAAGTACGGGCTCGGCCGCGAGTTCATCGATGTTCTGCGCACGCTCCACAAACTGGGACTCGACTCGACCGAGCCGGTCTCGGTGCGCGGGCAAGACGTCGCCCCGCGCGACGTCGTCGCGGCGACCCTGCCCAATCCGGCGACGCTAGGCGATCGCATGACCGGGCGTACCTGCGCCGGCACCTGGGTCACGGGACTCGGCCGTGACGGCGCCGAGCGTTCGACCTACCTCTATCACGTCGTCGACAACGAGTTCACGATGCGCGAGTACGGCTCCCAGGCTGTCGTCTGGCAGACGGCCGTCAACCCGGTTGTCGCGCTCGAGCTGCTCGACGAGGGGACTTGGAAGGGATCTGGCGTGCTCGGGCCCGAGGCGTTCCCGCCGGCTCCGTTCCTGGAGCGGCTCGCCGCGCTGGGCTCGCCGCACGGGATCGTCGAGGTGAGCTGAAAGACCCGCCTCACGGCGCCCACACGGCCAGTTCCCGGTCCGGGAGTGTGAGCGCCGTGCTCCCCTGGCGGGCGGCGTGGTCCCTGCAAGCTTGCGCGCTACAGCTCCACCCGCTCGGGAACCGGACCGGTCGGCGGTGGCTGGTCAAGTAGCGCTGGGGGCGCGGTTTCGGTCTTGCGCGCGAAGAACTCTTTGAAGTACGGCCTCGAGATCAGCATGACGATGACGCCGAGGAGCATGCCGCCGATGCCGAACCACAGCGGCAGCGTGATGCCGAGGACCGGCTTCGATGAGACGTTCGCGGTTTCGCTGTAATAAAAGGCTGCCTTAACACCGATGCCCCAAAGCATCAGACCACCGAGCAGCGGGCCGAGGCCCAGCAGCAGGAAGTTGCGCACGCTTTCGGTCAGGTCGTGGCGGTAGTACCACCCGCAGGCGACCCCCGTGAACCCGTAGTAGAAGCAGATCGGGAAGCCGATCGCGACGAGCGAGTCTTCGAGGACGCTCGACGAGAGCAGCAGCAGGGCGACCGTGATCGCGATTGAGAGCGCTCCGAAGCCGAGCGTCGAGACGGTCGGCGTCAGATAGCGTTTGTGTATGCGGGCGAGCAGGCTTGTGACCGCTTTCCAGTGAGCCATCGACAGCGTCGTGCGGGCGGTCGGCAGGATCGTCGTCTGCGTCGAGGCCGATGCCGAGGTCAGCACCGCGATGATCAATAGCTTGTTCAGGGTGCTGCCGAGCACGCCTGAGCCGAGGGCGTTCAGTACATCTTCCTGGTTGGCTTCATTGGTCAGGAAGCCGACGCCGTGGAAGGACTGGGCTGCCGCCGAGACGACTACATAGATCAGTACGAGCAGGATCGTCGAGACGACCGCCGCCTTGCCCGGCCCCTCCGCCGGGTCCTCGGACTCCTCGTTGACCGCGACTCCTGAATCCCAGCCCCAATAAATGAACACTGCCAGCAGCAGCGCCACCACCAGATCGCTGAAGTTCATCGCGAACGGATTGATCCAGGACAGCGACGGCTTGATCGAGCCGCTCGGAGGGTGGCTGCCGTAGACCTTGACGAACGCAACCACCGAGAACAGCCCGAGAATGAACACCTCGGCGCCCAGCAGCACCTGCTGGATGCGCGCCGACAGCTCGATGCCGCGGTAGCAGACCCAGGTCATGATCGCGATCCACAGGACCGCGGCGATGACGATCGCTACTTTCGATTCGCCGAGTTCGGTGAAGCCAAAGAGCTGGAAGGTGTAGACGGCGGCGATGTCCGACAGCGAGGCCATCACGATCAGGTCGGCGAGGAAGATCGCCCAGCCGTTCAGCCAACCTGTGGACGGGCCGAATGTGCGTGTCGTCCACGCGAACGTGGTGCCGGCGTCGGGATCGGCCCTGTTGAAGTATTTGTAGGCAGAGGCGACCAGCAGCATCGGCAGGAACGCCACGAGCATCACGGCGGGCGCGTGCACACCGACGCCCTTGACGGCGACGATGAAGCCGAGCGTCGCCGCCAGCGAGTAGGCCGGCGCCGTCGATGCGACGCCGATCACGATGTTCGAGACGTAACCGATCGCGTTCTTTTTCAGGCCCTTGTCCATCACGCCCGACTGCTGGGGCGTCCCTGGTGCGGCTGCGTCGATCGTGGCCATCGCTGCTCCTGTCGGATACCGGCCCCTGCGCCGACTGGGCGCCAGGCCGGACGCTGTCTCGGACGTTGTGTCAAAAGCTACGTCTTCGTGACGACGATGCCAAGGGGCGCGATCCCCAAAACGTATGGCGTTCCTTGTACGTTAAGTACAATGGCTGAGGACTATGTTGAACGAGCGGCGCCTTGAGCTGGACATGTCGGCGGAGTAGCGTTGTCCTCGATGTCTAGCGAGCTACTGTCACCATCGTCGACCGAGCTGCAGCAGCTCGCCAAGCGCCATCTATGGATGCACTTCACCAGGATGGGCGTCTACGAGGAAGGCGGCGAGGTCCCGGTCATCGTCAAGGGCGACGGCTGTTACGTCTATGACGAGCACGGCAAGCGCTACCTGGACGGTCTTTCGGCGCTGTACTGCGTCAACGTCGGCCACGGGCGCACCGAGATCGGCGAGGCCGGCGCCAAGCAGGCGGCCGAGCTGGGCTTCTACACGAACTGGAGCTACGCTCATCCGCGCTCGATCGAGCTGGCGGCTCGCATCGCGGCCTTGGCGCCGGGCGACCTGAACAGGGTCTTCTTCACATCGGGCGGCTCGGAGGCGGTCGAGTCGGCCTGGAAGCTGGCCAAGGTCTACCACCAGGCGAAGGGCGAGCCCAGGCGCCACAAGATCGTCTCCAGGTACCTGGCCTATCACGGCACCTCGATGGGCGCCCTGACCGCGACCGGCCTGCCGCCGCTGCGCGAACCCTTCGAGCCGCTGACACCGGGCGGCAGACACGCCCCGAACACGAACTCTTACCGTTGGTCCGAGGACAGAGACCCCCTGTGGGCGGCCGACGCCATCGAGGAGGCGATCCTGTTCGAGGGCCCGAACACCGTGGCCGCGGTCATCTTGGAGCCCGTCCAGAACGGCGGCGGCTGCTTCGTTCCCCAGGACGGCTACTTCGAGAGGGTGCGCGAGATCTGCGACAGGCACGGGGTCCTGTTGATCTCCGACGAGGTCATCTGTGCATGGGGGAGGCTGGGCTACATGTTCGGCTGCGAACGCTTCGATTACGCGCCAGACATGATCACGACCGCCAAGGGCATCAGCTCGGCGTACGCGCCCCTTGGCGCGGTGATCGCCTCCGACAAGATCGCCGAGCCGTTCCTGCACGACAGCGCGATCTTCAACCACGGGTTCACGTTCGGCGGGCACCCGGTCGCGTGTGCGATGGCGCTGGCGAACATCGACGTGCTCGAGCGCGAGAAGCTGTGCGAGCACGTCCTTGCCAACGAAGGAAGCTTCAAAGCGATGCTCGAGTCGCTTAGGGACCTGCCGATCGTCGGCGACGTGCGCGGCGCCGGCTACTTCCACGCGATCGAGCTGGTCAAGGACAAGCAGACGAAGGCAACGTTCGACCACGACGAGGCCGAGCAGCTATTGCGGGGCTTCCTCTCCGGTGAGCTATTCAGGCGCGGCCTGATCTGCAGGACCGATGACCGCGGCGACCCGATCGTGCAGCTCTCACCGCCGCTGATCGCCGGCGAGGAGCAGTTCGCCGAGATCGAGGCCGTCCTGCGGCCCGTCCTCAGCGAGGCCTCGGAATGGATCGCGCGGTGGAGCCGGCCGTGAACGGGTGACGGTGAAATGAGGATCGAGGGCGAGCGCGAAGGGACGAGATGGAACTCACAGTCGAGAGTCTGATCGCCGAGCTTGGCCTGGAGTTGGCGAGTGGGCAGGGCGCCGCCGGCGCGCACGTGCGCTGGGTCCACATCACCGAGCTGATCGACCCGACCCCGTGGCTGAAGGGCGGAGAGCTGTTGCTGACCACTGGCATTCAGCTCAACGGGCCCAAGACCCAGCGCGAGCTGATCGAGCGACTGGTCGAGCACGATATAGCCGGCCTCGGCTTCGGCACCGGCTTCGCCCACAAGCGACTGCCGACCGCCCTCGTTAGCGCGGCGCGCAAGCTCGACTTCCCGGTGTTCGAGGTGCCCTACGAGCTGCCCTTCATCGCGATCACCGAGCGCGTGTTCACGCAACTCGTCGACGAACGCTACGAGATGCTGCAGCGCAGCATGGCCGGGGACGTGCTCGCCGAAGCGTTGACCGGCAACCTCTATCCCGAAGAGCTGGCCGCCAAGTTGCAGCCTTTCGGGATCGGCGGGCAGGCGGCGGTCCTGGCGTTCGCGCTGGCCGATCCCGGACGATCGGCTGACCCGACGCTCGCCGCGCCCCTCCTGGAACGCGCGCTCGCGCGCGCGCGCGTTCCGGCGCTGGTGGCGATCCGCTCGGGCCTTCTGTGCGCTGTGATCGCGATCGACGGCGTCGAGCCCGACCCGGTCGAACTCGCGACCCAGCTACGAGACGAGCTGTCGGCGCGGGTAGGGGAGACCGCGGCCGCCGCAAGTCGCCCGGCGGCCACGCACTCGCTGCGTTTGAGCTTCCACGAGGCCCGCTGCGCCCTTGAAGCCGCGCGTCTGCGTGGCGGCGAGCGCGCCGACACAGGTGCCGTCGCCTCCTACCGCGACCTCGGCGCCTTCCAGTTGCTGCTCTCGCTACAGGACGACGACGCCCTGATCTCCTACTGCCGCAGCGTGCTCGGACCCGTCGAGCAAGGCGAGGGCCAGTACGGCGACGAGCTGCTGCGCTCCTTGGACGTGTTCATCGAGCACAACGGTCACTGGGAGCGCGCCGCCGGCGCCCTGTACTGTCACCGCCACACCTTGCGTTACCGGATCAGGCGCATCGAGCAGCTGACCGGCCGCGACCTGAGCAGCGCGCGCGACCGGATCGAGTTCTGGCTGGCTCTGCGCGGGCGGGAGCTGGCACGGTGATCGTTGGCGTCCCGAGCGAGATCAAGCAAGACGAGTACAGGGTCGCGATCACGCCGGCCGGCGTGCGTGAGCTGACGACCCATGGGCACCAGGTCCTGATCCAGCGGGGGGCCGGAGAGGGAAGCGCCATGCCCGACGACCAGTTCGTCGGGCAGGGCGCTCAAATCGTGATGGACGCCGAGACCGTGTTCGCCGAGTCCGAACTCGTGCTCAAGGTCAAGGAGCCGCAGGCCCGCGAGGTTGAGTTGCTGCGCGAAGGTCAAACGCTGTTCACCTACCTGCACCTGGCGGCCGAGCCCGAGCTGGCGCGCGGATTGCAGCGCTCGGGGGCGACGTGCATCGCTTATGAGACGGTCGAGGACTCAGCCGGGCGCCTGCCGTTGCTGGCGCCGATGAGCGAGGTCGCCGGCAAGATCGCGACCCAGGCGGGAGCCTTCATGCTGGAGAAGCCGCTCGGGGGGCGCGGCATCCTGCTCGGCGGGGTGCCCGGCGTGGCGGCGGCGACCGTGCTCGTGATCGGGGGCGGTGTGGTCGGGATGAACGCGGCGTTCATCGCGATCGGCATGCAGGCGGACGTGTTCGTGTTCGACCGCTCTGTCGACCGGCTGCGCGACCTGGAAGTCGCGTTCGGGGGGCGTGCTTCGACGGTGTACTCGTCGGCTTTGGCGATCGAAGAGATGCTGGGAGCGGCGGACCTCGTGATCGGCGCGGTGCTCGTTCACGGCGGACGCGCGCCGCACGTGATCGCCCGCAAGCAGCTCGCCTCGATGAAGCCGGGCGCCGTCTTGGTCGACGTGTCGATCGACCAGGGTGGCTGCTTTGAGACCTCGCGTCCGACGACCCACTCGCAACCGACTTTCGAGGTCGACGGCGTGACCCATTACTGCGTGACCAACATGCCCGGAGCCGTCCCGATCACCTCGACCTATGCCCTCACCAATGCGACCTTGCCATACGTGCTTGCCCTGGCCGATCACGGCGTCGAAGCGGCCCTGGCCCGCGACGAAGGTCTGGCGCTGGGCTTGAACGTGCGCGGCGGCGAGATCGTGCATCCGGCGGTCGCGCAGGCGCTGGCCGAGTCTCCCGTCGCGTTCGTCGATCCGTGAGCGCGTGAGTTCTACTTCTCTTTTTTCAAAACTACCATCGTATTAGCTTTTTATATATACATAAGTATTTTTCAAAAAATATAACCACTCCGCGCTCCCCAAATACAACTTTTCAAAGTTTCCGTGTGTAACTATGGTATCTATCAAACTTCGGCGGACCCCATATGACAGCTGACAGCAAGGACACCCAAGAGACGACACAGAACGTCCTCGAGAACTTCATAGGCGGAGAGTCCGTAAGCTCGGAGGGCGAGCGCTACCCGATCTTGAACCCGGCCACCGGAGAGACGCTCGTGACGGCGCCACGATCGACGCCCACCGATGTCGATCGCGCTGTCGCGGCCGCCAAGGACGCGTTCGGAGCCTGGTCGAACACGACACCAGCCGAACGGGCTCAGGCGCTACTCGCGCTGGCCGATCTCGTCGAAGAGCACGCCTCCGAGATCGCCCGCCTGGAGGCGCTCAACGCGGGCAAGCCGATCGCGGCCGTCACGAACGACGAGCTGCCGGTGATGGCCGACAACCTGCGCTTCTTCGCGGGTGCCGCGCGCTGTCTGGAGGGCCGCGCCGCCGGCGAGTACATGACCGGCTACACGTCGTTTACCAGGCGCGAGGCCGTTGGCGTGATCGGTCAGATCACACCCTGGAACTACCCGTTGATGATGGCGATCTGGAAGATCGGGCCGGCCCTCGCGGCCGGCAACACAGTCGTACTCAAACCGGCCGAGACGACCCCGGTCACGACCGTCCGCTTCGCCCAGCTCGCCGCCGACATCCTGCCGCCGGGCGTCCTGAACGTGATCACCGGCCACGGCGAACCGACCGGCCAGGCCCTGATCGAACACCGAGACGTCGACATGGTCTCCCTGACGGGCTCGGTCGAGACCGGCAAGCACATCGCCAGGACCGCCGCCAACACGCTCAAGCGGGTCCACCTAGAGCTGGGCGGCAAGGCGCCGGTGATCATCTTCGACGATGTGGATCTCGAGGGAGCCCTGCAGACGATCGCCGGGACCGGCTATTACAACGCCGGCCAGGACTGCACCGCCGCGACGAGAGTGCTGGCGGGCGCCTCGGTCTACGACGACGTCGTCTCCGGCTTGGCCGAGCAGGCCCAAAGCCTCGTGCTTGGCGATACGCTCGCCCCGGAGACCGACCTCGGCCCCGTCAATTCGGCCAAACAGCGCGAGCGCGTCGAGGGCTTTTTGCAGCGCCGGCCCGAGCACGCCGAGATCGTCACCGGCGGTCTTGCGCCCGAGCGGCCCGGCTTCTACCTGCAGCCGACCGTCATCGCCGGGGTCGAGCAAGAGGACGAGCTGATCCAGCGCGAGATATTCGGCCCGGTCATCACCGTCCAGCGTTATTCCGGCGAGGCCCAGGCGATCGAGTGGGCCAACGGGACCCGCTACGGCCTGGCCTCATCGGTCTGGACGCGCGACGTCGGCAGGGCCCTGCGCGTCTCCAAGGCCCTGCGCTTCGGTTGTGTCTGGATAAACGACCACATTCCTTTGGTCTCCGAGATGCCCCACGGCGGCTTCCGCGACTCCGGTTACGGTAAGGACCTGAGCGTGTACTCGCTAGAGGACTACACGGTGATCAAGCACGTCATGGCCTCTCTGGGCCGATGAGCGGCGCCTGACTGTGTCTTCGCTCGTTCATGTGCGAAGCACACTTCACTCACTGCATCCTTGTCAGGCTTGCTCCTCGACCCAGAGAGAGGCTTTGTGAGCTGGACGCACGGTCCTGGGCCTGCCGGGCGCTGGTCGCTGCGGCCGATCAGGCCCGGTGCCCGAGCACCTGATAAATGCCGGTGAAACCGGTCGCAAAGCCGTGGCGGGCGGCCCTCAGGTAGAGCCGCCAGACCCGCAGGCGCTCGCCGCCGGCCAGGCGCTCGGCCTGCTCGCGGTTGGCGTCCAGGCGGTCGATCCAGGCCGACAGCGTGTCGACGTAGTCCTGGGCAAGGCCCTCGACGTGATCGGTCACGAAGCCGGCACGCTCGAGGGCTAGCTGGATCCGCGACAGGTGCAGCGGTGCCGCGTCCGGGAAGACATAGCGCTCGGAGAACGCCCCGGCCTCGGGGTCGCCGTGACGCAACCGGGCGATGCCATGGTTCAGGAGTCGCCCGCCGGGCGCCAGCAGCCCGGCCAGGACCTGCGCGTAGGCGTCGATTTTGGAGGAGCCCACATGCTCGACCATGCCGATCGACGCGATCGCGTCGAAGCGCTCAACGCCAAGAGCGCCCGCCCCGTTGGAAGCGGCTACGTCGGGCCCGCCTGAGGCGAGGTCGCGATAGTCGCCCAACCTGATCTCGACCCTGTCCTGGACGCCCGCCGCGACCACGCGCGCGCGCGCAAGCTCGGCCTGAGCGGGAGATAGCGTAATGCCGAGCGCCTGGACGCCATAGTCGCGGGCGGCTTGGATCACGAAGCTGCCCCAGCCGCAGCCGACGTCGAGCAATCGCTCGCCCTCACAAAGTTTCAGCTTTTTGCAGACCAGCTCGCGCTTGGCGGTCTGGGCCTCCTCCAGGGTGCTCGCCCCACGTGAGAACAGCGCGCAGCTGTAGGTCATCGACTCGTCGAGGAACAACCCAAAGAACTCGTTGGAGACGTCGTAGTGGTGCCTGACCGCGCGCGCGTCGCGCTCGCGACTGTGTCTGCGTCCGCGTGGCCGCAGCTCGCTCGCGGGCACCCGCGGCGGCGGTGTCAGCCCGCACGCGCGCGCCGCCGCGACCGCCAGCCGCGCGCGCGTGGCCCTGTCGATCACCGGCGCCTGGAACGTGTCCAGGAGTTCGATCACGCGGTCGAGGTCGTCGGCTTCAAGCTCCCCCGCGGCGTACGCACGGCCGAGACCGAGCTGCCCGGGAGCGCGCAGCAGGTGCGCGACCGCCAAGGGCGAGCGCACCGTGAACACTGGTCCCCCGGGCATGGTCGGCGCCAGTTCCGAGCCATCCCAGAAGCGCACCGCGAACGGGCGCGCGGGCAGGGCCCTGGCAAGCTCGCGGCGCAGCGGCGCTGGGCGTGCGAGGAGGGCTTGCATGGGAGCGCAGCCTAAGCGAGATCGAGATCTGAGGCGGTTAGGGTCCCTTAAGCGGTCCGCTCCTTGCGCTGGTAAATTTGTCGGCGAGTGAGATGAACGATCACAGCCCTCCCGGCGGCCACGATGTAGACCGGCCCGGGCCAGACGACATTCAACCCGTCTCCAATGAGACGCGTGACCGTGTGATCACGGGCATCGTGACGATCGCGCCGATCGCCGCGCTCGGTTTCGTCGCCTGGCAGCTGTGGGATGGCCTATTGCATCCGTCGGACCTGGCGGTGTTCGCGATCATGTACCTGCTGACCGGCCTCGGCATCACGGTCGGCTTCCACAGGCTGTTCACGCATCGCAGCTTCAAGACCTCGCGTGCGTTGCGCGGTGTCCTGGCCGCGCTCGGGTCGGCGGCGATCGAGGGACCGGTCATCTCCTGGGTGGCAGACCATCGCAAGCACCATGCCTTCTCCGATCGCCAGGGCGACCCCCATAGCCCCCACGTCGATCACGGCGTAGGTTGGCGCGGCGCGCTGCGGGGGCTCGTTCACGCGCACGTCGGCTGGCTTTTCATACACACGCAGCGCGGCTCGCGCGAGCGTTACGCGCCCGACCTGGTCTCCGATCCCGTCGTGTCGTTCGTCGATCGCACATTCCTGCTGTGGACGTTCGCCGGCCTGGCCGCCGCTTTCGGTCTCGGCTACGCGATCGGCGGCTCGCTGCGCGCCGGGCTCACCGGCCTGCTGTGGGGCGGGGCCGTGCGCATGCTCGTACTGCACCACATGACCTACTCGATCAACTCGCTCTGCCACTTCTTCGGTCGCCGCGACTACACGACCGGCGACGAGTCGCGCAACCTGCTGTGGCTGGCGCTGCCCACCTTGGGGGAGGCATGGCACAACAACCATCACGCGTTCCCAACTTCAGCCAGTCATGGCTTGAGCTGGCGCCAGCCAGACCTCTCGGCGCTCGTGATCGGAGCGATGGCCGCCCTCGGGCTGTGCTGGGACGTCGTAAAGGTGCCGGCCGAACGCCGCGAAGCCAAGCGCTGCGCGACCGTCTGAGACACCGACCAGCCGGCATGGGGCCGGCCGGTCGGCTAACGTCGCAAGCGTGAGCGATCAGTTCCTGACCGATCTCGACGCCAAGCTCACGCCAGAGTCCGGTTCAGACGCAGACCTGCTGAAGAACTACGACATCTTGCGCCTGCGTGCCCCGAACCCAAGCGTGTTTACGCTATCTGGCACAAACACCTGGGTCGTCAGCCGCAGGCCGGCTTGGGTAGTCGATCCCGGTCCGCTGATCGATTCGCATTTTGAGCGCCTCTGTGCCGCGATCGACAGCCGCGGCGGGCTTGGCGGGGTCGCTCTGACCCACGACCACGAGGATCACACCCAGGCGCTGCCCGAACTCTTGGCCCGCTACCCCGTGCCGGTTGCGGCGGGGCGCGGAGACGTGGAGGTCAGGCTCCGCGAGGGCGCTCGCTTCGGGCCGTTCCAGCCCGTGGCGACCTCGGGCCATTCGGTCGACCATTTCGCTTTGATCGCCGACGGCGCCTGCTTCACCGGAGACGCCGTGCTCGGTGAGGGCAGCGTCTACATCGCCCCTCACCCGGGCTCCATGTCCGACTACATGCTCGCCCTCACCAGGCTGCGCATACGGGACGACTTCAACGTGCTCTGCCCCGGTCACGGCTCCATTGTCTGGGACGCGTACGAGAAGCTCGAGGAATACATAAATCACCGCCTCGACCGCGAGCACTCGCTGATGTATGCGCTCAACAAGGGCCTGCGCACCGAACACGAGCTGCTGGACGCCGTCTGGCCCGAGGTCTCGGAGTCGATGCGACCTTTGGCCAGCGTCACGCTGGCCGCTCACCTCGACAAGATGTATGACGAGCACGTCCTGCCCGAAGGCGTTCAGCGCCCGACGTTCGACAGCTTCGACTGGTGAGCACGCCCGACGCCGGGTCCTCCTCCGCGCCGCCGCCGCGTGCCGGGCCCGGGGCCCCAGCGGTGGGCGTCGGGCGGGGTGGGCTTGCGGGCGCCGGCCTCGTCGGGGGTACCGGTGCCGTCGAAGGCGCGGCCGCCGCAAGCTCGCCTTTCCCGGGGATCGCGGACTACGGCTTCCTGTCGGACTGCCATACCGGCGCGCTTGTGGCCTCGGACGGGTCGATCGAGTGGATGTGCATGCCCCATTTCGACTCGCCGTCGGCGTTCGGCGCGATGCTCGATCGTGGCGCCGGCGCGTTCCGGGTCGGCCCATATGGCGTCTACGTGCCGATCGGGCGGCGCTATATACCTGGCACCAACCTGATCGAGACCACCTGGATGACGCCGCAGGGCTGGCTGCGAGTCCTCGACGGCCTGACGATCGGACAGTGGCACGACAACAAGCATGGTTCCAGCCACACTCGCGCCCCGACCGACTTCGACGCCGATCACCTGCTCGTGCGCTGGGTCGAATGCGTGCAGGGCCAGGTCCAGCTCGAGCTGCTCTGCGAGCCGATGCTCGACTACGGCGCCACGCCCCCGCGTTGGAGCCCCGTCGATACCGGTGTGGATGGCGGCTATGCCCTTGACGCGGAGGGAGGCGAGGTTGGGGATCGCGGTGAGGGAGATGGCCGGGATGGCGATCACGGTTTGAATGGCGGCGGCCGCGCGAACCCCGCGTTCCGGCTCTACAGCGACATGCGCATGGGCATCGAGGGCAATCGCGTGCACGCCCGCCACACCATGGTCGAAGGCGAGCGGCGTTTCTGCGCTCTGTCCTGGACCGAAGCGCTCGGCGGTCCGCGCACGGCCGAGGAAGCCAAGGATCTGCTCGACCGCACGAGCCACTTCTGGCGGACCTGGCTGGCCGAAGGCACCTACCCGGACCATCCCTGGCGTCAGCACTTGCAGCGCTCGGCCCTGGCGCTGAAGGGTCTGACATTCATGCCGACGGGGGCGCTGGTGGCGGCGCCCACCACCTCGCTGCCCGAGACCCCGCGCGGAGAACGCAACTGGGACTATCGCTACTGCTGGATGCGCGACGCCTCGTTCACGTTGTGGGGCCTGCACGCGCTCGGCTTGGACTGGGAGGCCGACGATTTCGTCCAATACCTGGCTGATCTGCAGCGCAACGAGGATGGCTCGCTGCAGATCATGTACGGGATCGACGGCCGCAAGGACCTGGTCGAGTCGACGCTCGACCATCTCAAGGGGTACGAGGGTGCCCGCCCGGTGCGAGTCGGTAACGGCGCTTTTGAGCAGCGCCAGAACGACGTCTACGGCGCGGTGCTCGACTCCGTTTACCTGCACTCCAAGCAACGCGACCACATCCCCGAGCGGCTTTGGCCGGTCCTGATCGACCAGGTCCATTGCGCCGCCCGCGTCTGGCGCGAACCCGACCAGGGGATCTGGGAGGCCCGCGGGGAGCCCAAACATTACGTCAGCTCCAAGCTGATGTGCTGGGTCGCGATGGATCGCGGCGCGCGCCTTGCCGAACGGCGCGGCGAGGACGAACATGCCCGTCGCTGGCAGGCCCTGGCCGACGAGATCAGAGCCGAGATCCTCGACCGTGGCGTGGATGGCAGAGGGGTGTTCCGCCAGCATTACGACACCGACGCGCTTGATGCCTCCAACCTGCTGGTCGGGCTCGTTCGTTTCCTGCCGCCCGACGACGAACGCGTTTGTGCCACCGTCAACGCGATCCGTGAGGAGCTGACCGAGAACGGCCTGGTCCTGCGCTACCGGACAGACGAGACCGATGACGGCCAGAGCGGCGAGGAGGGCACTTTCCTGATTTGCTCCTTCTGGATGGTCTCAGCTCTTTCGGAGATCGGTCAGAGCCGCGAGGCCGAGCGCCTGTGCGAGCGTCTGATCGGATACGCCTCGCCGCTGGGACTGTACGGCGAGGAGCTGGAGTCCTCGAGCGGTCGCCACCTCGGCAACTACCCCCAAGCCTTTACCCATCTTGCCCTGATCAACGCCGTCACCCACATCATCGCGGCACAGCAGGGCTCGTAAGCGACAGCGCCGGCTGGGCTCAATAGCCGGGGTCGCCCGGCAGCAGCACCCGGGCCGAGTCTCCCTCGAGGACCACCTTCGGCAGGACCGGCTCGATCGTGAGGCCTCTGGCGTGTGCCAACACCGCCTCGGTCGACGCAAAAGGCGCAAGCCTGCTCAGGTGGGCGATCGTCGGGAACACGAGCGCGATCTCGCCGTTCTCGTGGGCTTCCAATGCGGACGCCGGCGAGAACCAGCCCCATGCAACGCACTCGCTCCCGTCGACCTCCGGCTCCTGGCCGGGCGGCGACGCAGCCAAGAAGAAATGAGTGTCGTAGCGGACCTTGACCGCCGCCGGAGTTATCCAGCGCGAGAAGGCGACCAATGCGCGTGGGTCCTCGATCTCGATCCCGGCCTCCTCGCGCAGCTCGCGGACTGCCGCCACGCGGTGCGAATCACATGCGCCAGCGTCCTCGTCGCGTGCGTCCGAGGAGTCCTCGCTCGCGGTCCCGTCGCCGACATCGACGGCCCCGCCGGGGAACACCCAGACGCCGCCCATGAACCGCGCTTCGGGGTTGCGCTTGACGAGCAGCACCTCCAGCTGGCCAGCGTCGTCGCGCAACAGGATCAGCGTCGCGGCTTGGCGCGGCGTGGTCGTGGCACCCAGGTTCAGGGCCTCGCCCGGTGCCGGGCGATCTTGGGCCGGCGGCGTTCCTTGACCCTCTGAGGAGGTGGTCGTCACGCGGTTGACCCTACCTACCTGGGCGTGTCGGGGGCGATAATGTTTCCGCCATGAACGCGACCACCACCCTACAGCGCTGGATCTGCGAGTCCTGCGGCTACATCTACGATCCCGAGGAAGGCGACCCCGACGGCGGCATTCCGGTCGGGACCTCCTTCGAGGACATCCCCGACACCTGGTTCTGTCCGGTCTGCGGAGCCCGCAAGCGGGACTTCGTCCTCTACGAGGACTAACCCAGGGCACCGCTAAGCGGCGCCATACTGCGTCCTCGGTCGCTCATGTGCTGAAGCACACTTCGCTCCCTGCGTCCTTGTCTGGCTTGCTTATCGGCACCCTGGGACGCTCTCGCAATCGAACACGCTCGTGACCGGCGAGCGCGCTGACTGGGACACCTTGCTGGCGCTCGACAGGGAGCGCGTCTGGCATCCCTACGGCGGCCTGCCCGCCGGGCCTCCGGCCGTGCTGCCGGTCGTTTCAGCGCAGGGTGTGCGCTTGCGTTTGGCCGACGGGCGTGAGCTGATCGACGGGATGGCCTCGTGGTGGTGCGCGATCCACGGTTACAGTCATCCGGTCCTCGACGAGGCCGTACGCGCACAGCTCGATCAGATGGCCCACGTCATGTTCGGCGGCCTGACGCACGAGCCCGCGATCGCGCTGGTCGAGCGCTTGGTCGAGCTTGCGCCGCCCGGTTTGGAGCGTGTGTTTCTCGCCGACTCCGGGTCGGTCTCCGTCGAGGTCGCGATCAAGTTGGCGCTCCAATACCAGCGGGCCCGCGGCAATGCTGGGCGTTCGCGGCTTCTGACCGTGCGCGGCGGCTATCACGGCGACACGTTCGGCGCGATGGCCCTCTGCGACCCGGTCAGCGGGATGCACCACCTGTTCAAAGGCGTGCTCGCCGACCACGTCTTCGCCGACCGTCCGCCTGGCGGCTTCGACGCCGGCCTTGACGAGCGCTGGGCTGAACATGTGCGCGATCTCGTCGCCGCGCACGCTGACGAGCTGGCGGCGATCGTCGTCGAGCCCGTCGTTCAGGGCGCCGGCGGCATGTGGATCTACTCCCCCGAGTGCGTGACGCTGCTGCGAGAGCTGTGCGACGAACACGGACTGCTGCTCGTCTTGGATGAGATCGCTACCGGCTTCGGACGCACCGGCGAGTTGTTCGCCTGCTCGCACGCCAGCGTCGTCCCAGATGTGATGTGCGTCGGCAAGGCGCTCACCGGCGGCTATGCGACGCTCGCCGCGACCCTCTGCACGCGCAACGTCGCGGAGGTCATCTCCGCGGGCGAGGGAAAAGGTTTGATGCACGGGCCTACGTTCATGGCGAACCCGCTGGCCTGCGCGGTCGCCGTCGCCTCGCTCGGGCTCTTGGCTGGCGTGGGCGGTTGGCGCGAGCGCGTGACGGGGATCGAGTCGAGCCTGCGCACCGGTTTGGAGGCGGCTCGGGAGCTGCCTGGTGTCCGCGACGTACGCGTGCTTGGCGCGATCGGGGTAATCCAGCTCACCGATCAGGTAGACGTTCCCGCCGCGACGGCCGTCGCGGTCGAGCACGGCGTTTGGCTGCGGCCGTTCCGCGATCTGATCTATGCGATGCCGCCTTACATCATCGGCGAGAACGATCTGGCGCGGGTGACGGGGGCGATGGTGGCCGCGGCCGGGCAATAAGGACAGGGCTTTGTATAACGGTTCGCTAGACTCTGAAGCGGTTAGCGTGCCCGTCGTCATCGGGTGCCTCAGAGGGGTCCGGGAGACTGGACCCCTCTTCTTTTGAAACTCTCAGCCGGGCATCCATCGCTGCCAGGCAATCGCTTTGCCGGCCCGCGCCAGCTCGGCCCTGCTTGGCTCTGCGACGCGGCCCAGGCACGCGACCTCGACATCGCCGAGCCGTGAGATCGTGTCGCGATTGCAACGCTCCAGCTCTCCAGGTGCCTCAGGCCAAGGCGTCAGTACAACCGCCCGGACATCCAGCTCGGCCGCCCTGGCCGCCTCGATCGTGAGCAGCGTGTGATTGATCGTGCCGAGTCCGGGCTCAGCGGCGATCAGGAGAGGCAGGCCGAGCGCGACGGCTAGGTCGCGCACGGTGAAGTCGTCGTCTGTCAAAGGCACCAGCAGACCCCCGACGCCCTCGATTACGACCGCGGCACTGGACTCGCCCGCCGCCCGCTCGCCGGCAGCCAGCGCGCGCGCGACCAAACCATCCGGGTCGATCGCCGCGCCCGCGAGCCGGGCCGCCAGGTGGGGCGAGACCGGCGGGCCGTAACGAAGCGGCGCGACCTCCTCGGCGGTCATCCCCGCGACGCGCGCCAGCAGCTCGTGGTCCGGTGGCCAGGCGCCCGGTTCCGGCCGCTCGTCGAGCCCCGTGACGACCGGCTTGTGTGCCTGGACCCGCTCGCCGGCCGCGGCCATGGCGGCGATCAGCGACGCGCTCAGGACGGTCTTGCCGACGCCCGTGCCCGTACCGGTAACGAACAGGCCGCGCACGCCAGTTCAGGCGGCGTCGCGCAGGCCCGTCTCGCGTGCAGCCGCCTCGGACCCCGTTACGGCCTGGGTGAGCCCATCGGTCGACTCCACCAAGCCCAGCTCGCGAGCGGCCTCGCCGATCGCCCGGGCCGCGTCGCTCAGCTCCTGGGCGGTGTGGGTGGCCATCACGGACAGTCGCAGTCGCGAGCTGCCCGCAGCGACCGTCGGCGGACGGATCGCCTGGGCGAATACCCCGCGCTCCAGGACTCCGTCGCAGAGGTCGCTGGCCGTCGCCGCCTCACCGACGATCACCGGGACGATGTGCATCTCCGTGTCCGCCGCCTGAAGGCCTTCGGCTGCAAGCGCGCGCCTCAGGACCTTGGCGTTGGAGCGCAGTCTCTGGATACGGTGCGGCTTCTCTTCGAGCAGCTCCAAGGCCGCCAACGCGCCCGCGATCGCCGGGGGAGAGGGGGCGGTCGAGAAGATCAAGGGCCTGGCCGTGTTGACCATGTACTCGATCGTCTTTGCATTCGCGCACACGTATGCGCCATAAGAGCCGAGTGCCTTGCCGAGCGTGCCGACGACCACGTCGATCTCTCCCTCCAGGCCCGCCTCGGCGACGGCGCCGCGCCCGCCCGGCCCGCGGGCGCCGGTGGCGTGGGCCTCGTCGACGATCGTGCTCGCCCCGTATTTGCGCGCAAGCTCGACGATCTCCGGCAGCGGGGCGATGTCGCCGTCCATCGAGAACACCGAGTCGGTGACGATCGTCCAGCGTCCGCTGCCGCCGTGCCTGCGCATCAGCCAGTCGAGATGGTCGACGTCGCGGTGCCTGTAAACGATCACTTCGCTGCGCGAGCACCTGCAGCCGTCGACGATCGAGGCGTGGTTCAGCTGATCCGAGAAGATCGTGTCGCCGCGACCCGCCAGCGCCCCGATCGCGCCCGCGTTGGCCAGATAGCCCGAGCCGAACAGCACGCAGGCCTCGCTGCGCTCGAATGCCGCCAGGCGCTGCTCCAAGCGGCGATGGATCGTCATCGTGCCCGACACCAAACGCGACGCCCCGGCGCCGACGCCCCAGCGCATCGCCGCGTCGGCGGCCGCCTCGCGCACGCGCGGGTGGTCGGCGAAGCCCAGATAGTTGTTCGAGCACAGCAGCACGACCTCTTTGCCGTCGAGCTCTATGTGGGCGCCCTGCGGGCCGCTCACGGTGCGCAGACGCCTGGTCAGCCCGAGTTGCTCGATCTCGGCCAGCCGCTGCTCGATCTCGTTCATCTCAGCCGACCGGCACCTTGTTGGCGGCGCCATCGGGCCGCGGGGGAACCGAGCGCTTGGGCTTGAACCTCAGCTGTGTCGACGGATCCCACAGGTGCACCTCGAACCCCGCGGGCCGAGTCTCGCCCAGCAGCTCCTGCACGACGTCGGGCGTTTCGCCTGACAGCCAGCCCGACCTGTTGTCGGGTCTCGGGTTGGCGCCGTTGTCGGGCTGGCGGCCAACGTTCAGGCCGAGTTCTTCAAACATGTGCCTGTCCTGCTCTGGCTCTGAGCCGAGCGTCGTCAAGAAGTTGCCCATCATCACGCCGTTCAGCCCGGCCTTCACCGCCAGGGGCTGCAGCTCGCCCAGGTTCTCGACGCGCCCGCCGCACAGCCTGAACAGCGCTTCCGGCAGGATCAGCCTGAAGATCGCGATCCACTTGACCGCCTCCCACGGGTCGATCGGCTCGCGGTCGCCGAACTTGGTGCCGGGTCTCGGGTTCAAGAGGTTGATCGGCACGCTGGTCGGGTCGATCGCGGCCAGCTCGAAGGCCATCTCCGCGCGCTGCTTTCTGGTCTCGCCCAGGTTCAGGATGCCGCCGACGCAGGTCTCGAGACCGGCCTCGCGGACCGCGTCGATCGTCCTGATGCGACCCTCGTAACGAACTGTCGTAGAGACCTCGTCGTAGTAGCTCTCCGCCGTCTCGACGTTGTGGTGGACCCGCTGGATGCCAGCTTCCTTCAAGGCCTTGGCCCGCGCCGGCGACATGTGCCCGATCGAGGCGCAGCGCTTGAGGTTGGTGTGCTCGGCGACCATCCGCGCACCCTCCAAGATGTGTTCGAAGTCGCGCTTGGACAGTCCCTGGCCTTGAGTCACCATGCAGAAGCGGTGTGCCCCAGCGGCTTCCGCCGCCTTTGCGTGTTCGAGGATCTGCTCGGGGCTCATCATCGCGTGCATCGGCGTTTCGGCCTCCGCGAATCGCGACTGGGCGCAGAAGCCGCAGTCCTCGGCGCAGCCCCCCGACTTGGCGTTGACCAAGGAGCACATGTCGGTCGAGTCCTCGAACCGCTCCACCCGTGCCGCCCAGGCACGCTCGACGAGCGCTTCGATCGCGGCGTGATCCTCGATCTCTCCGAGTTCCAGCGCCTGCGCTTTGGTTATCAGCGGCGGCATGTGCTCACGTTAGGGTCCGAAGCGGACACTATTCGTTTCGCCACTTCGGCGGGCGCTTTTCGGCGAAGGCCTTCACACCCTCGCGCATGTCTCTGGACGCGAACGAGGCTCGCCGCAGCTCGATCAGCTCCTCTTCGATAGCCGGGTCCAGCTCGCTCTCGGCCTTCAACAGGGCCGCGATCACGCGCTTGTTGCCGAGCTGCGATAGCGGCGCGTTGCCCGCCAAGGTGCCGGCCAGCCGCAGCGACTCGCTCTCGAGGTCGGCCTGCTCGGCGACGCGGTTCACGAGGCCCCAGTCGAGCGCCGTCTGAGTGTCGATGTACTCGCCGAGCAGGAACAGCTCGCGCGTGCGCGTCGCGCCGATCGCGTCGATGAACCGCCGCAGCCCCGTATGCGAGTAGACAAGGCCGAGTTTGGCCGGCGGCATGCCCAGCTTGATGTCGGCCTTGGCGACCCTCATGTCGCACGCCAAGGCCAGCTCCAGGCCGCCGCCGATCGTATGGCCCGGCAGGGCGGCCAAGGTCGGCCACGGGAAGGCCTCGAGCGCGTCGATCGCTTCGGTGAAAGGGTGCGCCACCAGGCGCTCGGCGCGCTCCTCGAACTCGCCCTCCGGGATCTCGCCGATGTCGTAGCCGGCCGAGAACATCCCGTGGGCTCCGGTAACGACCATGCAGAGAGCTTGGCCACCGGGGTCGGCGTGTTCGCGCAGAGTGGTCGTAATCGCGTCGAGGATCGGGTGATCCAGCGCATTACGCTTCTCGGGGTTCGAGATCGTCAGCCGCAGAACGCCGCTCGCGGGCTCGTCGACGAGCAGCTTGCCGCCAGCCAGCTCGCGGGTTTCGGTCATCAAGTCCCGCGCTACTCCAGAACGACCAAGGTGTCGCCCTCGTTGACCGCCTGGCCCTCCTCGCAGCGGATCTCGGTCACGGTGCCGGAGTCTTCGGCTTCGACCGGCATCTCCATCTTCATCGACTCCAGGATCGCGACCGTGTCGCCCTCCTCGATCTCATCTCCTACCGTGCACTCGATTTTCCATACCGTGCCCGTTATGTGGGCCTCGACCTCGACCACTAACTCGACCTCCAGCTATGGACTTGCCAGATAACGGTGCCGCACAATACAGGCGGTCCGGAGTCTTCGTGGTCGTGGCCGCTCGCGACGAGGCCGATCGCATCGCCGCGACCCTCGCCGGACTGGCCGAAGCCTTCCCGGGCGCGAACGTCTTGGTCGCCGACGATCGCTCGACCGATGCCACCGCAGCCATCGCCGGAGCGGCGGGTGCCCGCGTGGTCGGCGGCGTCGGCCGAGCCGGCCGGCGCCGGGGCGGCAAGGGCCAGGCGATGACGCTCGGGGTCGCGGCGGCGTTTGCTGGGTCGGGTTCTAAAAACGAAGGTGCCGCGCGTGCGTACGCGCGCGCGCGCTGGCCGATCTTCGATCGGTCGGCCGACTGGAAAGACTCATCCGCGCGCATCCCCGAGTCCGGAGCCGAGCCTGTGCTCGTGCTCTGCGACGGCGACCTCGGCGAGTCGGCCCGCGAGCTGGACCCCCTCGTGGACGCGGTCCGCAAGGGCGAGACCGACCTCGCGATCGCCGCTTTCTCGACCCGTGAAGGGGGCGGGCTCGGCCTGGCGCTCACGTTCGCCCGCTGGGCTGTCCGCAGGCGTTGCGGGCTCACCCTAAGAGCGCCTTTGTCCGGTCAGCGGGCTATGCGAATGGCTGTGCTCGACGATGTGGTCCCGTTCGCGAGCGGCTACGGCATGGAGATCGGCATGACGATCGACGCCGTCAGGGCAGGTCATAACGTGACCGAGGTCGAGCTTCCCGTCAAGCACAGGCCAACCGGTCGCCAACTCGCCGGCTTCCTTCACCGAGCCCGGCAGCTCGCAAGCTTCGTGCGGGTCTACGTCGCGCGCCGGTAGGCTCGCCTCGGCGATGATCCTCGCGATCGATCAGGGCACGACCGGCACCACCTGCATCGTCTTCGACGAGCGCTTCGAGCCGATCGGGCGCGCCTACCGCGAGCTGCCCCAACATTTCCCGGAGCCCGGCTGGGTCGAGCACGATGCCGCAGAGATCTGGCGGTCCACTCACGCCACGGCAGGCCAGGCGCTCGAAGACGCCGGCGTGCGCCTTGGTGATCTGCGGGCGGTCGGGATCACCGGCCAGCGTGAGACGGTCTGTGTCTGGGACCCTTTTACCGGCGAGCCTCTGCATCGCGCGATCGTCTGGCAAGACCGTCGGACGGCCGGCCGTTGCGCCGAGCTGCGAGCGGCCGGCCACGAGCCGCTCGTGCGCGCGCGCACCGGCCTCGTGCTCGACCCTTACTTCTCGGCCACCAAGATCGAGTGGCTGCTGAGCAACGTTCCCGGTCTGCGCGAGCGCGCGCGCGCCGGCGGCGCCGTGTTCGGAACGGTCGACGCCTGGCTGGCCTACAAGCTGACCGGCGAGCACGTCACCGACGCCTCCAACGCCTCTCGCACAATGCTCTTCGACATCGCGGCTTCCCGCTGGGACCCGGACCTGCTCGAGCTGTTCGAGATCCCCGAGCAATCGCTGCCGCGCGTGGTGCCAAGCGCCGGCGTCCTCGCCGACACGAAGGCCGAGGCGCTGCACGGCCACGCCGTCCCGCTCACCGGGATCGCCGGCGATCAGCAGGCCGCGCTGTTCGGCCAGGCCTGCGTCGAGCCCGGCCTCGGCAAGAACACGTACGGCACAGGCTCGTTCGTGCTCCTCAACGCCGGCCCGCGCCCGCCCGAACGCCCACCCCCCGGGCTCTTGGCGACCGTCGCCTGGCAGATCGGATCCCCGCCCGCCCTCGCCACGACCTACGCCCTGGAGGCCTCGATCTTCGTCACCGGCGCCGCCGTGCAATGGCTGCGCGACGGCTTGAACATCATCGACGACGCCAGCCAGACAGAAACCCTGGCCGCGTCGCTGGCAGGCAACGACGGGGTCTACTTCGTGCCCGCGCTCACCGGTCTCGGATCGCCATACTGGGATCCCGGCGCGCGCGGCACGATCACCGGCCTGACGAGGGGCGCCACGCGCGCGCACCTCGCGCGCGCGACGCTCGAGGCGATCGCCTACCAGACCCACGACGCGGTCCGCGCGATGGAGGCCGCGAGCGGCCGGCCCTTCGAGGAGTTGCGCGTCGACGGCGGAGCGACCGCCAACGCCTGGTTGATGCAATTCCAGGCCGACGTGCTCGGCATCCCGGTCGTCGTACACGAAATCGCCGAGACGACCGCGCTTGGCGCCGCCTATCTGGCGGGCGTCGGCGCCGGCCTTTCCACGATCTCCGACCTGGCCTCGCAACGGCGCGAGCGCGCATCTTATGAGCCAAGGATGGGCTCAGATGAGCGCGCGTCGCTGCTGGCGGGCTGGGCCGATGCGCTCGCGCGCACGCGGACGCCCGCGTAACCTCCGGAGTCGTCAGGCGTACTCCCGCACAGATGAGCGATCTCGCACCGATGCGCGAACAGGTCTATGCCGATCCGCGGCCGAAGGAGTTCTTCGACCGTTTCCACGAGCGCGCGCGGACCCGCGAACCGAACTGGGTCTACGAGGCCACGCGCCTGATCACCTCGCTGTACGCGTACACGTTGCTACGCGTGCGCTCGATCTCCTCCGAGAAGGTGCCCGGCCGGGGCCCGGTCATCCTCGCGCCCAACCACTTCTCGTTCATGGACCACTTCCTGATGGGCTGCTACATCAGGCGCAAGGTCAGGTTCATGGCCAAGTCGCAGCTGTTCTCGTTCCCGATGCGCTACATCTACAGCCCCGGCGGGGTCTTTCCGGTGCGCCGGGGGGCCCGCGACGAGGAGACCTTCATCACCGCCGAGACGATCCTCGGGCGTGGCGGTGCGATCACCATGTACTGCGAGGGTGGCCGCTCGCGCTCGGGCAAAATGGCTGACACCGCCAAGCCCGGCATCGGGCGCCTTGCCCTCGAGACGGGCGCTCCGATAGTGCCGATCGCGATCTACGGCTCCTCCAAGATCCGCAACTGGAAGCGCTTCCGCTTCCCCAAGATCACGGTCCAGTACGGCGACCCGATCCGGTGGGAGCGCGTCGAGCAGCCGACGCGGGCTCAGCAACAGGCGGTCGCCGACGTCATCCTCGAGGAGATCAGAGCTTTGTACGTCGGGCTCGAACAGCACGGCCGCCGCGGCGCGCTGCGCCGCGCGCGCGAACGGCGCCGTGCCGAGCGCCAGGCCGCCGGTGCCGCCGTGGCCTGAGCGGCATCGGGGGTGACGCGTATCGTGTCAGGTCCGGTTCCGTCCATCCGGCTATCAAGGAGCGATTCGTGAACAGACGCGTAGAGGTCGGCAAGGTCATTCGCCGCACATTCCAGATTTACGGGGACCAGGTTTCGATCTTGATTCCGGCGGCGTGCGTCGTGTTCGTGATCAGCGGCCTGCTCACCACGCTTCTGATCGCCGCCGCGCCGATCCTCGCGATTCTGGCGGTCGTGATCAGTGTGGTGGCGAGCATGCTGTTCACGGGCATGGTCGTCGAGCTTGTCTCAGACGTTCAGGACGGTCGTCGCGACGCCACCGCCGGCCAGCTCCTGCAGGCGGTCGTGCCAGTTCTCGGTCAGCTGATCCTCATCGGCATCGTCGCCGGCATCGGCATCGCGATCGGCTTCATCCTGCTCATCGTCCCGGGCCTGATCCTCCTGACGATCTGGTCGGTCGCGGCCCCAATCGTCGTGCTCGAGCGTCCCGGCGGTCTGCGCGCGCTGGCGCGCAGCCGTGAGCTGGTCCGCGGCAACGGCTGGAACGTGTTCGGCGTGATCCTCGTGATGGTGATCCTTGTGGTCGTCGTCAGCGGCATCGTCGAGGCCGCCGCCGACTCCGGCGGGACCGCGATTGGGCTGATCGTGAGGGTCGTCGTCTCGATCTTGGCCGCCCCGATCTCAGCCCTTGCGGCCGCCGTGCTCTACTACGAACTGGGCGGCTCGGCGCGCGGCGAGATTCCAGACGAGTCGATTTCGCCGACGACCAACCCACCCGGACCACCGCCCGCGGTCGCCTGAGCCTTCGGGGTTCGTCGACGATGTCCGCGCCAGGCGCCGAGCTGCTGCGCCAGGACCTGTTGGTTGGTGTTTCGATCCTCGTCGTTACGGTCTACGGCGAGGACGATGAGGGCGCTGTTGGGTCTGACGGCGAGGCCGTCTTCGAGACGTGCTCTGGACTCGGCGCCGATGTGCGGATGCGGCGCACGAGTGCCAGCGATCTCGCCACGCCGGACACGCTCGCTGGCGATGCTGGCCTCGATGCACTCGTCATCGACGGCCAGGCCCTGTTCGCGGCCGTCGGGCTGGACGGGTGTCTCGAAGGCGCTTGGCAGGCCACGCAAGCGGCCGTCAACGGCGCGTTCCTGAACGTCGTTGAGGGCGAGCCCGCCGGTGGACGGATCGTCTTGCTCGCGCCCAGGCCAGGCGCGGGACCTGAGGCCGACGCCGCCCGGGCCGGCCTCGAGAATCTGGCCCGGACGCTGTCGATCGAGTGGGCGCGTTACGGCATCACGGTCGTAACGATCGCCCTCGGGGATCACGCCGCTCCGGGCGAGGCGGCCGCGCTGGCGGCCTACCTCGCCTCGCCGGCGGGAGCCTACTTCTCTGGCTGCCAACTGGACCTGCGCGGCGGCTGAGGTCCACGGCGGTGCTGGTGCCCAGACCAGCGTCTACGCGGAAGCCTGCTCGGGGTCGGGGCGGACGAGGACCGTGTCCGCGACCGCGATGATCTCGTCCGCGGGCAGGTCAGCACGCGAGGCGTGCTCGCGGATCGCCTCGGGACTGCTTGCCTGATAGATGCAGACCGTGCCGACCGAGCCTCCGTCCTCCTGTAGGACGTAGCTTCGAATCCAGCGGATGTCGTCTGACATCTCCTCGTCGCCGACTTTTTTCGAACGCTCGGCGGCCGCCTGCAGGTCCTCTGGAGAGCGCCAGCCGTCGCGGCGAAGAATCACGTACGTGTCCATCAGTGCCTCCTGTGTTGGGAGCGTGCCGATCGACTGTAAGCGTTATGGCTCGCTCGCGCAACAGTGATTTTGCGCACCGCGCAAGCCGCCTGAATGGCAGCGTCGCGCGGTGCGCGGAACGACGCTCAGCCCGTCATGCCCCCGAACAGGCCGCCCGTGATGTGCAGGGTCTGGCCGTGCACGTAGTTAGACCAAGGCGAGCACAAGAAGAAGACTCCTCCCGCCGCCTCCTCCGGCGTGGCCGGCCGGCCGAGGGGGATCAGCATCGAGGCCATCTGCCTCATCTGCTCGGGGATGCCGAGCTGGATTTTCTCGCCGCCGACCTCCATAGTGTTCTCGTCGACCTTGGCCTGGGTCAGCCGCGTGTCGATGAAGCCGAACGCGACCGCGTTGACGTTCACTTTGAACTGGCCCCACTCCTTGGCGACTGTTTTCGTCAGGCCCACGACGCCGGCCTTGCCGGAGGAGTAGTTGGCCTGGCCGGCGTTTCCGAACGTGCCCGAGGTCGATGACACGTTGACGATCTTCCGGAACACCTCCTTGCCTTCCTCTCGCTCCTTCTTGGCGGGCTCGCGCAGGTGTGGGGCGGCGGCCCTGATCACGCGGAAGGGGACGATCGTGTGGATGTCGAGCATCGCCTGGAAGTGCTCGTCAGACATCTTGTGGACCGGCTGGTCGATCGTGTAGCCGGCGTTGTTGACGATGATGTCGATCTTGCCGAACGCGTCGATCGCCGTCTGCACCAGCTCCTCGGGTGCACCCGGCTTGGTCAGGTCGCCCGCGTAGACAGTCGTCTCGCCCTTGATCTCGCCAGCCGCCTGCTTGGCAACGTCGCCGTCGAGGTCGTTGATCAGGACCTGGGCGCCCTGCTCGCTGAGCAGCTCGGCCGTCGCGCGCCCGATCCCCCGAGCAGAGCCCGTCACGATCGCGGACTTGCCGTCGAGTACTCCCATAGTTCGTATCTCCTTGTCGTTCTGTCGCGCTAAAAGGACCAGGAGGTTATCGGTGCCGGGCTGCCCGGCGTCTTGATGGCGGTCAGGCGGAAGTCAGTGCGCCGAAGTCTTGCGTATACATAGCGCCGCTCTGCCCTTCGCCGAGGTCGCCGGGTACCTGGGGCACGATTCCGAGACCGGTGTCCTGGAAGTGCGGGTCGAGGATGTTTTCGCGGTGCCCGGGCGAGGCCATCCACGCTTCGACGATCGCCTTCGGGCTTGCCAGCCACAGCGTGCCCCACGCGATGTTCTCGCCGACTTCGTAACCGAGCTTGGAGCTGTAGATGTAGCGCGCGGAGCGCATCCTGCTCAGAGGTGTGCTGCCGGACGGGCTTTCGTGGGCGAAGTAGCCCTCTTGGACCATGTTTTCGCTGTGGCCGCGAGCGGCCCGTTCCAGCTTCCCATTCGCCCGCAACGGCCGCTCCCCGCGCGTCACCCGTTCGCGGTTGATCAAGCACAGCGTCGCTTCGCGGATGACTTCCAGGTTGTCCGCTTCCGGGGTGACAGTCGTGTTCGCGCACCCGCCGGCATCGGCCCGGTGCGCCGGCACGCGCTGGGCGTTCACGTGATGCCTTCGTCCGTGACGGCCCGCGACCCCATGGTTACGTCGATGGCGCTTGGCCCCGCGGGAATGGCCGCCACGCTCGCGGGCATGCCGTCGCGCGCCTTTGCGTTGCACGTGCGTCACCTTCGCGCTCTCGCGCCCATGCCCACGGCCGGCGTGCGCGCTCGCGCCCACCGGCAGGGCCATTCCGATAACGATGGCGATGCCTGTTGCGACTATTCGGTTCACGCGACTGGAATCGGCCGCGTGTCCAGTCCGCGTTAGTCATCGCCGCCCGTTTGGACGGATTCTTGCGCCGCTTTGGCGTGTGAACCGGCTTAGATCAACCGGCCCAAGATCTCGCGCATGATCTCGTCGCTGCCCCCGCCGATCGGGCCCAGGCGCGCATCTCTGGCGGCGCGCTCGACCCACAGCTCACGCATGTAGCCGGCGCCGCCGTGGATCTGCAGGCACTCGTCCATCAGCTCGTAGCTTGCGCGCTGCGTCAACAGCTTGGCCATCGTCACCTCGCGCAGCGGCTCCTCGCCCGCCACGAATCGCCGCAGCGCGTCGTAGGTCACGCACCTGGCCTGATACGCCTTTGCGGCCAGGTCGGCCAGCTTGTGCATGATCGTTTGATGGCCGGCCAGCGGCCTGCCGAATGCGGTCCGCTCGCGCGCGAACTCCGTAGTGCGCTCGCAGGCCAGCCGCATCGCGCCGACCGCGCCCAAAGCCATCGCCAAACGCTCCCACTGGAAGTTGGCCATGATCAGCTTGAAGCCCCCGTTCAGCTCGCCCAGCAGGTTCTCCTCGGGCACGTACACGTCTTTGAACGCGATCGTCGCCGTGTCCGAGGCGGCCCAGCCCAGCTTCTTGAGCTTCGCCGACTCGATGCCCTCGCCCCTGTCGACGATCAAGAACGAGATGTCGTGGTGGCGGGCGGGCGGGGTCGTCTTCTTCGTCTTTACCGCCGTCACGATGAAGTCGGCCCTGACGCCGTTCGTTATGTAGGTCTTCTCGCCGTTGACGATCCAGCCGCCGTCCACGTGCTCGGCCCTGGTCGTGATCGCCGCCACGTCCGAGCCCGCACCCGGCTCGGTGATGCCCAGCGCGCCGATCTTCTCACCCGCGATCGCCGGCCTCAGGTAACGCTCCTTTTGCTCCGCGGTCCCGAACTTCCAGATCGGCGGCGTCGCGATGTTCACGTGCGCGCCGATCCCGGCGGCCGTTCCGCCCGACCCGACACGTGCCAGCTCCTCGCAGAGGACCGCCTCGTGCAGGTAATCGCCCCCCTGGCCGCCCAGCTCGGCCGGGTACTTCAGGCCGAGCAGGCCCTGTGCGGCGAGGGTCCTGAAGGTCTCGTTCGGGAACCATTCCTTTTGCTCCCACTCCTGGGCGTTCGGAGCCAGCTCTCTGTCGATGAAGCCCCTGATCGACTCTCTGAGCTGTTCGTGCTCGTCGTTGAACGGCGGCTGGGGAAGGGGCAAGGAGGACGCCTTTCGTGGCTTGTGAAGGGGTTGTAAAGGAGCGGAGTTCTGTTGTCTTTTTTTGAAAACTACCTATGTATTCACAAATAGTAAATACATATGCATGCAATCAAAAAAGGTCACACACCCAAGGGCCTTTACATCGCTTCATAGCGACGCCCGGGCGCCGATCGCCGATCGCCGGCTCAAAGCCCGTACGAACGCCCGATCACCTCGAGCATGATCTCATCCGTGCCCGCGCCGATGCGATTCAAACGCAGATCGCGCCACGCGCGCTCGATCCCGTACTCCCTCATGTAGCCCGCGCCGCCATGGATCTGGAGACACTCGTCGGCGACCTCGCAGGCGATGCGGGAGGCGTAGAGCTTGGCCATCGAGATCTCGCGCACAGGGTAGTCGCCGTTCTGCTGGCGCCACGCCGTCATGTAGACCATCTGGCGGGCGGTCTCGAGCTTGGTGGCCATCTCCGCGAACTTGTGCCTGATCACCTGGAAGTTGCCGATCGGGCGCCCGAACGCGTGGCGCTCTTTGGCGTATACGAGCGTGCGGTCGAACACTCGCTGCGCGCCCGCGACGGAGCCCGCGGCGCCGATCAGGCGCTCGCCTTGAAGCTCCCACATGATGTGGTAGAAGCCCCGTCCCACCTGCCCGAGCACGGCGCTCTCGGGCACGCGCACGTCCTGGAAGGCCAAGAGCGCGGTGTCTGATGCGTGCATCCCCATCTTTTTGAGCTTCTGCTCGCGAATTACTCCGGGGAGGTCCATCGGCACCAGGAACAGCGTGAAGCCGTCGTAGCCGGCGTCGGCGTCGGTCTTCGTAACGAGCACGATCACGTCGGCGCGGTGGCCGTTGGTGATGTAGGTCTTGGAGCCGTTGATCACGTATTCGTCGCCGTCCTTGACGGCCCTCGTCTTGATCCCGGCCACATCAGAGCCCGCGTCGGGCTCGGTGATCCCGAGGCAGAGGATCTTCGTCCCGGCGATCGCGGGCGCGGCCCACTCGCGCTTCTGCTCCTCAGTGCCGAACGCGAGGATCGGGGGCATCGCCATGTCGGTCTGCACCGCGATTCCCATCGCGAGGCCCCCGCAGTTGCCGTGCCCGATCTCCTCGGCGAGCACGAGCGCGCTGTAATAGTCGCCGCCCTGGCCCCCGTACTCCTCCGGCTTGTCCAAGCCAAGAAAACCAAGCTCGCCCATGCGCGTGAAGACGGAGTCAGGGAAGGTGGTCTCCTCCCACTCGTCGGCGTGCGGCGCCAGCTCTTTGGTCGCGAAGTTCCTGATCGACTCCCTCAGCTGTTCGTGCTCGTCAGTGAAGATGAAGTGCTTGCGCTGCGCCTGGTGGTCAGGCTTCAGCACGCTCTCGGCGGTTGCGGCCATGTCGGGTCTCCTCGCTTCTACGGTCGGTTCTTCGTCGGTGGCGTTTCGTTTTTTGCCCGTTCGGCGGTCGGGTCCGGGCTTCGGTGCGGTTCTCCTCGGTGAATGAAGGCTACAGGGCCACATGGTTCTTTGGCTGAGCGGCCAGTTGAGCGCGGGCCGGGTAGGATGCCCGGCGTGACCGACCCCGCCTCCTGCTCGGACGCGCCCTCCAGCGCCTCCTCCGCCGAGGGCTCGGCGCCTGTGCTGTATGACCTCGCGGACGGCGTGGCCACGATCACGCTGAACGAACCGGCCACCCGCAACGCTCTCTCGCCGGAGCTTCTGGACGGCCTGATCGCGGCGTTCAGGCGCGCCGAGGACGAACCGGACGCGCGCTGCGCCGTCCTGTGCTCCTCGCACGAGCGCACCTTCTCATCGGGCGCCAACCTCGGGGGTTTCGCCGGCGAGACGCCACTCATACACAAGCACTTCGCCAGCGAGCGCTTCATCGATCTGTTCAAGCTGACCAGCTCCCTGACGATCCCCACGATCTGCGCCGTCCGCGGCCACGTGCTCGCGGGCGCCTTCGGGATCGCCCTCGCCTGCGATCTGATCTTGGCCTCCGATCAGGCTTCGTTCGGCACGCCCGAGATCAATATCGGCGCGTTCCCGTTCATGATCATGGCCCTCATCTACCGCAACGTCCCGCGCAAGCGCGCCTCCGAGCTGCTGCTCCTGGGCGAGCGCTGGTCCGCGCGGGAGGCCCTTTCGGCGGGGATCGTCAACCGCGTCGTTCCCGACTCCGAGCTGGACGTGCTCGTCGCCGACTGGGCCGCCAAACTCGCCTCCAAGTCGCCGGTCATCATGAGGCTCGGCAAGGAAGCGATGCGCCGCCAGCTCGACATGCCCTTCGAGGACGCGCTCGACTACCTGCGCGCCCAGCTGACGCTCGCCGTCTCGACCGAGGACATCGTCGAGGGCGTCACGGCCTTCTTCGAGAAGCGCGATCCCGCTTGGAAAGGGCGCTGATGGGGATGGGACGATCCGTGAGGGTGTGCACCACATGGTCTTCAAAAAGCGTATGCCGCGCGCGCGCGCGCGTACGCGCGCAGCACCCCGTTGGGAGAGATGTATGAGCACCGATGCCACCACCAGCCTCCTGCGCCCACTCGTCGAGGACTTGGAAGCCCGCCGCGCCAAGATCGCGCTTGGGGGCGGCCAGGCCAAGATCGACAAGCAGCACGAGAAGGGCGCCCTGACCGCGCGCGAGCGGATCGCGCTGCTCGTGGACGAGCACACCTGGGTCGAGCTTGGCATCCATGGGCGCCCGCACTCCTCGCAGCGCGCGATGGACGGCGTCGATGCGCCCGCCGACGGCGTCATCACCGGCTACGGCAAGATCGACGGCCGCCTGACCGCGGTCTGCGCTTACGACTTCACGGTCATGGCCGGTTCGATGGGCATGACCGGCGAGTTCAAGGTCACGCGCCTGCGCGAGCTGGCCCTGACCAAGAGGATCCCGTTCGTGTGGCTCCTGGACTCGGCCGGCGCGCGCGTGCAGGAGGCCGCCGGCGCGATGTTCGCCGGCTCCGGCCACCTCTTCCGCGAGGAGGTCATCATGTCCGGCGTCATCCCGTTGGTCGCCGCCCTGCTCGGCCCCTGCGCCGCCGGTACCGCCTACATACCGGGCCTCGCCGACTTCGTGCCGATGGTCAAGGGCCGCGGCTCGATGGCCCTCGCCGGCCCGCACCTCGTCCGGGCCGCTATCGGCGAGGACGTCACCCAAGAGGAACTGGGCGGCTCCCGGGTGCACTGCCGCAAGTCCGGGGTCGGCGACATGGAGGTCCCCGACGACGAGACCTGCATCGCCGAAATCAAGGCCTATCTGTCTTACATGCCCCCCAACTGCGAGACCCCGCCGCCCGTCCTGTCGGTCTCAGATCCGATCGACCGGCGCGAGGAGTCCCTGCTCGACGTCCTGCCGCCGTCCAACCGCAACCCTTATGACATGTACGACGTCATCGAGGCGATCGTCGACGACGGCTCCTACCTCGACATCAAGAAACAGTGGGCCAAGACGATCATCACCTGCTTCGCCCGCTTCGGCGGCCGTCCCGCCGGGATCGTCGCCAACCAGCCCAAGCAGCTCGGCGGCATCCTCGACAACGACTCGGCCGACAAGGCCGCCAGGTTCGTGAACCTCTGCGACGCCTTCGGCATTCCCTTGGTCTTCCTCCAGGACGTACCCGGCTTCATGGTCGGCACGAAGGTCGAGGCCGAAGGCATCATCAGGCATGGCGCCAAGATGCTGCACGCCGTCGCCGCCGCCACCGTCCCCAAGATCACGGTCATAACACGCAAGGCCTACGGCGCCGGCTACTACGTGATGTGCGGCCGCGCCTACGAACCCGACCTGATCGTCGCCTGGCCTAGCGCCGAGATTTCCGTGATGGGCGCCGAGGGGGTCGTCGAGATCGCCTTCCGCAAGGCCGTCGAAGAAGCCGAGGACCCCGAGGCCAAGCGCGCCGAGCTGATCGCCGGCTTCCGCAAAGCCTTCGACGTGTACATCGCCGCCGGCAACGACCTGATCGACGACGTCATCGACCCCCGCGACACGCGCCCGGCGATCTGCCGGGCCTTGGAGGTATCCGCCGGCAAGAAGGTCGAGCGGCCGTGGCGCAAGCACGGGGTGGTGCCGGTATGAGGCAGGCAGGCCCGCATGCGGGCCTGCCTCGGAGGCGTGCATGCACGCCTCCGCCGTTGGCGCATGCGCCAACGGGAACAACAAAAGGTGAGCTGGAGGGAATATGAGCGTCGAAGATCCGGTGGTGTTGACGTGCGCCATCTCTGGCGTGCTTGCGAACAGGGAGCAGTGCCCGGCGATCCCGTACACGCCCGCCGAGTACGCCGCCGAGGCGCGCCGGATCGTGGACGAGGGGGGCGCAATGATCCACATCCACGCCCGCAAACCGGACGGCTCGCCGAGCTTCGAGGTCGAAGATTACAAAGCCATCTCCGAAGCGATCCGCGCCGAGATCGGCGACGCCGCGATCATCAACTTCTCGACCGGCGCCGTCGGCGTGTCCGTCGAGAAGCGCGTCGAATATCTGCGCGCGTGTTTGCCCGAAGTCGCGGCCCTGAACATGGGCTCCATGAACTACGCCAAGTACTCGCGCTCGCGCAAAGATTGGGTCTTCAAGATGGTCTTCGAGAACTCGTTCGATGAGATCGTCGAACTGCTCAAGGCGATGCGCGACTTGAACATCAAACCCGAGCACGAGTGCTTCGACATCGGCCACGTCGGCTCTTTGGAGCCCCTCATCGACATGGGCGTCCTGCAGCCGCCCCTTCACGTCGACTGCATCATGGGCGTCGTCGGCGGCATCCCCCCGAGCGCCCGCAACCTGGCGGCGATGGTCGACAACATTCCCGGCGTCGGAGCCGGCCCCGGCGTCGAGGGCGGCGCCCACTGGGGCGTGATCGGCATTTCGCGCCAGCAGTGGCTGCTCGTCGCCGCTTCGCTCACGCTCGGCGGCTCCGTCCGGGTCGGCCTCGAGGACAACCTTTACCTGCCCGACGGCCAAATGGCCCGCTCCAACGGCGAGCTGATAGGCCAAGCGCGTCACATGGCCGAAGAGGTCGGGCGCCGGCCGGCCACGGTCGCAGAGGCCCGTGCGATGCTGAACATCGCCCCCCGGCCTGAGCCCGCCGGGAAGGGCCGCCCTGGGGAGGGCGCCGCCGGCGAGGGCTTCGCCTCGTGAGCCTGCCCCTCGAGGGCATCCGCGTTCTCGACCTCTCTCGCCTCCTGCCCGGCGGCTTCTGCTCGCTGCTGCTGGCCGACTTCGGCGCCGAGGTCCTGAAGGTCGAGGACACCGGCCTCGGCGACTACATCCGCTGGTCGCCGCCCTATGTCGAGGGCGCCTCCGACAGCGCCAAGTCGGCGCTGTTCTTGTCCCTGAACCGCAACAAGCGTTCAGTCAGGCTCGATCTCAAGCACGAGCGCGGCCGCGAGGCTCTGCTCGCGCTCGTCCGCAACCACGACGTCGTCTTGGAGTCGTTCCGCCCCGGCGTGCTCGACCGCTTGGGCGTCGGCTACGAGCAGATGAAGCAGGTCAATCCCGGCATCGTCTACTGCGCGATAACCGGCTACGGCCAGACCGGTCCCAAGCGCGACGCCGCCGGCCACGACATGAACTACCTCGGCCTCGTCGGACTGCTCGGCCTGACCGGCGCCCGCGACGGCGAGCCGGGCGCGGCGCAGGCGGCGGGGGCGGGTGGAGGTCCCATTCAATCCGCCGGTCAGATCGCCGACCTCGGCGGCGGCGCCCTGATGGCGGCCTTCGGGATCATGGCCGCCCTCCACGAGCGCGACGGCGCGCCCGCGCGCCAAGCCGGCCCGGATGGCGTCGAGCGCCCGGCCAAGCCCGGCTCAGGCGTTGGCCAGGTCGTCGACGTCTCGATGGCCGACGGCGCGCTCTCCTGGCTGGCGATGGTCGCCGGCGCCTACTTCGCCGACGGGACTGTTCCCCACCGCGGCGACCTGCCTTTGGCTGGCTCCCTGATCTGCTACCGGCCTTACGAGTGCGCCGACGGCTGGGTCGCGCTCGGGGCCTTGGAGCCGAAGTTCTGGCAGGCCTTCTGCCGCGGTGTCGCTCGCGAGGATCTGATCGAGCGCCAATTCGAAGCTCCCGGCTCCGAAGCCCATGCCGAGGTCGAGACGATCTTCCGCTCCCGGAGTCGGGCCGATTGGGAGGCGTTCGCGCGCGAGCACGACTGCTGTCTGGAGCCCGTCCTCGACCTCGACGAGGCGCTGCGCTCGGACCTCGTCCAGGCCCGCGAGATGGTCGTCGAGATCGACCAGCCCGGCGCCGCCGCGCCAGTCCGCCAGCTCGGCGTCCCGGTCAAGCTCACCCGCACCCCCGGCTCCCACGCCCGCCTGCCCGGTCCGGCGCTCGGCGAGCACACCGAGCAGGCGCTCCGCGAAGCCGGCTACTCCGCCGAGCGGATCGCCGAGCTGATCGCCTGCGGAGCGGCCGCCGGCGCTGCCGAGCCCACACCGGAGGGCGCCGTCTTCCGAGCGTGAGCCCACGTCACCACTTCGCGCGATGGTGCTCCATCACCCCGAACCCGCTCGCCAGCGGCACGCCTCCGGGCAGCGTTCCGGCGAAGGTGCCGAACGGGGCGGTGTAGTCGCTGCTGACGATCACAAAGTTCTCCCTGCGCCGGCGCCGCGCCTCGCCCGTGAAGCGCAGCCGCGAGCCGTCCGCGGCGATCACCGCGCTCAGATCGGGCTCGAACCGTACGGGCGCCGGCTCGCTCGGCTCGCCCGCCACCCATACCGCGCGCTCGCTGCTGGTCGAAACGGGGATGCGAGCCAGAGGCGAGTGTCTCCCGGCTTCGGCCGCTTGATCGTTGACGCCCTGCACCAGGTTCCACGCGAGCGCCGTCCCGTCCGCGCCCTCGCCGACCCCGGCGCTCCACCACCACTCGGTCTGCCTCAGGTGATAGCCGGCTGTGTCGTCGATCACCGCCTTCGCCTGCACCTCGCGCGGCGCGTCCCCGTCTAGCGACAGCGTTCCGTGCGCGCGAACGCCGGCCTGCTTGCGGGTCCATACCTCGCCCGCGCCGAGCCCGCGGGCGCCGTGCGCGAGGTCTCCGGCTTGTACCACGTTGTGCTCACTCTGTTCACCTCGCCGGTGGACGCATCGGGCCTGGATGCCCTCGCCTTCCTCGAGCGCCAGATCGAGCACCACGCCGGCGTCTTGAATCCGAATCCGTCCCGGCACCAGCTCGACGGCTCCGCGGCGCCATAGCCGATGGGTTCGCTCGCGCGGCTCGGCCCCGGCCCCTGCCCCGCGCATGTGCACAGCCCAGAAGGACTGCCGCGCCGGTCCCACCTGTACCCGCGCCGCGCACATCATCAGCTCCTCGCAGAACACGCCGACGTAGCGCCACCTCTTCAGCGGGCGCCCAGCGCGCAGCAGCGGCAGCCGGGCTGCCCCGGCTGGTGTGTCTGCCTGCTCTGGAGCTATGCTTTGAGGTGTTGACTGACCAGTCAATCTAAATCACGTAGGTTTTTGGACTCGGCTTCGCGAAGGGATTACACACACTTTGAAGGCAGCCGTCGTCCAGCTCAACGCAAGCGCCGACCTCGAGGCAAACCTCGCCACCGCCGACCGGCTCACGCGGGCCGCCGCCGCCGATGGCGCTCAGCTGATCGTGCTGCCCGAGAAGTGGACCGCAATGGGCACCGACGTGGAGCTGCGCGCGGCCGCCGAGCCTCTGGACGGCCAGGCCGTCTCGTGGGCCCGCGAGACGGCCACTGAGCTTGGCGTCGACCTCATCGCCGGCTCCTTCCTCGAGCTGATCCCCGGCGAGAGGAAGCTCGCCAACACCTGCGTCCACGTCAGCGCCGAAGGCGCCGTCCGCGCGGTCTATCGCAAGCTCCACATGTTCGACGTCACGATCGACGGCCGCTCCTACCGCGAGTCCGACCTCGAGCTGCCCGGCGAGGAGATCGTGCTCAGCGAGACCACCGCTCCCGCGCGCGGAGAGGCCTTCCATGAGACCGCCGTACGCGCGCGCGCGTATGACAATCTCGACGAGTCGGTTCCAGCGGGCGTGGCCGAGGAGGCGGGCCCCGGTGTCGGGCTGGGCCTGGCGATCTGCTACGACCTGCGCTTCCCCGAGCTGTTCAGGATCTTGGCCGCGCGCGGGGCTCTCGTCTTTGCGCTGCCATCGGCTTTTACCTTGCCGACGACACGCGACCACTGGGAGGTGCTCACGCGCGCGCGTGCCATCGAGAATCAGAGCTATGTGGTCGCCGCCAACCAGGTTGGCGCCCACCCCGGTGGGATGCGCTCGGGCGGGCGCTCGATGATCGTCGATCCCTGGGGCGTCGTCCTCGCCCAGGTCCCAGACGGGGAGGGTCACGCCGTGGCTGACCTCGACTTCGAGCGCCAAGCCCTGATCCGGGCCCAGCTGCCGGCCCTTGCCAACCGCCGCCCAGAGGCCTACCGCTGGTGAGCACGGCCACAACCGATAAGCGCCGGGCGATTCTCGACGCGGCCGTCAAGGTGTTTGCAAGGCAGGGTTTCCACGCCTGCCGCGTCGCCGACGTCGCCGACGAGGCGGGTGTCGCGTATGGCCTCGTCTACCATTACTTCGCCTCCAAGGACGAGATCCTCGACACCCTGTTCCTCGAGCGCTGGGCGATCATGCTCGAAACGATCAAGCACGTTGACGCCCAGCAGATCGCGGCCCAAGAGAAGCTGAGCGAGATCGCCTCGTTCATCATCGATTCCTACGTCCACGATCCGGATCTGATGAAGGTCATCATCGTCGAGGTGACACGAGCCGCCAACTCGTTCGGCCAGACCCACCTGGCCCAGATCCGCGAAGCGTTCACCCTGATCGCCGAGATCGTCACCAAGGCCCAGGCCAGCGGCGAGTTCAAGCCCGAGATCACGGCCGAGTTCGCGGCGATCGCCTTCTACGGGGCGATCGAGCAGGTCCTGACCGGCTGGATCTTCGGCCTGCTGCCAGCCGGCCAGGCAGACTACGACCAGGCCAAGCGCCTTGTGATCGAGACCGTCTGCGGCGGTCTGGACGTGCGCCAGAATATCTGACCCCCTCAACCCACCATCCGTTCTGACGCGCGTCCTTGGCTGGCATCCACCCAGGTCAATAGACTGCCTTAACAACATGGAAAACGAGATGTTCAAGCGCTTGCTCTGGTCCGGCCTGATGGCTGGGGTCGGGGCGCTCGCCAGCTTGGTTGCCCATCGCGTAGCAGCCGGAGTCTGGCTGCGTATGTTCGGTGAGGAGCCGCCCGAGTGAGCAGTCCCGGCACCGGCGGCGAGGACACCCACCGGGGCATCGCCGCCGCGATCACCGAGGTCTCCGACCGCGCGACCGCGCTCGTGCGCGAAGAGATCGAGCTGGCCAAGCTCGAGGTCGCCCAGAAGGCGACGCGTCTGGCCAAGGGCGCCGTCGTCGGGATCATCGCCGGCGTCTTCTTCCTGACGGCGCTCTTCTTCTTCTTGATCGGTTGCGCGTGGCTGCTCTACTACTACCTGCCCGGCAATGCCTTCACCTACTTCTGGGGCTTCTTCGCAATGGCCGCGATCCTCGTCCTGCTCGGTGTTCTCGCTGGCCTGATCGCCGCCAAAGCGGTCAAACGGGGTGCCCCGCCGATGCCCGATATGGCGATCGAGGAGGCGCGCCTGATCCGCGAGACCGTCTCCGCGCCCGAACCCCGACCCCAAACGTCGCCGACCCACGCGCCGTCCGCGCCCGGTCAGACTCCGGCGCCCGGGCCCCCATCGGCCGCGGCGGATCTGTCCGCACCCGGGGCGCCGTCCGCGCCCCGGTCGGCCTCTGCGCCATACGGGGCCGCGGCGTCGCCCAGTCCGCACGAGGAGGTCTCTTGATGGCCCAGCGAACTCCAGCCGAGATCAGAGATTCGATCGAGGCCAATCGCAACGAGCTGGCCGTATCGATCGTGCGCCTTCGTGGCGAGGTCGCCTACCTGACCGACTGGCGCGGTCACGTTCAGCGCCACCGCCGCGAGCTGATGATCGGCGGGGCCGTGCTCGGTCTGACGCTCGGCGTCAAAATGCTGCGTCGCCGCCGGCGCTGAGCCGGCGGATTTCGATCCGCGGCACCAGGTTCTTCAGGCGAGCAGCGCTCGCGGCACCGCGCCCACGCCGATCAGACCCGGGCCGGTGTAGGTACCGATGACGGGCCCGACCTCGGAGGTGAACACCGGCTCGGAGTCGAAGATCTCGCGGCAGCGCTCGATCAGGCGGTTGGCTTGCTCGGTCGCCTGAATGTGCTGGACGACCCAGCCGTCTGAGCCTTCGGTGCGCAGCTGTTCGGCGTACTGGACCATCCGCTCGAAGGCCCGGCCCGCGGTGCGGACGCGCTCGACGGGAACGATTTCGTACTCCATCGACAGGATCGGCTTGATCCGAAGGGTTCCGCCCAGCCAGGCCTGGGCCTTGCCGACGCGTCCGCCGCGGCGCAGATACTCGAGCGTGTCCAAGCAAAACCAGATCTTCAGCGCGCGCCTGGTCTCTCGCACGCGCTCGGCCACCGCCGCCTTCTCGCCGCCCGCCTGGGCCGCGGCCGCGGCCGCGAGCGCAAGCAGTCCCGTCCCGCCGCAGGCCGTTTCGCTGTCGATCACCTCGACGCGCTCGCCCAAGCCGCGCTCCTGGAGCAGGCCGTGCGCCTGCCGGGCCGCCTCGCAGGTGCCCGAGATGCCGCCGGCCAGGTGAATCGATACGACATCATTGCCTTCCTCCAGCAAGGGCTCCCAGACGGCCAGGAAGTCGCCGATCGATGGCTGGGAGGTCGTCGGCAGCTCCGGGTCGGTGCGCAGGCGGGCATAGAACTCGCCGAAGCCGGGCATGTCCAGCTCACGCACCGGTTCTCCTTGCCAGCCGACGTACAAACTGACCTGTCGGATGCCGCGTTCCTCCGCGAGCGCGCGCGGCAGGTACTGCGTGCTGTCGGTAACAACCGCGACGGAGGCAGGCATCCCTGGCCGGGACGCTATCGCACCGGGGCGGCGTCGAGCCCGAGCGTCTCGGCCAGCTCGCCCGACTCGTACATCTCCAGCACTATGTCGCAGCCCCCGATCAGCTCGCCCTTCACGAACAGCTGCGGGATGGTCGGCCACCGCGACAGCTCCGACAGCTCTTGGCGGATGCGCGGGTCGGGCAGGACGTCGACCGCGGCGAACGGCGCCTGCAGGGTCTGCAGCGCCGCCACCGTGCGCGCCGAGAAGCCGCACGCCGGCGCTTCGGGGGTGCCCTTCATGAACAGGATCACCTCGTTCTGCTCGATCGCCTGCTCGATCGCCTCCCTGATCTGGCTCTGCTCGTCGGTCTCTGGCATGTCGCTCGCTCCTGGCTTTGGTAGGTGAGGGTTTCGGATCGGGTTTGCCTGGGGCCGGCGCTCAGCTCTCGTTGCTCGTCGAGACGCCGGCGGGCCCTTCCGCCGGCGAGCCCGTCGCGCCGGCCTGATCGACCGTGCTCTCGGTCTTCAAGGACAGCGCATGGATCGGGCCGCCGATCTCCTCTCCGAAGACTTCATACACGAGCCTGTGTTGCTCGATCCTGCTGAGGCCGCTGAACGCCCCGGCGGTGACCGTCGCCTTGAAGTGGTCGCCGCCGCCGGTCCAGTCCTCGACCTCGGCTCGGGCTCCCGGGATCGCCGCCTCGATGCGCCGCTTGATGTCCTCCGCGTCCGGCATGGCCCGACCAGCTTAGAACACTCGTTCCCACCTCGACATTCGTTGTCCGCTCCCGCGTCAATGCTCACTACCACCTCGCTATACTTTCGAAAGCAATGGTCACGATCACCGACAAGGGTGCCGAGAAGGTCCGCGAGTTCCTGGCGGCCCAGGAGGCCGACGCAAACATGGCCGGCCTGCGCGTTGGCGTGCGCGGCGGTGGCTGCTCTGGCTTCCAGTACCAGCTCGCCTTCGACGAAGAACGCCCTGACGACGCCATCTTCGAGACCCACGGCCTGAAGCTGCTGGTCGATCACGAGAGCCTGCCGTTCGTGCGCGGCTCGGTCATCGACTACCAAGAGACCCTGCAAGGGGCGGGCTTCAAGGTCGAGAACCCCAACGTCGTCGCGGCCTGCGGCTGCGGCTCCTCGTTCCGGGTCGCCGACGAAGAGCAGGTCTCCGCGGTCTGATCGGACCGCGAACGCACGCTCTGCGCTCGCGGTCCTTCGCCGGTCCCTCGCCTGTAGGGGCCTGACGTCTGAGCATAGTTTCGGCGCACGCCGCTTGGCCCCGCCCGTGTGTACGCCCGCGCCCGCCGCGGTCTGGGTGCGCGCTCGCGTGTTGCCGGCGTTCTTCCCGCGCCGCTGAAAGCCCGGCCGCGAGGCTGGGGGGTCGGTTTGCCGGCGCACGGAGGTGCGCGCGACCGTCTTTCAACACCACCACTGTTTTCTAAACACCGTAGTTGACACGGAGTCACCTGCCTGATATAACTGAGTATTACATGGTGTCAGGGGCGGTCTTTTTGGGCTGTTCGACGCCGGCAGGGAGATCGGCTCGCCGAGGAGACAGCGGGCCGGGAGATCGGTTGGCGGGTGCCGCCTTGGCGCCGGCTGGGTCGATCCGAGCAGCAATCAAATCGACGGAGAGGGAGATGGAGGAGTGATGAAAAGCATCAAGGTCATGGGGCTGTGCCTCGTCGCCGCCTTCGCGCTCAGCGCGATGGCCGTGGCGTCGGCTTCGGCCGCCGCGCCCGAATACAAGACGTGTCTGAAGGCCGAAAAAGTCGGCGGCAAATACACCGGCGGATTCAACGACAAGGCCTGTTCGTCGGTCAACGGCGCGGGCGAAGGCAAGTACAAGCTGGGAGAATGGAACGCCGGCAAGAAAGTCACCACCAAGGGCAAAGGCGGCGAAGGCATAAACAAGCTCGTCAACCCGTTCACGCAGACGGTGGAAGGTGGGACGGCATGCACGGGCGAAAAGAGCGCAGGCGAAATCACGGGCCCCAAAACCAGCCTTACGACGGTGGAATACAAGGGCTGCAAAAACGGAGCCAAAAATTGTAACTCGATCGGCCAGGGGAAAGGCAAGATCAAGACTGAAGTGCTTCTTGGCGAGCTGGTCCCGCTCGGCTCTGGCAGCAAAGTCGGCATCCTGCTCACAAGCGCGGCCAATCCGGGCGTAGCCCCCCTTGCGGTGTACGAATGCGAAGGGCTCGACGTTACGGCTGTAGGCGCCGTTATCGGTGAAGTCACCGGCAACGTGGGCGCAGCCAACAAGACATCCACAGACACGTTCGAACACGGCGCGGGCGTCATGCAGAAGTATCTGTACGCCGGCGGTCTGGGTGCCAAAGTAGAAGAAGAAGGAGCCATCGTGGCCATCGGGCTCGGCGCCAAAATCGAAGAATGCGTCGTTAAAGCCGAAGGCACGCAGGCCGAATGCGAAACCAAAGTGGGCACGGAATACTTCATCGAAACCGGTAAAGCACCTCCGGCGGCGCCCACCTTGCTGGTCAGTCTGATCAGCGGCGAAAAAACGGCCAAGGCCCCTGCGACCCAGGAAGCCACGACCAACGTCAAGGGTGAATCGATGTTGGTGACGGCTCCCTAACGCAGTACGAAGAAGCACAGAAAAAGAACAAGGCAAATGCGCGTGTGGGGTCCACCGAACATCGGGCTCCACACGCGCGCGCCTCGGCCGTGGACGACGGCGGCTTTGGTAGGTCTCGTGGCGCTGCTGGTCTACGGCTCGCTGCTCCTTCACAGCTCGCCGGCACACGCCCTGGCCCAGAGGGGCCACGTCTTCGGCGGCTCCTTCGGTGAAGGGTTCGACGGCGAAGACAAGCTCTCAAAGCCCTCGGCGGTGGCGGTCGACGAAGCGACCAGCGGCGAAGCGGCGGGCGACGTGTACGTGCTCGACAGCGCCAACAACAGGGTCGTGCGCTTCGGCCCGGCTCCGGAACACAAGTTCATCGAAGCTTGGGGTTACGGAGTGGCCGAAGGCAACGAAATCTACGAAAGGTGCAGCGGTGGCTGCCGGCCTGGGATTGCGGGCTTCAAGAAGGGTCAGCTCGACAATCCGGTCGCGATCGCCGTGGACAACGCGAGCGGCTCGCCGTCCCGAGGCGACGTCTACGTGGTTGCGAACCGGACCTGGAAAAAAGCTGTGATCGACAAGTTCAGCCCCAAGGGCGTGCTCGTCGGCAGGCTGGTCTCGAAGATAGAAGAAAAAGAAGAAGTCGAAGGCATGATCGACGGCGTCGCCGTCGACTCGAGCGGTATCGTCTGGGTCGAGCGCGAAGACGAAGAAGAAGAATTCGCGCTTCAGCGCTTCGACGACCAGACTTCGAACAGGCCGCTCGAAGAAGTCTCGGAACTGGAAATCGAAAACCTCGAAGGCCAGCGCCCGGCGAGGCCGGGGTTCGCCGTGGACTCCAAGGGCAACATCTACACCACGTACGAGCCAAACGGCACGGACTCCGAACAGCGTGAAGAAGAAGCCGAAGAAATCAAAGAACGTGAAAAAGAACGCAAACAGAATCACGAAGAACTGAAGGACGAACACCCCCAGGAACCGTGCGAACGCAATGCTTGCCTGGTGGCCAAGCTGGCGCTGGCGCCGGGTCTGAGGGGGCTTGAAGGCGAACCGCTGATCTACGAACTGGACGGCGAAAACAGCACCGGGGTCGCCGTCGACCTTTCGACCGGCGCGCAGTCCAGCGACGACGTCTATCTCGACAACGGGACGAGCATCGCGGCGTTCACCTCGACAGGGTCGCTGATCCAGCGCTTCGGGTCAGGGCAACTCGGGGATGGCGGCGGCGCCGGCCTGACGGTCGATGCCGGCACCGGCGAAGTGCTCGTCGTGGACGCGAGCGCCGGAAGGATCGACGTCTTTACGCCCTCGCCGCCAGGGCCGCCGGTCGTGGAGAAGGCCAGCGTGGCGGCCGCGCACGTGAGTTCGAGCGCGGCCGAACTGCGGGCGACGGTCGATCCGGGCGGCGCCGGCACCCACTATCGCTTCCGGTACGGCACCTCCGCCTGCGCGGCCGCTCCGTCGGCCTGCGCCGAGGAACCGGCTCCGCCCGCTCCCGGCAGCTTTCTGGGCCAGGGCTTCGGCGACCAACTCGCCACGGTCGACGTTGCGGGTCTTGCGCCGAGCACGACCTACCACTTCATGGTGATCGCCGAAAATCAATTCGCCGAAGGCTCTGGCTCCGTTACGAGCGAAGAACGGACCTTCACCACACAGCCGTCCGCCGCGGAAGCGGCTCTGCCCGACGGGCGTGCCTGGGAACTGGTCTCGCCCCCCGACAAGCACGGCGCCTCGATCGAACCGATCGCCAGAGAAGGCGGCCTGGTGCAGGCGGCGGGCGATGGCACCTCGATCACCTACATGGCGGCCGCGCCGGTCGGCGAAAACGAACCAGAAGGCAATCGGGCACCGGAACGCTCACAGATATTCTCGACACGCACTTCGAGCGGCTGGTCCTCTCAGGACATCGCCACGCAGAACACGACCGCCCAGGGCATCCGCGGCGGGCTGACGCGCGAGTACGAGGTCTTCTCGACCGATCTACGCCAGGGGATCGTGGAACCGCCGAGCGAAGCGCCCCCGTATCTGCCCGAAAAAACGATCTATCTGCGCAACAACTCCACCTGTGTGACGGCGAAAGCGACCTGCTACGAACAGCTGGTGACGGGCGGGCCCGAAGGCGACGACACCGCCGAAAGTCATTTCGCCTCCCGGGTCGCGGTCGCCGGGGCGACCCCGGATCTGAGCCACGTCGTCCTCCAGTCCGGTGTTCCGCTAACGAAGGGGGCCACTGGCACCGGCCTGTACGAGTGGATCGCGGGCAGGCCCGCCGCCGAAGCCCTGCAACTCGTCAGCGTACTGCCCAGCGGTACCCAGGCGAGCGAATCGGTGTCGCTCGGCGGTGGCACGGCCCGGGAAATGGCTAGCGCGGCGATTTCCGAAAACGGCACGCGGGTCGTCTGGCGCACCAACGGCAATGGCGTTGGTCACCTTTACATGCGCGACGTCGAAAAGGGCAAGACGCTGCAGGTCGACGAACCGAATAGCGACGCGCCGGCTTCGAAGGTCGCGGCGAAGCCGGTCTTCCAGACCGCGAGCGCCGACGGCTCCAAGATCTTCTTCACCGACCCGCGGCGTCTGACCAAAGACTCGACCGCCCCCGAAGCGCCCGCGAGCGCGCCACCGCGGGACCTGTACGTCTTCGAACCGGACATGCCCGCGGGCGAACGCCTGTCCGATCTGACGCCGAACTTGAATAACGGCGAAGGAGCCGCCGTCCAGGGCGGCGTCTTGGCGGCAAGCGAAGGCGGTTCGCTGGTCTACTTCGTCGCCAACGGCGTTCTCGCCGAAGGCGCCCAGCCGGGGAACTGCCGCTTCGACGCGCCGAGCGGTGCCGGCTGTGACCTCTACGTCGTGCACCGCGGCGGCGAAGGTTGGGAAAGGCCTCGCTTCATCGCACGCCTGTCAGGCGAAGATGCCCCCGACTGGGGCAGGCCGGAACCGGGCTCCAACTACGAGCTGAAGACGATGACCTCCAGGGTTTCGCCGAACGGCGAATACCTGGCGTTCATGTCGAACCGATCTCTCAAGGGTTACAACAACGTGGACGTAAAGAGCGGGGTCGCCGACGAGGAGGTCTACCTGTACCGCTACGACGGGGGCGCCGGCAGCCTGGTGTGCGTCTCCTGTAATCCGAGCGGAGCCCAGCCGGCGGGGGTCTACGACACCGAAGAATCGGGTGAAGGCATCGGGCTGCTCGTCGATCGTCCCCAGTCCTGGGGCACGCAGTACGCCGGTGTCGACCACTGGCTGGCCGCCAGCGTGCCCGGTTGGACTCCCATCGGCCTGGTCGAATCCCTTTACCAGTCGCGTTACCTGTCAAACGAAGGCCGGCTCTTCTTCAACAGCGCCGACTCGCTCGTGCCGCGCGACGCCAACGGCAAGGAGGACATCTACGAGTACGAGCGCCCGGGCGTGGGCGGCTGCCTGAGGGCGAACGCCGAAGGCGGGTGCGTCGCGCTGGTCTCCTCCGGCGAATCAGAACAGGAATCGGCCTTCCTCGACGCCAGCGAAACAGGCAACGACGTGTTCTTCTTGACGAGCGCCAAACTGTCTGCGCTGGAGCCCGAAAAGACCTTCGACGTCTACGACGCCCGCGTCTGCGAAGCGCCCGGCGCTGAACCATGCCCCAGCCCTGAGCCCCTTTCGACGGCGCCCTGCACAAGCGAAGCGGAATGCAGGCCGGCACCCTTGCCGCGAACGAACCACGGCGCGCCGGCCAGCTCGACGGTCTCGGGCTCGGGCAACCTCGCCACCGGGCGCTCAGAAGTGCTCGCGTCGAAAAGCCGGCGGAAGGCCAAGCCTCCGACCCGCTCGCAGCGGCTCGCGCACGCGCTGAAGGCCTGCAAGCGAAAGAAGCACAAGAGCAGGCGGATCGCGTGTGAAAGGAAGGCCCACAAGAAGTACGGCTCGAAGTCGGCCAAACGGGCGAACGGGAAGGGGGGAAAGCGATGACCCGGTCGAGGTCGATCGCGGTCAGGCTCCTCACCGCGCCGCTGCCGGTGGCCCTGGCGCTGATGGCGTGGGCCGGCGCGACACCGGCGCTTGCGGGCACTCCACACTGGGAGGTCATCACCAGATCCGCGCCCACCTACCTGGCGCCGGGCGAAAAGGGCGAGATTGTGACCGTGCTCGTCAATCTCGGCGATGCGCCCGTGATCGCCACGCCGGCCGAACCGGTGACGATCACCGACACGTTGCCGGCTGGCGTGGAAGCGACCAGGGGGATGTCGGGCACGGCCGACACCGGGGTCGAAGCTCAGCACCGTCCGGCGCTGAGCTGCAAAGAACTGCGCTGCACTTACGCTGGCCAGGTTCCGCCTTTCATCTCGCTGGAACTGTCGATCGGCGTACGGGCCACGCGGACCGGCTATCTCGGCGAAAACGACGTCAAGGTGGAAGGTGGCAATGCACCGCCGCGGGCCGTGGCGCGGCCGCTGACGGCCAGCGCGGGCGGCACCCCTTTCGGTGTCGAACGCTACGAACTTAGCCCCGAAGAAGAAGACGGCTCGCCCGCGTCACAGGCGGGATCGCACCCGTTCCAGCTGACGACCACGATCGACTTGAATCAGACGTTCGGGCGCGATCCGTTGCACCCCGAAAATGAACTTCCCGCGGCGCCGGCGCTGCTCAAGAACCTGAACACGACATTGCCGCCGGGCCTGCTCGGCGATCCCACCGCGATCCCGAAGTGCTCGGACGTGGCCTTCTCGACGCTGCGCAACGGCGACAGCAACACCTGCCCGGCCGACACCGCCGTGGGCGCCGTGATCGTGACCTTCAAAGAACCGTATTTCGAGACCAGGACCGAAACCTTCCCGGTCTTCAACCTGGCGCCCGCCTACGGCGAGCCCGCGCGGTTCGGCTTCGAGTTCGACGAAGTGCCGGTCATCCTCGACACCTCGGTGCGCACCGGCGCGGGCTACGCTGTCGAAGTGAAGGTCTCAAACGTCTCTCAGGCCGCCGAATTGCTCGGCAGCGTGCTGACGATCTGGGGCGTGCCCGGGGACGCCCGCCACGATGGCGCCCGGGGCTGGGAATGCCTCGGCAACGGGCATTTCGTGGAACACCTCGAACCGAGGCCGGCCTGTGACCCGTTGGGGCAGTCCAATCCGCCGCCGTACCTGACGCTCCCGACCTCCTGTAAGCAGCCGCTGACGACCTCGGTGCAGGTCCAGGCCTGGCAGCCGGGAGCGGTCATGCAGCCGGCTGTCGAACCGCCTTCCAGCCAGAGCCTTGAAGGCTGTAACCGGCTCCCGTTCGAACCCTCGCTGCTCGTCAAGCCAGACCGGAGCGCGGCGAGCACGCCGACTGGGCTGAAAGTGGAAATGGCGCTCCCGCAGGCGACGACGCTGGCGGCGAACGGGCTGGCCGAGGCGGATCTGAAGGAAACGACGGTGACGTTGCCGGAAGGCATGCAGGCCAACCCGGGGGCGGCCGGCGGCCTTGAAACCTGCTCGGTGGGGGCGACCGGCTTCGAGGGTCTGGGCGAAGACTCGGGGGGAGCGCTCGAAGGAGAGCTGGCGGCGCAGTTGTTCACGCCCGAAGCGGTGGGCTGCCCGGATGCCTCCAAGATCGGCGAAGTCGCGATCGACAGCCCGCTGTTGGAAAACGAACTGAAGGGTTCCGTGTACATGGGTGAACAGGACGCTGACCCGTTCACCTCGCCGCTGGTCATGTATGTGGTCGCCGAAGATCCGGGGTCTGGCGTGCGCGTCAAGCTGGCCGGCGAAATCCAGATCGCCGCGGACGGCAGGCTGACCTCGATCTTCAGGAACACGCCGCCGCTTCCGTTCGAGACGCTCAGGCTGCACCTCTTCGACGGCCCCAGGGCCACGCTCGCCACGCCGGCGTACTGCAAGAGCTATGAAACGAACGCATCGTTTACGCCGTGGTCCGGTGGGCAGGCGGCGCAGCGATCTTCGAGCTTTACGCCCGAATCGGGACCGAACGGCGGTCCCTGCCAGACCCAGGGGCCGCTACCGTTCGGGCCCGCGTTGCAGGCGGGCAGCACCGACAGCCGAGCGGGTGGTTTCACGTCGTTCGAGGTCACGGTCGACCGCCCGGACGGTGAGGAGGCTCTGGGAGGCGTGACGGTGAAACTGCCGCCGGGGCTAGCGGGCCTGATCGCCAAGGTCACGCCCTGCCAGGAACCGCCGGTCGGCCAGGAATGGGCGTGCGGGCCGGACAGCCTGATCGGCAAAGCCGAGACCGGCTCCGGACTCGGCCCGGATCCCGTCACGCTGAACGGCGACGTGTACCTGACGAGCGGCTACGACGGTGCGCCGTATGGTCTCTTGGTATCCACGCGCGCACACGCCGGCCCGTTCGAACTGGGCGTCGTCAACGTGAGGTCCCGGATCGAAGTGAACCGGGAAACGGCGGCGGTCACCGTGACCACCGACCCTGGCCCCAGGGGCGAAGTCCTGCCGTCGATCCTAAAGGGCGTGCCGGTCCAGCTCAAAGAGCTGTACGTGACGATCGACCGTCCGGAATTCATGTTCAACCCGACAAATTGCGGCCTGATGTCCGTCGTGGGAAGGCTGACGGGGAACGAAGGCGCGGTCGCTGAACCGTCGTCTTCGTTCGGGGTGGTCAACTGCTCGGCGCTGCCGTTCGAACCGAAGCTGACGGCCTCGGTCGCGGGGCATGGCAGCAAAGCCGGCGGGACGACGTTCAGCGTCACCGTGCAATCGCGAGGACTCGGCCAGGCGAACATCAGGAAGGTCGACTTGACGATCCCAAAGCTGCTGTCCTCGCGCCTGACGACGCTCCAGAAAGCGTGTCCTGAAGCGGTCTTCAACGGCGACCCGGCCGGCTGCGCCGAAGGCTCGGTGATCGGCCGGGGCACGGTGAGCACGCCCGTGTTCTCCGAACCGCTCGCGGGCAGGGCCTATCTGGTCTCTCACGGCGGCGCCGCCTTCCCGGACATCGAGTTCGTGTTGAAAGGCGATGGCATCGAAATCTTGCTCGACGGCAAGACCCAGATCAAGAACGGGATCACCTACTCGCGCTTCGAAGCGCTGCCCGACGCGCCCTTCACCAGGTTTGAATCGGTCTTCCCGGCCGGCCCGCACTCGGTGCTGACCCCGAACGTAGCCGAAAGCGAACACTTCAGCCTCTGCAAGCGGACCCTTTCGATTCCTACTGAAATCACCGGCCAGGATGGTGCGTTCAGCGGCAAGACGACGAACGTCGCGATCCTGGGCTGCGCTGGGAAGGCGGCGCTCACCAGGGCCCAGCTCTTGGCGAAGGCCATAAAGACCTGTAAGGCCAAGTACAGGCACAGCAAGAAGAAGCGAGGGGCCTGCGAAAAACAGGCACGCAAGCGTTACGGCCAGAAGGTCGCCAAGAAGGCCAAGGCAAAAAGGAAGACGTAGGAGTTGGGCGCTTTGAGGCGCGTAGCTCGTCTACGTTGGCTCGTTGTCGAGCGAGCGCCACAGATAGCGGCATGCCAGCGTGCGATACGGCCGCCAGGGGTCCGCGATCTGCTCGATCGCGGCTGGCTCGGGCAGCGCGTCCAGCCCGTAGGCGCGTTCGATCGCCCGCCTGATGCCGAGGTCTCCGACGGCAAGGACATCGGGGCGTTCGAGGTGGAACATCAAGAACATGTGAGAGGTCCACTCGCCGAGGCCCTTGACGGCGACCAGCTCGGCGATGACCTCCTCGTCGTCAAGCTCGTCCAGGCGCTCCAGCTCGAGTTCGCCGGAGAGGACGTGTTCGGCGAGCGATCTCAAAAAGCCGACCTTCGCGCGCGACAGGCCAACGGCGGTCCGCAACTCTTCGGGTTCTTGCTCCAAGATCTCGGCGGCCGTTGGAGGCCTGCCGCCGAATCGGTCGGTCAGGCGACCGTAGATGGCGCGCGCGGCGAGGACCGAAAGCTGCTGGTTGACGATCGATCGCACCAGGGCGCCGTAATGGTCGTCACGGTCAGGCCTGCCCTCGCGCGAGTCGGGCAGCCTGCCGACGGCTTCGATGACGCCCGCGAGCACCGGGTCTGAGCGCTTGAGGTAGGCGACGCCCGCGCGCGGGCCGGGGCGGCGGCGGCGAGTTTTGGCGGCGGTGGGCACGCTCGTCGATCGTGGGCTGGCGGCGGCTCAGGTCGCGCTCAGCGAAGTCGCGCTCAGCGCATGGACGGCGATCGGCTCGCCGTCGAGCGCGTTCAAAGCGCGCTCCAAGGACATCTTGATGCACGTGAACGAGGGCGTATCCCGGACGGTGTACTTCGAGGCCTCGGTCGTGCGCAGGCGCTGGACGAGGTCCAGGAACGTGCCGACGTCGTCGGTGTCGAAGGCGACGACGAACTCCTGGTCGTCGAGTCCGAACGAGTAGGTCGTGTGGTTGTCGACGGTCGGGTATTCGCGGCCGACTTTGATGTGGCCTTGCATGATCCGCCAACGCTCCTCGGCGGGCAGGCCGTACCACTCCCTGGACTTGACGAACGGATACACGAAGACGTACTTGCCCTCGAACGCGCGCGGTTTGTAGCGCTCGTCTTCGGAGTATTCAGAGGACTTGCGCATGCCAAGGAACGAGTACGGGATCTCAGCCCACTTCATCAAGCCGCTTTGGGCCATGACGACGTGCAGCTCGTGGATGCGCTCCAGGTTCTCGGCCTCGGCGATCAGCAACAGCTCGGCGTCGCCGCGGGTGCCGACCAGGGAGAAGGCCTGCAGCAGGTGGCCGTCGGCGAAGTCCTCGCAGGCGGCCATCAGCTCACGCTTGTCCTGCTCGCGAGCGGCCGGGTCCAGGCGCCGCCAAGCGGGATCGACCTTCAGGAACGTGTACTTCACGAAATGCCGCTCGGCCATTGGTTCCGATTATCGCAGGGTGCCGACCTGGGGTCGCGGCGATCACGCCGTCTCCCCGGATCGGCCCGGCGCGCGCGGCCTTGACGTGCGTGGTGGCGCGCGGCGCCGGCGCGCCCATGCGACGCCGCCCGCGGTCGCCGGTCGGACCTCTGTCTCGGATCGCCGGCGTATGTCGTGGCATCGGCCCTTGCGGCTAGACTCCTGGAGGTGCGGATCGCCCTGATCTCGCCTTACTCGTGGACCTACCCGGGTGGCGTAACACGCCACATCGAGGCACTGTCGGCGGAGCTTTCCGCGCTCGGTCACGAAGCTCGCATCCTGGCGCCGTATGACCCCGACGATGCCTTTGCAAGGCATCTGCATCGCGGTGCGCGACCCCAGAAAGTGCCTCCCCCGGAGGGCTTCGTCTCGCTGGGAAGGACCTTCGGCCTGCCCGCCAACGGGGCCGTCTCGAACATCACGGGCTTGCCGGGCGCCGTCTTGAGGTTGAGGCGCGAGCTGACAGAGGGCGGCTACGACGTAGCCCACCTGCACGAGCCGGTCGTGCCGATGGTCTGCTGGGAGGCCTTGTTCCACAGTGGCGGTGTGCCGCTCGTGGGCACCTTCCATACCTACTCCGAGAACCCGGTCACGAACGGCATCGCGGCGGTCCCGTTGGGGGGCAGGCGGCGGATGAACCGGCTGAAGGTGCGGATCGCCGTCTCGGAGGCGGCCGCCTGGACCGCTCGGCGCTTCTATGGCGGGCGCTACCGGATCGTGCCCAACGGCGTGCATCTCGTGGACCGCGGCGCGGAGGACGGCGGTGGGGGGGATGGGCCGGCGCGAATGGTTGCTCCCGGCGGGGCGTACGCGTGCGCGCGTACGCCCGCGCGCGGCTCGTCGTTTTGGGAAGACCGACCAGACGCGGCCGAGCCCCTGCGCGTCCTGTTCATCGGTCAGGCCGTCGAACGCAAGGGCCTGCCCGTGCTGTTGAGCGCCTTCGAGGCGCTGCGCGAGCACGTGCCGGCCACGCTGACGCTGGTGGGCGCCAGCGAGCAAGAGGTCGCCCACATGACGCTCGACGGCGGCGGCGTGCGCGCCCTGGGCAAGGTCTCTGAGACCTGCAAGCGCGCGGAGCTGGCCGCGGCCGACGTACTGTGCGCGCCGTCGCTGCACGGCGAGAGCTTCGGCATGGTCCTGACCGAGGGCCTGGCCGCCGGGACACCGGTGCTGGCCTCCGACATACCCGGCTACCGCGATGTCGTACGAGACGGCCTCGATGGGCGGCTGCTGCCCGCGGGCGATCCGCTGGCGCTGGCCGAGGCGCTGCGAGAGCTGGCCCTGGACCCGGCGAAGCGCGCGCGCATGGCGCGGGCCGCCCGCGAGCGCGCCGAGCGCTTCGCCTGGCCGCACGTGGCCGCCGAAGTGCTCGACTGCTACGAGCAGGCGCTCGCCGTCGGCGAGCCGGCCACCAGGCTGGCGCGCTTTGCGGTGCGTCGCGGCCTGGCGCCGGCCGACCTGAAGCCGGCGGTGCCCGCGCAGCGCCTGCCCTCGCTGCAGGCCCCCCCGACCGGCGCCGGGACTGGTGTCAGCATGCCCGCCCGCGCGCGTCGCCAGCGCACGATCCGCAGAGCTGGCCTGGCGGCCAGCTCGCTGCTGGGCATCGTTTTCGCCGCTCTTGCCCTGCAGCGCATCGGCGTGACGAGGGTGGCCGCCTCGCTGGTCGCGTCCAAGCCGGGCCTGTTGGCGGCGGGCCTGGGGGTCATGTGCTGCGCGATGTTCGTCCGGGCCTTGGCCTGGCACGCGATCCTCGTCGTCGCCCCGACGTGGCGGCGCGCGCGCAGGCGCGACGCGATGCAGGGGACTTTCATAGGCGTGCTCATGTCATCGACTTTGCCGGCGCGCCTGGGTGAGCCCTCGCGCGCCCTGATTGTCGCCAGGCGCTTGGGCAGGGCGCGCGAGACGCTGCCGGTCGTGCTGGGCACGATGGTCTCTCAGACTCTGCTGAACCTGCTGGCGCTGGCGATCTTGGGCAGCGTCACGCTGTCGAGCGTAAGCGTTCTGGATGGCCACGACCGCGCGCTCTTGCTGGTAGCGCTCGCCCCGCTGGCGGCGCTGATCGCGGTGCTGTTCGCGCCCGTGCTGATCCCGCGGGCGATGGTCGCGAGGTCGCCTCGGCTGCGGTCCGGGCTCACGGCGCTGCGCGGGGTCCTGCTGCGGCTGCGCGATGGCCTGCGCGTGTTCAGGCACGCCCGCTCGGCCGGACTCGCCACGGCGGGGCAGCTTGGCGCCTGGGCGCTGCAGTGGCTGTCGTGCTGGCTTCTGTTGATGGCGCTCGGCCTCGAATTCAAAGGCAGCGCGGCCGCCGCCGCGGGCGTGCTGTTCGCGGTCAACGTGACCGCCGCGATCCCCGCGACCCCCGCCAACGTCGGCGTCTTCCAGGCCGCCTGCGTGGCCGTCCTGGCCGGCGCTTACCACGTCTCCACCCCGGACGCGATCGCTTATGGCATCGTCTTGCAGGCCGTCGAGGTCTCGACCGCCCTCTTGATGGGCCTGCCGGCGCTGCTCAACGAGGGCCTTTCCTGGCGCGACGTCCGCCTGCGCACGATGCACGCGGCCCCTGTCACCTTGGCGCCGCTGCCCGAAGGCCGCGGCGGCCTGTCGCGCGTCGAAGGCTGAGCCGGTTACGCCGACAGCGCGGGCTCGTCCTCTGCTTCGACCGCGCCGGCCGGCGGGTCATCGTCGCCGAGCGCCGGCCCGTCATCGCCGTTCGAGCCGAACAGCGATGGGTCGCGCGGCGATCCCTTGATCACGTCGTCGGGTGAGCCGTCTGGCAGCAGGCGGCCCTGTTTGGTGCCGAAGTAGATCGCCTGGGGGTGGTGGGCGACGAGCGCGAGCGTCGACTGCTCGGGGTCCGGGGCATAGCCGTCGGTGATCGTCATGTCGATCCGGCCCAGGTCCAGCAGCGCGTCCACCTTCAGGTGCTCGGACTGCTCGGGCACGGCCGGGTAGCCCCACGAGTAGCGCCGGCCCTGGGCCTCGTCGATGCCGAGCATCGCGCGCACCCGCCAGTGCAGCCACTCGGCCAGACCCTCGGCCGTCTGCACGCCGAGGCCGTGCACGAAGTACTGCTCTGTGACCTCGCCTTCGGCGCCCAGCTTGTCCATCAGCTCCGTCACCTCGCGGCCGACCGTCACGGCCTGAACGGCGATTACGTCCAGCTCGGCAGGCGCCCGGCCGTCGATCGACGGCCGGAAGAAGTCGGCCAAGCAGATGCGGTCGCCCTTTGGCTGGCGCGGGCACACGAACCTGGTCAGCTCGCTCGCGGGATCGTTCGGGTCCAACTCGCCTTCGACGACACCCGGGTCGAGCACGACGATCTCGTTGCCGAGCGCGTAGCACGGAAAGAAGCCGAGCAGTGCGCGCGGGTGCAGGTAAGGCGCTCGCGGGGGCGTTCCGTCGACGCCCTCGCCGCCCGGCAGTCCGTTGGCCTCGCGCCACATGCGCTCCAGCCTCGGCTGGAAGTCCTCGCGCAGCAGCTTCTTCCACTCCTCGCCTTTGACGCCGCGCCCGCCCCAGTGCAGCTTGAACAGGACGTGCGTGTCCAGGTGGCTGTACAGCTCGTTTAGGTCGACGTCGATCTCTCGGACTCCCCAGAACGGCGGTTCCGGGATCGCCACGTCCGTACGCGCGGGCGAGCGCACCGAGTCGTCGGCGAAGTTCAGATCCTCCTCGGGCTCCTCGCCCTTCTCCCGAAATGCTTTGGCTCCCGCGCGCAGCTTCTCGGCGAGCGCGGAGTGCGCATCGTCGTCGATCAGCTGGTCCATCACGGCCAAGCCCTCGAACGCGTCCTTGCAGTAGAAGACTCCTGGCTCGTAGATCTCCTCCGATTCCTTGCCGCCTGGATACAGCGCCCGGTAGCCGAACGCTCTGTTGATCGCCGCGCCGCCGATCAGGACCGGATAGGGCAGCCCCTTGACGTGCAGCTCCTGAATACAGGCCGGCATCTGCTTGGAGGTCGAGACCAGCAGCGCCGACAGGCCGATCGCGGTCGCTTCGTGCTCGACGGCGGCGTCGAGGATCGTCTGGATCGGGACCTGCTTGCCGAGGTCGACGACGGTATAGCCGTTGTTCGTCAAAATCGTGTTGACCAACGACTTGCCGATGTCGTGCACGTCGCCGAAGACCGTCGCCAGGACGACCGTCCCCTTCGTGTAGCCCTCGATCTTGTCGAGATATTTCTCCAGCTGGGCGACCGCCTTCTTCATCACTTCCGCGGACTGCAACACGAACGGCAGGATCAGCTCGCCAGCGCCGAATTTGTCGCCGACCTCTTTCATCGCCGGCAGCAAGACCTCGTTGAGCGTCGGCACCGCCCCGATCTTCTTGACGCTCTCATCGACCTGGGCCTCGACGCCGTCCTTGCGCCGCCGCAAAATGTGGAAGTGCAGGGCCTCCTCGGGCTCCATCCCCTCGGTCGGGTCCGCCGCGCCGGTGCCTGCGCTCTGATCGCTCTCGCCCTTGGCCTCGAAGTGGGCGATGAACCGCTCCAGCGAGTCCTCGCGGCGATCCAGCACGAGATCGTCGGCCAACTCACGCTCCTGCTCGGATATCTCTCCATATGGAGTGATGTGGTTGGGGTTGACCATCGCCAGGTCCAACCCAGCGTCGACGCAGTGGTGCAAAAAGACCGAGTTGAGCACCGCCCTGGCGCCTGGCGAGACGCCGAAGGAGACGTTCGACACGCCGAGCGAGGTCTTGACGTCCGGGATCTGTTCCTTGATGGCTTTGATGCCCGCGATCGTCTCGACCGCGGACGGCCGCCACTCCTCATCGCCGGTCGTCAGCGTGAACGTCAAACAGTCGAAGATCAACACCTTCGGGTCCAGGCCGTGCTCATCGCAGCACAGCTCCTTGATGCGCTTGGCGATCTCGACCTTGCGCTCGGCCGTCTTGGCCATGCCGACCTCGTCGATCGTCAACGCGATCAGCGCGGCGCCGTGCGCCAGTGCGAGCGGCACGACCCGGTCCAGCTTGTCGCGGCCGGCCTCGAGGTTGACGGAGTTGACGATCGCTCGGCCCGGGATCTGCTCGAGCGCCCGTTCGATGACCTCCGGCTCGGTCGAGTCGATCTGGATCGGGGCCGGCTGCGTCAGCGAGACCTTCTTGGCGAGCAGCCTCATCTGCTCATCCTCGTCGCTGCGCTCTGTCAAAGCCACGCACAGATCCAGCACGTGCGCGCCGCCGCTGACCTGGTCCTCGGCGATCTGCACCAGCCCGTCGTAGTCGTCGGCCAGCAACAGCTCCTTTGCCTTGCGCGAGCCCTGCGAGTTGACGCGCTCGCCGACCATCGTCGGCGCCGGCTCCTGCGCGAGTGGGGTCGCGGCGATCATCGAGGAGAGGTGCGGCGGCCTCGGCTCTGGACGCCCGCTCGGGCGGGCGCCGGGTGGACGGGCGTCGGGTGGGCGGCCATCCAATTCCTGGCCCACCGCCACCGGCTCGCGGTTTGCGACGCGCTCCACGATCGCGGCGATGTGCTCGGGCGTCGTGCCGCAACAGCCGCCGACCACGCCGACGCCGTAACGCTCCACGAACTCCGCCAGCGCCTCCGCCAGCGGTCCCGGCCGCTCGGGGAAGATCGTCTCGCCGTCGGGTCCCTGCAACGGCAGGCCCGCGTTCGGGATGCATGCCACCGGAACCGAACAGAACTCGCCCAGGAACCTGACCGCGTCGCGCATGTCCTCGGGCCCGGTCGAGCAGTTCAGGCCGATCACGTCCACCTTCAGGGCTTCCAGAGTGGTCAGTACCGACGAGATGTCGGTGCCGAGCAGCATCTTGCCGCCGTTGGGCAGCAGCGAGACCGAGGCGTGGATCGGCAGCGTCCTGCCCGTCGCTGCGAATGCCTCCCTCGCTCCGAAGATCGCCGCCTTGACCTCCAAGATGTCCTGGGCGGTCTCGACGATGATCAGGTCGGCGCCGCCGTCGATCAGGCCGCCGGCCTGCTCGGCGAAGATCTCGACCAGCTCGCCGAACTTGATCTGTCCGAGCGTTGGATCCTCGGAGGCGGGCAAAAAGCCGGTCGGGCCGATCGAGCCGGCGACGAACCGCTGCACGCCCGCGGCCTTCCTCGCGATTTCGGCGGCCTTCGTGTTGATCTCGACCGTGTAGTCGGCCAAACCCCACTCGCCGAGCTTCAGCCTCGACGCCTGGAAGGTGTCGGTCTCGAGCACTTCCGCGCCCGCGTCGAGCATCGAAACGTGCACGCCCTCGATCACGTCCGGCCTGTTCAGGACCAACGCCTCATGGCACTTGCCCGCAAGGCCGCCGTAGTCCTCCTCGGTCAACTCGAACTGCTCGAGTGTCGCGCCCATGCCGCCGTCGTAGACCAGGACGCGTTCGCTCAGGGCTTTTCGATAGTCGCGGGGCATCGGATTCATGCTAGCGGCGGGCGGGTGCGCTCGGCTGGGTGGCGCCCTGCACAAGGCGATCGCTTGCCTAGCTTTAGAGCTGTAAGCCTAAACATGGACCAGGGCATATTGAGGGTTGTGTTCGATTCTTTCCGAGTTCTTCTTATGAAGGGTTACTGAATAAACTATAATAAGACTCACCCTCAATGAGGGCCGTGCAGACGAATGTCCAAAGCGATCAAACGACACTGGAGCGGCACGCTCGGCTCGGGCATGTCCCGCCGAGACCGTCAGTCCTGCGACTACGAGGCGTATGTCCCTGACCTCATCGCCGGCCGCCGTATCGCGCTCGACGGCGATGTCGCGGCCGACGTGGCCGATGCTGAAGTGGCGATCGCGCGCGTGAACGTCGAGGCGGCGACGCTGCTCGACACCGAGGCGCTGGCTCGCATCTTGCTGCGGGCGGAGTCGGTCGCCTCCTCGCGGATCGAGGGACTGGTAGTCGGGGCAGGCAGGCTGCTGCGTGCCGAGGTCACCCGCGACACAGGAGGGCACGTCAAAGACATCACAGCCGCGGAGGTGCTGGCGAACATCGACGCGATGCGCTACGCGACCTGCGGCATCGACCCCGGCGGGAAGATAACGCTCGAACAGTTGCTCGAGGTCCACCGGCGGCTGCTGAGCGGAACCTGGCTTGCGGAGCACGCCGGCGTCGTGCGCTCCGAGCAGAATTGGATCGGCGGCTCGAGCCACAACCCCTGCTCGGCCGCGTTCGTGCCGCCGCCACCCGACCACGTTCCCGAGCTACTCGAGGACCTGTGCGCGTTCTGCAACCAAGACTCGCTGCCGGCCGTCGCCCAAGCCGCGCTGGCCCACGCGCAGTTCGAGACGATTCATCCGTTCGTCGACGGCAACGGTCGTACCGGCCGCGTTCTCATCCATCTGATCCTGCGTCGCCGCGACCTGGCCACACGCGTGCTCGTTCCGGTCTCGCTCGTGCTGGCCACGTGGGCGCGCGACTACATCGACGGGCTCACAGCCTTTCGCTATCGCGGTCCCGCCACCTCACGTGCGGCGCACGAGGGAGTCAATCTGTGGATTGCCCGCTTCGCCGGCGCCTGCAGCCGCGCCGTGGCCGACACAGCCGCCTTCGAACGGCGAGTCGCGCGACTGGAGGAGGACTGGCGCGAGAGCCTGGGCCGCGTCCGCGAAGGCTCGGCCGTCGATCTGCTGCTGCGCGCCCTGCCGGGCATGCCCCTGTTCACCGTCCCCGGCGTGGCTGAGCTGATCGACCGCAGCTACATCGTCGCCAACGAGGCAGTCGCGAGGTTGCTGGACGCGGGGGTGATCAAACAGGTGAGCATGGGGCGTCGCAACCGGGCATTCGAAGCGCATGAGGTGGTCGCCGCCTTCACCGACCTCGAGCGCCGGTTGGCGAGTCCCGCCGGTGACACGGGCGTTGCTCCACCGGTGCGACGGGTACCGGCACGCACGGCTGGCATCTGACCTGGCGGCCCTCAGGGGGCGTCCCTAACGAGAGCGATGGCGACTGAACGGAAGGCCGTGTACGCTCGTATCGATGCGTGCTTTTCGCCTGTTTAGAGGTGTCGCAAAGGATCCGCCGGTCGCGATCGACGATCCTCGCTTTGACGGTTGGGAGACCGTCGGTACCTTCGAGGATCAGGGCACGGCGGTGGCTTGGCGTGACCAGTTGCGCACGCTGGGAGTCGATGCGGGGTGCGTCGCCGATCATCCGCTGGATCGGCATGGGCGTGGAGACATCTACCTGGTCGTCGCTCCCGGCCAGTGGTCGCGCGCAAGCGAGATCCTCGAGAACCTCGACTGATTTTGCGCTGGCCATGACACGATCGACGGAGCCCGAAGAGGACGCTCATCGGCGGTTGCGGATCACCGGTGAGCTGACGATCCCCCTCGCGGAGATCGCCGTACGCGCGAGCCGTTCCTCTGGTCCGGGGGGACAGCACGCCAACGTCACGGCCTCTCGCATCGAAGCCAGCTTCGATGTGCTCGCCTCGCGGTCGCTGACCGACGCACAGCGCAGGCGTGTGCTGGCGCGCGCCGGGCCGCGCCTGGTGGCGATCGCTCAGGATGAGCGATCGCAGGCGCGCAACCGTGAGCTGGCTTTGGCTCGCTTGAGCGCGCGGCTGGCGAGCGCGCTCGCCACTCCCAAGCGCCGTCGCGCCACACGTCCCACGGTGGCGTCGCGCGAGCGGCGCCTGGCGGCCAAGCGCCGGGCATCCGAACGCAAGCGCGAGCGCCGGCCGCCGCCGGACTAATCTGGACGCCCGCGGAGGAGGGTCTCGGACCCGACACGGAACTGCCCGCCTGGGACCTGCCCTTCGACCCTCTCGGACGACGTCGCGTATCACCGGTAGGGCCGTTTCTAGATCAATCGTCCAACCGTCCTGGACTTCCCGGCCAGACGGTGCATCCTCCCGGCTCATGAGCTACTCAGGGGGAGTGCCCGGGACACCCGGGTTCAGCGACGACTCCGCGGCCGCGCCGTCCGCGGCCGCGCAACCAACAATGACCGCCGGGATCACGGCGGCGACCGCGCCACCGACGCAAGCGCCGCGACCCGAGTCGATGCCCGCTGGTGTACCCGGCAGGTCCGCAACGCAAACCTCGCGGGCGCAGATCGTGGGCGAAGAGGTCCAGCGCGAGGCCGGCCGAGAAGCGGAACTTGCGGGCGGCCAAACGCTCGCCGACGAGCTGACCACGCCCGCCGACCACGCCGTCGTCGCGGTCGTTGGTCTCGGCTACGTCGGCCTGCCGACCGCGATCGCCATCAGGGCCGCGGGCTGTCGGATCGTTGGGATCGACGTCTCGCAAGAGCGGCTGAAGGCGATCAGGACCGGTGAGGCCGAGCTGCTCGACTCAGAGCGGGCCGACCTGGCGAGATACCTGTCGGAGGACGGCTTCGTGCTGACCGATCGCATCGAGGCCCTGGACGCGGCCGACCTGGTCTTGATCTGCGTGCCGACCCCGATCGACGAACTCCAATTGCCGGACCCAGCGATCTTGCGAGACGTCTGTGCCTCGGTCGTCAAGCACGCCAGGCCCGGCCAGACGATCGTGCTGACGTCGACCACCTACGTCGGTTGCACAAGGGAGCTGCTGGTCGAGCCCCTAACGGATCGGGGTCTTCGAGTCGGCGAAGAGGTAAGCGTCGCGTTCGCGCCCGAGCGCATCGACCCGGGCGTGCCGGGCCACGAGCAGCGCACGACCCCGAGGGTCTTGGGCGGTGTGACCGAGACCTGTTTCAGGCGGGCGAGCGAGCTGTTGGCCCACACGTGCGAGCGCCTGCACCGGGTCTCCTCGCCAGAGGCCGCCGAGATGGTCAAGCTCTATGAGAACACGTTCCGGGCGGTCAACATCGCATTGGCGTTCGAGATCGCCGAAGCCTGTCGTGCCCATGGCCTGGATCCGATCGAGGTGACGGATGGCGCGGCGACCAAGCCTTACGGCTTCATGCCTCACTACCCGTCGGCCGGTGTCGGCGGGCACTGCATCGCGGTCGATCCGCATTACCTGCTGGCGCCGTTGCGCGAGCTGGGGCGTCCCGCGGCCACGGCCGAGCAGGCGTTGCGCACGCTGTCCGGCAGGCCCCGGCACATCGCCTGGCGCGCGCACGAGATCCTGGTCGAGCTTGGCCAGCGCCTCCCCGACGCCCGGATACTGCTGGTCGGCGTCTCCTACAAGCCGGGCGTCGCCGACACGCGCGAATCGCCGGCCGTCGAGATCTTGAACCGGCTCCTGGCCGAGGGGGCCCACGTCGACTACCACGACCCGCTCGTACCCGAGTTCTCGCCGGACGGCGCCCATGCGCACGAGGAGGAGCTTCTGCGCGGTGTCGATCCAGATCCGCGTCGGGACGGCGGCGGCTTCGGGCCGGAAGACTATGACCTTGCGATTGTGGCCACCGTGCATCCAGGCCATGACTATGGCTGGCTCGCGCGCTGCCCGGCCGTGCTCGACTGCACCTACAGAACACCCGGCGGACGCGCTCGCTTCCTGCCATGAACCGGTTCTTCGGCCGTCTGCGGACGTGCTCCCAGGAGGCGATCGTCAACAAAGTGCTGAAGATGTTCGCGGCCGTTTACCTCATCTGGCTGATCCTCGCGGTCATCTCTTACAAGACCGAGTTCATCGAAGTCATGTTCAGCAACCTGTTCTTCGGCATCTACTCGACGTGCGTCTCTGTCTACATCCTGTCCAGGTTCGCGCTCAGCCTCTTCTACCGGTCCAGCCCAGATGCCGGGATCGAGCCGCCGGTCGCGATCGTGATGCCGGCGTTCAACGAGCAAGACGCAATCGCGGCTTCGCTGCGCTCGCTCTTGGAGCTTGACTATCCGGTCGACAAGCTCGAGTTGGTGGCCGTCAACGACGGTTCGACCGACGGGACGCTCCACGAGATCGAGCAGGTCGCCGGCGAAGCGGACGGGCGCGTCAAAGTAATCGACTTCCCGGAAAACAAAGGCAAGCGCGCCGCGATGGCCGCCGGCATCAGGGCCACCGAGGCCGAGACGATCGTCTTCGTGGACTCCGATTCGGTCGTCGAGCCGAGAGCGCTACGACTGCTGGTACAGCCCCTCGCGGACGAGCGCGTCGGGGCGGTCTGCGGGCACGCGGACGTGCTCAACGTGCGCGAGACATGGCTCACCCGAATGCAGGCCGTGCGCTATTTCGTCGCTTTCAGGGTCGTCAAGGCGGCCGAGTCTGTCTTCCATGCGGTCACCTGCTGCTCGGGCTGCTTCTCGGCCTACCGCCGGGAGGCGATCATGCCGAAGCTGGCCTGGTGGGAGGGCCAGACGTTCCTCGGCGTCGAGTCCACGTTCGGCGACGATCGCTCCTTGACCAACTGTGTCTTGCGCGACTGGCGGATCGTCTACGAAAAGAAGGCCGTCTCGCACACGATCGTGCCGACCACGTTCAAGGCTTTCGTCAAGCAACAGACTCGCTGGAAGCGCTCCTGGACACGCGAGTCCTTGATGGTCTCGCGTTTCATCTGGCGCAAGCATCCGGTCGCGGCGCTGTTCACCTACCTGAGCATCGTGCTGCCGTTGATCGCGCCGGTCGCCGCTTTGCACTCGATCGCCTGGGGCGCGCTCTTCGGAGGCGGCACCCTGCCGCTCATCTACTTCGCCGGCCTGTACTCCTTGGCGATCGTCTACTCGCTGTATTACGTGCTCTTCCAGGATCGCTACTCGGTCCTTTGGATCTACGGCATCCTGTTCGTCTTCTTCTACCTGGCGATCATGTTGTGGCAGACCTATTACGCGATCGCCACGTGCCGGACCGCCTCCTGGGGGACGCGGCCGGCGACGGCCGGCATGACGGGCGGGACCGGAGGAGCCACATGAGCGCGTCCGCCTCGGCTCGGGCCTCCGGTGCCGCGCAAGACGTCTCCCGCCATGCGCTGGCGTTCGTCGGGCGTGTGCTGGCACTCCTGCTGCTGCCGCTCTCGATCGCACCGGTGCTGTTGCTCGGCCCGTCGGTCTTGCGCGCGCCCGTGGCGCTCTCGCGCGAGGCCTACGGCGAAGTACGCAGCTTCGAGCGCAGCCTTCGCCGGCGCCTCGATCCACCGGCCCCGTTGCGCCCCCCGCCCGCGAGCACGCCCGGGCCGAGCGCCTGGCGGCCCGTTGTCAGCTTCGGCTCCGTCTACGGGCGCTGGAGCGCATTCCCGCAGGCGGGCCGAGAAGGCATCACCTGGACGGGCCCACGATGAGCCGGATGCCTTCGCTGAGTCGTTCGCCCCTCAAGAGTCTCCTCGCGACACTGCTGGTCGGTACCGGGTTGCTCGGAGTGATGGCTCCCAGCGCGTTCAGCCACGCCTCCGGCCCGCATGCCCGCCACGCGTTCGCCCGGCACGAGCGGACACGCGAGAAGTCCTCTCACCGTCGCCGCTCCGCGAGCCGTCCCGGCTCCGTCAGCGGGCTGCGCGTCCTCGCGCTGACCTCTGGTCATGTGAGCATCGGCTGGCGCCGTACCCGTCGTGGGAGGGTCGCGATCGAGGGCTACCGGGTCAAGCGCGACGGCTTGGTCGAGGGCCAGACGCCGAGGCTGTCGTACACGGTACGCGTCGGCCCGGGCACGCACCTCATCACGGTCACAGCGGTCGATCTCGACGGCCATCTCGGCCCGACGAGCAGCCCGCTGACCGTCACCGTTACGGTGCCCCCCGGCTATGCCGGAACGGCGCCGCGAACGCCGAGCCCGCCGCGAACGTCACATACCGCACCGCCGATTCCGCCAACGACCCACGCGCCGTCATCTCCGCCGCCCCCGCCCCCGCCGCCCCCGCCGCCGCCGGGCGGGCTGAAAGCGCAGACGGTCGCCGATGAATCGGCCGTCGTGGAATGGGAGGCGAGCACACCGGCGGGCGGCGAAGCGGTCAGCTACCGCGTGTTCCGCGACGGGACCACTGTCGGGCAGACCCACAACTTGAGCATGACGCTCGAACACCTGGCGCCTGAGACCGGCTACACGATCACGGTTGCCGCGGTCGGTTCGCAGGGTGCGACCAGCGAACCCTCTACGCCACTCGAAATTCAGACGCAGCCCCCGCCACAGACGCACGGAACGACGCAGGCGGCTCTGCTTGCCACGACCAACGTCAGCTTCGACGACCTCCAGGCTCACTACCAGCAGGTCGGCGTCCTGTACCCGACCTACTTCGAATGCGGCAAAGGAGGCGTCGTCACCGGCAATGACGACCCGCTCGTCACGGGCTGGGCCCAGGAGCGCGGCATCGAAGTGATGCCGCGGCTGAACTGCCAGAACCCGCTCGATGAGGAACAGGCCCTCAACGAACCGAAAACAGCGGGCCAGAAGATGATCGAAACGCTGGCCTCACTGTGCGCCACCTATCACTACCAAGGAATCCAGATCGACTTCGAGGGCGCTCCGCCGGCCGAGCGCAACCCGTTCACCGCGTTCATTACGGCGCTTTCGGAAAAGCTGCACGAACAGGGCGACAAGGTGTCGACGATCGTCACGGCCAAGACCGAAAACGTCAAAACCGGTCGGGCCGCGATGTACGACGACGCGGCCCTGTCCGGCCCCTCCGACTACCTGTTCGTGCTGGATTGGGGCCTGCACTGGACGACCTCCAAGCCGGGTGGCATCGACGAACTGCCGTGGTTCAAAAAGGTCGCCGAATACGTGGCCACGATGCCCAACAAGAGCAAGTTCGTGCTCGGCATGCCGATGTACGGGATCGACTGGGCGAACGAAGGCGGTCCAAGCAACCCCGGCGCCACACTCGAGTACGGCGAAATCATGGCGCTCGCCAACGAATTTGGCGTGACCCCGGAATGGGCCGCCGAAGCCGTCGACCCACACTTCTCCTATTCCAACGGTGGCGTGCCCCACAGTGTCTGGTACACCGACAAACGGTCTCTCGAAGCGCGCGTCTCACTCGCGCAATCGCTGGGCCTTGGCGTCGGCCTTTGGCACCTCGGCAACGAGGATCAGTCGATCTGGGAAATCCCTGGGCTCGGCGGTTGAGCACTTCCTCGCTCGGCGTTTGATCGTGTCCCGCGCTTTCGAGGTGCCCGCGCGCGCGCGCGTACGTGGCCAGCGCGTCACAACCACGTCGGCCTCTCTGCTGGCCGGGCTCGCCTGCGCGGCCGCGCTGAGCGCGCCGGTTTCGGCTGATGTCCTCGCCGCGGGCACCGCCCGCGCCGCCGCTCGGCCGTCGTTGCAGGCCTTCGTCCTGGCCGACGCTCCGGACTCGCTTTCAGACCTTGAAGCCCACGGTCAGGAGATCGGGGTCGTATATCCGACGTTCTTTGCTTGCGAAGAAGGCACCGGACGGATCGCCGAGGAAGTCAGCGAAGCGACGTTCGGGAGGAGCATTGCCTCGGTCGATGCTTACGCCAAAGCCCAAAAGATCGAGGTCATGCCAAGGTTCGACTGCCAGGATGGCCGGACCGTGCACCTGATCCTGACCGACCGGCGGGTGCGCGCGCGGGTGCTCGCCGGGCTGGCCATGATCGCCGACGCTCCAGCCAATGCGGGCGTGAACCTCGATTTCGAGAACGACGGCCCTCACGACCGGGCCGCGCTCGACTCCTTCGTGCGGACGCTCGCAAAGACGCTGCACCGAGATGGGCGCAAACTGAGCGTTGATGTCGACGGCGTCGCCAAAGAAGACGCCTCGATCGGGACCGGCTTCTACGACGACCGCGCGCTTGCGGCCGCCGCCGACTACGTGTTCGTGATGGCCTGGGGAATCCACTGGGAAGGCTCACCGCCCGGGCCGATCGCGCCGATCTCTTACGTGGCCGCGGTCGCTCGGTATCTGGCCTCGCTGCCAAACGCCGGCCGCTTCGTGTTGGGCGTGCCGATGTACGGTCTCGACTGGCCCGTGCCACAACGCGGACGCCCGCCCTCTGGCGGCGGGCGTGGCGGCTCCGCGACCGCCAACGCGTTACGGTACGCCAACATCGCCGCTCTGGCCCGCTCGGTCGGCGTCGACCCGCTGCGGGACATCACAGCCGACGAGCCGACCTTCTCTTACAGTCACGAAGGCGTCGAGCACAAGGTCTGGTACATGAACGCCCAATCGATTGCCGACCGTCTGCGCGTCGCCCGCGACTACGGCTTGCGAGCCGGTCTCTGGCGTTTGGGCGGCGAGGATCAGGCGCTTTGGTCTTCACCGTTCGCGTAGGGCCCGTTGGCGAAGATTCACTCGGACTCCTCGGCGAACGTACTCGATGGCCACTGAGGGGGGGTCCAGTCTCCCTCTGGGTCTGTGGTTTGTCCTACCTCGATCAGATGGCCGTCGGGATCGCGGATGTAGCAACGGATCTCGTACTGGTGCTGCTTTGGCGGCGTCAAGAATTGGGCGCCCCGGGCGCTCCATTCGGCGTACACGGCCTCGATGTCTTTGACCCGGATATTGAGGAAACTGCTGACCCGGTCGGGCTCTGCTGGCGTCTGGAGGGTGACCGCGGGCTTGTCGTCGGTCGGGCCCCCGCCCCGATTGATGACGATCCAGCTGTTGGCGAGCGCGACGTTGGTCGGTTCTCCGGAGCGTTCCAATGTGCCGCCGAGCACGTCCGTGTAAAAGCGCCGAGAACGCTCGACGTCGTCCGAGACGATGAAGTGGGTCAGGACAATTCCCTCTGCCGGCGGGCTGAACTCGGCCATCTGCCACCTCCACTGGGTTGGGACTCACACCCCCTTACGGCGGGGTCGCAGCCGATATTGTGACGAAGCTCAGCTGAATTCGATCGGAGGCCATTATGCGCGGCGACATCGAGGTCGGGGCACGCCTTCCCGACTATGAACTGCCCGATCAGGACGGCGTCGTGCGCCGTCTGTCGGACCTGCAGGGCTCGAACCCGATGGTGCTGCACCTCTCACGCGGCGGGTTTGATCCGAAGGAGCACCGTTTCCTGCACTATCTGGTCGATGCTTACCTCGACTTCCGGGTGGGGTATGCGCGCGTGGCCCTGATCTCGACGGACAACCAGCTCGAGATCAATGAGTTCCGCGATAGCGTCGGCGCGCAGTTCCCGTTCCTCTCTGACCCGGAGCGAACGGTGCGGAACGATCTCGACATCGTCGAGTACACGGACCCTGTCCACGATCCGATGGTCCCGCACACGTTCGTGCTCGCTCCTGGGCTCGAGATTGCCGCGATCTACAATGGCTACTGGTACTGGGGGCGCCCGACGGTCGAAGAGCTGCACCGCGACCTGCGCGAGGTCATGCGCAACCTGCGCCCCGACTTCGATCTGGGTGCACCGGGGCTGCGCGAGGCCTGGGATCGCGGCGAGCGCGAGCAGTTCCTTGTGAGTCCAGTCGAAGGAGAGGCGATTCGCTACACCGAGGGGACTGAGGTGGGCGTGAAGCGATGAGCGATGGTCAGCGTCATCCTCGGCGTTCGAGAGTCCCAGGGTTTCCCCCCTGAGGTCAGCAGGCGTGCGATGAGCGATCCGAGCGTCCCGGTGCCGATGACGCGGTCGTCACGACTCCTCGCCCGCCGTACCCGATGGCCACTGAGGGGGGGTCCAGTCTCCCTCTGGGTCTGTGGTTTGTCCTACCTCGATCAGATGGCCGTCGGGATCGCGGATGTAGCAACGGATCTCGTACTGGTGCTGCTTTGGCGGCGTCAAGAATTGGGCGCCCCGGGCGCTCCATTCGGCGTACACAGCCTCGATGTCTTTGACGCGGATGTTGAGGAAGCTGCTGACCCGGTCGAGGTCGCGTGGCGTCTCCAGAGTCACCGCCGGCTTATCGTCGGTCGGGCCTCCCCCGCCATTGATGATGATCCAGCTGTTGGATAGTGCGACATAAGTCAGTCCTCCGGGGCCGGAGAAGGCCACTCTGCCGCCGAGCACTTCCGTGTAGAAGCGGCGGGAACGCTCTACATCATTTGAAACGATGAAGTGAGCCAAGACCAGCTCGTCGTCGATGGTGCTCATGATTACCCCTTTGTTGGGAATTGACTCAATAATCACGCCATGTCAGTGCCCTGCGCTCTGGCCGCCGTCGATGTGCAGGATCTCGCCGGTCACGAAGGGCGCCGACTCGAGATATAGGACTCCACCGACCACGTCCTCAATCTCGCCGACTCGGCCGATGGGGTGCAACGCGCCCATACCCGCGTAGGAGTTCTCGTCGTGCCGCGGTGTTTTGATGACGCCGAGCGAAACGGCATTTACCCGTATACCGCGTGGGGCGTACTCGATCGCGAGCGACCGAGTGACCGCGACCAGGCCGCCCTTGGTCAGCGTTTGCAGTGCGGCTGGTCTGCCCCTGTCGGGCTGCTCGACGAGTGATGTTGAGATATTGACCACGTGCCCACGGCCTTGGTCGAGCATCTGTTTGACCGCGCGCGTCGTCATGTGAAAGAAGCCGGCGAGGTTGACAGCGATCAGGGCGTTGAAGTCCTCGAGGGTGTACTCCGTGAAGGGCTTACCGATGTAGATCCCCGCGTTGTTGATGAGGGTATCTATTCGGCCGAAGTGCGCGACCGCCGCCTCCACGATGCGCTGCGCCGTATCGGGGTCGGCGATGTCGCCCTCGACGGTCACGACGCCGGGGTCCTCCGAAGCCCCGATCGATCGAGCAGCCGCGATCACCGCATACCCTCGCTCACGGTAAGCCTTCGCTAGACCTGCGCCGATGCCCTGCGAGGCGCCGGTGATGATTGCGACCCGTGCCTCGTCGTGTTGACCGCTCATCGCCGCTCATGTTGGCATCCGCCGGCCGGTTTCGATTTCTGGCGTTGATCAAGCGTCGTGCGGATGCTGGCGGCGCGGCCGCCGAGCGGGTTCGCTCGCGAGCGCTTCGGACTCGCAACGCGACGCGCGGGACGACCTTGACTTCTGCTCGGATGAGAGGAAGTATGGATGACCCGACGAGAGCGTGGAGGCGATATGAGCAGTGTCCAGGCCGGTGAGTTCAAGCTGGAGGTTGTGATCTTGCCGGTCTCGGATGTCGACCGGGCGAAGGAGTTCTACGCAAGCCTCGGCTGGAGGCTCGACGCGGACGTGACCGCGGATGGGGGCTTACATCTGGTCCAGTTCACGCCGCCGGGCTCGGAGTGCTCCATTCAATTTGGCACGCATGTCACATCCGCCGAGCCCGGTTCGGTCCAGAGCGTCTACCTGAGCGTCTTCGATATCGAAGCGGCGCGTGAGGATCTGCTGGCACGCGGCGTGGAGGTGAGCGAGGTGTTCCACGAGCGGTCATTGGGCGCTCGGTTCCACGACCCCGGTCGTGTGCCCGGGCCTGCGCTCGACCACAGCACCTACGGTTCGTTCGCGACGTTCAGCGATCCGGATGGCAACGGCTGGCTGCTCCAGGAGATCACCACGCGTCTGCCGGGTCGCTGAGGAGCTGCGGAGATGAGCAGCGACTATGACGTGATCGTGCTCGGTGGCGGCTCTCCGGGCGAGCACTGTGCGAGTGCGCTGGCGGAGGGCGGTCTGCGGGTGGCGGTCGTGGAGCGCGAACTCGTGGGAGGGGAGTGCTCCTACTGGGCTTGCATTCCCTCGAAGACGCTGCTGCGGCCGGGCGAGGCGGTCAATGGGGCGCGCGAGGCCGCCGCGACCGCGGAAGTGGATGTGAAGGAGGCGCTTGCCTGGCGTGACTTCATGGTCTCCGACTACTCCGACGCCGGCCAGGAGCGCTTCCTTGCCGATCGCGGCATCGAGCTGCTGCGCGGCAGCGGGCGGCTCGCCGGCCCTGGGGTCGTGGACGTCGACGGCGTGCGCCACACCGCCAAGCACGTGGTTCTCGCTAACGGCGCCGATCCGGTCGTGCCGCCCGTGCCTGGCTTGCGCGAACTCGACGGCGTTTGGAGCAACCGTGAGGTGACCTCCATGAAGGCCGTTCCGCGCCGTCTGCTGATCCTCGGCGGCGGGCCGGTTGGGGTGGAGATGGCGCAGGCTGTGCGTCGGCTCGGCGGCGAGGTGGCGGTGATCGACATGGCCGAGCACGTGCTCGGGCGCGAGCCCGCGCCGCTTGGTGAGGCGCTCGGCGAGGTACTGCGCAGTGAGGGCATCGAGCTTGTCCTGTCCGCGAATGCGAGCGCCGCACGACGCGATGGCGAGGACTACGTCGTAGAGATCGACGACGGACGCGAGCTGCGCGGCGAGAAGCTGCTCGTCGCCACCGGCCGGCGTCCGCGGGTGCTCGGGCTCGGGCTGGAGACCGTCGGCGTCGAGGCCGATTCGCACGGAGTTCCGGTCGACGCGTACCTGCGGGTGGCGGCGAACGTGTGGGCGATCGGCGACGTGAACGGCATTTGGTCGCTGACCCACGTCGGCAAGTACGAGGGCGAGGTGGTCGCCGCGAACATCCTCGGCGAACAGCGAAAGGCCAACTACGAGGCCGTTCCGCGGGTCGTCTATACCGATCCGCAAGCTGCGGCGGTGGGCGCTTCCGCCGGCCGTTTCAGGGCCATGGTCCCGCTGTCGGACGTGGCGAAGACCGCGACCTACACGCGAGCCTACGCCGAGAGCAACGGCTTCCTGACGCTGCTCAGCGACGGCGAGCGGCTGACGGGCGCCTACGCGCTCGGTCCCGAGGCGGGCGAGTGGCTGCAGCAGGCCACGCTCGCGATCCGCGCCCAGGTCCCACTCGGCGTTCTGACGGACACGATCCAGCCGTTCCCGACATTCTCAGAGATATTCGTCGCCGCGCTTAAGACGCTCCGCGGCGAGATCGCGGCGGCGTCCAAGGCGGTCGACGCGGGACCGCCGACGGCAAGCTGACGGCTCTATCGCCGCCGAAGGGCGGAATGCGCTCATCTGATCACATGCGAGTTCGAGACGCCCGCCGGCGGATTCGACTCCGCCGCCGCTATGACGCGTGGATCGCCACTGGTGTGCCCGGGCCGATGCGGGCGGCAAGCCAGTCGATGCTTGGGGTGGCCAGTCGGATGCAGCCGTGAGATTCGGCTTGGCCGAGCGTGCCGCCGAGTTCGTCGCGCCCGTGAATCCCGATCTGGCCGGGGCCGCCTTCGAATTCTTGCAGCACGTTCGAGCGTGCGCTGAGCGCCAGTGCGTAGGGCCCGCCCGCCTCGCCGACGGCCATCTGGACCGTCTCCTCGACGAAGAACTGGCCAGTCGGCGTCGGTGTCGAGGGCTTGCCAACGACCGCTCCAAACGTTCTCGCCGTGCGCCCGTCGCGGTAGGCGACCACGCGGCGGGCGCCGAGATCGACCAGGATGCGCCAGCCCGTCGTGAGCTTGTGAGTACCCTGCTGGGCGATCCATCCGGTCAATCCGTCGGGGCGACCGGGGAGCATCACCTCGAGCCACCTCACCTTGCCGGTGCCGGTCAAGTGCCCGATCACGGGCAGTGTGGTCTGCTCGCCTGTGATTGGCGTGGTGGCAGGCACGAGTGCGACCTGCGGAGACCTGGCCGCGGGTGCTTGGTGTGCGGCATGCGCGGTGCTCAGGACAGCCAGTTCCTGCTCAGGCTGCACGCGAGCCGGGATACCGGCGGCAATAGTCGAGCCGGCGGCGATGCCGAACAGGCACACCACCGTCAGCCCGATGCTCAGCCGGTAAATGTGCCCCTCCGGTGCGGAAGCGGGGGCCGCGCGGGTGAGTGCGGTTTGGCTGTCTTCCGTGCACGATGATGCTTATGGCGTTTGTGGTGCTTGGTCGTGCTTTTCGAAGCGGCCGGCAGAGGAGGGGCTACGCCGACCGCCGTGCTCGTGACGGCTCCGGTGCCGGTCGTAAGACCCGTGGCGGGGGTCGTCACGCCGGTTGTGGTGGTTCCCGTGCCGGTCGTCGTTTCCCCAGCGGCGATCGCTTTTTCGAGTGCGGCTGCTTCTTCGCCGGTTGTCGCTTCTGTGCCGCCACCGTTGCCGCTGACGCTGGAGGCGCAAGTCGAGTTGGTGATCGTGTTGTCTTCGAGGGTCACCGCGGCGGTCTGCGCGAGTAGCCTGCCGTGGATCGTGGCGCCCGTGTTGGCGGTGATCGAGGCCGCGGCCATGATCGTGCCGACGAAGTGCGTACCGCTGCCCAGTGTCGCCGAGGAGCCGACCTGCCAGAAGACATTGCACGCCTGCGCGCCGCCCACCAGCGAGACGCTGGTGTTCGATTCGGTGATCAGCGTCGAGCCGACCTGGAAGATGAATACCGCGTTTGGGTCGCCTTCGGCGTTGAGGGTGACGCTGCCCGACGACAGCAGCAGCGATTTGCTGGCGCTGTAAACACCCGGCGAGAATTCCTGACCCGCGAGCTGAGTCCCGGCCGAACCGTTGGCCGGACGCGAAGCCGCTTCGTTGTAGGCGGTCGTCAGCGAGTTCTTGGCTTCGGTCGCTACCGCATCGTCTATGTGGGTCTGGCCGAGCACCTGCGGTTCTCCTGTTACCGACGAGCCGGGAGCGAGACCGAGGTCGCCGAACATCGTCGTTGGGCCCGTGTTCGTGACCGTCGAGCCGGCCAGCACCGAGAAGGGTGCGGCGTTCTCCAGGCCCACGGTCGCGGTCGCGGCCAGGGCGTTGCTCGCGAAGATGAGACTGAACAGCGATCCGAGCAGGATCAGCGCCACTCGAAACGTCCTGCGGCCGGCTCGCCGGCTTGCTGCGAGGGAGTCGCCGGGAGGCGGCTCCAGTTTCTGTTGGACGCCGAGGTTCATTGGCGTCTCCTGACTGCGGCTCAAAGCTACCGCGATAGTTGGGGAATGGCTCCCCGGCCTGTTCGGCCTGTTATGTAAACCGACAGCTCGCCGCCTCTGCGCAAGCTGCGTGCCCGCGATTGGACACATGTCGAGCACGTCAGTCGTGGCGCACGCCATTCAGCTATCCGCGATACCGAGCGCTCAAGACCGGGAGTCAATCGTCGAAATCTAGAAGACGGGGGACACAGGAGCGATCGGACCCACGGGCGCCGCCGGGTCGCCAGGGCCTGCTGGCCCGAAAGGCTCGTCCGGGTCGCTGGCGTACGCCGAGTTCTATGCCCTCATGCCGCCTGACAACGCGGCGACTATCGGGGCCGGTATCCCGGTCCAGTTCCCCGAGAACGGCCCCAGCAGCGGCGTCATCACCAGGCGCGGTGGCAGCGGCTCGGCCGAAGCGACCGAATTCGTGCTGCCCAGCGTCGGCACTTACAGCGTTAGCTTTTCGGTGTCGGTCAACGAGCCGGGGCAACTGGTGATGGCTCTCGACTCCGGCGGCGGCATGGGCGAACTGCCCTACACGGTGTATGGGCGGGCGACCGGCACAAGTCAGATTGCGGGCGATGCGCTCGTCACGACGACAGCCGCGAACTCGACGGTCGAGCTTCGCAATCCAGCGGGGAACACGCCGGCGCTCACGATCACACCGCGAGCCGGAGGCGCGCAGCCCGCGGTCGCTTCCATCGTCATTCAGCAGGTGGGCTGAGGGTATTCAGCACGTTGATCTATGAGAACGACAATTCAGCCCGGGCTGACAGCCGTCGCCGGTCCAAAGAAGGCGGGCTGACCCGAGTCGCTATGTCTCGCCTGGTGCGATCACGCCGACGGCAAAGCGGCTACGTTCGGCGCGGCACGCGGTGGACGCGCGACCAACATTCTTCCTGGTTGTTGGGGTGCTGAACCTCGCGGGTGGTTGCTGGGAGATCGCTATCGCTCGCTCATTACCTCCCCGAGCCTGAGCCCGCGAACGGCGTAGTACTGGTAGCGTCGCTTCGATGTTTGACGCGTCAGACAAGGGCGACTGTCCGCTCCTCTCGGTGATGCTGATCGTCTCTGACGCTACCGAGGCCCTCGCGTGGTACAAGGCGGCGCTGGGCGCCGCCGAGCTGTGGGACCTTGGCGGCGTCGCCGGCCTGGCCATCGATGGCGCCCCGTTCTTCATTCACGAGGCTGTGCCGGGCCGGACGACAGAGCCAAGCCCGCTGGACGCCGGGATGACGACGACGCGGATCGAGGTCTTCGTCGACGAGCCGGCGGGCCTCATCGAACGCGCGGCGGCGGCCGGCGCAACGGCGGTGGACCCTCCTACCGATCACGAAACCCCGTGGGGAGTTCACCGTCAAGGAGGCTTCACCGATCCGTTCGGTCACCGCTGGTCGGTCGGCGACCGGACACCGCTGGCTCCGTTCCCGCGTTAGTTTCCTGCGCCGCTGCCGTGGGGGCCAGTTGCCGGTACGTCGTCGCCTATATTCGCTGGTACAAGGGATAAGACCGCCGCCCGAGGCGGACGCTCATCGGGCGCCGGCGGAAAGGCAGGCAGATGGAGCCGCGCATCGACGTGATCACGCTCGCGGTAAGCGATCTAGAGCGCTCGCTCGAGTTCTACCGCGACGGCCTGGGCCTCGAGTCGGGCGAGCTGGTCGGCACGGACTACCTCGGCGACGATCGCACGCCGGCGGGAGCAGCCGCGATGTTCAAGCTCGCGGGCGGGCTGATGCTGATGCTCTATCCGCGGAGCGAGCTGGCGAAGGACGCCAACATGACGCCAGGTCCGGCACAGAGCGGAGAGTTCAGCATCGGCCACCTGGTTTCAAGCCGCGCAGATGTCGACACCCTGCTCGCCCGGGCCAAAAACGCCGGCGCGACCCTCACCGACCGACCACACGATCGCCCATGGGGCATCTACTCCGGCTACTTCCGAGACCTTGACGGACACCTCTGGGAGATCATCCACAACCAAAGGTTTGAGCCCCCGCAGGCGTAGGTTCGCCAAACGCGCGCAAGTCGCTCGCCAGCCGCTCGCAACGTCGCAGACCGCCCGCCCAAGCGCCGCGAGCCGCTCAACCAACCACCAACCCGACCAAATCAGCCAAGCGGGTCGGGACAAAATTTTTTCGGCCGCAAGGCCCGCATTAAGCGGGTCCCCGGCCGCAAAAAATTTTCGTCCCGATCCCGCGCCGCGCCTACTTGATGAACAGCATCTCCGAGTACTTAGGCAGCGGCCAAAGATCGTCGGCCACAACACGCTCCAACCGGTCGGCCACGTCGCGGACATCGTCCATTGCCGGGATCGTTTTGTCGTGCATGTAAGCGGCCCACTTGACGGCGTTCGAGTCGTCTTGGTTCTCCTTGAGGTTGACCTCCTCGAGCTTGAGGACCGCGAAGTGAAGCTCCTTGATCAGGGGCTCGACCTCGCCGATCAGATCCTCCATGTCAGCGATCTTCAGCTCATTGAGGTAGCGCACCGCCGCAGGCAGGATCGCCGTGCGCGCGATCGAAGCGGCCGTCTCGGACTCGATGTTGATCTTGGTCGCGTACTGCTCCAAGAAGACCTCGTGCCTTGATTCCAGCTCGCGCTTTGACAGGACCTTGTACTTCTTGAACAGGGCCACGGTGCCCTTGTCGACGAGCCACGGCAGCGCGTCAGGCGTGGAGCGCAGGTTGTAGAGGCCGCGCTTCTCGGCCTCAGCGTGCCACTCCGCGGAGTAGTTGTCTCCGCCGAACACGACCCGCTTGTTCTTGGTCCAGCTTTCTTTGACGACCTTTGTGACCGCCTTCTCGAGGCCGCCCGATCCCTTCATGGCGGTCTTCAGCTTCCCCGCCAGGTCGTCGATCGACTCGGCGACGATCGTGTTCAAGACCGTGTTCGGCAGGGCCAGCGACATCGAAGAGCCAGCCGCCCTGAACTCGAACTTGTTGCCGGTGAACGCGAACGGGCTGGTGCGGTTGCGGTCGCCGCCATGCAGGGGCAGCGGCGGTAGGACCGGTGTGCCGAGGCCGAGGAACGAGCCGGGCTTAGAGGACTGTGCCTTGCCCGACTCGATCGCCTCGAACACCTTCTCCAACTCAGAGCCCAAGAAAATCGAGATGATCGCCGGCGGCGCCTCGTTGGCTCCCAGGCGATGGTCCTGGCCGGGCGAGGCGATCGAGGCGCGCAACAGCGCCTGATGGGAGTTGACCGCCTGGATGACGGCCATGCAGAAGAACAGGAACTGCAGGTTCTCGTGCGGGGTGTCGCCGGGCTCCAACAGGTTCGCGCCGGTGTCGGTGCCCATCGACCAGTTGTTGTGCTTGCCTGAGCCGTTCACGCCCGCGAACGGCTTCTCGTGCAGCAGGCAGACCAGGCCGTAGCGCCTGGCCACGTTCTGGAGTACCTGCATGGTCAGCTGCTGGTGGTCGCAGCCGACGTTCGAGTTCTCGAAGATCGGCGCCAACTCGTACTGGTTCGGCGCGACCTCGTTGTGGCGCGTCTTGACCGGCACGCCGAGCTTGGCGAGTTCCAGCTCGGTCTCCATCATGCAGGCCAGGATCCGCTCCGGGATAGAGCCGAAGTAGTGGTCGTCAAGCTCGTGTCCCTTGGGCGGCTTGGCGCCGAACAGGGTGCGGCCGGTTGTCAGGAGATCGGGTCGTTCAAAGTAGTACTGCTCGTCGATCAGGAAGTACTCCTGCTCGGGGCCGACGGTCGTGAACACCCGCGTCGCTCCGTCGGCTGAGCCGAGCAGATCGAGCGCTCGCATCGCCGCGCCCGACAGTGCGTCCATAGAGCGCAGGAGCGGGATCTTGTGGTCGAGCGCCTCGCCCGTCCAGGACGTGAAGGCGGTCGGGATGCACAACAGCGCGCCGTTCGGGTTCTCCAGGATGAATGCCGGGCTTGTCGGGTCCCAGGCGGTGTAGCCACGGGCCTCGAACGTCGCCCGGATGCCGCCGGTCGGGAACGAGGAGGCGTCCGGCTCACCCTGGATCAGCTCCTTGCCAGAGAACTCCGCGATCGCGGTGCCGTCTCCGACTGGGGCGTAAAACGAGTCGTGCTTCTCGGCCGTCGAGCCCGTCAAGGGCTGGAACCAGTGCGTGTAGTGGGTCGCGCCGCGCTCCATCGCCCAGTCCTTCATCGCCTGGGCGACCGCGTCGGCCAGCGTGGTATCGAGCGCCTCGCCGTGCTCCAGCGTGCGCTGCAGCGCCCTGTAAACGTGCTTCGGCAGGCGGTGGCGCTGCAGGTTGGCGCTGAACACGTTCGCCGCGAACACCTGGTTCCCGGGCAGCGTCAGATCGGGGGTGCCGAGCGCCGATCCGTTGGCGCTCCATTGGGCGGCGGTGACGTTCTGCTGGCGGCTCCTGGGCATTTGTGGGGCGATTCCTCCTGTAGCGAAGTTGGGCATGAGGCCGCTCAGCATCGTAGACCCAAGTCGGGTTCAGCGGATCGCTCGTCTGGCGAAACCGGAAGGGCCTCGTTTCGACACCGGGCCAAACGGGTCTGTCAGGGCTCAAACGACGTCTGTCAGGGCGCTGCACGCGCGCGGTGCCTCGGCCAACGCGACTAATGCGCAACGCCGAACCCGAGCAAGGCGCAAACGCCGACGAGCGAGGCGCAACGCGGCGGCGCGCACGGGCCCGCTTACGGGTGCGGTGTCGGGTACGGCGGGGGCGGATAGCGGCCCGGAGTGGGCTGGCGCGTGTTCGGGTTGATGTGTTTGGCCGGCGGACGCGGGGCGATCGTGACCGTGAACGAGCCGTGCGGGATCGAGCCGTCGGCCAGGCGCGCCCTCGAGCGACCGGCGAGACCGGCGGCGACCGCGTAATGCACTTTGTAGGTGCCGGCCCTGACCGGGGTCACGTGCCAGACGAAAGTACGTATGTGTCCCGGCGCGAGCGGGCCGAGCGCCCACGTGTTCACATAGGCCGTCTGGCCGCTGCCGGGAGGGCTGACCGACACGCTCTGCACGGACGGGTGCGCGACTGCTCCCGGGCCCTGTTCGATCACCCAGATCGGCCGCTTGTTTTCGGCCAAGCCGGCATAGCTGGAGGTGTAGTCGAAGGAATCGACCGTCACCGCGACGTTCGGCATCGTGGCGGCGCTTGTATTGCGGACCTGCACAATCATCACCTCCGGCTTCACGATCGACTGCTCGGTCGGGAAGCTCGCCCTGGTGGCGACGGTGTACGTCTTGTCCGGTTCGCCCGCGTCTTGGCGCGTTCCGCCGCCGCAACCAGCCAGGAGCGCCGCACAGGCGCTCAGGAGCAGTGCCGCCTTGGACGCATTACCTCCCCTCACAGCGAGGCCACGATACCAGCGGGCGTAGCGACCGGCTGGGGCGGGACGCAGAACCGCGCCCGGCTTGGCGGGAAGGCATCGCCGGGAGGCCGCCAGACAGCACAGGCGGACGGAGCTGGGCGCCAAGTGCCGGTGCGTCCGGCCAGCGCATCGCGTAGAGTTTGGGTCAGATCGCGATCGCCACCAGAGGAGGGGCGTCAAAGACTATGGTCCGCAGCGCAGCCGAGCGGGCGTTCCTGCCGGCGAGGAACATGCTCGAGGAAGTCGGGGACATGATGATCTTGACGGGGCGGACGATCTGGTCCGCTCTGCGTCCGCCCTATCCCTATGGTGGCGAGTTCGTCTCGCAGTTCTTGTTCGCGGTGCGGCTGTGCTGGTTTCCGTTGCTCGTCTCGACGGTCTGTCTCTGCTATGCGGCGCCCGGCTTGCAGGCGGCGAACTTCTTCGAAATCTTCGGCGCCCTGGACAGGCTAGGCGGTATCTTCGTGTTGGCGGCGATCAGAGAGATCGGTCCAAACGTGACCGCGATCGTGCTGGCTGGCGTCGCCGGCACCGCCATCACGGCCGACCTCGGAGCCCGCAAGATCAGGGAGGAGCTGGACGCGCTGCAGGTTCTTGGAGTCGACCCCATCAAGAACCTTGTCGTGCCCAGGTTCCTGGCTTTGATGATCGTGACCGGCCTGTTCAACATCTACGCGATCCTGTTCGGCCTCTTCGGCGGCCTGTTGGCCGAGCTTGTCAAGGGTCAGCCGCTGGGCCCGTTCTGGGCGACCCTGTTCGCCAACGCCTCTACCACCGACCTGTGGGGCTCGGTCTTGAAGACGACGATCTTCGGGGCGATCATTGCGATCGTGTGCTGTTACAAGGGCATGTCGGCATCTGGCGGCGCCGAGGGGGTCGGCAGGGCGGTCAACCAGGCCGTCGTGATCACGTTCCTTGCGATCTTCGCGTTCGACTACACGTTCACTCAGCTCTTGCTCGCCACCCATCCGAATATCTTGGTGATCAAGTGAGGCCTTCGCGATGAACGAATTCTTGGCCATGCCCAGGGAATGGCTTGCCGCGACCGGGGAGATCGCCGGCTTTACCGGCAACATCGTGCGCGACGTGTGGGGCCTGCGGGTCTTCAGGTTCTTTGGGGAGGCGCTGAGGCAGTCGGGCATCTTGATCGTCTCATCGACTTTGATCATCTGGGCTTTGATGTTCATTCTCGGCCTGGAGTGCGGGATCGAGGGCGCCTACTTCACAGAGGCCCAGGGTGCGCCCGCCTACTCGGGCGTGTTCAGCGCGTGGTGCGATTTGAGAGAGATCACGCCGTACGCGTTCGGCTACATGATGGCCGCCAAGGTCGGCACCGGGATCGTCGCCGAGCTGGGAGCGATGCGGATCTCCGAGGAGATCGACGCCCTAGAGGTTATGGGCATCGACTCGATGACGTTCTTGTGCGGCACCAGGCTGTTGGCCGCCTGGATGGTGTTGCCGTTCATGTACATGGCCGGCATCGGCGCGGCCTTCCTGGCTTCTTATATCGCCGACGTGCAGCAGATCGGTTACGTCTCTTCGGGCGGCTATCTGCTGATCTTCTGGCAATTCCAGGCGCCACCGGACTACTTGTATAGCCTGATAAAGGCGATGTTCATGGCGACCGCGATCGTGCTGGTCGGCTGTTATTACGGCTACACCGCCAGCGGTGGGCCCGTCGGGGTGGGCAGAGCGACAGCTAAGTCGATGGTCTTGAACATCGTGCTCGTCCACATCATCGGCATGCTCGGCACCCAGGTCTTCTGGGGATCGAACCCGAGAGCGCCGATCGGGGGTTAGCGATGCGGGCGGGAGAGGGGAACGACAGTGGGCTTGGGCACGGTGATGTGGACTCGCCGCGCGCCACCACGCACGCAGCCGAGACCGGGGTGCCGGTCAAACAGGACGCGATCGAATTTATCGACGTGCACAAGAGCTTTGGGCGCAACCAGGTCCTGAGAGGCCTGAACATGAGCTTGCCCGACGAACAGATCTCGATGATCTTGGGGCCATCTGGCACGGGCAAGTCGGTATGCATCAAGCACATCGTCGGTCTGCTGTATCCAGACCAGGGCGACGTGATCGTGCAGGGCCAGTCGATTCCGAGCCTCTCCGACGCCGAACTGTTCGAGACCCGCAAGAAATTCGGCGTCCTCTTCCAGGATGGAGCCCTGTTCGGGTCGATCAACCTGTATGACAACGTCGCCTTCCCGTTGCGCCAGCACACCGAGAAGGGGGACGAGGAGATCGCGGAGATCGTCAACCGCAGGCTGCGCGAGGTGGGCCTCGGCAACGCCGGCGAGAAGATGCCGAACGAGCTGTCCGGCGGGATGCGCAAGCGCGCGGGCTTTGCAAGAGCTTTGGTGCTCGAACCCAAGATCGTGCTGTTCGACGAGCCCGACTCGGGCCTCGACCCTGTGCGTACCGCCCTGCTGTGCGAGCTGATCAAGGAAGTCCACGCTGAGAACGGCGGCTGTTATGTCGTGATCACCCACGACATCATGAGCGCGAGGCGGGTAGCCGAGCACATCGCCGTGCTGTGGCAGGGCCAGATCGTCCAGTCCGGTCCCGCGGCCGAGCTGTTCGCCTCCGAGAACCCGTTTGTAAGGCAGTTCCTCGCCGGGGACTCGGCAGGCCCGCTCGGGATGGAGTGAGCCCGGCGGCGCTCCTCTCAGCCGTGGTCGGCGGCGCGGTGCGCCGCCCGTGGCTGACGCTCGGATTTGCCGTGGCGCTCGGTTGCGTGGCCGGCGCGCTGGCTCTGGGATTGAGTCCGACCACCGCGACGGGCACGTTCGTGTCGAAGTCGAGCGCCGAGTACGGGGCGACGCAGAGCTATTACGCGCGCTTTGGCGAAGAGCCAGTCGACGTCGTTGTTGAGGGCAGTCTTCAGCAGCTGCTCTTGAGTTCAGATCTGGAGCGCCTGGTCGGACTGGAGGGCTGCCTGTCGGGCAACGTTCCCGTTAAGGCTCTGGCCGTCGAGGGTGGGGTGAGCGGTCCCTGCGGTCAACTGGCGCGAGCCAAGACCGTCAAGGCGGTGATCGGCCCGGGGACGTTCATTCAGGAAGCGGCCGAACAGATCGATGGGCAGCTTTCCGTGCAGGCCAAACAGGCCGAAGCGAAAGCTAAGCAAGCCCAGCGGGTGGTGACGCGGGCCGCGCTCGCGCGTGGGCTTTCTGGCACCGAAGCGAAGGCACTCGGCGAGCAGGCCAGCTCGATCACGATGACGAGGTTCCAGGAGAACGTCGCTCAGCTGGCTTTGCAGTACGGCCTGACGTCCAAGCCGAGCCTCGAAGACCCTGAATTCGCCTCGACGCTCGTGTTCGACCCGGCCAAGCCGGCCGGCACCCCCAAGCAGCGCTTCGCTTACCTGTTCCCTAGCCCGGACGCGGCGCTCATCTCCGTACGGATGCGCGCCGGGCTCTCCTCGTCCCAACGCGACCGCACGATCGATCTGATCGATCAGGCCGTCGCCATGAAGCAGTGGCGCTTGCAGCACGGCGAGAGCTACCTGGTCACGGGCGAGCCGGCGATCGTCTCGGATCTGACCAGCGCCATCAGCCACTCGATCGAGCTGCTGGCGATCGCCGTCCTGGCGGTGATGGCGATCGCTCTGGGCCTCATCTTCAGGGAGCGTCCGCGTCTGGCTCCGCTCTTCAGCGCCGTGCTGGCGACCGCTCTCACGTTCGGCGTTCTGTCGCTTGTCAGCTCCGGGCTGACCATCGCCCAGGTCGCGGTCTTGCCCGTGCTCGTCGGCCTGGCGGTCGACTACGCCGTGCAGTTGCAGTCGCGCGCCGGTGAGGTCCTGGCGGCGGATCGGCGGACGGCTGTGGTGAAGGCGGCCGGTGCCGGGGGGCCGACGATTGCGACCGCGGCTTTGGCTTGCGCCGCGGCAATGCTCGTGCTGACCCTTTCGCCGGTGCCCATGGTCGGCGGCTTTGGCGTGCTCTTGGCGGTCGGGATCGCGATCGCCTTCGCCTGCGCGCTGACGGCCGGCTCGGCGCTGCTGGTCCTGGCCGGCGCCCGCGCGCCTGCCGCGCGGAGCGGCGCCCAGGATCTGCTCGGGCCGGCCTGGCGGGGGGCCAGCGAGCTGCTTCTCGAGAACCCGCTCACCAGGGGCCTGTCAAAGTTCGCGCTGAGGAGCGCCGTGCAGCGTCCGGGGCGCGTGCTCGCGGTCGGACTGCTCCTGGCGGTGCTCGGCTGGGGCCTGTCGACGCAGACGGAGATCCAGACGGATCTGACCAAGCTCGTGCCCCAGAACATGGCCTCTCTGCGGAATCTGAACACGCTGGAGCGGCTCTCGGGTGTCGGCGGAGAAATCGATCTGCTGCTGACCGGCCCGAACGTAGTCAAGCCGGCGACGATCGAATGGATGAGTCGTTACGAGAACGCGATGCTGAAGCGTTTCGGCTACAGCGGCAGTCGCGGCTGTGGCAAGGCCCGGCTGTGCCCGGCGTTCTCGTTGCCCGCTCTTTTCCAGCGGGAAGCCACGACCGTGGGAGCCGCTGTTTCCCCCGGGGCAAAGGCCTCGACGGGCGCCCAAGGGTCCGGCGCCTCCGGTGCCGCGGCCGCCACGAAGTTGACCCAGGCCGAGGTCGACGGCCTGTTGAAGACGATCCCGGCGTACTTCTCGCAGGAGGTGATCACGCCAGACCGGCGCGCGGCCACGCTCGCGTTCGGCATCAAGCTGATGAGCTTGGAAGAACAGCAGCGTGTGATCGAAACGATGCGAACGGGCCTGCATCCGCCCCAAGGAGTCGACGCCCAACTCGTCGGTCTACCTGTGTTGGCCGCCCAGGCCAACAGCGAGGTCGCCTCCCCGTGGCGGCGCTTCGAGATGTTGCTGGCGGGGCTGCTCGCGGCCGCGCTCGTGCTGCTGGTCGCCTTCAGAGGCGACGTACGCCGGGCGCTAACGCCGCTGGTGCCCGTCGTTCTGGCCAGCGGCTGGTCCGCACTCGTGCTGTTCGCGGTCAGGGTGCCCCTGAATCCGATGTCTGTGACGTTGGGTGCGCTCGTGATCGCGATCACGACCGAGTTCAGCGTGCTCCTTGCCGAGCGTCACCGCCAGGAGCGCAGCGCCGGCCTGGGTGTCGGGGATGCTTTGCGAGAGGCCTATCGCCGGACCGGTATGGCGGTCATGGCATCCGGTGTCACGGCGATCGCCGGCTTTGGCGTGCTCGTGCTCTCGGATATCGCGATGCTGAGGGACTTCGGTTTCGTGACGTTGATCGACCTGAGTGTCTCGCTGCTGGGAGTGCTCGTCGCCCTGCCCGCGACGCTGGTGCTGGCCGAGCGGGCGAGCGGCGCACGCCTGCCCGCGGCGGCGGTGCTGGGAGGGCAGGCTGGCCATGAGCCGGCCTGAGCTGGATCCGTCCGCTCGGCGTTCGCCCGGTCACGAGCCGTCCCGTCGGCCTAGCTCGGGGCCGACGATCGGCTCTTACCCCCGCCGTTACGGTCGCTACGTGGGCCTGCTCGGCCTGGCGATCCTGGCCTTGCTGGCGATCAACGGCGCGCTGACGAAGACCGGCGGCGCCAAGGGGATCGAACCGGGACGCGTGGTGCCGCCGTTCGCGGCGCCGCTGGCGTCCGGACACGTGAACGGCGATGTGAACGTCGCCAGGCGCAAAGACGAAGGCGCGGCGGGACGGATTCCGGCCTGCGAGGTTCGAGGCCCGGGCGTTTTGAACGTGTGCGAACAGTACGGGCGAGGGCCCCTCGTGCTCGTGCTGTTCGTCGATGGCGGGTCGTGCGCGGCGGTGCTTGACGAGATGCAATCGCTCGCGAACTCGTTCCCCGGGGTCGGCTTCGTTGCGGTGGCAATCAAGGGCGATCGCTCTAGCCTGCGCAAGCTGATCGTTAAGCAGGGCTTGACGAACGTGCTCGTCGGCTTTGACAGCGACGGCATCCTCGCCGGCCTTTATCAGGTTGCCAGCTGTCCCCAGGTCAGTTTCGTGCTGCCTGGTGGCGTGGTGCAGAGTCCGGCATTGCTTCGCACCCCGTCGCGGGATCAGCTGCGCGCGCGCGTACGGGCGCTTGTCGTCGCGGCCGAAGCGAAGGGTTGGAGGCGATCGGCGTGACCGATGAGGAGCTTCCCGTCGCCGGGGTCGGCGAGCACGGTCCAGCGGTCGGTTGGCGCGCGCGCGAGATCGAGGAGGAGCTGCCGCAGCTGCGCTTGCTTTGCGCCCGCGCGCGGTTGGCGCGCCCGGGGGCGGTCCGCCATCGTTCGCCGCGCGCGACCGAGAAGCGACTTGAAGACCTGTCCAACCGCTACCGCGGCGCCCGCGCGGTCGGCGTCCGCCGCGAACCGGTTCCCTCCGCTTACCGTGTCTTTTACCGCCAGATCGGCCTCGATCCCGAGGTCGCACGGACACCGATCGAGGCCGCGGCCCTGGAGCGCATGTTGCGCGGCGGGTTCCTGTCAGCGGGCCTGCTCCAGGACGCGCTTCTGATCGCGCTGATCGATACCGGCGTGCCTGTCTGGGCGTTCGACGCGGGGGCTGTGGTGGGCCGGCTCGGGGTGCGGCTCAGCCGCGAGGGCGAGCCGCTGGGAAGGGCCTCAGACGCATGGTCGCTGCCAGGCGGCCGGATGGTCGTAGCCGATGACTCGGCGGCGCTCGGCTTGCTATTCGGCCAGGCTGCCCGCGAGTGTGAGCCAAGCGCGCGCACGCGCGAACTCGACCTGTTCGCGGTGCAGGTCTCCGGCGTGCCGACTCTGTATGTAGAAGAGGCCCTCTGGAGTACCTACCACATCCTGAAGCAGGCGCGTTGAGCCCCGCGTGGACGCGTCCGAGCCTCGCACAGGCGGTCTGAGCCGGGTCTCGGGCGCGTTGAGCCCGTCTCGGGTATCGCGCACTTCCAGGCGTCTCGAGTGCGCCACGGACGACGTAAGCGCTGGTAGAATTATTTCTTCACGAGGCGGCGGAGGAGTTGTGGTGCAGGTCACAGTCGATCGCATCGATCGCATCGATCAAGACTCGCTCGTTGGGATCGACGAGCGAGCCGCGAGACGCGAGCTGCGTGGCCAGATAGCAAGACTGGAGCGCGAGCTGGCGGGGATCGTGGCCGACGGCTTTCCGCACATCGCCGCATCCGTTGGGACCGACTCGCCCGGGCATCTGGCCTCGAGGCATGGTCTCGTTCGGCCTTCGCGAGGCGTGCCCGGTCCGGCCCTGCTCGACCTCGAGGGGCTGGAGCGCGCGCGCGATGAGCTGGCCGGAATGGTGCAGTCGGCCGGGCGCACTCGCGCCGAGCGGGTCGAGCTGGAGACACGCGCGCGTGAGCTGTTGGAGGCAATGAAGCGCGAACCGGCACGCTACAAGCTAGTCCGTCTGCCGGTCCGCGCCCTCGGCGAAGGCGGGTGCGGGTTCTGGGAGGTCAGACCCAGGCTCGGCCTGCTCGGGATGCTCGCGGGCTGGTGGCAGGTCAAGCTTTCCTCAGGCTGTCCCTTAGGTTAGGGGTCACGCGAAAGCGTGACCCCTGGCGGCTCAGGTTTTGGACATTCAGGCCGCATACGGCGGGGGTCTGTTTTCCTAGACCGATACAAACACCGGTCGCTCCTACAACCGCCGGCCGCTCCTAAAGACTGGGCACGCCGGCGTCCTGCAGCATCGCGACGAGCGTATGGCTCTGACGATCGGTCATCGAGCCGATCGTCTTCTTCTCGGACATCTGCAGCTGGCTGAGGAACTTGCGGCAGCGTGTTTGGCCCCAGCGGCGCTGGCTCATCAAAAGATCGGCGACGGCCATGCTCTCCGCCTCCCACGGGCAGTCGAGCAAGACCTCGACGACATCGAGTTCGCCGGTCGCGATCTTGCGCTTCAGCTCGGCTCTGGCTAGGCGTACCTTGTTGGCGCGTTCCAGCGCCCTCATATATTGAGGACCGCCTGGTCCGAGATGAGATCCGCCTGACCCGAGCCTGCCTGTCCGGCTCGCGAGTTTGGTAGGGGCGATCGTCGCTGTCGCGTTCATGGTTGGGACTCTCCCCGTCGCCCACGGCGGGCGACTGTTTGGTGCTTGACAATGTCTTGGGCGCAAGCGCTCGACGCGACCGTCCAAAACCGGTCCGCGTTTGCCGCGGATTACGGATTCGGCTGTGCCACCGCCCCCGAAGGACTGGAAGGGAGCCCTCTCCCGGTGTATTTGTCGCCTTTCGGGCATCGCCCGAACGGTCATGCAGAGCGCTCTAGCAAGCTAGCCAGCCCGGCTCGTGCGGTCAACTGCGCGGTGCACGGTTCGTACGCTAGAAGCGGCTTTTTTCGTCCGCCGATCTACTTGTGAAGATCTGGACAAGTCCCCAGCCCGGGTTCAGACGTGTACGAAAAGTAACGAGGCCCGGCCGAAGCCAACCGATCGCCAGTCATCCGTCTGGATCGCCTCCCCGCGCGGCAGCCTTTACGAAATGGGCGGCAGGCCTACGACAGACGGTCGAGCGCTCGGCTAGGACCAGTCTCCTGGTCCCGGCAGGGGACCGTGCTCGGACTCGAACGCCCGCTTGACCTTGGCGAACGCGTCGAGCGCACGGTCGAGTGTCGCGGCGTCGTGGGTGGCCATCACGCTCGTACGCAGCAGGGATCCGCCCGGCGGAACGGCCGGGTGCAGAGCGGTGTTCACGAAAACACCTTCCTCGTAGAGGGCCCGCCACAGCAGAGCGGCGCGCCAGTCGTCGCCGACGAGGATCGGGACCACCGGTGTCACGATCGCGGGCACCCGCGGCCCGCCCTGGCCGGGGTCTCGATCGGACGGCTCGCTTGCGGGAGGCTCGCCCGTCGACGTGACGCCGACGCTTGCGTGTTCGAGCGTGACGCCGGGCGCCGAGCGGTCGACGTCGAAGGGTAGCTCCTGGGGGGCGACGACGGCGAAGCCCAGTTCGTGCAGTCCATCACGCAGGCGCCTGGCGTTCGCCAAGACGTCCTCGAACAGCTGAACGCCTTCCGGCGAGCGCACGATGCGCAGTGCCGCGAGCGCCGCGCCCAGCGCGGCGGGCACGGCCGAGGCGGTGAACAGGAACGGTCGCGAGTAGAGCCGCAGGTACTCGATCACGTCGTAAGGGCCGGCCACGAAACCGCCGCACGAGGCCAAGGACTTCGAGAACGTGCCCATCCTCAGGTCGACCGCGTCCTCGACGCCCAGCAGCTCCGCGGTGCCCGCGCCGCGGGCACCGAGCACGCCCGCGCCGTGGGCCTCGTCGACCATCAGACGCGCTCCGTAGCGCCGGCACAGCTCGCGGATGGCGCGCAGCGGGGCGATGTCGCCCTCCATCGAGAAGACCCCGTCCACGACGACCAGCACGCCGCCGCCGTCGCCCTGTGCGCGCTGCAGGGCGCGCTCGAGCTTGTCGAGCCGCGAGTGTCTGAACGGCCTCAGCTTTGCTTTCGAGAGCAGGCAGCCGTCGAGGATCGAGGCGTGATCGCCGGAGTCGGCGATCACGGTGTCACCAGGGCCGAGCAGTGTGCCGAGCGTGCCCAGGTTCGCCTGGTGGCCGGTCGTGAACACGATCGCGTCGTCGGTCTGCAGCCACTGCGCGATCTCCTGCTCCAGTTCCAGGTGCAACGGGATCGTCCCGTTCAAGAAGCGCGAGCCCGTCAGGCCGGTCCCGTAGCGGTGCAGCGCGTCCTCGGCGCCCTTCAGGACGCGCTCGTCGGCGGTCAAGCCCAGGTAGTTGTTCGAGCCGAGCATGATCCGCTCGGCGCCCTCCATCTCGACGACAGGCATCGCCGGCGAGCTGAGCACGTGGAAGTAGGGCAGAATGTCCGCTTCCCGGGCGGCCGTCAAGATCGCTTCGCGCTCGTGGCCTTTGACCTTGGCGAACAGGTCTGGCGGCATTACGCCCGGGCTCTCGGCGCCGGCCTTGGCTTCGCCGGCGAGGCCCGGATCGGTGTCGATCTTGGCGTCGGGCGGCGTCGGGGCGTCGGTCGTTGTGGACATGTAGGGTGCCGGTCGATGAGCGTCGATGTGACAGCGGTGTCCGGGCTGCGAGACACCCGGGCATTCATCGACGTCCCGTTCAAAGTGCATGCTAACCGGCCGTTGTGGGTGCCGCCCTTGCGGCTCGAGCGCTGGATGTATCTCAGCCGGCGTATGAACCCGTTCTTTACTCACGGCCAGGCCGAGTACTTCATCGCTCGCCGCGACGGCCGCGTGGTGGGCCGGATCAGCGCTCAGATCAACGACGCCTTCAACGACCAGCACGCCTGCAGGTGGGGCTGGTTCGGGTTCCTCGAGTTCGAGGACGACGCGGAGGTGCTCGATGCGCTGCTCGACGCGGCCGCCGGCTGGCTTCAGGCCAAGGGCGTCGAGCGGATGGTCGGGCCGGCGAGCCTGACCATGAACGACGAGTGCGGCGTCCTGGTCGAGGGCTATGACCTGCGGCCGATGATCTTGCAGCCCTGGAACCCGCCCTACTACGTGCAGCGCATGGAAGCCGCCGGGATGACCAAGGCGATGGACGTGTTGATGTGGAAACTGGAGGTCGTCGAGCGCGACAAGGTGCTCCCGGTCATCTGGGAGCTTGCCGAGAAGGTCCAGTCAGAGCACGGCATCAGGGTGCGCCCGATGCGCAGGCGTCAGCTGCGCAAGGACATGGACTCCTTCGCCGAGATCTACAACGCCGCGTGGTCCAAAAATTGGGACTTCGTGCCGTACTCCAAGAAGGACCTAGACGCTTACACGATGGACATGCATCTTGCCTTCGACAAGAACTGGTTCATGATCGCCGAACGCGAAGACACGGGCGAGGTGGTCGGCATGGCGATCACGGTCGCCGACCTCAACCAGGTCTTGGCGAAGATGAAGGGCCGGCTGTTGCCCCTCGGCTGGTTGCATTTCTTGCGCCGGCGCAAGATCATGACCCGCGTGCGGGTCGGCTTCCTCGGCGTCAAGCCCGCCTACCAGCACACTGGCGTTGCCGCCAAGCTCTACGAGGAGCACTTCGACGCCGCCGAACGGACCCCTCAGACGGGCGGCGAGATGGGCTGGATCCTCGAGACCAACGAGCCCATGAACAGGGGCATGGAAGCGATGGGCGGGACGGTCGTCAAGAGGTACCGGATGTACGAGCGGATGCTCTGACCGGTCGCCGGCGGCTCGCTCGCCACGGTCGCGGGCCGGCGCTCGGAAACCGACCAAGCCGACGCCTTTTCAAGAGGTCTGGCCCGGTGTCTACACTGATCGGCGTGACCGAGGCCGCGATCGAGGCTGTGCAGGAGGTGGAGGCAGTGCCTATCCTCGACGCGGCGGACGGCTCCCGTGCGCTCGTCAGAACGGCGCCCGCGGCGGCCCAGGCCCTGGTTCTGACCGCGGGTGGCTTCGTTGCCGGGGCCGCCGTCGTGGGTCTGGCGGCCCGCCGGCGCGGGCGAGGAGTTGGGCGACGGGGGAGAGGCGCCGGGCGCGGTCGGTCCGGAGCCGGTGAGCTGGTGCGCATCCTCGGCACCAGGTCGCTCCTGGTCGACGTGCACCTCCTGGACAGCGCCCGTCGCTGACCCGGACCGGGCGGCGACGATGGCGCTTGCCGCCCGACCCAGATCGCTGCCACCGGCCGAGAATCCCAGCGTCAGGGCGTCGGAGGACGCTGTCGAGCTGCGCTTAGAGGTCCGTCCGCCGAGCCCCTTCCGGTTGCCGCGGATGCTCGGACGCGACGGCGTGACGCGCCGGCGCGACGGCGTCATCGCACGATTGTTGCACGACCCCGCGGGCGAGCCGGTGGTCGTGCGTGTGGCTCAGACCGCTCCCGACACGGTCCTGTTCGGGGCGCGGGCCCCGAGCCGGCCGGCCGCTGAGCACGGAATCGCACGGATGCGGTTCGCCCTTGGCGTGGACGACGATCTGGGAGCATTCCGGGCGCGTTTCGCCGACGACCCGCTGATCGGACGGTCCGTGAGGACGCGGCCTTGGCTGCGGGCCAGGCGCAGGCCCGAACCGTTCGAGGCGCTTGTTTGGGCGATCTGCGAGCAGCTGATCGAGTATGAGCGCGCCGCCGCGATCCAGCGCCGGCTGGCGCGGCGTTTGGGCAGGACCTGGTCGGGCGAGGGTGCGGATGCGTGGGCCGACGGCCTGATCGACTCACCTACGCCAGCGAAGCTGGCCGGTACCGCACCGGCGCTGTTCGAGTCCTACGATCTTTCGGCGGCCAGAGCAATCGCTTTGCGGCGGGTCGCGCGTGAAGTGGCCAGCGGGCGCCTCGATCTGCGCCGCGATCGTCCCGAGCCAGGCTGGCAACGACTGCTCGCGATTCCCGGGATCGGCGCTTGGACGGTCGAGATCCTTGCGCTGCACGGCCAGGGCCGCTACGACCAGCTTCCCGCCGGCGACCTCGGCCTGCTCAAGCTTGTTGGGCGCCTGCACAGCGGTGATGACCCTCGCGCACGGGCCACCGAAGAGCAGGTCCGCGAGCTGTTCGCGCCCTACGGCGAGTGGGCCGGTCTGGCGGCCGTGCACGCCGCCGGGCTGTAGGTGCGGGCGCTCTGACGGGCCTGTTGCGCGCTGGCGCGCCGGTTGTGTTCTGTTGGATGGGGGTTGGGTTGGGTTGGTTGGGTTGGTTGGGTTGTGGGGGCGAGGTGTCGGTGAATAGGGTGGTTAGGTTTTCCAACCCCCCAATTGTGAAAAGTTGTTACTTTAGAAAACTAAGACAATAAGCAGCATAGGGTTTTCTAACTGGACCTTTTTGGAAGAGGTTCTTCGACGGGCTCCCGGAGAGTCTCACCGCCGCCGAGCTGTCAGCCGCTCAGGACCTGCTCTTTTTGGCTCAGTTCAAGACCAGCTCTCAGCGCCTGCCGTCCTTCTCGCGCAGCAACAGCAGCGCGAACGTCGGGCATGCCTGGGCGGCCCGCCTGGCGTGATCGACCAGGCCCGGTGCCAGCGGCCGTTCATCGACGATCGGATAGCCCCACTCGTCCAACGAAATCGCCTCCGGCAGAAGCTCGGCGCACATCCCATGGGCCTCGCACGCGATCGGGTTCACGCGCACACGCTCGCTCATCGCCGGCGTTCACCTGCCCGCGGCCGAGCGCGCGCTGTACGCGTCCGGGCCCGCGACCCAGCAGCGGCAACAGCAGCCGGACTCTCGGCGCCTGCCGCCTCGGCGGTGGTCGGCAGCCCAGCAGGCAGCGGCAGCTCGGGTCCACGCGCGCAGCCGTCGCACGGCCCGTACTTGGCATGGTCCGAGAACTCGGCCGCAAAGGCCTCGAGCGCGCTCGTCACCAGACGCGCCGCGCCATCCGGGTGTCCGCAGGCGCCGCGCCTGGCTACGATCCTCGCCAGGCCATCGACGCGCTGCTCCGCGCCAGCCTCGGCCCTGCCGTCGGCGATCGTCCAGAGCGTCTCCGCGATCGCCGGCAGACCGTGGCTGCACGGACCGCACTGGCCGGCGCTCTGTCCCGCCAGCCACTCCGCCACGCGCGCGGTTTCGGCGACCGGGCACGCCTCGCCCGAAAGCAAAAACACGACCCCTGCTCCGAGTGTCGCGCCGTGCGGAGCGAGGTGTTCGTCCGAGAGCGCCACGCCCCCCGCCAGCCGACCGTCGATCCAGCTGCCGCCATAGCCGCCCACCAGGAGCCCGCTCACCGTGCTCGTGCTGCCGCCGGCGGCTCCCACCAGCGAGCGTAGCGAAGAGCCATACTCGATCTCATATACCCCAGGCGCGCTCACGGCGCCGCCGAGCGTGACGAGCGCCGAGCCGGGCTGGGTCTGCGTACCAAGCTGTCTGAACCAATCCGCGCCGTGCCTTGCTATCAGTGCGATATGGGCGTAGGTCTCGGTGTTGGCGACGAACGTCGGCCGCCGCTTGACGCCCTGCTCAAAGACCATCGGTGGAGTGAAGGTGGGCACCGCTGGGCCGCCGTTCAAGCGGTTTACCAGCGCCGACTCCTGGCCCGCGATGTAACGGCCGGGGACGGCCTGCACCCTCGCTTCGACCGCGTCTGTGTCAAGCGAACCTCTTTCGGCGATAGCGCTCGCGACCGCCGCGATGTTCCCGGGCGCCGTCTCGCACGGGCACACGATCACCTCGCTCGCGCCCAGCGCTTCGGCGGCGAGCTGGGCGCCGTCGAGCACCAGATGAGGCTTCGTCTGCAGCAACGTCCTGTCCTTCAGGCTCGCCGGCTCGCCCTCGGCGCCATTCACCACCACGATCGCCTTGCCTCTGGCCGCGGCGACCGCTCTCAGCTTCGTGGCCGTCGGAAAGCCGGCGCCACCGTGCCCGCGCAGTCCGGCTATCGCCAGCTCCTCGATCAGCGCGGCCTCGCCGCGACGACGCCCCGCGCGCCCGAGCGCCGGCGGGTATCCGTGAACAGCAAAATGGCGCTCGACGCTCATCGTGCCGTGTGCTGGTATGCCCTCCAGTAGGCGCGGCAGCGTCGCCCAGTGTTCGCCGGCACCGCCGCTCTCGCCGGCCATGTCCCGCGCGGCGGCGACCTGGTCGATGTCGGGATCGAGGATCAGCGTCTCGTCGTTCATCGTCTATCTCCGTACTCCGTCATCGTCCGGTCCCCTGCCCGCCACCGTTGGCGCTCCTGTGGCCGAGCAGGGCCGTCGGGGTTCCTGAGCGCCTGGCCCATTCCGAGCCCAGCGGCCCGGTCGGCAGCCAGATCGCCAGGAACAGCGCGAACAGTGCGGCGCCGCCCAGGGCCGTGCCGCGGCGGCCGAGATGCTCGGGCCAGCCATCGGCCACGCGCGCGGCGATCGCCGCGAGCACCGCCACCAGGCACCCTACGCTCAGTCCGATCAGCCATGTGCTGTGCACGTCGCTGCCCGTGCCGAAACCGTGCACGAGCGCGATCGGCCAGCTCGCGTATGTCAGCCAATGGATCGCCCGCCAGCTCGCGTAGCCCATGTGCCGCCTCAACATGCTCGTGACCGTCACCGCGACCAGCAGGTCGAACGAGATCGCGCCAAGCCCCAGCCAAAACGGCCTGTAAGAACCCGCGAACGGCACGACCGCGTCCAGCAATGAGATCGGAGCGAACGAGTCGAGCACCGAGGTCACGATGTGCAAACCCAAGAACACCATCGCCAGCAGCGCCACGTTGCGATGCAACGCGTCGACAACGAACCGCGGCCAACTTGGGCTGCTGAACCTTCTCACGTCGATGACCCCGAGCACGACCGCGCCCGTCAGCAACAGCAGCGCGACCATGCCCGTCGCCCTGGTCAGATACCAGTCGAGGCTGCCGGTAGCGATCACCAAGCTCATCCGGCATCTCGCTCCGCCGGCCAGTCGCCGATCGTGTAGACGCGGCCGTTCGCGCTCACCAACCTCGCCGGCACGCCCATCCGCGTCAGCCAAGCCGGCGCGTTGCCGGCGCGCACGAGCGCCGCGGTCGTTGCGATGTTGGCGTCGGCGCAACTCGCCGCCGCCACGCTCACCGTTCGCCAGCTCCCCCGTACCGGCGTCCCCGTTCGGGGATCGATGATGTGGTGCATCTCCGCTCCTTCGTGCCGCCAGCGCCTCGTTGCGGTGCTCGAAGTCGCCAGGCCGCCGCTCTCGATCGCGACCGTCTGGCCCGGGGCCCTGTGGCCAGCTCTGTGGTCGTCGGTCACGTGCACCATCCAGCCGCCCATCGGCGCTCCTCCGGCCACGGCGATGTCTCCGCCGACACCCACAAGCGCGCCGCATCCACCGGTCTGCGCGGCGGCGCGCGCCGCCCTGTCCGCCGCCCAAGCTTTGGCGGTCGCGCCCAAATCGATCGTCGTGCCCGCCGGGATCCGCACAGTAGGTCCCTTCCGGTTGAACATCACGTGACGCCAGCCGCAAATCTTCTGCACCAGAACGGCGTGTGTGCGCTCAGGTGGCCCTTCTCGACGCCCAGGTCCTTCTTGACGCCCATGCTCAGGTGACGTACCGGTAGCTGCCTCGTCCGCCGCCGCGATTGCTGCCGCCGCCGGACGGATATCTGGCCGGGGCCGTTCCAGGAGGCTCCAGTCGCGGTCATAGCCCTTCAGCACCAGCGCCGACCCGATCGTCGGATCCACGTCGCCGTCGGTCAGCTCGGCCGCCCGCAACGCCAGTTCCAAGGCCTCGCCCAGCAGCCTGCTGATGCGTGTGGCACGCCCTGCCCGCGCGTTGACCTCGCTCAGCTCCGAGTCCGCCCTGAACCGGCTGCAGGCCCTGTCGATCGCGGCCAGCTCATCCCGCACGGCGCCGCGCGCCGCATCCAGTGCTCTGAAGTCGGTCACGCGCAGGACCACCTTCGATCCCCAGATCTCCCACTCGGCGCTGTTCGCCTTCGCGCGCGGCCCGACACCGTTCGTCCCGGCGTGCCGCCAAACGCCGCCGGCCCTCGCGCCCCGCTCGGCGGTGCCGCTGGCCTTCGCGCCCCGCTCGGCGGTGCCGCCTGGTCTCCTACGAACGACCTCCATCTCAGGAACCTCCGGAGACGACGGGAGCTTCGACTTCGGGCGCGGCCGCGCTCGATTCCGCGGGCTGCGAACTTTCAACGCTCGGCGCTTCCGTAGCCGGTGCTTCCGCGGCGGTGGCGCCGCTCGAAGACGATTCCGCCGAGGACGGGGCCGATGGCGTCGCCGCTTCGGCTTCGGACGATGACCCTGACGCTTCGGCAGGAGCGCTCTGCTGGGCGCCAGAAGATTCTTGGTTCGAGGATTCGTTGACCGCTTCCGGCGCCTTCGCCGGAGGTTCGACCGGGCTGGCCGGGCCGGTCGATGAGCTTGCGGCCTTGGCACCCGAGCCGGCGGCGCGGCCGGTCGCCTTTTTAGCGCCGCTATGACCCGGAAACGCGCTGGCGGCGGCCTCGGCGAACACGCCGGTCAACGCCACGCTACCGGCGATCAGCCACCGGTTGACTCTGCGCAGGCGGTACATCGCGGCGTCCCGATCGATCGGTCTGCTGGCCTTTGGCATGCACTGAGTCTGGGACGCCTTGCTAAGGCTTCTCTAACCGCAAGATGAGAAAGCTCATTGAATCGCTATTCGCTCTTGTTGGCCTCCCACGCGCGCGCGTGCCCCGCAAAGGCCGCCGGCCTTCGGAGATGACGGTCTGCGCCGCCAGTGGACGCCGCGCGCGCGCGCGGCGTCCCGCGGCGAGGCGTCGTAAACGCGCTTAAAGCTCGTCGTCCCGGCGATAGCCGAGCCGGGAGGAGATGCGCGAAGCGGTCGCGATCAGGTGCGGGCTCAGCGCCTCGACAAGGTCGCCCAGCGAGATCGCCTCAGGATGTGCGGCGATGCCGACGGCGGCGACGACCTCACGCGACTCGTCGCGCACGGGAGCCGCGATCGCGACCAAGCCGGCGTTCAGCTCCTGGTCGTCGACGGCCAAGCCGTCCTCGGCGACTCGCTCTAGCTCGATGCGCAGCGCCTGCTTGCTCGTGATCGTGTTCGGGCCTTTGCGAGTCAGCTTGGTCTGCGAGAGGGTTTCGCTGAGGACCGGCTCAGGTAGGTAAGCCAGCAGGACCTTTCCCATCGCCGTGCAATATGCCGGCAGTCGCGAGCCCGGCTGCAGGCCGAGGTCCGTCTCGCGCTGCGCGCGCCGCCAGCTGCGGGCGCGATCGACCAGCAATACCTCGCCTCCGTCGAGGACCGATAGGCCGACGGTAAAGCCGGTGCGCTGACGCAGCTCCTGCAGGTAGGGCTGGACGTTCTCGCGCAGACCCGTCGCATTCAAAGCCGACATGCCAAGGTCGGTCACCCTCAGACCGAGCCTGTACTTGCGGGACTTACCCTGCTCGAGATATCCGAGCGCGAGCAGGGTCGTCACGTAGCGGTGGGTCGTCGAACGGCTCATCCCCAGCTCGTCGGCTATGTCCGCGATGCCAAGGATCGGGCGCTCGGGGGTAAAGCAACCGAGGATCGCGAGGCCCCGCTCCAGAGATTGTGAATAGCGGGGCCCGCGCAGGATCGGCAGCGACCAAGACGGCGCGTCTACGTCGATCGGCACGGGGGCTCTGGATTTCATTCTCGGCATGTTTTGGCGTAAATCAGGACATGCCTGCCGAGCCCTGCTCAAAGCGCTCGCCGGCGCTCGATCGTGTGGGGATCGTAGGGCTCGGCAGGCGTATGTCCCTAATCACGCACAGCCATGATCGCGCTCATCCAGTTCCGATTCAAGGGGAAAGTCGAATACTTGACTTTCAAGATTGCCCCAAATCGGACTCTGATTCCCGTCGTCGGCGTTGCCTGGCCCAATGTCTTGGACCCCTGCACGGCGGCCGCACCATCAGCCAGCCGGGCAGGCGCGCACTTACTTGGCCGGCCGTCAAGCGGGCGCTGAAGATGAGCATAGTCGGTCCCGCCAAGACGCCCATCGCCCCGAGCGCCGCGGGGGCGGCGAGCCGGGCATAGGGCGATGAGCAGCGCGCCAGGTCGCACGCATAGAAGCCGGTCATCGCGGCGAGCACCAGCGTGTGGCGCAGTCCGCCGGGCAGGCCGGCCGTGCGGCGGACGGCTTCGGCCGCGATCGTCGCGATGCGCTCGGCGGCCTCCTCCGGCGAGCCGTAGTAGTCGATCAGACCGCGCTCGCCACTCGCCTGATCGTGTTCCAGATCGACAACGCTGTCCAGCAACGAGTGCAGCGCTCCGACCCACGGGAAGTACGCTTCGGCCAGCTCCCGGGCCAGCCCCGGCTCCAGTCCCGGCTCGCTTGCCGCGGCGATCAAGGCGAGCAGGTCGAGCGTCGACCCGGCGGCGGCACCCGTCTCCCACCAGCGCAGGCGGGGTTGGCCCGCGGCGATCTTGCGCGCCCAACGGTCGAACGAGTCGTGGCGGCCGTTGCCGTCGCCGTGGTTGAGGCTCTGATAAGCGCCCACCCGCTCACTCGCACCGGCCGCGAGATCAGCGATGGCGGCGAACGACGGCAGGCTCGCGAGCGCGGCCCTGCTGGTGCCGATCAACGTGTGCAAATAGCCGCCGTCAGGGCCGGCATCGCCTTGACGGCGCAGATGCGCGTAGTAGTCGGTATGCGGCTCGGACGGCACGGTCGCCACCAGCAGCGCTCTGTTGAGTCGCCGCCCGCCCGCGATCGGATCGTCGGTCGGCTGCTCGGCGAGCGTGTCGAGGTAGTCGAAGAGGGCCTGGTAGGCCACCAGCCCGCGCACCGTCGTACGGCGCTGAGCCGCCGGCACGAATGTCGCGAACGCGGCGGCGCCCTCGAGGTTTCGATGCTTGCCCGCATGGGTCTCGATCGCCAGCTTGCGCAACGCCGGGTCAGGTATTCGACCGGCTCGTGCCCGCCAGCCGCGAATCTCGTGGCGGGCGTACGGGAAAACGCTCAGCCAGTAGCTCGCGGCCGAGGAGGCGAACGTCGGCAGGGCATCGATGGTTGCGACACGGCCCCCGGTGTCCGCCGTCCGGCCGGGTGTTCGGGCGATGGCCTTGTCCAGGCTCAATCTCGGAAGCTTGCCCGGGCCGATACCCGTGCCGCCAAGAGGCCAGGCAGTGCGACCACCGAGAGCGTGACGGCCGTGATCAGGACAAGCGTGGCCGCCATCTGCAGAGGTGCGATCGTAAAGGGAGCCGGAAAGCCGGTCGCCAGCTTCAGCCAGCGGCCAGCCAGAGCGTGTCCGTAGACCCCGACGAGCGCGCCGACCAGGCAGCCGACCCCGATCGTGATCGTGCTCTCCAAGAGCAGCGCCCGCCACAGCTGTCCGGTCGCGTAGCCCTGGATCTTCAGCGACGCCAGCCGCGCCCGGCGCTGCCACACAGCCGCGCTCAGGGCGGCGGCGATCGCCAGGCCGGCCGCGATCAAAAGAAGCGTCGCGATCTCGCTCAGGGTCCGCAGTCCCTGGCGTGCGCTCTGCGCGGATTGCCGGTCGCGTTCCGAGCTGGTGCGCACCATCAGTCCTGGACGATCGGTCAGGGCGGTGCGCACGGCTCCCACGACGGCGGCGGGCTTTACGCCCGGCCGAAGGCTCACCTCGAGCGCGGTCGGATCGTTTGTCTGCCAGTACCTGGCATAGTCGGAGCTGTTGATCGTGATCGCGCCCGGCGGCCAGCCGGAGTTGGTCATAATCGCCGCGACCCTGAACTTGGCTTCGCCTGCCGGCGTTGGCAGCGTGAAGCTTCGGCCCGGTTCGAGTTCGTGTTCTTCGGCGAAGCCGGCCGAGATGGCTGCCCAACCGCCTGCGCGCAGGCGCCGCGTCGCCTGCGCGTACTCGCCCGCCAGCAGTTGGCTCGATTCGAGCATCGCCGGATCGTCGGCCGGCCGCGCGCGTATCCAAAGGCGCCTGCGGCCGACGTCCAACAGGCCCCCTTGATACGAGCGCACCGAGCGCACCCCCGGCACCCGCGCGATGGTCGCGGCCGCATCGCCGGGCACGAATCGGTTGACGTTGAAGATGTCGTTTCCCGTGCCTACCCACAGATCGGCGGTGGCGAAGTACTGGGCGGTGGCGCGGTCGATGCCCCGCAAGAGGTCGGCCCTGGCGCCGCCGATCGCGATGCTTCCGTAGACCGCGAGACCCGCCACTCCGGCCAGTGCGATCGCGCGCATACTTGTGGCCCTAAGCTCGGAGATAGCGATAACGAGCGAGCTGCTTGCGATGCGCTCGCCCAGTAGCGGCAGCCCCCGGGCGACGGTCGCGAACACCACCGGGATCAGGAGCAGCGTGCTCAGGGCCAGCGCGACGCCGCCGAAGATCGTCAGGTCCGGAATCGCCAGCACGATCGCCGTCAGTACGGCGATCGAGGCGAGGCCAACAAGCGCCAGCCGCCTGCTCGCCTGCCCGCTCATCGCCTCGCCCTGGCCGCCGGACTCGCGAAAGACCGCGTCAACCGCCTTACTGGCGCGCAGATCGAGCGCCGGTGTCAGTGAGGCGAGCACGGTCGCGAACACACCGCACGCGAATGCCGCGAGCACCGTGCCCATGTGCACCACCTGTTCTGAGCCGATCGGAAATGCTGTAGCCAGATAGTCGGGCACGCGATGAAAGAACTCGCTCGAGAGCGCCTCGCCAAGCGCGACGCCAACGAGCGAGGCGACGACGCCGAGGGCCAGCGCTTGGAAGGCGAGCAGCAGCAGGACCTGGCGGCGGTCATAGCCCTGCATGCGCAGGTCGGCTACGAACCGGCGGCGCTCGGGGACGGTCAAGAGCATCGCGCTCAGCGCCAGTAGGAAGCCGACCATCACGCTGATCGCCGTGAACAGCTCTGTCGACTGGCTGTTCGGCTCGATCGCCTGTTCGAGCAACCGCAGCTCCTCGTCGGCGGGCGCGACGTTCAGCCGCCCGCCGGCGATCTGGCGCAGCTCCCGCGCCACCTGGCGGTCCCGGCTCCGGGCGGGCTCGATCAGGATCTGGGTGATGCGTCCGGGCAGCGCGGTCAGGTTTTGGGCGACCGGCAGCAGGGCGACCGCGACAGGGCTCGAACTCAAGGCTCCGAACAGCGAGCCGCCCAGCACCGCGCCGACCGTGACCCGCCGCGCGAGGCCCGAGGCGAGCAGCGTAACCTTGCCTCCCGGCTCGGTGCCGATCGTGCTCGCCACGCTCGCCGGAAGCACAAGCCCTCGCGAAAAGCGGAAGCCGTCGGTGCCAAAATCTTTCGTCACCGGACTGCTGAGGCCGGTGAAATCGGGACTGATGCCGAGCAGCTGCAGAGACGCGCTGCGCTTTGGCCCCACGATCGAGACGTTCTCTCGGAGCACCGCGGCGGAAACGTTCACGCCGGGCGCCAGCGCAACCGCATTGGCGACGCTCTGCGGGAAGCCCGCCGGTGAGCGGGCGGTCAGCTCCAAACGCGCCGATCCGATCACCTGGTCGAGTAGCTCACCGGCGGAACTGGTCAGGCTGCTGTTCGCCACGAGCACGCCCAGCACCAGGGCGACTCCCACGGCAATGCCGCCGCCGGCGAGCAGCTCCTGGGCCAGATGTGAGCGCAGGCGCCGACGGTACAGGTGCAACAGCATGCTCGCGCGAACCCCGAACAGCTTGGGGTTCAGCGCGCGGCTCACGTCGAGAAAGTCGCGGCCGGCTGTGGCGCCGCGTCCATGCGCTCGTCTGCGCCTTCGCGCTCGCGCGCGCTCGCGGTCTCGCCCGTTAGCTGCCCGTCGCGAAGCGTGCAGACCCGGTCCACGTATCCGACGGCGTCGGGGTCGTGGGTTACGAGCAGTCCGGGGATGGCGCGCTCATGGCAGATCTCGTGCAGCAGCGCCAGGGTCTCATGGCCACGCCTGGAGTCGAGGTTGCCGGTCGGCTCGTCGGCCAGCAGCAGCCCCGGTTCGTTGACGAGGGCCCGCGCGATCGCAACGCGCTGGCGCTCTCCCATCGAAAGGCGCTCGGGCGGGTGATCCGCGCGCTCGCCGAGGCCCAGCCGCGCCAGCCACGGTCGCGCCAGCCGGCGCGCCTCGCCCAGCTTGAAGCCTTCGGCGGTCAGCTTGATCGTCGCGTTGTCCAGCGCCGAAGAGCCCGGCATCAGATGAAAGGACTGGAACACGATGCCGACGTCGCGCAGCCTGTAGCGCGCGGCGTCGCGGTCGGAGAGTGCGCTGAGGTCCAGGCCGCCGAACCTCACGAAGCCGGCGTCAGGGGCCAGCAGCGCGGCCGCCAGCAGCAGCAGCGTTGTCTTGCCGGAGCCGCTAGGTCCGTACAGGGCGACGAGTTCGCCGGGCACCACCCGCAGCGAGATACCGTCGGCCGCGCGCACTACCTCCTCGCCGCCACTCGGGTAATGCTTGACGACCTCGTGCAGCTCGAGGACCGACCCGCTCACCTTCCTGGCCGTTCCGAGCCCGCGGCGGCCGCCGACGACGGGCGTCGTGGCAGGGGCACGACGATGCCCTGCTCCTCGGTGCTGCACAGGGCTCCGTCAGAGATCGACATGAGCACGTCGGCGCCCTGCAACGCGCCGATTTCCTCGGAGACGACCAGCAAGCCCATGGTCCGCTCGCTCGCCAACTCCCGCAACAGCCCATAGAAGCGGCCGCGGTCGCCAAGGTTCGGCATCACCGCCGGCTCGTCGACCAGTAGCAGTCTTGGTTCGCGCACGAGCGCTCTTGCGAGCATCACGAGTGCGCGCTCGGACAGCGACAGTGAGTCGGCGGGCTCGCTGTCGCTCGTTGCGCTCACGCCGACACGATCGAGGGCGCCGAGCGCGCGGCGGCGCGCCTCGCGCAGGGTCAGCCCCTCGCTGCCGAGCGACATGGCAACGTGGTCGACGACACTCTCGCCCAGATTCGGCCGCCAGTCGCCGCAGGCCATGAACGCGAGCGCACCGCGCAGCAATCTGACGCGCTGCGCGCCGGTCATCTCGTCAATTGCGCTTCCTTGGAAGCGCACGGTGCCGGTGTCGGGCGCTTCGATTCCGGCCGCCAGGCGCAGCAGCGTGGACTTGCCCGTGCGCCGCCCGCCGTACAGGCCGACGAACGCTCCGGGTGCCACCTCGAAGGAGACGCCGTCGAGGATCGTGACCTCGCGGCCTCCGTCCGGGAAGCGCTTGCCGACGTTCGCGAATGAGAGCAGCGGCGTCATCGCCCCTGTGAAGCTAACGGCTCTGGGCCTGCATGCGCTCGTTGATACGCCGTCGCGTGCGTGCTGCCCAGTCGATGTCGGCCTGTAGCTGCCCCCACACGGCATCGCGTGTGCAGTCCATCACAAGGGCTGTCCACGAGCGCTGATGGGTCCCGCTATCTGGTGCCACCAGCTGAGCCAGGCGCAAGCACTCGCGCTCGTACTCGGTCAGCGCGACGAGCAGTCTCGGGGCGTCCTGGTCGCGGGCCACGGCGAGCTTCGCGTGCAGGCCGAGCCGGACCGGCTCGCGGGGCAACAATGTTTCCATCCAGGCTGTCATCGCGCCCTCGGCTTGGTCGGTCGGGCGGTAGATCATGCGCGTGCGCCGTCTGTTCTCGCGCCTCGGCTCCTCGTGAGCTTCCAGCAGGCCGTCGGCTACTAGCTGGTCCAGGAGCCTGTACACGTCGTTCGTGTCGATCCGCCAGGTATCGCCCAGTCGCGCGACCATACGGCTGGCGAGGTCCCCTCCGTGCCCGGGTCGCTCAAGCGTCAAGCCCAGCAATGCGCCCCGCAACGGTGTCGAAGCGCCTTGCATCCATCCGCGTGTGTTTGTGTTCGCTCTGGCCATCGTCAAATACCCATTTATCCAACGTTAGGAACGATACCGCAACCAGCCGAACGTTTATGGAATGATTCTATATCTTGACATCAGATGTACGACGAGTGTAATTACCGTCAAGACAACTCCCGATTGGAGACCGTCTCGTCGGTGGACTGAGGGCCTATCGGGATCGGCCGTCAGCCAAAGAACAGCTCGGCGGTCGCGTAAAGAGTCGGGTCGAGCAGCTTCGGCTCGCGCAAAGCCTGATCCAGGGTGACCTCCATGATCTCGGTTCCTCGGAGCCCAACCATCGCGCCGAAGCGTTGGGCGGCGACCGCGTCCATCGCGGCCACCCCGAATCTGGTCGCCAGGACGCGGTCATAAGCGATCGGCGTGCCTCCGCGCTGTACGTGGCCGAGAATCGTGACCCTCGTCTCGAAGCCGGTCCTGCGCTCGATCTCACCCTCGAGTGTCACGCCGATCCCGCCGAGACGGGCGTGACCGAAGGCATCCGTCTCGGTCTTGTCGCGTACCTGTAAGGTGCCCTCCTTGGGGGTTGCGCCCTCGGCGACCACGACGATCGAGAACGAGCGCCCGCGCTCGTGTCGTCTGCGCAGATGCGCCACCACCTCCTCGATGTCGAACGGATGCTCGGGCACCAGGATCGCGTCGGCGCCGCCGGCGATGCCCGCGTGGGTGGCGACCCAGCCCGCGTGCCGGCCCATCACCTCGACGACCATCACCCGGTTGTGCGACTCGGCGGTCGTGTGCAGCCGATCGATCGCGTCGGTAACGATCTGAACGGCGGTCTGAAATCCGAACGTCACGTCGGTGCCACCCACATCGTTGTCGATCGTCTTTGGTACGCCGATGACCGGCACCCCGTCGCGGTGCAAGCGCAAGGCCACCCCGAGCGTATCCTCGCCGCCGATCGCTATCAGAGCGTCCACACCCCTGCGTTCCAGTGTCCGCTTGACAAGCGTCGTGCCGTCTCGTTCCTCGGCATAAGGGTTGGTCCTCGACGTGCCCAGGATCGTGCCGCCGCGCGGCAGGATACCGGCCGTGCTGGCCATGTCGAGCACGATCGCCTCGTCCTCCAGCACGCCGGCCCAACCGTGCCTGAAGCCGACGAACTCGTTCCCCGTGCCAGTCAGTCCGCGTCGCACAACCGCTCGTATGGCGGCGTTCAGGCCGGGACAGTCGCCGCCGCCCGTCAGCAGGCCAACGCGTGTCATCGACTCCATTCTCCATGATGCGTCCGTCCGCCGCGCTCGGCGCCGATGCCTAGACTCAGATGCTGACCGGTCCGCCGCGTGCAAAGCGCGGGGCCACCACCGGTAGAGACTTGGCGGCGACCCCGCGACGCGTTGAGGGGAGATCGCAGACCGTGGGGGATCGCGACAACCTCTAACCCATGCTGACGTTCACCGCGTGCGCCGTCATCGGGGTAGGACCGCAGAGTTCTCCCGTAGACGTCCACCGACCACGTGCGGGTTTGCCGATGTCCGAGATCCGTGGTCGTCCGCGGGGCGTGGACCCGAAAGGCCGCTAACCCGCTTGCCCAGTCCCGGCCGTCCGCATGCTGACCCGGGCTCAGGTGTCGACCAGCCCGCGGCGCAGCGCATAGCCGACCAGCTCGGCCCGCGAAGACAGGTTCAGCTTCTGCTGGATGTGGGCCCTATGCGTCTCGACCGTGCGCACCGACAGGTACAGCTGCTCTGCTATCTCAGCGTTTGTGTGACCGAGCGCGATCAGCCGCAGGACTTCGATCTCGCGTTCGGACAGGTCGTCCGGGGGGCCGGGCGGAGGCTCGGAGGCCATCCGCGCGCCGAGCCTCGGGTTCAAATAGCTTTCGCTGGCAGCCGCCCTTCGCACCGCCTCCACAAGCTCGTCATCGGCCGCCTCCTTCAGGACGTAGCCGATCGCGCCGGCGCCCAGTGCGTGCCTCGCGAAAGCGGGCTCTTGCTGCATCGTCAAGACGACGATCTGAGTCTCCGGCGACTCTGCTCTTATGTCAGGGATCGCCTCGAGGCTCGAGCCGCCCGGCATGTTCAGATCGAGCACGAGCACGTCCGGGTTGTGTCCGCGCACGTAGCGCCTGGCGCTGTCCAGGTCTCCGGCCTCGGCGACGACCTCGAAGTCGGCCTCGCCATCGAGCAGCAGTCGCAGGCCGCTGCGCACGACCGCATGATCGTCGGCGAGCACGATTCGGATCGATGCTCCAGGTGCGCCGGCCTGCTCCCCTGAGTCGGTGCCGACCCCCGCGAACTGTGTCTTCTGATCAGGCATAGACGAGGTTGAACGTATCGCGTAACGGTTGTCGGCGTCTACGGGAAAAGTACGGTCTTTGGCGCGGCACGATACGGATGTCGGGCGTCTTAATTGCCTTACGCGGCCCGCGGCGGGGCTCCGTCCGCCGCGCGGGGCAACACCAGCAGCGAGCAGCGGGCATGGCGCTCCAGGTAGTCGGAGGTGCTCCCCACGATCAGGCGCTTCATCGGCCCGTACCCGCGCGAGCCGACCACCAGCAGCTGGACCTCGCCCCCGAACGCCGCCAGTTCCTCGCCCGCCAGGCCATAGACGGCACGTCCGTCGACGCCCTCGAGCGCTTTCATACGCTCGTTTGCTTCGTTCAGTAGCTGCTCGATACCCTCCCCCAGCGCTGGCGCTCCGAAGCCCGTGAAGGCGTAGTTCGGGATCGACACGACCTCGAGTGCGCGCACTGCCGCGTGGCGGCGGCTCGCCAGCTCTCGGGCCGCGGTCAGCGCGGCATCGCTCTCGGGCGAACCGTTGTAGCCGACCCCGATCGTCGCGATCGGCAATGGGTGATCGCCATAGCCGCGAGTTGCGATCGCCACCGCGCAGGGGGCGCCATTCAGCGACGCCCTCGTGTCGTCGCCCAGCAACACCCTGCCAGCCGGGCCTCTGCCGCAGGAGCCGACCACGAGCAGGTCGGCTCGCTCCTGTTCGGCCAGCTCGTGCAGGCCGTGGCCGGGGCTGGAGGCGACGTAGCTGGTCAGCTCGGCCTGCACGTCCGCCTCGGCGCGCTCGCGCTCGAGCAGCTCGTGCGAGCGCTCCTGCTCCTCGGCCAGGCGCCCCGGGGTAGAGGCGTGTACCGGGTTCAGGGCGCCCCCGTGCACGTTGGCCAGGGTCAGCTTGCCGTCGTCGGCGAGGAGTCGTGTGGCGAGCGCGATCGCATCGCGGCCATTCGGGCGCCCGTCGACACCGACAATCACGTTCTCGAACATCCTTGACTTCCTTTCGTAGGCGTCATGCGTGCGCACGCATGACGCCTGTCGTGAGTCGTCGGTCAGATTCCTTGGCCAGGCAGATACTCGTTTGTGAACGGAGGCAGCCCGCCGTTCGGATTATGCTGCACCAGGCCTTGGCCCAGCATCCACGTGCCGAAGCTCGCCCAGGCCGACGGTTCCTGCCAACCATAAGGATCCTTGGGGTTCGAAGGTTGCGTGGCGGGCAGGGTCTGGCGGATCGATTCGACCTGCAGCTTCCCTTGGAGCGACGGGTTCGCCTTGACCAGCAGTTCGGCGGCGGCCTCCGGGTTTGCGCGCACCGCGCGCTCGCCTCTCGTCAGGGCCTGCAAGAACGCGCGCAGCTCCTGGCCGTCGCGGCGGACCTGCTGTTCGCGCACGACCAGGATCAGCTCGTCGTAGCTCGGCACACCCGCTTGGTCGACCGGGATCACGACCGGATGCTTGCCGAGCATTCGCAGCTGGATCGCCTCGTAGTTCCAATATCCGCCCAGGGTCGCGGCCACCTTGCCCGAGAGCATGGCCGGCACCAGGTTGAAGCCGACATTCACTTCTTGGACGCTCTTTTCATCGACCTTCGCCTTGCGCAGGGCAGTCTGCAGCTCGGCGCGCTGGTAGGGGATGCCGGCTGTGCCCACCTTCTTTCCAGCCAGGTCCGCGACGCTTTGCACGCCGTGGCCGGGCAGCGCGATGATCGAGGTCAGTGGTCGTCCTACCAACGCCCCGACCGACACCAGCTTCAGGCCCTCGTCGCGGGCCAGCAGCAGCTCGGGCTCGTAAGAGATCGCCATGTCGACCTTGCCCGCGGCCAACAGCTTCAGCGGTTCGGCCGTTTCCGAAGGGACGACGGGCTGCACGTCGAGGCCAGCAGCCTTGAAGTAGCCGTTTGCGATGGCCGTATACAACGGCGCATGGTCGGCGTTCGGGAACCAGTCGAGCATCACCGCGAACGGCTTTGTCTGGGACGCGGTCGTCACATTCGTGGTGGTCCCGCAAGCCGACATCGCCAGCGCGCAGACAACCATCGTCACGGCGAGCGCCGTGACGGGGACGGCGGCGACGGCGGGTCTCGATCTCCTCAACTGGCCTCTCCTCTCGATCGGTGCGCCCACGGCGCCAGGCGGCGCTCGACAAGGGCGAGGGTATAGAAGCAGACGATCGCGAACACGAACAGGACCCCGGCGGCGGCGTAAGCCCTGGGTGTGTCGAGGGCCGTCAGGTCGGCGTTGATCTCGTGGCCGAGCCCGGCATACGCGCCGGTGGTGGCCGTCTGAGACTCGGCGATATAGGCGCCGATTACCGCCACCGTCAAGGCGATCCTGGCGCCGCTGATCGCCGCCGGCAGGGCGGCCGGCAGCTCGGCGAAGCGCAGGGCCTGCCAGCGCGAGGCGTCGAGCGTGCGCAACAGCTTCAACTGCTCCGGATCGACCGCCGCCAGACCGTCGACGGTCGTGACCAGGACCGGAAAGAAGCAGATCAACGTGATAACGGCCAGCTTCGGCAGGATCCCGAAGCCCCACCAGAAGATCAGCAGGGCCGCGATCACCGCGATCGGCACCGCCTGGGAGCCGACGGCGATGGGATAGACGGCGCGGCGCAGTTGAGGCGAAAGATGGATCGCGATCGCCGCCCCGAATCCGGTCGTCAGGGCCAAAGCGATCCCGAATACGACCTCCTCGGCGGTCGGCTTCAGGTTCGACGCCAGCAGCCCGGCGTTGTCCCACATCGCTGTGGCCACTTCGTGGGGTGCCGGCAATACCAGCCGATCCACGCTGCCGATGTCCACATACAGCTCCCAAGCCCCGACCAGCGCCGCCACGAGCACCACCGCCGGCAGCGCCCTCATCGGCCGCGCGCTCACCGTCGCGCCCTTACGAGGGCTCGCCTCATCGGCCGGCTCCGCCCCGGTCGTCCGCCTGATCGAGCGTGTCCAACGACCGCGGGCGCGAGTCCGCCAGAGCCATCAGCGCCTGCTCGCGCAGAGCCAGAACCTCGGGGTCTGTCCGCGAGCGCGGACGCGCCAGGCAGACCTCCAGCTCGCGAACCACACGGCCGGGTCTCGCGGAGACGACCGCGACGCGGTCGGCAAGGACGACCGCCTCCTCGACGTCGTGGGTCACGAGCACGACCGTCCTCGGCTCGCGCGCCAAGGCATCGGTCAGCCAGGTCTGCATCTCTGCCCTCGTGATCGCGTCGAGCGCTCCGAACGGCTCGTCCAAGCACAGCAGCGGCTTACCGGACAAGAGCGTCCGCACGAACGCGACCCGTTGGCGCATCCCGCCCGACAGCTCGTGTGGTCGAGCCTGCTCGAAGCCGGCGAGGCCGAGCTGCTCGAAGAGGGCTGCCGCGCGCGCGCGAGCCCGCGCGCGCGGCTCATGTCCGATGCGCAATGCAAGGGCCGCGTTGTCGAGGGCCGTCAGCCACGGCAGCAGCAGGTCCCGCTGGGGCATCAAGGCCGCCGGCAGGCACTCGACGAAGCCCGAGTTCGGCCTCTGCAGCCCGCAGATCAACTCCAAGAGCGTCGTCTTGCCGCAGCCGCTCGGACCCACGACGGCCAACAGCTCGTGCTCGGTCGCGTGCACGGTCAACGCATCGAGCGCGCGCACCTCGCCGGCGCCGCCGCGTTCGGGGTAAGCGTGGCTCACGTCGCTGATGCTCACCGCTCGCCGCGTGGCTTCGTGGCCGGCGAATTCCGGGTCGAGCTGTATCTGCAACGCAGTTGCTCCCTTCGCGGGCATTACCCCGACAGGTTCTACGGGTCGGCGCCAGGTCAACGATCCGTTTGGGCGCCATCTCAGCCGGCCTTCCGTTACCCGCCAGCTCCCCTGTTGGTGTGCTTCACGAAGCGATGCTAGCGCTCGATCGCGACTCCGGGCCGGGCCAGTGCCCTCACGAAGTCCTCCAGCTGGCCGGTCGTCCAGCACTCGAACGTCTGGCAGTGCTGTTCGTAGGCAGCGATCACCGAGTCGCCGTAGTTCCAGTAAAGCTTCGGCTCCGGGTTCAGCCAGAACGTGCGCCCGGCCTTGGCCGCGATCCTGGCGAACACGTCGGCCCTCGGGTCGCGCCCGTTGGTCCTGGCGTCGCCGAGCACGATCACGGTCGCCCGGGGGTGCAAGTCGTCTTCGACCTTCTCCAAGAACTCTTCCCAGACTCTGCCGTAGTCGGTGTAGCCGGAGATGTCGGCGACGCCGGCGTCGCTCGAGATCCGTTCGCTGACAGCTTTGAAATCGCGCTCCTTTTCGAAGACGTCAGTGACCTCGCTGATTCGCTCGATGAACACGAACGACCTCATCTTGCGAAAAGAGTCGTGCAGGGCGTGCAGGACCGACAAGAAGAAGACCGAGGCCGACGTAACGCTTGTAGATACGTCGCAGAGCACGTATATCTCCGGCCGTTTTGGCCTGATCGGCCTGTACTTGAGCACGACCGGAACGCCGCCGGTCTGCAGCGAGGCCCGCATCGTGCGCCTGACGTCAACGTGGGCATGGCCTCTGTGGCCCCTCAGCTGATGGCCCTGAGTCGCCAGGCGCCGCCTCAGCTGCGCGACCACACGGTGCACGGCCGCCAGGTCCTGCAGCGGCCCCGAAGGCAACGAGCGGTCCAGCTCGCCCAAAGGCCGGGCCGGGGGCAGGCTTCCGGTGCGCTGGGCCTGTTCGCGCTCCAGCTCGCGTCTGAGCAGAGCCTCGAAGCGCCGCAGCATGTCTCGCGGCAGCCCGTCGTGGCGCGGATCGTCGGGGGGCAGTTGCGGCTGCGGATCGGCGCGCAGGCCGAGGGCCCGCCGGATGCGCTGCACGTCGACGCCGATCACCCCCGAGCCCTCCTGCCGGCGCGCGAACGCGGCGATCGCCAGCCTCGCCAGGTCGCGCATCGCGCCCTCCGAGCCATCTCTCAGCGCTCCGGCGATCCGGGCGCGCAAGGCCTCCAGCTGTTCGTCGGTCAGCTCGTCCAGGTCGAGCCCTTCGCCGTCAAGGCCGTCCCCGTCGGCCCGATCAGGCCCATCGTCTCGCTCGAGGCCCCGGTCGATCGCGGCCAGCTCGACCGCCCTGAACATGAACCGGTCGAAGACCAGCTCGAACACCTGACGGTCCTCTTGGCTCTTGGCCAAGGTCGCCGCCAGGGCCTCCCTGAAGTCCTGTTCATCCGTCCATTCGACCTCTTTCAGGACCGTCAAGGCGTCCAGCAGCTCGGAGGTGCCGACGGCGACGCCTTCTCGGCGAAGCTCCTCGCCGAGCGCCAAGATCTTCGCCGCGAAGCCCGCTGGCTTCGGCTCAGAGCGCATCGGCCGGCGCCGCGAGCTTCAGGCCGACCCGTTCGGCGACGAGGTCCATGTCGGTCCGGTGCTTGACGATCACCGACATCGTCTCCTCGAAGGTCTCCCGGTCGAGATCATCGGCGCCAAGCAGCAGCAGCGCCCTGGCCCAGTCGATCGACTCGGCGATCGAGGGCGGCTTCTTGAGGTCCAGCTCTCTGACCATGCCGATCACCTCGACCAGCCGACGCGCGACCGTCTCGGACAGGTCGGGCACATGCAATCTCACGATCTGAAGCTCGTGGTCGAGTTCGGGATAGTCGAGCCACAGGTACAGGCACCGTCGCTTGAGGGCCTCGGTCAGCTCTCTGGAGTTGTTCGATGTCAAAAGCACGACCGGATGGGTCCTGGACCGCACTTTGCCCAGCTCTGGGATCGAGATCTGAAAGTCGGAGAGCACCTCCAGGAGCATCGCCTCGAACTCCTGGTCGGTCTTGTCGATCTCGTCGATCAGGAGCACGACGGGACGCTCGGAGGCGATCGCCGTCATCAGGGGTCTCGCCAACAGGAACTCCTCGCCGAAGATGTCCTCCTGGACCGCTTCCCAACCTGCCCCATCGGCCTCGGCCTGGATCCTGAGCAGCTGCTTGCGATAGTTCCACTCGTACAAGGCCTTTGCCTCGTCAAGGCCCTCGTAGCACTGCAGCCTGATCAGCTCTCTGCCGAGGTAGCTGGCCAGCGCCTTGGCCAGCTCCGTCTTGCCGACGCCGGCCGGCCCCTCGACCAGGACGGGCTTACCGAGCCTGGTCGCCAGGTAGGCCACCAACGCGGTCGACTCGCCGGGCAGGTAGCCGACCTCGCGCAGCCCTTCTGCTACGGCGCTGACAGAAGCTGGTCCCTCTGGCGGGTTGCTCGGCATCGTCCGCGCAATGATAGGCCTGCCCCCGGTCCGGGTCTTGGCGAGGCGATCAAGAGGAACGCTGATCGGGCTCGGTCGGGCTGTCTTCGAACGACAGTTGCTCCGCTGTTTTGACCGCGGCCACCGGTCGCCTACGCGCTCGCTGAGTGGCCCCGGCCGTTGGAGCGGGCGGGTAATTGGCCCGCCCGCCCTGCGCAGGCGACGCAGGCTCGGATGGCGGCCAGGAAGCCGGCTGGGCTGACGGCGCCGGCCGGTCGATGTGCGGCGATGGCCGGGACGGCGGTTCGGAGTGTTCGCGGTGCAGCGGTGGCTCCAAGCGGCGGTCGGCGCGCATCCTCGAGCCGGCATAAGCCAGCAGTCCGGCGGCTGCCAGCGCAAAGAAGATGCCCCACTGCACGCCCACGTTCGCCGCCACCCCGCGACTCGAGATCCCGGGCTTGTCGAACAGCCTGACGACCAGCAGCAGCGCCGTCCACAGACCCGCCGCCATCACGACCGCGCCATCGCTGCCCGGGAGCTTGAAGTCGCGGCCCTCGGCTCTGGCGTACAGCAGGTAGATGACCGCGACCGCCACCAGCAGTACGGCCGCCTCCACGAACGAGAAAGCTTGGAAAGCGTTGAGGTTGCGGCTCTGCAGAGGCGCCGTCCTTGGCGCGTTGACGACTGCGTTCTGTTGATACCACGGCAACAGCATCGCCACGAACAACGCCGCGGCGGCCGCTCCCGCGAGGCGCTGCTCGGGCTTCAGCGTCCGCCAGTCGCGTGCCAGCCGTGTCATGCACCCAGTCTAGGCGCGTGCCCAGGCGTCAGCGCTTGGTCAAGGTGATTGTGCCTGTCGCCGTCGCGAAGTTCCCGGCCAGGTCGGTGGCCGTGATCGCGACGGTGTAAGCGCCCGGCTGTGAGGGCGTCACCCAAAGGATCTTGGGCTTGCCTCGTTCGACCGTCGCGGCGTTGCTCGATACGGTCGTAGAGCCCCGCTTGATCGTGATGTGGACGGTCGAGACCTTCGATAGCGAGACCTGCACGCCGGCCCTCGAGCTGGTCGGCAGATTGCTGGTCACGAGCGACACGACCGGCGGAGTTTTCAAGTCGGCCGTGAATTTGGCGGCCGTCGTGCAATAGATTTCATCGCCTTGGATCGGTGTTTGGGCCGGTCGCGCGACGCTCCGCAGGCGTTCCGGGACCCTGGTCGTGGCCGCGCTTGCGTGCGCCAGCCGCGTGCCCGCCGCAGCCGCGCTCGCGCCGCCCGTTTGCGAGCCGGTGCCGCCCGTGCCCGTGCCGCCGCTTGACCCCCCGGTTTCGCCTGGGGCGCCCGGCGGTGTGGATGGCGGGCTGGGGGAGGGGGCCGGAGCCGGCGTGGGCGCCGGCGCGACGGTCGTGGTCGTGGGCGGACCTTTTCGGGTGCGTTCGCAGAGGTGCTGCAAGAATTCGGTAAGGAGTTCGTGGTAGTTGAGGTCCGATTCTCCGTACTGGTCGTACATAGACCAGGCGCCGGTGTCGTAGCGAGGTGTCTCGGTGCGCGCCTCGGCGTCGCCTTCTTCGAACAGCTTCAAGCCGAGCGGGTCTTTTGTGATCGACGTGTAGTCGTAAAGCCCGACGTCGGCCTGGATGAAGCCGTTGAGGATGCGGTCGCTCGGCGCGTAGGTGTACTCGGAGTACTCGGTTCCGGCTGGCGTCTTCACCTGTACCCCCTGCGGAGGTGGTGTCTGGAAGATGCCGAGCGCCTGCTGGGCGGCGGTCAGATATGCCTGTTCCTTGAAGCGGCTCCACGCGCGCGCGAGCACCTGCAAAGCGGTCCCTTGCGATAGTCCGCTCGTCCACGGCGGCGCGCCGCCGTCGAAGTGGAACATGTACTCCCAGGCGATGCCGCCCGCGCGGTCGGTCGCCAGCGGGATCACTTCGCTGAGCAGTTGCTTCAGGCTTTCGTTTTCGTGGCCTGACAGGTAGTAGCCGTTGGCCTCGCCGAACGTGCCCAGCCACTGGATCTGTACGCCCTGGCCGGCGTAGTACTCCCAGACGATCTTGCTCGGCGGGAAGCTGACCCGCTCTCGGCTGGCGATCAAGGGCTCGGTCGTCCACCATTGCCTGTTCTTTTCGAGCGTCAACATCGCGACCGGCAGCCGCGAGGGCGTCAGCTCGCCGGTCGCCGCCATCTGCTGGGTGTTGGCCACGACGCTCTTCAGTTCGGCGTACCTGGTGCCGCTCAGCTTCTTCAGCGACTTGACCGCCGCCGCATAGGCGTTCGCGTACTGCGCGTACGCGACCGGCGTGATCGCACCGCTGCGCTTCAAGCTCGCCAAGGCCGCCGTCACGGTCGGTCCGCTCTTGGCCTCAGCCGGGGCCGGCGCGAGTACGGCGGTCATCGCGACGGGGGCGGCCAGTGCGAGCGTGAGGGCGATCAAAAGGTGGGTGCCGCGCGCGCGCGTACGTCGCCCCGATGGGAGAAGCATCGCGCGGATGCTATGGCTCCCCAGGCGCCCTCCCTGCACAGCCGATTGCAGTCGCCTGCCGGCACGTTCGCGCATGTCCTTCTGCAACCGCCCAGCGCCGCCGCAGTTGCGCAGCGGCTGGGCCGTCTGACGCTACTCCCTGCCGACCTCTTGGTCGTCGGCTTCGAGCACGTCCTCCTCTTCGTCGTCGGCGTCGCCCTCGATTGAGTGCTCGCCGCCGGGATGGTACGTCACCTGGAAGCGCTCGATCAGCTCGTCGCGGCGATGCTCGTCGAGGGGGGTCTCGTCGGAGACGAGCACCCATTCCTCGCCCTCGAGTTCCTCCATGTTGAAGATCTCGTGGTCAAGCTCAGGGGAGTCGTCCACGACCAAAAGGACCTCGGTCTGCGGGTTAAAGTAAGTCCCCGGTCTGATTGTCAGCTCGTCAAGCTCGAACTTGCGGTGCTCTGGCATTTCGCGTTTATACCCGACTTCGGCCGGCCACCGCGCTCCGCTCGGCCTCGGGCTCCTCAGCGACCGCTCAGGGGTTTAGCTCGGTCAGTGTGCGCGCCACCTCGGCCGCGATGTCCAGCGGCTCGAGGCCCTGGCGTTCTCGGCGTTCGTTACGCGCGACGACCAGCTGAAGTACCTCTTCTTCGATGCCCCGGTCGTGCTGGGCGCTCGCCAAGGTGTCGGTCTCGGCCGTCAATCGCGCGAACTCGGCGTCGATGTCCAGCTCGGGCTCTCCCCGTCGTGCTCGGCGCTCGTTACGAGCCCGCAGCATCTGCCTGATCTCTTCGTCGCGCTCGCTGCCATAGCTCTTGGCGTGGCCCGCGAGGGTGGTCTCGGCCGGGGGCCGGCCCATCTGGGCGCCCACGCCGCCGGCCGACCCGGAGCCCTTCGGAGGTCCGTCCGCTCCGGGCAGCCCGCCTTGGCCGATCTCGTCGTAAAGAGAACCCTTGCTGAGCAGGAACACAATCGACATCACGACCGAGATGCCGACCGCGCCGAAGACGACGATCGGGAATGCGCTCTGCATCTTCTGATTGTTGCCGATTTGACGCTGCGGGGCCCCGTGCGCTCCGCTACGCTGTGCGGCGACCCCGATTGACTGATCAGTCAATCCCCGCTCTTTGTTCGAGGAGAATCCGTAGACAATGGTCGATTTCACGTTGACAGACGAGCAGAAGAACCTGCGCGAACTGGCCCACGACTTCGCCGAGAAGGAGATCAGGCCGGTCGCCTGGGAGTACGACCGCGACGGCACCTGGCCCGGCGAGATCATCGAGAAAGCTTGGGAGGTGGGCCTGATGAACACCCACATCCCCGAGGAGTACGGCGGCTCGGGGGCGGGATACCTCGACGGCTGTTTGATCGAGGAGGAGCTGTCGTGGGGCTGCTCCGGCATCCAGACGTCATTGGGCTGCAATGGCCTGGCAACCGCCCCGATCGTGCTCGGCGGCTCGGAGGAGACCAAGAAGAAGTACCTCGGAGCGCTGACCGAAGCGCCCAAGCTCGCCTCTTTCTGCCTGACCGAGCCCGACGCCGGCTCGGACGTGTCCGGCATGCGCACCACGGCCGTCAAGCAGGGCGATACGTACGTGCTCAACGGCTCCAAGTGCTTCATCACCAATGGCGGCTACGCCGACTACTACACCGTTTACGCCAAGACCGACAAGGACGCCGGCCATCGCGGCATCTCGGCCTTCGTGGTCGAGCGCGACTGGGGCGTAGTCGTCGACAAGAAGGAGGACAAGCTCGGCCAACGTGCGTCGAATACCGCGACGATCTCTTTCAACGATGTCGAGGTGCCGGCCGAGAACCTGTTGGGAGAGGAAAACAAGGGCTTCAAGCTGGCGATGGCCACGCTCGACCGCACCCGTCCGGGCGTGGCGGCGATGGCAACCGGCATTGCCCGGGCGGCCTTCGAGCTGGCGGCCGAGTACTCCAAGGAACGCGTCCAGTTCGGCGTGCCGATCGCGATGCACCAGGCAATCCAGTTCATGATCGCCGACATGGCGACCGAGATCGAAGCGGCACGCCTGTTGACCTGGAAGTCGGCGTTCATGCTCGACAACGGCGAACGCAACACCTTGGTCTCCTCGCACGCCAAGCGCTTCGCGGCCGATACCGCGATGAAGGTGACGACCGACGCCGTCCAGGTCTACGGCGGTTACGGCTTCATCAAGGAGTACAAAGTCGAGAAGCTGATGCGCGACGCCAAGATCATGCAGCTCTACGAGGGCACGTCCCAGATCCAGCGCTTGGTCATCGCCCGCGAAACGCTTTTGCCGCGGCGTGTCGAGGAGCCCGCGGCGATACCGGCCTAAGGCGAATGTACGTGGCGCGCGCGTGGCGCACCTGTGGCCGGGCCCTCTCCAGTCCCGGCCACGGGTTGCGTCCCCCCGGTCTCGGTCGCGTCCGTGCTGATTGTCACAACCCGCGATCTGGACCGAAGGTGCGGTGTCTGACGAACTTCTTGTTCAAGGCGCACTACGCACGCGCGTAGAGTCCGATCAGAGCATCGACCCAAACGCCAAGACCCCAAGCAAACACGAATCGAGACAGGAGCGAGCCGCCAGATGTTCGTACGAAAGACAGCCGTCGTAGGCGCCGGCACAATGGGCGGCCAGATCGCCCAGACGATCGCCGCCGCAGGCATCCCAGTCGTGCTCAAGGACATCGACGACGCGCTCGTCGAGGCAGGTCTGCGGGAGGCCCGCAACGTGACCTCCGGCCAGGTCGCAAAGCTCGTCGAGCGGGGCAAGCTGACCGCTGAGCAGGGTGAGGAGCGCGTCAGCGAGGTGCTCGGCATCATCACAGGAACCACCTCCTATGCCGATTTCGGCGATGTCGATCTCGTGATCGAGGCGGTCCCCGAGCGGATGGACATCAAGCAGGCCGTCTTCGCCGAGCTGGACGCTGTCACGCCGGGTCACGCGATCCTCGCCTCGAACACCTCTTCGCTGTCGATCACCGAGATCGGCGAAGCGACACTGAGGCCGGACAAGGTCGTCGGTTTTCACTACTTCTATCCGGCCTCGCTGATGCCGCTGATCGAGATCGTCGAGGGTGAGGACACTTCGGCGGAGACCGTTACCGCCGCGGTCACGTTCGCCCAGTCGATCCGCAAGCAGCCGATCACGTGCGCCGAGGTCCCGGGCTTCGTTGTCAACAGGATTCTCAACTCCGGCGTCTCCGAGGTCTGGCGCGCCCAGGAGGAGAAAGGTTTGTCGATCAAGGCGATCGATGAGGGCGTCGGCGCCGCCGGGGTGGTGCCTGTCGGCCCCTATCTCTTGGTGAACATGCTCGGCCTGGACACGGTCCTGCACGTCGCCGAGCACCTCGCCGAGTCTTATGGCGACGAGCGCTTCTACGTGTCAACGGCTATGCGGAAGCTCGTCGGCGAACACAAGCTCGGGGCCAAGACCGGCGGCGAGGGCCTCTACGATTCCCAAGGCCAGCCCAACGTGCCGGGCGAGGCCGAGCCCGACGTGGCCGAGTTGGTCGAGCTGCTGTCCCTGAAGACTTTGATCGAGGCCTGTTTGGTGCTCGAGGAGGGCGTGGCCAGCCACCGCGACATCGACTTCGGGATGATGGCCGGTGCCGGCCTGGATCCCAGGCGCGGCCTGATGCCGCCGTTCATGAAGGCCGACGCCGAGGGCCTCGACACGATCCTCGAGCGCATGGAGGCCGCCCAGGAGCGTCACGGAGAGCGCTTCGCCCCGCCGACGATCCTGCGCCGCCTGGTCGCCCAGGGCCGTCTCGGCCAGAGCACCGGCCAGGGCTTCTACGCCTACCCGCAGCCCGACCCCGAGCAGCCGGCCGAGACGGTCAAGCTCGAGACGTTGTCCGCGCGGGTGCGCGGCGGCGAGGGAGAAGGTGGCGTGGCGATTGCCTGGCTTGCCAACGGCCAGATGAACTCGCTCTCTCCGCAGGTCGTCGACGACCTCGCAAAGGTTTGGGCCCAGTTGCGGGCAACGGATTCCGAGGCGCCCGTTAGAGCCCTGGTGATCGCCTCCTCGAACCCGTTCCTTTTCTGCGCCGGCGCCGACATCAAGGCGTTCACGACGTTCGACGAGGCTGCCGGGCGCAAGCTGCTGGCTGACATGCACGGTCTCCTGAGGGAGATCGAGTCCTCGGCGGTGGCCACCGTCGCCGCCGTCAACGGCCTGGCGTTCGGGGGCGGCTGCGAGTTGGCGATGGCCTGCGACATCCGCATCGCGGCCCGTTCGGCTCTGTTCGGTCAGCCGGAGATCAAGCTCGGGATCATTCCCGGCTTCGGCGGCACCCAGCGCCTGCCGCGCCTTGTCGGCCAGGCCAAGGCCCTCGAGATGAACCTGATCGGCGACCCGCTGCTCGCCGAGGAGGCATTCGAACTGGGACTAGCCAACAGGGTCGTCGAAGACCACGAACTGCTCGACACCGCGCTCTCGTGGGCCGGCCGCCTCGCCGGCCAGGCGCCATTGGCGGTGCAGCAGATCAAGAAGGTCTCGGGTGCCGGAGACCTCGATAAGGGCATCGCCGCCGAGCAGTCCGCCTTCGTAAGCGTGCTCGGCTCCGAGGACGCCAAAGAGGGGATTGCCGCTTTCCTCGGCAAACGCGCGCCGCGGTTCAGCGGGCGCTGAATCGGCGGCCGCCACATCCGGTCTCCTAAGTCGCGCGGCTGAGGTCCCGGGCGGGGTCGATCCGCCACCGCCCGGCCACCTCCGCCAGCTCTGAGTCCAACTCCCAGCGATCCGGGCGCTCCGGCCCTTCGTGGACCGGATTCGCGCCCTTCAAGTCCATGCTGCCTCTGTTGTCGCCGATTGCCCTGATCTGACGGACCTCATCGGCACTCAGCGGCGATCTGCCGGCGGTCTCCTCGCCATCCTCGTGACGACCGACGCCGCCCTCGCCAGTCCCGCCGGGCAGTCCTGGAAGCGTGATCACGGCCGCCAGCTCGGCGCGCTTGTCCTCGATCGCACGCGGAGGTTCGGGCCCGGCTCCGGGCTCCTGGATCAAGGTCGGCGCGACACAGCGCACCGGCGTTTGCGCGAGAGCCCAGGCGCAGGCAAGCTGCAACATCGTCAGGCCGTGTGCGCGCGCGTAAGGCCTCATCGCATCGAGCTTCTCGATACCCGCCTCGATCCAACCGTCCGGCCGGAAGCGGCGATGGTCGTTCTCGGCGAACGGATGCCCTGGCAGGACGTCGTCGTGGAAAAGGCCGCCGTAGTCGACGACCCTCGCGATCAGGTTCACTTCCTTGGCCTCGGCGGCCTCCAGCACGAACTCCCCCGGCCACGGCTCCATCGGCCCGAAGATGATCATCGCCCAGTCGATCAGCTCGCCGAAACGCTCGAAGCAGTCGATCACGTCCACGGTGAACCCGTTCGCCGGGCCTGGCGCCACTCCCAGGAGACGGGTCAAGCCGGCTTCCTTCATCGCCGCCATTCCCTCCCACACGGCTGGACTGGAGTAGCCGGTCCTGTCGGGGTTGTGCAACAGCAGGAGGTCGAAGCGCTCGACGCCACAGCGCTCGAGGCTGCGCTCAGTCGCCATCCTGATGTATTCGGCATACTCGTTCTCGCCGCGCAGCCCGGGATCGGTAAAGCGCGGATAGCCTTTGGCGCCGTCGCGCCGGCCGGCATAGATGTCGTGGCCGATCGCGCCAACCAGGCAGTAGCTGTCGCGATCGATTCCAAGCAGCGCTTGCCCGAGCAGTTCATCGGCAGCCCCCGCACCGTAGGCGTCGGCGGTGATCACCGTGTCGACGCCGCCGCCCGGGCGCAGCAGTGCGCGCAGGCGCTCCTCGGGCAACGACTCGCCGAAGCGCATAAAACGCCCGCCGCTCCAAGTGCCGATCGCCGTCCGGGTCGGGTCCATCGGGCGATACATTAGGGCCCGCCCGGGCCCTCAGGCGTCTCGGTAGCCCATCGCCGAGCGCGCGCGCAACGCAGCCTCCAACCGCTCGAGTGCGTGGCGGACCGTATCCTCGTCGATCCCGTCGGCCGTTCCCGAATCGAGCGCGGACCGGGCCGCGCCAGCGACATCCTCGTGCAGACTCTTCAGCTCGGACACTCTCAAAGGAAGGTCCCCGTGCCGCTCCTCGGCCAGCTCCCCGAACGCCGCTGTGAGCGCGCGGTCCAGCTCGATCGCGGCGTGAGCCAAGCGCGACTGGTCGAGGTCAAGGCGCGCCCGCAGGACCAGCTCCTCGCACACCAGCGGCTGCTCACGCACGGCCAAGAGCCGCGCCAAGCGCTCGTCCGGCCGCAGCGCGGCGCCGCGGCGGCGCAGCTTGATCTCGGCCTTCGTCCACGGCAGCTCGACGGCGTGCACCCATTCCCCGTCGGCGACCTGGTCGCCTTCGCCGAAGCCGGCCCTGATCGTCAGGGCCTGGCTGGGGGAGACCTCGCGCAGGTAGGGGTCGGCGGCGGCGATCCGCCGGGCGTGCAGGAGCCGGTTCAGCGCCGCGAACGCTAAAGGCACGTCACGCTCGGGATCGATGTCAGACAGCCACGCCCGCGCCTGGCGCTCGACCGCCACGGGCACGGCATCGACAATCGTTGCCCGTGTCGTCGCCACCAGCTCTGGTTCGGGCCCAGGCTCGATCTCGCGTCGTCGTTTGCCGGTGCGTTTCAGCCTGGCCGCGCCGCGCCCTGACTGCCTGGCGCCGAGTGTCGCCAGCACGATCACCCGTTCCGGCTTGCCCGTTGCCGCCGAGCGCAGCAGGTAGCGTCCGTCGGGCAAGCCCAGATTCCAGGGCAGCTCGGTCTGCATGAACAAGAAGATGTGCTCCGGGCGGCGGTCGGCCACGGCTGCACGGTATCCGCTGAGACGGGCTCTCGGGTAGAGTGCTCGCACATGCCCGACGCGAGCACGGCCGTCAAGAACCTGCGCGAGCGCCTGACCGGTGCCGGCGAAGACCACCTTGGCAAGGCGCTGTCCGATCTGCTCGACAATCCGCTCTTGACTGGAACGATCGGTCGGGCGTTCGATGCGCGCGAGAAGGCCGCACAGGCTCAGGAGCTGGCCATGGGTGCGCTCAACATCCCGTCCGCCGCCGACATCGAACGGTTGACCCGTCGCCTGCGCTCGGTCTCGCAGCGGCTGGAGGGCATCGAGGATGGCGTCCAGCGCCTCGATCGCGCCCTGGCCGCGCGGGGCCTGGACTCCAACCAGGTGGGAGAGCGCCTGTCCAAGATCGAGGAGCAGCTGGGGACGATCACGGGCCGGCTCGGCGAACGGGTAAAGCCGGCCGCCGAGGCAACCGCTGCCGAGACTTCGGCGGCAAAGGCTGGTTCAGCCAAACCCAAGCCAGCCAAAGCTCGGGCCGCCAAACCAAAGACCGCGAAAACGCGTACCAGCAAGCCGGCCGCCAAGGCCGGCGAGAAAAAACAGGCGGCCGCGAAAGCCAAGGCCCCTCGCCGCTGATCGTCCTTCTAGCCGGCCCGACCAAGCGCTGCGACCGCCACTGCGCCCATGGTCTCGGCGGCGTTCAGCAAAGAGTCGTCCTCGATGCGGGTGCGAGCACCGGAGGCGTCGAAGACGTCGGAGACCGCGAGCACGCACCCCACGGAGATACCGGCCTTGGCGCCGATGGCAAACAGGGTGGCCGCCTCCATCTCGACCGCGAGCGCCGAGCTGCCGGCGGGCGCCGGTGCTTCCGTTGTGGCCGGCCTCCGCGCGCGCGGGTCTGCCGCGAGTGCGGATGGGTCCGTTTCGGCTGCTCCGCGCGCGCGGGGACCGGCCGTTGCGGGCGGATCGCCATAGAACAGGTCGACGCTCAAAACGGGCCCCACGCGCGCGCGCGGACCGGCCGCCGAAGCAAGCGCCTCCGTCAGCCCAACGTCCGCGGCCGCTCGTAGACCCGCCGGGTCTCCTGCCTCGGGCCCGGCTCCAGCCCCCGCCAGCGTCCGCGAGGCGCCGTCGTGGCAGAGCGCCTCCGAGGCGACCACGAGCCCCCCGAGCCGCAAATCCGGGCTCAAAGCGCCGCATGTGCCCACGCGAATGGCCCGGCGTGCGCCCAAAGCGATCAGCTCGGTCAGTACGATCGCGGCGCTCGGGCCGCCCATGCCGGTCGCCTGGATCGTCAAGGGCTCGCCGTCGGCCAAAGCCAGGCCCGTATAGCCCCAAAGGCCGCGGTGGTGGTTGAACATGCGCGGCGAAGAGATCAGCTTCTGGGCGAGTGCCAGCGCACGGCCGGGATCGCCCGGCAGCAGCACGCGCTCGGCCAGGTCGGTCGTCGGGCGCAGGTGCAGCGCCACGGGGTGGGCGGGAGCGGATGCCGGGGACGTGGGCTGGGAAGCGGGCGGCACGGGCCGCGACTTTAGACTGCCAGGCGATGGCCCCGCCGACCGACGAGCAACCGCAGCAGGCCGAGGACCGACCGTCCCCGGCGCTAACGCTCAAGCAGGTCGCCGCTCGGGCGGGCGTAACGCCCGCCACGGTCAGACGCTGGGTCAAGGATGGGCTTGTGCCCCAGTACGAAGGCGTTTGGACGCCGGCGGCGGCCTCGCACGTGCGGATCGTGGCGCGGCTGCGCGAGCGCGGGCACAGCGTCCAGCGGATCAGAGAGGCCAGCCAGAGCGGCAAGCTCGCGTTCGGCTATCTGGACGAACTGTTGCCGTCGACAGAGGCCAGATACACGCTGAGGGAAGCAGCCCGGGCGATCGACCTCGACGAGGCCGTGATCGAGCGGATGGTGGGGGCGCTCGGTTTGAACGCGCTCTCGACCGACGAGCTATCCGAGGAAGACCTGCAGGTCTTTCGCTACGTCGCGGATACGCTCGCCGCCGGCCTGCCGCTGCCCGCGGTGCTGCAGCTCGCCAGGGTCTACGGCCAAGCGATGGCCCAGATCGCCGACGCCGAGGTGAGGCTATTCCATTTGTACCTGCACGAGCCGTTGATGCGCGAAGGGGTGCCCGGGGTAGAGGTCGCCCAGGCGATGGAGGGGATGACGCGCGAGATGCTGCCGTTCGCGATGCCGATCATCAACTACTTGCACGGCAGGATGCTCGGTTACTTCGTCGAGCAGGACGTGATCGGCCACATCGAGTCCGACCTCGACGATGGGGAGACGGCCGAGGAGGGCCGCATGCGGGTGGCGATCGCGTTCGCGGACCTGGCCGGCTACACGAAACTGACCGAGGAGGCCGGCGAGGTCGAGGCGGTCGGCGCGGTCGAGCGCTTCGTGGAGGAGGTCGAGCAGACGCTGCCGATCGAGGCGCGCGTGATCAAGACGCTTGGCGACGAGGTGATGGTTGTCGGCGCCGACGCCGGCACGCTCACGGCGTGGGCAGTCGACCTTGGCCACCGGCTGCCACCGGGCTCGCCGCCACCCCGGATCGGCATTCACAGCGGGGCCGCGATCTACCGCGACGGCGACTACTACGGCCGTGAGGTCAACCGCGCGGCTAGGGTCGTCGCCAGGGCGGCCGGCGGCGAGGTGCTCGTCACCAGGCCGGTCGTGGACGCCGCCGCCCGCCAGGACGGGCTCGAGTTCGAGCTGATCGGCGAGGTCGTACTCAAGGGCTTCAACCATCCGACCGAGCTGTTTCTGGCCCGGGCGCGCCGAGAGTGAGCCGGGATGGATGTAAGAGCCGTTCACGAACGGGTCCTTGGCAGCGGGCTGCTCGCCACGGACGGGTTCGGTGGGGATCAGATCCTCGTGATGGTCTCGGGTGGGCGCGACTCGGTCTGTCTGCTCGACGTCGCGGTAGCTGTAAGCGGGCCGGAAAGCGTCAAGGCGATGCACGTCAACTACGGCCTGCGCGGCGAGGCCTCTGACGGCGACGAGGCGCTGTGCGTCGAGCTGTGCCGGCGCTTGGGGGTCGAGCTGGAACTGGTCCGTGTCGGCGCCGAGGAGCGGGCCGAGATCGCCGCCGGCGGCAACCTGCAGGCATGGGCGCGCGAGGTGCGCTACGCCGCGGCCCTGCGCCGCGCCGAGGAGTTGGGCGGGGCGCCGGTTGCGACCGGGCACACCGCCTCAGACCAGGTCGAGACGATCCTCTATCGGCTGGCCGCCTCGCCCGGGCGCCGGGCTCTTCTGGGTATGGCCCCCAGGGAGGGTCCGATCGTAAGGCCGCTGCTGTGGCTGACTCGCGAGCAGACAGCCGGCTACTGCCGCGAGCGAAATCTCGTGTGGCGAGAAGATGCGAGCAACGAAGACGAGCGCTTCGCCCGGGCGAGGGTCCGCCACAAACTGCTGCCTGCCCTGCGCGAGGTGCACCCTGCGGCAGAAACGAGCGTGCTGCGCACAGCCGAGCTGCTGCGCGAGGAGAGTGACCTGCTGGACGGTCTCGTTCAGGCCGAGCTGCAAGACGCCGACGAGATCGCCTTGGCGCGCCTTACGGAACTGCACCCGGCGCTGGCGCGCCTGATACTCGTGCGCTTGGCCGAGCAGGCCGCCGGTGGCCACGTGCCCCAGGCGGGCGCCAGGCTGGGAGAGATCATGGCGCTCGGCGAGCGTGGCGGCCAGGCTGAGCTTCATGTCGGCAAGAACATCTCGGCCGTAATGTGTGACGGCGTCTTGAGCATGCGGAGGCTGCCGCCGCGCCCTGGTGTGCCGTCGTAGCGCGTCAGAGGGCTTTCGCGGCTCGCCGGGAGCTGCCGCCGCACCCTCACTAGACTGCCTCTCGTGCCCGACATCGCGTCCCCGATCGCCGACTCAGACCGGGAGATCGGCGAGGTGCTCGTCAGCGCCGAGGCTCTCCGGGCGAGGGTCTGCGAGCTGGGCATCGAGATCTCTCGCGACTATGCCGACCGGCGCCTTTTGCTGGTGGGCGTCTTGAAGGGGGCCGTCTTCTTCTTGAGCGACCTCATGCGCTACATCGATGTGCCCGTCGAGGTCGACTTCATGGCGGTCGCCTCTTACGGGTCGGCGACCGACTCCTCAGGCGTCGTGCGCATCCTCAAGGACCTGGACGCGGCGATCGAGGACAGGGACGTGCTGATCGTCGAGGACATCGTCGACTCCGGTCTGACCTTGCAGTACCTCTTGCGCAATCTCGGCTCACGTAACCCTCGCACCCTGGAGGTCTGCGCTCTGCTGACAAAGCCTTCCCGGCGCAAGGTAGCGTTGCAAGCCAAGTACGTCGGCTTCGAGATTCCCGACCGCTTTGTCGTCGGTTATGGCCTCGATTACGCCGAGCGCCACCGCAACCTACCGTTCGTGGCTGCGTTGGAACAGTAATGGCGCCGATAGGCCCTGCAATGACCGGAAAATGGCCCTTCCCGTGGTACGCTAAGCAACTGGCGGCCACGATTACCAGACCGGCGCCAGACAGACTGTGATATCGCCATGAGCCGTTCATTCAAGAGCGCCGCCTTTCCGATCCTGATCGTCTTGGTCTTGGCGTTCCTGGTCGTCAAATTCGTCAGCAACAGCCCGTCGAGCGGGCGCTCGCACAGTTACAAGACGCTCGTCACTGAAGAAATCCCGAAAAACGAAGTCAAGTCGGTCGAGTTCAAGAACAAGGGCAAAGTCCTTGCGGTCGAACTCAAGAACAAAGAAAAATGGGAAGGCGGCTACGTCGAACAGGAGACGCCTGAACTCTTCAAGCAGCTGAAAGCGGCCAGCGTCCCCGCCTACAACGTCGAAGCCGAAAAGAGCAGCGCCCTGCTGTCTGTCCTGATCGCGGTCCTTCCGTTTGTGATCTTCCTTGGGTTCTGGATCTTCCTGATGAATCAGGTCCAAGGCGGCGGCTCGAAAGTGATGTCTTTCGGCAAGTCCCGGGCCAAGCGCCTGTCGGCGGACTCGCCGAAGATCACCTTCAGGGACGTCGCCGGTGTAGACGAGGCCGTCGAGGAGCTGCACGAGATCAAGGAGTTCCTCGAGAACCCAAAGAAGTTCCAGGCGCTCGGCGCGCGTATTCCGACCGGCGTCTTGCTCTACGGGCCGCCGGGCACCGGCAAGACTCTGCTCGCCAGGGCGGTCGCCGGCGAGGCGGGTGTCCCGTTCTTCTCGATCTCGGGCTCCGACTTCGTCGAGATGTTCGTCGGCGTCGGCGCCTCACGCGTCAGGGATCTGTTCGAGCAGGCCAAGCAGAACAGCCCCTGCATCATCTTCATGGACGAGATCGACGCTGTCGGGCGCCACCGCGGCGCCGGGCTCGGCGGTGGACACGACGAGCGCGAGCAGACCCTCAACCAGCTCCTCGTCGAGATGGACGGCTTCGAGGCCAAGGACAACATCATCATGATCGCGGCCACCAACCGGCCCGACATCCTCGACCCCGCCCTGCTGCGGCCCGGCCGCTTCGACCGCCAGATCGCCGTCGACAGGCCAGACCGCAAGGGCAGGGCCAAGATCCTCGAGGTGCACACCCGCGGCAAGCCTCTGGCCAAGGTGATCGACATCGACGCGCTCGCCGGCCAGACGCCCGGCTTCACCGGCGCCGACCTGTCGAACCTGATCAACGAGGCCGCGCTCTTGGCGGCCCGGACCGGCAAGCGCGAGATCAACCAGGAGGAGCTTGAGGAGGGGATCATGCGCGTGATCGCCGGCCCCGAGAAGAAGACCAGGGTGATGTCCGAGAAAGAGCGCCTGATCACCGCCTACCACGAGATGGGCCACGCGCTCGTCGGCCATTTCCTGGAGCACTCCGACCCGGTCCACAAGATCTCGGTCATCTCCAGGGGCCAGGCGCTCGGCTACACGATCTCGATGCCCCAAGAAGACCGCTTCCTGACCACTCGGGCGGAGCTGAACGACACGATGGCGATGACGCTCGGTGGGCGCGCGGCCGAGGAGATCATCTTCGACGAGATCACGACCGGCGCGTCGAACGACATCGAGAAGGTGACGGCCACCGCCAAGCAGATGGTGATGAGGTTCGGCATGAGCGAGAAGCTCGGCCCGCGCGTCTTCGGCCACGATCACGGCCAGCCGTTCCTTGGTCGCGAGTTCTCGACGGAGCCCGACTACTCCGACGAGATCGCCCGCGAGATCGACGACGAGGTCAGGCGCATCGTCGAGGTCGCCCATCAGCGCGCCCGCGACATCCTGACCGAACATCAGCACGACCTGACCAAGATCTCCGAGATCTTGGTCAAGCGCGAGACGATCGAGAAGGAGGAGTTCCTGGCCCTCCTTGACGGCAAGTCCGAGGAGGAGGTCTTCGGCGTCGAAGAGAGTTCCTCAACACCAGAGCTGCCCGCCCCGCCAGCTCCCGCGGACCGGCCCGAGCGCGAAACCCCGCGTGTGAGCCCCCGTCCCGGCCTGGCCGGTGGCACCGCCGAGCTGCGCGGCGAGGGTCCTGAGCGGCCGGAGCTGGCCTGAGCACAGACGTTCCCTACCGCCTCATGGGGGTGGTCAACGTCACGCCCGACTCCTTCTCGGACGGGGGGCTGTTCCTGGCCCCAGAGGCGGCCGCGGCCCACGCGAAAGATCTGGTCCGCGACGGCGCCGACATCCTCGACATCGGCGGCGAATCGACACGTCCCGGAGCTGAGCCGGTGTCAGTGGAAGAGGAGCTGCGTCGGGTGGTGCCCGTGATCGAGGCGATCGCCGAGGACGGCCCGACCAAGGCCGCTCAGGACGGCCCTCAAATCTCGATCGACACCTCCAAGGCAGCCGTTGCCGAGGCCGCGCTGGCGGCCGGTGCCAGCTTCGTCAACGACGTCAGCGCTCTTCGCGCGGACCCCGAGATGGCGGGCGTCGTAGCGGCCAGCGGCTGTCAGTGCTGCCTGATGCACATGCTCGGCGAGCCGCGCACCATGCAGGCCGATCCGTTCTACGACGACGTCGTAAGCGACGTCTTGGCCTTCCTCGAGGCTCGGATGGCATGGGCGACGCGTGAGGGCGTCGCCGAAAACCGGATTGTTCTCGACCCCGGTATCGGCTTCGGTAAGACCGTGGCCCACAACCTTGCCCTGTTGGCCCGCCTAGATGAGATCGCGGCGCTCGGGCGCCCGGTTCTGATCGGTACCTCGCGCAAGAGCTTCCTTGGTCGAGTCCTCGCCGAGTCCGGTCGCGCTGGAGGGCGGGGCGGCACGCCTGGGCAGGGCGGGGCGCAGGGCGCGGGCAAGCCGGGGGCCGAGCCGGCGGGCGCGCCGGCAAGCGGGGGCTCTCCGGAGCGGCGGCTGGCGGGAACGATCGCCACCAACGTGCTGGCCTACGAGCGCGGCGCCAGCATCTTCAGGGTCCACGACGTCGGCCCTGTCGGCGATGCCCTCGCTGTCGCGGCTGCTACGTTGGGCGACGATGGACGTTGACGGCGAGGACGAGGACGCTGAGGAGCTGGACGGCGAGGACGACGAGGAGCGCGACGGGAGCGCCGAGTCGGTCACGGTCGAGATCGCCGGCCTCTCGCTTTATACGCACCACGGCATCAGCGAAGCCGAGCGCGAGGTCGGCCAACGGATCGTGCTCGATCTGAGATTGGACCTCGGCGAAACCGACGCCACTGTCACCGACGCGATCGAGGACACCGTCGACTACGACGAGGTCTGCCAGCTCGTCGCCCTGATCGCCCAGCAGCGCTCTCACAACACGCTCGAGCGGCTGTGCGGCACGATCGCCGATCGTTTGCTCGGCGACTACGACCTCGAAGGCGTCTGGGTCAAGGCGACCAAGCCCGAGCCGCCGATCGCTTTGCCGGTCGAGGAGGTCTCGGTAGAGGTCTGGCGCGAGGCCGATGAGTGAGCCAAAGGGGGAGGGCCCTCCTTGGAGGCCCTCTTCCTGATTAGTTAGCACTCACTCATAACTTGTGTTAGGGTGTCTGGCGTGGTGGTCCTGATGGCATCGGCTGATTCGGCGCGGCGGTAAGGCCATGATTGGGCGCCTTTCGGCATTGGCCACTGGGCAAGGCAATACCAGGAAGGTCCTGATCTGCTCCGGCATCGCGTTTTTGCTGGCTGCCGTCGTAGGCGGGCCGGTCACGACGATCCTGAAGAGTTCGAATACCGACTTCCAGGATAAGAACGCCGAGAACCAGCGCGTAAACGCGACGATCGAACACGCGACCGGGCAGTCGCCCTACTACGGTGTGGCGGCCTTGATCTCGAGCGCCGGGTACGTGCCTGGCGATCGGAAGGCCCAGCTCGAGGCGACTCGCGTCGCTGCTGGGCTGGCCGCCCAGCCCGGGTTCCAGCGTGTGCTCGACTATCCGGCGACGCACCTACCGGCGCTTGTCTCCAACGACGGCCACCAGACGGTCGTGCTGGCGGCCTTCGCCAAGCAGGCCCAGTCGGCTGCCGCGGCGGCCAAGCTCGGTCCCAGATTCGAGAGGCAGGGTGTGCGCTTCGGTGGCCCAAGCGTGGCCTTCGAAGAAATCAACAAACGCACGAGCAGCGACCTACGCGTCGCCGAGATGTTCGCGTTCCCGATCTTGCTGTTGCTGTCGCTGTGGGTCTTCAGGGGCCTTGTCGCGGCCGCTCTGCCGCTGCTGGTCGGCGGCTTTGCAATCGTGCTCACGTTCTTGGCGTTGCGTTTGCTCGATCAGGGGCTCGGACTGTCGATCTTCGCCGTCAACCTCGTCACCGGAATGGGCCTCGGCCTGGGGATCGACTACAGCCTGTTCGTGCTCTCCCGCTACCGCGAGGAGCTAGCCAATGGATTGGACACCAGAAAGGCGATCGCCCGGACGATGCAGACCGCCGGGCGCACCGTGCTATTCAGCTCCTTGACGGTCGCCGGTGCGCTCGCATCGCTGCTCGTGTTTCCGCTGCGCTTTCTGTATTCGATGGGTATCGGCGGCATGATCGTCTCGCTTGCGGCCGGCGCCGTCGCCCTGATCGTGCTGCCGGCGGTTCTGGTCGCGCTCGGCCCGAAGGTCAACGCACTCGCGCCGGCCTGGCTGCAGCGTAAAGCGGCGCAATCGGCCCAAGCCAGCGAAACGGGCGGCTGGTACAGGCTCGGCCAGGGCGTGATGCGCAGGCCGGGCCTCGTCGCGCTCGTGACCGCCGCGGCGCTCCTGGCAATCGCCTCGCCGGCGCTGCATCTGGCCCTGGTCCCGGCCGACGCCCACGTGCTGCCGAGTTCCTCGCAGAATCGCCAGATCGACGAAGAACTAGTCCGCAACTTCGCCAGCAACGGGGCCCAGGCGATCAACATCGTCGCGCCTGGATCCGCATCCGCCGGAACTCGCATCGACGCGCTGGCACTGCACGCTCAGCAGGCGGCCGCCGGCCAGGCCCGCGAGTCGGCCCCGCCGCGCTACCTGGGCCGCGGCACCTGGGAGATCGAACTGCTCCCCAAAGGCAAGGAAGCCTCGGCGGCCAACCAGGCTTTGGTCAAGCGCCTGCGCACGGTCCTGCATCCGGCCGGCGCCCTCGTCGGCGGCGGGACGGCTTGGTTCGTCGACCAGAAGGCCGCGATCGCCGCGCACATGCCCTTGGCCCTGGCGATCCTCGTTTGCGTGACGCTCGGCACCCTCTTCTTGATGACCGGCTCGGTCGTGCTGCCGCTGATGGCGCTTTTGATGAACTTCTTGACGGTCGCCGTCGGTGCCGGTCTCCTGGTCCTGATCTTCCAGGACGGCCACGGCTCCTCACCGCTCGGCTTCAGCCCGATCGGCGGCCTCGAGGAGTCCAACCTGGTGCTCTTGTTCACGGTCGCCTTCGCCCTGTCGACCGACTATGGCGTGTTCCTGTTCAGCCGCATCAAGGAGTTCCACGACGCCGGCCTGTCCACACGCGCGGCCGTCGCCGTCGGCCTGGAGCGCACCGGACGCGTGATCACCGCGGCCGCGCTCCTGTTCTGCGTCGCGGTCGGCGCGTTCGTGACATCCCATGTTTTCTTCATCAAGCAGTTCGGCGCCGGCACTGCCCTGGCGGTCTTGATCGACGCCACGGTCGTGCGGGCTCTGCTCGTGCCCGCATTGATGGGCCTGCTGGACGAGCGCACCTGGTGGGCGCCCAAGCATTTGCGCCGGCTGCACTCTCGCGTCGGTCTGCGCGAGGGTTTGGCCGAGCCTTCCGGCGCGTAGTCCCGCCCGATAGCGTCCCGAGACCTATGCCGAATCGCACTGGACTGTTCGGCCTGGGCTCCAACGTCGGCGACCGCCGAGCCGAGCTGCAGCGAGCCGTGGACGCGATGCCCAAAGCCGGCATACGCGTGCGCGCGTGCTCCTCGGTCTACGACACCGATCCGGTCGGCGAGATCCCCGACCAGGCCAGCTTCCTGAACGCATGCCTCACGATCGAGACCTCACTCGAGCCGCTTGGCCTGCTGGAGACCGTCAAGGCGATCGAGCGGGCTCTCGGCCGTGAGCCGGACGGCGTCAGGCACGGCCCGAGGCCGATCGACATCGACGTACTCCTGCTCGGCGATCTCGTCCTCGAACACCCCTCGATGACGCTTCCCCACGAACAGCTCCTGACGCGCCGTTTCGTCCTCATCCCGGCGCTCGAGCTGGACTTCGAGCTGAGGACTCCCACAGGCGAGCGCCTTGCTGACGCGCTTGCAAAGCTGCCCCTCGACGAAGGCGTGCGGCTGGCCGAAGCGCCCCTCGACGTCCCCGCCTGAGCGCCACCAGCATGCAAGCACTCGTTCAGGCGGCCGCCTAAACGCCTTAGATTCCGCAATGAGCAGGGAAAACCTGCCAAACAACGTAGATGTGGTGCATACGTCATTGCACTTTGCTAGGGTGCCGCGATCAACGCCGAATCCCTGATCAGACAGCAGGGAACGGGGGACCCAAGTTGTTGGGGCGAATCTCACGGTGGAACCGTGAGAAGCGCAGGCTCTTTCAGCGCTAGCCCGTCAGCTAACCCCGCAGGCCGACGAAAGAGGTTTAGGCAGTGCGGTTGCGAACATCCAAAGTCGCTGTTTGCTCCAGCTTGACGGCTCTCCTGTGCGCGTCGCTTCCGGCGGGCGCGCTGGCCGGCACGACCGCGGCCGGCGGGGCGGCGCCCGCGAGCACACCCGTCAACACCTCCGTTGCCGGTGGCGCGGCACCGACGGCTCCCACTCGAGCCAAGCCGACCCATCACGCGCCGATCACGGCGCCGACCCCAAATATCGCCTACAGCGGCCCCGTCTACGAAAAGACGGCCGCCGGGCAGCTGGTGCCCTACACGCCGCCCGCCGCGCCCGCCGAGGCCTCCAGCGCCAAGGCTCGCACCACGACCGCGGGCAGCGCCGCGGCCGGCCCCAGCGCCACGACCGGCGGCAGCCCCGTCACGCCGGCCACCCCCGCGACGCCCGCGACCGGACCGACACTGACCACTCCCGAGCTGCTCGTCCCCGGCCATATCGCTCGCATCGTGAGCGGCTTCGCGGCCGCCCCGATGGACGCGCCGCCCGCCGTCCAGCAGATCATCTGGGCCGGGAACCAGATCGTCGGCCTGCCCTACATCTACGGTGGCGGCCACGCCTCGTTCGTCTCGCCAGGCTATGACTGCTCGGGCACCGTCTCATACGCCCTGCACGGCGCCAGCCTCCTGTCGACACCGATGGACTCGGGCGAATTCGAAAGCTGGGAGGGCCACGGCGTGGGAACCTGGGTGACGATCTTTGCCAACGGCGGCCACGCCTACATGGCCGTCGCCGGCATTCGCCTTGACACGAGCGCCGCCAACGACCCTTCCGGTCTGCAGGGCCCGCGCTGGCGCCCGCTGCGCCCCGAAAACGCGAGCTTCGTCGTGCGCCATCCCACCGGGTTCTGATCCTGCCCCTCGCGTCCGCCGCTCCGGACCTCCGATCATGCCGGTCCGCGCGGGGCCGATCCCGACAGCTCGGCCGTTCAGCTACGCTTGGGCCGGTCCTACGAGTTTGAAACAGCAACAGGAAGGGGTCACTCGATGGCCGGTCTGACCGGACGCATGTCGACAGTCGTCAAGGCAAAGGTCTCGAAGCTCTTGGACCGCGCCGAAGACCCCGCGGAGACACTCGACTACAGCTATCAGAAGCAAGTCGAACAGCTGCAGAACGTCAAGAAGGGCATAGCCGACGTCGTCACCGCCAAGAAGCGCCTCCAGATGCAGGAGGCGACGCTCAAGCAGAACGTCGTCAAGCTCGACACCCAGGCTCGCCAAGCGCTGTCCTCCGGCCAAGAAGACCTCGCGCGCACGGCCCTCGAGCGCAAGAACGTGGCCCAGACCGAGCTGCAAGGGCTCGACACCCAAATCGCCGAACTCGAAGACCAGCAACAGAAGCTCACGGATTCCGAGCAAAAACTGCGGGCCAAGATCGAAGCTTTCCGCACCAAGAAGGAGGTCATCAAGGCCCAGTACTCGGCCGCCGAGGCCCAGGTCCGCATCTCAGAGGCCGCCACCGGCGTCGGCGAGCAGATGGCTGACGTCGGCCTTGCCATGCAGCGGGCCGTCGACAAGACCGAAAACATGAAAGCCCGCGCCGACGCTGTCCAGGAGCTGGAAGCGGCCGGCACCTTCGACGACATCACCCAACTCGGCTCCGGCGAAGACGACATCGATCGCCAGCTCAAGTCGCTCTCCAGCCAGTCCGCCGTCGACGACGACCTCGCCAAGATGAAGGCCGAGATCGGCGCTCCGGCCGGTGCCGGTGGCGGCGAGCTGGGCGCGGGGGACGCCGCCGCGCCCGCCGGCGGCAGCGATCAGCCGGCCGAGGGCCAGCCATGATCGTCCGCGTCTCCGGCGAAGACCAGTACCGCCTCGCCGACCAAGACGCCTCGCGCGTCAATGAACTCGAGAACGCGGTCGTCGCCGCCGTCGACTCCGGCGACGAAGCCGGTTTCGCGCGCGCGTACTCAGCCTTGATCGACTACGTGCACGCCCAAGGCACCCGTATCGGCGACGACGAGATCGAGACCTCCGACGTGATCCTGCCGCCGCCCGACCTCACGTTTGCCGAGGCCGGTCTTGAATTCACCGGCGAGGGCTTGATCCCGGACTAGCGGCCCGCCGTCTTACCAACCGCAAAGCGTCTAGCGGTGCGCTGGTCAAGCCAGGCAAGGACGCAGGGAGCGAAGTGTGCTCTGCACATGAGTGACCGAGGACGCAGCCTGGCGCCGTACCAGCGGGCCGCTAGATCGGGATGCCCCACAGCGGGAACCATCGCTCCAGTTCCGGCTCGATCGGCAGTTCGCTTGCCATCTGGGCCTTCAGCTGCAGCTCGCGCTCGGTCGAGCGCTCGTTGGCGGCGCCGGCCGGCACGAACGGGTACCAGTAGCCTCGCTTGTAGTTGTAAATGAAGTAGACCGGCCTGCCCTTGGCCACGTTCGCGGCCCCGGAGCGGTCCTCGAACGCGAACACGGCGCACAGCAACCTGTCGCCGTGGCCGGCCGTCTCGATCGAACTGGACACGGCATTGATGCCGACCGCCAAGTCTTCGACGGACGGTGCGCCGTCCGGATTGCGCAAGACCATCCAGCGATAGCCGTAGTCGTCGTCCTGCGTCGTCACCGTCGTGCCCGAATCGCCGCCGGTCGCCTTCACGACGTCCTCCATGTCCCTCAACGTCGCTTCGAACTCGCTCGTCGCCAAAGCTTGGAACACGATCGCCGCCACGCCAGACGGTTCGATCGAGTGCTCGGACTGCAGTGTTATGTATGCGGTCGTGATCGCGAACAGCCGGTCTGGGGCCGGGCCCGCGACGGTGTGCCTGCCGGTCAAGATGTCGCGCAGGCCCACGGCTTACGCAGGCGCGGCCTGCAGCTGAGACTCCAGCCGTTCGAGCGCCGCCAAGCGCTGCTCGAGCGGCGGATGATCGGCGAAGATGTTCATCAGCGAGCGCTTCGTCCGGGCCGGCAAGATGAAGAACGCGCTCATACCTTCCGCCCGGCGCAGATCTTGGGTCGGGACGCGCTCCATCGTGCCGCTGATCTTCAACAGTGCCGAGGCCAGCGCGCTCGGGCGGCCGGTCAAGACCGCCGAGCCGCGGTCGGCGGCGAACTCGCGGTACCGCGACAGCGCGCGCAGCAGCAAAAACGAGATCGCATACACGATCACCGAGACCAGCAGGACGAGCATGATGTCCTCCTCCTCTTCGTTACTGCGCCCATAGCCGCCGCCGAAGCCGCCCCCAAAGAACAGCGCGAACTGGGCGATCATCGATGCCAAGGTCGCAAAGAAGCTCGCGAGCGTCATGACCATCACGTCCCTGTTGATCACATGCGTCAGCTCGTGCGCCATCACGCCTTCCAGCTCGGCCGGAGAGAGCAGATCCAGGATGCCCCTCGTCGCGCAGACGGTCGCGGCCTTCGGCGATTTGCCCATCGCGCAGGCGTTCGGCATCGAGGTCTCGATCACCGCCACCTTCGGCTTGGGCAGGTCCGCCTGGACGCACAGCCGCTCGATGATCGCGTGCAGCTCTGGCTCCTGCTCGGGAGTCACCTGCTTGACCCCCATCGTCGCCATCGCGATCTTGTCCGAGCCGAAGAACTGCAACAGCAGCAGAATCAGCGCCACGACGATGATGAAGCCGGCCGCCGCGCCGGCGACGAACAGCACGCCGACGAACACCACGTACACCAAGCCCAGCAAGAACATGGTCATCACCATGCGCGCCTGCAGGCCCGTGTCCTTTCCGAACTTGCTCGATCTCTTAGCCATGACCGTCATTGTCGCAGAGCTGGTTCATTGCGCTCTAAAGTGCCGACCGTGAAGCCCGAAGTCGAAATCATCGGCATCTCCGTCAAGACGTTCGGCGTCACGTTCGCGCTTGGCTTCCTGGCCTGCGGCCTGGTCATCGCCAAGCGCCTACGCGAGCTGGAGAAGCCGGTCGACTGGGCTTACGAGATCGTGTTCGCGGCCCTGCTCGGCGGAGTCATCGGCGCGCGGCTCTACTACGTGATCGAGAACTACTCCTCGGTCGAACACGACCTGCTCGGCTCCATCTTCTCCGGCTCTGGCCTGGTCTGGTACGGCGGCGCGATCGGCGGTGCCATCGCCGTCCTCGCCTGGATGCGCTGGCGAAAAGCGTTCGAACTTCAGACCTTCGACATGTGCGTGATCGCGCTCGCGCTCGGCTACGGGATCGGCAGGATCGGCTGCCAGGTCTCCGGCGACGGCGACTACGGGATCAGATCGAGCCTGCCCTGGGCGATGGGTTACCCCCACGGCACCGTGCCCACGCCGCCGGGGGTCCACGTGCAGCCGACGCCGATCTACGAGACTGTCGCGATGTGCCTGCTCGCCTACTTCCTGTGGCAGCTGCGCGACCGCGTGCGCCCGGGCGTGATCTGCGCCCTCTACATGGTCTTCAGCGGCCTCGAGCGCTTGCTCGTCGAGTTCATCAGGCGCAACCAAGAGGTCTTCCTTGGCCTGACCGCCCCCCAGCTCGAGAGCATCGTCCTGATGGCCATCGGTTCGATCTGGCTTGCTTGGATGCTCCGCCGAGGCGGCGTCGATGGTCTGCGCGCCGGGCCCGGCTCTCGCGCGCCCACGGCCAGGCCCCAGCCGGCGACCACATGAAGCACACGCGATAATCAAGGCATGGCCGTCTCACAGGACCCCCAGCAGGCGAGCGCCCGTCGGCTCGCCCTAGCTCTGCCCGAGGACAGCTCCTTCGACGAGCGCGGACGGCTCCAGATCGGCGGCTGCGACACGATCGAGTTGGCCCTCGAGTACGGCACCCCCGCTTATGTGGTTGCCGAGAACGACCTGCTCGCGCGTGCCCGCGAGTTCGTGGAGGCTGGCCGTGAGACCGGTCACGAGGACTTCCAGGTGGTGTTCGCCGCCAAGGCCTTCCCGTGCACGGCCGTCCTCGAACTGTTCGCCAAAGAGGGTCTCTGGTGCGACGTCGCCTCCGGCGGAGAACTGTATCTGGCGCTGATGGCCGGCTTTCGGCCCGAGCGGATCGTCTTGCACGGCAACGCCAAGTCCGAGTCCGAGCTGCGCATGGCAGCCGAGCACGACATCGGCCTGATCGTGATCGACAACTTCGACGAGATCGATCGTCTGCGCGGCTTGGTCGGCGGCGATCGCGTGCAGGATGTCCTGATCCGGGTGACGCCCGATGTCAGAGGCGACACGCACGATCACATCTCGACCGGCCAGGCCGACTCCAAGTTCGGGTTCGGTATGTCCGAAGTGGGGGAGGCGGTCGCCCGCGTCGGCCAGGTCGAGGGGCTGCGCCTGGTCGGCCTGCATGGCCACATCGGCTCGCAGCTGCTCGACCTGGAGCCGTTCCAGCGCGAGATCGGGGAGCTGGCCCAGCTCGGTTCTCATCCAGTCTGGGATCTCGGCGGGGGCCTCGGCGTGCGCTACACCGCCGAGCAGCCCGAGCCGCCCGCAATCGAGGCCTATGTGGGCGCGCTCGTAGCGGCGGCAAGCGATCACGGCATGGGCCCCGGCTCGGGCCGGCGCCTCTTGATCGAGCCAGGGCGGTCGCTGACGGCCAACGCCGGCGTGACGCTGTATGGAGTCGAGAGCGTCAAGCACAACGTCAGGCGCTGGGTCGGCGTCGACGGCGGCATGTCCGACAACCTGAGGCCGATGCTTTATGGCGCGCGCTATGAAGCCCACGTCGCCGACCGCTTCCGCGGCACGACGCCTTACGTGCTTGCCGGCAAGCACTGCGAGTCCGGCGACGTGATCGTGCGCGAAGCCCTGCTCGATGACCCGAAGCCAGGCGACGTGATCGTCACGCCCGCCACCGGCGCCTACGGTTATGCGATGGCCTCCAACTACAACGGCGTTCCGCGCCCGCCGGTCATCTTCTGCAAGGACGGCCGCGCGCGCGTGGTCGTCCGCAGAGAGACCTTCGAGGATCTGACCTCACGCGATGTCCGCTGAACCGCCGTTCAAGATCGGCCTGCTCGGCCACGGCACGGTCGGCGGCGCGTTCGCGGCGCTCCTTGACGAGCGCGCCGACGAGATCGAGCGCTTCAACGGGCGCCGGCCGGTCATAACCGGTGTGCTGACCAGAACCAAAGGCGATTTCGCCGAGATCTTGGCCGACGCCGACATCGTCGTGGAGGTGATGGGCGGGATCGAGCCCGCCCGCGAGCATTTGCTCGAGGCGATGAAAACGGGCAGAGATGTTGTCAGCGCCAACAAGCAACTGCTTTCCCAGCACGGCGAGGAGCTGTTCGAGACGGCCAGGGCCCACGACGTGCGCCTTCGCTTCGAGGCGGCCGTGGCCGGCGCGGTTCCGATCGTACGTCTGCTGGAGGAGTCGCTGGCGGCAACACCGATCGAGCGAATTCACGGCATCGTCAACGGCACGACCAACTTCATCCTTTCCGAGATGGCCAAAGGCAGCACCTACGAAGAGGCCTTGGCCGAGGCCCAGCGCAAGGGCTACGCCGAGGCCGACCCCTCAGACGACGTCTCCGGCAAGGACGCCGCCGCCAAGATGGCGATCCTCGCGAGGCTGGCCTTCGGCGCGCCCGTTCGCCTCGAGGAGGTCCCTTACGAGGGCATCGAGCGTTTGCAGACCGACGACCTGCAGTACGCGCGCGAGCTTGGACTCGGCCTGAAGCTGATCGGTACGGCCGAGCGCCGCGAAGGAGGTCTGTCGGTGATGGTCTACCCGGCCTTCCTGTATGCAGGACACCCCCTGTCGTCCGTCTCTGGGCCCTTCAACGCAGTGACCGTCGAATCCGAGACGATCACCGAGATCACGATGTCCGGCCCTGGCGCCGGCGGCCGCCAGACCGCAAGCGCCGTGCTCGGCGACGTCGTCTCCGTGATGACCGGCGGCGCCCGCCCGCCCGCCGAGCCGCTTGCGTTGGAACTTTTGAAAGATGTGCCTTCCGCTTTCTACCTTCACCTGGACGTTGCGGATCGCCCCGGAGTCCTTGCGTCGGTGACGAAGATCCTCGGCGATCACGAGGTATCGATCCGCTCGTTCGTGCAGCGTGGCATGGCCGAGAGCGCGCGCCTGGTGATGGTCACTCACCAGGTCCCCGAGTCAAGACTGCAAACGGCGATCACCGCGCTCCAGGAGCTTGATTTCGTACGCTCGCCGCCCCGCACCATACGAGTAATCGAAGAGGAGTTCGGATGATCTGTTGGCGCCCTCGAAAGGAATCCCGATGAGCAGCTACACCCCTGTACCGCTGCCGCGCATCGAAGGGGCCGCCTATACCGGCACGCATGTGCCCCTGATCGAGCGCTACCTCGATCGCCTGCCGTTCGAGGTCGGCGACAAACTGGTCAGCCTGCAGGAGGGTTCGACGCCGCTGCTGCGCGCGCCGGTCATCTCGGAGATGGTCGGGTCAAGCGTGCGCCTGAAGCTGGAGGGCGCCAACCCGACCGGCTCGTTCAAGGATCGAGGCATGACCTGTGCGGTGTCCGCTGCCGTGCGCGACGGCGCCAAGGCCGTGATCTGCGCATCCACCGGCAACACCGCCGCCAGTGCCGCCGCGTATGCCGCGCGGGCGGGGATCACGTGCGCGGTGATCGTCCCCGAGGGCAAGATCGCGCAGGGCAAGATGGCCCAGACCTTGGTCCACGGTGCCCGCGTGATCTCGCTGCAAGGCAACTTCGACCAGGCGCTCGAGCTTGTGCGCGAGCTGACCGACTCGCATCCGATCGTGCTGGTCAACTCCGTCAACAACTATCGCGTCGAAGGCCAGAAGACGGCCGCCTTCGAGATCGACGAGGCCTTGGAAGGCGGCGTCGAAGCCCTCTGCATCCCGGTCGGCAACGCCGGCAACATCACCTCTTACTGGCGCGGCTTCCAGGAGGTCGGCGCCTCGCCGCGGATGTTCGGCTTCCAGGCCGCCGGCGCGGCGCCTTTGGTGGAAGGCCACCAAGTCGAGCGTCCCGAAACGGTCGCCTCGGCGATCAGGATCGGCAACCCGGTACGTTGGGAGGACGCGATCGCCGCGGCCAGGGACTCGCGCGGCGCGATCCGGGCGGTCTCAGATGACGAGATCCTCGCTGCCTTCCGGCTGTTGGCCTCCCGCGAAGGAATGTTCTGCGAGCCGGCCTCCGCCGCCTCCGTCGCGGGGCTCCTGAAGTACGGCGCCGACGACGCCGAACAGATCGTCTGCGTGCTCACCGGCCGGGGCTTGAAGGACCCCGAGACGGCGATCGCTCACAACGACGGGCGCATCATCACCTGCCCGGCCGAGCTGCCCGCCATTGAGGAGGCGGTCCTAGGAGACGGGCCCTGAAGCCCGTCGGCCAAGGCCGCCCGGAAGGCGGTCAACAGCATCAACCGAGCCGCCAGGATGGCGGCTCGAGCTATGCGCGTAGGCGGGTCGTGAGGGTGCCCGCCTCCTCGGCGAACCTGGGGCCCGGATTCGACTGCATGGCCGCCGCCGTCGGCCTGCACCTGGAGCTGGAGGTCCGCGAGACGGGCGCCTTCGGGATCGAGACCGATCTGCAGGTCTCGCGCGGGCGCGGAAACCTGTGCGTGCGCGCTTTCGAGCGGCTTCACTCGGCCGACGGATTCCAGTTCAGGATCGCCTCCCAGATCCCGCTCTCGGGCGGTCTCGGGTCGAGCGCCGCCGCCACCCTCGCGGGCCTGATGGCCGCCGACCACCTGTTCGAGCTGGATGCTGACCTGCTCGCCTTGGCGAGTGAGCTTGAGGGTCATCCCGACAACGCCGCCGCGGCGCTCCACGGCGGCTTCGTGATCTGCGCGGAGGGCTCCGCGACCCGGTTCGAGCCGCCGACGGGCCTCGAGGCGATCGCTGTCGTGCCCGGCCAGGCAGTCCAGACCAGCGCCGCTCGCAGAGCCCTGTCCGAGCAGGTACCGCTCGAGCAGGCCGTTTTCAACGTCGCGCACGGGGCCCTCCTGACGCTCGGCCTGGCGCGGGGAGACTGGGACTTGGTCTCACGCGGTCTGGCCGACAGTTTGCATCAAGAGCGCCGCTCGAGCCTCTACCCGCGCTCTTATGCCCTCCTCTCGCGGGCCCGCGAGCTGGGAGCTTTGGGAGCGACTATCTCGGGCGCCGGTCCGACCGTGCTCGTGTGGTGCTTCTATGAGCACACCGGCGCGGTCGTCGAGGCCCTGCGCCCTGAGATCGAGGGCTGGGCCAAGATCGTGCGGGCGCCTTTCGAGGCTCAAGGGGCGTTCGTGGGGGAGTTGTAGAGGCGGCGGTGGGACGCTATGCGAGGTCGCGGCGCTCATCGACTGGATGATTGATTTCACGGGATCAGCCACCACGCCACGAGCAGCACCGTCATGAACCGGAGGACGCGTTTGATGGTCGTAGTTGGCGTCCAGTGTCTCCGAGAACAAATCCCTGCAGGAGCAGGCAAAACCCTCCGCAATCCGTAGGAAACCCGTTAAGGAGCGGTAGTTCTCGGTTGACTGCTGGTACGCCGGGTCGTAGAGTACGTTTTGGCTCGTTACTTGACTACGCGACGCGGGTATGGTGACGGCAGCCGCAACAAGCTCTCAGGAGGCTGCAAATGACCACAATCACCAAGACTCTACGGGCTGAGGAGCTGCTCGCAGCTAGACTCAGCGATTATGTAGGGGAATGGGTCGCTATACGCGACCATGAGGTCGTGGAGCATTCAGAGTCGCTGCGAGGGCTGCTTGCCGCAATCGAGGACCAACCCGTCGAACGCATCCTTGAGGTCACGGAGGAAGCAGGAGTTAGCTGCTTCTTCTGATGGCGCTTGGGAAGATCACGTCTTCCCTTACGCGGCGATCATCCCCGATGCTCCCGTCAAGCCCGCCATAGCGGTGGTGCTGGGATCACTGGACGAGACGCAGCGATACCCGATCTACGCGATTCCAGACAGCGGGGCGGACCGATCATGCTTTCCGAAAGAGTGGGCAGCTCCGCTCGGGATCAAGCTCGCGGAGTGCACGAAATACCCGGTTCATACGGGCAACGGGAAGACTAACCACTACGAATGGGGGGATCGTCTGAAGGCGACCATCGCTGGCCATGAGATCGAGCTTGCCGCCTGCTTTGGAAACATCAAGGTTGGCATTCTCGGACGCGATGATTTCTTCAACGAGTTCCTCGTCCGCTTCGACCATCGAAAGCGCATCACGATCATCCGCGCCTACGGTCACCCCGCCTCAAACTGAGACACCACCCGAGCGCCGGCGTGCTATCCCGGCTGAAGGACCCGTCCGCGCGCCTGCTCGAACCCTTGCAATCGTCCCAGGACCTCCCCCGCCAGCGCCATGTAGTCGGCGCCCAGGTCGGGTCGGTGGTCGAGGATCGAGACGGCTCGCTCCGCCGACTCCGCATAGGCGATCGAAGACCGGATCGGCGTTTCGAAAACCAGCTCGCCGAATCTCTCCTTGAGCGAGACCAATGCCTCGCGCGAATGCACGGTCCTCATGTCGGCCAGGTTCAGCAGCACTCCGAGCAGCGCCAGGTCCGGGTTCAGGGTTTCGCGCGCCAGCTCGATCACCTCCATCGCCTGCTCGACGCCCTGCAGCGCGAAGTACTGGGCCTCGGCCGTAACGAGTGCCCTGTCGGCGGCGACCAGTGCGTTGACTGTCAAGAGGCCCAGCGAGGGCGGGCAGTCGATCAGGATCAGCTCATATCCATCCCCGACATCGGCCAGGGCCCGGCGCAGCGTCAGCTCGCGCCCCATTTTCGCCCCCAGCATCAGCTCGGCCTCGGCCAGGCTCAAGTTGGCGGGGATCAGATCCTGGTGGATGGCCTCGCTCGCCAGGGCACGCCCCGTCAGTACGTCGGCGATCGTCGGCTCGACCTCAGGCGGCAGATCGAAGTAGTCCGACAGGTTGCCCTGCGGGTCGAGGTCGACCGCCAGTGTGTTGACCCCCGCTCGCCGCAGCGCGTCGGCCAGGGTCCTCACGGTCGTTGTCTTGCCGGTCCCGCCCTTCTGGGAGAGCACCGCAATCGTGGTCGTCCTCGTGGGTGCCATCGTCAGGCGCCGATACTACGCCGCCCCAGTCCGATCCGCTGCCGCGTCGCCGGCGCGCGTCGCGCCGGCAATCGAGAAGCCGTTTCCCGGATGCCTATGCGCCAGTGGCCGCGGCGCCCGAGATGCCGGCCTCAGGCGGGAACGTCGATGAATCGCAGGCGGTAGCGCCCGACGACGATCTCATCGCCGTCCGCGAGCGCGCGCTGGGCGATCCCGGAGCCGTCGATGCGCGCGCCGTTGACGAACACGCCGTTGAGGCTGCGGTCGTCCAGCACGTGCACGCCGTCCGCTTGGCGAACGACCAAAGCGTGCCTGCGCGATACGGTCGGGTCGTCGAAGCGGATGTCAGCCGCCAAGCTCCGTCCGATGCGCGTCCACTCGCGCGTCAGCGGGACCGTGCGCAGCTCAGAGTCATCTTCGTAGGCGAGGTACTCCCCAGGGTCGCGCAGCCCGGCTCTGGTTTGCTCCAGCCACGCCTCGCCGTCCACCGGCTCCGGTCTCGCCAGAAGGCCGCCGCCGGGAAGGTCTGCGTTGAGGGTGTCCGCCTGGTCTGGCGGCTGGTTTGCGCTCGGGTGGGACTCCTCCACATTGGCGTTGCCTTCCCGGTATATGCCTGGACCGTGTTTCACGGCTCTCTCGCGTCGAGCAATGCCAGGACCCGAACCGGTATATGAAGGTCTGGCGGCGATCGGGGTCGTCGAAGTACCCGCCAAACGCCCGCCGCCAGGGCGTCTGGTGGCGCTGAAAAGGGACGCGCGTGCGAAGTCGCGCCCGCCGCAGCCGGGGCAGTCGGTCAGCATGTCGGTGCCTGTCAGCGTCAGCACATATCCACAGGCCCTGCAGCGGAACGACCCTGTGCCGGCCATTGTGCCCGAAGTAAGCGATTCCATCCTGTGCCTGTCCCTTTCTGCCGAGGGGTCCCAGGGCGATGCCCGTTCAGGAAGAACTCGTGGCGATCATAACAAGCACTGGGAATCGATGTAAGCTCGGGTCACCAGTTCCGATAGTTTGCGATTCTAGTAATCGGTAGGCCAGAGGCCAATCGCGACTGCCGGAAACAGGCAGCCTATCGGATGGTATCTCGGGGGGTGCGGGCCCGATCTCATGGCCAAGCAGGAGCCGTCCGGGCGACGGCGAATCCATGGGCTATGAGCAAGCCAGTCGAGCGGGACAACGAGCGCTTCGAGCGCCGCCTGCTGCGGCGTTCGGTTGACGTGCTCGAGGCCAGCCGCGACCGCTGTGCCGACTGCGGGCGCACGCCGCTGGTAGGCGAGCACGTTCATCTGTACGCGAGCGTCCACGGCATCGTCTGTGAGCTGTGCAGCGCCCTGCGGCGCGAGCCCGCCGCCGCCACCGAGCTGGTGCGCCACTGCGAGCACGGCCACGCCGTTCGCCTTACCCGCGCCGCCTAGCATCGGCCGTTGCGGGGCGGTGCTCTGGGGGTACCGTGCACTGTCTTGTGCAGGCGCGCTCTGGAGGATGGCCGCGTACGCTCCTGGAGCGCTACGAATAGACTGCGCCTGAACCAATGGACCCTGTGACCGTCTCAGTCATCGTCGATCGCCCGCGCGAGCAGGTCTTCGACTATCTCCAAGACATCGCCAACCATCCTCAGTTCACTGACCACTACCTGCACGACTGGCATCTGACCCGGATGGACTCGGTCGGCCGCGGCGCCGGCGCTCGCTTTCGCGTCAAGGTGCCCCCGCCCGCCGGCAGGTTCTCATGGGGGGACGTCACGTTTGTCGAGGTGCAGCGCCCCCACCGGATCGTGGAGGTCGGGCGCACCGGCAAAGCCAATCGCGTGCGCACGCTCGGCGTCTATGAGCTGGCGCCCGCGGCCGGCGGCACCACCCGCGTGCAGTTCACGATCGAAACCCAGCCCGTCACGCTCTCGGACCGCCTGCTCGAGGGTCTGGGCGCGCGCGCCTGGATGCGCCGCCAGAACGCCCGCGCCATGCGCCGCCTGCGCGCGATTCTCGAGGGCGAGCGTCAGACCGGCTCTCGCATCGTGGTGGCCGGCGGCTAGCGGTCCCCGCTACTGGATAGACTCCCGCCCCGCATGAGCCAACCAAGCCCGCGCACAGCCTCCGTCCGCCCGCTCGCGGCCCTAGCCATCGCGCTGCTGGCCGCCTTCGCGCTGGCGGCCTGCGGCAACTCCGAAACCAAGGTCACGACCGGCACCTATGCCGGCGAATCGGGCCAGAACGCGCCCTATCTGAACGTCGGCCCGCTGGTCTATGAGGTCCAGCTTTCGCGCGAGTTGAACCCGGCCAACGTCGAAGACGCCGCCTACCTGCAGGGCCTGACGCCGGCCCAGCGTGAACTCAAGCCCGGCGAAGAGTGGTTCGCCGTATTCATCCAGGTCTACAACCACACCTCCACGCCGCACCTCGCCGCGCCCGGCATTGCGATCAGCGACACCCAGAACAACGTCTACACGCCGATCGTTCCCGCCGAAACCAACCAGTTCGCCTACCGCGGCGGCCTCATACCGGCGAACAGCAGGGTGCCTGCTTACAGCACGATCGCCGCCAACGGCAGCACCCAAGGCGCGATGCTGCTCTACAAGATCCAGGTCGTATCGCTCGACAACCGGCCTCTGACGATCCATATCGTCGACCCGACCGACGCAACCCAGACGGCTTCGGCGGTACTGGACGTCTAGCGCCGCCGGCTACAGCCCGGCGTGCAATCCGGCTTCGACCACCGCCCTGGCAACGGGCGCCGCGGTGTCTCCACCGGCGCCGTCTTTGACCATCAGCACACAGACGGCGATGCGCGGATGCAGGGCAGGTGCGAAGGCGGCGAACCAGGCGTCGGTGTTGGCGGCTTCGGCGGCGGCACCGCATCCGCCGGTGCGCGATTCACCTGAGCCTTCTTCCTTGGAGCCGCCTTCTTCGGTACTCCCCGAACACGCCCCGGGCGTACCCAGTTCGGCGGTTCCGGTCTTGCCCGCCACCGTCACGCCCGGGATCGCCGCGGCGGTGCCGGTGCCTTCTCTGACGACCGCGATCATAAAGCGCCTGAGCGTGTCCGCCACCGATCTGCTCGTGGCGGTCGCGACCGTGCGCGGGGTGACATCGAACGCGAACGTCGGCTGCGGGCGATGCCCGCCGTCGGCGACTGTGGCGGCGACGGTGGCCATCTGCAGGGGGCTCGCCTGCACCTCCCCCTGGCCGATCGCGGTCGAGCCCAGGTCCAGTTCGCCCTGGATCCGCGAGGCGGCGGGCAGCGTGCTCTCGGCGGCGCCCGGGATGCCCGGTTCGTGGTTGAAGCCGTACGCTTCGGCCATCGCCACCAGTCGCGGCGCGCCCAGCTTGACGCCGAGCGGCGAGAAGACCGAGTTGCACGAGACCGCGAAAGCCAGCTCCAGCGAGCCGCCGCATTCCTCGCCGCCGGCGTTGCTCAGCTTGACGCCATCGAGCGTGGCGTAGGTCGCGTACGGGAAGACGGTGCTCGGCTTTGCGATCCCGGCTTGCAGCACGCCGCTGGTCGTGACCATCTTGAAGGTCGAGCCCGGCGGCTGCACGTCATCGATGCCGAGGCCCGCTACCGCCAAGATCTGGCCCGTGCGCGGTGCCATCGCCACGACACCTCCGAGCTGTCCACCGAGCGCCGCCACCGCGGCGCGCTGTAGCGCCGGCGAAATCGTGGTGCGCGCCGGTTTGGCGGCGCGAGGCGCGGCCGTCGCCAGCACCCTGCTCGGCCCGCCCACTCGCTCGCTCGCCGCCAGCAGCTCTCCGCCGGGCCTACCCCGCAAGCGCTCGTCGAGCGCCTCCTCGGCGCCGCTGACGCCCACGATGGCGTCGCTCGGCACTCCTTCGGCCTCCAGTGTCGCCGCCACGTGCGCCGGGATGGGCCCGACTTCTCCAAGCGCCGCGCCGGCGGCCGCGCCAAGCGGTGAGTCGCGCTGCCCCGCCTCTTCGGCAGCGCCTTCGCCCAGGACCGATCCGTCGCGCGCGAGCAGCGCTGCCCGTGGCGGCAAGCTCGTTTTGCGAGCGAGCGCCTGACCCGGTCTCAAGCCAGGGAACTCGGCCGAGCGCGACCACACGATCCCGCCGGCTTCATTGCTGTTCGCGGCGGCGACGCGCACGGCGAACGCGAGCCGCAACGTGCCGAACAGGCGCGTTCGCACGCGCACGGGTACAGCCACCAGGCCGCCGGCGACGTCGTAAGACCTGCCCGCCGTCGAGACGCCGCTTGCGGTTGCGGTTCGCAGCGCATGCTCGCAGGCGTCGGCCAGCTCCTGGGGAGTTACCTTCCGTTTGGAGGCGCCATCGATGTCCGCATACATCGCTTGGTATTCGCCTCGTGTCCATGAGTCCACGAAGCTTCTCGCCAGCGCCTCGCTTGCGTTCGAGCTGTGGCCGGCGCCGAAAATCGCCCCGATCACAAACGCGATGCCCGCCAACGCCAGCACCGGACGGGCGCGTCGCAGGCGGTCAGTGCGGGTGTTCACGGCCATCGAACGGTAGAACATGACCGGTGACGACGCTCGACTGGTTGACCGTCGCCTTTGCGGCGCTACTGGCCTGGTCCGGTCTGCGGCGGGGTTTCATAGTGGGCGCGCTCTCGTTCGCCGGGTTCATCGGTGGTGCATTCATCGGAACTCGCCTCGGTCCTTTGTTGCTGCCACGCGGCTCGGCTTCGCCTTACGCGCCGGCGTTTGGTCTGATCGGCGCGATCTTGGCCGGCGCGATCCTGGCCAGCGGCTTCGAGGGTCTGGGCTTCCGCCTGCGCCGATCGCTGATGCTGCCCGGCACCGGTGCGCTCGACGGCCTGCTCGGAGCCGCGCTCGGCGCCGCTATCGGCCTTGGCATCGTCTGGATTGCCGCCGCCGTGGTCGCCCAGACGCCGGAGGCCGGGCAGCTACGGGCCGATATCCAGAGTTCGTCGATCCTGCGCGAGCTGAACCAGCTGCTGCCGCCGTCCGGGCCGATCCTGAACGCGCTCGCTCGCCTCGATCCCCTGCCCCAGGTTGCCGGTCCCTCGCCCGACGTGGCGCCGCCGCTGCCCGGGATCGGTCGCGCTCCGGGCGTACGCGCCGCCTCGCGCGGCGTCGTACGGGTGCTGGGCACGGCCTGCGGTCTGGCGATCGAGGGCTCTGGCTGGGTTGCGGCCCCCGACGAGGTGCTCACCAACGCCCACGTCGTCGCCGGTGAGCAGGACACGACGGTCGAGATCGGCGGGCGACCTCCTCAGCTGCCGGCTGAAGCGATCGCGTTCGATCCCAGCATCGACCTCGCCGTGCTGCGGGTACCTGGGCTCGGCGGAGTGCCTTCCATTCATTTGGTTTCCGAACCGGCGTCTGGGACCCCCGGCGCGATCCTGGGCTACCCCGAGAACGGGCCCTACGACGTGCAGCCGGGGCGCATCGGTCGCACTCAGACGGTGCTCACCGACAACGCCTACGGCCAGGGCCCGATCGACCGGCTCCTGACGCCGCTTCGTGGCCTCGTGCGTCCCGGCAACTCCGGCGGACCGCTGGTCGACGCCGAGGGTGATGTTCTGAGCACGGTGTTCGCCGGGACTGTCGGCGGCGGCCCGCCCGGGGGCTACGGGGTTGCCAACGCGACCGTCTCCCGGCTGCTGGCCGGTGTCGGCGCCGGGTCTGCCGCTGTCAGCACCGGCCCGTGCGCTGCCGGTTGAGAACGCCGCGGGGTCAGGTCCCCGCCGGAGCCGGGCGCGGGGTGGAGCGCGGTTTTGTCTTGCGCTTGGGAGCCTGAGCTTGAGCCGGGCCGGTGGGTGTGGATGTCGCTTCTCTTTTGGGCTGTTCGCGCGCGCGCGTTGGCACCGACTTTTCTTGATGTGCCGCTTCCGCCGGTTGCCGGATCGCTCGCTCATCGATCGCGGCCTGCACCGTCGCCAGCCGCCGCACGAGGGTCGAACGCACCCGCTCCAGCTCGCCGGCGCTCAGCAGCGTTGGACCGGGCCCTCTCCTGGTCGCGCTCGGCTTGGGCGCGACGCCCGGATGTTCGGCTTCCATCTCACCGATCGCTCGCTCGAGCGTCGCGATCTGGGCGCGCAGCGTGCTTCTGCGCACGGCGCCCGGTGTGCTCCTGTTTCTCTCTCCCTTCACGGCGGTCTTCCCGTCGGCGGGCTCCGTGTCGGCGACGGCAGGGCTCAGCGCCGCACCCTTTCCCGAGGAGGAGGACTCCCTGCTTGGCATCGCCACATAGAGGGCGGCCGCGACCTCGCGCGGACTGACGCCAATCGCCTCCGCCTCGCGGGCCGCCTCGGCAACGATCGTGCCGACGGCCGACGGAGCCGGCAGCTCCTCGGCGACGAATGTGCCTCTGCCTTGCCTGCTTTCGATCAGGCCCCGCCGCTCCAAGCGTTGGTATACGGCCCGCACCGTGTTCACGTTCAGGCCACTCGCCTCGGCAAGTTCGCGCAGACCCGGCAGCCGCTGTCCCGGCTCGAACTCGCCGTCGTAGATCCTCGCGCACAGCATCCAGCCAAGCTGCAAGCCGACCGGGACCTCGGCGTCACGATCCACGGTCGCCACGAAGGCGTCCACACTGTCCACGCCGTCCAGTCCCCGCTCGGCCGTTCGATCGTTCCCGGCGCTCACGCTCACATAGTCACGGTAGCGCCTGTCGAGGCGAGACGCGGGACGTCGACCTGATCGGTCGAGGCGGCACCGGTAAATGCTTGCCGCCGCTGTTCCCGGGAGACCTCAGATGTATTAATGAACTAGTACACTATTTGAATGGGTCTTGAGGGGAGCGAGGCGCGGAGCGGTAGCGGCGCGGGCACTGAGTCCGCCGCAGCGGCCGCCGGGCCCGCGGCGGTAGAGACCAGAGCATCCGCATCGGTCGAGGCTGCCCCGGCCTTCGACGCCCGCCAGATAGCGCATGGGATGCTCGGACCGGGCCGTGGCGTGATGGAGGAAGTCGGCGACATGGTCGTACTGACCGGCAGAACGTTGTACTCGGCCATGCGCCCTCCCTATCCGTACGGCGGCGAGTTCGTCTCGCAGTTCCTGTTCGCGCTGAGGCTGTGCTGGCTGCCCCTGCTGCTTTCGACGATCGCGATCAGCTATGGAGCCCCTGGCCTTGAGGCCGAGAACTTCTTGACGATTTTCGGCGCCACCGATCGCCTTGGCGGCTTCTTCGTTGTGTTCGCGATCCGCGAAATCGGCCCCCTGATAACGGCGATCGTTTTGGCTGGGGTGGGGGGCACGGCGATCACGGCCGACCTGGGGGCGCGCAAGATCAGGGAGGAGCTGGACGCTCTGCAGGTTCTTGGTGTCGACCCGATCAAGAACCTCGTCGTGCCGCGCTTCCTGGCCCTGATGCTGGTGACCGGCCTGTTCAACCTCTACGCGATCCTGTTCGGCCTGTTCGGGGGCCTGCTCGCGGCGATCACCTATGAGCAGCCGTTGGGGCCGTTCTGGAACACGCTGTTCGCCAACGCGACCTCGACCGACCTGTGGGGCTCGGTCCTGAAGACGACGATCTTCGGAGCGATCATCGCGATCGTGTGCTGTTACAAGGGCATGACCGCCTCGGGCGGCGCCGAGGGGGTCGGGCGGGCCGTCAATCAGGCCGTCGTCATCACGTTCCTCGGGATCGGCGCCTTCAACACCATATTCACGCAGACGCTGCTGGCGACGCATCCGAACATCCTGGTGATCAAGTGACCAGGCGGCCGATAGCCTTCGCCCAGCGGCGTCCTCAGTCGCTCGTGTGCAAAGCACACCACGCTCCTTGCGTCCTTGCTGGACTCGACTCTCAACCGCCTGGAGAGACGACATGAACGAACTCCTGGCGATGCCGCGCGAATGGGTCGCCTCCGCCGGCGAGATCGTCGGTTTCGCCGGCAGGACCGTCGGCGAGGTGTGGGGCCTGCGCGTGCTGCGCTTCTTCGGCGAGGCCCTGCGCCAGTCGGGCATCATGATCGTCTCCTCGACGCTGGTCATCTGGGGCTTGGTGTTCATCATCGGCCTCGGTACCTGTGGGGTGCAGGGCGCGTACTTCACCGAGGCCCAGGGCGCGCCCGCGTACGCGGGCGTGTTCGCCGCGTGGTGCGATCTGCGCGAGGCCGTGCCCTTGACGTTCGGCTACATGATGTCGGCCAAGGTCGGCACCGGGATCGTGGCCGAGCTGGGGGCGATGCGGATCAGCGAGGAGATCGACGCGCTCGAGGTGATGGGGATCGACTCGATGACCTTTCTGTGCGCGACGCGCCTGCTCGCGGCCTGGATCGTGCTGCCGTTCATGTACATCTCGGCGATCGGAGTTGCCTATCTGGGCTCGTATCTGGCCGTCGTGCAGCAGGTCGGCTACGTATCTTCAGGTGGCTTCTTCCTGCTCTTCTGGCAGTTCCAGAACCCGCCCGACTTCTTGTTCAGCCTGATCAAGGGCATGACGATGGCGACGGCGATCGTTTTGGTCGGCTGTTACTACGGCTATAACGCCCGCGGCGGGCCCGTCGGCGTCGGCACCGCGACCGCCAAGTCGATGGTCCTGAACCTGGTCCTCGTCAACATGATCGGAATGCTCGGCACCCAGATCTTCTGGGGTGCCAAACCGAGGGCTCCGATCGGGGGTTAGGAGCACCCGCTAGGCTGACCGGCCATGGCCAAGACCTTGCTGATCGCCGAGAAGCCCTCCGTGGGCAAGGACCTGGCGCGGGTGTTGCCGGGGCCATTCAAGAAGCAGGAGGGCTTCTTGGAGGGTCCTGAAGACGTGATCACGTGGGCGGTCGGGCATCTGGTGCAGCTGGCCGAGCCCGACGAGTACGACGCGAAATACAAGCGTTGGCGTATGGAAGACCTGCCGATTGTGCCCGACCGGTTCAAGCTCGTGGTCAGGGACGAGCGTTCCCGCAAGCAGATGTCCGTCGTGACCAAACAGCTCAAACGCGAGGACGTCGATCTGGTCATCAACGCCTGTGACGCCGGGCGCGAGGGCGAGCTGATCTTCGCTTATCTCTACGAGAAGGCCAAAGCGAACAAGCCGGTCAAGCGGCTGTGGCTCAGCTCGATGACGAATGCCGCGATGAAAGAGGCGCTCGCCGCCCTGCGCCCGCCCGAGGAGCTGGAGTCGCTGGAGCAGGCGGCCAGGTCACGCTCGGAGGCGGATTGGATCGTCGGCATGAACGCGACACGAGCGGCCACGATCAGGCTCAGAAGCTCCTTCGACGGCGCCGTCTCGCTGGGCCGCGTGCAGACCCCGACCCTGGCGATCGTCGCCCGGCGCGAGGAGGAGATCAAAGCGTTCAAACCCGAGCCCTACTGGCTCGTCGATGCTCGCTTCGAGGTCGACCCGGAACGAATTTACGCCGGCCGGTTCCACGCGGGCGCCAAGCCGAGAATCGCGACTGAGGCGGAGGCGGAGCAGATCGTCGCGTCATGCAAGAACAAGACGGCGACGATCACCAAGCTCGAGACCAAAGAGCAACGCGAGAAAGCGCCGATGCTCTATGACCTGACCACGCTCCAGCGCGAGGCGAACACGCGTTACGGATTCTCGGCCAAACGGACCTTGGCGGCTGCCCAGCGCTGTTATGAGGAGCACAAGGCCCTTACCTACCCAAGGACCAGCTCCAGGTATTTGACCAAAGACATGGTCCCGGAGATCAAGCCGACCGCCGAGCTGGTGGGCGCTCACCGGGAGTACACCAAGGCCGCTCAGTACGTGGCTGCCCTGGACGTACTGCCGCTCGGCAGGGTCGTCAACGACGCGAAGGTCTCAGACCACCACGCGATCATCCCGACTCGCTCAGAGCACGACCTGGAGCGGATGGGCTCCGATGACAGGCGGATCTACGACATGGTGGCCAGGCGCTTTCTGGCGATCTTCCACCCGGAGGCGGTCTTCGAGAACACGCGCGTCGAGACCACCGTGCCCGACGAGGAGGGCACGGGCAAGGGTGGCCACGTGTTCCGTACCCGCGGTAAGGTCCTGCTCGTTCCCGGCTGGCGAGGTGTCTACGACGAGGGCGCCACGCCACAACTCGCCGCCGCCAAGGCCGGCGCCGCCGGCACCGGCAAAGCGGGCTCCGGCGGTGGCGAGGAGGCCGACGAGGGAACCGATCAGCAGCAGCTACCAAAGCTCGAGCAGGGCGAAGCGGCTCGGGTACTCGAGGTCGAGAGCGCCCGTAAGGAAACGAAACCGCCGCGCCGCTACAGCGACGCTTCGCTGCTGGGAGCAATGGAGACGGCAGGCAAGCTCGTCGACGACGATGAGCTGCGCGAGGCGATGAAGGACTCTGGGATCGGCACGCCGGCTACGCGGGCGGCGATCATCGAGCGTCTGATCGCCGTCGGCTACCTGGAGCGCGACGGGCGCTCGCTGATCGCCACCGAGAAGGGCCTGAACGTGATCAGGCTCCTGAACGAGCACCCCCTGACCTCCCCCGGTCTGACCGGCGACTGGGAGAACCGGCTTGGCAAGATCGAGCGCGGCGAGGACTCGCGTGAGAAGTTCATGGCCGACATCGCCGGCTTCGCCAAGGAGACGATCGGCGAGCTTGACGCGAAGCTCAAAGACGTGCGGATCCCGAGAGCGAACCTAGGTCCGTGTCCGGTCTGCGGCCACGAGATCATTGAAAACAGGAAGGGCTACTCGTGCTGGTCGCGCGATGACCCTGGCTGCGGCTTTGTGATCTGGAAGGGCAAAGCGGGCAAGCAGTTGCCCGTCGAAGTTGCCCGCGAGCTGATCAAGACGGGATATACGGCGAGCGCGATCACCGGCTTCAAAGGCCGCAGTGGGCGCAGCTTCAAAGCGCGTCTCGCTTTGCAGCAGACCGAGGAAGGCAAATGGCGCGTCGAGTTCGACGAGCCCTGGGCACAGGCGGGCGCCAAGCCGCCCGACGGGGAGGCCGAGGCGGAGACGGAGGCGGTCCAAGTCGACGGGGCGCCCGCGAGTGAGCTTGGGGCCCGCACAGCGGCTTGAGCTGCGCGACCCGCGCGTTCTGGCCGAATTGGGTGCCAGGCCGTGGTCGGCTTCCGCGCTGGAGCTGTGGATCGCTTGTCCCGCCAGATGGTTCGTCGAGCGGATGCTCCGCGCCCAGAGCATCGAACCCGATCCCGAGCCGCTGGCACGTGGCGGTCTGGCCCACGCGGCGCTGGCCGACACTCTGCAGGGCCTGCGCGAGCGCACCGGATCCGCGCGGCTGATCCCTCAGCGGCTCGAGCTGGCCAGCGAGCTGCTGGCCAATGCGCTGTCACACTACGAGCCTGACTTTCCCCTGTCGGCCAGCGCCGAGCGGGTGCCGGGCGCGCGCCGGCGCCTGGAAGCCGACCTGATGCGCTACCTGGCGCACGCCTGCAAGCAGGCCAGCCCACTTGAGCCTTCGTTCCTGGAGCTGGGGTTCGGATTCGAGGAGGACGAGGATGGTGAAGGCGCGCTGCCGGCGCTCGACCTCGGCGGCGGCGTAAAGCTGCGCGGGCGCATCGATCGCATCGATGTCGGACCCGGGGGAGAGGCGATCGTCTACGACTACAAGGGCGCCAGCGTGACCCCGGGCGCGAAGTGGATCGCAGAGGGCAAGATCCAGCTGGCCTTGTATATGCACGCTGCCCGAGAGCTGCTCGGGCTCGATGTCGTCGGCGGGCTCTATCAGCCACTCGGCGGCCTCGACCTGCGCGCGCGCGGAGTCTTCGCCGGCGGTCCCTCTTTCGAGTTGGACTGCGTACGTACCGACGTGTTCGAGGTCGAAGAGCTGGATGAGATCGTGCGCGAAGCGGTCGCCCTGGCGCGTGCATCGGCCGCCGAAGCGGCGGCCGGCGCGATCCAGGCCAGGCCGGCGACCTGCGCATACACCGGCGGATGCACCTATCCGGCGGTCTGCCGGACCGGGCGGTGAGCGTGGAGCGCGCCCCCCGGCTGACCGGTTGGGACCTGGTCGATCCGGACAGGTCTCCCGCCGACCCCGCCGTCGCGGATGTGGCCGTCCATTCGGTCTCCGAGGCTGAGGGCGCCCGTCGGCGGGTCGACGGCGTGAAGGAGCCCACGCCCGAGCAGTACGAGGCGATCCGCAGGCGTTCCGAGCCGCTGCATCTGGCTGCCGGCGCGGGCAGCGGCAAGACGGCCGTGCTTGTCGAGCGCTTCGTCGGCGCGGTCCACGAGGACGGGATCTCGCCGGGCCGGATCCTCGCGATCACGTTCACCGAGCGCGCCGCCGGCGAGCTGCGGGCCAGGGTGAGCGCGCGGTTGAGCGCTCTGGGCGAGGTCGGGGCGGCCGCCGCGACAGGCGGAGCCTTCGTGGGCACCTTCCACGGATTCTGCGCCCGGCTCTTGCGCGCCCACGCGCGGGAGGCCGGCGTCGAAGCGGAGTTCGCGATCCTTGATGAAAGCCAGGCCTCGCGGCTGCGCCGCCAGACATTCGCCGCGGCGCTCGGTGAGTTCGTTGGTGGCGGATCTGGCCGGGCCAGCGGAGGGCCCGGCGGGGTCGTGGCTCCGGGGTCTGGCGAGGGTGTGGTTGGCGACCTCGGCGAGGCCGTCGACTTGATCGCCGCCTATACGGCCGACCGCGCGCGCGCGACGGTGCTCGGACTCTATGCCGAGCTGCGCAGTCAAGGTCAGCGGACGCCGAGATTGTTTGAACCCAGGCTCGACGGGGAGCCGGCGGCGGGGCGGCCTCATTTGAGTTCAGAAGACGAGCGCCGCACACAGCGCCTGCTCGACGAGCGGGGAGCGCGCTCGCTGGCCCTCTGGGCCAGACTCTTGGCGGGTTTCGGCGAACGCTACGAGGCCGCCAAGCGCGGCCGCAACGGCCTGGACTTCGACGACCTCGAGCTGATCGCCGGCGAGTTGCTGCTGGGCGACGAACGGCTGAGGGACCTGTGGGCAGAGCGATTCGACCTGTTGATGGTCGACGAGCTGCAGGACGTCAATCCCCGGCAGCTGGCGTTGGTGGCTGCGCTGGAGCGCGGGAACCTGTTCACCGTGGGCGACGAGTGGCAATCGATCTATCGGTTCAGGTACGCCGACGTGGGCCTGTTCCGCGCGCGTCACGAGCAGTTGGCGCCTGGCGGCGGGAGCCTGCGGCTGACCCGCAACTTCAGGGGCCGTCCCGAGCTGCTGGAAGCCGTGAACGCGGTCTTCGGCAAACGGTTCGCGGACCACTTCACGCCGTTGCGCCCGGGTCGTGAGAGTGCGCGCGAGCACGAGGCCAGGGGTGAGCCCAGGGTCGAGCTGCTCTTGAGCGACCGCCGCGGCTGGCCGCTCGCGGGGGCGTCCGGATGGAGGGCGGCCGAGGCCAAGGCGCTGGCGAGCCGCGTGGCCTCTCTCGTACGCGGCGGCTCAGCGAGACCGGGCGACGTGGCGGTGCTGTTGAGAGGTACCGCTGACATCGACTGCTACGAGCAGGCTCTGCGTGCCGAAGGTCTCGAGACGATCGCCAGCGCCGGGGCCTTCTGGGAGCGCCAGGAGGTCGCCGACCTGCTGGCTTACCTGCGCACGCTGGCCGACCCGGCGGATGAGATCGCGGTATACGGGGCGCTCGCGGCGGCGCCCGTCGACCTGTCGACCGACGACCTGGCCTTGCTCGCCCGCGCCGCGCGCGAGCGGGGCGAGAGCCTCTGGGAGACCGCGCGGGCGGGGGCCGGCATCGTCGATGGCGCCGGCCCTACCGGAGGTGGCGGTGGCGCCACCGGCGGCCGTGGCGGGCGCATGGAGTCCTACTGCGCGTGGCTCGAGCTGCAACGCGAACAGGCCGCCCAGACGCCCCTGGCGGAACTCTTGGAGCGCGCGATCGCGCGATTCGAGTTGCCCTCCAGGCTGGCCGTCGAGAACGGCGGTACGCGGAGGCTGGCCAACGTGCGCAAGCTGCTCGACCTGGCGGCCGACTGGGAACGCACCGAGGGTCACGATCTGGGCGGATTCCTGGCGGAGGCCGCATTCCAGCAGGGGCAGGGTGGCCGCCTGGCGAGCGCCGAAGCGATCGCCGAGCCCGACGCGCCCCCGCCCGCGGCCGGCCGGCCCCCACCCGCGGCCGACGGGCCGCCACCCGCGTCCGGTGGGCCCGCGTCAGCGGCTGGGCCGGCCACGTCTCTGTCCCCGGACACGCCGGAAGCGGTGGCTTTGATGAGCGTGCACGCCGCCAAGGGACTCGAGTTCGACGTGGTCTGCGTCGCGGATCTCGGCCGTGCACCGAGTATGGGCGTCCCGGACCTGCTCGTCGACGGCGAGCGCGTCGGTGTGCGGCTCCTCGGAGTGGACGATCCCGAGCCGAGGCCGGCCCTCCAATACGCCGAGCTGTCGGCCGAGCGCCGGGAGGCCCAGGCCGAGGAGGAGGACCGGATCCTTTACGTGGCGATGACCAGGGCGCGCGAGCGCCTGGTCCTCAGCGGCGCGGTCGACTTCGCGGCCTGGCCCCGCGACCGTCCCGGGGCGGCTCCAATCGCCTGGCTGGGACCGGCCTTGGCGGGCGAGCTGCCGGCGCTGTGCGCCGAGGCCGTGCGCGCCCCGGCCGAGGAGCCGCGAGAGCTGGTCCTGGAGCTGGCCGTCGACGGCACCGACGTCCCGCTGCGCTGTCAGCTGGGCATCGCCGGAAAGCGGCGAGGTTCTGCCCACGGGTTGACATGACCGGGCCAGCATCACACACTATGGCGATGGCCAGATCTATGTGGCAGGGAACGCTGAACTTCGGCTTGGTAAGCATGCCGGTGAAGCTCTATAGCGCGGTGACCAAGCGGAACGTGCACTTCCATCAGCTGCACAACGCCGACCACGCGCGTATCCAGCAGAAGCGGGTCTGCTCGGCGGATGGCCGGGAGGTCCCTTACGAGGACATCGTCAAGGGCTACGAGGTGGCGCCGGAACGGTACGTGGTGGTGGCGGACGACGAGCTGGCCGCGGTCGCGCCGGAGGCGACCCAAACGATCGAAATCGAGGATTTCGTCGAGCTGGAGGAGATCGACAGGATCTACTTCGACCAGCCCTACTACGTTGTCCCCGGGAAGGGGGGCGCTCGCTCGTACAGGCTGCTGATGCAGGCGATGCAAGACACCGGCATGGTCGCGATCGCCCACGTGGTCCTGCGCTCGCGCGAACGTCTGGTCGCCGTGCACCCTCGGGGCGAGGTCCTGATGATGATGACGCTCAACTATGGCGATGAGATCAACCCGACGAGCGAGCTGCGAGAGCTGGATGGCGAGGAGGGCGGGTCCGCGCCGGCTGTCGGGGAGCGCGAACTGGACGTCGCCAAGCGGCTGGTCGAGTCGTTGGCCGAGCCATTCGAGATCGACCGCTACAAAGACGCTTATCGCGAGGCCGTGCTCGAGATGATCGAGCGCAAGGCAGCGGGCGAGGAAATCGTCGCCGAGCCGACGCCGGCCATCGAGGTGACCAAGGCACCGGACCTGATGGGAGCATTGCAGGCGAGCTTGGAGAAGGCGCGCGAGCGCTCCGGCTCGGGCGCCGACGGCCGCGGCGCCGGCAAGAAGGCCCGAGTCGCCAAAGCGCCGGTCAAAACGGGCGCCAAATCGAAGCCTGCCGTCAAGGGCAGGCGCTGACCGGGACCTTTAGAACCTGGGTACCGGCCCTCGCCGGCCACCTCCCAGCGGCGGGCTCGGCGCTGTGCGCGAACGCCGTCGTGCACCGAACACCCCCGTCACGCACTGATACCCTTTCTGGCTCCGCCTCAGGTGCCCTCCAAGCCCGTGTGACACGGTGGAATCGCCCGCGAGCGGGCCGTCCACCGTTTGCCGGGATGCACCGCCCCAACGGAGCACTTCTATGAACCCGTACACCAAGCAGCCGCCCAAGGCCGTCGGACTCTACGACCCCCGCTTCGAGCATGACGCGTGTGGCGTTGGCATGGTCGCGCGCCTCGACAACACCCCCACCCACGAGGTGGTCGAACGCGGAATCGGAGCCCTTAAGAACCTTGAGCACCGCGGCGCCTCGGGAGCCGATCCGTGCACCGGCGACGGGGCCGGAATCCTTATGCAGATGCCGGACGCGCTGTTGCGCGCCGTCGTCGACTTCGAGCTGCCGCAGGCCGGCCGCTATGGGGTGCTGATGTGCTTCCTGCCGACCGACCCGGCTGCGCGTGCTCGCCTCGAAGGCCTGCTGGAGCGGACGGTACGCGACGAGGGCCAGAAGGTGCTCGGATGGCGCGAGGTGCCCGTACGCCCCGAGCACACCGGTGAGGTCGCGGGCGCCTGCCGTCCGGAGATCAGGCAGCTGTTCGTCGGTGCCGGGGGCGGGCCGGGAGCGGATGGTGCCGGTGATCAGGACGCGTTCGAGCGCAAGCTTTACGTGATCAGACGTGTCTGCGAGCTGAGCGAAGAAGGAGAGGGGCTGTACGTGGCCTCCAGCTCGTCGAGGACCATCAACTACAAGGGCATGCTGATCAGCTGGCAGCTGGCCGATTTCTACCCGGATCTGCAAGACGAGCGCTGCATGAGCGCGCTGGCCTTGGTGCACTCGCGCTTCTCGACCAACACGTTCCCGAGCTGGCAGCTTGCGCACCCCTACCGCACGATCTGCCACAACGGCGAGATCAACACGGTGATGGGCAACGTCAACTGGATGAGGGCCCGCGAGTCGGAGCTGTCGAGCGAGCTGTTCGGCGATGACCTGGCCAAGATCTTGCCTGTCGTCACACCCGGCAATTCGGACTCGGCAACGTTCGACAACGTGATGGAGCTGCTTTTGCTCGCCGGCCGCTCGCCGGCGCACGCGGCGATGATGATGATCCCGGAGGCCTACCGCGACCGCCAGGATCTGCCCGCGGACCTGGTCGGTTTCTATGCCTTCCACGCCTGCTTGATGGAGCCCTGGGATGGGCCCGCGTCGGTCGCGTTCACCGACGGTCGCGTCGTCGGCGCGACGCTCGATCGCAATGGCCTGCGCCCTGGGCGCTGGGTGGAGACCGTCGACGGGCACGTCGTGCTCGGCTCGGAGACCGGCATCATCGACGTGCGGCCGGATCAGGTCGTGCGCCTCGGCAGGTTGCAGCCGGGCAAGCTGTTCTTGGTCGACCTCGAGCGCGGTCAGATCGTCGAGGATGGCGATGTCAAGCGCGAAATCTCCACGCGCAAGCCTTATCGCGAATGGTACGAGCAGAGTGCCGTGCGCTTCGAGGACCTGGATCCATCCGAGCAGGTGACGATCTCCGAGCAGCCACTGCACCGCCGCCAGCGGGCATTCGGCTACACCCAGGAGGATCTACGCGTGCTCTTGACCCCGATGGCGAGGGATGGGGCCGAGCCGGTCGGATCGATGGGCAACGACGTTTCGCTGGCGGTTCTCTCCGATCAGGCGCCGCCCCTGTTCTCTTACTTCAAGCAGCTGTTCGCCCAGGTCACCAACCCGCCGATCGACCCGATCCGCGAGGAGATCGTGATGAGCCTCGAGACGACCTTGGGCACCGAGCGCAACCTGTTCGAAGAGACGCCCGAGCACGCCCACAAGCTGATACTCAAGCGTCCGATCCTGCTCAACCGCGAGCTTGAGACCTTGCGCCACGTCTCGCATGACCTGTTCAGGGCCACGACGATCGACATCACCTGGCCCGTGCCCGACGGAGGGCATGCGGCCCCCGGCGCCGGGTCCGCAATGCGGTCGGCGCTCGCACGGGTATGTGAGCAGGCCCATGACGCGATCGGGGCCGGCGTGAACATCATCGTCCTCTCCGACCGCTCGCTCGGGCCCGGGCGCGTTCCGATCCCATCGCTGCTGGCGGTCTCGGCAGTCCACCATCATCTTGTGCGCGAGGGAACCCGGCTGCGCGTCGGGATCGTGCTGGAGTCGGGCGAGCCCAGGGAGGTGCACCACTTCGCGACCTTGATCGGCTACGGCGCGAGCGCGATCAACCCTTACCTGCTTTTGGAGACGCTCGACGAGCTGGTAATCGAGGGCCGCATTTGGGGCGATGCCGTCGACAGCGTCGGGGATGGCCGCAAAGACGATTCGAGCGTCCAGGTGCTCAACGAGCGCTTGGAGCTGGCAGCCCAGAACACCATGGCGGCAATCGGCAAAGGCCTGCTCAAGGCGATCTCGAAGATGGGCATATCGACGATCCAGTCCTACCGTGGGGCCCAGATCTTCGAGGCCGTAGGCCTTGAGCCCGAGCTGGTCGAACGCCACTTCACGGGCACCGCCTCACGCATCGGCGGCGTTGGCATGGACGTGCTCGCGACCGAGGCCCTGGAGCGCCACGCCCGCGCTTATCCGACCCCGGGAGAAGACCTGCTGCCGGTCGGCGGTATCTACGCGTGGCGCCGAGACGGCGAGCATCACATGTGGAATCCGGACACGATTGCCTTGGTGCAGCATGCCGTGCGGGCAGCCAACGGTGACGTGGCGGCGGCTCTGAAGGGTGAGGGCCAAGCGCTCGAGCAGGTGCGCTCGAGTGATGCCTACGCGAAGTATCAAGAGTACGCGCGCGCCATCAACGAGGACGCCGCGCGCAAGGCGACCCTGCGTGGCCTGCTCGAGTTCAACGCTGGCGGGGCGCAGCCGATCGCCCTCGAGGAGGTCGAGCCGGCGAGCAAGATCGTCAGACGCTTCTGCACCGGCGCGATGAGCCTCGGCTCGATCTCGCGCGAGGCTCACGAGACCTTGGCGATCGCGATGAACAGGCTCGGCGGGCGCTCGAACACAGGGGAGGGCGGCGAGGATCCGGCGCGCTTCGAGCCCGATCCCAACGGCGATCGTCGCCGTTCGGCGATCAAGCAGGTCGCCTCGGGACGCTTCGGGGTGACGATCCATTACCTGGTCAACGCCGACGAGCTGCAGATCAAGATGGCGCAGGGCGCCAAGCCCGGCGAGGGTGGCCAGCTACCGGGACACAAGGTCGACGAGTACATCGGCTCGATCAGGCACACAACTCCCGGTGTCGGCTTGATCAGTCCGCCACCGCACCACGACATCTACTCGATCGAGGACCTCAAGCAGCTGATCTACGATCTGCGCTGCTCGAACCCGAAAGCCCAGGTCTCGGTCAAGCTGGTCTCGGAGGTCGGCGTCGGTACGGTCGCCGCCGGCGTCTCCAAGGCGAACGCCGACCGGGTCTTGATCTCCGGCCACGACGGTGGCACGGGCGCCTCGCCGCTGTCCTCGATCCAGGCGGCCGGCGTACCCTGGGAGATCGGACTGGCCGAGACCCAGCAGACGCTCCTGTTGAATGACCTGCGCTCGCGGATCGTGGTTCAGACCGACGGCCAGCTGAAGACCGGCCGGGATGTCGTCGTGGCGGCGCTGTTGGGGGCCGACGAGATGGGCTTCTCGACCGCGCCTTTGATCGCTACCGGCTGCATCATGATGAGGGCCTGTCACCTGAACACCTGCCCCGTCGGGATCGCAACGCAAGATCCGCGGCTGCGCGAGCGCTTCAAGGGAACCCCGGAGCACGTCGTCAACTTCTTCTTCTTCGTCGCCGAGGAGGTGCGCGAGATCCTGGCATCGCTTGGCCTGCGCTCGCTGGACGAGGCGACCGGGCGGGTCGACCTGCTTGGGGCTGAGCGCGCGATCGAGCATTGGAAGGCGCGGGGGGTGGACCTGACGCACATCTTGACCCACATCGAGCTGCCGGACGGTGCACCGCGTCGGCGTGTCGAAGGGCCGCCCGAGGTCCTGTCCGAGGCCTTGGACTGGGAGCTGGTGGAGCTTGCGCGGCCGATCATCGAGGCCGGTCAGGCCTCATCGGGCGAAGGGTCCAAGGAGCCGGCCGACGACGAAGAGGACGAGCCGAAGCGGGTGCAGATCGAGCTTCCGATCCGCAACGTCAACCGTTGCGTTGGCGGGATCTTGTCGAGTCACATAGCCAAGGCACGCGGGGCTGCCGGTTTGCCGGAGGATTCGATCGAGGTGCAATTCACCGGGTCGGCCGGCCAGAGCTTCGGCGGCTGGCTGGCTCCCGGAGTTACCTTCACGTTGTGGGGTGACGCGAACGACTACACCGGCAAGGGGCTCTCCGGTGGCGTGCTTGCGGTGCGCCCGCGCAAGGGTATGTCGTCGAGGTTCAAGGCCCGCGAGAACGTGATCGTCGGCAACACCGTTCTCTATGGCGCGACCGGCGGCCGGGCATTCTTCAGGGGCCTGGCAGGCGAGCGCTTCGCGGTGCGCAACTCCGGCGCCCGCGCGGTCGTCGAGGGCGTCGGGGACCACGGCTGCGAGTACATGACCGGCGGATGCGTTGTCGTGCTCGGGCCGACCGGGCGCAATTTCGCGGCGGGAATGAGCGGCGGCATCGCTTACGTGCTCGACGAGGAAGGCCGTTTCGCCGGTCGTTGCAATATGGGTATGGTCGGCTTCGAGATACCGAGCCCCGAGGACGAGGCCGAGCTGAAAGCGCTCGTCGAAGAGCACGCCCTGCGAACTCAGTCGCCCGTGGCCGTGAGGGTGCTCGAAGGCTGGCAGGCGCTCTTGCAGAAGGGCGTTTTCGTGAAGGTGATGCCCCACGACTACAAGCGGGTTCTTGCCGAACGCGCCGAAGCGCTCGAGGCACTGCCCAAGCCGCGACGGTCCGCGGTGATCACCCGATGATGACCGGCGGGCAGGGCACCTGATGGGCAAGCTCGGTGGCTTCCTTGAAGTCGAGCGCCACGGCGTCCCCTATCGGGACGCCGTCAAGAGGGCGCACGACTACAAAGAGTTTCTGCTGCAGCGACCCACGCCCGAGCTGCGTGAGCAGGGCGGGCGCTGCATGGACTGCGGCGTCCCCTTCTGCCACAACGGCTGTCCCCTCGGAAACCTGATCCCCGACTGGAACGATCTCGTCTACCGCGACCGCTGGTCGGACGCGATCGTGCAGCTGCATGCGACCAACAACTTCCCGGAGCTGACCGGCCGCCTATGTCCGGCTCCGTGTGAGGCGGCATGCGTCTTGGAGATCAAAGAGAACGACGCCGTCACGATCAAACAGATCGAGTTGGCGATCGTCGACCGGGCATGGGAAGAAGGCTGGATCGTGCCCCTGCCGCCAAAGCACGAGACCGGCCAGTCGGTGGCCGTCATCGGCTCTGGTCCCGCCGGGATGGCCGCGGCCCAACAGCTGCGCAGGCTCGGTCACCGTGTGGTCCTGTTCGAGCGCGACGAGGCCGCTGGCGGCCTGGCACGATTCGGGGTGCCCGACTTCAAGATCGAAAAGCGGGTCGTCGAGCGCCGCGTGCAGCAGCTCCTCGCCGAGGGCGTCGAGCTGCGCTGTGGCGTCGATGTCGGCGAAGACGTCAGCGCCGAGGAGTTGAGGGCCGGCTTCGACGCGATCGTTCTGGCGACCGGCTCGCGCGTGCCGCGCGACCTGCAGGTGCCCGGCCGGGAGCTGGAAGGGGTCCACTTCGCGATGGACTACCTCTACCAGCGCAACCGCTGGGTTGCGGGTGAGGTCGGTCCCGCGCCGGCCGTCCCAGGGCCGCCGGCGCCCGGCTCTGAGGGCACCGTCCCCGAGATCAGCGCGGCCGGAAAGGATGTCGTCGTGATTGGTGGCGGAGACACCGGCGCGGACTGTGTCGGCAACGCGCTGCGCGAGGGCGCCTCCTCGATCGTCCAGCTCGAGCTTTTGCCGGAGCCGCCCGAGCACCGTCCCGACGAGCGCACGCCCTGGCCGCAGTGGCCGGCGAAGTACAGGCTCAGCTACGCCATGGAGGAGGCCCTTCAAGAGGGCCTCGGCGATCAGGTCTACTCGATCGCCACGACCAGCTTCAGCGGCGAGCAGGCGCTGGGGTCCGACGGTGGCAGCGGTCGCGTGACGGCCCTGCGCATCGCCCAGGCCGAGTCGGCGCCCCCATTCGGCCCGGTCGCCGGTACCGAGCGCGAGCTTCCGACCCAGCTCGTGCTCTTGGCGATGGGCTTTTTGTATCCCGAGCCCGGCATCCTGGACGCGCTCGGAGTCGAGAAGGACCCGCGCGGCAACGTCAAGTCGGTGAAGCCGTATACGACCTCCGTCGAGAACGTGTTCGCCGCCGGGGACGCCCGACGCGGGCAGTCTCTGATCGTCTGGGCGATCAATGAGGGCAGGCAGTGTGCGCGCATGGTCGAGCGCTATCTGGCCGGCAAGCGCGACGCCGTAGGCCGGGGCCTGCCCGAAGACCAGGGTTTGGCCGGTCACGCCGACGCCGATGAAGGCCCCGAGGGCCCGCCCCAGCACGTCGGCCCGGGTGTACCGGCCGGTTGAGCCGGGTTTTTTCTCTACGCTTCGGGACATGTCTTCCGCTGACGGTTCGCAATCGGGGCCCAAGGCCTGCGTCATCGGCGCCGGCTCGTCGGGCATCGCGGCGGTCAAGGCCTTGCACGAGCGTTCGATCGAGTTCGACTGCTTCGAGGCCTCTAACGAGATCGGCGGAAACTGGGTCTTCCAGAACCGCAACAACATGTCGGCCGCTTACCGAGACCTCTACATCAACGTCTCGCGCGAGCGCATGGCCTACTCGGACTTCCCGATGCCAGAGACTTACCCCGACTTCCCGCACCACACCCACATCAAGGAGTACTTCAACGCCTACGTCGATCACTTCGGATTGCGCGATCTGATCACGTTCGAGACGTCCGTCGTCAAAGCCGATCGCGACCAAGACGGGCGGTGGGAGGTCGCGCTCGACGATGGCACGGTTCGCTCCTATGACGCCCTGCTCGTCGCCAACGGCCACCACTGGGACCCGCGTTGGCCCGAACCGGCCTTCCCGGGCGCCGACACGTTCGAGGGCGAGCAGTTGCACGCGCACTCTTACGTCGATAACTCGATCTTCGACGGTCGTAACGTCGTGATCGTGGGCATGGGCAACTCGGCGATGGACATCGCCGTGGAGTCCTCTTATGTGGCCGCCAACACCTACCTGTCGGCCAGGCACGGCGCCTGGATCATCCCCAAGTACGTGTTCGGCAAACCGGTCGACCAGCTGCCCCAGGACCCGAGGGTCCCGTTCGCGATCAGGCAGCGGATCATCCACCAGGTCATCAAGTCCTACACGGGCGACCCCTCGCGCTACGGCTTGCCCCAGCCGGACCACAAGTTCGGCGAGTCCCACCCGACCGTCTCCGGGCGCATCCTCGATCGCATCGCCCACGGCACGATCAAGCCGAAGCCGAACATCGAGGCGCTCGAAGGCTCTCAGGTGCGCTTCATCGACGGCACGATCCTAGACGCCGACGTCGTCGTCTATTGCACCGGCTACAAGATCACCTTCCCGTTCTTCGATCCCGGGCTGCTGGCGGCGCCGGACAACCACATCGAGCTGTTCCGCCGCGTCTTTCATCCCGACATCGAAGGTCTGTACTTCATCGGCCTGCTGCAGCCGCTCGGGGCGATTATGCCTCTGGCCGAGGCCCAGAGCGCATGGGTCGGCGATCACCTGCTCGGCGATTACGTTTTGCCTGCAAAGACCGAGGTCCAAGCGGAGATCCAAGCGGACCAAGCCGCCATGAAGGCCCGCTATGTGTCGTCCAAGCGCCACACGATCCAGGTCGACTTCGACGACTACCTGCGCGACCTTCAGATCGAGCGTCGCGCTGGGGTGCAACGGGCGCGTGCCCAACTTCTGCCGGCATAACCGCTTCCTCGAGCGCTGCCCGATCTGCAGCCGCACGGTGCCCGGCGCGGAGTCAAGCGGCGGCGCGCGGCGGTCCTCTCGAAGCTCGGCAAACGGCGGCGCCGGCGCGCGGGTCGGGGCCGCCACGCGGGCCGGCTCAGCGGGCACTCGGTCAGGCGCGCGCGGAAGCCGGATGCGTGTTCAGCGCGAGGCGAGGGCCGCCGACGACGGCTACGGCAGTGAGCTGGTCCCAGGTCTCCACGCCTCCGCGGACGCCGAGCGCCTGGCCTCTGAGATCGCGTTCTCGAGCGGACGTCTGCTCGGTATGCAGACCTCTCCGCCTGGTGTCTTCGCCGAGGTCAAGGCGCTTGCCGCGGACGGCCGTGATGGCCTTGAGCGCGCCACCTGGATCTGCTTTTTGACCGTCTACCTGTCACCTCTGCCTGGCGACGATCCATTCGCGGGCGTCAGGCTTGTGCTGGAGCGCGAGGGCCAGGATTGGGACTCTCCGCTCGATGGTGTTCCGCTCGGGCCGCGTAGCGCCCACAAGCCCGCCCGAGGCTCCGAAACGTTGCGCGCGTACCGCCAATGGGCGCTACATGCAGGCTCTCAGGCAAAGGCGATCATCGGCGATGAGTCCTGGACGCCGCAGCGGCGCTTCGAGCGCGCGTTCGAACGCCTGGCGCTGCCCGGCTTCGGACGCGCGGGCCGTTACGAGCTACTGGTCACACTTGGTCATCTTGGGCTGTACGAGCTGCTGGCCGGCTCTCTGCGCCTGGCGACCGGTCGTGGTTTGGCGGCCGACGACCTGACGACCGTCGCCGCCAAGCGGCTGTTCGCGGTCGGCGACCCGATCTATCTGGAACGTCGAGTGTTGGCCTTTGCCGAGGCTCTGGCCGTGCCGGTGGACGTGCTCGACCTGGCGTTCGCCAACTGGGCGGCCGGCGATCACGCGACCCTCGGCTTCGATCCCGACGTCCTGGATGGTCAGGCCTTGGAGAGCGCGCGCGGGGCGCTCGGGCTGGGATCGGCCGATGAGGACTCTGCCCGACCAGGCTGAGCCGGGCGCTGAGATCGTCTTCCTTTTGGCCGCTTACGCGTGCGCGCGCGTGCGGTCTTTTTTTGCCCCAAAAAAGACGTCCACCCCAGGGCCTACAGTCTCGATCAAGTCATGCCCTTGTGCTTCATCGAGCCCCAGGACGCAATCCGCGTGATCGCCGAGTCGGTCGGTCGCGAGGCCAGGCGCCAGCTCGTCGGCGAGGTCGTGCGGGCATGGGTCGACGACATCCCCGACCAGGAGCTGTCGGTGCACTACGCGAAGGCAGTCGCCGACCTTGACAAAGACGACTTGCATCTGCTCGCCGCCTGGCACGCTTCGCTTGAGGTTGGCCAGCCCGTCCCAAACAAAGACTTCCTGGTCGGCGTCTTTCAGAGCCTCGGCGAGAACAGGCGCGAGGCCCTCAAGATCGCGGCCGGCTTCAGGGGCGAGGAAGCGTTCCAGGCGGGTGTCTCCGAGGAGCAGGCCCTGGACACCGTCCTGCCTTGCCTGTCGCGCGAGCGCGCGATCGAGCTTGCCCACGAGTGCATTCAGCTGTATGCCTGGGACAGGCTAGGCTCAGAGAACTAGGGCAGCTGAGCGGCGCCGGCCAGCGAGATCAGTAGCCGAGGGCGAACTTGGCGTCCTCGGACATCTTCTCCGGAGACCACGGCGGCGTGAAGACCATCTCGGAGTCGATCGTCTTGACGCCGTCCAGTTCGCCGACGAACTCATCGATCTGTTCTGTCACCTGCGGCCCGATCGGGCAGCCCGGCGTCGTCAACGTGAACGTGACGTGCACGTTGCCGTCATCGACCTCGACCCCGTAGATCAAGCCCAGCTCGACGAAGTCGAGTCCCAGCTCGGGGTCGATCACGTTTGACAATGCATCCATCACGTCGTCCACCGTCGGGGTCGTCTCTAGATCGGACATGAAGCGAGTCTAGCTCGCGCGCCTCGCGCCGTGCTCACGCCGGCGCGGTGGCCGACTCGCGGGCCAGCTCGACGAGGGTGGCCAGTTCCGCGGCGATCGAGTCGCCGAGGGCGTTGACGTCGGGCAGGGCGTCGTAGTCGCCGAGCAGGCCGAAGTTCATTTGGCCGTTGTAAGACATGATCGCGATCGCGAGGGCATGGTTTTCGGGCAGGAACGCGACCGGATAGGCGGCCAGCATCTCGCGCCCGAGGACATACAGCGGGAACTGGGGACCGGGCACGTTCGTGACGATCAGGTTGAACAGCCTGGTCGAGAAGTTCAGACGCGAAGCTTGAGCGAGGATCGTCGGGGGCGCGAAGTTCTGGGCGCCGGCGATCGCCTCCGCGCCCAGCGCCTGCTTGGACTCCTTGAGGCCATCCATAGCGTGGGACACGAACTTCAGGCGCTGGACCGGGTCGGCGATGTAGACGGGCAAAGGGCCCCTCATCACGACGATGCGGTTGCCCATCTGGTGGTGCTCGCCCTCGGTCCTGACCGACACGGGCACCAGCGCTCTCAGCTCGACACCCTCCGTTCGCATGCCCCTGGCGATCAGGAAATCGCGCAGGGCTCCGGTAACGATCGCCAAGACGACATCGTTGACGGTACCGCCGAACGCATTCTTGACGAGCTTGAACTCCGCGAGCGAGCCGCCCACCCCGACGAACCGTCGATGCGGGCCGATCGGCACGTTCAGGGGCGTCTCGGGCGCCGGATTCAGCTCCGCCCAGACAAGCTCCCCGAGACCCTCCGCGACATCCCGCGTGCGGGCCAGGGCGCGATCGGGATGGGCAAGCGCGTCGAGGGCGCCCTCGGCCAGCTCCAGGCCGGCCCGCACCGCGCCTTTCAATCCCACCGCGACCAGCTCCGCCGTGCCCGGTTCGCCATGCGGACGCCAGGGGCGTCCCGAATGCTTGATCGGCGGCGGGTCAGGGCTCAGATCGAACAGGACCGTCGCCAGGTCGATCCCGGCGATACCGTCGATCAGCGAGTGGTGAGTCTTTGAGATCAGCGCGAACCGGTTCTTGCCGCCGCTCGAATGGGGCATGCCTGGTCCTTCGATATCTGGGCCAAGGCCCTCGATCAGCCACATCTCCCACAGTGGCTTTGACCTGTCCAGTTGCTGAGAAAAGATCCGGGCCGTCAGCGCGCACAGCTGATCCCAGCCTCCCGGCGTTGGCAGCGCCGTGTGTCGCACGTGGTAGGCGAGATTGAAGTTCGGGTCGTCGACCCATACCGGCCGGCCGCTGTCAAAGACCGTGTGGGTCAGCTTGTGCCGGTATCGGGGAACCAGGTGCAGGCGCATCCTGATCTGCTCCAGGAAGTCCTCCATTGGCGGTGGCGGGCCTTCGAGCACCGTCACCCCGCCGACATGCATGTGCGAACTCGCTCCCTCCTGGTGCAGGAACGAGGCATCGACCGCGGTCAACCTGTCGAGGTGCTTTTGAGTCATCGTCCCGCCAAGCCTATCCGCCCGCTCAAGCCTCTTACAATGGTTTTGTGGTCAACACGATCGAAAAGCTGTTGCTCGCCGCGCCGCGCGGCTACTGTGCGGGCGTCGATCGTGCCGTCCAGACGGTCGAACGCACGCTCGAAGCCCACGGCGCGCCGGTGTATGTACGCAAGGAGATCGTCCACAACAAGCACGTCGTACAACGCCTTCAGGACCGCGGTGCGGTTTTCGTCGATGAGCAGACCGATGTCCCGGAGGGCGCCCTGTGCGTGTTCTCAGCCCACGGGGTGGCCCCCAGCGTACGCGCCGGCGCGGCCGAGCGTGGACTGCGAACGATCGATGCCACCTGCCCCCTGGTGACGAAGGTCCACCGTGAGGCGGCCAAGTTCGCGGCGGAAAGCTACACGGTCGTGCTGGTCGGCCATCAGGGCCACGAGGAGGTCGAAGGCACGATGGGCGAGGCGCCGGATCGGATCGTGCTCGTGCAGGACGAGGCCGACGTCGACGCGCTGGAGGTCGAAGATCCCGAGCGCGTCGCTTACGTCACCCAAACGACACTCTCGGTCGACGAAACCGAGGTGATCGTAAACCGTCTGCGCGAGCGTTTCCCGACGATAGCCGGTCCCAGGACCGACGACATCTGCTACGCGACGACCAACCGTCAGGCCGCCGTCAAGCGCCTGGCTGCCGATTGCGACGTCATGCTCGTGATCGGCTCGCGCAACTCGTCAAACTCGGTGCGCCTGGTCGAGGTCGCGCGCGACTGCGGAACCGATGCCTACCTGATCGACAATGCCGGTGAGGTGCGCGAGGAGTGGCTGAAAGACAGGCGCGTCGTCGGGATCTCCTCGGGCGCCAGCGCTCCGGAGAATCTGGTCGCCGATCTGGTCGACTACTTCCGGGCGCGCGGGGTCCGCGACGTCTCCGAAGTCGACGTCATACACGAGGACGTTCGCTTCATGTTGCCCAAGCCGGTACGTGAAACCGCCGCGACGGCGGCTAGGGTTCGTTCATGAATAAGTTCGCAGTTGAGGGGTTCGAGGGGCGAGCATGGCAAGGACGCAGGCGCGAAGGCTTGGTGGTGCCAAGTCAAGCGCCGAGGACACAGCCAGGCGAAGTCCATTCGGGCGACTCAACAAGAAGTTATTCATGTACGGGCCCTTAGGTGACCAGGACTCTAATCATCTCCGACCTCCATCTCGGCGGTCTCTCTGGGGTGGACGTGCTGCGCCGCCCGGCGGTGCGCGCGCTGCTGCTCGAACGCTTGGCCGACATCGATCGCCTGGTCCTGCTCGGCGACGTGCTGGAGCTGCGCCACGGCCCGCCGCACGAGGCGCTCGCCGCCGCGCGCCCGTTCTTCGAAGAAGTCGGCCGGACCATGGGCGGCGACGGGGAACTGGTCATCACCGCCGGCAATCACGACCACCTGAACGTAAGCGCGTGGCTTGACGCGCGTGCTCTGCGCTCTCCAGAGCCGAAGCCGCTGGAGCTGGAGCAGCGCATCGACCCGGCCGACGCCTCGCCGCTGATCGCCCAGATCGCGGCCTGGTCTGAGCCGAGCCGGGTCAGCGTCGCCTATCCCGGCCTCTGGGTCCGGCCCGACGTGTACGCGTTGCATGGTCACTACCTCGACGCCCACCTCACGATTCCGACGCTAGAGCGGATAGGAGTCGGCGCGATCGGGCGCCTGCTGGAACGGCGCCCGTCAAGGGCCGATTTCGGCACGGTCGAGGACTACGAGGCCGTGACCGCGCCGATCTATGCCTGGCGCGACGCGATGACCCGTTACGGCCGTTCCGGCCCGGCACTCAACGGCCTGGCCACGGCGCGCGCCTGGCGAGCGCTCGGAGGTGGCGACGGCGTCAGTCGCAACGGTCGCGGCCCGGAGGACGGGGTCTCCGCGGACGCGAAGGGCGGTGGCGGCCGCCGCTTGGCCGGAGTCCTGTCGGCAGGTGGCCGGCGTTTGGCGGGCATGGCCGGTGCGTGGGCCCGCAAGAGGGCCATCAAGACCGCCTTTCCGGCGACGGTCGCAGGGCTGAATCGGGCCGGGCTTGGGCCATTGAGCGCCGATATCTCGCGCAACGAGCTGCGCCGTGCCGGGCTGCGTGCGATCGGCGAGGTCGCCGCCAGGCTCGGACTCGGAGATGCTCACGTCGTCTTCGGCCACACACACCGTACGGGCCCGCTGCCGGGTGACGCCATCGCGGAGTGGCGGGGCAGGTCCGGAGCGCGTCTGATCAACTGCGGCTCGTGGGTCTATGAGCCGATCTTCTTGACAAAGACGCCCGGCGAGAGCCCGTACTGGCCCGGGGGATGCGTCTTGGTCGAGGATTCCGGTCCGCCCGTGCTCGAACGGCTGCTGAAAGACGCCGTGCCCGAAGACGTTGCGCGCGCCGCGTCGCTGTCTTACACCTGAGCCTCTTCAGCAAACGGCATCAGGCCAGGCGTAAAGCACGTAGCGAGGCACTTCACTCCGGGTTCTGCTGTCAGCTCGATCATCCCTTCGGTGTGTCGATCGTGCTCGATCAGCGGATAAGCGCCCGGGTGCTCGACCTGGTGCTCGACGCCGTTAGCCAACAGCCGTCCTCGTCCCTCCAGCACGGCCCACACGCCTCCCGCGGCGTACGGCCCGCTGTAGGCGCCTTGCTGGTCCTCGGTCTGGGCTACCAGGCGCACGCCCGGCGCATCCTCCGGTCGCACCGGTGCCAGCGCTTCGCGCTCCACGCCGACCAGCTCCTGGATGGCCAGCTCGGTTTCCAGGTAGCCGCCCTCGCCGAAGTGGTACTCGAACAGCCGGGCCCTGCCGTCGAACAGGTACCTGGCCGGCCAGCCTTCGTTCTCATACTCCTGCCAGACCTCCAGCTCGGAGTCGATCAGGACCGGATACTCGATCCCCAGCCTTGCCACCGCTTCGCGCACCGCATCCTCGTCGCGCGAGGAGTCGAACCCCGGAGAGTGCACCCCGATCGTGCGCAGGCCATGCTCGGCATAGCGCTCATGCCATGCCTTCACATAAGGCAACGTCCTGATCGAGTTCGGCCTACAGAAGTCCCAGAACTCGACCAACATCGGCTTACCTCTTTGGAGCGTGCTCGCCTTCGCCCCCTGCCCGCCCGGCACGTTCACCCACGGCAGCTTCGTCGGGAACAGCGGCGCGGCGATCGTGTCTGTCGGGGCCCTCAACCGCGAGCCCTAACCGATCGAACCGACCATCTCCAGCTGTATGAGGCGATTCAGCTCGACCGCGTACTCCATCGGCAGCTCCTTGGTGACGGGCTCGATGAAGCCGTTGACGATCATCGCGGCGGCCTCGTCCTCGGTGAAGCCCCTGGAGCCCATGTAAAAAAGCTGGTCGTCGGAGATGCGCCCGACGGTCGCCTCGTGGGCGACGGCTACATGAGGGTTCTGGATCTGGATGTCCGGCCAGGTGTCCGATTTCGAGATGCCGTCCATCATCAGGCCGTCGCACTGGACCCTCGCCTTGGAGCCCTGCGAGTGGGCGCCCATCTTGACGAGGCCCCTGTAGCCCATGATCCCGCCGTCCTTGGAGATCGACTTGGCCAAGATGTTCGAGGTCGTGTTAGGCGCCAGATGAACGACCTTGGCGCCGGTGTCCTTGTGGACCCCGCCGGTCGCGACGCCGACGTTCAGGTGGTCGGCCCTGGCGCCCTCGCCCATCAGGTAGGAGCCCGGGTAGAGCATCACGTACTTGGCGCCCATCGAACCGCCGACCCACTCGACGGTGCCCTCGGCGTCGACGATCGCGCGCTTGGTGTTCAGGTTGTAGACATCCTTGGACCAGTTCTGGACGGTCGTGTACCGAGCCTTGGCGCCCTCGTGCACGAAGATCTCGACGACCGCCGAGTGCATCGAGTTGACGGAGTAGGTCTGGGCGGTGCAGCCCTCGATGTAGTTCACGTCCGAGCCCTCGTCGGCCACGATCAAGGTGTGCTCGAAGGTGCCCTCGCCGGCGCCCTCCATCCGGAAGTAGGCCTGCAAAGGCAGGTCTACCTTGACGCCCTTCGGGACGTACAAGAACGAGCCGCCCGACCAGACGGCGCCGTGCAGGGCCGAGAACTTGTTGTCCTGGGCGGGCACGCACTTGTTCATGAAGTACTTCTGGACCAGCTCCGGGTACTCGCTGATCGCGGTATCCATCGAGCAGAACAAGATCCCGAGCTTGCGGTACTCCTCCTTCAGGCCCTCATAGACCGGCTCCTGGCGCCACACGCCGACGACGCCCGCCAGATGCTCGCGCTCGGCTTGGGGGATGCCAAGGTCCTCGTAGGTCTGCTTCATCTCCGCGGGCACGTCATCCCAGCTGTCATAGCGCCCGGCGGTCGGCGGCGAGTAGAGGACCAGGTCGTCGAGGTTCAAGCCCGACAGGTCGACGCCCCAATCGGGGACCGGCTTGCGTTCGAATATCTCCAAGGACTTCAGCCGTTTCTCGGCCATCCAGTCGGGCTCGCCCTTGACCTTCGACAGCTCTCGTACGACCTCCCTCGAGATGCCCTGCCTGGCTCGCAGCTGACCCTGATCGTCCTCGACGATCGGGCTTGGCTTGGTGATCCTTGCTGTGTCGGTGGCGGCCATTCGATGCTCCTCAGGTGGTCGGTCTTAGAGAATCCCGTCCTCAGGACTAGGAATTGTATCGCTTCCGCTGTAGAGGACCGTCCGCGCGTGGTCGCGCAGGAGGATGGCGGTGCTTGAAGGAGAAGTGGGCGGAAGAGCTTCGCAAATATATATAGTTGGGCACCGTCAGTAGAGATGAACCCGCAGTTTGATGGGGACGGGCGGAAGGGGGTGCGCGCCGTGCGGCCGCGGGGGCTCGTTCGCGCCCGGGTCCACGCCGTCAGGCCCTGTGCACACGGATGGAGGGACGCAGATGAGCATCGAGCAGCGAAGGATCAGTGATTTCCTACAATGCGAACTATATCATTCACTTGGGGCATACCGGGTGGCTACTCAAAGACTGGCAGCGCTGCAGGAGCGTCTCGCCAGCACGGACGCAACTAGTGGTGACGAGTCGCGACCGCGTGCGGACAGGGCATCGCTGCGCGATCACCGGCGGCCGCTCTCCACGGGACCATTTGGGCGCGTGGTCGAACACACGCAGGTCTACAACGCGCTGCTGCACAAACGCAGGCATGCGACCGGCTGGTCCAGCTGGGCGGAGGCAGAGCAGCTGATTCGCCATCCATTGCCCAAGCGACTGCCATTGAGCAAGGGCGACCGTTTCGCCCTGCCGATGGCCGATCCAGATCACGGGCCAGGGAAACTGTGGATACGCCCCGAAGCATGTGCCTGGATACACGACTTCTACGCTGCGGCCGAAAACGTGCTGAAGCGCGGCTGGGAGAAGAAGGAGCCGCCTCGCGGCACACTCGCACGCGAGCCCTACTCCTTCAGGCAGAGCTTGATCACGTGGCGCAACGGCGCCACGAGCCCGCTCGGAGGGCTCGAGCTCGCGCAGCTGCGCGGTCATCGCTACCGCCACAGGCTGGAAGACGCCCGCAACGACCTCGCCGGTGCGATGCCGCCCGACGGGGCGGACCCGCAGATCACCGATGAGCAGGCCGACAGGATCGTGAGCCGGATCGCCGAGGACAATCTCGACACCGGGGCTGGCTCGCTCTCGATGTTCGTCCTCGAAGCGCTGGTCGAGGCGCATCTGGGTATGCACGCCGTGGAGGCTTGCCAGTCGGCTGCGCTCGGTCCACATGCTGAGCTCCCGGGCGCGTTGAAGGAGGGCGCATGGCTCGATGAAGAGCTCGACCGGTGCATTGCGCTCGACACATTCGTCTATTGCGCAGGCAGAACCGCGCCGTGGCTGTTCGCCGAGGATCTGCAGGAGGGCCGTCAGGTCTTCGACGATGTCTCGCTGGCATGGCAGAACGTCAAGCCCACACGCTGCATCTGGATCGCCACGCAGCTGAGCCTGCTGGCGCTGCACCGGCGGGCCTACGCGCGGTTGCTCAAGCCGGGTCGCGCGCACAAGGTCGAGGCTTACAACGACTTTCACAAGCTACAGGGTCTGATTCGCGACGCCGAGCGCCGCGTGCAGCTAGCGCCGATCCACGTCGAGGGGGCCTTCGAGTTCCTCGCGGGCCTGGATGCCCAGGCTCATTACCACACCGGCGAGCTGTATCGCAAGGAGCACGCGCAGCGGCCGGCGCGCAAGCACTTCCAGGCGGCGGTGCACCGCCTCGACCAGCTGCGCGACGCGGAGAACACGGCGGAGGCTATGCAGGACGTCCTCATCGACTCCCGCTGGAAGGTCGACCTGCAGATCGCGCACGGCAAGGCCAGCTACGAGCTGGGACGGCACAAGGAAAGCCTGTGCTGGCATCTGCGCGGCTGGCGCGCCTTCCTGGAGCTGCTTGCGGCCGACACCGAAACCGAGGCCAGCACGGGCGAGATCAGCAGGGCGATCGCCTGGCTCGAAAACGTGCGCTATGAGCCCGAGTTGCGCAAGGTCGAGGTCGAAGAGAACCTGGCGCCGGTAGTCGAACAGCTCAAGCGGATCGCGGTGAATCGCCGGCTCGGCGGGCTTGCCGCCGACATCCTGCTGCGCCTTGGGCACCTCCTGTTCACTCTGAATATCTCCCGCAAAGGCGTGCAGGAAGGCAGAGGCGATCCAGGCGCCCGCATCGAGCGCACGCTCGGCTTCCCCTGCCTGCGTAAGGCGCTGGAGTGCGACGAGCACAGCACGCTGGTCGGCGCGGATGTGCTGAAGGTTCGAGCCCGTGTTCGCGAGTGGTCGCTCGCCGGCAACCTCCGCGGGCAAGCGGGCGAGCTTCCCAAAGCCTACGACGCTGTGCTCGAGCGACCGGCGTTGGCGGCGGTGGGCGAGCAATGGCCTGGCGGCGGCGACGACTATGAGGGTCTGGCGCGCGTCGCCGAATACCTGATGCTGCAGGCGCACGCCCGCGTCGACAAGCAGCACGAGTTCGACTCCGACGAGGATCGGGAGGACTACCAAGCCGCGCGCCGCCTGCTGCTGGACTTCTTCATGCACACGGACAGCATCAACGTGCGCAAGTCCCAGGTCCATCGCTTCCTGATGCGTCCCGCCGCGGAAGGAGCGCCGCCGTGCGCGAAGGGCGAGCCGGCGATCGAGTTCGTCTGCATGCGCCGCTACAGCTCGGCCTTCCCGCTGTTGCCCCGGCCCTCAGCCTTCAGGGCGCTCGGCGGCGGCTACTTCGTGCGCCTGCATGCGGTCGAGAACGGTGAGCGGGAGAAGCCGTACGGCATCGTCGTCGATCCAGGCGTGGATTACGTGGAGAACCTGTATCGCGCCGGCTTCTCGCTCAGCGACGTCCGCATGGTGATCGTCACGCACGACCATGTTGACCACCTCGGCTCGCTCGAACCGCTGCTGTCGCTGTTGCATACCCGCTCGGAAATCTACAAGGACCAGTCGGACACGCCGAGGGAGCCGGAGGTGCACGTGCTCGCCAGCGAGTCGGTCCTGGCGCGCTATGCGCATGTGGACCAGCTCCGGCCCCAAAAGCGATTCCACCCTCTGGGTAAGTTTTCGAACGGGGGGAGCCGGCTGCTCGAACGGCTGGGCTTTCCTGAAGGCTTTGGGCTGAAGGCGCTCTCCAGCAAGCCGATCGACGGGAAGGGCCATAAGGATCTGAGCGGCAAACCCGCCTACGGCTTGTGCTTCAGTGGCCCCCGCGGTATCTCACTCGCGATCACGGGGGACACCCCGACGCCACCTGGGCGCGACGACGTGGACGGGCGCGAGCGCTGGCTGTCCGCATGGAAGTCCGCGCTGGAAGCGGACGTGTTGGTGGCGCATCTGAGCAGCGTGCCGCTGACCGAACTACGCAAGCTCGCGCGACTCGACGTCGGCGGCGGAACGCTGCGTAAAGAGGACGTCCTTCGTCTGCGCGAGATTGCAGCGCGGCTGAAAGGCTCGATCGAACGGGTTCTCAAGGACGGGGCGGGCGAGCCCCTCGACGCGGAGACGAGGGCCTTGCTCAGACGGCTGGTCGCAAACGCGAACAAGCTGATTAGGGTCGGCGTCGGTGTGGCCGCAAACGAGCTGCAGGTGCTGCGGGACGAAGTGGAGCACGACGCAGAGGCGCTGCGCGCAAAACTCGCCGAGGACAAACAGCGGTACCGCACGCTGACCCAGGTGACGCTCGAGGCGCTGGAGCTCGCGACCGATTTGCGATGCACGCCGACCGATCCGCTCGAGCTCGAACGGATCCGCTGGCGGTTGGAGCGGCCGGGGGTGCCGAACTTGCGTGCACGCCTGGAGTTCGCGATGTGGCTGCGCAGCGGGCAGCACGGGCCAACCGCCGACCTCGTCGGCCGTGTCCCCGAGCAGTGGGAGTCGCCACAGCCACACGCCTTCCTGCAGGGAGTGCTGCGCTGGGCGCGGGAATACCGGCGCGTTCGAAGTGACGATCGCCCCGGCCTGTTCGTCCTCGGCGAGTTGAGCGAAGAGCTCGGATCGATGCGCGGCAAGGTCGCGACGCGGCTAAACGAAACGGTGCTCGGTTTGCCCCAGTGGGAGGGCGGGGACAAGCCGAGGTTCTACGCGCTCACTTCCGACATCGGCCTACAACTGTTCGTCATGCCACCCGGCGACGGCAAGGATGCGGGAGCGCCAATGGCGCGGCGAGAGGCGCTTCTCGCCCCGAAGGCGCCGATGGGGGACCTTCCCCATTCCAACGACGTCAAGGTGCTGTGCACCAACTGCAGCCTTGACACCGACAGGGCGACCGAGGAGCGCTATCACCCCATGCACATGCTGTTCGAGGTTTGCGTAAAGGGTGAAAACGAGGGGATTTTCTACAACTGCAAGGAGCATGACCCTTCGAACCAGGAGAAAGAAGTCTTCCTTGAGCAACTCGAGCGCTTCGACATCTTCGGCCACTGACGCGGGGCGCGGCGCGGGCCCCGGCACGGACGCGAGAGGTCACGGGTGCGGGGCTGGACGCCCTTGATCGCTCACCCCGGCCAATCACTCTCGCCGGTGACGGCGCCCCTGACGACCTTCAGGTTCAGCAGCGCGCACTTGCGCCGGGTAGCCGACACCGGGATGCCGAGCAGGTCGAGCATCCAGTCCGCTCCCAGCTCGCCAACCTGCTCCAGCGACATGCCCTTCAGCTCCTCCGAGGCGATCGACGCCGAGGCCTGGGAGATCGCGCAGCCGTGGCCCTGGAACTTGAGATCCGCGATCTTGCCGTCCCGCACCTTGATCTGCACGCCCAGCTCGTCCCCGCACAAAGGGTTGTGCTCATGGGCCTCCAGGTCGTGGGGCTCCAGCTCGCCGAAGTTATGGGGCCGCTTGTAGTGCTCGAGGATGTAGTCCCTGTAGAGGTCGTCCATTACAGCCCGAACACCTCGCGTCCGGCGAGCAGTGCATCCACGAGCGCGTCTATGTCGGCCGGCTCGTTGTAGACGCCGACGCTCGCCCTTGCCGTCGCGCCGACGCCCAGGCAGCGCATCAAAGGTTGGGCGCAGTGATGGCCGGCCCTGATACATACGCCCGCGCGTCCGGCCAGCTCGGCGATGTCATGGGGGTGGATGCCCTCGATCGTGAACGACGCCAGGCCGCCTCTGCGGTCGGCCTCCGGCGGCCCGACGACACGCAGTCCGGGGACGTCGGCCAGGCGGTGAAGCATGTACTCGGTCAAGGCCTGCTCGTGCTCCCGCACGCTCGCCATGCCCAGCTCTGACAGGTAGCCGACGGCCCCGCCCAGGCCGACCGCCTCAGCGATCGGCGGTGTGCCGGCCTCGAACTTGTACGGCAGCTCGTTCCAGGTCGCGTTCTGGAAGTCGACCGACGCGATCATGTCTCCGCCCGTCATGAACGGTTCCATCGCCTCCATGATCTCCCGGCGGCCGTGCAACACGCCGATACCGGTCGGGCCGAGCGCCTTGTGGCCGGTCCAGGCGTAGAAGTCCGCGCCGATCGCGTCCACGTCGACCGGCATGTGCGGCACCGCCTGGGCGCCGTCCACGAGCGAGATAGCACCGGCGGCGCGCGCTCTGCCGGCGATTTCCGCGACGGGCACGATCGTGCCGAGCACGTTCGACACGTGGGCTATCGACACGATCTTTACGTCTCCTCTGGCCAGCTCGGCGTCCAGCTGCTCCAGCGACAGCTCACCGCGCTCGTCGACCTCCAGGTAGCGCAACTTGGCGCCTCTTTCCTTGCACAAGACCTGCCACGGAACGATGTTCGCGTGGTGCTCGAGCTGGCTGATCAGGATCGCGTCACCCCGGCCGACGTTCGCGCGGCCCCACGCGTAGGCGACGAGGTTGATCGCCTCGGTCACGTTCTTCGTGAACACCGTCGTCGTCGGGTCGCTCCCCACGAAAGCCGCAACCTTCGCGCGCGCACCGTCGTAGGCCGCGTCGGCCTCCTGTGCGAGCGCATAGACGCCGCGATGGACGTTCGCGTTGTGCCGGCGCAGATGCTTTGCTTGGGCCTCGATCACGACGGTCGGCTTCTGCGAGGTAGCGCCCGAGTCCAGGTAGACGAACTCCTCGTCGCCGCCACGCTCGGCGAAGATCGGAAAGTCGCCCTTCACATCCAACGATGCCGCCGCTGTCGGCCCCCGTCCTGTCGCAGGCGCCAGCGCTTCCGTGGTTGATGCCCGGGCCTGGGGTAGGGCGCCCGGCTCGGGTCCGCTAGCGACTCGAGGCATACGCCTCGATGTCCTCGCGCGCGTTTGCCAACTTGCCGGCGAGCTTGGTCCTGATCAGCTCTTCCAGCGGCTCGTCTTTCAGCTCGCCAAGGACCGGCTCGAAGAAGCCCTCGACGAGAAGCCGGACAGCGGCTGGGCGATCCAGTCCGCGCGATTGCATATAAAAGATCGCGGACTCGTCCAATTCTCCGACGGTCCCGCCGTGCGACGCCGACACGTCATCGGCGGACACCAACACTGATGGGATCGCGTCGAGCCTCGCCTTCGGCGAGAGCATCATCGTGTGGATCTGCAGGTAAGTGTGTGTCTGCTGGGCGCCCGGGTCGATCTGGATCAGACCCTCGAACGAGGCTTTACTCGACCCGGCCGCCGCGCCGCGCCAGTGCACGTCTCCGCCGGAGGGGCCGGTCTCGTGCAGGTCGACCGCGAACGCATCCAACTGCTCATCGCGCTCGGTAAAAAACAGACCTCTGAACGCCATGTCACCGCCCGGCTCGGTAACGGCCAGCTCCAAATGCTGGCGCACCAAGTGGCCGCCGAGCAGAGAAGGCAGCCAGTGGCAGTACGCGTCCCTACCGACGCCCACATACCTGGTCGAGCAGTCATAGACACCGCTCCTCTCGCTGGCCGAGCCGCCGGGCTGTCTTTGACTCCAGTCCTGCAGTTGGGCGTACCGGCAGCGCGCGCCGTCGTCCAGATACATCTCGAAAGCCCCGGCGTGCAGAGCCTGTCCGTCTTCGAACTCCTCGGCCAGCTCGTACTCGTGGACCTTGAAGTCGCTGCTCTTGCCGCCCAGTACGAGCGTGCGCCCGTACTGGGCCACGCCCTGGCCGCTGATCGCGTACACGATCTCGATTGGGTCCTCGACGACCACGCCCGGCGGCACATAAACGAACGCCCCACCTGTCCAGAACGCGGCGTTCGCCGCCTCCAGCTTGTTCCTGTCGTACGTCAAACGCTTCGAAAAACGCTCGATCGCCAGCTCCCTTACGTTCGCCGGCACGTCGGCGCCAAGCGCGCCCAGCGGCAACTCGCCCGTCCGCAGGGCGGCCTCCAACGGGCAAACCACGACGCCGGCGTCGGCCAGCTCCTGCCTACATTCGACGTCCACGACGGAGCCATCCAGCTGCACGATCCGTCCGGCTCGCTCCCGCTCAGGCAAAGCTTCTGTCACGAAGTTCGGAACCTCGCCTCGCTCGTGCGCCTTCGTTTGCAGGCCGTCCAGATCGAGGCCCGCAAAACTCGTCGTCCAGAAGCCCGACCTGCGCCACACGGGCAGCTCCGCGGCTTCGACGAAGCTCAGGGCCGCCTCTCTGATCTGCGCCGGGGATGAGTCGCCCGCCCCCGCGCCGTGCAACGCGTGGTACAGGCTCGCCTCGCGGTGCCGGCCCGGCTTGACTACCACCGGTTCAGGCACCGGCCCCTACCTCCTGTCTGATCTGGTCATAACCCTCGCGCTCCAGGCGCTCGACCAGCTCGACGCCGCCCTCGAGGACGATCCTGCCGTCCATCAAGATGTGCACGAACTCGGGCTTCACGTAATGCAAGATCCGCTGGTAATGCGTGATGATCAGCGCGCCGACGCCTTGCTCGTCGTGCAGCTTCTGCACCCCCTCGGCGACCGTCCGCAGGGCGTCGATGTCGAGGCCCGAGTCGGTCTCGTCGAGGATCGCGACGGCCGGTTTCAGCATCGCCATCTGCAAGATCTCGGCCCGCTTCTTCTCGCCGCCCGAGAACCCGTCGTTGAGGTGTCTTGAAGTGAACGACCTGTCCACGTCCAGCAGCTCGATCGCGTGTTGCAGATGTTCCCTGAATTCCTTCACTCCGATCGGCTCCTCGCGCTTGGCGTTGATCGCCATCCGCAAGAAGTTCGCCACCGACACTCCCGGGATCGACACCGGGTACTGGAACGCCAGGAACAGGCCCGCCTTGGCGCGCTCGTGGGGCTCGGCCTCGGTGATGTCCTGGCCCTCGAAGACGATCGTCCCCTCGGTGACTTCGTAAGCCGGGTGTCCCAGCAGCGTGCTCGCCAGCGTCGACTTGCCCGATCCGTTCGGGCCCATCAACGCGTGGATCTCTCCGCGCGATATGTCGAGGTCCACACCCTTCAAGATCTCGCGCTCCTCGATCCGCACGTGCAGGTCTCGTATCTCCAGGTCAGCCATGTTTCCGTTCAGACTCCAGTCGTCATAGGTTCGATGTCCAGCGCCGGCAGCGTCGCCCCGATCGGCGTCACCGGGCCGCGTGTCAGGTCGGCAAGGGTCGTCTCACGCAGCGTCCTTACGATCGCTCCCCGGACCTTCGTCCAGAGCAGCTTTGTCGGACACACATGGGCGGGATCGGACTCTCTCGAGCACACGATCGAGCCGTCCGATGCCTGGCTGATGCACTCGATCGGTGCGATCGAGCCCTCCAATGCCTCGACCACCTCGGCCATCGTGATCTCCTTGGCGGGCCTCGCCAGCAGGTAGCCCCCGCGCGAGCCCCTCCTGGAGTCCACCAGGCCGGCCTTCCGCAGCCTGGCGACCAAGTGCTCCAGATACGCCAGCGGCAGACCGTCGTGCTCGGCGATCTCGGCCAGCGAGATGGGTTCGGGCTCCGTGCCCACGCCAGCGTCTGCTCGCCGGGCAAGCTCGACCATCACGCGTACGCCGTACTCGGCCTTTGTTGAGAACATCATCGCTCGAATACCTACCTGCGAGCTAGGGTATCAGCCGCTCTGCAGCTTCCCGATGTCGTGGGCCAGGCCTTCGCCTGTCAGGTCTTCGGCTCCGAACAGGACCCGCTCGTTGCCTTTGCCGTCGATCAGGAGCACCTCTGCGTATGTGTCGAACTTGGATTTGCCGGCGCTTGCCGGGACGATGCCGTAGGCGTGCCAGATCGCCCGCAGTCGGCGCGGCGAGCCGGTCAGGTAGTAGGCGCGGCCGGCGAGCGATGTTTCTTTCAAAAGGCCGTCCACGCGCGCGCGTCTGTCGGCCTTTTGGTCGGCGCTGACGATCAGCACGACCGGCGGCTCGGCCAGTTCGTTCAACGCGCCCCTGATTTGGTCCGCGATCAGTGTGCATGTGTGGCCACAGCCGGGATACAAGAACGCCATCACCACCACCTTGCCCGCGAATCGTCCCAACGAGACCCCGCCGCCGCCGCCTCCTCCGCCGATCGATGCGGCACCAGACGGAGACGTCAAGGCCGTGAGCGTAAAGGGATGCGCTTTGATGCCCGGCGGCAGCGCCGCGCCGTCGAAGCCTGACCCGGAGCTGGACGGTCTCGAGGAGTTCGCCCGACCGCCAAAGCCCGGCGGCCCGGCGAGGAGCAGCAAGATCAAAAGCGTCGCCAAAAGAGCCGTGGTGGCGAGGAGCAGAGCGATTCGGGTGGGTTTGGCCATCGCGGAGATCAGACTACGAGCAGGGCTTGGCGCGACGCGCCTGAACCGCTACACTTTGTGAAGCACCTAATCCCGACCATGATTTAGGAGTATCACCATGAGCGTGTCAGGCGCGGAGCTGCTCCGCCGAGTCAAGTCCCAGATCGAGGAGATCGATCCGGCCAAGGTCAGGGAGCTGATCGACGAGGGCGTCACGATCGTGGACGTACGCGAGACCGACGAGTTCGGCGCCGGTCATCTGCCGGGCGCCAAGCACGTGCCCAGGAGCTATCTCGAGACGCGGATCGAAGGGATCGTTCCCGATCGTGACGCGCAGATCGTGCTCTACTGCCAGTCCGGCAACCGCTCGGCCTACGGCGCTCGAACCCTGACTGAGGATCTCGGTTACACCCACGTCTCCTCGATGACCGGCGGGATCACTCTATGGAAGGACCGCGGCTATGAGGTCGTAGTCCCGCGCTCACTTACCGCCGAGCAGCGCGACCGCTACTCGCGCCATCTCCTGATCCCGGAGATCGGCGCCGAGGGTCAGCAGAAGCTGCTGGACGCCAAGGTCCTGTTGCTCGGGGCCGGCGGCCTGGGCTCGCCGACCGCGCTGTATCTGGCGGCGGCCGGCGTCGGCACGCTCGGCATCGTCGACGACGACGTCGTCGACCTGTCGAATCTGCAGCGCCAAGTCATCCACTCGACCCAGCGCGTCGGCATCCCCAAGGTCGACTCCGCCGAGGAGTCGATTCACGCGCTCAACCCGGACGTCGAGGTCGTCAAGTACCAGACCCGGATCGACGCCTCAAACATCATCGAGATCATCTCCGGCTACGACGTCGTGGTTGACGGCGTCGACAACTTCCCGACTCGCTACCTCTTGAACGACGCCTCCGTGCGCCTTCAGATCCCCGTCGTCTCCGCCTCGATCCTCGGCTTCGACGGCCAGCTATCGGTCTTCAAGCCCTACGAGGGCCCCTGCTACCGCTGCCTCTTCCGCGAGCCCCCGCCGGCCGAGCTGGCGCCCTCCTGCGGGGCCAACGGCGTGCTCGGCGTGCTGCCCGGCACGATGGGCCTCTTGCAGGCGACCGAGGTCGTCAAGCTGATCCTCGACATCGGCGATCCCGCGATCGGGCGCCTCTTGCTGTACGACGCCCTGGCTGCGACCCTGACGGAGGTTCGCGTCCACCGCGACCCCGACTGCCCGATCTGCTCGCGGCCCCCCGACGAGATCGCCGACGAGGAGCTGGGAGTGTTTCCCGATTACGAGGCTTTCTGCGCCGCGGCCGGCTAGCACGCACGCTCCAATCCGATCGCCAGCCCGCTAATCTGCCGCAAAGTTATGGCCACCGTCAAGATCCCTCCTGTCCTGCGCGCCTCCGTTGGCGGTGAGCGTCAGGTCAGCGCCTCGGGCGCCAACGTCGGTGACGTCCTACGTGACTTGGCCGCCAGCCACCCGGCGACCGCCGACCAGCTGTTCGCGGCTGACGGCGAGCTGAACAGATACGTCAACGTCTACCTCAACGACGAGGACGTCCGGGTCCTTGGAGGCCTCGACACGGCCGTCTCGGACACCGACACCCTTGTAATCCTGCCGGCGATGGCCGGCGGGATTTAGGTCGCCGCGATCGTCTCCGGCGAGCTGGGCTCGCCGGGCAGGCCGGCGGGAGGGATGTGGCTCATGGCGTGCTCGGCCAGCGCGGTGATCGTCAAGGACGGGTTGACCCCAACGTTGGCTGGGATCGCGGAGCCGTCGCAGACGAGCAGGTTCTCGTAGCCGAACACGCGCTGCTTGGCGTCGACCACGCCGCGCGACGGATCGGCGCCGATGACCGCGCCGCCGAGGATATGGGCGGTCGTGGGGATGTTGAAGAGGGCCTCGGTGGTCGAACTCTGGGCGATCCCGCCGGTGCGCTTGGCGAACCATTCGGCCGCCTGGTTGGCGACCGGGATGAACGTAGGGTTCGGTTTCTCGGGGTCCTGTTCGGTCGTCAAGCGCAGCGAGCCGAACGGGCCTTTGCGGGGGCGCAAAGCGATCGCATTGTCCAGCGTCTGCATGACCAGGATGATGATCGTGCGCCTCGACCAGTGTTTCGGAAACAGAACCTTCAAGAAGCGCTTGGGGTGAAGCGCGATCTGGCTGAGCAGCTTCAGCGGTCGCGTCACCTTCGTGCCGTCGCCGACCAGCAGGGTGTAGAAGCGGTGCATCGAGTCGCCGGCTGCTCCGTAAGTGACGGTCTCGATGTGGGTGTTCGGGTCGGGGTAGATCGAGGAGGTGATCGCGACGCGCTCAATCAGGTCGTCGGGGTAGTCCTCGGGCACGGTGACGGTCAGGATCGACTCGCTGTTGGTCCTTACCAGCTCGCCAAGGCGCGTCGAGATCCGAGACAGCGAGCCATTCAGCCGGCAGCGCTGCAAAAGGCGGTTCGTGCCGAGCGGCCCGGCCGCGATGACCACACCGCGGGCGCGCTGCACGCGGCGCTCCTTGCGCAGCCAGGCGCCGGAGCGCACCGATTCGACCTCGTATCCCTCCTCGCCGGTGCCGGCGCCGATCGGTCTGACATCGACGACCGTCCGTTCGGGCATGACCTGTGCGCCTCGCCTCTCGGCCAGGTACAGATAGTTCTTGACGAGCGTGTTCTTCGAGCCGTGCGGGCAGCCCACCATGCACCGTCCGCAGCGCCGGCAGCCGGTCCGATCCGGTCCCTCGCCCCCGAAGAACGGGTCCGGGACGGTGACGCCGGGCTCGCCGAAGTAGACGCCGACGGGGGTCTTCTGGTAGGTCTCGCCGACGCCGAACTCCTCGCCCAGCTCGCGCAGTAGCTGGTCGGCCGGATCCTCGTAAGGGTTCTGCACGACGCCCAGCATCCGCTGGGCTTCCGCGTAGTGGGGTGCGAGCGCCGACTCCCAATCGTTCATCTCCGCCCACTGCCTGTCCTCGAAGAACGCTTTCGGCGGCACGTACAACGTGTTCGCGTAGCCGAGGCTGCCACCGCCGACCCCACAGCCGGAGACGACGGAAACGTCTTTGAAGATCGTCAGCCTGAAGATGCCCTTCATCCCCAAGAACGGATTCCACGAGTAGCGCCTGACGTCCGCGGTCGAGTTCGGAAGCTCGTGGTCGGCGAAGCGCCGGCCGCACTCCAGAACGCCGACCGAGTGGCCCTTCTCGGACAGCCTCAGCGCGGAGACGCTGCCGCCAAAGCCCGAGCCGATCACCAGCCAGTCGTAGTCGTAGTCCGGTCCCGATCCCATCTGCATCCCTCTGGCGAACATCCTAGTCGGTGGCGCGGTAGTCGTGTTCGCACCGCAGGTCAGCACGGCTTCGCGGCGAGCTTGTCAGGCCCTCGCGACGGGTCGTCCGGTCATCGCTATATTCCGTGAAGTAATGGCCGTCGAGCCACTCGAGAACAAGCCCTGTGGGGGACGTTACGGCGACTTGGTGCAGTCGATCGGCAACACGCCGTTGATCGAGCTGCCGCGCCTGTCGCCCAAGCCGGGGGTCAGGATCTGGGCGAAGCTGGAGTCGAGAAACCCGACCGGCTCGGTCAAGGACAGGGTCGCCAAGGCGCTGATCGAGGACGGAGAGGAGCGGGGCCTGCTCGTGCCGGGTCAGACGATCCTCGAGCCGACCTCTGGCAACACGGGCATCTCTTTGGCGATGATCGCCCGGCGCAGGGGCTACAAGCTGAAGGTCGTCATGCCAGAGAACGTGACCCCCGAGCGCACCCAGCTCTTGAAGATGTACGGCGCCGAGATCGTCTACTCAGAGGGATCGCTCGGCTCCAACGGCGCCGTCGAAAAGGCCTTGGCGATGGCCGAGGCCGACCCGTCCGTCTATATGCCTTACCAGTACGGCAACCAAGCCAACCCCAACGCCCACTACAACGGCACAGCGCTGGAGATCCTGGAAGAGCTGGACGAGGTCTCGGCGTTCGTAGCCGGGCTCGGCACGGGTGGCACCCTGATGGGCAACGGCAGGCGCCTGAAGGAGACGTTCGGCGACGCCGTCAAGATCGTCGCCGCCGAGCCGATGCAAGGCGAGCCCGTCCAGGGCCTGCGCTCGCTGGACGACGGCTTCATACCGCCGATCATCGACATCTCGCTGCTCGACCGCAAGATCTTCGTGACCAATCGCGACGCGATCATCTGGACGCGCAAGCTGCTCGATGAGGAGGGCGTCTTCGCCGGTGTCTCCTCCGGCGCGATCGCCTCGATCGCGGTGCGCATCGCGGGCGAGTTAGACGAGGGCAACGTCGTCTTCGTGGTCGCCGATGACGGTTGGAAGTACCTGTCGAGCGGCATCTACACCCTGCCGGTCGACGAGGTCGAGAACCTGGACGCCACCGTCTGGTGGTAGGCCGCTGCTGCCGCCACCGTTCGCCGTGATCGTCTCCAAAGCCCTGCTCGACGAGCTGATTGCTCACGCGCGCGCCGAGTACGACGCCGAGTGCTGCGGCCTGATCGCCTATGACGGCGAGGCTGGCGCGGTCGCCGTGTACAGAGCCACGAACGTGTACGCGTCGCGCAAGCGTTTCGAGATCGACGGCAAAGAGCTGTCGCGCGCGATCGACGAGTTCGAGGACGCGGGCTGGGAGATGGGCGCGATCTATCACTCGCACACCCACACCGAGCCTTATCCGTCCCAGACCGACATCAACTTCGCCGCCAACTGGCCGGGCTTGGAGTGGGTGATCGTCGGTCTGGCCGCTGAGGAGCCCGAAGTCCGCTGCTATCAGATCGAGGGCGGCCAGGTCCGGGAGGTCGGGCTCGAGGTGCGGTGATGGACGAGGACCCCGACCAGGATCGCCTCGTGTGCCCGACGTGCGAGCGTGAGCATGCGCCGAGCGAGCGCTTCTGTGACGAGTGCGGGATGCCCTTGGTTCATCCGGGCGCGACCGGGGGAGAGCCCGGGGAGGTCGACTCCAGGCGCGAGCACGCTCGCAAGATAAAGCCCCAATACAGTGAAGGCGACCTCGTCAAGATCGCCTATGCCGGCAGTCTGCCGGAGGCCGAGATGATCCAGGGCCTGCTGCTGGAGGAGGGGATTCCAAGCATGGTCAGGCGGGCTCCCGGCTTCGACGTGCCCGATTTCCTGGCGGGCGGTCCCCGCGACGTGCTCGTGCCCGAGTCCGGCGCCGAAGCGGCCAGGCAGGCTCTCGACGGGCAGCAGCCGGACTCACAAGCATCTTGGTAGCCTGCGGGTGAGACGAGGGCTGCGGCCCGGCGGATGCCGGGCGAGCAACGAGGCGTAGGGGAGCCATCGCAGACGGCTCTTGCTCGAGAGCGGACCCTCCAGCGGTTCGCCGGAGGCAGTGGTGCTTGCGGGCTGTCCAGCCCAAGGGCGCGGCTTGGGAGATATGGAGATCGACATGATTGGTGAACTCCGAAGGACAGGCCCTGTGTGGTCGCTCCCGCCGTGCCAGGCGCCGTTTGCCTGAAACGCGAGGGAGCGATCCCTCGTCCATACAGCAAGGAGCTACTTACATGTTCAGATCAACCAGAAATGCGGCGTTGAGCGCCGTAGCCGCGCTCTCGATGCTTGCCGGAGTGCCGGCGGCCGCGAACGCGGCCGTCCTGTTCGTGGGGCCGACGGCCTCGGCGCCGGGCACCAGTTGCGCACACCCGGAGTACACCTCCGTGCAGACGGCGATCAACGGGGCGACGACGGGCGACACCATCGATCTGTGCGGCGGAAGCTACGCCGAACAGCTGCAGATCGAAAAGGCGGTCACGCTCGTCGGCAAATCGGGCGCCAAGATCGTTGTGCCCGGGACGCCCGGGAAATCGGACACCACCTGCGACCACGAACGCAACGCGGCCAGAGGCGGAGAAGAGGAGGACCTCATATCGATCTGCACGACCGGCAAAGTGACGCTCAGCGGTCTCGCGCTTGAAGCTAAGTGGCAAGCGGGCACGTGCAACGACTTCCTCTACGGGATCGTTGTCGGCGGGGGCGCGACGCTGGAAGCGTCCAAGGTTACGCTCGACGGCGCCGGGGCCTTTCCGATCAACGGCTGTCAGGGCGGGGTCGGCATCCAGGTCGGATTCGGGACCGGTGGCCAGGTCGGGCACGCAACTCTGAGCAAAGACACGATCGAGAACTACCAGAAGAACGGCATGACGGTGGACGGCCCCGGTTCGACCGCGACCGTCACCACGACGACCATCACCGGCGCCGGTCCGTCGAACCAGGGCCAGAACGGCATCCAGGTCAGCAGGGGCGCGGTGGCCACGATCAGCAAAGTGACGATCTCCGGCGATGAATGCAACATCGTCGGCACGTGCGGCTACGAATCGGCCTCACAGTGGGAGGAAGATGGCGCGGGCGTGCTGTTCTACCAGGCGGGATCGTCCTCCAGCGTGTCGAACTCGAAGCTGAGCAACAACAACATCGGCGTCGAGTACGTGTCTGCGAGCCCGACGCGCCCGTTGACACCCGAGTTGACGCTCACGGCCGACAAGATAACCGGCGGATACGCGTCGGTTCAGCTCAACCAGGGCAATGCCACGCTCGACAACGACAAGCTGACCGGTGCGCTCGTCGGGATCGACGTCAACTCATACTGGGAAGAAGACAACTCGTACGCTCCCAACGCGCAGGTGACCGGCGGCAAGATCGAAGGCTCCAAAGCCGCGGTCCAGGTTGAAAGCGACCTGACGGGCCTGGCCGGCGAACTGTCGCTGTCGAACGTCAAAGTCAAAGGCCTGATCGTCAAGGAAGACCCGCAGTACGAAGTGACCGAGTAAGCGACTGAAGGAGGAGTCGAGCCCAAGGACAGGGCTCGGGTCCAACTGATTCGGCGGGGTGCGTCTGAGGGCGCGCCCCGCCGGCGTCCCAGACGTCGTCCTCGCCGCGTCTCAGACGAGCGCGGGCTGGGCGGCGCCGCTGGCGATCGCTTCGATCTCTTCGGATGCGCGCTCGAACTCGGCGTCCGAGAGCACAGGCGTGCCCTCGAAGGGAAGGTCTCGCTGCAGCTCGACCCAGTTCTGGGAGGCCGCGTACTCGTCCTTGACCTTGACCGTCACGGGCCTCGGGATGCGGTAGGTGCGCAGCAAGAGGACGTGTAGGGGCTGCTGGCGACGCCAACCGAGGCGTCTTTCGGCGTAGCTCGGCGTCCAGACGTAGAACGGCGAGAGCGCGTCGACGCAGCGGGGGTCGGTGATCGTGAAGTGCCCGGCGATCTCCGCCCAGGCTCTGATGCGGACGCGATCGGGCTGCTGGATCGGAACGCCAGAGGTGAAGGCGTGCAGCGGAGGTTCGCCGTCGCTCCAGACGCCCTCCTCGAGCGCCCGGCGCAGCTCGGGCTGATGGGATTCGCGCACGAGGTCGCCGGTCTGGCTGTCGAAGGTCGGATACAAGAAAAAACGCTCGTGTGCGAGCCGGAATGGTCTTCCGGGCTCGCGTAGAACGCCCTTGCGGAACGTCAGCAGCTGCTCGCCTTCCGCTAGAGCGCGGACGGTGACAGCCCATTCTTTGAAAGCAATTGGCATGAGTCTTGAACCGTGGGTCTGGGAGTAATGCTTCTGGGGAGGTATGCCCTGCCTGGCGCCTGGTCTAAACAGGGCAACCGGTCCCTAAACGATACGAAATCCTGGCCAAAATCCCAAATCCCCTGGAAATGGGCTGCTTTTTGATGGCTTTTTGGCGTCGTTGGCGGTCAGGTCCGCGTCTCGACATCTCTATTTGGAGGTGTCCGGAACAGGCCCATGGCCACCGCCACCGGGAGTCTCGATGCGCAGCCGGGCGCCTGCTCGTAGAGGGCCCGTCGACTTGCCCGGAATGGGTTCGCCGTCGAGCAGGTCCGAGCCCGGCAGACCGTCGCCGCCGCCGGCCGCACCCCGCGGTCCGTGGCGACGCCGGTCGGCGATCAGCGAGTAGGTCATCTCCCGAAGAGCTTCGATTTCGCGGACCACACCGTCGCCGCCACGATGGGCCCCGACGCCGCCGGAACCGCGGCGCAGGGCGTAGCGAACGACGCGCGCCGGGAGTTCCTGCTCGAAGGCCTCGACGGGCGTGTTGAAGGTGTTGCTCATCGCCACGTGCACACCGCTCGGGCCATCGGCGTCCGGGCAGGCGCCCTGGCCGCCGCCGATCGTCTCGTAGTAAGAGAACGTGTCAGAACCCAACGTCAGGTTGTTCATCGTGCCCTGGCCTTGGGCCCTGCCGAATGCCGCGAGCACCAGATCGGCGACCCGCGAACTGGTCTCGACGTTGCCGGCCGCCACCGCCGGCCGGCGCCCGTCGACGGGCAGGGCGTTGAGGATGGACCTTTCGGGCACGACGATCTCGATCGGCCGGTAAGCACCGGCCGAGGGCGGGATGTCTGGGTCGGTCAGGACCCGGACCGCGAACAGGCAGGCCGAGCGGGTGACCGCCAGCGGGCAGTTCAGGTTGTTGGCCTGCTGGGGCGCACTGCCCGCGAAGTCGAGGATCAGGCGATCCCCGGCGACCGTGGCGCGCAGACGCAGCTGGATGTCTTCTTGGAGGGACCCGGGGCTCTCGAGCACATCGTCAGCGTGGCGCTCGCCATCGAGCAGCTCTGAGATAGAGGCCCGGGCCCGCCGCTCCGCGTAGTCGAGCACGTTGGCAAATGCCTCTCGCAGCCGTGCTTCGCCGATGCGCTCGGCCAGCTCGACAAGCCGCCTGGCGCCCGTCCGGTTGGCGGCCAGCTGTGCCCTCAGGTCGGCGGCGCGCTCCTCGGGCTGTCGCATCTGGCGGACCAGTTGATCCAGCGTGTCGTCTCGCAAAGGGGTTGGCGCGATCACCGAGCCCTCCTCCTCGAGGGTCCTGCTGTCGGCCGGCATCGAGCCCGGTACGCGGCCGCCGACGTCGGCATGATGGGCCCTGCTGGCGGCGAAGCCGAGCAGTGAGCCGCCGTGCGGTACCGGCGTGATGACGGTGATGTCGGGCAGGTGCGTACCGCCCGCGAACGGGTCGTTCAGGATCCAGGAGTCGCCTTTGGAGTGGTCCTCGCCGAGTACGGCCTCGATCGCCGCCGGCATCGAGCCCAGGTGCACCGGAATGTGCTCGGCCTGCATGACCATCTCGCCGGTCTGGTCGAACAGGGCGGTCGAGGCGTCTCGGCGCTCCTTGATGTTGGCTGACCGGGCCGATCCGATCAGGACCGCGCCCATCTCCTCGCAGGCGGCGCGTAGCGCCCCGGTAATGACCCGCAATTCGATCGGATCCAGACCCTGGTCGCCTGGTTCCCGGCCGGTCATGACCGGCGCTCCAGCCGGATCGTGCTCCACGGGTCTGGTCGGCCGGTCCATCCAGCCGGCACGTACAACGTGGCGCCGGGCAGCCCATAAACGTAGGGCCCCACGATCGGCTCTTGGTTTGGGCCGGCGGGAGCGGCGCCCAGTCTCAGCTCTGGCGCGGCGCCCCAGACCGAGGCCCTGGCCGTCACCAGCTCGATTTCGCCGCGCTCGTCACGATATCCGTAGCGCTGCTCGTGGGTGCACGCGAACGCCTCGCGCAACTCATCGGGATCGGTCGCTTTCGACTCGACCGCAAGCTCGTGCGACTGGCCCCGGTAGCGCATTTCATAGACCATTCGCTCGCGGCCGCCGCGCCGAGGCGGGCCGCCAGCTCGGGCCAGCAGCTCCCGGCGCACCCTTTCGACGGCCGTCCTCGAGAAGCTTTCGCCACGCAACATCACCGTCCGCGAGGCGTCCCGCCTCGGGGCGGCGGCCGCCAAGCCGAGCGCGCACAGTACACCCGAGGTCTCAGGGCACAGGACCCGCTCGATCCCAAGATCCTCGGCCAAAGCGCACGCGTGCAATGGCCCGGCGCCGCCGAAGCACATCAGGGCCAGGCCCCTCGGGTCGATCCCGCGCTCGACGGTCATCACCCGCAGCGCCTTTGCCATCTCCGCCTCGGCGACCCTGACGATTCCGGCGGCGCACTCCACGACGCCCAGACCCAGCTCGTCCGCCAGCCCGCCAACGGCGCGCTCGGCGCCGGCGCGGTCCAGCCGCGGGCCGTCCGCCAAAAGCGCGTCCTCGGGCAGGCGCCCCAACAGCAGGTCGGCGTCGGTGACGGTCGGGCGTTCGCCGCCTCGCCCGTAACAGGCCGGTCCGGGTATCGCCCCCGCCGACTCCGGCCCGACTCGCAGCGCCCCGCCCGAATCGCGCCAGGCGATCGATCCGCCGCCGGCCCCGACCGTGTGAATGTCGAGCGCGGGCAGTGCCAACGGGCGCCCGGCGATGGTCCGCCCGACCGTCTCGGCGACCCGGCCGCTCGAGATTAGGCAGACATCGCATGAGGTGCCGCCCATGTCCACGCAGAGAACATCGCGCTCTCCGGCTAACTCCGCCAGCAAAAGCGCCCCGCCGACGCCGCCGGCCGGGCCGGAGAGGACCGTCAGTGCGGCATGGGCCGAGGACCGCTCGATCGTGGCCAGGCCGCCCGAGGACTGCATGATCTCGGGCTCGACCATGCTCTCGGCCTCGCACTCGGCGGCCAGCTTGCGCAGATAGACGCCCAACAGGGGGCTGAGTGCCGCGTCGAGCACAGCCGTCGCCGTACGCTCGAACTCTCTGAAGGTCCCGACCAGCTCGCTCGAGCTGGTCACCTGGACCTCCGCGCCCAGTCTGTCCTCCAACAGCCCCGCAAGCAGGCGCTCGTGGTCCGGGTAAGCGTAGGAGTGCAGCAATACGACCGCCACGGCTTCGGGGCCGGCCGCGGCGACCTCCTCGACCAGCTCGCTTGCCCGGGCCAGGTCGAGTTCCAGCAGGGGCCCGTCCGGGCCGCAACGCTCGGGCGCGCCGTAGCGCAGCTCGCTTGGCACCAGTGGCGGCGGCGGCGCCTCGCACAGCCGATACAGGTGCGGTCTGGCTTGGCGGCCCAGCTCAATGACGTCCGTGAATCCCTCCGTCGCGATCAGCGCCGTGCGCGCCGTCTTGCCCTCGAGCAGCGCGTTCGTGGCGACGGTCATGCCGTGCGCAAACGCCTTCACCTCGCCCGGCCCGGCACCGGCCCGGGCGAGGGCATCGCGCACCGCCTTGATCACGCCCACGGCCTGGTCGCCCGGTGTGGTCGGGACCTTGGCCGTATGGATCACACCGTCCCCGGCGACCAGCACCGCGTCGGTGAACGTTCCGCCGACGTCTACACCAAGGAGCACATCCCCAAGCCTATGCCCCGTCTACGTCAGGCCGCGGCCAGCTCGCGATCCTCGGTCTCGGCCAGGTGCTGGTGGGACGGGCAGTAGCCGTTGTGCGGCAACGGCACGCGCTGGCAGGCCGAGCCCTTACGGGTCGTCGCCCGGCACCTCGGCAGCTGGCCACTGACGGCCGCATATGCCGCGATCGGGTTCTCCGCCAGATAGCGCTCGGCATAGTCGATGTACCGGTTCACGACCTTATGCACATAGCCTTGGTCGTTCATCGCGAAGTAGGTCCTGATGTCGCAGTACAAAGTCCTCGCCGGATGAGCGAAATAGTGGCGATCGGTCGCCATCCGCTCGACGACCGCCTCGCATGCGCGCAACACCCTTTCGTGGTTGACCGTAGCCTGGGACTGATGCTGGGGCTCCAGGATGTGGGGCGCTAGCTCCCTGTATATGGCCCTGCTGAATTGATACATGGCGTGTCCGACCCTCTCCTGACGTCGATTCTTGGCTTTGACGCACACTCGCCACATCCATCGATCTTCGCCTGCCTCCTGTTTCCCAGACCCAATAACAGCCGGGTACCACAAAAGATGCGGTCTTGCGCCGCCACCTTTTTCGGGTATCGATCTGGGCCGTGTTCGGGCCTCGCTGGCCGCGGCCGCTAAGCCCAGGTCTCCCACACAAGATCGTCCTCATTGCCGAGCACCGCGTGACGGTTGTCGAGCGCTGGATCGAGATCCGGGAAGTCCGTACGCATATGCGCGCCTCGGCTCTCTTGCCGGGTGAGCGCGCAGCGAGCGATCAGTCTTGCCAAAGGGTGCGGGTCGTCAAGCAGCCGGCTCAGGCCCGTCTCGTCGCGCTCGATGCCGGCGTCGCGCCACAAAGCTGCCTTGGTCTCCGGGCTCGCCACCGCCGGCGCGCACACGGCGAGCAGCGCCGAACGCTCGCTTGCCGTCGGTTCGGCCGCGGGCGGCGCGCTCAGCGCCTCGCCGACCGCTCTGCGCGCGAAAACGAAGCACTCGCTGAGCGAGTTCGAGGCCAATCTGTTCGCGCCATGCAAGCCCGTACACGAGGACTCGCCGACGACATACAGTCCGGGCACGCTCGAGCCGGCGTTCAGGTCGACGGCGATCCCGCCCATCGCATAGTGAGCGGCCGGGGCGACCGGCACCAGGCTCCGGCCCGGATCGAGTCCCGCCTCCCTCAACGCCGTCACGACGTTCGGGAAGAGGGCCTCGTCGATGCCCCTCATGTCCAGCCCGACCGCTCTCGCCCCCGTCTCCCGCAGGTGGGCCTGAATCGCCCTCGAGACCTCGTCCCTGGGCGCCAGCTCGTCGATGAACCTGTCCCCGGTATCCAGGTCGTGCAGCGTCGCCCCCTCGCCCCTGATCGCCTCGGTCACCAAGAACCCTTCGCGGCCGGCCACGCCGATCACCGCCGTCGGATGGAACTGCAACATCTCGAGGTCCGCCAACTTGGCGCCCACCGCGTGCGCCAGCAGTAGTCCCAGTCCCTGCGAGCCCGGCGGGTTGGTAGTCCGCGCCCACAGTGCGGCGGCGCCGCCGGTCGCCAACACGACCGCCCTTGCCCAGACCAGGTGGCCGTCCTCGCAGGCCAAGCCCCCGCAGCGGCCGGCAGCGCTCCCTTCGCGCCACAAGGCCCGGGCGCGCGTCTCCTCGAGCACCGTTATTCGCGGGTCGCCCGCCACCAGCGCCGACAGCTGCCTGACCAGGCGCCGCCCCGTCGCCGATCCGCCGGCGTGGACGATGCGCCGGATCGAGTGCCCGCCCTCCAAACCCAAGGCCAGTCGCCCGAAGCGATCGGCGTCGAAGCGCACTCCAAGGGCTTGCAGGTCCGCGACGCGCTCGGGCGCTTCCCTGACGAGGATCTCGGCGGCCGAGCGCCTGACCAGGCCGCGGCCGGCCCGCTCGGTGTCGGCCAGGTGCAGCTCTTGGCTGTCGTCGGCCGCCAGCGCGGCCGCCAAGCCGCCCTGGGCCCAGTAGCTGGCGGTCTGGGCCAACGGCGCAGCCGAGATGAGCACCACGCTCGCCCCTTCTCCGGCCGCGCACAGCGCCGCATACAGGCCGGCGGCGCCCGCCCCGACGACCGCCAGGTCTGCCTTCAGGAGCGCCCCCTCAATGGCGCTCGTGGCCGCTGCGCCGGTCGGCTTGCGCTTGGCTGTCATCTGCGGTCGGTCGGGCGGTCGCTTTGGGCGGGTCTGTCGAGCGGGCTTCGTTTGCCGGATCTCGCCGTCCAGGCAAGCGCCGTGGCGGCTTATTTTTTCGTGCGCGGCAGAAAGCCTGCTTTGCGCAGCGCTTCCTCGGCGCTTGCCGGGTTCGTGATCGTCGATTTGGGTGCCGTCGGCGTGGACCCCGGCGTCGGGGCGCCGTTCGGCGTCAACGTCGTGGGCGTGCCCGGTGTCCCCGCGCCCGCGCCCGTAGGCGCCACCGCGCCGCCCGGGCCGGTGATCCCGTTCGGTCCCGTCGCGCCGGTCGCGCCCGTCGTACCGGTCGCGGAGCCCGTGGTAGGGGTCGCGCCCGGTGTCACCGGAGCCGCGGCGGTGATCGTCGTGGTGACGGGCGGCGGTGCCTTGGCCGTGCCCGAGCCGCTGCTCAGCTTGACGAGCGACGCGGCGAGCACGCCCAGCGCGAGCGCGGCCACGACGGCGATCGCCACGAGCGGCGCCCTCCAGTTCGTCGGGGTCGCCAGCCGCGTGCGTGCGGCGGCGCCACAGCTCAGACACCACTCCTGGCTCGGATGAAGGGGCGCCCCGCACAGCGGGCAAGCGGCGTCAACCGGTACCGGCGACTGCCCGACCGGCCCGTGGCCGACCGGTGCCTGGCCAGCCTCGCCTCCCGCCGGCGAACTGCCCGCCGCGGCGATCATGTTCCTTGCCGAGGAGGCCTGATGATCTCGGTCGGCTGATCGGCGCCGGGCCGATCGGCCGCCTGGCTGCGGCCGCCGTCCTTGATGCCAGGTGCGGGTCCGGCCGGCGGCAGTGTGCTCGGAGCGGGCACAGCCCGCGGTGCGCCTGCCCCCGGATCGCTGCTGCCGGCCGTCGCCTCGCCAGGCGTCTGGGTCTGAGGGTTCGGCTGGGCTACCGCTGGGCCCCGTGCCTGGGCCGGTGACGCGTCGAGGGGCTGTGCCACGGCCGGCAGTCCTGGATAAGCGCTCGGCGGGGCCGCCGAGCCCGCGACCGGGCGCTCGGCGTTGACGTCCATCGCCAGCCCACAGTTCGGGCAGAAGCGGTCGTCGCTACCGTGGATCGCCGCGCAACGGGGACAGGCCGCGATCCCCGCCTCTCTCAGGACGGTGACAGGCCGGCGCTCGGCAAGGCCGTTTTCGAGCGTCCGCAGCTCGCCGTCGATCCGTCCGATCGTGTCGAGCTTGCCCAGCACCAGTGTGTCGTTGCGCTGGCCGAAACGGTGCAGATCGAACACCAAGCCGCCGAGATCCCGATAAGACAGCTCTCTTGCCTTCCTCAAGAACCGTACGCGCCTGCGCATTCGCCCGCGCTCGGCGAACCCAGGAGCGTCATCCCGGCGGCCGTCGGGCTCCGCCGTCGCCTCGGGGCCGGTCTGTGCGCCAGGTTGGGCAGCGCCGGCATCGGGCGCGATGCCGGGCTTCGGGGCTTGACCAGAGTTTGCGTCCGGGAGGTCGGCCGAGCCTGTGCTGGACGCGGTATTCGGTGCCGGCTCCGAAGAAACCGGTCCCGGCGACTCGATGCCGGTACCGGGCGGGCGTTGCAGCAGCGTGTTCTCGTCCACGGTCGTCGCCGGCCGACCCCCCTCGCCGGGGGTCGGGCCAGCGCCCGGGGACCGCGCGGAGGTAGATCCGGTGTGGGGTGTCTCGTCCACAGTCGCGAATGCTACTCAGCGCACGAGCCGGAGCCCGCCGGCCCGGATGCTCGCCCGGTTTCGCTCGGGCGCGTCGCGGCGGGCCCGGCTCAGCCGGATCGCTCGAGGGCCTCGCGCCAGGCCGCGACTACGCGCTCGGCCATCGCCTCGGCGGAGTAAGGCTCGGCGTGGACGCGACCCTCGATGCGCGGGTCTTGATCGCGCAGGTGAGGGGCCAGCGCCTCGCGCCAGACCTGCAGCTCGAAGGGAGCGCACAGGGTCCCCTCGACGCCGCGCAACGCCTCCGGATGGACGCCGACAGGTGTCGCCAGGACGGGCACGTCACAGGCCAGAGCCTCGAGTACCGCCAAGCCGAAGCCCTCTCGTTCGGAGGGCACGATGATCGCGTTGGCCGCATTGATCCACTTCGCCATCAGCTCCGGATCGGCGTCGCCGAGGGCCAGAACTTCGACGCCCGCATCCCTGGCCAGCGTCAGCGCGTCGTCGTAGCGCTTCTCTGGACGTGTCGGGCTGGCCGGAAAGAGGACGAACGGCTCAACGGGATCGAGCTGGAGCGCGGCTCTGGTCGCGGCCCTTGGCAGCGGCTTGAAACGGACGAGATCGACACCGCAGGGCAGCACCTGGAAGCGCTCGCGACCGGCGGGCAGCCGTTCGGCCAGCGGCGCCGACGCGGCGGCGAGGAGGTCCATTTTGGGGATCACTTTGCGGGTCAGCTCGCGCGTACGCGGATGGCTGAGATCTGTGCCGTGCACCGTCAGGGCCCGTACGCGCGCGTGTACGGCCAGCGCGGGCCAGGCGGTCAGGCCGTAATGGGCGTGCACGACATCGAGTTCGGTCCGCCCGTATCGGCGCCGCAGCTCCCAGGCGCCGCGCACGAGCCCGGCCTTCCCGGGCGCGATCTCGTGCAGGTCGACCTCGACCCCCTCGATCCCGCGCAACGCGTCGACCTGGTCGCGCACGAAACGCCCGCGCGCGGGGTGGGCCGCGTCGGGCAGCATGTTCGAGACGACCAGCGCGCGCACTTGGCTGACGGTAGCGCTCGCGGTCCAGTCGAGTCCCTCCGCTCGCTCGACAGTAGGGCCCGCGTACAACTCCTCATCAGTCCCTGACGCTCGGCCGGAGGCGGGCTGTGCTCGCGGGGGCAGTCGGGCCCCTGTGGAATGATGGCCCGATGGATAGCGAGTCTTCGGGCCTCGATCCGCGCGCGCGCTCCGCCTCGGATCACCGTGCCCGTCCGATCGCGGTGTTCGACTCCGGCGTCGGCGGCCTGACCGTGTTGCACGAGCTGCTGGTGCGCCTGCCGCGCGAGGACTTCGTCTATCTCGGCGACACCGCCCGCTTCCCTTACGGCCAGCGATCGGCCGAGGAGATCGAGCGCTTCGCGATCGAGATTGCCGAGGAGCTGCTGCGCCGGCGCGCGAAGCTGCTGGTCGTGGCATGCAACTCCGCGACCTCCGCGGCGCTGCCAAGCCTGAGCGCCATGATGCGCCAGACGACTCTCGGCATCGACGTGCTCGGCGTCGTCAGGCCCGAGGCGATGCGCGCGGTGGCGGCCACCCGCAATGGCCAGATCGGCCTGCTGGCGACGCCGACGACCGTCTCCAGCGGCGCTTACGAGCGGGCCGTGGCGGCCGTCGATCCGCATGTGGCTCTGCACTCGGTGCCGTGCCCGACCCTGGCCTCGATCGTCCAGGCCGGCCAGCAGTTCGACGAGCGGGCGGTCGCGACCGTGCGCGAAGCCTGCGAGCCGCTGCGGAAAGTCGGCGTGGACACGGTCATCCTCGGCTGCACTCATTACCCTCTGCTCGGGCCGATGCTGCAACGCATGCTGGGACCCGAGGTCACGCTCGTCAGCTCCGGAGCGGCGCTCGCCAGGCAGGTCGAGCACGCGCTGGGCACGCGCGACCTGCGTAATCCGAGGCCAGACGGCGAGGGTGACTACAGCTTCTTGTGCACCGGCGAAGTGGCCTCGTTCAGAGAGCTGGGAACACGCTTTCTGCAGATGCCGTTGGGCGTGGTCGAGCACGTCGCGCTCGCGGACATCGGGGTACCGGCGTGAGTTCGCGCAGTTATGGCCGCGGCCCCGGCGAGCTGCGCCCGACGACGATCGAGCCCGGCTTCGTACGGACCGCCACCGGCTCGGCCTTGATCTCGGTGGGGGAGACACGCGTGATCTGCACCGCTTCGGCCCAGGAGAGCGTCCCGCGCTGGATGACAGGCAAGGGCAAGGGTTGGGTGACGGCCGAGTACGCGATGCTGCCCGCCTCGACCGGCGATCGCAAGCAGCGCGACATCGCCAAGGGCCGCCTCGACGGCCGCGGCGTCGAGATCCAGCGCCTGATCGGCCGCTCGCTGCGCGGCGTCGTCGACTTCAAGGCGCTCGGCGAGCGGACCATCTATCTCGACTGCGACGTCCTGCAGGCCGACGGGGGCACGCGCTGCGCCTCGATCACGGGCGCATACGTGGCCCTCGCCTTGGCGTGTGCCGAGCTGCGCCAGAAAGGAAGGCTGCGGGAGAGCCCTCTCACGGGGTCGGTCGCCGCCGTCTCGTGCGGGATCGTCGGCACTCAAGCCCGCCTGGACCTCGACTACGGCGAGGACTCCAACGCCGAGGTCGACGCCAACGTCGTGATGACCGGCGAGGGCGGGCTCATCGAGGTCCAGGCGACGGCCGAGCGCACCCCCCTTTCGAGGGCCCACCTGGATGAGCTGCTGGCGCTCGCGGCGAGCGGCATCGAGACGCTACGCGAGTTGCAGGCCCTGGCGATCGCCGAGGCGACCTTGGCCGGGGCCCAGGAGAGCCGGCCCTGAGCGCTCTCGTGCTGGCCACCCGCAACGAGCACAAGCGCTCGGAGTTCGCGCGCCTGTTGCCCGGCTTTCAGGTTCAGCCGTTGCCGGACGGCGTAGAGTTGCCGCCCGAGGACGGCCTCACATTCGCCGAGAATGCGCTCGGCAAGGCCAGAGCGGCGGCCGCGGCCACGGGTGCGGCCAGCATCGCCGACGATTCGGGTATCGCCGCGGCCGCCCTCGACGGACGTCCAGGGGTGCGCTCCGCGCGCTATGCCGGCGAGCAGGCCACCGACGCCGAGAACCTTGCCTTGCTGTTGAGTGAAGCCCCGACCGGCAGCGCCCTCGAATATGTGTGCGCTCTCGCCTATGTCGCCCCGATCGCGGGCGTCGAGCGCCTGTTCGAGGGGCGCTGCGCCGGCACGCTCGCCGCCGAGCCGCGCGGGGAGCGAGGCTTCGGCTATGACCCGGCGTTCCTGCCCGATGAGCTGGCCGGCGACCGGACGATGGCCGAGCTTTCAGACGCCGAGAAGGACGAGATCAGCCACCGGGGCTTGGCCACCCGGATGCTGCTCGCCTGGCTGCGAGCCGGCGCGGACGGGTTCGCCGGCTGAGCTTTGGGCGCCGTGGCGCTCCTGGCGGTTACTCACACCAGGTTGATCGCCGCCGCGCCCGCCACGGCGGTGGACAGGCCCGCGTAGCCGACGTAGCCGGCCAGCAGCAACAAGAAGGCGGTCAGCAAGGCGACCAGCACGGTCGCGATCCAGGCGGCGCGTTCAAACGTCATGTCCGCCATTCTGTCCGATGCCCCGGTCGCCGGGTCCGCGCGGGGCTGGGAGCGTCCGAAAGCGCTGTTAGCGTCACATCGAATATCGCTCTCCGACCCGTCGGGCGGTGGGCTGCCACACGAACGAGGAGGCCTGAGCAGTGACGAAGTCCGAGCTGGTCGACCAGGTCGCCGACCGCACCGGCCTGACCAAAGGCGACGCCGCCCGCGCGGTCGACGCGGTGTTGGATACCGTCCAGGACGCTTTGCACAGAGGTAGCGAGGTCGCGCTGTCCGGGTTCGGCAAGTTCCACGTCGGCGAGCGAGGCGCCCGCCAAGGGGTCAACCCGAGGACCGGCGAGCGCATCCAGATCGCCGCCTCGCGCGTGCCCCGGTTCACCGCCGGCAGCGGTCTGAAGAGCGCGGTGAAGGGCCGCTGACGGAGCGCTGAGCGAGAGACTCTCCTTTGGGGACACGCTCGCGCGCCGCGTTGCCGAGCGCGAGTCCCAGATCGTGCTCGGTCTTGATCCGGACCCGGGCGCGCTGTGGCCGGGGGTCGAGCTGGAGGCGGCGGGGGAGGGCAGTCCCGCCGAGCGTGCCGCCCGCGCCATCCTGAACCACTGCCTGTCGGTCATCGACGCGACGGCCGAGGCGTGCGTCGCCGTCAAGCCCCAACTGGCCCGCTTCGAGCTGCTCGGTTCGCCCGGCTGGGCAGCGCTCGAACAGGTCGTCTCGTACGCCAAGCTGCGCGGCCTGTTGGTGATCGCGGACGGCAAGCGCGGCGACATCGACGTCACGGCCAAGGCTTATGCCGGCGCTCTGTTCGGCGGTCGCGATACTCCCTTCGGCGAGCTGCCCGGTCTCGGTGCGGACATGGTGACGGTCAACCCGCTGATGGGCGTCGATGCGATCGATCCGTTCCTGGTGGCCGCGCGGTCGGCGGGCGCCGGCGTGCTTGTGCTTGTGCGCACCTCGAACCCAGGTGCGCACGACATCGAGGATCTGCCGGTCCAAGGTGGCGGCGCCGTCTGGGAACGGATCGCGGCGATCGTCGACAGGCTCGGCGCCGACGGCCTAGGCGCGTCGGGTCTGAGCGATGTCGGCGCAGTGGTCGGAGCGACCGAGCCCGGCCACATCGAGCGTGCCCGCGAGCTGATGGGGCACGCTCCGTTCCTGCTGCCCGGGATCGGTGCCCAAGGTGGGCGCGTGGAGGCGCTCGCGCCGGCGTTCGCGCCGGGTCTTGCGGGCGGTCTGGTCAGCTCATCGCGTTCGATCGTCGACGCCTATCGGAGCACCGGCGGCGAGCCGGCGGCGGCCGCCCTCGCCGAGGCCGAACGCCTGCGGGCAATCGCTTGGGAGTTGGCGTAGTAACCTGAACCGGCGATGATCATCACGGTCACGCTCAACGCAGCGATCGACAAGTCGCTGTCGGTGCCTAACTTCAGGCTCGGGCGCAGGCACCGCACCGTCGAGCAGCGCACGGTCGCGGGCGGCAAGGGAGTCAACATCGCCCGGACCCTGAAGGCCCTCGGCCAGCCGGTGATCGCCACCGGCTTCGCCGGCGGAGTCACCGGCACCCACATCGTCGAGCAGCTGACCGAGGAGGCGATCCTCAACGACTTCGTGCGCATCAAAGAGGAGTCCCGCACGAACACCTCTGTGCTCGACCCGACCACCGGCGGTCAGACCGAGATCAACGAACGCGGCCCGTCGGTATCCGACCACGAGGTCGAGCTGTTCGCCGACAAGCTCCTATATCTCGCGCGCGGGGCGGCGATCGTTGTGTTCGCCGGCTCGCTGCCGCGCGGCGTCGAGCCCGAGATCTACGCCACCCTGATCCACGATCTTGCCAGGATGGGGGTCACAACCGTTGTCGACACCGACGGCGAGCCCCTGCATCACGCCGTGCGCGCCGAGCCGGACGTCGTCTCGCCGAATCAGCTCGAGGCCGAGGAGCTTGTCGGGCACGAGTTCGCCGGCGACGAGGAGCGTTCCTCGGCGGTGCGCGAGATCGCCGCGCTCGGTCCTCGGGAGGCGATCATGACGCTGCCCGACGGCTGCTTCGCCCAGGTGCTCGTCGACGGGCGCCCCGCTCTCAAGCGCGCCCGCATCGACCTGCGCGAGCCGGTCGCCAAGAGCGGCTCCGGTGACGCCTTCCTCGCCGGTTACCTCGCGGCGCGCTATGAATCGCGCCCTCCCGACCAGTGCCTTCGCTTCGGCGTGGCCTGTGGCGCCGAGTCCACCGCCCGCCTCGGCGCCGCCCTGATCGAACCGCGCGAAGCCCGCCGCCTGATGGGCGAGGTCGAGCTGAGCGAGGTCGAGCTGCCGGCTGAGGTAAGCTGAACCGCTTGAAAGTCTGGAACTGTTCATCGGTGGCGGCTGTCTTGCTGCTGGCGGCGGCTGCGCTCGGCGGCTGTGGCGAAAACGCGGCCAAATCCGCCAGTGTGTCTTCGGTCGCTACGACTGCCTCGATCCCGGCGACCACGCCCACGACCAGCTCCACAGCGGCCAAGCCCGCGCCCGCCAAGTCCTCGCGGCAATCGACGACTGCGACCACGACGCCGACAACCCCAGCGAAAGCATCCTCCAAAGCCGCGGAAGCCGCCAAGAAAGAACCGATCTTCGGCAAGGTCCGGCTCACGAGCACCGCCTTCAAAGCCGGCGGACCGATACCTGTCAAGTACACCTGCGACGGCGCCTCCATCTCGCCGCCCCTCGAATGGGCCCCCGTGCCGCGGGGCACCAACGAAATCATGATCCTCGCGATCGACCTCTCCGGCGGCGCCTCCGACGCGATCCAGTGGGCCGTCGCCGGGATCCCGCCAAGCGCCAGCTCCATTCCCGAAGGGCGACTGCCGGCGGGCGCCGTCGCCGGCGTCAACAGCGAAGGCAAGGTCGGCTGGGGCGGCGTCTGCGGGACCAAAGGCCAGCTGCACCGCGTCGGCTTCCTGTTCTATGCGCTCAAGCATCCGCTCGGCCTGAAGTCCGGCTTCAACCCGATCCAGGTCCGTGGCGGCCTGAAGGGGTCGATCCTGGGGACCGGCCTCACTCTGGCGACCTACAAGCGACCCTCCTGAGGTCTCAAGGCCCTGAGGCGGCCTCAGCCGCCGGCCACGTCCCTGCGCAAGAACACCAGGTAGGCCGCGATCAGCGACGGCACCGCATACAAGGCGCAGACCCAAAGCGAGTGGCCAATCGGCGCCCAGTCGGTCGGGGTGCGTAGCAGGCCATGCCAGTTCTCGAACTGTTCGGTCAGCAGATACGGCTGTGCACCTTCGATGCCGGGGATGCCCGAGACTATGTACAACAAGATCACGATGCCGATCGTGCCGACGACCGATCCAGCGCTGTTGCGAGTCGCGGTCGACAGCAGCACGCCGATGCAGACGACAGTCAAGAGCGGGATCAGGTAACACAGGTTCGCGGCGAACACGAGCGCCAAGCCTTCGGGTGCCGAAACGACCGAGCCCGAGAAGGTGACCACGTCGTGAAAGCCCCACGACGCGACCCCGGCCACGGTCGCCACGGCCGCTGAGCAGAACACGGCGACCGTCGCGTAGGTCATCGCCGCCAAGGTCTTGGCGGCGAACACCTGGCCCCTGTCGACCGACCTCGTCAGGATCGTCTTCAAGGTTCCGTTGCCGTCCTCGGCCGCGACGATGTCCCCGGCGACGAGGGCGGCGATCAGCGGCAGCATGAAGACCGACAAGAACAGCAGCATCAAGACGGGCGTGGCCAGACCTGACTGGGTGATGTGGGAGATAAAGATGCTGTCCTGGCCGTGCCCGCCGCCATGCTGCCCGCGCAAGTGCTCGACCGCCACGAAGATCAGCGGTATCGCCACCGCCAAGGCCAAGCCCAGATAGGTGCGCTTCTGGGCGACCAGCTTGCGTAGCTCCCAACGCCAGACTGTCAAGATCGACGGCCTTCGTGTGCGCGCGCCGGCGTCCCCCAAGGGGACCAGCGCCGGAGTTGCCTCGAGCGTGCTCATCTGGTCTGCGCCCCGTGCTCGGTCGTTGTCACCGTGCCGTCCGCGTCCTCATACGCGTGACCGTTGTTCGCCGGGACCCCCACCGCGGCGCCATTCTCGGCGGCGGCGACGGCCCGTCCGCTTCCGCTGCCGCTGATGCCGTCGCCAGGACCTCCGACACCGCCCTCGGTCAGTCTGAAGAACAGGTCCTCAAGCGTCGCCAGTTCTGGAGTCAGCGCCAGGATGCCGACGCCCGCGGCCCCCAAAGCCAGCGAAACCGCGCCGACGTTTGGCTCCTGGGCTTGGAAATGAAGGGCACCGTGCTCGTCCCTGCCAGCGCCCTCGACGCCCGGCCGTCCGCGCAGGAGTTCGAGGGCGCGCGCGTCGTCTGTCGTGCGCAGCCTGTAGCCGGCCCCGCCCTGGCGCCGCAGATCGGTCAGTGCCCCCTCATAGACGACCCTGCCGCGGTCCACGATCGCCACGCGGTCGCACAGTTCCTGGACCTCTGGCAGCTGGTGGCTCGAAAGCAGGACCGTGATCCCCTCGTCGGCCAGGCGCCTGATCAAGGCCCTCATGTCGCGCATGCCGGCCGGATCCAGGCCAGTCGCCGGCTCGTCGAGGATCAAGAGCTTCGGCCTGCGCAACAGGGCCGCCGCGATCCCGAGGCGTTGCCTCATCCCGTGGGAGTAGCCGCCGACGCGGTGCTGGGCCCTCGGACTCAGCTCGACGACGTCCAGTACCTCGTCGATCCGGTCCCGAGCGCCATCGCCGTCGAGCGCCGCGAGCAGTTCCAGGTTCTTGCGAGCAGTCAGATACGGATAAAAGCGGGGGGCCTCGACGAAGCCGGCCACGCCCCGCAACGCTCTCGCGCCCTCTCTGATCGGGTTGCGCCCGAACAGCTCGACTTCGCCGTCGGTCGGCATGATCAGGCCTAGCGCCATCCGCAGCGTCGTCGTCTTGCCCGCTCCGTTAGGCCCCAGAAAGCCGTACACGTCGCCGGCGTTGACGTTCAGATCGATGTGATCGACCGCCAAGACCTCCTTGTAGCGCTTGACGAGCCCGCGCGCCCGGACCGGCTGGGGCCCGTCGCTCACGGCCTTACAGACCCTTGGCGACCGCTTCGACGGCGCTCGGTTCGACGGCGCCGGCGATTAGGTATCTGACGCCTTGGCGCTCGAAGCTGAGCACGGTCCCCAGTTGGGTCGACAGCTCACTGGCGGCCACATTGCCGACTTTGACCTGCTGCACGCCTTCGGGCAGCCCCGCCGATTCCTTCCCGCCCATCGTGGCCTTGCCTTCGAGGACGGCGATCGTCGAGATTCCCTTGCCGAAGGTGGTCAACTTCGGCGGTTCGTGACCTTGGCTGGCGGAACCATTCGCTTCGGGACCGTTTTCGGGCAGGACCACGTCTTCGACCTTGGCGTTGGCCGGCGCTTCGAATTCGAGCACCGAACTTTCGATCGGGCCGTAAGAGATCGAGCTTGCGGCCAGTTCGAGCACCGGCGTCGAGCTGTCTGTCGAGTAGATCGCGGCCCGCAAGGGCACGCCGTTGACGGCGTCCCACGACAGCTGGGCCCCGCCGAGCAGACTGCCCTTTTCCTTCGGCGAGACCCTCACGGTATAAGCGGCCTGTCCCGCGACGTCGGTCGGTTCGGCGCCCGACAGTTCCGCGTGCTCGCCCAGCTTCGAGATCGCTTCTTCGATCTTCGCCACGCTCGGGGCTTCCTCGCCGGAGGAGCCTGAGCCGGGCGTACCCTGGCCGGGCGTCGTACTCGAGTTCGCGGCCTGCCGCCAAGAGTTGCCGTGGGCGGGCACCTTGTACCGGTAAAGCGTGTTCGAAGCGGCGTCATACATCGAGATCGTCCCGCTCGTCGAGCCGTAAATCTGGGTGTCGCCCTGCTGGGACTGCAGCTCCAGACGAAAGCCGCCGTTCTTGGCGATCCACAGGCGGCCGCTGGCACCGGTCAGCAGGGGATTCGAAGACAATTGTCCCACTTGCCCGCCGCTCCCAGATGCCAGATTGGCGCCTTCCAGGAGGCGGTCGGTCAGCTGGACCTGGGCGCTGACGCCTTCGACTGGCGACGCGCTCAGCGCGTCGTGGACGGCGTTGGCCAGCTTTCTTTCCGGTGGGATCGGCCCCGAGCCCAGCGCGAACGCGAGCGCCGTCAGCGAGGCTCCCAGCACTACGACCAGCCCGCCGAGCAACAGCAGGCGCGAAAGAGGGGCACGGCGGAGGAGATAGCTCATATGGGCTCCTTCAACAAGGTTAGCGCTGGAGCTTGCGCCCAGATAAAGCTAAGAGACCTCTCATCGGGGCCAGGCAACGAGTGCGGTCAGGCGCGACTCGTAGGTTTCGTTTCTTGGCCCGTCCGCGCGCGCGCGTATGGCCTCGTTGGGCATACCAACCGCCCCGCCGGCGAGACCGGTCGCCCTGACGCGCCATCCAGCCACGCCAGACGATATTGTGCCGGCCTGCATGGCCGGCAGTCCCCCCAAAGACAAGCCTGAACACCAGGAATCGAAGGCGAGCCAGAGAGCCGTCACCGTCGGCGTGATCCTCGCGTTCGTCTTCGGCCTCGTCATCCCAGCCCTGGTCCTGGCCTCCAACGTCGACAGCGGAGCGTCCACCTACCACGGCGTGCATCTGAACGCTGAACAAGAAAAGGGCAGGGAACTGTTCTCGAAGAGCTGTTACGTCTGCCACACGCTCGCCGCCACCAAGTCGGTCGGGCGGATCGGCCCCAACCTGGACGTCAAGATCGGCCAAGAAGTCCCGACCGAAGCCGCGCGCAGGGCGATCGTCCTGGCGACGATCCTCGAAGGCAGAGCGCTCGGCAACGGCAACATGCCGGCCGATCTCTACGAAGGCAAGCAGGCCGAAGACGTCGCCGATTTCGTGGCCGCCGTCGCCGGCCACTGACGCCTCGCGCCGATTTAGCCAGGAGTCGATACCGGGCGACTTGGTCATCGTCTAAGGTCAAACCGAGATGGCCGAGCCGTCGCAAGCCAAGCCCGAGCAGGCCCAGACCGCCGATGACGTCAAGGCGATCGTCGCGGAGCACGACATCAGGTTCATCAGGTTCTGGTTCACCGACATCTTGGGCCAGCTGAAGTCGTTCTCGATCAACGCCGCCGAGCTGGACGACGCGTTCGAGGCTGGGATGGGCTTCGACGGCAGCTCGATCACGGGCTTCAACGCGATCGAGGAGTCCGACATGATCGCGATGCCCGACCCGACGACGTTCGCCGTCCTGCCCTGGCGCCCGGCCGAGCAGGGAGTCGGCCGGATGTTCTGCGACGTGGTCACGCCGGAGCGGACCCCGTATGAGGGCGATCCGAGGCACGTGCTGCGCAGGGCGCTCGCTCGCGCGCACGCGCTCGGATTCGACACGTTCAACGTCGGCCCTGAGCTGGAGTACTTCCTGTTCAAAGACGCCCACTCGACAGAGGTCCTCGACGAAGGCGGCTACTTCGACCTGACGACGCTCGACGCCGGCTCAGACGTACGCCGCGAGACGGTCTTGGCGCTGGAGCAGTTGGGGATCCACGTCGAGTACACCCACCACGAGGTCGGGCCGAGCCAGCACGAGATCGACATGCGCTACGCCGACGCCCTCAAGATGGCCGACGACTGCATGACCTACCGGATCACGGTCAAGGAGTACGCGATGAAGTACGGCTCGCACGCGACGTTCATGCCGAAGCCGTTGTTCGGCGAGAACGGCTCGGGTATGCACACCCACCAGTCCCTGTTCTCGGGCAACAAAAACGCGTTCTATGACCCCGACGATCAATACTTCCTCTCAGACGTCGGCAAGGCCTTCATCGCCGGCCAGCTCAAGCACGCGCGCGAGATCTGCGCCGTGTTCGCCCAGTGGGTCAACTCCTACAAGCGCCTGGTGCCGGGCTTCGAGGCGCCGGTCTACGTCGCCTGGTCGCGGCGCAATCGCTCAGCGCTGGTGCGGGTGCCCCTCTATCACCCTGGCCGCGAGCAGGCGACGCGCATGGAGCTGCGCTGCCCGGACCCGGCCTGCAACCCTTACCTGACGTTCGCCGCGCTCTTGCAGGCGGGCTTGGAGGGGATCGAGAAGGGCTACGAGTTGCCCGAGCCGATGGAGAAGAACCTCTACCACCTCTCCAGCGAGGAGCGCCGGCGTTTGGGGGTCGAGCAGCTGCCCGAGTCCTTGGGCGAGGCGATCGAGCTGGCGGCCGAGTCCGAGCTTCTGCTTAGGACTCTTGGCGAGCACACTTTCAACCGTTATGTCGAGATCAAGCGCCAAGAGTGGGACGACTATCGGGTCCATGTAACCCGTTGGGAGCTTGATCGGTACCTATCGATTCTGTAGGGATATACCGAAGACATTCTTAAAGTGTGCGGCTGGCGCAAAACCAATTGCACCGAACAAATATGCGACGTCCGACCCGTCTGGTCCCGTGGCGTTACGGCGCGGCGGCTCTCGACGGCACCTCGCAGGCGATCGGCCTGGCTGGGGCGAGGTACCAGTAGACGGCCTGCAGGGCATGCCCGAAAGCCGTCGGATAGCGGGAAGCCGGCGGGGTCAGGAGGCGTAGTGCCGCCAGTGCGCGGCGTTCGTAATCAGGGCTCCCGGTCAGCTGGCCAAGCCTCAGGAGGCCTAGGGTCGCGCTCGAGGCGCCGGAAGGGATGGGGGTGTCCTCGAAGTCCTTGCGTCTGACGATCAATTCTTCGGTCGCGTCGGCCGCCGTCGAGTAGAAGCCGCCGCGCTCGGCGTCCGCGAACTTGGCGATGATTGTGTCCGCGATCGTGGTCGCCTCCTCGAACCAGCGCTCTTCGCAGGTCGTTTCGAAGAGCACCAGCAAGGCCTCCAGCAGGTAGGCGTGATCCTCCAGGAACGCGCCGATCCGGGCTTTGTTGCCGTCGTGGACGCGCAACAGCCGTCCTTGCGCGTCGCGTAGCTGGCCGAGCACGAACTCGGCACAGGCGACCGCTGCCTCGGTGTAGTGGGGCTCCGCGAGCGAGGCGCCCGCATCGGCGAGCGCCGCGATCATCAGCGCGTTCCAGCCGGTCAGCCGCTTGTCGTCGAGCGCTGGTCTGGTGCGACCTACGCGCGCGCGCAGCAGGCCTTCGCGGATGCGCTCTCGCGTCGCCTCGTCGGGGACCGGGCCACGTGCGCTCAGGACGCATGGCCCGGGCCTTTCGCCTGAGCCGGGCCCGTCCTCGAAATTGCCGGCGGCTGTCACGCCGAGCCACATTGCCGCCGTGTCGGCGTCCTCGTTGCCGAGTGCGTCGTGTAGATCGGTGAGCGTCCACACGTAATAAGCGCCCTCGACTCCGTCCGAGTCGGCGTCGAGGGCCGAATAGAAGCCGCCCTCCGGGCCCCTCATCTCGCGCAGGGCCCAGTCGAGCGTTTGACGGCAGACTTCGGCCAGGCGCGCGTCGCCGGTTGCCTGCCAAGCGTGCAGGTACGCGCGCGCGAGCAGAGCCGAGTCGTAAAGCATCTTCTCGAAGTGCGGCACCGTCCAGGCGGCGTCGACCGAGTAGCGGTGAAAACCGCCGCCGAGCTGGTCGTAGATGCCTCCACCGGCCATCGCCAGCAGAGCCCTCAGAGCCATGTCTCTCGCGTCGGTCCCCGCGCCGGCGGTCGGGTCGCCAGTCGTGCTCGGATGCCGGTCGCCCCGCCCGCGGAGATCGTCGGAGCCCAGCAGCAGAAGCAGCTCGATGGCGGATGCGTGGGGGAACTTCGGTGCCCCGCCAAATCCGCCGTTGCCCTCGTCGAAGGCGACACGCAGGCCTTCGAGCGCCGTGTCGAGCGCGGCCTGGTCGACCGGATCGTCCGCCGGAGCGAGCATCGCTCCCCGTGAGAGGTGCTCGTGGAGGCGCTCGCCGTCGGCCACGATCTGCTCGCGACGCTCGCGCCAGGCCTCGGCGATCGCGTCGAGGACCTGTGTCCAGGACGGCATGCCGTGCCTGGGCTCCGGTGGAAAGTAGGTGCCGCCGTAGAACGGCAGCTGCTCGGGCGTCAAGAACACGTTCAAGGGCCAGCCGCCCTGGCCGGTCAGCGCCTGGACGGCCTCCATGTAGAGGGCGTCCACGTCGGGGCGCTCCTCACGGTCGACCTTGACGCACACGAACCGGTCGTTCATCAGTTCGGCTGTGGTCTGGTCGGCGAAGGACTCGCGCTCCATGACGTGGCACCAATGGCAGGCCGAGTAACCGATCGAGACGAGCAGGGGCCGGTCCTCGGCACGGGCACGCTCGAACGCGACCGGGCCCCAAGGCAGCCAGTCGACCGGATTCTCGGCGTGCTGGCGCAGGTAAGGCGAGGTCTCTTTGGCGAGCGCGTTGGGCATCCTCTGCCCAGCCTACCCCGCTCGTGCGCGTGTCCTTGTGCGGCGCGCGGGTGCGGTCGGCGATGGGCGGGTGCGGCCTCTGCTCAGCGTAGACGGGCCGGCCGTTCCCGGACGATCGGCCCGGGCAGCGGGACTGAGATCCGGCCCGCGGGCCATTCCGTGGCCGGGTCGTTCGGGCCGCCGCTCGCGCGGGCGAGCTTGACGTGGGCGATGTTGACGTCGAAGTTCTTGCCGCCGAGGATGCCGCTGACGATCTGGCCTTTGCCGACGGTGATCGAGCCGTGCGCCGCGGCCGAGCCGGCGATCGCGATCGTGGCCGTCTGCAGCCGGCCGTTGGCCACTGGGAAGGTGCCGCTGAGCGTGACGCCAGGGACGAACGAGAAGTCGTGCAGGGTCACTGACGAACTCTCCAGACGGGCATAGCCGCCGCGCAGCCCGCCGAAGCTGGCGCCAGCCGGAAGCCGCGCGTCCGCTTGCAGGGTCGCGCCGATCACCTGGCGCTCGAGGTCGAGGATCGTGTCGAGCACCGCCGTCAACGTCTGTCCGGGTCTGCCCCCCAGAACCGGAGGCGGATGGATGTAGGCGAGCTTGGTCGGAGTGATCGGCGTCGGCGAGAAGAGGTCCTGGGTGGTCGAGCACTGTTGCGGTGCGGTGCCCGCAAAGAACGTCGTGACGGCCTGCTCGGCGCAACCGCTGAGGTCGGCGCCGAGGACGGAGTGGCCGGTATAGGGCACGAGCAGGAGCTGCGCGTCGGGGATCCGGGAGGCGACCGTCCGTGCGTAGGCGGTCGGTGTGCGCAGGTCCTGCTCGCCCGAGAGGATCAAAGTCGGCACGTTCGGCAACGGGCTTTCGGCCGGCGGGGGTGGCGAGGCGTCCGGCCACGCGGCGCAGGTTGGCGCAAGGCTGGCGGCGTACGCGGTGGCGGTGTCGAAGGGATAGAAGTCGCTGCCGGGCACCGCGCGCAGGGCGGCGAGCGCTTCGGAGCCGCGGGTGCTCGCGGAGGCCGAGCGTTGCCAGGGGAAGGGCAGCTCTTCGCAGGAGGTATCGAAAAACAGCGTTTCGTCGATGCCCTCCGCGCTTTCGGTCGGCTGGGGGCCGGGCACCCTCGGTAGGTTCGGGACCAGGCCGATCGAGAGCAGGTACAGGCGCAGCAGCGGATCCGGGTCGCGGCGCAGCGCGGAGACGACCGCGGCCGGCAGCAGTGCCCGCAGAGCGGGATTCAGGTCGCCGGCTTGCAGGATGCCGAGCAGGCTCGCCTCGCCCATGCGCACTGTGTGGCGGTGCCCGGAGCCGTCGTAGACAGAGCCGCTGAGTGCGTGCTTGCGCAGCTGTGAGGCCAGTCGCGCCAGATCCAGCGTCGGGCTGGACGTTATTCCGGCGCAGCCGTTGTTGGAACATAGCTCGTTCAGGATGCCCGGGATCGCCTGGAAAGTCGCGACCGAGAACGGTTCGGGCCCGCCGGCCGGGACGACCGAGTCGAGCACGAGCGCTTCGACGTACTGGGGATAACGTTCGGCGTAGGCCAAAGCCACCTTCGTCCCGTAAGAGGTTCCGTACAGAACGAGCCTTTCGTAATCGCCGGCCTTCCGGATCGCCTCGATGTCGGCGACCGATTCCTGGGTCGTGTATGCGCCGCGCGCGGCGCCGAGCTGCAGTGCGCAGCTGCCGATCAGCGCGCCGAGCGTGGTCGCGTGTTCGGCTTCGCCGGGGCTTGTGAATGCCGGACAGCTGAGCGGTCCAGATTCGCCGGTGCCGCGCTGGTCGAAGACGATCAGGTCCCGCGAGCCGAGTGCCGGCGCGATCGCTTTGGCGACGAATTCGCTCAACGGCAGCGCAGCCTGGCCGGGGCCGCCGGCGAGCGCCAGGACGGCGGTGTGGCTTGGTTCGAAGCCGGCCTGCTTGCGCTCGACTTTCAAGGCGATCGTCCCGGGAACGAGGCCAGAGCGCTCCATGGGAACTGTCACGCTTGTGCACTGAAAGCCGGCTGGCGCGCCGGCCGCCGGGCAGGAGACCGGGTTAAGGGAGGCGCTCGAAGAGGCGGGCCAGAGCGCGAGCGCGAGCACTGGAAGCAGACCCGCCAGAGCCGAGCGTAAGGCCGGTCTGCGCATAAGTCCTGAGAGTAGCGTCACCGCCGGCCGCGTTCGCCGATACCGTCCCGGGCGAGGAGGGCACCTTATGGCCGCCGAGCAGGCCCGTCAGGCGGTGGTCGGCGATGCGTAGCCGCCCGCGGGCGGCCGCCGAGCCGCCGATGCTGAGCGCCACTTCGCCGGTGGCCGTGATTCGGCCGGAGACCGTGATCCCCGGCACGTAGGAGTAGTCGTGTAGCACGAGCGCGTTGTGCCCGGCCTGCCCCCAGCCGGCCCTCAGGCCGCCGACCCGCAACGAGTCCGACCCGAGTGATTCGCTTGAGGACTCCAAGAGCGCCAGCAGGCGGATCGTCTCCTGGCGAACGAAGTCCGCGAGCGTCAGCCCGACCACGGTAAGCGTGCGTCCTGTCAGGCCGCGGCTGCCGCGCGCGACGGGCACGTCCGCGATCTTGGGCGGCGCGAGCGGCGCGAGCTTGAGCAGGCCCAGGATCTGCCTACCGCCTCGGCACGGCTCGATCGGGGCCGGCTTGAACAGGGCCTGCAAGGCCTTTGTCGCACAGCCGCTGAGGTCGGTGCCGAGGACGGAGTGCCCGACTTCGGGGACCACGAGAAGGTGCGAGCCGGGGATCTCGGCGGCCACTTCGCGCGCATTCGCGGTTGGTGTGCGCAGGTCGTCGGCGCCGCTGAGGATCAGTGTCGGCACGCTCGGAAATGGCGCCTGGACGGGCACCGGACCGGGGGTCGCGTAGGGCCAGAAGGCGCACGCCGGCATGTCGCTGATCGAGAGCGCTTCGGCGGGACCGAACGGCGCGATCGCGCCCGCGGGCAGTGCCACGAGCCGGGCCCCGGCTTCGGACAGGCGCGCGGCCGGGTTCGAGGCGCGGTTCCAGGGGAACAGCTCATCTTCGCAGGTGGTCGCGAAGTAGAGCGGCGTGTCAAAGCTCTCTGCTGGACTTTCTTCTGAGCCGTTGTCGCCGCGTTCGCCGGCGTTTGCCAAAAGGCGTGCGAACGGCGCCGTGTCGCCGTCGGCGGCGGAACGCATGGCGGCCGGCAGTTCGACACGTAGGACCGGTTCCAGGTCGCCGGCGATCATCACCTGCAAGAGCGTGCTCGCCGAGAAGCGCAGCGCGTGTGGGTCGCCGTCCGGGCCGATCCAGCGGCCGCTGAGCGAGCGGCCGTGCATGCGCCCGATGAGCCTGTCCAGGTCGTTCGCCGGTTCGGGCGTGATCCGAGCGCAAGCGTGATTGGCGCACAGCTGGCGCAGAACTCTCGGGATCGCCTTGAACGTCGGCAGGTTCAGCGGTTCGGGCCCGTTTGGCGGCACGACCGAGTCGAGCACGAGCCCAGAGACGTGTTCGGGATATGTCTGGGCGTATAGCTCGGCGACCTTGGTGCCGTAAGAGGTCCCGTACAGCACGAGCTTCTGATAGCCGCCGGCGCGTCTGATCGCCTCGATGTCGGCGACGGTCTGCGCGGTCGTGTAATAGGCCCTTTCGGGGCCGAGCTGGCTCGCGCATTCTGAGATCTGCCGGCCCGGGGGGCCGGTCTCGCCGACTTCGAAGCGGTGGCAGGACAGGGGATGGGAGAGACCGATGCCACGCTGATCGAATACGACCAGGTCGCGGGTGTTCATGATCGGCCCGAGCAGATGCGTGAAGTCTTCTGAGAACGGCAGTGCCGCTTGGCCCGGACCGCCGGCGAGCGCGATCACGGCTTCGCGGGCTTCCCCGACGGGCGCCCGGTGCCTGCGCATCGCCAGTGTGATCTGGCCGGGCGCGGCGCCGCCCTCGTCGAGGGGCACCGTCAGGTGCCCGCAGGCATAGTCGTTGGAGTTGCCGCATGGCGCCCACGCGATCTGGGCTTGCGCGGCGGCGGCGGCGACTGCGAGCGTTATCACCGCGATGACGCTCGCCACGAGCAGCGCCGCAACCGTCGCCGGCCCCCGAGTTGATAGTCGCACAGCTTGAATCTAGCCGATCGTCAGGCGAGCGCGGTGCGGTAAGGTCCGCCGATCGCCGCCAAGCGCCACATCGTCAATGCGCCGGGCGCGCCAGCTGCGGTCGGCCCTTACAGTCACGCTGTCGAGGTGGGCGGCCTGCTGTTCTGCTCGGGCCAGATCCCGCTCGACCCGGCGACGGGCAAACTGGCCGGCGAGAGCGTCGGCGAGCAGGCGCGCCGGTGCCTGCTCAACTTGCAGGCGGTGTGCGAGACGGCCGGCACGTCGCTGTCCAGGGCGGTGCGCCTGACCGTTTACGTGACCGACCTGAACGAGTTCGCGGCGGTCAACGAGGTCTACGGTTCGTTCTTTACGGCTGCTGACCCGCCCGCGCGCGTGACGGTCCAGGTCGCGGGACTGCCGCTGGGGGCTCAGGTCGAGATCGACGCTGTCGTCTTGACGTAAAGGCCGGCCTCGGTCTCGCCGGCGCCGATGTCGGCGGGATGGTCGCCGGTCTTATCCTCGCTGGCCGGGTCGCTGATGGCCTCGCCGGCGGTGTGGCCATCGGCGGGCTCGATGCTGCGCAGCGCGCGGGTGAGCAGCTCGCGCAAGGTCGTACGCTCGTGGGGGTCCAGGGCCTCCAGCACCTCGTCCTCGATCGCCGCTTGGGCGCGCTCGGCGAGGCTCAGAGCCTTGCGGCCGGCTGGCGTGATCTGAACCAGGTGGCGGCGCCGGTCGTGGGGGTCGCGCAAGCGTGCGGCATACCCGAGCTGCTCCAACTCGTTGAGCAACAGCACGACGTTGTTGGCGTCCATGCAGAACGCGTCGGCAAGGTCCTGTTGGGGGCAGCCGTCGTGATCGTTTACGTAGCTGAGGGCGACCAGATGGCGCAGATGCATGCCCAGCAGCTCCTCGTTCGAGCGCCGGTAAACCTGCTTGGCCAGCCTGCTCAGCAGCACCGCCGAGCCCGGAGCGCGGTCCTGTTCAGGTCCTCTGGCTTTGGTCATGTTTTCAGTTTATACCTCATCGCAGCAGCAATCTTCATTCAAGCATCAATCATCAAACCGTCAGCGACCATAAATTTATTGTAGATAATCCTTGGATCATTGATGATCCATGCTATGGTGTGCCCATCCGCGACCAAAGGACACGCCAGATGACCGTCTTTAACACCGAACACGGCCATACCGAACACGGAAACGCCGAGCGCCGCCGCTGGATAGCGCTCGCGGTGCTGTGCCTGGGACAGCTGATGATGGTCTTGGACGCGACGATCGTGAACGTCGCCTTGCCTTCGATCCAGCGCGACCTGCACTTCACGCAGAGCAACCTGACCTGGGTGATGAACGGCTACCTGATCACGTTCGGCGGCTTTCTGTTGCTGGCGGGCAGGATGGGCGATCTGATCGGGCGCAAGAAAGTGTTCCTGTCGGGGCTCGTCCTGTTCACGGCGGCCTCGATCTTGTGCGGAGTCGCCGACAGTCAGACGATGTTGATCGCGGCGCGCTTCCTGCAGGGAGTGGGCGGCGCCGTGGCCTCGTCGGTGATCTTGGCGATCATCGTGACCGAGTTCCCGAAGCGGGCCGAGCAGGCGAAGGCGATGGGCATGTACGCGTTCGTGTCGGCCGGCGGCGGCTCGATCGGGCTGCTGGCGGGCGGCGCCCTGACGCAGTCATTGGACTGGCACTGGATCTTCTTCGTGAACGTCCCGATCGGTGTCGTCGCGTTCCTGACCGGGGCGGCCTTGATCGATGAGAACGAAGGGCTTGGGCTGGCCGGCGGCGTGGACGTGGCGGGCTCGATCTTGATCACCTTGGCGACAATGCTCGGCGCGTTCGCGATCGTGAAGTCGACCGAATACGGCCTGCTCTCGGCGAGGACTATGGGTGCGGGCGCCGCGTCGGTTGTCCTGCTCGGGGCGTTCTTCGCGGTCGAGGCTCGCGTGGCCAACCCGATCATGCCCTTGCGCATCCTGCGCCTGCGCATGTTGATCGGGTCGAGCATCGTGCGAGGCCTGCTCGTGACGGGCATGTTCTCGGCGTTCTTCTTGGGCTCGCTCTATCTGGAGCGCGTGCTCGGCTACGACGCGATCGACACGGGCTTGGCGTTCATGCCGCTGACGCTCGCGATCGCGGCGCTGTCGATGGGCGTCTCGGCACGGGCGGTCGAGAGCTTCGGCCCGTTGCGAGTGCTGGCGGCGGGGCTGATCGGGATCGTCGCCGGCCTGGTCTTGCTTGCCGGGCAGGGCGTGCACGCGCACTATCTGCCGGGCCTGTTCGTCGCCTTCACCGTCCTCGGCCTCGGCGCCGGCGCCTCGTTCTTGCCGCTGTTGATCATGGGCATGTCCGACGCGCCTGCCCAAGACGCCGGCTTGGCGTCCGGGATCATCAACGTATCGGTGCAGCTGTTCGGCGCGATCGGCTTGGCGACGCTCGGCACGATCGCGACCGATCACACGAAGTCGTTGACCGCGAGCGGCGAGACGCTGGCTAGCGCGCTGACCGGCGGCTATCACCTGGCCTACGTCGTCGGGGCGGTCGCGGTCGGGCTGGGCGTGATCATCGCCCTGCTCGTGTTGCGCCCGCCGGCCCGCGCGGCGCGGCAGGAGACGAAGGACCGCGAAACCGAGCTTGCCGCGGTGGCTGCCTGAACAGCATCATCAATTCGCTGAGCCGCCCTCAGCTGTCCTCGCCTTGACCTTGCCGGATGAGGTCTTCGGCAGCTCGTCCACGAAGTCGACGATGCGCGGATACTTGTAAGGAGCCGTTTCGCGCTTGACGTGGTCTTGCAGCTCCTTGGCGAGCCCGGGCGATGCGGTATGGCCGTCGCGCAGCACGACGACAGCACGCACGACCGCGCCCCGCTCGGCGTCAGGCGCCGAGACCGCCGCCGCCTCGGCCACGGCCGGGTGGGACACGAGCGCGGACTCGACCTCGAACGGGCCGATCCTGTAGCCGGCCGAAACGATCACGTCATCAGAGCGGCCCTCGAACCAGAGGTAGCCGTCGTCGTCTTCGCGCACCCTGTCGCCAGTGCGCCACGGCCCGGCCTCGCGGCGATCGCAGATCCGCCAGGCGCCATCCTCGTCACGGACGGCATCCTCGCCGATATAGCCCAAGAAGAAGGTCGGCACCGTCCTCGGGTCGGCAACCAGCTCGCGGGCGGCGCCCGGCTCTGCTGGCGTCTCCCCGGCGTCGGCGTCGGCGTCGGCGAGCACGGCCAGCGAAATGCCGGGCAGCGCCTTGCCCATCGATCCCGGTCGGGCCGGTTCGTCGCGGGCCATACCGGTCATCTGGCCGGTCTCGGTCTGACCGTAGCCGTCGCGGATGGTTAGGCCGGTCGCCTCGCGCCAGGCGTGCAAAACCTCGGGGTTCAGAGCCTCGCCGGCGGCGACCATCGTGCGCAGGCAGGGGAGGGGCCTGAGGGTCGTGCGGGCGGCGATGACCCGGTACTCGGTGGGCGCCATGCACAGCACGTTGACTCGCTCGCGCTCGAGCAGGTCCAAGCGCTCGGCCGGGTCGAACCTGGCGTCGTGCAACAGGGCGCTGGCCCCGGACAACCACGGTGCGATGAACACGTTGCGGGCTGACTTCGACCAGCCCGAGGAGGCCGTGCACCAGACCAGCTCGCCCGGCTTGGCATCAAGCCAGTGAGTCGCTTGCAGGCGCTGGCCGGGCAGGTAGCGCTGGGCGTGCAAGACCGCCTTCGGCTCGCCGGCCGTGCCGCTCGTGAACGTGATCAGGCACGGCTCGCTTTCGTCAAGCTCGACCGCCGGCGCGGGGTCGGCCGCGAACAGGGTCTCGTCGGGCACGAGCACCACCTCAGGGGGCGCGTCGCTGGACGCGAGCGCGTCCCGCAGCTCGTCGCGATTGCGCTCGTCGGCGACGATCAAAGACGGCTTGGCGACCTCGATGCGCAGGCGCAAGTCCTTGGCGCGTAGCTGCTCCGTGCAGGGCAGGACCACGGCGCCGATCCGAAAACAGGCGCACATCGAGAGCGCCCACTCCGGCCTGTTGCCGATCAGAATCATCACGACGTCCCCGCGGTCGATGCCGCGCGCGCGCAGCGAGCCCGCCAGACAGGCGCCGCGCTCTGCCATCTCGCCGAACGTCCACTCTCGCCGGGAGCCCTCGCTGGTCAGCTCCAAGAGCGCCAAGCCGTCGGCCGGCAGCCTGTCGAGCACTTCGCCGGCGAAGTTCACGGCGCCGGACGGTCGTAACGGATGGTTGGCATCGCGGCCGAAGTCTGCCAGCCTGGCCGGCCTCAGTCGGCCGGCCACCCGGCCCAGGTATTCTGCTGGGACAAGAAAACCGGAGCGACCTTTGGAGAGCGAGCGAATGGCCGTAGCCGCCGAGCCTTACACCGAGATGACAGAAGAGCAGCGCGCAATCACAGAGATGGTCAGGCAGTTCGCTGACGAGCAGATCCTGCCGAAAGCTGAGCACTTCGACCACGAGGACTCCTTCCCGGAGCCGATCGTCGAGCAGATGAAGGAGCTGGGCCTGTTCGGGGTCACAATCCCCGAGGAGTACGGCGGGATGGGCCTCGACCTGACGACTTACGCGATGATCGTCGAGGAGCTTTCGCGCGGCTGGATCTCGATCTCGGGCGTGATCAACACCCACTTCATCGGCTCTTACCTGCTGATGAAGTTCGGCACCGACGAGCAGAAGCAGCACTACCTGCCGCGCATGGCGACCGGCGAGATCAGGGCGGCCTTCTCGTTGTCAGAGCCCGAGCTGGGCTCGGACGTGCAGGCGATCAAAACGTCGGCCAAGAAGGGCGATGATGGCCTCTATGAGATCAACGGCCAGAAGATGTGGGTCACGAACGGCCTGCTTTCTTCGCTTGTGTTCGTCTTGGTCAAGACCGACCCGGAGGCGGACCCAAGGCACCGGGGCTTCACGTGCTTCATCGCCGAGAAAGAGCCCGGTGTGGGCGAGAACACGGGGCCTCTCGCCGGCCTGAACGTGCCGCCGAAGATCAAGAAGCTCGGCTACAAGGGCGTCGAGTCGACCGAGCTGGTCTTCGACGGCTACCGCTGCCCGGCCGATCGCATCCTCGGCGGAGAGGACGCCGGTCTGAACAAGGGCTTCGCCCAGATGATGGACGCCCTGGAGGTCGGTCGCGTGAACGTGGCCGCGCGCGGCGTCGGCATCGCCCAGCGGGCGCTCGAGCTGGCGTTGAAATACGCCCAAGAGCGAAAGACGTTCGGCAAGCCGATAGCCGAGCACCAGGCGATCCAGTTCAAGCTCGCCGACATGGCCACCCAGGTCGATGCGGCCAGGCTCTTGACGTTGCGGGCGGCGCGCCTGAAGGACGCCGGCGAGCGCTCTGACCTGGAGGCCGGTATGGCCAAGCTGTTCGCGTCAGAGGCCGGGCGCTTCTGCGTGGAGGAGTCGTTTCGCATCCATGGTGGTTACGGCTACTCCAAGGAGTATGAGATCGAGCGGCTCTACCGCGACGCGCCTTTGCTGTTGATCGGCGAGGGCACGTCCGAGATCCAGCGCATGGTGATCGGGCGCAAGCTGCTGCAACGTCATAAAATCTGAACCGGTCGATTATCAGGCGGCTTGCGCCGGGCCCGGGGCGGGCGCAGGGCGGTTCTCGAAAGTGCAGAGAGGAGCTGTAGCGATGGCAGATGACGCCAAGGCCCTGATCGAACTCGCGGTGCGCAGGTTCGTCGAAGAAGTGCCGGCCCTCGAGCCGATCAAGCTGATCGTCGGCGTTGAACTGCGCGGACGCGGTGACGTTCAGCAGTTCCGCTTGGAGATGCCGGATCGCAAAGTTACCCGCGGTCCCGCCGCCGACGCCCGCATAAGGGTCGACATGAGGCGCGAGTTCTTCAACGTGATGGCCCGCGAGGCCAAGGTCCCCGACTGGGTCGAGGCGTTCACCTACGGCCAGGCCAAGGCTACAGGCCCTGAGCAGTACATCAAACTGATCGTCAACGTCGTCGACAAACACCAAGAACGCCAGCGCACCCGCAAGGCCAAGCACGCGTAGGGCTGATCAGCGACTGAGGACGCTGCCTTGCGCCAGGCTTGAAGCGCGTCTACTAGTGATACGACGTTAGCTGCTGGGCCAAGAACGCCAAAGAGGCCAGCAGGAACAGGCACATAACGATCAGTGAGAAGTTTTCGTTCATCTTCGCCTTAGAAGCCTTCTAGCGACAGGATACGGTACCCGGCGGCCCGCTTCGAACTCGGTGTCAGGCCAGGACGGCGGAGTCGTCGTAGAGCTTGATGATCTTGACGGCGTTCTCCGGCGCGGCGTCGAGGCACAGCCGGCAGAGCACGCACTCGTCAACGTTGTCCTGAACCAGGGCCAACCCGCCGTCGTCGGATCGCACGGCGAAGATGTCCACCGGACAGGCCTCCGTCAGCTTGCGCGCCAGCTCCGGATCGGTCGCCGTGGTGTCGTCGACCTCGACCGCGATGAACGTGCCGTCGACCCTCATGCCGCCGCACCGGCCTTCTCCGCGATCTTGGCCTTGACGAGGTCGGGAATCTCGTCGATCCGCTGCACGACCGGGATGCCGGCCGCCTCCAGGCGGGCGATCTTCTCGGTCGCGCTGTCTTGGATGCCCTCGACGATCGTGCCGGCATGTCCGAACGACATGCCCTGCATCTCCTCGTCGTCCATGAACTTGCCGGCCATGAACGCGACGATCGGCAGGCGCGAGTCGTTGTCCTTGACCCACTGCGCCAGTTGGGCCTCCATGCGCCCGCCGGGCTCGGTATAGATCACGATCGCCTGCGTCTGCTCATCGGCCTCGAAGTAGGGCATCAGCTCGGCGTAGGTCGAGCCGATGATCGCGTCGCCGCCGATCGAGACCGCCGTGGAGACGCCGAGTCCAGCGGCCGTCAGCGTCGATGAGATCTCCGTGGTCATGCCGCCCGAGCGGCTCATCACGCCGACCGCGCCGGGCTGATAGGCCACCGCGGCGTTACGTGCCGGGCCGCCGATGCCGCCCATCTTGGCGACGCCCGGGACGATAACACCCAGACAGTTGGGCCCGATGATCCGCGCGCCCTTGGCGTCGGCCAGCTCGACCATCATCGCGACGTCGCGCCTCGGGATGCGCTCGGTGACGACGACGATCGTCTTGATGCCGGCATGCAGCGCCTCGAACACCGCGTCGCGCGTGCCCGCGGGCGGGACGGTGACGACGGAGCCGTCGGGGACCGCGCCGCCGTTGTGCTCGACGACCTGCTCGACGGTGTCGAACACCGGCACGCCGTGCACCTCGCGACCCTTGCGGCCGGGAGTGACGCCGCCGACGATCTTCGAGCCGTAGTCCAAGCACTCCCGCGTGAGGTTGACCGCCTCACGCCCGGTGATGCCCTGGATGATGAAGGTCGTGTCCTGGTCGATCAGAATGCTCATGCCGCGGTCCCTTGAATCTTGGCGACCGCCCTACCGGCGGCATCCCACAACGAGACCGACCGGTCGCAGTACTCGATCCCGTATTTGTCGAGGATCTTGAAGCCCTCCTCCTCCCAGGCGCCGGGGATCCTGAAGATCGCGATCGTCTCGCCGGGATCCTTGCCGAGATCCAGGCAGGCCTTGATCACGCCGCGCGCGACGATGTCTACGCGCGTGTTCGAAACGATCGACATCATCACGGCGATCTTCTCGACGCCGTCTTTCTGGAGGACCTCCTTGGCCAGGCCGCGGGCCTTGGCGACGGAAGGGTTGCCGCCGATCTCGGAGTAGTTGGCGGGCCTGCCGCCCTGCTGGCGCACCGCGTCGGTGAGCGTCAGCGAGCCGCCGCCGGCGCCGATCACCAGACCGATGTTGCCGTCAAAGCCAGTGTCCTTGCCCTGGATGACGCCGCGATGATCGGCGGCGTCGATCGCCTTGACGGCCTCCTCGAACGGGGTCGGGGCGTGGCCCTCGCGGGTGCCCTCCTCCGCGCCGATGCCCAGCGTCTCGAGCAGGGCCTTCTGGCGCGGCATGCCCTCGTTCTCCATCTCCATGTGCGCGTCGAGCGCGACGAACGAGCCGTCCTTCAGCTCCGCCAACGGGTTGATCTCGGCGAGCGTCATGTCGTTGTCGAGGAACAGCTTGGCCAGGCGCGCGAGCACCGGGGTGGCGCGCTGTAGGGCCCTGCCGGTGACGCCGGCGGCGGCGATGACCTGCTTGGCCTGGAAGTCCGAGAATGGCTCGAGCGTGGAGAAGTGGCCGCGGCCGACGTGGTCAGGGTGCTCCTCGGCGACCTGCTCGATGTCGATGCCGCCCATGTCGCTGAACAGCATCAACGGCTTCTTGGCGGCGCCGTCCCAGACGACGCCCGCGTAGTACTCCTGCTCGACCTCCGCCTTGGGGTCCACGAGCACGCCCCTCGGCATGTGCCCGCCGATCTCCAGCTTCAGGATGTCCGCGGCGTAGGCTTCGGCCTGCTCAGGCGTGTCGGCGAACTTGACGCCGCCGGCCTTCATCCGGCCGCCCGAGAGGACCTGCGACTTGATCACGGTCGGCCCGCCGATCCGCCGCGCGATCTCGGCGGCCTCGGCGGGATCATCCGTGAAGCCGTAGTCGGTGACGGGAATGCCGGCGCGCTTGACGACCTCCCGCGCCTCGAACTCGAAGAACCTCATATCTCGGTGTCCCGTTTGGGCATTGGCGGCCGGAACCCTATATGGAGGCGCCCGATCGATGACGCGCGGTCAGTCGCGTGGGCCTCCAACCAAGCTCCCCCAACTCGACGGTCCGGGAAGTGATATGGTTATATGGGTGAAGACAACAATAGATATTGCTTCTGGCTTGCTGATGGAGGCAAAGGAGCGCGCGCGCCGCGAACAGACGACGCTTCGGGCGCTCGTAGAGCAGGGTCTGCGAATGGTTCTGAGCGAGCCGGAGGCGTCCGCCCGCCCGGCCTTCAAACCGGTGACAGGCCGGCTGGAGCCGCTGCCCGGCGTCGATCCCTACGACTGGGACGCCATCCTCGACTCCGTCTACGACATGAGCGATCGCGTTTGATCGCCGTCGACACCAACATCCTGGTCTACGCCTACGACGAGTCCTCGCCTCTGCACAAGCGGGCGCTCACGGTGATGGACCGGCTAGTGGCAGAGTCCTCGTGGGGTTTGCCGTGGATCGTCGCCGGCGAGTTCTACTCGGTGCTCACGGATGGCCGCCGCTGGCGTGAGCCGCAGATCGACGCCGCGCTTGCCGCGCTGGACGCCTGGATCGGCACGCCCGGGGCCCGGCTGCTCAGCGAGATGCCCGGCCATTGGCAGCAGCTGCGGCCTCTCATCGCGGCCGCACGGCCCCAAGGTCGCAAGGTCCACGACGCCCGGATTGCGGCGGTCTGTCTGGCGGCCGGGGTATCCGAGCTGTGGAGCACCGACGGCGACTTCGGCTGGTATCCGCAACTGCGCGTACGCAACCCGCTCGTCGACTTGCCGGCTTAAGCGAGGCCGGCGTGCAGCTCGAGGGCCGGCCCGCGTTGGCTGACGCCCGGCGCTAGACGGCCGTGGGCGCCAGCCCGTAAGCCTCGGCCAGGTCCGGGTCCTTGCGGGCCAGCATTTCGGCGAGCTTGACCATGACCTGGCACTGCTTCCAGGTCGCGTCGTCCTGCATCTTGCCATCGATCATGTGCACGCCCCTGCCGTCGGGGATCGCGGCGATCACCTTTTTGGCGAACGCGACCTCGTCGGGGTCGGGCGAGTAGACCTTCTTGGCGATCGCGATCTGCGCCGGATGCAGCGACCAGGCGCCGACGCAGCCGAGCAGGAACGAGGCTCTGAACTGGGTTTCGCAGCCCTCGGTGTCCTTGATGTCGCCGTAAGGGCCATAGAAGGGCAGCGCGCCGACGGCGGTGCAGGCGTCGACCATCCTGGCGATCGAGTAATGCCACGGGTCCTGCTGATAGCTGGGCCTCGGGGCGTCCGGGTTATCCGGATCGGGGTCGGCGATGGTGCGGTAGCCGGGATGGCCGCCGCCGACCCTTGTCGTCTTCATGCGCCGCGAGGCCGCCAGGTCGGCGGGACCGAAGCTCATGCCCTGGATGCGCGGCGAGGCCGCGGCGATCTCCTCGAGGTTTGCCACGCCGAGATGGGTCTCGAGCACACAATGGATCAGCAGCGGGCGCTCCAGTCCGGCCTTGGCCTCCAGCTGCGCGAGCAGCCTGTCGGCGTAGTGGATGTCCCACGGCCCCTCGACCTTCGGGATCATGATGACCTCGAGCTTGTCGCCGATCTCTCCGACGAGCTGCGTGATGTCGTCCAGGAAGTACGGGGAGGCCAGCTCGTTGACCCGCGTCCACAGGGCCGTCTCGCCGAGGTCCATCTCCTTGCCGACCTTGATCAGGCCCTCTCGTGCCGCCTCCTTCTTGTCGAGGGGCACCGCGTCCTCGAGGTTGCCAAGCAAGATGTCGACCTTCGCGGCCAGATCCGGCGTCTTCTCGACCATTTTCGGGTTCGAAAAGTCCATGAAGTGGATCATCCGGGACGGCTTGAACGGGATCTCCCGCGCCGGCCGCGGAGCGTCGATGGCGAGGGGCTCAAAGAAGTCTCGTGGGTTTCGCAAGTCTCGTTCTTCTCCTGTCTAGGTTCGGTCCGCTGTAGGACCCGGCTCTACCGGGCCTTGCTCTCAGGGGGCCGCCAGATGGCGGTCCAGGGAGCGTGGCCTTGCGGTTTGCTCGTGTCTTTCCCTGTCCCTGAACCGTAGCGGTTGGGCGGCGCGCACTAATGTTCATCGAAACGGGCCTGCCGCGCGCGTGCACACGCGCGGCACCCCTTTCGAGAAGACAACCAACAGGAGACACCGACCGAACATGACCGACACCGCCACCGAGACCGTCGAGACCGACCAGGCCGCCCGCGAGGCCTCAGGCGCCCACCCGTATGGCCGCTACCTGGAGGAGTTCGAAGTCGGGGACGTCTACAAGCACTGGCCCGCCAAGACCGTCACCGAGGCCGACGATCACCTGTTCTGCTTGATCACGATGAACCATCATCCGCTGCACATCAATGATGTCTACGCGTCGAAGTCCCAACAGGGCCGCAACGTCGTCGTCGGGCCACTTGTCTATTCGCTGGCCTTGGGCATGTCGGTCTCCGACGTGTCCGGCAAGGCGATCGCCAACCTCGCCACCGAAGAACTCAAGCACCCGGCGCCGGTCTTCCACGGCGACACCCTGTTCTGTGAGTCGGAGGTCTTGGAGAAGCGCGAGTCCCAGTCCAAGCCAGACCGCGGCACGGTCAAGGTCCACACGAGAGTCCTCAACCAGGACGGCGTCCTGGTCGCCGAGTTCAAGCGGCTCGTGCTGGTGCCCCGGCGAGAAGATCCGACCCCCGCCCGCCCCGCCGAGGCGGAAGGGAACGTCGAGTAGCCCATACGCTAGGCTTTCTGGACCGCCCTACCGGGCGTTTTTCCGTTCCCGGGCGCCATTTCAGGGTCCGGCAGCCGCGTTTGGAGAGACCGGCGCGCGCCGTTAGACGACGAACCGAGGAGTCGCAACCGAGCCATGAACACGACCGCTTCCGCCCCCACCACCAACGAGCGCCTGCTGAGCTGGGTCGGGGAGGTGGCGGCGCTGACCGAACCCGACGAGATCCATTGGTGCGACGGCTCTGCCGAGGAGTACGACAGCCTCTGCCAGACGCTCGTCGAGGCGGGCACGTTCGAGAAGCTGGCGGACGCCAAGCGGCCGAACTCCTACCTGGCGCTGTCCGATCCCGGGGATGTGGCGCGGGTCGAAGACAGGACGTTCATCTGCTCCGCGAACGAGGCCGAAGCCGGCCCGACGAACAACTGGCGCGACCCGGCCGAAATGAAGGCCACGCTGACGGACCTGTTCGAAGGCTCGATGAGAGGACGCACGATGTATGTGGTGCCCTTCTCGATGGGCCCGCTCGGATCCGACAAGAGCCACGTCGGGGTCCAGCTGACCGACTCGCCGTACGTGGCCGTCTCGATGCGCATCATGACCAGAATGGGTCAGGGGGCGCTGGACGCGCTCGGCTCCGAAGGCGAGTTCGTGCCGTGCCTGCACTCGGTCGGCATGCCTTTGGCCGACGGCATCGAAGACGTGCCGTGGCCGTGCAACGCCGAGAACAAGTACATAGTCCACTTCCCTGAGTCGCGCGAGATCTGGTCCTACGGCTCGGGCTATGGCGGCAACGCACTGCTCGGCAAGAAGTGCTTCGCCCTGAGGATCGCCTCGGTCATGGCTCGCGACGAGGGCTGGATGGCCGAGCACATGCTGATTCTCAAGCTGACATCCCCTGAGGGCGAGGTCAAGTACATCACCGGCGCCTTCCCGAGCGCCTGCGGCAAGACCAACCTGGCGATGCTGATCCCGACGCTCGAGGGTTGGACCGTCGAGACGATCGGCGATGACATCGCCTGGATGAAGTTCGGTTCCGACGGGCGCCTCTACGCGATCAACCCGGAGGCCGGCTTCTTCGGCGTCGCGCCCGGCACCGGCGAGCGGACGAACCCGAACGCGGTCCGGATGATCGGCCACGACACCGTCTTCACCAACTGCGCCAAGACCGACGACGGCGACGTCTGGTGGGAGGGCCTGACCGGCCAGGCGCCCGAGCATCTGACCGACTGGCACGGCAACGACTGGACTCCCGACTCAGACACGCCGGCCGCTCATCCCAACGCGCGCTTCACCGTCCGCGCCGACCAGACCCCGGCGATCGCGCCGGAGTGGGAGGACCCGGCCGGTGTGCCGATCGACGCGTTCCTGTTCGGTGGTCGACGCTCGACGGTCGTGCCGCTCGTGACCGAGGCCTTCGACTGGGAGCACGGCGTCTTCTTGGGCGCCACGATGTCCTCCGAGAAGACTGCAGCGGCGACCGGCAACGTCGGCGAACTGCGATTCGACCCGTTCGCGATGCTCCCGTTCTGCGGCTATGACATGGCCGACTATTTCAGCCACTGGCTCACGATCGGCCGGCGCCAGGGCGCGGTCCTGCCCAAGATCTTCTATGTCAACTGGTTCCGCAAGGACGCCGACGGCCGTTTCCTGTGGCCTGGCTTCGGCGAGAACTCGAGGGTCCTGTCCTGGGTCTTCGCCCGCTGTGCCGGCCACGGCGCCGCTGAGCAGACCCCCATCGGCTTCGTGCCGCCGGTCGGCGACGATGGCATTGACACCAACGGTCTCGACGTCTCGAACGATGACATGGCCGAGCTGTTGCGCATCGACTCCGAGGAGTGGAAGGCCCAGCTGCCCCAGTTCCGCGAGCACCTCGCCAAGTTCGAGAACCTCCCAGCTGAGATCCAAGCCCAGCTGAAGGCGCTCGAAGAGCGCCTCGGCTGAGACGGCAGACGGATTGGGCGGCCCCGCGAGGGCGCCCTATTCGTGCTCGTGCATTTCGCCGGCGGCTGCCGGCGGGCGCGACTCCTCGGCCAGCGAGGTGATCGTCAGGGAGCCTCTCGCAGAGTCCTCCAAGACCTGGGTCGCCTCCTCCAGCGAGCGCGCATACAGCTCGACCAGCAGGTGCACGATGATCCGGGCGTCGTCCTCATGCTTGTGGAATCTGACGTGCGTAAAGAACTCCCTGACGCCGTAATCGCCGAAGGCGGCGTATGACAGCGCGTCCCCGGCCTCCGGGCCCGAACAGCTCTCGACGTCGTCGGCGTCGACCGCGACCGTGCACGACGCCACCCACGGCGTACCCGCGATCATCCGCTCCCAGCGGTCCTCGATCGGTTCGACCCTGCCGTTGTTGAAGCCTAGGTGCGGCTGGTCGTGCATGCAGTCCAGGCACTGCACGACCGCCTCCTGCAGCTCGTCAACGACTTCCGCCCGCTCGCCGGTGTCGGGGTCGATCTTGTGGATGCCCTCGTAATGGACCTGGACCTCCAGGTCCTGGGACCAGCATCGGTAGCAGCGCAGCCAGCTCCTGGCGCTCGTCTCAGAGATTGAGCCCTCCATGGATGCTCATTGTAGGCATCCGGCCCCGAGGCCCCGTCCTGCCTGGTCCGCAACGACTGAGGGGCGCCGCCCGGCGCCCCTCAGTGCTTGGAAGCGTCCTAATGCTTCTTGTGGCCCTTCTTGTGCTTGGGCGCCGGCTTCAGCCGAATGACCTTGGTTTTGGTCGTCACCAGGGTCCCGTTCGGCGTGGTGACCGTGTACTTCAAGGTCAGCCGCACCCCGTTGGCGCCGACGTGGCCGAGGGCGTGTCGGCCCTTGGGGGTCAGCTTGATGATCAGCTTGCCTTTGCCCGGCTTCGTCAGCTTGAGCGAACCCTTGCCGAACAGGACCGGCTTGGGTTTGGCCTTGTGCTTACCGTGCTTGCGCGCCGTCACCGCTTCTAGGCTGACGCTCGCCACCGAACTCATCGTGCCGAGGTCCGGGCCGCTCAGCAAGCTGCCGGTAACGTCGCACGGGAACTGGCAGGTGATCGGGATTTCGACGTCCGGTATGTGGATCGTCCCAGCTTCAGACAGATCGACGAGCGTTTCGAGCGAGCTGGCCGTTCCGTAATGGGTCGAGCCGCTGCTCGAGTTGTGCGTCGAGTCGCCCGAATACGTCGCCGTCATCGTGGGCGCCACCGCCGTCGTCGGTGGCAAGAACTGCACCGAGCAGCTCGACGTGTTGCCCGACAGCGGCGTGTTGACCAGAGCGCACGTGTTGCCCGCCACGAACACGCCGCCGCCGGCGCTCGTAAACGTCACCGTGCCGGACGGGTTCGTCGATCCAGTGGGCGCCGCGTCGCCGACCGTCGCCGTGCACGTGTCGGTCGCGGTCGCGATGATCAGGTTGCAGATCAGCTGGGTCGCGGTCGGGTGGGAGGTGGGCGTCGGTTTGACGATGCACGCGCCCGTGGGGCCGCGTTCCTGTCCGGTCGGACAGGTCGGCAGCGGCGTCGTGGCGCCTTCTTTGATCAGTGTTGTCACCTTGCTCGCAAGTTCTCCCGACGCGCCGTCGAGCGCCTTGCCGCCAGCAAGACCGGCCCAGTATTCCCAGTACGGCAGGTAACCGTGTTCGCCGCCGAAGAACTCCACCGACTCGAGCGGCTTGCCATCACTGTTTAGCTGGCGCATGATGGTCTGAAAGTCGTGACTTGGAGCGGACGGCCACACTGTCCCAGGGATGCCCCATGGGCCCTGAAGTTCTTCACCGGTGTCCCAGTTGGGCTCTACCCACTCGCTTTCGGGCAGCCCTTCGTTGAGTTCGTTGTCGTGGGGAACGTTGTCCGCCACGAGGATGATTACGTGCTTGGCCCCTTCGCGCCAGCCGACGTTCGGATTGGTGTCCGCCTCGAACAGGGCGCGTCCGTAGGCTTCCGGACCGTCCCCGCCGCCGCTGGCGAACAGCGGTTCGATCGCTGTCTTCACCGCGCCGCGATCGGCGGTGATGGGCTGGTCCAACTTCCATGCTTTTTCGATGTTTTCAGCAATGCCTTCTTCGCTGAAAGGATCGTCACGCACTTCTGAGACGCCGAACTGCATGTCTGGAAGCGTCGCGCTCGATTCTTCCATGACCGTGAGGATGTCTGTCTTCGCTTCTTCGAGCTCGCCGCTCATGGAGCCGCTCGTGTCGAACACGAACAGCACGTCGGTGTGTGCTGGTATTTCGGCGGCCGCTGGAACGGCGGACGGCCCCGCAACGATCACGCCAAGGACCATGATCATGGTCGCGATCACAGAGCTTCTACGTCGAGAGAGGCCCTTACCGAGCCGGTTACGCTTCAGGTGCATTGCTAGAACCCCCCAGGGTTTGCCGATAGTCACCGAGCCTGACAGCCTAGATGATCGCCCGAATGCCTGTCGGGCTCAGCAAGGTGGGGATGACAGTGGCGCGTCGTATGACCGATCCCTAACCGAACGTGAACGCGTACCCAGTGACCCCGGGCGCGAAGCGCAAGGTCAGGCGGTGCTGCTCGTCGCCGGGCAATGAGACGAGCGAGTAGAGGCGTTGGCTGGTGACGGTGACGACCCCGCCGTGGACGTCGGCGCCGGCCTCGGTCGACGGAATCGGATGGCCGTCGAGCAGCACCTGCACGGTCGAGGCCCCTTTGCTGGACGGGCTGAGTACCAGATAGGCGTTCTTGGCCTTGAAGCTCAGTTCGAGGCCGGCGTCTGAGACGGCTTCGGCGGGCTGGCCGGCGATGTTCCAGGTGCCGGTGTAAGCGAAGTCGTTGAGCTGCAAGCTTGGATGCGATCCGGTCCCGTAATCGTGAAGGCCGGAGACGGGGCCGTTGACCCAGCCCTGGGCTCTGTCGGTGCCGAGGTAGGTCTCGGGGGTGGCCACTTCGGAGGGTGTCACCACGTTTTTGGGCTTGCTCATCGCGCCCACCTGAGCGCCCGCTTCAGCCAGCAGGGCCCTGATCGCCGTTTCGGTCTGTTCGTAGTCGCCCTCGCCGAACGTCGCGTAACGGACCTGGCCTGAGGCGTCGATCAGGTAGTCGGCCGGCCAGTACTCGTTGCCGTAAGCGTTCCAGGTGCCCATCTTGTTGTCCTGGACGACCGGATATTTGAGGCCGAACTGTTCGATCGCGTTCTTGACGTTGCCTGGATCGTGCTCGAACTCGAACTCTGGGGTCTCGACGCCGACGATCGTGAGGCCGTCGTTGCGGTAGGCCGCGTCCCAGGCCTTCAGGTAAGGAAGAGTCCTGATGCAGTTGATGCACGTGTAGGTCCAGAAGTCGACCAGTACGACATGGCCCCGGAGCCCGGTCATCGTCAGTGGCCTGCCTTCGGGTCCGCCTGACCCGGTGTTGAACCAGTCCTCCGTTTCGCTGAATTCCGGCGCGTTCCCGAGGTCTTTGAGGTGTTTGGCGTCTGCCAACAGCTTGGCCTGACTGACTTTGGCGGGCTCAGAGGGCGTATTCACGCTCGCCCGATACCTCGGTTCCCGGCCCGTGATCTCGGGCAGTCTTTTTTGAACGGCCCCCGATTTCTCTAGAGATGCCGTCAAATTGACCTCAGGGATGTGCTGGGCCACGTACTGGTCGAAGTTGACGTCCAGTTCGGTCGCGATCCCGACCGCCGTGATGACCATGACGGCGCCAAGCGTGCGCTGCAAAGCCAGGCCGCGGCCGGCGCGGCGGACTCGATCGGCCAGCCGGTGTCCGCCGAGCGCCAATGCCAAGAGGACAGCCCCCGACCCGAGTCCATACGCGATCGCAACGGCGACGCTGCGCCCGGATGCCGCCCCGACCGAGATCACGGCGGCCAGGATCGGCCCCGCGCAGGGCGTATATACGAAGCCGAGGGCCGCCCCGACGAGGAGGCCTGAAGCGAAGCCGTCTCTGGCCCGTCGATCCCCGATCGCGCCGGTCCCGAAGCGCGCCAGCGGCGAGAGCAGGACCTCGACCCTGGCGGCTACTTCGGGAACGAGCAACGCGATCCCCATCACAAGGAGCACGGCTACGGCCAGATCGCGCAAGAAGTCGGAGCCCAGACCGACGCCGCCGGCGACCGAAGCGATGCCGACGATCGTGACCGTGAAGGTGACGGTCAGGCCGAGGACGACCCCCAAAGGTCGGCGCCGGCCGCTGACGCTGGACGCCGAGAGCAGGGCAGGCAGCACCGGCAGGACGCACGGCGACAGCGCTGTGCCCGCGCCCGCGAGCACGGCAAAGCAGAGCAGAACGATCATTTCGTTTCCAAGACTAGGCGCTCAACCACACGCGCGCGCGAGCACACTCAAAACGTAGAGAGACGACACGGGACCGGCAACCCCAGTGTGCGGGTGCCGGGCGGGCCTGCCGGTCAGGCGTCTGAAGCGAGCCTGGCCAAGGCCGCGACCTCACGGTGCAGGCGCGCGACGATCTCGCCCGGGCGAGGGACCTGGGCGGTATGCGTCAGGAGGCCGACGGTGATCCGGTTGTCGTAACTGAAGATGGAGACGCTCATGCCGACGCTGCCGGCGGTCGGCGCCCAGACGAGCACGGTACGCATAGGGCTACCCGCGAGGCTGACCGCCTGGCGCGGCCCGGGCACGTTCGTCATGACAGCGGTGGCCTTGGCTGTAAAGAAGTCGATGATCAAGCGCTCGATCTCAGGCGAGGTCGAGCCGGCGGCCTCGAGCATCGCGTAAGAGACGGGCCCCTCGGCCGAGTTCTTGATTGCGTCCATGCGAAGTTTGAGCGCGCGCAGGCGCTCGCGGCGGCTGGCGATGTCGACGGGCAGCGTCAGGAAGACCAGGCCGAAGCGATTGCCGAGTTCCTCGCCGGCAACGGGACCGACGGGGCGGAGGTTTACGGGAACCATTGTCCTGATCGGGTGCGGCTCCTCGCCGATGGCGCGCAGATGGCCGCGCAGCGCGCCGCTGACGGCGGCAAGCATGACGTCGTTGATCGTCGCTCCATGAGCCTTCGCGATCTCCTTGACAGCGGGTAGCGACAGCGGCCCGCTCCAGCCGACGCCGCGGGCGGCGCCGGCGTCGTGCTTGAGGGCAGAGCGTGCGTCCGGCGGCGTGAGCAGCAGCTTCGCGGCGGCGCGCGCATCGGCGGCGAGGCCGTCGCTCAGGTCGAGAACGCGCCGGGGATGAGAGAGCGTGCGCAGGCCTCCCCGTGCGAGGACGCCAGTCGCATCGCGGGTCGCGCTGACGGTGCTCGTCACCGGTGAGCCGGCCCGCGAGAGTGTGTCGCCGAGCGCGCCGAACCCAGCCTGGGCGAGCGAGAAGGAGATGGAGGCGGCCCGGGCTGGGCGCGAGGTGCGTGCGCCAACCGGTTCGCCACCGCGCTCGCCGCCCTGCTCGAACGCCTCGGCTGACCCGTCCGTCCTGGCTTGCTCGGTCGTCTTGGCGTACCCGTTGGCCCCGGCGTGCTCGCCGTCTGGATCGGCCCCGTCGACGGGGTCCGTCAAAGAGAGCATTACCTGTGCGAGCGCGATGCCGTCGGCGATGCAGTGGTGCATGCGCACGATCACGGCGCTGCCGGGCCGGGGACCGTCGATGAGGTACATGTCCCACAGCGGCTTGTCCCGGTCGAGCGGTATCGAGGCGAGGTCCCCGACAAGGGCTTGCAGCGCGGACTCGTTCCCCGGCGAGGGCAGGCCGCGGCGGTGCATGTGGCGGGCCAGGTCGAAATCGGGGTCGGGCTCCCAGTGGGCGCCGCCGATCGGCAGGCGGCTCTCGACGACGCGCTCACGGAAACGGGGATGCGCGGCGACCAAGCGGGTCCGAACCACCTCCGCCAGGCGGTCCCAAGCGAGCGGCGCGTCGAACAGCAGAACCGAGTTGATGACCATCAGGTTGGTGGGCCTGTCCATGTGCAGCCAGGCCGTGTCCGCGCGCGAGAGCGGCGTGTGAGCGGCGCTCATGGTGAGTCCGGGCTCGGCTGGCGCCGCTTTGGCTGGGATCGCTGAGACTCGGCGTAGAGCGCGTCGAAGAGGTCCGCGTAGCGCTCATAAACGAAGGCTCGCTTGACCTTCAACGTGGGTGTCAGCTCGCCGGCGGTCTGCGTGAGCTGGTGGTCGAGGATCCCGAAGCGCTTGACTTGCTCGACCCGCGCGAAGCGCTCGTTGGCGGCGTCGACATCCGCTTGCAGGACCTCGTGGACCCGCTCGTCGGTGGCCATGCTCGCGGGGTCCGGCTCGATCCCGAGCTGCTCGGCGAGCTTCAGGGCCTCGTCGGGGTCGAGCGTTACGAGGGACACGAGGTACGGGCGCCGGTCGCCGTAGACGACGGCCTCGGCGATCCAGCGGGTCTCGCGCAGGGCGCTCTCGATGTTGACGGGCGTCACGTTCTTGCCGCCGGCCGTGATGATCAGCTCCTTGGAGCGCCCGGTCAAGGTCAGGTAGCCGTCGGGCGAGAGCGTGCCCAAATCGCCGGTGCGCAGCCAGCCGTCGGCGAACGTAGCGGCGGTCGCAACGCGATCGCGGTGGTAGCCGGCGAACACGTGGGGGCCGCGCAGCAGCACTTCGCCGTCCTCGTCGACCATCACTTCGCTGGCGGGCAACGCCTGGCCGACGGTGCCGAAACGGGGCGAGGCGGCCGGGTTCAGCGTGGCGGTCGCGCAGCTCTCGGTCATGCCGTAGCCCTCCAGGACGAGCACACCGCAGGCGTCGAAGAACTCGAGCAGCTCGTGATCGATCGGCGCGGCTCCGACCAGCGCGAGCTGCAGGCGCTCCCCAAACAGGGCCCTGACCTTGGCCAGGCCGACGCGTTCGGCGAGACCCAGGCGCAGGGCCGAAAGGGGCCCGAGCGTCCTGCCGGCGCGCTGGGCCTTGCGCGCGCGGCGACCGACCTCGAGCGCCCAGGCGAAGAGCGCCCGGGAGATGGGGTCGCGGCTCTCGAGCGCGCTGATCACGCCGGTGTGCAGCTTCTCGTAGAGCCTCGGTACGGCCACGAAGTGGGTCGGCTCGCACCGCGCGACCTCCTCGAGGATCAGGTCGGGCTTGCCGCTCCAGTAGACGAGCGTCCCGCCGACATCCAAGACGACCGTCTGAGCGAGCCGGGCGAGGACGTGGGCAAGGGGCAAGAACATGTAGATGACGGGTTGGATCTCGTCGAGTTCGAGCTGGCCGCGATACATGGCGGTGGCCGCCAGGAAGTTGGCGTGGGTCAGCGCGCAACCCTTCGGCGGTCCGGTCGTGCCGGACGTGTAGACGAGGGTCGCGATATCGCCGGGCTGGGTGGCGCGCACACGCTGCTCGACCTCCTCTTCCTCGATCGTCCGTCCGCCACGGCGCAGCTCGGCCAGGGAGATCGCGTCCGCGGTGGCCTGGCCTTCGATCACGATCACGTGCTCCAGGTGGGGGCACCGTGACCTGATCGCCTGGATCTTCTCGACCTGGCTCTTGTTCTCGCAGAAGACGGCCTTTGCTTCGGCGTGGGAGAGGACGTGGCGGCACTCCTCGGCGGAGTTGGTGTCGTAGATCGGAGCAACGACGGCGCCGGCGCAGACGGCGCCGGCCTCGCACAGCGTCCACTCGGCTCTGGTGGCGGACAGGATCGACACGACCTCGCCGGCATCGACTCCGATGGCGATCAGGCCGCGGGCGATCTCACGCGCATGGCGACCGAACTGGCGATAGGTGATCGAACGCTCGCCGCCGCCCCGGGCCGGGTGGCGCAGGGCGACGTCATCGCCACGCTCGGACGTGGACAGGACCATCTGTCCGAGCGTGGCGGCGCCGGTGACGCGTTCGGCGACGGGACGTAGGCCGGCGGTGGTGGGGCGTGCCACCGTGTTTGTGGCCATGACCGTCACCTACCTCACTTGCCGCATTTCGAGGAACTCGTCAGCGACACGGGCGAGCCCGTGTAGTAGGCGAAGCTCGATTTGACGGTGAACTTGGATCCGTTGCACTGGCCGGCCGTCACGAACGCCTGCTTGCCGGACCCGACCGCTTTGACTTTGAGGTTCAGTTCGGTGATCACGATCGTCAGGCCCCCCGAGGCGAGCGCCGGCACGGGGGTGGTCAGCTTGTTGGCCGAGACGCTTCCTTCCAGCGGGATCGTGCTGCCGACGGGGCCGGCGGGCACGAGCAGGAAGAGCAGCTTGCCTTTGCCGACGTAGACGGTCGCCGTCTCGGGAATCTTCGGATACACGGGCGCGCCGTTGGCGTTGGCGGTACCCGTCCCGATCTTGCTCTTGGCCGGGCAGGCGGCGCCCTTGGTGGCGACCAGTTCGATGGGGCTGGCGGCGCACTGCTTGACGGCGGTGCTCTTGAAGTTGAACTTGGTGGCGGTCGGGAAGGTGACCGTCAGCGTCTTCAGGGCCTGCGGCTGCGCGTTGGGCGCACCCGGGTCCGAAGAGACGAGAGCTGCTGTAAAGCCTGTAGACGCGCCGGCCTTGGTCGCGGTCAACGTGATCTTTGCGCTCTGCTTGAACTGTGAACTCGCCAGCGCGATGCCGGCACCCAGCATCGCGGCGATCGCGATCACGGCCCCAGAAACCTTCAGCAGCTTTCTCATTGTCTTGCCTCCTCGGCATTTGTTCGTGATAGTGCTCCTGATTCGACTCTATGGCTGGGGCCCTTGCCGTTCATCGGGGCGCGCTGCGGCTTGGGCCTCCGTACTTGTGCGCACTTCGTCGGCCACCAAGCGCGCGGGCCAAGCACCGCGACCGCGGCGGGCAGGAGCACTGGGCGTACGAGGAACACGTCGAGCGCGACCGCGACCGCCATGCCGACCCCCAGCTCACGCACGGGCAGCAGGCCGGTGGTGGCGAACGGGATCAGCGCCGCGATCATCAGCAGCCCCGTGCCGGTGCTGGCCGCGGCCGTGCGGCGTAGGGCCGTGTCCAGGGCGCTGTCGACGTCGGCGCCGGCCACAAGCTCCTCGCGTGTGCGCGCCAACAGTACGGTCTCGTAGATCAAGGAGACGCCGAAGACGATCGCAAAGATGCCGGCGATCGACATCGGGTCGATGTAGCCGGGCCCGCCGAGCGGCGGGTTCGAGCCGCTGAACAGCAGGCTGAGGACGCCGAACGTGGCGGCGGCGGTCAGCAGGTTGAAGAGGATCGCCACCGCCGGCAGGGCCACCGCGCGCAGTGCGATTCCGAGCGTCAGAGCCAGAGCGACGGCGAGGGTCAGGACCACCCACTTCAGGCGTGCGTTGGTGGCGCTCGTGTAGTTCTCGAGGCTGCCGGCGGGGCCGCCGAGCGCGACCTGCAGGTGGTTGGCTTTAGCGAAACGGCGGGCCGTGGCTTCCAGGCGTTCGCCGAGCCTGGCCGTGCGCGGGTCGCTGGCCGGGTATTTGGAAACCACGACAATCTGGCCGGCAGAGCCTCCGCGCGCGACATTTACCGCGAAGCTCGCTTCGTTGCTCGCCGCGGCGGGCGCGCCGGCGACCGCGGCGAGCAGGAAGTAGCCGGAATTGAACAGGCCCGGGGAGCTGCGTTTCAGTTCTTCCAGTTCCTTCGGCGATGGCAGCTTCCCGCTGAACTTGGCCACGCTGGCCTGCATCAGCCCGAGGCCGTTGACGAGCCGCCCCGTTGGCTGCACGCCGCCGGCCAGGCCGCTCTGCAGTTCGCCCGTGCCGCTGGTCAGGGCGCCGAGCCCGGCTTCCAGTTCACCGGACCCGTTGCGCAGCTTGGTCAGGCCGGTCGTCAGCTGGCCGCCGCCAGTCGAGAGCTTGCCGATTCCGGACGCCAGCTGGGCGTTGCCGGCGTGCAACCTGGCGATGCCCGCCTGCAGCGCTCCCGCGCCGCTGCTGAGCTGGCCAAGCGCGTTGGCCAGGAACGTGTCCCTGGTGGCCGTCGCGCTTGCGATCTGGGCCGCGCCGGCGGCGCTCGGTTGCACACCGGTCAGCCCACCGGCCACTTCACCGGCCGAGCCCCCGGCGCGCTTGAGCGCCACGAGCGCTTCCTGGTAGTGGGGGTCGTTCTTGGCGGAGGCGATGTTTTCGAGCGCCGCGATCGCGCTCGCGACCTCGCCCGCTGTGCCCTGCGCCTGGTTTTGCAGCGTTCCGATCGTGCCGTCGGTCTGGGCGGTCAGGCTCGCCAGCTGCTTGAGCGAGGGCACCGCTTCCGCCGCCGGAGCGTGCACCGAGCTGAGGCCGTTGGCAAGTTCGACCGAGCCGGCGAGCGCCTGGGTGGCCCCGCCCTTCAGCGCCTTGGATCCCGCGAGCGCTTCGCTGAGCCCTTTGCCCAAGGCCGCTGAGCCGGTGCGAGCCGTCGCGAGTCCCGCGTGCAATTGCGCCGCCCCCGAACGGGCTTCGCCGGAACCGTTGTGCAGCTTGCCGGCGCCGGTGGTCGCTTCGACGAGCCCGCCCCGCAACTGCTTGGCGCCGGCGCCCGCTTCGCCCAGGCCGCCGGCCAGGCGTTTGAGGTCTTTCTTGCCGCCCGTCAAGAGCTTGCTCGATTCCCGCAGAGAGGTGGGCAGCTTGCCGAGCGGCTTGGTCTGGGCGCTGAGCGCGCCCGGGCCCGCGACCGAGACCACGGCCCGGTCGCGCGCGATCTCGGTCTGGAGCGCTTCGAGCTTCGCCAGGGTCGAGGCGGTGGTGATCGGCCCCTTCGGGTTCACGACGATCAGGTCGTACGGGGTGGGCCACCCCGGCCCCATCGTCTTAGCGACCTGTTCGTAGGCGGTGCGGGCCGAATTGCCGTTGGGCAGCTGCTCCACCCCGGGGGGGCCGGTTTTCAGCGACAGCGCCGGGGCGGCCAGCAGCGCCAGCGCCACGGTCGCCACCGCGCCGGCGCCGACGGCGTTGCGGCGTACCCACGCGCCGGTCCCGACCAGGCGATCCCAATCGCGCACCAGGCCCGCGGGCGCGCTTCCGCCGACCGCGACATCGCGCCCGAAGAGCACGAGCGCGGCCGGCATCACCACCACCGCGGCGCCCACGGCGAGCGCCGCGCACAGCAAGACCCCGATCCCCAGGGAGGTGAGGATCTTGGTCGGCGCGATCGCCGTGGCCAGGAGCAGCGCCAGGATCAGGCCGGTGCCCGCAAACAGGACCGCCCGGCCGGTGCCCGCGACCGCCTTGGAGGCGGCGAATGCCGCCTCGCGGGTGTCTCGACGGCCGCCTCGGCCGAGTGGGCCGTGGTGGCCGCGGGCGGGCCGGCCGTCCTCGACATCCAGCCGCTCCTGATGAAAGCCGGCCAGCTCCTCTTGGTGGAAGCGGTCGAGGATCAGTAGCGCGCAGCCGACCCCAAGGGCCAGGCCTGTCATCGAAGCGAGGGCGACGGCGATCGGGTCGGTTGCCAACACCTTGCCCAGCAGGGCCATCAGTCCGAAGCCGGCGAGCACGGTCCCGGCCCCGAGGGCCGCGACCAAGAGCGCCGCCAGGGGCGCGCGCAGGCCGATCAGTAGCGCCAAAAAGAGGATCGCGATCGCGATCAGCTCCGCCCCGCGGGTCGTGCTCAGAGCCTGGTCCTTCAGGGCGCGGTCGATCGAGGCCTGCCCGGTGACGCTCGCTCGGACGGGTCTCGAGATCGTGCGCGTCACCAAGGCTTCGATCTGGGGCTGGTCATGGGCCACGACCTCGCTTTCCGGGCGGTCGACCGAGACGACGATCATCCGGGCGCCGCTCGACGGGCGCAGACCGGCGCCCGCTGCTCCGGTGTCCCACGCCGACAGGACCCGCGTGTGCGGGCGCTCGGCAAGGGCGCGCACGAGCACCGGTCCCTGACGTTCCAGCCGCGTGAGGTCGGCGGCCGGAGCCCGCAGCAGGACCGGCACGAGCTGACCCGGCCCGAACTGGGCTTCGTAGAGGTGCTGGGCCTGGCTCGACTCGGTGCCCGGAACGACCACGATCGAGGGCGAGAGCGAACGATCCACGCCGAACCCGATCGCGCTCAGGACGACCGCGACCGCGACCCATGCCGCCAGCGCACCGCGGGGCCGTTCGATCGAGAATCGCGCCAGTCGAAGCATCCCACCGCAAACGTAAGGCCCTCGCCCGGCCCCCACATCGGGGTCTCGTCCGGCTTCGTGTCAGTAGTTGTGCGCGGGCGCGGCCGGCGTCAACGTCTGAGGATCACATAGACGGTCGCGATCGCGAACGCGATCTGGCCGAACGCCAAGGCGGTGCCGAGGTTGATCGCCCCGAGCAGGCCCGCCAAGAGGCTGGCGAGCACGAACGCGCCGAACATGGTCAGCAGGTCGCGCGCCATCAGCTTGCGACCCGCTGTTCGAGTGCGTCCACGAGCGCCGGCACGTCGGCCCCGGAGTCCATGCCTGCCAGGGCCGCTTCGGCCGCCCGTCGTCCGCCGAGCGCCTCCAAGCCGCGCTCGCCGCGCTTGCGCATGAAGTCAGTCAGCGCCGCCGCTCTGCGCGCGCGTATGCGACGCGCCGGGAGGTCCAACTCGGTGAAGTGCTCGTCCAGAGCTTCGGTCAGCTCGGCGATTCCCCGCGGCGGGGCCAACGCGGACACGGCAAGCACCTTGGTCGAGCTCGCCCCGAGTGAGCGCAGGGCGGCCGTCAGGTCGCGTTGGGTCCGCATCGCGACCTGGCCGAGGTCGGCCTTGGTGACGACGAGCAAGTCCGGAATCTCCATGATCCCGGACTTCAAGAACTGCAAGACGTCGCCGCCGCCCGGCTGCACGACCACGACGACCGTATCCGCCACGTCCGCCACGTCGGTCTCGGCCTGGCCGACCCCGACCGTCTCGATCACGACCACGTCGAACGCGGCCCCCAACGCCTGCGCTGCCGCCCGGGTGCCCGAAGCCAGGCCGCCGAGCTGCTCGCCGGCCGCGGTCGACCGGATGAAGACGTTTGGGTCGGCCGGGTCGAAGTCGATGCGCGCCCTGTCGCCCAAGAGCGAGCCGCCTGAGCGGCGCGAGCTGGGGTCGACGGCCAGCATCGCGACGCTGAAACCTTCGTGTCGCCAGATCTTCAACAGAGCTGACAGAAGTGTGGACTTGCCGGCTCCCGGTGGGCCTGTGACGCCGACTATGTGACCCGGAGGCTCGTGCCCGAGCCAGGCGGGGGAGACCTCTCGTAGCAGGGCGTCCGCCTGCTCGCGGTCGGCCGAGGCCGTGCTCTCCAGGAGGTTGAGCGTGTCCGGCGCGGCGCTCAGGTCGCGCCCGCGCAGCCTCGCGCCGAGCGCGGCTCCCTCGAAGCTCACGCCACGCTGGGCGAGCCCGCTTGGGCCGCCTTGCCTGGCTCGCCGGTCGGGCCGGCGCCGCCCCCGGACACATCGCCCGCCTCGGGCTCGCCGGTCGGGCCGGCGCCGCCCCCGGACACATCGCCCGCCTCGGGCTCGCCGTTCGGGCCGGCGCCAGCGCCGTTCGTGGCGCTCGATCCGGCCAGCTCGACGATGTCGCGCATGATCTTGGTGATATCGAAGTCCTTAGGCGTGTACACGGCCGCGACGCCGGCCTGCTTCAAGGGCGCGACATCCTGCTCGGGGATGATCCCGCCGACGACGACGGGCGCGCTGACGCCGGCTTCATGCAGAGCGTCGAGCACCGCCGGGATCAGCTCGCGGTGAGAGCCGGACAGGATCGACAGGCCGATCACGTGCACGCCCTCTTGGCGCGCTGAGGCAGCGATCTGGGCGGGCGTCAACCGGATGCCCTCATAGACGACGTCCATGCCCACAGCCCTTTTGCTGGTCTCCATCGCCTACTACGAGACGGGCAAATCCTGGGCATCCTGGGTCGACGACGGGCGCTGCAACGACCCCGAATGGCGTTCCATACACGGTTTCTGGTTGAGGAGAGGAGGGTGTGACTCAGCCGGGGCTTGGTCCATGTGGCAAGTTCACCCTCCGGGTGGACGATCCTCGCATCGGTCGCTCCTACGTAACGAACCGACAGAACGGCATCCGAGCTGCACTCTTCATCGCTCGCAAAAGCCTTCAAACAGGTGTCGGACTTTGCGGATATTCGGGTGAAATGTACCCGAACTGCCCGAAGGCGGATCATCGGCTCGAAAAAGCGAAGGCGTGGGCAATCAAGTTCCCGTTCGCTCCTTGAACCGACTTGCAACGTACCTGCTGATGTCGAAGACACGAAGCCTCTTCGCGGGCGTTATCCCCGCCAGTCGGGTCGAAGAAACGAAGCCTCTTCGCAGGCGTATGAGGTGTCGAAGAACTCCATCCCGTTCTTGATGTCGAAGAAACAAAGCCTCTTCGCGGGCGTTGCTCCGCTCACGATAGCGGTGGATCCGATCGTGCTCCTGGAGTCGAAGGCATCAGTCCGCCGCGCGACGAAGGTCGAAGAAACGAAGCCTCTCCGCAGGCGTTGCTCCTCGCAGGGGCGCGCTCGCAAAAGCTCCACGAGTGGTCGAAGAAACGAAGCCTCTCCGCGGGCGTTGCTCCGGGGGCTCGAGGGTGCTGTCGAAGAAACGAAGCCTCTCCGCAGGCGTTGCTCCACAACAGTTTGTGGTTGACTGGTCCATGCTTCGACGTCGAAGAAACGAAGCCTCTCCGCAGGCATTGCTCCCTCAGCCCCGGGCGTTGCTGGCGCCATCGTGAGCATTGTCGAAGAAACGAAGCCTCTCCGCAGGCGTTGCTCCGGGGCGCACCGAGAACGAGGGCGTCGCCGACACCCTGTCGAAGAAACGAAGCCTCTCCGCAGGCGTTGCTCCTTGCGGACGCGATGATTTCGGCGCTGGCAACCTTACCGTCGAAGAAACGAAGCCTCTCCGCAGGCGTTGCTCCGTCGCCACCGCTCCGGAGACTGCGTGAGGGAGCGTCGAAGAAACGAAGCCTCTCCGCAGGCGTTGCTCCCCGAGCGTGGTCGCAGCAACGAATGCGCCGACGGCGTGATCAGGTCGAAGAAACGAAGCCTCTCCGCAGGCGTTGCTCCCCATCGACCTCGTGCACGACGCTCGGAAACGGATCGATACGTCGAAGAAACGAAGCCTCTCCGCAGGCGTTGCTCCCGGAGTGCGGCGCTGAGCGGAGTGCTCCGAGTCGAAGAAACGAAGCCTCTCCGCAGGCGTTGCTCCGAAGCAGGCCGACGGCGTGTACCGGTCGAAGAAACGAAGCCTCTCCGCAGGCGTTGCTCCTGACGCCCGGAGCACCTCGAGAGCGGGCCGTGTCGAAGAAACGAAGCCTCTCCGCAGGCGTTGCTCCGCGGACGCGTCGAGCGAAGCGCTCCGAGTGCTGGCACGGCACGCTCGTCGAAGAAACGAAGCCTCTCCGCAGGCGTTGCTCCGCAGACGTTTGAGCGACTTCGACCGGTGCAACTCGTCGTCGAAGAAACGAAGCCTCTCCGCAGGCGTTGCTCCCAACGACGCATGCGTCGGGCAGCTTCGAGCTCGCGTCGAAGAAACGAAGCCTCTCCGCAGGCGTTGCTCCCTTCGACGGCTGCCAGTGTCGAAGAAACGAAGCCTCTCCGCAGGCGTTGCTCCGTCAGGTCGGCGAAGCGTCCGGGTCGAAGAAACGAAGCCTCTCCGCAGGCGTTGCTCCTCGACCGAGTGGTGTCACGAGTCTGCAGGCGCTGCCGGAGCCTGGAGCATCCCGGTCGAAGAAACGAAGCCTCTCCGCAGGCGTTGCTCCGCGAGAGTCTGATGACCGAGGGCCAGGCGCCGTGGGTGTCGAAGAAACGAAGCCTCTCCGCAGGCGTTGCTCCTGCATCCAGGCGTTGAGGCAGGCGAGTTCAGTCGTCGAAGAAACGAAGCCTCTCCGCAGGCGTTGCTCCGCGGCACGCGTTTCGGAGTACATCGGGCACCCGCGAAGTCGAAGAAACGAAGCCTCTCCGCAGGCGTTGCTCCCCGCCAACTGTCCCACCAGCAATTTCAAACACTTGAAAGACGGTTTGCGAGCGGTTCGGTTTTTACACCACCCCGCTACACAAGATCCGCTCACGTTCGCAACAAATCCAAGCTAAATTTTCAAGGATCGAGCGCTCCCCAAAGAGAGCGCATCACCGAACCGCTCGCGTCAGTTTCGAACTTTCCTCCATTCCCCGGCTCGAAGTTGCTTCAGAAGCTCCCCGGGCACATCCTTCCATGTCTGATCGAGCCACGCCGCGATGTCAGTCGCAACGTCATTCTCGGCCTTCACGCTGATCTTCTTCGGTTTCGAACCGTCGACGATCTCACGTGCCTTCCGAGCGTTCCGACTCCGCTTCTTCCCGGGCGTTCGCGGCGCGGACTCCTGGAGCTCCGCGACCTTCTCTTTAGCTTCCGCCGGCTCGAGTTTCGAGAGCTTGTACCCGTCGCTAGCCGTGATCTTGCCTGACTCGACGGCGTTACGCACCGCCGCAGGCGCATCGAGGAGCGACAGCAGGTTCTTGACCGACGCCTTACTAATCCCGAATAGCACCGCGATCTCGGACTCGTCCCGACCGAGATCAATGTAGCGCTGGGCCTTCTTCGCCCTGCCGAGCGGCGTGTCGTTCTGACGGAGCTCGTTCTCGCTGATGATCATGCCGAGCGCTTTGTGCGCCGTCGTCCGTTGAATCAACCCAGGTACCCGGATTGATTCGAGACCGGCCTTCTTAAGACGCTTGTTGGCTTCCCTGGCGGCTTTGACCCTCTGCCGACCGATGACGACCTCGATTTTGCCCGTCTCCGTGTTCCTGACGACGCTTACCGGTTCGAGAACTCCCTGCGGCACGCCGTCGGGGGCGAACATCATGTTCAGGACGAGATTCTCGTCCACGGGCAGATGCACGCGTTCGTCGAAAAGAGGTGATTTCTCGTTCGTCACCAGGACGAGATCGTCTGGATCGAACATGAAAGCATCGCGCTTTCCTTTGGCGTTCAGCGCGTCTCGAGATGATTTCGGCATTGGTTGTCTTCCTTCGGTTGCTTTGGTGATTTCTGTGAGCAAAAAACGCTTGAGCGATTCTTGCTCGTTTGAAATGTCAATCACGGCTTTTCACTACGTTCGTGAACTTCCTGATCTTCCCCCGATCGAGTAGGGCATCACGACCCTTCCTTCGACCCAACGTGCAAACGTTCGTTGAACTGGAAATCGTCGATAGCCAACTTGAGCATGTTGTGCAAGACAGCCCGTAAATTTTCGTCTGTTCCCTTCATCTCGTTTCGCTCTAAAAAAACCGCGGCAGCGACCATGTAGATGCGAATGGCATCGAAAATCGCATACGAAGATTTTTCTTCTTCGAAAAAGCTGTCACGAATCTTGGACAAGACCGCCAGAGCTACCTCGAACTGTTCGTTGATCTCGGTACTCAACAAGCGTTGCTTCATCACGCCACCGTGACCTTAGAGCCTTCGTACATCTGCATCGTGACGAACCATACGCCGCTGGTATTCAATGTCAACTTCTGATTAAAAGAACTTGCCTTTGAATACCCGAAGTGGTACGAACGTCTATCCTCGTGACCATGAAATTCCCGCTCACCACCCTCGCGCTCATCTCCGCGAATTTCCTCGCCTACGCCCTCGAGCTCGCAAATGGCGGCTTTGGTTCTTGCAACGCTTACGGCCTGATTCCAGCCCATCTGGAACCCATGAACTTCCTCTCGAGCCTCTTTTTGCACGACCCGATGAGCTTCACCCACATCGTCGGCAACATGGCTTGCCTGGCTGTTTTCGGAACTGTCGTCGAAGACTTCCTCGGTGGGTTCGTCTTCCTGGCCCTCTACCTGGCTGCGGGCATCCTCGGCGGAGCGATGCATGTTCTGGTCAACACGAGCTCCGTGGCGCCGCTCGTAGGTGCCTCAGGAGCCATTTCGGGAGTCATGGCTGTAGCCGTCGTTCTTCATCCCAGGCTGCTCGGCTTCGTCGTCGCGTTCATCGGACTCAACGTTTGGCATGCCTTTTTCGGAGGCGGTGGAAATGTCTCGTTCGGGTGCCACCTCGGGGGATTTTTTGCCGGGGCCATCGTAGTCCTGATCATGAAAATGGCTGACGAAGGAGAACTTCATGAACACGCCTGATCTACGGGGCCCTCGGATTTGGATCCTCGGGGCAAGTGACCCCGAAATGGAGGCGATCGAGCGCCTTCTGCGGGAGTGCGGTGAGCACGTCGAGTACGCGCTCACCGAGGACGGGCAGCGGGTACGTCCGCACAACGCCTATCAGGCGGCTTGTCCTGAGTCCATCACCGGAGGGATGGGGGAGATTTTCCGCGCGGTGTATCGCGTGGAATGTGCGTGGGGGGACTACTCGTACGAGTCCCTCCAATGCTGCGTTACTCCGATCGATCACCATCGCCCCGGTGATCCCGGCTTCGGCCGTCCCCCGCGAGAATTCCTAACAGCGTCGTCGCTGGGACAGGTGTGTGCGGTTCTGCATGAAGAGATCCCCCACGACTTGGTTCTCGTTGCGGCGGCTGACCACTGTCTCGGTAGCGCGTATCGAGGCGAGTGTCCGGGTATCGATCCGGATGAACTCATGCGCTGGCGTGTCAAGCAGCGTGCTGCTTTTCAGCGGCGGCCGGAAGCGACAGTCGAAGCAGACATCGCAAACGCGCGTGCTGCACTCCACGCAGCTCCGCTGATCGAACTGAACCCAGTCGGAAACATGCCACATACGCATGACCACGACTGGGCTAGGTCAGTGTGTGATGGGTGTGCGCAAGCGCCGATCACGGTGCGCGACATGCGTGCCGAGTCACTGATACGGGAGTTGGTCGAAGCTGCGACTCGCGACGACATCGCGTACATTTCTGGGCCTTTGATTGGGCCCGACGGGAAGCGGAAATATACGTGTTCTGGTCGACCAGAACACGTACAGGCGTTCTTGGAAATCTGGGCGCCGGCCGAAGGGCTCGTTGGCCTATATGGTGATCCAGAACGTGGTTTTGCCGGAGGATACTGCCCATGACGTCCCTGATCGTCCGAGAACTTCCCGAGAACTTCACCCTCAAGCGCGGCGGCCACCAATCGCCCGAGGACGGAATGTGCCTCATGGAAGCCGTCGCATTCCTCGCCGGAGAGGAACACTCTGCAAACCCGCAGTGCGCGTGCCCCCGGATCGCGGCCTTCGGGATCCGAGCGAACGACGCATTCGCGGATGACGAAATGCGGACGCGAAACCTACTACCGCTCGCGAAGAAGATCATCGGCACGCGATCGACGAAAGCCGTGGAACAGCGTCGGGAATATATAGCGCTCGACATGTCGCTCCGAGAGATCGTTCCCCTCTGGCTCGACCAGTCACCAGAGCTCACCGAGCACGCGGTCGCCTTGCGAGCGCTCCCGGAGATCGTGGACGCGGCGAGCTACGAGCGGGCGAGCAAGGCGCTCGAAGCCGCGAGCGATGCAGCGCGGGAAATACGGCGGAAGAACATCGCAGCGCTCGAGGCGAAGATCAAGGATGCCCTTGTCAAAGCGACGCCCGGGCTGAGCGATCGAATTTGGGCGGCGGTGGTGGCGGCGGAAGCGGAGACGGCGGCGGCGGCGGCGGTGACGGCGGCGGTGACGGCGGTGGTGGTGGCGGAGGCGGTGGAGGCGGCGGAGGCGGCGGAGGCGGCGGTGGCGGCGGCGGCGGCGGCGGTGCCGGCGGTGCCGGCGGTGGCGGCGGTGGCGGCGGCGGTGACGGCGGTGATGGCGGTGATGGCGGTGGCGGCGGCGGTGACGGCGGTGACGGCGGTGGTGGCGGTGGCGGTGGCGGCGGCGGTGGCGGCGATGGCGACGGTTCTAGAGCGAGAGAAGAACGAAAGCCACGACGACTATTACTGGCGCGTGCGCGTGGCGGCATATCCGGTCATCTACCCGGCGGTTCGCAAAGCGGTCACCGAGGCGTTCAGCGACGACACGCGGGTGGCATACCGAGGAGCTCTCGAGAAAACCTGGGAGATCAACGCGAAATGCCTCGACCAGATGATCGCGTGCACATGACTACCGACGAAATCATCAACGAGCTTTCTACGGCGCTCCGGCACCTGCTTCGAGACACGACTCTCAAGAACGGCTCTGAAGACGATTTCTCAAATCTCGCATGTCAGCTCATCCTGGCCGTGTCGAAGACGATCGCCATCAAGCCGTTGTTGGCCTGCGATTATGCTGACTCCTCCATGCGCATCTTCGAAATCTTCACGAGATGGCTCCGTGCACACCCGGATCACGTGATCCGGATCAGTACGTCCTCCGACAGGTTCCAGGTCGCCGCAATCAACCCGAAGGGCATGCGGCTCTGCTTCGGAGAATCAGCTCAAGACGCCTGCGCGCAAATCGCGCAAACCATATGTTTCGAAGAGGTGTCGTGAAGAACAAGCAAGAAACAAGCACCCAAACTGCGATTCGCCTTCCGAATTCATTGCTGGAAGAGATCGACGGGCTGTCCAAACTGATGTCGCCTCCTGGCGTACACGTCACACGCGCCGAAGTGATCCGGCGCGCTGTTTTCTTGGGCGTGGCTCAACTCAAAGCAGAGGCGAAGAAAAAGTGATCGGCACCATTCTCTGGGATGCAATGGGCGTCATCGGCTCGCTTGCGACCTTAGTAGCGGTGACAATCACGGTGCTAGAGCTGCTCGGATTCGGCCGGCTACGCGGCGAAATAAAAGTCACCAGACACAAGAACGAGGACGACCAATGACCACTATCAAGGAACAGGTATCGGAGTTTCACTTGGCGTTCGATCAACCGGTGCTCGCTACGCCTCAAGCGCCGAGCGAGGAGCGGGCACTCCTTCGAGTGAAACTAATCTGCGAAGAGTTCTTTGAGCTCGTGTTCGCGATGTTTAATAAACAACCCACAGAAAACCCGACGCAACTTGCACAAGAACTCATCGAAATGCTCTCCAAAGAAACGATCTACAGACCGAACCTGATCGAGATCGCGGATGCACTCGCGGATCTCGACTACGTCGTCGAAGGAACCCGACTCGAGTTTGGGATCGACGGCGCACCAATCGCCGAAGAAGTACACTGCTCGAACATGGCCAAAAAGGGTCCAGGACATCGTCTCCGAGAAGACGGCAAAATCATCAAACCACCGAACTGGGCGCCACCGGACATTCTCGGATGCTTGCGCCGTCAAGGGATGAAATGAACCATGCCTATCCGGTTCGCTCCCAAGACCACTACCTGTTGGGGTCCTCTACTTCAGAAGATCGTAGACGATTTTCGCCGCGGCACTCAGGCCGCCCAGCGCTCCGACGAGCATCATGATCCGTGCCCGGCTCTCAGCTTTTTCGGCACGCTTTTCAGCCCTATCTTTGTCACGCTCCGCATCTTCGGCTCGAAAGTCGGCAAGGCACTTGGCTTCTACGTTTCTAGCCACGGCAAGCTCCGCTTCGGTACGCGATATCGCGGACTTGTACGACTCCGACACGCACGCGTCGAAACCCATGTACGGATCGCGAGCCGAAGCTTCCCCGTGCGCGACAATTTCCGCGAGCAACCGAGCGACTTCGGCCTCGGCAGCCGCCAGAGCTTTCCGCGCGGGAGAGTCTTCGGTCATTCTCGTGCGAGTACAACCACGTTACAGCGCGGGCAAAGTTCCCAGCACCACAACCTGTTGGGGTCTTGGGTGTTAACCGGATAGGCATGAAATGAACACGCGAGAGAAACTCCGAGCCGCACGAGCAACACTAGGACCACTAGTCGAAAAGCGAAGCTTCACGACAGAGACGGAGCTCGATGAATGCGTACAAGCGCTAGAAGAACTGAAGCGTGCCTGCACAGATAAAACCGATCTACTTCTGAGCGTGATGCGAGAAAGCCTCGGCGTCGTAGCAGAACGAATCAAAAACCGTCATCCACTTGGCATCACTCCCGTCGTCGCTTCGCTTTCTCAGCAGCCCCTTTGAAGACATCACCAATGTCCTTCAAGCTTCCTTTCACCTCCGGGTCGTTGAAGGCATCGAAAATCTTACGAGCGGCCTTAACGGTCTTGTTGTCGTTCATCGAGTCGAGCGGACTCGAGAGCAAGTCGTACTTGCGAATGAGGGCACAAGCCTTCACGGCTGACGAGAACCGTTCCTCTTCCGAGGTGCTCTCGTCAGCCGCAAGCTCAATCAAGCCCTTGGCCTTCTCTCGGGGGGTCAACCGAACTTTCCGCCAGGTTCGTGGCTGCGCTTGTTGTGACCAAGCTTGCCACAGTCACTGCACGCACGAGGCGCTCCCGAGGTCTTCTTGACCTTCTTGCCGCTCTTCTTCTTCTTTTTCTTCGAAGCCATGTTCTTGTCCTTTCAGTCTTCCTCGGCTGTCTCAGCCGTCGTTCGTTTCCGGTGTCTGGTTCCTCCACGAGCGCGCTTGGAAAAACGCTCCTCGTACTCGTCGAGCATCGAATCTGCGTACTTGGTCGCAACATCTACCATGTCGTCGACCAGATCGTCAGCGTCGTCGATCTCTTCTGGCACCAGATACCGGCTAATCGCATCACGGGTCCACCCGACCCAGAGTTCTTTCTCGTCTTGACTTGCTGCCATCGAGCCAACATAGACGAAAGTACAACGATCGTCAACATTCCAAGCCCGCAACGATTCGGAGAGTGGTGATGCGTCATCCGTAGTCAGAGACCGTTCCGTCGGCTCGGGGTCTTCTTGGAGCACTGCACTCGGCTCAGGCATGCGGAGCACCGAGCCCTCCCGTCTTTCGGCGGCCGCTTTCCGCAGCCCCCGCAAAAACCCCTGATGCGCCGATCGTGGTACCGCTGCCGCTCGACTCGGTGGTGATCCGGATGGTGACTGCTCATATCGGTAACGACCGATCCCTCACGATTCGAGCGTTCTTCGCCGCAGGCGAAACCTCGAACCGCGCACTATGCGCCGCTCCGAAAGAGCCACCGTAACAAGCTTCCCTGACACCTGCGCCACAAATTGGACAAGGTACGTCGAACGGGAAGAGCGGGGTGATCCCAATGTGTTGTTCTATCTCAGCGAGTCGGAACGCTTGCGCATCGAGACGAACACGAAAACTCCGCTCAAGAAAGTAAAGCGCCCAACCGATAGTGGTGAACGACAAGCACATCAAGATCGTGATGATTTTTTCTGGCGGAGTCATGTCCGGGCTCCCTTCTTGCCTAGCGATGCAGAGCTCCAGCTCATCATCATAGGCGACAGAACGCCAAGTTCTTTTCTATGCGCTCACGGTGCTCCTCAGGAATCGATCCTGTATCAACGATGACCCAAGTTGACAAGATTGGCTTCACGGATTCAAGGCAACGTGCGATGACATCGCGTTCATTCTTCACGATCATGTTCAGACAAATCGTAGACATTACCCAACAGCCACCCCTTCTCTCTGAAAGAACCGCACGCCAGGGATCTGGATCTGTCCTTTGGTCGCCTGACAGACCTTCCGGAGCGCCGTCGTGTCGATCAACAGGTACTCCCTTGGCACGAGATTCGGATCCGTGATCTCGACTTCCCACGTCTTACGGAACGAGATTGCCGCAGGCGTCGGAGGAACGGCGAGCGCTGTCAGTTGCGCCATCGCCGACGGTGTCGGGGCCTGTCCAGCAGCGACGATAGCCGCGTACTTCTCTTGACGAAGTGTTTCCTGATACGCGGCGACACGCTGCTTCAAGGTATTCTCGATCATCTGGTAGGTGTCGAGCGGAGCCCGGAACCACTCCCGGACCGCACGCTCGGCCGCACGGAGCGGCCCAAGGACCGTCTCACGTTGGACAAGGAGCACCTTCACCCGAGCCTTGACGTCAATCAGAGCGTCACAGATCCCCGGGTACGTTTCGGTGTTGCACACAAGATCCTGAAGCGAAGTGGAAAGCTCCGAGAGCGTCGCGTCGCTCTCGAGATCTTGAGGACGTTGGATTTGAACGGCGGCGTCAGTCATGTGTCCAAGATCTCCTTCAAAGGTACTCTACCTCGCGTAAGGTCGCTGATTGCCTTGCCTTTCGCATAGCCTGTTATCCGCTGCCCTTTCAGTGTGTTCAAGATCGTCGACATGCAAATTTTGCCACCAGACTTGTCCGCCAAGAACTTGGCGTAGGCCGTCTTCGTCATGCCCTTTGGAAGTGTTTTTTCGAACCACGCTTTCAACGTCATCATCTCCACCTTTTCTGAAACCACGTTCCCAAACCGATTGCATCGTGCATGTTGTGCGCCTTCGATTTCGGAACCTTGTCCATCCTCGCGAGCTCGATAGTCGACAACGTCTCGCGCACGCGTTGCCAACACACGTCCTTGGGGAGCTGGCCTTTCCACTCACGAGGCTTGACCAACATGACGCGAAAACCGCAAGCCGTAGCTTGTTCAGCGTACCGACCAACCACGACAGCCAAGTTGATCAAGTCGTTCTGATCACCCTTCTGTTGCTGACCCGGATAGACCTGGGGAACTTCGATGATGCAGTCACCGGACTTTCCTTGTTCGATGAAGAGCAAAGCTTCCTTCAAGGAACAGACAGTGGCGCGAAACAACAAGCCGACTTGGAACACCGCTATGCCTGTTACCTTGCCAGGATCGATGGCTATGAGGGCCACGGAACGAGCCTCCCTTCCTTGTAGACCGCCTTCGCATCCTTGCTCCAGTACCGGCACAAGAGCGGCTCGACTTTCGGCGTCACATCCGGGATCGCTCGCTTCGCTGCGGCGACCATGATGTCAGCGACGGCTACCGCACGTTCGTGCGCATGTTCGTCGTCGAGCACTTCGACGAGGTACTGGTCATGAATGAAGTTCACGGGTCTAGAACCGAAGAGCACGTGGTCCTTTTCGCAGTAACAAGCTTTCGCTAAATCATATCCGGCCCAGGTTGCTGCTGTCGCACCCAAGCTCTGGAAAGGGTCGTTACATGCGACCGTGTACGACATGTTCGAACGGAAAGACCCGGTGACGAAGCGTTGAAGAGATACTCTACCGTTGTCGTCCTCCTGCTTTCCGATGTGATCGAAATACAACTTCGCTTCGGGCCACTGCTGTAGCCAGTATTGTTTCAGTTCCCTGGCCTGATCGATTGTCAAATCCACCTTGTACGAAGACGCCGCGTAATCGACAAAACTTTCAGCACCGAGACCTCCAGGGAAACCGAAGTTTCCAACCTTGGCCACGAGGCGTCGTTGTTCGACCTCCTTGTCACCAGCCTTGCGTCGCGCCTTCGCTTCTTCGTACAAGATGCGAAGGATCTGGGCTGCGAAAGCCAAGTGCGGGTCTTGCCCTGCGTTCAAGATTTCCGCCATGCGCGACCGACCGAACCACCAGAGACATGTCTGCGCGAACGTGCAGAGTTCTAGCATGCCATAGTCCGCATCAACGTAAACGTATCCTGGCCGAGGTCGGAAGCACTCACGCATGCCGGCCAGGCGCTTGATGTTCTGGATGTTGGGTGCGCTGGACGACGTACGACCTGTTTCGAGCAACGGCTCGAAGCGTGTCTGGATCGGTTTATGGATCCCCTTCAAGAGGATCGGGAGATCCGTCGAGACGACTTTCGCCAAGCTAGAATAGTCGGCGTACGCACAGAGAATCGGATCCTTTGTGGCTTTGCAGGCGGCGTCGTCGAGGGCGACGTCTCCTCCGTCTGTCTCCGCAATCTCCAGGTGCTTCTCTTGACACACACGGGTCATGAAAGCCTTCGCGGCCTTAGTGTCCCGCGTGCCCTTCGCTCGAATCAACCCGTGCTGTTGCAGTTGCCCTTTGATTTCGTCGATGCGTCCCTCGGTGGTTTTCACGAACGCCGCGACAGCCTCTGGGTCTGTCTTGATTCCATAACAAGACATGAGGTGAAGCATCCATGCTGTGCGGCACCGTGCAGGCTCATCCAAAAGTAACGCTGCATCGGTTTCTTGTGCCTGATAGACGGCCATCGTCGCAACGGCGTCGTCTTCGGCGTACTGACGTGCTTCTTTTGGCCACTCGTACAAAGGTACTTCGTAGAGTTCAAAGTATCGTAAACGCCACGTGTCCTCGCCCTTGCTGAGCTCGTGTTCTAGATGCCGTTTCGCGAGCTCCGCGAGGCTGTAACCAATTTGGTAGGTCTTGCCGTCATCGCCTTTACGGAAATCTCGATAACAACCCTTGGCAATATCGATCATCTTCTGACGAATGATCACGTCACGAACCAATCCGAGATCGTAGAGCTTCCAAATTCGATCGCTGAGTGAGGGATCGTGCGCGAGCATGACGCCCATGTCGTAAGCGACGTGCGCGCCAATCAACGGCTCGTTTTTCGCGAGTGCACAATCGGCTATCGCCCGAAATGTCGAGGAGCCGTCAATCGCGTGCTCGAGACGAGCGTTGTAGTCAGGCTCAGTGTACGAAATGCAAACCAACTTCGGAGCCAAGTTGCCCGGCTCGATGAGAAAGGTTTCAGTATCGAACGCGATCATCGGGACTACCTTAGAACCTCATCGACACTTCGGTATTCCGACGGCGGTCAACCGTCTTTCGATGCCGGGCAAATTCTCGGCACCGCAAACTGTTGGGGTCTTGGGTGTCAACAGGATAGGCATGATTTAATGTCCCCTGCCCCGGGGTTACCGGGGCAGGGTCCTTCACTCACTTCGGAAACGCCCAAGGAGGCGATGCGACCACCGGTGCTTGCTGAGCGGCCGGAGCGTACGCAGGCTGAGGCGCCAAGGCGGGCGGAGCGAACGC
>CAWFHW010000005.1:0-40424 GCA_963815725.1 uncultured Solirubrobacterales bacterium | reverse complement strand
ACGCCTGCGCATTCGTGGCCCTGCCGATCGACCTTGACACATGCCGAACCTTCGGCGTTGCAGCGTTCCCATTGATACTCGAACGCGATCGGGCGGGCCCCGCTCCAGCCGCCGCGCGCGACTTTCAAGATGTTGTGCTTCGCTTCCACCGCGGGCGCTTCGCCTTCTTCGAGTTCGGTGATCGCGGGCGGTTCCCCGGGGTTGTTGATCGGCGCGCCGACTTCTTCCGCCGGATCGCTGCCTTCTTCGGCCGACGGGAATTCGCTCTTACGAGTGGCGATCCGGTAGTTGAGTTTCTGGCCGATCACTTCGGCGCCGCTTGCCGTCCGAGGACTCCACCCAAACGACAGAGCAAGGCGTTCGGGCCTGACGCTGACCGGTGCTTCCGGGCGTTCGGCGGCGTTTTCGACGAGCGCGACGGCCTCGGTGTTCCCAGCGGCGATGGCTGAGACACGTCCGAACCCTGAGACCTTGGTCGGTTCGGGATAGCCCGGTTCTCTGATGTTCTTGCCGGTTGTCGGGTTTTCCGCGTTCTGGGGCAGCTTGCCGTTGCCGAGCTGACCGCGTTCGTTGCGCCCCCACGCGTAGACCTTGCCGGCGCTGAGCGCGAGCCCGTAGGCGTTGCCGGCCGCCAGCTCCTGGGGATGAAGCGCTTGCAGCCGCGGGATTGGCGTCGCCTTCCTGACGCAGGCGATCGCTTCGGGGGCTTCCTGTTTGGCCGGGGGTTCGTTCCTACAGTTGACGACGGGCGCCCTGCGGGTTTCAAGCGTGAGCGCACCCTGGCCGGCAGCGCCCCATCCCAGGACCTGTTCGCTTCCGGCCTTCTGCACGCGAGCGAGCACATCGTCGTAACCGGCCGCGATTTCGACCACGCCGCTCAGCGCTTCGCCGCTCATTCCTTCTTTGCCGTCGTTGAGCCGCACTTCTTCGGGTGGTAGTTCGCTCGAGTGCGGGGGCACGGTGGGCGCTCCCGTTCCCAACTGACCCTCGCGATTGCCGCCCCAGGAAACCACATGCCCATTCTCGAGCAGCGCATACGCGGAAAGCGCTCCGGCGAGGACTGTCTTGACTTCTTTCAGCGTTTCTTTCTTACGGGTCCGTGGGTTGATCCATTCCACGGACCTCGGCACCGTGCTGCACGCTTCGGACCTCGGGAAGTGCGCGACTTCGGTTTCGCAGCCTTCCGGGCCGGGTTCGGTCAGACCAAGGCCGAGCTGCCCCTCGGTGTTGCTGCCCCACGCAAGGACGGTGTGTTCGCTTGTCAGCGCATAGTCTGAGCGGCCACCGATGGCGACAGCCAAGATATTCGACAGTTTGCCCGCGGCGACCTTGATCGTGCGGCTCTTTTCGGCGCCATTCTTGACGATTTTTTCGGTCTTGTTGACTGCTGGCCATTCCACCGTTCTGGCGACCCGCTGATTGACGTTTGTAAGCGATTCGAAGCCCTGCTTGCCGTCGCCGAGCTGGCCGTACTGATTGCTGCCCCAGGCCTTGACGGTCCCGTCTTTCATCAGGGCGAGGCCGTGAACACCGCCAGCGGCGATCTGCTTGACGCCCGTCAGTTCCGGAAATTCAGATGGGCCTTTGGCGCCGAAAGACCATTCTCTGACAGCCACATGACCATAACCTTCTTCCCAGTTGGCCATCCGTGAGTCGTCGCCCAGCTCGCCGTACTGGTTGCCGCCCCATGAGATCACGTTGCCGTTGCCGAGCAGCGCGAGATCGAAGGACGCTCCGGCGGCTATTTCGGTAATGCCGTAAACGCCTTCTACCGGGACCGGGCTCAGTTCAAAGTTGTCTTTGAATATCTGACCGAGCTGGCCGTGATAATTATCGCCCCAGGCGACCGCTCCCGCACCGGACCCGCGCGCCGCCGAGGACTGCGTCGCTGAAGATTGGATCAGTGAAGATTGGGCCGCCGAGGACTGCGCCGAAGATTGGGCCGCCAAGGCTTGGAGCGGCGAGGATTGGATCGCCGCGGCCTGCGCCGGAGACGATTGGGTCGCTGATGGCTGGACCACCGAGGTTGTGCTCGTGGAGGTCCCAGGCGCGGAGATCGTGTTCGTCGCGCTCGCCGTCTTCGTCGCGCCGGCGTCCGCGACCAAACCGAGCCCGAAGATCGACACGAGCAGCGCTGTGATCGCGAGCCGGCGCGGTGCGGTCTTGACACTCAGCATGATCTTCTCTGTCGGCGCTCTCGCGGAACCCGCTGAGCACGCCATTCCCAGGGCGGACAGACGACCTAGGGATCGAAAGCTGACCGCGAGGCCGGAACATGTACCGACGCACCATCTGGAAAAGCCGTATCGAGATCGGAGCTGAGCGTCGCGGGCGCCGCATCGATCGGACGTTCGGGGTGTTCATATCCACAACCGACAGGAGACCTCAGATGACGCTGTGCCGGGGCGGCGCGAATCGCCGATTCATAGGCTGTGCCTCGCATTCGGGCGCTCGCAAAGGCAGGACCGCCCGTATGGGCGCCCGCGAAGACAGCGGTGTGCTAGAACAGCGCTCGGGGAAAGGACCGACGAGATGATGAGTCCCAGGATCGATCGCAACGTCGTCCGGCACGCGCAGACCGCGCGCGCGCTGGTGCTTGCAAGCTTTCTTGCGGGAGCGATTGCGCTGGCGGCGTTCACATCCTTCGCCGGGGCATCCGAAACCCCACCGAAACCGACGCCGCCGTCGGTGACGACCGGGACAAGCCATGCGTCGGGCTCGGGGGTCGCACTCGAAGGGACGGTCAACCCGAGGGGCGAAGCGGCCACCTATTACTTCCAATACGGACCCACCATCGCCTACGGATCGCAGACTCCTTCGACGAGCCTGCCCAGCGGCAAGACGAAGGTCAAGGTGAGCCAGACGGTCACTGGACTGCTGGAGGGCTATCACTACCGGCTTGTGGCCAGCAACGGCCAGGGCCCGGTTGACGGCCACGATCGCACCTATACGGTCAAGAAACCGAAGACGACGCCGAAGCGGCTCGCGCTCAAATTTACGCTCGCCAAACCGCCGGCCGAAGGGCAGGCGGTCGGGAGCCCGGTCACGATCCAGGGGACGCTGTCGGGACCGGGCGCGACGGGTCGCGGGGTCGTCCTGCAGTCGAGCCCGTATCCGACGGGGGCGACCTTCACCAACGTCGGGGCCCAGCAGACGGTGAGTTCGACCGGTCGCTTCTCGTTCTTCATCGCCCACCTGTCGCGCAGCACCAGGTTCCGCGTGGCGGCGGTCGGCTCGCCGCCGACCTACAGCTCGGTGATCACCGAGCTGGCGAGTGTGCGCGTCACACTGCACGCCCGCACCGCCCCGCACGCTGGCCTTGTGCGCCTCTATGGCACGGTCTCGCCGGCCGTGGCAGGTGCGATCGTCTACTTCCAGCTACAGAAGCCGGCGAAGCCTCCCAAGGTCACCACTCCGAAGTCCGAAAAGGCTGAAGAAAGAGCCGAAGAAAGGGCTGAAACCCTGAAGTACGCGACCCAGTTCAACACCCCCCTGAAACGGGCAACCAGGACGGTCTCGCGCTTCAGCATTGTCACCGCAATCCGCAAGAGCGGTCTCTATCGCGCATACGTTCAGGTGCCGCCGAGGGGTCCGCTCGCCTCCGGCTACAGCACCAGCGTCACCCTGCACGCGACCGCCAAGAAGAAGAGCAAGCACAAAGGCTGAGGATCGCTGGTAGCCTGCCCGCCATGAGCCCACGGGGAGGCGAGCGGGCGGCGCTCAAGCGCATTCTCCCGAGGCGCCTGCGCTTAGAGTTCAACCAGGTCAGGCGCCTCGGTCCTACTGGATACACCCGGCTCCAATGGCGCCGCGCACGGGCCGAACGGATAGAACTCAGCGCGAACTTTCCGTTCGATATCGGCGCCTCCGTCCCGATCGTTTTGCACGAGTCGACACTGCCGGGAGTCAGGTCTCATTTCGTTGACCGCGGCCGCGGCACGCCAGAGTTGGATGCCTTCAAGCGCCTGGCGGTCCATCACTCGACTTTCTTGGATATAGGGGCCGGCGCGGGTATCTTCTCAGCCGCTTTCTGCGCCCTGACAGGTAGAAAGGCATACGCGCTCGAGCCCTCGCCGGAGATGTGGACACGCATATCGGGACTGATCGAACTCAACCCTTCGCTTGCGATCGAGCCGTTCAACATCGCCCTCGGCGCCGCGACTGGAACGCAACCGGTGAGCGTCCACGGCGCACAGTTCCGAGGCGAACCCGGCACAGACGCCCACGCCCAAACGATGGTAGTTCAGGATCTCGACGGGTTCGTGGCCGAACATGGGCTTGACCCGGACTTCGCGAAGGTCGACGTCGAGGGCATGGAGCTGGAGGTGCTGCGAGGCGGAGCGGACACCTTCAAAGAGTCGGTCGACGCGCTGATGCTCGAGGTGCATCCGAGGCTCCTGCTCGGTGGACGGAGCGTCGCCGACGTCCAGGCGCAGCTCATCGACTTCGGTTTCGACCTGTTCACGCTCACGTTCGAGCCGATCGACGACCTCACGCGCCATCTCGCGGCCAACCCTCGGCGGGCGCGCGCCGCGAACGTCGTATGCCTGAAGTCGGCGCCCCCGCCGGCGGCTACGTAGGGGCAGTCTGACTCAGCGTTGAGCTGATCGGCGTCCGCGCGCGGCGATCGCCGCAAGAAAGAACCGCCCCGATGGCGCCAGACCCGTCAGAGGACGGAACGGCTCGCTGTCACCCGCCGCCGTAAAGCACTCGAAGTCCGCGAAGCACCGCGCGATCTCTTGGGCACTGCCGCCATAGGCGCCGAGCGTCTCATGGACCTCAACCAGGAAGCTGCTCGAGCCGCCGGCGATCGTCTCGACCGCGCCTTCGAGGATTTGACCCTCATAGCCCTCGACGTCGATCAGCACCAGCTCGGGAGTGCCGTGCTCGAGCGCCAGGCCATCGACCGTTACCGCCGGCACGCTGATGCTTGCCGCGCTCGAAGGCTTGGCGACCTGACCGTTGAGGCCCTCGGCGAACGAGACCACCCCGGTTCGCGCCGCGCCCGCCGCGTGCATTACGGTCAGGTTCCGGGCATCGTTGAGTTCCCGGTTGACTGTGGCCATGCGCGCGTTGTGAGGCTCGGCCTCGATCGCCAGGACGCTGCCCGTCTCGCCGACCGCACGCGCCAGCATCAGGGCTACGACCCCTTGGTGGGCTCCCACGTCGAAGACCTTGGCGCCGGGGGCCAGCACTCCGCGCTCGCGCAGGAACGAGATGAACGTCGGCTCGGGCCAGTCCCGGTCATACCAGCCCTCGGCCAGCGGATCAGCCAGACGTACACGCAGCACCTGGCCCCCATAGGTATGTGTCACCTCGCGGGGCTCGTAAGCCGCGATCAGGGCAGCCACCTTGCGCCGGCGATACCTGCGGTAGAAGGCGTCCGGCAGCAACCGTCGCGCAAGTGACTTGACCGAAGACGACACCGCCCGCCTACCCTACCGACCCTTCACGGCGCCCACGTTCGCGCGCGCGCGAAAAGCCTGCCTTAGAGCCGGTCATAACCCCAGAGGCCGACCAGGTCGCGATCCAGGTACTCGCTCAGCGCCCGCACCTCGGGCGCGAAGCGTTGGCGCAGCTCCAACAGCAGATGCTCGTCGGGCTCAGGCGGCCGCGCGAAAATCGCGCGCCGCGCCACGTTCTCGATCGCATCGCCGCGCGCCCATGCCGGAGTGAGCCGCTCGACGGCCCGCGAAAGATTGCCTGCCTTGGCCGGCTGGCGGCGCGCCCGCTGCAGCGCGAGTGCGACACGGTGGAGCCTCTGGGAGCGCACCGCTTTGCGCCCGCGCCGCCCTTGGCGCAGATTCTCGGTCTGATCACCCTGCTCGACCTCCAGCTCCAATGTGTCGTCGACATCGAGAAAGCGAAAGACCTCGCGCGCGGTCGCGTCGTTGTCGTAAACGAAGTCGTCATAGATCAAGACCAGCATCCGGTCGCGCCCGAACTCGGCCTCGAAGCGTCGCAGCTGCTCGACGTAGCGGACGTGCTCCCCGTAAAAGAGCCGCTTCGGCGCGCGGCAGCCGGGCGGGATCTCCTTGCCTTCGCGCCGGCGCCCTTCAAGCGCGATCGCCTTGCGCAGGTCGCGCTCGGTCTCGAGCTGTCCCCGGATGCAGCTGAGGTGATACGTCTGCAAAAAGCGGACGGGCTCCTTCAGGATCGCGACTATGCGAGCGTCCGGTTGCACCTCGGCAATCAGACGCGCGGCCTGCTCTGACCTGATGTATTGGGGCGAGGCCTCTCCCGTGCGCTGTCCGGGCTCGGCCGCGGCGAAAAGGGCCACGTATTCGGCGAGCGTCCGCGGTCTCGTCGGATGCGCCGGCGCGGGACCGCGATTGCGCGGGTCAGTTATGAAGAAGCGCGGCTCCTTCAGCTTGGGCATAAAGATCTGAGGATGGCGCTTCAGGATGTTGTAGAGCGCGGTCGTGCCGCACTTTTCATGGCCGACAATAAAGAAGTCGGGCACCCTTCCGAGCGAGCCGGGCACTCCTCCGGACGCTTCACCAGCGTCAGAGATCGCCTGCGACGCTCTCGGCTCGGGCGTCGAATCAACGGACATCGTCATAACCCCACAGCCGCCCAAGATCGCGCCCCAGATACTCGCCGGCCGCCACGACCTCGTCCCGGTAGCGCTCTCGCAGCTCGCGCATCAGATCCTCGTCCGGCGGCTCGGGGTCGCGCTCGCGCACCGTTTGCCTGGCCGCCGTCAGTACGCGCCCGCGCAGGCGCTCAGGCGTGACCGTCTTCAGCGTGGACTTGACCGCGCGCACGACCGGGTTGCGTCCGACCGCGACCGAGCTGATCAGCTCGTCGGCCCGTCGTGAGCGGACCCGCACGGTCGGGTTGGCCTCGGCGGTCTGGATCGGCAGCGAGGCATCTACGTCCAGAAAGCGCAGAACCTGATCCACGACCGCCTCGTTTTCGCGCCTGAAGTCCTCATAGATGAGCACCAGTACCCGCTGCTTGCCGAAGCGCTCGTGGTAGCGACGCAGTTGCTCGACATAACGAACGTGCTCCGAGTAGAGCAGCGCCCGCGGCCACAGCGGATCGCCGTCGAGATCGCCGTCGCGGCGCCTGCTCGGCTCGAGGCCGATAGCCTTCGCGAAGTCCGGCTCGGTCTCGACGCCGGACTGCAGCAGCTGCAGATGCAGCGACCGCAGAAAGCTGGCCGGCTCGCGCAACAAGGCGATGATGCGCGCGTCCGGGCACAGCTCCGCGATCCGCTGGGCGGCCTCAGGTGAACGCAGGTATGTGGTCGAGGCCTCGCCGGCTCGCTGGCCGGGCTCGGCCGCCTCGAACAGCGCCACATACGATTCGACCGTGTCGGGACGCTTTGACGATCCCGCGCTATACCGCGGGTCGCGCGCCAAGAAGTGCGGCTCCTTCAGCCCGGGCATATAGATCTTCGGATGGCCCCGCAGCGTCTCGTACAGCGCGGTCGTGCCGCACTTGGCATGGCCGACTATGAAGAAGTCGGGCAGCCTATCGCCCGACGCCCGGGCCTGCCGCAGCTCGTCGATGAGCGCCTGCTCACTGACCATGTCGATCGAGCGGCGTCTTGGCGCGCCACTCGGGGCGATTCGTGCTCGCGCCCGGCGAGGCCCCGGCGGCTTTGCGCGCCCGCATGAGCGCCTTCGTTCGCAGTGACGGCGGTGGTGGCCATGTACGCGGCCGCGGATTGCGGTTGAGCTGGTCAGCGAGCGCGTCGTAATCGTCGTGCTCGCCGTGGATCACGCGCACCCGCTCCACGACCGTGCTCGGATAGCCGAGGCGCAGGTTGTACTCGGGCGCGAGCACGAACAGGCGCAGGCCGTGCTTCCACGCGCAGCGCCGGAACGCCGGCTGATCGGCGCGCCTGCCTCGGCTCGCTTTGCCGGCGCCTGGAAACGGCTCCTCGCGCAGCCACGCCAGATAGGTCTCTTCCCAGTCGCGCATGAACGCTGCCACGCGATCGCCGCGACGCCAGACCACCACGCCGGTGTTGAACTCATAGAACGCCGCCGGCACCTCGGGGTCCTCGAGCCCGCGGTAGGCCGGCGCGTACGCCACCGCCACGTCGTAGTTGTCCAGCAACGCCAGCAGGTGGCCGATCTCCTCGACCACGAAAGTGTCGCTGTCGAGGTAGATCGTCCGCTCGAACGGAGAGCGCCGCATGTTGGCGATCTTGTCGCGGTAAGGATTCTCCGAGGGCTCGAAACGCTCTACCGACAGGCCCTCGACATCGCCGACGTCAGCTGAGGCGAAAAGCACGTGCGGCAGCCGGTTATGTCGCAGTGAGGAACGGGCCGATCGGATAGCCTCGGCCGCGTAGAACTCGCCAGAGCACGAATAGATGATGCCCTCCGGAGCTGAGACTGGGTTCATTTGCCCACCAGCATAAGCCCAATACAGCGCGATCCACGCACCGGCCCGGCGGATGAGGCCCCCAGTCACCCGCGCCCTCTGATGCTCGGGATGGGCTGGTTCCCGGACACCCTCGGAGGGCTCAACCGCTACTACCGCTCGCTGTTCGAGCAGCTACCCGAGGCGGTCGGCGTCGTGATCGGACCGGCCCAGGACGCGCCCCCCTCGATCAGTGTCCGCGCCAACGTAAAGAGCCCGCTGCCGCTGCGGCTGCTCGACTTCTGGCGCGGCGCGCGGCGGGCGGCGCGAGAGACCGATTTGGTGGACGCCCACTTCGCCCTTTACGCCGCGGCGCCGCTGCTGTCCGGCGTCACCCGCGGAGGGCCCGTCGTGTTCCACTTCCATGGTCCTTGGGCCCAAGAGAACCTGGCCGCCGGGGATCCGTCGCGCGCGCGCTACCGCTTGCGCGCCGCCCTCGAGCGACGCGTCCTGCGCCGCGCCGACGCCTACGTCGTCCTCTCTTCAGCCTTTCGCAGGGTCCTGGTCGAGCGCTATCGCGTCGCTCCGTGGGATGTCCACGTCTGGAACCCCGGTGTCGCCCTGGACCGTTTCGAGCCCGGCGACCGGCCCCTTGCGCGCGAGCGTTTCGATATTCCCGAGACCGCGTTCGTGGCGATCTGTGTGCGTCGCCTCGTACCGCGCATGGGTCTTGACATCCTCCTCGACGCTTGGGCTCAGGTCGGCGACGAGCTGCCCGCCGGTTCGCTGCTCTTGATCGTCGGCGACGGGCCTCTGCGCGGAGCGCTCGAGCAGCGCGCTTCCCAGCCACCCCTCGCCGGGCGGGTCCGGGTGCTCGGCCGGCTCTCCGACGAGGAGCTTGCCGACGCATATCGCGCCGCCGACGTCGCGGTCGTGCCGAGCGTCAGCCTCGAGGGCTTCGGCCTGGTCGTCCCCGAGGCCGCCGCCTGCGGCACGCCCAGCATCGTCAGCGCCGTCGGCGGGCTCCTCGAGGTCGTCTCGCCGCTCGACCGGTCTTTGATCGTCGCGCCCGGCGACGTGACCGCCCTCGGGCGCCGAATCTCGGCGGCCGCGGACGGCGAGCTGCCGGCGCGAGACGCGACCCGCGACTTCGCCGAAAGCTTCTCCTGGCAGACGCTCGCCGAGCGCCACCGCACGCTCTACCGCCGCCTGGCGCGCGGAGAGCGCGACGAGCGGCGGCGCGTCGTCTATCTCGACCACGTCGCCCGTCTGTCCGGTGGCGAGATCGCCCTCATGCGACTGCTCACCCACTTCGAGAACGTCGACCCCCATGTGATCCTCGGCGAGGACGGCCCGCTAGCCGACCGCCTCGCCCAGCTCGGCGTCTCGGTCGAGGTGCTTCCGATCGCTTCCTCTGCCCGCGATCTGCGCCGCGACGCCGTCCGCCCCGGTGGCGCCTCGCCCCTTGCGGGGCTCCACACGCTCGCCTACACAGCCCGACTCGCCCGACGCCTGCGCGCACTGCGTCCCGATCTCGTGCACACCAACTCCCTGAAGGCCGGCGTCTACGGCAGCCTCGCCGCCAGAGCAGCCGGCATCCCGGTCGTCTGGCACGTGCGCGACCGCATCGCCGAGGACTACATCCCAGCCCCCGCCGTTCGCCTGATACGCCTCCTGATCCGCCGCCTCGCGGACGGCGTAATCGCCAACTCCCCGGCCACCCTGCAAACGCTCCCGCCCAACGTCCGCGGCGAGCTGAGCTGGGTGATACCAGCCTCGGTCCAGGCACCATCCCCCATGCGCCGGTCCGGCTCGGGCCCGCTCGTCTTCGGGATGCTCGGCCGGATCGCGCCCTGGAAGGGCCAGGACCTGTTCCTGAAGGCCTTCGCCGCCGCCTTCCCGGACGGCCCCGAGCAGGCGGTCATCGTCGGCTCGCCGATGTTCGGCGAGGAGAGCTTTGAGCGCGAGCTGCACTACCTCCCAGCCCAGCTCGGGATCGCTGGGCGCGTCGAGTTCCGCGGCTTTCGCGAGGATGTCTGGCCCGAGCTGGCCTCGATGGACGTGCTCGTGCACGCCTCGATCATCCCTGAGCCCTTCGGCACCGTCGTACTCGAGGGCATGGCCGCCGGTCTCCCTGTGATCGCCGCCGACGAGGGCGGCCCCGCCACGGTGATTTCGGATGGCCAGACCGGCCACCTGTTCAGGAGCCGCGACGCCGACTCGCTGGCGGCCGCGATGCGGGCCCTGGCCGCGGACCCCGCCGGGCGCCTGCGCCTCGGCGACGCCGCCCAGCTGGCGGCCGCGGACTACGACCCCCGGCTCATAGCCGGCCGGCTCGAGCAGGCATACGAGAGTGTGCTCGCCGTACGCGGCCGGGTCTGATCACAGAGCTGCAACATTTTTCTCAAGCATCTGGGCCGGCTCGCCGATAGAGCAGCGACCGACCATTTCCGACCGATCCGACCCCAAGCCAAGCGCCGGCGCACGGCCGCCATTGCCATAGGAGCCCAGCATGAAGCCGCAGATCAAACTTCGCCAATTGCTCACGATCCTGACGCTGTGCTCCGCGACCTTCGCCGCCGTCATGCTCGTTCCGGCCGGCTCGCTCGCCGGCCAGGGCGGCCCGCGCGCTGAAGAACGTTCGGCCAGAGCCGAAGAACGGAGCGCCCGCGCCGAAGAACGCGCCCAAGAAAAGGAAGCCGCCAGGAAAGCCCGCACCGAAGAACGCGAAGCTCGCCACGACGCTCGTCGGTCATCTACGACCGCGCCCGGCGAAACCTCCGGCCAGCCCGGTCCGGACACGCCGACCACATCCGGCCGCCCCTGTAAGCCGACCATCCAGGCCGACTCCACGCACGTTCTCGCAGGAGAAACGGTCACGTTGTCGGGAACCATCGGATGCCCGACCCAGACCGAAGCGCTCGCTCAGGCGCCCGCCGGAGCCGCCCCGATCGCCCAGACGGTCACGATCTATCAGCGTCATCAGGGCCTCGGAGCCGCCGGCCACGGTGCCAGCGGCCTCGAAACAGCCGGAACCGCCACGATCGCGGCCGACGGCTCCTTCACGTTGACCTCGCCCGCGCTCGCCACGAACACCGTCTTTCAGGTCCGCGACGGCCGCCACACGGCGCGCGTCCTCGTCAAGGTCGCTCCCCAGGTCACGCTCGTCATGTCCGTCCCGAACGCGTCAACGAGCGCCGTCTCGAAAGCCCCCAAACACCCCCGCGTCGCGTTCACTGGCACGGTCGACCCGATCAATCCGGGCGCCTTCGTCGTGCTCCAGGTCTCCTACGCCGACGGCAGCTGGCGCAAGGTCGCCGTAAGCCGTGTCTCCTCGGCCGGGACCTACTCGTTCGCCCACACGTTCAAAGCCTCCGGGCCGGCCAGCATTCGCACGGTCGTTCACGGGCGCCGACTCAACGTCGCCGGCATCTCCGAAGTCCTCACCTATGCGCCGCCTCAGCCCGAAGGCTCACCCCAGTCGCCGCCCACCCAGCAGCCCACAACCCCCCAGCCGGAAGGCCCACCGCCGACCACCCCCCAACCGGAAGGCCCGCCGCCAACCACCCCCCAGCCGGAAGGCTCGCAGCCCAATCCCCCTCAGCCTGAAGGAATGCGGTAGCCGGCTGTAAACTCGGCGAACTCGATGGCCTGGCCATCGAGTCTTGCCAATGCCCGCCCCACAAGCACACGCCGGCCCGGAACGGCCGAAGGTCATCTATGTGATGGGCCAAGGCAAAAGCGGGAGCACGATCCTCGGCGTCACGCTCAACAACTGTGCCGGAGTCTTCTTCGCCGGCGAGCTGTGCACGTGGCTGATCGCGTCTGGCAAACCCTATTACGGCGGCGCCGAGCGCACCAAGTTCTGGCAGGCTGTCCGTTCCGATCTCGACGGCGCGGCCGAACTCTTCGGCGAAGACGCCTTCCGCTACCTCGAACGCGGATTGTCCGCCTTTCGACTCGACTGGTGGCCCCGGCGACGCCGGCTGCGCGGTCCTTACCGCCGGGCAACCGAAGACCTCTACCGATCGATCGCGAACAGGGCCGGCGCGACCCATGTCGTCGACACCTCGCACCTGCCAATGCGAGCCAGAGAGCTGCGGCACATGGACGGCATCGATCTGTACCTCATTTTCCTCGTCCGCGACGTCGAGGGAGTCGTCGGGTCCTACATGCGTCATCGCAAACGCGATGACCCGGGCCGCGGGCGGCGCTTCTCCAAGATGAACGCTTACCTGTGGGTCACATACCTCCTGTCGGTCGCCGTCTTCTTGCGCCAGCGATCCGACCGGCGCCTTCTCGTCCGCCACGAGGACTTCATCGCCAAACCTGAGGCCGTCCTCCACGAAGTGCTCAGCTTCGCTGGCGCCCCGGCCGAGATCCCGGACTTGACCTCGCTGCGCACCGGCATCGCGTTCAGGGCCAACGCACTGGTCCGCTCTGAGGTCGTCGCCCTGAAAGCCAAACCCGCCCCTGTCTACCGGCCGTCGCGGCTGATGCGGCTGGCCCGTTATCCGTGGGCCTTCATCCTCGGCCGGCTGCGGCCCGCCGCCACCGGCGCCGGCGCCGGTGCCGGCGCGCGGCCGGGCTCCTCGCCGTAGAAGATGCTTCTCTTTTTCAAGAATACCATCGTATTAGCTTTTTATATATACATAAGTATCTTTCAAAAAATATAGAATACTTTCTTAGGTCCTCCCAGTCGGCCTGGCCAGCCAGTTCACGACGACCTTGCTCTCGGCGAACGCCGAGCGGTCGAACGGACCGTCGCCGGTGACGGCAAAGATGTCGTAGCCAAATCCCGTGAACCGATCCCAAAGGTCCTCAGACGAGAACCCGTACAGCGTCCCGGCCGCGGCCACGTGCTCGAAGATGACGATCGGTTTGGAGTTCGTCATCACCGCGCGGGCGCCCTCGACGACGTCCAGCTCGGCGCCCTCGACGTCGATCTTCAACACGCGCGGAACCAGATCGCCGATCTCGGCGTCGAGCGTCGAGACGGTCACGTCTATGTACTCGGGATCGCCCCGCTCGTCGCTGATCTCGGGGCTGCGTCGCAGCCCGCTCCAGCCCTCCAGCTTCCTGAAGTGACAGAACTCGGCCGTGCCCGGTTCCGCGCCGATCGCCAGCACGCGGCAGTCCACGTCCGGGAACGCCCGCGCCAGGTCGCCAGCCACCGTCGGCACCGGCTCGAAGGCGAGGTGCCGTCCCCGCGGCGCCACCCGCACAGCCTCGCGCAGGATCTGACCCCGATTGGCCCCGACATCGACATATGTGCTGTCGCCATTCAGAGCGCTTGCCAGGATCGCCTTGATCGCGATCTCCTCGTGCAGCGCCTGCCTGGCCCCAGCATAAAACGCGGCCAGCAGCTCTCCTCGCCCCGAGCGCCTGGACACGGCCGCGATTGCGCGTCTCGTCAGGGCCATCGCCATATACTTTCAGACCGTCCGTCCGTGACACAGCAGACCTCCAGCCAACTCGCCGGCTGCCGATGAGCGCCACCTCGGTACTGCTCGTCACGCCCCGTTGGACCAAAGACGGCGGCATCGCCACGCACGTAGTCGCGAGCGCCACCGCGCTCGCCGAGCACGGCATTGCCGTCAAGGTAGCGGCCGCCCGCATCGAGATCGACCGGCCGATCCCAGGTATCGACCTGCTCCACAGCCCGGAGCTGTTCAACACCGCGCTCTCACCCGCGCAGCGGCTCGGCGAGGCCGCGTCGGTTCGGCCTTCGGCGATTCATACCCATCAGTTCGACGATCCCGACCTGGTCGCGTTCATGCGCCAGAGCGCGCCGGTCTTGATCAGCGTCCACGGCTACACGGCCTGCACGTCCGGCGTCCACTACTTCCAGCCCGGCCACGAGTGCGGGCGCCCGCACGGGCCCGGATGCGTGCCCCACCTCGCGATCCGCAGCTGTGTCCACGCGCGCCACCTGCGCACGCTGCCCGCCTCCTACAAGCGAGTCGGCCGCTCACTGCAAGCGCTCGGCGACGCCGACCTCGTCGTGTCCTATTCGAGCGCCATCGACCGCCATCTGGCCGCAAACGGCCTTGCCAGGCGCGCGATCGTCCCGCTCTTCCCGACGATGGCCGCCCACGCCGGCTCCGGCCACCCAGCCAACCGCCCAGCCAGGCAGCGCGTCCTCTTCGCGGGCCGGGTCGTCGAGCCCAAGGGGGTCGGCGTCCTGATCCGGGCCATCCGTAACGTCGACGCCGACCTGGTCGTATGCGGCGACGGCTGGCGCTTGGATGCGATGCGCAAGCTCTCCGAACGGCTCGGTATCTCCGATCGCGTCCGCTTCACCGGCTGGCTGGGAGGCGAGCAGCTCGCCCGCGAGTTCGCCGAAGCGTCGATCGTCGTGATCCCGTCGGTCTGGCCCGAGCCGTTCGGCCTCGTCGGGATCGAGGCCTTCGCGGCTGGCCGCCCGGTCGTGGCCAGCGTCACCGGCGGCATCGGCGACTGGTTGGAGGATGGCGTCAACGGCCTTGGCGTCAAGCCCGGCGACCCGCTCACGCTTGCCCGCGCCTTGGCCCAGCTGCTCGCCGACCCCGAGCGCCAGCGCTCGTTTGGAGCAGCCGGCAAAGAGGCGGTTCTGGCCAGATTTACGGCTGAGCACCACGTCACCGCGCTGCTCGACGCCTATCGGGCCGCCCGCTCCACGTGGCAGCTCGCCCCGCCGGCGCTCGCGACCGCCGGCTAAGCGGGTGTAGCCACGCTCTTCCGCAACAGCTTCGCCACGACCCTAACGCTGCGCCCGATCCCCTGGCTCTCCCCGAAGTCCCGGCCGCGCCGGCCCAGCGACTCGCGCAGCCGCTCGTCGGCCATCAGCGCCTGCACGGCGTCCGCCAGCGCCTCGCTGTTCGGCGCCACGACCCACGCCGCCTGCGCCTCGATCAGCTCCGGCCAGCGACGCGGCCCGTCCAGGGCCACGACCGGCCGGCCCGAGACCAGCGACGCGGCCAGCGTCGTCTTGCGCGAGGTCGGCCCGGCCGGGTCCGCGAACAGCAGGATCTGGCATCCCGCCAGCCGATCGGCCAGCTCCTGGGCCGACAGCTTGCCCGAGAACGTCAATGCCTTCTCGACGCCCTCCGCGCGCGCGCGTCTTCGCCAGCGAGCGCCCACCGGCGAGTCGGCGCCCGGCGCGCCGAGCAGCGCCAGTCCCACGTCGAGACCCCTGTCACCGAGCAGCTTCAGCGCGCCGATCACCTTCGCGACCGTCGCCTCGTCGTACGAATAACCGAACAGCCCGATCGCTTGGTCTCCCCCGTCGGCTTCGCCGTCTCCTCGCCCTCCGGCCGCGGCGTCTTCCGTCTCCCCTGCCGCGCCCTTCCCTTGGTCCCGTCGTGATGCCCCATCCGCGGCCGGTTGTGACGCCCCATCCGCGACCGGCAGGTTCGAGAACACCGGCGCCACCGCCACCGGCCGCTTTGCCAGCCAGCGCCTGGACTCCAGCCATTCTGCGCGCTGCCCGGTCGTAACGACGACCGCCGCCGACGCCCTCATCACGCCGATCAGGCGCATCCGCTGGCTTACCGCCCAGACCTTGCCCTCCAGGCCGGACATGTTCCACGGGAACACGAACTCGTGCAGGATCGTGACCACCGGCATCCCCGACAGTCGCGCGGCCCTGAAGACCGGTGCGACGAACAGTGGAATACCGCGATAGGAGTATGCAAAGACGGAGTAATGCAGCAGTACGGCATCGGCGCCGCATTCTTCGAGTTCGCCGCGCAAGCCGCCCACCCAAGCCCCGATCTCCGCTCGGGACTCCTGCAGCGAGCCACCGTTCCGCTGCAGCCAATGCAACGAGCACTCAACACCCTCTTCGCCAAGCGCGTCAGCGAGCAGGCGCGCATGGTCGCGCACGCCGCAGATCTCTTTGATCGAAATGCCCACGACCGCCACCCGCAGCGGCTCCGTGCGGGCCCCCAAAGCCGGCGCCGCCTGCTGTCCCGCCTGCGGCCGCGCGCCCATGACAATGGACGTTAGCAACGCCCCAGCCCCGCCACACGGTCCCGATAACCTGACGGTCGTGCACAACGGTAGCGGCCCTCACGACCGGCGAAAGCCGGCGCTGCTGTGCCTCTCGCAGTCGTTCGCACCCGAGACCACTCCGACCGGGATCCGAGCCGGCAAGCTGGTCGAGCAACTGAGCGCGCAATGGGACATCACGGTCCTCACCGAGGCAAGACAGGCCGAGGCGGCGCAGACCGAGGCCCGCGTGGAGGTCGTCGTAAGCAGGCGCCCGAGACGGCTGTTCGCGGCGCTGCGCCGACTGCGCCTGAACAAGCTGCTCGAGCTGTTCGTCTGGCCCGACGACTCGATCTTTTGGGTGCTTCCGGCCGTCAAAGCCGGCAGGCGGCTGATCCGCGAGCGCAGGCCGGACGCGATCGTCGTCTTCATGATGCCCTACTCCGCCGGGCTTGCCGGCGTCCTGTTGGCCAGGCTCACCGGAGTCCCACTGGTGCTCAACCTCGACGACTCGATGACCTGCACCGACATGCATCCCTACTTCCCGACGCGCCTTCATTACCGCTTGGCCGTCGCGCTCGAGGACTTCTATGCCAGGCGCGGCGACGCGATCGTCTACGTGTCCCAGCGCAACCTCGATGCCGTCCGCGCCCGCCAGCCCGAGCCCGTCCAGGACAAGCTCCAGCTCGTCCGCTACGGCGCCGACCCCGCCGACTTCGGACCTCGGCCTGACGAGTCCCCATCCGGTGCGTACGCGCGCGCGCGTACGGCCCAAAATGGTGACACCGATTTCGAACTCGCCTACGTCGGAGCGATGTCGGGCTGGTGGTCGCTGATCGGCGATCGTCCGTCCGCGAGCGGAGCCAAGCGCCTGTACGCGGCGTGGACGAAGCTCGGCCGCCACGAGCTGATGTCCCTCGACCACCGCACGTCCTCGCCGGCAACCGCCGGCCAGGCGATCGTCGATCTGATCGCCGAGCATCCCGAGTGGCAGGGCCACGTCAAGCTGGCTGTCCACGGCAATCCGTACGACTCGGCCGTGGTCGACCGTGCGCTCAAAAAGGCCGGCGTCGAGCAGGTCGTCGACGTGTTCGGACCGGTCCCGCACGCCGAGGTCGCCGGCGTCGTCCGTGGCGCGGACCTGTTGTTCATGACCCTCCCCAACCGCCTGGACGGCTCGCCGGGAGGGCGTATCTCGGCCAAGACGTACGAGTACCTGATGACCGACCGGCCGATCCTCGCCGCCGTTCCGCCAGGCGAGAACTGGGATTTCTTGACGGGCAAGCCCGGTGTCTGGCTGGTGGCGCCCGACGACCGCGAGGGCATGAAGGCCGTCATCGCCGACCTCGCCAAAGCCAAGTTCGCCGGCCAAACGCTTGCCTTCGACCGCGCCCAGTTGCGCGACCAGCTTTCTTACCGGACGCGCGCCGAGCAATTCGAGCGGGTCATCCAGACGGCGATCGCGCGGCGCGCACAAGAATCTCGCCGCGGTAGGCCGCCTCGATCGCATCGGTGAGCGCCTCGAGATCGCCGGTCGGCAGGACCAGGCCGGCGCTCGGACTGTCGATCAGGTCCTTCATGCCGGTGTCCTCGCTGACGATCAGCGGCACGCCGCATGCCAGTGCCTCGGCCGGCGCGTAGCCGAAGCCGTCCTCGTAGGCGGGGTGCACGCATAGGTTGGCGCCCCGAAGATATGGCAGCGGATCGCCGGGAGACACGGTTATGCGCCCGTCGGCAGCCCGGGCCGCTTCGATGAAGCGCCGCATCCCCCGCGTCGCCCAGCCGCCGACGAGCCGCAGGCCGATATCGGCATCCGGCAGCTTGCGGACGGCGTCGATCAGGAGCGGCACGCCCTTGTGCACCGTCAGGCTCCCCACGTAGACGATCTCGAAGCGCCCTGGCGCTTCGCGCGGGCCGTCGCGCTCAGCGGCTTGGGGCGCGTTGTAGCGCTCGTAGCGCGGGTCAGGCGTCAGTGGGAAGAACGTCAGGCGCTCCTCAGGGAAGCCCTCTGCCAGGAACGAGTCCCTGATGTAGCTGGACGCATACAGGATGCGGTCGGCCTGCTCGTACTCGGCCAGATTGCGGCCAAGCATGTGTGCGGCCCATGAGCGCTCGATCGGATAGCGCTCGCGCGCGCGCGCGTGCTGGCGCATCAGGTGCTTCATGTGAGGGTTCGCCGAGACGAGCGTCAGCGACTCATAGCCGGCCCTCCTGGCGGCGTCGAACTGCGCCAAAGCCTGGCCGTTGAACGCGACCAGGTGCTCGGCGTCTGGCAGGTTCTGGGCGGCGTAGGCGTCGAACTCGCCGAAGAAGGCGCGCGTGCGAATCCCGGGGGTCGCGGGGACCGGCAGCGCCCGCAGCACCTCCGTCAAATACGGCACTCCAAAACGATGGCGCGGCGCTTGCCCGGCTGACCCCACCGCCGAAGTTCGGGTCGAACCGCAGATGCAGACCGGTGACTGCCCGTTCCGCTCGAGCGCGCCAAAGATCTCGCTCAGGTGACGCCCGAGGCCGCCGGTGCCGAGCGCGGCTGTGCAGGAGACGGCCGTCGGGCCGACCGGGAGCGCGGAACTCTGGGCGCGCTCGGCCGCCTCGCGCCAACCCCGGTCAAAAGAGCCATCGGAGCCGGAACCGCCCAAGACGCCGGCCTCAGCCGATGCGGTCATAGCCCCAGAGCGTGACCAGGTCGCGGTCCAGGTACTCGCTGAGCGCAACGACCTCGCCCTTGAAGCGGCGACGCAGTTCGAGCATCAGCTGTTCGTCGGGCGGACGGGGCCGGCCGTTGACCAGGTGGCGCTGTGTCAGATCGATGGCCTTGCCGCGAAGAGAGCCGGGCGTGACCGTCTTCAGGCCTTTCTTGACGGTCCGCGAGACCGGGCCCCTTCCGACGGAGACCCGGTTCAGGAGTTCGTCGACCTGCTGGGAGCGCATCCTGATGACCGTCGGGTTGGCCTCCTTGACCTCGACGGGAGCCTGTTCGTCGACCTCGAGGAACCGTCGCACGGCGCGGACGGTGGCCTCGTTGTCGGCCCGGAAGTCGTCGTAGATCAGAACGAGGATCTGCTCGGAGGGGAATAGAGAGTGGTAGCGGCGCAGCTGCTCGACGTAGTGGACGTGGTCGGAGTACATGAGCAGCTGCGGCCGGTGCGACCGCTTGGGGATCTTCTTGCCCTCCCGCCTGGCGTCCTGTAGCTCGATCGCCCGCCTCAGGGTCTTGGCGCTCTCGACATGGGTCCGAAGGAGCTGCATGTGCAGCGAGCGCAGGAAGCTGGCCGGCTCGCGCAGGATCGCAATGATGCGGGCGTCGGGGCACACCTCGGCGATCCGGCTTGGCGCGTCGCGCGAGAGCAGATAGACCGACGATGCCTCCCCTATGCGCTGATCGGGGGCAGCGTCGGCGAACATCCGCAGATACTCATCGAGCTTCTCCGGCGTAGCGCCGGTGCGGTGCGGCTGGAAGCGGGGACGCATGTCGCCGGCGAAGTACCAGGGCTCCTTCAGTTCGGGCATGAAGATCTGGGGGTGATCCTTCAGCATCTCGTAGAGCGCGGTGGTGCCGCACTTCGGATGGCCGACGATGAAGAAGTCGGGCGCTCGCACTAGATGCCCTCGTAGCCCCAGAGTGTAACGAGGTCCCGATTCAGGTATTCGCTGAGAGCGACGACGTCGTTCTTGGAGCGGCGACGCAATTCGAGCATGACCTCGGGATCGGCTTGGCGCGGCTCGCCGACCAGGACCCGGCGCTGGAGGACCCCCAGAGAGTCGCGCCGCAGGCGCCGTGGCACGAGCGCCTTGACGCCGGCCTTGGCGGTGCGCGCGGCCGGCCCGCGGCCAAGGTAAAGGGAGCGCACGAGCCCGTACATTCGTGGCGAGCGGACACGGACCGTCGGGTTCGCGTCGATCGCTTCGACCGGCGCCGTGTCGTCGACGTCCAGGAAGCGAAGGACCTCGCGCACCGTGCCCTCGTTGTCGGCCCGGAAATCGTCGTAGATCAAGACCAGGACCTGCTCCGGCGGGAAGACGGCGTGATAACGGCTCAACTGCTCGACGTAATGGACGTGCTCCGGCGAGTACTTAAATCCGAGTCCCGGCGAAGAAGTAGCTGTCTGCTGAGACGATGTCTCTCCGCCCGACGCTTGGTCTCGCCGGCGCCTGGCCTCTTCGAGCGCGATCGCCTTGGCGAAGTCCTTCTCGGTCTCGACGTGGTCGCGCAACAGCTCGAGGTGCAAAGAGCGCAGGAAGCTGGCCGGCTCGCGCAGGATCGCGATGATGCGGGCATCGGGGCGCAGGCGGGCGATGTTCTCCGCGGCGACGTGCGATTTCAGGTAGGAAGGCGAGGCCTCGCCGGTACGCTGATCGGGCCGAGCCCGCTCGAACAGCGCCGCGTACTCCTCGACGGTGCGCGGCAGGGTCTTCGAGCCACCCAGCCGGGGATCGAGGCTGCCTTCGGAAAAGAAGGAAGGCTCCTTCAGGTCGGGCATGAAGATCTCGGGGTGCCTTCTGAGCATCTCATAGAGCGCCGTGGTGCCGCTCTTGGGGTGCCCGACGATGAAGAAGTCGGGCACCTTGCGCGCGAGCAGGTTCGGCGCGGCCTCAGCCGAGTCGGTCATATCCCCAGAGCGCGGCCAGGTCGCGATCGAGGTAATCGCTGAGCGCAACGACCTCGGCCTTGAAGCGGCGGCGCAGCTCCAATTCCAGGGCTTGGTCTGTCACGCCAGGATTGGCCCACTGCGCCCGGCGCTCAAAGGCAAGGGCGGCGTGACGCAGACGTCGGGGGGTGAATGCCTTGATCCCTGACTTGGCAGCCCCCGCGACGGCGCCGTCACCACGGTATAGCGAGCGCACGAGCCCGTACATTCGCGGCGAGCGGACACGGACCGTCGGGTTCGCGTCGATCGCTTCGATCCGGGCCGTGTCATCGACATCAAGGAAACGTAGAACCCGCCGCACAGTGCCCTCATTGTCGGCCCGGAAATCGTCATAGATCAAGACCAGGACCCGCTCCGGCGGAAAGACGGCGTGATAACGGCTCAACTGCTCGACGTAGCGAACGTGCTCCGAGTAGAGCAGCCCCTGGTGGACGGGCGCCCCATGCTCGCGCTCCAGGCGTCTTTCTGGCTCCAAAGCGAGCGCCTTGCGCAGATCCTTCTCGGTCTCGACGTGGGCTTGCAGCAGCTGCAGGTGCAGCGAGCGCAGGAAGCTGGCCGGGTCGCGCAGGATCGCGATGATGCGGGCGTCCGGCCGCAACTGGGCGATGCGGCCCGCGGCCGTCTCAGAGCGCAGATAGGAGGGGGAGGCCTCGCCGGTACGCTGATCGGGCCGGGCCCGCTCGAACAGCGCCGCGTACTGCTCGAGCGTCTGGGGATGGGCCTTGGAGGGCTCAGCCATCGGGTGCAACTCGCGTGCGAAGAACCGCGTCTCCTTCAGGTCGGGCATATAGATCTGGGGATGAGAACGCAGCATCCGATAGAGCGCGGTGGTGCCGCTCTTGGCGTGGCCGACGATGAAGAAATCGGGCACGCCTCGGCCAGGCGCGATGTCCGGACCGGTCGATGTGAGGCCCGCCGACTCAGCCGCGGCTGTCATGACCAAAGTGTAACGGGCTCAAACGGGCGCTCGCGTGGCCTGCGCGTCGGAACCGGCACCCTCGGATGCCCCCGCGGCCGGCCCGAGCCGGGAGAATACGACGCTCCACGGAAGTTGGAGAATTCTCGTCATCCGCGAGCCTGGGGACTGCTGTTGGGGCTGCTTTTTGAGAGCTATCACGTCCGACCTGAGAATCCGATTTCCCTGAAATGCCATACCTGTGTCGAGCGCCGCGAGGTCAGGGATACCGGCACCCGAGCCGACCTGCTTCAAAATCTCACCGAGCACGGTCTCGGGGTCGGCGACGAACGCCTCGTAGCGGACGAGCAGCCGGCGATCGCGCGGATGGCGCAGAAAGACGAACAGCGACAGCAGATAGGTGAACCAGAGGTAAGCGTTGGTGTTGATTGTGTTGAATCTCGGAAATACGACGTCATCGTTGCTGTAAGAGGCGACCACATTGTGGGGATCCCTGATCAGGAACAACAGATAGAGGTCGATTCCGTCGAGCCCTTGCAGCTGTTTGGCCCGACGTGGAAAGTGCGAGCTGTCGACGACATGGGTCGCCCCGGCAGTGGCCGCGATGGCGTTGTACAGGTCTTGCGCTATGCGTCTGTAGGGCCCCCGTAGCCGGCGCTGAGCGGGCCAGTCCCAGAAGCGCAGGAGCGTCGCCGATTTTTCAAGTCGCCGTGCCTGGCGACCGGACAGCTCGGCGGGAGTCTCGCCGCGGACCGCGTCCCAGAAGCGTGCCCGCTCGGCGCCGGGCAGCGGCGAGCGTCCCCGCTTGCCAAGCCACAGGTTCAACTCGCCCGCATAGAAGACCTCGGCGCAGTTGCCGAGCGTGATGCCGAGAATCGTGCTTCCGGAGCGGCCCGCGCCCATGACATAGACGACCTTCGGCTTCTGTCGCCTCGCCGTCGACGGTGGGTCAGCTGGGCGACTGGACGAACTCATCGCTCGTGGGAGTTCTCGGATCGGCTACAACCGGCTCAGACCGGCCATCAGCGACGAGTCGTTCGAGCGCGACAGAGATCTGCGCACAGACGGTCCGCGGCGCGAACAGGCGCTCAGCCTCAGCGCGCGCCTTCGAGCGCATCGTTGCGGGATCGGCCGCAAGCCCCGCGATCATTGCTGTGATCGCCGCCGCCATGCCCTCGACGTCGCCCGGCTCGAGCGCGGCCCCGACCGACGGGTCGACGCCCTCGATCGCGCCGACCTCGGTGGTTGCCACGACCGGGACTCCGGCGGCAAGGGCCTCGCCGACGGTCAGCGCGAAGGGCTCGTACTTGCTCGCCTGCAACAGCACGTCGCTGCCCGACAGCTCGACCGGTACGCGACCGGAGCCGACCCGGCCGACGTATTCGGAGTTCTCGGGCGGCAGATCGTCGAGCAGCTTGGTGTAGTTCGACCACAGGCTGGTGCCCCCTACGACCCGGAAGCGGATACTCGATCCCCGATCTGCCAGGAGCCGCGCGATCGCGACCACGTCATCAACGCCCTTGCGGGCCGCGATCCGGCCGAGGACGAGCACGGTCGGCGGCTCGCCGAGCGGCCTGTCTGTCATCTCGAAGCGGTCTGCCCGTACCGAGTTCGGCACGACGACGGTGTTCTCGCGGGCAATGTCGTAGTCGCGGATCAGGTGGTCGCGAAAGACGCTGCTAATGCAGACAACCAAACGCGCGCCGCGAATCTTGCGACGCTGGACGCGCCTGCGCAGCGACAGCACGATGGCCGCGAGCGCGAAGACGTAGGCGGGCTGACAGCGAAAGCTGAGCGAGCGCTCTTTGATCAGGAAGCGCAGCTCGCCGGCGCTGCTCGTCTCGGGGTGCATGACAAGCGGCACCGTGCGGCGCATGTGCCGTGGCACCGCCAGGTTTTCGACGTTCGCAAATTGATAGATCAGGTCGTAAGGGTCCTGTCGATGCCTGCGGGCGACCTGCTTGCGTTGGCGCAGCGAGGCGATGCCGCGGGCGATCTGAGAGCTGACGAACGATGTGAACTTCGTGCGGTTGTACCACCGGTCCCATCGCAACGTGCTCGTTCCCCAGACCGGCGTCAGGTTCTCGACATCGGTGATGTGCGCTGGGAGCCGGTGCTCGCGTGCGGGAAAGAAGCAGTCGACGCGATGGCCGAGCTTTGCAAGGCCGTGCAGCAGGTCGCTCGCCACGCCCGGTACCCCTCCCATTTCCTCGCCCGGCGCGAATCCGATCCAGGCTATGTGAAGCGATCTGCGCGGCATCGGCGGCGATGCTAACAACGGTCGTATCCCCACAGGCTGACGAGGTCGCGGTCGAGATGCTCGGACAGCGAGGCGACCTCGCCCTTGAAGCGGCCGCGCAGCTCGCTCATCAGGCCCTCGTCGGGAGCTTCGGGCTCGGCGAAGACGACGCGTCGCTGCGTCTCGTGCAGCGCCCGGCGGCGCAGTGTGCGCGGCGTGAGCACCTTGATCGTGCCCTTGACCGCGCCCGAGACCGGTCCCTGGCCCACGGTTACGGCGTGGACCAGGCCATTGACTCGCTGTGAGCGGGGCCGGACCGTCGGGTTGGCGGTCCTGGCCTGGACCGGCACCTCGTCATCGACCTCCAGGAAGCGCAGGACCCGGCGCACTGTTTCCGCGTTGTCCTCGAGGAAGTCGTCGTAGACGAGGACCAGAATCTGCTCGGGCGCGAACACCGCTTCATAGCGTCGAAGCTGCTCGACGTAGTGCACGAAGTCGGAGTACAAAAGCGCCTGCGGCCAGTAGCCGTGGCGCGGAATCGAGCGGCCGTGGCGGCGCTCGTCCTCCAATTCCAAGGCCCGGCGCAGGTCGCTCTCGGTCTCGACGTGGACCTGCAGGAATTGCAGGTGCAGCGAGCGCAGGAAGCTGGCGGGCTCTCTCAGGATCGCGATGATGCGGGCGTCCGGCTGAACCTCGGCGATGCGAGCGGCGGCCGTCTGCGACCACAGATAGAAGGCGGTCGCCTCGCCGGCGCGCTGCTCGGGAGATGCCGGCTCGAACAGAGACAGGTACTCGGCGAGCGTTCGGGGGGTGCCTTCCGGTCGCGGCGGCGTGCATTCGTGCAGCTCGGGAGCGAAGAACCAGGGCTCCTTGCAGGCCGGCATATAGATCTGAGGATGGCCTTTGAGCATCTCGTAGAGCGCGGTGGTACCGCACTTGGGATGGCCGACGATGAAGAAGTCGGGGACGCGGCCGGGGCTCGCGGCGGCGCTCAAAGCTGGGAGCCCGCCGACGCCCCGGCGGCGAACGCCGAGGCCGAGCGGTAGTAGTCGTTGTGCTGTTTGAGCAGATCGATCGTGTCAAACGCGGCCAGGCGGCCGTCTTTGATGACCATCACGCGGTCGCAGATGTCGAGCGTCGACATGCGGTGGGCGATGATGAACATGGTCAGTTCGTGCCTGAGCGCGGTCAGCGACTCCTGGATCAGCGACTCCGAGTTGGGGTCCAGCGCGCTCGTCGGCTCGTCGAGCACCAGGACCTCCGGCTTGGCGACCAGCGCCCGGGCCAAACAGATGCGCTGCTTCTGCCCGCCGGAGACCGCGTCTGCTCGGGGACCGACGATCGTCTCATAGCCCTTCGGCCAGGCCATGATCTCGTCGTGGATGTGGGCCAAACGGGCGGCCTGCTGGACCGCGTCGTCGTCGAGTTCGTCGCGTTCGAAGCGGATGTTCTCGGCCACCGAGGCGTGTAGCAGGCGGGGTTCTTGGGGCACATAGACGACCCGGGTATGCCAATCGCCGCGCACGATCTGATCGGCCGGCATGCCGTTGACGAGATACTGCCCCTGTTGCGGGCGGCGCAGCTGCAGCAGGATCTGGATCAGGGTCGACTTGCCGGCGCCGGTTGGGCCGATGATGCCGACCACCTCGCCGCGCCGCACCTCGAAGCTGATGTCTGAGAGCACCGGCCGATCTGGGCGATAGGCGTAGGAGACGTCTCGGAAGGCCAGGTCGTTGACGGTCTGCAGCGGCACCTCGCCTTCGGGCGGCGAGCTATTGGCGTAGCGCTGTTGGGCCTCTTGGGTGCGTTCGATGAAGGGGATCGTCTGGGCCAGACCCTGATAGGTGGCCCATACCTGCTGGCCGCTGCGGGTCGAGCGCACGAGGATCAGGACGATCGCGCCGAGCGCCGCGTGGTTGCCGTGGATCCCTTGCACGACGGCGAGGCCGACCACGATCAGGATGTAGACGAGACTCTGGAAGAGGTTGGGCACGAGTTTGGCGATCAGCTGGGCCTGGAAGAAGAGTTTCTGGGCGCGCCTGACGAGCACGTCGATCCGGTTGCGCTGCGCGGCGGCCACGCCGAATACCTGGGTCTCCTCGGCGACCCTGACCGCCTCGTTGATTCCGCTCGCGTAACGGACCTGCGCTTTGGACAGCGCGCGCGCGCGCCGGACGCCGATCTGCTTGACCGGTCGCAGCGCCACGAACATGATCACGCCGGCGCAGAGGATGGCGGCGGCGGCGATGGCGTTGAGCAGGAACGCCGTCACCAGCAGGGCCAAAAAGTTCAACGAGTTGACGATCAGGTTGGTCGCGCCGACCGCGCCGCCGGTCGCCTGCATCGTCTGGCTGGTCATCGTGTCCTGGAGCTGGCCCTCGCGATCGCGCGACTGCGCTTCCCAGGAGGCCCCGGTGAAGGCGTGGAAGAGGTCGGTGCGCATGCGGGCCTGCACGTCGGAGGCGATCCGCGCCGGCAGGACCGAGAGCGGTATCTGCATAAGCAGGCGCACGACGCCGAGACCGAACGCGATCGCGATCAGCGTGTGAAATTCGACGGACAGGTGCAGCGAGCCCAGATGTATGTGCGTCTGCTTGCTGCTGCTGACCAGCTGGGCGGCCGCCTCGGCGATCAGCGCCAACATGCCGGCTTCGGCGAAGCCGGAGACCAGCGAGCTGACCGCGAGTCCGGCGACGGCGCCGCGCCGATCCCCGAGCAGGGGTTTCAGTCGCGCGGCCATCGACAGACGAGGGGCCTGGCCGTTGCGATCGGCTGAGCGGCGTCCGATCATGGCTCGCCCACCAGCGCCTGGCGCATCGACGCCCAGCCGGGGCCGGCGAACCAGTAGGCGAGGACTCCGGGCACGAACCACAGGAACGCGCCCACGGTGACGGCCAGCGTCGGCGAGGACAGCCCCTCGAGGGTGAGCGCCATGAAACCGGTGAGCACGGCGACCAGGTAGGTGCGCAGCTCAACGTCGCCGATCCGCCGCAGCCGCGTCATCGCAAGCACGATCGCGTTCAGCGAGAGGCCGAGCCAGAGCAGCAGGCCGGGCGCTCCGACTTCCCGCATCAGAAGGCTGTATGCGGACCCGGCGGCCACTTTTTCGCCTTCCACCTCGACGTGCTGAGCGCCCCCGAACCCGGACGCCGACGCGGCGGTCCCGAGGCCGACTCCGAGCGGGGCGTGGATCAGGTCTGACGGAATTTTGCTGAGACTTTCGGCCTTGGCATTGGCGCCGGTTTCTTCGGCGCGCTGGGTACTGGCGAGGGTTTCTTGGCGCGCGAAGACGCTGTTGCCGTCGAGGGCGACGAGCGCGGAGACGATGGCGAATGCCGCTACCCCGGTCACAGCGAGCACGACGAGCGGCCGGCTGACGCGCAGCCCGGCCAGCAGCGAGAGCAGCGCGAAGCCGACCAGGACGAGCACGCCGACGATCGTCGACGTTCGCGAGGCGGAGGTCGCGATCCCGAGCAGGGCTCCAACGGAGCAGAGCAGCACGGGCCATCGTCGCCGCAGCCGGCCGACCGCGAGCAGCGCCAACAGGCCGGGCAGGGCGACCACGCCGATGCCGCCGCCGAAGCCGGCGTCCGAGCCGAGCGCCGGCGGCCTGATGTGAGCAACCCCTTCGACCGAGTAGGTCCGACCGGTCAGGTGGCTGCCGCCGCCGGCGAGCGTGCTGTAGCCGGGGCCCCAGCTGGCTACTTGGCCGGGGCTGAGCCGCGACTGGTAGGCGCCGACGATCCCATTCGCAAGGGCAAGCACGCCGAGCAGCAAAAAGAGCTGGCGAAAGCGCTGCTTGCCGCGCATGATCAGATATCCGAAGAAGAAGAACGGGACCCACTCCAGCTCCTGGCGATAGCCGCCGAGGGCCTTCAGGATCCCGTTGGTGCTCGGGTTCAGGGCCTCGACGAGCACGACCACCACAAACGCCAGGACCCAGCCGGACAGCGGCGGCAGGGTGACGCGCTCGCGTTTGAGCGGCAGGCGCAGGAGCATGCCGAGCACGATCGCCCCGATCAGCACGTCGCGCAGCGCCGAGGCTCCGCGACTGGCGCTCTCGAGCTTGATCGGGCCGTCCAGGAGGCCGAGGAACAGCGCCAGCAGCGTGAGTGTCACGGCATAGTTGGTGCTGATCATCAGTGCCACGACGGCAACCGTGCCGAGGGCGAGCCCGGCGATGAGCACGACGCTGCCGACCGTCGGTTTGGGCGACGAGACGCTGATCGCCAGTGCGAGCACCAGCGGGACGAGCACGCCGGCGGCCACGAGCAGGCGCTCGCGCCGGCGCCAGCTCTGGACGTCCGGGTGCGCCCAACCGACGCGATCGGCCAGATGGGGGTAAGGCGCGCTCATGCGCTGATCACCGTCCGAGCAGGGTGTGGCGCAACCCGCGCCCGTACTGCCCGGCGTCGGCCTGAATCCCGTACTTACGGATGTCGGCCGGGGATACGGCGTTGGCCACGACACCGAGCACCGGCGCGCTGGGCGTGCGCCGCAACAGCTCCAGCAGACGCTGCGCCGATGTCTCGCGGGTGTGCCCGACGCGCGCGACGATCACGATCCCGTCGACGGCCGCCAGCAGGGGCAGCGCGTCGCTGACCTGCAGAGGAGAAGGCGCGTCGATCAGCACGTGGTCGTAGTGGTCGGCCAGCGAGCGCACCAGTTCGGTGGCCGCCGGGCGACCGAGCAGGGCGGGCGGGTTGGCGACCTTCGTGCCGCCGACAAGCACTGACACGGATCCCGCCGAGGACACCACGGTGCTCGCGCCGCCGGCCGGAACTGGCAGCGGGGGCGCGCCCGCGCCTACGTCGGAGCGCGCGAAGCTGACGACCTGCAGAGCCTGCTCGAGCGTGAGCGCCCCGGTCAGCACGTCGGCCAGCCCCTGGGACCCGTCCAGGTGAAGCAGCCCGCTCTGGACCGGCCTGCGGAAGTCGGCCTCGACGACGAGGACCCGCTCGCCGCTCTCACCGAGGGCGAGGGCGAGGGCGGCGATGAGCGTGGACTTGCCGTCGCCGGCGTCGGCGCTCACGCAGAGGATCGTGCGGGGGCCGCTGCCTCTGCCGTTCTCGGAGCCGCCGCCTGCCGAGCCGTTCTCGCCGCCATTGCCGCCGTTGCTGCCGACCTGCAGCGTCGTCTGCAGGCGCCAGAGCGCCTCGCGCAGCACATAGGCGGGAGCCGGGTGCCCTTCGCGGAGGATCAGCGGATGCCTGACCGAGCGCAGCGCCGTCAGGACCTGGGTCTGAAGGGCCGCTTCGACGGCGCTCAGCGAGCGCAACCGGCGATCGAGGCGGCTGAGCGCGTAGGCGGCGAAGGCCGCCAAGACCAGGCCGATCGCGAAACCGAAGAGGGCATTGCTTTTCGGGTGAGGCGAGACCAGCGCCGATTGCCTGGACTTGGCGGGGTCGACCTGTGTCACCTGCGAGACGCCGACATCGGCTTCCAGCTGGTTGATCTTGGCGTTGAGCGTCGCCGACTGGATCGCGGCCGTGCTGGAGGTGCCCTTGGTATTCGTTTTGGTTTTCGAGCCGGACGCCGAGTTGATCAGGGATTGCAGCTGGCCCGCTTCGACGCGGCGCAGCTGTTTGCGGGTCAGGGCTATCGCGGTTTCGACCTGGTTTCGGTAGTGGGCGTTCTGGCGTTTTACGTAGGTCTGGGCCGTCGTGTTGACGAGCAGTGCGACGCCGCGCGAGTTGTGGGCTTCGCCGTTGATCGTTATGAATTCGCTTTTTTCGCTGGACTTCGCCTTCGCCTTGCCTTTCAGGGCCGCCCGGACCGGTGCCGTCTGGGGCGCCCGGCGCAAACGCGCGTGAACGGCTTCTTTGATGATGCTCGAGTTGATCAGCGCCGCCTGCGTGGTCGAGTTGGGGGCGTTGGCTTTCTTGCCGCCCGCGCCCGTGCCGATCTGCGCCTGTTCTTCGGCGCCGTTGCCCAGATACACCTCGGTCGTCGCCGAGTAGACCGCGGGCTGGCGTTTGTAGTAGATGTAGCTGCCGATCGCGACCAGGATCGCGACCCCAAGGATCAGCCACTTGCGCCTCCACAGTGGAGCGAAGGCAGCGGTAAGGTCGGTGGTCTCGTTCATTGGGCTTGAGGATCCATCCCAGGGCCATTCTCGGCCATCGGCAAGCATAGGTCAGCGCGTAAGCGACCACTGAATAGTAGACCAGGGAGGGACGTGTATGGCTGCACGCAACATGGCAATCATGTGCTTCGCGACCCAAGGTCACGGCCACATCGAAGAGGAACGTATCCGTGACCTGCTGGAGCCGCTGAAGCCGGAGGTGTACGCGTTCGATCGCGGGCATAAGCTGAAGGCGGCGCTGGGCTTGGCGAAAGCGGCACGGGCGCGCAGGCCGTCGCTGATCGTGATGGAGGGCACGGGCATCGCGGGCGGCTTGACGCTGATCGCATTGGACGCTTTCTGGGGCATCCCGTTCGTGGTATGCAGTGGCGACGCGGTCGGTCCATATCTGGGCCTTCGCTCGCGCCTACTCGGCCAACTCGGCGGCGCATACGAGCGCTTGCTGTGCAAACGTTGCGCCGGATATGTCGGTTGGACGCCGTACCTGGTGGGCCGGGCGCTCAGCTTCGGGGCGCGGCGCACCATGACCGCGCCCGGTTGGACGCGCGGGCGCGTGTCGGAGGGCGCGAGGAGGCGGATCAGGGAGCGCCTCGGGATCGCACAGGACGCGCTGGTCGTCGGCCTGGCCGGCTCGCTGCACTTCAACGAGCGGCTCGATTACGTGTACGGCGCCGAGCTGGTGCGCGCGATCAGGGTGCTGGAGCGTGAGGACGTGATCGTGTGTGTGCTTGGCGAGGGCTCCGGACGCGAGCGTTTGGAAGAGCTGGCGGGCGATGCGCTCGGCCGGCGGGTCCTGCTTCCGGGTCGCGTGCCGGCGGGCGAGATCCCTGACTATATGGCCGCTTTTGACGCCGGCTCGCTCTCCCAGAGCGTGGATGAGGTCGGGTCGTTCCGGTATACGACCAAACTGAGTGAGTACTTTGCGGCGTCGCTGCCGGTCATCACCGGCCAGACGCCGCTGGCGTATGACCTCGACGATGGCTTCATGTGGCGGCTGCCGGGGGACGCTCCGTGGAGCCAGGAGTACGTGAGCGCCCTGACCGACCTCTTGCGGGACCTGAGTGCCGCGGAGGTTGAACGCAAGCGGAAAGCGATCGAACGGCGCAGCGGCGAACCGTTCGACAAAGGTATTCAGCAGAGACGAATGAAAGCCTTCGTAGAGGACCTGCTCGCGGATCGCCAAGCGGGCTGAGCGGTTCAGTCGCGAGGCCGGCTCGCCCGGACGGCTGGGGACGATTCGGATCGTGCGGCGGCGAGCCGGGCGTACAGCTGTTCGTGGGCGCTGACCATCTTGGCCCAGCTGAACGTTAGCGCCGAGCGCCGGGCCTCTCGCCCGAGGCTGGCCATCAGCTGCGGATCGGCCGCCAGCGCGCGCAGATGCTCGGCGATCGAGCTTGGCTCAGGTTCGATCAGAAAGCCGTTACGGCCATCTTCGATCAGCTCGTTGACGCCGCTGACCGGTGTCGCCAGGACCGCCAGGCCGCTCGCCGCGGCCTCGAAGGTGACGAGCGAGAAGGTCTCATAACTGGAGGGCAAAACGAAGGCGTCGGCCATGCGGTAGACGGCCTGGACGTCCTTGACGACCCCGAGCCAGTGCACGGCCTGGCCGACGCCGAGCCCGTCGGCGAGCTGCTGGTAGCCCTGCTCGTCGCCACCGCCGGCGACGAGCAGATCCCATTCGGGCGCCGCCGCAAGCGCTTCGATCGCCGGCTTCAGCCCCTTGCGATCCCACTCGCTGCCGACGAAGGCGACGACGAGCCGTCCGTCGGCGATCCCGAGCCGCTCGCGTGACGCGCGCGCGTCGCCATCGCCGTGGCCGTGTCCAGACGGGCTCCCGGGCCCACCGGAGGCTTTCTCGGGCGGGGCGGGCGCGAACGTGACGGTGTCGACACCGTTGTGGATCGTGATGACCCGGTCGGCGAGCTTTGGATAATGAGTGCGGATCTCGGCTGCGACGCCCTCGGAGACGCATACGAACGCACCGGCGTGGCTGGCCCGAAAGCAGGCGCGCTCACCGACGCGCTTGAGCACGCCGGCCAAAGCGTTGTGGATGCGGAACAGCCAGTTCGAGCGGCTTGGCGTGGCCTTGGCGACCTGGTGGCAGTAGTGGACCGCGACCACGTCGACACGGCTGAGCACGATCCCGCCGGTGACGTGGACGACGCCGCGCCGCCACCTGCGCACCGCGAGGGTGCCGGCAAGGACGAACCACGGATAGGCGATCACGAACGGGCGGGCCGGGCCGCGGACCCTGTGAAAGACGACTCCAGGACGGTCGGGCAGCCGGCAGGTGCGGGCGATGACGACTACCTGGTGGCCGGTCTCGGCGAGGCCGAGGATCAGCTCCGAGAGCACGCGCTCCATGCCGCGCGAGCCACCGACATCCTGGGCGACGATCGTTACCGGCGGAGCCGGCGGATCATCCATCGACGCTGCCGTTGCGGGCGGCCGCTACCGCCTCGAGGCTTGCGAAGAAGCGGTCGCGCATCGCGATATCGGTGAATTCGCGCTGATACTGGGCGCGGCCGGCTTCGGCGAGCGTTCGGCGCAGCTCCGGTGAGGCCAGCAGGGGCTCCAGAGCGTCGGCCAGGTCCTCGGGCCCACCGCTGCGCGCGAGCATGCCGGTCTGCTCGTGTTCGATGTATTCGCCGGGCCCGCCGGAGGCGACCGCGACGATCGCGACGCCCCTGGACATGCCCTCGACCACGCTGATCCCGAACGGCTCGGGATCCGACGCGTTGACGAGGATGTCGAGCTGTTCCATGTACGGCCCCGCGTCGGGCACCTCGCCGGTCATCGTGACGGCGTCGGTAAGGCCGAGCCGCGCGGCGAGCGGTGCCAGCGAGTCGGCGTACTCGGGCGAGAGCCCGTAAGAGTCGCCGCCGACGATCACGAGGTGCATCTCCTGGCCGCGTTCGCGCAGGAGCGCCTGGGCTTCGAGCAGGCGATCCTGGCCCTTCCAGGGCTGCAGGCGCGCGACCAGGCCGACGATCGGGACCCCGTCGGGAAGCTCGAGCGGCGGCGGACCTTCGTGGATGGTCGGGGTGCGCGCGCCCGCGTACCAAACGAATGTCGGCCGGGCCGGAGCGATCTTTTCCTGGGCTTCGGCTCCAGCGCCGGAGTTGCAACCGATCGCGACCGCGGGCAGCCGGGTGGCGATGCGATCGATCCAGTACCGGTCGGTTATCGCCTGCTGCCACCACATGACGCGGTCGCCGAGACCGGCGAGCATCGCGGCCGGAGCACCGTAGATGTGGGTCTTGGCAGCCCAGTTCACGATCAGGTCGGGCCGGCGCCGGTGGAAGATGCCCGTGAGCTTGACGACGGTCGAGAGCCAACGGTGAACTTGGCGCATACGACCCGCGTCGATTACCTCGACCCTGAAGCCGGCGTCGGCCAGTTCGGCGGGCCACGGCCCGTCCTCGAAGAAGACGAACTCCAGCTCGTGGTCGATCTCCTGAGCGCACTCGAGAATGACCTGCAGTTGCTCCTCGGCGCCGCCGAGCCGTCGCCCCCAGGGCATGGTCATCAGGATGCGCATCTGTTCCCCGCGGCCATCGTCACTTTATGCCCCTCCTGTTTCGTGCGGGCCGTCCGCCTGCAGCGAGGTGATTGTATCCTCACGCCTCATGCTCGACACCCTGCTGCGGGTCTTCGGCTGGAGATTTCTGCTGATAACCGGTGACCCGTGTGTGCTTGACCGCTGGCGATGGCTGCGAGGCCACCTGCGCGGGGGCCGCCTGCGGACGTTCGACGCGGGCTGCGGCAACGGCGCTTTCAGCATCTTTGCGGCGAGCATCGGCAACGATGTGGTGGCCGCCTCGTTCTCCGCCGAGGACCAAGAGAGCGCGCGCGGCCGGGCGGACGTGATTGGTGTGAAGGGCATCGACTTTCGTGTCATCGATTTGCGTCAACTCGAGGAGCACGCTGGGGAGCTGGGCTCCTTCGATCAGATCGTCTGCTTGGAGACGATCGAGCACGTACTCGACGACGAAGGCTTGGTCCAGCGGCTGGCCGGGATGCTCGCGGACGGCGGGCGCATCCTGTTGAGCACACCCTTTGACGACCACAGGCCGCTCTACACGGAGGACCGAGCGCCGGCGCCCATCGAGGATGGTTCACACGTGCGCTACGGCTATTCGCGAGAGCGCCTGCGCCAGATCGCCGCCAGCGCCGGTCTGACCGTGGAGGACGAGAGTTTCGTCAGCGGCGTGGTCTCACAGAAGCTGACGAGCCTGATGCGGCGGCTGAGCACCCGGATCGGGCTGACGGCGGCGTGGATGGTCGTGCTGCCTCTGCGTCTGCTGGTCGTATTCGACGCGCCGTTGAGCAGACTGCTGGGCTATCCGTATCTCAGCGTCGCGCTGTGCGCGATCAAGCCCGCGGCTCGATAGCCGATCGGCCCCGGCCCGCGCCCACATCTCCGGACCCGGCCTCCGACGAGACCGCGGCTTTGGGACGCAGTCGCGTGAGCGCCGCCATCAATGGGGCCTGCAGCGCGGTCGTCAGGCGCGATGGTGGCAGCGAGTCGGTCTCGCGTTTGAGCGACAGCGTCTGTGACCTGATCACTCGATTACCTTGAAAGGGAACGCCGACGTTGAGATTTGTGAAATCGGATGGAGGCGCGGCCGGAGACTCGGCGCAGGCGAGAATCTGGCGCACGACGCCTTCCGGATCGGTAACGAAGTCCTCGTAGCGCAGAAGCAATCGCCGTTCGCGCGGGTGGCGCAAGAACACGAGCAGCGACAGCAGGTGGGTCAGCCACAGGTAAACGTTGGTGTGGAGTGTCGACTTGGTGTGCTGGCGGACGTCATCGCGGTTGAAGGACGCCACGACGGCCTGCGGTTCACGCACGAGAAAGATCAGGTAAAGATCGATGCTGGCGATCCGCTGTAGCTCATGCGCGCGCAGCGGGTAGTGCGAGGTATCAACCACATGCGTCACTTTCGCGGCACACGTCAGCGCACGGTACAGATCCTCGGCGACCGCTCGATAACGGGCGCGCAGGCGCAGCCGAGCAGGCCACTTGTGAACGCGCAACAGCGACAGCGAGCGCTCGATCGAGCGTTGTGCCTCGTTGCCAAAAAGCTCTGCCGCATCATCGGCGTGCTTCAGCTCGTCGCCTACGTTACGCCAAAATCGCAATCGCTCCGGGCTCTCCACGAGCGGCGTCCCGGACCTGGCGAGCCAGTTGTCAAGCTCGCCCGCGTAGAGCACTCCCGCGCAGTTGCCGAGCGTGACGCCGAGCGTGGTACTGCCGCTGCGACCAGCGCCCATGATGTAAATAACCTGTGGCCGTTCGGCCTGCCGGCTCACATGCCCCGGACTCGGCGATGCGAACTCAGACGTCGCTGTAAGTCCGGACATTGATCGATAGCCTAGCGGAGCCGATGCCCGCCGAGCCTCTCAATATCGCCTGGCTCGGTCCGGCCCCCGGCGGGCACGCGGGCGTCAGGGGAGTGGCGGCCGATCTGCTGAAAGGCCTCGCGCGGGAGGGCCACCGGATCGACTGCTTCCTGCCGGCGGCCGAGGGTCAGAGCGTCGCCGACATCGCCGCGGATGAGCGGGCGATGCTGAACGAGGAGAACGCGGCGTTCGAGGAGAATGTGAACCTGATACGGGGCGTGAGCCGATGGCGGTGGGACCGTTGGTACAGCCGCGGAAAGATTGCCGCGTTCCTGAGTGGGATGCTCGCGCGGGGTGTGGCGTCGCTGCTGTTGCGTCGGGAGATCACGCGTAGACATAAACAGCGCCCGTATGACCTGATTTACCAGTTTTCGAGCATCGAGACGCCGGGTGTGCCGGCCAGCCTGGCCCGCAAGGTGCCGCTCGTGATTCACCCCGAGACCCACATAGCCGGCGAGCTGCGCTGGCTGCTGGCTGAGCGTAGGCTCGCATTGCGCTGTCAGCCGGCCTACGTCTTCGCCGCCGTGACGACGCTCATGTTCTTCAGGGCGCGACTGCAGCGACGTGCGATCGCCAGGGCACGGCTGCTGGTGTGCATCAGCGCCGTCTTCCGCGACCACCTTGTAAGGGACTACGGGTTCCCGAAAGAGCGGACCGTGGTCGTACCGAACCCGGTCCACATCGGCAGGTTCTCAGACGCAGCCCGCAGTACCGACCCGGCCCGAAGAACTCCTGTGGTGCTCGTGCTTGGGCGTATCTCGGTCCGTAAGGGTGTCGAGGACGTGGTAGCGGTCGCCAGAGCCCTGCTCGCGCGCGGCGTCGCCGCGCGCGTGCGCGTCGTCGGCGGGCCGAGCCTGTGGTCGGACTACACACCCTTGCTGGAGGATCTGCCGACCGAGAACGCCGAATACGTGGGCCCCGTCTCGGACACCGAGATCCCCGGCCTGCTGCGCGAAAGCGACGTCCTGCTGCAGGCGAGCAGGTACGAGCCCTTCGGCTTGACGGTCGGCGAGGCGCTGGCGGCCGGGGTTCCGGTCATCGCCACGAGCGAGGTCGGGGCAGCCGAGGGCGTGGACGGGTCGGCCCTGACCGTGGTCGACCCGGGAGACGTCGAGGGCATGGCGAGCGCGATTTCCGAGACGCTGGAGCGCTTGGGCGCGGAGCCGGCCGGGGTGCGGTCGAGAGCGCGCTCGGAGGCCGAGCGCCTGTTCGCGCCCGAGGTCGTCGGCGAACTGCTCTCCCGAGCGCTGGAGCGGCTGCTCGAGGGCTCGCGCGGCGGCGAGCAGGCCCCGCGCGAGGGCTTGGACAACCGGACGGCCGCTGCTTGAGCATCCCCGCGGCTACTGCTACCGTGACCATTATGCGCCGCCGGGTCCGAAACTGCGTGATCGCGGCGCCGCTATGCCATAGACGGTGATCCGGTGGGAGGTCGGCCTCTGAAAGCGTTGATAGTGCCCTGCGTGGTCGCAATCGTCGGCGCCTGCGTTCTCGGCGGCTGTGGAGGCGCATCCGGCGACGGAACCGCGCAGACTTCTGGGCAGGCGATCGAACGCGGCGAACGAGCCGAAGAAGCGGCCGAAGCCAAGCGCGAAGAAGCCGCGGAAGCGACGAAAACGCGGGAACTGCTGTCAGAGGTCGAAGCTGAAAAGGGCGAAGAAGGCGTGACGGCGGCGGAGACCAAGGCCAAACACATAGAAGCGGCTGCCGAGGCAAAGGCCAAGAAGCGCGAACAGGCGGCGCAGACGCGGGCCAAGGCAATGGAAGCGGCAGCCAAAGAAAAGGATGAAGCGGCGCAAGACGAAATCAAGAAGGAGCGAGAAGCGTTGTCCAAGGAAAAGCAGAAGGTCGCGGCCAAAGGACAGTCCGGAGCCGGCGCGGAAGTGACGACCACGGCGACCACGCCGTCGGTCACGAGCACCCAGCAGGCGGGCCAGTGATGGGATCGCGAATGCGATACGGACCGCGAACGAAGATGGTGTTCCTGGGATCGCGGCGGCGGACGCCGGTCGTGGGCCCGCGGCAGAGGATCATTTTTCTCCTCGTCGCGTTCGCGTGCGCTGGACTGCTGGCCGGCTGCGGCGCCAGCTCCAAACATAGTCCCAAAGCGGAAGCCGAAGTGGGCGCCGAAACAAGGCTCGCCGGAGAAGAAGCCGTGGAAGCGACCGCCGCCAAGCAACGGGTGGCGCACCTCAAGCAGGCCGAAGCGGCCGAAGAAGCGGCCTTGAAGAAGAAGGTCGAAGAGGCGAGGAACGCCCAGGCGCAGGCCGGCACGACGACCCCGAAGAAGACCAAGAAGCATTCGACGAGCGCCGGCAAGAACGCTGAAAACGCACACAAACAGCGGCCTTCGAAACCAACGAAAACGAGCAAACCGAAGAAGACCACCGGCGGCGAAAGCCCATCGGAAAAGACGGCCCGCGAACAGTTCGCCAAGGAAGAAGCCCAGGAACAGGCCGCCTACAAGAAGCGCGAACAGGAAGAAGCCGCCGGGCACTAGCCGCTCGCCGGCCTGTCGCGGACATGCCACCCGAGCATCCCGGCTGGAGGAGTCGCGCGTGAGCGCATCCTTTGAGCCTGGTCGGGGCGAGCCGTTGAAGACCAGTGAGCGGGTCGCGCTGGCTCACGACTATCTGCTGGTCATGCGCGGGGCCGAGCGCACGTTCGCGGCGATCGCCGATCTGTACGCCGACGCTCCAATCTATACGCTGTTGTACGACGCGAAGGCGACCGATCAGCGCTTTGCGGGGCACGTCGTCACGACCTCGGCGCTGCAACGCCTCGGCACGCGCCAGGCGACGTTCAGGCGGCTGCTGCCGCTGTATCCGTATGCCGTCGAAAGGCTGACGCTGGCCGACGCCGATGTCGTGGTCTCCAGCAGCAGCGCCTTCGCCCAGGGCGTGCGGGTGCCCGCCGGCGCCGTGCACGTCTGCTACTGCTACACGCCTTTTCGGTACGCCTGGCACGAGAAAGATACGGCGCTGGCCGAGGTCCCAGCCCCACTGCGCCCGCTGCTGCGCTGCCAGCTGAACCGCATCCGGCGCTGGGATCTGGCGGCCAGCGCGCGGGTCGACGCCTATATCGCCATCTCGGAGTTGGGCCGCGACCGGATCAGGCGGTGCTACGGGCGCGAGGCCGTGGTCGTGCATCCGCCGGTCGAGACCCACCGTTTCGCGCCGGGCACGCCCGGCGACTCGTTGCTGCTCGTCTCAGAGCTGGTGCGCCACAAGCGCATCCACGTCGCCCTGGAGGCCGCTCGTAGAGCGCACGCGCCGATCCGGGTCGTCGGCTCGGGGCCCGAGCATAAAGCGCTGGCGGAAGCCTATCCGGAGGCCGAGTTCTACGGGCGTGCCGGTGACGAGCAGCTGGCCGAGCTGTATGCGAGCGCACGCGCGCTGATCGTGCCGAGCGTCGAGGAGTTCGGCATCACCGCGGTCGAGGCCCAGGCGGCCGGGCGGCCGGTCATCGCCGCCGCGGCGGGCGGCGCCCTGGAGACGGTGCTCGACGGCCAGACCGGACGGCTGATCGAGCCGGACGACGTTGACTCGTTCGCCGCCGCGATCGAGGGCCTCGACGAACTCGACTTCGACCCTGCCCGCGCGGTCCAGAACGCCGAGCGCTTCTCGGTAGCCGCCTTTCAGCGGCGGCTGGCCGACCAGGTGAAGCGAGCCTTCGCAGAGAAGCAAAAGGAGCGTGGGGGCCGGCCGCTCGGCGACCGGCCCTCCACGCTCCGGTGAAGGTGAAATCTCGGAAACGTACGCGCTTCAGCGCGCCCGGCTAGCTCAGATGACCGGTTCCTTGAATTCGACGTTGCCGTTGGGGACTTCGATCAGGAGTTTGCCGTTGTACTTGCCGGCTTCGCCTTCTGAAAGCGTGATTTCTTCACCTTCACAGGCTCCGCCGCCTTCTTCTTCCCATTCGATGCCGTTGCTCTTGACTTCGTTTGTGATCAGCAGCTTCTTCTGTTTGCCGTTCGGATAGAACTTTTCGTTCGCGTTCGGCACTTCTTCGGTCTGGTATTTCGCGGCAGGGAACAGGTTCAGCGGTTTTTCTTCGGCCTGTTCCGGATACGTCCCTTCGTCCCAGTCGGTAATGCATTTCAGATACTTGGTGATCATTTCGACTTCTTCGTTGGATTCAATGAACCCGCCGTAGTGGTAAACGAGGTTCGCCTTCTCTTTGAACCTGACCGGCAGCGTCACTTTTTTGATGTTCCCGTAGCTGAACAGGCCGCCAGAACATTCTTTGTATGACACGATCAATGCGATCGTTTCCGATTCCGGGCTGGTGGCTTCTCCGTGAACCTTGGCGACCTGGCAGGTAACGGTCAGTTTCTTGAACACGAATACCTGCGGGCCTACGCCCACGCCCTTGAGTTTCGCCGGGAGCGCGCCGCCCAGCTTGGGGCTGACGACAAACTTCGAAAGCGGTGCGATCGTGGCCGAAGCGGTCGCCGCACCGAGTGCGGCAGCCACCATTGCGCTGGCCGCCACGAGTCCTCCGATTGTGATCCTGATCGTTTTCATGTCTCCGAGATCTCCCCTTCTTTGGTCTTCAGTCCGAGAATTCGAGAGTCCGTTCTCCGTCCAACTTCGCCTCCGCCGTTGATCCTAACGTCCACTCCCGCCCACCGGACCTCATCCCGGAGGACATTGACCCGTGAGAATAGCATGGACATGACACGGTTTGCTCAGGGTTCTTGACATTTTGCTAACATGTGTGGTCTCGGCTTCGAGGTCTACCGCACGGTGCGAACCTGTCTGAGACAGACACGCGTCAGCCCGCTCGTGCTGTCTGCACCCGCGAGCCTTGCGTAAAAGCGCGCCGCGCGACTACAGCCCT
>CAWFHW010000004.1:0-147111 GCA_963815725.1 uncultured Solirubrobacterales bacterium | reverse complement strand
TGCACGGCTGTGCAGTCGCTGTGCAATTCGTTGGCCGTTTTGGGGCGCTCAGGGTCATCACATCATGTGATGACGGCAGCAAGCATCCCTGCGTCCGGAGGCGGCGGCTACGCCCGCTACCTGGAGAGCAAGACCGCTGCGCCCGAGCGCGGGGACTACTACTTGACCCCGGACGGCGAGATGACCCAGGCGCCGGGTCGCTGGCTCTCCGATGAGGAGACACTGACCAGGCTCGGGGTGCGGGCGGGCGAGGCGGTCGATGGCGCGGACTTCATCGCGTTGATGGATGGACGCCACCCGGGCACCGGTAGGTGGCTGCGACCCGAGGGCGCCGGTGGCGGCAGGGGCGGCGGGATCGACGTGACGCTCAGCGCTCCGAAGTCCGTCTCGACGGTGTGGGCGCTCGGCGACCCCTGGCAGCGCGAGCAGATTGAGCATTCGCACGCCCGGGCGGTCGAGAGCACGGTCCGGTATCTGCGCGAGCAGGTGCCGGTGGTGCGTCGTCGCTACGGCGGCCAGGTGGTGGAAAAGCACGCAAAGGATGTGATCGCCGCGGAGTACCGGCACACGACCGCGAGGGGTGTCAGCGGGGCGCAGGCCCCCGATCCGCAGCTGCACAGTCATGTCGTGATCAGCGGCGCGATCCGGGATGACGAGAGGATCGTCGCGATCGCTTCGCGGCCGATCTTCCGCTCGGCCCGCGAGCTGGGGGCGTTCTACCGCTCATCGCTCGCTGAGGAGCTGGCCGGGGAGGGATATGAGATCGAGCGCGGGACTGGTAAGGACGGCCGGTACTTTGAGATCGCCGGGGTGCCGCGTGGCCTGATCGAGGAGTTCTCAGGGCGAAGCCGAGAGGTCGCCCGAGCTGCGGAGCGCTTCCGTGCCCGCCACGGCCGGGCACCGGAGCGCGGGGAGCTGCGCGACCTGGCGCTCGAGAACCGCCGCGCCAAGGAGCTGACGACCCGCGGGGACCTGCAGCGGGTGTGGGGCGGGACGGGTCGTCGTCACGGGTTCGGGCCTGATGAGGCGGTGCGTCTGATTGGAGCGCCCGAACGGCCGAGGATCGAGCGCTCCGTCGAGGATCGCATCGAGGCGAGGCTGACCGAGCAGCACGCCGTGTTCCAGGCGCGTGATCTGCACGCAGTCGCGTTGGAGCAGACAGCCGGGGAGATGCCACCGGAGCAGGCGCTCACGGTCGCTCGGGAGATGGTCCGTGACCGGCGGGTGCTCACGCTGGAGGGCGGGCGGATGACCACCCTCGCCGTGCGCGCTCAGGAGCAGGCCATCGAGCGCCGTGCTGAGCTGCTCGCCCAGCCGGCGGGCCGGGACGTCGGCGAACACGCTCGCGCAAGCGCTGTGCGTGAGGTCTCCGAGCACATCGGGGGATCGTTGAGCACGGAGCAGAATCACGCGCTGCGAGTCCTTACGGGTGCCGAGCGTGCCGCGGTGCTCGTCGGCCCGGCCGGGACCGGCAAGGGCGTGGTGATCGACGCCGCCGCCCGCGCCGAGCGGCATGCGGGCCGCCAGACGATCGGTATCGCTGTGTCCGGGTCCACCGCCGAGCGGCTCGGAGCCGACAGCCCAGCCCTCACCGGCCGGACGCTTACGCTCGACTCGCTGGTCGCTCGTGCCAGCACGGGCAGGGTCGAGATCGACCGGGCCACGACGGTCTTCCTCGACGAGGCCGGGATGGTCGACCACAAGCGCATGGATGCCCTCACCGAGCTGGTCGAGCACTCCGGAGCAAAGCTGATCGCCGTGGGCGACGGCAAGCAGCTCCCCTCGATCGGGCCGGGCGGGATGTTCGACCGGCTCGCCGCCCACACCCCAACCGCAGAGCTCACCGACATACGCCGCACCCAGGACCCCGACGAGCGCAGGGCATGGGCCGCCCTTCGGGCCGGCGAACCAGAGCGCGCGATGGCGCACTACTTCAAACGCGCACAGCTTCACTTCTCGAACACCCGCGACGAGGCCGGCGAGGCTGCCGTCCAGCGCTGGATGACACTCGCCGAGAAGTACGGCATGCGCCAGGTCGCGTTGATCGCCGACGCCTCCAACAAGGAGATCGACCGACTCAACGCTCGTGCCCAGCACCTCAGGGCTGAGCGCGGCGAACTCGGCCACCGCGAGATCCCGCTCGAACACTCCCACTACGGGCTGCGCGAAGGCGACATCGTCGCCTTCACATCCCAACACCGCCTACCGGGCCAACCCCGGGTGGAGAACGGAACCCGCGGCCAGGTCACGCGCGTGAGTGAGCGCGGCGGGTTGACAATCGAGCTGGACGGCTCAGGCCGTTCGGTGCACCTCGCCGGCGAAGATGTCGACTCGCTGCGGCTCGGATACGCGCAACACGTCTACCGCCAGCAGGGCGCAACGGTCGAGCGGACCGTCGTGGTGACCGGCGGCTGGCAGACCAGCAAGGAGAGCGCCTACGTGGAGGCGACCCGCGCCCGCCAGGGCACCGACTGGTTCCTCGCACGCGAGGAGCTCGGCAGCCAGGGGCAAGACGCCGACCGCGTCATGCAGCTCGCGCGCAGGATGGGCACCAGCCGAGCGCAGAAGCCGTCGCTCGCCTACGAGCCCTACGATCCCGCCTTCGGCCCCGGCTACGAGCTCGGGCCGCTGCGAATCCTCCGCGTCCCTGCCATCCTGATGCGCTCCAGCCGCAATCACGACCGCCCAAGGGCCAACCGCAACGTCGATCGCGGGCGCTGACCGGGCCACCCCAGACGGCCTCAACGCTATTTGACGCCGGCGAATAGATCCGAGGGCGGGATATCGAGCGCCGCAGCCAGGCGCATGATCAGACCAAAGGAAGGAGTGGCCTTGCCGGTCTCGAGTCGAGAGATGTACGTGTACAAGACGTCGACTTTGCGTGCGAGGTCGGATTGGCTGAGGCCGCCTCTCTCCCGGGCACGAGCGAGATTGGCGCCGAACTGCTGCTCGGGGCTCATGGGCGGGAGCCTATCCACAGGGCTATAGCACTCTACGTGCTACATTTTACCGTGCGATAGCGGTCGCGCGTTCGGTTCTCAAGACCATCGCGACAGACACCACAAGACTAAGTGGCCCCGGCGCAGTTGAAGCTGCCCGGGGCCCGGCAAAGAAGGAGTGACCCTTCCATGCAAGATCAACCTAGCCAAGTTCTGGGCGGTTGCGACCCGCGGATCGAACGGGCGATCATCCTGCAGCTCCTTCGCGATGATCACGGGGATCGCTGGTCGCGCGCAGAGCTGGAGGTCGAGATCTCCAACGTAGAGCCGCTCGACATCAGCGACGCACTCGCGAGGCTCGATCAGGACGGCATCGTGCAGATCTCCGGCGAGTGTGTCTCGGCGTCTCGCGCGGTCAGGCGGCTGGATGAGCTCGGGCTGATCGCGATATAGGCGCTTCGGGATGCCCGGCAGGCACCCAGCAGCAGAGTCGGTGGCTCCGACTGCGACGAGTCTCGCGCGACGCGCCAATGCCGTCCCTATCTACACCTCGCCCAACTCGTTGGCCGTTCCCGGCCACTTGGGGTCATTAACGGGGATGAGCGGGACAGAACCCACAAGCGCCGCCGTAGTCGAGTCGATGCTCGCCGAAGGGCCGCTGCTGTGTCCGCACGAGGCGGCCGCGTTGCTGTCCGTGAAGCCGAGCTGGGTCTACGAATCCGTGCGCGCCCACCGGATACCGTGCCTGCGCGTCGGACGGCACATCCGCTTCACCCGCGCGATGCTCGACCAGTGGCTCGCCGAGCAAGCCGACGGCTGATGCCCCGCAAGGCATCGGACACCGACACAGGGGTCGCCAGCGATGGGTAGGCGCTCCTACGGCAGCGGTCGTCTCTTCGAGCGAGCCGACGCGGCTGGGCAAGTGAGCTGGTACGGCTCGTGGTGGTCAGGCGGCACGCGCGTCAAGCGCAAGATCGCCGCCAAGCGCACCCCGGGCACCGCGGACGGACTCACGCGCGCCCAGGCCGAGAAGGAGCTGCGCAAGCGGATCGAGCGGGACGTGATCGTGTCGGGCGCCGCCAGGCGCACATTGGAGGAGGCCGGCGGCGCCTACGTCGACCACCTGGAGAACGTGATGGAGCGCAAGCGCTCCACGATCCAGGACTATCGCGGACATCTGCGCCGTCATCTCGTGCCGTTCTTCGGCGAGCGCCCGATCGACAAGATCGAGCCAGCCCATGTGGCGCAGTACCTCAAGCGCAAGCGCAACGACGGCCTGTCCTCAAAGACCGTCCAGAACCACCTGAACTTCCTGCACGGCGTGTTCGCCTTCGCGATAAAGCGCGGCTGGGCGCAGAGCAACCCGGTCGCCTACGTCGACCGCCCGAAGAAGAACCGCTCTCCCCACCAACGCGTCCGCTTCCTCCAGCCAGCCGAACTCGACAAGCTGATCGACGCGGTGGCGGAGGACACCCTCGGCGCGGTCGAGCGGACGCTGTATCTCGCCGCCGCGCTCACCGGGCTGCGCCAGGGTGAGCTGCTCGCTCTGAAGTGGCTCGACATCGACTGGCAGGTCGGGCGCATCCGCGTCGCCGACAACTTCACGCGGGGACAGATGGACACCCCGAAGTCTCACGAAGGCCGCTCCGTACCGATGGCCGCACGACTCGCCCGCGAGCTCGAAGACCTTCACCGGCGCTCTCGCTTCCCCGCCGATCGGGATCTCGTCTTCTGCCACCCAGACACCGGGCATGTGCTCGACCCGTCCAAGATGCGCAAGCGCTTCAAGGACGCTCTTGCGCAGGCAGGCGTGCGTGAGATCACCTTCCACGAGCTGCGCCACACCTTCGGCACGCAGATGGCCGCCGCGGGCGCTCCGCTCCGCGCGATCCAGGAGTGGATGGGTCACGCCGATGCCAAGACCACCGAGATCTACAGGCACTACGCGCCTGACCCGTCCAATGGAGCGGCGTTCGTTGAACGGGCATTTGGCAGCGGAGATCACTCTGGGTCCGACCCCGCCTGACGTCCCTCCGACGGCGCAGCAGACTCCCCAACGAGCTCCGACGGCTTCGCTCGCAACCGGATACGTTTCGAGCGTGGCGAAAGGGGACAGCAACGGACAACCCAATGGCCATGCGCTGTTCGAGGCGGCGAACAAGCTGCGCGGCTCGGTCGAGTCGGCCGAATACAAGCACCTCGTCCTCGGCCTGATCTTCCTGAAGTACATCTCTGACGCCTTCGAACAGCGCCGCTACGCACTGGAGGCCGAACTGTCCGACGCGAAGAGCAAGGAGTACGTCGCAGATCCAGTGGCTCGTGCTGAAGAACTCGACGATCGCGACGCCTACGCCGAAAAGCAGGTGTTCTGGGTGCCCGAGCAGGCCCGCTGGCCAGCGATCCTCGCCTCGGCGTCCAGCCCGGACATCGCAAAGCGCATCGACGACGCGCTCAGCGCGATCGAAGGCGAGAACAAGGAGCTGCGCCGCATGCTGCCCCGCGTCTACTCACGTGCACCGCTGTCAGCGGACCTGCTCGGCTCGCTTGTGGACACGATCGCGAAGATTGGGTTCGGCAAGGACCCGAGCGAAGGGCGGGACATTCTCGGACGCACCTACGAGTACTTCATCAAGGAGTTCGCGCGAGCCGAGGGACATCGGGGCGGGGAGTACTTCACGCCAGCGCCGGTCGCCCGTCTGCTCGTCGAGATGCTCGAGCCGTACGAGGGCCGAATCTTCGATCCCGCCTGCGGTTCGTGCGGACTGTTCGTGCAGTCGGCAAAGTTCGTGGAGGCCCACGGCGGGCGCCCCGAGAAGATCTCGGTCTACGGCCAAGAGCGAAATCAGGCGACGTGGCGCATCGGACGCATGAACCTCGCGATCCACGGCCTCTCTGGCGACGTGCAGTACACCGAGGGCGGCTCGCTGCTCGACGACGCCTTCCCCAGGCTAAAGGCCGACTTTGTGATGGCCAACCCGCCTTTCAACCAAAAGGAGTGGTCGACGCCCGCTCTCCTCGACGACGTCCGTTGGGCGCACGGCGTGCCGCCGACGGGGAACGCCAACTACGCCTGGATACAGCACTTCCTGCACCATCTCGCGCCGAAGGGCCGCGCCGGCTTCGTGATGGCCAACGGCTCGCTCACGACGATGAGCGGCGGCGAGGGCAATATCCGCGAGAACTTGATCAGGGCCGACGTGGTCGACTGCATCGTGGCGCTGCCCGCGCAGCTCTTCTACACGACGGGCATTCCGGTGTGCCTGTGGTTCTTCGACCGCGACAAGGCATCCTCCAGCGAGCGCGACCGACGCGATGAGACCCTGTTTATCGACGCGCGCCGACTGGGCAGCAAGATCAGCCGCACCCAAATCGAGTTGACCGAGGAGGAGATCAAGCGGATCGCCGCTGCATACCACGCTTGGCGCGGTACGACGCACGAAGATTACAACGACGAGCCGGGCTTCTGTCGGGGCAGCGACCTAACGGAGATCGACGCGGCCGGCTTCACGCTGACGCCTGGGCGGTACGTTGGCGCAGCTGAGAGCGAGGAGGATGAAGTGGCGTTCGAGGAAAAGATTGGAACGCTGATTGACCAGCTTGCCGACGGGATGGCGGAGAACGAGCGGCTCACGGGCGACGTCAAGCAGGCACTCGCGAGACTGGGTTATGCAGTGTGATGAGTTCCGCGACCGATGACTAGCCGCTGGGACCTTGCTGAGCTTGCGGACGCGGGGGTGTCCGTCCTTGACTGCGAACACAAGACGCCTCCCGACGCTGGATCCGGTCACCCGTATATCGCGATCCCGAATCTCGTTGATGGGAGGCTCGAGCTCACATCCGTGCGGCGCATCACCGATGAGCACCTTCGCGAGTGGACACGCCGAACGCGGCCGCAGCCAGGAGACATCATCGTGACGCGACGCGGTCGCGTTGGAGACTCTGCCCTTGTGCCTGAGGGCCTAAGTTGCGCGATAGGTCAGAACCTGGTCATCTTGAGGTCCGTTACCCGCCGCGTCGATCAGCGTTTCTTGCGATACGCAGCACGAGGGCGGCTGTGGGCCGACGAGGTTGACCGTCTCCGCAATGTGGGCGCCGTCTTCGACAGCCTCAACGTGCGTGACATCGCACGGATTCGCATCCCGGTTCCGCCCCTCGAAGAGCAGCAAGCGATCGCTTCAGTGCTCGGCACCCTCGATGACAAGATCGACAGCAACCGTCGGCTTGCTTCCCTGCTCGAGGAAATCGTTGCTGCGGTCTTTCGCGCTCGGTTTGTCGACTTTGTCGGGGTGGAGGAGTTCGAAGACAGCGGGATCGGACGCATCCCAGTTGGATGGAAAGTCGGATCTTTGGCCGACATCGGCTTGCTACATCGACAACTTGTGAAGGGAGAGAGCGAGTTGCCGTATATCGGATTGGACCTCATGCCTCGAGGCTCGACGGTGCTCACCGATTGGTTGATCGATGATGCTCCAACGGGTCAAGCTGCCACGTTCGACACGGACGACATTCTGTTCGGGAAGCTGCGGCCGTACTTTCGTAAGGTGGGAGTCGCGCCGATCTCAGGCCGTTGCTCCACGGAGATCCTCGTTCTCCGGCCCCGAGAGTCTGACCTCTACGGCGTACTCTTGGGCCATGTTGCGTCCCAAACGTTCATTGATCATTGCTCAGCGGTCTCGCGGGGAACCAGGATGCCACGAGCTGAGTGGAAGGACGCTGGGGCGTTCCGCGTTGCGATCCCGCCAGCGGCTGCGTCGCGTGAGTTCAGCGACCTCGCGCGAATCAACTACGCGCAGATCCGGTCACTCACGATGGAGTCCCGCGCACTACGGGAAATTCGCGATGCCATCCTGCCGGGGCTGGTCGCTGGTGAGATTCGCGTGCCTGCCACAGGCGACTCCGAGGAGGTGATCGGCCAAGGAGTCACGCAGCTCGCGGGGGCGAATCCGTGACGTCGTCTGCCAGCGAGGACGCACTCGTCGAGCAGCCAGCGCTCGAGTGGCTGACCGATGCTGGGTGGACGCACGTCCATGGCCGTGATCTCCCGGCCCAAGCTCCGGGCGCAGAGCGCAAGCTTTGGTCGGACGTCGTGTTGGTCGACCGACTGCACCAGGCCGTCGCGCGGATCAACCCCGATCTTCCGGCCGACGCCGTCCAACGGGCGTGCGAGCTCGCGATGACGGGGACCTCCCCTGCTCTAATTGAGGATCACCGCGGCTTTCACGAACTGCTTACCTCGGGCGTACCAATCCCTCATGTCGACGACGCGGGAGTCGAGCAGGCCGAGCGCGCGAAGCTCATCGACTTTGAGAGTCCTGAGCGCAATGAACTGCTCGTGGTCAACCAGTTCACGATCGTCGAGGGTGGGCACAACCGCCGGCCCGACATTCTGCTGTTCGTCAACGGCCTGCCGCTCGGCCAGATCGAGTTGAAGGCGCCTGGCCTAGCGGAGTCCGCGCACGGTGCGATCAATCAGATCCACCACTACACCGACACGATTCCCAGCCTCTACCGCTACGTCGGGATCGTCGGCGTCTCGGACCTGATGTCGGCGCGGGTGGGGACGTGGAGCACGTCCCCCGAGCACTTCGCCGAATGGAAGGAGATGGGGGATGTGGATCGCCAGCCGCGTGGTCGTTCCCCGCTGCAGACGATGATCGAGGGGGTCTTCTCGCCCGAGTGCCTTCTGGAGCTGATCCGTGACTTCGTCCTGTTCGAGAGCGATGGCGCGAGGACGTGGGAGGTGATGGCCAAGTACCACCAGGTCGACGCGGTTCACGCCGCTGTCGAGTCTGTCGCGGTCGCCATGGGTGGCGACCGTCGCGGCGGGATCGTGTGGCACACGCAGGGCGCCGGCAAGAGCTACACGATGGTGTTCTTCGCCAACAAGCTGCGGCACGACCCACGCTCCGCCAACCCCACAATCGTGGCGGTGACCGATCGCACCGACCTCGACGACCAGCTCCAGAAAACCTTCAGCGCCACCCATCTGGCGCCCTTCTGCCACCAGGCACAGGAGATTTCCGGCGGCAGGGAAAGCCTGCACGAGCTGCTGAAGGTACCCGCCGGTGGCATCGTGTTCACGACCATCCAGAAGTTCGCGCCCGCCAACGATGAGCCGATGCCGGTCCTGTCCGAACGTCAGAACGTGGTCGTGATGGCCGACGAGGCCCACCGCTCGCAGTACGCGGCCTACGCTCAGAACATCACCCGTGCGCTTCCCAACGCGACCAGGATCGGCTTCACCGGCACACCCGTGGAAGGCGCCGACCGCTCGACGCGATTGGTATTCGGTGACTACATCTCCGTCTACCGGATGCGCCGGGCCCAAGAAGACCAGGCGACCGTCCCGATCTACTACGAGTCGCGCCAGATACCGCTCTCCGTCGAGGACCAAGAGCGGCTCGCGGAGGTCGGCGAAATCCTCGAAGCCGAGGAGCAGGAGGCCGCAGGCAAGCTCGTCACCAACTGGGCGAAGCTCGAGAAGGTCGTCGGATCGCCGGAGCGGATCGACACGCTAGCGGATGACATCCACCGCCACTTCACGACGCGCTGCGAAGCGCTTCCGGGCAAGGGGCTCGTCGTCGCCTACTCGAGGCGTATCGCTGCCGAGCTCACCGGCAGCCTGCGCGAGCGCTTCGGCGAAGAGACCGTCGACTGCGTGATCTCCGCCAGTGCGACCGACGAGAAGCCGATCTCGCTCTTCCGCCGCTCAAAGCCACAGCTCATTCAGCTAGCAAAGGACTTCCGTGACCCCGACCATCCACTCCGGATCGTCGTGGTCAAGGACATGTGGCTGACCGGCTTCGATGCTCCGGTGCTGCACACCCTCTACATCGACAAGCCGATGCGCGATCACGGCCTACTGCAAGCGATCGCACGCGTGAACCGCGTGTTCCGGGACAAGAGCGGCGGACTCGTCGTCGATTACATCGGCATCGGCGAGGATCTGCGAGCCTCGCTGCGCGCCTATGACGAAACCGAGCTGGAAGATCCCGCCATCCCGATCGCACAGGCGATCGCCGGGCTCTGGGAGAAGTACGAGGTTCTCTCCGCGATGCTCTACCCCGCCGGGTATCGCAAGGGCGAGCTCAATGTCGCGGCGGACCCTTCGCGTCTGATCCTGGACTGCTGGGACTACGTGCTGGGCGACGAGCAGCGCATCCGAGAGTTCCTCGACGAGCAGGCAGCACTCGCCAAGTGGTACACGCTGATCGGCACCCAACAGGCAGTGATCGACCTGCGGGAGGAGATCTCCTTCTTCAAGAAGCTCGCGGGCGAGGTGCGCAAGATCGCCACGCCGGTCCCCCAGGCGAGCGCCGAGGCCGAGCAGGCCGTGCGACAGTTCATGTCCGAGGGCCTCGCCGCCGGCGACGTCATCGAGACGCTCGCTCTCGCCGATCAAGACCGTCCTGACATCTCCGTCCTCTCCGAGGAGTTCCTCGACTCGATCGCGGCCAAGACCGAGCATCCAAACATTCAGATACGGCTGCTCGAGAAGCTGCTGAAGAACGAAGTCAAAAGCCGAAGCCGCACCAACCAGGCACAGGCCAAGCTCTTCGCAGAGCAACTGGACGCCGTCCTGCACCGCTACGAGCTGCGCCAGATCTCAAGCGCCGAAGTTGTTCAGCGCCTGGTTGAGATCGCCAGGAGCCTGCGCGAAGCCGGTCGCCGTCACGAGCAGCTCGGCCTCACGGCGGAGGAGGCCGCCTTCTACGACGCGCTCGCCGGTGGCGCCGACGCGCCCAACGTCGATCCGCAACTCGCCAAAATCGCACGAGACCTCGTCAAGAGCATCAGGGAAGACCTGACGGTCGACTGGGCCGACCGGGCATCGACCGAGGCCGCGATCCGCCGCAAGATCAGGCGCCTCCTCCGCGAGCACGAGTACAAGCCACCGGTTGCGTCGACTGGCGGCGGGAGTGTCCAGGACATCAACCACTTTGCCCAGCTCGTGCTCGACCAGGCCAAGACTCTCTACAGATACTGGCCGGACGTCGAGGGCAGGCTGTTCGAATAGGTCGCACTCCCCGCTCGACGGTGCAAACGGGTGTCATGCCGGCTCGAACGCTGGCTCATCGTCCGTCTCGAACAATGGAGCCGTCGCCGCCCTGACGTCAGCAGCGACATCGTCCGTCTCGTCATCCTCTGAGAGGTGAGTAGAAGCCGGAGAGATCCCGCAGGCGCGGCGGATCTCTGCGATTAGAGCCGCCTCGCGGTCCCGCACAAACCGCTCATAGAGCTGGCTGGCTTGGTCGTTGGGAAGGTCCTCGACCGCCTCGCCGAGGCGCGCGGCGATGCCGTCGTCGATGAAGTGAGCTTGCAGGAGGTCCGGTCGCGGGCCGGACGGGAAGATGTCGGTGTCGTTGAGGTATGCGGCGGGAGCTTTGTCCTTGATCTTGCCGTTGGTCTCATTGGAGATGAGCGTGCGGTTAGCGATCGTGTTGACGTCGACTCGTTTCTCAGTGCCGCGTCGCTTGAGGTATGCCTGCGGGAAGATGTGGTGGTCCTGGAGCTCTTGAAGACGGATGTCCTCGCCGCGGCGCCAATCGCGAGCGTTGCGCAGGGCGAGAAGGCAGAAAATGCCGCTGTATACGGCGCTGGCATAGCTTGCGCTGTCGCGTACACGGAAGCCGGGAGCTCCGATCCAGTTCTGGGCTTCCCGAAACACTTCGGGCTCCGCTCCGTTGTCGAACCAGTGGCGCGTCATCTCTTGGTAGTCCTTGCGCGACTTGCTCTCAACGGCGCTCGAATAGCGCTCCATGAAGACGTTGCACCAGTACCAGCGGCGGAGCTCATCGCGCTCGTTCTCGCCTAGTTTGCGTTCCTCGATCTCGGCGCGGAGCGCAGCCAGGATCGGGACGAGCCCGTATCCGGGGAGCCACTTCTCGGCAAAAACGCCGAAGCCGTCGGGGCCGACGTGTTCGATGAGCTGCAACGCGCGCTCCATCGCGGCGGCGGCTCGTCGCCAGTCGTCCTCAAAGCCTGCGGGCTTGAGGTCTATGAGGATGCGGGGCTTCGGGTCGAGTCCGCGCAGCAGGGCAAGGGTTCGTAGGACGAGCACGCCGAACTTGTGTTCATCCGCCTTGCCCTTCGACCATGCCTTCAGGCGAGGATGGGCTTGGACGGCCTCGTTCCAGAGATCGTGCAGCCGGATGCCTGAGCGGTAGAGGCGAGCGGTCAGGAGGTCGTAGACCGAGAGGTCGACCCCGGTCGAGTTGAGCTTCTCGAAGATTGCGCAGACTCGGCCGATCGACTCGCTGTCAGCGTCGTCGACGCGTGGCAACTCGACGAGCGGCACCTCGAAGGTCTGGAATGCGCTCACAGCGGCGGTCCAGCCGTTCCTCCACTCCGAGCGGTAGCGGTCCTCGTCCTCAGGTTTCGTTTTCCGCTGCCAGTCTTCGAAGCCGTCGCGCCACCTGTAGAAGGCGTCTTGTGTGAGGAGCACGGTGCAGGGCAGAATCCGCTGCTCGTATTGGCTCTCGGCCTGGTCGAGACCGCGGAGCTCACGTTTTGCGCGATCGAAGACGACTTCGTCGCTGTCTGGTTCGGACAACAGGACGTCTAGGTCCACGAAGAACCAACGCCGCTGACTCGAGTCCTTGAGCGACAGGTCAGGTTCCGTGAGGGCATACATGAGCGACGAGAGTCGTTGCTGGCCGTCGAGAACAAGCAGCTCGGGCCGGCCGTCTTTGTACGGCGGGTTGGCGCCTCGCAGGAACTCGGGCGCAAAAGGCGGGTTGTTCGGATCGCATCGGAGCAGGAGCAGCGAGCCGATGAAGTATCCGCGGATGATCGAGCGGACCAGGTCGGCGACCTCCTCGCGGGTCCAAACGAAGTCGCGCTGGAAGTTGGGAAGGCAGATCTTGCCTTCGTGAGCGTGCTCGATCAGTCCGACGACTTTGCGCTTGTCAGGAATGATCTCCATGCGGCAAGATCATACGGGCGCAGCAGACCAGTCGGAGCGCAGAGTCCAGTCAGGCCAGCAACATACTGCAAAATATATCAATTACGATAGTCTTTGCAGCAAGAGATCTTGCGACATACTGCACTCTATATCACTAATGATCTATAATGCAGCTATGGCCCGGGTAGCGACACTAGCGCGTCTGACCGATATTGCGGAAGACCAATGGGGCCTCGTCACGCGTCGACAGGCCAGGGACGCAGGCATCCCAGTGGCGACTCTCAACCGGCTCGTCGCAGACGGCTCGATCCTAAAAAGGGTTGCCCATGGCGTCTTTCGCCTGACTGGAGCGCCCCAGCCTGAGCACCAGGATCTCCGTGCGGCATGGCTCCAGCTCGCGCCAGCAGTCCCGGCATGGGAACGTGATCCGCGGGACGGGGTCGTCTCGCATCGCTCGGCTGCTGACATGTACGGCCTTGGGCACCTGGGCGAAGACCGCCACGAGTTCACGCTCGCCCAAAGGCACCAGTCGAGGCGTCCCGACGTGCGCCTCCATAACCGGAGCCTCAGCGGCCGGGAATGGATTGTCCTTCGTGGCCTGCCGGTCACGCGTCCGGCGCGCATCGCGTCGGATCTTCTGTACGACAGAGAGGACCCGACTGCGGTTGCCCACATCGTCGGCGACGCGCTGCGTGGCATCAACGAGGATCCGGGTACGGTTTCCGATGCGCTAAGTCCGCACGCTGCGCGCTTCGGCCTCCGACGCGGCGATGGTCTGGCCCTCCTCCACTGGCTGCTCGACCTGCTGGGCGATCCCGACACCGATCTTTGGATGTCGGAGGCACGCTCCCACATGGAGCGCACGACAGATATCGAGCGTGCACCGGCGCTGGTTGGCGGGAGTCCGCTGCAATGAGCGCTTACGCGACGCCGGTCGCGTTCCGGCGAGCGTTGACGGACAGGCTGAACGCTCTTGCGAAGAGCAGCCGTTGGGAACTCCTGCAGCTGCAGCGGCAGTTTGCCTACGATCGGTTGCTTGAGCGTCTCTATCTGATGGATGACGGGTGGATCGTCAAGGGTGCTGTCGCTTTGCTGGCGAGAGACTTGGGTGTCAGGGCATCCATCGATATCGATGTCTACCGAGCGAAGAGTGCGGACGGAGGTTGTCCCGTAGCGTGTAGAAGTTCGTAGGTGGCGGTTCCCCCGCCTCGTCCGGTCCTGTTGGGACCGTGGCGAGTGCAAATCAGTCCATCGAGACGAGAGGAACCGCCATGAAGACCGTAGAGCAGAAGCAGGACGCACGCTCGGAGAGGGCTTTGCCACCGGGTGTGCAGGACGCGCTGGGTGAGCTGGCCGGCGCGGCGAAGGAGGGGTTGCTGGCGCTCAGTGTTGGTGTCGGGCTGGGCGTGCTGAGCGAGATGATGGAGGCCGAGCTGGATGAGGTCGTTGGACCAAAGCACGCCAAGAACGCTGGACGCACCGCGGTGCGTCACGGTCACGAGGACGGCGAGGTGACCCTTGGTGGCCGGCGGGTCGTCGTGAAGCGCCCACGCGCTCGAACGGTCGATGACGAGCACGAGGTGCCGTTGGCGACGTACGCGTATTTCGCTGATCGTGACCCTCTGACCCGTGTCGTGCTGGAGCAGATGCTCTCTGGTGTCAGCACTCGCCGGTTCTCGCGTACCCGTGAGCCCGTCGGTGAGGAAGTGATCGTGAGCGAGCGATCAGCGTCGAAGTCAGCGGTCAGCCGCGAGTTCGTGGGACGCACGCGTGAGCACCTGGACGCCCTGATGAGCCGCGACCTGCAGGACGTGCGTCTCGCGGCTTTGATGATCGACGGGATCGAGCTGAAGGGCCGCTGCGCGATCGTCGCTCTCGGCGTCAGCACCGAGGGAGTCAAGATCCCGCTGGGATTATGGGACGGCTCCACGGAGAACAAGACCGTCACCGCTCACCTCCTCGCCGATCTCGTCGACCGTGGCCTTGACGTCGAGCAGGGCGTCCTCGTCGTCCTGGACGGCTCAAAGGCGCTGCGGGCGGCCGTCGATGCGATCTTTGGTCCCGTTCCGGTGCAGCGCTGTATTCGTCACAAGGAACGCAACGTCCTGGAACACCTCCCCGAGCGCGACCGTCCCGTCGTGAAGGCCCGGTTGCGACGCGCGTGGGAGAGCGATAATCACGCGCTCGCGCTGGACGGTCTGCGGACCCTCGCCTCAGAGCTCGAACACTCCCATCCCGGCGCAGCGAGCTCACTCGCCGAGGGCCTGGAAGAGACACTAACCCTCACCCGCCTGGGAATACGTGGGCGCCTGAAGAAGACGCTGCTCTCCACGAACCCGATCGAGTCGATGATCGAGATTATCCGCCGCACCTCACGCAACGTCAAGCGCTGGCAATCCGGAGACATGTGCCTGCGCTGGACCGCCGCCGGGATGCTCCAGGCCGAGACCCAATTCCGCCGGATCGCCGGCTACGCAGACCTCGCGAAGCTCGCTCTCGCCGTAGAACGCGACCTCGCCACCCGGCGCGCGCCCGCTCACACCACAACCAAGGAGGAGACCGCACTCACCGCCATCACCGTGTAACCATCACCCGGCCGCCACCACGAACTTCTACGGCGAACGGGACAACCTCTGCGGACGCCGCAGAGGCGGACCTTCGCGAGGCGGCAGGGCGCGATGTCGGCGATTGGTTTCGGTTCGAGATCGGCCCGCGTGGCACAGTGGCCGATGGGGCTGTTGGCGTTCGCCTGCCAGTTACCGCGTACGTTGGGACAACGGCTTGGGCTCAGTTCCATGTCGACCTCGTCGGCTCCGATCTGACGATGGTCGGTGAGCCAGACGAGGTCTCGGCTCTCGCGGAGGTCGATATGCCCGACGTCTCACAGCGCGGGTATCGTGCCTATCCGTTGGTCGATCACGTCGCTGACAAGGTCGCCGCGACCGTGCAGCGCTACGGCGCGGCGCAACGACCGTCGACTCGATTTCGCGACTTGGTAGATCTTGTTGCGATATCTCAAGGGGCGTCCATTGACGCGCAGGAACAGATCCGGGCGCTTACGTCGGAGGCAGAGCGGCGCGGCATTGTCCTGCCAGAGACGTTCGACGTTCCGGACCGTGCGCTTTGGGAGTCGGGCTACGCCGCCGAGGCGAAACGTTCGCTGCTTGCCACCGCGCACACCCTCGATGAGGCGCTCGCAGTCGTGCGTCCGTTTGTTGACCCCGTGCTCGCCGGGACTGCGCGGGGCACGTGGAACCACGAACGCGGAGCATGGGTCGAGCATTAGTCGGGTCCGCGCCCGGACGCGGGTCAGGGTTCCATTCAAGGTTCCGTTTTGAGCAAATCCGACCCCACTCAACCCGAGCTAACCCCAGCAAACACGGGCAACCTGACCCTACCCGACTCCCCTTGGGCGACCTCATAACCCGAAGGTCGCGGGTTCGAATCCCGCCCCCGCTACTCCGTTATCCTGCGACCGCCCTCAGGGGCAGCCGCTGCGGTGAGCCGCGATCTGCACGCGAGAGTCGACGAGCGCTGCCCATGACGGACTTGTCTTGTACGCAATATATTTGCGTACAATGACCGTGTGGACCGTACCGCCTTCGCGTACTACCCGGCGAGCGTAGAAGCCGACCCAGCCGCCGACGGTGCGCGGATCGGCGTGGACGTGATCGGGGTTGTCCATGACGGCCCCGAGGAGGCTTTGGAGCGCATCGGCGATGGAGAGGCGTCAGCGCTGCTGGTGGTTCGCCTCGCGGACGTGGTCGGTTCGTTGCGGGAGCTAGTCGCGCTGCTCGATTGGCTTGACGCCCGCGACCGCGACCTCATCGCGCTTGACGTTGGGCTGGACACCGCTACGCGAGCGGGCGCGCACGTCGCTCGGGTGCTGCGCGAGGTCGAGCGCTGGGAGCGCGAGCCGCCGGCTGGCAAGCCGCCACGGGGGCGCCCCGGGCTTGTTCACCGCTCACCTGAGCTGGCCGACCGCATCAGGACCTTCCGTGACGCCGGCAAAAGCCTCCAAGCGATCGCTGACCTGCTCAATGAGGAGGGGGTGCCGACGCCGCGCGGCGGGGACCGCTGGCGGCCGTCGAGCGTGCAGACCGCGCTCGGCTACCGCCGCCCTCGTCCGCCAGCGCCCGGCGTGCCTCCGCCGCCGCCGCCGGGCCACGCGCCGCGTTCAGGGCACGCGCCCCACCCGCCTGGGAAGGGATCGCACCCGCCCGCGCAACCGCGACCCCCTCATCCCCGCGGAGAACGTCCGTGACTGGCGTTATCGAGCAGTTCGGGGCGCTCGGCGTCTTCTTGCTCATGGTGCCGGAGAGCGCTTGCATCCCGATCCCGAGTGAGGTGACGCTCCTCTTCTCCGGGTTCGCCGTCCACCAGGGTTGGATGAGTCTCCCGCTCGCCGTGCTCGCCGCGACCGCGGGCAACCTCGTTGGATCGTTGCTCGCCTATGGCCTCGGCGCGAGCCGGCTTGTTGAGCGCGTGCCAGTCGCGCGCTCAGTGCTGCATCGCTGGGACTGCCTGCTTGCCCGCCACGGCACCCGCGCCGTGTTCCTCGCGCGGCTGCTGCCGCTCGCGCGCACGTTCGTCTCCCTGCCCGCTGGCGCTCGGCGCATCAAGCTCGGGGAGTTCGTCGCCTTGACCACGGCCGGCTGCGCGCTGTGGGCGCTTGCTCTCGTACTTACCGGCGTGCTCGTCGGTGCCGCCTGGATGACCGTGGACTCCGCGGTCGGGCGCGTGCTGTTGGTGGCCGGGCTGCTCACGCTCGCGTTGACTATCGTCAGCAGGCCCGCAGAGTAGCCCGGGCCCTCGCGTCAGGTGCCTGGCTGGGCCCGTCGCGTGGCCGAGCTTCAAGTCGCGGCTGTTTATTGCGCGCCCCAGAGCCCAAAAACCTCGCAAATAGCCAAAATATTCTATGTGCCCTATTTTGGGCTAGTCGAATAGTTGGTACTGTCGGCGACGTGACGGTACAGGTGCACGCCCAGACCGCACCCGAACGGGCGCAGATCAAGTTGCGGCAGAACGTGTCGCAGATGTCACCGGAAGAAGTGGCTCGCTTCCGGGAGGCGATGAAGAAGTTCATCGCGCGCCCCGACAACAAAGGTTTCGAGTTCTTCGCCAACTGGCATGGGGTCGCGTTCGGGATCTGCAAGCACCACGAGCCGTTGTTCTTGCCCTGGCACCGCGGCTACCTCTACCTGTTCGAGCTTGTGCTGCAGGACATTGACCCCGAGGTGACGCTTCCCTGGTGGAACTGGATGGACGAGTCTGGAATCCCAGCGGCATACGAAGAAGGCGGTGCCGAGAACGTCCTGCGCACGGCGCCCGTCAAGCCCTGGGGTGGCAAGACGCGCCCGGGCTGGCCGACCGAGACGAGTCGCGATCCCGGTGGCCCCAAACCCGAAGGTCCGGCTCCATGGCCGCCGCCGGTGCGCACGGGAGAAGTCGCGGGCAAACGGATCGACCTGTATGGATGGATGATGAAAGCCTCGTCGTACGGTGAATTCAACGAACGTTGCTGGCGTCTGCATGACAACGTCCATGTTTGGGTAGGCGGCACGATGGAACTCCAAGAATGGGCGGCCTATGACCCTGTCTTCTGGGCGCACCACGCGATGGTGGATCGGCTGTGGCGGATCTGGCAGCATGAAAATCCGTCGGCGCTGATGGACAAGGGCCTGCTGGAAACACCGATGACGTTCGCCTCGGAACCGTCGATGACGGTACGCGAAGTTCTCGACGTCAAGCAGCTCGGCTACGACTACGCAGGCCAGGCAGCCAGTTCTCCGGGGTCGGCCTGATGCAGCGCTGGCGCACCCCCGAGCCCCTGGCGCTGCCGATCGACTTTAGCGGCGTCGCCCGACTCGACCTGGAGTTCGTCGGAATCCATCGCGATGCTGGTTCGTTCACGGCGTTCGTGTTCGTCAACGCCGAGGAGCTGGCCGCGGACGCGGGGCGCGATCACGAGCGCTTTGTCGGCTCGTTCAGCGTGTTCGCCCAGCGGGAATGCTGGGGCGTAGATGACCACTGCGACTGGAAGCGCGGCCCGATCAGTCCATTCGACCGCCGCCCCCAGCACCACCTGACGCCGATCAACATCTCGATGGACATCACCGAAGCGATCGCGGAGCTTGGCAACCCCGACGCCCTGGACGTGACGGTGCACGCGGCGCGCCGCAGCGACCCGGATGCCACAGAGGGCGTGTTGGTGTTCGACCGGCTGATCGCTCTCGCATACCAGTAGGGCGTCGCGACGAGCCGTCACTCGCCGATGCTCGTAGGTCGTCCGCGATGAGCGTCCCGGCGCATATCGCCCCGGCTTCCGTGGGTCAGAGCCGCGCGGCGGCCCACCATTTCGGGGCTGCCGGACCCGCCCAGCTCCAAAAAGCCGTCGAGAGCAAGAAGCGCTGAGCAGGCCGTTTCGATCCCGCCAGAGCCGGGTAAGTCGCACCTATGAGCATCGGTAGTTCCGTCTTTCTCATTGCCGTAGGTGCGATCCTGCGTTATGCCGTCACCGCAACGGTTTCTGGCATCTCAGTCCAGACGATCGGCCTGATTTTGATGCTTGCCGGCATCCTCGGCTTGATGCTTTCCCTTCTCTATCTCTTTGCCTGGCAGTCACGACGCGCCGGAGGCGAACGGATCGTTGAGCGCCCCCCCTACGAGCCGCCCGAAACCTATTGACAGCGTCGCCAGGCGAAGGCTCAGAGGAAGACCGCGGTGTCGCATCTGCCCTCGCCGAACCCTTGCACCGTTTGCCGGCCAAGGCCCCCGGGTAGACGACCGGCAACGAATCGTTAGGAGGCTAAAAACATGGTTGCCCTAATAGTCCTGCTTTTGCTGTTGGCTGTCCTCGGAGGTTTCGGGTTCGCTGCCCACGTCCTCTGGTTCGTGCTGCTCGTCGCGGTTGCGCTCTGGCTGCTCGGTTTCTTCGTCGGTGGCGTCGACAGCGGCGTCGGCCGTCGCCGCTGGTATGGGCGTTGGTGAACCGCGCCGTGACTGCCGACGCGGGGCATGACGACGGGCGCGCCGTGACCGCCGACGGGGCATAACGCTGAGCGCCGCACGACCGCCCGACGGGGCCGAGGCCCTCCGCCGGCGGGAGCTAACTAAGCGGCGACGGCGGCGTCAGGAGTGCCGATCGTCTGCAGATGCTCGTCCAGACGCGTCAGCTTGAGCAGGCGCTGGACCTGTGCCGAGCCTTGGGTCACAGCGAACCGCCGGCCGCCTTCGCGTACAACGTTGCGCACCTTGAAGATCGCTTTCAGGCCCGTCGAGTCCACAAAGCGTATGCCCCTCAGGTCGAGCACGACCGCGCCCGAGCCATTGAGGTCGGCGTTGGCCACGGCATCTTCCAACAGGCCAGAGCTGACCATGTCCAGTTCGCCCTCGAGTTCGAGGATCAAACGGTCGGACCCTTGCCTCGCGGTGATGTCAAGCTGCCCGTCAGCGCTCATCACTCACTCGATTCTAGCCATCCACCAGGCTCAGTGAGCCGGAGGCCGAGGAGGGCGATGTCGTCTTGCGGCTTCCCGTCGGCGCTTTCGACCGCAGCCGTCTCGATCGCTTGGAGCATGTCTTGCAAAGCCAGACCGTGCACCCGTGCGCTCAGCTCCTCAGGTGCGAGCGTGACCCCCGCGCGGGCGCGTGCCGCCTCGGGAACCCCATCGGTATAGAGCAGCAGTGTCTGTCCGTAACGCAACTCGACCGAGGCCTCATTGACGGTGATCGGGTCGACCATCCCCAGGACGGTGCCAGGCTCGCCGACAGCGGATGCCGTTTCGCCGGGGCCCACCATCAAAGGCCTCGGATGGCCGGCCAGAACGATCGTCAGCTTCGCGTACGCCCCTTGCGATCTGACCAGCACGAGACAGACCGTGCACATCTGGCCTTCTGGCTCCTGCGCTCGAAGCGTGCGATGGAGCAGCTCCAGCATCGCTGACGGCGGCATGTCGAGCATCGACACCGCCCGCAGCGTGTGCCGCGCGAGCGCCGTCACGCTCGCCGCCTCCGCTCCCTTGCCGCAGACGTCGCCGATCACAAGCATCCAGTCTCCGTGGCCGCACTCGAACGCGTCATAAAAATCGCCGCCGACCTCGTTCAGCTCGCCCGCGGGACGATACGACGCCGCGATCTGGAAGCCGTCCATGTCGGGCAGCGAATCCGGCAGCAGCGCCCGCTGCAGCACGCGCGCGATCCGGCTGCGCTCGGTATACAGCCGCGCGCTTTCGATCGCGGTCCCCGCGCGGCGCCCGAGACGCACCGCAACGTCCAGGTCCGCGCCGCTCAGTCGCCTGCTGTCGAGCGAGGACACGAGCGTGATCGCGCCGAGCGTGCGTGCGGGCGCCGCCAGCGGCACGATGATCACGTCGCGGGCGCCCACCTGGCGCAGTAGCCTCAGATGCTCGGAGTTGCGGGCGTACGTCGCCAGCGCCTCGTTGGTGATGTCGTTGAAGATGCGCGCTTCCCCGGTCCGGATCACGTCCGGAACGCCGACGGCTTCATCGAGTGTCGGCCGGTAGCCCTTGTCGAGCAGTTCGGCGAGTTCTAGCTGCTCTGGGTCGTCGTGATAGACGGCCACGCGTTCGAGCTGACTCCGCTCGCCGAGCACATCGACAGCGCACCAGTCGGCCAGCTCCCCGACCGCCAGCCTCGCGACCCGTTGCAACGTCTCGCCGTAGTCCAGCGACGAAGCCAGCACGCGACTGGCCTGCGCCATGAACGCCTCAGCGAGCTGCGCCCGCTTGACCTGTGTCACGTCCTCGAACACGTTCGCCGCGTACGCCATGCGACCCGTCTCGGGATCGACGATCGGAGATGCCCTCACAATTACCCAACGCTCCTCGCCGGTCGCCCTCACGATGTTCCGCACCAGCAGCGGCTTCGCTTGCTGACCCCGAAACAGACGCCTCGCGGGCATCGCATCCAGGTCCAGCTCCTCGCCTGACTCGCTGAGCACGATGAACCGCGACATGATTTCCCCAGGCTTCGCGTTTGCGAGTTCCTCAGAAGATTCAAGTCCCAAGAGGTCGAGCGCCGCCTGGTTGGCGAAAACGGTTTGACCGGTGTCATCGACGACGGTGATCGCCTCGGCGAGGTTCCTGAGGACGGCCTCCAGCCGTCGCTCGACGGCCTGTACGTCACGGAACAGCTGGGCGTTATCGATCGCGAGCGCCGCTCGCCGGGCCAGCTCGGACACGAGCTGAAGGTCTCCGTTGTCGTACGGCTCGCTGTCGGCGAGCCTCAATGTCGACAGCGCTCCGAGAGTGCGCCCCCGAGCGGTCAACGGCGCGACGATGGCCGTCCGGTAACGGTTCGCGATCATGAACCGGGCGTGCTCTGAGCCCTGCGCGAACGATCTCAGCAGGTCGCTGCTCATGTCTCCCAACAGCTGAGCTTCGCCGCTGCGGATCACTTCCGCCACCGGGTGCGCCCCCGCCGGATCGAGCGGGAACCGCGACCGCAGCGCTTCAAGGCGCTTCGAGAGCGTCGGGTCCGCCGATGCCGCCGCCAGTTCGCCGATCGCACCCTCACGATCGCGAAGGTCGATGACGCACAGATCCGCCAGCTCCGGAATGGTCAACTGGACCACGTCGCTCATCGTCGTTTCCAGGTCAAGCGACTTCGACAACATCGCTCCCGTCTCGACCAGCAACGCGGTCGCCCAACCGCGTCGCTTTACTCTTGCGTCAGCTGTTGCCATTTTGGCTCACGCTCGTTCGTCTGACGTTGGGCTGCTACCGGCATGCCGCTCGGCCGGCGAGCGCCCCAGACTCAACACAAGTCTGCGCAGCCCGCCGTCAAGCTGCTCGGTCGACATGTCCAGCTCCGGTTCGACGGCGCGCGCCGCGGCCGCCAGCCGGGAGACCTGCTCCTCGGACACGGGGCCGATCGCGATCTCCAGCGAGTCGCTGCCCGCCGTGAGCTGAGCCTGAACGCCCGATGAGTCCCAGCTCAAACCCTCCGCGGATCTCGAGCCGTCGGCCGATATCGAGCCGCCGGCAGGCAGCAACACGGACCCGACTCGTTGAACGTCTGCATGTCTGTCGACCGAGAAGTAAGCGCGCGCCGCCATGACCCTCAAAAGCCGCGGCAGCACGCTGCAAGCGATCGCCGCCGGCGCCATTCCCACCACGATCGTTCCGTCAAGCGAGCGCGGCTCGGTAGCGGTAAGTCTGCTGAGGTCGTGGCCGCCGCTGAGACCGTGGCCCGAGCCGGCGCCATCCCGCGCGGGCAAGCCAGTCGAGAACGTCATCTCGACCTCGGTACCGCCACCGGCCGGCTCACTCCAGCTGACCGTCTTTGCCAGAGCTTTGATCGAAGGCACTCCGATCCCGGCAAGTTCACCATCGACATTGCTCGGGAACTCGACCGGCGCGTTGCCGTCGAGCGCAAGCCCGACCCCTCGGTCACGTACCGTCACGACCATCGCCTTGTCCCCTGCGCGGAACTCGACCTCGAGCGGGCCCTCTCCGTCGCCATACGCGTGGACCGAAGCGTTGTTGCACGCCTCGGTCACGGCGGTCCCGATGTCGTTCAGGTCGGGGACCGCGAGGCCTGTGGCGGCGGCCAAGCCGTTGAGCACCTGGCGCACGAGCGGCACGTTCTCGACTTTGCTCGACAGCTCCAAGCGGACGTGTGCGTGGTTCGTTACGTTCATCGCGATCGACCCGACCCGCGGCTTTGCTGAGATCGACGGTGAACGTAAACCACGGACGCTGGCGACGGCCTTATGGCACGTCAACCGGCGACCGTGTAAGCGCCCGCAATCGATCAAGCGACCGCCTCAGTAGACGCGAAACCTGCATCTGAGAGATACCGATACGGCCCGCGATCTCCGACTGGGTCAGATCCTCGACGAAACGGAGTCTCAAGATCAGCCGGTCGCGCGGCGGCATCTCGGCGAGCGCCGCGCTCAGCGTCGCGTCGTACTCGATCAACTCGAACCGCTCGTCCTCGTCGCCTACCGTGTCCGCGTAGCTTCCGCCCGTCCCGTCATCGTTGAGCCGCGGTGCGTCCAGCGAGCACGTCTCATAAGCTTCCATCGCCGCCATCGCGTCCAGCACCAGCTCAATGTCGATCTCCAGATACTCCGCAAGCTGGTTCACGGTCGGGCTCACACCGTGCGCCGCGCGCAGGCTCTCCGAGGCATCGCGTACTTCGAGCGCTCGCTCTTTGGCGGCCCTCGGCACGTGCAGCGCCCAGCCTGAATCCCTGAAGTAGCGTCTCATCTCGCCAAGGATGGTCGGCACCGCAAAGCTCGCGAACGGCCGTCCCCTGTCGAGGTCATAGCGGTCCACGGCGTTCAACAAGCCGACCGAAGCGACCTGAAACAGATCCTCCAACGGCTCCGAACTGCGCGCATAACGGCGCGCCAAGCGCTTCGCCAAAGGCATGTAACGCTCGACCAAGCATTCTCTCGCGAACGCATCGCCATCGTGCTGCCACGCCAAAAACAGCGTTCGTGTCGCGACCGTGCCGCCGCCCGTGCGCAGCGTATCTACGCCCGCATCGTGTCGGTCGCGGACGGCGCCGGAGCTTGTCGATGCAACTCGCATACCCTGCTCCTTTCCAGCGTACTCCTGGCTCGCTTCGCCGTACCGATTCTAGCGCTCCGATACGGCCCTAGCTGCCCTCTTACCCGTCCCGCTCGACGCTAAACAGCTTTCCGAGCACTCCGTTTGGTCGTTGCTTTCCGGGCGGCCGATTTGGCCGCGGCTTTCGAAGCGCTCCGTTTGGGCGCCGCTTTGGCGGCCACCGATTTCGAGCCTGCTTTCGAAGCGCTCCGTTTGGGCGCCGCTTTGGCGGCCTGTTTAGCTTTCGGCGCTCTTTTGGCGCCCGTTTTCGCTGTCGCTTTCGACGCGCTCCGTTTCGAAGCCGCCCTCGACGCGCTCCTGTTCGGGGCTCCCGGTTTCGCTTTCGTTTTGCCGGCCAGATCTTTCTGCACACGTTCCAAGTCTTTGCGGGTCGCGTTACCGATCTTGTTGACGTCGCGCTTGGCATCTTTCAGCAGCCGCGACACGTCGCGCCTCAGGTCCGCGACCCCGGCGCCCAAACTGCCGCTCAGCTTGCCGAGGTCTTCGTATGCGGCGTCCAACGATTTGGCGACCCTCTTGATGGCCTTCTCGTTGCGTTCGACCAGCGCCTTCGCCTGCTTAACGCTCAACGACTTTGACGCCGCCGGCCCTTTCGGCTTCGTTGATGGTGACATCGACCCTCCTCTTTTAGTCCTCAAATAAAAAAATCAGTGCAACAGCTGCTCCCTATCGGCAGCGTACACGGTCGTCCAAGCCGCTCTTCTCCGGATCGAACGAGAGTCCTCCGACTATGCTCCCGCGTTCAGTGTTCGCCGTGTTGGCGATCCAGCAACCATCCTGATCCGATCCCGCACGGTCCAGTCCCAAAACATGCCCAGCCCTGACAGTCGATCGTCCGCCGTAGATGCCCGTCCGGGCACGGTTCCGCAGAGGCAGTTGAAAATCTTCATCAAGCGGATCGTCAGGCTGGCCTCGATCGTCACAGGGCTGCTACTGATCGCCACGTTTGCCTTGGCTGTCAGCGAAAGCGTCGGTGTCTGGTACGCCTTCCGGTGGTCGCTCGACACGGCGGCCACCGTCGGCGGCTTCCCCCAGCCGGAGACCGTCTTCGGGCAGATCGTCGAAGTCGGACTCGTCCTGGTCGGCATCGGTACGCTCTTCTATGCGTTGGCCACGGTCACCGAGCTGTTCGTCGCCGGCCATCTCGGAGACGTCCTCGCGGCCAGGCGCAGCCAGAAGATGATCGCTTCGCTCAACAACCATTACGTCATCTGCGGCTTCGGCCGCGTCGGCCAGCAGGTCGCGCGCGACCTCTATGCCGCCAACGCCCAATACGTCGTCGTCGACGCCAACCCCAACTCCAAGCCGCTCGCCGAAAGCCACAACATGCAGTTCATCGAGGGCGACGCCACCGACGATGCCGTCCTCTTGCAGACCAACATCGCCCAAGCCCGGTCCCTGATCGCCTGTGCTGACTCCGACACCCAGAACGTCTTCATCACCCTCACCGCGCGCGGCCTCAGGTCGGACATCGTGATCGTCGCCAGGGCCTCGACCGAGGACACCGAGCGCAAGCTCGAGCGCGCCGGCGCCGACCGCGTCATCTCGCCCTACAAGGCATCCGGCACCGAGATGGCCCGTTTGGCGCTGCACCCCCAGCTCAGCGGAGTCGTCGACGTCGACGTCGAGTACCGCCTGGAGGAGATCGTCGTCGGCCAGGACTGTGAAGGCGTCAACAAGACCGTCGATGACATCAGAGGCGCCGCAATGATCGTCGGCCTGCGGCGCGGCCCCGACTTCCAGCCCCAACCGCCGGCCGAGACCGAGCTTCTGGCCGGCGACGCGATCCTCGCGATGGGGACCGCCACGACGCTCGAGCGCCTCGAGGGCCTGCTCGAAGCGTCGTAGCCTTCAGCTAAACGCGATCATTCCGTTGTTCGGTAGCAAGCCGTCTGTTGCCGTTTCGCGGTAAACTACCTAAACGGTCGTGTGCTGACGCGGCGCCTAAGAGCGCGTTTCGAAGCGCCGGACCGGACGAGGAGACGGTTGATGGATGCGCCGACGCAAGCTGTGCTCGATGTTGCGCGAGGCGTTCTCGCTGAGCTGGACCTCGACGTCGTGCTCGACCGGGTCCTCGAGGCGGCCCAGACCCTTACCGAAGCCAGATACGCCGCGCTCGGCGTGCTCAACGAGCCCCGGACCGAGCTGGCCCGGTTCCTGACAAGAGGCATCGACGAGACGACCCGATCGGCGATCGGTCCGCTGCCGCGTGGCCGCGGCGTGCTTGGCGCCCTGATCGAGGAGCCCGTCCCCTTGCGCCTCGCCGACGTCGGACGCCATCCGCGCTCTTACGGCTTCCCGCACGGACACCCGCCGATGGCCACGTTCCTCGGCGTTCCGATCCTCGTCGCGGGCAGGCCCTACGGGCACCTCTATCTAACCGAGAAGGCCGGCAACGCCGAGTTCACCGACGGCGACGAGCAGGCCGTCGTCGTGCTCGCCGAGTTCGCCAGCGTCGCGATCGACCACGCCCGGCGCTACGCCGGCGCGAGCGAGCGCCGCGACGAGCTGGAGCGCACGGTCGCCACGCTCGAGGCGACCACCCAGATCGCCAAAGCGATCGGCGGAGAGACCGACCCGGAGGTCGTCCTCGAGCTGGTCGCCAAGCGCGGGCGCGCGCTCGTGTCCGCGCGTACGCTCCTGATCGAGCTGGTCCGAGGCGATCAGCTCCTGATCGCGGCCGGCGCCGGCGAGCTGCCCGAGAAGCTGGTCGGCGAACGCGTCGAACTCGAGAACAGCCTGGCCGCCCAAGTGATGCGAACCGGTCGCGTCCAGCACCTCGAAGACTCCCTGAACATGGCCCGTTTCGACGAGCACGGGCTCGGCCGCTTCGGCGTTCGCGCCCAGGCCGGCCTGGCGGTGCCCCTCATCTTTCGCGGCACCGTCCATGGCGTCATGTTCGCGCTCGACTGCCTCCGCGGTGGGCCTTCGTTCTCGACTGAGGACGAGCGCCTGCTCGAGGCCTTCGCGGCCAGCGCCGCGACCGCTGTCGCGACCACCCAGTCCTTCCTTGCCGACCGCCGCCGCCAGCGCCTGGCCGCGACCGAGGCCGAGCGCCAGCGCTGGGCCCGCGAGCTGCACGACGAGACCCTCCAGAGCATGAGCGCCCTGCGCATCGGGCTCTCCGCGGCCACACGCTCGCGGGAGCCCGACGCGCTCAGAGACGCCGTCGGCCAGGCCGTCGAGCACCTCGAGGAAGGGATCGCCAACCTCAGGGCCCTGATCACCGACCTGCGTCCCGCCGCCCTCGACGAGCTGGGCGCCCAGGCGGCGATCGAAGCGCTCGTCGAACGGGCCGCCCGCCACGGCCTGTCGATCGACTCAAGCATCGACCTCGCCTACGACCACTCCAACCCCTCCATCTCCCGCCACGTGCCAGAGCTTGAGGTCGCGCTCTACCGGATCGTCCAAGAGGCCCTCTCCAACGCCGTCAAGCACGGCCAAGCCAAGCGCGCGGTCGTCGAGATCCACGAGGACGACCAAACTGTCCACCTCACCGTCCGCGACGACGGCCAAGGCTTCGACCCCGATGCCCAGACCCGCGGCTTCGGCCTGCTCGGCATCCGCGAGCGCGTCGAGTTGCTCGACGGCACCCTCTCGATCAGCTCCAGCCCCGGCTCCGGCACCACCGTCCAGGCCAGCTTTCCAGTGCTTCGCCTTCTCGCCGAGACCGACCCGTCTGACAACGTCCGCCAGATCGCGGACGGACGCTCACGCTGACGGGCCCCGGCATGCGCGCCGGCGCGTGTGCCGCTGCCGCCGGGTTATCTATCTCCAGATGTCGTGCCGCGTGCGCGTGCCGCGTCTCGGCCTAGCGCTGCTGTTCGGTCGGCCGGATCAAAATCTCGTTCACCGTTGCGTGCCTTGGCCGGGTCACCATGTAAAGGATCGCCTCGGCGATGTCCTCGGACCGCAGCCGCTCCACGTTGCCGAAGCGCTTAGCGATCATCTCCCTGATCTCGGGCCGGTTGTGCTCGGGCAGCTCGGTATCGACGGCGCCCGGCTCGATCAGGCCGACCCGCACGTGCCGCTGGGTCACCTCCTGCCGCAAGGACTCGCTGAACGCGCCGACGCCGAACTTGGTCAGGTTGTAAACGCCCGAGCCCGCGTTCGCCGAGCGCCCCGCGACCGAGCTGATGTTGACCATGTCGGCCACCTCCCGCGGCCCTTTGCCGGCCGCGTCCAAGAGGTATGGAAGGGCCGCGTGCGCACACCGGATCAGGCCCTTCGCGTTGATGTCGATCATCCGTTCCCACTCCTCCACCGGCGCGTTCTCGATCGGCCCCAACAACATCACGCCGGCGTTGTTGACCAAAATGTCGATCCGCCCGGCCCGCTCCGCGACCTCGGCGACCGCCCGTTCGGCCGCCTCGCCGTCCGCCAGGTCCGCGCCGATCACGATCGCCTCGGGAGCGCCCGCCGCCGCGATCCTGCGCGCCAGGTCGCGCAGCCGGTCCTCGCGCCGCGCCACCAACGCGACCCTCGCGCCCGTCTTCGCCAGCGCCAGCGCCGCTGCCTCGCCGATCCCGCTGGACGCGCCCGTCACGAGCGCCACCGTCCCGGCCAGGCTGCCTGCTCCGCTCGTGGGCTCAGGGCTCATGGGCCCCAGTATTATCAACTCGTGGCGATGGGCCGCGCGCGCGCGTGCAGTCGCCCAGCGTATGTGTGCGCGCCGCTCGACGCGTGCATCGCGGTATGCGCCGCTGCGCGCGTGTGTGCGTGCAGGCCCGTCCCAGCGTGTGTGTGCGCGCCGCTCGCGCGTACGTCGGTCGCGCCGTGTGCTGTGCTCGCCGCGCGTGGGCGCGCGCCGCTCGACCTACTCCGCTAGAGCCCGCCCCGCGGCCCTGCCCGAGAACAGGCAGCCACCCAGGAACGTGCCCTCCAAAGATCGGTACCCGTGCATGCCGCCTCCCCCGAAGCCGGCCGCCTCGCCGGCTGCCCACAGGCCCTGGATAGGCTCGTTGTCTGCCCCCAGGACCTGGCCCGAGAGATCGGTCTGCAGGCCGCCCAACGTCTTGCGTGTCAGCACGTTCAGCTTGACCCCGATCATCGGGCCGGCCTTCGGGTCGGTCAGCCTATGCGGCGCCGCGACCCTGCTGATGCGATCGGCGATGTAGCGCCTCGCGCCTCTGATCGCCACCACCTGCGAATCCTTCGAATATCGGTTCGCCATCTCCCGGTCCCTTGCTTGGACCTCGTCCTTCACGGTCTCCACATCCAGCAGCGGCTCGTCCGTCAGCGCGTTCATGCCCGCGATCAGTCTGTCCAGATCCTCGGCGACCACGAAGTCTGCGCCTTTGTCCATAAACGCTTTGATCGGTCCCGGGACCCCCTTTCCGATCCGCTCCCTGACGACACCCTTAACGCTCTTGCCGGTCAAATCCGGGTTCTGCTCGGACCCCGACAACGCGAACTCTTTTTCGATGATCTTCTTGGTCAGCACGAACCACGTATGTCCGTGACCGCTCTTACAGATGTGCTCCAGCGTGCCCAACGTGTCATAGCCCGGAAACAGCGGCACCGGCAGCCGCCTGCCGGTCGCGTCCAGCCACAGCGAAGACGGCGCCGGCAGGATCCTGATGCCGTGGTCCTTCCAGACCGGAGACCAGTTGCGTAGGCCCTCCGTGTAGTGCCACATCCCGTCCCCGCTTGCCGCCCCCCGCCCACTCCACATACGCTTCCGCCCACTTCTTCGGCCACTCGTCCTCTTGCCTGTCGAATGCCGCCGTCCCGGACCAGTCCTGCCAGGCCAGCTCGGCCGAGTCCTTCACGCCCCACCGCCTCTGCTCCGGCGTGTCGACCATAAACAGGCCGCCCAGCGACCACCACGCCTGCCCGCCCAGCGACTGCTCCGGCTCCTGCTCGACGAGCACGACCTTCTTCCCCGCGCCGGTCAGCTCGGCTGTCGCCACCAGCCCCGCCAGCCCGGCGCCGACCACCACCACGTCCGCCTCGTAAACGTTCTCGTTCCCCGGCACGGCGCGTCATCCTAGGAGGTCCTGGCCGCCCGGCTCGGGCTGCTATCCCATATCGGATCGCATGAGCGCAACCCCGAGCGTATCCCGATCGCGCCGTGAGGCTGGCCCGGCGAAGGACAAGTCGGCGCTGCTGATGGTCGTCTGCCTGGCCCAGTTCATGGTCATCCTCGACGTCTCGATCGTCAACGTGGCGCTGCCCGAGATCCACGACGGCCTCGGCTTCTCGACGACCGGCCTGCAATGGGTCGTCAACGCTTACACGCTCACGTTTGCCGGTTTTTTGATGCTCGGCGGGCGCTGCGCCGACCTGCTCGGCCGCCGCCGGGTCTTCCTCGCCGGGACTGTCCTCTTTTCGCTCTCCTCGCTTGTCTGCACGCTCGCCAGCACGCGCGGCCTGTTGATCGGCGCGCGCGCGCTGCAGGGCTTCGGCGGGGCGATCCTCTCGCCCGCCACGCTGTCGATCATCACCAGCTCGTTCCCGGCCGGCCCGGCTCGCAACCGCGCCCTCGGCATGTGGGGCGCCGTCGGCGCGCTTGGCGCCTCCTCGGGCGCCCTCCTGGGGGGCCTGCTCACGCAGGGCTTCGGCTGGCCCGCGATCTTCGCCGTCAACGTGCCGCTCGGCGTCCTCGTCGTCGTCCTCGGCCTGCGCTGGATCCCGGCCGACGCCGATGCGGCGGTCGCGGCCCTCCCGGTAGCGGCCGACGCAGGCGCGGAAGTGGGCCCGGCCGGCGCTCGTTCGGACGGCGGGCGCTCACGCCGTGAACTCTTCTCTCTGGGAGCCCGTACGCGCGCGCGCGTACGGCGCCCCGTTGGAACCACATCGCGCGGCTCCGACGGAACCAGGCCGCGCAATTTCGACATCGCCGGGGCCGTGCTCGTGACCGGCGGGCTCGTCGCCCTGGCGTTTGGCATCGTGCGCACCGACACGCTCGGCTGGGGCTCGGCCGAAGTGCTCTTCCCGCTCGCGGCCGGACTCGTCCTGCTGGCCGCTTTCGCATACGTCGAGGGCCGCGTCGCCCGCGACCCGCTGATCCCCCTCGGAGTGCTTCGCTTCGGGCAGCTGCGGGTCGCCAACGGCATCGTCGTCCTGCTGTACGCCGCGTTCTTCCCGGTCTGGTTCTTCCTGGCGCTCTACCTGCAGCAGGTCCTCCACTACAGCGCGATCGAGGCCGGTCTGTCGTTCCTGCCGATGACGCTCTCGATCTTCCTGGCGTCCACCTTCGCCCCGCGCCTGGTCGCCCGTTTCGGCGTGCCCAGGGTGGTCACCGCCGGCATGCTCTTCGCGACGGCCGGCATCGGCCTGCTCGCCGGCATCGCCCCCGGCGACTCCTACGTCTCCGCCGTGCTGCCCGGCGCCGTCGTCTCGGCGATCGGCATGGGCCTGTCGCTGGTGCCCGCCACGATCGCCGCCGTGCACTGCCTGCCCCAGTCCCAGAGCGGGCTCGGCTCCGGGCTCCTGAACACCTCGCGCCTGATGGGCGGCGCGCTCGGCCTGGCCGTGCTCAGCACGATCGCCGACGCTCAGACCCGCGCCCACGCCGGCGCCGGCGCCGCGCGCGCGCTCACCGACGGCTTCGACCTCGCCTTCGCCCTCGGCGCCGGCCTCTGCCTGGTCGGCGCCTTCGTGGCCGCTCTGCTGCTGCGCAACCCCTCCCAGGCATCCGCCCCCGTCAATGCCGCCCATGCGGACCCCGCCGCCGAGGCCGCGCGTGACCGCGCGGCGACTTCGGAGGGCGAGGCGGCGGTAGCGTAAGGCCGCCGAGCGGTCTGAGCGCCCGCCTGGCTGTCTGGGATGATCGCCGGCGTGGCTGAGCCTGAGGCAAAGCGCACGACCGAGCTGGACGGGCGGCGCCTGGCCTGGCGCTCGCTGGGCTCCGGACCGGCGCTCGTACTCGTCAACGGCTACTCGGCGACGGCGGCCGACTGGGACCCGACGCTGCTCGGCGCCCTGGCCGCATCGTTTCAGCTGATCTGCCCGGACAACCGCGGGGTCGGGGACTCCCAGCTCGGCGATCCCAGCGAGCTGTCGATCGAGGCGATGGCCGGCGACCTGGTTTCGCTTCTGGATGCGCTTGGACTGGAGCAGGCCGCGTTCGTCGGTTGGTCGATGGGCGGCTTCGTGGCTCAGAGCTTGGCGATGCTCGAGCCCGCGCGCGTGCGGGCGATGGTCCTGCTCGCGACCGATCCCGGCGGCCCATCGGCGACGCTCGCCGATCCGGACGTCTGGGCTCGCCTGACCGACAACTCGGGCAGCCCCCGCGAGCAGGCCACCAGGCTGCTCTCGGTCCTGTTCCCGGCCGAGGTCGCCATCCCGATCGACCGCATGTTCGGCGAGGTCGTCGCGGCCGCCCGCGCCGCGCTTTCACCCGTCGCGCTGAGGGCCCAAGAGCACGCGATCGAGGCCTGGCACGCCCGCGAGCCGCTTGCGCCCGGCCCCGATATGCCTCCCGGGCTCGACGTGCCTTCCACCCCAGGCGTGCCGCCCGTGCTGGCCGCGTGCGGCAGCCTCGACATCGTCATCCCGCCAGCCAACCTGAAGGCGCTCGCCGCCCGCTGGCCGGGAGCCAAGACCGAGGTCTTCGACGGTGGTGGCCACGCCTTCATGGCCCAGGAGCCCGAACGGCTGGCCGCCACGATCGCCGGGTTCATGGCGGCGGTCGCGCCGGAGGCGTGATCGGAGCGATGCTCTACTACAGCCACCCCGTCTGCTCAGAGCACGACCCGCGGGCCCACATCCCGTCGCATCCCGACACGCCCGAGCGGCTATCCGCGATCGAGACGGCCCTGGCCGAGCGCGACTGGCTGGGCATGGAGCGCCGCCTCGCCCCGCCGGCGTCCGACGAGCAGCTGCTGCTCGTCCACACCCAACATCACATCGAGCGCCTGCGCGAGCTGTCCCTCGCGGGCGGGGGCTCGATCGACCAAGACACCGCCGTCGGCGAGCCCTCCTTCAGGGCCGCCCTGCACGCCGCGGGCGGGGCCATCGAGATGACCAGGGCGCTGCTTGCCGGCGAGTCCCCGCTCGGATTCTGTGCCGTGCGCCCCTCCGGCCACCACGCCGAACCCGACCGGGCGATGGGCTTCTGCCTGTTCAACAACGTCGCGCTCGCCGCCGCCTACGTGCTCGCCGAACTCGGCGCCGAGCGCGTGTTCGTGCTCGACTGGGACGTCCACCACGGCAACGGCACCGCCGAGGCATTCCGCTCGCGCCAGGACGTCCTGTTCGCGAGCATCCACCAGTCCGGGATCTTCCCTGGCACCGGCTCGCTCAGCGATGTCGGCTCGGGCCCGGGGATCGGCTACACGATCAACCTGCCGGTCCCGGCCGGCTCGGACTCCGAACTGTGGCTGTCACTGCTCGAGCACATCATCTTGCCCGCGGCCGGCGCCTTCGACCCCGATCTGGTCCTGATCTCCGCCGGCTTCGACGCCCACCTCGCCGACCCGCTCGCCGACTGCAGGCTCGACGCCTCCGACTTCGCCCAGATGGCTCGCCACGTTCGTGACTTCGCGCGCTCTCGCTCGATCCCGTTGGGGGCCGTCCTCGAGGGCGGCTACGCGCCCGCGGTGCTCGGCGAATGCGTTACGGCGACGCTCGCCGCTTTCGAGGACAAGGTCCCCGCGGAGTCGGCCGCGCCCGAGTCGTTCTTCACCTCCAGGGCCGCCGCCCAGATCGCGCACCACTGGCCGCTGTAGACGCTCGGGGGCATGGCTGGGAGTGGGCTCGGCATGGAGGGTGTGGGGGAGAGGATTGTATCTCTTTACCTAATAACTATAGTATTAGCAAAATGTTATAACTATGGTATTAAAATTATTTCGAGAGTAGTTTGTACGCCTTACGTTTCGGGGCCCCTGCGGATGTGGCGCGACCGGGCCTGGGCGATGCTTTCACCGTGGTCTCTACACCGACCTCGAAGCACCTGATCTCCTCAATCCCTGCCGCCGGCCGCCCCGCCGGTGGCAGGGAACTCGTTCGTTTGCGGGACGGCTCCGATGTAAGGCTGCGCGCCGCCGTCGCCGCCGACGAGCCCGCGTTGAGGGCCTTTCTCGAGGGCCTCTGCCTGGAGTCCAGGCGCTTGCGCTTTTTTACCGGTGCCGCCGACATCAAGACCGCCGCCCACCTGGCCGCCGCCGTTGGCCCCGAGCGCTACGGCCTGATCGCACTCGACGCCGCCGGAGTGATCGTCGGCCACGCGACCTACGTTCAGCTCGACGCCCCACGAGGCACCCCAACGCGGGCCGAAGTGGCGGTCGAGATAGCTGACAGCCTGCACGGCAAGGGCCTTGCCACGATCATGATCGAGCGCCTGGCCTCGATCGCCGAGCGCCGCAAGATCGTGAACTTCGTCGCCGAGGTTCTGCCCGAAAACAGAGCCATGCTCGACGTCTTCAGGGACGGCTTCGACGCCCATCTGACATTTTACAAAGGCACCGACCTGGTCGAGTTCCCGACCGCCGCCTGGCGCCTCGCCCGCCGCCGCTTCGGCTAAGGAGTACCGGCGTCAGAAGATTGCGTATTCCCGCACGAGCTTCGGCAGGGTCTCCGTCTCGAACAGGAGGGCGAGGAGTCCACGCTCGAACTCCTTGCCGAGACGCCTGGCCTCAGCGAACTCTTCAGAGCCGGCGGCGTCTTGACGGGTGAGGGTCTCCAGCGCTTCCCGGAACCGCTCCTGATCCAGCAGCCCGATGAACTCGTCGTAGGCACCGAGCGAGCGTCCGCCGGCGTCGTGCGCGCCGGCATCAAGGAAGGACTGCGCCACCCTGTCGGAGGGTGGCAGCAACAGTCGACTGTCCAGGAAGGAGATCATCTGATCGCGCGTTAGGGATCCGCATTCCAGGACGGGGAGCAATCCTCCCGCAAATAGCATCTTGCGTGAGGTTCGCAGCTTTGCGTTGCGTATTCCCCAACCCTCGCCGCGGCGCCTACGTTGCTTGCCGGCAAAGTCGACGCATATCGTTCGCCAATATCTGACTGTGTCGTTGAGCAACAGACGGGGTGGGCTGCTGTCCTTCAGGGCGTCGTCCAGGTAGCCCAGGAGAATCTTCCGCCATGCGTCGCGGTGCGCCTCGTCGCCGAGCACGGGCTCGGACTCGAGCAGTAGCAGCATCCGTCGGCTGAGATTGTTGTTGTCGTCCTCTTGGAGCCCGATCCGCTTCTCCAAGTAGTCACAGAAGACGACCTCACCGAACAGTCCCTCGCGTCCCGGCTTCATGTTGAGCACCTTGGCGACCAGCTCGATCGATGGATCGATCTCGTGGTCTGGGCGCCAGGGGCCGTTCACGAGCACCATGTAGTCGTCATCGCTGCCAGATGTCAGCTCCGCTCTTCCCCACGAGCCCATCAGTACGACGGCGACATCCGGGTCGGCTCGGATCTCATACATGCCCTTGCGGCACTCGTCGAGGCGGTGCGCCGTCCGGTGACGGGCGGATATCAAATGGGGAAAGGGCCGGCCGCAAGCGTCTGCCAGCTTTTCGAGGGGACTCGGATCCATCCGCTTGGACCTGAAAGCTCAGGCGTCCCTTGGGGGTGCCTCAAGGATCCAGGGGAGATCTAGACAGCGCTCAAGGACCGGCATGAAGAGCGCCTCGTCCTCTGCTGTGAGTGGTACGTGGTGAAGGTCGGAGGAGAGGGAACTCACGTGTACATGACGCGTCCGGGCGTGAAACGCGTTCGAGCAAGTCCGAAGCCAGGTTCATCGTGGGGTCGACAGACCAAGCGTGGGCGATATCCAAGCAGAACCCAGCCTGTGGGAGCGCTTCGAACCACCGCTCGAGCTGACCCACGGTGCATCCATCGCTCTTGCCAACGTCCATGTTCTCGAGCGCGAGCGTACGACCGAGGGCGCTGTATGGAGCCGAGTCGCGCATCGTGTCGGGGTGCATCACGATTGCGTTGGCACGGTCCGCAAGCGCCAGTAGCACGGTGACGAGTTCGGGCTCCGTCATGACGCGGTCCTTGGACGGACCGTGGATGCTCAGGTAGCGAAACGGCAGGCACGGCTCGCTCAAGAGAAAGCGCTGCAGCCCGTCGACCTCGGTCTCTGACAATGCGGACAGCTCTATCGCGAAAGGCGATAGGTCGATCGCCTCGGCGACAAGCGCTGGCCAGTTGCCGCGCAGACCACCCATGTAGCCCGTCGATGCCCCGAGCGGGTGATGCGCTAGCAACGTGTGGCGGTCGGTCGTCAACATCGTGCTCATTCCTAGCCACGGTAGCGCTTCATACGGACATCGCCTCTTGGTCCTGGCCGGGGAACACGGGTCTGTGAGCGCCGTCCTTCGGCGCCGTTCGCAGCGTGTCGGTCTGTGCTGAGAGCCGCTCGCGGGCGTCCGGGTGCGCGGTGTTCTCGATCAACAGGCGGGCTTGCGCGCGCTGGCTGCGCCCGAACACTTTCGCGCAGCCCTGCTCGGTGATCACCGCCGAGTGCTGAAAGGACGTCACGGGCTGGGTCAGCTGGGGCACGATCGTCGAGCTTGCGCTCTTTTCGTGCCAAGAGCGCAAGGCGATCACAGCCTGGCCACCGGCCGAGTGCAGCGCGCCGGAGACGAAGTCCGGCTGCCCACCGAAGCCCGAGTAGAGGCGCCCTCCGATGTGGCTCGCCCCGGCCTGGTCGGCAAGGTCGACCTGCAAGGCGGTGTTCACCGACACCATCTGTCGCTGGCTTGCGATCTTCGCGGGATCGTTGGCCGTCTCGGTTCTGGCCATCCGTATCCGCCTGTTGCCGTCGACCCACTCGTACAGCTCTTTGGAGCCGAACATGAACGAGCACACGATCTCCCGGTCTCGCTCCAGCGCGCCTTCGCTCTCCAGCGCCATCACCCCGTCGGAGATCATCTCCGACCAGATTCTCAGCTCGCGCCTGTCCCGTACAGCCCTCAGCGTCGCGTCGGGCACCTTGCCGATTCCCAGCTGCAGCGTCGCGCCATCCTCGATCAGCGCCGCCACGCGCTCGGCGATCGCCTCGTCGTGTCCTTGGGCAGCCCCGACCGTCGGCGTCTGCAGCGCTTCTTCGACCTCGACGCCATAGTCGACTTCCTCGACAGCCAGCTCGGCGTCGCCGTACGTGTAAGGCATCTTCGGGTTCATCTGCGCGGCCACAAGCCCGCCCCGCGCGCGCACCTGTTCGATCGCGGCCCTCAAGATGTTCACCTCGATCCCAAGCGAGACCTTCCCGTCGCGCGGAACCGTCGTGTGCAAGAGCACCGCGTCCGGCGGCCTCATCGTCGCGAACAGCCTGGGTACGAGCGACAGCCTCATCGGCAGGTAGTCCAGTCGCCGGCCGCCGCCACGCATCCCGGGGCCCACGAACGGGGTCTCATAGATCACGCCCTCGCGTTCGGGCAGCTTCGCTTGCGCGGCCAACATGAACAGCCGGTAGCGCTCGACCGCCTCCTCCAGCGTCCGCAGCAGCACCCTCGGGGTGGCCATGTTGCCGCTGGCGACGATCCTCGGCTCGGGGCCGGCGAACGCTCTCAGCTCCTCGGCCAAGCGCTCGGTCGAGACGGTCTTCATCGGGTCGAGAACATCCTCGCGGGATCTCGATGACGCTCACCGTCGGGTCGAGAAGGGCCTCGTCGGGTAAAGATGCCTCGTCGGGTCGAGACGGCTCTCATCGAAACGCACCCTACGCGCGCGCGCGGGCAGCGTCATTGGGAGTAACTACTGACCGAAGCTGGGCGCTGCGATCATTTGCGATTAGAGATGTCGTCCGCCGGCCCAGACCCGATCTTCTACTTCGACATCGGCTCGCCCTACGCGTACCTGACGGCCGAGCGGATCGATGTCGTCTTGCCTGATCGGGCCATTTGGCAGCCGATCTCTTTGGGAGGCCTCTTCAAGGCGAACGGCCGCTCCTCGTGGGGGCTCGCCGGCGCCGAGTCTCGTGACGCCGGGATCGCCGAGGTCGAGCGACGTGCCCACGCTTACGGCCTGGCGCCGGTCCGCTGGCCGGAGCCATGGCCGAGCAACTACCTGTTCGCGATGAGAGCGCTCACGTTCGCGTCCGCCATTGGTCTCGGCCGCGAGCTGACGCTGGCCGCGTTCCGTGCGGCGTTCGTCGAGGGCCATGACCTGGCGGTGCCCGAGCACGTCCTCGACGCGGCCGCCGAAGCCGGCCTGGACCGCGAGCAGGTCGCCGACGCGACCGCCGACCCCGAGGTCAAGCTCGCGTTGCGCGAAGCCACCGACGCGGCCCATGCCAGTGGCGTCATCGGCGTGCCCACGATCGCGCTCGGCGAACAGCTCTTCTGGGGCGACGATCGTCTCACCGCCGCCGCCGCCTCGCTCGGGGCGTGAGCTGGCCGGCGCGCCGGCGCCGGCCTACCCCGGGCACGGGACGCTGCTCGTCGCTTCCGCGCCGCTGCCGTCGTTGAAGTGAAATTCGGCTGAGAACGGGAACCCGCCGGCCGGGCAGCGTCCTGGGAGCGTTGCGCCCTTCGGATCGATGCGCAGACGCCTGCCGCCCGCGACGGTCCGGTAGTAGGTGCGCTGACGCGTACCCAACGTCGCTTTCATTTCGACGATCGCCGCGTCTGGGGTGTTCGGCAACGTCGGGATCAAAGGGATCGAGGCTTCGATCCGCTGGCCTTTCGGGCCGGAGACGATCACGCCTGAGAACACCAGCTGGGTGGCGATCGGCAGGCGCCCGGCGGCATAGAACAGCAGCGTGGTGCGCCCGCCCTGCCTCGGGCCGTTGAAGACGGTCAGCTTCGCGATCTCGGGCCGGACCACTTCGCCGAGCGGCACCTGCACCTTCACGCTGCCGCCACCGACCCAGGCGTCCGCGGAGCAGCCCTTTGGGCCGTCGGCGTTCAAGATGGATCGCGCGCACGTGACGAGACCGGACGTGTCGACGCCCATGCCCGGCGGCAGACCCACGTCCAGCGTCGTCAGCGCCGCCGGCAGTTCGCCGCCCGGCGCTTGGATCTGAAAGCCGAACGAGATCGTCGTTCCGGCGCTCAATCGCTCAGGGCTGAGGCCGACGTCCAGCTTGGCGCTCTCGGCTGCTCTGGCGCTCGATGCCGCCGAGCAGGCGCCGATCGCGATCAGCAAGGCCCCCGCGGCGAGAAAGGTTTGCCTCTTTCTTCCCAAAAATACCATCGTATTAGCTTTTTATATATACATAAGTAGTTTGCAAAAAATATAAGACACTTTTTCTTACAGCCTCAGCCTGCCGATGACGCTCGTGTTCATCGCGTACGTCGTTCTGTTGATCGTGCCCGAGAAGCTGGCGGTGCCGGAGGCGCCGGAGCGGCTGCCCGTGCCGTGGTCGAGCGTGATCGTCCCGCTGAAACGGGCCACGGTGGTGGTCGCCGAATGGATGTGCGCGGTCGCGGTGCCGCTGATCGAGCCGCCCTGCAAGTAGGCGGTGTATCTGCCGGTCACGAGCGTGCCCGACAGCGTCAGTTTGATGACCACCGCGCAGTTGAAGCTCCCCCATCCGACCCCCTTCTCATCGATGTTGGCGGCCCCTTTGCTTTCCTGCAATTTCAGACGGCTGTACTCGTTGACCGAGGTCAGCGGAGGGCTTGAGCCGGCATGCGCGGGCGGTGTCGGCGGCCTCGCTACCGCTACCGCTGTCGCGACGGACGCGAGCGAGCACCCGAGCAGTAAGGCCAGGCACAAGGGCGCCCCACGCCTCAGCCGATTCATACGCACGTTCAGTCGATTCCCATACATGCCCGCTCTGTTCGATCCTAACCGCCGGGTTGGCGGGCAGTTGCGGGTCAGGTATTCGGGCGACTCCCGCGGACCGCATACGCGCGCGCGTACGGCCCGCCAAAGTTCGTTCTGTACGGCCGTCTGACGCCTTCTGACTGGACGCTCGCATGTGGGTGTTGTAACGTCAACGTCGGGATGTCGCGAAGCACGGGTCTGTCTGCTGGGGAGGCGGTGCTTGGTCTTGTGATCGAGCGGCCCGACCACGGCTTCAGCCTGGAGCGGCGCCTCGAGGAGCGCTTCGGCTCGGCGCGGTTCGCCTATTCGACGGCATACAGCGCGTTGCGCCGGATGGAGAAAGAGGGGCTCGTCCGGGCGGTCGGTCAAGACCCGGAGCGCGAGGTCGTCTACGAGGCGACCCAAAAGGGCGTCGAACACTTCCGTGGCTGGGTCCGCTCGCCCAGCAGCGCTCCCGTCGTGCGCGAGGAGCTGCACGCGCGGATCGCCCTATGCGAGCCGCGCGACCTGCCGCGGCTGATCGATGTCGTCCACGCCGAGGAGCTGGCCTGCATCGCCGAGCTGGACCGCATTCGCTTGCGCGCGCTCGCCGAGCAGCGCGATGCGGCCCGCAAGCAGCTCGGCGAAGAGGAGTGGTCGACCTTGATGGACAGAGGCGTCGTCCACGGTGAAGCGGCCTTCTGGGGCGGTCGGGTCACGCAGCTGGCGCGGCTGCGCGCATACCTCGAGCAGCTGCGCGACGAGGCCGAGCGGCGGGCCTTGGCCGAGCACCGGCGGGGCTTGGCGGAAGGCGGGTACGCCACATGAGCGAGCTGCTTTGTATGAGCGAAGTCGACAAGAGCTTCAGGCGCGGCTCTCAGGATCTGAAGGTCTTGAAGGACGCCAGCCTCCGAGTCGGGGTCGGCGAGGTCGTGTGCGTGCTCGGCACGCGCGGCCAAGGCAAGACGACGCTCCTGCGGATCGCCGCGGGCATGGAGAGCGCCGACTCCGGCGAAGTTCGCTTCCGGGGCGAGGAGTTGACAGGGCTCTCGGACCGCAAGCTCTCGAGGCTGTTGGGCGGCCAGATCGCTTGGGTCGGCAGGAGCGGACCCGGAGGGATGCGGATGCGGCTGCTCGACTATGTCGCGATGCCTCTGCTCGCCGGCCACTCGCGCGCGCGCGGGTCCTCTCCCGCGGAAGGGCGCGGTCGTGTGGGCGGATTCGGGCGCTTGAGCGGGCGTGGCGGCGCGGGCGGGCTCCGGCTCGGTGGCCTGGGCGCGCGCAAACGCGGCCGCGAGGATGTGTACGCGCGCGCGCGTAAAGCCCTCGAGCGGGTCGGTGCGCAGGGCTGTGGCGAGCAGCGCTGGGAGAGCATCAGCGACTGGGAGCGCGCTCTTGTCGAGCTTGCCCAAGGGATCGCCGGCGAGCCGGCATTGCTGCTCATCGACGACCTCACCGACGCGCTCGGGATCAGAGAGACCGACGATCTGACGGCGCTGATCCGCTCGCTGAGCAAGGACTCGGGGCTGGGCGTCCTGATGAGCGTCTCCGATCCTCAGGCGACGCTCTTCAGCGACCAGATCATGACGCTGGGAGGGGGCAAGCTGACGGCGGGTCCATCGCAAGAGCCCGGCAACGTCATCGAGTTCCCCGATCTTAGCGCCGGCCGCCGCGAGGCCGAGCGCGGCCGCCGCGGCTCCCAGTAACCAGACAGTGCTCGAGCTGCGCGACTTGGTCAAGCACTACCGGGTCGGCGAAGGCGAGCCGGTACGGGCGGTCGACGGCGTGTCACTCGAGGTCGCCGCCGGGGAACTGCTCGCGCTGTACGGGCCGTCTGGCTCGGGCAAGTCGACGCTGCTGCAGTTGGTAGCGGCCCTGCTGAAGCCTGACAGCGGCGAGGTCCTGTTCGACGGCCGCGAGATATCGGCCCTCTCGGAGGAGGCCGCGGCTCGCTACCGGCTACACGATCTCGGCTTCGTCTCCCAGCATGCCGACCTGCTGCCGGGAGCCCTTGTGATCGAGAACGCGGCGCTAAAGCTCTGGCTTTCGGACCCGCGCCACGCGCAGGCGCGCGTGCGTCCCCTGCTCGAGCGGCTCGGCCTCGGCGACCGGCTCAAGCGGCGCGCCGAGCAGCTGTCGATCGGCGAGCGCCAGCGGCTGACGATCGCTCTGGCGCTCTCGACCGACCCGAAGCTGGTGCTCGCCGACGAGCCGACCGGCAGCCTCGACACCAAACGCGGCCGCGAGGTCCTCGGCCTCTTGCGCGAGGTCTGCAACGAGCGGGGCGTCGCGATGCTCCTGGCGACGCACGATCCCCAGGCGGCTGCCTTCGCCGACCGGGTGCTCGAGCTACGCGACGGGAGGCCGCGCCCGTACGAGACCCCAACGGTCGCACTCGGTGCGGGGGTCGCGGGGGCCACGGGGTTCGCTGGGGTCGCGGGTGGCGCCCGGGCCGCCGGGGCCACGGGGTCCGCTGGGGTCGCGGGTGGCTCCCGGGCCGCCGCCAGCGCAAGCTAGCGCGACGGACCGGCCGGACTCCGAGTCAGACTTTTACGGACTTATGGCGCTTTCGAGCATCTTGCGGATCTATAGGGCGCGGCTACGGGTGCGCGCGGTCGTCGTGCAGGAGCTGCTTGCGGTCCTCGGCATAGGGGTCGGCGTGGCCTTGTTGTTCGCCTCGCAGGTCGCCAGCACCAGCCTGAACGGGTCGGTTTCCGAGCTGACCCGCGATCTGGTCGGCAACATGCAGCTGCAGTTGCAGGCGCGCGGACCGCAAGGCTTCGACAAGCAGTTGCTTTACAGCGTACGCCGCATCCCGGGTGTCGCGCAGGCGCTGCCGGTGCTTCAGCAGCAGGCCGACGTGATCGGCCCAAACGGCAGGGAGGCGGTGACGCTGCTCGGAGCGGCCCCCAACTTCGCGCACTCCGGCGGGCCGCTGCTGCGGCGCTTCAGCACCGCGCAGCTTGCCAACCAACAGGAGCTTGGGCTGCCGGCGCCCGTCGCCAAAGCGATCGGCGCCGAGTCGCTGCAGCCGATCGAAATTCAGGTAGGCACGAAGATCTCGAGCACGCTGCTGGGCGCGACCCTCCAGGAAGGCGACATCGGCGCGCTCGTCAACAGCCCGGTCGCGATCGCGCCCGTCGCTTACGCGGAACAGCTGAGCGGCACGTCCGGCAAGGTCAGCCGGATCTTCGTCAAGACCGAAGCCGGCCGCGAAGCCGAGGTCAAGGCTTCGCTGACGCGGCTGGCCGCCGGCAAGCTGAACGTCGAGCAAGCCGATTTCGACAGCACCGTCTTCGCGAAGGCCGCCGCGCCGGCCAACCAGAGCGCCGAGCTGTTCTCCGCTATCAGCGCTCTGGTCGGCTTCATGTTCGCTTTCAACGCGCTGCTGATCACCGCCGGCCTGCGGCGCGAGCTGGTCGGCGAACTGCGCCGCCACGGCGCCACGCGCGCGATGACGATCGGCACGCTCCTGTTCGACGCCCTGATCCTCGGGGTCTTGGGCTGCGCGCTCGGCCTGATCCTCGGCGACGCTCTGTCGGCCGCGCTGTTCGCCGGCAATCCCGGCTACCTCTCTTACGCGTTCCCGGTCGGCTCGCAGCGGACCGTGACCGCCCAGAGCGTCGCGATCGCGGTCGGGGCCGGGATGCTGGCAGCCATCGTCGGGGTCCTGGCGCCGCTGCGCTCAACGCTCGCGAGGCCGCTGCGGCGGGACCTCGCCGGGGCGGGGCCGGCCAGCGATCGGGGACCGGCCGTGGCGACCCTGGCGGCCGGGCTCGCCTGTCTGATCGCCACGACCGCGATCCTGATCTTCGACCCGGCCGGCGCGGTCCTCGGCAGCCTGACGCTGCTGGCGGCCTTGCTGTTCTTGCTGCCGATCCTGTTCGACGCGATCCTGGCCGGCTTCGAAAGCATCCAGCGCCGGCTGCCCTCGGCCGCGACCGGCTTGGCGACGATCGAGCTGCGGACCCCCGCCACGCGAACCCGCTCCATTGCGATCGCCGCCACTGGCGCGGTAGCGGTCTTCGGCAGCGTCGCGATCGGCGGTGCCCGCGCGAACCTCCAGACGGGCCTGAACCGGACCGCCAGAGATATGAACCGTGTCACCGACGTCTGGGTCTCGGTGTCCAGCACCGCCAACACGCTTGGCACGACGCCCTTTCCGATCGCGTCCGCCGCGCGCCTGGCCCGGCTGCCGGGGGTCCGCTCGCTGTCGATCTACCGGGGTGGCTTCCTTGACATCGGCGACCGCCGGGCCTGGGTGATCGCGCCACCCGCCAGCTCGCCCGCGCCGATCCCAAGCAGCCAGCTGCTCGAAGGCGACCCGGCACGCGCGGACGCGCGCATGCGCGCCGGAGGCTGGACGGTCGTTTCCAAAGCCATAGCCGACGAACGCCATCTCCAGATCGGCAGCTCGTTCCTGCTGCCCTCGCCGCATCCGATCGTCCTGCGTGTGGCTGGGCTCTCCACGAACATCGGTTGGCCGCCGGGCGCGGTCATCTTGAACTCCGCTGACTACGCGCGCGCGTGGGGTAGCGCCGAAGCGAGCGCCTACAACATCGGCCTCGCCCCCGGCGCCTCACCCGGCCAGGTCATCGCCGAAGTCAACCGGACGCTCGGTCCCCGCTCGGGGCTATCCGTTCAGACGGCCGGCCAGCGCGAACTGGAGTGGCGCGCGAGCAGCCATCAAGGGCTTGCTCGCCTCTCGCAGATCTCGGTACTCGTGTTGATTGCCGCCGCCCTTGCGATGGCGATGGCGATGGCGGCGATGATCTGGCAACGGCGCCGCCAGATCGCGTATCTGAAGCGCCAAGGCTATCGTCGTGGCGTGCTCTGGCGAGGCCTGCTCTGCGAGAGCGCCATCCTGGTCGGGGCCGGCTGCTCGATCGGGGCCCTGTTCGGACTCTACGGCCAGGTCCTGCTCAGCCACGCCCTCGCCAACGTGACCGGCTTTCCCGTCGTATTCTCAGTGGGAGTGACGGTCGCCGTCTTGAGCGTCGCCTTGGTCAGCGTCGCGGCGGCTACGATCGTCGCGGTGCCGGGCTACCTGGCCGCCGGCATGAAGCCAAGCGTCAACCCCGGTTGATACGGCGAAGTTCGAGCGACAGGCAAGGCAGGAGCGAGCGGAGCGGGAGCCAAGCGTGAGAGCGAGAAAGATCAGGCAAGGCCAATGAGAAGCCTTCAGCCACAGGGCGTTGCCCTCGCCCGTGCGACCTCCCGCGAGCTGGTCTTCGGCCTGCGCGCCGTCTCGCGCGAGGTCGCTTCTTGGCGGGCCCACGCGGCCGCGATCCCCGACCCCGAGCTGCGTGCCGCCGCGCTCGAAGCGCTCGCCAAAAAGCGCGGCAACATAGACGGCGCCGCCCTCTTCTGGACCCTTCCCGACCATCGCAGCCGCGACCTGCTCGAGCTGCTGGTCGCCTACGAGGTCCTCGCCGACTACCTCGACTGCGTCCACGAGCGCGGCGCTTCGCTCGGTCCCGAGAACGGCCAGCAGCTCCATCTCGCGCTCGTCGAGGCCCTCGACCCGGCGGGCCAGGTCTCCGACTACTACCGCTTCCACCGCAGCCGCGACGATGGCGGCTACGCGCGTGCGCTCGTCGAGCGCTGCCGCCTTGGCTGTGAGTCGCTGCCTTCCTACCGGCGCCTACGGCCCCACCTGCTGCGCGCCGCCGGCCTGTCCGAGGTGCTCGGCCTCAACCACGAGCCCGACCCGGTCCGGCGCGATCTAGCGCTGCGTGAGTGGGCCGCGCGCGAGAAGGCGCCCGGGGAGTGGTCCGCGCGCGAGGGGGCGCTCGGGGAGTGGTCCGCGCGCGAGTGCCCCACGTACACCATTCCATTTTCGGAGCCGTCCGCGCGCGCGCGTATGCGCTCGCGCAGCTTGACCAATACCGAGCTGGCCTGGTTCGAGCGCACGGCCGGCGCGAGCGCCTGGCTGACCGCGCTCGCGATGCTCGCGCTCGCCGCCGAGCCCGCCCGCGCCGCGCTTGGACAGGACCGAACCGAGCGCACCTATGACGCCTACCTGAATTGGATCGCGCCCGCCGGGGCGATGCTCGACAGTTTCAGCGACTACGCCGACGATCAGGCCAGCGGCGATCACAGCTACATCGCCCACTATCCGAACCTCGACGTCGCGGTCGAGCGCGTCTGCGAGCTGGTTCGCCGCTCTCGCGTCGAGGCCCGCGCCCTGCCCGGCGGCCGCCGCCATGAGGTGCTCGTCGCCTGCATGTCCGCCTTCTATCTGTCCAAGGACTCCGTCCTCGCGCCCGAGTTCCGCGAAGAGGCCGGCGAGCTGCGCCAGGCCGGCGGGCCGCTCGTCGGCTTGCTCCTGCCGGTCCTTCGTCTCTGGCGCACCGCCTACGGGCAGCGCGCGGCGTAGGCTGCCGCTGGCTGTGCACGGTATATCCCGCCCCGACTCAGGCCGCGGAAGCCGTGGGCTTGCCGGGGCCGGATGCCCGCGTACCCAGCGCGGCGACCAGCTCGGCGGGAAGGACTGTGGAGGCCTTCCAGATCTCGAAGCCCATCAGATGACCGTCGTCGGGATGGCGTTCGACAAGCCCCCAGGCATGCTCCTCCGCGATGGCGCGTCCATCCTCGAAGGAGATCAGCGCGATGTCGACTTCGGGGTCGTAATGCGAATGAGACTCCATTCTGCCTCCAAGATATCGCGATCGGCTCAGCGCTCCCACACGCTGACGATCCGTGCCGCCTTGTGGTCGGCTCGATGTGGATGGTCGTAGACGACCGCGAAGCGCCGCCCATCGGTCAGCAGGCCATCGACCCGCCACTCTGCTTCTCCGCGATTGATCCTGCGCTCGGCGTGGCCCTCGCGGATGACCTGCTCCACAGCCGAGCGGTCGAGCAGTCGTTTGGCGCGCTTGTCCTCGGCGTGGGTCGTCCAGATGAAGCGTTCGATTGGCATATAGGGTCGTCCTCTGTTGCCGTTCGTTCGTGGACACGGCCGCCAACCGTACGCCTTGCTGGGGACGAAACTCTCGGCTACGGACCCGATCTCCCGGCTTCCCGGCTAAAGGTCACAGACTCGGCACACTCGGTCACAAAGCTTTGATACGTGGCGCACCGCCTACGGGCAGCGCGCGGCGTAGGCTGCCGCCGCGCCGCCGGCTGGTTGCCGGGGGAATAGCCCCGCCCGGCCTTCAGGCCGCTATGTGGGTTGGGGCGCGGACCTGGTTTGCGTGAGCCCGTCCATACAGCGTCTCGGGCGCCATGTCGAAGCCGTTGGGCCACGCGACGGTGCGTATCTCCGAGTCGATACGGGCCTTGGCAAAGAAGGTGGGATCAGCCAGGGGCTCGGCGACGCCGCGCCAGTGCTCCCCAGTGAAGTCGACATCGCCGACGAGGCCATCCTTGAAAGTGACCCGCAGTCTGTGATCGCCGATGACCTCGACCGCGATTGGTGCAACGAGCTTCTCCATAGCCGGGATTTTACCGAAGAGGGGCAATCGGGTTCAACGGCTTTTTCTCGGCGGCAAGATCCCAGTCGGCGCTCAGCTCGTCCATGTGAAGCTCGGCCCAGGCCTGAACGAGGCGCAGTTGCTGTTTTGGCAAGTGGCCGGCCATGACTTCACCCGTCAGGTCCAAGGAGGCTTCGTGCTCGCCATACAGTGCGTGGAAGTGCGGAGTGTGGTGATGGGGCTCGCTCCAGTACATCGTGATCGTGATCCCGTAGAAGTAGCTGAGCCTCGGCACACCTCTTACCCCGACCGCCGCCCCAAAGCGGGACAGGCAGCGAAGTCTCGGCGTCTTTGCGGCACCGCGTTTCATAAAACTAGGCACAGGCTTCTGACGGGTGCAGCATGGCCTGAATGTCGATGTCAACCCCCGCACCCGCCTCGAAGGCTTCGCGCGCGGCCGTGGCCCCGGCCGCCTCGGGGGCCACTCGCGCCTCGCGGGCCTCTGGCCCGGCCGGGCCAACGGGCCCCTCAGGGGCCGCCAGCGCATCGCGGGCTCCCGGTCCGGCGAAGGCCAACCACCGCACCTCCAGGTCACTGGCGTGCGGCCTGGAACTGCTGAAGCGGTTCACGCCAGAGCAGCCCGAGCGCGGCATCTCCGAACTGGCGTCTGAGCTGCATGTCAGCGCGCCCACGGCGCACCGTTACGCGTCGACGTGCCTTGAACTCGGCTACCTCGAGCAGGTCAGGACGAGGCGCTATCGCCTGGCGCGCCGCTGCGCGCAGCCCGGCATCGCGGCGATCGGCGCGCTGGCCGTGACCGGGCCCGCCCAACCGATCCTGCGCGAGCTGCGCGACCAGATCGGTTGCACGGTCGCGCTCGCCGTGCTCGACGAGATCGACGTCGTCTACCTGTTCCGGCTGCGCGGCTTTCTTCGCGGCCAGTACCGCGCAGAGCGCGGGCTCGGCTCAGGCTCGCGGCGGCCGGCCTCTGGGACGGCCGCTGGCAGGGCGCTGCTGTCCGCGCGCGAGGACGACGGCGAGGGCGAAGAGGGGGCGGTCGCCGAGATCTGTCGGAGCGTGTCGGCGGCCGGCGAGCGGAAGGCGTGCGGCCTGGCCGTCGCGGTCCTGGCGCCCGGCGAGCGGGCTTACGCGATCGAGCTGACCGTGCCGGGCGAGTCGGGTGGCCCGGGTGAGCCGAGCGCGTGGTTGGAGGAGTCGTTGCGGGCCGCCGGAGTGGCGCTGTGGGCGGCGCTGGCCAGAGATTCATAGGGGTGGATTCAGCAGGGGAGGGTCTAGATGAGGGGTCTGGAGATGGCGAAGTTCGAAGTGAGGGAAGTGGAGCTGATGAGGATCGAGGTGGGCCCGCGCCGCCCTTTCCGAGGCTCGACGAGCGCCGCTACTCGCGGGCGCTGCAGGGCGGCCTTGCGATCCTCGCTTGCTTCACGCCCGAACGGACGCTGCTCGGGACGACCGAGATCGCGGGGCTGGTCGGCATGAGCGTCGCGACCGCCAGCCGCTTCGTGCTCACGCTCGCCGACCAGGGCTACCTGGAGCGCGAAGCTTCGCGCAAGTACCGGCTGACCTTGCGGGCGGCCGAATTGGGCCTGGCGAGCATCAGCGAGACCGGGCTGTGCGCGCACGCGCGGCCCCACCTGCGCGAGCTGGCCTCGCACAGCGGTTGCACCGCGGCGCTGGGCGTGCTCGACGGTCCCGAGGTCCTGCTGGTCGAGATCGCGCGCCCGGGTCGCGGCGGAGGGCGCGGCGCCGATTCGCGCGCGCGCTCCGGTCGCGGCGGGCTTGGAGCCGAAGGCGACCGGCCGGAGTTGACCCACCTGCCGCTGCACTGCACCGCGATCGGCAAGGCCTTGCTGGCCGGCCTGCCGTCAGATTGGCGGGCACGGCTGGTCGCGGAGGTCGACTTCGAGCGGCGTGGGCCCAACACGATCCTCGACGGCGAGTCGTTGCTGGGGCAGCTCTCGCGGGTGGCGCGGGACGGCCTGGCCGCGACCGACGACGAGCTGTGTCCCGGCGCCTGCGCGATCGCGGCCCCGGTACGAGACGAGTCCGGGATCACGATCGCCGCGGCCGGCCTCTTGGCGCGCGACCACACGCTGGAGCTTCACGACCTGGAGGGTCGGTTCGCCGGGCCGCTGCTGAAGGCCGCCGGCCAGATCTCGGGGCGCCTGGGCTGGACGGGTGCGAGGGACTTGGAGACAGACCTGGGCCGGAAGGAGGGGGAGCGAGCATGACTGGATCGACACCCCGCGTTTCTCTCAATTGTCCTAATTCAACGGCTTTCACGTTAATTGCCGCTCCGGTACCACTAAAGTCGGTGTTACAGGGCGTGAACGGAGTTACGTCGAGGACGGAGAGGGTGATGGGGAGCAGAGAAAGGGAAGGCCCGCTGGGTCGGGGACAGGGTTCGGCCGCCGCTTCCGGGCCCGCGCTTTTTTATTACGATCTTGGTCGTCCTTCACATAACCCCTGTGGGACGATCAACGGGAGTCCGGCTGGGACCTCTTCCGCCCGGTTCCCAGGGCGCCGCGGCTCACCCCAAATACGCTGCGGCGCCCACCTTTTCACACGCCCAAGACCGGGTCGGCGTCGCACAGGCCAAAGGCCCCCTCTCAACTGTCCTAATTTGGTGTCGTAATGGTTAATTCAAGCCACCTCGGTCTTAGACTCGCAACAGCAGACACGGATGCGTCCGCAAAGGAGAGGGTGGGGAACGGTGAAAGAAGTGGGAGCCATCAGCAGCGCGCCCTTTGGGTCGCGAAGCCGCGAAGCCGTGGCGCCCATACGCATCCAGTACTGCCACAAGCGTGCACCGCGCCGGGGGCCGTCGGGCCCCTCGCCGGTGGCGAGCGTGTGCGGGCGCGGGCCGTTGACGCGCCGGGACGCGCTGTCGGAAAGGACCGGCGTTCGGGGGAGAGCCTTCGGGGCGGGTCGATCTAATCCAAGAATGGACATGGAGGAATGGAGAACATGAAACGCATCAAGATTGTGGGGCTCTGCCTCGTGGCGGTGTTCGCGTTCACCGCGGTAGCCGCGGCAAGCGCGTCGGCCGAAGAACCGACGTACAAAGCGTGTGTCAAGGCCGCAAAGAATGCTGAAAAAAAATACACCGGTGGCTACAACGACAAGGCCTGCTCAGAAGTTAATAGCGCAGGGGAAGGCAAATACGCAGCCGAAGAAGTGGTGACGCCTCTGGAATTCACAGGCAAGAGCAAGAAGAGCGTCATCTATCTGACGAAAGAAGGCAAACTGGTTTGGAAGCTGGTCTGCACGAAGGACAAAGAGACGGCAACGATCGAAGGTCCCGAATTCATGAGCACGAAAATCACGTTCGAAAAGTGCTCGGTCACCAACGAAACGTCGAAAGTGACCACGAAATGCTCGACATCTCTGACCCAAAGTGGGAACGGAATCCTCGGGAAAACGCTTCCCGCGGAACAGTCGGGCATAGTGTTTGCGATAGGGCTCGAAAGCACATTGGAATGCGGATCGTTCAAGCTCGAAAAACTATTCGCGTTCGCTGGTGGCCCGATCGAAAACACGAGCAAGGGCGCGACCGTTGACCTGGCCGTCAACCCGAGCACGTTCGAAGGGGAAGTCTCGGAATTCTTCGCCTTCGGCGAACCATTCCCGCTTTCGGTCAGCGCGACCGTAAACGGTGAAGGATTGCAGGGTGGCGAGGAAACGATCGAGGCCGTTGGGCCCAAGAAGCCCCTGGTGGTGATCATCCCGTAAGGACCCACGGAACGATCGTCTGTTCCACGGGCGTTGCCTGTGTGCGTGGGGTCTTTGCGCCCCCACGCACCGGGCGGCCCGCCGCGGACACGCGACAGCGGATCGTCACCAGGCAGAACCAAAGCTTCCATGAGCCAAGACCAAACACAATCCACTCAGCATCGGCGCCACCGCATCGGCGGCGGGCCGGGCCGCCTTTTGGCGGCTCAGATCTCCGTCCTCGCCGCGACACTTGCGCTCGCCGCGGCCCCCGCGCTCGCCGTCAGAGGGCATGTCTTCGCCCACGCCTTCAACGGCAAAACTCCGGGCAGCGGCACCTTCGAGAAACTCGAAGATCCCGCCGGGATCGCGGTCGAGGAAGCCACGGGCGATGTCTACGTTGTCAGCGTCGGCAAAGACCGCGTCGAGTGGTTCAACTCGACCGGCTCGAGCTTCGAAGGCCAGCTCAACGGCAGCGCCACACCCGCCAAAGCCTTCTCCCAACCCGACGTGATCGCGATCGACAATGCTTGCCATCTCTTCGAAGCACAGACCGGCCAGGAACTCATCAAACTGTCCTGCGAAAGGCTCGATCCATCCAACGGCGACGTATACGTCGCCGATACGGGCCACTCCGTCGTCGACAAGTTCACTCCGACCGGCGAATACGTCGGCCAGCTCACCGGCGCCTGCGGCAAACGCGAAGAACTTCCGCCCTGCTCGGGCAGCAAATTCACGCCGTTCGCCCAGATCGACGGCGTCGCCGTCAACACGACCGGAGAAGTCTTCGTTTCCACTTCCCGCGCCGGCGGCGCCGGGAAGGTCTACCGCTTCAACAACCACACAGCCGACCGCTACGAGGAAGAAGCGAGCATCGGCCCCGAACCCGGCGCGCTCCAGCTCCCCGGCTTCGCCGTCGACGCCCAGAATGATTTCTACGCGACCTTCGAAGACGCCGCCGACGGCGAACGCTTCGTCGCCAAGTTCGACCACACCGGCGCGGTGCTCAACGCGCGGGTCGAGGACCAGCCGATCCCCGCTCCGCTGGAAGGCGCGGCCACGCACGGGGTCGCGGTCGAACTCACGACCGGTGAAGCCTACGTCGATGACATAACGAGCGTCGCCAGGTTCGCCTCCGACGGCGAAGCCGGCGAGCGCCTCGGCGGAGGCGAGCTGACAAGCCCCGGCGGCGTGGCCGTCGACGCGACCAGCGGACAGCTCTACGCGGTCGACACCGCCGCGGGCCTCGTCAACGAATTCACGCTCGAACCGGCCGGGCCGCCGTTGATCCTCGGCGAGTCCGCCGGCGCGATCTCCTCCGCGGACGCGACCCTGGAAGCCAAGCTCGACCCCCACGGCGAAGCCACCAGCTACCGGTTCGAATACGGGCGCTGCCCGTCTCTGTCCTCGTGCCCCGCGAGCGGTTACGAACACAGCGCCCCGGCCCCAGGGGCCTCGGCCGGCGCCGACTTCGCGGTGCATGCGCTCGGCCTCGCCGTGCACGGCCTGGAAGCTCACGTTCCCTATCACTTCCGGCTGATCGCCGAATACCAAGCAGCCGGCGGCGCGCGGACCGTTCTCGGCGAAAGCCACGCCTTCGTCACGCAGGCCGGGGGCGGTGAACTGGTGCTGCCCGACGACCGGGCCTGGGAACTGGTCTCCCCGGCCCAGAAGAACGACGCTCTGATCCGCTCGACCGGAACGATCCAGGCCGCGGCGTCCGGAGGCGCGATCTCCTATCTCGCCAGCGGCCCGATCCAGCCCGAAGCCCGGGGCGACACGGGCGCCGGCGTGCAGGTGCTCTCGACCCGCGGCGCCGGCGGCTGGAGTTCTCAGGACCTAACCCTCCCGCACAGCGGCCCCGGCGGCGGGGCCGCCGGGCACGGGGGAGAGTTCCGGCTCTTCTCAGCGGATCTGTCGAGCGCCGCCGTGCAGCCGTTCGGCCCGTTCACGCCGCTCGCCGCCGGCGCCAGCGAACAGACCGCCTATCTGCGCCAGAGCGCCGGCGGTCTGTACACGCCGCTCGTCAGCGCCGCCAACGTCAGGGCCGGCGCCGTCTTCGGCGGGCAGATCGGCGGGGAATGCGCGGAACCGGGCCAGGTCGCATGCGGCCCGAAATTCCGGGGCGCCACCCCCGACCTCAGCCATGTGGTCGTCAGCTCGCCGGTCGCGCTCACCGAAGGAGCGGGCGCCGGCCAGAGCCTGTACGAGTGGACGGCGGGCGCACTGAGCCCGCTGGGCGGCGTGTCCGAGGAACCCCAGCTCGCCTTCCACGCGATCTCAAACGACGGTTCGCGGGTCATCTTCAGCGGATCCTCCGAAGGGCGCGAAGGTCTGCTGCTGCGCGACAGCGCCATCGGTAAGACCGTCCAGCTCGACGCCGCCCAGGGCTGCGGCTCCGGCTGCGTCTCCGGCGGCGGTGAGTACCAGGCCGCCTCCAGCGACGCCGCCAAGGTCTTCTTCACGGACGCCAACCACCTGACCGAAAACTCGGGCGCCACGGTCAACACCAGGGGCGAAGCCGAACCGGACCTGTACGTGTGCGAAGCGCCAGGCGGGCAGGCGGCCTGCGCTCTGCACGACCTCACGCCCCAGCCGGCCAGCGGCCACGCCGGCGTCGTCGGGGTGCTCGGCGCCAGCGCCGACGGCGCCGACGTCTACTTCGCGGCCAACGGCGTCCTCACCAGCGAAGCGGCCGCCGCGGGCGCTGTCCAGGGCCGATGCAAAGCGAGGAGGGCGCCGCTGGGCTCCGCCGCCTGCAACCTGTACGCGATTCACTACAACAGCGGCGCCTGGGAAGCCCCCCGGCTGCTCGCGGTGCTCTCCGCCCAGGATCAGCCCGACTGGAGCCCGGCGCTCGCGGCGCACACCGCCCGAATCGCCCCCGACGGCGGCTCGCTGGCGTTCATGTCCGAGCGCTCGCTGACCGGCTATGACAACGAAGACGCCACCAGCGGGCACCGCGGCGAACGCCTCGACGAGGAGGTCTACCTATACCGCAAGGGCGCCGGCATCGCCTGCGCGTCCTGCGACCCGACCGGGCAGCGCCCTAGCGGCGTCGAATACAGCAGGATCGAAGCGGCGCACGGAGGCCTCGCCGGCGGCGAAGGCGTATGGCCCGCCACCGCCTGGATCGCGGCCGGCATTCCCGGCTGGGAGGCCTACGAACCGGGCGCCGCGCTCTATCAGCCCCGCTATCTGTCAGACGGCGGACGGCTGTTCTTCGATTCCAGCGACCGGCTCGTACCCCAGGACGCCAACGCCGGCGAGGACGTCTATGAGTTCGAGCCCGCCGAAGGCGCCGGCCGCTGCACCGCCGCGAGCCCCACCTACAGCGAACGGGCCGGCGGCTGCCTCGGGCTGATCTCCTCGGGCTCCTCGAGCGAAGAAGCCGTCTTCCTCGACGCCGGCGAAAACGGCGGCGAAGCCTTCCTGCTGACGTCCTCCCAGCTGGTGGCCACGGACACCGACGGCGAGTACGACGTCTACGACGCCCGCGAATGCACAGCCGCCGCGCCGTGCTCCTCGGCGTCCACCGAACGGGCGCCGGAATGCGCGGTCGAAAGCACCTGCAAACCGGCGCCGCGGCCCGCGCCGGCCGTCGAACCGTCCGCCAGCGCGACCTTCTCCGGCCCCGGCAACCCGGCTCAGGCGGCGGACGGCGTGCTCGGCGTCAAGGAACAGAAGAAGGCTCCCACCCGCGCCGAACAACTGGCGGCGGCGCTCGCGCGCTGCCACAAAGCCGCCGCGAAGACCAAGCGCCGCGCCTGCGAACTGGCGGCCCGCAAGAAGTATGGCGCCAGCACCAAGGGACCCGCCAAGAAAGGCAAGGGCAAGTCATGACCTCGCCCGTCAAGCGCACGCTGCTCCTCGTGCTCGCGCTGCTCGCCCTGGGCGCGCCGATCGCGAACGCCGCCTCCCAGCCCGAATACCGGACATGTACCAAGGCCCCCAAGGTGAACAAGAAGCACACCGGCGGCTACGACAACAACACCTGCACCGACCCCAACGCCGCGGGCGAAGGCAAGTACGCGCTCGGCGCGGTGCCGGCTCCTTACCCGTTCGCCGTCGCCGGCAAGGCAGGCGCCTTCGACTACCACACCCCCACGGGCGTTGTCTGGCAGGTCAAGTGCGCCAAAGACGAAGTCAAAGGCGTCATCACCGGGCCGGCCACCGGCACCGAGGCGATCGTCTTCGAAAGCTGCAAGGCCCGCGACCAGGCCACAGATGGCAAGCGGCTGGAATGCCCGGGCCACCTCACCGCCACGGTCGAAACCGTGCTGGTCGAACTGCTCCCCGGCGGCGCCCCTGGCGTGCTCATGTACCCCGGCTTCGCCAATGCCTTCACGTGCGAAGGCGTCACGTTCGGACAGATGGTCGGCTTCGAGGTCGGGGCGGTCGAAGATCTCGGCAAGGGCCCCCTCGCCGGCTTCGCCGTCAACCCGGCCACAGGCGAACCGACGCTGCGCGAATTCTTCGACTTCGAAGAACACGAAGCGTTCACCGCCTCGCTGGAATCGGCCGTGAGCGGATCGCCGACCCTCGACGTCGGCCTGCAGATCGCGCTGCCGCTCGGCCCCAAGAAGGAAGTCGTCGTGAAGGTGGCCCATCCGTGAGCTTCAGGCGCATCTGGATCACGGCCGTCCTGGCGCTCTCGGCGCTGTCCGCCGCGCCGTCCGCCGGCGCCGAAGTCGCCCCGGCGCCGTGGTGGGGGCTCTCGAGCGGCGCGCGCCCGACACAGCTGCGCCCGGGCCCGTGCGGCGGGTCCGGTCAGCCCGAATGCGGGCAGATCGTCCTCGGCGCCGAGAACCTCGGCAACATGGCGACCAGCGGACAGGTGACGCTCACCGACCAGCTCCCCAGCGGCGTCGTGCCCGTCGCGATCGAAGCCGACGCCGGCGGTCCGGTCGGCCCGTCGCGCGGGCCGCTCAGCTGCACGCTCGGCACGCTCACCTGCACGTTCGGCGAATACGAAAACGCCAAAAAAGAAATCGTCCACCAATCGCTGCGTCCCTTCGAACAGATCGAAATGCGCATCACGGTGCGCGTCGAAGCAGAAGCAGTCGCCAGGGCCGCCGCGGGGGAACTGGAAAACAGCGCGACCGTCGCGGGAGGCGGGGCGGCATACGGAAAGAGCGCCGGCGCCCAGCTCCAGGTCGGGAGTAGCGACCGTTTCGGGATCGAAGCGTTCACGCTGATCCCCGAACAGGAAGGCGGGGCCATCGAAACGCAGGCCGGCTCGCACCCCTTCCAGCTGACGAGCGCGCTCACCCTCGACAGCGAGACCCCCGACGGCAAAGGCCGTCCGCGGAGCGCCGGGCTCGCCAAGGACATCGTCACCGAACTGCCGGCGGGCCTGCTCGAGAACCCGACCCCGTTCGCGCAGTGCACCAGCACCCAGTTCGCCCGCGAAGTCCAGCTCGAAGGCCAGACCGTGAACGCGTGTCCGGCGTCCTCGGCCGTCGGGGTCGCGACCCTGACCGTCAACGAACCGAACGGTCTCGGGTTCGGCACGCTCACCGCTCCCATCTTCAACCTCGTGCCTCACGAAGGCGAGCCCGCCCGTTACGGCATCAAAGCCGGCGGGGCGATCAGCGCGATCCTCGACACCTCGCTGCGCTCCGGCCGGGACTATGGCGTCGACCTGAGCGCCCTCGAAGTCCCGCAGGCCCAGTGGCTGCTCGCCGCCAGGCTCACGTTCTGGGGGGCTCCCGGCGCGGCCGCCCACGACGGCCAGCGCGGCTGGGACTGCCTGGAGGACATCGGCGGGGTTGGCGCCTGTACTCCCTCCGGCGCGCTCTCACCGCCGCCCTTTTTGACGATGCCGACATCGTGTGAGAACGCCTTCCAGGCCCAGGTGCGCGCCGACTCCTGGGGCGGCGCCGGCACCGCCGAACCGTTCGGCTATCGGCTACCGCTGTCGGTCGACGGCTGCAACCACCTGCCGTTCGCGCCCGAAATCAAGGTCACCCCAGATCAGAACGCCGCCAGCACCCCCACCGGGATGGACCTCGACGTCCACGTCCCGCAGCAGCTCGCCCAGAACGCCGAAGCCGTCAGCGAGTCTGCCGTCAAGGACATCGCCGTCACGCTGCCCGCCGGCGTCGCCGTCGACCTCGCGGCCGCCGACGGGCTCCAGGCCTGCGCCGAAAGCATCTTCGCGGGCGCGAGCTTCTGTCCTGACGCGTCGAAGATCGGCACCGCCGAAATCGTCACGCCGCTGCTCGTCAAGGGCGAGAGCCTCCTCGGCTCGGTCTACCTCGCCGCCCAGAACGCCAACCCGTTCGGGTCGCTGCTCGCGATCTACATCGCCGCCGAAGACCCCGTCTCCGGAGACCTCGTCAAGCTCGCCGGCGAACTGCGCCAGAACGCATCGGGGCAGCTGACGATCGCCCTCGACGGCTATCCCCAGCTCCCCTTCGAAGACCTCGATCTGCACTTCGCCGGCGGCGAACACGCGCCGCTGGCAACCCCGGCCCACTGCGGCGCGTACACCACGAGCGCGACCTTCACGCCGTGGTCGGGGAACTCCTCGTCCGCGGACGAAGCGGCCGCGGCGGTGGGCGCCTCCTCGACGTTCGACGTCGTGTCGGGGCCCAACCACGGCCCCTGCCCGCCCGCCACGCTCCCGTTCGACCCGGCGGCCCTCGGCGGCAGCGCGAACGTCAACGCCGGCGCGTTCACCCCGTTCACGATCACGCTCGCCCGCTCCGACGGCCAGCAGGGCCTGCGCGGCTTCAGCGCGCGGCTGCCCGCCGGGCTGTCCGCCCTGCTCGGCGCCGTCAAGCCCTGCGCCGGAGCCCAGGCGAACGCGGGCGGCTGCGGCCCGGAAAGCCAGATCGGGGAGGCCACGATCGCCGCCGGGGTCGGCAACCAGCCCGTCACGCTCCCCGGCGGCAGGGTCTACCTGACCGAAGGCTACGCCGGCGCGCCGTTCGGCCTGTCGATCGTCACCCCCGTCCAGGCGGGGCCGTTCGACCTCGAGCACGACACCGCCAACCCCGGCCACCAGCCCGGCTGCGACTGCGTCGTCGTCCGCGCCACGATCGCCATCGACCCGCACACCGCCCAGCTGACGATCGCGATCGACCCTTCGGACCCGCACGCGCTTCCCGGCACGATCGACGGCGTTCCGCTCGAGCCGCGGAGCGTCGGCCTGACGATCGACCGCGAACATTTCTTCGTCAACCCCACCAGCTGCGACCCGGCGAGCATCGCCGGCACGGTCGCGGGCGACGAAGGCGCCGCCAGCCAGTTCAGCGACCCGTTCCAGGTAGCCAACTGCGCGCTGCTGACCTTCACGCCGACGCTGTCGGCCTCCACCTCGGCCAAGACCAGCAAGGCCGGCGGCGCGGGATTGACCGTCAAGTTGACATACCCCCGCGGGCCGCAGGGCACCCAGGCCAACGTCAGGTCGTTCAGGTTCGAACCGCCGGCGGCTTTGCCCAGTCGCATAGTCACCATGCGGAAGGCGTGCGCCGCCGCGCGGTTCGCAGCGAACCCGGCCGGATGCCCACCCGAATCGATCGTTGGCCACGCCGTCATACACACCCCGGCGCTGTCCGTGCCGCTCGAAGGCAATGTCTACTTCGTCGCGCGCTCCCCGTACCCCAGCCTGATCGCCGTTCTTGCCGGCGACGGGGTCGCGATCGATCTGTCCGGCAACACCGACGTCAAAAACGGGATCACCGCGTTTACGTTCCCGTCGCTGCCCGACATTCCATTGGAAGCCTTCGAATTGACGCTGCCGGCGGGCGGTCACTCGGCGCTGGCGGCCAGCGGCAGCCTCTGCGCGCCGACCAAGACGGTCATCGTCAAGAAGAAGGTCAAGGTCAGGGTCCACGGCCACGTCAGGACCGTCACCCGCAAGGTCAAGCAGACCGAGCCCGCGCCGCTGACAATGGCGAGCGAACTCGTCTCCCAGAGCGGGAAGCCCCCCATCCGTCGTGGCGTCGCGATCGCCGTCAGCGGCTGCGTCAAGGCCAAGCCGGCCAAGCGCCACAGGAAGGCCAGGGCCAAGGCCTGGAGGAGGCGCTGATGCGGCGCGAAACGGCTACCAGGTTGACGCGGTCACGCGGCGGCGGTACGCTAATAAACCAATTTTTTCACGAAACAAGCAAGCGGATTATGTGTTTTAGGCTTGACAAGACAACCACGCGTGTTGACGCCCAGCGCGACACGCCCGTCAACAGGAGAAGAGGCCGATGCTCTCAGCCATACGCAGACGAATGACCTACGCCAACGTCGCGGCGACGCTGGCGTTGCTGTTCGCGATGACCGGGGGCGCATACGCGGCGCAGAAGTACCTGATCACGTCCACCAAGCAGATTAGCCCGAGCGTGTTCAAGAAGCTCAAGGGCGCGAACGGGAAGGCCGGACCGGCGGGTCCCGCGGGAACGGCGGGAGTGGCCGGGGCGACCGGCGCCAAAGGCGAAACAGGCTCGAAGGGCGATCAGGGTCCGGAAGGCAAACAGGGTCCGGAAGGCAAAGCGGGACCCGAAGGCAAACGGGGGCCCCAGGGCGAAACGGGCGCACCGTGGCCCTCGGGTGGGACGCTTCCAAAACTCGCCACCGAGACGGGCACTTGGTACGCCGCGGCCAACGCCTCGACCACCGACGTAGCCCTGATCTCCTTCTCGATCCCGCTGGCCCAAGCGCTGGACGCCGGGCACGTTCACTACGTCACGCTCGAAGACGTCACAGGAAAAGCCGTTCCGCCAGGATGCGCCGGTAACGTCGAGGAACCGGAAGCTGAAGAAGGCAATCTCTGCGTCTTCGAAGGTCCTTACTCCGCTCCGCGGGAAGGCTTCGCCGAAGGAGAACCGCCTTACATCCTCGTCCCGGGCAAGGCAAGCTTGACCTTCGGGGCTGACACAACCGGCGCGATGCTGGAGGCCTTCACCGCTGCTCCAGAAACCCGTTTCATCGGCAGCTGGGCGGTAACCGGCTAGCACAGCCTGCCACGAGGCTCTCGGCATTCGACCACACACAAGCATGCTCGCCATGAACACATATTCAACGAAGCGGCCGCCGGCGCATCCCGGTGGCCGCCCGGGTCGCGGCTTCGGCCGGGCGGCGTTCCGAGTTCGTCGCCTGCTGGCGGCGGCCGGTCTGTGCTTGGCCGGAGCCTGGGCTCTGGGGGCCGGATCGGCCGGCGCGACGGTGACGCATCCGTTCCTCAGGGCGTTTGAAGAAGGCCCCCCGGCGGGGCAGCCGATCGCCGGCCCGTTGAGCGGAGTCGATGCCATAACAATCAACGCAGGACATCTCTGGATCGCCGAACGAATCAATTCCGGTCCGAACCTCTCGCGGTCGCGGATCGATGCTTTCGACGACTCGACGGGAGCGTTCATACCGCCCCAGCTTGATGAAGAAGATGGCGTCATCGAAATGCGCGGCGGCGTCGCCGTGCATGAACAGAAGGTGTACGTAGTTGCCAGGCGGGAACACAAATTCGTGCTAGCGGTGTTCGGTCCCGGCGGAACGCTCGAGCCGGAAGGGGTGTGGAGCGGGGCGAACACGCCCAACAAAAACTTCGGCGACGAAATCACAGGCGTGGCGGTATCCGAAAATATCGAAACGCAGGGGGATGTCTACGTTGCGAGCAGGAGCAATGGGGGTGGTATTCAGGCCGTGTACGTGTTTCCTCCTGACGTCGACGGACACGAACCGGCCGAAGCGATCGGCGAGCTGACTCAAGCGGAAAAACCATTCATAGGACCGCAGGGAGTGGCGGTGGCGCCCAACGGCGATCTGGTGGTCGCGGATGGCGTGGAGGAGCAGTGTGTTATTGCTGGGAAGATCTGCACTGTCAACGTCTTCGAACCGATGCCGGGGAGTCCTGGGAAATTCACGTTCCTGCGCTCGCTCACCGGTCCTCCAGGTAGGCCGTTCAAGCACATTGGCCCGGTGGCCGCCGATGCTGAAGGCAATGTCTACGTCGTCGAAGAGCAGGCCGGGGTCGTCGACCAGTTCAACGGGGCCGGAGAATTCGTCGGGCAGTTGACGGGAACGCCCGAAGGGCCTTTCGAAGGACGGGGACTGGCCGCAGTAGCTGTGGACCAGAGCAGCGGAGACCTGTTCGTCTCCAACGTTGACCCTACGCTGAACGTGGGATCCGTCTACGTCTTCGGCCCGAGTCAAGTTGTGCCCGATGTGACGACTGAACCCGCCACCAGCGTGCAGATCAACGGCCAGGGCTTCGCGGAAGCAACGTTCAACGGCTTGGTCAATCCAGATGATGAAGGGCCAGCGACCTGCGATTTCGAGTGGGGCGCCACCGCGGCCTTCGGTCATACGACTTCCTGCGAGCACGAAGTGCCGAACGGGAGCACGCCCGTCGAAGTGTCCGCCCAGGTTGAGGGGCTCGCCCCCGACGCAACTTACGAATACCAGCTCCAGGCCACGAACAAGAACGGCACCAACCCGGGGTCGGGCGCGTTGAAGGTGGCGACTCCCGGCCCGGGGATTCACGCCGAGTCGGTGTCGAATGTGGCTTCGACCTCCGCGACGCTCGATGCCGCGATCGATCCCAACGAAGCGCCCACCAGCTACTACTTCCAGTACGGGAGAAACAGCGACTACGAAGCGCAGGTACCAGCTTCAGAACAGCTTCTCGGCGAAGCCAAGGGCGACGTCGCGGTGAGCCCACAGCGCATCCAGGGCCTGTCGCCCGGAACCACATACCACTACCGGGTGGTCGCCGTATCGCGGTTGGTCGTGGAAGGCAAAGGCGCACCTCAGCCGGTGTCGTTCTTCGGGCCCGATCAGACCTTCACCACCCAAGGGGTCGCGGCCATGCCTCGGCTGCTCGACGGACGCCGCTGGGAGATGGTCTCCCCGCCAGACAAGCACGGCGCCCTCCTGAGGCTCGGGGAGGAAGGCGGCATCACGGAGGCGGCGGCCGACGGAGCGGGCGTGACGTTCATAGCCACGCTCCCCACCGAAGAAGACGTCAAAGGCTACAACTACCTCGGCGTTCAGGTGCTCGCGTCTCGGAGCCCAACCGGCTGGTCGTCCGAAGACATCACGACCGCGCACGAAACGACTGCTGGGCTGCCGATCGGGGTTGGATTCGAATATCGGTACTTCACGCCGGACCTCTCGCTGTCGCTGCTCGAACCGCAGGGCGAATTCACCTCGCTCGCGCCCGAAGTGTTCCCGCGCGACACCGGACGCGGACCCTACCTGCGCCATGACGCGACGTGCCGGGCAGAACCCGGAGCGTGCTTCAGGCCCGTGCTCGTCGGATGCCCCCCGCCGGGCGAACCCTGCGACCCAGAAGTCCAGCCGTACGCGGACGTGCCTGCCGGCACCAAATTCGGCGGCAATCCGCATGGAAAAGTGCTGGAAAAGTTCGTGGGCGAAGCGCGATTCCTCGGCGCGACGGCAAGCCTCACTCACGTGATCCTCTATTCACGAGTCCCTCTGACCGAACAGGGCACCGAAGGGAATCCAGAGCTTTACGAGTGGTCACCGGGAAGCCCACCCCGTGAACAGGTGCAGCTCGTGAGCATCCTGCCTTCCGGACCGACACCGGCTGCGCGAGGCGTAGGGCTGGGCTTCGAAAGCGCGGTCATGCGGCATGCGGTATCCGAAGACGGCTCACGCGCGTTCTGGAATGTCGCCCTCAGTAGCGGGGGGTACCACCTGTACATGCGTGACCTTGCAAAGGGCGTTACGGTCCAGCTGGACGCGCCCGAGCCGAGCTGCGTGGCGACGGCGCAGTGCGGCGACCGAGGGCCCGAACCGCATTTCCAGCTTGCGGCGGCCGACGGCTCCCGCGTGCTGTTCACCGACACGCAACGCCTGACGGCAGATGCAGGCAGGGTCCCAGGCGAGGCCGACCTCTACGAATGCGCGATCGGAGAAGAAGCCGGCAAGCCGGTGTGTCACATCAGCGACGTGACACCGTCGCCCGGGTCGCGGCAGGCGGCCGACGTGCTGGGCGACGTGATCGGCGCCTCCGAAGATGCCGGCGCCGTGTATTTCACGGCGAACGGCGTGCTCGGCGATGCCGCCGGACATGGACGCAGGCAGGGCGACTGCAGGTTGGTGAACACGGAAGTGCAACCCAATCAGTTCGTCGAGATCGGCGAGGGCACGTGCTACCTCTACGTCCACAGCGAAGAGGCGACGCATCTGATCGCCGAAGTCGCGGGCGCGGATTATTCGGATTGGGCAGCCAGGAGCCCGACGCAGTTGAGTCAGCTCACGGCGCGCGTCTCGCCTAACGGTCGCTGGCTTGCCTTCATGTCGGCGGCGTCGCTTACCGGCTACGACAATCGGGACGCGGTCACCGGCAAGCCAGACCAGGAGGTGTACCTCTACCATGACGAAGGTCCGGTGACCGGCGGCCTCATCTGCGCATCGTGCAACCCGACGGGGGCGCGACCCACGGGAATCGAAGCCGGCAAGCTGAAGGTCGTCGCCGGGGAAGGGTGGGCAAGCGAAGTCGGGCTCGCGGCGAGCGTTCCCGGCTGGAGTCCCTACGAACTGGAACGGTCGCTGTACCAGCCCCGCTACCTGTCGAACTCCGGCCGGCTGTTCTTCGACTCTTCCGATGCGCTTGTTCCGCAGGACGTGAACCGCAACGAGGACGTATACGAGGTCGAGCCCGCCGGGGTCGGGGGCTGCGCCGTCGGGTCGCCCGGCTTCGAGGCGACCACGGGCGGGTGTCTGGCGCTGATCTCGTCGGGTGTCTCGGCGGGAGAATCGGCGTTTGCCGACGCGAGCGAAAGCGGCGACGACGTCTTCTTCCTGACGAGCGGCCAGCTCGTCCCCGCGGATATCGACACGGCGACCGACATGTACGACGCGCACGTGTGCTCAGCCGGCGAACCGTGCCCAGAACCGGCGGAAGCGCCGCCGCCCTGTACGACCGCCGAAGCATGTCGCGCGGCGCCCTCGCCCCAGCCGAGCATTTTCGGGGCGCCGGCGAGCGCGACGTTCGAAGGCGAGGGCAACTTCGCACCGCCGGCCTCGACGCGTCCGGCGGCGAGGGCAAAGCCCACAGCCGCGCAAAAGCTCGCGAGCGCGCTGAAAGCGTGCCGCAAGAGGTATGCAAAGGCAAAGAAGCGGCGGATCAGCTGTGAAAGCCAGGCACGTAAGCGGGCGCGCAAGACCACGACGAAGAAGCGGGGCGGCAGATGAGCTTTCCCCTTCATGCCGGCAGGAGGCCGCTCGCTGGCCTCGTGGTCTGCCTGGCGGCGGCCGCCGCGCCGGCGTCGTCCGCCTCGGCGGAAGGGCTCGCGCCGTGGTGGGGTCTGACATCCGGCGCGCGTCCGACGCAGCTGAGCGCCGGACCCTGCGGCGCGGCGGGACAGCCGGCATGCGGGGAAATCTTCGTAAGCGCCGAGAATCTCGGTGACGCGGCGACTAGCGGCGTCGTGACGATCGCCGATCAGCTGCCGCCGGGCGTGACGGTCGTCGGCATCAAGGCGCTGGCAGGCGGGCCCGCCAGCAGTCAGGCCGAAGCCGCCGCGCCTGCGCACGGTACGGTCAGGTGCTCGACGAAAACGCTGACGTGCACCTTCGAACAGGTGGTCAAGGAAAAAGAAGTCGTTCCCCCGACGCTGCCGCCCTTCGAGCAGATCGAAATGCGGATCTCGGTGCGCGTCGAACAAGGGGCCGCCGAAGCGGCCGCCGGCGGCGTGCTCGAAAACACCGCCACCGTCAGCGGCGGCGGCGCAGCGAGCGCGAGGACGGTCGGCGTGCCACTCCACGTCGGAGGCCCCGAACGCTTCGGCATCGAAGGCTTCACGTTGATCCCGGAAGAGGAAGGCGGCGCCCCGGACACCCAGGCCGGCTCCCACCCCTTTCAGGTCACGAGCGTCATCACCCTCGACAGCCAGACACCCGATTACGAGGGCCGTCCCAGGAGCGCCGCCCTGCCCAGGGACATCGTCGCCGAACTCCCCCCCGGGTTCATCGGCAACCCGACTCCTTTCCAGCGGTGCACCGACGCGCAGTTCGCTCAGAAAATAGAACTGGAAGGCCAGCAGATCAACGCCTGCCCGCCCGCCTCGGCGATCGGCGCCGTGGCCCTCACGATCACCGAACCGACGACCGTGGGCTTCGGCACGATCGTTGCGCCGATCTTCAACATGGTCCCCCGTCCGGGGGAGCCGGCACGGTTCGGCTTCAAAGCGGCTGGGGTCGTCTCGGTCTTCCTCGACACGTCTTTGCGCAGCGGCGGCGACTACGGCGTGAACGTTGGCTCGCTTGACATCTCCCAGGCGCAGTGGCTGCTCAGCGCCAAACTCACCTTCTGGGGAGTGCCCGGAGCCCCCCAGCACGATCATCAGCGCGGGTGGGACTGCCTCGAACAGATCGGCGGAGCGGGAGCCTGTTCGGCATCGAGCGAAAGCGCGCCGCCGCCGTTCCTGGTGATGCCGACCTCCTGCGAAGCGCCCTTCGAAGGGAGGGTGCACGCCGACACCTGGACCGCCTCGGGCAAACCGCCGGAAGCCGCTAAGCTGTCCTACACCCTTCCCGAAGCGATCGACGGCTGCAACGGTCTGCCGTTCGCGCCGTCGATCAGGGTGACGCCCGACGGCGGCGCAGCGAGCACACCGACGGGCCTGAACGTCGACGTGCACGTCCCGCAGAACCTCGTGCTCGACGCCGAAACCCGGGCCGAGTCCGCCGTGAAGGGCATCACGGTCGCGCTGCCCCAGGGCGTGGCGGTCGACCCGTCGGGGGCGGACGGCCTGGAAGCGTGCTCGGAGGGTCTCGCCGGCTTCACCGGTATCGCCGGGCTGCGCCCGGACGGCCCGCCCGTGCCCACCTTCACCTCGACCCTGCCGGCGCCGCTCGAACAGGGCGTGAACTTCTGCCCGGACGCGTCGAAGATCGGCACCGTCAGGATCGCCACGCCGCTGCTGCCCAAGGGCCAGGACGTCACCGGCTCCGTGTATCTCGCCAGCCAGAACGCAAACCCGTTCGGGTCGCTGATCGCGCTGTACCTCCTCGCCGAAGACCCCGTCTCGGGGGCGATCGTAAAGCTCGTCGGGGAAACGCACGTGACCGAAACGGGCCAGCTCGTGAGCACGTTCGGCAACAACCCGCAGCTCGCCTTCGAAGACGCCGAACTGCACTTCTTCGGCGGCGAACGCGCGCCGCTCGCCACGCCAGCCCGCTGCGGCGCCTACACCACCGACGCGTCGTTCGCGCCCTGGTCTGGCAACCCGCCCGTCGCCTCGCATAGCACCTTCCAGATCACGACCGGGCCCAACGGGGGCCCCTGCCCCGGCGCGAGCCTGCCGTTTCACCCGTCGCTGACGGGAGGAACGGTCAATGTCAACGCCGGCGCGTTCAGTCAACTGCGCACCACGATCGGCCGCCAGGACGGCCAGCAGAACATGGCCTCGGTGCGGCTGCGCTTCCCGCCTGGGGCGTCCGGGATGCTCTCCGGCGTGAAGCTGTGCGGCGAAGCGCAGGCCAACGAAGGCACCTGCGGGCCGGAATCGCTGATCGGCGAAACGACCGTCAGCGCCGGCGTCGGCTCAGACCCCGTCTCGGTGAAGGGCGGCAGGGTCTACATCACCGGCCCCTACCACGGCGCGCCCTTCGGGCTCTCGATCGTCAACCCCGTGAAGGCCGGCCCCTTCGACCTCGAGCACGACACGGCCAACCCCAGCCAGAACCCGGCCTGCGACTGCATCGTGGTGCGGGCCAGGATCGAGGTCGACCCTCACACCGCGGCGCTGACCGTCACGACCAACAGCGAAAGCGAAGGCTTCGCGATCCCGCACATGATCGACGGAGTCCCCGTGCAGATCAAGGCGGTCAACGTTTCGATCGACCGCGAACGCTTCACGTTCAACCCGACCAGCTGCGACCCGATGAAGATCACCGGCGAAATCAAGAGCGACGAAGGCGCCGGCTCGCCCGTCGAAGTGCCCTTCCAAGTCGCCAACTGCGGAAACCTCGCGTTCGAACCGAAATTCGCCGTCTCGACCTCGGGCAAGACCAGCAAAGCCGGCGGCGCCAGCCTGTCGGTGAAGCTGACATACCCCAACGTGCCACAGGGGACCGACGCGAACATCAAACAGGTCAAAGTCGAACTGCCGACGGCCCTACCGTCTCGACTGACAACGCTCCAAAAGGCCTGCACCGCCGCCCAGTTCGACGCCAACCCGGCAGGGTGCCCGGCGGCGTCGATCATCGGGCACGCCAAGGCGATCACGCCGCTGATCCCAGTGCCGTTGGAAGGACCCGCCTACTTCGTCTCCAACGGCGGCGAAGCGTTCCCGAACCTGATCGTCGTGCTGCAGGGCTACGGCGTCACCGTCGATCTCGTCGGCGACACGTTCATCAGCAAAACCGGGATCACCAGCTCGACGTTCAAGACCGTGCCCGACGCGCCCGTCGGCAGCTTCGAACTGACGTTGCCGCAGGGCCCCTACTCGGCGCTGGCCGCCAACGGCAACCTCTGCGCCCTGACCAAGACGGTCACCATCGCGAAGAAGGTCAAGGTCAAGCGCCACGGCCACACCAAGACGGTGACGCGCAAGGTCAAGGCGAAGCGGCCCGCCTCGCTGACGATGCCGACCGAATTCGTCGCCCAGAACGGAGCGACGCTCCACACGAGCACTCCCATCGGCGTGACCGGCTGTCCGAAGGCGAAGAAGGGTGGCGCCAAGGCGAAGAAGGCGAGCGTAAAGAGGGGCGGGAAGAGCGGGAAGAGGTAGATCCTCGCCCTCTGGGCGCGGTGGCCGGCTCGCCCTTGGCCGCGCGGTGGACAACAGGAGACAGTCGGGGGTTGCGGAGCGGCGCTCCGGGGGCGCCGGGAGGGTAAAGTGGGGACGTGGGAAGGGCGTTCGTAAACGGGGTGCTCGCGGGTGTGGGGTCTGTCGTGGTACTCGCGGCGGCCCTCGGCCTCGGCCCAACGCCCGCCCGCGCTGAAGCCCGGGCGCCGTGGTGGGCGATCGCCTCGGGCTCAGAGCCTACGAGCCTCGCGCTCGGCGAAGAAGGAGAGATCGTCGTGACGGCGCAGAACCGCGGCGACGCGCCAACCAGCGGCGAGGTCACGATCACCGACCGGCTTCCCGCCGGCCTGCGCGCGACCGGGATCAGGGCCGTGGCGGGAGAAAGGATCGTGGAAGGGGAAGACGGCCGTCGCGGCCACGTGACCTGCACGCCAAAGCTGACCTGCGTGTTCGGGGCGGGCGAGACGACGAACTCGGAAGGCGAACCGGTCCCTGAGGAACTGCGGCCTTACGAAGAGATCGAAATGGTCATATCGGTCGTGGTGCGTCCCGAAGCGTCCAGTGGCGAAGAGAACGTCGCGAGCGTGTCCGGCGGCGGCGCCGCGCATCCGGCCGGCGCGGAACATGCGATCGAGGTGGGCGGCGGTAGCCGGTTCGGGTTCGAAGACTTCCAGCTGACACCCGAAAACTCGGACGGATCGGTCGACACGCAGGCCGGTTCGCACCCGTTCCAGCTGACGAGCGTCGTCACGTTGAACACGGCCGCGCCCGGAGCGGACGGTGGGCCGCGGACCGCCGGGCTGGCGAGGAGCATCGTCTCCGAGCTGCCGCCGGGGTTGGTCGCCGACCCGGCCCCGCTCGCGCGCTGCGGCGATGCGCAGTTCGAAGGGCGGTCCTCGGAAGCGGTGGCGGCGGGGTACATCGCCAACGCATGCCCGGCGTCTTCGGCGGTCGGCGTGGCCACGCTCACGTTCAACGAACCCAGCGTCGCCGGTCTGACCACCGTCACGACACCGATCTTCGACCTGGAACCGCGGCCGGGCGAACCGGCGCGCTTCGGCATCGACGTGCTGGGCGTCATCTCGACCTTCCTGCAGACGGGGCTGCGCTCTGGCGGCGACTACGGCGTGACGCTCGCCGTGCGCAATCTCCCCGAGATCGCGTGGTTCCTGAGCCTGAAGCTGACGTTCTGGGGCGTCCCCGGCGACCCCCGCCACGACGGGCAGCGCGGCTGGGAATGCCTGGAGGGATTCGGCTCCTGCCCCGCCTCGACCGAGACGAGCACGCCGCCTTTCCTGACGCTGCCGACCTCGTGTGGGGCGCCGTTCGAAGGCACGGTCGGCGGAAACTCCTGGGGATCGTCCGCCCGCGCCGAAGAACAGGCCGAGCCCCTCGCGTACAGGCTGCATGGCGGGTCTGGCGAATCGCTTTCGCTCGACGGCTGCAACCAACTCCCGTTCGCACCCGAAGTCACGGTCGCCCCGGAACGCTCAGCGGCGAGCGCCCCGGCCGGGCTGAGCGTCGACGTCCACGTGCCCCAGACGACGACGCTCCCAGCCGAAGGTTCCGAACCGGGCGCCGGCGAGCCGGCGGGGTCCTCGATCCGGAACATGACGATCGCGCTGCCCGAAGGCGTGCGGCTGAACCCGTCAGGCGCGGACGGGCTGCAGGCGTGCACCGGCGATCCCGCGGCATTGGAACCGGGCAGGATGGGCTCCCCGGGCGATCAGATCGGCTTCGAGGGTTTCCAGACGCCCTCGGGGTCGCGGGCGGCGGTCTTCACGGCCAAGCTGCCCGAACCTCTGGAACAGGGCGTGAGCTTCTGCCCGAACGCGTCCAAGCTCGGGACCGTCAGGATCGCGACGCCGCTGTTGGCGGGCCCGCTGGAAGGCGCGATGTACCTCGCCTCCCCCCAGAACTTCAAAGACGGCCAGCGGGAGAACCCGTTCGGGAGCCTTGTGGCCGTGTACGTGGTGGCCGAAGAACCGGTCTCGGGCGTCCTGGTCAAGCTGCCGGGCGCGATCTCGCTCGACCAAAAGACGGGCCGCTTGACGGCGCGCTTCGAAGAGATGCCGCAGCTGCCCTTCGAAGACGTCGACCTGCGCTTCTTCGGCGGGCCGCGCGCGCCGCTGTCGACGCCGGCGCGCTGCGGCGCCTACATGACGACCGCCACGTTCGAGCCGTGGTCGGCGGAATTGCCGGACGTTGCGGCCGCGACGGTCGAAGCGTCCGCGACGTTCCACATCACGACGGGGCCCGGCGCCGGGCCGGGCGCCTCGCCGTCGTCGCCGTGCCCGGGGGGGTCGGCGGCGCTGGGGTTCGCGCCGTCGGTGAGCGCCGGCACGGCAGGCATCGACGCGGGCGCCTTCAGCCCGCTGACCGTCAGCATCGGCCGCGAAGACGGCCAGCAGGCGATCGAATCGGTGAAGCTGAAGCTGCCGCCCGGCCTGTCGGCGGCGATCGCCGGCGTGGCGCCGTGCGGCGAAGCCCGGGCCAACGCGGGGACGTGCGGCGCGGAGAGCGAGATAGGGGAGACGACGATCAGCGCCGGCCTCGGGCCCGACCCGCTGACGATCTCCGGGGGGAAGGTCTATCTGACCGGGCCGTACGACGGCGCCCCGTTTGGCCTGGCGATCGTCGCGCCCGCGCGGGTCGGCCCGTTCGTGCTCCAGGAAGGCCGGCCGATCGTGATCAGGGCCAAGCTCGAAATCGACTTCCAGACCGCCGCCCTGACGATCGCGACCGGCCCGGGCGCGATACCGAGCATCGTCGAAGGGTTCCCGCTGCAGATCAAGCACTTGAACATCACGATCGGCGGGACGGGCCCGCGATCGAGCTTCACGCTGGACCCGACCAGCTGCGCCCCGATGTCGATCGAAGGCGTGGTCGGCGGCTCCGAAGGCGCCTTGGCGACCGCGAAGATCCCGTTTCAAATGGCCAATTGCACGAGCCTGCCCTTCAAGCCTAAGCTGATGGCCATCACCAAGGCCAATGGCGAATTCCAAGGCCACGGCGCGAGCCTGCACATCGCGATCGCCGCCCCGCCGGGCGGATCGAACCTGCGCTCGCTGAAGCTCGACCTGCCCCAGCGGCTGCCCGCGCGCCTGGCGACCGTCCAGCAGGCCTGCCCGGAAAGCGTGTTCGACTCAGACCGGGCGGCCTGCCCGAAGGCGTCGGTGGTGGGATCGGCGAGCGTCGCCACGCCGATCCTGGGTGTCCCGATGAGCGGCCCGGCTTATCTCGTGGCGAAGGGCTCCGCGAGCGGGGCACGCGCGCGCGCGAGTGGCCCGGAAGCGGCGTTCCCGGACCTGGTGCTGGCGTTGCGGGGCGGCGGCGTGAAGATCGATTTGACGGGAGGGCTGTATGTCAACGAAAAGAACGTGACCTCGGCCACGTTCAGATCGCTGCCGGACGTCCCGATCAGGCGGTTGGATCTGGTGCTGCCGGAGGGTCCTCGCTCGATCCTGGCCGCCAGCTCGGCGCTGTGCACGAAGAAGCCGCTGAAGATGAGGACCTCGATCAGCGGGCAGAACGGGGCCAGGGTGAAACCGGCGGTGAGGGTCGGGGTCGAAGGGTGTGGGAAGGCGAAGAAGGGGAAGAGGGGCAAGCGGGCGCGGCACGGGGCGAGGCGGCGTCACGGCAAGAGGGCGAGGCGCTGATCCCGCTCGCGGTGGGTCCCGTGTCGCGGTCTAGCTTGGACTCAATGACCAAGCAGCCAGGCGAGGATGCCGGCGGTCTCCCAGCCGGCGCGTGCCCGCCACGGGCTGCGCTCGGTCAGCAGGCGCCTGAGCCGCGAGTCGTTCACCGGCAGGTTGATAGCGAAATACCATACTATTTCGCGCGTTTGCTAGCAAAAATCCATACTAACTCGCGCAAGCTCTTCGCCCCGCGGCGCGTCTCTGAACGCGTGTGTAGAGCACCCCGAACACGGCGGCGACTGACGCGAGTGGGGCGAAGTCTTACTCTGGCCGCCGGTACATGTAACCGAACCCGCGCACGGTCTCGATCGGTGTCTTCAAGGGCGCCTTGGGATCCAGCTTGCGTCTCAGATAGCCGACGTAGAGCTTGACCTGGCCGAGCGAGGTCGTCAGCTCGTCGTTCCAGACAAGCGCCAAGAGCTGGTCTTTGGAGAGGACCTGGTTCGGGTGCTCGACGAAGACCCGCAGGAGCCTGAACTCGAGCGGCGTGAGCGTCGCCTCGTGGCCGTCGCAGCTGACGAGACGGCGCCCGTAGTCGATCTCGATGCGCCCGTCGGCGTAGGACTGCAGGCCGGGGCTCTGATCCTCGCCGGCGCGCCGCCGCAGCAGTGCCCCGATCCGGGCGAGCAGCTCTTGGTGGCCGAAAGGCTTGACGACGTAGTCGTCGGCGCCGCCTTGCAGGCCCCGGACCTTCTCAAGCTCGGTCTGCTTGGCGGTCAGCATCAGGACGGGCACGTCGCTGACGTCCCTGATCCGTGCGAGCGTCTGCCAGCCGTCCAGTTCGGGCATCTCGACATCGAGCACGACGACGTCTGGCGTGCGTTCGTACAAAGCCCGCAGCCCGGCCTTCCCGTCGGGCGCCTCCCTGACGTCGTGGCCGGCCCTGGTAAGGACGCCGCGCAAGAGGTCTCTGGTGACCGGGTCGTCGTCGACGACCAGGACGCGGGCCGTTGTCATGGGCCCGACCCCCGCCCACTCATACCGGGCTCATACCGGATCGCCACCGGGCTCTGACGGTCGACGTCGATCATTAACGCATGGCCCAGATACTGATCAGCGAGTCCCAACTCGACGTCAAGCGCCTGTTGGAGAAGATGGTCGTCAGGCTCGGTCACGAGCCGGTCCTGGCGAGCGCTCCATCGCCCGAGCAACTGGCGAGCGCCGACGTCCTCCTGATCGAACCGGCTGACCCGATCGGCGCGGTTCTGGCCCAGGCGGCCAAACTGATCGACCCGACGCTGCCTTTGATCAGCGTCAGCGTCGCGGCCCCGCCGCCCGAGCTGGAACGGCTCGGCGTCCGGTTCACGGCCGTATTGGTCAAGCCGTTCACGCTCGCCGAGCTGCGCGTCGCGATCGAGGAAGCACTGCGCAGGCCTCGTCGCGGGGGCGCGGCCGGTCCGCACGAGCCGAAGGCCTTCACGGACCGCGGCTGGGCCGCCTGAGCGACTTCGGTGTCAGTCGGCATACGCCGTACGGATCGCCTCGACCTCGTCGAGCGCGCCCAGGAACGCGTCCAGGAGGGCGGGGTCGAAGTGGGTGGCGCGCTCGTCGCGCATCATCTGGGTGGCAGACCTGACGGGTAGCGCCGATCTGTAGACGCGGTCGCTGGTCAGGGCGTCGAACACGTCGGCGACCGCCGCGATCCGGCCCTCGATCGGGATTTCTTCGCCGATCAGGCCCCGCGGATAGCCGGTGCCGTCCCAGTGCTCGTGGTGGGTCCGTGCGATCTGAGCGCCCATCTGGACGACCTCGGAGGCCGAGCCGGCCAGCATCCGGTGGCCGGCTTCGGCGTGGCCCTTGATGACCTCGAACTCCTCAGCGGTCAGCTTGCCGGGCTTGAGCAGGATGTTGTCGGGGATCGCGACCTTGCCGACGTCGTGCAGCTGGCTGGCCAGCCTGATCTGCTCGCAGCCCAGCTCATCCCAGCCGATCTTGCGGGCAAGGATCTCGCAGTAAGAACTCATCCGGTGCAGGTGCTGGCCGGTCTCCTCGTCTCTGAACTCGACCATCCGGGCGAGTCTGAAGATCGTCTCGGCCTGGGAGGCCCATACCTCCTTCTCGGACAGCTCCAGCTCCTGCAGAGCCTCTTCCAGTTTTTGCCCGCGCTCGTCGGCGGTATCGCGCAGGCGCTCCATAAGGCGCTGGCTGCGCAGCTCGCCACGCCGGCGGTGCAAGGCGTTGGCGACGTTGATCAGCAGCTCGCCGGCCGCGACCGGCTTGATCAGATAGCCGTAAGCGCCCTGCTCGATCGCGGTCAGGGCCAGCTCGGTCGAGTCCTCGCCCGTGACCATCAGCACGGCGACGTCCGGGTGGCTCGAGCGGATGTGGCTGAGCAGCTCGATGCCCGACTCGCCCGGCATGTTCACGTCGAGCAGGGCCAGCTGGTAGTCGTTCTGCTTCAAGCGGGCGCGCACGGCGACGGCGTCACCGGCGCCGTCGCAGGAGTAGCCGCCCTGCTCGCGGACAACGCGTTCCTCCCAGCGCCTCAGCGCCTCTTCGTCGTCGACGATCAACAGCTCGGGCACCTTCGCTCACCTCCCTCTCGCGTCGCGATCACTCCGGCCGCTCCAAGATCTCGGCGATCTTCGCCAGCAGGGACGGCCCCGAAAAGGGCTTCTCGATCAGGGTCGTGCCCTGCTCCAGGTGTCCGCCGGAATCGAGGATCGGCTGGGCGAAGCCCGACATCAGCAGCACCCTGATGTCCGGGCGCTGAGCCCGCAGCCGGCGTGTCAGCTCCGGGCCCGGCATCTGGGGCATGACCACGTCGCTGAGCACCATGTCGATCTTCCCGTCATGCTCTTGCGCGGCACGCAGCGCCTCCGGGCCGTTGGCAGCGACGATCACCTCGTGGCCGCCACCGGCCAGGATCCGGTGGGTCACCTCGCGTAGGGCCTGCTCGTCCTCGACCAAGAGCACCGTCGCCTCGCCCCGGGCCGGGACCGCGTCCTGCCGGGACTCGTCGCCGGCGCCCGCTCGGTCGGTCGCGGGCAAGAGGATCGTGAACGTCGTGCCGACTCCGACCTCCGAGTAGATCTGGGCGCGGCCGCCCGACTGCTGGATGATCCCGTAGACCGTCGCCAATCCCAGGCCGGTCCCCTGGCCGGGGGGCTTGGTGGTAAAGAAGGGGTCGAACGCACGTCCGATCGTCTGCTCGTCCATGCCCGCGCCGTCGTCGCTGACCCGCACCCGCACGTGCGGGCCGGGTTTCAGATCGGGTGCGGAGGCCGCGTAGTGCTCGTCGACGTCGAAGACGGCCGTGTCGATCCTCAGCTCGCCCCCGTCGGGCATCGCGTCGCGGGCGTTGACCGCGAGGTTGACGATCACCTGCTCGAGCTGGCCGACGTCGATCAGGACCGGCGGCAGGTCATCGGCAAGCGTGCTCCGCAGCTGGACGTGCTCGCCGAGCGTGCGCTGGAGCAGACGCTGAACCGCTCGCACCACACCGTTGACGTCCACGACCTCGGGCTGCACGACCTCGCGCCGGGCGAAGGCCAGCAACTGGTGGGTCAGGTGCGCGGCCTTCTCGGCGGCGAGGCTGATCTGCTCGACGTCGTCTTTCATCGACTCGCGTTGCTCGGGCGCGATCGTCTCCGCCTTCAGATCCTCGGCCACGAACGCCGCGTAGTTGATGATCACCGCCAACAGGTTGTTGAAATCGTGCGCGATGCCGCCCGCCAGCTGGCCCAAGCTCTCCAGGCGTTGGGCTTGGTGCAGCTGGTTGTGCAGCCGCTCGCGTTCGGCCTCGGACTCCAGGCGCTCACGCTCGTGCGCGGCGACGACGCGCTCGCTGACGTCCCGCACGGCGGCGATCGCCAAGGTTCCGGCCTCGGTCTTGATGCTCGACAGGCTGATCTCGGCCGGGAACTCGCTGCCGTCGCGCCGGCGCCCGTACAGTTCCAGGCCGGCGCCCATCGGCCGCGTCTTGGGGTCCGCGAAGTAGCCGTCCCGGTGGCCGGTGTGGGCGTCGCGGTAGCGCCCGGGCACGAGCACCTCGACGGGCCGCCCGACCAGCTCTTCGCGCTCGTAGCCGAACAGCGCCTTGACCTGGGCGTTGACCATCGTGATCGCGCCGTCCGAGCCGACGCCGACGATCGCGTCGGGGGCCAGCTCAAGTAGGGCGGCCTGGGACTCCAGCTGGGCGGTGTGGGCCGCCTGCTCCCGCGATCGAGCGGAGGACGCGGTCTGGGTGGCGGTCTCCCGCCGCCCAGACCCTAGGCCCCTACTCTTCAGACCGGAGTTCCACATTCCAGTCCTTTCACCCTCCCCAGGCTATCACCTAATTGAACTCACGATACAATCCATTTTGCAAGTTCTTTTTAATGAAATAGGTAAAGCCAGTCAGCTCGGTCCCCTGTTGCGGGGCGCTCGGTACTTCACCGCAAACGGTCTTCGTTTTTCCCGGCTTGCCGGGCCGGTGGTCGTTGTCGATATAGGACTTGAACTCCCATGTTCGTGATGCCCCCGACAGGCGCCCCTCACCGATCCGCTTCCGCGCGGCCAGCGGACGTTGCGATGTCCGAGCTGCTGGACGCGGTCTGGGCCCGTCAGCGCGGCCTCATCGAGGAGCGCATCGGCTCGATCGATCGCGCGCTCGCCGCGCTGAAGCGAGCCCGGCTCGACGAGTGCACGCGTTGTAAGGCCCAGCGAGCCGCCCACATGCTGGCCGGCTCGCTCGGCACGTTCGGCTTCCCAGATGCCTCCGAAGCGGCCCTCCAGATCGAGCTTGGTCTGGCCGCTGGACCCGATCCCAGTGACGCTCCCAAGCTGTCACGGCTGCTCGGCCGGTTGCGCGGGGCGGTGGGGTAAAGCAAGGGATCCTGAACATCGAGACGCAGGCGCCCGCGCCAACGCCGTCCCGATCGGGCGATCAGCTTAGCGACCGCAGCAGCACGAGTTCGTCGCGCAAGAGTCGCGGCAGCAGGAAGCGCTCGCGCACGTGTTCGCGCCCGCTCGCGCCGAGGCTATCCGCAAGCTCTCGGTCTTCGAGCAGCCGCAGGAGCGCTGTCGCGCATTCCTCGGTCGACTCGATCAAGATGCCGCCGACGCCGTCCGGCATCTGCAGCGGGATGCCACCGGCTCGGCCGGCGACGACGGGGGTGCCCTTCCAGAGAGACTCCGAGACGACCAGGCCGAAGCCCTCCCTGATCGACTTCTGGACGACCACGTCCGAGAGTCGTTGAAAGGCGTTGACCTCGACGTTCGAGACGCCCGTCAGATTCGTGTAGATGTGGAGCAGCGGGTCGTCCTCGGCTCGCTCTGAGAGCTGGCCGTAGATCTCCCAACCCTCGGGGTCGTCGAGCGCCATCGAGCCGACCAAAGCCAGCTGCAGGCCGTCGACCTCTTCGCGTACGAGCCGGTAGGCGTCGATTACCCCGAACGGGTCCTTCCAGCGGTCGAACCGCGAGACCTGCGTGACCAACGGTCTGGAGATGTCGATCCCGATCCAGTCGAGGATCTGGCTGGCCGTATGTCTCGAGATGTCGAGGTTCTTGGGGCCGAGCGGGTCGATCGCCGGCGCGATCGCGCGCACGTTCTCGATCGGCAGGTCGGGCGGCACGAACTCTGGCATCGTGAAGACGGCCGCGTCGAACCTGGCCAGTAGCGGTCTCAGAAAGGCCCACGCGTCGGGGTTGGGCGCGGAGGTGTCGAGGTGGCAGCGCCAGATCCAGCTCGCGTCGCCCTTGCCGTGCATGTCCAGCAGGGCCGCCGGCTGGGGGTCGTGAATGACGACGAAGTCGTGGTCGCCGTCCAATAGCGGCGCGTTCTCGCGGGTCGCGTCCCGGTAGGCGTCGCGCTCGGCCTCGCTCAACGTCCGTTCGGAGCCTTGCAGCGCGTTGTGCAGGGCCTTGGTCGCCCCGAAGAACGCGGGGCTGCCGCTGATGACCTTCCAGTCGACCTCGAGGCCAAGGTCGCGCAGCAACGGCACGGACGAGCGCAGCAGCTCCGAAACCCCGCCGCCGTACGCGGTCGCGTTGACATGCAAGATCTTCGCCCCCTCGAGCGCCTTGGCCTGCTCGCGCAGCCCTTCGAGGATCGCGTCCGGAACGATGCCCTCATAAGAGTCCAACGACCATCGTCCGACGGAGACGTTCTGAAGCATGAAGCGTTACGCCCCTTCCAGGTCGCGCCGGTGAAACGCCCACAGCCCGGCCAGCGCCGCCGTAAGGCCGATCGCCAGCATGATCGCGGCCGCGCCGGTTCTGAACGGCTGTGTCGGCACCAGCCCGACGTGCGCGAAAGGCGTCACTTCGACGAGCCACTTCGGCACGCCCACCAGCGAGCCGACCAGCTCCCACAAGAACGTCGCGGTGACGAGGCCGTAAGCGATGCCGGTGCTCGCCCGCGGCCAGAGGCCGTACGCGAGCGCCGCCAAGCCCAGGAACAACAAGCCTGTCGGCAGGCAGTTCGCGCCGGCCTCGAGCATCTTCGCCGGCGAGATCGACACGCCCTGCAAGGCCGCTCCGGCCCAGGTGAACAGGCCCGCGCAGATCGCCAGCGCCACGGCCGCGCCGGCCGCCAAGGCGAGCCTGCCGGCGAGCCAGCGCAGGCGGCCGACCGGCAGCGCCAGCAGCGTCTCCAGGCGCTGTTCTGACTCCTCGCGTCTTGCGTTCGCGATCTGCGCGCAGCCGAACAGGCTGACGGCCAACACGAAGAAGATGAACACGAACGCCAGATACCCGGTCGGCGTCGCGATCGAGCCCGCGCCCAGTCTTGCGATCTCCTGTTCGATCCTCTTCGAGATGCCCGCCGTCGAGATGCTCGACGAGAGCAGGCCAAGGACCAGCGCGAACAGGCCGAAGCTCGCCAGCCACACTCCCAGGCTGGCCCGCTCGCCGCGCAGCGCGTGCGCCGTCGGGCCGCCCAGCAGGCGAAAGTCGGGGTCGGCCGAGTCCTTCGCCGGCAGGATCCCGGTGCCCAGGTCGCGCCCCGCCGCGATCTTTGCGGCCAGCGCAAGCGCGATCGCGGTCGCTGCCAGCGGCGCCAACAACACCAATGGCTGGGGTCCCGTAAACGGCCGCAGTTCCTCGGCCCAGCCCAGCGGCGTCAGCCACCGCAGCCAGCCCGCGCCGGCCGAGGTGTCGGCGATCACCCTGACCAGCAAGAACAGCCCGACGATCGCGCTGCCCAGCTCGAGCGCGACCCGCCTGTTGGCGGCCACCTGGCTGGTCAGCGCGCCGATGCCCGTGAAGACGAGCGCTACCGAGGCCGTCGCGAGCGCCAGGTAGGCCGAGCCTCCGGCCGGCAGGCCGCCGATTATGAAGCCGACCGTCTCGGCCAGCCACACGACGGCGATGCAGGCCCCGATCCCGATGAGCGAGGCCACATATGAGGTGCTTCGCCCGACCTGGCCGGCCAGGATAAGCTCGGCCCGGCCCGCGTCCTCCTCGGCCCTGAGCGCCCTCACGGCGGCCAGCACGCCGAACACGGCGGCCGCGATCGCCAAGGTGCCGCCGACGCGCCAGGCGCTGTAGCCGTTGACGCTCGTCACTTCGTATGGATAGCCGTAAAACAGCCTGATCGCGGCGTTGTTCGCGAAGGCGTGGACGAACTCGATCCGGTCGGCGAGGGTCGGGTACGCGTGCCTGAAGCCGGCCGGCTGGATGTAAGCGTAGATCGCGAACAGGTACCCGAACGCGATCGTCTTGGTCCTTGCGTCCGTAAACGCACGTCCCGAAAGCGCCCGTACGCGCGCGCGCGTACGGCCCGCTTCGCTATGCACGTTCGCCATCCTCGCGGGGCCCGTCGCCATCGGGAGCCACGCCCTTCCCACCATTCCCGTCGCCGCCGTCCGAGCCGTCGTAGTGGTGCAAAAAGATCTCCTCCAGGCTCGGCTCCCTGCTCGTCAAAGCCGCGATCGGGTGCTCCGCGAGGGCCGCGATCAACGGTCCGACGGGGCCTGTCACCTCGCAGCGCAACGTCCGCTCGCCGGCCTTTGCCACCGTCACGCCCGGCAGCGCCGGCAGCTTTGGGGCCTGGCCCACGAACGTGACCTCGACCGTCTGGGCGACCAGGTGCCTCAGTTCGGTAAGAGTGCCCTGGTCGACCAGACACCCATTCTTGAGGATGCCGACCCGGTCACACAGAGCCTCGACCTCGCCCAGGATGTGCGACGACAAGAAAACGGTCTGGCCCCTTGACTTCGCCTCCTCGATGCAGTCCCTGAACGCGACCTCCATCAGCGGGTCAAGGCCGCTCGTCGGCTCGTCCAAGAGCAGCAGCTTCGCCCTCGTCGCCAGCGCCGCGATCAGCTGGACCTTCTGGCGGTTGCCCTTCGATAGGGCTCTCACCTTCTTGCGGTCGTCCAGCTTGAAGCGCTCCACCAGCTCGGCCCTGTATGCGACGTCCACGTTGCCGCGCAGCTTGCCAAGCAGCTCGAACGTCTCGGCCGCCGTCATCGCCGGCCACAAGAACGGCTCGCCCGCGACGTACGCCACGTCTGCGTGCGCCGCGACAGGTTCCTTCCAGGCGTCGATCCCGAACAGCTCCGCTTTGCCGGCGCTCGGCTTGTGCAGGCCCAGCAGCAGCCTGATCGTCGTCGTCTTGCCGGATCCGTTCGGGCCGAGATAGCCGTATACCTCGCCGGCTTCGACCTCCAGGTCCAGGCCGTCGAGCGCCACGGTCTGGCCGTAGCGCTTGGTCAAGCCAGTTGTAACGATCGCCTTGCTGGCCGCCGGTCCGGTCATCCGCTGCATCTTCTAATACCTACCGGCTACGTCCATCAGGGCCCGGCCCGGCCAGGGGTGCGGGTAACTACGCAGGCTTCAGCCGGCCGCTCGCTCGATCATGTCTGCCATGGCTCCGACCCCGCCCTCAGCCCCGCGTTTGGCCGTGTTCGGCCCGAACGCGCTGCTGACGGTGACACTCGAGCGCGAGGGGCCCTCCGAGGACGGCGCCCGCGAGCAGATCCACTTCCATGCCGGCGGCCAAGGCGTTTGGGTCGCGCGGATGGCGGCGACCTTGGGGGCCGTGCCCGTGCTGTGCGGCTTCGCGGGGGGCGAGAGCGGCGAACTGCTGACCGGTTTGCTCGGCGCGCTTGGGGCCGAGCTGCGGCTCGTGCGGACGGCATCGGCCAACGGTTGCTACGTGACCGACCGCAGGCGCGGCGAGCGCGAGCTGCTGGCATTCGCTCCCGGCGATCCTCCGTCGAGGCACGAGTTCGACGAGCTGTTCTCGTTGGCCTGCGCCGAGGCGATCGCAAGCGGTTGGCTGTTGGTCACGAACCCGATGCCCGACGAATCGCTGCCTGTCGAGGTCTACGGCGACCTCGTCGCCGACGCCAAGGCCGGCGGCGCGCGCGCGCTCGTTGACCTGTCGACGCCCCGCCTTGACAGCGCCCTTCGCGGTGAGCCCGATTTGGTGAAACTGAACGACTGGCAACTGGCTCAATACGTCAGCGGCCCGGTCGCCACGTTTGATCAGCTGCTGGCCGCGGCCGGCCGTCTGCGCGAAGCCGGCGCCGGCGTAGTCGTTGTGACCCGCGGCGAGCAGCCGGCTCTGGTGCTCGGCGAGTCCGGCGCCTCGTGGCTGACAGCGCCGCGCCTGGAGCACGGCTTCCGGGAGGGCTGCGGCGACGCCATGTTCGGCGCCCTGGCGGCGGTATGGGCGCGCGGTGAGCCCCTCGAGCGCGCCCTCGTCGTTGGCGCCGCCGCCGGCGCCGCCAACTTCTTGCGCCACGGCCTCGGCTCCGCCACGTCCGAGGTCGTCGAGCGGCTGGCTGAAAGCGTCACGCTGGAGGCGGTGGAAGCATGATCGCGGTCTCGCCGCTCACGATTGCCTTGGGCGCGGTCTCGGCCGACCACTCGAGACGCTCGGCGCTCCAGACCCGGCTCAGCGCCTCGAAGCCTGCTGACAGGGCGACGGGCCGGCCGGCGCGGGCCGAATGGGCGTCGCTGGCCAAGAGGTGTACCAGCCCTTCGGCTGCCAGGTTCAGCACGTAGTCGCCGGGCTGCTCGCCCGCGATGAACTCGGCCGTCCACTGGACAAGGCAGCCGGCGTCGGCCAAGCGCCTGACGCGTTCTACGAAGTCGGGGCCGGCGTGGCGCTCGGGGTGTGCGATCACGGCCCTTACGCCGCGCTCTTGCAGCTTTGCGACGCGCCGTTCGAGGCTGTCGCCGAGCGGGCCTGGAGCCGGCTCCAACAGCACCCATGCGCCGGTCCCCCCGAGCGAGACCGTCTTCAAGCTCGGCGTCGGTCAACCTGTCGGCCTCGGTCTCCGCGACCTCGCCGCCGGGCAGGATCTTTACGTCGAGGCCGCGCGCATCGATCGCCGCCTGGAGGGCCGCGATGCGTCCTGCCAGCTCTCCGATCGCGACGTCGTGGTCGTGCCTGATGTGCGGCGTCGCGCACACCGCTTCGATGCCGTCCGCCGCCGCCTGCGCCGCCATCGCCAGGCTGTCGGCGAGGTCCTTGGCGCCGTCGTCGAGGCTGGGGAGGATGTGGCAGTGGAGGTCGATCATCTGACACGCTTTGAGTGTCGCGTTTGCTGAAGACGTATCGGAACGATGACGTGTGTAACCGTTTCGTAGGCGATCCCGAGTACTTCCGCTTTGTCGTACGAGCCGGCGCCATCGGCGCTTGGGGTTTGAATGTTGAAGTCGAGCCTGACGTTGACGTGGTGTCGGAATCGTAGATCGCGGTGCAGAGCGCGAAATATCGGGGCTCCTTCCCCATCCTCTCTCGATTGAAGAGTAACGGTCGTTGACCGTCCGGGCGCCACCGAGATCTCGGGAGCAACGATCGCGCTGGGGCCTATCTCGCTCTCTTGCCGGCGCAGCTCCTTGGCGGTACCGGCTTGGGCTTCGAGTTCGCCTTCACAGCCCAGCGGGCAGCGAATACGCACGCGCAGTGCTTCCGTCCCGAGGGTCGCGTAGCTGGGCGAGACGATCACCGGACAGCTTGCGGGCGGACTTGGAGGACTCCCAGGTTCGGTGAGCGGAGCGCGATATACGCTGGGCGCCCAGCAGCCGTTGAGTGTGTAGAGGACGTTCGTTTCGTCCATGACTGGAGTGGCGGTCTCAAGGACGCCGTTCACGCCGAGAGCGGCTATCGGGTGCGCGGATGGCGCTTCTATCGACGTCCAGGCTAGAGTCAGATTATGACCTACGAGAGTCTGAGCATGTCCTTCTTCACGCATGACTATCAGAGCGCGCCCGCCATTCACGCCGTCGACTTCGCAGGCGGGAATGCCAAGCGGCAAGGGCGATGGGTGCGCGACCGTGCTCACGGTCGCGCTGCATGTGACCCCGTTTGCGATCACGAGTGTGCCGTTAGACTGCAAGCCAAAGGTGGGGGTACTAAATCCGCCAAAAGGCGACGGGTCTACGAGCGGGTTATAGGGAGGAAGTGGAACGCGGTAGAGTTCGTGGCCGGTGTCAACGTCGTATACGATGACCGACGCCTGACCTTCTCCGCCGAGCGGGTTGGCACGGTAGGCGATGAGCCGCCCGGCGACACGCAGCAGGCCGTTACCGCCGAGTCGCCAAACGACCTTGTTATATACCGGACCGAGCGTGGCTCCCAGCGGAATGATCCGCTGGGAGCCCGACGCGAAATCTCGCACAACGATACAACCGAAGCTGTCGTATGCGAGCACGTCGCCGTCAAGCGCGATCGCGGAATGAGCAGGTATTCTTTCTTCGACGACCGTTTCAGCGAGGCTCGGTGTGATCCGGCAGCCAGCGGTCGGTTCGGTCAACGGGCCGCCGAGGGGGCCTGAGACGACGTTCTGGTAGAGGGTCTCACAGCAGCCCTTGTATCCAGGTGTGGACCCTTCCTCGAGAAGGGCGATCCGGGTGGGGGAGCTGGCGAGGACTATCTGACCCCGGTCTGTGCCGTGTGGATGAACGCGCGCGACCACGACTGGCGGATGGCCCGCGGAGAAGGACCGCACGACGTCCGCCTTTTCGCCTTCATAGCCCGCCACGAGCGTCGCGGAACCCGCCAGTGCGAGCGGTTCACTGCTCGCGAGCTGATAGGTGCTCGTGACCAGGACCGGCGCCGCGCTGGCGGAGCGAATCGGGGCAAGTGGGGCCACGACGAGGATGAGCAGCCCGGCAAGCGCGCTCCTTGCCGGGAATCGTCGGGTTTGGGGGGTGGGCCGGGCTATCATCGGCAGAACTTCCCTCCTGGTGCTACGCGGCGGGTGTCTCACTGGTGCGCCAGGTGGTGCTTCTTGCACTCGAAGCCCGCCGCGTGGTATTTCGCCTCGTTGGCTGGCGTGCAGTACTGGCCGGCGCGGTAGGACGGGGCGATCTTTGCGGTGCGGGCGTGAGCCGACGTGCTCGTCGTCGCGGCCGAGCCGCCGCCGCAGCCGCATACGCCAACCGCGACGGCAGCGGCGGTCGCGCTCAACAGGCAGAGGTACGGTCGCACGGGCCGGGGGTCGCCTCTCAGTTCAGCGTCGCCGACATCGGTTTGTTGCCCTGTGTCCAGTAGAGCGTGCTGCCGGCGAGGGCGAGCGATTCGGGGGCGATTTCCGGCGACGTCACGAGCACATGGCTCCCCGTCTTATCCGCCGATCGGACCTGTAGGTCTTCCGTTCTGCCGGTTCTCACGATCCACGCAACCGCCCCGTCCCCCTTGACGACGATCGCCGTCGTTTCGCCCAGGCCGATGTCTTCCGATTCAGCCGGCGAGCCGTTTGGCATCCGGTGGATGAGCTTCCCGGTCCGCAGGTTGCGGACCCAGATTTCGTGAGAGCTATAGCCATGCGGGGCACGAAACGGAGCTGTTTCTCCCACGTCGTAGGCGACGATTGGTCCCGCAAGCGCGATCGGGCCTACACCTCCTGATCCAGACGGACCTCCGTACGGGGGGAGTCCCAGGCGATATGAGCGCTTCGCTCCGTGTGCACAACCGAAGATGGCTTCCTGACCTTCTTCGAACCTGTGCTCTTCGGGTTCATAGACGATGGTGGCTGCTCTGTAGATCACGACCTGCGCATCGGCCATCAGGACCCGCAGATTCCTGGAAGGACACTTCGGTAGGGCCTTGGCGCGTGGAGATGCCACTGCCGTCGAAGTCGCAACCGCGAGAGTACCTACGACTATTACTAGAGTTGTGATTGTTCGGCGCACGATCCCTAAACTACTCCAAGGCCTCCGAGTTGCGGTTGTGGTGGACGTTTGTACTAGGTGACGAGCTCTGTCATTTGTGTGCATCACCTGCAGTGGACGAGTTCGTCGATCGGCGAGCTTTCCACTGATCCACCGGCATTTTTGGCAACGACACGATAGCTGTTTGCGTCTGTGCAGCTGCCCAAAGATGCAATCACGGTCTGCGGGTGGATTGCGTGGGCCTCTTTGACCGTGGTGGCCAAAATTTCCTTGCTGCCCCCAAGGAGGAGATTGATAAATTCTACAGTTGTGGCGATTCCGTGAGGGTTGACGCTTGCGTCCTCATAATCGGGTTCCTGATTGTGGCTAACCATCTCTGGGAGCGCGCTCACGGTCGGTGGACAATCGTGGTTTTCGTACGCCAGGTAGCAGTAGGCCGGGCGTGCTTCGCCATGGCTTTTGGGTTTGTCTTCAGGTTTGACTTCGGGTTCGACTTCGAACAGCCCGCTGTCGAATTCGTTCGCGTTTTTGGCAATTTCCCATTCGAACGGTGCTTCAAACTCATAGTAGTAGACGCGTTCGACGCGGGATATCTTTTCGTGGGGCTTTGTGGCGTGGCGGAGTTTGAGGAAAGTATTAGCCGCTTTGCTCTGCTGTTCGTATTCGTACGGTTCATCATTTGCTTTGACCATACGAGTGGGCCGTCCTTTCTCTACGCCATCATGGAGCTCGACGCCTGCCTCGCTGATCCAAATCCGCGGCTTGCCGAGCTTCCCGCTTGCGAACTGAGCAAATTCGCCAGCGTTTGTGGTCCTGTCGTTGATCACGTCTACGTAATCGTGGAATCCCCACGTCGTGGGGGTCTTGTGGCTCTCCCAGGCACGATGGTGGGTTCTATGCTTGTATTCCCACGCTTGAGGGAGGTACGCGAGAAGTCCCTTTCTATATTTGCCCGCATAGACGCGGTTTTCTCCAGGGTTCGTGTTTTCACTGTCGGTCTCGTATTGTGCAAATTCTCCCGCGACGATGGTACAGTGGCAGTGCAGTTCGACGGCGACCGACTGAGCGGCCTGCCAGTACCGACCGGCACGTTCTGGTGGTACGTAGTTCTCTCCCTGATCTGGCTCATTCCAAGCGCCCCACCTCTTGACTCGGTGCCCGAACCGCTCGATGATGTTCCTGAACGCCGTACGGTAAGCCGGCACGGGCGGCGGGCCGCTGATCCCGTTGGATTTGAGCGTCACATAAGGAGTGAGGTGGTCGGCTTCCACTTGATCGAGCCATTCTTCGAAGACCTTGAGTTCTTTAGCCTCCTTTTTTATTATTTCAGCTTCTTCCCGAGTCTTTGCGGTCGGGAGTTTGCTCTCCCTGAGACCCTGGAGCACATCCCAAGGAATCGTCTTCCGTGCGGTCTGAATGTGCAGTGGCGCTTTGCTGTTTTGCAACCGCTTCACGTTTTCATTCGCAAAGACGCTCGGGATTTCGTCCGCCAAGCCGTACTCGAACGGGTCGCGTTCGGCGCTGACGTTGTCGCTTGGGGCGGCTACGGAGAGCGCCGCAAGGAGGGGGTATGCAGTGGTTTCGCCGGGCGTGATCGTCAGCGTGATGGTGCCTTCGCTGACGCTGAGCGACGCCGGCACTGCGTGGTCGTCGGCGTCGACGACGGTCGGTGGCTCGATGACCATGAGCGCGGAGGCGCCGTAGACGGCTTCGGCCGAGGACATGGCTTTCGTCGCGGCTTCGTACTGCGCCTGCGTGTTCTGCGGTTCGAGCTCGCCGCTCGGGGCTTCGCCCGGTTTCGTCGTGCTTTCCGGTGAGGCGGGGGGCGATTCGATGGGCGCTTCGGTTTCCGATTCCCGTTCTTCGCGTTCTTTTTCGGCGCTTTCGGCGCTCGATTCGGGGGTTTCTTCGCCCAGTTCGGGCGATGCCAGTTCTCTGCTTTCTTCGGTGTTTGCTTCGCCGCTCGATTCTGATGTGCTGATGACGGCGACACTGCCGTCGGGGAGCTGCTGAAGCTGCTCGCCTGTGCCGAGGTCGACTTCCCAGGTGAAGGACTTGGGGGCTTCGGGTGAGCGCAGGTCGAGCACGGCGGTGGTGCCTCGGGCGTCCGGCCGGACGATCGTGTCGGTCGCGGGGAACGTGTTGGCGAACAGCGCGACGGTGCCGTTGACGAGCGTGGGGAGCGTGGTCGCGCCCGGCGAGGTTTCCTGTGGTTTGAGGCTGAGTTCGCCGTCGGGGGTGTTGATCGCGAGTTCGCCTGGATTTTCCTTGGCGACGCTTGAGCTCGTGAGCGCGTGTGCGGAGGAGAGCTGTTCTTCGTTGGTGAGCGTCGGCGCGATCGCTTCTCCTTCGAGCGTCGCGTTCGTGGAGGGGGCGAGCACATCCGGATCGACGGCTTGGGCTGTTTCCTCGGCCTGCGCGACCGTCACTTCGCCGGCAGGCGTCGCCGCCGTCACGGCCGAGTACGCGCTCTGGTTGCCGAGCGGGCTGGTCGCCGTGATCTTGATGCGCAGCGTGGAGGCGTGGTCGCCTTCGGTGAGCAGGTAGTTGGCTTCGGTAGCGCCTTCGATTGGGGTGCACGCTTCGCCGCCCGAGTTGCACCGTTCCCACTGGTAGGCGTACGAGACGGGCCCCGACCCGCTCCAGATCCCGGGGTCGGCCGCCAGTTCGCCGGCGACCTCGACGACGCCGGAGATTGAGGGCTGGGAGAGCTTCGACAGCGATTCCGGCTCGATGACGGCAGTCTCGGCGGACAGCGCTTCGGAGCTGTTTTCGCCGTCGGTCGCCGTCATGAGCGCGCGCAGCGTCGAGCCGATGTCTTCCGTGGTGAGCCTGTAGGAGCTGGACGTGGCCCCCGATATGGGGGTGCATTCGCCGGTTGCGGCGCAGCGCTCCCACTGGTAGGTGTAGGCGATCGACCCTTCTCCCGACCACTGCCCAGAGGCGACCGTGAGCGTGCTCCCCTGGAGCGATGGGCCTTCTATCGCCGGTTCCTTTTCGATCGTCGGCGCTCCGGCTGTCGCGATCGGCTGAGTCGCGGCAGAGGTCCGCGAGAGCGAGTGTCCTTCTTCGCTGGCGGTGACTTTGACCCTGAGCGTGGCGCCCCCGTCCCCCGGCGTTGACGTATAGCTGGAGCCGGTGGCGCCTTCGACGTTCGCGCAGCCCACTCCGAAGCGGTTGCAGCGCTGCCACTGGTAGGAGTAGGTGAGTGCCCCGCCGTGTGACCATATTCCGTGAGTTGCTGTTAGTTCGCGGCCGACCTGAGGCGTTCCCGTGACCGCCGGCGCCACCATGCTCGCGAGTGCGCCAGGGGCGCCGATCTCGGGCGTGACCGCGGAGACGTCGGTGAGCGCTCCGAGCGCACTGTCGACGCCGATCCTGACGCGGACCGTCGTGCCGACGTCGCCTTCGCCGAGGTCGTATTCCGGTTCGACGGCGCCTTCGACCGGCGCGCATTCGCCGCCAGTCGAGTCGCAGCTTTCCCACTGATAGCTGAACTGGCGCCCCATACCGGTCCAGGCCCCGTGTTCGGCGCGCAAGACTTCGTGCTCGTCGGGCGTGCCGACGATCGACGGCGCTTCTAGCTCGCCCGGCGGTTCGTCTGCCACCTCGGCGCTCGCGGGGGACGTCGCCCGCGCCGAGCCGGCCGCGTTGATGTCCGTGACCTCAACGCGCACGGTGGTGCCGACGTCGCCTTCGCCGAGGTCGTATTCCGGTTCGGTGGCGTCTTCGATCGGCGCGCATTCTTCTCCGCTCGCGTCGCAGCTTTCCCACTGGTAGGCGTAGGAGGAGGCCGGGGTTCCGCTCCAGGCGCCGGCGCCGGCGCTCAGCGTGCCGCCCTCGTGCGTTGGCCCGGAGATCGTCGGTGGCGTCGTGTTCGCGGGCACGGTCGCGGCGGAGATGACGATCGTCGCGGCGGACGATGCGCTCGTCGAGCCGCCGTAGTTGGTGGCGCTCACGAGCACCTGCACGGTCCTGGCGACGTCGGCGTCGGCCAGGACGTATGTCTGGCTCCTGGCGCCTTCGACGTCTTCGCATTCGCCACCGTCCGCGTTGCAGCTCTGCCACTGGTAGGCGTAGCGCAGGGGCGCTCCCGACCATGCGCCCCTGCTTGCGGTGAGCGTGCGGCCATCCACTGCTTCGCCTGAGATGACGGGCGATTCGATGTTGGAGGGCGCGGTTGGCGGCAGCAGCCACTCGTCGATGCGGTCGTTGCCGGCGTCCGTCACCCAGACGTTCCCCGAGCCGACCGCCACCCCGATGGGAGCGCTCGGCTCCCATTGCCCCGGCTCCGAGCCAAAGGCCCCCATCTGCGCGACGTGTTCTCCATCTTCGGTGAACTCCTGGATGCGTTCGCTGCGCAGTTCGCCAACCCAGACTTCGCCGTCGCCGCCGACAGAGATCCCGTAGGGTTCGATGCCTTGCGCCCCAAATGCTTTTAGACGTTCACCTGTCTCACCGAACTCTTCGATTTTGTTGCTCCCCGAGTCCACCACCCAGATGTCGCCATGCGCATCGACCGCGAGGCCCTCGGGCATGACGGACGTAGATACGACCTTTTCGACTTCACCGTCTTCGCTAAAGACGGTGATGTCACTTTCGCCGGTATCCGACACCCATACAGCGTTATTGCTGGTTACGGCTATGCCGCCATCGAAAGTTGATTCGACGTGGAACTCGTGTATGTATTCACCGGATTCGTTGAGCTCCTCGACGCGCTGATTCCATGGGTCCAGCACCCAGATGTCTCCGCTACTGTCGAGCGCGATGGCCGTCGGTTCTCGAAACTGGCCGTCGCCCGAGCCTTCGCCGCCGAACTCCTTCAGGTATTCACCGGTTTCGGTGAACTCCTCGACGCGGTCATTGCCGCTGTCGAGCACCCAGATGTCTCCCTTGCCGTCAAGCGCAATGCCCGCCGGGTCACCGAACTGCCCGACGCCCGACCCGTACGAGCCGAACTGGATGCCATAGTAGGGGCCCGGTTGGACCACGGCCGTGGACGAGGACGCGCTGGTCGTAACGCCGGCGCTGCCGACACCGGTTGCAGTCACCAGCACGCGCAAGGTAGTCCCGACGTCGCCTGGTCTGAGGGCGTAGGTCGGTTGGGTCGCGCCGCCGATCGCGACGCAACTTTCGCCGAAGGAGTCGCAATTTTCCCATTGATAGGCGAAGGTGGCGACATCGCCGATCCATTCGCCGACATCCGCTGTCAGTGATTCGCCCTCTCGCGCAGCTCCTTCGATGGATGACTGGACCGTAACCGCAGGCGGTATAAATTTTACCACTTCCGATTCTTCGGAGAAGGCAGATGACGATCCAGCCGCATTGGTAGCTGTGACAATCACACGAAGTTTGGTTCCCTTGTCGTGACTGGTTATGGCGTAGGCCGATCCCGTCGCGTCTTCGATGTCGAGACATTCCACTTCGCCGCTATAGCAGTGCTGCCACCGATAGGTGTAGGTCGGTGCTGGGTAACCCTTCCAGTTGCCGGTGCTGACGCTCAAGGTCTGCCCTTCTTCATTCGTGCCCGAGATTTCGGGCGGGATGATGTTCTCCGGCACTCTCGGTTCCACTGCGGCCGTGGCCCCGGAGGCGCTCGAAGCTGCGCCCGCCGCATTGGTTGCGGTAACAACCACGCGCAGCGTATTCCCAACGTTGACCTCTTTGGGCACATAGGTTGCGCTGGTCGCGCCGCCGATGTCGAGGCACCCTTCGCCCAAATCGTCGCAGTCCTGCCACTGGTAGCTGTAGGAGAGCGGCAGAGTGCCTTCCCAGGAGCCGGTGCTCGCGCTGAGGGTCTGACCCTCTGCGGCCACACCCGAAATCGTGGGCGCTTCCGTGTTGATGGGTGGGGCCGTAACGACGGCGGTCGGTTCGGAGGTACTCGACGTCGAGCCCGCGGCATTGCTGGCTGCCACCACGATACGTATCGTGCTGCCTACATCATCGCGACCGAGAACATAGGTTGAACTCGTAGCACCCGAGATGTTCGAGCATTCCCCGCCGGCGCTGTTGCACTGACGCCACTGGTAGCTGTAAGAGATCGGCGTCGTTCCAGTCCAGGTTCCGGTGCTTGCCGTCAGTGTCTGGCCATTCGCTGCCGTACCCGAGATCGACGGAAGGGAGTCGTCTGACGGGGCAAGAGGGTCAATGACTGCAGTTGCTTCGGAGGTGCCTGAGGTGTAGCCCGCGATGTTGCTTGCAGTCACTACGATTCGTAGCGTGTTGCCTACGTCACCGTTACTGAGGGTGTACGTTTCGTTCGTAGCACCTGAGATGTCTGAGCATTCCTCGCCGACGCTGTTGCACTGACGCCACTGATAACTGTAGGAGATCGGCGTCGTCCCGGTCCACGTACCGGTGCTGGCGGTCAGTGTCTGGCCATCCATCGTCGTGCCCGAGATCGACGGAAGCGAGCTATCTGAAGGTTCAGAGGCGATAACTTCTGTTGCTTCAGAGGTGCTCGACGCAGAACCATAAGCATTTTTCGCAGTCACGATCATGCGCAGTGTAGTCTCGACGTCGCCATGTCCGAGGACGTAGGTGGGGCCGGTCGCTCCTGTGATGTTCGCGCAATCTTCGCCCGAGCCGTTGCAGCTCTGCCACTGATAATCGTAGGAGATGGGTTCCGTGCCCGCCCACGTGCCGGTATCGGCGCTCAGCGTCTGCCCGTCCGTTGTAGTGCCGGTTATTACCGGTGCAATTACTGGGACTGGCGCTTCGTCGGGCGGCGGTTCTTCGGCAGCTTTCACGGGCAACGTGGATTCACTCGCCGCGCTGGTTTCGCCGCCTGAGTTTGTGGCCGTTACAACGACGTCCAGCTGTGAGCCTATGTCTTGCAACGTTGGTTCGTATGTTTCGCTGGTGGCGCCTGGGATATCTTGACAGGACCAGTGCGTCAAATATGCACCTTCGGAGCTAAACTCCTCTAGGCGATTGTGATACGAATCCGCCACCCAGATATCGCCACTCCCATTGACTGCCATTCCCATCGGAGCCCCGAGATCAAGTTGACCAGAGCCCGTGCCGGCTTCTCCAAACCTGTCCAGAAATTCTCCAGTTTGGCTGAACTCCTCGATGCTGTCATCGCCCACGTCACCGACCAGCACGTCTCCTTGAGAGTCCAGCGCTATTCCAAATGGCAGTTCCAGCTCGCCGTCGCCTTCCCCCCTGGCCCCGAACTTCTGCACATATTCACCGTCTTCGTTGAACTCCTCGACTCTGTCATTTTTCCAGTCGGCCACCCAAACGGCGCCGTGCGGATCGATCGCCAAGCCCTCGGGTTCGCCGATCTGCCCAGGTTCGGAGCCTTCCGAACCAACGGTTTTGATGTATTCCCCACTGCCGTTGAACACGACGAGACGGCCTTTGTACGTGTCCGAGATCCACACGTTGCCATGCGCGTCCATCGCCATGCCTTCTGGACGTTTCAGCAATCCTTCATCGGGAACTTGCAGAGCGAACTGGCTCAAGTACACGCCTTCAGGACTGAACTCCTCGACTCTACTGTTCCCTGAATCGAGGACCCAGACATCGCCGCCAGCCCCGATCGTGATCGCGAGAGGTTCATCGAACTGGCCGTCGCCAGAGCCTTCCGAACCGAACTGCCGCAGATATTCGCCCCGTTCGTTGAGCTCCTGCACCCGGTCGTTACCGGTGTCCAGCACCCAGAGATCGCCGGCCGAATCGATCGCTATGCCCCCCGGGTCATTGAGCTGCCCGTCGCCTGTGCCAAGGGAGCCGACACCGGTGGTGCAGCGCTGCCACTGATGGGCGTAGGAGATCGTTCCTTCGCCTTCCCAGTTTCCAGGAGTCGCGGTCAGCGTCTGGCCGACCTGTGGTGTCCCGGAGATGCTCGGCAGGGCCGTGTTGGTCGGCGCCGACGTGCTCACGAGCGCGCTCGCGGACGAATCGGCACTCGCAGAGCTTGCCGCGTTTTCCGCCGTCACGACGACGCGGACGGTCATGCCCACATCGCCAGCGCCGAGTATGTGCGTCGAGCCCGTCGCGCCGGTGATGTTCAGGCATGATGCGCCGAGGCTGTCGCAGTCCTGCCACTGGTAGCGGTATTCGAGCGGCGGGGTGCCCGTCCATTCGCCCGTGCTCGCGCTGAGCATCTGGCCCTCCTTGGCTTCGCCTGAGATCGATGGCAGCCTGGTGTTCGACGGGGCCAGTGCGACCACGACGGCGCTCGCGTTCGAGGCGGCCTGTGCCGAGCCCACCGAGTTGGTGGCCGTGACAATGACCCGCAGGGTCGTCCCGACATCGCCGTGGTCGAGGACGTAGGTTGGGCCCGTCGCGCCAGACACGTTCGAGCATTTTTCGCCCGCGCTGTTGCAGCTCTGCCACTGGTAGGCGTATGTCGGGGCCGGGTAGCCGCTCCAGGCGCCAATGCTCGCGCTCAGCGTTTCGCCGTCCCGCGCCGTGCCCGAGATCGCGGGTGGGGTCGCGTTCGCGGGGCGGCCGTCGATCACTGGGCTTGGTAGTGAGGTCGCGCTCGTCGAGCCAACCGCGTTTTTCGCGGTCAGGACCGCGCGCAGCGTGTCGCCGACACCGTTTGCGGTCGGGCTGTAGTTCGAGCTGGTCGCTCCGGCGATATCGGTGCAGCCTTCGCCCGCGCTGTTGCACAGCTCCCACTGATACGTGAACGAGTACGGTTCGGTCCCGGCCCACGTGCCTTTGCTCGTATGGAGCGTCTGGCCTTCTTCCGCGGCCCCCGAGACCGCCGGCAGGGTCAGGTTGACCGGTGGGCCTTCCGTGGCTACCACCGTCGGTTCGGAGTTGATGCTTTTGCTGCCAGCTTCGTTTTCGGCCGTCACAGCCGCCCGCAGCGTGCCGCCGACCTGCGCGCTGGCCACGCGATAGGTCGATGAGGTCGCGCCGCTGATCGCTTTGCATTTTTCGCCCGCGCTGTTACAGGCGTCCCACTTGTACGTGTACGCGAACGGCGGCGTCCCTTCCCAGGTGCCGCTGTTGACGCTCAATAGCTGGCCCTGCTCGACTGTGCCCGACACGACGGGGAGAGCGGTGTTCGATGGCGCGAGCGGCGCGACGACCGCGCTCTGCGTGGAGGTCGCGGTTGAACTTCCCGCGCTGTTGCTCCCGGTCACCGCGACATGTAGCGTCTTTCCGACGTCTTCATGCCCGAGTGTGTATCTCGTTTCGGTCGCTTCGGGGATACTCGCGCAGGCGCCGCCCGTCGCGTTGCACAACATCCACCTATACCCGTAACTGATTGGTGTCAAGCCCGTCCAGCTCCCCGGTTTGGCGGTCAGCACGCTGCCGTCTTTGGCGGTGCCCGAAACAGGCGGAGCTTCGACATCGACCGGGTACTCACCCGCGTTATAGTGCGCCGCGATCCGCGCCGCGGAAAGCGCCTTGCTGTAGAGCGCGACATTACTAAGACTGCCACCGAACGACGGACTGCTCGTGATCACAAACTTGCCCAGATAGTTCTCCGCGACGCTCCCAACCGACGACGGGAAAAGCGTCGAGTTGACAGTCAGCCCGACCTGTTCGCCGTTCACGTACAGCGTCAATGTCCCCGAGCTGGTCTCCGTAACGGCCACGTACTCCCATTTGTTCGCCGACAGCTTCGACGCCGTCACCTGAACATAACTACTAGCGCTCGTACGAATTTCAAACAACATTTTGTGCCCCGACAGGGACGATGCCGGCGTCAAGAACATGTACTTCGTCGAACTCGACCCAAAATCAAAGACCGGCTGTTCATACGACGACCCCCCAGTCCAATACACCCAACCCTCAGCCGTGAACGCGCCCGCCCCAGCCAGCGGATTCGACGGCAACGACGCATACGCTTCACCGCCAAACGAGCCCGCCCTGCTACCCCCAAACGGACCTTCCCCGCCCAGCCCTACTTTGCTGTTCGTAGCCGTATAAGAACCCACCGAGTCCGCGATCGTGCCCGACCCAAACGCGTCATCGAAACGGAACTGAGCAACCGGCCCATCCGTAGACACCGCTTCCTCAAACGATTCATACGGCTGCGTACCGCCCGCCACAACCGCACAGAGTAGGCCGCCGACAAGACCGACCATAACGATCAGCGCAAACCGCCAGCCTCGGCCGCCGCGCATTCGCCGACCCCTCCCCTTTGTTGTATCCCGCACCGCGGGCCACCCTATCTCGGGCTTGATCCTGTTTCAATGGACAGGATCTACAAAAAGGCCGCTATTTGCGGACTGTCGGATGATCCGCCAATCGGAAGGACTTGAGAACAGCTCTGCGCCGTGTCTCGCGGTCGGCGGTGCGCCAGGCGCCGGACGAGCCCTACGTCCCCGCCAAGGCCCGCAGCGGCGTCATCCGCGTGACCCGCCAGGCGGGGTAGATGCCGCCGAGCACGCCGATCGCGACGCCCACGAGTAGCCCCCGGCCGAGACCCCAAGCGGTAACGGTTGGAGAGATGTAAGCGCTCACGCCGAGCGCTTTCACCAGCAGGTCGCCGCCGATCACGCCGAACAAGAGGCCCGCGGCGGCCCCCAACGCGCTGACCGCGACGCCCTCGCCGAGCACCAAACTCGCCACGCGTATAGGCGACCAGCCGACCGTGCTCAACAACCCCAACTCTCCCTTCCGTTCCATGATCGACATCGCCATCGTGTTCGTCACGCTGATCGCGCCGACGATCAACGCGATCACGACGATCACGAGAATCGCCTTCGAGATCAACGTCTCGTTCGCGCCCGCCCGCAGAGCCTGTTCGGGCGTCGAGATCGTCTGGGTGCCTTCAAAGTCGTGCCCGATTTTGGCGGCCGCCTCGCTTGCCTTCACGTTTGGGGCCAGCCTCAAGATCACGTTCGTCTCCTCGTTGGGTCTGCCCGCCAGCCGCCTCGCCTGTTCGAGCCCGAGCACCGCGCCGCCATCCTCGAACTGGATGCCCGTCTTATAGATCCCCGCGACCTTGAATTGGTGTCCCGAAATCGTGACCGCCTCGCCGACCTTCAATTTTGACTGTGCCGCCAATCGTTCGCCCACCAACGCTTCCGTCGCTTCCTCTGACGGCCGCCTGCCGGCGACGATCACCATGTTCTGGCCAAAAAAGCTCGTCTGCTCGGCGCCGAACACGACCGCGCCCGGGTTGCCCTTCAGCGCTTCGACCATCAACACCAGTGGGGTCGCCTGCGCAACGTACGGCTCTGCCCGCAGCTTCCCGACGAGCGACGCCGGCAGGATCGAAGAAGTCGGGTCGCTTACGTTCGCCTGGAAGACCCCCAGCTCCGAGCCGCCCAGGTGCACGAGCCCTTCCGCCGTCTGCTTCAGCCCCGCCGTGAATGACAGCAACGCGACGATCGTCGCGACCCCGACCGCGATGCCCGCCGCCGTGAACGTCGTCCGCATCGGCCTCCTCGACAGGTTCGTCAAGATGATCGTCAGCATCCGTCAGCTCACCCGCCAGCCGCCGTCAGGGGCCGCCCCGCCTGATCGACGAGGCGCCCGTCGACAAGTGTCACCGTGCGGTCCGCCCTCGCGCCGACGGCGCTGTCGTAGCTGACCACGATCATCGTCATGCCGTGCTGGTCTCTGAGCCTGAACAGCAAATCAAGCACGCGCTCTGAAGTCGCCGAGTCCAACGCCCCCGTCGGCTCGTCGGCCAGTAGCAGCCTCGGTTCGTTGACAAGCGCCCTGGCGACCGCCACCCTTTGGCGCTCCCCGCCCGAAAGCTCGGACGGCAGGTGGTTCGCCCTTGCCGTCAAACCCACCTCCTCCAGCAGCTCGTTCGCGCGCTTACGCCGCTCCATGCGGTGCACGCCCGCGCCGATCAGCGGCACTTCGACGTTTCCTCTCGCGTTCAGCGTCTCCAGAAGCAGATGCCTCTGGAAGACGAAGCCCACCAGCTCCCGCCGTGCCCGGGCCAGGTGAGGCTCGCTCCAGGTTGCCCGCCCGTCGATCAGGACCCGCCCCGAGTCCGGCTGCTCCAAGCCCCCGATCAAACTCAGCAGCGTGCTCTTGCCCGAGCCCGACCGGCCCGTGATCGCGACCGCCTCGCCGGGATCGACCTCCAGCGAGAGTTCTCGCAGCGCGCTGATCTTGCCGAACCGCTTGTCCACCCGCTCGACGACGACCCCCGCGCCGGCGTGTCCGTTCATCTCATCGCCCCAACTCCCGTACGCGCGCGCGTCACGTCACGACCTGGACCGGATAGTCGAGGTCGATGGTCGAACCGCCGCTTACGATCACCGCCCTGAACGTCAGCGGATAGCCGACCGCCGAAGAAGGCCACCTGAACGTGTCCGAAAAATGCCCGTCGAACGTGTAACGCGATCTTTTCGCGACGACCTGGCCCGCGAACAGATACTCGTAGCTGACGCTCGCCTTCGCCGGCCGGCCAGCTTCCGTGACGGTGAAGTGGATCGGCCAAGCCGCGCTCACCTTCGGATGGTGGGTGCCTGCCCTAAGCGTCGCGGTCACGCCGCCCGTCGATCCGGTCACGACCCCGACCCCCGCGGGGACGCCCGTGGCCGGGGCGGGCGAGGTTTTGGTGGCCGTGGCGGGCGAGGTCGGGGTGGCCGTGGCGGGCGACGTTTGGGTGGCCGTGGCGGGCGAGGTCTGGGTAGAGGCCTTGGGGGCAGGCGTCGTCGTGGCCTTGATCGTCGCCGTGCTCGCGGTTGTGCCCGACGAGGAAGACCCGCAGCCCGTCACTGCCCATGCCGCCGTCAAGCCAGCGACGGCGAAGGCCAGCAAGCGGACGGTTCTGCTCATGGGCTCGCCGGTCTGCCGGCGCCAAAGCTCGGTGTCCGTCTCCTGGCACATCGCTTCAAGCGACGATAGTAGGTGCCCCCGGCCGGAGAGTGCTTCTCCTTTTATCAAAACTACTATCGTATTAGCATTTTATATATACATAAGTATTTGAGAAAATATATATAACACTTTCCGAGAGGCGCCCAGGCGCTCCAAGCACTCGCTGGGACCGCCTCTGGCCATGTCCGTGCTTTGCCCCGTCAGATCAACGTGTTTGCACGGAAGATGAAACCAACGACCAGGAATAGCCTGAAACGATGGCTACCGGTCTCAAAGCGATACCCGGACCCCCGCTCGGCGCCACCACAGCCGCCGGGTCCTACGGTCCCGACAATCCAGCGGCGGCGCCCCCCGCGATCAGGGTCGTCTTGGCCGACGATCACGAGTTCGTGCGCCGTAGCGTGCGCGCGTTGCTCGCCGGCGAGGACGGCATCGACGTCGTCGCGGAGGCGACCGACATGGACTCGACGAGACGGCTCGTCCGCAAAGAGCGTCCGTCCGTGCTGGTGCTCGATCTGTGGATGCCCGGTGGCACCGGCGTCAGCGCCATCGAGCCGCTGCGCGCCCAGGCGCCCGATACCGAAGTCGTGGTGATGACGATGCAAGACGATCCCGCTTTCGCCGAGCACGTGCTCGGCGCCGGGGCGGTCGGCTTCGTCGTCAAGGAGTTCGCCGCCGACGAGCTTGCCCAAGCCGTGCGCGCGGCCGCGCGCGGCGAACGCTACGTCAGCCCCCGAGCCACGCGCCGCGAGCGCTCGCCGAAACCGGCCTCTCAGCCGGCCAGCTGATCGCCCGCGGACGCCGACGCCGAGTCGGCCTGCCCGCGCCAGCGAACCGGCAGGCGCGCCGCGACGAGCGTGCCCCGCTCGCCGGACTCGATGTCGAGCTTGCCCCCGACAAGGCTGACGCGCTCGCGCATGCCGGCCAGCCCGAAGCCTTGATCGACCGCGTCGAGATCGAAGCCCGCTCCGTCGTCTTTGATCTCGACCGCCATCTCGTCGCCGCCCCTGCCGATCGTCACGCTGACGGTGCTCGCGTGGGCGTGCTTGGCGACATTGGTCAGCGCCTCCTGCACCAGTCGATAGATCGCGGTCTCCAACTCATCGTGGAACCGTCCCGGGCCGGTGGAGGGGTCAGGAAGCCCGAGGTCCGCCTCGATCGCGAGTCCGTCCTGCTCTCGGTGGCGGTCCAGCAGCGCCTCGAGCGCCGCCCGCAGCCCCAGCTCGTCGAGCGCCGCCGGCCTCAGCTCGACGATGATCGCCCGCAGGTTGGCGATCTCGCGCTCGATGTGGGTCACGGCCTCGCGCATCGCCTCCTGAGCGCGCTTCGGATCCTTGCTGCGAAGCGCCGAAGACAAGAGCACACGCAGGCCGCCGAGTCCCTGCAGCGTCTCGTCGTGCAGCTCTCTGGCCCAGCGCCTGCGCTCGGCGTCGGCGGCGGCCAGCGAACTGCGCAGGCGGTCGGTCTGCACGCTCTGGGCCATCGCCACCGCGTTCGCCGCGCTCGCGGCGAACGTTCTCAGCATCTGCTCGTCGTCTTCGCCGAACGTTTCATAGTCCTCGCCGAACTCGCCCTGCTCGTCGCCCCGATCGAGCGCCGCCAGCACTCCGACTCCCCGGCCCCTGTAGATCATCGGCACGAGCAGGGCCGTATGGGCTTCGGGCAACCCGACCTCTGTGGGGGAGATTCGCAGGCGCGAGGCGACGTCCGTGATCCGCTCCGGCAGGCGGCGTTGGAGCACGTGCCCGAAGGTCGAGCCGGCGATCGGCAGCCGCACGCCACGCATGCCCTGGGCGTGGCCGGCGCTGGCGTGGATGACCAGCTCCTCGCCCTCGCGCAGCATGATCACGAGCGAGCGGGCATGGACCAGCGCACGACCGCGCTTGACGATCAGCTCGAGCACGTGCTCGAGCGCGATCTCGTCGCCGATCGCCGCCGCCACGTCGCGCGTGGCCTCCAGCGCCCTGAACGCCCGCTCCAGCTCGTGTCGGCGCCGCTCGCTGGTCTCGTAGAGCCGCGCGTTGTCGATCGCCACCGCCGCCCACTCCGCGAGGATCACGACGGCCTCCTCGTCGTCGGCCGTGAACTCGCCGCCCTGCTTCTCCGTCAGGTACAGGTTGCCCCAGGCCTTGCCCCTGATCACGATCGGCACCCCCAAGAAACTGCGCATGGCCGGGTGTCCCGCCGGAAAACCGTAGCTGCTCGGGTGGCGCCCCACGTCGGCCAGACGCAGCGGCCGCGGTTCGTCGATCAGCACCCCCAGCACGCCCCTCCCGCGGGGCTCGTCGCCGATCGCGCGGCGGGTCTGATCGTCAATGCCAAGGGTCAGGAACTGATCCAGCTCCGAGCGCTCCTCGTCGAGGATGCCGAGCGCCGCGTAGCTTGCGCCCGTCGTTTCCCTGGCGGTCCGCAGCACCGCGTCGAGCACGGCCGCCAGGTCCAGCTCGGTCATCAGCCACCGTCCGACGTCAAGCAGCTGGCGAATCCACAGCTCTCCGGAGTCTTCACTCATCACTCAAACTCTCGTCCGAGCTTACTCCGTAGTTATCCTCCATCCCCACGCGGCTTTCCGCTGCTGAACGTCCGGCCCCCGCGACTTAGCCTTAGACCGTGACCAACGCCGATCCAAAAACCGACAGGCTCCGTGTCGCGATCGCCGGCGGCGGGGTCGCCGCCCTGGAGACGACTCTCGCCCTCGCCAAGCTGGCCCCCGGCCTGACCGACACCACGCTGATCGCCCCCAACGCCGATTTCGCTTACAGGCCTCTGTCGGTGCGTGAGCCTTTCGCCTACGCGCCCGCGCGCCGCTACCCGCTGGCGCGAATCGTTGAAGATGCCGGCGCGAAGCTCTTCGCCGGCGAGCTGGACTCGGTCGACCCGGCCGGGCGCACGCTGCGCACCGCCGCCGGACAGACGATCGCCTACGACGTGCTCGTGCTCGCGCTCGGCGCGCGCGCGCGGCCCCGCTTCAAGCATGCCCTTACGATCGACGATCGCCACATGGACGCGACCCTGCGCGGCTTGATCCAGGATGTCGAGGCCGGCTATGTAGGGCGCGTCGCGTTTGTCGCGCCCGGCCGTATGGCCTGGCCGCTGCCGCTGTATGAGCTGGCCTTGATGCTCGCCGCCCGCGCCTACGACATGGACGCCCGGCTGCGCGCCACGCTCGTCACGCCTGAGGACGGTCCCTTGGGGATCTTCGGAGCCGCTGCCAGCCAGGCGGTCGCCGAGCGCCTGGCCGCGGCGGGCATCGAGACGATCGGCTCGGCCTACGCCGAGATGCCCGCCAACGGAGAGCTGGTGCTCAACCCCGGCGATCGCCACCTGCAGGTCGACCGCGTCGTCGCGCTGCCCGAGCTGTACGGGCCCGGCGTGCGCGGCATCCCCCTTGGCGAACACGGCTTCATCAAGATCGACGCCCACGGTCGCGTCCACGAAATCGAGAACGTCTACGCCGCCGGCGACGCCACCAACTTCGCCATCAAGCACGGCGGCGTCGGCTCCCAGCAGGCCGACGCGGCAGCCGAATCGATCGCCGCCCTCGCCGGCGCCCCCCTCACACCGGTGCCGTTCGATCCGGTGATCCGCGGCATGCTCTTGACCGGCGCCAAGCCCCTCTATCTGAGCGCCCACCTCACCGGCGGCCACGGCTTCAGCTCGGAGGTCTCCGACTCCCCGCTGTGGTCGCCCCCCAGCAAGATCTCTTCCGAGTACCTTGCCCCCTACCTGGACGGCTTGGACTCCGACGACGACGGCTCCTCCGGCTCCGGCCAGGCCACGGCCGTCACCAGCTAGGCCGGCGCTGAGGCCTCTCTGAGGCCTCAGCCCGCGGTGTCCGCGCCAGAGGGCGGTTGCGGGCGGGATGGTCAGGGCCATCTGTTGCGATGTCGTCGTTGGTGGGCCCGTTCGCGCGCGCGCGTACGCCCCGATTTGGTCAGTGTCGCGCCGGGCCGCGATACTGCCGGCATGGCGGCATCGGCCAATGCCGACTCGGCGCGGGGCGGAGACTCATCCGGCGGGCGCACCGCGTGGGCGCGCAACCTCGGCGCCCCGGTCCGCGCGTTCCTGGGCGCCGAGACCGCCGGCGCGGTCGTGCTCGCCGGCGCCGCGATCGCCGCCCTGGTGTGGGCCAACTCGCCCTGGTGGCACTCCTACGAACAGGCTTGGCAGACGACGCTCTCGCTGAGCCTCGGCAGCCACGTGCTCTCGGGCACCTTGCGCCAGTGGGTCAACGAAGGCCTGATGGCCCTCTTCTTCTTGGTCGTCGGCCTCGAGGCCAAGCGCGAGCTTGACCTCGGCGAGTTGCGCGAGCGCGGCCGCCTGGCGGTCCCGGTCCTGGCCGCCCTTGGCGGAATGGCCGCGTGCGTGGCGATCTACCTGGCGTTCAACGCCGGCGGTGCCGGCGCCCACGGCTGGGGCGCGGCAATGTCGACAGACACCGCCCTCGCGCTCGGCGCGCTGGCCCTGGTGGCGCCGGTCGGCGCCACGCGGCTGCGTGTCTTCTTGTTGACGCTCGCCGTCGTCGACGACCTGTGCGCGCTGATCGTGATCGCGATCGCCTACTCGAGCCACGTCTCGCTACCCGCGCTCGCGGTCGCACTGGGCCTGTTCGCCGTGCTCGTCGCCCTTCGCTTCGCCGGGTCCTGGCGCGAACCCGCTGCCGTGCTCGTCGGGATCGGAGTCTGGCTGGCGATGTTCGAGTCCGGTATCGACCCGGTCGTCGCCGGCCTTGCGATCGGCCTGGTCACGAGCGCCTACCCGCCGGCCCGCGACGAGCTTGCCCGCGCCACCGAGCTGACGCGCTCCTTCCGCGAGCAGCCGACTCCCGAGCTGGCCTACATGGCTCAGCGCGGACTGGCCGCCACGATCTCGCCCAACGAGCGCCTCCAGTACCGGCTGCATCCCTGGACCAGCTTCGTGGTCGTCCCCCTGTTCGCGCTCGCCAACGCCGGCGTCCACCTCGATTCCAGGGTGCTCTCCGACGCGGCCAGCTCGCCCGTCACGATCGGGATCGTGCTCGCCTACGTCCTCGGCAAGCCCTCCGGCATCCTCGCGGCCTCCTGGCTCGGCACGCGGCGCACTCTCGGCGGCACGCCCTCTCGCTTGGTGCTCACCTGGCCCGGCCTGGCCGGTACCGGCGCCGTCGCCGGCATTGGCTTCACGGCCTCCTTGCTGATCGCCGGCAGGGCCTTCCACGGCGAGCTGCTCGACGAGGCGACGCTCGGCGTCCTTGCCACGGCGCTCATTTCTCCGCTCGTCGCCTTCATCGCCTTCCGGATCATTGCCTCCCTGCCCGAGTCGCTGCGCGCCCGCCAGCTCGGCCGTACCGCCGCGCAACTGATCGACCTCGCCGAGGACGTCAACCCCGAGCGCGACCACATCCGGGGGGCGCCCGACGCCCCGGTGACACTCGTCGAGTACGGCGACTTCGAGTGCCCCTACTGCGGCCGGGCCGAGCCCGCGATCCGCGAGCTGCTCTCCGAGTTCGGCGACGAGCTGCGCTACGTCTTCCGCCACCTGCCGCTCTCCGACGTCCACCCTTTCGCCCAGCTCGCCGCCGAGGCCTCCGAGGCCGCGTCCGCGCAGGGCGCCTTCTGGGGAATGCACGACCTGCTTCTCGTCCACCAAGGCGCGCTCACACCGGCCCACCTGCGCGAATACGCACGCGATCTCAAGCTCGACGTCGACCGTTTCACCGAGGACCTACGCCACCGCGTCTTCGCTTCCCGCGTCAGCGAGGACGTCGCCAGCGCCGATGCCAGCGGTGTCTCCGGCACGCCCTCCTTCTTCGTCAACGGGCGCCGCCACACCGGCGTCTACGACGTCCAGACGCTCAGCGCCGCCGTCCGGGCCGCGCGCGCGCGAGCGCTGGCCGGGGCCGCGGTTACGCGCGGCGGTTAGGCCTGGACAGCTCCAGCTGGCGCCGCCTGCCGGCGTCGACGATCGCGCGGACCTGGTCCGGGCGGTCGGCCGCCTTCATCATCTCCAGGTCGTCCTTGCCGATCCGGCCGTCCGCCAGCGCTCCCTGGCCAAGCCAGTCGAGCAGTCCTCGCCACTCGCCGTCGCCAAGCAAGATCAACGGGAAGTGCTTGATCGTTTCGGTCTGGATCAACGTCAGCGACTCGAACAGCTCGTCGAGCGTCCCGAAGCCGCCGGGGCCGATCACGAAAGCGCACGCATACCTCACGAACATGATCTTCCTCGCGAAGAAGTGCCTGAAGCGCAGGCTTATGTCCACGTACGCGTTGGCGGCTTGCTCGTGGGGCAGCTCGATGTTGCAGCCGATCGATATCCCGCCCGCCTCGCGCGCCCCCCGGTTGGCGGCCTCCATCAGGCCCGGCCCGCCGCCGGTGATGACCGCGTAACCGGCGCCCGCCAGCTCCGCCGCCACCTCGCGGACCAACTCGTAGCTTGGGTGGTCTCTGGGTGTCCGCGCCGAGCCGAACACGGTCACGGCCGGCCCTACCTCCGCGAGCACATCGAAGCCTTCAGCCAGCTCGCCGGCGATGTCGCGCACCCTCGCCGCGTCGCCTTTCCGCATCTCGTCAGGCTCATCGCCGAGCCACTGAAACAGCTCCTCGTCGAAGGTCTTCGCTTGCCCGTCGCTCATCTCGGCACCCAGCCTACGCGGATAACAATTTCGGTCCGCGCGAAGCGGTCCTCGATCCCACCTTCAGGCCAGTCGCCGGCCCACGGTGAGCGGTCGTCAGGGACTCCGCGTAACAGAACCGTGCCTTTCTGTGTCGCGAGTCTAACTTTGGGTCTGTTCGGGCCAGATTGCCTTCGGTCTCGGTCTAGCCTTTGTTCGCAGACCAGATGTCCGTCCGTACCTGGAGGCCGACCATGAGCCACGCCAAGACCGCCACTCGCGCCGCCGACCTCGCCGAGCGCATCGTCGACGAGATCAGCCGCTCTGGCCAGGACTGGCGCACGATCGAGCGCCACGCCCGCGGGCTCGCCGAGCTGGCCGCCTCGCAGCGCGAGCTACCTCGCCCCGGTCCTCGGCGAAGAAAGGCGTCCGTATCGCACGGCCGGCGGCGAAGTTCCGCCCCGCTCGAGGTCCGCCCCGCTCAATAGCCGCCCAGGCGCCCGCCATTGCCACGACCGCCGGGCGGTGAGATCGTGCGGCGCAGACGCTGGACGCGGCGCAGCTCGCGCACGTCGTCGTCGTCCACGACCGGCGTGCTGGCCGTGTCGGCCCGGTCGCCGAGCAGCTCGGGCTCGAGACGGTGCCTGACCAGCTCCCCGGCTACCTGGTCGACCCGCTGGGCGCCCGCGCCCGGACGCGAGCTGACGACGCGGCGCATACGCTCGCCTTTGAACAGCAAGCCGACACCATCGTCAAGCGCCCAGCCCCCCGGCAGCGCGCCCTCGCGGACCGCCGTCAGCCATACCGGCAGGCGGTCGGGCTCGCCGTCGGCGTGGACGGTCAGCGAGCCTTCGAGCAGACCCAGGCCCGCCATCGGCTCGGGCGAGCCGCTCGAGCGCGTGACGCCGCCTTCAAACCAGCACATCGCGCCCGCCGAGATGCCGGCCAGCACGATCCCCCGCCGCCACGCCTCGGTCAGCAGGCTGTCCAGTTCGTGGGCTTTCCAGATCGCGAGCAGGTTTCGCATCGAGCCGCCGCCTACGTACAGTACGTCCTGGACGAGCACGATCTCCTGGAGCGGCCTTTTCAGCTCGTGCAACCGAAACAACGACAGGTGCTCGGCTACGCACAAACGGTCGGAGTAGCGCTCATGGAAGGCCGCGATCTGGGCGGCCGTGTCGCCGGAAGCGGTCGGCAAGAACAGGATGCGCGGCTCGTGCCCTCGCGCGCCCGCGCGTTCGCTCCCCAACGAGAGCACGAAATCGTCGAGCAGCGGGTTCGACGGCTCCATCGTGAAGCCGCCGCCGCCCATCGCAAAGATGACGCGCTCCGCGGGCGGGCTCACGCCGCCACGACGCTGACAGGTTCGGCGTCGGCGTCGGCCTCGGTCTCCGGGCCGGTCCCGCCGGTTGCGGCCGCATCGCGGCCGCCCGCGGCCGGCCGCTCGCCGAGCGGCACGACCTCGAGCGGGACCTCCACGACCGAGCCGCCGGCCGGCTCGACGCGGTAAGCCTTGCCATTCGGCCTCGAGCTGACGACACGCTCCAGCAGCGTGTCCCTGAAGTGCAGCGCCACGCCGTCGTCGGCGGCGAAGCCCGGCCTCATGCCCTCGCCGACGAAGCGGTGATACTCGGCCCTTCGGTTCGGCTCGGCGTCGTAATGCACGCAGTTCGAGTATGGCAGCAGCCCCAGGCCGCGCACTGGTCTCGGGGCGCCGTGAAAGGCCGACAACGACTCCGCGAACCAGCACAGCGAGCCGGCCGACGGCCCGCACAGCACGATCCCGCGACGCCAAGCCCTCCTCAGGATCGTGTCCAGGCCGTGCGCGCGCCAGGCGCCCAGCATCGACACCACATTGCCGCCCCCCACATAAATCAAGTCCTGGCTGAGCAGGTGCGTCGCCAGGTCATCCTCAACTCCGCCGACCCCCTGGTCGCGTCTGAACAGCGACACGTGCGAAGCGTCGTACTCAGCCGAGAAGCGTCTATAGAAGCGCACCACATAATGGTCGGCATCGCCTGAAGCGGTCGGCAAGAAGCAGACCTTCGGCCTTGCGGCCCCCGTCAACGACAAGATGTAGTCGTCGATCAACGTCGAGTCTTTCTCCATCGAGAAGCCGCCGCCTCCAAGGGCCACGATCTGGGGTGGCGCTCGCCTTGTGACTCGTCGAGATCTTCGCATCGCTAGCTCGCAGTTCGGGTCGTTTGAGCGTCAACGCCAGTCTCGTCGCCAAGTCCGGATGCCGGTATCGACCGGCGTCGGAGATTCGCGGGAGCGCGATGGACACGCGCCCAGATGGTTTCAGGCAGCTTCCAGAGGGGCTTCAGCCAATCCTTAGGCCTTTCACACGCTGCTCCTACAGGCAGCGGCGAGGCTCTTGCCCCATGAGCACACACGAGCCGTCCTATACAGACCTCGCCCCCGGCCCCGAGTTCGGCGCTCCCGCCAGGCCGGACGGTCGAAGCGCGAACAAGAGGGCCAACGCGAACGCGGTGCACGCGCGCGCGCGTGCCCTCCTCGAAACGGTCAAGTTCCAGCTCGCCGCGCTGCTCGCGCTCGCGGGCTCACTCGACCTGTGGGCTCTGCGACGCAACGGTTTCGCCAACGCCTACTACAGCGCCGCCGTTCGTTCGATGAGTTCCAGCTGGCACGATTTCCTGTTCGTATCGATGGACAGAACCGGCGTCATGACCGTCGACAAGCCGCCCCTCGCCCTCTGGATCCAGGCTCTGTCGGTGCGCCTCTTCGGCTACCACCCGCTCAGCATCCTCGTACCCCAGGCCCTGATGGGCATGGCCACCGTCGCCCTCGTCTACGACCTCGTCAGGCGCCCTTTCGGCAAGCTCGGCGGCTTCACCGCGGGCGTTGTCCTCGCGCTGACGCCGATCGCGGTCGCCGTCTCAAGGCACAACAACCCCGACGCTTTGCTCGTCCTCTGCGGCGTGGCGGCCGTCTGGTGCGCCGTCAAAGCACTCGACCCGGATGCTGGCGGCCAGCCCCTCGTGAGCCCCGACGGCAGGCCCCGCACGCGCTCGGACGGCCGTCACCGCGCGCGCTGGCTGGCGCTCGCGGGCGTATGCGTAGGGCTCGGCTTCGAGGCCAAGATGGGCGTCGCCTTGATGGTGGTGCCCGGAATCGTCGCGGCCTGTCTGTGGGTCGCTCCGTCCGGGCGCTTGCGGGCGCTCCGCGACGTCGGCCTCTTCGGGTTGGCCGCCGTGCTCGTCGGCGGCGCCTGGCCTTTGCTGGTCGAACTGACGCCGGCCGGCCAGCGGCCCTGGGTCTCGGGCACGAAAGGGAACCGGGTCATCGAACTGATCACCGAATACAACGGCATCGGGCGCCTCGAAGGCCAGACCGGCGGGCCGGCTGGCGCCGCGGTAGCACACGGCTTGCGGGGCGGTACCGGGAACATGTTCGGCGGCAGCGCCGGGCCTTTGCGCCTCCTGAACTCCGCGCTCGGCGGCCAGGCCGGCTGGCTGCTCGGGTTCGCGCTGCTCAGCGGGTTCGGAGTCCTCTTGGCGAGCAGGCTGCGGCGCAACGATCCCCGCGGTGGCTGGCTGATCGCCGTCGGCGGCGCCTTCCTTGTCGTCGCGGTCGTGTTCAGCGGCGCCTCCGGAATCTTTCACCCCTACTACGTCTCGCTCCTGGCCCCCTTCGCCGCGGCCCTAACCGGGGCCGGCTTTGCCCAGCTACGCGGCTCCGGGCGGCTCTGGCGGGTCCTCGCGCCGCTTGCGATCCTCGCCGGCGTCGCCTGCCAAGTTGCCGTGCTCCACGATTACCCGCACGAACTGGCCTGGCTCGTGCCGGTCCTGATCGTCGTCGGCGCCGGCTCAGCGATCGCTTCGGCCCTCTTCCGGGACCCCCCGATCCGTACGGCCGCGCTCGGCTGCGCCATCGCCGCGCTTCTGATCGCCCCCGCCATCTGGGCCGTCGACACGCTCGGCTACCCAACCAACGGCACCTTCCCCTCCGGAGGTCCCCAGTCCGCGCTTGCCGCCGGCTTCGGACCGGGCGGCGCCGGCCCTGGCGGCGCTCCCTCCGGGCAGGGCGCTCGCGGGTTCGGCCTGCCGGGTGTCGGGCCGGCGTCCGTGCCGGGCGGCGCCGGCGGACCCGCCGCGCGCGCGCGGGGCACTGCCGGCGGCGCTGGATCCGTGCCCCTGTTCGGGGCCGGCGGAGGGCCGCCACGGCCGGCGGGGAGTGGCGCGGGCGCGCCGGGCGGCTTTGGCGGTGCGCCGGGCTTTGGCGGCGCGATCGGCGCTCCGATTGGCAACGGGGCCACGATCGGTAAGGCGATCGCTTACGCGAAGAGCCACGGCGGCGGCACCGTCGCCGTGGACAGCCAGTCGAGTGCCGCCTCCGAGATAGTCGCCAAAGACGCCGAAGTCGCCGGCATCGGCGGGTTCTCGGGGCGCGAGTCCGAAGTGAGCGTAACCTGGCTCGCCGACGAGGTCAACAAAGGGGCGATCAGGTGGGTCCTCTCCGAAGGCGACACCCAGCAGGGCGTCCCGGGCTTCGTCAAGAGCGGGTCGCGCGCCCAGGACGCGTCGCGCGGGCCGGCCGGGCCTGGACTGTCCGGCGACACGCGGCAGGGTGCTCGCAAGGCGATCAGGGCCGCCGGCGAAGTCTGCCGCCGGGTGACGGTCGGCTCCATAACGGCCAGCGCAAGCACCCTCACGGGTGCCGGTACTGGCGCAGGTGGCAACGAAGTGGCGCTATACGACTGCGCGGGCCACGGCCAGGCGCTGGCTACATTCAGCCCGTGAAGATTCTTGTCGTAGAGGACGACCGGGCGGTTCGGGAAGCGCTGCGGCGGACTTTGACATTGGCCGGCTATGAAGTGCAGTTGGCCGAAGATGGCGAGCAGGCGATCGACTTGGTCGTGGGAGCGGTGCCGGATGCGGTCGTGCTCGACATCGGTTTGCCCGGGATCGACGGCCTCGAGGTCTGTGAACGGCTTCGTAGGCTCGGCAACAGGGTGCCGGTCCTCGTCCTGACCGCGCGCGATGCGGTCGCCGACCGGATCGACGGCCTGGACGCCGGCGCGGACGACTACATGGTCAAGCCGTTCGACGTCGGCGAGCTGAAGGCCCGGATCAGGGCGCTCCTGCGGCGGGCCGGTCCGGACGGCGTTGGGGACCCGGACAGGCTGTCCTTCGCCGAGCTTGCGCTCGACGCCGGCCGGCACGGCGCCGAGGTAAGCGGCCAGTTCGTCGAGCTGACCAGGACCGAGTACCAGCTGCTCGAGTTGTTGATGTTGAACCCGAAGCGGGTCCTGTCGCACAGCACGATCTATGACCGTGTCTGGGGTTACGACTTCGGACCGGCTTCGAACGCCCTGCGGGTCTATGTCGGTTATCTGCGGCGCAAGCTGGAGTTGGCCGGCTGTCGGCAGCTAATCCATACGGTCCGTGGGGTCGGTTATGTGTTGCGAGAGCCTTAGAAGGCGGGAGAGAGCGAGCCCTGGAGGGTGGAAGAAAAGTACATACTCTTTTTGCTCGATACCATCGTATCCACTTTTTGTACATACATGAGTAGTTTGATGAAAAAGTATAAGACACTTCATTAGCCCATGACGCTACGCACCCGCATAGCCGGCGCCGCCGGGCTGTCGGTGGCGGTCGCGGTGCTGGCGTCGGCCGCGGGTCTGTACGTGGCGGTACGCTCCGACTTGCGCGGCGAAGTCGACAAGGGCTTGAAGGCCCGGGCCAACGCGTTCCTGCGCCTGCCACCGGGCGGCACCGGTGCCGGGGGCGGGCCGGCCGGGGCCAAGGGCGGCTTGGAAGGGCCGGCGGGACCGCCGCCGGGGCTGTTCGGGGCGCCGTCAGGCTCGGGCTCTGGGTCAGGCTCGGGCTCGGGCTCTGGCTCGGGCTCGGAAGGGCTGCCGAGGAGCGTGCAGCCGGCGCCGTTCGGCGGGGCATCCGGGTACGTGCAGTTCGTCGAACCGAGCGGCCATGTCCACGTGCCTGGCGGCCAAGGGACCGAGCCCAAGCAGATCCCGACGAACGCCGCGGACATGGCGATCGCGCGAACAGGAAAGGGCAGCTTGCTGAGCGACCGGACGGTAAGAGGCGCCGAATTGAGGGTCTTGACCGAGGGGCTCGGTCGATCGGGCGTCGGCCGGGCCGGGGCGGTGATGGTGGCGAGGCCCTTGAACGAGGTCGACAGCGAGCTGAAACGGCTGCTCCTGATCTTGGCTGGTGTCGGCGCCGTCGGGATCGGCTTGGCGTTCGCGTTGGGGGCGCTGGTGGCCCAGGTCGCTTTGGCGCCGATCAGGCGTTTCACGGCGAGGACCGAGACGCTGACCGAAGAGGGCGCCCTGCTGGGATCGAACCTGGACCTGACGGAACGGCTGGACGTGGAGGGCCGCGACGAGCTGGGCAGGCTGGCCGACAGCTTCAACAGGACGCTGGACGCGCTCGAGGCGTCTGTAAACAACCAGCGCCAGCTGGTCGCCGACGCCGGGCACGAGCTGCGGACGCCGATCGCCAGCCTGAGAGCGAACATCCAGACGCTCGCCGAAGCGCAGCGGCTGGGAGCGGCCGAGCAGGCCAGCCTGCGGGCCGATATCGTGGCGGAGCTGGACGAGCTGACCGCGCTCGTGGCTGACGTCGTCGAGCTGGCGCGGGCCGGAGGACCCGTTGGGGATTCTGAAAGGGGAGAGGTGCGTCTCGACGAGATCGTCAGCTCGGCGATCGCCAAGACGGCCAGGCGCGGTGGCGTTCGCGTCGAGCAACGTCTGGAACCGACCGTCGTGACCGGGGCCGGCGAGCGGATCGAACGGGCGGTCGGCAACCTGTTCGAGAACGCCAAGAAGTGGAGCCCGCCGGACGGCGTCGTCGAGGTCGAGCTGCGCGACGGAATCTTGAAGGTGCGCGATCATGGGCCCGGCTTCGACGAGGACGACGTCGCGCACGTGTTCGACCGGTTCTATCGGGCCGACGGGGCTCGGGCGCTGCCGGGCTCGGGCCTCGGCCTTGCGATCGTCAAGCAGGCGGCCGAGTCGTGCGGCGGTTACGCGAAGGCAAGCAACGCGCCCGACGGCGGTGCCGTCCTCGAGGTCAGCTTCGGGCCGCGGTCCGCGTTCTCAGCTACCCCGTCCGGCGGTTGAGCACGGACATGGCTTGGTCACGCGAGATCGAACGCCGCGTGGATCGCGTCGGTTAGGGCGTCCTCTTGGCCGTCGAGCAACATGCCGATCTGCGCTCCGAGGGCAGGCTTAGGGATCGTGGTGATGTTGTCGCAACTGACGACCGATGGCCCCGACAGGCCATTGGCAACGTCGACGGGAACCTCGGTCGAGAGGCCGCGGACGGTCGTTGTGATCGGGGCGACCGTGACCGTTGTCAGGTGTGGTCGCACGATCTCGCGCGTGAGCACGAGCACGGGCCGCGTCTTGTCGAGCGCGGCCAAACAGATCGGGCGCATCAGGCAAGCGCGGACGGCAGGCTTACGGCGTGCTCGGCCAGGCCGGCCAGCTCTTGGTCTTGGCCGGTGGCGGCCAGGATCGCGGCGTCGCGTTCGGCGAGCGCGCGCCTGCGCTCGCGTTCGAGCGCCTTCCTGACGACCGCCGCACGACTGCGACTCGCGCCGGAGTCGATCAGCTCGTCCACGAACTCGACGAGGTCGTCCGGAAGCCGCACCGCTATCTGGCTGCTCATACCAAAACGGTAGCAGAGCGGTATGCACTCTTGGCGCTTCCGCATGGCTTGGCTATCGGCTGGAGTCGCTCGACGAAAAGGCACTCGGTCCGCTTTGGGCCTCCGCCCTCCGTAGTCTGCCGCGACAGACAACGGTCGGGTACGGACGTGGACCCCGGCCGGCCGGTGTAGCGTCGAGTCTTGGGATGTTGCAATCGAGGCTGCATAGGTCGCCCGGAGATCGCTTGAAGACGGGCCGAGGGAGGACTCGGGCCGGCCGATGAAGAATCTCTTGAGGATCGCAACTTTCGAGTCCAAGATGGGTCAAGGGCCTGAGGTACACGCCCCCGTACCCCAAGCCAGCCATTGGGAGGTAGTCAGATGAGGTCCCTTCTCCGTGTTCCGTTCTTGGCGCTGCTTGTCAGCGCTGTTGTCGTAGTCGCTGGGCCCGCCGCTGCGCAGGCCGCGCCCGGGTTCGGTGTGGAAAAGTTCTCCGCGGCGAACTGCACAACTGCATATGAAGGTTGCGCTGGAGAAGTAAAAACCTTTGGACCCTTCGAATACTGGTTTCCAAAGGAAACCACTGCCGGCGAAGAAAAAGTTCAGGGCTACACGCAGGCCGCTGGTCATCCCGCATGGGGGGTTACGGACTTCAAGGTCAATACGGCCGGTGAATTTCCCAACGAAGCTCCCACGGGCATAATCAAGCATGTCCGTACCGATGTCGGTCCCGGCGTGAGCGTCAATCCCCAGGCTCTGCCGCTGTGCACGCTGGAAGAATTCGGCAATAAAGAAGCCATCCCCGACACTGGCTTCTACGCAAAACCCGGTTGCTCCGAAACCGGCTCGAAAAGCACGGTCATCGGCGTCAACAGGGTGACCGTCTACGCGGGTCCTGGAGGCGTCTCGAAAACGCCGGAAATTTCGGATCTGCCCCTGGAAGGCACCGCCTACAACGTCGAACCTCCTCAGGGCCGCGCCTCGGACTTTGGAGTGGCACTGAAACTGCCGATCCCGCTCACCGGAAAAAAGCTCAAAGAAGGGTTTGAAGCGGCCGAAAAAGCTGGAGCGAAACCCGGAGAAGGCGGCTTCCCCTCGCTGGGAGAACAAAAATTCCTCGAGGAACAGCAGTACTACGCCCACACCATGATCGAAGGCAACGTCGAATGGGCCGGCAACTATCACGATTACTACGAAATAGACGTCTCGACAGCACTGCCGCTGATCTCCTCGCGGCTGGTCTTGAAAGGGGACATCGGCAGCACCGGAAAAGGCGGTTACATCACTCTGCCGAGCAACTGCGCCGGTCCGGGTCCAGCGACCACCAACACCGTCGCGTTTACCTCGACCGCAAGTGAAGTAAAGGAACGACAGTATGAAACCCCGATCGGCAGCGAAGGCTGCAAAGGCGAATTGTCGTTCACGCAGCCTCCCTTCAAACCCGCGTTCGAACTGACGCCCGAAGCCACCCAATCCGACAAGCCCGACGGGATCAAGACCGAACTGGTCCTACCGCACGCCGCCGGCTCCAGCGAAACCGACATCGATAGTTCGCAGCTAAAAGACGCCAAGGTAGTGCTGCCCGAAGGCTTTTCGATTAACCCCTCCGCCGCCGCCGAAGTCAAGGAAGCATGCACGCCGGCCCAGGCGAGAATCAAAAGCTCGACGTTCGGCGTCGCGTGCCCCGAAGGCTCCAAGCTCGGCAAGGTCACAATCGAAGTCCCGACCCTGCCGGCGAAATCCCTGACCGGCAACATCTATCTCGGCGGCCCCGAAGGCGGCGGCCCGATCACGTCACCGCCGTACACGATGTACCTCAATGCCGAATCGACAAGGTACGGCGTCGACGTGCGCCTGCAGGGCACAGTCACTCCCAACCCAACGACCGGCCAGTTGACCGCCACGTTCAACGAAAATCCGGAACAGCCATTCTCCAATGCGATCCTTGAATTCACGCACGGCGAACTCGCGCCACTCGCCAACCCGCTGACGTGTGGCAACGCGACGACCGCGACGAGCCTCGTCCCGTACATCGGCTCGTTCGCAACCGCGACGCCCTCAAGCGCGTTCGCTGTTGACAACAACAAAGGCGGCCCCTGCTCCTCGCCGCTGCCGTTCTCGCTCAGCCAGAGCGTCGTCAACCAGTCACCCGGCTACGCCGGAGCCAAGACCTCCTACACGCTAAACATCGGACGCAACGAAGGCCAGCAGTACCTGTCCCAGATCAAGACCGTCCTGCCCGAGGGCTTGATCGGCCTCCTGCCGAGCGTCGCCAAGTGCCCGGAACCGCAGGCGTCCAAAGGCGAATGCCCGGGCACGAGCGAAATCGGCAAAGTCAACGTCGCCGCGGGGTCGGGCCACCCATACGGGTTCAGAGGGTCCGTCTACCTGACCGGCCCCTACGGAGGCGCGCCCTTCGGCATGTCGGTCGTCGTGCCCGCTGTCGCCGGGCCGTTCAACCTCGGCAACGTGGTCACGCGCGGGACGATCAACATCGAACCGTATACGGCCCGCGTCGTCGCGACGGCCAACATGCCCACGATCGTCGGCGGGATTCCGCTGCGACTCAGGGGAATGTCGATCGAAATCAACAAGCAAGGCTTCCTCCAGAACCCCACCAACTGCGGGGTCCTGGCCACCGAAACCACGCTCACCGGGATCGCCTCGCTCCAGCCAGGCGCTCCCACAACCACCCAAACGCTGTCTACCCCGTTCCAGGTCAACAACTGCTCCGCGCTGGCCTTCAAGCCGACGGCCGGTGCCGCGACCGGGGCCAAGACATCCAAAGCGAACGGGGCCAGCCTCGAAACGACGATCAACGTGCCGTCCGGCAACGCCAACACCAAGTCGGTCGTCGTCCAGCTGCCCAAGCAGTTGCCGTCGCGCCTGACGACCCTTCAAAAAGCATGTCCTGAAGCGACGTTCGCGTCCAACCCGTATCACTGCCCGTCGGGCTCGTTCGTCGGCGGCGCGCGCGCCAACACGCCGGCCCTGTCGGCCAAAATGACCGGGCCCGCGATTCTCGTCTCGCACGGCGGCCGCGCGTTCCCGGACCTCGACCTGCTACTCGAAGCCGAAGGCGTCAAAATCATCCTCGTCGGCAACACCCAAATCAAGAACGGGGTCACCACGACCACGTTCGCCTCGCCGCCGGACGCGCCGGTAACAAGCATCACGGTCAACCTGCCGACGGGCGCCCACTCGGCTTTGGCGGCCAACGGCAACCTCTGCACCAGCAAGCTCGTAATGCCGGTCACGGTCGTCGGCCAGAACGGGACCACGTTCAAACAGAACACCACGATCAAGGTCCGCAACTGCCCGGTCCAGGTCGTCGGCCACAAGACCGCCGGCAACACCGCCTACCTGACCGTCCGGACCTACGAACCGGGCCGGATCAGCGGCAAAGGCAACGACCTCGCTACCACGTTCCGCACACTCAAGCAGGCCCAGAAATCGGCCTCCCTGAAGGTCTCGCTATCTAACGCCGGCAAGCGTCGCGGACGTCCCTTCTATACCAAGGTCAGGGTCGGCTTCGTGCCCAAAAAGAAGGGCCAGCCCACCTCCGTCACCTACGTAACCGTCCGCTTCGGCTAGCCCCACGCCCGCCGTTCCCCGGGGGCCGCGTCCGCGGTCTCCGGGGGTCAGCGCCCTGAGGCCCGCGCGCCCGTCTTGCGATTGAAAAGGGCCCAATCCGGGTAGCCGTTTTCCAGCCACAAGGTTAGGGGAGGTATTCATGTGGGTCGTCCTACGCACAGCCAAGCTCGTCGCACGCCGGACCTCGCTGTCGGCCGCGCTCTATGCCTCGCTCCTCCTCGTGCTGTCCGTGCCCGCCGTCGCCGACGCCTCCTTCGGCGTCACCGAAGAACACTTCGAAGCCGGCACCTGCAATAACACGACCTGCACGTACGCCTCGTTCGAGAAAAACCCGAGCGAAGCCTTCACCCAGGCGGCCGGCCATCCGCCGTGGGGCATCACCAAGTTCACGCTCAACCATTCCGGCGCCAAAGCCGAAGGCTCGCCATTGCGCCGCATCCGCGTTGACGTGCCCCCCGGCCTGGCCGCCGACCCGCGGGCACTCCCGGCGTGTCCGGTCGCCACCTTCGAAAAAGATCCGTCGGAATGCTCATCCGAAACTGTGGTCGGGACGACCGAAATGGAAGCCGCTCTCGAAGCGATCCCCGGTTTGCCGCTGCTGCTGCCGAAGCTGAGCGGCACCGTCTACAACCTGGCCGCGCCGGCCGGGCTGCCGCTCGACTTCGGCATCGCCGTCGAACCGGCCGGCGAACTGGTTACTCCCGTGCATCTATTCCTACAGGGCCACGTCAGCTGGGCCAAAGAAACAGCGCTCGCTGCCCGCGGCGTTCCCTCAGGCGACTACCACGAGTACTTCGAAATCAACAACGTCCCCGACGAAGCCGGCATCCTCGGCGGCGTCAAAGCGCCGCTGATCGTTCTCTCATCTCAGCTCAACTTCAACGGCCAAGCCGGCCAGGGCAACTTCTTGACCCTGCCCAGCGAATGCTCGTCCAGCACGATCTCCTACCTCGAAGTCGAATCCTACGCGGGTGAAATCTCGCAGACCAAAACCAAAACGCCGATCGGCGCCTCAGGCTGCGACGCGATCCCGTTCAAACCGACCACCTCGATCACGCCCGCCGTCTCAACCACCGACGAACCGGACGGCGTCACGGTCGACGTGCGCGCCCATCAATATGTCGGCGCCTCAGAAATCAACACCTCAACGATCCGCGACGTCCAGGTGAAGCTGCCCGAAGGTCTCACACTCGACCCGCCTGCCGCCAACGGCCTGGACGCCTGCTCGCCAAGCCAGATCGCGATCGGCGAAGCCAAGGCCGTGACCTGCCCCGCCAGCTCCCAGATCGGTACCGTCGCGATCGAAACCGACCTGCCGCCGCACTCGCTCACCGGCAACGTCTACCTCGGCAACCCGTCCGGCGGACCGATCAAGGTCCCCCCGTTCACGGTTTATCTCGACGCCGAGAGCGCCGCCGGAGTGTCGGTCAGATTGCAGGGCTCCGTTCAAGCCGATTCCGGCAGTGGCCGCCTGACGGCGACTTTCACCGAAAACCCGGCCCTACCGTTCAGCGACGTGATCCTAACGCTCAACGGCGGCCCCCGCGCGCCCTTGGCCAATCCCTTGGTCTGCGAAACCGGCCACGCCGAATCGCTCTTCACGCCATATACCGGCCTCGCCGACGCGCTCAGCTCCGAACCGTTCGCCGCCACCGGCTGCCCCTCGCCGCTGCCCTTCTCCCTTTCCCAGACCGCCACCGTCTCCAGCCCGAACGCCGGCGCCCACACGAACCTCACCTTCAAGCTCACCCGGGCCGGCGGCCAGCAATACCTTGCTCACGTCAAGACCACGCTCCCCGAGGGCCTGCTCGCCGACATCCCCGCCGTCACGCTCTGCCCCGAACCACAAGCCGGCCTCGGCACCTGCCCGTCCACGAGCAAGATCGGCACCGCCACCGCCACGGTCGGCTCAGGCTCCGAACCGTACTCATTCACCGGGCCCGCCTACCTGTCAGGCCCTTATAACGGCGCACCCTACGGCCTCTCGATCCCCGTCCCCGCGGCCGCCGGCCCGTTCGATTTCGGCTCGGGTCCCTGCGACTGCGTCCTCACCAGGGCCTCCATCTCCGTCGACCCCCACACCGCCCGCGTCAGCGTTGCCGCCAACATCCCCACGATCGTCGCCGGCGTGCCTCTCCGCCTGCGCACGCTCTCAGTATCCGTCGAGAAGCCCAACTTCATGTTCAACCCGACTGGTTGCGATCCACGTGCTTACGAAACCACCATCACCTCCACGTTCGGTTCCACCCAAACTCTCTCTACCCCCTTCCTTGCAACCAACTGCGCGGCGCTCCCCTTCAAGCCCTCCTTCACGCTTTCCACGAACGCCCACACCTCCAAACTGGGGGGAGCCAGCTTGAAGGCCACGCTCACTCAACGCCCCCACGAAGCCAACCCGCGCTCGGTCGTCGTCCAGTTGCCCAAGCAGCTTCCCTCGCGCCTGACCACCCTTCAGAAGGCCTGTCCCGAAGCGGTCTTCGCGGCCAACCCGGTCGACTGCCGCCCGCTCGGCTCCGAAGTCGGCAGGGCCACGGTCACGACCCCCGTACTGCCGAACAAGCTGACAGGCTCGGCCTACCTCGTTTCCCATGGCGGCCTTTCCTTCCCCGACCTCGATCTCGTGCTCGAAGGAAACAACGTCACGATCGAGTTGACCGGCAACACCCAGATCAAGAACGGCGTCACCAGCTCCACGTTCGCCGCGATTCCCGACGCCCCGATCTCCAGCTTCACCCTCGAATTGCCCGTCGGCCCGCACTCCGCGCTCACCGCCACCGCCAATCTCTGTACCGCCAAACTGCTCGCGCCCACCGCGATCGTCGGCCAGAACGGCGCCAAACTCGACCAGAGCACCCGCATCTCCGTCGGCGGCTGCGGCGTTCGCATCCTCAGCAAACACGTCCACGCGCACACGCTCGTACTTCGCCTGCGCACGCTCGTCGCCGGCCGCACGTCCGTCTCCGGCAAGGATCTGCGCACCGTCCACCGCTCCTTCCGTTCCGCCAAGACCTTCACGGTCGCGATCCCGCTCTCGCGTGCCGGCCTGCGCGCGCTGCGCCACCACAAGCGCCTTAACGTCAATGCCCGTGTCGCCTTCAGGCCCAGCTCTCCGGGCCTTGCCGGCTCGAAGGCTTCGACCTCGGCCAGGTTCCGGCGCCGCTAGCGGGATTCGGTCGCCCACGTCACCAGCCCCGCCGGCTCGGCGTGCGCGCCAGCCGCATGCACCAGGTTCTTCACACAGCTTCATGTTCGACCGCTACATTCCAGCCTGTGAGTACGACAGGTATGGACGCCTTCGCTCAGCCCGCACCCGACGCCGACCGGGGCGTCGATCCGCTGCTCGCCGGCGTCCGGCGCCTCACGCTTCTCGCCGACGGCGCGGGCGATGAAGAGGCGATCTTCAGAGGCTTGGCCCGCGAGCTGCTGCTTACCCCCGGCGCCGACGAGGTCCACATCCACCGCCTCGCCGGAGCGCCCGCCGAAGAGGAGCCGGTCGTCGTCTATCTGTTCGAGGGCGACGGGCGCCTCAGCTACCTCTCGCCGCTCGCCGCTCGTCCCGCCGGGATCAGCTGGGTCGCGAGCAGCGCCCGCCCCTTCCTCGCGGCCGACCCCAACGAGCTGGCCGCCTCTCTTCCCCGCCTTTCGCAGACCGGCGAGGCCGCCTGCGCCCTGCTCCTGCCGCTGCTGATCGCCGGCCAAGTCGAAGCCGTCGTCGTGCTTGTGCGCCGTTCTGAGGCCGGTTCGGCCGGCGCCTACACCGCCGCCGCCGTCGAGCTGGCCAGCACCCTCGTCGAGCAGGCCGGGACCGCCCTTGCCCTCGTCTATGCGCGGGCCGAGGCGGGCACCGACCCCGTCACCGGCTGCCTGAACCACCGCGCCATGCGCCGTCGCCTGCAAGAGGAGATCGGCCGGGCGATGCGCACCGGCGGCTTGCTCTCCTGCCTGTTGATCGACCTCGACAACTTCAAGCTCGTCAACGACCGCTACGGCCATCCGGCCGGGGACGCCGTCCTGCGTGACGTCTGCCACTCGTTGGCCGGCGAGGTCCGGGCCTTCGACCGCGTCGCTCGCTACGGCGGCGACGAGTTCGTCGTGATCCTGCCCAACGCCGACCTCGACTCCGCCGCCGCGGCCGCCGGCCGGATACTGCAGCGCCTTGGCGATCTGCCCGCGCACGAGGGCCTCCCAGCCGTGGGCGCGTCCATCGGCGCCGCCCAGTGGCAGGCGCCGATGAGCACCGACGCTTTGCTACAGGCCTGCGACACCGCCCTGCTGCGCTCGAAGAGAGAAGGCAAGGGTCGCGTCGTCCGGGCGTTGTAGGCCGCGCCGTACGGGGGGCTTCATAGACTCCAGGGCATGCACCCGAACAGCTTCGGCGCCAAAGACGTACTCGACGTCGGCGACTCCAGTTACGAGATCTTCAAGCTCGATGCCCTCCAGGAGCGCTTCGACGTCGCCAGGCTGCCGTTCTCGCTGAAGATATTGCTCGAGAACCTGCTCCGCAACGAGGGCTCCGGCTCGGTTACGGCCGGCGACGTAGAAGCCCTTGCCAGCTGGGACGCCAAGGCCGAGCCGAGCGTCGAGATCGCGTTTACGCCGGCCCGGGTCCTGATGCAGGACTTCACTGGCGTACCCGCCGTCGTCGACCTGGCGGCGATGCGCGACGCGATCGTCAAGATGGGCGGCAGCGCCGCTCAGATCAATCCGCTCGCGCCCGCCGAGCTGGTGATCGACCACTCCGTCCAGGTCGACGCCTTCGGCACCCGCGACGCCTTCAAAGTCAACGCCGACTACGAGTTCGAGCGCAACCGCGAGCGTTACGCGTTCCTGCGCTGGGGCCAGCTCTCGTTCGACCGTTTCGCGGTCGTGCCGCCCGATACCGGGATCGTGCACCAGGTCAACATCGAGTACCTCGCCCGGGTTGTCTTCCCGGGCCCGAGCGATGTCTCTGAAAGTGGCCGTACGCGCGCGCGCGTACGGGCCGCGGGAGAGCATCACGACGGCGTCGAGGAGGGCCTGGCCAAGGCCTACCCGGACACCTTGGTCGGCACCGACTCGCATACGACGATGGTGGGCGGACTGGGCGTGCTCGGCTGGGGCGTGGGCGGGATCGAGGCCGAGGCGGCGATGCTCGGCCAGGCGATGTCGATGCTGATCCCACAGGTCTTGGGCGTCCAGCTGTATGGCGAGCTGCCCGAGGGCGCCACCGCCACCGACCTGGTTCTGACCGTCACCGAGCTGCTGCGCGCAAAGGGAGTGGTCGGCAAGTTCGTCGAGTTCTATGGCCCCGGTGTGGCGGCCTTGCCGATCGCGGACAGGGCGACGATCGGCAACATGTCGCCCGAGTTCGGCTCGACCTGCGCGATCTTTCCGATCGACGCCGAGACGATCAAATACCTGGAGCTGACCGGCCGCCAGCCCGAGCAGTTGGCCCTCGTCGAGGCTTACGCGCGCGCGCAGGGCCTGTGGCACGACCAAGACTCCGAGCAGCCGACCTTCTCGGACACGCTCGAGTTGGACCTCGCGACCATCGAGCCGAGCCTCGCCGGCCCAAAGCGCCCCCAGGACAGGGTCCCCCTGAGCAAGGCTAAGGCCATCTTCGAGGAGGCCCTGCTCGACTACGTGCCCAGCGACGGCGACCAAGCCGACGCCCAGGACGAGGGGATCGCGGAGTCTTACCCGGCGTCGGACCCGCCGGCCGGCGGCGAACCCGGGCATGGGCCGTTGGGCGCCGCCGCCCAGCCACAGCCGTCCGCGGGCGGTGCCGGTACGGGTGTGGTCGTCGGTGCGGGCGCTGCTGCCGCCACCGCCGCCGCGACCGCGCTCCCACACAACGGCACCGCCAGGACCGTCAAGATGGACGGCCAGACGTTCGAGGTCGACCACGGTGACGTCGTGATCGCGGCGATCACGAGCTGCACGAACACGTCGAACCCGTCGGTGATGGTCGGCGCCGGCATCCTCGCGAGGAACGCTTTGGCGAGGGGCTTGAAGTCGAAGCCTTGGGTCAAGACCTCGCTGGCGCCGGGCTCGAAGGTCGTCACCGAATACCTGGATCGCGCGGGTCTGACGCCGGCCCTGGAGGGGTTGGGCTTCAATTTGGTCGGCTACGGTTGCACGACCTGCATCGGCAACTCCGGGCCTCTGCCGGCGGAGATCTCGGAGGCGGTCGGCGAGGGCGATCTGGCGGTCGTGTCGGTGCTGTCGGGCAACCGCAACTTCGAGGGCCGGATCAACCCGGACGTGAAGATGAACTACTTGGCCTCGCCGCCGCTGTGCGTCGCTTACGCGATCGCCGGCACGATGGACATCGACCTGATCAACGATCCGCTCGGCCAGGACGGAGACGGCGAAGACGTGTATCTGCGTGACATCTGGCCCTCTGAGCACGAGGTCGCGGCCACCGTGGGGGAGGCGGTGCGCGCGGACATGTTCAGGAGCAGCTACGGCGAGGTGTTCGCCGGGGACGAGCGCTGGAACGGCCTGCCGGTCCCTGGCGGCGAGCGCTTCGAGTGGGCCGAGAACTCGACGTACGTGCGGCTGCCGCCCTATTTCGAGGACATGCCGGCCGAGCCGGAGCCGGTAACGGACATCGAGAACGCCAGGGTGCTGGCGCTGCTCGGCGACAGCGTCACGACCGACCACATCTCCCCGGCGGGCGCGATCAAGCGCGACGGGCCGGCCGGGACATACCTGCGGGAGCAGGGGGTCGCCCCGCGCGACTTCAATTCATACGGGTCAAGGCGCGGCAACCACGAGGTGATGATGAGGGGCACGTTCGCGAACATCAGGCTGCGCAACCTGCTGGCGGCCGGGCAAGGCGGGCAGGGCCAAGGCGGGCCGGGAAATGAGTGGGGGCCGCTTCCGGAGGGCGGCGTGACGCGGCATTTGCCAGACGGTGAGCAGATGTCGATCTATGACGCCGCGATGAGATACATCGCGGAGGGCGTGCCGCTGGTCGTGCTGGCCGGCAAGGAGTACGGCTCGGGCTCGTCGCGCGATTGGGCCGCCAAGGGCACGCGCCTGCTGGGCGTAAGGGCGGTGATCGCCGAGTCATTCGAGCGCATCCACAGGTCCAACCTGATCGGGATGGGCGTGCTGCCGTTGCAGTTCGCGGACGGCGAGTCGGCAAAGGCGCTGGAGCTGACAGGGGTAGAGGAGTTCACGATCGGGGGCCTTGCGGAGCCGATGAACGCCGGTGGATCGCCGCCGCGCACAGTCACCATCAAAGCAAGGCGTCCGTCCGGCGAGCGGGTCGAGTTCGAGGCGAAAGTAAGGATCGATACTCCGCGCGAGGCCGACTATTACCGGCACGGCGGCATCTTGAAGTACGTGCTGCGTATGCTGTTGGCCGCATGACCGGAGGTCCGGATGAGACAGGCTCTGAGGGAGCCGAGCCCCGGCGGGACGGGCCGCCGCCGGCCGTGCCCAAGCTCCTGAACGACCTGCTGAGCGCGAAGGGGCCGTCCGGCTATGAGACCGATCCGGCCGCTGTCTGGCGGGACGCCGCGGAGGAGTTCGCCAAGGCGAGCATCGACGTGATGGGCACGCCTCTGGCCCTGGTGGCGCCGAAGCACGGCTTCGAGAACACGCCGAAGCGGCTGTTGGTGATGGGCCACATCGACGAGATCGGGCTGATCGTGAACCACATCGACGATGACGGCTACCTCTGGTTCGGGCCGGTCGGCGGCTGGGACGCCCAGATCTTGGTCGGCCAGCGCGTCGTGCTGTCCACGAAGGGGGGCCAGGTGAAAGGCGTTGTCGGCAAGAAGCCGGTCCATTTGCTGCGCGACGAGGACCGCAAGAAGGTCGCGGAGCTGAAGGATTTGCACATCGACATCGGCGCGGCCGACGGCTCGCAGGCGCGCGAGCAAGTGCGGGTCGGCGACGTGGCGGTGATCGACGCCGAGCCGATCCAGCTATTGGGCGGACGTTTGGTGTCGCGGGCTCTGGACAACAGGATCGGCTCGTTCGTGGCGCTACAGGCAGCGCGCCTTGTCGCCGAAGCGGGCGGCGCGGAGTGGGAGGTCGCTGCTGTGGCGGTCGCCCAGGAGGAGATCACGTTCGGCGGTTCGCGTACGAGCGCTTTCGGGTTGGAGCCGGACGCGGCGATCGTGATCGACGTGACCCACGCGACCGACGCGCCTGGGATCGAGATCAAGGAGCTGGGCAAGCACGCGCTCGGCTCGGGCCCGGTCGTGACGAGGGGCTCGACGATCCATCCGAAGCTGTTCGAGCTGCTCTACGACACGGCGAGCGCCGAGAAGATCCCATTCACGGTCGAGGCTTCCGGACGCGCGACCGGGACCGACGCCGACGCTGTGCACCTCGCCAGGGCCGGCATCCCGACCGCGCTCGTGTCGATCCCGTTGCGCTACATGCACTCGCCTGTCGAGCTGGTCCAGCTCGACGACGTCCACGCCGCCGCCCGCCTGATCGCGGCGGCCGCGCTCAGGCTGGGCGGGGACGTTTCCTTCGAGCGTTAGGCCGACAATTCTGTGAATTCAGCCGCCTCGTAGGCCGCGCCGGGGGTGCCGCCGAGGGCCAGGACGCGCATGCCTTCGGCGCCGGCGTACAGCTTGCGCTTGCTGGCCGGACCGACCCTGACCATGACGTCGGGCGTCAGCGGAATCCGTTCACCTTCGACGTCGATCTCGCCGGAGCCCTTGATCACCGAGTAGACCTCCTCCTGGCCGTCGCCGGCATGGTCGTGTTCGGGATAGTCGGCGTAGTTCGGGGGCAGGTCGACGACCTGCATTCCGAAGGACTCGACACCAAGCTCGGCCCTCGCCTTCTTGAGACCGCCGCCGAAGGCGCCCTCCATCTCGTCGATCTGCTTAGCGGTGTAATCGGCCATTGCCGGCTCCTTTGTCGGGTGGTTTCGCGCGCGCGCAAGTAAGTTGCGTCGTGAAACGGAGCTTACCGGGCCGGCCTCAGCCGCGCACGAGCCGCTTGTAGGTCAGGCGGTGGGGCCTGTCGGCGGCGGCGCCAAGGCGTTCGCGGCGATGCTCCTCGTAGGCGTCGAAGTTGCCTTCGAACCAGACGACCTGAGAGTCGCCCTCGAACGCGAGCACGTGCGTGGCGACGCGATCCAGGAACCAGCGGTCGTGGCTGATGATGACCGCGCAGCCGGCGAAGCCGAGCAGGGCCTGCTCGAGGGCGCGCAAAGTGTCGACGTCGAGGTCGTTGGTGGGCTCGTCCAGGAGCAAGAGGTTGCCGCCGCTCTTCAGGAGCTTGGCGAGGTGGACTCTGTTGCGCTCGCCGCCGGAGAGCTTGGCGACCTTGGTCTGCTGGTCTGAGCCCTTGAAGTTGAAGCCGGCCGTGTACTGCCTGGAGTTGACGGACCGTTCGCCGACCTGCAGCTGGTCGAGCCCTTCGGAGATCTCCTCCCAGACGCTCTTGTTCGGGTCAAGAGCGTCGCGCGACTGGTCGACATATGCCAGCTGCACGGTGTCGCCCAGTTCGAGTGTCCCGTCGTCGGGCTGCTCAACGCCTGAGATCATCTTGAAGAGGGTCGTCTTGCCGGCGCCGTTGGCGCCGATCACGCCGACGATCCCGGCCCTCGGCAACTCGAAGCTGAGGTCCTCGATCAGGAGCCGATCGCCGAAGCCCTTGCGCAGATCGCTGACGCTCAAGACCTTCTCGCCCAGCCTCGGGCCCGGCGGGATGTGGATCTGGACATCCTCGAGCTTGACGTTGCGATCTTCGGCGAGCAGCTCCTCGTAGCGGGCCAACCTGGCCTTCGATTTCGTGCGTTTGCCTTTCGGGTTGGCCCTGACCCACTCCAGCTCGGCCGCGATCGTCCTGCGCCTGCCCTTCTCGGCTCGCTCTTCTTGGTCGAGGCGCTTCTGCTTCTGGTCGAGCCAGCTCGAGTAGTTGCCTTCATAGGGGATGCCTTTGCCGCGGTCCAGCTCGAGGATCCAGCCGGCGACGTTGTCCAGGAAGTAGCGGTCGTGGGTTACGGCGACGATCGTGCCTTTGTACTCGGCCAGGTGCTGCTCCAGCCAGGCGACCGACTCGGCGTCGAGGTGGTTGGTGGGCTCGTCAAGGAGCAACAGGTCAGGGGCGCTCAACAGGAGCCGGCACAGCGCCACCCGCCGGCGCTCGCCGCCGGAGAGCTTGCTGATGTCGGCGTCTGGCGGCGGCAGCCTCAAGGCGTCCATCGCGTAGTCGAGCTTGGTGTCGAGGTTCCAGGCGTCGGCCGCTTCGATCTGGGCCTGGATCTTGGCGAACTCGTCGGCGTTCTCCTCCGAGTAGTCGGCGGCCAGCTCGTTGAACCGGTCGAGCAAGGCCTTGGTCTCGGCGACGCCCTCCTCGACGTTGCCTTTCACGTCCTTGGTCTCGTCGAGGCCCGGCTCCTGGGCGAGCATCCCGACGCTCGCGCCGGGGGCCAGCTGGGCCTCGCCCCTGTACTCCTGGTCTGAGCCGGCCATGATCCGCAAGAGGGTCGACTTGCCGGCGCCGTTGTAGCCGAGCACGCCGATCTTGGCGCCCGGATAGAAGGCGAGCGTGATGTTCTCGAGGACCGTCTTGTCAGGCGGGTGCACCTTCGAGAGCCCGTGCATCGTGAAGATGTATTGAGTCGACATCGCCCGCAGGATAGGCGACTCGCAGGAAGTGTCTTATATTTATTGAAAACTACTTACGTATATACGCCGTCGCCACCGTGGCCGTCACCGGCGCCGTGGCGGCCCCCGCGTCGAGCAGCCCCGCCCCATAGAGCCCACCGTCCGACGGTCCGCCGAGCTTGCGCGCCGTGGTTCGCAGCCGGCTCGTGATCTGAGACACGGTCGGTTTGCGGCCGAGCACGCGGCCGGCGATGATCAGGGCGGCTGAGGCCGCGACGTCGGGGGTGGCCATCGAGGTGCCCTCGTAGCCGTCCGGGAACCCGAACACACGTGGGGAGGAGCCGGTGAACGTCATCTGGAAGATGTCCCTTCCAGGCGGCAGTTCGGGTTGGCAGTTGGGGTCGCCCGGTATGTTGGCGTCGGCGCCTCCGCCCGGAGCTACAAGCGTCAAGTTTGGGCCGTCGTTGGAGTAGCTGGCCAGGCAGCCGTGTTCGGTGGTGGCGCCGACCGCGATCACGTGCGGAGCCTTGGCCGGATAGTCGACCCCCGTGCGACCCTCGTTGCCCGCCGCCGCCACGACGACGACGTTGTGGTGGTAGGCGTAGCGCAGAGCTTTCATCAGCTCGGGGATGTCGCTGGCGGTCACGCCCGGCGAGAACTCGAGGCTCAAGTTGATCACCTTGGCGCCGTGTTTGACCGCGAACAGCACGCCTTCGGCGATCGTCGAGGCGTCGCCTTCGCCTTCACTGTCGAGCACTCTGATCGGCATGATCTTGGCTGCGAACGAAAGGCCGGTCAGCCCGTATCTGTTGTTCGTCGCCTCGGCGATCGTGCCGGCCACGAACGTGCCGTGGCCGTTGCGGTCGTTCGGGTACTGGCTGTGGTCGATGAAGTCGTAGCCCTTGACGAAAGCCCACTTGCTGAAGTCCGGCGAGCGGCGGTAAGGCCAGCGGTTGGCGTATGCGACGCCCGTGTCGAGCACCGCTACGATCACGCCGTTGCCCCCGGTCGCTCCCTCGCCGGCGACGTTCGACCAGGCCCGCGGCGCGTTTACACCGAACTGGCCGGCGAAGTTCCACTGAGCTGAGCGCCAGTCGCCGGGCGCGCCGCCCTGGCCGGGGATGCCGGTGTCGTCTGGGATCAGGCCGCTCGTCGGCGCCGGTTCGCCTGTCGCGGCAGGCGCTTCACTCGTCGGGGCCAGCGCTTCAGTTGCGCGGGTGGGCGCTTCGGCCGCCTGGGCTGGCGCTTCGGCCGCGTGGGCGATCGGGTCGCCGGGACGTCCGATCAGGCGGGCCGAGGCGAGTCCGGGTCGCAGGCTCGCACCGAGCAGGAGCGCGAGCACGGCAAACGCCGCGAGCGCCGCTCGCACAGCGCTCTGCGCGAGCGGGCGTGGCCGCTCGGATCGGATTGCCTCGTTTGGATGCATGGTCCCTTTGCGTAATCATCCTGCCTTTGCCCCATGAACACTTCAGACCCGCTAACCGAGCGCTCCGAACAGGACGTCTACTTCATGAGGTTGGCCTTGCGCGAGGCCAAGCTGGCGCTCGAGCACGACGACGTGCCGATCGGCGCGGTGATCGTCTACCACGGCGAGATCTTGGCGGGCGCCCACAACGAGCGCGAGCTGCGCGAGGACCCGACCGCCCACGCCGAGATCCTGGCGCTGCGCGAGGCCGCGCGCGCTCTCGGCACATGGCGTTTGCTCGACTGCGAGCTGTACGTAACGCTCGAGCCCTGCACGATGTGCGCCGGCGCGATCGTGTTGGCGCGCGTCCCCAGGCTCGTCTTCGGCGCGACCGACCCCAAGGCCGGCGCCTGCGGCAGCGTGCTGGACGTGCTCGGCGCGGGGTCCGACATTGGCCGGCGTTTGAACCACAGGCCTGAGGAGGTCCTTTCGGGCGTGCTGGCCCCGGATTGCGGCCAGCTGCTGAGCGACTTCTTTGCTTCGCGGCGGTGATGATGGCCGCGTCGATCTACTAGCCTGGAGCCCGTCGCCCTGGAGGGGTGGCAGAGTGGTTGAATGCGGCGCTCTCGAAAAGCGTTGTGCGTCTGATTGGCGTACCGGGAGTTCGAATCTCCCCCCCTCCGTTTTGCTCGTATGGCGTAGCTCGACCCGCCATCTCAGCCCGCCGCGACAATCGTGTCGATTTGTTGGCGGAGCTGTTCGGCGCGTGGCGTGGTGAGTTGTCCGTAGTCGTGCAGCGCGCTCTCGATTAGGTAGGGGAAGTATGGGTCTGTGCGGAGAGTGGCGAGTTCGCATGCGATGTAGGCACGGAGCTCGTCTGGTTCTGTGCCGATTTCGTCTGGCAGTTCGGGCCGGCCGTCGATGAGGATGAGGATGTCGTGGAGGTCCAGGCTGGTGAGCATGTCGCCTTTGCCTCGGCTGTGCCAGGCGGCGATCTTGGTGGCGATGATGCTGGGAGGGGTCGCCGCGCGGATGTTGGCGCCGGATGGCAGCGCCCGATCGGTGGCGGTCTCGATGGTGTGCTGATACCAGGGATTCGAGAAGCCAAGCACATCTTCATCGAGGGGCATGACGTCGAGTAGGAGACCGGTTTCCGAGTGGCGCCAGCGACAGATGATGGGTGAGTCGCTGGCCTCGTTGAAGCCGCGTGCGCGTAGTCGCTCGCCGAAGAGGTAGTAGCCGTTACGGGTGGTGATGGCACTGATCACGTCGACGTCGTCGGTGGCTCGTGCCGGTGGTGCGCCAGGATCGCTGAGCCATAGCTGGATGCTCGCGCCGCCGAGGAAGACGACCTCATCGAGGAGGAGCCCGAGGGCCGTGGCGGCGGTCTCGAGCAGCCCGATACTCATGCCGCCGCTGTCTGCTCGGCCGGGCGCCGGAGTGTCTCGTGCAGCGAGTCAGCGGCGAGCTTGCGCACGCGGACGTCGCCTGCCCGCAGCGAGTCGATGATCGCCAGCAGTTCCGCGAGCGCTGGCGATTCCCGGCTTGCCCGCACCGCGGCTGGGTGCAGCGGCTCAAGTGCTTGGCCCCGCACGCTGCCTCGCGCGTCGGGCCAAACTGGGGGCGGCTCTTGTGCGGGCTGGCGGATGATGTTGGAGATCGGCTCGGCGGCCCATGCCGCTGGCATTCCGCGGGTCAGCTCACCGAGTCGCGCGGGCGCGATGAAGCGCCCCGCGTGGGCGATCAACTCCTCGAAGTTGGCGCGGTTGACGGTCTTGGAGTCCGACCTGTAGAGCCCCGCCGCCTCGGCGCGCCTGAGCGCACGATGCACGAGGGTATGGTCGACATACAGCACCCCCGCGAGCTGTCGCAGGGTCACTCCCTCGCCATCCTTCGCAAGCGCGCCGGCGAGGACGTAGATGTCGGTGGGGCTGAGCACGCCTAAACTGTAGCATGTTGCGCTACATGCAACAACAACAGCAGCAGTGATTCAACCCCTCAGCAGCAGTCGTCGGCCGCAGCTGGCGCGCATCCGGGAGGGTGCCCGGCGAGCCCAGCTTATCGTTATACTCACAAAGTATGACTGGCAAGATAGGCGCAAAGGGGCAGGTCGTGATCCCGAAGACGCTGCGGGACCGCGCTCGTTTGCAGCCCGGTGACGAAGTCGACTTCGAGTTCCGCGACTCGGAGATCGTGCTCGTCGCCCGACGCTCTCCGACACGCCTCGGCGGGCGGTTCGCAAAGACGGGGATGGCGGCGCGGCTGCTCGAAGATCGGGCCAACGAACCTCGGTGAGCGTCTGCTTGGACTCCTGGGCGGTCCTCGCCTGGCTGGACGGCGAGGAGCCTGCGCTCTCCAGGGTCGAGGAATCGCTCGCCGATCGCCCGGTCGTGAGCTGGGTCAATCTCGTGGACGTCTACTACCGAGTGTCACGCGACCAAGGGCAAGCGGTGGCCGATGAGACGCTCCGAGACCTGCGGGCCGCGCTCGCGCTCGACCTGCCGGGGACGGCCCGGATGATCGAGGTCGCTCGCCTGAAGGCCCGGGCGTCGATCGCGCTCGGGGACTGCTTTGCGGTCACGACCGCCGCGGCCCACGATCTCGTGCTCCTGACCGGAGACCCAGAGATCTTCGGTCTGGTGGACTGCCCGTGCCGGGTCGAGGACCTCAGGCCCAGCTAACGCCGGCTGCGCTTGGGATGCGCTCACAATGGAGCAAGCCATGGATCTTCAAGAACGACGACCGACAACATGAGCGCCACCGAGATCGGGCTCGCCCTGGCGGTCTTCTTCGCCTGCGCGGTCGAGGCGGTCGAGGCCTTGACGATCGTCCTTGCGGTAGGCACGACGCGCAGCTGGCGCTCGACGCTGAGCGGCGTCGCCGCCGCCACGTTCACGCTCGCGGCGATCGTGGCCGTGCTCGGCCCGGCGCTCACCGGGCTGCCGATAGGAATGCTGCGGGTGGTCGTGGGCGGCCTGCTGTTGATCTTTGGGCTGCAATGGCTCCAAAAGGCGATCCTGCGGGCGGCGAAATTGAAGGCTAAGCACGATGAGCGCGAGATCTACGTCGAGGAGATTGAGGCGGCGCTCGCGGCGGGCCGGTGGCGCGACGGTTTCGACGGCTACTCGTTCGCGGTCTCCTTCAAAGGGGTCCTGCTCGAGGGCCTCGAGGTCGCGTTCATAGTGCTCACGTTCGGCGCCAACCAGGGTCGCGTCGGCCTGGCGGCGGCCGCCGCCGGCTTGGCGATCGTGGTGGTTGTCCTCGTTGGTGTCGTCGCGAGGGCGCCGTTGGCAAATGTGCCCGAGAACACGATGAAGTTCGGGGTCGGTGTCATGCTCAGCTCGTTCGGGATGTTCTGGGGCGCCGAGGGCGCCGGCGCGAGCTGGCCGGGCGGTGATGTCGCTCTGCTGGCGATCATCCCGGGGATCCTCGTCCTCGCCCTCGCGATGGTCCACACGCTGAGCCGCTCCACGCATTCGGTACTTGGCGACCGGCCCGAGGCCACGCCCGCCGAGACCGTAGACCGGGCAACGGCGGGCGCGTGAGCCGGATCCAGAAATTCGGCCTCGCGGTTTGGGGTTTCGTCGTGGGCGACGATTGGCGCACCGCGATCGGGGTCACGTTTGCGCTCGGTCTGACAGCGCTCATCGCCGCGGCGGGAGTCGCTGCCTGGTGGGTCATGCCGGTGTCGGTGCTCGTGCTGCTCGTGCTATCGCTCAGGCGCGCGGCGCGACGTCTCAAGCGCACTACATAGAGGGACCTTTCGTCAGCCAGCGAACACCCGGTCGGCTACCTTCGGGTCGCCGAACGTGTCGAACTGGACGAGTTTGCCGGCGCCGTCATAGGTCAGCACGTCGACGTTCTCGATCGTCTCACCGCCAAGCGAGGCCGCGGTGCGCACGATCACTTTGTCGCCGTCAGCGATGAACTCCGTGGGCTCGGTGCGAAAGCCGTTGCTGACGAACTTGCCCCAAAGCTCGCCGACCTGTTGCTTGCCGCGGTATGTACCGGTCAACGTGTTCTCGCCGCGCACGTTCCACTCGATCGAGTCGTCGATGTCGCGCATCGCGCCCTCGGCGTCGCCACGTCCGAACGCCTCGTAGGCATCGCGCGCCGTCTGCTTGTTCTCTTGGGCTCCCATTGCTGCATCCTCCTTACTTCGTGTCAACTGCGGACCGTTCGATCGTACGGAAAAGCCGGGTACCTTGTTCGGCGCCTTGCTCAGGCCGGGTCGCGGTCCTCGCGGCGCCGGGTCGCGGTCCTCGCGACGCCGGGTCACTTCCGCGCCTGCGGCCGCTCGTCAGCGCACGTCGGTTGTGCCAGTCGGGAAGCCGTCCGTGCGCGCGCGCGTGCGCTTCGCGGGCGGGCGCCTACGCAGCCTGCGCTCGGCGGCGAACCACACGGCGCACGCCACCAGCAAGCCGATCGCGATCACGGCCGTCATCGCCAAGCCGGGGGAGACCACCAAGAGCACGATCGCCGCGAGCACGCCGATGGCGACATCCAGCCTGGCGAGACGACTGCGCCGCCGCGCCGCCCGCCTGCGCGCGCGCAGCATCGAGAGATCGGCCGGCCCTTCGTAAGCGCTTCGGTCGACGGGACGCAGCTCCACGGTAGGCATGTCCGCGTCGGTCGCCTCGGCGCCGGGCCGACCGGTGATGGGCGGCCGCTTCGGGTGGCGGGCTGGCCGCTCCGATGCGCTGGACCGCGACGGCCTGGTCGCGCTCATCGCTCGATCTTCCTGAAGATCGGCCTTGGCAGCAACCTGAGCGCCAGCATCAGCCAGCGCGAAGCCGCCGGGGCCCAGACGGTGTGCGCGCGGCGGTCGAGGCCGGCGAGCGTCGCCTTCGCGACGATCTCGGGCGTGGTCGCCAAGGGCGCCGGCTTCAGGCCTTCGGTCATGCGGGTGTAAACGAAGCCGGGGCGCACGACGAGGACCTGTACGCCGTGCTCGTAAAGATCGTCCCCAAGCGCCTGGGCCAGCGCGTCGAGGCCGGCCTTGGACGCGCCGTAGACCGCACCCGCTCGGCGCGGGCGCTCGGCGGCCACGGACGAGAGCACGACGATCGCGCCCGACCCCTGATCGCGCATGTGTCCAGCGGTCGCGATCAGCAGCGAGCCGGCGCCGACGAGGTTGGTCTGAAGCGTGGCCAGCGCTTCGGATGCGTCGCTTGGCAGTCCCTCGCGCTTGCCGAGCACGCCGACCGCTACGACCGCGACGTCGACGCCGCCCAGCTCGTCGAACGCCTTGGCGACGACCTGGTCGTGGCTGTCTGTGTCGAGCGCGTCGAGGCTTAACGTGCTCACCTGGCCACATCCAGCCGAGCGCAGTCGCTCGGCGGCGGCCTTCAGCGCGAGCGGATCGCGTCCCGCCAGCGCGACCACGCAGGGGCCCTCGGAAACCAAGGCGCTGACGATCGCCAGGCCGATCTCCGAGGTACCGCCCAGCAGGAGCACGCGCTTTGCGATCGCCTTCGTTTCGGTCTTCGCGGTCTCGATGGCGTCCAAAGGGCGTGCCCGCGAGGCCACGTCCGCTACGGCGCCGCTCGCCGCAAGCAGTCGCCCGGGGCTCACTCCCGAACTGATCGGGGCGCCCCCGCAGAGCCCAAGGCGAACGCCCAGGTCCGAGCGCAGCACCCCGTCCGGATCCACCGAAGCCCGCTGCTCCTCGAAACGCTTTAGTCCCGGATACATCGCGTTCAGTGTCTCAGGCCTCAGACGCGAATCCTTGGCGAGGTACACGCGTCCGCCGCAACCGGCGACCAGTTGGTCCAGTTCATCCAATGCGACTCCCAGCCCGGGCGCCTCCGCCGGCATGTCGATCGCCAAGGTCCAGCCCTCGATCGGAAACGACAAAGGCCCGCCGAAAGCGCCCCCGAAGCGCTTGAACACGGCCAGATAGACCGGCAGCCGGCGCTTACAGATCAGCTCGAAACAGCGTTCCAGGGCGGTCTCCTCGCCGGCCGGGATCGCCAGCTGGTACTGGATCAGGCCGCCCTTGCCGTACAGCCTGCTCCATTCGGAGATCGCGTCCAACGGGAAGAAGTAGGGCGCCATCGCCAGCCTTTGCCCCCGCGCCCGGCGCGGCGCGGCTCGCCAGCGCGCGGCGTTGAACGCGCGCACGCCGCCCGGTCTCAGCAGCCCCGCCGGAACGCGCTCCGGGACCTCCAGGTACGGGCGCTTCGAGATGTCCGTCAAGTCCGCGCCGTCGTTCGGTTCCTCCGCCGCGGTCCGGTCGGCGCGGCTGATCACCCCGCGCCCGAATCTCGGACCGCTTGCCAAGAGGTCGAGCCATGCCACCGAGTAGCGGTAGCGTTCGGGGCCGGCCATCGACTCGAGTGTCTCGCTAAGCGAGCCTGTACGGTCGATGTCGGCGGTCACGAAAGGCGAGGCCAGACGCTCGGCGCGCAAAGTCGCCTGCACGATCACTCCCGTCAGGCCCATGCCCCCGAGCGTCGCGTAAAACAGGTCTCTGTCTTCCTCTGCTGAGACCTCGATCTGTCCTTTGGCGGGCGTGCACAGCCAGATCGTCTTCACATGCTTCGCGAAGGCGCCGTCGCGGTGATGGTTCTTGCCGTGCACGTCGCTTGCGATCGCACCCGCGACCGTTACGTGCCGCGTGCCGGGCACCACCGGCAGGGTCAGACCATAAGGCGCCAACGCGGACATCAGTTCGGCGATGCTCGCCCCGGCCTGCGCGGTTATCAGGCGGCGCTCGTAGTCGATCGAGACGACCCTGTCGAGGCCGGTCGTGTCCAGGACCAAGCCGCCCGCGTTCTGGGCGGCGTCGCCATAGCTTCGCCCGGCGCCTCTCGCGATCACCCCCGACGAACGCGCTGAACTGGCGGTAAGCACCTGGACGACGTCTTCGGCGTCGCGTGCCTCGATCACCTGGCAGCGCCTGCCCCCGGTCCGGCCCCATCCGTACAGCACGCGCTCGCGGGTGTTCGGCATGCCGCGCGCGACGGCCCCAGCAGGCGTCGTCATCGGCTCGACTGTCCCGGCCGTCGACTGGTACTCAACCGCCGAGATCGGCGCCTCGGCGGCCGACGGAGAGATGTCGGGCGCCGAGCTGGACCTCTCAACCGCCGACATAGACGCCTCCGAGGAACAGCACGCTCCAAGCGGCGCCCAGCCCCAAGAGGACGCGGTCCCTCAGGATCAGCTCCTCCGGCGCCTGCCCAGCACCGGTCCCGATCAGGCTCGCGTAACGCCCGAGCCACAAGAGCAGCGGGACGATCGACAGGCCGTACCAGGCGACGTGTGCGGGCCTCGTAAACGCCCAGCCTGTGTAAGCGACCACGGCGATGGTCGCCGCCGTCAGCAAGACCGCACGCAGATGGCCGAGCGAGTAGCGCCGCAGCGTCGCCCGTGCGGGCGCCGGGCCGGCGTGCTCGCGCAGCTCGGCATAGCGCTTGGCGGCGACCAAGAAGACGGCGCAACATCCCGTAACGATGACGAACCAGCGCGACAAATAGATGTCGGTCGCCACGCCGCCCGCCACCGCGCGCAACACGAAGCCGGCGGCGATCGCCAGGATGTCGAGCACGACGATGTGCCTCAGCCACATCGAGTAGGCGCCGGTCAGCGCCAGATAAGAGAAGCCGACGGCGGCCAGCTCGGGCCTGATCGCGCCGCCAAGAGCCAGGCCGGCGCAGGCAAAGGCCCCGGCGGCGGCCAGTGCGGCGCGCGGCGAAAGCTGGCCGGCGGCGACCGGGCGCAGGCGCTTTTTTGGGTGCAGACGATCCTGCTCGCGGTCGCGTACGTCGTTGAACAGGTACGTCGCGCTCGAGAGCAAGCACATCATGATGAACGCGCCCATCACCTGGAAGGCCACGAGCGGCTTGTCGATCACGCCGGCGGCGCAGGGGGCGGCGAGCACCAGCAGGTTCTTGGCCCACTGCTTAGGTCTGGATGCGCGCAGCAGCGTATGGGCGCGGCCCCTGGTCTCGAGCGCTTCGGTCCGCGCCGCCGGGTTTCCGGCCTCGAACTCTCCGTCCCGCGTCCGTGATGGCGCGAGACCGAGCGTCCCAGCCCGCGCTGGACCCAGCGAGGCGGGTTCCTTTCCTACCGCTGACTCGGTCGTCTGAATCGGTTAATTCCCTCGCGGCGAATCAGTTAAAGAAACAGTAAATGCAGACGGGGATGGCACGCGAGGCAAGGATTCCATATCGACGGCCCAAGGCGGCCGATCCGTGCGTGAGAATCTGTTCATCGAAAGCTCCCGTTGGCTGGCCCTGATAGGGGGTCTCGTTACAGTCAGTGCGATGCCTCACGTTCCAGGCCCAGCGACGCGGTTGCGCCGGATCGCGCTGGTCGCCGCGACGGCGGCCCTGATCCCGGTCGTGTTCGCTTACGGCCACGCGATGAGCCAGCCGTCCAACTCGTCTCTCGGGATCAGGACGGTCGAGTGGCTGCGCGACAACGGCGCCGCCGGGCTTGTCGCCAAGGTCGAGTCAATCTACTACACGTTCACGGCTCCGAGTAAGGGCGGCCCGACGCTGAGGTCTCTGCCGCACATCGGCGGCGCGGTCGCGGCCGGCGGGTCGTCGGGCGCGGCGGGCGGCGCGGGCGCGGTAGCGCAGGCCGAATACAGGCCGCCGCGAGTGCCCTCGCTGCTGAAGCCGGCTCTCCCAGGGGAGGGCATATGGCATGCCACCAGGGCCAGCCTCCGGGCCGACCCGCCGGTCTTGGTGACGACCGTCCGCGACCAGCCCGAATACCCGCGCGTTCTCGCCGGCCTGGCCTGGATCGATCCCAAACGTGTCGAGCTGGCGCTCAATCCCGGGCGCCTGGAGCCCTCGGTCGAACTTCCGCGCGGGGCGATGGAGGTGCCCGCGGTACACCGGCCACGAGTGCTGGCCACGTTCAACAGCGGCTTCAAGCTGAGCGACTCCCACGGCGGGTTCGTCTTGCACGGCAGCACCTACGCGCAGATGGTCGACGGCCAGGGCACGCTCGTCGGCTACAGCGACGGCAGGGTCGACGTGATCGATTGGCGCTACGGCGCCAAAGCGCCGCCCGGCGTTTCGTTCGCGCGCCAGAATCTGCCGTTGATCGTCGACGAAGGCAAGCCGAACCCGAACATCGCCAATACCTCCGAATGGGGCGCGACGGTCGAAAACGCGGTGCTCGTGTGGCGCTCTGGGATCGGCGTCGACAGCCGCGGCAACCTGATCTATGCGGCCGGCGAAGACCAGACGGTCGCGAGCCTTGCCAAAGCCCTGATCCGGGCGGGCGCCGTCAGGGCGATGGAGCTGGACATCAACTCTTACTGGGTCAGCTTCATCACCTACGGCGAACCGGGAGCCGGCGACCCGAACAACCTGCTCAGTGGCATGGAACGCCCCGACACGCGCTACCTGGAACCGGACGACCGCGACTTCTTCGCGGTCTACGAACGTTGAGACCCGGCCGGCGTCTTGGTCCGGTCGGCGACGTCGGCGGCGGTCGTCGTGGTCATCGCCTGGGCGGCCTTGCCGCCCATCGCGCGCCGGACGAGGCCCGGTGCCAGGACCCTGATCGCGGCGGCCAGGGCATAGCCGCGCGGCACGTAACGCTCGGCCTTGCGGCCGACCCCGGCCTGGTAGATCGCCTCGGCGCCGTGCTCGGGCGTCGAGACCGCCCACCTCGTCCAAGGCTTTGCCGTCAGCTCCGCCTGCGGGAAGCCCTCGGTCGAGATGAAGCCGGGCAGGACGAGGCCGACGTGGACGCTGTTCGGCAGCTCCTCCATCCAGAGCGCGTCCGACCACGAGGCAAGAGCCGCCTTGGAGGCGCTGTAAGCGCCGGTCCCCTTGCGCGTGACCCTGGCCGCGGTCGAGGCGACGTTGACGATGGCCGACGGAGCCGAAGCCCGCAACAGCGGCAGCAAAGCCTCTGTGAGCCGGACCTGGGCGTCGAAGTTGATCGCCATCGTGCGCTTCACGTTCTCGTAGCCGCCCTCCGCGAACGGCTTGCGCCAGGCGGCGCCGGCGTTGTTGACGAGCAGGTCCAGCCTGCCGTGACGGTCCCTGACGTGAGCCTCGATCTGTTTGGGGGCGTCCTCATCGAGGAGATCGACACCGATCCAACTGGCACGCTCCTCGCCGATCTGGATCGCCAACTCGCGTAGTCGCTCGCCGCGCCTGGCCACCAGGACGAGGGCCGTGTTCGGCTCCTTGGCCAAGCGCTTGGCGGTCGCCTCGCCGATGCCGCTGGAGGCCCCGGTAACGATCGCCACGAAAGGCTTGTTCTGGTCTCGTGGCCCGCTCATCTGGCGTCTGACACTACAGGCTCGCTACGGGCTTGGGCCCCGCGCGCGGTTGCGCGCCGCGGGCGGCGGGAGGGCAATGCCTCACGAGATCTTGGCGCCGCCACACGGCTTGACCTCGCGCGCGCCGGACGGCACGGCCACGCCCGCGGGCAGCAATGCCAAGACGCTGCCGCCGAAGCCGCCGCCCAGGATGCGCGCGCCCGCGGCGCCGGCTGCGCGCATCATGGCTACCGCCGTCTCGACCGTCGGTGTCGAGATCGCCATGTTCTCGCGCAAGCTCTCGTGCGACTCGTTCAGCAACCCCGCCAAAGCCTGCATGTCCTCGGCCTGGAGGGCTTTCACCGCGCGCTTCGACACGTTCGTTGTCGCCGAGCACGTGGACCGCGCGCCCACGCAACGGCTCGGGCAGCCGCTCGACCTGCTCTGGAGAGGCCTCTCTCAGCGAGCTGACGCCCAGCAAACGGCACGCCTCGGCGCACTCCCAGCGCCGCTCGTTGTAGCCGGAGTTCGCGTTCTCGCGCCGCTCGCCGGTGTCGTAGGTGACCAGACGCCAGCCCTTCAAGTGCAGTGGCACCCGCTCGACGCTCACGTCTCTGAAGTCGATCCGAAGCGCTTCTTCGGGCTCTCCGTAAAGCGAGGTCAGCTGATCGAGCAGACCCGTCCTCGCGCCGGCCCACTCGTTCTCGACCCTCGAGCACAGCCTCGCCAGGTCGGTCTTTCCGATCTCGTTTCCAGTGCCCGCCAGCGCCAGCATCGCCAGCGCGAGCGCGACCTCGAGGGCCGCCGACGAGGACAGGCCGGCGCCGCGCGGCACACCGCCCTCGATCTGAAGGCTCGCGCCGACCGGCCTCAGGCCGGCCTTAGCCAGCTCGGCGGCCATGCCCCGCACGAACGCCCGCCAGCCCGTTGCGGCCGGCGGGGCCGTGAGCGCGAATTCGTCCTCTTCCCCGAAGTCGATCGCCAGCGCCCGGACCGTTTCCTCGCCGTCCTCATCCGGCTGAAGGCGCTTGGCCTCGACCGTGACCGACTCCGCGATCGCGAAGGCCAAGGCTAAGCCCTCGTTGTAGTCGGTGTGCTCGCCGATCAAACACACCCTTCCCGGCGCCTTCGTTCGGACGTGGTCTGGGGGTGTCGGGCTGTTCTCTTTGGAGGCGTACGCGCGCGCGCGCGTCTCCTCCGTTTCAGAAGTTTCCATTCCCGGCGCCCGCGCCTCGCGGTCTTCGCTAGCGGGCATCCGCGATCGCCGCCCGCAGCGAACCAGCCGACTCCTCGGGAAGCGTGTCCGAGATGAACGTGCCCGCGCCCTGCTCGGAGCCCGCCAGATACTTCAGCTTCGTGGCGGTCCTCAGAGGCGGATAGAACTCGACGTGCAGGTGGCCGCCGCCGCCGGCCACCCCCGGGCCGCGCTCCCGCTTGCCGCCGCCGAAGACTCCGCTCGTCGGCGCCTGATGGACCGCCATCACGTACGGGAACGGCCGCCCGAACAGACCGTCGTAGCCCCTCACCAAGGCCTGCAACGCATCGGCGAGGGCGTCCAGCTCGGCGGCTTCGCACTCCACAAGCGAAGCCCTGTGCGCCCGCAAGACCACGTGCGCTTCGAACGCCCAGCGGGCAGCCCACGGCACGTACACGACCACCTTCTCATTCTCGTACACCAACCGCCGCCCGTCCTCCAACTCGCGCCTGCACAGCTCGCAGAGCGCGCACCCGCCCAGCCTGGCGTCGGCCGCCAGCTCCAGCTTCGGCACCGGTGGCAGGAACGGGTACGCATAGATCTGGCCGTGCGGATGGTGCAACGTCACGCCGACCTCGACGCCCCGGTTCTCGAAGATGTACACGTACTCGACGTCTGGCCTCGCGCCCAGCTCCTCGTAGCGGTGCCTCCAGACCCACATCAGAGCCTTTGCCCGCTCCGGCGCGAGCGTGCCGAACGAGCCCTCGTGCTGATCCGTATACACAACCACCTCGGCCGCGCCGTTCGGGGCCTCGAAGGCCGGAAACCTGTTCTCGAACACGGCGATCTCAAACGCCGGCGCCGCGATCTCGGTCGGCTCGCCGCCGGGCCTCGTCGGGCACAGCGGGCAGTGCTCGGCGGGCGGCAAAAACGTGCGCTCCTGGCGGTCCACCGCATAGACGACCTCCTCGCCGCGCAGCTCCTCGAAGCGAAGTTCGCTCACCGTCCGGCGCTCCGGTCGCGCGCCTTGTCGATCCACGACGCTCTCCTCAACGCCCTTGCCCTCGGTCGTCCCCAATTCCCTCTGCCGCCGTGGCCCTTTCGTACAGGATCAGAACGCGGCCGTCCGCTTTTGTTCGGCGTTCCAGCGCGAGCGGGCCGTAGCTCTCCGGTCGCCCGGTCTCGGCGGGCTCTGTCGATGACGGCTTTGGCTGGTTCTCGGGGTCCGGTCGTTCGGGCACGTACCGACGATATACCCGCCGGCCCTAACCTGCGGGCGCGCCGGGACGTGTCGCCGGCATCCGTAGTTAGCCGAACGAGAATCGCGGGTAAACCGGTCAAATCGCCCTTGACTGACCGAACGGTTAGCGGGATCGTAGACCGGGAAATAAGAGATAGCCGGCGCCGGTTCTCCGGCGCCTCCAGAAGAGCCAAAAAAAGGAGGCGGAGATGTCGTCCTCGACGTCAGACACCGATCGGGCCCGAGAGGCCTTGGAGCGACTCGGGCACGCTGATCGCGTGCAGGACGGGACAAGGAGCCCCGCCCTCCCCACGAGCCCTGGTTTCGACCGCAGGGCGTTCCTGAGGCGCACCGCCTTGACCGGCGTCGCGGCGGGATCGGTCAGCACGATCCTGGCGGCCTGCGGCTCCAGCGCATCGAGCGGCTCGAACTCGAACACCATATTCGGCTCACACCCCGAATACAAATTCGTGTTCGTCAACCACGTCACCACCAACCCGTTCTTCACTCCAACCCAGTACGGCATCCAGGACGCCTGCAAACTGCTCGGTTGCACCTACGAGTGGACCGGCTCGGAATCCTCGAATGTCAACCAGATGATCAACGCCCTGAATACCGCCGTCGCATCCAAAGCCGACGGTATCGCCGTTGCCTTGATCGACCTCCACGCGTTCAACGCGCCAGTCGAAGCGGCCCTGAAGGCGGGCATACCGGTCGTTGCCTACAACGCCGATGCGCCAACCAACCCCAGGCTGTCCTATATCGGCCAGGACCTCAAACTGGCGGGTGAAAAGATGGGCGAACGGATCGTCGAAGCGGTGCCTTCCGGCGATGTCGCACTGTTCATCGCAACGCCCGGTTCGGCCAACCTGCAGCCCCGCATCGAAGGCGCCGAAGCCGCGATCAAGGCGTCGGGCAAGCCGATCAACATTCACACCGTCGCCACCGGCGCCGCGGTGCCGGGCGAGCTGTCGACGATCGACGCCTACTGGATCGGCCATCAGAGCACGAAGGGCATGTATGCGGTCGACGGCGGTTCCACCGAATCGCTCGCCAAAGTGATGCAGAAGTACGGCCTCGCCGCCAAAGGCATCCACGCCGGCGGCTTCGATTTGACCGAAAACACTCAGAAACTGCTGCGCGAAGGGAACATCGAATTCACGATCGACCAGCAGCCCTATCAGCAGGGCTTCATACCGGTCCTGCAGCTGTTCTTCTGGCAGGTGTCCGGCACGCTTTCAGGCATAACCGAAACTGATACCGGCCTGAAGTTCCTGAACAAAGAAACGGTCAAGCCTTACGTCGAATCGAAGACCCGTTACGAGGGGACTTCGACCGAACCGAAGGTCGTGCCGATCCCGGCCGGGACGGCGGCCTGAGCCACGCGGATGGCGGGCGTGGCCGGAGCGGCCCCCTCTCCGACACCCGCCCCCGCGGCCGAGCCCCCGGCACCCACGAGCCGGGGGCTCGCCGCGCGCTACGGCAGGGCAACGCTCGATCGAGCCCTCTCTCTGCGCGAGGGCTCGATCATCGTCGTGACCCTGATCACGGCGATCTACTTCACGGTCAACACCGAAAGCTTCTTCACGACCGCCAGCTTCAAGACCTTGCTGCCCTACTTCGCTCCGTTCGCGATCATGGCGGCGGGCGAGGTCTTCGTGATGATCCTCGGCGAGATCGACCTGTCGATCGGCGCCATGTACCTGTTCGCGCCGTTCCTCTTCTACAAGCTCAACACCGCTGGCATTCCTTTGGTGCCGAGCGTGATCCTGGCCCTGATCTGCTGCATGGCGGTCGGTTTCGCCAACGGCTTCTTCGTGGCCGTGATCGGCATCAACTCGTTTGTGGCCACCCTTGCCATGCTTTTCACCTTCGAGGGCTTGGCCCTGATCATCTCTCACGGCACGCCTGTCACGACGCCCGGCACGCCCGGCGCCGAAGCGGCGAGCGGCGGCCACCTGAACACGTTCGCCCAAGTCTTCGGCGGCGGCACCTACTCGGAGCTGATCTGGGCGCTCGCGGTGGTGGCGGTCCTGCAGGTCGTGCTCACGTTCACGCGTTGGGGGCTTTACACGGTCGCGATCGGCTCCAACAAGCTCGGAGCCGCCGAGGCCGGCGTCCGGGTCAAGCTCGTGATGATCAGGAACTTCATCCTCTGCAGCGTGACCGCCGGCTTGGTCGGGATCTTCGAGGCGGTGCGCTCCGGCACCGTCCAGCCCGATCCCGCCGGCGCCAACGAAATCCTGTTCCTGGCGGTCGCGGCCGGTGTGATCGGCGGGACGCTCCTGACGGGCGGTTCCGGAACCGTCGTCGGCGCCCTGATCGGGGCCCTCTTCTTGGGCATCCTCAAGGAGGGCTTGGTCTTGCAGGGTGTCAACGCCGACTACCTCTTGTTTTACACCGGCTTGGCGATTCTGATCGCGATGACGGTCAACATCTATGTGCGACGCGTCCGGATAGGCCACGGCGGTGGCTGACCGGCCCCCCGCGCCCCCGGTCGAGCCGGTCGAGCCGGTCGTGGCGCCGGTCGCCGCGCCCGACGACGTGCTGCGCGTCGAGCACATCGCCAAGCGCTTCGGCCCAGTCACCGCCCTGAGGGACGTCAACCTGCATCTGCGCAAGGGCGAGGTCCTGGGCCTGCTCGGCGACAACGGCGCCGGCAAGTCGACCCTGATCAAGATCATCTGCGGGTTCCAGAAGCAGGACTCCGGCCAGATGTCTTTGCGGGGCGAGCCCTACGAACCGAAAAGCGTCGACGACGCAAGGGCCCACGGCATCGAGACCGTCTACCAGGACCTGGCCCTGATCGACGAACTGTCCGTCTACCACAATCTGTTCCTCAGGCGCGAGCGCGTCCACCGCCCGCTGCCGCTCCTGGCAAACCGTCAGATGAAGCGCGAGGCAAGGGTCGCCCTGAACGAGATCGGCATCAACATCCCGAGGATCGACGTCGCCGTCGCGCGCCTCTCCGGCGGTCAGCGTCAGGCGATCGCGGTCGCCAGGACCGTCAATTCAGACGCCGACATCCTGCTCCTCGACGAGCCCCTTGCCGCGATGGGCGCCAAAGAGGGCGGCATGATCCTCGACCTGATCCAGCGGCTCAAGGAAGAAGCAAAAGTCTCGATCATCATGGTCCTCCACAACTACGTACACGTCCTGGCGACCTGCGACCGGGTGGCCATGATCCAGGACGGCGTCATCGCCTTGGACAAGCCGACCGCCGAGACCTCCGTCGAAGAGCTGACCGAGATCGTCGTCAACGAGTACCGCCGTGCCCGCGAAGCCGCTCATGCCGAGGAGACCCTACGGGCGGGGGAGCGCTCGTCCTAACGGGCGCGTGGTGCCGCGCGCGCGCGGACGCACACGCGCGCAGAGGGGCCGCTGCCGTTCGCGGGTCGATTTGGTTAGGCGTCTATGCGGTAGGTGCCGCGTGTGCGCGTACGCACGTGCGCGTATGCGCGTACGCACACACGCGCGGGCGGGGGGTTGCCCGGACCGGTTCCCTCAGACCGAGCGGGTGCGGTCCGGCGCGGTCAGGTCCGCCCGGTTCTGCTCGCGTTCGCCCCTGACCTGGAAGGCGATATACAAGATGATCACGTTCACAAGCAAGCCGATGCCCAAGAAGACGACGAGCAGGCCGAAGGTCTTCGTGAACGCATAGCTGGTGGCGAGCAGTCCTGGCAGCATCGTCGCGCAGCCTACCAGCGCGGCGAACAGGACGGCAAGGTGGTCGCGGCTGGGTCGGCCGTTCGAGATAGGCTCTTAGGCGACGGCCGCCGCCGATCAAGGCTGAGAGGTCTTGGTCGGTCAGCTAGTACCCCAAGGAGAGGTGCCGGAGCGGTTGAACGGGCGCGACTGGAAATCGCGTAACGGGGGTTGACCTCGTTCGGGGGTTCGAATCCCCCCCTCTCCGTCGCCATCGGGTTCGTGGCGTTGTTGGCTTTGTGAAGCCAAGACTGGCCAGGTGATCGAATGGGTGCGTGTGACCGATGTACGAACCCGGCGAGCGAGCCGGGTCAGCTGGGAACGTCCACAGCAATGTTGGTACGACGGGTTAGGCCCACAAGTATGTTAGACCTTGTCCTCGGCGCCTATCGCCTTGATCAGGCGGTCGACGAGCGCGTCGGAGCGACGGCTGCCGGATCGCACCTCTGTGAGGACCGGAATCGGGATCAGGAGCGCTCCGTCGAAGCGGAGTCTGAGCAGATCGAGATATGCGACGAGAAGGTCTCGGTCAGCTGCCAGTGCGCTGACGCCGCCGCTGTCGAGCGGGAAGTCGCGCCTGGGCCTGCTGGTCACTCAGGCCAGGGGTCGGCGCGGCGCTGAAGTTCGGACAGGCGCTTCGAACCGTCAGCGCCTTCGGCGACCAGCTCCTCGCGCAACTGCTGGAGGCGGGCTCGCTGAGCGTCACGGAGCTTGGGGTCGTCCGCTGGGTGCTGCAGCGGTTCGGGTGCGGCGGCTGCCTCCATACCGGCGATTGTAGCCGTTGTCGTCGGTGGACCATCGGCATCGAAAACATGTTTCGCCGATACTTCCCATAGGTTTCAGCGGGCCGTGCGCCGCACAGCCTGGGCCGCTCTTCGTCGTGCCTCCCGCCCAACACGCTCCATCAGCGCCTCAAGCAGCCGATCCAGATTGGCGACCGGGTTCGCATGTCGTCCCGACTGCCCCGTTTCGCCCTGATGTCGGCTCGTTTCGGGCTTTGCAAAGCCAAGAACGGGCAACCGCCCGGACAGGAGCACTTGGGCCATGTCCGAACCCCAGGAGCATGGACGTCGAGTGGGCTCTACTACTACTACTACTACTGCGGTGGTTGGGCCAGGTCAAGTCGGTCATGCTGCGGCATGCAGCACTCGACCCTCGGTGAGCGCGGCGTGCACCATCGACCCCTCCACGCCTCCCCAATCCTCGGCGTAGCGCTCGCTTACAACGACGACATCGAACGGCATCCCGAGCGGGCGAAGAGCCCTACCAAGACGCACCATCTCGGCGTGCCGGTCGTGAGGATCGCGCTCCACGACCAGGAAGTCGAAGTCGCTGTCCGGGCCGGCGTCGCCGCGGGCACGCGAGCCGAAGAGCACGATCTTGACCGGATCGGCGGCAACAGCCGCCAAGGTCTGGCCTGCGGCCTCTATAACCTCCTGCGGAACCATGACGACACCGTAGCGAAGCTGCCGGATTTGGACTGGACTGTCAGCGATCCGCCTTCCTGATCACTTCCGCCGCCTGCCGGCGCGCTTGCCGCCCCCTTGGCTCCATCAGCGCCTCAACCAGCCGCTCCAAATTGGCGGCGGGGTTCGCAGGTCGTCCCGATCTCTCCGTTTCGTCCTGTCAGGCAAGGGCGAGCGCCAGAAGGATGGCATCCTCGACACCGCGAAGCTTTTCGTGACTGAGTTGGCCTGTGTGTCGTCTCCCGCGCGCCCGCCTTAAGTCGTGTGTCGGGCTCATGTGGGCGCGATCGCTAGCGACGTCGTCAAACGACTGCGCCGGTCTCTCGCCGCGAACGGGGGGCCCGGGGGGCGACGATCGAACCCCAGGCGCCGTCCTCGATCCTGGCCGGCTCGGTGCTCGCCATGAAGTCGCCAAGGATCGAAGCCAGGCCGGCGGGGTCTTCGAGGTGGGGGAAGTGGGCCGCGTCCGGCAACGTCTCGAAACGGCTGCCGGGGGCCGCTTCGTGCGCGGCGCGGCCATGGTCTTGGGGGATCGTGTTGTCGCGGTCGCCCCACACGATCAAGGTCGGCATTCCCGCCAGCAGGTACAGGCGGTCGGTCGCGCTGACGCGCTGGCCGCGGAGGTCGATCACCGCGCGCAAGGTATGCAGGAAGGCGGTCCTCGCGCCGGGCTCTTCGAGAGGGCGCAGGGCCCTGGCGATCACCTGCAGATAGACGCCCTGGCGGACGCCTCCATGGCGCATCCCGTCGCCGGCGTAGCGCAGCCCGGCCATCAGCCGCGGGTGCGCGATCGTCGCGAGCAGGGCCGAGACCCCGGGCAAGGTCGCCGAGCGCAGCAGCGGGCTGACCTCGCGGCCGAGTCCGCCTGAAGAGATGAGCACAAGGCGCTCCGTGCGCTGCGGGAACTGGTAAAAGAACTGCATCGCGACACCGCCTCCTAGCGAGTGGCCGACGATCGAAGCCCGCTCAACGCCGAGCACGGCCATCAGGTCCCGAATCGAGGCTGCATGTGCTCCCAGCGAGTAGTCGCCACGAGGGGTCGCCGAGTCACCATGGCCGATCAGGTCGGGCGCGATCACCGTGTAGCGGTCGGCAAGCCTCAGCGCCACCTCGCGCCAGTGCCTCGAAGAGTTGACCATGCCGTGGATCAGAACGATCGGCGGGCCGGACCCAGCCATGTGGTACATCACCCGGTGCCCGTGCAGGTCCATCTGCCAGGCCTCGAAGCCGTCGTCACGAGCGGGCGTGTCGATCACGACCGCCCACGCTACACGCCCCGACCAACGGCAGTCTTGGCGAGGCGTCTACACTGGGCCGTCCTGCGCCCTTAGCTCAGCTGGATAGAGCGTCGGTCTACGGAACCGAAGGTCGGGAGTTCGAATCTCTCAGGGCGCGCTACGAAATCCCCATGGATATAGGGTTTTCGTCGTGAAGGGCCAGTCTTCAACGGCGGTCTGGGTCTGTGGGTATCACTCATGGGTACCAATCAAGGCCCTAATTTGCCGGCCTACGAGCCTCGTGGGCGCACGCCACATCCTGCTGGCGTAGGTAGAGGCGGCATGTTGGTCGGTCTACCGGCCGGCCGTGCGTGGCCGGCCGATCGCGCTCATGGGCTTCAGGCGGTATTGGGCGGTGAGTAGTCGTGTGCGCCATGTTGGGACGGTGGCGCGTCCGGGGGTTCGTCCGTAGTCGTTGCGTTCGATTTGGCGGAGGATTTGGCGGTATAGGGCGGCGGAGAGGGCCATGGCGCGTCGGCCGCGGGCCAGGTGGGGTATCGCGGCGAGTCCTTCGTCGTAGAGCTGGTCGGCGCGCGCTATTTGGTCGCGTACCAGGGCGTCGCGGGCGCCGGGTGTTGGCTCTCCGTAGCGTTCGATCGTCGTGCGGGCTATGTAGTGGCGGTCGTGGGCGCGGTCCTCGTCGATGTCTCGCAGGATGTTCGTGCGTTGGAAGGCTCGGCCGAGTAGCGCCATTCTGGTGTCTGCGTCGGGGTTGGTGGTGCCGAACATCTTGGCGAGCACGACTCCGATCGAG
>CAWFHW010000003.1:0-1656404 GCA_963815725.1 uncultured Solirubrobacterales bacterium | reverse complement strand
GAGGTTGTCCCGTTCGCCGTAGAAGTTCGTGGTGGCGGCCGGGTGATGGTTACACGGTGATGGCGGTGAGTGCGGTCTCCTCCTTGGTTGTGGTGTGAGCGGGCGCGCGCCGGGTGGCGAGGTCGCGTTCTACGGCGAGAGCGAGCTTCGCGAGGTCTGCGTAGCCGGCGATCCGGCGGAATTGGGTCTCGGCCTGGAGCATCCCGGCGGCGGTCCAGCGCAGGCACATGTCTCCGGATTGCCAGCGCTTGACGTTGCGTGAGGTGCGGCGGATAATCTCGATCATCGACTCGATCGGGTTCGTGGAGAGCAGCGTCTTCTTCAGGCGCCCACGTATTCCCAGGCGGGTGAGGGTTAGTGTCTCTTCCAGGCCCTCGGCGAGTGAGCTCGCTGCGCCGGGATGGGAGTGTTCGAGCTCTGAGGCGAGGGTCCGCAGACCGTCCAGCGCGAGCGCGTGATTATCGCTCTCCCACGCGCGTCGCAACCGGGCCTTCACGACGGGACGGTCGCGCTCGGGGAGGTGTTCCAGGACGTTGCGTTCCTTGTGACGAATACAGCGCTGCACCGGAACGGGACCAAAGATCGCATCGACGGCCGCCCGCAGCGCCTTTGAGCCGTCCAGGACGACGAGGACGCCCTGCTCGACGTCAAGGCCACGGTCGACGAGATCGGCGAGGAGGTGAGCGGTGACGGTCTTGTTCTCCGTGGAGCCGTCCCATAATCCCAGCGGGATCTTGACTCCCTCGGTGCTGACGCCGAGAGCGACGATCGCGCAGCGGCCCTTCAGCTCGATCCCGTCGATCATCAAAGCCGCGAGACGCACGTCCTGCAGGTCGCGGCTCATCAGGGCGTCCAGGTGCTCACGCGTGCGTCCCACGAACTCGCGGCTGACCGCTGACTTCGACGCTGATCGCTCGCTCACGATCACTTCCTCACCGACGGGCTCACGGGTACGCGAGAACCGGCGAGTGCTGACACCAGAGAGCATCTGCTCCAGCACGACACGGGTCAGAGGGTCACGATCAGCGAAATACGCGTACGTCGCCAACGGCACCTCGTGCTCGTCATCGACCGTTCGAGCGCGTGGGCGCTTCACGACGACCCGCCGGCCACCAAGGGTCACCTCGCCGTCCTCGTGACCGTGACGCACCGCGGTGCGTCCAGCGTTCTTGGCGTGCTTTGGTCCAACGACCTCATCCAGCTCGGCCTCCATCATCTCGCTCAGCACGCCCAGCCCGACACCAACACTGAGCGCCAGCAACCCCTCCTTCGCCGCGCCGGCCAGCTCACCCAGCGCGTCCTGCACACCCGGTGGCAAAGCCCTCTCCGAGCGTGCGTCCTGCTTCTGCTCTACGGTCTTCATGGCGGTTCCTCTCGTCTCGATGGACTGATTTGCACTCGCCACGGTCCCAACAGGACCGGACGAGGCGGGGGAACCGCCACCTACGAACTTCTACACGCTACGGGACAACCTCAGTTTGCGCATGTCGCGTGCGAAGCGCGCGGAGCGCTCGTAGGTGGGCGACATCCAGCGGTCTAAAGATCCTGACGGGCGCCCTCGTGGGGCGCGGCCAGCATCGCTTCGTCGAACTCGCGCTCGGTCGCGAAGAACACGCTCTCGTCGGTGCGCTCCTGGTGGTCGTTCTTCTCCGCCGGCGTGAGCTTGCGCACCAACTCGCCGCGCTCGGTGCTCTCCACGATCACGAGTGGCTCGTGCTCGAGACCGGCCCGCTCGAGGAGTTCTCGCGGAAGTCGCGTGGCGTCGACGACGATGGGGGCTAGCACGTTCGACATAATCTGATCCTGTTGCTGGGATTGTAGTTCGAGGCTGGCGTCGGCGCCGAGCCCGTCAGCTATCGAGGGGGTCGAGTGTTGCGCGAAGCTCGTGGACGAGAGCGTCCTTGCGACCGCGTCTGCGCTCAGCCTTCTTCAGCGAGGGCCGCTTCTGTGGCTTGCACAACAGGCAGCCGGCACGGCTCTGCTTCGGACGCCTGCGCTTGTGGTTGGCCATCGATCCCAAGCTAGCACGAGGCGGGAGCAGGCCTCCAGGGTTTCAATAAGGCGCGGAAGGTCCTCGGGAATGCCCCGTGCGGGACTCGAACCCGCCCCACCGGATTAAAAGTCCGGCGCTCTACCAGATGAGCTAACGGGGCCAGCGGTCGTCAGTCTGGCAGATGGCGGCCGGTTTTGGGGGCCTTAGGACAGGACGGTCACGAGACGGGCTGTTCGGCGGCGGCCGCGTGGAGCAGGTCCTCGATCGTCGTCAGCTTGACGCGCGGCCGGCCGGCCGGCTCGCCGAGGGCGCGCTCGCGGCGGTCGATCGATTCCCAGCCCGTATAGGTCACGAGGTCGGGTTGGCGTTCTCGCAGCAGGGTCTCGATCGCGTCGGGATCTGGGTTCTCGGGGATGCGCGCGCGGGGTGCGCGTTTGCTGGGATCGGTGTCTGCCGCGGCGCCATTGGCGGCAGGGGTCTCGCCGGCGGCGCTCGTCCCGGCCGCGGGCAGGTCGCTGAAGATCGAGTCGACCGTCTGTTGGGCGTCCTTCTTGTTGGTTCCGATCACGCCGGACGGGCCGCGCTTGATCCAGCCAACGACGTACTCGCCGGGGACCGGCTCCCCGGTCTCAGGGTCGAGCACGCGGCCCTGGTCGTGCGGGATCGTGCCGGGACGCTCGTCGAAGGGGACGCCGGGGAGGGGGATGCCGCGGTAGCCGATCGCCCTGAACAGCAGGCCGGCCTCGATCGTCTCGTGCTCGTCGGTGGCTTCGGCGCGCACGCCGGCCACCGGGGCGCTCGCCGCCGGGGTGCTGGCCGTTGGGGCGCTGGCCGGGGGGGAGCTGGCCGCCGGGCCGCCGGAGGATGGGCTCTCGGCGGGGACCAAACGGTTGCGGACGAAATCGACAGATGCGAGGCGGCCGTCCGGGCCAGGGCGCAGCTCGGTCGGTGAGAGCAGGAACCTCAAGACGATTCGCTTGGCCTTGTTGGACGGCGGTTTGGCGGCGTAGCTTCGCAGCAGCTCGACGTTGCGCTTGGAGGTCGCGTCCTCCGCGGCGGCTTGGTCGTTGACGGCCAGGGCGGCCTCCAGCTCGGCGGCGTCGACAATGATGTCGGCGTCGGTCAGGTCGTTCAGCTCGCGCAGCTCCGGGTTTGTGAAGGCCGCCTGGGCGGGCCCTCTGCGCCCGACGACCACGACCTCGCGGACCTTGGAGTCGGCGAGGACTTCGAGGGCATGGTCGGCCGTGTCGGTAGGCGCCAGCTCGGCGGGGCTCAGCACGAGCATCCGGGCGACGTCAAGAGCAACGTTTCCGTTTCCGATCACGACCGCCCGCTCGGCCGACAGCAGGTCGACCTCAAGCTCGGTGTGGTCGGGGTGGCCGTTGTACCAGCCGACGAACTCGGTCGCTGGATGCGAGCCGGCCAACTCTTCGCCGGGGATGTTCAAGGGGCGGTCCGAAGGCGAGCCGGTGGCGTAGACGATCGCGTGGTAGTAAGCAAGCAGCTCCTCGCGGGAGACGTGCTCGCCGAAGGTAAGGTTGCCGTAGAACCGGAACCTCGGGTGGGCGGCTGTGCGCTCGTAGATCCTGGTCACGGACTTGATCTTCGGGTGGTCTGGCGCCACGCCCGAGCGCACGAGGCCCCAAGGTGTCGGCAGGCGCTCGAACATGTCGACCTCGAAGCGCTCGGTCGGCTCGGCCAAGAGGTGGCCCGCGGTGTAGAAGCCGGCCGGGCCCGAGCCGATCACGGCGACGCGCAGCGGAACGACCTGCGCGGGGCCGTCTGATGGGGTGCCGGTCGGTGGCCGGTCGGTCGGCGTCGGGCCTATAGGCGGCTGGGCGTTTGGGGCTTGGTCGGGAACGTCGGTCATCGGCGATTGTGTTTCGGGGTATGGGCGCGGCCCGACTCGAACGGGCGACATCCTCGGTGTAAACGAGGTGCTCTGGCCAACTGAGCTACGCGCCCTTGGCCGGGAGCCCCAAAGGCTAGCGTGCCTGCGAAGCTGTGGCCGTGAGCAGAGCGGTCCGGATCGGGGTGATCGTCGTTGCGGTCGCGGCGATCTCGGTCGCGCTCGTTCAGTTGATCGGCCCGGCGGTCGCGGCCAAAGTCGTGAAAGGGAAGGTAGGCAAGTACGGGACCGTCAAGAGCGTGACCGTCAAGGCCTGGCCGGCGGTGAAGCTGTTGTGGCGCGAAGCCGACGAAGTGAACGTCGACGCCGGGATTCTGACGTTGAGCCCTGGACAGGCGGTCTCGCTGCTGGGCGAAGGCAAGGGCACCGGCACGGTGCGCGCGCGCGCGGAGGCCGTCGTCTTGGGAGGCCTGCGCTTGACGGAAGTCAGGTTCGACAAGGACGGTCCCGAGCTGACCGCCGAAGCGACGGTCAGCGAACAAGACATCGCCAAGGTTTTGCCCGCCGGGGTAACGGTCTCGTTGGTGGGCTCCGAAAACGGCGAAGTCAGAGTCGAGGTCAGTGGCGGCCTGTTCGGCTTTGGCGCCAGCGTCGAAGCGGTAGCCAAAGCCGAAGCCGGCAAGCTCGTCGCCCGGCCGGTCGGCCTGCTGGGCGGCTTGAAGTTGGACATCTTCGAAAGCAGAAACGTCGCGGTCGAAGCAGTCGAAGCGCGAACCCTTCCGACCGCGGGTCCCGGCTCGGAATCCGGCGGCCAGCGTTACAGACTCGTCATGAAGGCGCGCTTGACCTGACCATCATCGGCAGGCCTTCGCGCGGGCTGATCGTCGGCATCTGCCTGATCGTCAGATCGAAGCCGGGGACCGGTTCGAGTTCGAAGCGTTTGAGGATCGAGGTCGCGATCGTCCTGATCTCGAGCTGGCCGAACCGCATCCCGATGCACGTCCGCGAGCCGCCGCCGAACGGTATGTAAGCACCCTTCGGAAGGGCGGCCTTTGCCTGCTCGGTGAAGCGCTCCGGCCTGAACGCGGCCGGCTCCGGGAACACGTCCGGCAGGTGGTGCGAAGCCCAAGAGCAGTAGTTAACGAAAGCCCTCGCCGGGACCGTTTGCCCGAGCAGCTCGAAAGACTCGACCGCGCGACGCGGACCGATCCAGGCGGGCGGATACTTGCGGAGGGTCTCGTCCAAAACAGACTCTAGATAGGGCAGACCCGTGCCGGTCAACTGATCGGGCGCCGGCTGATCGCCACGCAGCGTCCTAGCCTGCTCCGCGCGCAGCCGTTCGACGACGTCGGAATGTTTCGAAAGCTCGAAGAACATGAACGCGACCGTCGAGGTCGTCGTGTCGTGGCCGGCGAACAGCAAAGTCATGACCTCGTCCCTGATCTGCAGGTCGCTGAGCGCCGGCTTGCCGGCTTCGTCGCGGGCCAAGATCAACAGCGACAAAACGTCCTCGCCGTAATCGTTCTCCGCTCTGCGCCTGTTCAACTCCGAGTAGATCAGCTTATTAAGCTTTTTGGTCGCCTTCTGCTGCTCGGCCCAAGGCGTGAACGGCCCGCGCAGCAGTCGCAACGAATAGTCCTTCGAGTAAAACGACAAGGTCTGCTCGAACAGCTCGGCGGCGTCGATCGCGCGCGCGGCGCGGCCGTCCGGGTCGATTCCAAACAACGCCTTCATGGCGATCCTGACAGCCAAACGCCTTGTAAAAGCGTATAGGTCGATTTCTTGACCAACAACGAAGCTGGCGTCGAGGGCGTTGTTGGTCTCCTCAGACATAATCTGTAGCGAGGCCATGATCGTCTCGTGGTGAAACGCTGGCAACATGATTCGCCTCGATGCCTTGTGGAACTCGCCGTCGGTCGTCAAAAGGCCGTCTCCCGCGAAACCGATCAGGTCCCTGAAGTAAGAGGTCCGCCATTCGAAGCTCTTCGCGTTTGAGACCGTTATGAAGTGGTTAGCCTCTGGGCCCAACGCGAACACCCCATTCGCGTGGAACAGCCTCAACGTGAAGATCGGGCCGTAACGTTCGTAAGAGTCGAGCAGCAACTGCAGCGGTTCGTTAGCGAAGCGCTGGGTCCTTGCCAGCGACGGCGTCGTCTCGCCCGGCGGGAACGGCACGTCCGCTGAACGCTCTTCTCGCAGGTCGTTGATCAACGTCACGAACGGGTTATACGAGCGCAGTGGTGGCGGGCTTGCTAGCGGCATTCCTTGATCTGCGCGGAGCCTACTACATGGACTGGCTGGCTGGCCAGCTCGGGTCTTGATCGGCGGGTTGTGGTTGCGTACGTGACCTTTGGCGCTGGGCCGGTCGGCCGGGCGCGGGCGGCGTTGGCACGGGCTTGCGGCGAGGCCTGCCGCGCGCGCGCGTGCGTGCGCGCGTGGCGTCGATGGGCCCTTGGCGGCGAGGCCGGCTGCGCGCGCGTGACGTCGGAGCCCCTTGGCGGCGAGACCGGCTTGAGGCTGGCATACTGGGTCCTGCGCGTTGGGCCGTTCTTGCCGGGCCCCTGCGCAGCATATGGGGGCGTAGCTCAGTTGGTTAGAGCGCCGGCCTGTCACGCCGGAGGTCGCGGGTTCGAGTCCCGTCGCTCCCGCTTTTCCTCCATTTTTTCCCTGCAAATAGGCGTTTTTTGGTAGACGCCAGCGGGCGTCTAGGCGCGAATCGCCTCGTCGGGCTCGCAGATTCTTCCTGCAAATCGAAAGGTTTCTGGAGGTCGCGGGTTTGAGAGGTCAAACCCGCGACCTCCCGCTGCAACGGTCGCGTGTGTGTACTCAGTCTCGAACTTCGATACGCGGGCTCGACGTGGGCGCACCGGAGTCGAGATTGCTTCGGTCGGGGTCGGTGAGATGTCGTCCTCGGCGTATCCACCAGTCAGCGAACCACTGTGCGAATGCTTCGAGGTTGTCGCCTGACTTGGTGGCACGAGCGCTGTCCCGGCTGCCGTCGGTGGTTCGGTATGAGCGGTGTAGCTCAGGTGGTGGGCCAGCACTGGAGGTCGCGTGCTCATCAGATGAGCTTGGCAAGGCGCGATCGGATCGCATGGGTGCAGGTGTGCGCGTCGTGTAGCGGGTTAGGTCTGGATTGTCGGTGCAGATGATCGCGGATGCTGATGACGTGGTCTTTGCAGGCCTATGTTGAGCGCCGGATCGGCTATCGAGACGATCGGCGACAGCTCTGGGCGTGCCTGCTCGGTCGTAGGCAGGCGCCTGATGCTGGTGGCGGGGGTTGCGTTTACGCGCCGTGCCAGCTCATCGAAGGTGGTCGTAGTGGCCGGGGGTACAAGTAGGATCAACGTGAGCAACCACGAACTCCGGCGGTGATGGCGACGAACAGACAGCGGAATGGCACGACGATGATCGGCGCAGGCGATCTGCGGGTCGCACGGGCAGTATTCACGCTACGGGAGGCGGCGACCTATCTCGGGCTGCCTAACTCCACGCTGCATAGCTGGGCTCGCCCCGGCGGCGCGGCGAAGCCGATCATCACGTGCTTTCCGGCTCACGGACGGGAGGCGACGGTGCCGTTCATCGGCTTCGCGGAGGCGTACGTCCTCTCTGCGTTCCGGCGTGCCGGCGTGCCGATGCAACGCATTCGGCCTGCGGTCGAGGTGCTCTCCTCCGGTATCGGCGTCGAACACGCACTGGCGTCCGAGCGTCTGTACACCGACGGCGCAGAGGTGCTCTACGACTATGCAGCCAGCGAGCACGACGAGGAGCTACGCGGCCTAACGGTCGTCCGTACCGGCCAGCGGCAATTCGCGGAGATCGTGCGCGCCTACCTGAAGCGCATCACATACGGTGACGACGGCTGGGCCTCCCGGGTGCGTCTGCCGGCCTATCAGCACGCGGATGTCGTCGTTGATCCACGACGGGCGTTCGGGATGCCGCTGGTCGTTCATGGTGGAGCGCGGGTGGAGGATCTTGTAGATCGCTTCGTGGCGGGCGACACGCTGGCAGACATCGCCGAGGACTTCGGGGTTCCCGAGCCAGAAGTCGAGGATGTCGTTCGTGTCGCCACCCGAGCAGCGGCCTGACGCACGCCCGGTCGGCGCGGGAAAGTCGGGTGAAGATGATTGCCCGGTCATGGAGTTCTTCATCGACCGCAGCTTGGGGCGCAAGCATCTTGCCCAAGCGCTTGGGGTTCTCGGCTTCACGGTCCACACGATGGCGTCGGTCTACGGCGAGCGGATAGCCCAAGAACTCGAGGATGAGCGCTGGCTCGCCGACGCCGGGCAACACGACTGGGTCGTGCTGATGAAGGACGACGCGATCCGCCGCCGGCCCGCTGAGCGTGACGCACTGGCAGAAGCCAAGGTGCGAGCCTTCTGCTTGACCAACGCCCAGCTTCGGGCCGCCGAGCAGTCGGCCCGCTTCGTGAGCAATATCGCGCGTATCCAGCGCCAGGCCGAGAAGCCTGGCCCCTACATCTACGGGGTCTACAAAGGCTACATCAAGCGACTGTGGCCCTAGATCGAATCTCGATTCGGTGCCGGACGAGGGTTCGACCCCCGTCGCTCCCGTATTTGTTGCCTCATCCCCCGCGTCGGCTTTTGGGTGCGTGGCCCGCACCTCCGACGCGGCGGTGAAGTAGTTGGCGAACACCGCACCGGGAGGATCGCGCCGATTCCCGAGCACTATCGGTTCGCCGGGGAGATCGAGAACTACTGGGAGCAGGCTGGCGCCCTCGCGCTCCAACTCGGTGAGCAAGCCGTACACCTCGGCGACACGATCGCCTACGAGCTGTTGGTCGACTTCGTGGAGGAGCAGATCGACTCGCTGCAGCTTGACGGACAGGACGTGCAAGAAGCACCACCCGGAAGCCTGGTCGGGATCAAGACGACGCTCACCAAAGCGCAGGGTCGCAAAGGTACGCGCGCCTACCTGCTCACCGACGACGCCACCGGCAGCAAATCGCAGGGCCGGGGATCTGCCGGCCCTCACGCCGCAGCTTAACTCTCGGCAGATGCGTCCTTTTGTGCGTGAGTCGTTGTACTTGGGTTAGCGCGCTATACGCCGAGGTGTCTGCGCAATGTGCTCGCTGCCAAGCCGCCGGACTTTGGTGTAGTCGCGGTCGCTGAAGATCGTCCCGGTTTTCTTGCGCATCCCGGTGATCACGGCTATCGCCGGCCCACGTAGGCCACGCGCCATCAGCGTGCGCTTGTCGGCGTTCTCCAGCAGGCAGAAGAGGCGGAACTGCTCGCGGCCTGGTCCGGTGACGCGGATCTCGTAGTAGCCGCCCATGTCGCCGTGCATTGCCTCCCACTTGCCTCCCCCGGAGAACGCGGGCGGAGGGGCGGCTGCTACCGCATCGAGCACGGCCAGGATCGTTCCTCGGACCTTCGCGGGGCAGCCGTCGAGGAAGTCCGCTCCCGGCACGGAGCCATCAGCGGTCGCATAGAAGATGACGTCCCACATCATTGCCGCAGCCTACGAACCGGCGCGGGCGTTATTGAAGCCGTCAGGCTCGTACGGCGGCGCGCTTGCCGTTTGATCTGCGTGGGCGGCGCTTGATCTCGATGCTGGCGTCGAGCGCGTTGGCTATCGAGATGATGAGCGGTAGCTCTGGGCGGGCCTGCTCGGCCGTGAATAGGCGCCTGATGCTGGCGGGATTGCGTCCCACGCGCCGTGCGAGCTCGGCCTTCGACATTCCGGCGTCCTCGCGCAACTCGTCCAGTGAGCGGATGACGGCATCGATCTGCTCGATTTCGCTCCGGGCTCGCTCGTACTCCGCGCGAGTGTCCTCGTCCGCAAGCCAGTCTTGGCGGCGCTTTTCGTAGTAGCTGGTGTCGAGAATCTTGGCCATGATTGGGGACTGACGCGCGTGGCATCGTTACGTTCTGCCTGTGCCACTGCTCTATATCAGAGTGTAACACAGACGCTACACTCGATCGCTGAGCGCCCAATCGAGAGGCGATCAACCACCTCGCTCCTCGCCCTGATCTCGATGCGGTGCCGAACGTGGGTTCGACCCCCGTCGCTCCCGTCATTTACCACCGGGGCCTTTTCCGTTTTGGGTTGCGAAGTTCGCTGGGGGCTGATCCACGCCATCCGCCAGAGAGCCGCTGCGCCTGCGTAGTATTCACCGTCGTATCTTCGGTGTGCTCCCGATGACGCCGATCTCCCGCTGTGAAAGCTTCTGCTTCGATGGCGATTGAGGGGATCCAGCGACCGGGCGGCGAGCGCGTTGGCGAAGCTCATCCACGCGGCTCGCGGCTCGTCATGTCCTCGCTGGCCGCTTTTCCTGAGCTGGCGATCCAGCGTCGACTGCGGCTCGGACGTGAGCAGCTCGGACGTGACTATCGCCTATGCGACGGGCACTCTTACAGTGTGTTCAGGGAAACGGTGAAACCGTTGCCACGCGAGCAACGCACGGTGATCGAGGTCGGCTTCAGGCTGAGACTCGCTGGCAGCGCGAGGCTGCCGCATTGGGTGTTTCAGCGCTTGTGTATCCTCACGACGCCGTTCTGGAGCGGGTTTAAAGGATTTGGCAAGAAGTTGTGGATGGTCGATCCACGCACGCGCGGCTACGCCGGCATCTACGAGTGGAGCACCCCCGCCGCCGCTCGCGCCTATCTTGCCGTGCTGCTACCGGTTCTACGCGTCGTTTCCGTCTCGGGTTCCGTCTTTTCCGAGCTGCACCCCGGTACCGAGCTGGACGCATTCTTGCGTGAACGCGAGAGGGACTGATTAGCGACCTGCGTCAGACGCTCAGACCGTCACCGTCTCGCTCGCTCGCGTCGCCAGCTGGCCACAGGCCGCGTCGATGTCGCGCCCGCGCGTCAACCGCACCGTTACCGGCACTCCACGAGACTGAAGCGCCGCTCTGAACGCGGCAATCGACGCGCGCGACGATCCTCGATAAGGGGAGTCAGTGGGGCTATAAGGGATCAGGTTCACCTTGAAGCACATCCGCCCTTCGCCGCCAAGCAAACCAGCAAGCGCAAGTGCCTGCTCGTAGCGGTCGTTGACGCCCGCGAGCATCACATACTCCACGAATACCCTCCTTCGCTTGCGCGCATGAAAGGCACGGCACGCCTCGATCACCTCGCGCAGCGGATAGCGCTCGTTGACGGGCATCAGTTCCGAGCGCAACGCTTCGTCGGGGGCGTGCAGCGACAGTGCGAGGCGCACCGGCATCTCCTGTTCGGCCAGTCGTTCGATCCCGGGTATCCAGCCGACGGTCGAGATCGTCGTGTGCCGGTGCGCGACGCCGAGGTCCGGCAGTCGTTCGCATGCGGCGAGCACGTTCTCGAGATTGAGCATCGGCTCGCCCATGCCCATGAACACGCAATTGGTGAGCGGTGCCGGGCGGGTGCCCAGGTGGAGCCCTCGCTCGGATCCGTTCGGCGGCCAGGGTGCGCTCATCCGCCTGAAGTGAAGCGCCTGTTCGAGGATCTCAGAGTCCGTGAGGTTGCGCGCGAATTTCATCTGCCCGGTCGCGCAGAAGGTGCAAGTGAGCGGACAACCTGACTGCGAGGACAGGCAAATCGAGCGTCGTCCGGGCCCTCCTTGCAGCGAGTCGCGATAGCGCATCAAGACGGCCTCCAGCGCGCGCCCGTCCTCGGTCTGAAACAACGTCTTGACCGTGCCGTCACGAGCATGCTTCTCGCCGGTCACGCTCAGGCACGCAAACGGCAGGTCGCGTGCGAGCCGTTCGCGCAGCGCAGCCGGCAGGTTGCTCATCTGCTCGTAACCGCTCACCCCGCGCGCCGTCCACGACCACACCTGTCGGGCGCGGTATGCCGGCTCTCCGGCGTCCGCGAGCATGCTCGTCAGCAGTTCAAGGTCCATGGCCCCAATGGTCGCCGCCCGACTGAAGAGGTTGCCTACCGCCGCACCGGCGGCATCAGGCCGCCGATCAGCCAGAAGATCGGTATCGGGATACCAAGCAGGAACATGATCCAATGCCCGCGTTTGATCGAGCGCAGGCCTAGGATCAAGAACAACAGCACGTACAGCACAGCCAGCAGGCCGATGCCGCCACCTGAGACCGCGAGCACGAACATCAACCTTCCCCTCCGCCTGATCCGATCATGTGACGCGCGATTGTAAGCGAGGACGCTGTGGCATCCTCGCCTGGGACGAACGCCGTGGCGGCAAACGCCACGCACGACAGCGCCGCGGCGCCCGACCCAGCCTGTCGATTTCCGGGCGTCTCGCTCGTCATTAAGCTCGACAAGACACGCCACTTCGACGTAACCAAACGACTCCAGGAGCGAACCATGACAGCCTCTTCGACCGAAGGAATCAAGACCGTCCTTCACCCCGTGTCCGACCTGGCGGCGGCCAAGCCAGTGTACGCCGCCTTGCTCGGCGTCCAGCCGCAGGCGGACGCGCCGTACTACGTCGGATTCGACGCCGAGGGCCAGCACATCGGGCTGGTGCCGATTGGCGGACCCCAGAGCATGACCTCGCCGGTCGCCTACTGGCACGTGCCGGACATCGAAGCGAAGCTGGCCGAGGTGACCGCCGCCGGGGCCACCGTCAAGGAGCCCCCACACGACGTCGGCGGCGGGCGCCAGGTGGCCACCTTCACCGACCCCGACGGCAACGTCCTCGGTCTGCTTCAGGACCCGTGAGCGCCGACCCCCGCTCACGCGCTTGGCTTCGTCGCGGTCTCGCCTGACAGATGGACACACGCTGAGCATGGCCACGAGAACGAGCACGCGATCGACCGCGCCGCACGCCGCCGACGGCCACGGGTCGATCCGCGTGCATGGCGCCCGCGTCAACAACCTCAAGGACGTCAGCGTCGAGATCCCGAAGCGCAAGCTGACGGCGTTCACCGGCGTGTCCGGCTCGGGCAAGAGTTCGCTTGTGTTCGGCACGATCGCCGCGGAGTCCCAGCGCTTGATCAACGAGACCTACAGCGCGTTCGTCCAAGGCTTCATGCCGACGCTGGCACGGCCCGAGGTCGATGTGCTCGAAGGCTTGACGACGGCGATCATCGTCGACCAGGAGCGGTTTGGCGGCGGGCCCGGCGGCGATCCTCGATCGACGGTCGGCACCGCCACCGACTCGGGCGCGATGCTGCGCGTCCTCTTCAGCCGGCTCGGCAAGCCGCACATCGGCTCGCCCCAGGCGTTCTCCTTCAATGTCGGTTCGATCTCGGGCGCCGGGTCAGTCACGATCGAGCGCGCCGGACGCACGACCAAAGAGAAGCGAAGTTTCAGCATCCTCGGCGGCATGTGCCCACGCTGCGAAGGCCGCGGCTCGGTGAACGACATCGACCTGACCCAGCTCTACGACGACGACAAATCGCTCAAAGACGGTGCGCTCACGATCCCCGGCTACAGCATGGACGGCTGGTACGGCCGGATCTTCATGGGCTGCGGCTTCTTCGACCCGGCTAAGCCGATCAACAAGTTCACCAAAAAAGAACTGAACGATCTCCTCTACAAGGAGCCGACCAAGATCAAGGTCGACGGCGTCAACCTGACCTACGAGGGCCTGATTCCCAAGATCCAGAAGTCGATGCTCGCCAAGGACCTCGACGCGCTGCGGCCGCACGTCCGCGCCTTCGTCGAGCGGGCGGCCACATTCGCCACCTGCCCGGAGTGTGACGGGACCCGGCTAAGCGCGGAGGCTAGGTCCTCGAAGATCGAGAAGATCAACATCGCCGACGCCTGCGCGATGCAGATCAGCGACCTCGCCGTCTGGGTCAAAGAACTCGACGACCCGTCGGTCGCGCCCCTGCTCGAGGCCCTCGGGGCGACCCTCGACTCGTTCGTTGACATCGGCCTCGGCTATCTCTCGCTCGACCGGCCGTCGGGCACGCTCTCGGGCGGCGAGTCCCAGCGCGTCAAGATGATCCGCCACCTCGGGTCCTCGCTGACCGACGTCACCTACGTCTTCGACGAGCCCACGATCGGCCTGCACCCCCACGACATCCAGCGGATGAACGACCTGCTGCTGGCGTTGCGTGACAAGGGCAACACGGTCTTGGTCGTCGAGCACAAGCCGGAGGCGATCGCGATCGCCGAGCACGTCGTCGAGCTCGGCCCGGGCGCCGGCGCCGAGGGCGGCGAGGTGGTGTTCGAGGGCACCGTCGAGGGACTGCGCGCCAGCGGCACCTTGACCGGCCGCCACCTCGACGACCGCGCCGCCTTGAAGCCGTCGGTGCGCACGCCGGAAGGGGTGTTTGAGATCCGCGGCGCCAGGACCCACAACCTCCAGGACGTCGACGTCGACCTCCCGCTCGGCGTGCTCGTCGTCGTCACCGGCGTGGCGGGTTCAGGCAAGAGTTCGCTGATCGACGGCTCCGTCATCAACTCTCGCCCGCCCCTAGATGGGGTCGTCTCGGTCGATCAGGCGGCGATCAAAGGCTCGCGACGGAGCAACCCGGCGACATATACCGGACTGCTCGACCCGATCCGCAAGGCGTTCGCGAAAGCTAACGGCGTCAAGCCGGCCCTGTTCAGCGCCAACTCCGAGGGCGCCTGTCCGAACTGCAACGGAGCCGGTGTCATCTACACCGACCTGGCGATGATGGCCGGCGTCGCCATCCCCTGCGAGGTATGCGACGGCAAGCGCTTCCAGCTCGAGGTGCTCGATTACAAGCTCGCGGCCAAGGACATCAGCGAGGTGCTGGCCATGTCCGTCGCCGAAGCCAAACAGTTCTTCGGTTCAGGCGCCGCGGCGACGCCGGCCGCGCACAAGATCCTCGACTGGCTCGCCGACGTCGGGCTCGGCTACCTCACCCTCGGCCAGCCGCTCCCCACACTGTCCGGCGGCGAGCGCCAGCGGCTCAAGCTGGCCACCCAGATGTCAGAAAAACGGTCCCACCCAACCGACGTTTACGTCCTCGACGAGCCGACAACCGGCCTGCACCTCGCCGACGTCGATCAGCTGCTCGGCCTGCTCGACCGGCTCGTCGACTCCGGCAAGTCGGTCATCGTAATCGAGCACCACCAAGCGGTCATGGCCCACGCCGATTGGATCATCGACCTCGGCCCCGGCGCCGGCCACGACGGCGGCAAGATCGTCTTCGAGGGCACCCCCGCCGACCTCGTCGCCGAGCGCTCCACCCTCACCGGCCGGCACCTCGCGACCTACGTAGGCGCCTGACCGGGGCCCTCCCGCCGCCGGCGGCTGGGGAGCTTTCCGAAGGCTGGTTGTGGCCGACTACGGTCAGCGACAAGGTCGAGATCCGCCGTTAACAGATACGACGTGGTGGCGCTAACGCGATCCCGAAACCTGGCCGGCGCGCTCGGCGCGTTGGTGCTCGCGTATCTGAGCTGGCAACTGCTTCACTGGCTGCCCGGCCGTCAGCAGCTCAGCCAGCTGTTCCTGCCGCTGTTCGACCTGGTCGCCATCCTCGCCGCCCTGGGAGCCTCGCGGCGCTGCGCCTCGGCGCCGCGGCTGCGCCGGTTCTGGAGACTGATCGCCGCCGCGATCTTCGCCGAGCTGATCGCCGACTTGATCCTCGCCAGCTACGACCTGGCCTACGAGCGCCCGCCGTTTCCGACGCCCGCCGACGCGTTCTTCCTTACCTTCTACGCGCTGCTCTTGGTGGCGCTGCTGTCGATCCCGGTCGCGCGCGTGACGCGCGCGGCGCGCACGCGGATGCTGCTCGACGGCGCAACGATCGTGCTCGGCGGTGGCGCGATCGTGTGGTATTTCGTGCTCGGGCCGACCGTGCTCTTCACCGGTGAAGACCTCTTGGCCAACAGCGTCTCGATGGCCTATCCGATCTGCGATCTGGTCCTGCTCGGCGGAGTGGCGGTCGTGCTGTTGCGTCACGGCCCGGCCGCGCTGCGGCTACCGCTGCTGTGGATCGCCGCCGCGATGCTGCTGACGGTCGCGGCCGACACCGTTTACGGGTACGGCGTGCTCCACAAAACCTATACGGCCGGAGACCCTTTGGACACGCTGTACGTGCTCGAGTACTGCGCACTCACGGTTGCCGCGTTCACACAGCGTCCGCTGCTCAAGGGAGACCCGGGTGCGTCCGTCGAGGAGCCCGAGCAGCGCTACCGGATTGCGGGATGGCTGCCCTACATCGGCTTGATCGTCGGCTTCGGGGTCCTGCTCGGCGTCGCCGCCGGTCGCGCCTTCTTTCCGGACCTCAGCCTCGTGCTGATCGTGATCGTGCTCGCCGCGCTGGTCGCCGCCCGCCAGTATCTGGCTCAGCGCGAACTCGCCATGTTGCAAGCAGAGCTGCGCGCGAGCGAGCGGCGATACCGCGCGATCTTCGACAACGCGGCGGTCGGGATCACCTACACCGACCTCGACGGCCCCACGATCCTCGACGCCAACAACACGTTCGCCGAAATGGTCGGCGTCACGCCCGATGAGCTGCGCGGGGGCGACTACTCGCGCATCGCACAGAACGACTTCGAAGGCGCCGACCGCGCGCTCGCCGAAGCGGTTCGCGGCGGCCAGGTCAAACAACTGCAGCAGGCGCTCGGCTACATCAGCGCCGACGGCAGAGCCCGCCAGGCGATGCTCAGCGTCTCTACGGTCTGCGACGAGCACGGCCAACCCAGCCACGTGGTCGGGATCTTCGAGGACATCACCCGCCGTCGCGAAGCCGAACGCGCCAAGGAGGAGTTCGTCTCGGTCGTCGGCCACGAGTTGCGCACCCCTTTGACGTCGGTTCGCGGCTCGCTTGGCCTCCTGGCCGGGGGGCTGCTCGGCGAGTTGCCCAAAGACGCGGCCAATATGGTGGCCCTCGCGGTCGATAACACCGACCGGCTCGTGCGGCTCGTCAACGACATTCTCGACATCGAGCGCATGGACTCCGGGCACCTGCCACTCCAGCGCGCGCCCGTGACGGTCGGCGAGTTGGTGCGCCAGTCGGTTTTGGCGCTGCAAGGCACCGCGGCTGAAGCCGGCGTCCAGCTGCGTACCGAAATCGAGGAGCTGACCGTGTGCGCCGACGCCGACCGCGTCGTGCAGACGCTCGTCAACCTGCTCGGCAACGCGATCAAGTTCTCGCCGCGCCACAGCTCCGTCACGGTCGCGGTCGGCCACGGCGATGGCTGCGCCCGGTTCTCGGTCAAAGACAATGGCCGCGGCATCCCAACCGGCCAGCTCGACTCGATCTTCGAGCGCTTCAACCAGGTCGACGTCTCCGACGCCCGCGAGAAGGGCGGCAGCGGCCTGGGCCTGGCGATCGCCAAAGGCATCGTCGAGAGCCACGGCGGCCATCTCTGGGCCGAAAGCGATCCCGGCCAGGGCTCCACCTTCCGCTTCACGCTGCCGCTCGCCGGCGCCGGCGTTCCCTGCTCGGCCGGCCTGCCCACGCCCGAGGAGCTGGGTGCCGGGATCGGGCTTGCCGGTGCCGGTGCCGATACCGACGCTAGTGCTGGTGCACCTGCCTGCGCTTCCGCGTCGAGCGCGGACCGCGAAAAGGCCCTCCTGTGAGCCGGCGTCTGCTGCTCGTCGAGGACGACCCCGGCATCCGCGCGATCGCGCACCTCAGCTTCGAGCGCATCGGCGGCTGGAACGTCGTCGATGCCGCCGGCGGCGAGGAGGCTGTGCACATGTTCGGGGCCGGCGAGAGCTTCGGGGTAGTCGTGATGGACGTGATGATGGCCGGCCTGGACGGCCCCGGCACGCTGCGCCAGCTGCAAGACGAAAAGCTGCTGGCGGATACCCCTGTTGTGTTCCTGACGGCGAAGGCCCAACGTGCCGAACGGGAACGATTGACCGCGCTGGGCGCGGCCGGCGTGATCGCAAAGCCCTTCGATCCGCTTACTTTGCCCACCGAACTCGACTCAGTTATCGGCTGACGAGGTCCTTGCGCTCTTACCCGACCCTGGTCGCGCTCTTGTTGTAATCCCGCGGGTCTTGTTGCAAGCCCGCGGCCGCGATCGCGCGCGGTCTCCGAACGGGCGGCCCAGACATCTGCGAGGATGGATCGAGATGCGCCGATGACCACAGCCGAGTCCGACCGCGAGCCGATCACGCCGGCCGGGATGACCGCGCTCGAGGCCGAGCTTTCTGAGCTTGAAAAAGAGGGCCGGCGGGAGATGGCCGCGCGCATCTTGGCCGCCCGCGAGCTGGGCGACCTCAGCGAGAACGCCGACTACCACATCGCCAAGGAGGACCAGGCGCATCTGGAGACGAAGATCAAGCGCCTGCGCGAGCGCCGCGACAGCGCGTTGATCGTCGAGGCCGAGGCCCCCGCGGACGGCACTTTCGGCTTCGGCGCGACAGCCGAGGTCTTGGACGAGTCGACCGGCAAGGTCCATACCTGGACGATCCTCGGTTCGACCGAGGCCGACGTCGGCCAAGGCAAGCTCTCCGCCCAATCCCCCGTAGGCCAGGCCCTGCTCGGCAGCAAGGTCGGAGAGCCGGTCAAGGTGCGCACGCCGCGGGGCCCGCGCACCTACAGAGTGCAACGGCTGGTCCGCTGAGCCGGCGGCCTCGGGCACCGATCTCGAAGTGGCCTACGAAGTGGCCTAAGGTGAGGGGTCTATGAGCGCGCTCCCGCAAGTCGCCACAGAAGCGCCGGCAATCCAGACGGCCCGCTGGCTGCTGCGGCCGGTTGCCTTCATGGAGTCCTGCAGGCGGCGTTACGGCGCCGCGTTCGGCGTCCACTTTCTTGGCTTCGAGCGGCCGATGTTCATGCTCTCGGATCCCGAAGCCATCCGCGCCCTCTATACCGCGCCCGAGCAAGGGCTGCCGCCGGGTCGCACGGTCGCGTTGCTGCCGATCATGGGCCCGAGTTCGATCTTGCTGCTCGAGGGCAGCGAACACCTGGCCAGGCGCAAGCTGATGCTGCCTCCGTTTCACGGCCAGCGCATGAAAGCTTACGAGCAGACCGTCCGCGACGTAGCCGACCGCGAGATCGACGGCTGGCAAGCGGACACGCCGTTCGCGTTGCACCCGCGTATGCAGGCCGTCACCTTGGAGGTCATCCTGAGGGCCGTCTTCGGCGTCGCCGATCCTGTTCGGGGTGAGCGCCTGCGCGAGCTGCTGCGCTCGCTGCTGGGCGCAACATCCTCACCCGTCCTGCAGTTCAGGGTGCTCTTGGCGCGCCGCCTCGAACGCGGGGAACCGCTCGCCGAGCTGGGCCGCGTGACCGCTGAGATCGACGAGATCCTGCTGTCAGAGATAGCCGAGCGTCGTGGCGATCCGGGGAGCGTCGAGCGCGATGACATCCTCTCGCTCCTTGTCAATGCCCAGTTCGAGGATAAGACCGAGATGAGCGATCGCGAGGTCCGCGACCAGCTGATCACCTTGCTGTTGGCCGGTCACGAGACGACCGCGACCGCCCTGGCCTGGACGTTCGACCTGTTGCTGCACAATCCGGCCACGCTTCACCTGTTGCGCGACGAGCTGGGCGCCGGCTCCGAGGATGCCTACCTGCGGGCGGTGATCGCCGAGTCCTTGCGCCTGCGTCCGGTCGTGCCCCTTGCGGGGCGGCGTTTGGTCTCCGACCTGAACGTCGAGGGCTTGAGCCTGCCCGCCGGGACCGATGTGACGCCGGCGATCTGGTTGACCCATACCCGGTCCGACCTCTACCCCGAGCCTTACGCGTTCCGGCCCGAGCGCTTCCTCGAGAGCCCGCCGACCACCTACGGCTGGGTTCCTTTCGGAGGCGGTGTCAGGCGCTGCCTCGGGGCTTCGTTCGCCGAAATGGAGATGCGGGTCATGCTCAAGGCGGTCCTCGAACGCTGCGAGCTGCAAGCCGCCGACCCGAAGCCCGAGTTCGCAAGGCGTCGCAACGTGACCTTCTCGCCGCGTCACGGCACCGTCGTGCGCAGTCGTCCCCGCCGTGTTCCCGCCACGGCGCCCTCGCCCGACCTGGCGCTGGTCGCTTAGCGATGCCCCCCGATCCCGGAGCTGCCTCGTCGGCCACGGACCGCGACCGTCGCGACGCCACCCGCGCGATGCCCGCCGCGCTCGAGCGCGGCCTTATGTTCGCCCTTCGTTATGTCCTGCCGACCATTACCGTCATCGGCGGCTTGGTCGTGATGGCGTTCGGCACCGAAATCGACCTCGAGGGCGGCGCCGGCATCGTCAGCGCCGGCCTTGCCATCTACTTCATGAACTGGCTTTATCGGGCCTCGATCGAGGGCGACAAGGTCCGCGAGCGGGAGGCCGCCGCCCGCGACTACTTCTCGGCTCACGGCCATTGGCCCAGCGAAGCGCCGCCCGCGACAGGGCCCTCCGAAGCCGCCCCCCCGCCCGCGACCGGCCCCAGCGCTGAGCGCCCCGACTCCAAGCCGACACCCGGCCGCGTACCCCAGCGCGAGCTGCGCCCGCACACCAGCTCCGGGTCCTCGCGGCGCCCGCGGGGCGGCTAGCCGGCTCGCGGCAGGCCGGGCCGCCCCGCCCGCCGAGGTCAGGCCGCCGCGGCGGCGATCGCCTCCTGGTCGTCGAAGTCCAGGTCCTCCTCTTCGTCGCCGGCGATCGAGTGCAGGTCAAGCTCGCCGTCCTCGTCACCGCCCGGCCGACGGTCATCGAGGTCTGCCGGTGGGCCGTCAAGGAACTGGACGGTCCTGGCGACGATGCTGACGGCCTGGGCCGAACGCCCGTCTTTGGTCTCCCACTCGCGCCAGTCAAGGCGCCCATCGACCGCGACGGCGCGGCCCTTGCGCAGGTATCTGGCGATGTTCTCGCCGCTGGCGCCGAACACGACGACGTCGAAGAAGTTCGGTTTCTCGCCCCACTCGCCGGCGGCGTTGCGCCGCCTGACGTTGACCGCTATCCGCAGGTGGCAGACGCTCGCGCCCGAAGGCAGCGCGCGCAGGTCGGGGTCGCTGGTGAGACGGCCCGTCAGGACTACGTGGTTGATGTTGCTGCTCGGCATTTTGGTTCGCTCCTGTTCGGTCTTTGTTTTGGTCTCTGTAAGAGGGCCCACGCGCGCGCGTCGGTGCTCGCGGGGCCTCTACTTCTCTCCCCGACAGACCGTCCCCACCGGGACACCGACGTTGCGTCCCGGCGTTTGGCTAGACCGAGTGGACCGAGTCGATCAGGGCCCGGGCCTGGCTTTTGACCATGTCTGCCATGTCCTGGACACCGTCGATCAGGGCAGGATCGGCACAGAAGCCGAAGCAGAGTGTGTCCGCTACCGAGATCGCCGCCACGCGCAGCGCGTGGCGTTCGCCGATCTCGGCAATCGAGTACATCGTGCGCACTTGGGCTTCCAAGATGCGGACCGGCCGGCGCGGGCCGGGCACGTTCGAGACGCACACCGCGAACTCTCTCGGGCTGGCCTGCAGGCGCGCGCAGAAGCGCTGCAGCCCGGGCGAGACGCCCGCCAGCTCGTGCATCAAGACATCCATCTCCTGGGCGTCGCGGCCCCGCTTGCGCGCCATCGTGCGTTCGTGGATCGCGCGCAGCCTGGCGGTTTGGTCTCGCTCGTTGAGGGGCAACGACAGCGAGAAGTAAGAGTCTCTGTTGGCGAAGTCCTCGCCCTCGTGGTGCAAGCTGACGGGCACCCTTACCCGGACCGCGCCGAGGTAGCCGTGACGTTCGGCGATCCAGTCGTGTAGGCCCCCGGCCAGGACCGCCAGGACCGCGTCGTTGACGGTCGCGCCCGCGACGGCCTTGCTCGCGGCCCGCAGCTGGCGCAAAGAGACGGCCGCGAAACCGATCTCGCGGCGCCGGCCGATCTCGCCGTCGAAAGGCGAGCGACCCTCACCGAACTCGCGCTTCAAGAAGCCGGCGAGGTGGCCGACACGCCGGGCCTCCTCCCCGATCTGGACGGCCTCCGCGCGCGCGCGTACGGCGGCCTGGTCGTGTCCGTCGGCGCCAGCGCCGCGCCCGCTCGATCCCGGCTCGGGGGTTTCGTCCCAGAGCAGCGCCCCTGCGTAGCGCACCGAGGCGGTGCCGTCGGCCAGGGCGTGGTGGATGCGCCAGACGATCGCCGTCCCGCCGTCGTCGAGCGCCGCCACGTCCATGCGCCACAGCGGCCGCTCCCGATCGAGGTGCCGCTCGAACAGCGTCGCCACCAGCTCGCGCAGCCCTTCCTGGTCGAGCGGCCCGTCAGCGGGCGCCGCCACGACGTGATCGGCGACGTCGAAGTCCTGGTCCGCGTGCCAGGCGGGCGCCTCGGCAGTGCCGCTCAGGCGCCACGTCAGGGCCGGCGCCAGCCCGCTGGCGATCCGCTCGGCGACGCGCTCGCGCAGGCGTGCCACGTCGAGGCCGCCCGGGCCAAGGCGCAGAACCTTGCAGGTGTGGCCGACCACGGTCGCGCTCTCCAAGCTCAGGATCGCGCGGTCCTCGGGGCCCAGCGGGATGCTCTCGGTGCTCCTCGACATGCGCCTGCCAAGGCACGGTAGCGTCCATCCGGTGCGCTCGGCCTTCTCGACCTTCACCCGCTCCCACCGTGGCGGCTCCGGCCCGCCGCTCCTCTGCCTGCATGGCTTCACCGACACCTGGCGGACCTGGGCGCTCGTGCTGCCCGCGCTGGAGCGCCGCCACGAGGTCCTGGCGCCGACGCTGCTCGGCCACGCCGGCGGCCCCGGCCTCGACGGCGGCGAGTGGGGCGAGATCAGCGAGGAGACCGTCCTGGACGCGGTCGAGCAGGCGATGGACGAGGCCGGCTTGCGGACGGCCCACATCGTCGGCAACTCGCTCGGAGGCTGGGTCGCCCTGCAGCTCGCCGTCCGCGGGCGCGCGCGCTCGGTCGTCGCGCTCGCACCGGCCGGCGGCTGGGCCCTTGACGACCTCTCTTTCCAGGACACCGTCGCCCATTTCACCGCCATGCAGACCCTGCTCAAAGCCGCCGTGCCTCATGTCGATGAGATCCTCGCCTCGCCCGAGGGCCGGCGCCGCGCGACCCAGTTCATCGCCGTCAACTACAAACACATCCCCGCCGAGCTGCTCGCCCACCAGATGCGTGGCGTGGTCGCCTGCGAAGCGGTCCAGCCACTAATCGAGCACGCGCTGTCCGCTGGTTGGAATCTCGACGCCGAGCGGATCGAGTGTCCCGTGAGGGTCGTCTGGGGGACCGAGGACGCGCTCCTGCCCTGGCCCTCCGCCGCCGCTCGCTTTCGCTCGGACTGGCTGCCGAATGCCGACTGGGTTGTGCTTGACGACGTCGGTCATTGCCCCCAGCTCGACGTGCCCCCACAGGCCGCTGATTTGATTCTCGGGTTCGTCGGTCGCTGACTCGCCGGGCCCGGCGGCGGCCATGTATGTATTCCAAAATGGGGTGCCGCGCGCGTACACGTGCGCGGCACCCTTGATGATCCGCGTCCAGGGCGCTCAGCGCACCTCGCGCAGGCCGCCCGTCTGAACGTCGTACACGAAGCCCCTGACCCGGTCGCGATGCTCCAGGAACGGGCTTTCGCGGACCCGTTCGACCGATCCGCGTACGCCATCGTCGAGGTCCGCGAAGGACTCGATCGCCCACGCGGGCGTGACGCCGGCCTTCGCGGCCAGCTCGGCCGTCAGCTCATGCTCGTCGAGGCCCTGCATCCCGCAGAGCGTGTGCCCGATCACCATCACCTCTCTCGTCCCGAGCAGCCGTTGGCTTATCGCCAGCGACCTGATCACGTCATCGGTGACGACCGCGCCCGCGTTGCGCAGCACGTGCGCCTCGCCGGGCTCCAAGCCGAGGACGGCCGCCGGGTCGATCCTGGCGTCCATGCACGTCACAACCGCGATCCGTCTGCTCGGTTTGGCTTCGCTGGGATCGCCGGTGCCTGTCGGCGCGTTCGCACCCGCGCGGGCCCTGTTGTTGGCGAACAGCTCGTCGATCGCGTCCATTGCCCCGGCAGCCTACGGTCCCGAGCGTATATTTGCCCGAATGCCGGCTTCCGCCTCACTCGAGCTGACCCTGCTCCCGGGAGCCCGCGCCCTGCTGGACCTGCACGCCCGAGACCTTCCCCAGCGTGACGACCTGTGCGGCGCCTTCTGCGTGTCGCTCGCCCTGCGCGCCGCGCTCGGCGGCGCGCCAGCCGACGCGCTCGACCAGGACGCCGTCGCTTTGGCCGCCGGGACCGTCATCTCGCGCGAGCCTGACCCCTCGATCCTGCCGGCCGGCGAGACCGGCCGGCGCGACTATCGCCTCTCGCTGCCCTCGATCGAGGACTCCGCCCTGTCGGGAACAACCGCCGCCGGGCTCATCGCCGCGATCGACCGGCTCACGGATGAGCGCCTGGTCGCGATCCCGTACGCCGGCCCCTGGACGCTCGCCATGCTCGACGGCCTGTTCGATCTCCTCGCGGCCCGGACCGGCCCGGCGGCGATGGTCGCGAACCTCGCGACCCATCACCTGTGGGGCTCGCACCCGCGCCCGGACCGCCTGCTCGCCTATCTGTTGGACGGCGACATCGACGGCCCGCCGCCGGACTGGGACGTAGGCCACTTCGTGTGCGTCGTCGGTCGCGTAGATGGACCCCGCGGCAGCCTTTATGCGGTCGCCGACACGTACCCGTCGCTCGGGTCCGCCGGTGTCCACGTCCAGCCCCGGGAGCGCCTCGCCACGGCGATCGAACGTCGCGACAAACCGGCCGGCGGCGTGCTCGCCGTGGTGGCCGCCGCGGACGCGCCCGCCGTGTGCGCGGGCGCCGCCGACTTGGGCTTGGTCGAGGGCGTCTGGGACAACGGCACTCCCGGGCCGGAGCCTTCGTCGTGAGCAAAGGCGAGGAGACGGGCGGCGACCTGGTCGCCTTGGTGTGCAGCGACCTCGGCGCGATCGTGCGCGGACGCTCGGTGCCGGCCCGTGATCTCGACCTCCATCTCGGCTCAGGCGTCGGCTGGGTGCCGGCCAACCACGCCCTGACGCCGCTCGGGCCGCTCGCCGAACCGAACCCGTTCGACTCGACCGGCGACCTGAGGCTACTGCCGGACATCGGCACGCGCGCGCGCGTGCCCGGCCCCGGAGAGGACTCGGGCGATCGCTCCGGCGGGGGCGGCGAGGGCCCCGGCGCGCTGGACCTGGTGCTGTGCGACATCGTCCAGACCGACGGCACGCCCTGGGAGTGCTGCCCGCGCCGGTTCCTGGCCGACGTCCTCGCCGAGCTGGCCGACAATCACGGCCTGCGGTTGAGCGCCAGCTTCGAGCACGAGTTTCAGCTGCTTCCGGACTCGGCTGACATTTCGCCGCTGCCGTTCTCCCTCGATGCTTCCCGCCGCGCCGAACCGTTCCCGAGCTTGGCGATGGCCGCGCTGCGCGCAGCCGGCGCGCAGCCGGAACGGGTCTTTGCCGAGTACGCGCCAAACCAGTTCGAGATCCCCGTCAGCCCGGCCGAGGGCGTGGCGGCGGCCGACCGCGGCGTCGTCCTCACCGAGGTCGTCCGCGAGGCCGCCAGACGCTGTGGCCGCCGCGCCACGTTCACGCCGCTGCTGAATGCCGATCACGCCGGCAACGGCGTCCACATCCACTTCTCGCTCGTCGACCTCGACGGTGAGCCCGTGCTCTACGACGAGACCCAGCCTGGCCGTTTGAGCGAGCTGGGCGGGCGCTTCGCGGCCGGCATCCTGCTGCACGCCTCCGCGCTGATCGCGTTGACGGCGCCCAGCCCGATCTCGAGCCTCCGCTTGGCCCCCCATCACTGGAGCGCCGGCGCGGTCTGCCTCGGCCTCCAGAACCGTGAGACGCTGCTGCGTTTGCCCCCTGTGGTCTCGTTCGGTGGCGCCGAAGAGGCCGCCCGCCAGCTACACCTCGAGTATCGCGCCGCCGACGCCTCCGCCAACCCCTACCTCGCGCTCGGCGCGATCGTCAAGGCCGGGATGCACGGCCTCGAGGCCGGGCTGCCGGTTCCGCCGCTCCTCGACAGGGACCCCTCGACGCTCGATCCCGTCGAGGCCGGCCGGTTTGGGGTCGGCGCCCTGCCCGGCTCCCTCGAGGAAACTTTGCGGGCGCTCGCCGAAGACGACATCGCGCGCGGCTGGCTCAGCCCTTTGCTGTATGACGCCTATATGGCCGTCCGCCGTGCCGACCTGCGCGCGAGCCAGACCTGGGACATCGCGGAGACACTATGCCGCTACGCCCATGTCTACTGACGTGGCCACCGAGTCGGTGCTGGCGTCGCTGCTGGCCGGCATCGACCGAGAGCTGCCTTCGGCCGTGGCCCTGCGCCGGCGCCTGCACGCCGATCCCGAGCTGGCCCACCACGAGCAGCGCACCGCGGCAGCCATCGCCGCCGAGCTGCCCGTCCCGTGTGAGACCGTCGCCGGCACGGGCTTGATTGCACAGATCGGTGGCCTCCGCGCGCGCGCGGAGGTGGACAGAGGTATTGGCGATGGTGCAGCCGGGCCTGGCCCGATCGCGATCCGTGCCGAGCTGGACGGCCTGCCCATCGCTGAGCGCACCGGAGCGCCGTTCAGCGCAAACGGCGAGGAGATGCACGCATGCGGCCACGACGTCCACATGGCCGCCCTCGTCGCCCTCGCCCGCGCCGCCCACGGCCTCGGCGAGAACCTGCCGGCGCCGCTGCTGGCGATCTTCCAGCCCAGCGAGGAGGCCTACCCCTCGGGCGCCGAGCAGATCGCGGCTGCCCTGGCCGGACCGGCGCCCCCCGCGCCGAAGCCCGCCGCGATCCTCGCGGCCCACGTCCACCCGGAGCTGCCGTGGGGCACGGTCGCGCTCGACCCGGGCCCCGTCAACGCCTCATGCGACTACGTCGCGATCGAGGTCCACGGCGAGCCCGCCCACGGCGCTTACCCGCACCTCGGCCGCGACCCGATCCTGGCGCTCGCCGAGATCGTCGTCTCGCTGAACGCCCTCGTCACCCGCCGGATCGACCCGTTGCACCCGGCCACCCTTACCGTCGGCGTGATCGAGGGCGGCAGCGCCGAGAACGTGATCCCGGCGCTCGCCCGCGCGCGCGCCGCCCTACGGGCGTACAGGCCCGAGGACAGGCTCGCCCTGCGCGCCCTGGTCGAGGAGGTCGCTCACGGCGTCGCCGCCGCCCACGGCTGCGGCGCCGACGTCGAACTTTCGCCCGGCGAGCCGGCTCTCGACAACGACCCTTCGATCGTGGCCGACGCGCGCGCGCTGCTGCCCGAGGCCGGCTTCACGCTGGCGCCCGAGTGGCGCTCTTACGGCTCTGATGACTTCGCCTTCTTTGGGGCTTACGGCACGCCCCTCGCGATGGCCTTCGTCGGGCTCGACGGGGCCCTCGGCTTCACGACTCGGCCGCTGCATCACCCCGAGCTGCTGCCGCCCGACGAGGCGGTCGGCGCCGTCGCAAAGACCCTGGCGGCGCTGTACGTGGCGGCCGCGTTCTCGGAGTAGAAGGCCGGTTTCACCGGCGAACGTCCGCGCCGCGAGACGCGCCAAGTCCGGACCCACGCGCGCGCGCCCCACGCCATCGGCCATAATCGTCAGCCGTGCGCGCCGTCCAGATCGTCAATGAGACAGGACCCGACTCGGCGCTCCAGATCGTCGACGTCCCGGAGCCCGACTCGCCGCCCTCGCACATGTTCAGCCAGGGGTCCGGCGTCCTCATCGATGTTCACGCCGCCGGCGTCTCCTTCCCAGAGCTTCTGCAGACCAGGGGCCAGTACCAGATCAAACCGCCCCTTCCGTTCGTCCCCGGCTCGGAGATCGCCGGCATCGTCAGGGAGGCATCGCCTGGCGCCTCCGTCGCGGCCGGCGACCGCGTTGCCGCCTTCTGCGCTCTCGGCGGCTGGGCCGAGCAAGCGGTCGCGCCGCCGTTCTTGACGTTCAAGCTCGCGCCCCAGCTCGGCTTTGCCCAGGGCGCCGGCCTGATCCTCAACTACCACACCGCCTACTTCGCGCTCGTCTTACGCGGGCGCCTGCAGGCCGGCGAGACCGTGCTCGTGCACGGCGCGGCCGGCGGCGTCGGCACCGCGACTCTCCAGGTCGCCAAGGGCCTCGGCGCCAAGACGATCGCGGTCGTCTCCGACGACGCCAAGCAGAAGGTCGCCGAGCAGGCCGGCGCCGACCATGTCGTCCGCTCGGACGGTCCCTGGAAGGACGAGGCCAAGGAGTTCTCGAACGGCGGCGTCGACCTCGTGCTCGACCCGGTCGGCGGGGACCGCTTTACCGACAGCCTGCGCTCTTTGCGCGAGAACGGCAGGGTCGTCGTCGTCGGCTTCACCGGCGGCTCGATCCCGGAGGTCAAAGTCAACCGGCTCTTGCTGAACAACACCGAGGTCATCGGCGCCGGCTGGGGCGCCTACGCGATGGCCCGGCCCGAGCTGTGCATCGAGATCGGCAAAGCGCTCGAGCCTCTGATCGAGAGAAACGACGTCGCGCCGATCGTCGGCTCCCGCCATCCACTCCACGAGGCCGCCGCCGCGCTCCACGAGATCGACGAGCGCAAGGCCCTCGGCAAGGTCGTCCTCGACGTCCTGCCCGACTGACGCGCCCCCAACGAGACCCACCAACGCCCAGCCGCGACCGACCCAAGCGCCCAAACAGAGACCAGCCCGCCATGGACTTCACCCGATCGCCGCGAACCGTCGAGTTGCTCGACCAGCTGACTAGCTTCCAGGAACGCGAGATCGGGCCGCGCGAGGAGCCCCACCACCGCGCCATCTTGGCGACCAGCGATCCGTGGAAGTCCGCTTCGCCTGAGGTCGTTCTCCTCAAGAAACTCGCCAAAGAAGCCGGCCTCTGGAACCTGTTTTTGCCCCCGGGCGCCACTTTCGAGGGCGAGCCGATCGGGGCCGGCCTGACCAACGTCGAGTACGCGTCGCTCGCCGAGCGAATGGGCCGGTCGTTGATCGCCGCCGAGGTTTACAACTGCAACGCGCCCGACACCGGCAACATGGAGGTCCTGCTCCAGTTCGGCTCTCCCGAGCAGCAGCGGCGCTGGCTGGGGCCGCTTTTGGATGGGACGATCCGCTCCGCGTTCTGCATGACCGAGCCCGACGTCGCCTCTTCGGACGCCACCAACATGCAGGCCACCGCCTTACTCGACGGCGACGAAGTCGTGCTCGACGGCCGCAAGTGGTGGAGCACCGGCATCGGCCACCCCGACTGCAGGGTCCTCATCTTCATGGGCGTCACCGACCCCGACGCCGACCGCTACCACCAGCACTCGATGGTCCTCGTGCCGCTGTTCACCCCTGGCGTCACGGTCGAGCGGATGCTCTCCACGATGGGCTTCCACGACGCGCCTTCCGGCCACGGCGAAGTCTCCTTCAAGGAGGTCCGCCTGCCTTCGAGCGCGATCATCGGCGGTCCCGGCCAGGCCTTCGCGATCGCCCAGGCCCGGCTCGGCCCCGGTCGTGTCCACCACTGCATGAGGCTGATCGGCCTCGCCGAGTTAGCGCTCGAACTGGCCTGCAAGCGCGCCGGCGAGCGCATCGCGTTCGGCAAGCCGATCGCCAACCTCGGCGGCAACCGCGAGCGGATCGCCGATGCCCGGATCGCGATCGACCAGGCTCGGCTCCACGTCCTGCACGCCGCCTGGCTGCTTGACGTCGCTTCGCCCGACGCGCTCGGCGCGGTCTCCCAGATCAAGGTCGCCGTGCCCAACATGGCCCAGGCCGTCGTCGACTTCGCGATCCAGATCCACGGCGGCGCCGGCCTCTCCGACGACCATCCGCTCGGCGCAGCCTGGACGATCGCCAGGGCTTTGCGCCTCGCCGACGGGCCCGACGAGGTCCACAGGGGGGTCATCGCGCGGTTGGAGCTGGCCCGGCATGGGATCGGGCGCTGGGCGGGTTAAGGCGGAGCGACGCGCCAGTGTCACGATCGCTGTCTATCGTTCTCGCTACCTCCTGCGCGTTGGCCCTGGCCGGCCTCGCGGCCGCTCCGGCGAGTTCGGCGCCGACGAGCACCGAATGCACTGCGCCGACCCAGAACCCGGTCTGCGAATACCTCGCAAACGAGAAACTGGCGGAACCGACGTCGACGGGCACTTCAACGGGGCCCGGAGCGATCGAGCCGGCGCCCGTGAATCCAGCGCTCGAGGCCGAATTCGAAGCGGATGTCAAGGAATGGAAAGAACGCGGCCAGCTCGCTGTCGGCGCTCAGACATGGGAAGTCCGGCTCGCCCCCGGACTCGAGGGCGGCTGGGTCGGGTGGTGCATGAGTGTTCGTGTCAGCGCTTATCGCGCCACGCGTTGTCCCGTGGCGCCCAGGCGGGAAGAGATCGGCTACGAACGCTGGGAAGCAGGCGGGAGCGGGACGCGTGGCATCGCCCTCGTTAATGCTCCGATCGAAGCCGTGGCCGTCGACGAAGCGGGCACGGCAGAGGTCACCGTGCCCGTGCCGGGAGTCCCGGGAATCGCCGCGGCGCTCGTCGAAATCCCCAAGCCCTTTCCAGCCGGGTCGCACTGGTTCGATGAATTCGAGCCGGTGCTCCGAAACTTCAGGAGCAGCGGCGGCCGGGGCTTCAGCGCACCCGAGCGCGCCTACTCGGCCGGTCTACCCGCCAGCGGTTGGCAGGCCCCCGAGCATCCGCCTGCCGGCGTGTGCTCGATCACCGCCGGACACCTGAAGGGCCTCACGCCTCGCTTTGGCCATGTCGTCACGAGCCTCGCCCCCACGCCTGGACTCGCCGGCGATGGCTTCGCGTCGTGCATCGACACCGAGTACTCGTTCGCGCACTCCTCGTTCGACGCGGCGGTTTTGCTAGACGCTGCCCAGCCGGGCTCCGGGACGCCCGTGCCACTGCCCAACGCCGCCCCGGTGCATCATCATTCCGGCCTGTTCAGCGCCCCCGGCTACAGCGGGCAGATCCTCGCGCGGCGTGTCGGCAACGCGTGGCTGGCGGTCGAAGGCGGCGCCAGCTTGCGCCAGCGCATACAGGTCCTCTCGCACCTGCGGGCGACTCTGTAATCCACGTCGGCGAGCTGGCGATAAGAGCATCGGCCGAAACGGAGAGTTCGGGATTCGAACCCGCGATGGAGTTTGACCCCCATACTCGCTTAGCGCCTTTGGGCCGTCCTCATCTACTGCGCTTTGGCGCGTTTGCCCGGAAATCCAGCACTTTGGTCTTGAGCGGGCCGGCGTCTGTTGCGCTCTGCTGAGGTCTGCCGCTTCCATGATGCTTCCATAAGACCTGCGCGACGGCGCGGCGGTCTTCGCGGTCGAGATGGGCTGCTCCACGATGTTCGGCAATCTGCCGTACAATGACGGCATGGCTACCGTCACGATTCGAGAGTTGGGCCGCCAGGTCAGCGGCGTTGTCAAGGAGGTCAGGACCACCGGGCGACCGACGTTCGTCACCCATCGCGGTACGCCCGTCGCCGTCCTGCTGCCGCTTGACGCGGAGCAGTTGGAGGATCACGTGCTCGCCAACGCGCCCGAGTACGTCGCCTCGATGCGCGCCGCCGATGAGGCGATCGAGCGGGGCGAGCCCGGCGTTGCGCTCGCCGACGCCATCGCGGAGTTCGAGGCCGAGCACGGCCCACTCGACGACAAGAGCTGAGGTCACGTGGCGAAGGTCGCGGTCGAGCTCGACCGCCAAGCGCAGCGCGATCTACGCAAGCTCCACCCCGACGACCACCGCGCAGCCCTGCGGGCGATGGCCGACGTGCTCACCCACGAGCCGCTGCCGGCCAACGCGAACGATCGCGCACTGAAGGGACGAGCGCCCTGGCGGCGACTGAGGGTCGGCGAGCTGCGCATCTTGTGGCGAGCGATCAACAACGGCGAGCGCAGGCGCGTGGCGCGTGTCATTCACCGTCGCGACCTGGAGCGAGCGGTACGCACGCTCGGCGACTGATCGACCCCGTACGATGCCCGTGAAGGAACCCGTGCTCGTCGCGGTGATCGGCGTCGGCGGCGTGCTTGTCGGCGCCGCAAGCAGCGGCTTGGTGCAGGCGTTGCTCGCTCGCGCGGAACGAAAGCGCGACGGACGCAACGCGGCACGGGTGCTGTCGATGGAACTCCACGACGCGGAAAAGGCCGTCAGCGACCTTCGCGAACTCCGCGACTGGACGCAAATGATCACCGACTGGGACGCATACGCCGAGACCTGGGCCCAGTACCGCGATCCGCTAGCAAGTGTGCTCAACACGTCAGGCTTCGCCAAGGTCGCCGCTGCCTTCGGATGTCTCGCCAGCCTCAAACGAAGCCATAAGCGCGACACGCAGAACCCATCCCCACAGTTAGCAGGGGCGCTATACGCAAAGGGCGCGCCCGTCTACAGGCGTCTCGCGGGCCGCTGGCGGCGCCGTAAGCGCGAAGCGCAAAAGCCGCCCTTTGATCCCACCGATGAGTACCTCGCGCTCTACCTGAAAACCGTGCAGGGGGCCAAGCGAGTTGTGCTCAAAGCCTCGTTCCGCTGGTGGGAGGTGCGGCGGCGGCGGAAGGCCCTCGGTGAACAAGGCCCACCAAAAGCGCCGACGCCATGATTTCGTATGGAGGAAGGGATCGGAGAGATTCGCCAAAATCTCTACTAGACGGCCAAAGGATCGTCGGGATACCCACCGGCGAGCTGCGCCATCTCCTTGCGAAGTCGGACGACAAGAAAGAGAGGGTCCTGTGCATTATCTGGCGGCCATTGACCCGCCGTGCCGAACAGCGCCAGACCGTACCTATTGCGGCTGCGGTCCCTTCTCAGCCGATAGAGAATCCCGCCGAAGCCGCCTCTGTACGCGGCCAAGGCCCAGGCACGCGATTCATCGTGGGCTACATCCTCGATAGCAACTGGTGCGCCGTGAAGCTGAACCGCAGCGGACGTAAAGTCCGCGATCTTCTTGTCATACCAACGGTCAAGCGGCATCGGTGACACCACGCGGCCGTTCGTGACGCGTTGCGAGCGCGCATGATTCTCCGTTATGGCCCGCAGATGCTCTACCCCTCCACCCTCCGGGTCGCAACTGACATAGCAGGTGCCGCCGCACGACTTCGGCAGGTCAAACCGGCCGTCCGAACCGTCAGAGCTTGCGAACCACCATGCGTCGTGGCAGGCTCGGTGAACTCGCCACCACCGTCCCCACTCAGCCGTGACGATCACAGCCGGAAACCCGGAAGGCAGTTCTGCTGGCGTCGTGGGCTGTGATCGGCTGAGCTTGCGCGATGATGACGTCACGGCCGGCGCGAGGCCTCTCTCCATCCGCGGCTGCGCCTACTGTCTTTGGCGATGGTCCGTGCTCGCATCATTGAACGGCTCAAGATGTACCTCGATCCCATCGACCTCTGGTTTGGGCTCCTGCCGAACATGACAGGCTACGCCGCTTTCGTTTCATGGGGCAGTCTGATCGTACGCGCAATCAGAGGCGAAGAGGCGAAGGAAAACTGGAGAACGTTCGTCTCGGCGGGCGCGTTCATTGCTGCCCGTACGCTCGTGTCGGGAACACATGTGCGCGAGACTGCGGCCCTGCGAAGCGCCGCAGTCGAGATGCGCGAACTCGTACGCGAGGCGACAGAGGAGGCACAGCAGAGAAACCAGCGCGCCGACGAGCAAGATCGTCGGGATTCGGAACGGCAGGATCGCCTATATAGGCTCACAAAGTGGCTAGTCGCGCTTGCCGCTCTCACATTGGCCTCCGCGATCGTGACTCTAGTGGTCTCAATCACAGCGTAGTCCCGCTCCTTCGTCTCATGTGGCGCGCCGACGTGGACTGGCGGCGACCGTAGCTCCCAAGTCGAGTACTTCGGCCGTTGAGCAATCGGGCGTCCGCTGCGCTCTGCCGCGGCCCGCCGCTTCCAGGAGGCTTCCGTAGTGGGCCTCCATTCGCGCGCGGCGGCGCGCGGTGCGCTCCGCGCTCTTGATCTCCTGGACGTAGACCGCGCGCGTGATGAGACTGGTCTTGTGTCCGAGCTGCCAGGAGACCTCCTCGGCGGACTCGCCAGCGGCGATCGCCTCGCTCGCCGCCGTGTGGCGGAAGCTGTGGAAGCTCGGCACCACGCCACGCGGCACGGGCAGCCGGCGTCCACGCTCGTCGCGCTCGTGCAGGACGGGAAACGTCGGCCGTCCACGATCGTCGGTGGCGTGTTTCTGCGCCCATCGCAGGGCAGTACCGACGTCGCGCTGCTGGATCGCGGCTCCCGTGCGGGTGGCGAACACGAACGCGGTCGGGCTCGTGTCATCGCTCCTCAGCTTGTGCGCCACGAGCATGACCGCAAGCTGCCGCGGAATCTCCACGGTGCGTCGTGACTCGTCGGTCTTGAGCGGCTGCCGGCGGCCCTGGCGGTCGGCCTGGTACTCGCAGCGGATCGTTGCCGCATCGAGGTCGTCAAGCTGCACGTCGGCCCACACGAGGCCCAGGCACTCACTCAGGCGGGCGCCCGTCACGGACCCGACGGCGAACAGCGTCTTGTAGGGCTCATGCGCAGCGGCGAGCGTCTGCGCGAGCTGGTCGCCCACGAAGATCGGTCGTCGGGCGGCGGCGGACACCTTCGGGCGCTCGCCCTTCTCCAGCTCCAGCACTGGGTTCTGGCCGTGCCAGCTCATACGGCGCCTGGCGAACTTGAAGGTGCGGTTCGCCGCCTTGACGACGCCGGCGATCGTCCACTCGGCCTTGCCTGCTCGCCGAAGCTCGCGCACGAGGTCCGCCACGTCCTCGACCGTGATCGAGTCGAGCCGCCGATGTCCCCAACGCGGCCGAAGGTGCGTCTCGACGGCATTGGTGTAGATCGCCTGCGTGGTGGGCCGTAGCTCAGCGACCTGTCCGGCGAGCCATGTGTCGGCGGCCTCGCCGAATCGCAGCATCTCAAGCGACTCGCGCGCGACGGGAACACGCGCCACCACGCCGTCGCCAGGCGTCCAGATCGGCTCGGTGGAACCAGCACTTCCCGCCAGGCGCATCCTGCTCGAAGGGGAGAGCGCGAGCAGCCGTGAGCCGGTGCAGCGCGGGAAGCGTGAGCCCAAGATAGGCGGCGGCCTCGCGGCTGGTCATCCAGCCGCCGGGCGGCTGTTCCATCTGTAGGTGCGGGCATAGAACGGTTGCGAGGTCGGCTGCGAGATGAGCGTCGCTGCGCGCGGCATTGATGACGAGGGTCGTCAGTTCGACGCCAGCCGCGCTCACGCCATTGGCCTCCTGCGCTCGGCCTAGATGTTGCGCTTGGCGTGTCCGGTTGGCAGAGCATCGCTGCCTTCGATCAGAGCAGAGTTCCCGCTCGATCTCAAGGTCCTGGCAGGAGGAATCGGCTGACTGGCTGAATGACAGACCGGACGGCTGATACTTCCCGTCTGACGGGCGGTTCTCGTCTGGCTCTGGGCTCACTAGCCGTAGCGCCTGGAGGTCAGCAGTCTTTCGATTTTCACTCATTCATAGGGACGCCGGTGAGAGACCCTGTGCGAAACTAGAGAAGGTCTCCTAGCGCTTCTCTGGGTACAGGGCCAAGCGCGGGCGGGAACACCATCCCTGCGAGTGTGTGCTCTAGCTTCGGCGGCGGTATTGGGTGACAGTAGCGAGAACGTCGCTTCACGGTATGGCTATCGGTCATCCGGCTTGGACGGGTTCTCCCGCTTGCTCGGCTTCTCACTCATTTTTTGTATTTGTCACTATCTAGTCGGGGAGGTTTAGTCCGGTGGATTGCTGATGATATGCGGGGATTTCCATGAGTGCGGGGTCCTCCATGCTTAATTCGAGGACGGATTGGAGGGCCGATTGGAGGACGGACTGGAGGGCGGATCGGCGCTTTGGTTTGGGTCGCCTTAGTTTGGGTTTCTCTTATAGATTGGCTCTCCTAACGGATCATGCGGCCAGTCCAAGATCGCGGCGGGCCTCACGCATCCTCGCGGCGAGTTGCATCTGCACTTCTGCGTCGCGTGCGAGCACCGACATGGGGATGTCGAGAGCGCGCGCCAGTGCCGTGAGCTTGTCCCAGGTCGGGTTCCGCCTGCCCCGCTCTATGCCCGACAAGTAGGTCGGGTGCATCTTGGCCGCAAACGCTAGGTCTTCGATCGTCAGACGGCGCGCGCCCCGCAGGCGGCGGATGGCGACGCCAAGATCGACATTCGCGGGCGTCACACGGACGGTCGTGGGCGACGGCATCACACCGACCCTCCATGCAACTCGTCCAAGCGCCGCGCCGCCCGCGTCGGAATGACGAGCTCCACCCGCTCCTCTCGCCGACCCTCCCTGGTCGGGCGGAGCACAACAAAGCGATGCACAAGCCCGGCCGCATCGAGCGAGGCGACCGCATCCTCCGCCCAACAGCCTTCCTTGCCCATGTCCCGCGCCAGCTCCTCGACCGTCCAGGGAAACGGGTCCTCGGTCAGAGCCAGAAGGACATGTTTCTCACGCCGATCCAATCGCTCGCCAGGTGCCTGCTCGTCGTGACCCATCGGGTGCTCCTTTCCGCGCGTGCGAAGGAAGGGCGCAGACGAGCGCGACGAGGAGACCGCGGGCAGCTACGGTTTCGTCGTGGCGTCGAAGGCGTGTTCCTTCGGCGTCGCAGGCCGGGCGGGCGTAACAGCGCTCGTCCGGCCACTCGATTTTCTTGCTTGCGCCGATCAGAGCAGAACCCGCACCCGATCTCAAGGCCCAATCCGACGCGAGCGCCGCGACCCTCGGGATGCGCTGGCGAGAGCGTCAACCGAAGCTCCGAATCGGCGCCGACCGGCGAGGGCTTCCAAAACGCTTCCATAAACCGTCTGGGGCGGTGCTGGGGGCGCTCGCGGCCCACCCTTGCGATGCGCGTCAAAACCCGCCTGTTTGCGGGTGATTCGACGCAACGGAGAGGGCGGGATTCGAACCCGCGATGGAGTTTGACCCCCATACTCGCTTAGCAGGCGAGTGCCTTCAGCCACTCGGCCACCTCTCCTTGAGGTTCGGCCAGTGTAGTCGGCCGGGGCCCAGGTTTGGGGCCCGCCCCGCTAGCCTGCATGGCCGGTGGACGTCGAAGCCCAACCGCCCGCGCCGCCCGAGCCGGACCCGTTGCGGCTGCTGGAGCGCTGGCTGGAATATGCCCAGGCCGCGGGGGTGCCGGAGCCTGGGGCGGTCGCGTTCACGACCGCCAGCCCCGACGGACGCCCTACGGCCAGGACCGTCCTGCTCAAGCGCGTCGAGTCGGCCTCGCTCATCTTCACTTCGGCCCTCTGGACTCGCAAAGCCATCGAGATCGAAGCCAACCCCCACGTCGCCCTGCTCTTCTACTGGCCTCTTATCGGACGCCAGATCCACATCGCCGGTCAAGCGGTCCTCGCCGAGCGCGAACTCGCGGTCGAGCTGTTCGACGAGCGTCCGCTCTCCCATCGGATCCAGGCTCTGGTCTCGCGCCAGGGCCAGCCGATCGAGAGCGTCGAGCCGCTGCGCTCTCGCCACGCCCACCTTATGGCCGCAATGGAGGCCCCGCCCGAGTGCCCGCCGGACTGGGGCGCGCTCCGGGTCCGCCCCGAAGCGGTCGAGTTCTGGACGCAGGCGCCCGACCGGCTTCACGACCGCCTGCTCTATGAGTTAGCCGACGCCGGCTGGCGCGTCGGGCGCTTGGCCCCCTGAAGGGCATCAACCGTCTTGGCGGATCGGTCCCGCCTGGCCATACCTCGTGGCATCGGTCTCTTTCATCTTTCGTTGTTGACGTGGGCACCGTGCGCGGGATCCCTGCTCGTGTGGTGCGCTTCACGCTATGGGTGCATGGTCTCCCCTGACGACGCAGCAACGGAGCGGAGGGGGGGAGATTCGAACTCCCGAGACGGGAGTTGCCCGCCTGCCGGTTTTCAAGACCGGTGCATTCAACCGCTCTGCCACCCCTCCGGGCGAGCCCCGAAGGCTAGCGAGTCGCTGCTCGGTCAAGCAGCGGGGTGTGCCGCGTCGATCCGCGCGACGACTGCCTGGACGTCGATCGTAGCTTGGTGGACATCGGGCGGAGCGAAGCCGAGCTGCCCAGCGAGCGATCGGTAGCCGTCCGGCCATTCAGGGAGCACTGTGATGCGTGGGGGCCATGTGTGCTTGGCACGCAGCCGAAAGATCTCGACGCATGCCTCTTGCACACCGGTCTGGTCCTCCTCGCGCGCGAGTCGATCAACGAGGATCAGGTCGATCAGGTCGTGGTAGCGATCGTTAGGGCGATCCGGATCGGTGTTATCGGTACAGGCGTGGAGCTTCTGCGCCATCAGGTAGGCGCTCCGTGTCCGCGACGACATTGCGCAGTCGCTGCTCCAGCGCGCTGCGACTCCTGGGCGGAGTGTCGTAGCGTCTATCGCTCACCGCCAGCTCCCGGCTTACGCGCGGCGAAGGCTTCCCGTACGTGAGCGGCGCCGGCGGGGGTGATTAGGCTCTGCTGCTCAGCGGTCTGGATGGCCTGTTCGATCAGCTCGCCACGCACATGGGCCTCGATCCCATCGAGAATCGCCCTCAATGGCGTCACGATCGGCAGACCCAGCAGTCGCCCGATCTGCTCGTCTGCCAGGTCGCGAGGATGCAGCCTGTACAACGCCGGTACCGGACGGTGGGTGCGATAGCGGTGCGGCACCGTCACGTCGATGACCGCGGGGTTCACGTCGCACAGCTCGTGCAGGTCGAGCGCCGTCTCGTGGGAGAGGACCCCGGCACCCATCGGCCAGAGTGCCGCGCGCATGTATTGCTCCAGCTCATCCGGCGGGATCGCCTGCATCCGGTAGACGCCGTAGGCCACGCGCTCGGCCAAGCCACGGCGCTCATAGTCGACCAGGCGCTTGGGATCGAAGCCCGCCTCGCGCACGTCCTCAGCACGCAGATACCCATGCTGGTCATGCGCCAGTTCCAGCAGCTCGGTGTAGATACGCCCCGGCATCGCCTACACCATCTCTCATGTCTCACTGGATCAGTGGCGGCATCGGCAACCCTCAACCAACTTCCCCATTTTTGCGCCAAATCCGCGCCAGTCTGGGTGCGGATCGAGCGGTTTCAGGCGGTTTTGAGCGGTTCCGCGTCCGCCATCTGGCTCACCGGTTATCCGGCTCGAGCCCGCTCAACCGTGCGAAAAATGGCTTAGCAGAGCCAAGACCTACCGGATGATCTCGGAGAGCCGCAATAGTTCTGGCTGATTTTCAAGACCGGTGCATTCAACCGCTCTGCCACCCTTTCCAATGAGGGCCACAAGGCTAGTCGATCCGCTCCGGCTCAGCACGCGATCTCAGGGGCCACACGTTGTTGGACGCTCGAGAAGGTATGCTCGCCTATGTCATGGAGTCCAAATACAAAAGCCAGGCCGATCATTGAGACTGCTTCATGTTGATACTCCCATAAAGGCAGGCCGCCGATGAGCCGCCACGACCCATCCGCGGCGCAGCCTCATGGCTCTTTTCCACGTCAGCGGCTGACCGTCGATCTGGAGGGCTCGATGTCGGTGACACCGGCAGGCCGAGTCCTTGGGGCGGAGAGTCAGTGTGTCGTAGTCGTCGGCGGGGGCATCGCCGGGCTGTACACCGCATACCTGTTGGGAAGGCTCGGATTCGAGGTGGAGCTGTTTGAGATGAGCGACCGTTTCGGCGGCCGAATCGAATCCAAGCGCTTTGACATGGACTCAGGGGAGGACTTCGTCGCCGAGTTCGGTCCGATGCGTTTCGAGGTCGACCTCCAGGACCGTCTCCGACGGCTTTGCTTTCACCTCGGGATCGCCTTCGACGAATTCACCCCTACCGGATCATCGAAGAACACGATCGAATACTACGTAACGGAGATCGAGAGATCATTTGAGTCAGACGACGCCGGCCTGCTCGAGTGGGCCGTGCTGCGGATGTTCTTCGAGGCGGCTGTCAAAGCACAACTGGACGAGATCGGGGAAAACACCCAATCTGCCGGTCCGCGTCAGCTCGCGGTGCTCAAGCGGTACATGGACCGCGAATACTTCTGCGAGATCGGCGAGGATGGCGCGACCGTGACGGCGCGGCCAGACGAGCAAATCCAGCGCAAGTTTGCCGAGCTACGCAAGGAGGCGCGACTACTCGGCGATAAGAGCAAGCCGCGTCTTTCACAGCTCGGGCTGTGGAACGCGCTGTCGGAGGTCATCTCACCCGGCGCGCTCGCCAGGATTCGCGACAACGGCACGTTTTACCATCTCGTAGCCGAGAATCCGAGCGCCTTGGAGTGGGGAATCTTCTGGTTGCGCCAAGCATCCGTGATGGGCGAGCTTTTCCAATTCAGCCGCGAGACCGCGCCGGAGGGAACGGAGACCATCATCAGCGCCCTCGTTGCCCGAATCGAGCGGTACGACAACATTCACCTTCGGCGCAATCACGAGGTTGTGCGTGTGGAGCACGGCAAGCGTCCCGACGAGGTTGTCGTCCGGGTTGAGTGCGCCGACGCAAAACGCGAGCCGTACAGCTTCAGCCAGCGCGCCGATCACGTTATCCTCGCGCTCCCGCAGTGGCCCCTGCTGCGACTGGACGAGCACTTTCCGAGGAAGGTCGGCAACCGGCTCAGGCGCGTGCTTCCGCTGCCCCTCTTGAAGGCCTTCCTGGTGACGCGAAAACCGTGGTGGAAATCACACCTGCGGGCCCAGACGTTTGCGTGGATGGTGCCTACGCGCGAGCTGCATTTCTTTCGCCCCGGCGAACGTGCCTGTCGCAGCAGGGTCAACCCACAACAGGAGTGCGACTGCACAAAGCGGCTGACCGACGAGCAGCTGGACTACGGAATGATCATGCTCTACACAGACAAGCCCGCGATTGCCTACTGGCAGGCCTTTATTCAGGCAGATGAGCACCGCAAGGCCATCTGGAAATCCTACGGCGGCGAGGAGGCGAGCAAGGAGGTGGCCGGCGAGCCATACGGTCTCCTCGCCACGCTCGTCCGGCGCCTCATCATGACCCCCCACCTGAGCCTTGCCCGCGACATCAATGCCAGCAAGGAGGACGTCACCAGCGTGCTGGAAAGTCAAGCCCCGAGCCTCGCGTGGCGCGTTGTAGCTGAATCGGGCAGCAAGCTCGACTTCGCCGAGCAGCTCTACAGAGCGACAAAAGACGCCCCCGAGGACCGATCGCTTGTGCATCACGTACTGCGCGACCTCGAAAAGTTCGATGTCGATGAGAGTTGGTGGGACCTCGTCGGCCGCGTTCTCGATGACATCGACTCCGCGGGTTCGGTCGGCCGGCACGCTCCACATGTATGCGCCTACGGGATCCGCGACTGGTCAGCGGCCCCATTCGGAGGAGCCGCGCATGTCTGGCGTCCGGGCGCTCGCTCGCGTCGCGCTTCGCGGGATCCGCTGGTCGCGTTCAGGCTCCGTGGCCGCGAGGACGACAGGCATCTGGCGAACGTTCACATCTGCGGAGAGGCGTACTCGGACTTCCAGGGCTTCATCGAGGGCGCTCTGCGCACGGCAGAGGCCGTGGTCGAGGCGATCGTCCCCGAGCGGGGCGCGATCGGCGCGTTGTTCTCCAGCGACGCGGAACTCCAAGCCAAGGAGAACGAGTGGGTCAGCCGCCAAGGACCCCGCCTTCATCGCCGCTGGCGAGACCCGCAGAGCCCTTGAAGCACCCATGAGTTGGTCCCGCTCTGCACGACTCCTTTGACGACCAGCCTCCGCGGAGAGTGACGGGCCTCCGCGGAGGTGGTCGATGTCAGAGACGTTAAGCGGACTGCCCGCGCTTACGCGACGGCCGCTACCCGCTCTGCCTGGCCGACCGGCGAGCTGCCATCGGCTCCTTGAAGGACGACCTTCAGGGCTCCCGTGTTCGCGGCGTCGGCGAACACGTCGTAAGCGGCCATCGTGTCGCCGAGCGCGAAACGGTGTGTCGCGAACAGCGACGGGTCAAGGCGGCCGCTCGAGATCAGCCGCATCAGCTGGGGGATGCTGAACGTGTCGACCAGGCCGGTCGTGATCGTCACGTCTCTGATCCACAGCTTCTCGAGGTGCAGGCTCGCGGCCTTGCCGTGCACGCCGATGTTGGCGACGCGTCCACCGGGGCGGATCAGGTCGGCGGCGAGTTCGAAGGTGTCGGGTACGCCGACCGCCTCGAACGATACGTCGGCGCCGAGGCCATCGGTCAGCTCCATCACCTTGGCTACCGCGTCCTCGCTGCCGTTGTTGATCGTGGTGTCCGCACCGAAGCGCACGGCGCTCTCCAGGCGGCTGTCGGCGAGGTCGATCGCGATGATCCGCCCTGGGGTATAAAGCTTTGCCGTCAGGATCGCCGCCAAGCCGATCGGTCCGGCGCCCACGATCGCGACCGTATCTCCGGGCGAGACCATACCGTTGAGCACGCCCACCTCGAATGAGGTCGGCAGGATGTCGGCGAGGAACAGCACCTGCTCGTCAGTGAGCTGGCCAGAAACCTTGTAAACGGAGTTGTCGGCGAACGGCACGCGGGCGTATTCGGCTTGCAGCCCGTCGATCAGGTGGCCAAAGATCCAGCCGCCGCCGCCGAGGCACTGCCCGTAATGGCCTTCCTTGCAGAAGCGACAGCGCCCGCAGGAGCTGACGCAGGACAGGAGCACGCGATCGCCGGGAGCGATGGTGGTGACGCTGGCGCCGATCTCTTGCACGATGCCGACGGCCTCATGGCCGAGGACGGTGCCCGGAGTGGTCTCGGGGACGTCGCCTTTGAGGATGTGCAGGTCGGTGCCGCAGATCGTTGAGGTCTCGATCCGCACGATCGCGTCGGTCGGGTCGAGGATCGTGGGATCTTCCACCGTGTCCCAGCCCCGCTCGCCTGGGCCGTGGTAAACGAGAGCCTTCATCTTCGATGCCTTTCCTTCCGGTCGAGAGTAGGTCCGATGCTGAAGCTAGACCCGGCTCGCAATCCGCACATCGGGGACTCTCCCCAACCTGGGCGTGCGTTTCTACGGACCGCGATAACGGGCGCGGGCCGCGCCCGCTTGATCAGTGGTCTCTACGGAGAACGACCGTGGTCGCCACCGATGACCGGCGCGTTCGGGGCGCATAGTGTGAACCTCGGAATGCCTGGTCGCAGCATCCGCATAGCGCGTATCGCCGGGATCCCTGTCGGGATCAGCCCATGGTGGCTTGTGATCGTCGCGCTCATCACGTGGCCCCTTGGCGCCTCCTACTTCCCGGAAGAGATCCACGGTATCGCCCCGTCAGCGTCTTACGCGCTTGGCTTGGCCAGCGCGCTGCTGCTGTTCGCGAGCATCCTCGCGCACGAGTTCGGTCACGCGATCGTCGCGCGCCGGCACGGGATCGAAGTCCAGGAGATCGACCTCTGGCTGTTGGGAGGCGTCTCGCGCATGGGCGGCGAGGCTCACGATCCCGACGATGAGCTGCGCTACGCCCTTGCGGGCCCGGCGGTGACAGCCGTGATCGCGGCCTGCTTCGGCGCGCTTGCGCTGCTGCTTCCATCCTCGACACCCGCGGCCGTACGTGTGATGGTCGAATATCAGGCTTTCGTCAACGGTCTGATCCTCGTGTTCAACCTGCTGCCCGCGTTCCCGCTCGACGGAGGCCGGGTGCTGCGCTCGCTGCTGTGGCGGCGCAGCGGCGAGATCGGGCGATCGACCGAAACGGCCGCGAGCGTCGGGCGTGGATTCGGCTACGTGATGATCGCCTTGGGCGGTCTCGAGCTGCTGAGCGGCTCGCCGGAGGGACTGTGGCTGGCGCTGATCGGGTTCTTCATCGTGATGGCGGCGGGTGCGCAGGCCGCCGGCGCGGAGGCGCAGGCCGCGTTGTCGGGCGTAAGCGCGTCCGAATTGATGTCAACTCCCGTTGTGAGCGTCCCCGAGCGGGCATCCGCCGCGCAGGCGAGCACTGAGTGGTTTGTGCCCTACCGCTATACCTCGTTTCCAGTGGTCGATGAGCGTGGCCGGGCGGTCGGTTTGGTGAGCGTCACGCAAATCGAGGCGCTCAGAGGTCCGCAACGAGATGCGCGGCGGGTCGGCGAGATCGCGGACCGGGACGCCGGCTTGCTGGTCGCCGGAACCGAAGACGTGTCGCGGCTGCTGGAGCGCCCCGCCTTCGCCAGGATCGGACGCGCCGTTGTAATCGATGAGTTCGGCAGGCCCGTCGGCCTGGTCTCGATCACCGACGTGCAACGCGCGCTGCGCGCCTCCCGGCTCACCGGTCGTCCGGACCGCGGCGGCGTGCACGCCGCCGCTGGCTGATTCGCGTGCGCCCGCGTGTAAGGAGTTCGCGTGCTTCTCTTTTGCAAAACTACCATCGTATTAGCTTTTTATATATACATAAGTAGTTTTCAAAAACAATAAGCCACTTCATCAGATCGTCTCCGGGACCATTTCGATCGCGCCGCAAGGGCACTCGGTGACACAGATCCCGCAGCCCTTGCAGTAGTCGAGATCGAACGCGTAACCGTCGGCCTCGTCGACCTTCAGGACCGCGTTGTCGGGACAGACGCCGTAGCAGTTGTCGCAACCGAAGCAGTTGCCGCAGGACAGGCAGCGTCTAGCCTCGAACAGCGCGTTGCTTTCGTCCAGCCCCTGAGTGACCTCGTCGAAGCTCGACTGCCTGCGGATGGCGTCCAGGCGCGGCGCGACGGTCTTCGGAGCGTCGGCGTAATACCAGGTGTTGAGCAGCTCGAAGCCGGCGAGTTCAGGTTCCTTGGGGTGCATGTATTTATTGCCGCGCAGCCACGAGTCGATGTTGCGGGCGGCCTGCTTGCCGTGGCCGACGCCGACGGTGACGGTCCGCTCCGCGGGCACCATGTCGCCACCGGCGAAGATCCCATCGTGGCCGGTCATCATGTGGGCGTCGACCTGCACGACGCCGTCCTCGATCTCGAGACCGGGCACGCCGTTCAGCAACGACAGGTCCGCCTCCTGGCCGAGGGCGAGCACCAGCGAGTCGGCCTCCAGCTCCTCGGTCTCGCCGGTGGGCTGAGGGAACCCGGTCTCGTCCAGCTCCATCTTCTCCAGCAGCAGCTTGCCCTCATCGGCCTGCTTGATCGTCGACAGCCACTTCATCATCACGCCCTCTTCGAGCGCCTCCTCGATCTCGAAGTCGTGCGCCGGCATGCGCTCGCGGGTGCGCCGGTAGACGACGATCGCCTCCTCGGCGCCCAGCCGCTTCGCCGTGCGGGCAACATCCATGGCCGTATTGCCGCCGCCGTAGACGACGACGCGCCGGCCGAGCAGCGGTCGCTCCTCGCCTTCCATGCTTGCCAGCAGCGTGACCGCGTCGAGTATGTGCGCGGCCTCGCCGGCGGGGATGTATGCCCGCTTGCCGATGTGCGCGCCGACCGCAAGGAAGGCCGCGTCATAGGCGCCCTCGCGCATCGCGTCGAGGATGTTCGTGACCTTGGCGTTCAGTTCGAGCGTGACGCCAAGGTCGATGATTCGCTTGACCTCGGCGTCGAGCACGTCGCGCGGCAGCCGGTACTTCGGGATTCCGAAGCGCATCATGCCGCCGGCCATCGGCCCCGCCTCGCGGATCGTCACAGCGTGGCCGCGACGCGCCAGTTGATAGGCGGCCGACAGCCCGGAGGGCCCGGCGCCGACGACGAGCACGTGGTTGCCGGTCGGCTCGGCCTCTGCCTCCAGGCGCCAGGCCCGCCGGATCGCCTCGTCGCCAAGAAAGCGCTCGACGCCGTGGATGCCGACGGTCTCGTCCAGCTGAGCGCGGTTGCAGGCCGTCTCGCAGGGGTGGTAACAGACACGCCCCATCACGGCGGGCAACGGGTTGTCCTTGACCAGCTCGCGCCACGCCGCCTCGTAGTCGCCTGACTCCGCGTGGTACAGCCACTGCTGGATGTTCTCGCCGGCGGGGCAGCCGTGGTTGCAAGGCGGCATCCGGTGCACATACACCGGGCGCTCCTCGCGCCACGAGCCGGTCTTGTTCGCCAAACTCGAGCCGACGTCCAACGTGATCGCGAACGGCTTGTCCATCAGCCCCGCCCGTTCTCACTCGCGGCGGCGGAGAGGACCTGTGCGGGGCCGGCCTCGCCGAGCAGCCCGAAGCGTCTGATGTTGCGGTCGGCGCCGGCCTGGATCCGGGCGATCACGTCGGTTCGAAGCTCGGGCCTGAACAGGTGCGCGAAGCGCTTCTGCGGGCGCAGGTAGTCCTCGACGGGCACCTGCTTACGGATCTCAGAGACGTCTGTGACCTCGCCGTCGCGCGCCTCGAACACGGGGAAGACGCCCGACTCCTTGGCAAGGCGCGCGATCTTGATCGTGTCCTTGGAGGCGCTGCCCCAGCCGAGCGGACAGGGAACGAACACGTGCAGGTAGCGCGCGCCCCTGATCTCCATCGCGGTTTGGACCTTGGCCTCCAGGTCACGCAGCTCGGCGACGGTGGCGGTCGCGACGTAAGGGATCTCGTGCGCCATCGCGATCAGCGGCGCGCTCTTGCCCTGGCTGAACACGTTGCCCGGTTCGGGGCCGACGGCCTGCGTGGTGGCGGTCCTCGCGGCCGGCGGCGTGGAGCCGGAGCGCTGCACGCCGGTGTTCATGTAGGCCTCGTTGTCGTAACAGATGTAGAGCACGTCGTCGTTACGCTCGAACATCCCCGACAGGCACGCCATGCCGATGTCAACGGTGCCGCCGTCGCCACCCTGGCCGACGACCCTTATGTCCTCGCGCCCTTTCGCGCGCAGCGCGGCCGCGATGCCCGTCGAGACGGCGGGCGCGTTGGCGAACAGCGAATGGATCCACGGGATCCGCCACGAACTCTCGGGATAGGGCGTCGAGAAGACCTCCAGGCAGCCGGTCGCGTTCGCGGCGATCATCTGGCCGCCGGTGGCGCGCATCGCGGCGTCGAGCGCGTAGCGCGCGCCGAGCGCCTCGCCGCAGCCCTGGCAGGCGCGGTGCCCGCAGGTGATCGAGTTGTTGCGCTCATCGCCGGCCTGCACCGAGCGCTGCTCGGGATCGAGCAGCCTGTTGCCGACCGCGTGGGATCCGACTTGGTAGAACTTGATCTGGCGGGCGGGCATGATTCACGCTCTCCGCTTGGCGCTGCACACACGCGCGCGCGTGCAGGCCGCAAATGGAATGGTGCATGTCGCGTTCCGGGTCATACCGGCCCGGCGGCGACGGCGCCGAGATCGCGCAGCATGTTCTCCGCGTGAGGGCCGGACGCGCGCGAGGCGGACATACGAGCGACCTCGCGGTCGACAAGCTCGCGGTCGAGGTCCAAGAACGTCAATGCGGGCAGCCGGCCGGCGTCGGCGTCGAGCAGCAGCTTATGTAGAGAAGCTTTGGTGATCGGACGCCCGCCGAGACCGGCGATGACGGTGTGAGCGTGCGGTTGGGTTCGGATGCCGGCGAGCGCGGCGTGGACGTCCATGGAGACGATCCCGCCGATGCCGACGGCGAGCGCCTTCTCGAGCACGAGCACCCGCTGGGCGCCGGCGAGCGCGTCGTGGACCGCGCCGAGCGGGAACGGGCGGAAGGAGGCGATGCTTAGGACGCCGACATCGACGCCGTTATCGCGCAGCTCATCGACTGTGTCCTTGAGTGTGCCGATGACCGAGCCGAGCGCGACGACGATCGTGTCGGCGTCCTCGGTGCGGTAGGCCTTGACCAGCCCGCCGGAGTCGCGGCCGAACACGCCCTTGAAATCGGACGCGATCTCAGGAATCAGCTCGAGCGCTTGCATCTGCTTGGCGTGCGCGAGGTACTTGACCTCCATGAACGCCTCTGGCCCGACCATCGCGCCGATCGTGATCGGCTCGTCGGGGTCGAGGACCTGGCGCGGCCGATAAGGCGGCAGAAACGCGTCTACATGGGCCTGTGTAGGCATCTCGACGCGCTCGACGGCGTGCGTCAAGATGAAGCCGTCCATGCATACCATCACCGGCGTCGATAGCCGCTCGGCGAGCAAGAACGCCTGGATGTGAAGGTCGAGCGCCTCCTGGTTGGTCTCGGCGTAGAGCTGGATCCAGCCGCTGTCGCGCTGTGACATCGAGTCCGAGTGGTCATTCCAGATGTTGATCGGCGCTCCGATCGCGCGGTTGGCGACGGTCATCACGATCGGCAGGCCGAGGCCGGAGGCGTTGTAAAGCGCCTCGGCCATATAGAGGAGGCCCTGGCTCGCGGTCGCGGTGTACGCGCGGGCACCGGTCGCGGAGGCGCCGATCGAAGCTGACATCGCGGCGAACTCGGACTCGACGTTGACGAACTCGCACGGAGCCAGCTCGCCGGTCTTGACGAGCTGGGAAAGGTTCTCGACGATGTGCGTCTGGGGCGAGATCGGGTACGCGCAGATGACCTCTGGCCGGCACAGCGCGACCGCCTCGGCTACCGCCCGCGAGCCCTCAAGCTGGCGTGGCACCGCTCAGCTCTCGCAGCTCGTCGAGGACCCAGGCGTGCGCGGCCCGCGCGGCGGCCGCGTTGCCCTCCGCGACCGCACCACCAAAGCGCTCGCGGATGGCGCGAACGACCGCGTCGAGCGAGACCATGCCGGTGAGCCCGGCAAAGCCGCCGAGCAGCGCCGCGTTCGCGAGTGGCCGGCCGGTGTGTTCGCGCGCGAGTTCGGAGGCGGGCACGGTCTGCAGCCGCTCGTGGCGAAAGTCGGCGACCAGGTCGCCCAGGCCGAGCGCGTCGAAGCTCTTGGCGGAGTTGATCAGGATGAAGCCGCCAGGCTTGCAGCCGCCGAAGACGTCCACCTGGTGCAGCAGCGTCGGGTCGCCGACGATCAAAGTGTCCGGCTCCATGACCGGCTCGCGCGTACGAATCTCATGGTCGTCGATGCGACAGAACGCCACGACGGGCGCGCCCATGCGCTCGGAGCCGAAGCTCGGAAACGCCTGCGCGTAGCGACCCTCGTCGAACGCCGCCAGCGACAGCATCTCCGCGGCGGTGACGACCCCTTGGCCGCCGCGGCCGTGGAAACGTACCTCGAACATCCCGGCCGTCCGCCTTACCGGTCGGCCGGTCCGCCGCGGATCCCCTTGCCGCCTGCTCGGCGCTCGCGTGCGGCGTCCAAGAGCACGCGCTGCTCGGCGGCCGCGACCAGCTTGCGCGTGCGATCGACGACGTCGACGCTGACTGAGATCGCGTCGATGCCGGCGCGCACGAGCAGCTCGGCGTACTCGGGGTGCACCGAAGGAGCCTGGCCGCATATCGAGGTCTTCAGCTTGAGTGCCCGCGCGCGCGGAATCAGCTCGCGCAGGTAAGCGGTGACGGCTGAATCGCGCTCGTCGAAGGTCTCGGCGAGCACCTCGTTGTCGCGGTCGGCCCCGAGCAGCAGTTGTGTGAGGTCGTTGGAGCCGATCGAGATGCCCGCGATCCCGAGTGAGGCGTAATCCGTCAGGTTGAACAGCACGGACGGCACCTCGGCCATCACCCACAGCTCGAAGCCGCGCCTGTCGAGCAGGCCCGAGTCGGCCATCAGCTCACGGCAGCGGCGCAGCTCGCGGGCGGTGCGAACGAACGGCAGCATCACGTGCAGGTTCTGGTGGCCTTCGTCCCAGACCTGGCGCAGCGCGGCCAGCTCCAGCGCGAACACGTCGGGCTCGCGGGTGTAGCGCAGGGCGCCGCGATAGCCGATCATCGGGTTGGACTCGTGCGGCTCGAAGCGCTCGCCGCCGCGCAGCCCGGAGAACTCGTTCGTGCGGAAGTCGATCGTGCGATACGTGACCGGACGGGGCGCGAAGCCGGCCGCGAACGTGCTCAGCCCTTCGGCCATCCGCGCGACGAACTCGTCTTCGCGACCCTCCTCGAGCAGGGTCCTCGGATGATCGCCGGCGAGCGCCTCGAGCACCATCATCTCGGCGCGCAGCAGCCCGACCCCGTCGACGGCCAGGTCCTTGACGCGCGCGACCTGGGAGGGCTCTGACAGGTTGACGAGGATCTGCGTCGCGGTTATCGGCGCGAGGGCCACGCCGGACGCCGCGCCAGCGGCCCGCGCGCCCGGTGAGCCCAGCGCGAGTTGGTCCGCGGGCGGGCCGGACTGGGGGGCGGCGCCCTCCAAGACCACGCCGCGGGTGGCATCAACGGTCACGACCTCTCCGTCGCGCAGCTTGTGGGTCGCTTCGCCGGTTCCGACGACGCAGGGGATGCCAAGCTCGCGCGAGACGATCGCGGCGTGACAGGTCATGCCGCCGGAGTCCGTGACGACGGCCGCGGCGCGGCGCAGCAAGGGCAGCCAATCGGGCGAGGTCATGTGTGTCACGAGAACGTCGCCGTCGCCAAGGCGCTCGGCGTCATCGAGCGAGGTGAGCACTCGCGCCGCGCCGCTGGCGCTGCCGGGCGCTCCGCCGAGGCCGCGCAGCAGCACGGCCTGCGGTTCCGACGGCGCCGACGTCGCGGCGCCAGCCGGCGTCTCGTCGTGCAGCGTTGTTATCGGGCGGCTCTGCAGCATCCACAGCGAACCGTCCGGGTCAAACGCCCACTCGGTGTCCTGCGGAGAGCCGTAATGAGCCTCGATAAGGCGGCCAAGTTCGGCGACCGCGACGACCTCGTCGTCGCCGAGCACCGGGCGCAGCGCCTCCTCCTCGGAAAGGGCGCGCTGAGCGGTCCCACCGCCGGGGGCGTATTCGATGACGAGGTCCTTGTGGTGCACCTCGCGCCGGCGGATCGCGAGTGTCGCCTTCTCCACGATGTAGCGGTCGGGCGAGACCGAACCCGACACGACGGCCTCCCCGAGGCCGAAGGATCCCTCGATGACCAGCTCGTCTCGCTGTCCGGTAGCCGGATTGACGGTGAACATCACTCCGGCGCGGGTCGACTCGACCTGGCGTTGCACGACGACGGCGATGTCCATGTCCGCCTGCGCGAAGCCGTTGACACCCCGGTAGTAGATGGTGCGCGCGCCGAACAGCGACCGCCAGCAGTCACGGACGGCGTCGATGACAGGGCCCGGGCCGCGGGTGTTCAAGAAGGTTTCGTTCATCCCGGCGAACGAGGCGGCGGCGGTGTCCTCGGCCGTCGCCGAGGAGCGCACGGCGACGGCGATGGCCTCCAAGCTCGCCCGATCGGCGCCCGCAAGCTGTTCGTAGGCGGACCTGATCTCAGCTGCCAGGGGCTCCGGCATCGGGGTCTGGTCGAACAGCGCCTGCGCCGCGACGCTCGCTGCTTGCAGCGCGGCGGTGTCCTCGACGTTGACATCGTCGAGCAGCTCAGCCAAACGCTCACGCAGGCCCGTCTCCGTGAGAAAGGCGGCGTACGCTGGAGCGCCGATGACGAAGCCGTCGGGTACGGGCAGTCCGGCGCGCGTAAGCTCGCCCAGGTTCGCGCCCTTGCCACCGGCGTATGCGACATCGTCGCGACCGAGTTGGGCGAACGAACGCACGAGGTCGAGTGCGGACTGGACGGGGGCTGCTGTCGAAGGGCTCAAGTCATTACGAAGTCAACTCGCCGGCGAAGGCTTCGGCTACCGCAGAAGTCACGGGCCTCACTCCGTAGTTCGCACCCGCGCCGGCCGGCCCGCTGGCCCGTCTCGGTCGTGCTCCTACGCCTCGGCCACCGCTCCGCCGCCGCGGCTGCCGCTCCGCCTTACTCGGGCGCGGCGACCGCGAACACGATGTGGCGGCGCGCGAGCGTCAGATACGGATACAGCTCGATCGGGCCGCCGGCCAACGGTTCGACCGTGACCTCGGTCAATGTCAAGAAGTCGCGCTCGGGGGCGTTCAGGACGTCGGAGACCCGGCTGCGGTAGCCGTCCTTGGCGAGTGTTACCAGGCCGGTGATGCGGTGGCGTTCGGTCTCGACCGCGATCCGTTCGCGCCTGTGCTCCATCCCGCCCAGGCCCTGTTCGCCGGCGAAGTCTGGCGAGTCCGGCGGATCCGGCAGGCTCGGCTCGAGGGAACTCATGAAAGCATTATCGCGTGACCTGGTAGCTCCGCGTCACCGACGCCCGCAAGCCGGTCGGTCCGACGGCAAGGACGTGCACGACGGCGGTCATCGCGGCCCGGCGTCCGAGCGCCCGGCGCAGCCGGCTGAGCGTGGATGGCCTGACGCGCAAACGTACGTGGCCGGGGCGTTTCGGTGGCAAAGGCCTGGCGGTCGCGATCAGGGCGCTTCGGCTGTGGCCGTGGGAGGCGAACGGAGAGAGAACGGCCGTCACCAGGACCTTGCAGCCGCGCCGGCAGCCGACCGACAGAGCGAGGGCGCGCTCGGAGAGGACGCCTGAGCGTCGCAGCAGGCTGACGCTGATGACGGGGGGTACGTTCAAAGGCGGAGGCCAGGCGCTCGCCGCCACGCAGCCGACGCCCGCGGGTTCGGCGGGATCGAAGCGAACGACCCGATTGTTGTTGGTGTCGGCCACGTAGACGCTGCCTTCGCAGCCGACGGCGTCGCCGGCCGGCTGGGAGAGGTAGCCGAGGTGGATCCCGCGAAGGCCCCACCTGGCCCGGTACTGGCCGGCTTCGGAGAAGACGGCGATCCTGTTGTTGAAGCTGTCGACGACGTAGACCCTGCCGGCGGCGTCGACGGCGACTCCGGTCGGTGTGTGCAGGTGGCCTTCGCCGGAGCCGAGCTGGCCGAAGTCGCCGATGAAACCGCCGTTAGGAGAGAGCACGACGATGCGGTTGTTGGCGGTGTCGGCCACGAACACGTTGCCGGTGACGGGCGAGACGGCGACGGCTTGGGGTCCCCGGAAGTCGCCTGGTCCCGAGCCCGGTTCGCCGTCGCCGCCGTTCAGGCCGACCTTCGCCAAGAGCGAGCCGTTCGGCGCGCAGACGAGGACGCGGTTGTGGCCGGTGTCGGCCACGTAGAGGTCGCCGGTCTGGGGCGAGACGGCGACCGACTGGGCGTCGTTCAGGCCCGCGCCGCCGAGGTCGGAGGGGCCGGCCAGTTCAGAGAGGTATTCGCCTTCGCCCCACAGCTTGTCGATCCGCGCGAAGGCGGTGTCCGCGACGTAGACGGGGCCGTGGGGGTCGAACGCGAGCGCAGACGGTTCGTCGAAACCGGTCTTGTAGCCGCCGGTGCTCGACCAGGCGCCGATGTAGGCGCCGCCGCCGGGGCCGAAGTACTCGATGCGGTTGTCGTCGGTGTCGGTGACAAAGACCTTGCCGGTCGGGTCTACGGCGACGCCGCGGGGAGCGACGAACGCGCCGGGAGCGGAGTGCGCGGGCGCGCCGATCGTGCGCAGGTAGGCGCCGCTCGGGCTGAAGACCTCGACCCGGTCGTTGGCGGTGTCCGCTACGTAGGTGTCGCCGGCCGGGTCGCTGGCCAAAGCCCTCGGGAAGGCAAGCTGGCTGGTACCCGATCCGAAGCCGCCCCATTCGCCGGCGAAGCCGAACTGGGGGTTGAGCTTGACGATCCGGTGGTTGATGTCGTCGGCTACGTAGACGTCGCCGGCGGCGTCGAGGGCGATGCCGTAGGGGAAGTCGAACGCGAGGCCTTTCGCTCCGGACGCGCCGACCGAACCTTGGTATTCGCCGGCCGGGCTGAAGCGCTCGATGCGGTGGTTGTCGTCGTCGGCGACCAGGACCTCGCCGGCGTTTGCGGCGACGCCGCGCGGGTATGAGAACTGGCCGGGCCCTTCGCCCTTCGAGCCCCATTCGATCGGTTCGTTGCCGGACAGGTCAAAGCGCTCGATCCGGTTGTTGCCGGAGTCGGCGACGTACACGTATTCGCCGGCGACCGCGATGCCGCCGCCGGGCGGCTGGGTGTAGTTCTGGGAGGAGCCGAATTCGAAATCGCCAAGTTCATGGCCTTTGTGGCCCCAGGCACCGATGAATTCACCGTTTGGCCCGAACTTCTGGATGCGGTCGTGCGCGGAGTCGACCACGTACACGTTCCCGGCGCCATCGGTCGCCAGGCCGCCGATTGGGCCGAACTGGCCGTGGCCGCCGCCGTAAGAGCCCCAGGAGGTGATGAATCCGCCTGAGGGGCTGAACTTCTGTACGACATAACTGAGCTGATCCGCCACGTACACGTTGCCGGCGCTGTCGAGCGCGACGGCCTCCGGGAACCTGAGGATCGATTCGGCGCGCTCGCCGAGCAGCGCGGCCGAGACGTACGGGCACGCCGGCGCCGAGCCCGAGCCGGGGCAAGCTTCGGCCCGGGCGGCGGCGGGGGCGGCGAGCAGCGCGAGAAGGACGGCCAGGCAGGTGTAGCGCATCGGGACATCACAACACACGACACGCGCGCGTGTCGCGGCTTATCCCCGGATCGTTACAGGGCGGGCTGGCCTATCCGACCCGTTCGGGCGGCCTGGCCGGCAGGCCGGCGCGTCCCAGCGGTGTGACCATCCGCGCGGCCGCCGGCTCGGCGGGCTGCTCGGGGGGCATGTTGCGCTCTTCGCGGACGATGTAAAGGGGCCGGTGCTTGACCTCGTCGTAGATCCGGCCGACGTACTCGCCGATCACGCCGAGCGCGATCAACTGGATCCCGCCGAGCAAGAGGATCGCGATCGTAAGGGAACCGAAACCAGGCAGGTAGGAGCCCGCGAAGTGAAGGGCGATCACGACCGGGATCGCCACGAACGCGACGCCCGCCGACAGGAGCCCGGCATAGGTGGCCAGCTGCAGGGGTACGTGCGAGAAGGAGGCGATCGCGTCGAGTGAGAACTTGAGCATGCGCCGGAGCGTGTACTTCGTCTCGCCCGCGTGCCTTGCGTCGCGCTGGTAGGAGACGGCGGTCTGCGAGAAGCCGACCCAGACGGTCATGCCGCGTAGGAACCGGGAGCGCTCGGTCATCGACAGCAACGCGTCCAAAGCGCGCCGGTCGAGCAGTCTGAAGTCGCCAGAGTTCGGCTCGAGGTCGACCTGGGCCAGCTTGTCGAACAGCTTGTAGAACCAAGAGGCTGTCGCCAGCTTGAAGGCGGTCTCGCCTTCCCGGTGCTCGCGTACGGCGTACACAACGTCGAAGCCCTCGCTCCAGCGCGCCAGCATCTCGGAGATAAGCTCCGGCGGGTCCTGCAGGTCGGCGTCGATCATCGCGACAACGTCCCCCCTGGCGTGCTCCAGACCGGCCGTCAGCGCGGCCTGGTGGCCGAAGTTGCGCGACAGGTGCACGACGCGCACGCGTGGGTCGGCATCGGCGATGCGGTCCAAGATCTCGGGCGTCTTGTCGTGAGAGCCGTCGTTGACGAGGACCAGCTCGAAGGGATGCCCGGCGACGGCCGCGATCGCGCGCGCGACGAACTGCTCGATCAGCTGCTCCTCGTCGTAGACGGGCGCCACGACGCTCAGCAGCCGCGGGGCTCGCGGTCGGGGATGTCGTTGGGGAGATGCCGTGGCCATCGTGGCTATAGCCGATTACAGTAGGGCTCGGAGACGATGAACAGCCTACGCGATCGGCATATGGCAGCGCTAAACATGAAGACGGTCCTGCAATTCTTGAAGTTTGGGATCGTCGGGGTCTCGAACACGTTGCTCGCGTTCGCCGTCTACACGATCCTGTTGAAGGTCTTCGGCGTCTGGTACGTCGCCGCTTCGGGTATCGGCTTTGCCGTCGGGGCCGTCAACGGCTTCCTGCTGAACCGGCGCTGGACGTTCCGCGAGCATGTCGGCGATGCGCTGACGCCGGTGCGCTGGGCGGTCGTTCAGAGCTGTGGCTTGGTCTGCAACCTGGGCCTGGTCTACCTGTTCGTGGACGGCCTCGGCTTTAAAAAGCTCGTCGGCCAAGTCCCGGCAACGGCGATTGTCACCGTCTTGACGTTCATCGCTAACCGGGCTTGGACGTTCCGTGTGCATGCGCCCGCCGCCGAGTCGGCGTCGCCGGGGCCGGTGTAAGGGATCATCCGAAATGGCGTGCCGCGCGCGTGCGCGCGCGCGCGGCCCCACTTCAGGGGACAACGTCAACAGTCCGTCAAGGACAGTCGTCCGCGGTGTCTCGGCAATAAATATGCCGGGGTCCGGCCGCGGGGCCGATCAGCGGAACAAGGTCAACAGCGACAGCCCCGCCGGAATCCGCCCGCCGCGCGCGATCGCGGCGGCCTCCAAGGCCAGGGGGCGCTCCAAGAGCCAGTTGGCCGGCGCGGGCGGCACCCACAGGTCGAGGCTCGACTCGGTCGTCGTCTTCGAGAAGCGATCCATCACTCTCAAGACGATCGCGATGGGAAGGAGCAGCGAGTTGAAGTAGGTCGTGCGTACGGTCTCCCAGCCCGCCTGCTCGGCGACCTGCCGCAGGGTTCGCCTGGTGTAGCGCCTGAAGTGGTGGTTGATCTCGTCGTGGCCGCTCCACAGCCACTGGTAGGCGGGGACCGTGACCAGGAGCGCGCCGCCGGGCGCCACCACGCGGCGCAGCTCACGCAGCGCGGCGAGATCGTCCTCGAGGTGCTCGATCACGTCCAGGGAGACAGCCAAGTCGAAGCTGGCCGACTCGAAGGGCATCTCCAATACCGAACCCTCGATCACATCGCCGACGGCTCGTCCGCGCGCGAGGGCGACACTTGCCGGCGACAGCTCGATCCCGGTGACCGTGCCGTGGCGCGTCAGCTCGACCATGTTGCGACCGCTGCCGCAGCCGGCGTCGAGGATGCGAGCGCGGGCGGGTAGGCGCAGCCGCTCGATCACCTTCTCCAAGACCGAACGGCGTCCTCGGTACCACCAGTGACGGTCCTCGGCTTGGTGGGTCTGCAGCTCGTAGTCGCGATCCATCGGTCCGCCATCTTTCCTGAACGGGCCGTCGCACGCTCTGCGCTCGTAACCCGCAAAATTTGTTGCGGTTATGGCTTGAAAAAAATCTTGGCATGCCATAATCTCAGATGATGGCTGTCCAAGAGCATCAGCGTTCGCCCGCTGTCGAGGACTACTGCAAGGCGATCTTCACTTTGGAGTCGCGCGCCGAGCGCGAAGAGGCCGTCTCGACGAACGCTTTGGCCGAGCGCCTGCGGATCACGCCGGGCTCGGTCTCGGCGATGCTCAAGCGCCTGGATGGAGAAGGGCTGATCGTGAGGGTGCCCTACAGAGGCGTACGCCTGACGCCCGCCGGGCGCAGGGTCGCGCTGGAGGTGATCAGGCACCATCGCCTGCTCGAGCTGTTCTTGGCCGAGACCTTGCAGATGCCCTGGGATCGCGTCCACGCCGAGGCCGAGGTCCTCGAGCACGTGCTCTCCGAGGAGCTTGAGAGCCTGATCGCGGCCAAGCTCGGCGAACCGACACGCGACCCGCATGGCGACCCGATCCCGAGCGCCGAGCTGGAGCTGCCGGAGGACGAGGACACTCGCGGCCTCGACCGCTTGCGCGAGGGCGAGGGTGGCGTGTTCATACGCGTCTCGGACGCCGACCCCGAGATGTTGCGCTACCTCTCAGATCACGGCATCGCGCCCGGCGACCGGGTCCGCGTGATCGAGCGCCAGCCCTTTGGCGGGCCTCTGCTCGTGAGCTTCGCGGGCGGCGAGCGCGAGCAGGCGATCGGCGGGCAGTTGGCGCGCGCGATGCGGATCGCCCCCGGCGAGCAGGAGTCCGCCCGGACATGAGTCCGCCTCCGCCGCCGCCCGCCATGGGGATCGAGCCCGCGCTCGAGGGTGCGGGCGTGGCTGGCGTCGGCGCTGAGGTCACGCTCGGTCCGAGTCATCTGGAGACGCTGCTCGCGCGCGGGCGCGTACGAGCGACATTGGCGATGCTGGGACCGGCGTTCGTGGCCTCGATCGCGTACGTCGATCCCGGCAATTTCGCCACCAACTTCGAAGGTGGCGCCCAGTTCGGCTACATGCTGCTGTGGGTCGTCTTGGCGGCCAACCTGATCGCGATGCTGATCCAGTATCTGTCGGCAAAGCTCGGGATCGTCGCCGACCGCAACCTGCCTGAGCTTTGCCGCGAGCGCTTTCCGAAGACCCTGACCTGGGGCCTGTGGGCGCAGGCGGAGATCGTGGCGATGTCGACCGACATCGCCGAGTTCCTGGGCGCCGCGCTCGGCCTGAACCTGCTGTTCGGCATGCCGCTGCTGCCGGCCGGCCTGATCACCGGTCTGATCGCGTTCGGGATCCTCGAGCTGCAGACCCGCGGCTACCGGCGCTTCGAGCTGGCGATCTCGGGCCTGTTGGCGATCATCTTCGCCGGGTTCCTGTACGAGGCGCTGAGCATCGGGCCCTCCGCGCGCGAGTCTTTGCACGGCCTGATCCCCGGCCTGCACGGCGCCAGCTCGCTGTATCTGGCTGTCGGCATCATCGGCGCGACCGTGATGCCCCACGTCATCTATCTCCACTCGGCCTTGACCAAGGGCAGGATGCCCTGCCGCGACGCCGCCGAGCGCGGGAAGGTGCTGCGCTTCGAGCGCACCGACGTCCTGATCGCGCTCGGACTGGCCGGGATCATCAACATGGCGATGCTGGCGGTCGCCGCCAAGCTCTTTCACGTGCCCGGCCTGGCCGGCCTGGACTCGATCCAGCAGTTCCATGCCGGCTTGGGCCACCTCGTCGGCGGCGGCGCGGCGCTCGCGTTCGCGGTCGCTTTGCTGGCCTCCGGCGCCTCGTCCTCGTCGGTCGGCACCTACTCGGGCCAGGTCGTGATGGCCGGCTTCATCGACGTCCGCATCCCGCTCCTTGCGCGCCGGGCCGTGACGATGGTTCCCGCGATCGTCGTGCTCGCGCTCGGGGTCAATCCGACGAGCGCTTTGATCTTCAGCCAGGTCGTGCTCTCGTTCGGGATTCCGTTCGCGCTCGTCCCGTTGGTGCTGCTGACCGGTAACCGCGAGATCATGGGTGTTCACGTTAACCGGCGCCTGACGACCGTCGTCGCGTTCGGATTGGCGGCCGTGATCGTCGCCCTGAACGCCTTCCTGATCTACAAGCAGCTGCTTTAGGAGTCGCCTCGCCTCAGCGGGAGTCGAGGGTGTGCAGCGAGTAGTCGATCGCGCCGCCGGTGGTGCGCCAGGCGACGAGCGCGCGGTCCGAGCCCGGGTCGATCCCGACGCTGGCTTCCCCGGACGTTCCGTTGGTCCCGGCCGCGGCGATCAGCTGGGGCGCGCCGAAGATGGTGCGGCTCGGGTAGGCGTCGATCCCGCGGGCCGCATACAGCGCTTCACGTCCATGTCCAAGATGCCCGCCCGCCGATCCGGCCGTCGGCCCGTCGGTCCGCCCGCCGGCGGGGCCGCTCGCCGGCACGCCGGTCGAGGGCTCCCGGGGTTCGCTCCACAGCGCGAACGCCTCGCCCGAGGGCCCGGGCGCCAGATCGGCGAGAACCGCGTCGTGTCCTGGCGCTGAGATCGTGCTGGTCGCGCGGATGCCGTTCAGGTCGACGGCGGCCGTGTGGACCGCCCAGTGCCCGGAGCTGGCGCCCGTCCAGGCGAGCATCACCGACTCCGAAGACAGCCGCACGAGCCGCGGGCCGCCGCCAGACGGTGGCGGGTGGCCGCCGGGATCGGCGAACCTTTCGAGCAGGCGCGGCTTGCCGAAGCGGACCATCGGCAGAGACAGCTCCGCGTAGACGCTTGTCACTCCTGCCTTCGTTTCGCTAAAGGCCAGGATCGCTCTGTTGTCGTCGCTGAGGAGCGCCGCGATCTGGGCCCCCGGCGCGGCCGTCGCGACGCGCCGGCCGGGATACTCGGTGCGGTCCGATCCGGGCATGAAGCGCGCCCAGATCGACCCGCCACGCTCCCATGTCACGAGTGCGTCCGACCGGTAGTCCATCGCGAGCGCCAGCCTTTCGACGCCGCGCTCGTCGGTGGCGGGCACCGGCGGCTGGAAGGCGCTCGTGTAGTAGCGGTGCATCCTCAGCTCGATCGCTCCGGCCGGTCCCGCCGTCCGGCCGGCCGCGCCGGGGGAGGCGAGCGCGACGTCGCCCAGGTATGCGGTCGCGACGGCCATGGGCGTCGCCGGGCCGCCGGTCGCCTGTGGCGAGGCGAATGGGCCGCCGGCTTGGCCTTCGCCGAAGAGCGCGCCGGGCCGCGCGGCGTTGGCGGCGGCACCCGCCAGCAGGATCCGCCCATGAGGCCCCGCGGTCATCGCGAGCGGTCCGGCGAGCGCAAGCGGCGCGCCCGTGGGCGTCTTTGGAGCGCTCGCCGGCCCGGGCACGTCGTCGCTCGGCGCGATCGTCGCCACCCGCGCGCCCGCCGGGCCGGCGCAGCCACCGCCCGAGGCCCAGGCGATCGCGCCGGGACCGGTGCCGTGTCGCGGTTCATCGCTCGGGAACACGATTCCAGGCGCGCCCGGCGCCGAGCAGGCGGCAAGCGTCGCCGGCGCCGACCACGGCCCGGGCGTCTGCACGCTCGCCGGCAAGGCGACGACGAGCGCGGTCGAGGCGAGCATCGCGACCCCCTCCAGCAGAGCGCGCCGGCCGCGTCTGGTCAAGACCAGGCGGGAAGACCCAGCCCGGCTCTTCCCGTGATCGCGCCGCGAAGGTGGCGAGTAGGTGCCGCGCGAGGGGCTGCGCAGGGGCGTCGGGTCGACGCGGTCAGAGAGTGTGCCATCCACGTTCATGCCTATCGTGCGTTATTCGTGCTCTCTCCGTTCCTAGCCTCCTTGGACCGTGGCGAAGCCGTCCTGCGCTTTCCGTATGACGAACGCCTGCGCCTGCTGCTGCGCACGATCCCGGGACGGCGCTGGGATCCTCAGGAGAAGGCCTGGCGGGTACCGCTCGACCCGGAGAGCGCGGCCGCGCTCGAACGCCTCCTGGAAGGCCTTCCTCGCCGGCCGGATGTCAGCCGGGACCTGGCCCGCGCGATCGTGCGCCGCAGGGCCCGTCGCCGCGAAGAGTGCGTGCTGGATCTGGCGCGCCCCGACGAGAGCTGGTGGCTCAGCTTTGCGGTCGACGTCGCGCCAGAGGTCGTGCGGGCGCTGCTCGAGCATCCCGACAGGCGCCTGATCCCGGCGCTCGGCAGGGCGCTGATCCCTTTGGACGAGCGCTCGCTTCAGATCGTCGAGGCGCTGAGGCTGGATGGTTCGCAACCGTTGCGGATCAGCGAAGACGCGGACCATGCCCTGACCGAGGTCGCGCAGCGGGCCCTCGACACCGATGGGGGCCCGCGCGCCGCGGGCCGCGGCGCGGGTGCTGGAGCAGGCTCGGGCACGCCGCGGCAGCGCGAAGAGGCCGCATCCGTGCTCGCTCTCGACGCCGACACACGCGCGCGCGCGGACGGCGCCGAAGAGAGGATCGAACGCGTGGCCCCCTGGCGAGGCACGATCGACGTGGCGGGCGACCCCGACGAGCCCATATTCCTGCTGCTCGGCGACCCCAAACGTTTGCCGCCGGCGCTCCGCGCGCACGCGAGCGGGGCTCCTGGGGGCGCGAGCGTGGCGTTGACCTTGGAGTCGTGGCGCCTGATCGAGGCAGAGCTGCACGGCTGGACAAGCGTCGCCGCCAGGCGCTGCGTGGCCGCTCTAAAGGCCGGCCGCCAGGCTCCCGCCGGCGTGCTCGAGATCTCGAAAGTCCACGAGGACCCGGCGTTCGTGCTTGTGCCGGGCCACGACCAGGGGCTGTGCGCGCGCTTCGCTGAGCTGAGCGGCGCGATCGTGCCAGGCCGGCGCGGCGGCGGCGGGGGCGGCGTCTACGAGCACGCGCGCTTGGCCGCGATCCGCGCCGACCCGTTCTGCGTGCCCCAGCTTGACCGCTTTCTGGCCGCGCATGCCGTCTGGGTCGAGCCCGACGCGCTTGGTTTGCTCCAGGAGGTACGCGAGCAGCACGCTCGCGGAGAGGGGCTCGTGGCGCTGTCGGAGGCGAGGGTCGGCAAGTTGGACGTTCCCGGCTTGGGCGGTGAGCTGAAGCCCTTCCAGCGGGCCGGTGTGGAGTACCTGCTCGAACAGCGCCGGGCGTTCCTCGCCGACGAGCAGGGCTTGGGCAAGACGATCGAGGCGTTGGCCGCCCTGCAGGCCGACAACGCCTTCCCGGCCGTGGTCGTGTGCCCGGCGAGCCTCAAGCTCAACTGGCTGCGCGAGATCGAGCGTTGGCTGCCGGGGCGCACCGCCCAGGCGCTTGTCGGGACGGGGCCAAAAGAGATCGGGGGCGCGGCGGGCGCGCGAGCGCAAGCTCTCGCGGGACGAGATGAACTCGTGGCTCGGCACGGCCTCGGAGCGCACGCCCCCTCGCCGCCGGCCGACGTGACGGTCGTCAACTACGACATTGTCGCTTCGCGCTTGGATCAGCTGTGCGGCTCGCGGCCGAAGGCGCTCGTCATCGACGAGTCTCACTACTGCAAGAACGCGGCCGCCAAGCGCACCCAGGCGGTTCAGCGGCTGGCGGGCGCGGTCGCCGAGGACGGGCTCGTGCTGGCCTTGACGGGCACGCCGGTCCTGAACAGGCCCGCCGAGCTGATCTCCCAGCTGCGGATCGTCGGGCGCCTTACGGACTTCGGCTCGGGCGCTCAGTTCGGCCGGCGCTTTCAAGGCCCTGACGCGCACATGAGGTTGCACTGGCATCTGCGCGCGCGCTGCTACGTGAGGCGCTTGAAGGCGGACGTGCTGCCCCAGCTGCCGCCCAAGACGCGCGGCGTCGTGCCCGTGGAACTCGACAACGAAGCCGAGTACAGGTTCGCCGAGCGCGACGTGGTCGCATGGCTGCGCTCGCAGCCCTTGGACCTGCGGGTGCTGGACGCGCGCGTGGCCGCCGCTTTGCGCGCCGAACGCTTGGTGCGCCTGAACGCGCTCAAGCTGTTGGCCGCGCGCGGCAAGCTGAGGGCCGCGCTGGCCTGGATCCACGACTTCTCATCGTCGGGCGAGCCGCTGGTCGTGTTCGCCAAGCACCGCGAGATCCAGCGTGCCGTCATGGAGCGGTTCCCTAAAGCCCTGCACATCCTCGGCGAAGACACCCACGCCGCGCGCGACTGCGCGTTGCGCGAGTTCCAGGAGCAAGGCGACTCCCGCTTGATTGTCTGCTCGCTGGAGGTCGCCGGCCAGGGCCTGACCTTGACAAGGGCTTCGAACGTCGTCTTCTTGGAGCTGGACTGGACGCCCGCCAAGCACGACCAGGCCGAGGACCGCTGCCACCGGATCGGCCAGCAGGACGCCGTCAACGCTACCTATCTGCTTGCGGCGGGCACGATCGACGAGACGATCGCGGCCTTGCTCGAGCGTAAGCGGGCGGTCATCGGCGCCGTCACCGACGGGCGCGATCAGGACGAGGAGGGTGTCGTGGACGCACTCGTTCGTGAGCTGGCCGGCGAGCCTTACCGGGCGCTGCGGGCCGTCGCCTAGCGCCGCCGCGGGTCGCATGAGTTCCGCGAGTCGGGCGGTTCCGGCCGACCGAACAGATACATATGTCGTCCACAGATCAGGCTTTCTCGATGACATGAACGATTCTGGAAAAAGCACAGTAGATGACGCGGGGCAAGGCGTTGAGGCGCCGCGCGAGCACGAGCGCAGACGCCAGGAACGGCGCGACCGCGTGCTGGCCAGGCATTCCCGGATCGGTTGGTTGCTGCTGGCTCTGGCCGGCGCTCAGGCATACGAGGAGCGTGCCCGCGACGGGCTCGAGTCCCGGGCGCGCGAGCGCCACAGGGATGGTGGTCCCGAGGCTAGGCCAGACGGGGCGTCAAGCGAGCCCTCTTGACTGGCGGATCGGGCGCCCGGTCTGGCTGACGGGCCGCTGGCCTGGCGGGCGCTGAGCGGTGTACCTTGCAACCGTGAGCATGCCCGAGGAGCCGAGCGAGCCCGGCGAGCGCACCACGGTGCGGGAGCTGGCCGAAGAGACCCCGGCGTTCGGACTGCTCGGGCCGCGCACGAGGCACGTTTTGGCTTTGGAGTTCGGCTCCAAGGCCCAGTTCGCGGACCCGAAGCTCGAGTGGCGCAGGCTGTTCGCGGAGCTGTTGGGCACGTTCATGCTCGTGTTGGTCGCCGCCGGCGGCTCGATCGTGCACGCCGAAGGCCAGATCGGCATCGCCGCGGCGGTCGTCGCTCCGGGCTTGATGGTGATGGCGATCATCTTGTTCATGGGCGCAATTTCGGGCGCTCATCTGAACCCGGTCGTCTCGCTGGCGTTCGCCTTGCGCAAGGACTTCCCGTGGCGCAGGCTGTTCGGCTACGTCGTCGTTCAGCTCGTTGGGGCCGCTTTGGCGTGCCTGTTCTTGGAGGCCGTCTTCGGCGACGTCCACCATCTTGGCGCGACCTTGCCCGGGCCCGGTTACGCCGACTGGCAGGCTTTGTTGATCGAGGTCGTGCTGACCGGAACGCTCGTAAGCGTGATCCTTGGGACGGCCTCGGCGGCCCAGAACGTGGGCGCCATCGCGGCGCTCGGCGTCGGCGGCTACATCGCTTTGGCCGGCCTCTGGGCGGGGCCGGTCAGCGGCGCTTCGATGAACCCGGCGCGGTCGTTCGGACCGGCCTTGGTAAGCGGCGACTTCGGTGGCTACTGGGTCTACGTGGCCGGACCGCTCGCGGGCGCGATCATCGCCGTCGCTTTCGCCTACATCTTGAGGGGTGGCGGCGGCGACCCGATCTCTTACGCCGCCGGCTCGGGCGTGCTCGAGCCGGGCGCCCTGCGCGAGCGCCAGCGCCTGGCCCAGGCGATCGAGCGCGGCGAAGCGATGCCGCCCGGGATCCCCAGAACCGGCGCCGAGGACTGACGCTTCGCCTTACAGACCGCTCTCGACCGCGATCCGGCCTGACTCGGCGGCCGCCTGGAGGGCTTTGTAGTCGGCTTCGTTCTGGTCTGAGTAGTCGCGCGCGAACCGGACGATCGCGCGGTCGAAAGTCGGGCCTTTGCCGAGGTAAGCGGCGATCGCGACGCGGTCGCCGCTGCGGGCGTGGGCCCTGGCGAGCGTCCAGCCGCAGAGCCTGCCGTAATGGGCAAGGCCTTGGGGCACCATCTGGTCGATCTCGGCCGAACCCTTCCAGTCGCGCAGCTGGCGGCCGTAGAAGTCGCGCGGCTGGCCGTCCAGGCCGGCATCGACATGGACCCAGCCGAGGAAGATGTCGCTGAAGGCCTGCATCAAACGCTGGCCGACGACGACGCGCTCGCCGTGGTTGGACAGCGGGCTGGGGCCAAGGTGATCCTCGAGGACCGACGCCTCGGCCTCCTTGAGCTGCAAGAAGAGCGGGTCCTTGCCGTCGCGCCCGAGCAGCAACGCGATCCAGGCCCGGGTGCCGACGCTGCCCACACCGACGACCTTGCGCGCGAAGTCGGTCAACCTGAACTGCTCGAGCAACTGGCGGCGCTCTTGGGGCAGCGACTCGCGGTAAGAGCGCAGCTGTTCGCGCAAGAATTCGACCATCTCGTCGCGCTCGCTGCCTTCGAGCAGATCGTGCATCGGCACTATCAACGGCGGCTCGGCGACGATCCGGGCCTCGCCGTCGACGACTTCGGTGAGCTTGGCGAAGGCCGACATACTGTCCTTGGTCCGTGCCTTCGCAAGGTTCTTCTCGGTGCGCTTGACCTGCTTTGGTTCGAGCTGGGGCCCGAGTTCTTGCAGGGCGGTCTCGACGTCGAGGTGCGCGTACCAGACGTCCAGGTTGCGCTTGCCCGCGAACTCGGCCATCGTCGCGCGATACTCGGCGACAGTGTCGAGCACGGCTTGGTCTTGGTGCTTGGTCGCGTAACCGTTGTCGCGCGCGGCGATCAAGATCGAGGCGGCCAAGCGCTTGACGTCCCACTCCCAAGGCCCTGGCAAGGTCTCGTCGAAGTCGTTGAGGTCGAACACGAGGCGTCGCTCGGGCGAAGCGAACACGCCGAAGTTCGACAGGTGCGCGTCTCCACAGCATTGGACGTTCAGTCCTGACCGCGGCGTGACGGCCAGGTCGGCGGCCATGATCGCGGCGGCGCCCCTATAAAAGGTGAACGGCGAGACCAGCATCCGGCCGTATCTGATCGGCACCAGCTCGGGCACCCTCGTCTTCGCTTGGGCCTCCAAGATCGCGACCGGGTCGAGCCGGTGAGGCGCCGGCTCGAAGGAGCCGTGGCTCGAACGCGGGACATCCGAGCGGGCGGCCTTGCCCCTGGCGACGTGCTCGGCGACGCTCAGATGGGGTACGACTTTGGGAGCGTCTTTGACGGTAGCCATGTCCAGACCATACTCCTGCTTGGCCGGCGGCCCGTCCACACCCCAGAGCCGAGCCGTTCCTTGGAGACCTTGGCGCATGCGCCAAGGTCAGAAGGGCCGCATGCGGCCCTTCTACGGACCGGTACATGTACCGGTCCGTAGACCGGCGCATGCGCCGGTCGGAAAGGTGGGCCGCATGCGGCCCACCTGAAGCCGTCACATGTGACGGCTTCAAATATCGTGGTCTTCGACGCGATGTACGTAAACAAACATTTCGCCGAGCGCGACCTGACCAGCTTGCACGATTTGATCGAAAGCTTTCGGTTCGGTGTGCTCGTGCTCTGCGCGGACGGTCCTCTGGCCGCTCACATCCCGTTCGTGCTCGACCGCGATGCCGGGCTTTACGGGACTCTTTACGCGCACGTCGCCAAAGCCGACCCGCTCGCCCGGCGGCTCGGCTCCGGCGGCGAAGCCCTCGCGATCTTCGGCGGCCCGCGCGCGTATGTCTCGCCGAAGTGGCTGCCTGAAGGCGGCCTGCCGACCTACAACTTCATCGCCGTCCACGCTTACGGCACGCCGTCGGTCATCGACGAGCCTGGCCAAGTCGAACGTCACCTCGGACAGCTCGCCGCGGCGCACGAGCGCCCGCGCGCACGCCCGGGCGGGGCACCCTGGTCGATCGAGGATGCCGAACCCGGCCAGATCGCCGGGCTGTTGGATCACATCGTCGCCTTCGAGTTGCCGATCGCCTCGATCCAAGGCAAGCGCAAGCTCAGCCAGAACCGGTCCGCCGAGAACAGGGCCGGGGTCATCGAAGGTCTGCGCGCAGAGGGCGGCGAGGATCAGGCCACGATCGCTGGACTGATGGCTGGGTATGCCTACGAATCAGACGTCGAGCAAAGCTTGGTGTTGGAGCCCGAGCGCTAGGCCGCGAACCGCTCGGCGCTGCGGGCCCTGCGCTTGGCGGCCTCGACCTCGCGGTCCTTTGGCGGCGCATTCGTGACCAAGTCGTTAAGCAGCTTCGCCGACACCTCCGCGATCTCTTCGACGGCCCGCTCGAACGCGGCCTCGTTCGCTTGCGACGGCTTCGTGAAGCCGCTGATCTTGCGCACGTATTGAAGAGCCGCCTCTTTGACCTCCTCTTCGGAGGCCGGCGGCTCGAAGTTGTATAGGTTCTTGATGTTTCGGCACATGCCGTAAAGCTTACGCCTCGTGTTTTGGATGGCGCTGCCAAGGGGCCTCTCCGGCAACGATTCTGACTGCACAACTAAAGCGGCCAGCGGGGATCGCCGACCTTCGTGGCATGTCCTCGGATCGGACGCCGGGTCGATACTCAAGGCAGGCTGGTCAGTCTGCGCGCGAACGAGGGCGCGACCTCGCGCTCGGCCTGGCGATCGCAATCGCGGCGTCCGGCGCCGTAGTGCTGATGGTCGTGGTGGCGATCGGCTGGTGGTCGGCGGCCTCACAGGTGATCTTGATGGTGTGGATCATCGTCGTGCTGGTGAGCTTTCGCCGCAGGAGCGCTGTCGTCGAACGCTGGCTGAAAGGGGCCCGTGGCGAGGCGAAGGTCGGCAAAGTGATCGAGCAGATGCGCGACGATGGCTGGCGCGCGATCCACGACGTTTCGTTCGGCGGTCCCAACGTCGACCACGTTCTGATCGGACCGGCCGGCATTTTTACAATCGAGACCAAGAGTCATCGCGGTCGCATCGACGTCAAACGGATCCACGAGCGAATGCTCAGACAGGCTTACGCCGAGGCCAAGCAGATCGAAGAGCTTGCGGGGCGCCACGTCGAGCCGCTGCTCGTGTTCAGCAACGCCTATCTCGTCGGCCGTGTGCCCTGGAAGAGTCGCGGTGTGACGATCCTGCCGGCCCGGATGCTCGCCGGGCACATGGCCCGGCGCCGAGTCGCCTGCTCGCGGGACGAAGTCGACGAGCTTTATCGGAGTTTGGCCGGTGTGCTCGAGAGGGGCAGCTGAGCTTCGGTCTGGGGCGTCGCTTACCGCTCTCCCCAAACGGTCGCCATCAGCGACCTGCTGCCACCCCGATCGCGGTGCTCGCACAGGTAGATCCCCTGCCAGGTCCCCAGAGCCAGCCGCCCACCGCTGATCGGCAAGGTCAAGGTCGGGCCCAGCAGCGACGCCTTCACGTGGGCCGGCATGTCGTCGTTGCCCTCCAAGGTATGCGTCCACAGCCGCCCTCCTTCTGGCACCGCCCCGTCGAACCAGGCCGCCATGTCACGTCTCACTTCCGGGCTCGCGTTCTCGTTCAACGTCAGCGACGCCGAGGTGTGCTTCAGCAAGAGGTGCGCCAGCCCGACGCTCACCTCCCCGATCTCAGGCAGGCCGGCCAGAACCTCGCCGGTCACCAAATGAAACCCGCGCGGCCTCGCCCGCAGTGTCAGTTCGCGTTGGAGCCACATCGTCTGGAATCCCAAGATCTCATGTCCGCGGTCGTCGGCCTCATGCCGCCGATTCTGGCTATGCGGGCTGGTCGCAAGCGGCGATCCCGATCGACCTTACGCCGCCGGACCGAGGATCGCGTCCAGCCGGGCGTGCTGTTCTGAGTCCTCGCCAAGGATCTCCTTGATCCAGCGCATGACCTCAACCTCGTCGATTTCGGTTCCCCAGGCGACCATCTCTTCGATGTCGACCCAGTCCTTGGGTCTGTCGAACACCGCCTTGCAAACGATCAGATGTTCGGGGCTTAGAATCGAGATCTCGACCGGACCGAACTCCACCTTACGCGCATGCGAAGCCATCGCCCGGTGGAAGTCGAGAGTCGCGAAGAACAGGTCCAGGTACGACCCATCCCAATCCAGCCGCGCCTGGCCGTCACGCGCGACCAACGCCTTATCGGCCTCCGACACGGTCACGCCCAAATGGGCCAGGGCACCCAAGACCGGCTTGGCGTCCGCGGGGGACACAGTCACGTTCAGGTCGACGTCCGTCGTGGCCCTCGGGCTGCGATACCAGGCCAGGGCGATCGCTCCGCCGAACTGATGAGCCACGTTCAGCGAGTCCATCATCTCGTGAGCTGCCACGATCCTGCCGGCGAGGCCTTTCAGCGTGGCGGTCGCGCGGCTCATCGCGACCGCGAGTCCGCCGTCGAGCGGCGCTCCTCCACGAGCCGAGCAAGCACAGGAAACAGCAGTGGCTCGCGCGTCCTGGCCGGCTGGTTGCTCGCCACTTCGTCGGCGAACCCCAGCAGATCGATCAGCGTGTCGCCGGGATCGCGCGTCTGCCGGTGCGGCTTGGCTCGCAAAGACTTCGCCATACGCCGCGATGCTTCCACGAACCGTATGGCTGCCGCATCGGGCTCCGATTGGGCGTCCAGTGTCTTGGCTGTCGTCGCCACACCCGCCCGAGTCGTCGGGCTCGTGCTCATCCTCACCTGAGCACCGGCCCGCCGGGCCGATTCGACCACTGCGTTGGTGTCGAGCGGGCGCTGCGCCCGTGCCGTGGCTGCCGCGAGCACCTCGCTGGTCAGCACGCCGAAGCCGGCGAGCGTGCGTGCGCGCGGACCCTTTGGGGTATGCAGCGACTCGCGCACCTCAAACCTGCCGTTCGGGCGTGCTACCACGTACGCCATGCCCACTAGGCTACCACTACATACCCACTAGATTGTCCACCGAGCAGCTCATCCGGGTGGCGGTGTCCCCGCCGCCCGGATGAGCTGCTCGCCCGGCGTGGCCGCCGGCCGCGCCTAGATCCCGAGCAGCTTGGCCTTGGCGGCCGCGAACTCGTCGTCGGTCAGGACGCCGGAGTCGTGGAGCTGGCCCAGCTCCTTGAGCTTGGCCGCCGGATCGTCCTGCGCCGGTGCCGCCGCGGGCGGCGGTGCGGCCGCGGCCTGCTGCTGTTCGTACTGCTGCTGTTCCTGCTCGGCCCACCTGCCCTGCTGGCGTCTTGCGACCCGGCCCGACACCGCGGTCGCGGTGCCCGCCACGACGGCTGTCCTGCCCGCCATTCTCAGAAGTCCCGGCATTTCGTCCTCGCTTTCGGTTCTTACCGCTCTGCCTAGATGGCCTCGAGCGCTTCGACGGTCTCGATAACGTCCTGGGCCGGGATCCGCTCGAAGGCGAGCACTTGGCCGCCGTTGCGCCGCACCGCGCTCGTGAACGGCGCGGCCCACGCGTTCTCGAAGCAGATCATCACGGCCGACTCGCCCGGCTGCAGCGCGTCGCCGGCGACGGTGGTGTCCTCCTCGCCGAGCATTCCGGTCCGGGCGCCTTCGAACACCCGCAGCTCCTCCAAGCCTTCGCCGAGATCGCTCAGCTCGATGCCGGCGACGGTGCCGTTCTGCGCCTTGTTGACGAGCAGCACATCAAGCACCCTGATGATCCCTTTGTCCACCAGGTCCACGAAGATCGGGATCGCCTCGCCCGTCCGCGGCGCGTCCGCCGGGTAGCCGATCACGACGATGTCAACCGGGCCCAGCTCCAAATCCTCGTCGGCCATCTGCTCCTCCTGTGTTCGCTCGGGCCTCCGAGTGTAGCCCTGGCGGACTGTCGGCACCGGCTCCTCGCGCGGCACCGTCGTCACACCGGAGGCCAAAGACGCGATCCCGGAGATCCTCGCCACGCGCTTCGCTCTTGACGGTTTCACCCCCAACGATGATGGTCGCCCGGCTCCGCCTCCTTGATCGTCCGGCTACCAGCGTCGCGGCTCATCACTGCCCCAAACGGAACGGCGGGTACTCGTCGGTGACCAAGATCAGCGCATAGCCGGCCACCCGGTTGGCCCACCTGATCACGCCCTCCACGTAGTTGAACAGGCCTTCCGGGTAGCGGCCGGTAAAGAGGATCGCGAACCAGGCCACCACGACCGCCACCACGGCGCCGATGTAAAGGAAGAACAGGACCACGTAGTGCGGGATCGCCAGCAGCCACTTCACCAGCGGCAGCCACCTGTTCAAGTCCGCTTTCGCGTCCGGGTAGCCGAAGTCGACCCGCACCGCCTGCTGCTCGTCGGTCGACGGGTAAGTGTCGTCCATCAGCGCCATATATACGCCCACCCTGTTAGTGAATCGCAGCAGTTCCAGGTTCCAGTCAAACCACCAGCGCGGATACTTCTGCCTGAACACGATCATCAACAGCGGCGCCAAGAACAGCAGGCCCGCGCCGCCCATGCTTACGGTCGTGACGTGGCCCGACACGCTGCTCCAACTGGAACTCGACTCGCCGACCGCGCCCAGCACGATCGCGATCGGGATGACCGTGAAGATTCGCAGAGCGCTCGTCAAGCGGTTCAGCTTGCGATCCGGGAACTCGACCGAGAACTGGACCGGGTATGCCTCGTTCATCGTCTCGCCCTCCTTTTTCTGACCGCGCCGTTTATGCGCGGTCTCAACGACTGGTTCGTCGGCTCCACGCGTGCTCCTGCCAGCCAGGCGCGGGTCTCGCGGGCCGCCGCCCCCAGATTGGCCAGCCAGCCAGTATCATCGGCGGCCCATTATCGAGGCGATCTGTGGAGGTCCGAGCATGACGACCGTTGGCAGCGACATCGCGGCTTTGGAACTGACCGACGAAGAGTTGTGGGCCGACGGCCCGCCGCTCGAGGCCTTCAAGCGGATGCGTAACGAGTGCCCGATCCACTGGACCAACAAATTCGAACTGTTCCCGGAAGAGCCCGGCTTCTGGTCGGTGACGACAGCCGAGGACATCCACACCGTCAGCCGCGACTGGCAGACCTACTCCTCTGAACGCGGCGGTGTTCTCGCCGCCGCCGCCGGCTTCCCGTTGGAGCTGGCCCAGGCCATGTTCATCGGCATGGACCCGCCCAAGCACGACCGCCTGAAGGCGCTCTTCCAGGCCGGCTTCACGCCCAAGCGGATCGCCGCCCACGAGGACGCCATCCGCGCGATCGTAAATGGCGTGCTCGACCGGCTCGATGGCTCTGAGACCTGCGATCTAGCCTCCGATGTGGCCCAGCCGGTTGTCTCGCGAGTGATCGGCAGCTTCATGGGCATCCCTGAAGAGGACGACGCGGTTTGGGCTCGCCTCATGAACTCCATCCTCGGCGCCGCCGACCCCGACCTCAACCCCGACGGGTTCGAGGGCGCCGTCGAAAAAGACGTGCCCGAGGTCTTCGAGCGCTGCCGCAAGCTGATCGCCGCCCGCCAACAGCATCCGACCGACGACCTGACCAGCGTGCTCGTGCACGCCGAAGTCGACGGCGAGAAGCTCGAGGAGCACGAGATCGTGATGGGCTTCTTCCTGCTCGTCGCCGCCGGCAACGACTCGACCAAGGCCACCTACTGCTCCGGCATGCGCGCCCTCATGGAAGACCGCGAGCAGCTCCAGATGCTGATCGACGATCCCTCCCTGATACCGGGCGCGGTCGAGGAGTCCCTGCGCATGTTCCCCGCCTTCGCCCACTTCCGGCGCACCGCGACCCGCGACACCGAGCTGCACGGCCAGCAGATCAAAGCCGGCGAGAAGGTCGTCATGTGGTACGTCTCCTCCAACCGCGACGAGTCACGCTTCGAGGACCCCGACCGCTTCGACATCACACGGAACGCCGAGCACCAAGCCTTCGGCGCCGGCGGACGTCACTTCTGCCTCGGCACCGCGCTCGCCCGTTTGGAGCTGAAGGTCATGTTCGAGGAGACCTTGTCCCGCTACCCAAACATCGCGCTCGACGGCTCGCCGGCCCACGTTCAGTCGCTGTTCATCAACCAGCTCAAGACCTTGCCCGTGCGGCTGTAAGGTTTCGGACGCATGGCCGACGCACCAAGACCGATCACAGGCCGCTGCCTATGCGGCGGCGTTACCTATATCGTCGACGCCGAGCCGGTCTGGCAGGGGGCCTGCTACTGCTCGAACTGCCAGCGCCAGACCGCAACAGCCTTCTCGGTGATCGTAGGCGTGCCGAGCAAGACACTGTTGATCGAGGGCGCCACGCTCGCCTCGTTTGAGACCGTCAGCGAGGGCTATCAGAGCACCACCGAGCGACGGTTCTGTTCAGCCTGCGGGTCGCCGATATTCAGTACGATCGAGTCGATGCCGGGAGTCGCGTTCCTGAAGGCCGGCACGATCGACGACACGTCCTGGATCGAGCCGACGGTCGAGATCTGGACCAGCTCGGCGCCGCCGTGGGCCCCTCACTTCGAGAACGCCGTACGGTTCGAGCGCATTCCCAGCTGACCAAGGTCTCAGCTCGGGACCGGGGCCCCGAGCAGCCCGGCCGCGGTGCCCGCCAGGCCGGCGGCGAGCAGGGTCAGGACGACATTACGACGCATTACGAGCAGAGCGATCGCCGCCGCGGCGAGCACGATGTACTGCCATGTCTCGCTCAACGCGCTCGCGAGCGGGATCGCCGAGCCGATGATCGCCCCGGCGGCGGCCGGGGCCGCGCCGGCGAGGAACGCGTTGACCCGCTCGTCGAGCAACAACCGCTCGAAGCGGGCGGCGCCGAAAAGGATGAAAGAGAACGACGGCGCGAAAGCTACGAACGCCGCCAACAGCCCCCCAGGTATCCCGCCGGCTGAGTAGCCGACAGCCGCGACGGTCTGAGTGACCGGCCCTGGAGTGACCTGCCCAAGCGCTACCGCGTTCAAGAACTGGGCGTGTGTCATCCAGTGGTAAGTGTTTACGGCGTCCGCTTGCATCAGCGGCACGATCACGAAGCCGCCACCGAACGCGAGCGCCCCGACCTTCAACGCCGTCCATATCAAGGCACCCGTCCCGCCCGGCTCCGCGGCCGCCGCCGCCAGCAGCGGCCAAGCGTGAGCGCTCGCAACGCCGCCCTTGAGCCGGCGCTGCCACGCCAGCTCAATCGCTCCGCACCCCAACAGGACGATCACGAGCAACGGGCCGGTCGCCGCCGCCGCGATTCCAGCGGCTAGGGCGTAAACGAGGATGCGGGGCCGCTGGACGTCTGGCGTGCGTCTCCAGATCGGGACCGCGACCCCCAGCCCGGCCCTGACCGCGACCGCTGCGACGGCGGCGCCGGCTCCCATCCCGGCTCCCTCTATCCAGACGGGCGGCGAACCGGCCAGGAACAAGACCGACAGCGCGAGGATCAAAACGAGGCCGGGCAAGATGAAACCCAAGCCCCCGACGACCGCTCCCTTAGGGCCGCGCAGCCGCCATGCGCAGTAGATCGCGAGCTGCGTCGAGGCCGGTCCAGGCAGGATGTTCGTTGCCGCGATCGCCCGCTCGAACTGATGCTCTGTAAGCCATTCCTTGCGTGTTACGCACAGCTCTCGCAACAGCACGACGTGCGCGGGCGGCCCGCCGAACCCGATACAGCCGATCCGGCCCCACTCTTTCGCGATCTCCCCGAGCGTGGGCTCTGCCCAAGCCTCTGACGGTCGCATTCGCGGCAGAGTATTTGCTCCGCTTACTTCAGGTCCGTGACCAGCCGCTGTACGCGGCGCGCAATGTCGTCCCGAGTCGCCTGAACCTCCGCCAGTGGCCGTCCCTTTGGGTCGGGCAGATCCCAGTCGAGGTAGCGCTTGCCGGGGATGTAAGGGCACTCGTCGCCGCAACCCATCGTCACGATCAGGTCGGCCTGCTCCGCAAGCTCGCGCGTGAGCAGCTGGGGTTTGCTGTCTGCCAGGTCGATGCCCAATTCGCGCATCACCTCGATGACCTCAAGGTGGACATGCTCGGCGGGTTTTGTGCCGGCGGAGGAGGCGGTATGCGTACCGCCGGCGGCACGCTCGAACAGCGCCTTGCTCATCTGCGAGCGCCCGGCGTTGTGGAGGCATACGAACAGGACTTTCGCCATCAGCCGGGGACCTCTTCGTGGTGGGGCAGCATGATCTCGGCGGCCTCCGCGGGCGTCACGTCGGGGTAAAGGACTCTTACGAGCAGGACCGCGCAAACACAACCGACGAGCTGGGCGACGACGAAACCGGGAACGGAGGCCGGCGCGATGCCGGCGAACGTGTTCGAGAACATGCGCCCGATGGTGATCGCCGGGTTAGCGAAGCTCGCGGAGCTTGTAAAGAAGTAAGCGGCGCCGATGTAGGCGCCGACCGCGGCGGGGATCGTGCTCGGGCGTTTGGTCCTCGCCAGCGAGAAGATCACGAGCAAGAGGCCCGCCGTGGCGATCGCCTCCGAGAACAGGTGCGCCGGCGAGGCTCGGTGATGGGTCGAGATGGTGACGGCGGCCAACGAGAACATGCCGTTGGCGACCACGGCGCCGAGAACGCAGCCCGTGATCTGGGCGGGGATGTAGGCGAGTGCGTCGCGCTTGCTGATGCCGCCGAAGCTCGCGTCGGCGAGCGAGACGACCGGGTTGAAGTGCCCGCCAGAGACCGGGCCGAACATGAGGATGATCGCGAACAGTCCAGCGGCCGTCGCGGCGGCGTTCTCGAACAGTTGCAGGCCGACGTCGTTCGGGGACAGCGTCTGCGCCGCGATACCGGAGCCGATCACGAGGGCCGCCAGGAAGGCCGAGCCGAGCAGCTCGGCGAGCAGGCGGCGTCGGAGTGGTGGCGTGTCGGAGTCTGGCACGGCCCGATCCTATTACATCGACAGACGTCGTTGTTATTGATATAAGTAGATCGATGTCCGTCGATCTACAGTTGGCGCCCAAGCAGAAGCGGCCGGCCGGCGAGCGCTGTTGCGAGCCCGTCGTCTATCCCGACGTTCAGCGCGAAAGCGCGCTGCGGATGGCCGAGGTCGCCAAGGCGCTCGGCGATCCGATCCGGCTGCAGCTCGTCGACGTGCTGCGCAAGCATGCCGGCAAGGTCTGCGTCTGCGAGCTGGTGCCGCTGTTCGACATCGCCCAGCCGACGCTCTCCCACCACCTCAAAAAGCTGCGCGACGCCGGGATCGTGGACTCCGAGCGCAAGGGCTTGTGGGCCTACTACTACGTTATTCCTGATGCGCTTGATGAGCTATCCGATTGGCTGAGCTGAAAAATCTCGACCGAGGCGACCGCCAAAACTCCCTGTCGCCGTCCTCAACCTATGATCTCAGCCCGCCTGTGGATCGAGGTCAGACCGACACCGGGCTAGCTCCAGAGCCCGCTGACTGGCGCGGCGGCCAGTCGATCGCCGAACGGCGAGCAGCAGCTCGGGCGCACGCTGGATCTCGTCGATGGCGACCGGCTCGTCGATGTCGAGCCCCGCTCGCCGCCGTAGTGCAGTGCCACGAGCGCCTCGGCGATGTCGCCGATGGGGTTGTTGAAGGTCCGCACGACCTCGCGGTCACGTAGCTCGCGCAGCGATTGCGCCCAGAGCGCGAGCAGCTCACGCGTGGACATCTTGGAGAGGTCAAAGGTGCTCATCACGGCTGATATTCCCCTATCACCTGCGCCTTTGCCTTGGTATGTTCGCGGCGCCGTGGAGCCTCGGTACTCAATGACTGCCTACGCCGTGCTCGTCGTGGCTGCGCTCGCGCTCATGGCGCTTCGAGGCTTTACGACGGCAGCCGGTGCGGTCGGGCTCGCCATCCTCCTCTTCGGCGGCAGCCTCGACCTGGCCTACGTCCGCCAACGCAAGGCGGAGCGCCTCCGCGCGCACAGAGTCGCGCTCGACAGGATCGTCAGGGTGCAGTACATCGCTATTGTGCTCGCGGGTCTCGTATTCGCGGCTGTCTTGGCGACCACCGGCACGGCGCCCCTTGAGCACTCCGCTCGGCTGGTCAAGGCGCTCATCATCGGCTTCGCGGCAAGCATTTCGGTGATCTACGCCTCATCGTTGGTCGACTGGTTCTGGATCCTCCCGAAAGTCTCCGGCGTCCTCGGCCCAGCGCCCTGTGAGGCACCAGGCCAAGAGCGCTGGGCCGGGGTCACGAACATCTGGCTCTTCCACCGCGCCGTGGCCACATTCACGGTCATGGGCGTGCTGGCCGGTGTCCCGGCTTACATGGCCGGCACGTCACACGGAACGCTGACGGCCGTCTGGGCGTTCGTCGGCTTGGCGCTCACGATCGCGTACAGCAAACTCAACGAAGGGGTCCTGACCTCTTTCTCGCACGCCTTGAACGCCGCATTTGAGGTTGGCGACACCGTGCGGCTCCGGGAGGATTTCGAAGACGCAGAGCTGATCGACGCCTATGTGGTCGACATGTCAGTCCAAGGGCTGAAGTACGTGCCGCTGCCGAACTGCTGTCCACAGGAGCCTCGCTTCGTGCAGAAGGGACAGCTGCTCCCGTGGAGTGGGTTCAGCAAAGTCCGTCGCCTCCCGCCTCCTTACGCGCCGTGCCACGACCCCGACCATTGCCAGGCCGTGAATTGGTATTGCCACCGCAACCCGCGCGCTCACGGGCGCATCAAGCACGATGAGGTGGAGCCGACGCCCATCCCCTGAGGCAGAAGCCAGGAGGCGGAGTGCTCATGCAAGCATCATGGGCCGCTCGTCGGGCCGGTGAGAGCAGCAACGGGCCAGACATGGCCTTGTCGAGGGTCACCTGGGACGGGAGGACGGCCAGCCACCATTGCGCGGACCTCTTCGACGGAACAAGGGGAGCCAGCGACGGCGCTGGCGCTGCCCTCTGCGGCGGGACTCATCGTCAGCCTCCAGGACCTCCGAGCCGGTGGCCGAGCGTGCGTACTGACGTTCGTGAGTCCCGGGTGCGGGCCCTGCGCTGCGCTCATGCCCGAACTCGCGCGCTGGCATCGCACTATCACCGGACGCCTGACCCTGGCGCTGATCGCCCAGCCGAGACCATGCAGGGCGAGAGCCTCGCAAGAGACCACGCGCTTACCGGCGTGCTGATCGACGAGCAAGCGACCGTCATGCACGTGTACGGAGTCAGCGCAACCCCTCCGTCATCCTCGTCGCCTCGGACGGTACGGTGCGCAGCGCGCCCGTCGCCGGCCGCGTCGCGATCGAATCGCTTATATGTCTCGCGCTTCAGGACGAGACGCGGCCCGCCCTCGTCCGAGGGGACTGCAACATGCCCCTTCGGGCGGCCAGCGTCGCCGCCTGAGTGCGGCCCTCGCGCGGCCGACAGGCGGGATGCCGCTCGGACGACACGAGCGAGTCTCGCTCGCCCCAACAAAAGCTCACCATCTGACGAGAAGGTGGTTAGGATTTGTCGTATGGCGCGTTCTGATTTGGCGATCATCAAGCAGTGTTTCGGCAACCGGCCGTTCCGCGTCCGTGAGGCCGTCGCTGTTGGAATCCCGCGGCACCGGATCTATCGGCTGCGCGACGAGGGCGCTCTTATCGTGCTCTCGCGTGGAGTCATGCAATCTGTCGACAGCGACCCGGCTATGAACACTGAGCTCGCGGCACTCGCGGCCCGGGTGCCGGATGCGACGATCTGCTTGAGTTCGGGCCTGTCCTACTGGGAGCTATCTGACGAGCTGCCGGCGAGGATCGACCTCGCCGTCCCGCGCGGCGCCCACTGGCCGAAGATCGACATGCCGCCAACGCGGCTGCATCGGTTCGCCGCCGACACGTTCGGCCTGGACCGGCTGGCTCAGCACACCGGCGCAGGAGAGCAATTCTGGATCTACTCGGCGCCGCGGTGCGTCGTCGACGCGATGCGCCTGCCGCACATAGTCGGGCGCGACGTCGCGCTGTCTGCGCTGGCGCGCTATGCACGGCAAGCCGGGGGCGACCCGCTGCGACTCACCGCGCTGGCGCGCCGGCTTGGCGGTGAACGCCGAGTCCGGGAGGCACTGGAGGTGATCCTCGCGTGAGCGAGCACGCCGTCGAACGCGCCCATGCTGCCACGCGGGTCTTCCGCCAGATCCAGGTGCTCGCCCGGTCCAGCTATGGCGGCAACACAAACGCTCTGCTCGTTGTCTACGCCGTCGAGGGGTTTCTGCGCCGCCTGGCCGCGTCGCGGTACGCCGACAAGATGACCCTGAAGGGCGGGATGCTGATGGCCGCGCTGTCGGCTCGCCGGATGACCAAGGACGCCGATCTCTCCATGGTCGGCGTCAACAACGAGGAGACGGTCGTCACGGGCGTCGTAGCCGAGGTCGTCGCCACCGAGCTCGATGTCGACGACGGGCTCATGTTCGACGCTGACGGCATCCGGAGCGAGGTGATGCGCGAAGACGCCGAGTATCACGGGGTGCGTGTAAAGCTGATCGCGCACTTGGCGACCGCGAGGATCACGACGACGCTCGACTTCTCGTTCGGCGATCTGCACCGGTCGATGATCATCGAGCTTCCCGAGCTGTTGGGTACCGGCACGATCCGACTGGCGTCCTACCCGCCGGAGATGAGCCTGGCCGAGAAGGTCGCGACGATGATGAGCCGACGCGAGCTGAACACGCGCGACCGCGACTTCGCTGATATTTGGGTGCTCAGCCGCATTCATCGCTTCGAGGCCGCTGAGCTGCGCTCGGCGATCGTCGAAGTGGCAGCGCACCGCAACCACAACGTCGTCACGCTCGCAGCCGCGCTCGCGGACATGCCAAATCGCCAGCAGACCTACACGGCGATGCTGGGCAGAATGGCCTACCAGCGCAGGCCGCCCGAGTCCTGGCCGGTACTGCTCGATGAGATTCGCGCGTTCATCGATCCGCTCGTCGAGGACACCACTTGCCAGCTGAGCGAATGGGACCCGCCGACACAGACGTGGATGCGCGCGGACAGCTGAGCGCGAGCAGGGCACTCGCGTGCGGGCAGCAAGAAAAAGAGCAAGAGGGGAAGGGCTGTCCGCAACGACATGAGAGCAGGAGGGAAAGCAAATGAAACGCAAGTAATCGCAAAAGCGAGCGCTCACACGACGAGCGCACCACTCAAAACCAACGATATCCAGGGCTTTCCATGGGCGCGGCGGGTTTCGAACCTGCGACCTCTCGCGTGTGAAGCGAGCGCTCTCCCACTGAGCTACGCGCCCTGGACGGCCGATTCTATTGCGCGCCCGGAGCCCCGGCGCCGCGCCAGGTCTCGGATTGCGGCGGCGTCCGAAAATCGGTCGGCTTACGCCTGTGCCAGCTCGCGCATCTGTTGCACGGGATGGCGTCCCAATCGACTCGCGATTGCGTAAGGCGTAGGATGCCCGTTCACGCGATAAGCGACCTTCACCGCGACTTGCCCGCGAAGTCGGTCGAGTGGGCCCCGAGGTCGCGGGATCAGCAACAACTCGGCCTCGTCCCCGACCAGCACGGTCGCATGGCCTTCCGTGAGATTGCGCCAAACGACGTCGTCGGTCCACTCTTTGTCCCCGGGGACAAACGAGACCTTGTCGGGGTAGCCGAGACCGTCATCGCTGAGCGATGCTTCCATAAAGAGCTCCCAGGTCTTGTCATAGACGACGCTCATCGGGTCGAACCCACGATACCTAATCAGCGCAGCTTATTGTCCGCGCCGGCTCGGTATCCCACGCCCGGGCTGGCCCGCCGATCACGCCCGCGTCCCGGGCCGCCGGCCCGGCAAGTGACGAAGACTAAGGTCTAGTCCGATGAGCAAAGAGCGCTGGATGGCGGCCTCGTTCGCGATCGGTTCGGCCTGCTTCCTGGTCGGTCCGTTTCCGGGCTTCGCCGAACTCGTCGGCGATACGGCTGATGCGGTGACGTTCTTTGCGGGCTCGATCTTCTTTACGGTCGGCGGCGCGCTGCAGACCGTGCTCGCCGCGCCGGCTCGTAACGGAGCCGGCCGCGGCGCCTGGTGGGCGGCTGTGATCCAGTCGGCGGGCACCTTGTTCTTCAACGTGACGACGTACAGGGCTCTGCATACGGCTTTGTCGAGCCCCGAGTACAATCGTCTTGTCTGGCGGCCAGACGCCTTCGGTTCGATCTGCTTTTTGGTATCCGGCCTGATCGCTTACAGCGCCTCGCCGAGGGTCGGTCGTTGGCGTCTGGCTCCGAGCCGGGCCTTCCAGGGCTGGTGGGAGCCGGCCGTGAACCTGGCCGGCTGCGTCTTCTTCGGAATCTCGGCTGTCGCCGGCTATGTGGTGCCCGCCACCGGCTCGGCCCTTGACTTGGGGGCCGCCAACTTCAATACGGCGCTCGGCGCGGCCTGCTTCTTGGCTTGTGCTCTGGCGACCTTGAGATCGGGCCGGACCCTGAAGTCGGCGCGTTGGCACCGTTTGGCCTGGATCGAGCACACGCTCGGACGCGAGCTGGAGGCCTTATGACCCGAGCTTGACCGTCGGGTGCGGGTCCAAACGTGCGGTCGCTTCCGAATACGCGTCTTCGAGGGCCGTCACTTCGGCTTTCGTCAAAGCCTTGCCGAGCCCAGCTTCGCCGCCGACTTCTTCGTAGCCGCGTTTCAGGCGCTTCTGGATCTGGCCGAGGTCGAACTGGCCGTCGTAAACGGACTCGATGTAGAGGGCGCTGTTTTCGTGGGCAAAGCGTTTGGCTTGCGCCGTGCCATGTTCGATCTGGGCCTGCATAGCCGCGATCTGGACCCAGCCCTTGCTCGCCAAGCCGACGTAAGTCCGGTACAGCCCCGCGATCGGCGAGCCCGGTCCGGTCAGATCCCTGTTTTCGGTTTCGGTCATCGGCGCCGGTTCCGGCAGCCGTGCCGCCTTCAACGCCGTTTCGCCGATCGCCGGCCTTGCCGCCGCCAGGGCCGCCGCGCTCTTAGGCGGGCCCGCGTAGACCGACGGCCAGGCCCGCTTGGACGCCTCCAGCTGTTCTGAGACCGGACGCTCGGCCCGCTGCAATGCCCTGCACACCGCGACCAAATCTTCGCGCTCGAGCCTCAGTTCGGCCGCGTTGCGATGACCACCGCCGCAGCCCGCCGCCACCAGGACGGCCAGGCCGCCCAACAGCAGGGTCGCCGCCCTTATCAGGCGCTCAAGAGGTCGACTATGAAGATCAAGGTTTCGTTCGGCGGGATCGACGGCGGCGAGCCCTTGGCGCCGTAGCCGAGCGAAGGCGGAATGATCAGTTCGCGCCGTCCGCCGACCTTCATGCCGAGCACTCCCTGTTCCCAACCGGGAATGACCTGGCCTTTGCCGAGCGTGAACGAGAACGGTTCGTTCCGTTTCCAAGACGCGTCGAACACTTTGCCGGTCTTATAGAGGGCGCCTACGTAGTTGACGGAGACCGTGTCTCCAGCTTTGGCTTCAGTGCCGGTGCCTTTGATGAGTTCGTTGGTCACCAGCTTCTTCGGCGGCGGTCCGCTCGGCGTCGTGATGTGCGGTTCTTTGGAGAGCGGACCGCTCGTCGGCGTTTTGGCCGCGGCGGTCGTGCTCGGCCCGGTCGTCCCGGTCGAAGCGCTCTTGTTGGTCAAGGCTTGGTCGGCTGCGTTCTCGTTGCCGACCGTGATTGTGCTGGAACCGCCGGAGCCGCAGCCCGCGATCAGGGCCGCCGCGCCGAGGGCGCCCAGGCCGAGGACGAGCCGGCGGGCGGCGGCAGCCCGCTCGACAGAATGAAGCCGCTTGGTCACATCGCTGAAGTTGGTCACGGCCGGGCAGCCTAACGCAACTGAAGGCTCGTGTGTGCAGCCGCGCTCGCGGCCTGCTCGCGCGTGCTCTGCGACGAGCACCCTGTTGGCCTCTCTGGACTCTGCGCCAGGAGGCGTTCGGTCAGCTCCACGGCCGGCATCGGCCTGCCGATCAAGTAGCCCTGTCCGATGTCGCAGCCGAGACTCTCCAGGCGCTCCCAGGCCTGCCTCGTCTCGATTCCCTCGGCGACGACCCTCAGCTCCAGGTGGCGGGCCAGGTCGATCGTCGTGCGCACGATCGCCTCGTCGCGCGGGCTCTCACAGATCCCGGTCACAAACGAGCGGTCGATCTTAAGCTCGCCGACCGGCAGCTTCGCCAGGTACGCGATCGAGGCATGGCCGCTGCCGAAGTCGTCGACTGACACGCCGACCCCGATCGTACGCAGGCGCTCCAGTATCTCAACCGCTTGGCCAGGGTCGGCCATCGTCGCGCTCTCAGTCACCTCGACCGTCAGCTCTTGCGGTCGCGCGCCGTGCCTGCGCAGCAGCGTTTCGACCTGGTCAGGAAGCTCGCGGTCGAGCAGATTGCGGGCCGACAAGTTCACCGAGCACGTCAGCTCGAGTCCGAGCGCGCGCCAGCGCGCGGCCTGGCTGAGCGCCCGGTCGATCACATACAAGGTTACGGGGCCGACGAGGGAGGTCTGCTCGATCAAAGGCACGAACTCGCCGGGCGCGAGCAGGCCCCGTTCGGGGTGATGCCAGCGCAGGAGCGCCTCGAAGCCGACGATCCGGCCGCTTGCGATCTCCGCTTGGGGCTGGTAATGCAAGATCAACTCACCGTGCTCGAGCGCTGGGCGGACCTGGCCGAGCAATGCCAGCCGCGAAGCGTCGAAGCGATCGTGCCCAGGCGTATAGACCTCGAGGCGGCTCCTGTTTGACTTCGCCCGGTACAGCGCCATGTCCGCGCGCTGCAAGAGGGTCTCGGGGCTCGCGCAAGGCCCGTCCGCGCCGGAGATCGCAATGCCGAGGCTCGCCTCGATGTGCAACGTCCCGCCGTCCGATGCGCCGCCCGCTCGCGCGTAAGCGGCGCCGCCAGGAGTCTTGCCCAGCTTCTGGCGGGACCTTTCGCCGTTCCCGTCCAGCGCGAGCGGGGCCTGCAGGCATCTCTGGATCCGGCCACCGAGCGCGCGTGCGCCGGCTGCGTCGTTGACATCTGGCCACATGACCGCGTACTCGTCCTCGCCGAGCCGCGCCGCGAACGCTTGCTTGCGGGTCCCGAGCACCGAGCGCAGGCGGGAGCCGATCTCGCAAAGGACATCGTCGCCGGTGCGATAGCCGAGCGTGTCGTTGATCTCCTTGAACCCGTCCAAGTCGAGCAACAGCACCGCCGTGCTTTCGCCGCAACGTTCGCCTTGGCGCAGATGTTCGGCGAGCCGTTCGATGAAAAGCGTGCGGTTCGGCAAGCCCGTCAGCTGGTCGTAGCGCGCGAGCTGGTAGTTCTCGCGGGCCTGTTTGCGCAGCCGGCGCGAGGCTCCCGCGACGATCCGGAACAAGACCGCCCACAGCAGCGCCAGACCGAGGAACACGATCAGCGCGATCGTGCGCTGCTCGCGAGCGATCGCCGCCGCCAGCGGGCGATAGCTCAGGTAGATCTCGAACGCGCCTTCCGGGCGCCCGGCGCCCGCAAAGCGCAACGGCACGTACACCTCGACGAGCCGGCCGAGGCCGACCTCGCTCGCGGTCTCGGTGTGCGGCCGCGGGTCGACGACCACGGCCGGGTGCGGCCGGCCGGCAAGCGCGTCGACAAGGTCGTCGCTTGGGGTAAGCGTGCGCCCGACCAGCTGCTTGTCGTCGGAGTAGATCACCCGGTCCTTGGTGTTCCAGATCTTCAGCCTGGCAAGGTCTTTGGTGATCGAACGCCCGCTCAGCTGTTCGTCCAGCTTGTGGACTTCCTTCCGGCTCAAGCCGTCTTTCAGATCCTGCTTGGAGAGCCGCGGTTGGACGCCGATCCGGGCGATCAGCTGGGCCGACTCGTCGGCGTCGGTCAGCGTCTGCTTGACGACCTGGGCTTGCAGGATCAGAGCGAGCGCGACCCCAAGCGCCACGATCGGGACGAGGCTAAGCAGCGCGACCTTCTGGGTCAGGCTCAGGCTCGGGCGCCGGCGCCAGGCACGCATATTGTCTGTGATCGGCATTTCCCTATGGAATCTGAAGGCCGGCGGGCGAGCGGTGCGTGCGCGCGCTACGATCGTCTCGGACCGTGCTAGGCGGGGAGTTAGCGGCGCCCTGAATCCGCAATCCGCTCTAGCGGGGCTGAATCCCCCTCAGAGGGGCCTCCGTCCCGGTCGCCCCGTCGTGGCGGGCGGCGATGGCCCGGGTCCCGCGCGGTGCCGACTCGCGAACCAGGTCAGGTCCGGAAGGAAGCAGCCTTAAGCGATCACCGGCAGGCGCAGCGGGCGTTCCCGGACCGGAGTTCGCCACGACGATCAGGCGTCTGGATTGGGGCAACGACCAGGGGTGCACGGTTCATTCGTCGGCCGCCCTGGATCGACCAGGCGCGGCCCTCGCTATCGGCAACGTCTGAAAATCAGCCAGGATCTATTGGTGGCCGACTCGTCAAAGCCTGGCGGCACGCTCACGGGCAGGTGCGGGTCTTTGGGGTCGAGCACGTAGTCGCGTTCGACTTCCGTGCTTGCGGGGTCGACGTAAGTTCCCGTTGCGATCGGTTCCGCTTGCGCGCTGATCACGTTGCTTGGGCTCGTTTCCAAATACAACGACAACAACGGGATCGGGGCGTGGTTAGGGACTCCCACCGGCCCGCATTCGAGCGTTATCGATCCGTTTTTGACGAGCGCTACCAGGTCGTCTTCGATGCGTTGCTGGGCCGACAATTTGTTCAGTTCTTTGTGGATCGTTTTGGCCTGGCTCGGAATGTAGGCGACCAGGCCGATCGCGACCACCGCGCCGCCCGCCATCCACCAGCGCCGCCTTCGGTCTCCGGGCTCGAGGGCCGTCCAGCCGAAGACGCCGGCGCCGCAGAACACGCACAAGATCGAGGCCGCCAAGAACGCGTACCGCGTGTCGATCGGCAGGCCCACGCTCGCCATCACCGCGAACACGGCCACCGCCGCGATTCCCACGATCGCGGCCATACGCGCGCTGGCCCATCTTCGATCGGTGTGCAGCCACAACAGCGTCAGCGCCCCGCCGAGCGCCGCTCCCACCAAGACCGGCACTCCCAAGATCTCGCCGATCCGCCGCGGTATGTACTCGGGCACGTTCGTTATGCCCGTCACCCGGCCCAAGACTTCGGCGGTATGCCTTGTGTTCGTCAACGACCACACCGCGTCGCCGGTAATCGCCAGGTCGCTCAAGACCCACGCCAACGGCGCGCTCGCCGCCAGCAACGTCAATCCCGCGATCTCCTTGCCTTGGCGTCCGCCCTCGGCCTCGTCTCCGGCCTTGCCCGCGCCCTCGGCCGCGCGCCTTTGCCGCGCCCGCCACGCGGGCCATACGATCAGGTACAGCCAATACAGCCCGCTGAACGCCCAAGCCTCGGGCCTCAGCAGCCCCGCCAAGGCCAGCAGCGCCAGGACCGGCCAGCCCGCTCTTGGGCGCTTCGACTCCACCAGCACGGCGCTCAGCACCAGCAACAGATACGGAATGTCCACGTACGCCCTGACGCCGTACGATACGACCGGCACCCTGCTCACCAGCAGCAGCGCCGCCAGCGCGCCCGCCGCGCGCCCGAACCACTGGGCCCCAAGCGCGTACACGACCCAACCGCAGGCCGCCAAGGCCAAGAACGCCAGCCAGACCGTGGCCTGAAGGACGCCGTGCGGCCCCAGCGGCGCGAGGATCACGCCGACCAGCTCGACCAGCGGGTGCGGCGTCGGCGCGATCGGGACGCCGTACGCCGGGTCTGAACCCCTCGAAAGCTGGCCGCCCCAAGCCAAGCCATACAAGGTGTCGTAGTTCACGAAGCCCACGCCCGCGATCAGCCGCAGCACGACCGCCCCGACAGCGATCGCCCCCGGCACCCGCAACCGCCTCATCCAGGTCTCCGCTTTCACGTCGGCGCACGCTATCGGGCCAAGGGCCAGCGTGGGTAGACTCAGTCAGACGGTGCCCGAAGCGCTCGACCAGCAGCGAACATCTCTTTATCGCAGGCACCGGCCGCGCACGTTCGAGGACGTCGTCGGCCAGGATTCCGTCGTTCAGACCCTGCGCAACGCCGTCGCCCGCGACCAGGTCCACCACGCCTACCTGTTCGTCGGCTCGCGCGGCACCGGCAAGACCTCGATGGCCAAGATCCTGGCGGCCTGCCTGAACTGCGAGCACGGACCGACCGTCGAACCCTGCGGCCAATGCGACTCGTGCGTCTCGATCGCAAAGGCCAACTCGTTGGACGTGATCGAGATGGACGCCGCTTCCAACAACTCGGTCGAGGACATCAGAGACCTGCGCGACTCGGTCGCGTTCGCGCCGGTTTCAGGCAAGCGCAAGGTGTACATCCTCGACGAGGCCCACATGCTTTCGACCGCCGCCTGGAACGCCTTCCTGAAGACGCTCGAGGAGCCGCCGCCGGGGACGGTGTTCGTGCTCGCCACGACCGAGGCGAACAAGGTGCCCGCGACCGTCGTCGACCGCTGCCACCGCTTCGACTTCCAGCGCCCCTCGGTCGAGCAGATCGCCGCGGTTCTGAACCGCGCCGCCAAGGCCGAGTCGATCGAGGTCGGCCCCGAGGCGATCGCCGCGCTCGCGCGCTCTGCTACCGGCAGTTTCAGGGACGCGCTCGGCACCCTCGAGCAGCTGCTCGCCTTCGGCGACGGCCATACGATCGCCCTCGACGATGTGCTCGCCGTGCTCGGCATCGCCGACTCGAGCCTCCTCGAAAAGACCATCGACGCGGTCGCCGCCGGCGATGCCCGCGCCTCGCTGTTGGCCCTCGCCGAGTGCGCCGACTCCGGCCGGGACGCCAGCTCTTTCGCGCGCGACCTCGAATCCCGGGCCCGCGACCTGCTCGTCGTGCAGACCCTTTGCTCGGTCCCGCCCGAGTTGGCGCTCACCCCCGAGGCCGACGCCCGCCTGTCCGACCAGGCCGGCCGTGTACCTCACGCCACGGTCGTACGCCTGTTGGAGCTGATCGGCTCGGCCTTGGAGTCCGTGCGCGCCGGCGCCGACGCTCGCACCTGCCTGGAGCTGGCCCTCGTCAAGGCCGCCCGGCCCGCCGTCGACGCCTCGACCAAGGCTCTCCTTGCGAGGATCGAGCGTTTGGAGGGCGCCGGCTCGTCCGGCCCGCCGATGCCCCCGCGCGAGTCCGTGGGGGACGCGGCCGCCCCCGAGCCTGTGGGCACCGTGCCCGCCCCCGCGTCCGCGCCACCCGCAAAGGACCTGCAGGCGCTCGTCGAGCTGTGGCCGGCAGTGATCGAGCTGGTCCTCGCCGAGCATGCCCTCTGTGGCGCGGTCATCGCCGACACGCGCCCGATCGGGGCCGCCGACGAAGATCTGACGGTCGGCTTCCCGACGGGCGCCGAGTTCTTGAAGAAGAAGGCTGAAGACCCCGCGAACCGTCAGATTGTTGGCGACGCCCTGCGCCAGGTCGCCGGCGGACGCTGGCGGGTCTCTTACGAGCTGGACCCCGCGCTCGACGTCGCCGGCGAGGGCGGCCCCGCCCGCACGTACAGCGAGGAGGAGTGGATCGAGCGCTTCAAGGCCGAGCTGGACGCCGAAGAGGTCCCTGTTGAATCCGCCGCCGCCAGCGATCGCGAGCCCGCTGGCGCGGGCGGCGAGCGAAGGGAGGCTTGAGCAATGTCAAAACGCTCTGCCCGGAACATGCCAGGCGGCCGCCAAGCGCGTGCACAGGCGCGTCCCGGCGGGCCGGCCGGGGCCGGCGGGGGTCAGCAGCCGAACGTGCAGCAGATGATGGCCCAGGTCCAGCGCATGCAGCAAGAGATGGCCGAAGCCCAGGACCAGCTCAAGCACGAGACCGTCTCGGCGTCTGCCGGCGGGGGCATGGTGACGGTCCGGGCAACCGGCGACTTGAAGATCGCGGCGGTCGAGATCGATCCTGAGGCCGTCGATCCCGATGACGTCGAGATCTTGGCCGACATGGTCCTGGCCGCGACCAACGAGGCCCTACGGGCCGCCCAGGACCTGGCGGCAAGCCGCATGGACGGCGCGACCGGCGGCGTCGATCTCGGCGCGCTCGGCGATCTCGGCGGCCTCGGCCTGCCGGGCCTCGAGTCGTGACCGGGCCGGTCGTGTCCAGCGGGGCCGTGACCGAGTGAGTTCTTACGCCCCGCCTGTCCAGCGGCTCGTTACCGAGCTGTCGAAGCTGCCCGGGATCGGCTCGCGCACCGCCCAGCGCTTGGCCTTCCACATCCTGAGGACGCCCGACTCCGAGGCGCTGGCCCTGGCTGAGGCGATCAAGGAGGTCAAGGCCAGGATCGGGCTCTGCGAGGTCTGTTACAACCTGACCGACGAACCGCGCTGTCGCATCTGCCAGGACCAAAAACGCGACCACGCTTTGATCTGTGTCGTCGAGGAGCCCGGCGACGTGATCCCGATGGAGCGGACCCACGAGTATCAGGGCGTCTACCACGTGCTCGGCGGCGCCCTGTCGCCGATCGACGGGATCGACCCCGAGGACTTGAAGATCGCCGAGCTGTATGCGCGCGTCCAGTCGGAGACGGAGCCCGTGCGCGAGGTCGTGCTCGCCACCAACCCGACGACCACCGGCGAGGCGACCGCTCTGCACATCGCCGGAGAGCTGCGCTCGCGCGCCCCCGAAGTCACCGTCACGAGACTGGCCAGCGGCCTGCCCGTAGGGTCGGACCTCGAGTACGCCGACGAGGTCACGCTCGGCAAGGCGTTCGCCGGGCGGCGGTCCTTGTAGCCTCAGGCCCGTGTCTTCCATCGTCGTAATGAAGTTCGGCGGCACCTCGGTCGCCGACGCCGAGCGGATCAAGCGCGCCGCGGGCCGGATCGTCGCGATGCGCGAGTCAGGCGCGCGCGTGGTGGCGGTCCTGTCGGCCCGGGGCAAGACAACCGACGAGCTGATCGCGATGGCCTCCGAAGTATCTGACAGTCCGGACCCGCGCGAGATGGACATGCTGCTGTCGACCGGCGAGCGCATCTCTTGCGCGCTGTGCGCCATGGCGATCAACGATCTCGGCCACCACGCGATCTCGCTGACGGGCTCGCAGGCCGGGATCGTGACCGACGCGTCGCATACGAGGGCGCGCATCCTCGACGTCCGCGCCGACCGCATCATGGAAGCCCTCGACGAGGACCGGATCGTGCTCGTCGCCGGCTTTCAGGGCGTCTCGCATACTTCAAGCGACGTGACGACGCTCGGGCGCGGCGGCTCGGACACGACCGCCGTGGCCATGGCCGCCGCCGTCGGCGCCGAGGTCTGCGAAATCTATACCGACGTTCCGGGGGTCTTCAGCGCCGACCCGCGCATCGTCGAGAACGCTCGCCGGCTCGAGACGGTCTCCTTCGAGGAGATGCTCGAGATGGCCGCCTCAGGGGCCGGTGTCTTGCAGTTGCGCTCGGTCGAGTACGCCCGCAACCACGGTGTCCACATCCACTGCCGCTCCTCTTTCGAGGACGCGCCCGGTACCGTTGTGCTCGACAGGCCAGACACCATGGAGAACCCGCTGATCACAGCCGTCACCCACTCGACCTCCGAGGCCCGGGTCACGTTGGTCGGCGTGCCCGATGAGCTGGGGGCTGCCGCCCACATCTTCGAGGCCTTGACCGAGGCCAACATCAACGTCGACATGATCGACCAGAACGTGCCGACCTCGAGGGGCGGCGAGGCTGAGATCTCCTTCACGGTGCCCCGCGATGACCTGCGCGAGGCCAAGGCTGCGCTGGCGCCGCTGGCCGGCGACGTCTATTCCGAGCTGATCGCCAACGAGGCGATCGGCAAGGTCTCGATCGTCGGCGCCGGCATGCGTACGCACCCGGGCGTCGCGGCCCGCTTCTTCAGGACCCTTACCGACGAGACCATCAACATCGAAATGATCTCGACCTCGCCGATCAAGATCTCGTGCGTCATCGCCGACGATCGCGTAGCCGACGCCGTTCGGGCCCTGCACGACGCGTTCGAGCTGTCCGGCCCCGACACGATCGTCCCCGAAGAGCCGTTCGCGGCCGGCGGCACGCTTTAGGCGGTAGGCTCAACCCGTCTGGGAGGCAACCCACTCGAGATATGGGCCGTGGCCGCCGGCCGCCTCGACGACCAGGATCTCGGGTAGCTCGTATGTGTGCAGCTCCTCGATCCGCTGGACGAGGTCGGCTGCCACCGCGGTCGTCGTCTTCAGAAAGGCTAGCCACTCCTGTTGGGCGCGCTCGACATCGCCTCGCCACTCGTAGGTGCTCAAGACCGGCCCAACGATCTGCCCGCACGCGATCAGGCGCTCGCTTAGAAGCGTGTCGATCATGGCCTGCAGCGCGTCGCGGTCGTCGTGGGCGACCTGGACCTGGGCGATCGAAGAGGTCACTTGCGGGCAGCGTAGCGAGACTTAAGCGGAGATTTGGGTATATAGCTTGTATGACCAGACATCGTTTGACGGCCGTATCGCTCTCGCTTGTGCTCGCCGCCGCCGTCGTCCCCGCCATAACCGCGTCCGGGGCCGGGGCCGCCTCGCTGGTGCCGACCGTGACGACTTCGAACGCCGCGCACGGGACGTACTCGTCGGTGACTGTCTACGGTTATGTCAACGCGCACGGGCTCGCGACGGGGTACTCGTTCCAGTACGGCACGACGACCGGCTACGGCGGGCAGACCGCGCTGGCGCCGGCGGGCGAAAAGAAGAACTCGGTCAAGGTCGGCCAGACGATCGACGGTTTGCAGCCCGGAACCGTCTATCACTACCGGATCGTGGCGGTCAATGGGGCCGGGCTCGCATACGGTGGCGACCGGACGTTCAAGACCGTTCCGGTGCCTTTGTCGTTGCAGATCACGAGCACGCCGAACCCGGTCATCTACGGTGAGCCGCTGCTCGTCGAGGGCAATCTTGCGGGCACGGGCGCCGCTGGTCACGAGGTGATCCTGGAAGCGAACCCTTACCCGTATGTGGCGGGCTTCAGAGCGATCGGCAATCCCGAGCTGACAAGCGCTAACGGTGGCTTCTCGTTCCCGTACCTTGGCCTCTTGGAAAACGCCCAGCTGAGGGTGGCCACCGTCGGCGCCCCGATCGTCGTCAGCCAAGTCGTCGTCGAGAACGTGGCCGTCAGGGTCACGTTCCGCGCCAAGAAGACCCGCCGGCGCGGGTATTGGCGCCTGTCGGGAACCGTGACCCCATCGGAGCCGGGCGCGCTCGTGGGCTTTCAGCTGTTGAAGCCCGGCAACTCCGTCAACCAGGGCGGAACCGGCGTCAAACCGGGCACCGCGACGACGTCACGCTTCGAACGCGTCGTCAGGATCAGGCATCCCGGCGTGTACAGGGCGCTCGTCAAGATCGCCGACCCCGCCCGCGTCTCGGATTACAGCCCGCCGATCTACATTCGCTGAGCATCAAGCGAGCGCTGCAGTTGCTCCAAGACCTTGACTACGCGCAGGCCGCTGTGGCCGTCTGAGCGCGGTGTGGAGCCGGTGCGGATGCAGTCGATGAAATGCTCGCACTCGACGCGCAAAGGCTCGACGTTGGAGATCCTGGGAGAGTAGATGTCGCCGGAGCGGGCGATGTACTCGCCCCAGGAGCGGACGTCCTCGTCGAAACCCTTGTCGTAGACGGTCAGCTTGCCCTCGATCTGCATGTCGTCGAAGGTGGCCATCCGCTTGGAGCCGACGACCGTGACGCGTCGCTCCTTGTGGGGGTCCAGCCAGGAGAGGTGCAGGTGCGCGACCGCGCCGGAAGGAAAGCGCAGATAGCAGAAGACGACGTCCTCGACCTCGGGGCGCACGTAGCCGCGGCCATTGGCGGTGCACTCGACCGGCTCCTCGCCGATGAGGGCCAAGACGACAGACACGTCGTGGGCGCCGAGGCTCCAGAGCGCGTTCTCGTCGGCTCGCAGCTTGCCGAAGTTCAGGCGGTTGCCGTACACGTAGTACAGGTTCCCAAGCTCGCCGCTGTCCAACAGCTCCTTGAGCCGGCGGACACCGGGGTGGTACTCGAGCAGGTGTCCGACCATCAGGATCGTGCCGGCGTCGGCCGCGGCGTCGACCGCTGACTGGGCGCCCGCGGCGGTCGTCGCCAAGGGCTTCTCGACGAAGCAGTGCTTGCCGGACTGGGCGACCTGGACCGCCAGTTCGGCGTGGGTCGGAACAGGCGTGGCGAGCACGACCGCGTCCAGGTCGGGGTCCTCGAGCAGGTCTTTCAGGTCGGTGGTGACGCGCGCGGAGGGGTGCGCTGAGGCGAGGCGTTCGCGCGAAGCCTCGGCCGGATCGCACAGCCACGTAAGCTCGCAGCCGGGGAGGGCGGCAAGGTTGCGGGCCAGGTTCGGACCCCAGTAGCCGAGCCCGGCGACCCCGACCTTGACGGTCTGATCAGGGGCGCTCACGCGCGCTCTCCGGTGCCCTCGGCCAGGCGCCCGATCGCGGCCACACAGCGCTCGGCGGCGTGGCCGTCGCCGTAAAGCGCCGGCCGCTCGGCGGAAGGCTCGCGTTCGAGGGCGCGCAGCGCCGCGCCGGTGTCGAGATCGACGAGCGTGTTCCAGCCGGCGTCGACGGTCTCGGTCCACTCGGTGTTGGAGCGCAACGTGATGCAGGGCACGCCGGCAAGATACGCCTCCTTCTGGACGCCGCCTGAATCGGTGAGCACCGCTCGGGCCTGGCACAGCAGGGCGGCAAGCCGCATGTACGGCAGCGGCTCGGTCAAGACGATCCCGGGGACGGCTGCTAGCCGGCCGAACAGGCCGGCCTGCTCGAGGCGCGCACGCGTACGGGGATGGATCGGGAAGACGACTGGGGGCGGCAGCGCCTTGACGAGGTCGAGGAGATCACCTAGACGCTCCTGATCGTCGACGTTGCCGGCGCGATGGGCGGTCAGCAACAGGTATTGGTGAGGGTGTAGATCGTAGGCGCTCAGGGTGGCGGTGTCCGCGCGCGCTGCGGGCAAGCGGCTGAGCATGATGTCGGCCATTACGTCGCCGACGACCTCGATCTTGCCGGCGACCGACTCGGCGAGGAGGTTCGCGGCGGCGGGCTCCGACGAGCACAACAACAGCGCGCTGGCATGGTCGGTAAGCACGCGGTTGAACTCCTCGGGCATCGTCCTGTCGCGCGAGCGCATCCCGGCCTCGACATGAACGACCTCGATCTGGGCCTGGGCGGCCGCGATGGCGCCGGCGAGCGTCGAGTTGGTGTCACCGTAGACGAGCACCGCGTCGGGCTCGACTTCGGCCAGCAACGGCTCCAGGGCGGTGAGCATCCTGGCCGTCTGGGAAGTATTCGAGCCGCCGCCGATGCCGAGCGTGCGGTCTGGCTCGGGCACGCCCAACTCGTCGAAGAAGACTTTCGACAGCGAATCGTCGTAGTGCTGACCCGTATGCACCAGGATCTCCTCGTGCGCGGCCCGCAGCGGCCCCGAGACGGCGGCGGCCTTGATGAATTGCGGTCTGTTGCCTACGACTGTGAGGATGCGCACTGGCAGCAGCTTATGCCGCTGTAGCCGCGCCGACGACCGAGGTCGACCAGTCGATCACCGAGGTCGGCCTGACGACGTGGCGCTGCATGCCGAGTTCCTTCGGCTCCAGGCCGAGGGCCAGGCCGACGAGCTGGGGGAGGTGCAAGACGGGCATGCCGAGGTCCCGTCCGACGACGCCCGCCGCCGCCGGCTGCTGGAAGTCGAGGTTCAGATGGCACAGCGGGCACGGCGTCACAACGCAATCCGCGTCGGCGTCGATCGCGTCGCCGAGGTGCCTGCCGGCCTGGGTCAGCGAAGCCTGCTTGTTCATCGTCACGATCGGAAAGCCGCAGCACTTTCTCATCCCGGCGTACTCGATGACGGTTCCGCCGAGCGCTTCGATCAGTTGCTCCAGGTAGTGATCTCTCGGGTGCTCCGCGTCGATGCCCAGGCGCGCGCGCGGCCTAACGATGTAGCAGCCATAGAACGGGCCGACTTTGAGGTTCGTGAGGGGCCGCTTCACTTTTGAGCGCAGCTCGTCCAGGCCGATCTCCTCGACCAACAGCCACAAGAAGTTCTTGTTCGTTATGCCCTTCTCATACTTCAAGTTCTCGCCGGCAAGCGTCTCGTTGACGTGGGCCCTGTACTCGGCGTTGGCGTCGAGGCGTTCTTGGCACTCGCCTTGAGCGCCCTGGCAGGTCGAGCAGATGTTCATCATCAGGTCCGCTCCTTCGACCTGCTGGGCCAAAGCGAAAGTCCGCGCGTTGAGGGTGTCCGCAAGCTCCTGGTTATGCTCGGCGATCACGCCGCAGCCGCTGCAGTTGGCTCTGTCGAGTTCGACCAGCTCGATGTCCAAGAGCGGCGCGACCTTTGCCATCGAGCCGTGCAGCTCGGGCGTGAAGCCTCTGCTGACGCAGCCGGGCCAATAGGCGACCTTCATGCCGTCGTCTCCTCGTCTTCGTCCTCGCCGGTCACATACAGGTTCAGCTCGTATCGTTGCGGCCGGCTCTCGACCGTCTTGTAGATCGACTGCACCGCGTTCAGATCCTGCTTTGGAATCTTGTGGCCGAAGATCGCGATCTTGGGGCTCACTTTCCCACGCAGCACGCCCTTGATGACCGTCGGCAGCGAGCTGACCAGCTCTTTGGCCGCGGCCGGATGGAACTTGCCGAACCAAGAGTTGCCGCCGTAAGACCTCGGCAGCATCTCGGCCTCGTGCAGCAGCCCGTAGTCGCGGATCAGCGTCACGACCGTATCCTCGTGGCGCTCGCCGTTGTTGCGGTCGACGATGTGCTGGTCTGACCCAGCGATCCGCCGCAGCCGCATGATCTGGCCCATCGGGTTGACGTCCTTGGGGCACGCCTCGACGCACTTGAAGCAGTGCGTGCAGTCGTAGAGCCCGTGTTTGTCTTCGGCTAGGTCTTTGAGCCGCTCGCGCTGCTCGTTATCGCGCGGGTCGCCGACGAACCGGTAGGTCTTGGCCAGAGCCGCCGGGCCGACGAATTCCGGGTCGACCTCCATCGCCAGGCAGTCCGATACGCACGCGCCGCACTGGATGCAGGCCATCGATTGCGTGATGTCGACCATCGCCTCTTTCGGGACGATGTACTCGCGCTCGGGGACGGGCTGCTTGGCCAAGAGCCACGGCGTCACGCGCTGGATCTTGCGCCAGTGGACGGCGTCCATGTCGACGATCAGGTCCTTGATGACCGGCATGTTGCCCATCGGCTCGATCTCGATCACGCCATCGCTTTTGGCGCTCGACCGAGCATGATCCAGGTGGGTGTGACAGGCAAGGCCCGGTTCGCCGTTGATCTTGACTCCGCACGAGCCGCAGATCGCGGCCCGGCACGAGCACCTGATCCCGATCGAACCGTCGAACTTGGCCTTGGCCTGCAGGATCCCCTCGAGCACTGAGCGGTGTGGCTCCAGCTCGATCGTGTGCTCGTCCCAGTAGGGCGCCTGCCCGGACTCGGGGTCGTAGCGCCTCATCCGCAGGGTGAACTTCTCGGGTGTCGCGGTCTGGAGTTCGGCCATCAGTACTTCCTCTCCTCGGGCTGCCACTGGGTCATCGTCACCGGCGAGTAGCTGACCTTCGCCCCGTCGGCGCTCGCCGTGATGTCGATGTGCTTGAGCCACTCTCCGTCGTTGCGCTCCGGGTAGTCGGTCCTGAACTGGGCGCCTCTTGACTCCTTGCGCTCGATCGCCCCGAGGACGGTCGCCTCGGCGCAGTCGAGCATGTAGCCAAGCTCGATCGCGCCCAGGACGTCCTGGTTGAAGACCGTCCCGCGGTCGTCGACGTAGGCGCTCTCGGCCTCCTCTTTCAGTCTCCGCACCGTCTCGTGAGCCTTCTGCAGGCCCTCTTCGTCCCTGTAGACCGCCACGTACTGGTTCATCGTCGCGCCCAGCTCGGCCTTGATCTCCGAAACGCGCCGGCCGGTGCCCCGCTCGCGACTCAGGATCCCTTCGATCATCGCCGTGTCCTCGCGCCGCTTGGCCTCCGAGGCGTCTGGCATCGCCATCGTCTGCGCCCGCTTGGCGGCATGCTCGCCGGCGCGCCGCCCGAAGATCAATGTGTCGAGCAGCGAGTTGGCCCCCAAGCGGTTGCCGCCGTGGACGGACACGCACGCGACCTCGCCGGCCGCGTACAGACCCTCGATCGGGGTCGCGCCATCGATATCTGTCTTGACGCCGCCCATGATGTAGTGCTGACCGGGCCTGATCATGATCGGTTCGCGCGTGATGTCGACGCCGGCGAAGTCTTTGCCGATGTTCACGATCTCCCTGAGCGCCTCCAAGGTGCGCTTGCGAGGCACCTTCGTGATGTCCAGGTAGATCCCGTCTTTGTTGGCGCCGACGCCCCGGCCCTCGAGGATCTCGGTCTGCTCGGCCCTCGATACCACGTCCCTCGAGGCCAGCTCCATCTTGTTGGGCGCGTACTTCTCCATGAAGCGCTCGCCCTCGGAGTTCAACAGCACCGCGCCCTCGCCGCGCGCGCCCTCCGTTATCAACAGGCCGTTCTCGACGAGCGTGGTCGGGTGGTATTGGACCATCTCCATATCCATCAAGGGCGCGCCGATCCGGTAGGCCTGGGCGATCCCATCGCCGGTCACGATCAAAGCGTTCGTCGTCGGGCTGTACACCTGGCCGGCGCCGCCGCACGCCAGGATCACGTTCTTGGCCTGGAAGGTCTCCATGCGGCCGGTCCGTACATCCCTGGCCACGACGCCGCAACAGCGCCCCTCCTCGTCCTGGACGAGCGAGGTCACGAACCACTCCTCGTAGCGCTCGACGGTCTCGTGGTGCTTCATCAGCTGCTCGTAAAGCACGTGCAAGATCGCCTGTCCGGTGATGTCCGCCACGTAGGCGGTCCGCTTCATCGACGCGCCTCCGAACGCCCTCAGGTCAAGCTCGCCGCGCTCGTTGCGATGGAACGTGACGCCGATGTGCTCCAAATGCATGACCTCGTGGGGAGCCTCCGAGCACATCACTTCGATCGCGTCCTGGTCGCCAAGGAAGTCTGAGCCCTTGACCGTGTCGTAAGCGTGCGAGCGCCAGTCGTCGGCGACGTTGATCGCCGCGTTGATCCCGCCCGCGGCGGCCACCGAGTGCGAGCGCACCGGATGGACCTTGCTGAGGATCGCCACGCTCGAGCCCTCCCGCGCAGCGGCCAGCGCGGCCCGCTGGCCGGCAAGGCCCGCTCCGATTATCAGTACGTCATGCGCCGGCATCGCGCCGGAACTCTATAACGCGGGCCGTCCGAGGCAGCGCAACGTGCGCCGCGCCGGTCAACTTTGGGCGGCGGGACGTAGGGCCTGGCGCAGTTGCGCCACCGTCACGACCCCTTGCAGCACGCCCTCTTCGTCGACCGCGACCATCGCCCCCAGGCGCCCCAAGCCCTCGCTGCGCAACAGCGATTCGACGGGCTGATCCTCAGCGATCCTCACCGGCATGTCCTCCTCGAGCACGTCCACGACCGGCAGCGCCGGCCGGCCGGCTTCGATCTCCGCGTCGACGCGCTGCTCGCGCACGACCCCCAAGAAGTGCCTGCCCGGGTCGACGACCGCGAACCAGGGCCACCGGTAGCGCAAAAAGAACTGCTCTTGGGCGTCCAGCAAGCTCGTCCCCGCGGGGATCGTCACCGGCTCCCGGTCCATGATGTCCGCGACCGTCACTCCCGCGATTTTCCGGCCGAACGCCCCGCTTGCGACGGCCCCGCTGGCGCCCTGGTAGAGGATGAACGCAAGCAGCATCGTGAACAGCCCGAATTCGTCGCCCGTCGCCAAGAGGGCAAGGCCGAGGGCGCCCAGCGCCAGCGCAAAGCCCTGGCCGGCTCTGCCCGTCCAGCTCGTCGCCCGGTTGCGGTCGCCCGTGCGCCACCAGATCAGCGCCTGCGCGATCTGCCCGCCGTCCAACGGAAAGGCGGGGATCAGGTTGAACACGAGCACGAACATGTTGACGGTCGCCAGCCAGCTGAGCCACACGAACAGCGGCGTTGCATGCACGCCGCTGCCGGCGGTCGCGACTTCGGTGAAATGTCCGCCCGGTTCCGTCAGGTGCGCGGCCAGTGTGGCGAGCACGACCACCGCGAACGTCACCGCTGGCCCGGCGGCCGCGACCCCCAGCTGCGACCCGGGCGTGCGCGCCGGCTCGCTGCGCGTCAGTCCGCCGAACGCCCACAGGTCGATTCCCAGGACCGCCAGCCCGTTTCGTTTGGCCACGAGGGCGTGTCCCAGCTCGTGCAAGATCACCGACACGAAGAACGACAGCACGATTGCCACCGTCACGAAGTACGCGTTCGTCCGCGAGCCGCCAAGCACTTCGTGGAAGTAAGGCGTCAGCGCGATCACGAACAAGAACAGCACCACGAACCAGCTGATGCCCGCGCCGATCCTGATGCCGAACACCCTGGCAAGCTGGAAATTGGTGCGCCTGACCATCATCCCCCGTCAATGTTAGGCCGATCGCGCGATCGGCCCGGCACGGCCGGAACCGGCTCGCGCTCGCATCGCCGTTCACGTCCCGCGACCAGGACCCCGCCGGAAGCAATGGCCGTCAGCGGCGGCGGCCAGTCGCGACAGGCCGCGGCGGGGTCGTCCTCTACGCCTGGGGCTGGCTTCTGGCGATGATGGCCTGAAAGTCGGTGCCCGCCGGCAGCGTGCCGTACTCGAGGCCCGAGTCGCCCGCCAGCCGCGCGCCGCAGAACGCGTCCGCGACCGCGCTTGGCCCATGCCTGACGAGCAGCGAGCCCTGCAGGCACAGCGCCATCGACTCGACGATCCTGCGCGCCCTCGCCTGCAGCGTCTCGGGGTCGCCGGCCGTGAACTGCGACTCCAGCTCGGCGATCCTTTCGTCGAGCCTATGGTCCGCGCCCCCGGCGAGCTTGACCTCGTGCAAGAAGACCTCCAGCGACCTCGGCTCCTTCACGAGCGCCCTCAGCACGTCCAAGCTCATCACGTTGCCGGAGCCCTCCCAGATCGAGGCCAGCGGCGCCTCCCGGTACAGCCTCGGCATTCCCGACTCCTCGACGTAACCAGCGCCGCCCAAACACTCCAAGGCCTCGAACGCGTGGTTCGGCATGCGCTTGCACGTCCAGTACTTGCCGACCGCCGTCGCCAGGCGCTTGAACAGCTGCGCGTCGCTTTTGTTTTCGCCGGCCTCGGCATCGTCCGCGGCTTCGTCGTAAGCCCTGGCCAGCCTCATCGCCAGCGCCGTCGTGGCCTCCGATTCGAGGCACAGGTCGGCGAGCACGTTTTCCATGAGCGGCTGCTCGATCAACAGACCGCCGAACGCGGACCTGTGCGCCGCGTGGTGCGTGGCGCCCACTACCGCCGCCCTCATGCCCGCGGCCGAGCCGATCACGCAGTCGAGCCTCGTGTGGCCGACCATCTCGATGATCGTCGGCACGCCCCTGCCCGGCTCACCGACCATCCGCGCCCAGGCGCCATGCAGCTCGATCTCGCTGGACGCGTTCGACTTGTTGCCGAGCTTGTCCTTCAGTCTCTGGATGTGCATCGCGTTGCGCGTGCCGTCGGGCAGGATCCTCGGCATCAGAAAGCACGACAGGCCGCCCCGCTCGCCGTCCGGGGCATCGGCCTGGGCCAGCACCAAGAAGAGGTCTGACATCGGCGCCGAGCAGAACCACTTGTGGCCCGTCAGCTCGTACTCGGCCCCCGGACCGCCGCCGTTCAGGGGTCTGGCGACGGTCGTGTTCGCCCGCACGTCCGAGCCGCCCTGCTTCTCGGTCATCGCCATGCCCGCGATCGCCGAGCCCTTCTCGGCGGCCGGGATCGAACGCGGGTCATAGGTCGTTGCCGTCACCAGCGGCTCCCACTCGGCCGCCAGCTCCGGCTGGGCTCTCAGCGCCGGCACGACCGCGAACGTCATCGTGATCGGGCACGCATAGCCGGCCTCTGCCTGCATCGCCGTCATGTACATCGCCGCCCTCGCCACATGGACCGCCGGCTTGGCGACCTCTCGCCATGGAAGTGAATGCAGCTCGTGCCGGACCCCCATCCTCATCAGTTGATGCCAAGCCGGATGGAACTCGACCTCGTCGATCCTGTGGCCGTACCGGTCGTGAGTCTTCAGCCGCGGCGGGTTTTCGTTGGCCTGCCACCCCCACACCTGCTGCGGTTCGCCGCCGATCAGCTCGCCCAACTCGTCCGCGCGCTCGAGCACCCACGAGGCCCCCTCGCGCTCGGTCGCCTCGACCAAGGGCGTGTTGTCGGCGAACACGTTCCGGCCATCGAGCGGCGGGACCTGGTTGAAGACGTCATGCGTCTTCCACGGGGCCCTGTCCTCACCGGTCTTAGTAGTCGGGATCGTCGCCATGTCCACTCGACAGGGTACTCGCATGTGGTGGGTCGCGACCGGCGCGGCGCCCGCGATAGCATCGCCAGCCCGGCGACCCTCCCCACACCCCCAAGGACCGAACATGGCTGACAAGATCAAGGTCAAGAACCCGATAGTCGAGCTGGACGGCGATGAGATGACGAGGGTCATCTGGTCGTTCATCAAGGATCAACTGGTCGTGCCCTACCTGGACATCGACCTGCGTCGCTACGACCTGTCGATCGAGTCGCGCGACGCGACCCGCGATCAGATCACCGTCGAAGCTGCCGAAGCGATCAAGAAGTACGGCGTCGGCGTCAAGTGCGCCACGATCACCCCCGACGAGGCTCGCGTCGAGGAGTTCGGTCTCCACGAGATGTACAAATCGCCGAACGGCACGATCCGCAACATCCTCGGCGGGGTCATCTTCAGGGAGCCGATCGTGATCTCGAACATACCGAGGCTGGTGCCAGGCTGGACCAAGCCGATCGTGATCGGCAGGCACGCTTTCGGAGATCAATACAAGGCGACCGACACACTGATCCCCGGAGAGGGCAAGCTGATGCTGACGTTCACCCCATCAGATGGCTCCGAGCCGATCGAGCTTGACGTGTACGACTTTCAGGGGCCCGGCATCGCGATGGCCATGTACAACCTCGACGCCTCTATCCGGGACTTCGCGCGAGCCTCGCTGCGCTACGGCTTGGATCGTGGCTTCCCGGTCTACATGTCCACGAAGAACACGATTCTCAAAAAGTACGACGGCCGCTTCAAAGACATCTTCGCGGAGGTCTACGAGACCGAGTTCAAGTCCGACTTCGAGGCCGCCGGGCTGACCTACGAACACCGTCTGATCGACGACATGGTCGCCTCCGCCCTGAAGTGGGAGGGCGGCTATGTGTGGGCCTGCAAGAACTACGACGGCGACGTCCAGTCGGACACGGTCGCCCAAGGCTTCGGCTCGCTCGGCCTGATGACGAGCGTCCTGATGACCGCCGACGGCAGGACCGTCGAGGCCGAGGCGGCGCATGGCACGGTCACGAGGCACTACCGCCTGCACCAGCAGAACAAGCCGACCTCGACCAACCCGATCGCCTCGATCTTCGCCTGGACGCGTGGCCTGTCGGCGCGCGGCCGGATGGACGATACGCCGGCCGTCAGCGAGTTCGCCGAGAAACTCGAGCGCGTCTGCGTAAAGACCGTCGAAGCGGGCCACATGACCAAGGACCTGGCGGTGCTCGTCGGGTCCGACCAAGAGTGGCAGAGCACCCAACAGTTCCTCACTTCAATCGACGACAACCTCAAGCGGGAGATGACCTAATGAGTACCAACGGTACGGTTAAGGGCGCCAGGATGGCGCCCGACCCCATCAAAGGAGCCGACTGGATGGAGGCGCGAGCATGAAACAACCAGTACGAGTCACCGTCACCGGCGCCGCCGGACAGATCGGCTACAGCATCGTGTTCCGGATCGCCTCTGGCCAGCTGCTCGGCCCCGACCAGCCGGTCGATCTACGGCTCCTGGAGATTCCGCCGGCGATGGGGGCCCTCGAGGGCGTCGCGATGGAGATCGTCGACTGTGCCTTTCCGCTGCTTTCAGGTCTCGACCTTCACGACAATCCCGACGACGCGTTCGACGGTGCCCAGATCGCGCTCTTGGTCGGCTCGCGCCCGCGCACGAAGGGCATGGAGCGCGCTGAGCTGCTTTCCGAGAACGGCAAGATCTTCACCGTTCAGGGCCGTGCCCTGAACGAGCGCGCCGCGGCTGACGTCAAAGTCCTGGTCGTCGGCAACCCGGCCAACACCAACTGCCTGATCGCTATGTCCAGCGCTCCCGACATTCCCCGCGAGCGCTTCACCGCGATGCTGCGCCTCGACCACAACCGCGCGATCGCCCAGCTCGCCTCAAAGCTCGCTGTTCCCGTCAGCGATGTCACCCAGATGGGCGTCTGGGGCAACCACTCGCCGACGATGTACCCCGATCTGTTTCATGCCAAGGTCCGCGGGAATCAGGCCGCGGCGGTCGTCGACGACCAGGCCTGGATCGAAAACGATTTCCTGCCGAATGTCGGCAAACGTGGCGCCGCCATCATCGAGGCTCGCGGTGCCTCCTCGGCCGCGTCGGCCGCAAACGCGGCGATCGACCACGTCCATGACTGGGTAAACGGGACCGACGGCGCCTGGGTCTCGATGGGCGTTCCCTCGGACGGTTCCTACTCCATTCCTGAGAACCTGATCTGCGGCTTTCCGTGCACCTGCTCGAACGGCGAGTACACGATCGTTCCGGACCTCGATCTCGACGAGTTCTCCCGGGCCCGCATCGACGCCTCCGTACAGGAGCTTGTCTCCGAGCGTGACACGGTCGCCGATCAGGGCCTCATCTGAGACGCAAAAAAAGGGCGCGGCCAAAGCCGCGCCCTTTTGTGACCGATTGGGTCGGGCAATCACCCTTTCGGGTGCCAGCCGCGTCCTTGCTTGTTGATCTTGCCTTCCTGTTCGAGCGCCGGCAGCACGCGATACAGGTAGTTCTGCTTGATGCCCATCTTCGCGGCAAGCTCGGGGATCGTGATCCCGGGCTGGCCTTTCACGAACGACAGGGCCTGGGCGGCGCGGGTGCCGCTTCCTTTGCGCCTGCCGGCGCGGCGTTTCGCGGGGGCGCTCGCCGTCACCGCCGCGGCGGCCGGGGCGGCGGCTTTGTTCGTGGAGCCAGGCGGCCTGCCTACTTTTTTGGTTTTAGGACGGCCCACTTTTTTGGGGCGTCCCGGGGGGCGACCCCGTTTTTTGGTTCCGGCGCCGGTGCCGGCAGCCGCTTTGGCGGTGGAGCCCGGCGGACGTCCCGGGCCGCGACGGGCGGGGGCGGCGGCGACGGCCGTTCCGCCGATTCCGTCCAGGGCGGAAGCCGCGGCTGTGAGCCGGCTGTACTCCTCCACCAGCGGCTCCAGCTCATTCAGCCGCGCGGTGATCTCTTTGCGCTTCTCGTCAAGGAAGTCGGTCACGATCTAATCCTGTTCGCTAGTGCGAATGCCTGCATGTCACATTCGCGGTTTCCGTCACCTTACACCATCACTCTCCAGAACCCGCATCCGGTAGTGAATTAAGCCGGCTCTTAGGTAAGTGCAAAGTGACGTGCAGCTGTGGAGCGCGGCGCAGCTGGGTGCGCAAGCGCGGCTGCGTCTGGAGCGCAGTCGTATCGGGACGCGCGCGGCTACGGCGCGTTTATCGTCCCATCCTCGAACTGGGATCGCAGTCGCTGTAGTGTGCGCACCGCCTCGCGTTCGGGTATGCCTCCGACCAGGGCCTTGCTGACAATCGCGCCTAGCGGCCCGAACGGTGGGTGGAACTCGTTGCGATAGTCAAAGCGGGTACCCCCATCCTCGGCTTGCAACAGGTACTCGGTGTGTGCGCGCGATCGCGCCGGCCCGCGTCCCTCCCATACGGCATGTGCGCCCGGATCGCACTCGGCGAGGGTCCAGTGAACCTCGATGTTGACACCGCGCAGATGCAGGTGTTGACTCATCTGGAATCCCACCCGTGGAGGCCCCGAGTCGGCATGGTCCAGTCCCCGATGGATCGTCACCCAGTCGCCCAGCCTGCCCGGGTCCATCGCCAGCTCCCACACGTCAGGCGGTGGGGCGTCGATGTGAATCGACGCTGTGACGACGCTCACTTGCTCACCTCACCTGGCCGCCAGCGGCTCGACGGTCTCCCATTCGCGCAGCGCGCGTTCCACCGCCGCGTCGAACCCATGCAGTTCCACGCCCAACGACTCGGCCGCGCGCAGGTGTGCGTCTCCGCTGGGCCCATCCGGGAGCAGGTCGCCTTGCAGGCTTTCCATCAGCGCGATCACCAACTCCGGGTCCTCCCTGGCGATCGCGGCGGCGACGCGACCGGTAAGCGCCGTCGCATTCACACCCAAATTGGCAGACGGCCGTGCCACCAGCATCAGCTCGGCGATGCGCTCGATCATCTGGCCGTAGCTGAGCGCCTGTGATCCGCCGACGTCCAGCGAGCGCCCTGCCACCGCGGGGACGCTTGCCGCCGCGACGAGCATCGCGATCGCGTCGCGCCCGTCGATCGGTCGCGTGCGATGCTCGCGCCAGGAGGGCAACGGTAGTACCGGCATCCGCTCGATCAGCCTGACCATGAATCTGAACGAGCGCGAGCCGGCGCCGATCACGATCGAGGCGCGCAGCGCGACCGTGTCGGGGACGGCTTCGCGCAGGATGGACTCGACCGCGGCGCGGCTTTGCAGGTGCTTGGAGAGCCCGTCCGGGGGTCCGTCGGAGACGCCCAGGGGCTCGTTCGGCTTCCTCGTCGGTTTCTGCGGCCAGGCCGCGGTCGGACCTCCCAGGTACACGATCCGGCGCACACCAGAGGTCGCGGCCGCCTCGGCAAAGCGCTCGGCGCCGAGGCGCTCGCGCTCGGGAAAAGAGGTTGCGTCGGCGGGTGCTGTCTTTGGTCTCGCGCGCGCACGCGAGCGCTCCATCGAGTGGATCAGGTAATAGGCGACCTCCACGTTCTTCAGTGCTGGGGCGAGTCCCTCGCCCGTGAGAACATCTCCGGCCATGAGCGTGACGTCCATGTGGTCGAGGTCGACCGTGGCCGGGTCACGTGCGAGGGCGCGCACGCGATGTTCGCGTGTCAGCAGCTCCGGCATGAGCCGGGAGCCGACGAAGCCGCTGGCGCCGGTGACGAGAATGCGCATGCCTTCAGATGATGACGTAAGCACCTGTTTTCTCTGCGTTTTGCGGGATGGCCTCCGAGCGGCTTCGGCGACCGTGCGATGATCGTCGCCGTCGTCCAGCCGATCCGATCCTCAGGGGGTGTCCGTGCAGAGAAAACAGGCCAAGCGAACGAGTAAAGCGGTCACTTGCGATGACTGCTTCTTCCGCCGCAACCTGCTCTGTGCGCTCGACCTCGACGAACCGTGCGCGACGTTCAGGCCCAACGAGGCTCAGTTGAAGCCACCCTCCCAGCTGCGCTTCGTGTTCCGCCAAGAGCGCCGAGTGCGCTCCGCCTGGGCCTTCCCGTCCGCCCAGGAGCAGGCTGCGCTGCACACCTGAGCGCCCGCCAGCTTCGCCACGTACTGGACGTTTGGCACCGTCGAGGCGTATATTGGAACCAGAACTGCAAACGCTTCTCCGAGAATCAGGTGGTGGCCAAATCATGGCGGCGAAAGATCGCAGTGGAAGTGGTGGCTTGGGCAAGGCCGGCGAGGCGGCGCGGGCGGCGCGGCACAACCGGTACGTCGAGCGGCTGATCGAAGACGAGGAGCTGCGCGGCAGCCTGCTCGCGGCATATGGCGCGGCCCGCAGCGCCTACGGGCGCATGAACAACGGCAAGCCGGCCAGCAAGGCCCTGTTCGAGGATCGCAAGCTCCAGAAGGAGCTGCGCGAGGCGGCGAACGCGCTGCGTGACGCCGCGGACTCGCTGCGCCAGCCTCCGCGCGGGGCGCGTCGGCGTCGAGGCGGGATCGCTCGCAAGCTGGCGCTGCTGGCCTTTGCGGCGGTGCTTGCTTTGGCGTTGAGCGAGGACCTGCGCGGCAAGGTGCTCGATCTGCTGTTCGGCGCCGAGGATGAGTTCGAGTACAGCTCGACCACGGCACCCGCGGAGCCGGCCCCGGCGTCCGCTCCGGCCGCCTGACAACGATTCAGGACACCGCGAAGATGGCCGCCACGGTCGAGGATCCCCCCAAGCAGGCCGCGACCGAAGGCGAGAAGGCCCAGCGGATCATCGAGGCGATGCGGCGCAGCGTCGCCCGGCGCGGCACGGCCGGCTCGACGTTCGATCACGTTGCGCGCGAGGCGGGCGTCTCGCGCGGCCTGTTGCATTACTACTTCGGCACCAAGGAGCAGCTCCTGGTCGAGGCGGTCAAGCGTGACTGTGAGCTGCGCATGGAGCTTTTGGAGCGCCAACTGGCGGGCGCGCGAACGGCCGATGCCTTCATCGGCCTGATGGCCGAGAACCTCCAACAGGTCGTGCGTGAGGACCCCGACTTCGTGACCTTGATGTTCGAGCTGTTCACGTTGTCCAGGCGCAACGAGGAGATCGCCGTGGAGTACGCCCAGCTGATCTGCCGTACCCGCGACCGGGTCGCCGACATGCTGGCGACCGCTCAGCGCGAGGGCGTCGTGCGCCTGCATGCCGAGCCCGTCTCTGTCGCCGAGGTCCTGTTCGCGCTCGGCGACGGCTTCGCCTTGCGGATGCTCACAGAGCCCGACCGCGACTTCGAGGCGACTGTCGCCGCCGGGATCGCCTGCGCGCGCGCGCTGCTGGCCGATTGAACGCTCTTATAATTGCCGGCAGATGCCGATCTACGAGTACAGGCGCCCGGACGGGAGCACTTTCGAACTCGTGCAGTCCTTCAGCGACGATCCGCTGACGCACGACCCCGACACGGGCGTTCCGGTGCAGCGCGTGCTGCACGCCCCGGCGGTCCACTTCAAGGGCAGCGGCTTCTATAACACCGACTACGGCACCAAGAAGCGCCAGCGCGAGAACGCTGCCTCCTCCTCGGAGGAGTCGAAGGCCGGAAAGGGCGACGGCGCCAAGGGCGAGGCCGGCAAGGGGGAAGGTGGCAAGGGCGAGGGCGGCGAGAGCAAAGCGAAGTCGGCCGGCGAGTCCTCGGGCAAGGGCGGCTCCTCGAGCGACGGTGCCCCCGCCGCCAAGCCCGCCACGGCCAAGGACTGACGCTCAGCCGGCCATGAAGCGGGCGACGTCGGCCCGGCGGGCCGATTCGGAGACCGTGAGACCCTGTGCGCCGTCGGGCAGCGTGATCTGACCGGTCGGCGCAAGCACGTGGGTCGGGGGCGTGCCGGTGACGGCCAGCGCCGCGAACATGCCGAGCAGGGCGGGGCCGCTCATGTCGGAGATGATCGCGGGCGGCGCGTTCCAGGCGATCCACGGCAACCTCAGGAAGCTCGATGGGGACGCAAGCTGGCTCTTCATGTCGTTGAACAGGGCCTGCTGGTGTTCCTCACGCTGGATGTCGGTCTCGTTCGGGGCGCACAAGTTCTCGCGGGTGCGTGCCAGGGCAAGGGCCTGCTTGCCGTCGAGACGATGGGCGCCGGCGCTCAAGCGCAAGGTGAAGCCGCCGTTGGCGGAGCCGCCGTCGAGCTTGGAGATGACACAGCCGCCGTGGTAGGTGACGCCGCCCATCGCGTCGATCAGGGCCGGGAAGTTTTCGAAGTTGACTTCGACGACGTGGTTGATTGGAATCCCGAGCCAGTCCTTGATGACCGCGACCGACTCGGCGGGACCGCCGAACTCGTGGGCGGCGTTGATCTTCTGCGGTCCGTGGCCCGGAATTTCGACGACGGTGTCGCGTGGGATCGACAACCGTGCGGCATGGCCGCCGCCGGTCCGTATCAACATGATCGTGTCAGAGCGTCCGTAGCCGGTCGTTTCGGCGCCCGGTTCCTTGGAGTTCTTCTGGCGACGGTCTGAACCCAGCACGAGGATGTTGTTGGCGGAGGTCAACGTGTTGCTGGAGGGGTCCAGCACGCCCGCGACGTTTCCCGGGAGGGGGGTTCGCTCGAAGTGGGAGCTGATCAGGAACAAGAACACCGAGAGGGCCAGCCAGCCGGCGATCAGGGCCAGCACGGCGAGGGCCACGCGCTTGGGCGTGACGCGCTCGCGCCAGTCGCGCTTGGGCCTCGACTCGCGGGCGCGCTCGGCCTGTAGCGGGTCGAGCAGATCCTCTTCGGGCGCGCGCGAACGTAGGCGCAGACCTGCACGGTAACGGGTGTATTTGGGTCGTTCGGGCGTCGTCGGCATCTGGACTGGAACGTCGGCCTGGCAAGGACGGGCTCTTCTGGTGACGAACCTATATTGCGAGATGAGTGCCAAAAACCCTCCGGTTCACGATTTGGCCGACGCCACGGGCGGCGACTGGCCGGCCGCAACGGGCGGCGATTGGGGCCGCTTGCTGGTCTGTCCGACACCGATCGGCAACCTCGAAGACGTGACGTTGCGGGTCTTGAAGGTGCTCGGCGAGGCGGACGTGATCGCCTGCGAGGACACCCGGCGCACGAGGACTCTGCTCACTCGCCACGGTGTCGAGGCGGCGTCGCTCGTCAGCTTTTACGATCGCAACGAACGTACGCGTGCCCGCGAACTGGAGGCGAGGATGCGGGCGGGAGATACGGTCGCGCTGGTCAGCGACGCGGGTATGCCGGTCGTCTCGGACCCTGGCTTTCAGCTGATACGGGCATGCCGGGCGGCCGGTATCCCGGTTGAGGTTCTGCCCGGGCCGAGCGCCGTGCTCGTCGCCCTGGTGGCCTCGGGCATGGCCGTGGCGCGGTGGTGCTTCGTCGGCTTCTTGCCGCGCAAGCGCGGGCAGCGGGAGCGCTTGCTGGCCGACGCTTCGGAGACGCTCGTCGCGTTTGAGTCTCCGCACCGCCTGGCAGCGACCTTGCGGGCGCTCGCCGATATCGACCCGGCGCGCCCGGTGGCGGTCTGCCGCGAGCTGACCAAGCTCCACGAAGAGGTCGTAAGAGGATCCGCCGGCGAGCTGGCGGAGCGCTATCGCGAGCGCCCGCCGAAGGGGGAGATCGTGTTGGTGGTCGGTGGGGTGCACGGCGGCGGGTAGCCTTCAAGCTCGGATGAGCTTCTATGTGACGACCCCGATCTACTACGTCAACGCGGCGCCCCACCTTGGGCACGCGTACACGACGATCGCGAGCGACGTGCTGGCGAGACATCACCGGCAGCGCGGCGAAGAGGTGTTCTTCTTGACGGGCACCGACGAGCATGGCGAGCCGGTCGCCGACGCGGCCCACGCCGCCGGGATCGAGCCGCAGGCGCTCGCCGACAGGAACGCCGAGCGCTTCAAGGCGTTGGCGCCCTTGATCGGCGCCACGAACGACTTCTTCATCAGGACGACAGACCCCCAGCACATGGCGGTCGTGCAGGACGTGCTCTCAAAGGTGCGCGAGCGGGGCCACGTCTACGAGGGCACCTACGAGGGTTGGTATTGCCCACGGTGCGCCGACTTCAAGCCCGAGAACGAAGTCGAGCGGGGCAACCGCTGTCCGATCCACCACGTCGAGCTGACACGCGAGCAAGAGGACAGCTACTTCTTTGGGCTCGCGGCCTTTCAGGAGCCGCTGGAACGGCTGTATGCCGAGCGGCCGGAGTTCGTGGCGCCAAAGACCAGATACAACGAGGCGCTGTCGTTCATAAAGTCGGGGCTGCGCGACGTGCCGCTGACCAGGCACAAGCTGACCTGGGGTGTGCCGGTGCCATGGGACGAAGACCACGTCTTCTATGTCTGGTTCGACGCCCTCTTGAACTACTACTCGGCCCTGTCATACGCGCCGGCGCCGCCGACGATGTCGTTGGCGGACAGCGATTTGACAGATACGTTCTGGCCCGCCGACTGCCACGTAATCGCCAAGGACATACTGCGTTTTCATGCTGTCTACTGGCCGGCCCTGCTGATGGCGGCCGGTTTGGAGCTGCCGAAGCGGGTGTTCGTGCACGGGTATCTGCTGATGGACGGCGAGAAGATGTCCAAGTCGCTCGGCAACGTGCTCGACCCGTTCGCCGTGATCGAGCGCTTCGGCGCCGACGCGCTCAGGTTCTATCTGCTGCGCGACGTCCCCTTTGGTCAGGACGGCTCGGTCTCGACGGAAGCCTTCGAGCAGCGCTACGAGTCCGAGCTGGCCAACGAGTTCGGCAACCTGGCGAGCCGGACTCTGGCGATGGTCGTGCGCTACCGCGACGGCGTGGTGCCGGATACGGCGCCCGACCCGGTGCTGGCAAATGACTTCGAGGGGCTGTCCGAGCGGGTCGCAGAGCTGCTCGAGGAGACTGAGCTGACGGTGACGCTCGACGAGCTTTGGCGGCGAGTGCGCAGGCTGAACCGCTACGTCGAGGAAACGGCCCCCTGGCAGCTGGCCCGCGACGAGGAGAAGGCCGGCGATCTCGATCGTGTGCTGGCCACGCTCGTCGAGGGCCTGCGGGTCGTCTCGGTGCTGCTGTGGCCATATCTGCCGGCGAGCGCTGAGAAGCTGCTCGATGCGCTGGGCGCGCCGGACCTCGCGCTTGCCGGGGCGCGACTGGGGGCTGGAGCGGTCGGGCGAGTGAAGCAGCTGGAGCCGTTGTTCCCGAAGGGCGATGGGGTCGCTGTGGGGACGGCATGATCGACAGCCACACACATCTGGACCTGTGCGAGGCGCCCAACACCGAGCTGGTTGCCGCGGCCGAGGCGGCGGGCGTAACGAAGATGCTGACGATCGGCACGAAACCGGCATCGTGCAGGGCGGCCTTGGCCGCCGCGGAGGACTTCCCGCAGGTATGGGCGGCTGTCGGCCGGCATCCCAACGAAGCGACCGGGTTCGACGACGCCGACCTTGCCGAGCTGAGGGCGCTGGCGGCGCACGAGCGCTGCCTGGCGATCGGCGAGACGGGGCTCGACTTCTATCGGGACGGCGCGCCGCGCGCGGACCAGGAGCGCGCCTTCGCCGCGCACATCGGGCTCGCGCGCGAGACGGGCCTGCCGCTGGTCGTCCACTCGCGGGACGCGACCGATGAGACGCTGGCCCAGCTCGCGGCCGAAGCAAAGGGCTGTCAGGTCGTGATCCACTGCTTCTCGATGCCCGAGCGTCTCCAGGAGTGCTTGGACAACGGCTATCTGATCTCGTTCGCGGGCAACGTGACCTACAAAAGCTCGACGAGTCTGGCCGGCGCCGCGCGCGAGGTTCCGGCGGAGCGCCTGCTGGTCGAGACCGACGCTCCTTATCTGACGCCGCGGGTTGTGCGCAAGCACCGCAACCAGCCGGCGTTCGTGATCCACACCGCCGCGTTCGTGGCCGAGCAGCGGGGCGTGAGTTTGCCCGAGCTGGACGAGATCGTCGAGCGCAACGCGGCGCGCGTGTTCGGTTGGTGATGGCCGCGCGGCGTAGGGATCTGGGCCAGACGGCGCGGAGCAGGGACCTGGGCCAGAACTTTTTGAGGGACCCGAACATTCTTAGGGTGATCGAGCGGGCGAGCGAACTCTCGCCCCAGGACGTGGTCTTGGAGGTCGGGGGCGGCGAGGGTGTCCTCTCGAAACATCTGGCCGAGCGGGTCGCCCACGTGCACGTGATCGAGCTGGACGAGCGCCTGCGCGACACGCTGGAGGCTGGGCTGGCCGGGTTCGAGAACGCGGACGTCTGGTGGGGCGATGCCATGAAGATCGAGCTGGCGACGATCGATCCCAAGCCGAACAAGCTGGTCGCGAACCTGCCTTACGGCATCGCCGCGAGCGTGATCTTGCGCACGATCGAGGAGCTGCCGAGCATCGAGACATGGGTGGCGATGGTGCAGCGCGAGGTCGGCGAACGCATGGCGGCCGGACCCGGGAGCAAGACCTATGGGACCAGCTCGGTGCTGGCGCAACTGGAGTGTGACGTGACGATCTTGCGGGCCATCCCGCGCACCGTATTCGCCCCCATGCCCAACGTGGACTCAGTGCTATTGCGACTCGTACGCAGGAACGATGAGGCGGCGGCGCGCGATGAGGCGGGAGGCAACGGGGAGGACCGAGGGCGCGGTGAGGCCGGAGGGCGCGATGTGGCCGAAGGCAACGTTGGGATCGGGGTCGACGTGCGCCGCCTGGTCAGCGGCGCATTCGCGTACCGGCGAAAGGCATTGGCGAAGTCGCTGGAGCTGGCGGGCTCGCTGGAGCCGGGGGGCCAGACCGACGGCGGGCGCGAGCGGGTGCGGGCGGCGCTCGTCGAGCTTGGCCATCCCAGCGACGAGCGGGCCGAGCGGCTGGCGCCCGCGGAGTTCGTGGCGCTGGCGCGGGCGCTCAGGCAATGAGCCGGCGGCTGCGGGCGCTGGCGCCGGCAAAGATCAACTTCGGCCTGTTCGTAGGGCCAAGACGGGAGACCGACGGCAGGCACGAGCTGGTCAGCGTGATGCAGTCGATCTCGCTCGCGGACGTGCTGACGCTCGAAGTCGGCGAGCCTGACGGCGGCGAGGACGAAATCTCCTGCCCGGGCGTTCAGGGGCCGCCCGGTGAGAACCTGGCAGCGCTCGCGCTGCGGCTGTTTCGCGACGAGACGGCCTGGGATGGGCCGGCGCTGAGGCTGACCATCGACAAGCGCATCCCGGTGGCCGCCGGCCTGGGCGGGGGATCGGCCGACGCCGCGGCTGCACTGCGCTTGGCTGGACACGTCTCGGGCCACGGCTCGCCGGATTTGTTGCACGAGCTGGCGGTTCGGCTGGGGGCCGACGTGCCGGCGCAGCTGGCGCCCGGACGCTGGCTCGCGACGGGGGCGGGCGAGCGGCTCGGCGCGCTGGAGCCGGCCGGCCGGCCGTTCGGCGTGCTCGTGCTGCCGGCCGCGGCTGAGCTGTCCGCGGGCGCCGTGTACGCGCGGCTGGATGAGCTGTGCGGTGGGCGCTCGGACACGGACCTGGAGCAGATCGAGCGTCGGCTGCGGACCGCGTATGGGTCGGCCCCGGCGATCGCCGACGAGCGGGAGCTGCTGCACAACGATCTGCAGGCGCCGGCCATCCTTCTATGCCCCGAGATCGAGACGGCCTTGGAGGAAGCGCTAGGCGCGGGCGCGGACAGGGCGTTCGTGTCGGGTTCGGGTCCGACCGTCGTCGGCCTGTTCACGGGCACCGACGGTCCCGACCGGGCGCGTCACGCGGCGGCCGAGCTGGCCGGGCGGGAACCGGCGGCCGGTTGGGCGACCCCGGTCGATGGGGGCCTGGCAGGGGTGCACGACCTCGATGTGCGTCACAATCCAGCACGATGAGCAGGACAGCCGTCAACGATCTGGTCGCGGTCTGTGCGGGTGTGTTCGGCGTCGCCCTGTATGCGGGCCTGATCTTGGTGCCGGCATGGACCAGCTATTCGCGTCTGTGGGAGCGTTTGGCGGCGGGTGTCCTGTCGCTGTACGTGCTGGCCGTGCTCGTCGGGATCGGCGTCGCGGGCGCGCTCGCGGTCGTCTACTTCTGGGGCTGATCTTCTGTGTCAGAGCTTGCCGCCCTGGAAGCCGTTACCGAGGCGGTCGAGTCGGGTGCCGGCCTGCCCGAGGTCGTGCGCGCGGCCGCGCGCGCTCTCGACGCCAGTCTCGCCGTCTCTGACGCCTGGGGCGCCACGCTCGCGGTGGCCGCCCGGTCGCCCGCCGAGGAGCGGGCGCTCCTGACGCAGGGCAAAGGGGTCACGAGCGTGGCCCTGCGCGTCGGAGACACCGTCGTCGGGACGTTGCACATGCGCGCGACGGTCGCGGAGGGCGGTCCCGAGGGCGGCGAGCAGAGCACGCAGATGAGGCGGCTGCTGGTGACGATGATCGCCTCGGAGGTCGAGCGCGTGCGCGCGCCGGAGCGTGTCTCGGAGACGGTCGCGGCCGAGCTGCTCGGCGCGATCGCGCGGCGCGAGCTGACCGATCGCGATGAGCTGCTCGCGCGGGCGGCCGACCTGTCGCTGGACATCGCCGACGGGGCCAGCGTGATCGTCGCGAGGGCGCACCCCCAGGCTCCGACCGACGAGGGCTGGCGCGCACGCGTGCGGGCGGTGGCCGAGCGCGGCGCCAGGGCGGTCGTCAGCCGTTCGATCGCCGCGCTGTCCGACCGCGAGAACGCGGGCGCGGCCCTTGCCGCGGGTGCCGAGGTTCTGCTGCTGGTCCCGGGCGGCGATGAGGCGACAGCGGAGCGGGCGGCTGAGGGAGTGCTGCGCGAGATGGAAGCGGGCCTGGCCGGCTACACGTTCGCGGTTGGGCGCAGCCGCATCGCCACGGACCCGGCTGAGCTGGGGCGAGCCGCCGGCGAGGCGCTGCTTGCCGCGAACGTCGCTCAGGGCGGTTCCGACGGGGCGCTTTTGGCGTTCGAGCAGACCGGCGCCTACAGACTGCTGCTGAGCGCGATGACCGAGAATCCGGACGAGCTGCGGCGCTTCTACGCCGAGACGGTCGAGCCGTTGCTCGCCTATGACGAGCAGTATGAGACCGAGCTGGTACGCACCTTGGCAACGTTCCTGGAGGCTGACGGCAACGTGGCCGGCACCGCCCAGCGCCTGTTTACGCACAGGCACACGATCTACTACCGCTTGGAGCGCGTTCGCGAGCTGTCGGGCCTGGACGTCAGCTCGAGCGATGGCCGCGAGAAGCTGAGCCTCGGCTTGAAGGCGATGCGGGTGCTCGGGATCTCGGCCGCCGGCGGGCCAGCCTCTGAGGCCGGCGCCGAAGGGGGGCGCGTCCCGGGGCGCTCCGGCCGGCGCGCGCGCTGAGACCGGGCAAGCCGCCGTGCGGTCTCAGGGCGATCCGGCCGGTGACGCGCGTTGATGGGTGGTGCGCCCAGCGTCCGGTGGTGCGCGCGGCGAGAGTGTCCGTGCAAGCCGTTGTGCGGGTCTGGGCTTGGATTAGGACAAACGTCCAAATAACCGGACGAATAGATCGTACTTTCCCGTGTCGTCCGAAAAGACCGACATGAAAAGTGCTTATCGGGCAAGTACAGGGCTCAATCGGGCAGAGGCGCTCCAGCCGGGGGCGGTCAAGATCACCGAGCTTCCGCAGCGGTGCGTCTGGACCGACTATCTCGACGGCGACCACCACTGCGACTCCCGGGTTTCCGTCAGGGCGGTGGCGGCCGCATGGCGCCGTGAGCTGGCGCTCCGGAGTACCACGGCCGGGTTCTTCCACTTTGTTTGGCACGGCGAGGTGTGGCTGGCTTACGGTATGCCGGACGGCGGCGTGCGCGGGGTGTATTGCCCGACGCATCGGGCCGAGCGCGAGCAACGGCTCGGCTACGATCCCGAGCTTGTCCTCACACCAGAGCCAGAGTCAGAGCCGGCAGCCGCATACGCGGGCTGACCTCGGCGCGCTCGAGCCCGAGGTCCCCGAGCGCCCGACGCTCGAGGGCTTGGAGGTCAAGTGGGGCGCCGTCTGGGAGCGCGACGGGACCTACGGCTTCGACCGCGCGGCTCCGAGGGACAAGGTCTTCTCGATCGACACGCCGCCGCCGACGGTCAGCGGCTCGCTGCACGTGGGCCACGTGTTCTCGTTCACCCACACCGACACCGTCGCCCGCTACCAGCGGATGCGCGGCAAAGAGGTCTTCTATCCGATGGGTTGGGACGACAACGGCCTGCCGACGGAGCGGCGCGTCCAGAATCATTACGGCGTGCGCTGCGATCCGTCGGTGCCCTACAACCCGGCGTTCGTGCCGCCGGTAGGGGGCGGCGGGGACGCCAATCGGGAGCCGGTCGCCATCTCGAGGCCGAACTTCGTGAAGCTGTGCCTGGAGCTGACAGCCAGCGACGAGCAGGCCTTCGAGGCGCTCTGGCGGACGCTCGGCCTGTCGGTCGACTGGAAAATGACCTACACGACGATCGGGACCCTCGCCCAGCGCGTCTCCCAGCGCTCGTTCTTGGGGCTCTTGGAGCGCGGCCAGGCTTACCAGCTCCAGGCGCCCACCCTGTGGGACGTCGACTTCCAGACGGCGGTCGCCCAGGCCGAGCTCGAGGACCGCGAGCGGCCGGGCGCCATGCACCGCGTGCGCTTTGCCTCGGCCGGCTCCGCCTCCGGCGCGGAGATCCTGATCGAGACGACCAGGCCGGAGCTGATCGCGGCATGCGTGGCCCTGCTGGCCCATCCCGAAGACGAGCGCTGGTCCGGGCTCGTCGGCGGCGAAGCGCTGACGCCGCTGTTCGGCACGAGGGTGCCGGTGTTGGCTCATCCGCTGGTCGAGAAGGACAAGGGCACCGGCCTGGTGATGGTCTGCACGTTCGGAGACCTGACCGACGTGACCTGGTGGCGTGAGCTGAGCCTGCCCGTGCGGGCGGTGCTTGGCGCCGACGGCCGCCTCTTGGACGTGCCCTGGGGCGCGCCCGGTTGGGAGACCTCCGACCAGGAGGGCGCGCGCGCGAACTATGGGGAGCTGGCGGGCAGGACGGTCAACCAGGCGCGCAGGCGCATCGTCGAGCTGCTGGCCGAGTCCGGTGAGCTGGTCGGCGAGCCCGAGCCGGTGAACAGGGCTGTCAAGTTCTTCGAGAAGGGCGAGCGGCCGGTCGAGATCGTGACCAGCAGGCAGTGGTTCGTGAAGACCATCGAGCACCGCGAGGCGCTCATCGCCAGGGGGCGCGAGCTGAGCTGGCATCCAGCTCACATGAAAGCCCGCTTCGAGGACTGGGTGAACGGCCTGAACGGCGACTGGTGCATCAGCAGGCAGCGCTTCTTCGGCGTGCCGTTCCCGATCTGGTACCCGATCGACGACGACGGTTCGGTGCTCTACGACCAGCCGATCGCGCCGACGCCCGACAGGCTGCCGGTCGACCCCGCCGAGGACGTGCCCGATGGCTATGACGCCGGCCAGCGCGGCCGGCCTGGCGGCTTCGCGGGCGACCCCGACGTGATGGACACGTGGGCGACCTCGTCGCTGACGCCGCAGCTCGCCGGCCATGCCGGCGAGGACGAAGAGCTGTTCAGGAAGGTCTACCCGATGAACCTGAGGCCGCAGGCCCACGACATCATCAGGACCTGGCTGTTCGCGACGATCCTGAGGTCCCATCTCGACGAGAACGTCTTGCCGTGGGCCAACGCGGCGATCTCGGGCTGGGTCCTGGACCCCGACCGCAAGAAGATGTCGAAGTCGAAGGGCAACGTGGTCACGCCGATGCACCTTCTCCAGGAGCACGGCGCCGACGCGGCGCGCTACTGGGCGGCCAGCGGTCGCCCAGGGACGGACACGGCCTTCGACGTCCAGCAGATGAAGGTCGGGCGGCGCCTGTCAGTGAAGCTCTTGAACGCCTCCAAGTTCGCGCTCGCCGACCTGCCCGCCGCCGGCGAGTCGCTGACATGCGCGCTCGACAGGGCGGTCCTTGGCCGCATCGCCGCGGTCGTCGAGGACGCGACGGCGAGCTTCGAGGCCTACGACTACGCGCGTGCTTTGCAGCGCACCGAGGAGCTGTTCTGGTGGTTCTGCGACTATTACCTCGAGCTGGTCAAGGGCCGTCGCTACGAGGCCGCCGGCGACCCCGAGGGGGCCGCGTCCGTCAGCAGGGCTTTGCGCCTCTCGATGTCGGCGTTCCAGCGGCTGTTCGCTCCGTTCTTGCCGTTCGTCTGCGAAGAGGTTTGGTCTTGGTGGCAAACCGGCTCGATCCACCGGGCGCCATGGCCCGAGGCCGGCGAGCTGTTGGCTGAGCTGGGGGCCCGAGGCTTGGATCGGCTGGATGCGGCGGGAGCGGACGGAGATGGAGAGCAGGAGGCGGACGCGCGCGGCGAAGAGGATCTGGCGTTGACGGTCGCGGCCGATGTGCTGCGCGAAGTGCGCAAGGCCAAGTCCGAGGCAAGGTTGCCGATGCGCGCGCCCGTGAGGCTGGTCCGCGTCCATGACACGCCCGCTCGTCTGAGCGCCCTGCGGCTCGGGCTCGCCGACCTGCTGGCCGCGGGCGCGATCGAAGAGTTCGCGCCGGTCGAGGCCGACGAGTTCGCGGTCGAGGTTGAGCTGGGCGTATAAGGTCCCAGCCTTGGACAGGACCCTCACATCCGATCTGCCGGCGAAGGTCGGCGAAACCGCCACCGTGCAGGGCTGGGTCCAGGCCGTGCGCGACCAGAAGCGCGTCCAGTTCGTGGTCGTCCGCGACGAGTCCGGCGCCGTCCAGGTCGTGCTCGGCAAGGGCGATCCGCCGAGCGCCCTCAACGATGTGGTCTCGGGGCTGACGCCGGAGTCGGCTGTCACCGTGACCGGCGAGGTCGTCGCCGACGAGCGCGTCAACCTCGGTGGCCTCGAGTTGCAACTGACAGAGCTGCAGGTGGAGTCGCCCGCAGAGCCCGAGCTTCCGATCGCGCCGGACTCGGCCCTGGACAAGCGCATCGACTGGCGCTATTTGGATCTGCGCCGGCCCGACCGGCGCCTGATCTTCGAGGTCCAGAGCACGATCGAGCACGCGATGCGCGAGCACTGGCGGGCCGAGCGCTTCGTCGAGATCCATACGCCCAAGCTGATGGGCTCGGCCAGCGAGTCCGGCGCCGAGCTGTTCAAGGTCGAGTATTTCGAGACGACCGCCTACCTGGCCCAGTCGCCCCAGTTCTACAAGCAGATGGCGATGGCCGGCGGCTTTGAACGGGTCTTCGAGATCGGGCCAGTCTTCAGGGCCAACCCGTCGTTCACTTCCAGACATGACACCGAGTTCACGAGCGTCGACGTCGAGATCGCCTGGATCGACTCGCACGAGGACGTGATGGCCTTCGAGGAGCGCTGGCTGGCGCACGTTTTGGGCGTGGTCGCGGCCGAGCACGGCGCACAGATCGAGCAGACGTTCGGCGCGACCGTCACCGTGCCGAGCGTGCCGTTCCCGAGGATCACGCTGGCCGGCGCCAAGGACCTGCTGCGCGAGCACGGCCACGAGGGGGTGCCGGGTCCAGACCACGACCTCGACCCGCCCAGCGAGCGCGCGCTGTCGGCCTTGATCCTGGCTGAGCACGGCCACGAGTTCGCGTTTGTTACCGACTACCCATCCTCGGTCAGGCCCTTCTACCACATGAGGCATCCCGACAATCAGACGCTGACGCGCAGCTTCGATCTGCTGTGGAAGGGTTTGGAGCTGACGACCGGGGCTCAGCGCGAGCATCGCCACAGCGTGCTGCTCGACCAGGCGCGCGAGACGAGTGTCGATCCCGGGCCGATCTCTTACTACCTCGACTTCTTCAGGTACGGCGCGCCGCCTCACGGCGGCTTCGGCTTCGGTTTGACGCGCCTGTTGATGCAGCTCCTCGGCCAGGACAACGTCCGCGAGGTCACGTTCCTGTATCGCGGGCCGCATCGTTTGCTGCCCTGAACTCGCGCGCCCCGCGCGCGAGTTCGAGTAGGAGACAGTAGGCCGAGACTGGCGGGAGAGGGCCGCACGACGGTCAAACGGGCCGGCTAGGCGTGAATGCCAGTAGTTGCCGCGTTTTGGCGGCGGTGTGCGGCCCGGGCTCCCCCGGCGACGGCCGTGCGCTGGGTGGGAGATCGGCGAAGGCCTGAAGGTCTCTGGAAGGATTTATGACCATGGTCAGAGTTGCGACGGCGATCTCGGCGGCTGTGCTCGCGGCCGTGACGCTCACCGCCTGCGGGCAGGCCACGCCCGCGCTGAAGCCGCCCCCACCGGAAGAAGGCGCCCACGCCGGCAGCACCACCGCCGCCACCACCACCGCCACCACTCCCACCCCCACCCCAACCCGGTACAGCTATGGACGCCTGAGCCGGTCCCAGGCCGCCGCGTTCGCGAGCGCGGTCAACCTCAGGCCCGCGGATGTGTCCGAATTCACCGTGGCTCGCGGCCCTCAGCCGGTCGCCGGAGAACAGCGCCTGGAACGGGCGCTGCTGGCATGCGTGGGGGTCATGAACGGTCATAGCGAACTGGCGCAAGCGGTCTCCAAAGAATTCGAACGCGCTGGGCGCGCCGGGGAGTTGGGGGTCAGCTCCAGCGTCTCGGTCGCGCGCAAGCCCACGACCGCCGTCGCCACACTGACGGCGGCGCCGAGCCCAAATGCGCGATCCTGCCTGGAGCGCAGCCTGGCCCGGGACGTCGGGGGCGCGCCGGGACAGGGGCCGAGCATCCGCCGACTGTCCGTCTCCCCGGAGAAGGCGCTGGCGCCCGGCACGAACGGAGGTGTGGCGCTGAGCGTGCTCGCCAAGGTGACCCTCGCCGGCAAGACCGCTCCGCTTAACCTCGACTTCTACGGTTTCGTCTGCGGCCAGGCCCAGATCGGGCTGTTCACGACCGGTCTGCCCGGCTCGTTTCCGGCGAAGGTCCGCCGGCAGTTGCTGTCGCTGCTGCGCGAACGGGCGCGCGCCCAGGGTCAATGCCCGCGGGCACGCCCCCACGCTTGACCCGCGGTCGACGGGATCGCCGCTCTTTGCGCAGCCGGCCGACCGCCGAGCGCACCGCCTCGCGCGCGTCCTCGGGCTCCAGCACGGCCGCGTCGCCCGCTTCCTTGAGGATCTCCCTGACCAGCCAGTCGACCCCGGCGAAGCTCAGCTCCACGACCACCGACCCGTCCGCGCGCTCGGCCACCACGCGCCTGGCCTCCCTCGCCCAGCGCGCCCGCTCGGGCGAGACCCAAACCCTGGCCACCCGTGAGGCCTCGAGAACGCCGGTTCGCAGCCAGCCGTCCACCTCGGCCGCCGGGTCGACCTCCGGCCGGGGCTCGAACTTCCGCTTCGAGATCTTCGCCCGCTTGATCCTGTCCAGCCTGAAGTGCCTGACACCCTCGCGCTCAGGGTCATAGCTGGCCACATACCAGCCCTCCCGCCCATTGGTCAGCGCATACGGCTCGACAACGCGATGGGAGATCTCATCCTCGTTCTGCTTGTAATACTCGAGTTCGATCAGCCTGCGCTCGACGATCGCCGTCGAGACCAGTTTCGCCAGGTCGGTGTCGTCGCCGGCGCCGTGGGCCACCTGCAGGCCCTGCTCCATCGGGTCCTCGCCGAGCGCCGCCACGATCTTCTCGCGCGCGCTCTTCAACGAGCCGGCCGGGATGTGCTCGCCGATCAAATCGATCGCCGCCACCAGCGCCTTGCCCTCGACCGGCAACAGCCTTGCCGGCCGGTCGAAGTTGTCGCTGTAAGGCTCGGGGTCGACGTCGATCTCGAGGGCGCCGCCGTCGCCTTCGAGCACCTCCGCGTACAACACGTACGAGCCGCCCCCGAAGTTGACCACGTTCAGCACGCTCAAGTCCTCTTCCAACTCCTCCTCGCTCAGCTTCAGCCGCTCGCACACGTCGCTCACCGGCACCCTCTTGCCCGCCCGGCCGGCCTGGATCAGGATGCTCGCCAACGTCACCAGCCGCGCGAAACGCTCAGGCCTGATCGCGGCGTTCTCCCCGCGGCCCTCGACTGTGTCCTCAGCGCCCGCGCCGCCGTCCTCGCGCCCCTCGCCGCCGGCCCCCTTCGCCCGCGAACGCCCGCCGGCCGACCGCTCCCGCCGGGCTCCGGGGGCGCCGTTCGCGGCCGTTGCGATCCGGTCGCGGCCACGCCCTCCATTCGCATCCAGTCTGTCCATCGACTCCAAAAAGTCCTCGCCATGGCGCTCCCACAACAGCTCGACGCGCCGGTCCAGCTCCTCGACCAGCCCCGTTGGGCCCAGCAGCCTCGCGTTCACCCCCAACCCCAGCACCCACGCGATGATCGTGCGCGGGCTCGAATAGCCGGTCTTGAACACGATGTCGCCCTCGCCCTCGGAGGTCTCGACCTCGCCGTAACGGCCGTAGTGGCGCTCCACCTGCCAGGCGACACGCTCTGAGATCAGAACCTCGACGACGCCCTCCCGCTCGCCCAGCTGCCAGTCCGCCCGGCCCGCGTAGCCGCGCGGATCGAAGGCCTCCGGCCGCCTGAAGTCGTGCTCGGCCTTGGTCGCGTACGCGACCTTCCCCTGGATCCGCGACAGCCTGAAGACCCTGATCGCCTCGCGCTCGTGGGCGTAGCCCAGCAGATAGAACTGCCCGCCCTGGAACAGCAAATGGTAGGGGTCCACCTTGCGCGGGCCCGTCTCGTCGCGCCCCATCGTGTAGTACTCGAACGTGACCGTCTTGTTCCTGAAGATCGCCGTCTCGATCTTCGCCAGCCGCGCCGACAGATCGTGCCCGCCCGCCGACGCCGTTATGCCGAGCGCGACCGACCGCTGCTCGGGCGCCTGCAACGGGCTCGGCCGGCCCCACGTGATCTGCTGCAAGGCCAGCCGCAGCGGCTCCGCATACGCGAATTCGCCGTCCAGCAAACTCAGCGCCGTCGCCAGCGCCGCCAGCTCTTTATCGGTGAACGCGATCGCCGGGAGATGGAAGTTCTCCGGCCTCAACGAGTAGTTCTCCTGCTCGGCAGCCCCGTCGGTCGGCCGCTCGACGGTCAGCTGGATCCGCAACGACTCAAGCTCTGATCTGTCCGCGTAAAAGCGCCTCGCGAACGCGTCCTCGTTCATGCCCGAGTAGCCCTCGACGTCGCGCCTGATCTCCAGCGCCGTGACCGGCCGGCGCTCCGCCATCAAATATGAGATCAGCGACAGCTGCCTGATCAGCTTCTCTGTGTCCTTGGCCATCGAGCGTGGCGCCTCAGCAGGAATTTCGGATGCGTGGAGAGTCCATCCGAACACACCTTAGAGCGCGGCGGTTGGCCGCATGCGGCCGCTGGCCGCGGCTTACGCTATTTGCGGGTTTTCAAGCGGCCTGCCGGACCCGCTCGACCGGCGCGGGCGTTCCCGGCGCCGCCTCCACCATCGTCGGCGTGGCTGTCGGCGTCGCGGCCCGCGCGGGCGCCCGCGCGAAGAAGGCGCTGGTCTGCAGCGCCCTGTCGTAGCTGGACCAGCGGCTGCCCGGGGCCAGCTCCTTCTCGAGACGGTCAAAGCTCCCCAGCCGCCCGCCGAGGTTGTCGATCATGTGCACGAGCATCGCCTCCCGCGTGCAGGGCGCCACGGGACTGCCGTGCTCGAGCGAGCCGTGGTGGGAGAGGATGATGTGGGCGAGCGCCTGGGCGAGTTCCGATGGGAAGCCCTCGATCTGCTCCATCAGCTGTCGCACGCGGTAGTAGCCGAGCGCGATCTCGCCCTGCAGGCGCCCTTCGTCGGTCAGCTCGATCGCCCCGTCGCCGCCCTGTTCGGTGTAGGCGTCCAGCTTGCCGATGTCGTGCAGCAGGGCGCCGGTGACGGCCAGGTCGCGATCGACGCCCCCGAACGTGGCGCTCGTCGCACTGACCGCCTGGGCGACCGACAGGCTGTGCTCAAGCAGCCCGTGACGGTACGCCTGGTGGTAGTGCTTGGCCGCCGGGGCGTTCCGGTAGCGGGGCCACAACTCCGACTCCTTGCCCAGCGCGCGCTCGAGCAGCTCGCGCAGGTGCGGCTGGCGGACCGTCGCCAGCAGCTCGCGCAACCCCGCTTCCAACTGCTCCACTTCCAGTGCCGGGCCGTCGCGCAGGTCCTCGGGCGCGTAGCTGTCCGGCGCCGCCTCGCTCAGGCCACGCAGGTCGATCTGCGGCCCGAACCGCGGATGAACGGTGTAGCGGCCCTCCACGCGCACCGCCTCGCCGGGCCTCGCCAGCCGCTCGTGGGAGCCGATCTCATCCCACACCATGCACACGACCGCTCCCGTCCGATCGCCCAGCAGCAGGCGCAGATAGTCGCCCTCGCCGTTGCGCTTCAGCCGGCGCTCGGCCTCGCGCACCGCCAGAACCTGGTCGATCTCGGCGCCGTCTTCCAGTTCATTGACGAACATGGGTCGACGGTATGCCCTGCCCCGGACGGCACGGCGCCGGAGCGGGGCCATCTGGCTCGCGACGGGAGCCGACATCAGGCGCAGGACGCGCCGCGCGAACTGGATACGCAGCTACCAGCTACAACAACAGCTTGCCCGAGACCGCCTGCTACGGCGATCTCGGGCGTCGCTGAAGCTCTCAGGTCAATCTCGTCCCGAAAGCTTCGAATTCTTCGTCTGCCGCTCCCAATTGGAATTCCGTTTCCAGCTTCTTTTCACACACGCCCTTCACCTTGCTGCTCGCTTCCTTGACGAGCTTGCCCTTCGCTACTCCTTGAACGGCAGCTTCTCCGGGAACCGCGAATGGCGCCGGGAGCTTGAACTTTGTGTATTCGTAGACACACGGCCCCGGGTGGGTAATTTCGACCTTGCCTTTCACCTTGAGCTTACCGTCGCTCCAGGTCTCTTCTTCGATATGCCCGGACTGGCTTGTGCCTTCTTCACAGTTTTCGAGAAGGTTGACTCCCGACCCTTTCACCACGATCTTCTTTTCGGGGTCGGTCCCGAGTTCGCCCAGCTCATACGCAGAGCATCCTCCTGCTTTCCCGGCTCCCAAATTAAGGACGAGAATTGCCGACGCACCAGTGGGGGCTTGGCGAGTGTTGCCTGCTTCTGTGAATTCCAGCGACGACTTCGCCGAAGCGCTCGCCGGAATCGCGGCGAGCAACAGCGCGACGACAATCAGAACACCGCTGCCGAATGACTTATGTCTCTTCATAATCTCTCTCCCTTCATCCATGTTTATTGTGATCCTCGGCGGCCCTTCGCCCTACCGCAGCCTGCGATGCCGTACGAGTCTCCACCTACTCTCAACGCCCCTCGTCGAAGCGAGCGGACGTCCCCTACATGAGCCTGCCTCGATCATGCTTGACCGGCTGTGCCCACGCAAGCTTTGTCCCGACAAGATCGACCCTCTCATGAGATCAGTCATTCCCCTCTACCCCTCCTGAAACCACAACCCGAGTAGCATACAGGATTGTGGGAATAAACGCAAGTCCTTTTGGTTCGACTGATCGCTACAAGTCGATTAGACACTACAAAACTCAGTGTCTGTAATTACCAAATTACAAACGACGCCATATCGCCTATAGACCTACTCCAGTGTTTATATGCGTTACCCGAGATCGGGGCGGTGAAGGCGAGGCGTACCGTGTCCAACCGCGGCGGATAGTCTTGCGGGGTGAGTCGCCGCGACCAGATCAAGATGACCGACGACGAGGTCTCGGTCTTCCTCGCCGAAGAGCGCACCGTCACCTGCGCGACGGTCGGCCCGCGCGGCTGGCCCCACCTGATGCCCCTCTGGTATGTCCTACGCGAGGCGTCGCCCGCATCGGGCCTCCGCATCTGGGCCTGGACGTACGGCAGCTCCCAGAAGGTCAAGAACCTGGAGCGCGACCCGAGGGCGACGCTGCAGGTCGAGACGGCCGAGGCGTACGCCGAGCTGCGCGGCGTGATGCTCGAGTGCGAGGTCGTCATCCACCGCGCCCCCGACACGGTCGCCCGGCTCGGCGCGGAGATCCTTCTGCGCAACTCGGTCCCGCGCGGCACAGACCCCCCATCCGAGCTTCCCCCTGAGGCCTTCGCGGCGGTGAAGGCCCAGGCCCCAAAGCGGGTGGGCCTGGAGTTCATCGAGCGCGGAAGGTCCACCTGGGACCACCGCAAGCTCGGCGGCGGCTATTAGCGGCGGGACCGACCGCAAACGCCGGTCCCGCCACCAACCGAAGCCCGCTACGCTGCTCGCGCGATGACAGCGGATCTCAAGGGACTGATCCTCTCCGGCGGCAAGGGCACGCGCCTGCGCCCGATCACGCACACGAGCGCCAAGCAGCTGGTGCCGGTCGCCAACAAGCCGGTCCTGTTCTACGGGATCGAGGCGATGGCGGCGGCCGGGATCGAAGAGATCGGCATCATCATCGCGCCCGAGACGGGCCCCGAGATCGAAGCCGCCGCCGGCGACGGCTCTCAGTTCGGCGTCAAGATCGACTACATCGTCCAGGACGAGCCGCTCGGCCTCGCGCACGCCGTGCTCACGGCCGAGCCGTTCCTGGGCGACAGCCCGTTCGTCATGTACCTGGGCGACAACCTCCTGCAGGGCGGCATCTCGGACCTGGTGGCCGCCTTCACCGAGCACTCGCCCGAGGCGCTGATCCTGCTGACGCCCGTGCCGGACCCCGAGCACTACGGCGTGGCCGAGCTGGCGCCGCCGGAGGGCGGTCCCGCCGCGGACGCTGCGGGTGCCGCAGGCGCCGAGGGCGCCTCCGCGGACGGCAGCCCCGGCAGGGTCCTCCGGCTGATCGAGAAGCCGGCCGAGCCGAAGACCGACCTGGCCCTCGTCGGCGTTTACATGTTCACGGCCTCGATCCACGACGCCGCCCGCGCGATCGAACCTTCGGCGAGGGGAGAGCTTGAGATCACCGACGCGATCCAGCATCTGCTCGACACGGGCGCGCGCGTGGAGCCGCACATCGTCAGGGGCTGGTGGAAGGACACCGGCCGCCTCGAGGACATGTTGGAGGCCAACAGGCTGATCCTCGACAACCTGATCGAGCGCTGCGAGGGCGATCTGATCGACTCTCAGATCGACGGCCGCGTCGTGGTCGAGCCAGGCGCGCGCCTGGAGCGCGCGACGGTGCGCGGGCCGGCCGTGATCGGCGCCGGCGCCCAGCTGCGCGACTGCTATGTCGGCCCGTATACGGCGGTCGGCGAGAACTGCTCGATCGTTGGCGCCGAGGTCGAGCATTCGATCCTGCTGGCCGGCTCCTCGGTCCGCGACCTCGACGGCCGCATGGAGTCCTCGTTGCTTGGCCGCAACGTCAGCGTCCGCCGCTCCGACGGCCAGCCCCGCGCGTACAGGTTCATGGTGGGCGACAACTCGGACATCTCGATCCTGTGAGGCTGCTGCTCGTCGGCGCCAACGGAATGCTGGGGCACGACGTCGCGCGCGCGGGCGCGCGCGCCGGCCACGAGCTGGTCGGGGTCGACCTGCCGGAGATCGACATCACCGACGTGGGCGCCTGCAAAGGCCTGTTCGCACGTATGCTCGGCGAGCCCGGCGGCCTGGACGGGGCCGTCAACTGCGCCGCCTGGACGGACGTCGACGGGGCGCAGTCCAGCCCCGAGGGCGCCCGGGCCGTGAACGCCGACGGCGCCGGCAACCTTGCCAGGGCGGCGGCCGACATCGCTGTGCCGCTCGTGCACGTCTCGACCGACTACGTCTTCGACGGGGTCGCTCCGCTCGACGTTTCCGGCCGGCCGCGGCCCTACGTCGAGTCCGACCCGACGGGCCCGCGCTCGGTGTACGGCGAGACCAAGCTCGAAGGCGAGCAACGGGTCCTGGCGGCCTCGCCCAAGCACGCGGTCGTGAGGACCGCCTGGCTGTACGGAGTCGACGGCAAGAACTTCGTCGCGACGATGCTCGGGCTGGCGCGGGAGCGCGAGGCGGTGCGGGTCGTCACCGACCAGATCGGCTCGCCGACGTGGTCTGGCCACCTGGCGCCCGCCCTCTTGGGCCTGCTCGAGCGGGGCGTCGCCGGGCTCGTGCACATGACGGGCGCCGGCCAGGTCTCTTGGAACGGGTTCGCCGTCGAGATCTTCAGGCAGGCCGATCTGAGCTGTCGCGTGGAGCCGGCGACGAGCGATCAGATGGCCAGGCCGGCCCCGCGCCCGGCGTGGTCGGCGCTGGAGTCCGAACGCGCCGACGTCCTGCCGATGCCGCCCTGGCAGGACGGCCTGGCCGGCTACCTGGCGGCCCGAGCTGGGATGATGAAGACATGAACATCCTTGTTTGCGGCGGCGCCGGCTTCATCGGCTCGACGTTCGTGCGCCAGCGCCTCCACGAGCACGGCGACCAGGTCACGGTGCTCGACAAGCTGACCTACGCCGGCCGCGAAGAGAACTTCCACGACTTCAACGACGATCATGCCTTCCGTTTCGTGCATGGGGCGATCGAGGACGCCGCCGCGGTCGCCGCCGCGCTCGACGGCCCCGGCGGCGGAGCGGGACCGTCCGCGCGCGCGGACGGCCCCATCGAGGCGATCGTCAACTTCGCCGCCGAGACCCACGTCGACCGCTCGATCGCCGAACCGGACGCGTTCGTGAAGACCCACGCGCTCGGCACCTACGTCCTGCTGGAGGCCGCCCGCGAGCGGGACCTGCGCTACGTGCAGGTCTCCACCGACGAGGTCTACGGCTCGATCGATCTCGGCACGTTCACGGAGTCCTCGCCGCTACAGCCATCCTCGCCGTACTCGGCGACCAAGACGGGGGCCGACCTGCTCGTGCAGAGCTACTTCCATACCTATGGCCTGCCCGCCACGATCGTGCGCGGCTCGAACAACTACGGGCCTTACCAGTACCCGGAGAAGCTGATCCCGCTGATGGTGCTCAACGCGCTGCACGGCGACTCGCTGCCGGTGTACGGGGACGGCATGCAGGTGCGCAACTGGATCCACTGCACCGACTTCGCCAGGGCGATTGGCCACGTCCTCGAGCACGGCGCCCCCGGCGAGGTCTACAACGCGGGCGGCCCCGACGAGCAGCAAAACATCGACGTCGTCAAGCGCATCATCGCGCTGACGGGCGCTTCGGAGGACCAGATCGAGCACGTGACCGACAGGCCCGGCCACGACCGGCGCTACTCGCTCTCCTCCGAGAAGGTCAGGGCGCTGGGCTGGGAGCCCTGGGTCCGCTTCGAGGACGGCCTATCGCAGACCGTCGACTGGTACCGCGAGAACGCGTGGTGGTGGGAGCCGATCCGCTCCGGCGACTACCGCCAGTACTACGAACGCCAGTACGGCAAGTCGCTCAGCTGAGCGATAGCCGCCCTTCGGGGCGCGATCAGCCCAATCCAGAGATCCGCCACTTGCCGCCTTCCTTGACGAGGGTCAGGGTTTGGACGGCTTTCTTGCCGGCGTAGTCGGATTTGACCTTGGCGGTGGCGGTCTTGCCGACGATCGCGACCGCTTCGACGGTCGTGTCGTAGTTGTCGATCTGTTTGACCTGCTGTTCGAGCGCCTTCTTGCAGCCGCCGGGCGTCGCGTTCAGCTGGGCGACGCGCGCCTTCGCCAAATCTTCGCCGCAGATCTTCTTCGCTTCCAAAGCGATCGTGTTGCTCTGCAGGTCGGCGACCGCCTGGGCGACCTGCTGCTGTTCGCCTTTGAACGAGCTGGTCGAGACCGAGTTGCCGCACGCCGCGACGCCCGTGGCCAGCACGGGCGCGCACAGCGCGGCTATAGCCTTGCGGGCCGGCATCGGCCCGGTAGCCTATGCCACCGGCCTAGGACTCGTCGTCGCGGCGGTAGCCCAGGCGGGCTGAGATGCGGTCGGCCGTGGACACGAGGTGCGGGCCGAGCGCGTCGACCAGCTCCTCGAGGGAGATCATCGAAGAGTGGGCGGCCATGTTGACGGCGGCGACCACTTCGCGCGACTCGTTGCGGACGGGGGCCGAGATCGAGTGCAGTTCGGGCGCCAGCTCTTCGTCGTTGACGGCGAAGCCCGCCTCCGCGACCTCTTCAAGCTCGTCGCGCAGCGCCTTCTTGCTGGTGATCGTGTTCGGGCCGCGTTTGGTCAGCTTCATCTCGCTGAACAGCTCGCGCTGCTCGGCCTCGGGCAGGTAGGCCATCAGCAGCTTGCCCATCGAGGTGCAATAGGCCGGCAGGCGCGAGCCCGGGTGCAGGCCGAGGTCGATCTTGCTCTGGTTGCGCCGGAAGCTGCGGGCCCTGTCCACGTACAGGATGTCCGCGCCGTCGAGCACCGACAGGTTGACCGTGTAGCTGGTGCGCTGGCGCAGCTCCTCGAGGTAGGGGTGGGAATGCTCGCGCAGACCCGTCGAATTCAGGGCCGACATGCCGAGGTCGGTCACGCGCAGGCCGAGCCTGTACTTGCGCGAGGCGCCCTGCTCGAGGTAGCCGAGCGCGACCAGCGTGATCACGTAGCGGTGGGTGGTGGAGCGGCTCATGCCCAGCTCGTCGGCGATGTCGGCGATGCCGAGGACCGGGCGCTCTGGGGTGAAGCAGCCGAGGATCGCCAGGCCGCGCTCGAGCGACTGCGAGTAGCGCGGTTCGCGCAGGCTCGGGATCGACCAGGCCGGTTCCGGCGCACTGGCGGAGTTTTTGGAAGTATTCGAACTGGTTCTGGGCATCGTTAGTAGGCTTCCTTATTGCTATAGCTGTGGGGCTTCTTCGAAATGGCCGTGCCATTCCAAAAACCATCATACCCACCATGACCTCGGTTCTCAATCATAAACACCGTGTTCCCAATCGGGCGCTGGCCAAATCCGCCGGGTGGACTCCCGGCCGCGGCCCGGCGTAGTCTGTCTGTCGATGCGCTTCTATCTGTTCCTGCCCGGGCAATGGTGGGATCGAGCCAAGCCGGCGGCTCAGCTGTACGAGGAGATGCTCGAGCAGGCGGTGCTCGCCGAGCGGCTCGGCTACGACGGCATCTGGCTGGCCGAGCAGAACCTGGTCAGCTTTCTGGCGGCGCCCGACCCGTTGCAGCTTGCGGCGATGATCGCCGAGCGCACGTCGAAGATCAGGATCGGCGTGGCCGTGTTCGTCCTTCCGTTTCACCATCCGCTGCGCCTTGCCGGCCAGATCTCCCAGATCGATCAGCTCTGCGGTGGGCGCTTCGACGTCGCCTGCGGGCGCGGCGCCTCTCCTTACCAGATGCGGCAGTTCCAGACGGAGATGTCAGAGGCCGACAGCAGGGCTTTCTTTGAGGAGCACCTGCGGATCATGGTCGACCACTGGACCGATCCGGCGGCACGCGCGTACGTGGGCCGCTTCTTTTCATATCCGAACGCTTCGGTCCTGCCGCCACCGCTACAGCGGCCCCACCCGCCGCTGTGGATCGCGGCCCTGTCGGCGAAGTCGATGCGCTGGGCGATCGAGTTGGGCTTCAGCGCGAACGCGATGTTCGCGCCCTTCCGCGAGCCGTTCGGCCACGTCGAAGGCGTATACGACGCGTTCCTGCGGGCGCTCGCCGACGCCGGACGCGCGCGCGCGGACGCCCAGTTCGGGCTCAATCGCATGACGTTCGTCGGCGCCGATGAGGCCGAATGCAAGGAGGTCCTGCGCTACGTGTTGATGAACCATCGCGTCATCGACCAGCAGCTCGGCGACCGCGAGCGCGTACGCCAAGGCGATTATGTCGTCGATGAGCCCGTCCGCAAGGACGAGCCCGAGCTGGACGAGATGTACCGCAACATCGCTTACGGAACCGCGCCCGAGGTCCGCGACAAGCTGGCCCGATACGCGAACCTCGGCGTCGACCTGTTCTCGGCCTGGCACAACGTCGGCCAGCCGCACGAGTCGGTCTGCGCCTCGATGGAGCGTTTCGCGCGCGAGGTGATGCCCGACTTCCGCTCTTAGAGATATGGTTCGTACCAAGAATCGAAACTCGAGCCGAGGGGAGCGAAGGGCATGAACGGCAAGGTGGCGGGCGTCTTGGTGAGCGGGGCGCTCGCGATCGGCGCCGCGGGCTGTGGTTCCTCTTCAAACCCCTCCAGCGAAAACGAAGTGCCCACGGGCAAGCCGGTCAAGATCGGCTACCTGGCTTCTTTGACCGGCTTTTGTTCGACCTTTTCTCAGGAATACGTCAAAGGCGCCGACCTGGCCGTCAAGCGGATCAACGAAGCGGGCGGGGTCGACGGGCACAAGCTCGAACTGGTCGTCCGCGACGACAAGGCGACGCCGTCGGTCGGTGTCAGCCAGGCGCGCGACCTGGTGCTATCGGAGCACGTCAAATATCTGGCCGGCACGTGCTCGTCGGCGGTCGGCAAGAGCGTGACCCAGCTGGTCGCCAACCCGAGCCACGTCATCTACGTGCTCGGCGTCGCCGACCCGACCGTGTTCGCGGGCGGCTCTGAAATCTATGCCTTCAACACGATTCCGACGGCCACGATCGAGGGGCGCAACGCGGCCGCCTATTTCAAAGAACATCCTCAATGGAAGCGGATCGCGGTGATCAGCGAGGACTACAGCTACGGCTACCAGGTCACGGCCGCCTTCAAAAAGGCGATGGCCGGCTCCGGCCAGCAGATCATCAGTCAGGATTACGTGCCTTCCGGCGGCACCGACTACACGCCGTACATCGAGAAGATCAACTCCGAGCATCCGGACGCGGTCTACTCGACGGTGATCACCGAAGACACGGTCACGCTCGTCAAGCAGGGCCTGCCGCTGGGCTTCTTCGACAGGCCCTTCCTGGCCCTGATGGACTACGGAACGATCGCGTTCGTCCCGAAGCTGCCGACCGGCGTCGAAGGCTATACCTATTACCCGTCGGCCGCGATCTATCACACGCCGTTCAGCAAAGACGTCGAATCTCTGGGCCCCGCGGTCGCCAACGGCGGCGCCGCCGGGGACGCGTTCAACCAGATCCAGATCATTGGCCAAGGGATCGCCAAAGCGAAGTCGACCGACCCGACGAAGGTCAGGAACGCGCTGAACGAAGCCGAAGTGGAGACGGTCCAAGGCAACGTCAAGATCCATGCCTGCAACCACGGGATCGCGATGCCGATCGCGATGGGCACCGTCGTCGGGCCGAACCATTCGCTGCCGTTCCCGCACTTCGAGCCCCTGCGCCTCGTGAGCACGGAGAAGTACTTCGAATGCTGAGGCAGGGGACCGTTCCGCGGCGTCAGACGCCACCCGCGATGCTCGACGTGCAACCAGCACGCCTGCGCTCGCGTGCGACGTCTGCCATCCACGGCCCGGCCCCCTGAAGCCGGGGATGAGCTTCGTCACGTTCGTCGACCAGCTGTTCGCCGGCCTCAGCCTCGCCTTCGTCCTGTTCTTTAGCGCCGCCGGCCTGAACCTGGTGTGGGGCGTGCTCGGCGTGATGAACTTCGCGGCCGGGTCGGTGTACATGCTTGGGGCCTACCTGACGACCTCGGTGATCGCCCGGCTCGGCGCCTCGACGCTCGGCTGGACGGCGGCTCTGATCGTGGTGCCGCTGGCCATGGCCGGGCTCGGGGCGATCGCCGAGATCGCGCTGCTGAGGAGGACCTACCGGGAAGAGGACGAGAACCGGCAGTTCATGTTGACGTTGGCCCTCAGCTATCTGATCGCCGGGGCGGTCGTGCTCGTCTACGGCACCCATTTCCGGACGGTCTCGCCGCCAAGCGGCCTGACCGGGACCTGGACGATCTTCGGCGCCCAGATCGAGCGGTACACGGTCTTCACGATCGCGCTCGGCCTGGCCGTCACGGCATTGATCTGGCTAGGCCTGTATCGCACGCGGGCGGGCCTCTTGACGCGGGCGGCCGTCGACGATCGCGAGATGCTGACTGTTTTGGGGGTCAACGTGAACAGGCTCTACTCGGCCGTGTTCGCCTTCGGGATCGCTTTGGGCGCCCTCGGTGGGGTCCTGATCGCGCCCCAGAGCACGGTCTCGACGAACCTCGAAACGACGGCTTTGGTGCCGGCCTTCATCGTCGTCGTGACGGGCGGCCTCGGCAACATGACGGGCGCGCTCTTGGCGGCCCTGGCGATCGGGATCGCGCAGTCGTTTGTGACCCTCCAGGACGCCACGTTCGCGCAGCTGACCCCTTACGCGGTGATGGCGATCGTGCTGCTAGTGCGGGGGAGGGGCCGGCGGTGGGTCGCCGCCTGAGCCACATCGGCGACGGTGGGCCGGCGCTGGCGCTGCTGGTGCTGGCGGCCGTCCTGCCGGCGCTCGTCTCGAGCGAGTACGTGCTGTTGGCGGCCTCGATCGCGGTCTCGGCGCTCGTGGCGGTCTCGTTCAACCTGCTGTTCGGCTACGCCGGCATGTTCTCGTTCGGCCAGGCCCTGTTCTACGGGCTCGGCGCTTACGGGACGGTCCTGTTGGTCAATGAATTTGGTGTTCCGTTCTTCGCCGCGATGGCCGGCGGGGTCCTGATCGCCGTGCTCGCGGCTCTCGCGAGCGGCGTCGTCCTGGTCAGGGTCGAGCCGGTCGCGTTCATCATGTTGACGTTCGCGTTGGGCGCCCTGTTCGAGTTCCTGGCAGAACACACGCCGTCGTTCGCCGGCGGCGACAGCGGTCTGGTCGCGCAATTGCCCGCGGGCTTGAACGCCGTCGTGGGCGTCAACGGCCCCTACTACGCGATCATCGCTGCCGCCGCTTTGACCCTGGTCGCGGTCTTCTCGTTCGTGCGCTCGCGCGGGGGCCTGATCTTGAGGGCGATCAAGGAAGACGCGCTGCGGGCGAGGACGCTCGGGGTCGAGGTCGAGCGCCGCAAGCTGGCCGTGTTCGCGCTGGCCGCCGCGGTTGCCGGGGTGGCGGGCGGCCTGTCGGTGCTCTCCGAGCAGATCGTCTATCCGAGCGTGTTCGACTGGAAAGTCTCGGCGAACGCCCTGATCGCGACGCTGTTGGGCGGTGTCGGCCGTTTCTCGGGGCCGATCGTCGGCGCCGTCCTGCTCGGGCTGATCGATTTTTATGTCGGTAAATTGACGACCGACACTGTTCTGGTCGAAGGTTTCGTCCTTTTGGCCGTGATTTTGTTGGCGCCCAAGGGGATCGTCTCGCTGTTGCGGACCGCAGACAAGAAGCTGGAGATCGATTGTCGGTAGACGCTAGTCTACCAAATGAGAGAATGCTCCAAATGCGACTAACGGAGGGATTGCGCAAGCAGTTTGCCGTGAATCTGCGCAGCCAGCGTGAACGGGTGGGGATGTCTCAGGAAGCGCTCGCCGACGCGTGCAATTTGCATCGCACGGAGATTAGTCTCTTGGAGCGATGCAAGCGTTCGCCGAGACTGGAGACGATAGTGGTGCTCGCACGCGCGCTGCAGCTGGAGTCACCGGCGGTTCTGCTCGACGGGATTCATTGAGCGAACCGCCGGCTCTGGAGCTGCGGCGCGTCAGCAAGCGCTTCGGGTCGATCCAGGCGGTTCACTCAATTTCCTTGCGCGTTTACGGCGGCGAAAGGGTCGCGGTGATCGGCCCGAACGGGGCCGGTAAGACGACCCTGTTCGCTTTGATCGCCGGTGAGCTGGAGGTCGACGAGGGCGCGGTGCTGCTGGCCGGCCGAGATGTCACGCGCGCGAGCCCCCAGGCCAGGGCGCGCTCAGGCCTCGGGCGGACGTTCCAGAGCGCGAGGCTGTTCGCGGAGATGTCGGTCGCCGAGAACTACGAGCTGGCGCTGCTGGCGGCCGGCAAGCGCGGTGCGGCCGGTCCCGGCCTGGCTGAGGTCGGCCTCGCCGCCGGCGGCGCGCGGGTGGCCGGCGAGCTGGCTCAGGGCGAGCGCAAGCGTTTGGAGCTGGCGATGGTCCTGGCGGGAGAGCCGAAGGTGCTGTTGCTGGACGAGCCGACCGCCGGGATGGGCAGCGCGGAGCGGGCGGAGATCATGGAGCTGGTGGCGGAGACCGTCGAGCGCCGAAAGGTGACGGTCGTCTTTACCGAGCACGACATGGGCGCGGTCTTCGACAACGCCCAGCGGGTCGTGGTCCTGGACCGGGGCGAATCGATAGCGGACGGCCCGCCTGAGCGGGTGCGCAAAGATCGGCGCGTACGCGAGGTCTATCTGGGCGGCGAGGAAGAACAGTGAAGCTCGCGGTCGAAGGCCTGAACGCGTCCTACGGGGCCGCTCAGATCCTGTTCGACGTGGCGTTCGAGGCCGAGCGGGGCGAGACGGTCGCGCTGGTGGGCCGCAACGGCGCCGGCAAGACGACGACGCTGAGGGCCGTGATGGGGACCGCCGGCCTGCGCCGCGACGGCTCGGTAAAGATCGACGGCAAAGAGACCCTGGGCACCGAGCCTTACGAGCTGGCCAGGCTCGGCGTCGGGCTCGTGCCGGAGGGCAGGCGTGTCTTCAGGGACCTGACCGTGCGCGAGAACCTGGACGTCGCCGAGCGGCGCGCTGGCGCCGGCCGCGGCGGGCGACGGTGGCCACGGGAGCGGGTCTGGGAGGTCTTCCCGATGCTGGAGCGAGTGCAGGCGGCCAAGGCCGGATGGCTGAGCGGCGGTGAGCAGCAGATCCTGACGATCGCACGGGCTTTGGTCAGCGATCCGGACGTGCTGCTCTTGGACGAGCCCAGCGAGGGCCTCGCGCCAAAGGTGATCGAAACATTGGTGGATCAGCTGCGGACAGTGCGGCGCAGCGGCCTGACGATCGTGCTGGCCGAGCAGCACCGGAACATGGTGGAAGCGCTGGCCGGCAGAGCTTATGCGCTCGAGCGCGGAACGATCTCGTGGCAAGGCCGTCCGAGCGAGCTGTTCGCGCGGGCGCGCGGGGGTTCACGGCCGATCGGCGGCGAGTGAGAAACGCCCCTGGTGCGATCGTGTCGGTCTTGAAAGAATCGTTCGTACGGGTCGCAGCCCCCCGGTAGGAGCGACCCGCAAAGGACCCGAGGCGGAACCCCTCGGTCTCGGTCCAGCCAAGGTCGCTCTGTGGGGAGCGGCCTACCCCGGGCGCCACGGCGAAGGGCATCTCGCCGGCGTCCGGGGCATTGGCTTGCCTCATGCCGAGCACCGGGATTCGAAGGGTCTCCGGAAAGTCGGAAACAGACCAACACGGACGTAACGATGCCTGAAAGGATGCGATGGCGCCCGCCTGCCAGAAGGCGTATCAAGACGCCGGAAAGGTGGGCGTAGAGAGGCGGTCCCGGCTTTCGTGGTTGTCTGGCCGGGACGGCGATCTCGGTCCCATGCAAGGGCCTTCCGGACGCTGGTGTGTTGGCATCGCCCACGGCGTCCGCGAAGGCTGCCCGCACTGCCGGCGGCCGAGCGCACTACCCGCGGCCGCCGCACTGCCCGCGGCCAAGCGCGGCGAAATGCTTCGAAAGAGCCGCATTCGCCGTCGTGTCTCCGACTTGTGGCGCTGGCCTCGACGTGATTTTCCGAACGCGGAATTACCATGGATGCAGGGGTTTTGGGAGCCGTCCGGCCGTGGCGTCGTCATTGCGTTCCGTAGGCCTGTAGGGAAGTTCAGGCGTTGGGGTTGACCGCTGCGAATAGGGCGGTCATGATCGGCCAATCCCGGTCACGCCGTCGGCGCAGGTGCGCCAGTGCCGTGTCGGCGGGTACGGGCAGGGGTAAAACAGGATCGGCCGTTGTGCCGCCTGATTATGGGGTGGGGAACGGCCTGAAAACGAGCCATCCCGGCTGAGTCCGGGATGGATGGAGGTCAGTGATACAACATGTCTAGAATTAGGTTGATTGTTGTGAGCATGCTTGCGGTGTTTGCGGTGAGCGCTGTGGCGGTCGCTTCGGCGTCGGCGGCAGCACCACATTTCTTTCATTGTGCCAAGAAAGGCGGCAGCACCTGGTTATATAGCAACAGCCTGTGCACGACTGACGTGGCCGGCTCAGGGGAATGGGAATTATTAGAACTCGGCGCAGGTACAAGGTTAAACGAGACATCCTCGATCGTAGCGGGAACGCACTACACGCTAACGTCAGAAGCTCTCGGCGTTAAAGTGATCATCGAATGCTCAACTGAGAGCGGGACCGGTTGGATCGAAAATCCAACAGGTGGCGCAGCCGGAATAGATTTAGCTACTAACAGCTTCAGCAGCTGTACAGTCGTTAAACCCACCGGATGTACAGTCGCAGAACCGATTACATCCACCTCCAAAACCGAACTGGCGGAGTTAGGCGGGTCCTTCTGGGACGTGTTTAGTCCGGACAGTGGCACCACTTTCGTTGAAGTCGAACTCAAAAACTGTGGTCTGCTCAATCAAAAATTCAAAGTAACCGGTAAAACGGCTGGAAAAGTAAATAACGCAACGGGTAGAGTTTCGTTCGGTACTGAAATGAACGAATTGAAATTCGCCGGCAACCCCGCCGGGTTCGAAGGCGAATCGTTAGTATTAACCGATGGCGGCGGCGGCGTCGAGGTGTTATTCAGCTAACCCTCAGCTACGCTACGTACCCAGTCGCGGTGCACGAGCGTCGCTGAGGTTCAGCGACTCCGTTTTGCCACTGCTGGGATAAGTACCAAGAAATGACGGGTCCGCGTCCTGACGACGCGGACCCGTTTGATACTTGCGCTTGTTCTGGTAGTGAGAAACACGGGAAGACAGGGCTGGGTCTTGGTGTCAGACTGTGCCTCAGCGTAGATAGAAGGGAGCGCAGGTAGACCGGGACGAGAGGAGAGGTTGTCGTATGGGCGATACCATAGCCAGCAAGAGGATGTCCGGATTCGGGAGGAACGTCGTCGGCGCTTCATGGTGGCCTCGTGCTTGGCGTTTGGCGTGCGCGATCTTTCTGGTTGTGATGGTCGCGTTGAAGGGCCCCGTGTCGGCGCGGGCGGCTTCTGCATACGAAAAGGTCGGCGGATGCCCCGTGACCGGCGAAGGAACACTAGGCCAAGGGGCGGAGAGCGTCGCGGTGGACTACGCAAGTGGAGACGTCTATGTCGGTGATAAAGCACATGATCGCATAGCACGATACAATGCGAAATGTGAATTCATCGAGGCGTGGGGCCAGGGAGTCGCAACCGGCGCGGCTGAATACCAGACATGCGGGAAGGTTGCGTTTGAAGCGCACGAAGCGAAATATTCGACGTGCCTAGAATCCGGCGGTCTGGGCGGCGGAGAAGCACCAGGGTCGGTATCTGAAACCAAAGGGGTAGCAGTAGATCAGGAAACAGGGGCCGTCTTCACCTTGGATGGGGCCCGCAAAAATGGCATTGTCCAGGAGTTTAGCGCCGACGGCGAACGTATCATCGCCAGCTTTGGGAAACAGGCGCCCTTTAACACGTCGGTGGAAGAACATCCAGAATTGATCCATCAGGTTACCGTCGGCGGCCTAGCTCTAGGTGCGCAAGGCGAGGTCTACGTGTCCGACATTGGGGGACTGCCCGGAAAAGTGGTCGCCGAAGCGCGGGAGATGGTCTTCAGTCCAAAAACGTCGTCGGATGAAGAATATGTGTATGAAGGAGAATTCGGCAAAGGGTACCTACCGGAGCAGGTGCACCTGGATTCAAGCGGGGACGTCTTTGTAAGCAATGAAGAACATGTGTACAAGTTTGCGGTTGGAAACAGAGTAACTCCGGCGTGTGAATTCCATTCCACCGGCGGTCTTCTAGGTATGACTGTTAATCCCGGTACGGGGGAAGTGTTTGCATTCACCTACAAAAAAGACCTCTTTTACCAGCTGAGTTCTTCCTGCAAAGTTATCGCAGAATTCAAAGGTTTTGAACACGAGGATAGCGTATACGGGTTGGCGTTGAACCCGGAACTGGCGTGGGGCCCAGATCGTCCTAGGGGCGTCCTTTACCTTGCTGAATTCAATCCGACCTTTCATGAAAATGATGGTGTGTGGGTGTTTGCGCCGCCGTTGGTTGGGACGCCGCCGGTTGTTGAAGGACCAAAAGTGGGGCCCGTGGGCGAATCGACGGCTACCTTGGAAGCAAGTGTAAATCCTGAGGGTAATGAAGCAAAGTATTTTTTTGAATACGGTCCTGAAGGGTCGGATTGTGATACTCCGGGTGCGTGTGTAAAGACAGCCGAAAAGTCTTTGCCTGCGGGGTCGAGCGCGGTTGCTGTTTCGGCAAATGTTACAGGGTTGACGGCGGGTACTAAGTATCATTTTCGTGTGTTGGTTGTGACCCATTGTGATGCTAGTGAATTGTCGTTTGAATGTGTGCCGGTGTCTGGCCCTGTGTATACGGATTTTCTGACGTCCGGTAAGACTCCTCCTGTCGTAGGTGGTTTGAGTGTGTCTGGTGTTACGCGTTCTGAAGCGACGTTGGAAGCGAGTATTGATCCTGAACACCATGAAACGAAGTATTATTTTGAATATGGTCCTGAAGGTACGGATTGTGATATGCCGGGTGCTTGTGATAAGACCGTCGAAGAGGCTTTGCCTGCGGGGGGAGCGACTGTGCCTGTTTCGGTGGTTGTGAGTGGTTTGACGCCGGGGACTAAATATCATTTCCGGGTTGTTGCGGTGAGTCGTTGTAATGGGTTGGAACCGCTGGAAGAATGCATGGTTGTGTCGGGCTACGGGCCGCCGTTTGAAGCTGCGAGTGCTGGGGTTAAGACCCCCTCCTGTTGTGGGTGGTTTGAGTGTGTCCGGTGTGAAGCAGGTGGGAGCCATGTTGGAAGCGGTGGTTGATCCTGAAGGATCGGAAACGACTTATTTCTTTGAGTATGGTCCTGAAGGTGCGGATTGTGATACGCCGGGGGCTTGTGTGAAGATTGGTGAAGGTACGGTGCCCGCGGGGAAAGTGGGTGTTCCGGTGTCGGTGAAGGTGTTGGGGTTGGTCGCGGCGACTAAGTATCATTTCCGGGTGATTGCTTCGAGTCATTGTAATGAACTTGAACCGTTGGAAACGTGTGTGCCGGTGTTGGTGCCGGAATATTTGGCTTTCAGTACTCACGCTAAGACTCCGCCGGTAGTAAGTGGTGGTAGCGGATCGCCGGTGAGTCAGTCTGAAGTTACGTTTGAAGCTAAAGTCAATCCCGGGGGTTTTGAAACGACGTATTTCTTTGAATATGGTCCCGAAGGCTCGTCCTGTGATACGCCGGGGGCATGCGTAAAGGTTGGTGAAGGTACGTTGCCTGCTGGGGAAATTAGCGTTGGGGTGTCAGTGAAAGTGCCTGGTCTTACGCCGGGAGCAAAGTATCATTTCCGGGCGGTAGCTATCAGTAAATGTAGTGAAGCGGACCCGTCTGAAGAATGTAGGGCGGTGAGTAGTCCTGAATATGTTGATTTTAGTACGCTTGTTAAGGCCCCGCCTGTTGTTGGTGGTTTGGGGGTGTCTGAAGTGGGTGGTTCGGGTGTGACGTTGGAAGGGAGTGTGGATCCTGCCGGGTTCGCGACTACGTATTATTTTGAATATGGTGTTGATGGGACGAATTGTAATATGCCGGGAGCGTGTGTTTAGACCGCTGAAGGGTCGTTGCCTGGGGGGAAGATTGGTGTTGGGGTGTCGGTGCGGGTGGGTGGTCTTGGGTCGGGGGTGGAGTATTATTTTCGGTTGGTTGCTGTGAGTCATTGTAATGAAGCGGTACCGGGTGAAGAGTGTCGTGTGGTTGGTAGTCCGGAATATTTGAGGTTTGGTACGCGTGCGGTGGTGGGTGAAGGTCTTTCTGATGGTCGTGCGTATGAGATGGTGTCGCCTGTGGATAAGGATAATGGTGAGGTGTTTGCTACGAACCCGTTTTTGGGTGATTGCACGGAATGTTATCCTGGTGCGAATGATCAGATGTTCCCGATGTTGAGTGCGCCGGATGGGAATTCGATTGTGTATGAGGGGTATCCGTTCTCGAAGGCGGGGACTGCTGTGAATGAAAACGAGTATTTGGCGTCGCGTGGTGAAGAAGGGTGGGAATCGCGGGATTTGAGTCCGGCGGTTGAGCAGCGTGAAGTGAATCACCGGGAGGGTTATAATGGGTTTGCTCCGGATCTTTCGATGGGTGTGTTGTATGAGCTTGAACCGTCGTTGTCCCCTGCTGCACCGGCGGGATACCCGGACCTGTATTTGCAGGACACTAGCGAACCGAATGATCTGCGTCCGTTGGTGGAAGTGGTCCCGTCAGAACGTAGTAGTGGTGGTGAAGGAGTGAATGAGTTCAAATTGCGGTTTGGTGGAGCGTCGGCTGACTATGGGCATGTGATCTTCCAGGCCAATGCCGCGTTGACCGGTACGGTTCCTGGCGTGGCGCCGGCGGCGGTCCCGATTTCTGAAAAAGAAGCGGCGAAGGGCGAAGAAAACGAAGCGTTGGCTCCTGAGGATCTTTATGTTTGGAGTGCTGCTAGCGGGTTGCGGTTGGTGAGTGTGTTGCCGGGTAATACCGAAGCGGTGTCCTCGGCGGTGTTGGGTTCTGGTTTGGAATTGTCTACAAAGACTAAGGATCCAGACTATAGTCACGCGATTTCGGCTGATGGGTCTCGGGTCTTCTGGACCGATACAAAGACCCGCAAGGTCTATGTTCGCGAGAACGGTAACGAAACGTTGCCGATCGAAGATACGGAATCCAGTAGCTTCCTGACGGCGAGCGCTGATGGTTCGAAGGTCTTGTTGAGCGACGGGCATCTCTATGATGTCGAAAACCAGAAACTTGAAGATCTCACCGCGAAAAAAGGCAAGTTCGTTGGACTCGTGGGCGCCAGCGAAGACCTGTCGCGGATCTATTTCGTTGATATGGCAGTGCTGGCGAGTGGTGGCATCGCGGAACACGCCAATCTATATTTGTGGGAAGAAAGCGGGCCGGTTAGGTTCGTTGCGCGTCTTGATGGTGGTGGTGAAGCGTATCCGAATCAGTCTGGTTATGCGGGTGACTGGACGGCGTCGCCGTCTGATCGTACGGCACAGGTGACACCGGACGGCGAATTCGTGGCGTTCATGTCGACCGAATCATTGACTGGTTATAACAATAATGTCGCTAGTAGCGTTGGTAAGGAATGTTCGAAAAATTTTGGTGCGGCGTGTTTGGAGGTGTTTGAGTTTGATGCGGGTACGGGCCGGTTGGTGTGCGCGTCGTGTAATCCTACCGGTGAACGGCCGTTGGGTTATTCGAGCCTGAGTTTGATCAAGCCCGTGAGCGGCGTGGCGCAGGAGCCGCGTAATCTCGCTAGCGATGGTCGTTTGTTTTTCGATAGTTTTGATTCTTTGTCGCCGTTTGACAGGAATGGTGGGCATGAAGATGTGTATGAGTATGAGCCGGTGGGTTCTGGTTCGTGCACGAGCACGATGATGGTTCCTGGTGATATGGGTTTGATGGGCGAGGGTGGTTGCGTGTCCATGATCTCTGGTGGCCAGGAAAACCAGGATTCGAGCTTTATCGGCGCGAGTATGAATGGTAGTGACGTGTTCTTCGTGACCCGATCGAAACTGGTGTCTGAAGACGGCGACGAGCTGCTCGATCTTTATGATGCGCGTGAACCACACGTTCCCGGTGAAGAAGTAGGTTCTGAAAGCGAACCGTCCCCGATCCAGTGTGAATCGTCGGTCACGTGTCAGGGTGGTCCCGCGCCTGGTCCTGGGTCGTGGGGATCGCCGCCGAGCATGACCGCGTCGGGTGGGAATAGCACGCTGGTGATAAAAGAACAGCCCAAGCCAAAAAAGATTGTGCTTACGCGAGCGCAGTTGTTGGCGCGCGCGCGCGCACCTGCCGCAAAGAGCATGGGAAGGGCAGCAGGGCACGCAGGACATGCGAAGCGAGTGCTCGTAAACGCTATGGGCCGAAAGCAAAGCGGAAGAAGGGGAAGAAGGCTGGTGCTCGCAACGGGCGTGCTGGAAATTCCTCCAAGAAGGGGGGGCGTCGGTAATGAGCGCGTCTATGAGGTCTGATGTTGTGGTGGTCGTGTTGTGTTGGTGTTGTTGGTTGTGGTGGGTGTGGTGTTTGGTTGTGGTGTGGGGTGTGCGTGGGCTGGTTTTGGTGTTGTGCCGGGTAGTTTTACGACCGCGGCGGTTAGTGCGGATGGTTCGGTTGATCGTCAGGCTGGTTCGCACCCGTTTGAATATGATGTGAGTTTCACGTTGAATACGACGTTGAACTCCAGCCCTGAAGAAGAACCTGAAGGGAATATGCGTAGTGTTGAAGTGGATTTGCCGAATGGTTTTGTTGGTAATGTGACGGCGGTTCCGCGTTGTCCGCGCGATGAGTTCGAGGGGTCGGTTGTCTTGTCCGGGGGATACCCAGATCGGGATTGTGCACGCGTTCGTTCATGGTGCTCCGGAAGTGATTATTCCTGTCTATGAGTTGGTGCCTCCTCCTGGTGTCGTCGCGAGTTTTGGTTTCGCGGCGACGAGTTTGAACGGATTGGAGGAAGCAGCGGTCCGTACGGGCCAGGGTTATGGTGTGTTGGTGCATGCTGATAGTGTTTCCGCGGAGGGCGTTATCAAAGTCGCGGAGTCGATCTGGGGTGTGCCGGCAGCGGAAACCCATTTCGGTGAACGGCAGTGCTGGAAGGAAAACGCTGAACACGAAAAAACCGTTGTTTTTCGTTGTCCTAGCGATGTAACACACACCCGTTTTTGAGGTTGCCTACCTCGTGTGAAGGACCGTTGGTGTCAGAGTTGAGGGTGGTGTCCGTGGAAGGTGCTGAAGCGACCGCGGAAAGCGTGTCTCGTACTGGTGTTGGTAATGATCCGACAGCGGGCGAACCAGCCGGGCTGACGGGGGCGAAGACCTGGAATTCGAACCGGAATTGAGCGTGAAGCCATCGGAAGGTTCTGGTGATAGTCCGAGGCTGGCGGAATCGCCGAGGGTTTGACGACTGAATTGACGATCCCGCAACCGGAAGGCGTGGAAGGTCTCGCGGAGGCCGACCTCAAGGGAGCGGAAGTGGGGCTCCCGGAGGGTGTCAGGCGTCGCCGTCGGCGGCAGCGGGCGGTCTCGGGGCGTGCCCGTTGAAAGGTCCTAAAGGGATCAATCTGACCGTCGCGGAAGCACCTAAATGTCCTGAATCTTCGAAGCTGGGGACGGTCGAAGTGCAGACACCGCTACTGGAACACTCGTTGAAGGGTTCGGTGTTCCTGGCCCAACAGGGCAACCTGCCCCTTCAGGCTGGCGTTGAAGAACGCTCGAACCCGTTCGGGTCGTTGTTCGCGATCTATCTCGCGGTGGAAGGCGAAGGAGTGTTCGCGAAGATCCCGGGCAAGATCGGGCTGAACGAAAAGACGGGTCAGTTGACGGCGAGCTTTGGTGATGATCCCGCGACTGGCAAAGAATTCTTGCCTCAGGTGCCTTACAGCAAGCTGAAGATGAGCTTCTTCGGTGGCCGCAGGCACCGTTGATACTGCCGTTGCGGTGTGGTACCTACACCACGACCTCGACTCTCACGGCATGGAACGGCGCCGTCGCTGAACCATCGAGCAGCTTCACGATCGAAGAAGGCTGTTCGCGCCCATTCGGACCGTCCTTTACGGCCGGCATGAATGATCCCCAGGCGGGCGTTTACAGCCCGTTCGTGACGTCCTTCGCGCGCCAGGACCGCGAACAGCGCTTGAGCGGCTTCGAAGAGACCCTACCCCCGGGCTTGCTTGCGAACATCGGGAGCGTCCAATTCTGCGGCGATAGCGAAGCGAACGCGGGGGCGTGCCCCGAAGCGTCCAGGATAGGCACGGTCACGGTACAGGCCGGCCCCGGCCCCTCCCCGCTCTCGGTGAACGGGACGATCTATCTCATGGGCCCCTATCGGGAAGGCCAGTTCGGTGAGGTGGTGGAGGTCCCCGCGATCGCGGGACCGTTCAACCTCAACGAAGACAATGGCGCCAAGCCGATCACGGTACGCGGCGAAATCAAAATCAACAAGGACACGGCGCAAGCGACCGTCGTCTCGGACCCGTTTCCCCAGATGATCCCCGGTACCGGTGTCCCGGCCGACGTCCGTGCCGTCCACGTCATCCTGGACCGGCCAGGGTTCACGTTCAACCCGACCAATTGCTCCCAATTGAGCATCAACGCAAATCTCACGTCCGCCGCTAACACGAACGCAACGTTCTCGAGCCCATTCCATACCACCAACTGCGCAGAACAACATTTCAACCCCAAGTTCGAAGTGTCCACCCAGGCACGGACAAGCAAACTTGACGGTGCGAGCCTCACCGTCAAGGTGAGATCCAAAACCAGGCCAAGAAGCAAACATCCAAAAGGTCGAACTGCAGATACCGAAGATCCTTCCCCGCCCGCCTCACCACGCTACACCAGGCCTGCCCAGAACAACAGTTCAAAACGAACCCCGCGGGGTGTCCCGAAGGCTCACAGATCGCGACCGCGACGGCCAAGACCCCCATCCTACAAACACTGCTCACGGGGCCCGGCTATCTCGTCTCCCACGGCAACGCCGCGTTCCCCGACGTCGAGTTCGTACTACAAGCCAACGAACGCCACGGGAACATCACCATCATCCTCGACGGCAAGACAGACATCAAAAACGGCATCACCTACTCCCGGTTCGAAACCATCCCCGACGCGCCAGTCGAAACCTTCGAAACGACCCTACCCGAGGGCCCACACTCAGCACTAACCACAGAACAACCCGGCCAAACCAACCTCTGCAAACCAACCACAACCATCACAACCAAGAAGCGCGTGACCATCCGCAAGCATGGACACACCAAACACACCACCCGCACCACCACCAAACAAACACCCATCACACTAACCATCCCCACCACCATCACAGCCCAAAACGGCACCACCACCATCCAAAACACACCCATCACAACCACCCAATGCCCACCAACCAACAAACCCAACAAAACCCACAAAAAACACACCAAACACCACACAACAAGCAACAAACACCACAAACACTAGTCGGGGAAGGGCTAGTCGGAAACATCGCTTGCGAACGCTTGCGCAGACAAGTAGGCTCGCGGCAAAGTGTTGCAAAAGTCCAATATTAGAAATTATAAGGAGAGGACCATGTTCTCAGGGATCCGCAGGCGTGCGACGTATGCAAACGTCGTTGCCACGCTCGCGCTCGTCTTTGCGATGTCCGGCGGGGCGCTGGCGGCGAGCAGATATCTGATCACGTCGACGAAGCAGATCAAGCCCAGTGTGCTCGCGCAACTCAAGGGTGCCAAGGGTGCACGTGGCGTCAATGGCGCCATTGGCCCGCAGGGCCCGCAAGGTCCCGCGGGCCCAGCCGGTTCCGGCGAAAAAGGCGCCACGGGCGCCCCGGGCGGGCAGGGACCCGTGGGACCGGCTGGTCCTCCCGGTGGTACCGGCGAACGGGGACCGCAGGGTGAAAAGGGAGCGTCAGGCGACGTCAGGCCCAGGTGGTGCGACAGGCCCAGAAGGCTCCGCTGGCGCTCGGGGTTCGACAGGCCCGCAAGGGGTCGCCGGCAGCACCGGTCCGCAGGGTCCGGCAGGTGCGACCGGACCGGCGGGCGCGACTGGGCCGGCTGGTCCGACAGGGCCGCTGCCCTCGGGACAGACCGAGACCGGCCTTTGGGGTGTTGACGTGCCGCACTTCGAAACGGTGGCGGCGAACATCTACGAAGTTCCCATTTCGTTCCCGCTGTTCCTTTCCTTCTCCAGCGAAACCGCCGGTCACTTCTACGACAAGGCTGAAACAGAAGAAATCGAAGAAGGCGAAATCAACACGGGAAGCGATGAATGCAAAGGCAGCTTTGCCAAACCGACAGCGCCTCCCGGGATGCTCTGCATCTACACGCGTAACGAAGAAAACGAAGGGGCCAAATTCTTGACTCTCGTGAATCCCGCCTCGCCGCGCAACGCGCTGTTGCCAGGGTTCTCGACGATCGGGACGATCATGTGGTTCCAAACAGAACAAGAACCGGCGAGAGTGTCGGCAGGCGGCTCGTGGGCCGTGACGGCTCCGTGAGGCTCTAGTCCGATTCGCCTAGACTCCGCCAGGTCGCTGGAAGCCCGCCGCTCTGGGCCTCTAGCGACTTGGCGGACCGCTTGGCGCTTGGGATGACGCCGTGCCGGCTGCCTGGCGGCCCGCTTGGCGCCTTGCCGGATGGCCAGGTCAGAAACATTCGTTGTTCTGGCCGAAGGACCCCTATATGGTGCTCGCGCAGCATCTATCTGGTAGAGACACACACAGGAAGGTAGGGATCCAAGCATGATCGAGAAGACCATCAACCGCGTACGGCGCGGCGGACTCGCCGTCGCCGTCGCAGTGCTTGCGCCGCTGGCGCTGCTGGGGTCGGCATCGCCGGCACTGGCGACGACACATCACCCGACGGGCGAATTCGCGCCGTTTGCGGACTGTCCGCTGAGCAACTCTGAAGTAGACGTGTGTCTGCTCGCCAACACGACCAGCGGTGAATTCACCGTCGGCAACAAGACGGTGCTGATCAACAAAACGATCACCCTGCAGGGTGGCTTCCACGAAGCATCTGACGGTACGCAGACGTTCTACGGCGCCGAAGACGGCAACACCCTGTCGAAAACGGCGCTGACTGTTCCCGGTGGCCTGCTCGGCGTCGTGGCCCCGAAAACGTGGCCGACATGGCTGCAGAACCTGTTCAACGAATTCATCAACAACGGCCTCACGGGCGTCACGGAGACGACCGAACTTGCCAAGCCGGCGAGCGACGTCGCCATCAACACAAACAACCTGCTGGCCGAATCAGGCACGGCGCTGCTGCTGCCGGTGAAGGTCAAGCTGAGCAACGCACTGCTCGGGAACGAATGCTATGTCGGCTCGGCAGCCGAACCGATCGAGCTTGCGTTGACGACCGGTACGACCGAACCGCCTGAAAAAGGCACCCCGAACAAACCCATCAAAGGCGCCAAAGGCGAACCTTCGTTCAACGAAGAATTCACCCTCGTCACCCTCTCGGGTGGGTCGCTCGTGAACAACACGTTCTCCGCGCCCGCCGCCAGCGGTTGTGGAGGAATCCTGTCGGCGTGGATCGACCCGCTCGTCGATTCGATCCTCGGCGTGCCGGCCGCGTCGGGCTACAACACCGCGATTCTGACCGGCAAACTGCAGGAGGCCGTTGCCGCATCCGTCAAAGCAAGCGAATAGCTGGAGTAATCGCAACGTAGTACCGCAATAACAGACGCTGTGTGACCGGGGCCCGTCGCGGATGCGGCGGGCCCCGGCATTTCCGCATTCGATCCAGGTGATCCCTCGGCCGACGCCACGGGCTCTTTTTTAGGGGGCGTATGGGTCCGCCCCACACCCGAAGGCGCGCAAAGTCGGAGACATCGCCGGCCGTCCGCGGGCAGGCTGGAAGCCGTCTACCGGCGGTCGCGGCGGGGTGTCTTGCGCCGTGTCGGCGATTGCGATAGACGATCGCCTATGCCTGAACGGTCTCGAGCCGTGAAATACGCCGTGCTCACGTTCGTCGTGGGGGCGGCGCTGCTTGCCGCCGTGGGCGCCGTGACGCTCACACATGCCCCTCCGCGCCTCGTGCTGGTGGGCGCCCCCGGGATCAAAGGGGTCGGCCCGGGCGGGATCAACGGGACGGTTTACGCCACCGACGGTGATCCCACGATCTGCCAGGCCGGCGAAGTGCTGCCGAGCGGCGTGTCGGCGATCCGCCTGTCGATGTGGGCGTTCTTCGGCGCGCGCGTGCGCGTGGGCGTCTACGACGGCTCCCGGCTGCTCACCGAAGGCGCGCGCGGCGCCGACTGGACGAGCGACTCGGTCACCGTGCCCGTCAGACCGCTGGCGCACACGACCACGGGCGTGAGGTTGTGCTTCGCGCTTGGGCCGAACAGCGAGCCGATCACCGTCATCGGTTCGCCCGCACCTTCCCAGCAGGCGGCCGAGGTCACCGAAAGCCGCCCGGAAGGCGAGCGCAAAGAGCAGCTGCACGGACGCGTGGCGGTCGAATACGTGGCCTCCGGACAGGGCTCGTGGTGGTCGCGGATCATGTCGGTTGCTCGGCACATGGGGCTGGGGCGCTCCTTCAGCGGAACATGGATTGCGCTGATGGCCGCCGCGCTGATGGCCGCCACCGCCCTCCTTGCCGTGCGCCTGACGCTGCGGGAGCTGTCCTCGTGAGGTCCGCCCGCGATAGGAGGGAGGAGCCGTGAGCAGAACTCCCACTCGCCCGCCCGGGCAAAAGAGAGCCCCGGTCGGTTCCCGCGCGTTCGAGCGCAGGCAGCGGGCCGAGCGCGCGCAGAGCGCGCGGCGAGAACTCGTGCGTCGCGTGCGGGCACGGCGAGCGCCCCACCCGTTGACGGTCCTCAGACGTGTGCCCACCGCCGCCTGGATGTGCGCCGCGATCGCCCTGCTGAACGCGGTCGCGTGGTCGCTCATAACTCCTCCCTTCCAGGGGCGCGACGAGGTCGACCACTTCTCTTACGTAGCCGAAATCGCCGAAACCGGCACGCTGCCCCACGTCGAAGAAGGAGTCGCCCCCTCCTACTCGCCCGCCGAGACGCTTGCGATGGAAGGCACTCACTACGGGCAGGTCAGGTTCACACCCTATGAACTGGCCATCTCCTCGGTCGCCGAGCAGCGCGCGCTGAGCGAAGACGTCGCCGCGGGCGGGTCGCACGTGGGCTCCGGACAGGCGGGTGGCGCCGCCTCCGAGCCGCCCTTCTTCTATGCCCTGCAGACGATTCCTTACGCACTGGGCGGTAGCAACGTGCTCACCAAACTGCAGCTCATGCGGCTATTCGACGCGCTGCTGGGGGCGCTGACGGCGCTGCTCGTGTTTTTCTTCCTGCGCGAGATCCTGCCCGGGGTGCCGTGGGCGGCGACCGTCGGCGCGATCTGCGCCGCGCTGGCGCCGCAGTTCGCGTTCGTGTCCGGCAGCCTCAATCCCGACGCGCTGCTGTATCCGCTCTCCGCCGGGGTGTTCTTGTGCCTGGCGCGGGGCTTTCGCCGTGGGCTCACGCGCCGGCTGGCGATCGTCCTCGGCGTGCTGATCGCGCTCGGGCTCGTGACGTACTTCAGCTTCATCGGCGTCGCCATCGGCGCGCTCGCCGGCGCGCTGATCCTGGCGGTGCGCCAGTACCGCTCCGCCGAGCGGCGCGGTGAGACGCTCGCCGCGCTGGCGATCGTCTACGCGATTGGGCTCGCTCCCGCCGCGTACTACGCGTTGCACAACGCGATCGCCGGCAACCCCACGCTCGGGTCGGCCCACAAGGCCGGAGACGCGCTCACGTTCAGCTCGCTCTGGCACGAGATCAGCTATGCGTGGCAGCTGTTCCTGCCGCGCCTGCCAGGCATGACCCACTATTTCGCGGGCATCTCGACCTGGCGGGAAATCTGGTTTGACCGCTCCGTCGGCTTCTATGGCTGGATGGACACGATGTTCCCTAGCTGGGTCGACAGTGTCGCGCTCGTGTTCGCGGTCGCGATCGCGGCGCTCTGCGTTCGCGCGGTGTTCGTCGAGCGCCAGAAGTTGCGGGCGCGCCTGCCCGAGTTCGCATGCTACGCCGTGATCGTCGTCGGTTTGATGGCCATGCTCGGCGTGTCCTCTTATTCGGGCGACGCCATCGAACACGAAGCGGCGCTCGGCGAGCCCCGCTACATCCTGCCGCTGCTGCCGATACTGGCGGCGATCGTCGCGCTGGCGGTGCGCGGCGCCGGTCGACGCTGGATCCCGGTGCTCGGGGCCGCCCTGGTCGTCCTCTTCCTGGGCCACGACCTCTTCAGCCAGCTGCAGGTGATCGGCCGCTACTACGGCTGAGCGGCCCCGGCGCCTCGCGGCCCGTAGGGGCCACCGCCATACCTGTCTCCAGCTTTGACCTTTACATATCGCTTCATGCCTATAGGCAAGGACCGTTGGGAAGTGAGAAACGCCCGTTGCCCTCGCGCCCGCCAGCGGGTCTAATGTCCATCGATCCGGCAACCGTCCACGGAGGCTCGGGTCGGACAGTATGGGGGTCGTCTGTTTGCCACCCACAAAGAGAGTCCCCCGAACCGCCGGCGGCCGCCGTGCCCGTCGATCTCTCGTCGGTCACGGTGCCGTCGGCGGTCTTGTTTTCGGTGGCACCGAGTCTGAAGGCCGTGGCCGCGGCCGCCCGGTGATCGGATCGCTCGCCAGATCCGGCACGCACATATGACAGAGTTCGCCGTTCCCCTGGATAACGCGCCGCCATCGTCCTCGGCCTCGCTGTATGCGCGTGCCCGCGAGCACATACCGGGGGGCACGTCGCGAGGCACGCTTTTCACGGCGCCGTTCCCGCGCTACGCCGTCTCCGCGTCGGGCTGTGAGCTGCTCGACGCCGATGGCCGCGAGCTGATCGACCTGCACGCCAACGACTCGGCGCTCGTGCACGGCAACGCGTTCGCGCCCGTGCTCGCAACGATTGCCGAGACCTGTGCAAACGGGCTGTGCTTCGGGCTGCCGACGCTCGCGGAGGTCGAGCTGGCCGAGCATCTCGCCGAGCGCGTCCCCGGCGCCCCGCTGTGGCGCTTCACCGGGTCGGGCACCGAAGCCGTGATGGCGGCCGTGCGCGCCGCCCGCGCCTTCACCGGACGCGACCTCGTCGTTCGCTTCGCCGGCTGCTGCCACGGCGGCTCGGACGGGCTACTGGCGCCGGGCGCGCGCGGCGTGCCGGACTCCGCGCAGGCGGACGTGCGCACGCTCCCGCTGGAACGCGCCGAGCGCGGCACGCCTGAGCAGGCGTTCGCGAAGACGATGCGGGTCGAGGGCGAGCGCGTCGCCGCGGTGCTGATCGATTTGATGCCAAACCGCGCCGGCCTGCACCCCGTCGATCCGTCCTTCGCCGAGTTCGTGTGCGAGCTGACCCGCGCGCACGGCGCGCTGTTGATCGTCGACGAGGTCATCACCTTCAGGCTCGGGACCTCCGGTCTGCACGGCCTCTACGGGATCGAGCCCGACGTGATCACGCTCGGCAAGGTCCTCGGCGGCGGCCTGCCCTGTGGCGCGCTCGGCGGGCGCGAGGATGTGATGGGCGTGTTCGACTCCGAGCAGCCCGAGCCGGTCGCGCTGTCGGGCACGTTCTCGGCCAATCCCATCTCGATGCGGGCCGGCCTGGCCGCGCTGAGGGCGCTGGACGAGGCCGCGATCGCGCGCGCCAACTCGCTCGGCGAGCGCCTGCACGCCGAGCTGCGCAACCGCGGCTACGCGATCAGCGGCCGTGGCTCGCTGCTGAAGTTCCACTCGCCCGATCTGCCCGGCCTCTGGCGCCGCCTCTATGAGGAGGGTGTGCTGATCGCTGCCGACGGGCTCGCCTGCGTGTCGACCGTCATGAACGAAGCGACGATCGAAGAGGTCGTCGCCCGCTGCCGGCGCGCGCTGCCCGAGTGATCCCGGGCCATGTCACGGTCCGCCGGCTCCATGTCACGGTCCCAGCAGGACGGCGGGCACGGCGGCGACTCCGTCACCGCGCCTGTAAGCTGTCTGCCCGGCTGTGATCACGACCGCGTCGGCGATCGTGTGCTCGAGCAGTTCGGCCGTGCGCAGCAAAGCTTGGGCGCGCCGATCCTCGGTCTGCTCGTCGGCCGCGACGGCGATCGCGACCACACGCTCGTCTTCGCCTTCGACGATCAGCTCGACGTCGGGCCAGTCAACCGAGCCGCACAGGTGCGAGACCTGCGCCCCCGCGGCCTGCGCATATACGCGCACCGACAGCGTCACGAGCGACTCGAACAGGGACGCCGGCAGCGTTTCGTTGCGGACGGGCTCGCGGGGGCGCCCGCGAGCCTCCGTGGATGGCGGAACGGTCAGACGTTCGGCGTCCACGCCGAGCAGCAGCGCCGCGAACGCGGGGTCCGCGAGCTGATGCTTGGGCTCCATCCGCCTGCCGCCGCTGCCGACCTGCGCGGGCGCCCACGGCTCGACCGGGTCGACGATCCACAGCCGTTCGAGCACGATCCGGTAAGCGTTCGCCAAAGCTCGCAGCCTGCGCTTGGTCTGTCCGCCGGTGGCCGCGTCGTGGACCGCCTCGAAGGAGGTAGCCAGCGAGGAAGCGGCCGCATATGCGGTCAGCCACAGCCGCAGCGACTCCGGATCGTGCACCCAGCGCCCGCGCGCCGGCAGCTCGCTGTCGATCAGGCGCCCGAGATACTCGCCCAGCTTTTCGCGGGCCCGCTTTTCGGAGAGTCCGCGCAGCCCCGGCAGCCCCGAGACGACGATCTCGCGGGCGTAATCGGCCCGGCCCAGGCCGCTCGTGCCCGAGAGCGGCCCCCGGTCGCCCTCGAGCAGCCCGCGCAGGCTCACGCTCGGAGCGTCGAGGCCCCGCTCGGCCAGCGCGAGCGGGCGCATCCGCATGTCCGGGATCTCAACGTCGTCGACCTGCTCGGACAGCCAGTTGGGCATCCTCGAGCTGGCCAACAGGAATCTGCCCGGCTGGGAGCCGCCGGCGACCGACCGGCGCACCAGGTCCCAAACCTGCGGCACGTGCATCCACTCGTCGATCAGAACCGTGCCCGCGCCCTCGCACAGGCGTCTCGGCTGGGCCTGCGCGGCGCTCAGCTGTCGGGGATCCTCGAGCATGTGGACGGTCTCGGCACGTCGCGTCGCCGTCGCGGTCTTGCCTACCCCCAGCGCCCCCTCGATCGCGATTGCGGGGGCCGTCTCGAGCAGCCGGTCGAGTTCGCCGTCGGCGATCCGCGGCGCATATTCGGAGGTGTACACGGCCCCCGCTTTGGCTGCGGTCTGAGGCGACACGGACTGGATCGTACCAGCAAAAGTGTTCCTATATTATAGACTATCCGCTATGAAATGTTTTGTGTGCTAAGGACTCGAAGATGTGCAACAATATGAGAATGTCCTCTGATGACCGTATGCGCAAACGCTTCGCCCGAAATCTACGGAACAGTCGCGAAAAGGCTGGTCTCTCCCAGGAAGGGCTAGGGGATGTCTGCGAGCTGCACCGCACAGAGATCAGCTTGCTCGAGCGCTGCAAGCGTTCGCCGCGACTGGAGACCATCGTCGTCCTGTCGCGGGGCTTGAATCTCGACTCGCCCGCCGACCTGCTCGACGGGATCAACTGACCGGCTGCCCCGGGGCGGTCGCCGTGGTCTGCAGCGGCCGCCCCGCGGGTTCCGCCGGCTCGGCCAGCGCGACCGTCTCGGGCAGCGCCGCGAACACGGCCTCGACCAACTCGCGGCGCCCGTAGGTCCGCAGGCCCGCGCGGTCGCGTTCGGGCCCGAGCGCGAGGATCCAACTGTGACGGTCGCCGCGTATGCGGGCGTCGGGCTCGACGGCCTCCCCGTCGTCCAGCATCCGTACCGCGCCATCGCCGATCGCCAGCCGCCGCACGAGTGCCGATGCGCCCTTGGGCCGCGGCGCGTCGACGGCAGGTTCCTCGCCGCTGAGCTGTGGCCGTTGGTCATCCCGCTGCTTCTCCTGTTTCTTGTCCTCCGCGACGACCAGCTCGAGCGCGCCTTCGGGCAGGCCTTCGGCGTCTTCCAGCAGGATCGGCAACAGCTCGATCAAAGAGACGATGTCGATCTGCTCACGCGCCGCCGGTGCCGACCACGCGTGACGCATCCCCCAGCGCGCCAATGCGCCCGCGACCGGAAGCAGCGCTCGCCCGGCGTCGGTCAGCTCGAGTTCGACGCGGGGCGGCATTTCGCGGTAGCGCCTACGCAACAGCAGTCCAGTCGCCAGCATCTGTTGCACGTACCTGTCCAGGACCGCGCTCGAGATCCCGGCGATGTTGCGTTGCAACTGCACCGGGCGTCGCGGCCCGTGCGCGAGCCCGAGCACGATCAGCAGCGTCCATTGATCTCCAGTCGCGTTCAGAGCCCGTGCCAGCGGAGTCCACTGTCCACGGCGGCGCTCGCTCGAGCGAGCGCTCGATCCCCCATGGCGAGCTATCACATTGCTTAGCCTAGTTCTATTTTTCAGATTAAGCCACGAGCCGCACCGGAATGTTTCCGAATGCATTCCCAGACTCCGGCGCAGCCGGCCGGAGTGAAAAACACCCCTAGCGATGTCTGATATTCAGAACTAAAGTACTGTCGACCACATATCAGTTCTCGGCTTGGCCGCGCCGCGTCACCCAGCGCACAGCGGCCGAGAAGCTCGATCATCGCCCCACCTCTCCGGCGATGTCGGGCAGAGATCCAGGCGTCCCCCCGACGATGCCAGGTCTCCGCGGGCGCCGCAGCCATTGGACGGCGCGGCGCCTGTGAAGGCCTGCGCACATTTTTGTCAGGCGCCCTGCTCTTAGGCCGCCGCCGTGGGAGGGCCTGCGCTAGCCTGGGCCGAGACGTGACCGTTGCCCCGCCCGCGCCCCTCGCCGACTTCGATCCGCGGGTGCGCGCCTGGTTTCAGTCCGCTTTCGAGGACCCCACGCCCGCCCAGGCCCTTGCCTGGCCGGCGATCTCGAGGGGCGAGCACGTCCTGTTGTGTGCGCCGACCGGGTCCGGCAAGACCTTGGCCGCGTTCTTGTGGGCGCTCGACCGGTTCGTTCGCGTTCGGGGCGAGGGAGGCCGCGGAGAGGGCGAGCAGGGTGGGGTCAGCGTCCTCTATGTCTCGCCTTTGAAGGCCCTCGCTTACGACATCGAGCGCAACCTGAGGGCTCCCCTGCGCGGCATCGGCGCTCAGAACGTGAAGGTCGGGATTCGCACCGGCGACACCCCCCAACGCGAGCGCGCCGCGATGCTCAGAAAGCCGCCGGACATCCTGATCACGACGCCCGAGTCGCTCTACCTGATGCTGAGCACCCAGGCCGCGGGCATCCTCGCCGGCGTGGAGGCCGTGATCGTCGATGAGATCCACGCCGTCGCCGGCTCCAAGCGCGGCGCCCACCTGGCGCTCACGCTCGAGCGCCTGGACGCGCGCGCGCGCGGCGGCCCGCAGCGCATCGGCCTGAGCGCGACGCAACGCCCGCTCTCAGAGATCGGCCGCTTCCTTGGCGGTCCAGGGCGCGAGGTCACAATCCTCGACGCCACCGCCCCGGCCAAGCTCGACCTGCGGATCGAGGTGCCCGTCGAGTCGATGTCCGACCCGGGCGCCTCAGGTCCCGCCAACGCCGCCGATCCGCTGAGGCCGCTGGCGGGCGGCGAGGCGACGATAAGCTCGATCTGGCCCGCGATCTATCCGGAGCTGCTCAAACACATACGTGGGCAGACCTCGACGATCGTGTTCGTCAACAACAGGCGCGCCGCCGAGCGCGTCGCGTTGCGTTTGAACGAGCTGGCCGGCGAGGAGATCGCCCTCGCCCACCACGGCTCGCTCGCCCGCGAAGAGCGGACCAGGGTCGAGGAGCTTTTGAAGGCCGGTTCTTTGCCGTGCATCGTCGCCACCAGCTCGCTCGAGCTTGGCATCGACATGGGCGCCGTCGACCTCGTTCTGCAGGTCGAGTCCCCGAAGTCGGTCGCCAGGGGCCTGCAGCGCGTCGGGCGCGCCGGGCACTCCGTCGGGGAGGTCAGCAAAGGCCTGTTCTTCCCCAAGTTCAGGGGCGACCTGTTGGAGTGCGCCGTCGTCTGTAAGCAGATGCGAAAGGGCGCGATCGAGCCGACCTCGGTCCCGCGCAACCCGCTCGACGTGCTCGCCCAGCAGATCGTCGCGATCGCGGTCGCCGCCGAAGTCGGCACGGGGGGAACGGCAGGCACGGAAGGCGCGGGCGGCGGTATCGGCGAGGTCGGAGTGGACGTCGAGGGCCTTTATGGGCTCGTCACCAGGACCTACACCTACTCTGAGCTGTCAAAAGAGCTGTTCGAGCGCGTGCTCGACATGCTCGACGGGCGCTGGGCCGGCGGGCTCGGCGACCGCTCGACGATCGGCCTGAAGGCATACATCGTCTGGGACCGTACCGCCGGCGTCATCAGGCCCCGCCGCGGCGCCCGCCAGGTGGCGATCGCCAACGCCGGCACGATCCCCGACCGCGGCCTCTACACCGTCGTCCTGCCCGACGGCAGGCGCGTCGGCGAGCTGGACGAGGAGATGGTCTACGAGGCAAGGCCCGGCCAAGCGTTCATGCTCGGCGCCTCGACTTGGCGCATCGAAGAGATCGGCCGCGATCGCGTGATCGTCACCCCAGCCCCCGGCGCCCCCGGTGCCGTGCCCTTCTGGAAGGGGGAGACCCTTGGCCGCCCCTTCGAGTTGGGCCGCGAGATCGGCGCGTTCGCACGCTGGGCCGTCGACCAAAAGCCCGAGACCTTGGCCAACGATTACGACCTCGACGAGCGCGCCGCCAACAACCTCGTCGAGTACTTGCGCGAGCAGCGCGACGCCACGCGCGTGCTGCCCAGCGACCGCACGATCGTGCTCGAGCGCTTCCGCGACGAGATCGGCGACTGGCGTCTGTGCCTGCTCTCGCCTTACGGCGCGCGCATCCACGCCGCCTGGGGCCTTGCCATCTCCGCGCGGATCCGCGACCACTACGGCCTGGAGCCAGACGCGCTGTGGTCCGACGACGGGATCGTTTTGCGCTTGCCCGAGCTTGACGCCGACCAGGAGGCCTCGCTGCCGAGCCCAGCCGAGCTGGTCCAGATCGATCCCGACGAGCTGCGCGAGATCGTGACCGGTGCGCTTGGCGGTAGCGCCCTCTTCGGCGCGCGCTTCAGGGAGGCCGCCGCCCGGGCGCTGTTGATCCCGAGGGCCTATCCGGGCCGGCGCACGCCGCTCTGGCAGCAGCGCCTGAAGGCCCAGAACCTGTTGGAGGTCGCCCGCGAGCACCCGGACTTTCCGATCGTCTTGGAGACCTACCGCGAGTGCCTTCAAGACGTGCTCGACCTGCCCGGTCTGGAAGGCCTGCTGCGAGCCATGCTCAGCAAAGAGGTCGAGCTGGTCGAGGTCGAAACCCCGACCGCGTCACCGTTCGCCTCGTCGCTTCTGTTCGATTATTTGGCGACCTATATGTATGAGGGCGACGCGCCCACCGCCGAGCGTCGCGCCGCCGCGCTGTCGCTGGACAAGGACCTGCTGCGCGAGCTGCTCGGCTCCGAGGAGCTGCGCGAGCTGATCGACCCCGGCGCCCTCGAGCGCCTCACCGCCGACCTGCAACGCCGCTCGGCGATACGCCAGGCCACGAGCCGCGACGAGCTGCACGACGTGCTGCGCGAGGTCGGCGACCTGACCGCCGCCGAGATCCGCGAGCGCGTGCTCGACGACCTCGACTCCGAGGCCCTGCTGGCCGGCCTGCGCCGCGAACGCCGAGCGATCGAGCTGCGCCTCGGCGGCGAATCCCGGTACGTCGCGGCCGAGGACGCCGGCCTTTACAGGGACGCCCTCAACGCAATGCCCCCTAGCGGCCTGCCCGCCACGTTCCTGGCCGAAGTCCAGGACGCATTGACCCAGCTCGTAGCCCGCTACGCGCGCACGCACGGCCCCTTCGCGGCCGCCGATCCGCGTGCGCGCTACGGCGTCGACCCGAACGCCGTCCTGCGCGAGCTGCTTCGCTCGGGCGCGCTCGTGCGCGGCGAGATCGCGCCCGGCGGCAGCGCTCTCGACTGGTGCGACGCCGACGTCCTGCGCCGCCTGCGCCGCGCCTCTTTGGCGATCCTTCGCAAAGAGGTCGAGCCTGCCGCTCAGAGCGCCCTCGCGCGCTTTCTGCCGGCCTGGCAGAACGTCGATCGCCATCAGGGCCCAGGGGCCGGCCCTGAGCGCCTACGCGAAGCGCTCGTGCCGCTCCAGGGCCTTGCGCTGCCGGTCGAGAGCTGGGAGCGCGACGTTTTGCCCCGCCGCCTCGGCGCCTACTCGCCGGCCTGGCTCGACGGGCTGTGCGCGAGCGGCGAGCTGGCTTGGGTCGGGGCCGGTCCGGGCCGCGCGGCGCTCTACTTCCGCGAGGACGCGCCTCTGCTCGGCCCCCCTCAGCCTCCGCGCGGCTCGGGCCCGGCTCCGTCCGGTCCCGCCCACGAACTCTTGCGTGCGCGCTTGGGCCAAGCGCCTTCCTTCTTTGGCGATCTGCTCGCCGAGGCCGCCCTCACCGAACTCTCGTTCGACGCCGTCCGCCTCGCCCTGTTCGAGCTGGTCTGGGCCGGCGAGGTCACCAACGACGCCTGGGCGCCCCTTCGTTGGCCGATCTCCGATCGGTCCCCCGTTCGGCTCACGGCGGTTTCCGCGCCCGGCGCCTCCTTCCCGGCCGGCTCCATTCCTGCCGCCGGCTCCGCTGCGACCGCCGGCTCCGCCCCGGTCGGCAGGCCCGCGCCCGGAGGGGCGCGCTTCGCCCCGCGGCGGCGCTCTCTGGCCCGAGCCCGCGCTCGCGCTCACCCGCCCGGGCGCTGGTCGCTGACCGCGCCCGTATTCGCCGGCGCGGATGGCGTGCCCCCACGCGAGCGCCGCCGCGCTCAGGCCGAGCTGCTGCTCGAGCGTTACGGCGTGCTCACCAGAGAGCAGGTCCTCGCCGAGCGCGTCGAAGGCGGCTTCGCGGGGCTCTATTCGACGCTCTGCGATCTGGAGACGCTCGGCGTCTGCCGGCGCGGCTACTTCGTCGAGGGCCTCGGCGGCGCCCAGTTCGCGCTTCCCGGCGCCGTCGAGCGCCTGCGCGCCGAGCGCGCCGCCAGCCCCGGCGCGCTCGTGCTCGGCGCCTGCGATCCCGCCCAGCCCTACGGCGCCGCGCTGCCCTGGCCCACGCCCGTGCGCGCGGGCGTCCGTCGGCCCGCACGCACGGGCGGCGCCTACGTGGTCCTCGTGGACGGTGCGCCCGTGCTCTATCTGGAGCGGGGCCTGCGCTCGCTGGCGGTGCTCGCGCCGTCCCGCGAGCCCGCGGGCGGCCAGCAGGCCGGGGAAGCGGTCTTGGTGGCTCTGCGCGAGCTGGCCGCGGCCGTGCGCGGCGGCCATGTCGCCCGCTTGGCGCTCGAGCGGATCGACGGCGAGCCCGCTGTCGGCTCCCATTGGGAGCAGGTCCTGTGCGAGCTGGGCTTCCGAGCATCGCCGCGGCGTCTCGAGCTGTCCGCCTGAACTCGGACCGTCCGGCGACAGGTCAAACGATCCCAGGGATCGAAAGAAACCCCTGCTAATGCCGACTATCTGATGATTTGAACTCTCGGGTGCTACCAGCTGCAGGAATCCGCTTGTCTGTCGGACACTGCGAAGTTGCGCGCACGTTGCGAAGAACATACAATGCGATCCTGTTGTACTGAATTTGTTTTCTGCCAAACATCGACCTTACTCTTTCCAATCGTGGGGATTAGTGGAACAGACAAGGATCTAGGCCCGCTGTATCGGCGACTACCTCATGGCCCGCACGGCATGAAGCGTGACGAAGTCGCCAGGCACCAGCGGACGCGCCTATACGGGGCGATGATCGAGTCGGTCGCCAAGCGCGGCTATGCCGCCACGACCGTCGCTCACGTGATCGGCTTGGCGGGCGTCTCCCGGCGCGCCTTCTACGAGCACTTCCAGAACAAGGAAGACTGCTTCCTGCGGACCTTCAACATCGTCGTCGCCCGCTCGCGCAAGCGTGCGCTCGAGGCTTGGGGCTCCGAGCGCGGCTGGGACAACCGCTTGCACGCCGCCTACAAGGCGTTCCTGCAGGAGGTCGTCGAGGAACCGAAGGGCGCCCACCTGGTGCTCGTCGACTCCCTTGGCATCGGTGTACGCTCGCGCGAACGCCTGCATCTCGCCGGTTACGCCTACGAGCGCCTCCTGGCCGAGGCCTTCCGCACCTCCGCCGATCCGGTGCCGCTGCCGCGAATCGCCTCGCGCGCGATCGTCGGCGGCGCCCGCCACATCGTCTTCCGCCGCGTCCGCGAAGAACGCCTGCCCGAGCTGCGGACCCTCGCCGACGAACTGCTCGACTGGGTCGAGGCTTACCGCACGCCGATGCTCCTGCGCCTGAAGGCGATGATGCGCTCCACGGCACCGCGCATCCCGCTGGCCACGGCCGCCTTCCTCGACTCCGACGTCAAGCGCGCGCGGGTGCTCGGCGCGATCGTGCATCTGACGATGGACGAAGGCTACGGCGAACTGACCGACCCGCACATCGCCAAATTCGCCGGCGTCTCGACCGAGGCATTCCACAAGGAGTTCCGCTCCAAGGAGGAGTGCTACCTCGCCACGATCGACGAATTCACCGAGGAAACCGTCTCCCATGTCGAACGCGTCGTCGCGCGCGCCGAGACCTGGCCGGAAGCGGTCGCGCTCGGGATCCAGTCCTTCATCTACCAGGCCGTCTCCCGCCCGGCCTTGCTGCGCCTGGCGTTCGTCGACCTGTTCGAGCTGGGACCTGGCATGACCGGCCATCTGACGACCGTCACCGACCGCCTCGTCGAGGCGCTCCTGGTCGATGCCCCTGAGCCACGGCGCGCCCCCGAGATCGCCCGCGAAGCAGTCGCCGGTGCGGTCTGGGACGTCTTCAGCGCCTACTCGGCCAGCGACCGTATGCGCTACCTGCCCTGCCTGGCCCACTACATCTCTTACTTCGTGCTCGCCCCCTACATCGGCGCCAAGGAGGCGATCGACGCGATCGAGCAGGCCCGCCGCGAACCCAAGATCCTGCACGCCCTCGGGAAAAGCTCCGCGCCACGCTCGCGGGCCGGCGCGACGGCGCCCGCGACCGCCAAGGCCAAGGGCGCCAGAGCCAAGTCCGCGTCCGCGAAGACCGCGGCGACGAAGTCCGCAAAAGGAAAGGCCGGTTCGACCGCCAAAGCCGTATCGGGTAAAGCCGCGACGGGCAAGGCCGCGTCCGGGAAGGCTCCCAAGCAGCCCCGTGCCAAGGCCCAGAAGCCCGCCGGCGAGCAGTCAACCGCCAGCCGCTCCCGTCGGCGCCCGCCGCGATAGCGCTCTAAGAAATCACGCACTCGGCGGCGCTGTAGCCGGGAGGGTCTGACCCCGCGAGGCTCTGATGCCCGGCGGACGTCGTCCGGTCCGTTTCGTGTACCACCTGGCCCTGATGGCGCCACTGGAAGGTCACGAGGCCCCTCAACGTGTAGCCGGGGCCGCTCTTGGCGGGACTCAGTTGGAAGCTGGTCCCGCCTTGGCGGGCGGCCCTGCCCGTCCCGACCTCGATGAAGCCGGACTCGGCGCCGTGGGCAAGGTCCGTCCAGGCGCCGCTCTTCGCTTCCTTGTACTGAAGCTGAAACCTCATATACATCGCAGTTCCCCGCTCCCGCGGATCCCCGGGCATCGAGCCGCGGACACCGACGGTGTCGGGCTGGTCCTCAGGGGTACACACATCAACCGTCGCCCACAGTTCGCGCGATGACAGCAGCGATCGCTTGACGGGCGTTCCCGCCGCGTCCAGGCTCGCTGTGGTGGTGGTGGCGGTGGTGGGTGCGGTGGGCGCTATCGCGGCGGCGAGCGTGCTGGGTCCGGCGAGCGAGATCGCGCTCGCGCAGGCGAGCGACGTTGTCAAAACGAGGCCGTACGCGCGCGCGCGCGCGTACGCGCGTCTCTGCGCGTTGATCACAATGTCCGCGAACTCGCTCATTCACCTCAAGATACAGCCGCGCGGGTCCTCGCGGCGGCGCTTGCGGGCCCAATAGGCGCGGCCGCCACGGTGTGATATCCATGGCCGCGTGGCCACGATGCGCTCAGCCGAGGTCGTCGATCTGCTCGCCCACGTGCCTGTCTTCGCGACGCTCGTGCCGCCCGATCTCGAGCGGATCGCCGAGCTGGCCGTCCCGCGCTCGTTCGAGCCCGGCCAGGTTGTCTTCAGGGAGGGCGACGCCAGCGATACCTGTTACATCGTTCGCTCCGGCCGCGCCCGTGCCGTGCGCGAGCACTCCGACGGGCGCACGATAACGCTCGCCACCTTCGGTCCAGGCGACTTCTTCGGAGAGCTGGCCATGTTCGAGGACGAGCGGCGCTCGGCCACCGTCGAAGCGATCGAGCAGACCGACGTCGTCGCCGTGCTCGGTCCCGACATGAGGCGCCTGTTGGCCGAGCACCCCGAAATCTCGACCCGCTTGGTGATCGCTCTCGGCAGGCGCCTGCGCGAGACCAACGAGCGCCTGTCGAGACAGTCCTTTCAGACCGTCCAGAGCCGGGTCGCCGCCGTGCTGACCGAGCTGGTAGAGCAGGAAAGCTCCGGCGCCGGCGAAGGCCAAGACGTGCTCGTCACGGCCACCCAGGCCGACCTCGCCCAGCTGGCTGGCTCCTCGCGCGAGTCGGCCAGCCGCTTCCTGGCGGCGCTCGAGCGGGCGGGGGTCATCTCCCAGGGGCGCGGTCGCCTCACCGTCCACGACGTTCAAGCGCTGCGACGCTATGTCTTCTGAGCCCGGTCCCGAGCAGCCCGCCGCTTCGAAGAAGGCCAAGGGGGGCTCCAAGCGGCGGGCCAGACGCGGCTCCGACCACGAGACCTCGGCCGGCGGGGTGGTGATCCGGGGAGAGGCCGGCAAAGAGCAACTGATCACGATCGTTCCCATTCGCAGGTCCCCGACTGGGTCACGGGTCTTATGCTTGCCCAAGGGCCACATCGACCCGGGCGAGGATGCTCTGCAGGCGGCGGTCCGCGAGGTACGCGAGGAGACGGGTGTCAGCGTCGAGCTGATCGCCGACCTCGGCGAGATCGGCTACTGGTACAGACGCGAAAACAAGACCGTCTCCAAGTCGGTCGACTTCTTCCTGTTCCGTTACGTCTCCGGCGACCTCGCCGACCACGACGACGAGGTCGAGCGGGCCGACTGGATCGACCTGCGCAAGGGTCTCACCGAACTCAGCTACGAAGGCGAGCGCGAGATCCTCGCCAGAGCCCTGCAAACGCTCGGCGCCTCGGTAGCGGCCGACGGACCCGGAGGCGGTTCAAACCGCCCGCGCCGCCGAGATCGGTAGCCTGCCCTGGTCATGCAGGTTCTCAACTTCTACTCGACCATCTTCGCCGACGAGCTTCTGCGCGGCCGCAAGACCGCCACGATCAGGCTCGGCGACAAGTCCTCCAAGTACCGCAAGAACCAGGCCGTCCTGGTCACGATCGGCTACCAGTACTCGCCCCGCGAACGGATCTTCGAAGCGGTCATCGACCAGGTCGAGGTCATGGCCCTCGGCGACCTCTCGCCGCGCGACATCAAGCACGACAACCCCGAGTTCAGGCGCCACGAGGAGCTGATCCACTTCCTCGAACAGATTTACGGCCGCTCGGTCTCGACCGAAGACATCGTCACCGTCGTCCGGTTCTCCCAGATCCTCGACAAGCCGGCCGGCATGACCGAAGCGATGAAAGGGTTCGGCGGGGCCCAAAACTGACCGCCGGTCCAGGCAGTCTCGTCACGCGACTGCCAATCAGACTTGAATTTGGCCGAGCTTCCTATATATTGAGCAAGTGATTGGCACTCGCATAGCGGGAGTGCCAAAAGGGGCGGCCCCATCCCAGCGGGTCGCCGGTCGCACTCTCTAGACGGAGGTTTTCAATATGAAGCTCAAGCCTTTGGGCGATCGGCTGATCGTGCGGGCGATCGAGGAGGAGGAGACCACGGTCAGCGGTCTCGTCCTGCCCGACACCGCCAAGGAGAAGCCACAGAAGGGCAAGGTCCTGGCTGTCGGAGACGGCAGGCTCGACGACAACGGCAAGCGCATCCCGCTGGACGTGAAAGCGGACGACGAGGTCCTCTACAGCAAGTACGGCGGCACCGAGATCAAGGTCGACGGAGAGGACTTGCTCGTGCTGCGCGAGTCAGACGTCCTCGCCAAGGTCGCGTAAGAGGGTGGCGCAGCCGGCCGCAGGCCGGCGAGTCGGGCCCCTCTTCAGTCAAACAAGGAGATTTACATGGCTCACAAGGACATCAAGTACAACGGCGACGCTCGCAAGGCGCTCGAGGCCGGGGTCGACGCGGTCGCCAACGCGGTCAAGGTCACGCTCGGCCCCAAGGGCCGTTACGTGGTCCTCGACAAGAAGTTCGGCGCCCCTACCATCACCAATGACGGCGTCACGATCGCGCGTGAGATCGAGGTCGAGGACGTCTTCGAGAATCAGGGCGCCCAGCTGGTGCGCGAGGTGGCCACCGCCACCAACGACGTAGCCGGCGATGGCACCACCACCGCCACCGTCCTGGCCCAGGCGATCGTCAAGCAGGGCCTCAAGAACGTCGCCGCCGGCGCCAACCCGTTGGCGCTCAAGCGCGGCATCGAGAAGGCCGTCGACGAGGTCGTCGCCAACATCGCCTCCCAGTCCAAGGAGGTCTCCGGCAAGGACCAGATCGCCCGCGTGGCGACGATCTCAGCCGGCGATGAAGAGATCGGCGACGTGATCGCCGACGCGATCGAGAAGGTAGGCAAGGACGGCGTCGTCAACGTCGAGGAGGGCCAGACGTTCGGCATGGACCTCGAGTTCACCGAGGGCATGCAGTTCGACAAGGGCTACATCTCCCCTTACATGGTCACCGACCAGGACCGCATGGAGGCCACACTCGAGGATCCCTACATCCTGATCGCCAACTCCAAGATCGGCTCCGTCCGTGACGTGCTGCCGGTGCTCGAGGCGGTCATCCAGTCGGGCAAGCCGTTGCTGATCATCGCCGAGGACGTCGAGGGCGAGTCTCTGGCGACGCTCGTCGTCAACAAGCTGCGCGGCACGTTCACCGGCGTCGCCGTCAAGGCCCCCGGCTTTGGCGATCGGCGCAAGCGGATGCTCGAGGACATCGCGATCCTCACGAAGGCCGAGGTCATCACCGAGGAGATGGGCTTGAAGTTGGAGAACACCCAGCTCTCTCAGCTCGGCCGGGCCCGCAGGGTGGTAGTCGGCAAGGACACGACCACGGTCGTGGACGGCGCCGGCGATGCCGAGGCGATCAAGGGCCGTATCAACCAGATCAAAAGCGAAATCGAGAACACCGACTCCGACTTCGATCGCGAGAAGCTCCAGGAAAGGCTGGCCAAGCTCTCCGGCGGCGTCGCCGTCGTAAAGGTCGGCGCGGCCACCGAGACGGAGATGAAGGAGAAGAAGCACCGTGTCGAGGACGCTCTCCAGGCGACCAGAGCGGCCCTGGAGGAGGGCATCGTGCCCGGCGGCGGGGTGGCCCTGCTGCAGGCCTCCAAGGCCGTCAACGTCTCAGACAACGGCGCCTCCGCGGACGGTTCCGACGACGAGCGCACAGGCGCTCGCATCGTCTTGCGCGCGCTGGAGGAGCCCCTTCGTCAGCTCGCCGAGAACGCGGGCCTCGAGGGTTCGGTCGTCGTCAACGACGTCCGCAAGGCCAAGAACGGCCAGGGCCTGAACGCCGCGACCAACGAGATCGTCGATCTCGTCGCCGAAGGCATCATCGACCCGGCGATGGTCACGCGCTCAGCACTCCAGAACGCGGCCTCGATCGCCAAGAACATCCTCACCACCGAGGCGATCGTCGCCGAGAGCCCCGAAAAGGAACCGGCCATGCCGGGCGGCGGCATGCCCGACATGGGCGGCATGATGTAGTCAGCGCCGCTTTTTGCCGACCGGCGGCCGCGGGGCCGCCGGTCGCGGGAGCGGTGCCGGCCCGAGCGAGGTCGGCTTTGGGGAGGCCCGGCAGCGTGTTGCCGGGCCTCTTCTGTGTTGCGGACATAGAGAGCCGAGCCCTGAAAACGTTGTTACTCTTTTTCAAAACTACGATCGTATTAGCTTTTTATATATACATAAGTAGTTTTCAAAAAAAGTAGAACACTTCTTCGGGCCGGGTTCCGAGGAGCCCGAACGGTGGACCGTCCGGGCTCCAAAAACGAGGGTTCTGTTTCCGACTGCGATTGCCGGCCTCCGAGGCCCCGAAAATGCCCGCAAACGCGCCCCAGACCAAGGGCGGGCCGGCAAGGGCCGGGTACGCTCGCCGAGCCGATGGGATCGCAGACCGTTGTCGAGGACGTTCTCAGCTCCGCCGAGGCCGGCGGCCATGTCATTCGTGGCAGCGCTTGGCGTGTGCTCGGCAACGTGGCCGGCATCGCCGCCGGCGTCGGCACCGCCGCGCTGCTGTTGAGACATCTCGGCGTCGCCCAGTCCGGGCTCTACGTGACTGTCATGTCGCTCGTAGCGGTCGCCTCCAGCGTGGTCGACCTCGGGCTGAACACGAGCGCCAGTCGCGAGCTGGCCCTGCGCGCGCCGGCCGGCCGCCGGGCGTTGATGGCCAACGTTCTCGGGCAGCGGCTCCTCGTGACGCCCTTCGCGATCGCGGTGATCTTCTGCTTCACCCTGCTCGCCGGCTACCCGTCGAGTATGCGGATCGGCATTCTCGTGGCAGGCGCCGGTCTTTATGTGGTGGCTCTCGCCGACGCGCTGCTGCTGCCGCTCACCGTCGAACTGCGCAACGGCGGTCTCGCGGCCGTCGATTTCTGTAAGCAGGTCGTCTCGCTCCTTGGCGTGGCCCTGCTCGTCGCGCTCGGCGCCGGCCTGACGCCGTTCTTCGCGGTCCTGCTCCTCGTCGGCCTAACGGTCCTCGCTGTCGTGCCGCTGCTGCTGGGCGCCACGGCGTTCGTGCGCCCGCGCCTGGATCGCCCAGAGCAGCGAGCGCTGCTCGGCAAAGCACTGCCCCTGGCTGTGGCGCTCGTGCTCGGGCAGGTCTATTTCAGGCTCGTGATCCTGCTCATGTCGCTGATATCGAACCCCCAACAGACCGGCTACTTCGGCGGCTCGCTGCGCGCGATGGAAGCGCTCATCAGCCTGCCGATCCTCGTCGCCGGGGTCGCGCTGCCGCTGCTGGCAGCCGCGGCGCGCGATGACCGGGCACGTTTGCGCTACGCGATCGAGGGTCTCAGCGAGGGCGCCGTCATCGCCGGGGTGCTCCTCGTGCTCGTCACGGCACGCGCCGCCGAGCCCGTGATGGCGATCATCGGCGGTCACGCCTTCCGGCCGGCCGGAGCGGTCCTCAGGATTCAGGTCGGTGCGCTCCTGTTCGGGGCGCTCGTCCAGATATGGGCGGTCTCGCTGCTGGCCCTCGGCCGCCAGCGCGAGCTGATCCTCACGAACGTTCTCGGCCTGCTCGCCGTCGCCGTCTTCGCGGTTGCACTCGTCGGTCCCTTCGGCGCACGGGGCGGGGCGGCGGCCAGCGTGCTCGGCGACGCCTCGCTGGCGGCTCTCATCTACTGGCGGCTGCGCGCCTGCGACGTGAAGGTGGTCGTGCGGGCCCGCTTCCTGGGCCGGGTCGCCCTGGCGGCCGCCTTCGCCGGCGCGGCCCTCGCGATTCCCGGGATACCCGATCTGCTGGCCGCGGCCCTTGCCGGCGGGCTCTTCCTGGGCGCCGGCCAGCTGATCGGCATGGTGCCGCCCGAGGTCCACGAAGCGCTCGGCTCGCGCGGCCTGCTCAGGTGGTTCACCGGTCGATCTTCTGGGCGATGAGTGCCGCCGAAATGCTGGTCAGGCGGCCGGGCTCTCGCGCTTCTGGGCGATGAGGGCGATCGAGATGCCCGTCACGCGGTTGGATCTGAACGGCAGCCGCTTGACGACATCGAACAGCCATTTCGGGGTCTTGTTGGGCGGTATCTTGCCGCAGTAGTCGCAAGCGATTATTTCCAGCCCGGCTTGGCTTGCCAGCCCCTGCAGGTACGTTTTCGAACTTCGCAGCGTGCCCCGCTCCTGCCGGTTCAGCAGGCCGAACCCAAACTGCATCACGTTGGCGCGGTTGGGCTCGAACAGGACCACGTAACGCTTACTGACCCTGGCCATCTCGCGCACTGCTGCCCGCGGGTCTTTGAGATGGTGGAGCACCTCCCACAGGTACACCAGATCGTAGGAGTCGTCAGGCAGGTCAAGGTCTTCGGCGTCGATCACCTTCAGCAGATCCCTGTCGACCGGGTTGTGCTCGAGCATCAGCTCGGAGATGTCTCCGCCTTCGACCACCGGTACGAGCTTTGCGAAGTAGTAAGTCGCAAAGCCGTCTCCGCAGCCGACGTCGAACGCCGAGCCGATCTCTTTGAAGTCGATGTGCTGTTCGAGGTAGTCGATGCGCTGCCGCGCGAAGCACTCGACCACGGGGTGGTCGAACCCGCGAGCGTTCTTCGTGTTTGCCCAAAACTGTTTCTGATATTCCTTGCTCAAGTATTGCGAGGTCATTTGGCTTGGACTCTACCGCCGACCCTCGCTCGCCGACCGACGTACAGGCCTCGGTGGCCCGCTCGCCGATAATCGGACCTCGAATTGTTTCTCACTCTGAGTACCTAAAAATCGGCGGAACGGCGCTCGAATCGAGTGCTTCAAATAGCTTCGGCTCGTGAGATCATCTGACGTCATGTCCATGCCGTCGCTTTCGATCGTCATTCCCGTGTTCAACCAGCCCGACTGGATCGGCCACACGATCGAGGACGCCGCGCTCGCCGTCGAGCGCTCCGGCTTCGAGCGCGCTGAGATCGTGGTCGTCGTCGCCGACGAGCCGACGCGAACGGTGCTGATGGGACTCGAACCGCCGCTGCCGTTGCGCGTGCTCGACGAGGAGGAGTCCGGGCGCTTCGCGGCGCGCCGGCAGGGCATCGAAGCGGCGAACGGCGATCTCGTGTTGCTGCTCGACTCGCGCATCTCGATCGCGCCCGACTCGCTGCGCTTCGTCAGCGACCGGATCGCCGGCGAGCAGGACCTGCCGATCTGGTCGGCGCACTTCAACTTCGAAGTCGAGAACCCTTACGGGCGGTTCTGGAGCGTGATCATCCCGCTGGTCTGGTGGCACTACTACTCAGAGCCCCGCACAACCAGCTTCGGCATGGAGGACTACGATCGCTTCTCCAAGGCGACCACCTGCTTCTTGGCGCCACGCTCGCTGCTGCTCGAAGCGAAGGCCGAGTTCACCTCCTATTACGCCGACATGCGCGACGCCAGCGATGACACCGGCCTGATCAGACTCCTTGCCGAACGCCAGCCGATCAACGTTTCGCCTAACTTCGCCTGCAATTACGTCGCGCACGAGGGCTACCGCGCGTTCATGCACAACGTCTTTCACCGCGGCAAGACCTTCCTCGACAGCTACGGCCGTCCCGGCACCCGGTTCTTCCCGCTCGTGCTCGCCTATTTTCCGATCAGCCTGCTCGCTGCCGCGCTGGCGTTGCGCCGGCCGCGCCTGGCCGTCAGGGCCGCGCTCGTTTCACCGTTGCCTTTCGCCGCGATCACCGCTGCGCTGCGTCGTGACCGCGCGGACGTGCTGACGGTCGCCTGGATCGGCCCCAACTGGCTCCTGGCGATGTGCGCCGGGCTTTGGTATGGGCTCTGGCTGGCATTGCGGGGACGTGCCGGGCGCGGGGGCCAGTAGCGCGAAGGCCAGTGGCGACCCGAAAGGTCATGACCGGCGGCGGCTAGCGACCCGAGGGCTATGGGGTTGCGGTCGCGGCGGACCGCCGCCGCCATCTACGCACAACAGCCGCCAGCGCCAGTGCCAGCAGTACGATTGCGGCCGCCGCGGTGGCGAACCGTCCCAGCGCGACGGGCGTGCTTAGTTGCGGGGTCAGTTCGACGTGAACGGGCCGCGAGCCGTAAGTTCTGCGTTGAAGTACCAGATAGCCTGCCTGGGTTCGTCCCACCACGCGCATGCCGCCCGCGACATGGACCAGGTACGGCCCACCGGCGATGTTCGTCGCAAACGGTTCCGGGTTCGCCGGGAGTGACACCACTCCCGCCAGGCGATCGCCGCTCACCTTCGTAGGGTCGAACGCGCCCTTTCCCTTGGCCACGACGATCGGCAAGCTTCGATCGCCAAAGTTGTTGGGCGCGTACCACGACTTCGGCAGGGCAGTCGATGGTCCGCGCAAGGCTTCCGCGCGGTTTTCATAAGAAGCGTAGTAGCCCCCTTCGATGTGCGTGTTCGGTACCCAGAGCTGCCATACGCTGAGCGCTAGGCCAAAGGCGACGACGAGCCATAGCCCGGCCACCATCCCGTGATCGACGCGCGTAGCGCGGCCGCTCTCGGCGCGGCGGTTGAGCGCCAGCACACCCAACAGCACCAGGCCCGCACAGGCCAATGTCACGTACGTCTGGAGTCGATACGGGAACTGGATCTGCTGAAAGAGATTCGGCAGCAGCGAATACACAGCCGAGGACATGATCACCGCGAGCAGGCCCGCGAGCGCGATCAGCGCCGTCACGACACCGGCTCGCAAGCGTCGCTCGCGCCACACCAGCGGGAGCGCGAGGAGTCCCCAGATCAGCGCAAAGACCGGGGCTTGAACATACAGCGCGGGCGTTTCGGATTCGATTGGCACCGTCCGCAGCGGGTCGAAGATGACACTGAACGTATTGAAGAATCCTGTCGCGCTCCACCCGATTTCGTTGCCGCTGATGAGAGTGTCGTGGGCATAGCTCACGTCCGGAATCAAAAACCAGCCGTTCAGGCACACGCCAAGCGCTATCAGCCCGCCGACGCCGGCCGCGCGCCGCCACGGCAACTGCCGGGAGCGCCCGCTCACAAGCCAGTAGCAGGTGAGCGCTAGAGCCGTGAGCGTCGAGCCGAGCAGGAGCGTCACGTTGTGGCTGCCGCTGAACACCGCGCTGGCCGCCACCAGGCAGATGGCCGGCCCGAAGCGCCAAGCGCCGCGCATCAACCGCAGCGAGGCCGCCAGCGCCAGCACGAATGCCGAGACGGCCATGAACTCGGCCCACGCCCCTCGACCATATAGGTCGGTGACGTAGTAAGCGCTTGTTGCGAACACCAGCGCCGGCGCGTGAGCCAACACGCCTTTCACACCCAGCTGCCGGGCGATCCAAAAGAGGCCGCCGTAGGCGGCCGCGATCGCGGCCACGGTGACTATCTCGAACGCCAAGATCGTAGATCCGCCAAAGATCACGGCGAGCGCTCCGGTGATGGCAAACAGCGAGCCCCCATAGAAGGCGAACTGCGGGTCGAAGACCCCAAGCTGTTGCGTATTCAAGAACAGTGTCGGAAACAGGTGCCCGGCGATCTGGTGCTGCTGTGCGGCGACCGTCCAGATATCGCTCGTGAGGTCAGGAGCAAATCCGTCGTGCGTGAAAAGCAGCGGCGAGGCGATGAGCAGAACAGCGAGCGTCCCGATCGCGATGTCGATCGCGACCGAGGTCGACAAGGACCTCCGAGTTTGGCGCGATATCCAACTCGTGCGAATCATTCGCGGTGTTTGGGGTGGCGCGGCCACGTCGCTGGTTGGGCGCAGAAAGCTCAAGCGTCGTAGGCTACATACGAAAAATCGGTCCGACGGCGTGTCGTGATGACGATATGGACCCCTTGCCTGCCGTCGTCCGTGAAGCCACGTTTCATCAGCATCGGCTTGGCGCGCCTAGAGCGCGTTGCTGTCCGGCATGTCTCTGACTTATACGCTTTATCGCATCATGGGGTTCTATGCGGCCGGCGGGTCGATTGTTCCCGTGGCAGGCTCTCTGGCATGAAATATGCGGTGGCGAAACAGCAGGAAGTTGATGCTGCTCACCAGGGCGACCGTCGCCAGGTAGACGACCCCCGCGGAGACCCCCAGAGCCGCCGGTAGCAGCGAGGTCGAGGCGACCGTCAGGCCGTACTGCGCCAGGGCGAGTGCCAGATAGCGTCCAGCCTGATGGTGCAAGGGCAGTGCGAACTGCTCGCTACGAGTCCATACGAACAGTCGCTGGAGACTGAAGTGGGCGATCAGAGCGACACAGAACCCGACCGCCAACGCCGCCTGGAAGGGCACGCTGAGCACGTCGGCGAGCAACGTGGTGGTGCTCACGTAAGTCACGGCAACGATGCCACCGGCGAGCGCAAAGCGAGCGCCCTGCACAAGCGGGCCGGAGTCGGGGGTGAAAAGACCCCGAGAGCCTGAGACGATTCCCCTCGGCGCCCGTTCCGGCATGTCAACAGCGGGCGAGTGAGCGGCGCAGAAAGGCGTCGGCCTCGGCCAGCGCCGAGGGCGTGCCGATCTCATAGAAGCGCTCGCTCGCCTCCTGGCCAAATAGCTCGTGCCGCTCGGCGAGCTGCCCATATAGCGCCGCCAGGTCCTCCTCCCGCGCCGGCGCTCGATCGAGCGCATCCACAGTGAGACCGCCAAGGCCATAATCGATCCAACGCATATCCGGATCAGACAAGCGCTTGTCGTAGCGAACGACCATGCCGTCGCGGTAAACGGCGTTAGATTTGTCCCATCTGCCGTCGTTGCGCAGCACCGTCATCACCGCCGGCAGACCACTCCGCGCCCAGGCAGACGCGACCGCTCGGTAGTCGATCCGCAGGTAGGTGTCCCCGTAAAGGACCATAAAGCGTTCGCCCAACAGTCTCCGCGCGCGCCTGATCGCGCCGAGCGTGCCATCCCTTCCAGGTACGGCGTCGAAGCTGTAGCTGATTCCGATTCCGAAACGCTCGTACCCGATGCGCTCCTCGATCTGCTCGCCGCGATAGCCGACGCAAAGGACGACGGTGCGCGCGCCGTGTGCGGCGAGCAGGCGCAACTGATGCATCAGAAAGGGCTCACCGGCTACTTCGAGCAATGGCTTGGGTGTCTCGCGAACATGTTCGCCCAGGCGCGTGCCGAGTCCGCCGGCGAGGATGCAAACGGGCGGCAGCTCTTCGACCGCCGGCCGATCGCCAGCGCTCGCCTGGCGGGTCTCTTGGCGAGGCCTCTTCGTCGAGCGGCTACTCATCCCAGCCGTGGCGGGACTCGAGGATGTACTTGGGCCTGTTACGCGATTCGTCGTAGATCCGCCCGACATACTCCCCGATCACACCCAGCGAGAGCAGTTGGATGCCACTGAAGAAGGCGACGACGATCACGATCGTCGCGTTGCCGAGCGGGAAGTTCACGCCGGCCAGCTTCAAACCAAGGTAGGCGAGCGCGAGCATGAAGGCGATCGCTGACAGACAGATCCCGGCGATCGAGATCAGTTGCAACGGATAGCGTGAGAAACCGACGATCCCGTTCACTCCGATCACCAGGGAGCCCCAAAAGCGGTTGTACTTGCTGGCTCCCGCCGCCCGCGCGTCGCGATCGTAGAGGACGCTGGTCTGGCGGAAGCCCACGAGCCCGACCAGGCCGCGCAGAAAGCCGTGACTCTCTTGCAGCGAGACGACGTTGTCAACGACGCGCCTGCTCATCAGCCTGAAGTCGCCCGTATTCGGCGGGATCTCGACATCCGCGATCCGTTTGATCAACCTGTATCCGAGCGCCGCGACGATTCGCTTAGGGATCGTCTCGCCCGCGCGCGAGCGCCGCTGCGCATAGACGACGTCGTACCCTTCGCGGCGGCGCTCGAGCAACTCGGCGATCAGCTCAGGAGGGTCCTGGAGGTCGCAGTCGATCACTACCACCGCATCGCCGCTCGCTGCCTCGAGACCGGCGATCGTCGCCATCGGCTGGCCGAACCTGCGCGAGAGCCTGAGCATCTTCACGCGCCGGTCCTCTTTGCGTAGGCCAAGGATCAGCTCCTCGGTCTTATCTGTGCACGGATCTACGCTGAAGATCAGCTCCCAATCGACGTCCAGCCGATCCATCACTGCGCGCACGCGCTCGTAAGCGGAGCGCACGTTCTCCTGCTCGTTGTAGACGGGAATCACAACGCTCAGCGTTTCGCGAGTTCCCCGGTCACCGGTCTCGTCTGAGGCTCGCTGCCGGGCCGAGCTTCTGCGCCTCGGCGTGCTTCGCGGCTGTGTAAGGCTCTTCAGTTGCGACCCGTCGCTCACCGCTCGCCCCCTGTGCCGCTCTCCGAATTGGCGGCAACGCCGCGGTCCCGGCCACGACGCGACCGGACCCCCCCGAGCGTGCGCCCGGCGATCTGGCCCGACGGGCGTTCCAGGACGGTCAGGCCGCGAATCCCGAAGGGCAGCCTGACGCCGACAGAAAGCAACCGCTCCTCGGCGCCGCATGTCAGGCGTCCCAGCGGAGAGTCGCCGGTACGTTCGATGTCGGCTCTCACCTTCGCTTCGAGCGAGCCGCCCTCGAGCCCGCCGTGACGCCGACGATTGCGCTGCTTGGTGGCCCAGAACGCGGGGTACAGCAATGCTCCGAGGTGAACGTCGTCGAGCACCTCAAAGCCAACCGCCGACGCTCTCCCCGCAAGCTCGCCCTTCGCGTAGCGGCGCTCATGGCCGAGGAAGCGGTCGTAGTAGTCATAGTTGTGCGGACCGACGGGCACGGCGATCAACGCTCGTGCTCCCGGGCGCAACACCCGGAAGATCTCCGCGAGCGCGCGCTCGTCGTCGGGAACATGCTCGAGCAGGTTGGCGCTGACGGCCGCGTCGACGCTCGAATTGGAGAGCGGCAGCGCACAGACATCAGCCTGAAGCAGCTTCGCATCCGGCACCTGGCCGCGGGCCTTGCGCAGCCCGCTCGCCACCATGTCCACGCCGATCAGGCCCGCCTCAGGAAGAGCGTCCCGCAGATCGACGAGCAGATGCCCCGTCGAACAGCCCAGGTCGATTACCGTTGGCCCGGCCGGCAGCGCTCCCAGCCGCGCTAGGATCGCCCGGCGCGTCCACACGTCGATGAAGTGGGTTCGGCTGCTCTGCTCGTGCAGCTCCTCGAGACTCTCCGACCAGTTGACCTCGCCGCCGGCCGCGACCTCGCCGGCGGAGGGCGGGCCGGTGGGGCTGTCCGCGAGGCTGTTAGCCGAGGGCGCGCTCATGCGCCCACCTTGGCCGCGGTCGCCGCGAACAGCTGGTCGTCGATCCGCCTGAGCGTTCCCAGGTCGGGCTCCTGGGCGAGCCTGCGCCGGAAGTCGGGATCGCGCCAGTCATCCCATTGCGCGGAGATCAGCTTGCCGGTGAAGGGCGCCTCGGGGTCGCCTTCCAACAGCTCGCAGACCAGGTCCGCCGCCTCGCCGGCCGGTACCCCGCCGCGTTGCAGCTCGGCGAGCGTCTGCTCGTAGTAGGCGCCACCGGCGCGTTCGGGACCGGCCGCGAGCGTGCTCTGATGAATGTCGGTGGCCACAAAGCCGGGCGCCACGCAGTTGAGCCGCACACCTTCGCCGGCCAGCTCGCCCGCCAGGTTCTCGCTGAGGCGCGCCACCGCTGCCTTGGAGGCGGCATAAGCGTCGAACTTAGGCAGCGGTTTGGTCGCCCCGCCGCCGCTGAACGTGACGACCGCACCGTGCTCAGCCCGCAGACCCGGCAGGCAGGTCTGGATCGCGAGGAGCGTGCCGAACACGTTGATCTCGAAAGTGCGCTTGAAGTCGGCGGCGTCATAGCTGCCGATCGGCCCGACCGGGTCGAGCCTCGCCGCCGCACACACCAGGCCGTCGAGAACGCCCAACTTCGGCGCCAGGCGCTTCCAGCCGGCTTCGTCGCTGACGTCGAGCGCGAACGTTTCGTGGCCTTCGCCGACAAGCTCGCCGCGGGTCGCCTCGAGCGCGTCGATGTCGCGCGCGAGCAGCAACACCTTCCAGCCCAGCCCAGACAATGCCAGCGCGACAGCCTTTCCGATCCCGCGCGAGCCGCCCGTGATCACCGCCCGCCGGCGCGTCTTTTCGACGCCCGCCAGCGGGCGGTTTGCGGCGAGCGGCTTGCGATCCTCACGCGCCCGGTCTCTCATGCCGGCACCTGCTCGCGCCCTGAAAAGTGTTGTTGCGCCGCGTAAGCGGCCTCGACCTGCTCCCACGCGTAACGGGCGTCGGGCAGGGCGCCGTTCAGGAGGCGCTCGTCGCCGGCCGCGATCGCGGCGCTGAAGTTCCGCCATTCGCGGGCCCACGAAAGGTCTTCCTCGCCGTAAGCGATCTCCTCGGTCTGGGGCGGCCCGAGTTCGGGGCCCATCCGATGGATGCGCAGTCGTTGGGGCCCGTAAGAGCGGACCAAACCGTCGATCTGGAGCTTCGCTTTGGTGCAATAGATCTCGAGCGAGAACATGTTCTTCCACTCCGTCCAGCTCACGTGCAGCAGCGCCCACGGAGCGTCGCGCGAGTGCGTTTCGCCGAGGATCAAGGCCGCGTTGTCCTCGACTTGCACATCCCAGAAGTGGGTCCTCAAGAGCGCTGAGTGCAGTGGCAAAGGCCCCGCCAGCCAGTGGCTGAGGTCGAGCAGATGCATTCCCTGGTCGATCAGCTCGCCGCCGCCCGAGCGCTCCGGGTCCGCGCGCCACTCGCGCTCGTAGCCGAGCCGGCCGCCGTGGCCGTAGCGCCCCCTAAGGTGCATCAGCTCGCCGTGGCGGCCGGACGCGACCTCCGCGACGGCGCGCTCGATCCCGGGATGGAAGCGGTGGTTGAAGCCGACCTTGACCAGTCGCTTGCCGGCGCGCTGGGCCGCGATCAGGCGATCGACCTGGGCCGTGCCGATACCGGCCGGCTTCTCGACGAGCACGTGCGCGCCCGTTGAAAGCGCCCGTTCGGCAAGCTCGGCCAAACGGTTGTGAACGGTCGCCACGACCACGACGTCCGGCGCGGTGCCAAGCAGCTCCTCGACGCTCGCGCAAGCCTTCGCGCGATGGCGCTCGGCCAGGGTGCGCGCGGCCCGCTCGTCGAGGTCGAAGCAGGCAAGCAGCTCGTCTTCCGGCCCGAATGCAGAGGCCCGCTTGGAGCCGATCAGGCCGCAACCGATGATCCCGACGCGCAAGCCGGTCATGTGTACTCGCTCGCATAGGCGCCGCCGAACTCGAAGTCGAAGGCCAGCTCGTCCGCCCCGGCCGAGGCCATCGCCTGTCTGGTGTCCTCCGTCCTTGGCGCGTACACGAGCAGAAAGCCGCCGCCGCCGGCTCCGACCAGCTTGCCGCCGATCGCACCGCTGCGCCGGGCCAGCTTGTAGAGGCCGTCGATGCGCTCGTCGCTCATTCCCGGCGAGCGCTTTCGCTTGTGTTCCCAGTGCTCGTGCATCAGTTCGGCATACCCCTCGAGGTCGCCGTCCCGCAGCAGCTCGTGGCTGCGCAGGCCCAGCTCCTTGGTGGCGTGCAGGTTCTCGAGCATCTGCTCGTCTCCGCTCCTTGACCTGGTGTCCTGGTCGGAGAGCACGTCCGCGGCGGACCTCGCCTCGCCGGTGTAGAACAGCAGCAGGTGATCGCGCAGGCGCCGCAACGTCTCCTGGTCCAGCTCCAGCGGCGCCACCTCGACCGTCCCGTCGGCTCCAAACGTGTAAGCGCAGATGCCGCCGTGCGCCGACACGTACGGATCCTGCTTTCCGACCGGCTCTTCCAGCGCCCCGATCTCGATCTCACAGGCCGCCTCGGCCAGGCCTTGCGGGGTGATCGACTGGCGCCTGGCGTAGGCCAAGCCCTTGAGCAGGCAGACCGTGTAAGCGCCAGAGGAGCCCATCCCGGTGCCGGCCGGCACGTCGGCCACCGAGGCGATCTCCAAAGGGTTTCCGCGCCAGTGGCGTAACAGCGTCTCGCGCAGGATCGGGTGCCTGATCTCGCCGATATCGTCGACCTCCTCCAGCTCGGAATACTTCATCCGGTAGCGCCTCTGGAAGGCCGTGTGCATCAGCATATACACGTACTTGTCGATCGCGCCCGACACCAGAAAGCCGCCGTAAGCTTTGTAGTAGGAGGGCAGGTCGGTGCCGCCGCCGCCCAGCGAGATTCGCAGCGGGGCCCTGCTGAAGATCACGCTCATCGCACCGGCTCCGCCGGGCGCTCGGCTGACGGCTCTGAGGCGGTGTCGGCCGGCGATTCGCGCCAGGCGTACTCGTTGGTGGCAAGCCAGTCCAACGTTCGCGCGATGCCCTCTTCGATCGTCAGCTCCGGCCGCCAGCCGAGACCCCTGATCCTGGCCGTGTCGAGCTTTATCAGCGGGCTGTCGCCCGTCCAGCCGCGCCGCCCGCCGGTGTGTTCGATCGCGGGGCTCAGCTGAAGGTGCTCGGCGATGATCTTTACCGAGTCGTCGACGACGATCGTTTCGTCGGTGCCCAGGTTGTAGACGTGGGCGCCGGGCTCGTCGCTGTGGTGCTCGGCGGCCGTGAGGATCGCCGATACGCAGTCGCCGACGTATAGGTAAGACTTCTCTTGGCGCCCGTCCCCAAGGATCGTCAGGCGCGTCGGGTCGCGTCGCAGGGCCTTATAGAAGTCGAACACGTGGCCGTGCGTGTAGCGCTCGCCGAGGATCGACACGAACCTGAAGATCAAGCCCGTGAAGCCGAAGCCGGCCGCGTAGGCCTCGATCAGGCCCTCGCCGGCCAGCTTGGACGCGCCATACAGCGAAGTCTGGATCGGGAACGGCGCGTCCTCCGGAGTGGGGAAGACCTCGGGCTCGCCGTACACGGATCCCGTCGATGAGAACGCGATCCGGCTGACCCGCTCGGCCCGCATCGCCTCGAGCACGCGCCCGGTTGCCAACGTGTTCTGCAGCAGGTCCCGGTCAGGATGCTCGAGGCCCCGTCTGACGTCGGCGTTTGCCTGCAAATGGAAGACCCAATCGCACCCCCTGAAGGCATCTCTCAGGATCGCCTCGTCGAGCACGTCACCCTCGAAGAGCTGGACCCCTTGATGGCAAAGCGCGTCGGCGATGAACTCGTGGCGCCCGGTCCTGAAGTCGTCGAGGATCGACACCTCCACGCCTTTGGCGATCAACGCGTCGGCCAGGTTGCTGCCGATGAACCCGGCTCCCCCTGTGATGCAAACGCGTCTCACAAGGTGAAGCCCGCGGCGAGCGCATCGCTGTGGAACATCTGGACCGTCTCCAACGAGTACTGCTCGAGGCTCTTGCCCAGGCAGTCCAGCTTCTTGAGCAGGTCATGGGTGATCGTGATGATGTGGGCGCCGACCTCATCGGCCTGAATCAGGTTCAGGATCTCACGCGGCGAGGCCCAGATCAGCTCGGCGTTTGGCGCCTGGCGCATGATCTCGAGCGAGCGGGCGACGATCGGCAGCGGGTCGACCCCGGCGTCGGCGATGCGCCCGGCGAACACGGACAGGTAGGAAGGCGCCCCGTCGGCGACGGCCGCCGCGACCAATTCGACCTGGGCGGTCGTGAACAGCGCGGTCACGTTGACCTTGATCCCGCTCTCAGACAGCTCGCGCACCAGCGGCGCCATCGACTCGCCGCTGGTCGAAGTCACGGGGATCTTGACGTACACGTTGTCTGCCCAAGAGGCGATCCGGTCAGCCTGCCTGCGCATCTCGGGGGCCTCGTCGGCGAAGACCTCAAAGGAGATCGGATGCGTGTCGACGTGCTCCAACAGCTCCCTCGCGAAACGCTCGTAGTCGGTCAAACCGACCTTGTGCATCAAGGTCGGGTTGGTGGTGAACCCCGAGATGCGCGGATCGGCGGCGAGCGCCAGGATGCCGTCCAGCTCGGCGCCGTCGGCGAATATCCGAGTTGTGATCTGATCGAGCATGGTGAACCCTTCACGAACGAAGGCCACCATAAAGGCGCTCGCTTCGCTCAGATCGAGCCGATCCTCGCGACGCCCAGGCGCGCGGCGACCTCGGCAAGGCTCCGCGCGTTCAGATCGGCTGAAATCGCCTGCAAACGCTTGTGAACGCTGCCCGGATGCTCGATCAAAGCGGTCTTACAGCCGGCGGCCTTACCAGCCTGCACATCGGCGTCGGTGTCTCCCACCATCCACGAACTTCGCAGGTCGATCGACAGGGCCCGCGCCGCCTCGATCAGCATCCCGGGGGCCGGCTTACGACAGTCGCACGGCCCGGTCAGCGCCGGCACGATCCCCTGCTCGTGATGCAAACACAGGCGCGAGGCCGCCAATTGGACGCCCTCCGCCAGCAATAACTCCATCACCCGATCGTGCACGGCCAGCAGTTCCGTTTCGGAGACCCTTCCCTTGGCGGCCGCCGGCTGGTTTGAGACGCACACGATCGCAAAGCCGAGTCGCTGCAGGCCCGCGGCGGCCGCGGCCGCGCCCGGGATGAGGCGGACGTCGGCGACTCGCAACGGCGACTCAGGCCGACCCGAGACCCGATCCAAAACCAGCTCGTTAAGCACGCCGTCACGATCCAAGAACACGCCGGCCGTGCGGCTGCGGGCTCCTGGCAGGTCGCTGTCGGCGGGCGTCAGGCCGATCATCGAAACGATGGCGAGCGCTCAGCCGTTGGTCAGGGCCAGGCCGGCAAGCGACTCCCAATGTCCCTGTTTGACGGCCAGCTCCGGGTGCGAGACGAGCGCGTGCCAGACCACCGCTTGAAAGGACTCGACCAAAGGAGTTCTGAGCGCGGCCGGCGGATCGATCGTGATCGCCAGATCCGCCACCTCGCCGAGCGTCCCACCGGGGGCGCCGACGACGCCGTAGACAGCCGCGCCACGCGCGCGCGCCAGCCCAATCGCGTTGACCAGGTTCACCGACACGCCGTGCTCGCGCGAGCCGCCTCCGACCGAGAACACAAGCAAGCCGTCAGACGGGCCCAGTCTCGACACCTCGAGCCAGCCGGTAAACGAACTCTCCCAACCGTCGTCGTTGGTTCGGGCCGTCAGCTCGGACACGTTGTCGGTCGGGGCGTAGCTCTCGATCGCGCACAGCTTCCTGAAGTCGTTGACCGCATGTGAGGCATGGCCGGCGCCGCCCCCGACCCCGAGCAGGAACAGGCGCCCGCCGCGCTCCCTAAGCTCCGCCAGCCCGCGGGCCAACCGGTCGATCAGCGCAGTGTCGATCAGTTCGGCCAGCCTGGCCGTTGCCTGGAAGTAGCCGCGGCTGTGGTCTTCTTCGTGAGGCCGGTCGGTGATGCTCACTTCACGCCTACCCTGTCCGTGCGCTCGACCGTGCTCTCCGCGGAAAGGCCTTCGGAGTGGGCGCTCTCGCGCGGCGTGCCCTCGCGCGAGGTGTTCTCGCGGGGCGTGCTCTCCGGGAGGGAGCCTTCCCCCAGCTCGTCGCGCTTGGCCCGCCCGGACGATCGCGTGGCGGGCGTTCCGCTTTGGCGCTGACGCTCATTCAGCAAGGCGACCTCCTGCAGGAGCACAACGACCCGGCGCTCGAGGTTGCTGACACGCACCGAGAAGTGCAGCAGCAGCAAGCCGATGAAGATGATGCCGAAGAAGTAGAGCGCGCTCGCCTGCGAGCCGGCGCCGATCAGGTGGGTGAGGTCGCGCAGCAGCCCGCCCCAGGCCGCCAACAACAGCAACACGAGCGCCGTCACGACCCACAGCACCGAGTACTCCTCCTTCAGGCGCCGCCTCCTGACCAGCTCGACGATGAAGACGAGCAAGGCCAGGCCGCCCGCGATCGCGACGATCCGCAGGTTGGAGCTGATCGTGGGACCGGGCTCGGCGGCGATCACGGCACAAGCTCTGCCCGCGGGACGGCCTTCACGCCCCGCCGCAGCAGCGTCACGAAGATCGAGAGCAGCATCTTGTACATGTAATAAGGGCCGGTATGTCCGGAGTGCATCGATTTGCCGGGCGACGGCCTCATCTGGACCGGTATCTCATGGACGCGATAGCCCGTGCGATGCAGCAATATCAAGACATCCGCATCCGGATAATCGGTCGGGTAGACCTCTGAGCAGAATAACTTCGCAACGCGGCTGCGCATCATCTGAAAGCCGGAAGTGGGATCTGAGATTCGCTCGTGCGTGAGCAGCGAGGCCAGACGCGCGAACAGCCGGATGCCGGCGACTCTGGCGAGTGAGGGCTTGTAGTGGCCGTCGCCTCCCAGAAACCGCGAGCCGACGATCACGTCGGCGCCGTCGCGTTCGAGTACTTCCAGCATCGTCGTCAGATACTCGGCGCGGTGCTGGCCGTCGGCGTCGATCTGGCCGATCGTCGCGTAGCCGGCCCGCACGCCGAACTTGTAACCGGTCTGCAAGGCCACGCCGTAGCCGGAGTTGACGGGCAGCCGCAGGACCGCGGCACCCGCCTGTCGGGCCTCGGTTGCGGTGCCGTCGGCCGATCCGTCGTCGATCACCAGCACGTCGGCTCTCGGCAGCGCCCTTTTTACGTCGGCGATGACCTCGCCGACGCGTCCCTGCTCGTTGTAGGCAGGGATGACGACCAGCAGGTCTTCGCCCTGCACGGGCGCGGTCCCGGCCCTCGGCGCATTGGGGGCGATCGTGGCCATGGGCGCAGGGTAAGCCCCGCGCGCCATGTCGCCAAAGGGCTGAGACGGCGCGCGGTGCGCCGGTGTTCAGGACCGCGCCAACGATCAGGCCAGCATTGGCGAATCGCATTGCCGGGCGCGGCGGGGCCCGTCGGCCACGAAGACTTTGCTGTCTCTTACTACCGCGCTCACGGCAGCTTGTAGGCGGCGATTTCAGGCGTCTGCGCGCTTTCGAGCGCCAGCCCGGCGGGGGCGATCAGCATGTTGCCGGAGACGGCCACGCCGGTGTTCGTGCCGGCGGGCAGTTTCAGTTCGGACACGACTTCGCCGTTGCTCGCCTTGAACGCGTACACGTTGCCTTCGAAGGTGGTCGCGAACACGAGATCGTTGACCGCGGTCGCGGCGCCGTAAGCGGAGCCCGAGAACTTGTGGTCCCACTCGACCGCTCCGGTCGCCGCGTTCAGCGCCACCAGTTCCCCGGTGCTCGGGCCCCTTTCCTGGGGTTCGGTCTGGTTGGTGAACGTGACCGGGTGGTTGACGACCGGCACGAACACGCTCGTCCCGTTGCTCGCCATCGGCGCGATCACCCCGCCGAGCAGTCCCGGATAGACCGTCTCTGGCAATTTCAGCTTCGAGTATTCCTGTTTCATCGCGTACACGCCGTCTTCGTCGTGGCCGTTATGGATTCCGACCGAGCGCTTCCAGAGCAGCTTGCCCGTCGAGCTGTCGAGCGCGATCACGATCCCCGACTTGCCGGCCGCGAGCACCTCGCTGTGGCCGCCGGCGTTGATCAGGATCGGCGGGTCCTGCAGGTCGTGGTCGTAGAGGTCGTGCGGCGTCAGCTGGTAGTACCACTCGAGCTTGCCGGTCTTTGCGTCGAGCTTGACGATCGAGTCGGTGTACAGGTTCGGCCCGGGCCTGCTCGACCCCCACGGGAACTGTTCGGTGCCCGGGAACGGCGCCGGGTTGCCGGTGCCGATGTACATGTTGCCTTCGGCGTCGAACGCCGGCGTGTACCAAAGCCCGCCGCCCGAGTTGACGCTCGAGTTTTCGCTGGACCACAGGTTTTCGGGTGCCGTGTCGAAGTGCCACAGCTTGGCGCCGGTCTTGCCGTCGAGCGCCCACAGGACCCCGATCGCTTCGCCGCCGTAGAACTTGTTGTTGTTGCCCGGCACGGTCGACACGTAGACGACCCCGTTGTGATAGCCGGGCGCCATGTCGATGCCCTCGTGTTCGTTGCGCGCCAGCGTCACCTGCCACACCTGTTCGCCGGTCTGCTCGTTCAAGGCGAACGCGGACGTAGCCGTCGCCCCGTAGACCATTCCGCCCTGCACGACGATCCCGTTCGGCCCCTGGTCTGGCGATTGGTAGTTCTTGGTCCAGATCACCTTGCCCGTCTGCAGGTCGATCGCCTGGACGTTGGATTCCAGGTCCTGGGAGAAGACGACGCCGTTCGAGATCACCGGCGAGGCCGAGTAGCTGCCGTACTGGCTTTTCGCGGTCAGCGGCAGCGTCCACGCGCTTTCCAATTTCGAGACCGTGCTCGAGTCGATCGGCCCCGTCGTGTAGCGCGTGTTCGAGACGTTCCCGTTCGGAAAGCCCGAGCCGGTCAGCTTCGCGCTTGCCGACGAACTCGAGCCGGAGAGAACGACGATCAGGACGACCGCGACCACCACGACGGCGCCCCCAGCGATCCAACCGTAGAGAGGGATCCGCCGCAGGAGCCCGCCTGGGCCTTGACCGCCCCCGCCCGAGTTCGTCCCACGTCCGTTGCCCGACGAGCGGGACTGCTTGCCGGTTTGGGCCTTGCGTGCTTCGGCGCGGCGGACCTGGCGCGAGCGTGACGGCATCAAACGACCTCCCTGATTGGACTTTGCCCTTCTTTGGCGTGTGCGCGCCCGGCGGCACAGAGCGGCTCGAGCACGCGGTTGGCGAGCAGGCCGAGGCACCCCAGGTTCGCGAAGCCCGGCCCCTGGCTGAAAGCGCCCAGGCCCGGGATGTACAGTCGCGGACGCATACCGGCCAGCTCCAGGTTGCGCCCGATCGGGACCGCCTGGCCCGGCGGCCTGTCCCAGATCGCTCCGACGCGACGCTCGATCTCCGTCCGCAGCGCAGGCTCGAACAGCCCTCGCAGCTGCTCCAACAGGTCAAAGCCAGTGCAGTTGACGACATAGTCGTGCGGGATGCTCGCGTCGCTGCCGTCGGCGGGCCTGCAGTCGACCAGGACGCCTCGACCTCGATCGCTGCCCCTGACGTAGCTCACGCGCGCGGTCACGAATCGGCAGTGTTCGTCGTAAGCGATGCTCGCGAGCGTCTGCGGGTCGAACACGCCGCGGTCGCAGTGCCTGACGAAGTCCTGGCGCGTACGCTCGTCGAGCGTTTCCCAGCTCACCTCGTCAGGGTCCGAGAAGACCCTGTTCTCGAGGAAGCTCTCGCCCCGACTGAGCGGCAGCGCCGGTGTATAGACCGTCAGCATCGCGTCGGGTCTGAAGGCCCTCAGAAACGCGACACAGCTGAGCGCGCTCTCGCCGCCTCCCACGATCGCGATCTCCGCGCTCTGATCGATCGGGATCTTGGCCAGCTCGACGCGCCGCGAATCGCAATGAAAGATGCGCGACGCCGCCTGCCGGTCGTGAGGGAACGGCCTGTGCACGCCCGGACCGGTCAATGCCAGGGCCCTGCCCGCGTAGACCGAGCACCCGTCGGAGTCGGCCACGTCGATCTCCCAATGCTCGCCGTCCGTGTCCTCCAGCTGCGCCCGCGAGCGCAGCGAAACCTTCCTTACGCGCCCGTACACCAGCTGCACGCCCTCGGTCGCGCGCTCGAGCACCCACGCCAGGTAGTGCCCATACGTTCGGTGCTGGATCGAGGGCGAGCCGGCGTTCACCCACCTCACATATCTGCGCTTCTCGATCATGTACTGCTGCCAGGTGAACCGCATCATCGCGCGGTCGATCTCATCGCCATAGGTCTCACCGAAGCTGTGGTTGCTCTGGTACGGGAAACCGGCGTCCTTGATCGGCGGGATCGCCAACGGCTCCTCGCCGGAGGTCATGCCGTTGCGCCCCGTCCAGGACGCCGCCGGTTCGTTGACCTCGACGATTCGCAACGTGATCGGCCCCAGGCCGAGCTTGTTCAGCACGTGTACTTTCGCCGCGATCGCCGTCGCCTTGGCGCCGGCGCCGACGATCAGCAGGTCGACGTCGGGAGTACGGTCGGTCTGGCCGCTCACGCCGCTGCCGCCTGCCTCGAGAGTCGCGAGTTCGGGGTCGCGGGCGAGGGCCGGCCCCGCGTGCGCAGGCCGCCTCCCCTGACGATGACCAGGCCGCGCCGGCCCGGGCTGTATGAGATCGCGCTCTTCCTGACGTGCTCTGACGAGGACCGCGCGGCGATCAGCTCGACCTCTTCGAGGATGGTCTTCGTGACGCGCTTCATCTCCAGCAGCGCCCAGCTGGCCGCCAAACAGCGCCTGACGCCGCCGCCGAACGGGATCCAGGTGTAGGTGCCCGCGGGCCGCTCGATGAATCGCTCCGGCATGAAGCGCTTCGGGTACGGGTAGATGTCCTCGCGGCGGTGAACCAGATGGATGCAGGGGGCGACCATCGTGCCCGCCGGCACCTCATAGCCGCCGAGTCGCATCGGCTCGAGCAGCTTGCGCACGACGATCGGCACCGGCGGGCAGAGCCGCAACGTCTCGCGCACCACCGCGTCCAGGTAGTCCTCCCGCTCGCCCGCTTGGACCTCATTGCGCAGGCGCTCGTACTTGTCCGGATGGCGCAGCAGCCGCTCGAAGACCCAGGCCAGCGACGTCGAGGTCGGCCCGTCAAGGAGCAGGGTCACCAGTTCGTCGCGCAGGTCCTGGCCGGTCATCGGCGAGCCGTCCTCGTAGAGGGCTCCCGCCAGCATCGAAGCGATATCGCGGTTCTCGCCGACCGGCTGCTCGCGCCGTTTGCGAACCTCCTCCAAGACCGCCTCCTCGACCCTGTCCATCGCCTGCCTGAACTCGGGGTCGCCGACCATCGAGCGCGGCCCGAGCAGCGCCAGGAGGCTCAGCCGTCTGGGCCTGTTCATCAGGTCGGTCAATTCGCGCAACTGCTGGCGCAGCCTGCGCAGCGAGTCGGTCCGCGGCGGGCCGAACACGACCGTCATGACCGAGTCCAACGTGATCTCCTGCATCCGCGGCCACAGCTCGAAGGCCCGACCGCGCGGCCAATCCGCGATCGCCTCGCGCGCCACCTCGCCCATCATCTGGCCGTACTCGTCGAAGGCCTCGCGCCCGTGAAATTGGGGCAGCATCAACTTGCGGCGGGTCATGTGGTCGGGCTCCTCGAGCAACATCACCGAGCGCGGGCCGAGCACCGGGCCGAGCAGCGTGTTCGCTTCGCCCACGCCAAGGCTCGCCGGATCGGCGGTGAACACGCGTCTGATGTCCTCGGGGTCGCTCAGCAGGACCCAGGTGCCGCCATGGCGGACGCGCAAGGTGAAGACGTCGCCATACCGCCGCCGGCAACGCTCCATGAAGGGCAGCGAGCGCCACATCCAGGCGATGGCCTGCACGGCACTCGGCATCCGCGGACCGGGGGGCAGCGACCGAGCGCCGTTGATAGCGGCGGGAGCGCGCCAGATTTTGGCGCTCATGTTTCTCTCTTATTCATCGCAGGCTGCCTGGGTGCCCCACTGTTTCCCTCTCACCGTCTTTGCCGCCCCTGTTTCTCTCTCGATTATCCGCTTGCCAAAGCCATTTCTTTGCTCCGCCCGGATCTCCTCGGCCAATTTTCCAAGCGGCCGGCTTGCGCGAATCCGCTGCCTGGTTATCATACCCGATGCGTCCGTCAAGAGCGCGAATGTACGAATGATTGTTCTTATTCGTCAGGCGTCATAAGTGAACGGACAGATCGGCTTTACGAGCACCAGTGCCTTAATCGGTTAAAGGGACGGCCTTAAACGCCGTTGATCCGGGTTCGAGCCCCGGCTGGTGCATGGCTATGGAGAACCACTTCGCACAGCACAGCCGATGACCCTCAACCTCTTCGACTACTTCGAGGGGCTCTCGAGTGCGACCGCATCCGAGACCCAGGCGCCGTGGGCGGCCCGGGCGCCGCGGCGCCCGCACCACAACTGCGACGTGAAGCTCGTCCCGCGCGCCAAGCGCTGGCGCGAGGACCCCGACTCGACACAGGCCCTGGCCCAGATCGAACAGGAGCCTTGGGTGCAGGAGGTCAGCGACGACGGCGAGGGAGTGCGGCTGCGCCTCAGCGACGACTGGATCGAGACGACCGGAGCGGCCCTGGAGGCCGGCGCCGGCGCCGAGGCCACGCTCTCAGACCTCGTCCCCGGCGAGCGCTTCTCGGTGCAGTTCTGGGACGCCAACGCGACCAAGGCGCTGCACGCGGGCCACCTTCGCAATCTCGCCATCGGCAACGCCATCGCCGCCGCACTGGCTCAGGCGGGCGCCCAGGTCGAGCGCCGCAGCCTCATCTCCGACGCCGGCCGCAGTATGGGCGAGGCGATGGCCGGCGTGCTCTCCAGCGGGCGGCACGAGGGCTCGTGGCCGAGCGCAGAAGAGAAGAGCGACCACTTCGTCGGTGTCTGCTACGCCGACTACGTTGCCGCCGGGCGCTCGCTCGGCGGCCAAGAGATCGAGCACCCCGAGGATTCGCTCACCCGCGAGCTAACCCTGCGCGGGGACGCCGCCGACGAGCTGCTCAAACGCGTGCTCTGCGGCGAACGCGAAGCGCTCGAGCTTTGGTACAAGACGCGCGCCTGGGTCATCGCCGGTCAGCGCAAGACGCTCGCGCGGCTCGGCATCGCCTTCGACCGCGTCTTCTTCGAGTCCGACTTCCTGGCCGAGGCGGCGGAGCTGACCGCCTCGGGCCTTCGCGACGGGCGCCTGCGCAGGCGTGAGGACGGTGTCGTCTTCTACCCGACCGGTCTACGCGACTTCGCCGAGTTCCCGCTCGTGCGCGCCGATGGCCTGCCGACTCAGCACATGCGCGCCCTCGCCTACTGGATGGCCGCGCCCGAATTGGCCCACATGACCTCGATGCAGGTCTGCGGCACCGAGTGGGTCTCCCACGTTACCTGCCGGCGCAAATTGATGGACGAGCTTGGCGTCGCCGGCGCCAGCTCGGGCAACGGCCGAGGCGATCCGGGGAGCGCCGGCGACGAGCATGGGAACGGTGACGGCAACGGAAACGGCAATGGCAACGGCGAAATCCACCCGACGTTCGACATCTTCAACGGGATGGTCGCCCGCCAGAAGCGCTCGCTGGCCTCCAGCGAAGGGGCCCTCTTGATCGACGAGCTGACCGACCAGCTCGACGCCCAGATCGACTCAGATCCCGAGCGCCGCGCCATACGCAGATCGCACCCGGCGCCCGAACGGATCGCCGCGGCGATCGCGCTCGGTTACTTCCTGCCCCACCCGGTCGCGCCGCGCATCGACTTCGACCCGGACCGGTTGCTGCGCGAGGAGGAGAGCCTCGGCTGGGATCTCGTCCGCGCCCGCGCGCGGACCGGTCTGCGCGGAACATCGAGCGGGCGGCGGCCGGTCGAGGATCCCGACTACCGCTTCGCGGTCGTCCAATCCGAGCTGTACCGCCGCTACCTGCGCCTCACAGTTCAACGCTACGACGTGCGCCCGCTCGCGCACTATCTCAAGCACCTTTCGCGCTGGTATTTGGAGCGCGACCGTGACGAGCACGTCGAGCGGGTCGTGCACACCCTGCTCGATCGCAGTGCCCGGGGCTTGGGCTTGGAGACCGTCTGACAATCACGCAATCTGGGGAGACACGCAACCGTGAGCACGCTGCTGGTCGACAACTACGACTCCTACACATACAACGTCTTTCACCTGCTCGCCGCCGTCTCCGGCGAAGAGCCGATCGTCGTCCACAACGACATGGTCTCCTGGCGGGCCCTCTCGCGCTGGAACTTCGACGCGATCGTGCTCTCCCCGGGGCCCGGCCGTCCCGAGCGCTGGCACGATTTCGGCGTCTGCTCGGACATCCTGCGCTTCAGCGAGACGCCCGTCCTCGGTATCTGCCTCGGCCACCAAGGGCTCGGACACGTGCTCGACGGCGTGGTCGCCAGCGCCCCGACCGTCATGCACGGGCGTCTCAGCAGAGTCAAGCATCTCGATGAAGGACTGTTCGCCGGAGTGCCCCAAGATTTCTCTGTCGTCCGTTACCACTCACTCGCCGTAACGGGACCGCTCGGCGACTCCGGGCGCGTCACCGCCTGGACCGACGACGGGGTCGTGATGGGAATCGAGCACCGCGAGCGCCCGCTGTGGGGCGTCCAGTTCCATCCCGAGTCGGTCGCCACCGAGCACGGCCGCCGGCTCGTCGCCAACTTCTACAAGCTCGCCCTACGCCATCGCAACCGCCCGCCGCGGCTGCACAGCGTCGACGGCCCGTCGGCCTCGGCCGCCTCCGTCTCGCCGCGACGGCGCCGGCGCGCTCGGCGCCGCGAGTCGGGTGTGCGCTTGGTCAGCCGCTCGCTGGCGGGCGAGCCCGACACCGAGCCCCTGTTCGAACGGCTCTTCGGCGACGCCGACCACGCCTTCTGGCTGGACTCCGCCGACGCGCCCACGCCCCTTGCGCAGAACTCATACCTCGGCACCAGCCTCGGGCGCGACCGCTGCATCCTGCAGTACGACGCCGCCGCCGGAATGACCACAACCCATCGCGCCGATACCAGCAAGATCGAGCGCGGCTCGATCTTCCACATCCTCGACCGCGAGCTTTACGACCGCGCGATCGAGCCGCCCGCCCAGCCGGCCGGCGGCCTGCTCGGCGGGTTCGTCGGCTATCTCGGCTACGAGTGCAAGGCCGACTGCGGCTCAACCAACGCGCACAAATCCGACATGCCCGACGCGACCCTGATGCTCGCCAACCGAGTCGTCGCCGTCGATCACTCGGACCACCGGACCGACCTCTTCGCCGTATGCCATCAAGGCAAAGAGGACGACGTCGAACGCTGGCTTGACGAAGCCGAAGCAGCCGTCCTCGAGCTGCTCGACGAGCCCGACTCCGCGCGGGAAGCGCGAGCCGCGGCGGCGGCACCTGTAAGCCACGAGCCGCCCGAGCAGCCGGTCGTCTTTCGCTGCGGGCGCGGGCGCGAGCAATATCTCGCTGACATCGCGCGCTGCCAGGCCGCGCTTGCCGCCGGGGAGTCATACGAGGTATGTCTGACCGACCAAATCTCGACGACCGCCAGCCCCGACCCGTTCGAGCTGTATCGCGTCTTGCGCCGCGTCAACCCCGCTCCATTCGCGGCCTACCTGAAGCTCGGGGACGCCGCCGTCCTCAGCTCCTCGCCCGAGCGCTTCCTGTCGGTCGATCGCCAGCGGCGCGTGCAGGCGCGCCCGATCAAGGGGACGATCTCGCGCTCGCCGGACCCCGTCCTCGACGAGCAGCTCCGTAACGGCCTCGCCGAAGACGAAAAGACCTACGCCGAGCACCTCATGATCGTCGACCTCCTACGCAACGACCTTGGCCGCGTCTGCGAGATAGACAGCGTCCGCGTCCCCGAGCTGATGGTCGTCGAGCCGTACACGACCGTCCACCAGCTGATCTCGACAGTCAGCGGCGTGCTCGAACGCGGGCGCACACCGGCCGAGTGCGTGCGCGCCTGCTTCCCCGGCGGCTCGATGACCGGCGCCCCGAAGCTGCGCACGATGGAGATCATCGACGACATCGAGCGCGAGGCACGCGGCGTCTACTCCGGCGCGATCGGCTACTTCGGCCTCGACGGCGTCGTCGATCTCAGCATCGTCATCCGCACGATCGTCATGCGCTCGGGCTTGACCACGATCGGCGCCGGCGGGGCGATCGTGATGCAGTCCGATCCCGACGAAGAGTTCGCCGAGATCCTGCTCAAGGCGCGCGCGCCGATGGCCGCGATCGCCCAGGCCGTCACCGGCAGCGACGCGCCCGAGGCTCTGACCGTCCAGCTCGAGCCCGCCTCGCCCTCCTCGACCGCCCAGGCGGCATGAGTTCCGCCGCGCGACTTGGGGCCGCCGCGGAGTCCGGGCCGGGACCGGGGCCCGGCCCGGAGGCGGAGGCCGGGGCGGGGCCAGGGGCTGCGCTGGCGCCGGGCGCGGCCGCGGTGCCGGGACCGGGGGCTGGGGCGGCGGCGGCGCCCCAGCCCGGGACGGTCCGGGTCAGGCGGGCGCGGGTGGAGGACCTCAGGGCGGTGGTCGCGGTCGTCGGGGAGCTGCTCATCGAGCTTGGCTCGACGCCTCCGCCCGAGTCCGAGATGCTCGCGGCGGCCGAAGCCCTGCACGAGGACTCCTCGAGTGGGGCTTTGCTCTTGGCGCAGGCCGACGGTAGAGACGTGGTCGGCGTGCTCGTCGCGAGCTTCCAGATCGCGCTGCACGTGCCGGGCCGGTACGCGGTGATCCAGGATCTGTGGGTGGCCCCAGCCTGGCGCAGCCACGCGATCGGCCAGGAACTCGTGACCTCGTTGTGTGAGCTTGCCGGCGAGCTTGGCATGTCTCGGGCGGAGGTCGGCCTGCCGCGCAAGAGCTTTCAGAACATCAAAGCGACCGAAACCTTCTACCTTCGCAACGGCTTCTCGCCGCTTGGGCCCCGGATGCGGCGGACCTTCTCGTGAGCAACGGCATGGCGGAGGTCGCCTTCGAGCCGTCCTCCGCGCTCGGGCGCCCGGCCGGTCTGGCCGCCGCCGAACTCATCCCGGCCGGGGTGGTCGCTGAACTCGTTTTGGTCGAGCACGCGCGCGCGCGTACGGGCGCCGTGCCTTGGATACTAGACCCGGCCGGACGGCGTGTCCCCGGCTATGACGACGCCCGCCGTTTGGAAGAGATCGGCGCCGGGCTGCGCGGCCACCCGAGAGTCCTCGCAGACACCGCCGACACAGGTTCGGCGGACGTCGAGCGCGTCGTGCGCTCGCTGCATGAGCCTTACTATTTGCGGGCACTCGCGCGCGCGCGTCACAACGAGCCGGAACTGCTCGCCGAGCTGGCCCAGCCGGGCCTGGAGCCCGACACGCCCGTCCACGCGGCGGCCGTCGCGAGCGCGTACGAGGCCGTCGGGGTGGCGATCGCGGCGGCCCGCCGCGTTCTGGCCGGGGCGCGCTACGCCTATGCCCTGTGCCGGCCGCCCGGCCATCACGCCGGACCGGACTGGCTGGGCGGTTACTGTTACCTCAACAACGCCGCCGCTGCCGCCTACACGCTGCGCGAAGGCGGCGTCGCGAGGGTCGGGATCTTGGACCTCGATCTGCATTACCCGAACGGCACGAGCGCGATTGTGGCGCGCATGGATGCTGTCACCTTGCACTCGCTGCACGGCGCGACCGGGGCCAACCTGCCGTGGGAGCGCGTGCGCGCGCAGAGCGAGCGCGAGCACCTGATCGCCTTCCGCGACCCGCCCGGACCTGACGCCTATCTCGACGCGCTCGCAGGCTTCACTGCGGTGCTCGCCGAGGATGCGGACGCGATTGTGCTCTCGCTTGGCTATGACTTGGCCGAGGACGATCCCCACGGCTGCTGGAACTTCCGGGCGCCGGCCTTCGCTCGGATAGGGCGCCTGATCGCCCAGATGGGCCGGCCAGTGTGCATCGTCCAGGAGGGCGGCTACGCGCTCGGGTCACTCGCCGAATGCGGCCGCGCCTTCGCGGCGGGCCTGCTCGGGGGAGGCGAGGCCTCATGAGCGGCGCGTCCTCCGGCCTGGAGCCTTACAGGCGCCGCCTCGACGAACTCGACGAGACGATCGCGAAGGCCTTCGGCGAGCGCTTCGAGGTCTGCCGGCAGATCGCCTTCTACAAGAAGGACCACGAGATCCCGATGATGCAACCCGGTCGCGTCGAGGAGGTGCGCTCGCGCTACCTGGCCAGGGGCTCCGACCTTGACCTGCCCGCCGACTTTACGAACTCGCTGTTCGAACTGCTGATCGGCGCCACCTGCAAGATGGAGGATGAGCTGATGGCGGCCGAGGGGGAGCTAGGGGGGCAAGCCGCCTGATGGCGCCAACGTTCATCACCCTCGGACCGGCCGGCACCTGTCACGAAAACGCGCTTCTGAACTACCTCCGGTTCCAGGGGATCGACTCTTACGAGATCGTCCTCGTCGAAGACCTGCTCGGAGCGATCGAGCGGGTCCGGCGCAGTCCGGACACGTTTTTGGTGCAGTGTTCGGCCCACGTCCAGGTCCATCTCGTGACCGAGCGCTTCCATACCGAGGTTTTCGTGATCGACACGTTCCTGTATCCGACCAAGGAGCTGGCTTTGCTCGTGCGCAGCGACGTCGCCGATCCCAAGAGCCTCGGCATCGTGTCGGCGACCCGCGGCTACACAGACCTTTCGCGCTGGCCTCAGATCATCGATCAGCCATCGAAGCCCGTGATCGGGCGCAACCTGTTGGCCGGGGCTTACGACGCCGGCCTGACGCACCTGCACTACGCTCGCGAACACCCTGACAGGCTGCGGGTCATGGAGGTCTACGGCGCGGTCGACACGACCTGGGTCGTCTACGGCGCCACCAAGCGCTTCCAGGGCGATGTCATCGGTCAGCGCAATCCTTGGCTGTTCGCCGGCGAAGACGACCTGCAGGCACCGACTCTCCCTGGCCACCGGCCTGTCGGTGAGGCCCGAGCTTACTTGCGCGTGTAGGTGAACAAGGCTTCGCCCCTGGGCTTGATGGTCGCCTTTTCCATCGTGCTCTCCAAGGCGCTGGCCGAGAAGCCGGGCTTTGCGTGCACGGAGTGCGGCAGCGCAAACAGGAGAGCAATGAATACCTGGTTGGGGTGTGTCTTCGCGGGACAGACCGTGTAGCGAATTTGGCCGGCGCTGTTGCGGCCGACGACCGCGCCGGCGGGCAGCTGCTGCCCGGCGGCGAGACCTCTGAGCGTGGGCCGCAGGCCGGCAACCGCCCAGGAGTAGGTTCCTTCGGCGGTCACCGGGTTGAGTTCGGCCACAAAGAGAACGAGTTCCGCCGTCCCGTGAGGCACTCCGCTCCACCGCAATGGCAGCGATATGTCTTTGCCGTCGCACGTGTAACGACTGAGGAGGGCAGCCTGCTTCCCCAGTAGCCCCGGGATCGAAAGCTTCAGTGCGACAGCGGAGGGCGCCTTCTTGGAAGTTTTTGCCCGGGCGGTTGCGGACGTTGATCCAGACCGAGACGTGCCCGCGGTCGTCGTCTTGTCTGTGGGTGTCGGTTTGGCGTTTGCCTGGGTTGACGGGGCGCCGGTACTGGCGGCCTCTGTGGCAGAGGACTGTGTGGATCCCGATCCGCCGCAGCCTGCCGTCGCCAGGCCCGCAAGCAGCATGCAGCACGTCGTCACGTTCAGCAGTCTTCCCATCTGAGGCATCCCCTAGGTCGCCGTTGACTTCACACGAGGAGCCCACACTACTCACGGGCCCGTCGAATCGCCAGCGATTCGCGCGATTGTTTCCAGCCCACCGGCTCCGCTCCGCGGGCGGCATCACGGAGGTCTCCTGGCCGGCGGCGGGTGGCGTGCTACACAAACCGCGACTACCCAAACGCCGGTGCGAACCGCGCCGCCCTACCCCCCGACCGCGTCCACCGGCCGGGGCCCCTCGCCGACGTACTTTGCGGTCGGCCTGATCAGCTTGGCCTCGCGCTTCTGCTCGAGGATGTGGGCCGACCATCCCGCGACCCTGGCGCATGTGAACATCGGTGTGAACAGGTCTGACGGCACTTCGGCAAGGTCCAGGACGACGGCCGACCAGAACTCGACGTTGGTCGCCAGGACCCGGTCGGGCCGGCGTGCCTGCAGCTCGGCGAGCGCGGCCTTCTCGAGGGCCTCGGCTGCCTGAAAGCGCGGCGAGCCCAGTTCCCCGCAGGTGCGCCTCAGGACGCGGGCCCGCGGGTCTTCGGCGCGGTAGACGCGATGCCCGAAGCCCATCAAACGCTCGCCTCTGTCAAGGGCGTCTGAGACCCAGCGCTCGGCGTCGCCGGTCTGTTCGACTTCTTCGAGCATCTTCAGGACCCTGGACGGCGCGCCGCCGTGCAGGGGCCCCGACAGCGCGCCGACCGCCGCCGACAGCGCGGCCGCGATGTCGGCGCCGGTGGAGGCCACGACCCGGGCGGTGAACGTCGAAGCGTTCATGCCGTGCTCGGCGGCGGAGATCCAGTAGGCGTCGATCGCCTTCGCGTGGTCCGGGTTCGCCTCGCCGCGCCACCTGATCAAGAAGCGCTCGGGGATCGTGACGCCCTGGTCGATCTCCTCTTGGGGCACCGGCGGCTGGCCGGCCTCGCGCGCGGATTGGGCGACGAACGAGAGCGCCATCACCGACGCCCTCGCGAGGTTGTCCCTGGCCTCCTCGTCTGAGATGTCGATCAGCTGACCGAAGCCCCACTCCGGGGCCAGCATCGCCAAAGCTGACTGCACGTCGACGCGGTGGTCGCCGGAGCGCACGGTCAGCGCGTGCGGTTCGGCTGGCGGCAGGCCGGGCTTGAAACGACCGTCGACCAAAAGGCCCCAGACCTGCTCGTAAGGGACCTTGCCGACCAGCTCCTCGATGTCGACGCCGCGGTAGCGCAGGGCGCCCCCCGCTCGGTCCGGCTCGGCGATCTCGGTCGCGAAGGCGACGACGCCCTCGAGGCCCGACTGGACCTCCGGCTCTGCTGTCTCTACTGCGCTCATTGAAACTCGCTTTCTAAGTTCGTCGCTTGACGGATCGCCGCCTTCTGGGCGGGCCGCCCCGCTGCCTTTTGAGCAGGCCCATATGATGACTGTTCTTTGGCGATGAGGAGGGGCCGATGGCAGACGGCGATCTGATGTTCAGGCCGGCGATCGAGCTTGCCGGGATGGTTCGCTCCGGTGAGCTTTCGGCACGCGAGCTGGTCGAGGTCTCGCTGGGGCGCATCGAGGAGCTGAATCCCGAGCTGAACGCCTTCGTCGATGTCGATGCCGAAAGGGCGTTGGCTGCGGCGGACGAGATCGGTCCCGACGACGGGCGCCCGTTCGCGGGGGTCCCGATCGCGATCAAGAACAACAGGGCCGTGGCCGGCCTGCGCTTGACCAACGGCTGTGAGCTGATGAAGGAGTACGTGGCCGACCACGACCACAACGTGACCAGGCGCCTGCGAGCGGCCGGCTTCGTGATCGTCGGTACGACGACCTTGCCCGAGTACGGCATCCTGCCCACGACCGAGGCCAAGATCTTTGGACCTACGAGGAACCCATGGGATCTGGAAAGGACGCCAGGCGGCTCCTCCGGCGGGGCGGCGGCCGCCGTGGCCGCCGGCATGGTCCCCGTCGCCCACGGCAACGACGGCGGCGGCTCGATCCGAATCCCGGCGGCCTGCTGCGGCCTCGTCGGCCTGAAGCCGGCGCGCGGCAGGATCTCCTTGGCGCCGGTCCTCGGCGACTCGCCGATCGAGTGCGACGGCGTGCTCACGCGGACGGTCGCCGACACGGCCGCGATCCTTGACGTGCTGGCCGGCTATGAGCCCGGCGACGCGACCTGGGCGCCGCCGCCGGCGGAGCCCTTCGCGGTCTCCGCTGGGCGGGCGATTGGTGGCCTGCCGACCCGATTGCGGATCGCAATGACGACGCTGCCGCCGGTTCCCGACGCGACCGTCGATCCTCTCGCCGCGCAGGCGGTCGAGGACGCCGCCGGCCTGTTGCGCTCGCTGGGCCACGAGGTCGAAGAGGTCGATCCGCCGTGGCAGGTTGCCGGCGCCGAGCAGCTGTTCGGCGTGGTCTTCTCGATCTACATCTCGTTGGCCGTCTACGCCTCCGGGATGATCGCCGGCCGCGAGCCTGAGGCCGAGGATCTGGAGCCGCTGAGCTGGGCGATCTATTCGATGGTCAAAAACCTGAACGCAACCCAGGGTCTCGGCCTGGCCGTGCAGTTGCAGGCCTACACCAGACGCCTGGGAGAGTTCATGGCTCCTTACGACGCCCTCTTGACGCCCAGCCTGGCCGAGCGCCCGCTGCCTTTGGGCACGCTCGACGCGGCCGCGGCCGACCCGATGTCGACGTTCAGCCGGTCGGGCCTGTTCACGCCGTACACGCCGATCTTCAACGCCTCCGGGCACCCCGGGATCTCGGTGCCGCTGTATCAGGGCGAGGACGGTCTGCCCTTGGCCGTCCAGCTCGTCGGCCGACCCGCCGGCGAGGCGGGCCTCCTCGCGCTCGCCACGCAGCTTGAAGAGGCGCTGCCGTGGGCCGGGCGGCGCGCGCCGGTGTCCTGAGGCGGATCAAGCAGCGCTAAGCACCGCCCGCATCGCCTTCGGGGCGGCACCGCCAAGCAGTTCTTCGACGTCGTGGGCGCCGCGGTCGGCGAGGGCCGAGCACTCCATCAGCTCGGCCTCGTCCCAGGTCGCGAAGGCGCGCTCGCCGAGCGCTCGCTCCAGCAGTCGGAGCCCCCTCGAGACGATTGGCGTGGGGATCTTGAGGACCGGCTTGGGCCTGGCGATCGCGTCGAGCACGAGCCTGACGATCTCTTCGTGGTTGAAGGTCTCCGGGCCGGCCAGCTCGTAACGGCGCCCCGCGCTGAGGGGGTCGCGTAGGGCGGCGATTGCGCAGGCGGCGGCGTCCTCGGCCCAGAGGGGCTGATAGCGGGCCTTGCCAAGGCCTGACAGCGGCATCGCCGGGGCAAGCGAGAGGCGTTCCAGCAGCGTCAGCCAGCGGTCGCCGGGGGCGTAGATGAGGGACGGGGCAAGGACCGTCCAATCCAGCTCGGACTCCAAGACAGCTTGCTCGGCGGCGGCCTTGGCCCGGTGAAACCGGGTGCGGTGGTGGCCTGAGGCGTCGAGCGTCGAGAAGAAGAGGAAGCGTGAGGCTCCGGCGCGTTGGGCGGCCCTGACGATCCGCCAGGTGGCGATCCCGTCGACCTCCTCGATCGAGCCTCGGCGCTGGTCTCTGATCGTGGCCGCCAGGTGGACGACCGTGTCGACGCCGCGCAGTGCGTTCCTGAACGACGGCGGGTCGGTCAGGTCGCCGAGCGCGATCTGGACTCTTACCCTCATCGTGCCGAGCCGCCTCGGGTCTCTGACCAGGCACCTGACGTCTTCGCCGTCGTCGACCAAGCGTCTGAGCAGGGCGGAGCCGACCTGGCCGGTGGCTCCGGTCAGGAGCAGCATGGGACGCCTTGGGTTGGGGCCATCGCTTCGTACAATATGCAGCCCCACTCCGGAACCCGACCAGAAGGAAGCGAATGGCTTACGTGATCGCCGAGCCGTGCATCGGCACCAAGGACAACTCTTGTGTCGAGGTCTGCCCCGTCGACTGCATCCATCCGACGCCCGACGAGCCAGGCCACGAGGCTGCCGAGATGTTGTACATCGACCCGGAGGAGTGCATCGACTGCGATGCCTGCGTCGAGGCCTGTCCCGTGGATGCCTGCTTCGCCGAGGACCAGCTCCCGGAGGAGTGGCTGAAGTACGCTCAGATCAACGCCGACTACTTCGCCAACGCGAAGTAATCGGGGGCCAAGACGTCGAGGACGGGGACGCCGGGGATCGCGGCTTCGATCGAAGCGCGCAGCTCGGCTGACTCGAAGCGGTGGCGCAGGGGCGCGACCGGGTTCACGGTGATCGCGGCCAGCCGGATCGTTCGGCGGACCTCGATGGCGATGCCCTGACGTCGGTACCAGGCGGGTCCGTGCGCGGCCAGGAAGACCGACGTCGGATCGCTGGCGAGGATCCTGAACTCGCGTCCGGCGCGCTCGCGCCTGGCGGCCAACAGGCCGTCGAGGAAACGCTCGCCGAGGGCGCCCTCGACCGCGAACACGGTCGCGTCCGGATGATCGCGCAGCAGCCCCTTCGTCTCGTCCAGATCGGCCGTCAGCGCCAAACGGCCGGGCACCGTCACCGGCCGGCCGTCCCGGTCCTCGCCTCCATCTGAGTAGCTGCCTTCGCTCGTGCGCGCCTGCTCGATTGCGTCGGCCGGCTTGGCCTGGGGCAGTCTCACCAGCTCGACCGCCGCCGCGGTCGCGGCTACCACGGCCTCCAGTTGGTCGCCCAGGACGGCTCCTGTAGCCATCACCAAGCCGTCGGACACCGCCGGCGAGGAGGCGGCCCGGCGATCGATCGAACCGTCGATCAGGAGCTGGTCCGCCCCGAGCGTGAGCATCGCGGAGCCGACTTTGCGCAGGTCCTCGCCGGCGCTGGGTCCGGCTACTTCGAGGATGCCGGTCTCGGCGAGCTTCGCGACGAGGACCTCGCCGAGCGGCGTCCTGATACCGGTTCGGTCCAGGAGTTCGTGGCCGAGCCCGCTCGCCCGCAGCAGGGCGTCGGTCGTCGCCACCAGGCTGCCCGCTTGCAGCTCGATCCGGGGCTTCTCGATGCGAGCGTCGATCGCGTCTTTGGCCTCGCCGTCGCGGCCGATCGAGGTCACGCCCACGGTCCTGCCGGCCGTGGCGTGCTCGGCCAGGACGCTGGTCAGGGACTGCGTCTTGCCGGTGTTCTTCGCCAGGCCCACGATCGCCACGCGCTGAAGGCCGGCCAGCAGGTCGGCCAGGGCGCGCGGGCGCCCGGGGTCAGCCATCCTCGGCGATGCGGGCGGCCAGCTCTCTGACGATGAAGCTGGCAACGTGGCTCGGGTAGGTGCCCTTCGAGAAGCCGGCGTCGAAGCCCAGCTCCTTGGCCAGCTCGTTGGTCACGCGCGCGCCGCCGCATGTCAGGATCAGCTTGTGACGGAGTCCTTGGGCTTCGACCATCTCGACAAGCTCGGTCAGGTTCTGGATGTGTAGGTCCTGTTGGGTGACGGTCTGTGAGACGAGCAGCGCGTCGGCGTCCAGGTCGATCGCCTTGGCGAGCATCGCCCCGTTGGGCACCTGACTGCCCAGATTGTGGGTCTCGAAGGCGCCGTAGCCCTCGAGGCCGTGGTGGCCGTGGAAGCCCTTCAGGTTCAGCATCGCGTCGATCCCGACGCTGTGGGTGTCGGTGCCGGTCGCCGCGCCAACGACGACGATCGGCCGGCCGACTTCGGTCTTCGCGAAGCTTTCGATCTGGTCCTCGGTCATGTATTCGAGGTCGAGGCCGACCTCGCCGATCGCTTCGTAGTCGACCGTGTGATCGCACTCGCCGAACATCACGAAGTAGGTGCAATCGTCGGTGAGCCGCTGGTAGTGCACGACCTCCGGCTTGGCGAGGCCCATCTTTTGAGCCAGCTCCTGGGCCGCCCGCCGCGCGGCCACGCCGTAGGGTACGGGCAGCGTGAAGCTCAGCTGCACGATCCCGTCGTTTCTGTGGTCCGCGTAGGGCTTGACCCGGCTCAGGTCGGGCTGGCCGCCGGGGGTCGCGGTGGCGGGGTCGGCGCCGGCAGGGTCCGCGGTGGCGGGGTCGATGGGGACGGCGCTAGACATGTGACGGCGCCAGGCCGATCGCTTCGGAGACCGGATTGAAGTAGTCGGGGTCCCTCTGCACGATTCCTTCGCTGCCCTTGCCGCCCTCGATGTCGCGCTCCACATCTCCAAAGACCCCTTCGCCGAGCTTCGCGAACAGGCCCTGGTCGGCGATCTCCAGGAGTAGTCCGTGGGCGCCGGCGAGAACTTCTCTGGCCCTGGTCTGGACGATCCCATTCTTCTTGAACTCGATCTCATCACCGAGGTCTCTGGCCGCGTCGAACACGTAGTTCGAGTTTTCCATTCCGATCACGCGGTCGTGGATGTGGGGGGTAAAGATGCCCTCGGTCGGTACCCCGATCGTCTGGATCCCTTGCTGTGTCGCGATCGTGACCAGGTTGAACATCGAGTCGGCGGCCTGGGTCCGGTAGAGGTTGCCGTCCATGTGCCTTGTCGGCGGCATGTACTTGACGGGGCACTCCGGGAACAGCTCTCTGGTGAGCTGGGCTTGGGCCCACTCGTAGAGCAGGCTGTTAACGACAGGCATGTCGATCTCGAAGGCGTCGCCGAGCGCTATCTGCTCGTCGGGAACGCCCGAGTCGAGGGCCAGCTGCCGGTTGATGAACTGCGAGGCGGTCACGGACGGGGCCGCCTCGATCGCGTCTGCCGTGCGCAGGTAGTTGTCCTCGCCGGTGTTGATCACGACCCCGAACCAGCCGTTGACGGCCCGCGACATGCGCTGGTCGATAAGCCCCCTGACCGGGTTGATGTCCCGGTAAAGGATTCCGTAGAGGGCGTCGTTGACCATGTTGTCGAGGCCCTCGATCGCGCCCATCGCCGCGATCTCGGGCATGCACAGGCCCGAGCAGAAGCTCGACAGCCGCACGTATCTGCCGTTCTTCTGAGACCATTCGTCGAGGGCGCTGCGCATGATCTTGAAGTTGGCTTGGGTCGCGAACGTGCCACCGTAGCCCTCTGTTGTCGGACCGTAAGGAACGTAGTCAAGGAGCGACTGCGCCGTGGATCGGATCACCGCGACGATGTCGCCGCCGGCCTCGGCGACAGCCAATGAGTGGGTGACGTCCTCGTAGACGTTGCCGGTTGCCGTCAAGACGTAGCGCAGGGGTGCTTGTTTCTCGCCGAGCTGGGCCCTCAGCTCGCGCCTTTCGGCCATCGCGTTCGCGATCTGGCCGAGCCTGGACTCGCACTCCTTCGCGATCCTTTCGCGTATTACCCCGTCCTCGGCCGTCGGCACAGCGGACAGGTCAAGCTCGCCGTTATCGACCGCTTCGGCGATCTGTTGGGCCCCGCGGCCGCCGCCTTCGCGGCCGTCCTCGTGGACGAGCGCGTTGCCGAGCCACCAGCCGACGCCTTTGCCGAGCTTGCCGCTGTCGTGTAGGCGATCGACGAGCACGTTCGGAAACGGAACCTCGACCTCATTGGCTCCATCTACGCCCAGCAGCCTGGCGACCGTGCGCTCGACCGACACGCTGGTCTTGCCATCGATCTCAGACGCGACCTGGGCGGCGATCTGCTCAGCCGCCTGCCTGCACTCGGCGATCACGGACTGATCAAGGTCGAGCTTCGATCTCACTTCAGATCTCTCACTATCGGGAAGGGGATCACCTCGCGCAGGGTTTCGCGTTCGGTCAGGATCATGACCAGGCGATCGACGCCCATGCCGCCGCCGGCGGTCGGCGAGTACCCGTACTCGATCGCCTTCGCGTACTCCTCGTCGTTGGGGTGCGGCACGTCGCCGTCGTCGACGGCCCTGCGCTTGCGCTGATCCACGAATCGCTGCCACTGGTCAACCGGGTCGTTCAGCTCGGTGTCGCCGGAGACAAGCTCGATCCCGCCGATGACCGCGTCGAAGTGCTCGGCCAGCTCGGGATGTTCGGAGTGGCGCTTCGTGATCGGGAACGGCTCGATCGGGAAGTCGAAGACGTGGGTCGGCTGGTTGATCGTGTGCTCGATCAGCTTCGAGTACACGTCGGCTACCAGGTCGGCCCAGCTCGTGTTCGGCTCGATCGGTTCGTCGAGCGCCTCGGTCAGCTGCTCGATCGCGCGATCGCGGTCGCCGTCCATGAAGTCGATCCCGAGCTTCTCAACGATCAGGTCCCTCATCGTGACCCTTCGCCAGGGCTTGGCGAGATCGATCTCTTCGCCGTTCCGTTTGATCGCCGTTCGGCCGAGGGCGCGCTGGGCGACGTCCCTGAACATTTCTTCGGTGACGGTCGCCACGTCGTTGTAGTCCGAGTAGGCGCACATGAACTCGATGATCGTGAACTCGGGGCTGTGCTTCGGCGAGATTCCCTCGTTCCTGAAGACCTTGCCCATGTCGTAGACGTTCTCCATGCCGCCCACGATGCACCTGTTCAGGAACAGCTCGACCGAGATCCGCAGGTACAGGTCTCTGTCCAAGGCGTTGTGATGGGTCGTGAACGGCCTCGATCCGGCGCCTCCGGCGAGCGACTGCAGGGCCGGCGTTTCGACCTCGACGAAGTTCCGTTCGTTGAGCCACTCTCTGATCGCGAACACGATCTTGTGGCGTGCCTGGAACAGCTCCCGCGTCTCCTCGTTGGCAAGGAGGTCCAGCTCGCGGTACCGGTACCGGGTGCCAGTCTCGCCGAGGCCGTGATACTTGTCCGGCGGCGGCCTCAACGCCTTGGTCAGCAAGGTGCACTCACGCACCGCCAAAGCAAGCTGGCCGCGCTGGGTCACATACACGCAGCCCTCGATCCCGACGATGTCTCCGATGTCGAGGCCCACGATCCGGTCGTACTCGGACTGGCCCAGCTCGTCGACCTTGACGACCGCCTGGATCGTGCCCGACAGGTCCCTGATGTCCAGGAACGCGGTCTTGCCGTGGCCGCGCCTGGAGATGATCCTGCCCGCGATCTGGTAGGCAAGCTCCCGGTGCTCGCCTTGCTTCAGCCCGGCCGGGTCGTGGGCCGCCAGCAGGTCCCCGATCCGGGTCCGGGTCTGCCACAGCGTGACGGCCGGATATGGCTCGATCCCTTCGGACCGCAGCCGCTCCATCTTGGCCTTGCGCTCGTCGATCTCGACAGCGCCGTCACCCTGCTGGGACTCCTGCTCCCCTTGTTCCTGCTCTTCTCGGTCTTGTACGGGCATTTCAGACGATCCTTTCCAGCTCGGTCACGCTTGTCAAGCGATCGCCCCAGATGTTCCCCAGCGGACCTTGCTTGCTCGCCTTGGCCGCTCTCTGCGATCGCACGCCCAGGACCGGCGCCCGCCGGCGTGGCCTAGGCCATCGGCAACGACATGCCCGCCGGTTTTCGCTCGTCCGGGGCCGGGGCCTCGGCGATCCCCGCGCCGTCCCGGCCGTTGCCGGCGCCGCCAGCCTGCCCGTTGCCGGCGCCGACCTGTATGAGCGGTAGCGTCGGCAGGGTCGGCAGTTGTTGCAGAGGCGCCGGCTCGGCCATCGCGATCAAGCCCCTCGCCGCGTGCCTGATGGCCTGGGCGGCCGGGTCGTCGGGTTCCTCGATCACGAGCGGCACGCCACCGTCGGCGTGTTCGCGCAACGGCATCGTCAACGGCACCTTCCCCAACAGCGGCACGTCCAGCTCGTCGGCCAGCTCCTGGCCGCCGCCCTCGCCGAAGAGCTGGTAACGCTCGCCGGCCGGGGTCGTGAAGCCCGACATGTTCTCGATCACGCCACAGATCTCGAGCGACACCTTGTGGGCCATCTCCGCCGCCCGCCTGGCCACTCTCTGGGCGGTCGGCTGGGGGGTCGTCACGATCGCGAACTTGGCTTGGGGCAAGAGCTGGGCGAGCGTCATCGAGACGTCGCCAGTGCCCGGCGGCAGGTCTAGCAGCAGATAATCGAGCGTTCCCCAATCGACGTCCTGCAGGAACTGGGTCAGCGCCTTGTGAAGCATCGGCCCGCGCCACACCACCGCCGCGTCCTCGGCGACGAAGAACCCGATCGACATCACCTTTACGCCGTGCGCTTCCAGCGGCACGATCTTGCGCTGTGCCGACACCGGCGGCCGCGTTGCCCCGAGGCCGTACATCCTGGGGATCGAGTAGCCCCACACGTCGGCGTCCAAGATCCCCACCCGCTTGCCTTCGCCTGCGAGGGCGGCGGCCAGGTTCGCCGTCAGGGTCGACTTGCCGACCCCGCCCTTGCCAGAGCCGACGCACAGCACGTTCGCCACCTGCGCAAGGGCTCCGTCCGGGAGCTTGCCCATTCCCAGCTTCTGTTGCAGCGCCGCTTTCTGCTCGTTGCTGAGCACGTCGAAGTAGACGTTGCAGTGCTCAACGCCGTCAAGCGCTGTCACAGCCTTGGCGACGGCTGCTTGGAAATGGTCCTTGATCGGGCAGCCCGGCGTCGTCAAGGACACGGTCACGTCGACCACGCCATTGCTCGAGATCTCGACCGACCTGACCATGTCCAGCTCGACGATCGACCGCCTCAGCTCGGGGTCGATCACCACGCGCAGGGCCTCTCTGATCTGCTGCTCCTCGATCACCGGCCCATTGTGCCATGCCCGGGCCTTTGGGCCGGCGGCCCGACCGGGAGCTTCACAAATAAAAGCCCCCGGAGCGAGGGTGCGCTCCGGGGGCGGGGAGGAGAGGGTGCTGCTTCCGCCGGCGAGGGTATGAGGCCGGCAGACTCTCCCACCGTCCGGCTCTCCTGGCCGGCGCTGGGGGAAGCTGTGTGCTTAGTTAGACCAGGCTCTGGATGCGGCCCTGCAGACGGTCGGCCAGGTCGGCTCCGTCCTGGCGGCGCCTGCGCAGCTCGCGCTCGACGCCGGTCCTCGCTTTGCGTACCTCGCGTTCCACGCGCTTGCGGGCCGTGTTGCCGCGCCTTTCGAATTTACGCAGCTGAGCCTGCGCCCTGGACGTGGACGAGTAGCTCGTGATTGTGTCGTTCACGCCCGTCACGACCTTTTCGCGGGCGATCAAGGCCGCGCCGACCGGGATCAGCACGGCACGCTCGGCGACCGACGCGTTCTTGGTGGTCGCGGATGCGCTCGCGCTCGTCGCGGTCTGGCGTTTGGCGGTAGCTGCTTTGCGCGGTTTGGCGGTTCTGGCGGAAGTGGTGTTGGCTGATGCCATCGGTCAGGGATCTCCTTCTGGGGTCGGACCTCGGTCGAGGGCCTTTGCGATTGCTCTTTGTCCGGGCTGCTCTGCCGAGGTTAGCACCGAACACATGTTTGTAAACCGCTGTCCTTAGATTGTTACACCGACGTTCGGTCGCCCCGTGAAATCTCTGTAAACATCGACGGTTTAGGTGGTCGAGCTTGTAACATACGGAACATGTGTTCGGGCTGCCGGGAGGCGCCGAGGATTCAGGCGGCGACGTGGACCCTGGCGAGCCACAGCTCCGGCTCGTTCAACTCGGCGGGGCTCGGCAGGTCCTCAGGGGAGCGCCAGGCGATCGTCAACGTCCGCGGACCGGCTTCGCCGACGATTACGTCGCAGAAGCGCCGGCCGACCTCGTACTGCTTCATCTTCAGCTCCAGACCGAGCAGCTTCTCGAGCACACGCCACGGTAGGCCCTTGGTCGCTCGGCGTCTGGTCAAAGCGGCCCTCAGATCGGGCAGCGACGGCAGCACGTCCGCGCCGACGGCGTCCATCGTGTGCTCTGCGTGGCCCTCGATCAGCGACATCGTGGCCTGCAGTCGCTCGACTATCTCCCAACGCTCCTCGCCGAGCCCGAGCCGCAGCAGTTCGCCTTGGCGGGCGCGCTCGACCAACTTGCCAAAGTCGAGATTGCCGTTGCGCACGCGCGCGAGCAGTGCGCTGAGGTCATTCTCGCTGGCCAGCTGGAGCCCGGCCAGCAGCTCTTCGAGCAGGCTGCCCAGATGACCGCGCAGCCACGGGACGCCGGCGAACTGGACCGCGTGCGTGATCTCGTGGATCGCCACCCACGCGGTCAGCTCGCCGCGGTCGATGTCCAGGTTGCGGGCCGTGGCCGCCAGGTTGGGCTCCAGCAGCAACAGCCGCGGCGCCACCGGCTCGCCGACCAGTGACACGTCGTACTGCCCGAGGACCCTCTGCGAGAGGATGCCAGTCACCGCCCCCAACTGGGCTCCGAGCAGGTGTCCGGAGGCGACACGCAAAGAGCTGGATGCGGTCTCGGATACCGTCTGCAGGTGGCCCGAGGCGGTCCGCATCGGGCCCGAAAGGGGGCCCAGCCGAGCCTCCCAGCCGCTTCGTCCGCTCGGATCGTCGGGCCCGGTATCGGCGCCTGCGACGCCCTCCTCGTCCGTGTCTTCACCACTCAAACGCTCGATGACTCGGTCGAGCGTCGGCCTCATCGTCAGCAGGTTCGCGGCGATCCAGGCCGGCCGGTCGACCATCTCCAGCGGCGGCAGCTCGTTCGGCAGCTCGAGGCCCGTGTACTCGCTGACCCGTTGCGCGAAGTCGTAAGCAAGCGCCTGAGCCGAGCGGCCGGGTGCGGTCATCGCCGAGTTCGTAGGCCGCTCTTCATGTGTGTGCGCGGGCGGCCGAGTGGGCGGATGGGGTCGCGGCCGGGCCCCGGTCGGCGGGCTGCCGAGCTTGGCCGAGCTGGCGACCAGCTCGCCGACCCGTTGGGCGGTGTTCCAGTCGATCGCCCGACGCCCGGTCTGCGAGGCCATGCTCATATCCTAGGAGCGTGCCGGCGCCGCCCGATGAGAATCTGTCAGCAGCGCCCGACCCTTCGTCCGCGGCGCCCGACCCGCGCGCGCGCGTGCAGCCCGATTCTCGATTCCTTGACGCGCCGGCAGAGTTGCCAGGAGCGCCCGCTGAGTCGTCATGGACGCCCGGCGCGGTGTCGGAGATGGAGCGCGCCGAGGTCAGAGACGTGCTCGCCTGGACCAGGCTGCTGACCGATCCGGGCGATGCCTCGGCGGTCGTGAGAGCGCTGGCCCGGCCGCCGATCGAGCTGCGTCAGGTCGATGTCGCCCGCGTGATCCAGATCGCGAGGCGGAGCAAGCTCGACATGGTCGCGGCCCTGCGCAAGGCGCTCGAGTCCTCCCAACTGCCCCCCGAGGCGCGCACGCGAATCAAGCGCTTCCTGGAGTTGCATCGCGCCGCCACTGACGCGCTTGACCTCGTCCGCCCCGATCTGCTCGCGCGCGCGGCGCTGGGGGCCGAGGCCGAGGTTCCATCGGCGCGCCTGGGCGAGGACGGGCCAGGCGGTGCAAACGCGGGCGCTGGGCCGGCGTCGCGGGACGGCTCGGAGGAGGCGTTGCGCGATATGCACCGCATCCTCCGCGAGGAGGTCTTCGCGGACGTCAGGCGCATCGGCGCCCACCTGACCGAGCTGCGCCTGGACACAGACATCGACATCGCCCACGGCGTTGCTCGCTATCTGGAGCTGCTCAAGCTCTCGGCTCTGGCTGGACGCCCGCCCGAGCAGAGCCTCGAGGATGCTCTTGCGGACGTCAACGCGCGTCTGGTGGCGGCCGCCACGGCCTTGCAGCGGGAGATCCTGCAGAGTTCACCACTCGACGCGACGCTGATCGCCGGGGCCTACGGACGGGAGGAGCCCGCCGGGCCGGACCCTGGCACGCGGCGCCAGACCGGCGGCACCGCGGCCGACCGCGCGCTTGCGCCACCGGCAGCGCGCGCCCGCGCGCGCTCGCCTCGCGGCGAGCCTTCGCTGGTCCCGTTTCTGCCGCGCAAGGGCGGCGGGCTGGCGCTGTCGGCTTCTGACATCGAGACCTACCGCGGCTGTCCGCTGCGTTACAAGTTCGCCCGGGTCCTGCGCATTCCGACCGAGCCCACCATAGGACAGCGTTTCGGGATCGTTGTGCACCAGGTGCTCGAGCGCTATCACGCCGCCAGCGGGGAGTCGCTTGGCGCCCTGCTCGACCTGTTCGAGGCGTCCTGGCGGCGCGGAGGCTTCCGTGAAGGCCCGTCCGAACGCGAATTGCACGCCAAGGCTCGCATAGCGCTCGAGCGCTACCACGCGAGGCTGCATGGCGACGAGTTCGAGCCGGTCTGGTTCGAGCGCCAGTTCTCGCTGCGGATCGGCCCCCACCACCTGCGCGGCCGCGTCGACCGCGTCGATCGCCTGCCCGGCGAGGAGGATAAGTACGAGCTGATCGATTACAAGACGTCTCGGCCCAAGAGCGCCGAGCAACTGGACGACGACATCCAGCTTTCGCTTTATGCCCTGGCCGCGCGCGAGGCGTGGCGGGTGGAGGCCGCCAGCCGGGCTTACTACTACGTGCTCGACGATCAGATCGTGCGCCTGCCCGGCCAGACCGACGAGGAGCGCGTCAAAACGATAGTGCTCGAGGTCGGCGAGGGCATCATGGCCCAGCGCTTCGAGCCGACGCCCTCCAAGGCTGCCTGCTCGCTGTGCGACTTCCGGATCGTCTGCCCGGCGGCCGAGCGCTGAGCGTCAGGGCCTGATCCCGCGCTGTTGCAGGAAGCGCTGGAACTCTTTGGCCAAGGTGTCTCCGTCGGGGACCTCTTTGGGGGAGCGTGCCTCCTCGGCATCGGCTTCGCGCTCCAGTCGTTCCACGAACGCCTGGATCTCTGGGTCGTTCTGTACCGCGATTCCGACCTGGCGCTCGTACTCCTCGGACGCCGCTTCCAACTCGGTCACGTCCACCGACACGCCGACGACGCCTTCGATGCGGCGCACCAGCGCGAGCGCCGCCTTCGGGTTGGCGGCGGCGGCCACGTAGTGCGGGATCCCCGCCCACATCGTCGCCGAGGGTATGCCGGCGTGCATACAGGCCGTATGCAGAACGCTGATGATCCCGGTCGGGCCCTCATAGTTGGATGGGGTGATTCCCAGCCGGCCCAGCATGCTCGGGTCCGATGCGTATCCGGTCATGGCGACCGGCCGCGAGTGGGCCACGTCGCTGAGGAGCGCCCCCAACGAGAGAATCACCTTCACCCCGAGCACCTCGGCCAGGTCGACCAGGTGCTCGCTAAACGAGCGCCAGCGCATCGAGGGCTCGACGCCCTGCACCAGCACCAGGTCGCGCATCGCGCGCGGGGCGAACGCCTCATAGATCTCGACTGTCGGCCACATGATTTCCTCGGCGCTGCCCTCGAGCAGGCGCACGCTCGGACGGTTTGCCTGGAAGTCATAGAACTCCTGGGAGTCGATCCTCGCGAATCTCTTTCCCTCAAGTGCAGACACCAGGAACGCCACGGCGCTCGAAGCGGAGTCGCCGGCGTCGTTCCACCCCTGAAACGCGCAGATCATGGCGGGGGCCCTCAGTTCGTCTGGCTTGCGATCCCAGATAAGCGGTGGCATGTCTGTCAACACCGTACCCGATGTCGGCCGCCTTGCTGTCAGGTTCTGGGTCACATCAAGCCAGGTCAACCAGATGCCGATAGGTTCGTAAATGGGAAACACAGCGCTCCCCGATCTCGCCGACGCCCAAGCGGACGAGTCGGCCGACCCGCGCCCAAGCGGGCCTGAGGACCCGCGCCCGAGCGATCCTGCCGACCGGCGCCCGAGCGATCCTGTCGACTCACACACGCACGAGTCCGGCCGCCCGCTGCCTCTGCGAGAGCGCCGCTCGGGCGATCGCGTCGGCCAAGGTTTGTATCCGGCAAGCGCGAACGGGCGCTCGAGCATGATGATCGGCGAAGTCGTCGTCGCACTTGGTTACGCCGATCGCGAGACGGTCGAAGTGGCGGTGCATGCGGCGCGCGAGCAGGGCCGGCAGACGGGGGAGGTCCTGGTCGCCGATGGCGTTCTGCGCCAGGACCAGCTCGCCAGAGCTGTGGCCGAGCGCTTCGGCCTCGACTACGTCGACCTGTCCGAGTACGAGGTCGACATGGGGGCCGTCCATTTGATCGGCGCCGACGCCGCCAAGCGCTACCGGTCGGTGCCCGTCGGATTTGCCGGCGACGGAGCCTTGATTCTGGCGATGGTCGACCCGACCAACGTTCTGACGATCGACGACGTCGCGATGATGACCGGCCGGCGCGTGCGCGTGGCGGTCGCCTCGGCCGAGGACATGGCGCTGCTGCTGACGCGCCTGACTGGGATGGCGGAGTCGATCGAGGACATCGTCGACGAGCAAGACGAGTCCGAGGACGAACTCGAAGCCGCCAGCCTGGCTGAGGAGGCCGACCCCGACGCCCCCATCATCAAGCTCGTGCACTCGATCGTCGGCCAGGCGATCCAGCGCGGCGCCTCCGACATCCATATCAGTGCCGAAGAAGGCGACGCGCGAGTCCTGTTCAGGGTCGACGGGGTCCTGACGCCGGCCGCCACGATCAGACGGCGGATGGTCCCGGGCGTGATCTCGCGGGTCAAGATCATGGCCGACCTCGACATCGCCGAGCGCCGCGCCCCCCAGGATGGCCGCTTCGCGTTGACCGTCGAGGGCCGGCGCGTGGACATCCGTGTCGTGACCTTGCCTTTGGTGACAGGCGAGAGCGTCGTGCTGCGCATCCTCGACAAGGGCGTCACCGTCCAGAGCCTGTCGGCGCTCGGCATGGAGCCCGCCGAGCTGAGCCGCTTCGAGCGCGCGATCCACAAGCCAAACGGCGCCGTGCTCGTGACCGGGCCGACCGGCTCGGGCAAGTCGACGACCTTGTACGGCGCCTTGGAGGTGCTCAACGACGGTGAGCGCTCGATCCTCACGATCGAGGACCCCGTCGAGCAGCGCATGGCCGGGATCAAGCAGATGCAGATCGCCCCCAAGGCGGGCGTCACCTTCGACGTCGGTTTGCGGTCGATGTTGAGAGCTGACCCTGACGTGATCATGGTCGGCGAGATCCGAGACCGCGAGACCGCCCACATCGCCGTCGAGGCCGCCCTGACCGGCCACCTCGTGCTCTCGACCTTGCACACCCGCGACGCCCCTTCCGCGCTCGGGCGCCTGATGGACATGGGCATCGAGCCGTTCTTGATCTCCTCGGCGATCGACTGCATCGTCGCCCAGCGTCTCGTGCGCATGCTCTGCTCGCACTGCAAGCGCCCCCAACAGCTCTCCGAGGCGGTGCTCGCCGAGCATGGCCTGACGGGCTCTCAGCCTTACGAGGCCGCCGGCTGTCCGCGCTGCGGCGGCAGCGGCTATCGCGGGCGGCTCGGCCTCTATGAGGTCATGACCGTCGACGAACGTATCCGCTCACTGATTCTCGAGCACTCCTCCGTCGATGAGATCGCCGCCGCGGCCGAACGGTCCGGCATGAGTAGGCTGCGCGAGGATGGGCTGCGCAAGATTCGCGACGGTTTGACTTCGATCGCCGAGATCGAGCGGATGACCACGAGCCTGCTGTCGTAGGTCCCGGGAAGCTTCACTTCCCGGGGTTCGGCTGTCATTTCCCTTTCTTGCCGGTTCCCTTCTTGGCCGTGCCCTTGTCTTGCTTCTTGTGCTTCTTGTGCTTCTTGTTTTCTGTTACCAGCGGCACCGGCTCGGGGTTCAGGCGATTGAAGCCCGAGTTCGCGCTCGGGGGCAGCCCGTCGGGCGACCGAGGTCGAACGGCCCGGAGATCGCCTGGGTGACAATGCCTTTTTCCAGATACGCGTATGTCACCGTCAGCAACGGGTCGACTCGCGGCTCGGCGCAGATCTTCGTGCCGATCGAGAACTGGCCCGCGATCGTCTCATACCAAGCCTTCGTTGCGCCCACGCAGTTGGCGGCATATCCCGGGACTTCGCCCGAGCACGAGAACGTGTCCGGCAGGGGCTTTCCTGTTGGGATGTTGCTCACCAGCGGCGCGGCCTGCACCCCGTCACCGGGATCTGCGACTGCAATTGATAGCCGGTGATCGGTCCGTTGCAGTGAAACGAGTACGCGACCTGCTGTTCTTCGTTGCCCACTTCCGGCGTTCCCGCCGCGATGCTGCCGTAGCAGGACAGGTTGTTGGGATTGGCTTCTTCCGCGCGTCCGATCGCCGGGGCGGCGAGCGGCAGGGCGAGGAAGCCCACGAGTGCGACCAGCCACCACGTGGCTTTGCGGTGGGCTTTGTTCAGTGCGTACAACGTGGGTCTCCTTGTCCTCTGTGTGTCATTGGTATTGGTTGTTCTGATGTCGTCTGATTGCTTCTCGTCTAGTGCAGGAGCCCCGACAGGCTCTGCTTTGGTGAAGTCGGGTCATACGCAACGCTCGGCCGCGTGCCGGCCTTGGCGAACGGCGAGAGGATCAGGACCCCGCCGGGCGGCTCGCTGGAGAGCGTCGCGGTCGATGAGCCTTCCGGCAGGCTCGAAGCGGCGGCGTTGCCGATCGTCCCGAAGACGATCACGACCAGGCCGTGTTCGCGGTAAGACGCGCTCGCGACGATCGGCGGGACGACCTGCTTCAGGAAGCCGTCGGCCGCGCTCAGCGCTCCCGGCGTTTCCGGTTTGCATGGCGTTCCGGCCCCGCCTTCAGGGCACGGCGGCTGCACGATCGAGTCGACGATCTGGGGCGGTTCGCCCGCCAGCAGCGCCGCCTCGCCGGCCAAAGCGCTGCCCTGCAATCCCGACCAGGCGCCGAGCAGCGCGCCCGCCGGGACCAGCTGGCCATCGATGTACGGCGCCGCGCTCGCCTGGCTAAGCGCCTCGCTGAACGTGGAGCCCGTGAGCGTGATCAGCCAGACGTGTGTTACTTCCGGCAGTGGCTTCCGCGGTGAGGCGCCCGCTTTGGGGCTCGCCGCGGGCGCTTTCGATGGGGCCATGCCCGTCGAGCTGGGGGCCGTGCTCTTGCTCGGCTTCGCTTCGGACGCCGGACTCGCCGGCGCGCTCGCGGCGGGTTGCGCCTTCACTTCGGGAGGCCCCTCTTCGGGCGCCTGCTGGGCACTCACCGGCGGCGTCTTGGCGAGCTGGGAGCGCGCGCGGGTCGCGTCGCCCGCGATCGCGATCGCCGCTATTCGGGGCAGCAGCTGACTCAGCGGCTCACCGGCCAGCGATGCGCTCGGCGCGGGGCCGATCGCCGCCCCGATCGCCACGCCCAGCGCCAACATGCCCGCCGCAAGCGCCGCGCTCACGCGCAGCGACGGCAGCCTCGGCTGTCCGGTGGTGGGGTTCCCTCGAGCGCTCGCGCCTGGATGCGGAGGAAATGGTTTTGGGTCGTCTTTCGGCTTTGTCATTGGCTGCTGTCGTCGCTGTTTGTCGTAAAGGTCTCTGGCTGTCGAGGGTGGAACCGACGCACGCCGTGGCGCGATGCTCATAAAATAGCTTAAGTTGATCGACCTACTGAGGATTATGGTAGGTTGTGCGCCTTCGCATGTCAATCGATCAACTAACAACATGCCAAACGAATCGAAACGGAGCACTTCTTCAATGAGACCCAATCGCCGTCTACGTCTACGACTGCGACCCCGAGGACTGACCCTCGCCGTGGCGGCGTCAGGTGTCTTCGCGGTCGCCGCCATGCCCGCCACCGCCGCGGCGGCGCCGACGATCTCGATCAGCGGCGCCACCGCCTCCTACCCGCTCGTCTCGCTGCTGGCGGCCAAGTACGTCAAGCTCAAACCGGGCACCGTCAGGTTCAAGATCACCCAGGGCGGAACCCAGATCGGCATCAACGACGTGGCCTCCAGCCGGGTCTCGATCGCCGACGTCTCGCGCGACCCCTTGCCGACCGATCCGGCCGGTCTCGTCTTCTATCCGATCGCCAAGTACGGGATCTGCGTCGTCACCAACAAAGCAAACACGCTCTCTAACCTGACTCCATCGCAGCTGGTCTCGATCTTCACCGGCAAGACCCGCGAATGGGGCAAGGTCCCGGGCGCAAGTGCTTCGGGCACGATCGACCTGATCAGCAGAACCTCGGTTGCCGGCGTCCTTACCAGCTTCCAGACACTGCTCCTTGAAGGCAAAAAGGTGTCGTCTTTGGCCTCAGAACAGTCCTCTGAGGGTCTCTTGAGGCAGGCGGTCGAAAACGACCCGAACGGGATCGGCTTCCTGTCCAACTACCAGGCCGGCTTGGGTTCGCTCAACCAGGTCAGCTACAACGGCGTCGCCTGTAACCGCTCGACCGTCGAATCCGGTCAGTACGCCGGCATCGCGCGCTTCTACGAGGTCACACGCGGCAAAGCCCAAAGTTTCTTGGGCTCATTCATCAACTGGATCTCCAAATCAGCCGCGGCCCGCAAGATCATCTCCAGCCAGTGGGTACCGATCACCCCGTAAAGGCATGATCGAACGCCTTCGTAACCCATGGTCAGACCACCGCGCCGAGCTTTTGCTCGGCGCGGTGTCGCTGCTCGTCGGCGTGATCGTGATCGCGATGATCGTGTTCGTCACCGCCCGCGCCTGGCCGACGTTCGCGCACGACGGCCTCTCCTGGCTCGGCCCCGGCCCGAGCCTGAAGGACCAGATCGAAAACATGCAGGCCACGTCGGTAAGCCCGCCAGCCTCGGCATACCATTTGAACGCCTGGCCTTTGGTCTACGGCACGATCCTCAGCAGCGCCTTCGCGGTCGTGTTCGGCCTCGCGATCGCCATCCTCTCCTCGATCTTCATCATCGAGCTTGCTCCCGCCCGCCTTCGCAAACTCGCGATCCCCGTCATCAGGCTGCTCGCCTCGGTGCCGTCGGTCGTCTACGGCCTGATCGGGATCCTCGTGCTCGTGCCCTTCGTCGGCAACCACCTGATCACCCCCGCCCAGAAGAGTTCCGTGCAGAACACTGTGCTGCTGACGGGCGAAGGCGTTGCCGTGGCGGTCGTAATCCTGACCGTAATGATCACGCCGATCATGATCGCCCTGATCTGCGAGGCGCTGTTGGCCGCGCCGCGCTCCTGGCGTGAGGGGGCGGTCGCGCTCGGCTTGAACCCGTTGCGGGCGATCCGCGCCGTCACCTTGCGGGCGATCCGCCCGGCGATCGTCGCCGCTGCCGTCTTGGCGACCGCGCGTGCGATCGGCGAGGCCGTCATGATCTCGATGGTCTCGGGCGGCTCCTTCTTCTCCCCGAACTTCGCCCGCGGCCCGTTGATCTTCCTGTATGAGCCGTTCCGGACTTTGGCATCCGCGATCGTCGACTTCCGCGAAGGCGTCGGCGCCCCGGCTTTGCGCTCGACGCTCTACGCGTTTGCCGCCCTTCTCCTGTTCTCCGCTTTCGTCCTGTCGATCGCCGGCTATCTGATCAAGCTGCCGTTGCGCAAGTACCAGGCGCGGGCATGACGGGCCCCGTCAGGCGAGCTGCCGGCATGAAGGCCGAGAACGGGAACCGGGAGAGGAGGGACCCTCGCCGATGAGTGTGTTCGCCCCCGAGATCCCGGCCGCGCCTCCGCCGACCTCCGGGCGGGGCAGGCGCTCGTCGGTCACGACGTGGCGCTGGTCCGACCGTCTGATGCTCGCCTTCGCCTGGATCGCCGGCATCGGGCTGTGTCTGATCGCCGCCGCGATCGTCTTCTACATGGGCTACCGCGGCATCGAGTACCTGCGCCCCGGCCTGCTCTTCTCGCGCCCCTCGCTCAGCACCTCCCAGGCCCACAGCGGCGGGATCCTCGACCCCCTGATCGGGACCGTCCTGCTGACCGCGATCGGCATCGTCCTGGCCTTCCCCTTGGCCATCAGTAGCGCGATCTGGATCGTTGAGTACGGCCAGAACGGCCGGCGCCGTCGCCTCCTGGCCCAGGTCGTCGAGTCGAGCATCGAGATCGTCGCCGGAACCCCCGACATCGTGCTCGCCCTGTTCGGCCTTGCGATCTTCCAGCTCGGCATCTTCGCGCCGCTCTCGTTCCGCGCCGAAGGTGGCGGGGTCTACGGCAAATCGTTCCTCGCCGCCGGCGCCATGATGTCGTTGATCGCGCTGCCGCCGCTGTTCGTCGCCACGCGCGACGGCCTGCGCGCCGTGCCCGCCCACATGCGCGAGGCCGCGTTCGCCCTCGGGAAGACCCGGATCGCAACGATCCGTCGGGTGCTCTTGCCAAGCGTGCGCTCCAACATCGCCACCGGCGTCACGCTCGGCGTCAGCCGCATCGTCGGGGACACCGCGATCGTGCTTCTGTTGCTCGGCGAGACCCTCCACATCGAAACTCAAGGCCCGGCGCCCGTCGTCAACCTCTTGCGCGGGACCGGCTCGACCTTGACCAGCTACGTCTATGACAACTCGCCGGCCGGCGAAGGCGCCGCGCCCCAGAAGGCCTACGCCGCAGCCTTCGTCCTGCTCGTGCTCGTGCTTGGCTTGAACCTGCTGCTCGACCGCATCGGCCGCTCCAGCGCCCAAGCCACCGGCCTGACAGTCGCCGCCGACGGGATCGTATGAGCACGGGCGAGTTCGCAACCTTTCTTCCACACAAGTACGCCCAAACGCGCTAACCTCAGCACTTCGATCGGAAACACTGAGTTAATGGAGAAGCTGAGATGAGCCCCGACGAGCTGCTGCTGATGGAGGATCCGCCTGTATCGCGGTTGCGCGAGTTCGACGATCCGCTCGTACAGCACCCCCGCGAGCCCGAGGCGCCGGTTCCGCCGGTGCGCACGATCGTCCTCGACCGACCGCCCGTGCCGGTGGCGCCGCCCGTCCGCGAGCGCAACCCGCTGCGCGAGCCCGCGCCCTCGACGTCCGGCCCCGAGCGGCTGGCCCTGCGCGAGCTGAGCGTCGCCTATGCCGGCAAGCCCGCTGTCAAGTCGGTCTCCTTGTCGATCCACCAGGGCGAGGTCCTGGCCCTGATCGGGCCGTCCGGCTGTGGCAAGACCACGCTGCTGCGCACGCTCAACAGGCTGACCGAGCTGACGCCGAGCGCCGCGCGCGCCGGCCATGTGCTGCTCGACGGCCAAGACATCCACGATCTTCCCGACACGGACCTCCGCGCGCGCGTGGCAATGGTCTTTCAGCAGCCAAACCCGTTCCCGATGTCGATCTTCGACAACGTCGCCTTCGCGCTGCGCGAGCAGTCGCGTAAGCGTCCGCGCCGGCGCGAGCTGGAGCCCCTTGTCGTCGACGCCCTGCGCAGAGCCGGTCTCTACGATGAGGTCGCCGGCGACCTCGACCGCCCCGCGTTGAGGCTCTCCGGTGGCCAGCAACAGCGCCTGTGCATCGCCCGCGCGATCGCACCGCGCCCGGAGGTCCTCTTGATGGACGAGCCGTGCAGCGCGCTGGATCCGATCTCGACAGGCGTGATCGAGGACTTGATCGGCGAGCTGCGCCGCGACTTGGCGGTCGTGATCGTCACCCACAACCTCGCCCAGGCCCGCCGCGTAGCCGACAAGGTCGCGTTCATGTACCTCGGCGATCTCGTCGAGTACGGGACCGCCGACGAGGTCTTCGAGTCCCCTAGGGCCACGCGCACGCGCGACTACGTGCGCGGCGCGTTCGGCTGATGAGCCTTTCGCCCGTCCCCTCCCAGCAGTCAGAGGCCGAGACCTGCGCAAACTGCTCGGCGCCGCTGGCCTCCGACCAGCGCTATTGCCTGGCCTGCGGCCAACCGGTTTCGCCCGTGCGGCTCTCCTTCCTGGATGTGCTCTCGGCTGACGCTCAAGCTCAGCCCTACGCCGGCGCGGCGGGCGCCCAGTCCGCGGTTGCCCTCCCGGCCGGGTATGCGCCCGTGATCGAGCCCGTCGCGGGCCCATACGCGTGGCTGCGCCGCTACTCAGGCCTGTTCGGCCTGCTCTCGGTCCTGCTCCTGGCGATCGTCGCCGGCCTGCTGGTCGGCCACTGGGTCACCCAGGGCAGCGCCCCCAGCCGGCAGATCGTCAAGGTGGAAGGTCTCGGCGGCCTCGCCGCCGCCGCGCCGGCGACGTCCACGGGCACCGCCTCCGGGAGCGCGATTACGACGGCCGGCGCCACGTCCGCCGGCTCGAGCGCCGCCACCAAGGAAACCACCAAAGAAACGGCCAAGACCGAAGCCCACGAAGTCAAGGAAGCCAAGGCGATCGAAAAGAAGCCGCCTCCGAAAGCGGTCAAGGTCAGCTCCGAAAAACTCAAAAAACTCGGCAGCACGAGCGGCCAAAAGCACGAGCAAGAAATCAACAAGCTCGGCGCCCAACCAATCGAAACCGGAGGCTGATCACGGTCGTGGCCCCGCTCGAGCTACCGGTACCTCCAGGATTCGCCGCCAGAATCGCGAGCACTCCCCATCGCGCGGGAGATGCGCCGTCCGGCTCCCTCGCCGACCTGCGCCGCCGCCGTTTCGAGCTGGCCGAGCGCGTCGCGGCGCTGACGCTCGACCTCGGCGGGCTGACCTACGAAATGGCGATCCGCGATCACTACCGCCTCGACGTCCTCGCCCACCGCGCCGCCGAGCTGCAGAAGGTCGACGCCGAGTTGGACGAGATCCAGCGCCTGCTCTCCGGCGCACAGGAGGGCGTCCACGGCCAATGTCGCTCCTGCGGCGCGGTCCACAGCCGCGGCGCCGCCTACTGCTGGCAGTGCGGCGCCCAGCTGCGCGCCGAGGCGCGGCCGGCCGTCCTCGCGGTCGAGCCCGCCGAGTCCTCGCCCGGCGGCTAGCGGCGGGCGACTACGGGGCTGGCGGGTGGTCCGCCGGGACGGCGACCGCTTCGACCGGAGCCTGCTGGACCGGAGCCGGCGGTGCCTGAACCTGCTGGGCTTGAGCCGGAGTCGGTTGCTGCTGTTGCGGGGCGCCCGTCGCAAGCGTCGGCTGAGATTGCTGGTCTTGGTGCAGCTCTCCAGTCACCGACGTCTTGAACTCGCGCATACCGCTTCCAAGCGAGCGACCTATCTCTGGCAGCCGCCTCGCTCCGAACACGAGCAACAAAACCACGACCAAAAATGCGATGTGGAGTGGGTTGTCGAGTCCCATTCCGATTGAGTCTAGACCATCCGATCGCCGTCCTCTAAGGGTTTTCCCGCAGTGCTCGCCGATCGGCTATCGCCCGGTGCCTGGCGTACGGGCCGGGCCGCTGTCGTCCAGTGCTCGGCGTACGAGCTGGACCGCGATCAGCAGCATCAGGCCCGCGAATGCGAGTCGCAAGACGACGCCCGAAAGAGCGTTCGCGAGAGCCACCCCGCCGACAGCGCCCATCACCGACAGCAGGCCGACCAGCAAAGCATCCCGGCGACGGACGTTGCCGTAACGGTCCTGGCTGATCGCGCCGACAAGCGCGACCGGCACGATCGCCAGCAAAGAGGTCGCCTCGGCCTCGTGCTGGGTCAGCCCTGCCACGATCACGAGACCCGGCACGAACAGCACGCCCCCGCCGACGCCGAGCATCCCGCCGAGCACACCGGCGGCCAGTCCGATCAAGACGAGCCAGATCACTGCAGCACCAGCTCGACCGCCGAGGCGACCAGCACGACCGCGAACATCAAAGCGATGACCCGGACGTGGACTCTCTGTTGCAGCCATGTCCCGAGCAAGACCCCGCCGACCGCGGGCACGCCGACCAGAGCGGCATCGAGCAGCCTGACGTTGCCGTAAGCGGCCTGAACCCCAGCGGCGACCGCCGCGATGAAGACGATCGCCGCCAGCGAGGTGCCGGTCGCCTCGCGCTCTCCGTAAGCGAGCCACAACACGAGCAGCGGCACGATCACGCTGCCTCCGCCGACTCCGAACAGGCCGCTGAACAGGCCGGCCGCCGTCCCGATCGCGGCCAGCTTCAGAGTGCGCGCGCTCAATTCTGAGGCGTGGTGCGATTCGGCCACGGAGCACGCCATACTAGTCTCCGTGTCACCCGCCGCGACGCTCGCCACGGCGCTCGAACCGCTTCGCTCCGAACCCGCCGCCGCCGCGGTGCTGCTCGACATCGACGGCACTCTGGCGCCGATCGTACGCCACGCCGACGACGCCCACGTGCCCGAGGCGACGCGCTCGCTGTTGATCGAGATCGCCAAGCGCTACCGCATCGTCGGCTGCATCAGCGGCCGCCGCGCGAACACCGCCCGCCAGATCGTCGCCATCGGGACGATCTCCTATATCGGCAACCACGGCGGCGAGCTGCTGCGCTCTGGCGCCACGAGGCCGGAGCTGAACCCCGAACTGGCCGCTTGGGCCCCGCGCGTGCGCGCGTTCGCGACGGCCGCCGACACCCCTGAGCGCCGGCGGCTGCGCCTTCGCGGCGAGGACAAGGAGGTGATCGCGGCCTTCCACTGGCGCGGCGTTCCCGACGAAGAGGCCGCCGCCGCCGCCGCCGCCGAGATCGCCCGCGAAGCCGGCGAGCAAGGTTTGGTCGCGCACTGGGGCCGCAAGGTGCTCGAGGTCCGCCCGCCCGTCGAACTGCACAAGGGCCTCGGCATCGTGGCCCTGCTTCGCGACCAGCCGGTCGCCTCGGCGGTCTACGTCGGCGACGACACAACCGACCTCGACGCCTTTCGCGGGCTACGCGAGCTGGAGCGCGACGCTCAACTGCGCTACACGCTGTGCGTGGCCGTCGGCTCAGACGAAACCCCGCCCGAGCTGGCCGCCGAGGCCGACCTGACCGTCGACGGCGCCTCCGGCGTGCGCAGCCTGCTCGAGGCCCTGCTGTAGTGAACGTTCGAGCGCTTCCGTCAGGTACCGCTAGGCACGCTTAGGTGCGCTTCGTCGAGTTCCTCAAGACCACCGTTCTGCTCAGCGCCGCGGCCGCGACGGCGCTGGCCGCCGTCACGATGCTGGCGATCGCGGACTCCCAGATGACCGTCGCCGCCCAGGAGCGGCTGGTGGTGGCCGCCCTCGGCTGGTGGATCATCGCCGCCCTGATCGGGCTGCGCCTCGGCCGCCGCACCCAGGCCTCTCCGGCGATCGCCCGGCTACTCGCCGGTGCGCGCGCCTCGACCGCCCTGCCCGAGCATCGCCCGGGCGCGATCCTGATCAACAGGCTGTGGCCTCTGCTCGTCTTCACCTTGTTTGCCGGCGGTCTCGCCTTCCTCGCGCCCCAGGTCCCCGGGATCGCGGTCGGTTTCGCGATCATCTGGGCGCTAGCCTGGCGGCGCCAGCACGCGGCCGTCCTGGCGATCGAGGAGCGCGACGGGATCGCCTTCTTCGTGCGCAGGACCTCCCCGATCGAGCCGATCGCGTTGCAGCGGACCCCCGGCTTCAAAGCGATCCGGCCCGAGACCACCAACGGCGCGGTCACGTAAAGGCCTTGGATGTCCTGATCGTCTCGCTCGGCTCGACCGCCGGCTTGCGCGCCGCCGACGCCGAGCTGGCTGGATCCCTGCGCCGTGCCGGCGCGTCGGTGGCGGTCGTGTCTGCGTCACCGCCGAAGCGCTCGCTACGGACACTGGCGCTGACCGACTTCGCCTGGGCGCTGGCGGCTCGTCGGGCCGCGCTGGCCGGCCTGGCCGAGCACCGTCCGGGGGCGATCGTTTACTCCTCGACGACTGCTGCCCTGTTGTGGCCCCGCCCGGGCGCGATTCGCTTCGACGCCCCGGCCGCCGGCAACCGGCCCGGCCGTCACGGTCTCTGGCAGCGGCCGGTTGAGCGCAGGCGCCTTGCGCAGGCGCCGTTGCTGCTGCCTTGGAGTGAGGGCGGCTTGGTCGAGGCGCTGCCTGATGATCCCTCCGCGGCGGCATACGCGCGCGCGCGTGCCCTCGTTCTGCCGGTGCCTGTCGAGCCCTCGATGCCGCCCGCGCCGGTGCGCGACATCGCCGCGATCTCCTACGCCGCGAACCCGCTCAAGAAGGGCATCGACCGCGTGCTAGCGGCCTGGGCGGATGTGCGCAAGCCTGGCGAGGAGCTGGTGCTCGCGGGCGCCTCGACCGAGGAGCTGGCGCGCGCGGGCGTGGTGGTGCCATCGGGGGAGCACGGGGATGTGGGGGAGGAGTCGGGCGTGCGCGTCGTTGGTCTACTGCCGCCAGCCGATTACAGGGCCCTGCTGAGGCGGGCCAAGGTGTTCGTGTGCGCCCCGCGACGCGAGGACTACGGCATCGCTCAGCTCGAGGCGCTCGCCGACGGTTGCCTGCTGGTCACGACGCCGGCCCCCGGGCCGTACGTGGCGTTGCCGATCGCTCGCGAGCTGGACAGGCGGCTGGTCTCCGACAATCTGGGCCTGGCGTTGCGGGCCGCGCTCGATGATCCGGTCGAAGGCTATGCCGGCCAGGCGGCCGAAGCGCTTGTGCCTTTTGGACGCAACGCGGTCGATCGGCTCGTCGCCGAAGGCCGCCTACGCGCGTGCGCGTGAGGCTCGTTTGCGAAGCATCGACAGCTCCGCCCAAGGCCGCGTGTTCGCGACGTCCGCCTTCGTGAGCCAAGCCCGCCTAGCGGTCGCGATCCCCCAACGCATGTTCTGAAGCGTGGCGGTCCGGTGGGCGTCGGAGTCGATCACGAGCGTCACGCCCGACGAGGCCGCGTGCCTGGCATTCACGTCGGAGAGGTCGCGGCGGTCGGGGTTCGCGTTGATCTCGATCAAGGTCCCGGTACGCGCGGCGGCCGCGAACACGGCGCCGAGATCGATCTCATACGGTTCTCTGCGCTCGATCAGCCTGCCTGTCGGGTGGCCGATCGCGTCGATGAGAGGGTGTTCGATCGCCTTGATGACGCGCCCAGTCATCTCTTTTTCACCGATCCCGAATGCCGTGTGCACGCTGGCCACGACCCAGTCGAGGTCGGCAAGCAGTTCGTCGGAATAGTCGAGCGATCCGTCGGGCAAGATGTTGACCTCGCTGCCGGCCAAGACCTCGATCCCGTCCATGCGATCGTCGATCTCTCGGATGCGCTCGATCTGGCGGCGCAGCTCCTCAGGCGAGACGTCGTTGCCGAACCCGTGGCTCGCCGAGTGGTCTGTAATCGCGACGTACTCGTAGCCAAGCTCGCGCGCGGCTTCCGCCATCTCCGCGATCGTGTTCTTGCCGTCCGACGCGATCGTATGGCAATGCAAATCGCCCTTGATGTCGCCTCGCTCGATCAGGTCTGGCAGCGCCGACCTGGACTTGCCGCGCGATGTCGCCTCCAGGCGCGCGGCCAGCAGCTCGCCGCGGTCCTCGCGCAGCTCGGGCTCGATGTAAGCAAGGCCGAGCAGACCGTAGACCTCTTGCTCGGTCTCGAACGTCATGGTCCGCCCAGTCCCAACCCCGCGCCCGGCCGCGGCACCACGGCCCTGGGCGCCCTCGTCGAGGATGCCGTGCTCGGATACGTGAAGACCTCGCTTGACGGCGAACTCGCGCAATGCCGCGTTGTGTAGGCCCGAGCCAGTGAAGTGTTGCAACAGGTTGCCGGCCTGCTTTGGGTCGCCGATGCGCAGATCGATTCCGACGCCGACGTGCAACCGGCCTCTCGCTCCGGCGGCGCTCGCGCTGGCGACGCTCTCGACCTCGGCCAGTCCCGCCAAGCTCTTTGTGAGGGCGTCCGGTTTGGTCGTGAAGGCGACCAGGTCGATGTCCTTGACGGAGTCGGCCATCCGCCGGGCCGATCCCGCGACCAGGACGGTTGCGCCGGCACCCGCTTTGCCGTCGGCCAAGCCCTCGGCCAAGGCCTCGCCGAGCGCCAAGGCCTGGGGCAGCAGCAGCCTCGCCCGGCTCGGGCCGCCGGCGCCGTCGGCTCCGTCCTGCCCCTGCGCCCGGTCTAGCGCCACCAGCACGCCTTCCTCGAACTTGGGCCCCAAGCCTTTGACCTCACGGATACGTTGGGCTACGGCCGCATCGCGCAGTGCTTTCGGCGAGTCGACGCCCAGCTGGGCATGCAAGAGCCGGGCCCGCTTGGCGCCGATCCCGGGCAGCCGCGTGATCGCGACCAGGCCGGCCGGGAACTTGGCTCTCAGCTTCTCGGCGGCCGGGATCGTGCCGGTGTCGGCCAGGGCGACGATCTTCTCTTGCAAGGTCTTGCCGATCCCGGGCAGCTCGACGGCTCGCCCTTCCCGAGCCAGCGCGCTGACCGAAACGGGCGCTTCGCGGACTGCCCTGGCGCCGCTGCGATAGGCCAAGACCCTGTGCACGATCGCGCCGTCCAGCTCGTACAGGTCGCCAAGCTCTTCCAAGGCATCGGCGATCGCGCCGTTCGAGGGGTCCACTGCTCTAGGGTACGGAGCTTCCAGCGACCGATGTCAGACCGAGACTCCCCCGCAATCGACGCCAGCCCGAGCACCCGGCTCACCGGAGTCCCGGCGCCGACCCGCGGCCCTGCCGGCGCCCCGGCTCCGGGCCTGCCTTGGCTGATCTTGCCGACCTACAACGAGGCCGAGAACCTGGCCGCGATGGTCGAGGCCGCGGCCAGCGTCCTCGCCGAAGCATCGCCGGAGGGCTTCAAAGTCCTGGTCGTCGACGACGGCTCGCCCGACGGCACCGGCCAGATCGCCGACCGGCTGGCCGCCGAGAAAGCCTGGGTAAAGGTGTTGCACAGGACCGAGAAGAACGGCATCGGCCCGGCTTACCTCGCCGGTTTCGCGTACGCGCTCGATCACGGCGCGGCTTACGTGTTCGAGATGGACTGCGACTTCTCGCACGACCCCGCCGACCTTGCGCGCCTGCTGGAGGCGGTCAAGGGCGGCGCCGACCTGGCCCTCGGCTCACGATACGTCCCTGGCGGCGGCGTCACCGACTGGGGCCTGTTGCGGCGCTTCATCTCCGAGGGCGGCTCGACCTACGCGCGCTTGGTATTGGGCCTGCGAGTGCGCGACCTGACCGGTGGCTTCAAGTGCTTCAAGCGGGAGGTCTTGGAAACGATCCACTTCGACTCGGTCCGCTCCCAGGGCTACGCCTTCCAGGTCGAGCTGACCTACCGCACCGTCCAGGCCGGCTTCAAGGTCGTCGAGGTTCCGATCGTCTTTCGGGACCGGGAGCTTGGCACTTCCAAGATGTCGTGGCGGATCGCCGTCGAGGCGATGTGGTTGGTGCCGCTCCTGAGGGTCGGCCGCCAGCCGGTCGGCCCGCCGGATCGCGCCCGCGCGGGCGCGACCGTCGAGGCCGAAGGAGCCGAAACCGCGGGAACGTTCACGCGGACGACCTGACACACGCACGTGCCGGCCGTGGATCCGCGGTCGTGGTGATGGTCCTGGCCCTCAGGTGGCCGGAGCGTATTTGGATCCTGCCCTTTACTTTGTATAGTGGTAGCCGACCGCGATTTTTAAGGAGACCAAAATGGCAGGCACCCTCACCGAAGTAACCGACACCAACTTCGCAGCCGAAGTCATCGAGTCCGACAAGCCCGTGCTCGTTGACTTCTGGGCCCCCTGGTGCGGCCCCTGCCGTGTCGTGGCACCCGTGCTCGAGGAGATCGCTGGTGAGCGCCCGGACCTGCGCATCGTCAAGCTCAACGTCGACGAGAACCAGCAGACGGCCGCCCAGTACCAGGTCCTATCGATCCCGACGATGATCCTCTTCAAGAACGGCTCCCCCGCCAAGACGATCGTCGGGGCCTACCCCAAGAAGAAGCTCGAGGCCGAGCTGGACCCCGCGCTCGCGGCGGCCTGATCGGGCCTCGAGAAGTGGTCTATATTTTTTGGAAAATACCTATGTATATATAAATCGCTAATACGATGGTAGTTTTCAAAAAGAGAAGCACTTTCCCCTAGGCCAGACCTATCCCTACATCGCAACCGTCAAACACCTTCTCAGGAGCGCTCGGCGGGGCGTAGGGCGATGCTGAGCGTGAGCCCGTCGATCTCGGTCTGCTCGCGATAGTCGAACGGGTCGCCCGCCAGGGCCCGGTCCTGCGGGTCGCTCGCGGGGGTCGCGCCGTCAGCCCCCGGGGCGGCTCCGTCGCCGATGTCGAGCGCGACCGCCAAGGTCTCGCCGGCCAGATAGTCCTTATGGGCGTCGGCGGCTGCCATCAGGGCGGGCGCGCCGGTCAGGCCCAGTTCGATCCGATCCTCGACCTGCAGGCCCGCCGTCTTGCGGGCATTCTGAACTGCGTGCACGATCTCGCGCGCGTAGCCCTCGCGCAGAAGGTCATCGTCGAGCGTCAGGTCGAGCGCGACCGCGTGGGCGCCTTCGCGCTCGACCGAGTAGCCATCGGGGGCCTTCATCGTCAGGATCACGTCGTCCGCTGTGAGCGTGTGCTCGCGCCCGTCGACGCTGATCCCGATCTCGCTGGCGCCTTCGCGTAGGGTCGCCGCCACGTGCGCCGGGTCGAGCGCCGCGATCGCCTGGGCCACCAAAGGCATGTCCGAGCCGAACCGCGGCCCGAGGGTCCTGTAGTTGGCCTTCACTTCGTAGCTGCCCAGCTCGTCGGCACCCGCCACGAAGCGTACGCGCCCGACGTTCAGCTCCTCTCTGACCACGTCCGCCAGCCGTTCGATCGCGGTCCGCTCGGCTCCAGCCGCGACCACGACCGCCTCGGCCAGCGGCTGGCGCACCTTGATCTTGGCCCGCCCGCGCGCGCCGAGCCCCAGCCTGACCGTCTCCCTTGCGACCGCCATCGCCCGCTCCAGCTCCCGATCGCGCCCGCCTATGTCCTCGGCTTCCGGAAAGTCGCACAGGTGCACGCTCGCCGAGTCGCCGTCCAGGTTGTCGTAGATCTCGTCGCTGATGAACGGGCACAGCGGCGCCAGCAGCTTGGCGACGGCCAGCAAACAGGTCCGCAACGTCTGGAACGCGGCTTCATCGCCGTCCCAGAAGCGCCTCCTCGAGCGTCGCACGTACCAGTTCGACAGCTCGTCGACCAGCTCCGCGATAGCCCTGCCGGCACCGGTCGCGTCGTAGGCGTCCAGCCGCTCGGCCACCAGCTCAGCCGTCCCCGCCGCCCTCGACAAAGCCCAGCGGTCCAGGTCGTCCGCCGGTGCCGGTGCCGAGTTGGCGAGCGCTGCGCTTTCGCCACTCTCACGCCCCCCAGTCGGGGCCCTCGCTGGCGGGCCGTCCACCAAGTCGGCGGCCGACGCTTTCGCGTAGAGCCCATAAAAGTAGTACGTCGACCAGAGCTGCTTCAAGAACAGCCGAACGCCTTCGCCGATCGTGTCTGTCGAGAACCGGTACCCGTCCCAGGGCTGCTTGGAGGTAAAGAAGTACCACCTGAACGCGTCGGCGCCGTATCTGTCGAGCACCTGCCACGGCTCGACCGTGTTGCCCTTCGACTTGGACATCTTCTGGCCCTCCTCGTCGAGGATCAGGCCCAGGCAGACCACGTTTCGATACGGCGCCGGCGGTTCGCTTTCAGCGCCGGACGGGTCCACGAGCATCGCGATCGCCAACAGCGAGTAGAACCAGCCCCTCGTCTGGTCCTGGGCCTCGCAGATGAAGTCGGCCGGGTAGCTCTCCTCGAAAGCTTGGCCGTGCTCGAACGGGTAATGATGCTGCGCGAACGGCATCGCCCCCGAGTCGAACCACACGTCGATCACCTCCGGGACCCTTCTCATCGGCTCTCGGCACTCTGGGCACTCGAACTCGACCTCGTCGACATACGGCCGGTGGTGGTCGGGCAGCTCAACACCGGCGCGCTCGGCCAGCTCCCCGAACGAGCCGACCGTGTGCGTGTGCCCCTTTGCGCAGCGCCACACCGGCAGCGGCGTTCCCCAATAGCGCTCCCTGGAGAGCGCCCAGTCGACGTTGTTCTTCAGCCAGTCCCCGAAACGGCCCTCCTTGACATGGGCTGGATGCCACTCGACCGTCTCGTTCGCCGCCAGCAGCTCGTCTCTGAGAGCGGTCGTCTTGATGTACCAAGACGTCTTCGCGTAATAGATCAGCGGCGTTCCGCAGCGCCAGCAATGCGGGTAAGAGTGCTCGTAGTCTTGGACCTTCAAGAGCAAGCCCCGCGCGCGTAGGTCCTCGATCAGCTCTTCCGTCAGGTCTCCGTCCTTGACGAACCTGCCCTTGAATGACCTGCCGTCGTGGCCGTAGACGTCGGTCCCGAACGTGCCGTCCTGTGCGACCGGGTTCGGCAGTGAGTTCGGGTCATCGCTCTTGAAGAGGCCCGCCTTAGCCGCCACCCGGTAGTCGTCCTCGCCGAACGCCGGCGCCAGATGCACGATGCCGGTGCCGTCGTCGGTCGTCACGAAATCGTCGGTCAAGATCGGCGCCGGCGTCGGGTCGCGGTTGCCGGCGGTCTCGAATATCGGCCCCTCATAAGCCCGGTAGCGCTCGGCCAGTTCGGCGCCAGAGAACCGCTCGACGATCTCGGCCTCTCCGCCGAGCACCGCCTGGACCCGGGCCTCGGCCAGCACGAACGTCTCCGAGCCGAGACGCGCGCGCGCGTACGGCGCCGTCGGGGATACCGCTACCGCCACGTTCCCGGGTAGCGTCCACGGCGTCGTCGTCCACACCAGCAGCCGATCTTCGCCGCCACCCGATGCCGCCCCGGGCCCGACGTCGCCCGCTCCTATTTGGTCCTCCGGCGCCAGCGCCACTCCCAGCTTCAAATAGACGCTCGGGTCGACGACGTCCCGATAGCCGAGCGCGACCTCGTGCGAGGACAGGGTCGTCTCGCAGCGCGGGCAGTAGGGCACGACCTTGTGGCCCTCATACAACAGCCCTCGCCGCTCGATCTGAGCCAAGGCCCACCAAACCGACTCGATGTAGGTCTCGTCGAGGGTCCGGTACGCGCTGTCGAGGTCGATCCAGAAGCCGATCCGTTCGGTGAGCTTGTTCCAATCGGTCAGGAACGCGAACACCGACTCCTTGCACTTCTCGTTGAACTCGGCGATCCCGTAGTCCTCGATCTCGGACTTGTGCTCGATGCCGAGTTTTTCTTCGACGGCGATCTCGACGGGCAAGCCGTGGCAGTCCCAGCCGCCTTTGCGCTCGACCCGGTAGCCCTTCATCGTCTTGTACCTCGGATAGATGTCCTTGAAGACCCTGGACAGAACGTGGTGGGAGCCCGGCGGCCCGTTCGCGGTCGGGGGACCCTCATAGAAGCTCCAACGTGGGGCTCCCGCGCGCGCGGACACCGACTCCGCGAACACGTTCCGCTCTCGCCAGCGCTCCAAGACCTCCAGCTCGAGAGCCGGCAGATCCTGTTTTGGATCGACCTCGCGCTTGGGGATCAGCGGATGCCCCGGGATCGCCTCGTTGGTCTCTTCGGCCGTCATGGGCGGCCCATTCTAGGTTGGCGTGGCGGGGATCAGCCGGGGATCGCCGCGACGGCGGCATGCGCGAGCACGACGCCGGTCAGGCGCTCGCGCAGCTGGTCGGCCGCGACGCCCGGTCCGGGGCCGACGTGCTTGACCGTGGAGGTGACTACAGCGGGGCCGGAAGCGGCAGCCAATGCGGGGGAGAGGGCCGCGCGATATTCGAACACGCCGATGCCCGGCTCGGCCTGCCTGGTGGCGTAGACCAGGCGCCCCCATACGTCTGGGCCGCCAGGGCCGGCAAGCACGAGCGCGCCCGGGCGCAGCGCGCGCAGCGCGGCGCCGACCCTGGTCGGATCCAGCTCGACGGGCAAGGTCAGCACGCGCAGGCCTGATCTGCGCAGGAAAAGCTCCAGCGCCTGGACGGACAGCGCCTCTAGGGTCGTCGGCTGGGCGGCGTCGAAGATCAGGACGCCCTCCTCGCGCGAAGCCGGCGGCGCTACACGCGTGGCGGCGGCAAGCCAGCCGGTCGCGTAGCGTCCGGCGAACACGCGCTCAGGCGAGCCCGCGGGCAGCAAAGCGATGGCGGGCAGCAGGACCTCCTCGACGGTGCGCTCGACAGACCTCACCGCCAGGCTCTCCTCGAGCAGCCGGTCGGCGGCCTCCTGGGAGAACCCGGACAGCGCGCTCTGCAGGCGCGCGGGCGAGGACGGCCCTTCGCCGCGCTCTTTGGCGATCGATACCGCCGAGGCGATGTCGTTGGTCTCGGCGTAAGCCTGCCTGAGGGCTTGGATCTCGGTCAGCTCGAACTGGCGGTGCCCGCCTTCGGTGCGCTTCGGCATCGGATATCCGAACCGGCGCTCCCAGCCGCGCAGCGTGTTCGGGCTGACGCCCAGCATCGCGGCGGCTGCGTTCGTGCGGATCGCGCTCATGTATAGGAATGCTCGGCTTTGAGGAGCGCTTACGCAACTTGCGCAATGCTTGCTGCATTCCGCCAGGCGCGTTGCAGGCGCAGGGGCCGTGCCACCGGCCCCGACGGGCTCCGTCGCCAACACCGACGGGCCCTGTCACCGAAGAGGGATGGCTTTCGTCGCCGAGGGTAAGACGGGCTTAGGATCAAGCGATGCCGATGCGCCTGCGCCTTTACCACCATCCGGACGGCACGCGCGTGGCCTACCGCGAGGCCGGTACCGGGCCGCCGCTCGGGCTCGTGCACTCGGGTCTGCTCTCGCACATGGAGTTCGAGCCGTCGGTCGAGCAGCTGTCGGCCCACTTCAGGGTCGTGCTGCCGGACATGCCGTTGCATGGCGACTCCGAGGACAGCCCGGCCCACCCGTATACGCTCGACTGGTTCGCGGATGTCCTGGCCGGGTTCGCCGCCGACGTGCTCGGACCGCGGCCGGCGATCGGGGGGCACGGGGCGGGGGCTGAGATCGTGATGCACGCGGCCGCAACCGGGCGGATACGGCCGGACCGGCTGGTCGTGATGTCAAACAGGCTGCACGCCGCGCCTCAGGCCGCACGCCGGCGGTCGGTGTGGCGCGCCGCGGCGATGGCGGGAGCGGCCCCCGGCGTGGATCGCGCGGCGGGATACGTTGCTCGCTCGCTGTTCAAGCCCGAGTTCGGCGTGAGCCTGTCCGAGCGTGGCAATCCGGCGGCGCGCGATCTGCTCAGGCACGCTTTCGCGGACGTGCCCGGCAACGCGGACCTGGCCCGCGCCTGGGCGAAGTGCGCGCGGGCGTGGCCGACCGGCGCCCGCGAGGATCTGCGCGAGCTGTATCCGTTGCTGCGGATGCCGGTCCTCTTGTTGTGGGCCGACCGCGATCGGCTGAACCCGCTTGGGCCGGCCGAAGAAGCGTTGCGGATGCTGCCGAAAGGGCAGCTGCGCATCCTGGAGAGCACCGGTTTCTTGATGGCCTACGACGACCCCGTCGGCTTGGCGCGCGAGCTGGTCGCGTTCTGCGGGTAGGGTTCGCTGCCGTTAGCGGAAAACCGTCCGAGGGAGCCGAGCATGCCAGCGTCAGAGAAGAGTTTGTGGGGCAAAGAGACCGCCAAGGCCGTCGAGAACTTCAAAATCTCGGGCGAGACGGTGCCTCTGAGCGTCGTCCGATGGCTGGTCAAGATCAAGGGCGCCGCCGCGGCCGTCAACGGCGAACTTGGCCTGCTGAGCAAGGCAAGCGCTAACAAGATCGAGCGCGCCGCCAAGGAGATAGCCGCCGGCAAGCACGACTCGCAGTTTCCGATCGACGTCTTCCAGACGGGCTCCGGTACCTCGACGAACATGAACGCCAACGAGGTGATCGCCGCGCTCGCCGGTGAGCGCGTCCATGCCAACGACCACGTCAACATGGGCCAGTCCTCGAACGACGTGTTCCCGTCGGCCGTCCACCTCGCGGCCCTCGACGTCGCCCAGAACGAGTTGTTGCCGGCCCTGAAAGAGCTGGAGCGCGCGTTCGCTCGGAAGGCCAAACAGTTCGATCGCATCGTCAAGGCGGGCAGGACCCACCTGATGGATGCCGTCCCGGTGACGCTCGGCCAGGAGTTCGCGGGTTACGCGACCCAGATCGGACTCGGCCAGGAGCGCGTCAGGGCGGCGCTCGTGCACGTGGGCCAGATCCCGCTCGGCGGCACCGCTACGGGCACCGGCTTGAACACGCACGCCAAGTTCGCCGAGAAGGTCCGGGCCAAGCTGAAGCGGGAGTCCGGCCTGAAGCAGATCGCCCCGCCGGCCGACCCCTTCGAGGCCCAGGCCAACCGCGACGCCCTGGTCGAGCTGTCAGGGGCGTTGAAGGTGATAGCGGTGTCTTTGACCAAGATCGCCGGCGATCTCGCTTTGATGGGTTCGGGCCCAAGAGCCGGTATCGGCGAGCTGTTTTTGCCTGAGCTGCAGAAGGGCAGCTCGATCATGCCCGGCAAGGTCAACCCGGTGATCCCGGAGGTCGTCATGCAGGTCTCGGCCCAGGTGATCGGCAACGACACCGCGATCACGATCGGCGGGATGCAAGGCCAGTTCGAGCTGAACGTCCGGATCCCACTGATCGCGCGCAACCTGTTGCAGTCGCTGACCCTCCTGACCAACGCCTCGCGGGCGTTGGCCGAGAAGTGCGTCGCCGGGATCGCCGCCAACCGGGCCGGCACCGACGCGTCCGCGGGGTCCACGCTCGCCGTCGCCACGGCCCTGAACGGCGTGATCGGCTACGACAAGGGCACCGCGATCGTCCAGAAGGCCACCGCCACTGGCCGCCCCCTGCGCGAGGTCGCCCTCGAGGAGGGCGTCGACGCCAAGGTCTACGACGAAGTGATCGATCTCAAGCGGATCGCGCTCGGGAACCGGGGCTGAGGCGGGCTGAGGCGGGGCTGCGGCCCGGCGATCGAGAGTAGCTTTCGTCGTATGACTTACGCCAAGATGGCTCGTGATGCCGGCCTGGCTGCCGGTCTGGCGATTCTGGGACTGCTCGCCGTCGTGGTCGGTGCCCTGCCGGGGAGCGCGCTGGCGGTCCGGGCTACCGGCGGCTGCGGGTCCAAGGCGCCTGAAGTCTTGGCCAAGACGGCGGGTTTCGTGGCTCAGCGGATCTATGAGGACGAGCTGTCGGGCTCTGAGGTCCAGGAAGACAGGCTCCAGGTCCAGGAAAACGGGGCCCTGCTTGGCGCCCTGGCGAGCGGAGACATAGCGGCCGTCAAGGAAGCCGTCGAAAAGCTGGTCTATTCGCATACGCATATCGTGCGCTTGCGGGTCAGCCGGGGCTCGACCTTGCTGGCCGACGTCGGCGGACCGTACATCTTGGCGCCGGTCTCAGGTGTGCTGCGCGCGCACGGCCGGACGATCGGCCACTACGAGTTGTCGGTGCAGGACGACCTGGGCTATGTCAAGCTCGAGACCAGGTTCGTCGGTGCGCCGTTGGTGCTGCGCACGGGGTCGCTACAGGTGCCGGTCGAAGGCCAGATGACTCCGGCCCCGGCCCAGATTCCGACGCATGGGCCCGTTCACTTCAGGAAGGTCGCCTACCAGGCTTACTCGTTCGATGCGCAGGCATTCCCGGCCGGCCCTTTGCGGGTCTCGCTGCTGGTGCCGCTACCGGGTGGGATCGCGGACAGGAGCTGCGCCGAGGTGGTCTCGGCCGAGACCGGCCTCGTCGCACAGCGTATCTCGCGCCGGTTCCCGCTGGGGCCGAGCAACTTCGGGACATACGCGAAGCTGACCCAGACCCTGACCGGGGCAGCCACCTTCGTAGAGGCCGGCGGCCGCCAGATCGCCGGCGGCGTGGCGCACGGGCCCGCGCGGTTGCCGGACTCGGGCACGGTCAGGTTCAAGGGGATCCGGTACGAGGTCGCCTCCTTCCAGGCGCCCTCTTCGGTCGGCACGGTCAAGGTCTACGTGCTCACGAAGGCCTAACCCGCCGGCAGGCTCCGATACAGCCGGGCGACGGTGGCGGCGGCGGGCTTGGGCCGGCCGGCGTAGGTGTAGAGGCCCTTCTGGTCGAGTCCTTCGATCAGCTTCAGGCGCGGCAGGTGGGTGTGGATCGAGCCGCCCTGGAAGGTCGGCACCAGCGGGTAATCGCGCAGTAGATAGATGAACATGCCGGTCAGCGAGGGGTCGGACCGGTAGGCGTCGATGTGCCTCGCCAGGAGGGCCGACTGGAAGCCGTAGCTGCCGGGGCCGCCGGACGGGTTGAGGGTGTTCGATTCGGCGCCGAACTCGCTGACGACGAGGACCTTGCCGGGGAACGTGCGCTGCATCGCCCGCAAACGCCTCTCGACTTCGGCGCTGACGGCTGACGGCGAGTTGTGGGGGCTGTCGTACCAGCCCGAGTAGTCGGTCTCGGCGATCGCGTCGACGCTGGCGTACAGCGCGCCGGGATGCGCCGGCGGGTGGTCGCCCCAGACGTCGACGGCGACCATCCGGGTCGGGTCGTGGCCGTGCAGCCAGCGGTTGAGGTCCTGGACGTAGTGGACCTCGGCACCATCGCGGCCGTTCTCGGCGACCTCGTCGAGGAGGTTCCAGGCGAACACGGACGGGTGCAACTGCTCGGCGATCGCTCCCTGGCGCGCCTGTTCTTCGGCGCCGGACAGCAGAGAGGGCGTGGTCGAGTACCAGTTGCCGGCGCCTTCGACGGGGCCGATTCCTTGCCAGACGAGGATCCCGGCGGCGTCGAGGCGTTCGAGCAGGCCCGGATCGAGCGGGTGCTGGGCGCGCGCCGCGTTCGCGCCGGTCGCGCGCAGCTCGCTGACGATCGCGTTCTCGTCGCCGCTCGTCAAAGCGTCGCCATGTCCGAGGGCGTCCTCTTGGATGCTCGCGCCATGGAGCTTCAGTAGCTGTCCGTTCAGATACAGCTGCCCGCCGTGCCATGTCAGCTGGCGCAGCCCGACCTTCGCGGTGTAGCTGGACTCGTGGCCGACCGCCAAGGTCAGCTGATACAGGGCTGGGTCGCTCGGCGACCAGAGAGCCGGTTCGGCGACTTCGATCGTGGCCGTGAGGACCGTCGCCTGGCCGTGGCCGAGGTCGGCTTCGGGGAAGTGCAAGGCGATCGCTTGGGAGCCGTGGACGAGCGTCCCTTCGACGGCGATCGGCCGTCCGGCGGCGCCTTCGTTTTTGACTTCGACCCCGACCTTGATCTCAGCGGCCCCGGCCTGGGGGGCGCCGGGGCACGGGGCTCGGACGCATACGACGGAGCCGGCGGAGTTGGTTGGGCCGGCGGAGCCGGCCGTCAGGGTCGTCGCGATCGTCGGGTGCAGCAGCACGCTCGAGCCGATCCGGCGCACTTCGACCGCGCCGTCGAGGCCGCCCCAGTTGAACCAGGTCCTGTGGTAGCCAAGCTTCTCCTGGGCCGCCGGGTCGCGCCAATCGATGCGCACGACGACGGTGTGGCTGCCGGCGGCGAGGGAGGTGGTGCGCGGTTCGAAGGGCAGGTAGGACCCTTTGTGGGAACCGACCAGGCGGCCGTCGACCCAGACGGAGGCATAGAAGTTGGCGGACTGGAACGTCAGAACGTACGGGCCGGCGGTGGCGGCGTCGAAGGTTGTGCGGTACCAGGCGACCGAGCCTTCGAAGTTGGTTTCGGCGGCCTTGCCTTGCCAGGCGTAAGGGTCAACGACGTTCGGGACCTGCACGCCGCCGCCGCTGAAGCCGCCTCGCCGCCAGCCGCTCGCCATTCCCTTGTCGGTGGGATCGACGCGCCGTGTCCAGTGCGTCAGGGCTTGGCGTCCGCCCGGGCCTTCTGAGATCGGCGAGGCGCTCGGGATCGCTTCGACGAGCGGGCTCTGCGGTCGGGCGGCGCCGGGGGAGAGCAGGCCGAGCGCGAGGATGCTCGCCAGCACGGCGCAGATTCCGGCGCCCGCGAGCGCGGCTTTGGTTCGGGAGGCGATCATCGGTAGGGAACTAAACAATGCCGGACGGCGTTCAGAGCGGCCTTACGGGGCCGTCACGGCGTGGTCGCCGGCGGCGCCGGTGCCGTCGGCGGCATCGGCGGCGGCGAGCATCTGCTCCAAGAGCAGCTTGGCGCCGGTCTTGGCGAGCGGTTCGTTGAGGTTGCCGCACTTCGGCGACTGCACACACGAGGGGCAGCCGTCGGCGCAGCCGCAGCTCGAGATCAGGCGGTGGGCGTCCGAGCACAGCTCCTCGAAGCGGGCGTACGCGGTGCGGGCGATGCCGATGCCGCCGGGGTGGCCGTCGTAGATGAAGATCGTCGGGCGGCCGGTCTGGGGGTGCAGGTTCATCGACAGGCCGCCGATGTCCCAGCGGTCGCACATCGCGATCAAAGGAAGGACGGCGATCTGGGCGTGCTCGGTGGCGTGCAGCGAGCCGAGCAACGACTCCAAAGGAATCGTGGATTCCAGCCCCGGCGTGTCCAGCTCGAACCAGAGGGCCTGCGTCGAGAAGCTCGTTTCCGGCAGGTCCAAAGCCACGAGGTCGATCTGAGCGTGATCTGAAATGCGCCGGCGCTGGTAGGCGAGAACGGTCTCGGTGACTGATACCTGGCCGAAGCTGAGCGTCACTCCGAGCGTCTGACGGCGGTCGAGCAGGCGCTCGATCGCCGTGTCCGTTTGGCGCTTGGGCTGGGTGTACCAATCTCCGTCGAATGGAGAAACGAGTGCCCGCCTGTGGTCCAGATCAAGCTCGCCGACCGCAAAGGGGCGTCCCTGGTGCAGATAGATCGCACCGGCGTGGACCGTGGAATGCGCCCGTGCGGCCTCGGTGTGGCCCAGCAGCTCGCCCGAAGAGATGTCGACGATCGCGAACTGCTCGGGCGAGGCCGAGCGCAACGAGAATTCGCCCGCCGGGTATGAGCCGGAGCGGCGCGGCACGTATGCCTCGCGTCCGTCGGCGCGGCGCAAACGCAAATGGCCGGAACTGACGAGCTGCTCGGCCTGGGCCTGCATCCTCGGTCCGAAGATGTCGATGTCGGCGGGTTCGAGCGGGCCCTCGTGGGCGGCACAGAGCAGGTGGGCTTCGAAGATCGGCGGGCTCTCGTGGTCGAGGATCGCGGCCTCGACGGGGCGCTCCAAGAACTCGTCGGGGTGCTTGCAAAAGAACTGGTCCAAAGCGTCCTCGCCCGCCACGTATACGGCCAGCCCGCGCCCGCGCCGCCCGGCGCGGCCCCACATCTGGCGCAACGAGGCGACCGTGCCCGGGAAGGTCACGACGAGCGCCGCGTCCAGCTCGCCGACGTCGATGCCGAGTTCGAGCGCGTCGGTCGTGACCACCGCCTTCAGCTCGCCTTTGGTCAAGCGCGCCTCCAGGTCGCGGCGCTGCTGGGGGGTGTAGCCGGCGCGGTAGGGCGCGATCAGGTCGGCCTCCTCGCTCTGGCCGGCCGACTCCAGCTCCTGGGCGGCCAGCCTGCTCAGCAGCTCGACACCCTTGCGCGAGTTGATGAAGCAGATCGTTCTGGCGCCTTCGCGGACGAGCCTGGCCAGCAGTTCGGCCGCCTCGGCAAGGGCAGAGCGGCGGGTGCCCAGAGCGGCGTCGGTCAGGGGCGGGTTCCACATCGCGATCTGGCGCTTCGGAGCCGGAGAGCCGTCCTTGGCGATCCAGGAGAAATCGGTAAGGCCGGTCAGACGCTCGGCCAGCTCCTCCGGATTTGCGATAGTCGCCGAGGTCAACAGGAACCTCGGCTCGGTGCCGTATGCGCCGGCGATCCGTCGCAGCCGGCGCAAAACTCCGGCGACGTGCGATCCGAAGACGCCCCTGTAGACGTGGGCCTCGTCGACGACGACGATCGCCAGGTTCGCGAACAGCTCGGTCCAGGCTTCGTGGTTGGGCAGGATGCCGACGTGCAGCATGTCGGGGTTGCTGAGGATCACGTTCGCGTTGCGCCTGATGTCGGCCCTTGCCTCGCGCGGGGTGTCGCCGTCGTAGATCGCCGGCCTGACGTGCTTGGTCAGACCGAACGCGTTCAAGGCCCTGGCCTGGTCCTGGGCCAAAGCCTTGGTCGGATACAGGTACAACGCCCGCGCGCCGGCCTGGGCGCAGAGGAGGTCGATGGTCGGTAGCTGGAAGCACAACGACTTGCCGGACGCCGTGCCGGTCGTGACGATCACCGGTCCGGCGGCCGCTGCATGTAGGGCCTCGGCCTGGTGGGCGTACAGGCGCTCGATCCCGGCGTCTTGCAAAGCTTTCAGCGCCTTGGGGTGCAGCTCTTTGGGCAGCTCCACATAGCTCGCCGGCCCCGGGCCTTCGCGCGCCTCGCGCACGAGTCGCTCGTCGGCGCGGCCCTCGTCCAGGAGGCCGTTCCAGGGCGATGCTATGCGCTCTTTGACGCCACGCCCACGCGGCTGGGGGGCCGGGACGGGCTCGCTCGGGGCCGGGGTAGTGGGCTCGGTCGTGCCGATCGTCGCCATCGCTTGCGATAGTAGGCCCGATGCCAAGCTCAGCCGTCGCCGCGTGGGCCAGAGCCCGCACTTTCCACCATTCCCTTTACCCGGCCGCTTCGATCGCCGCCGCGAGGGCCGACCTCGAGCTGTCCGTGTCGGTGTGCCTGCCCGCGCGCGAGTGCGCTGGGACCGTTGGCCAGATCGTCGCCGCGCTGGTGGGGCTGCGCGAGGCCGGCGCGATCGACGAGATCGTCGTGATCGACGCGGACTCGGCCGACGGCACCGCCGCGGTCGCCGAGCGGGCCGGTGCCAGCGTCTATCAGGAGGCCGCCTTGATGCCCGAGCTGGGGCCGGTCTTGGGCAAGGGCGACGCCATGTACCGGGCTTTGAGCGTTCTGTCCGGCGATTTGGTCTGCTTCCTGGACGCCGACACCGAAAACTTCTTGGCCCACTTCGCGACCGGCCTGTTGGGGCCGCTTGTTTGCGAGGAGAACGTGTCGTTCGTGAAGGCCTTCTATCGCCGGCCGATCGGACCCACGCGCGCGCGCGTGGGTCCCGGTCCGGATGTCGACACCGGGGCGGGTGTGGATGGAGGTCCCGGTCGAGGCGGTGGCGTGGGGGAGGAGGCGAACGGTGGCGGCCGGGTCAACCACCTGACCGCGAGGCCGGCCCTGGCCCTCTTCTATCCCGAGCTGGCCGGCATCCGCCAGCCGCTGGCCGGCGAGGTGGCGGCGCGGCGCGAGCTGTTGCAGGAGCTGCCGTTCGCGACCGGCTACGGCGTTGAGATCGCGATGCTGATCGATGCTTGGCGGGCTGTCGGACTGGACGCGATCGTCCAGGTCGACCTCGACGAGCACCACAACCGCCACCAGTCTCTGGCCGCGCTCGTGCCGATGGCCGAGACGGTCCTGGCCACGATCGCCAGGCGCCTGCGGCGGGAGGGGCGGCTGACCGGAGGGGTGGAGGGCGGCTCGGACGCGGCGCCTTTGGAACGCCCACCGCTGGGCTTGGCAGGTGCTGCGCGATGAGCCTGCGCTGCGTGTACCTGGACCTCGACAGCACACTGCTCGGCAGAGGCGCCTCGCTGCTGCACGACGGCGAAGGCAACGTCACGATCGACGGCGTGCGCGCGATCCAGGCCTGCCTGCGGGCGGATGTCGAGGTCGTGCTGATGTCAGGGCGCCGACGCGTCACGGTGCAAGAGGACGCGCGGCTGTTCGGTCAGGACGCGATCATCTATGAGGCTGGTGCCTGCGTCGTGATGGGCTTGGGGGCCGCGTCGGGAGCGGGCACGGGTGGCGAAGAGCACTGGCTGACCGGCGATTTGGTGCCCGGCGAGCTGACGATCGCCGAGCAGATCGAGCGCTCGGGAGCGCCTGGTTTGCTGCTGGAACGCTACGAAGGGCGCCTGGAGTACCACGAGCCATGGCATGTCCAGCGCGAGGTCTCTCATCTGTTCAGGGGCTTGGTCGACGCCGACGAGGTCGACGCTTTGCTCGTCGAGCACGGTCACGCCGGCCTGCGTTTGGTCGACAATGGCGTCGTCAATCGCCGCTCGGAGGCTCTGGCGGGGCTGCCGCACGTGCGTGGCTATCACCTGGTGCCGGCGGGCGCCTCAAAGGTGGCGGCCGTCGCCTTTCACAGGCGCGCCCGGGGCTATCAGCGAAGCGAGACGATCGCCGTCGGAGACTCTCGCGAGGACCTGGCCTGCGCCGCCGAGGTCGCCTCGTTCTGGCTTGTCGCCAACGCCGTCGCCCGCGACCCCTCGATCCGCGAGGTCCTTGGCGGCTACCCGAACGCCAGGATCACCGAGTCGGGGCATGGTGCCGGCGTGTATGAAGCTGTCTTGAACACGCTCGTCACTCGATGACGCCCTCGCGCTTTTCCTCCTCGTAGAGGCGTTCGATGACGAACTCCTTGAGCAGCGTCTGGTAGCCGGTGTTGCGTTTGGCGGCGAGGTTACGCAAGCGTTCGAGCGTGAACTCGTCGAAGCGGACCGCGATCGGCTTGGTCCGGTTCTTGACGGGCGCCTGTTTGGGGAGCTTGCGCCGCCTGGCCTCTGCCTCGGCGGCCGCGCTGTCCTGCCCTGAAGTAGACATACTTTTTTTCCTTTCTACCATGGTATCCACGTTTTGTAGAAACAATAGTAGTTTTGAAAAAAAGAACAACAACTTAACCCCCGATGCGCCTTTACATCGGGGCGCAGCGCTCAGCGCTTACGCGAAAACACGGCCCGCCATGCCCGTCGCCAGAATCCGGGTTGGGGGCGTCGTCGCCAGAGCGCCGGCGGCGGCACGGTAGCCCGCACCAGAGCGACCCACTCGGACAGCGGCAGTTCGCCTGAGATCAGCCCAGCCAGGGCTACCGTCACAGGCGCCTGAACCCCCGCGCGCTCGAGCGTGCGTCCGAGCAGCGGCACCGACTCCAGCGCCTCCACGGCCTGGCCGATCCTGGCCGGGATCTCAGCCGCCGGCACCCCCGCCGCCAGCAGCTCGCCAGCCCGCCTGTTCCTGCTCTCGCGGGCCAGCGCCGTCGCCACCAGGTCGCCGGCGCCGGCCAGGCCGATCATCGACTCCGGGCGCGCACCCAAGCCCTCGGCGTAGCGCCAGACCTCGGCGAAGATGTGGCCGGCGGCCGCGCCCGCCGCATTCAGGCCCTGCGCCTCGGTCGCTCCGGCCGCCAATGCCGCGGCGTTCTTGGCGGCGCCCGCCAGCTCGACACCGACCGGGTCGTTCGACTGCTCGCACACGACCCCCGCCCGCGTGAACACGTTGGCCAGCGACCTCGCCAGATCCTCCTCGACGCACGCCGCCACCAGAGCCGCACCCTCGCTGACCATCTCCTGGGCGTGCGCCGGGCCGCCCAGGCATGCCACCCGCCCGGCCCCGAACCGTTCGCTCAACAGGATCGTCGGCGGCACGCCTTCCGGAGGCACGAGGCCCTTCGCCGTCGACACGACCGCCGCCCGCCGGGGCAGCCCGCCCCCGCCGGCCAGCGTGTCGATCACGGCCCCCAGCCCGCGCGAAGGCACGGCCAGGAACACGTAGTCCGCGCGCGCCACGCCCGCCGCCGCCGGCTCCACTTTCAGCCCCGCGGGGAACTCTACGCCCGGGAGGTAGGCCTTGTTCTCGCGCTCGGCCTCCAGCAAGGCCGCCTGCTCGGCTGTCCTCGTCTGCAGGGTCGTGCGCAGGCCTCCGCGTACGAGCAGCACAGCCAAAGCCGTGCCGAACGATCCGGCTCCGATCACGCTCGCCCGCCGCGGCCCCGGCGTGGGCAGCGCCCGCGCGCGGGCACCACGCCCGCCCGGGCTCGGAGTAGGCTCGGGCTCGGTCACGATGAGCGAGCCTACTGACACCCGTCACCCGGCGAGTCCGATCGCCGCGCACCCCAGCCCGGACCCGGCCGCGGGCCCGGCCGCGCGGGCGCGGGTCGGCTCGCGCCGGACCGGCGCGGCCTGGCGCAACTGGGCCGGCGACCAGCTCTGCCGTCCGGCCCTCGTCGAGACGCCGGCCTCTGTCGAAGAGATCGCCGCCGCGGTGCTGCGCGCGCGCGGGCGTGGCCTGCGCGTAAGGGTCGCCGGCTCGGGCCACTCATTCAGCGACATCGTCCTCACCGACGGCGTCCTCTTGAAGCTCGACCGAATGAAGCGCGTCCTCGACATCGACCGCTCCACCGGCCTCGTCCGCGTCCAGGCCGGGATCACGATCCGCGAGCTGAACGCCCGCGTCGCCGAACACGGGCTCGCGCTCGAAAACCTCGGCGACGTCGACGCCCAGACCGTCGCCGGCGCGATCGCGACCGCAACCCACGGCACCGGCGCGCGCCTGCCGAACCTGTCCGCCCAGGTCCACGAGCTGACGCTCGTGCTCGCCGACGGCTCGACCTTACGCTGCGCCGCCGACACCGATCCCGACACCTTCCGGGCCGCCCGGGTCTCGCTCGGCGCTTTCGGCGTGATCGCCGAGGTCACGATCCGCTGTGTCCCCGCCTTCACCTTGCGCGCCGTCGACGCCCCCTGGCCCCTCCTCGACGTGCTCGACAGCTTCGAAGGCCTGGCTTCCTCGAACGACCACTTCGAGTTCTTCGTCTTCCCCCATACCGACATCGCCCTGACGCGCACGAACAACAGGACCGACGAGCCGCCCCGTCCGCGCCCCCGCGCCCGCGCGTACGCCGAAGACGTACTCCTCACCAACCAAGCCTTCGGCCTCTTCTGCCGCCTCGGCCGGCGCTTCCCGGATCGCATCCCTGAGATCAATCGTCTCGTCACCAGGCTGGCCGGCTCCACGACGCGCGTCGAGCGCTCCGATCAGATCTTCGCGAGCCCTCGCTTGGTCAAGTTCACCGAGATGGAGTACGCCCTGCCGCGCGAGGCCACGCCCGAGGTCGTCCGCCGGGTGATGGCGCTCGTTCCCGCCCGCAACTTCGCGGTGCCCTTCCCGATCGAGGTCCGAACGGTCGCCGCCGACGACGCCCTGCTCAGTCCCGCGTCCGGCCGCGACTCCGGCTACGTGGCCGTCCACATGTTCGAGAAAATGGCTTACGAGCCCTACTTCAAAGCCGTCGAGCGAATCATGGACGAGTTCGGCGGCCGGCCACACTGGGGCAAGCGCCATAACCAGACCGCCGAGACCCTTTGTCACCGGTATCGCGACTGGTCGATCTATCAAAGCGTCCGCAAGCGCCTCGATCCAAACGGTCTTTTTTCCAATTCCTATACCGATCGTGTGCTTGGACCGGTCGATGCCTGACTTCCTGGATCGCCTTGAACGCGCCACCGCCGGGATCGAGCCGCCGTTCGCGCTCGTAGACCTCGACGCGTTCTCCGACAACGCCGCCGACCTCGAACGCCGCTCCGCGCCCAAGCCGATCCGCCTCGCCTCCAAGTCCTTGCGGTGTCGTTCTCTGCAGGCCCGCATACTCGAGCGCCCCGGCTTCGCCGGAACGCTCGCCTTCACTCTGCCCGAGGCCCTGTGGCTTGCCAGGAACGGTTTCGACGACATCCTTGTCGCCTATCCGACAGCCGATCGCGCCGCTTTGCGCGAGCTGGCCGCCCTGCCGGCCGAGCTGCCGGACGCCCGCGTCGCCGTGATGGTCGACGATGTCGCCCAGCTCGAGACGATCGAGTCCGCGATTGGAGGCACGCCGCCCGAGCCGATCCGGGTCTGTGTCGACCTCGACGCCTCGTACCGCGTCCTCGCCGGGCGCATCGCGATCGGCGCCAAGCGCTCACCCGTCCACACGCCCGCCCAGGCCGCTTCGCTCGCCGGCGCGATCATCGCCCGTTCGTGGGCCGAACTCGTCGGGGTCATGTCCTATGAGGCCCACATCGCCGGTCTCGGCGACGCTCCGCCCGGCCATCCCCTCCGCGCCCGCCTGATTCGTTCGCTCCAGGCCCGCTCCGCGCGCGAGCTGGCAGCGCGGCGTTCCGCCGCCGTCGCCGCGGTGCGCGACCTGGCGCCGCTCGAATACGTCAACGGCGGCGGCACCGGCAGCCTGCATTTGACCGCCCGCGAGGACGCTTTGACCGAGGTAACTGCTGGCTCGGGTCTCTACGGACCGGCCCTGTTCGACGCCTACCGCTCTTTTAAGCCCCAGCCCGCAGCCCTTTTCGCGCTGCCCGTCGTGCGCAGGCCCGGACCCGGCGTCGCGACCGTCTTGGGCGGAGGCTACCTCGCTTCCGGCCCCGCCGACGCCGCACGTTTGCCCGTGCCATTTCTGCCCGCCGGCCTGCGCCTCGATCGCCGCGAGGGCGCCGGCGAGGTCCAGACGCCTCTGCTCGGGTCCGCCGCCGATCGCTTGTCGGTCGGCGACCGCGCTTGGTTTCGCCACGCCAAGGCCGGCGAGCTTTGCGAGCGCTTCCCAAGCTTGCACCTGCTCTCAGGCGACTCCATCGTCGAGGAGGTCTCCACGTATCGCGGTGATGGACAATGCTTCCTGTGAACCGGACCGGAGTGGAGCCCACCCTGCGCGAGGTCGTCGAGACGCTCGCCCCACTGGACCGTACGCCCTGCTCGCCCGGAGAGCGAGCCGCCGCCGAGTGGCTGCGCGAGCGCCTGAAGGCGGTCGATGGCGTGGACGTCCAGCTCGAGGATGAGCCCTCGTGGGGAACGTTTCCCCCTACCGCCGTCGGCCTCGGCCTGACCGGAATGCTTGGCGCTCTGCTAGGCCTGCGCGGCCATCGCGATGATCGCCGGCACGGCTCACGCGGCCGGCGCCTGCTCGGCTCGCTCGTGGCCGCGGCCACATTCGCCGGGATCGTCGATGAGGCCCACAACGGCCCGCGCCTCCTGCGCCGCCTCGTCCGCAGGCGCCGCGCCACCGTCAACCTGATCGCCCGGGCCGGAGACCCTAACGCGGAGCGGACGCTCGTCGTAATCGCCCATCACGACGCGCCGCAGACCGGGATCCTCTTCGACCAGACCCTCCAGCGACGGGTCTACGAACGGGCACCTGAGGTCGTCGAACGCTTCAAGACGCCGCTGCCGCAGTGGTGGTTCGGGCTCGCCGGCCCGCTCGCCACCCTGCTCGGCCGACGCCGTCTCGGCCTCACGCTCGGCCTGCTCGGCACGCTGCTCGTGGCCGACGTCATGCGCAGCGAGACCGTGGCCGGCGCCAACGACAATCTGTCGGGTGTCGCCTCGCTCGTCGCCCTGGCCGAGCTGCTCCGCGAGCAGCCGATTCCCGGGCTACGCGTCATGCTCGTCTCCTGTGGCGCCGAGGAGACCCTCCAGGACGGCATCCGGGCGTTCGTCGGCAGCCATCGCCACGAGCTGGATCCCGAGCAGACCTGTTTCGTCAACCTCGACACCGTCGGATCGCCACATCTCGTTCTGCTCGAGGCGGAGGGGCCGGTCCGCATGGAGGAGTACCACGGCCCCTGGCTACGCGACCTGTTCGAGCGCCGTGCCGAGGTTCTCGGCATCCATCTGCGCCGCGGCTACCGGGCGCGCGCCTCGACCGACTCCATCATCCCCAGCCGCGCTTTCTATCCCACCGCGACGCTCGTCTCGATGGCTGACTGGCTGGCCCCCGCCAACTACCACCTCCCGAGCGACATCCCCGAGAATCTCGACTACGCGACCGTCGCCGAGGCCGTCCGCTTGGTCTACGACGTCGCCGCTTCGCTCGCCGGCGTCGAGTCGTAACTGGTTGCGGGCCGGTGTTCGTGGGTGTACTCGTTCGGGCCATACGCGCGCGCGCGTATGGCCGCCGAGGGATACATGCGACGACCTGTCAGGCGATCTCCGCGAGCCTGCGCCCCGCCGCGCTCAGCTCGCGCGGCCCGTTCGCCTCGAGGACGACCTGCAGGTCGAGCATCCGCGCGTCGAACGGGTCCAAGTCGTTGTGGGCGGTCACGGCGTAAGCGGGCACGCCCGCTTGGCGCGCTTTGGTCGCGATCTCGAAAACAGGGCTGCCGGGCAGTGTCTCTCTGCTGAGAAGCCCGGAGCCGACGATCACCGCCCGGGCGCGCTTCAAGCGCGCGTCGAAGTCGATTGCGTTCAGTGACGCGCTGAGCGTCCCCGCGCCTGTGCGGCCCGCGCCTGCGCTCGTGCCGGCCGCGCTCGCGTGGGCCCCGTCGAGATCGTCTTCGATCGGGCACAGGTCTGGCTTGGGCTTGCCCGCGGCGAGGACCCCGTTCGCGATCGCCTCGGCCGCGCGCTCGGCCGGCAGGTCCGGTCCGAACCGGCAGACCGCGACCAGGAGAGTGTCCGGGATCCACATGCCCTGGCATCCTTTCAGGCCATGGCCGCCGAGAAAGAGCAGGAGCGCATCACGATCGAGGTCTGCGGTAAGGAGCTGAAGGTCAGCAACCCCGGGAAGGTCTTCTTTCCGGAGCGCGGCCACACCAAGCTGGACCTCGTCGAGTATTACCTGGCCTGCGAACAGGCCGTCGTGAGGCATCTGGCCGAGCGCCCGAGCGTGCTCAAGCGTTGGGTCGATGGAGTGGCCGGCAAGCCGTTCTTCCAGAAGCGGGTCCCGGACGGGGCGCCCGAGTGGCTGCAGACCGCGACAGTCACGTTCCCGAGTGGCCGGCACGCTCGGGAGCTGGTCGTCAACGACGGCGCCCATCTCGTCTGGGGCGTCAACCTCGGCGTGATCGACTGGAACCCGTGGCCGGTGCGCCGGTCGGACCTCGACCATCCCGACGAGCTGCGCATCGACTTGGACCCCGGTCCGGGAGTGCCGTTCTCGGAGGTGCGCGACGTTGCGTTAACGGTGCGCGAGGTGCTCGACGAGCACAGCCTGACCGGCTACCCGAAGACCTCCGGCTCGCGCGGCATCCACATCTACGTGCGGATCGTGCCCGACCAGGACTTCACCGAAGTCAGACGCGCCGCCTTGGCGCTCGCGCGCGAGGTCGAGCGGAGAATGCCCGGCCGCGCGACGAGCCGCTGGTGGAAGGAGGAACGCGAAGGCGTCTTCATCGACTACAACCAGAATGCCCGCGACCGCACGATCGCTTCCGCGTACTCGGTCAGGGCGGTGCCCGACGCGAAGGTCTCGTGTCCGTTGGACTGGACCGAGGTCCCCGCGGTGGAGCCCGAGGACCTGCGGATCGACACCGTGCCGGACCGCCTGCGTGAGCACGGTGATCCGTCCGCCACGATCGACGACGCGCCGGCATCGCTTGATCCGTTGCTCGAGCTGGCCGCCAGGGACGAGCGTGAGGGCCTTGGCGACGCGCCATGGCCGCCGCACTTCCGCAAGCAGCAAGGGGAGCCCAAGCGGGTCCAGCCCAGCCGGGCGCGCTCTGATGCTGGAGAAGACGCGTGACGGCCCAAGGGCCGGGCGGGGCCGTCTCGAATCAGGAAGCGTGCCCGCGATGAGCCTGCCCCTGAGTCCGCCACTGGCCCCGGCGCTGGCCCTCTCTCGCAAGGAGCTGCCGGTGGGGGACGAGTACGCGTACGAGATCAAGCTCGACGGGTTCCGGTGCATCGCTTTCGTGGACGGCGACTCGGTCTACCTGCAGTCGAGAGGCTCGAAGCCGTTGCACCGCTACTTCCCGGAGCTGATGCTTCCGGCGGGCCGTTACGTGCTCGACGGCGAGATCGTGATCCGCGATGAGGCAGGCCGCGAGCAGTTCGACCTTCTGCAGCAGCGCATCCATCCGGCCGCATCCCGGATCGAGCTGCTGTCGGCGGAGATCCCGGCCACGTATGTAGCTTTCGATTTGTTGGCCCGCGACGATGACTCGCTGCTGGAGCTGCCCTTCCAGGAGCGCCGGGCAGCGCTCGAAGGGCTCTTGGCCGAGCCGGCCTTCGCGGATGCGCCTGTTGAGCTGATGTCCTCCACGGGCGATGCCGCGCGCGCGCGCGAATGGCTGCGGGAGGCGGAGGGCGCAATCGCCAAGCTGAGGTCGGCGCCGTATGAGCCTGGCAAGCGCACCGGCATGTTCAAGGTCAAGCGGGTCCGCACGATCGACGCCGTCGTCGCGGGCTGGCGCCCGGGCAAGGAGCCCGACACGGTCGGCGCCCTGATCCTGGCTCTCTACGACGGGCCAGACCTGCGCGTCGTCGGGCACTGCTCGGGCTTGAGCGCCGCCGAGAAGCGCCGGCTCGTTTCGTTCTTGGCGCCGTACGAGACGGGCGAGCGAGGCTCGGCCGACCCCAGCCGCTGGAGTTCAGGGCGGGACCTGGAGTGGGTCGCGCTGAGGCCGGAGCTGGTCGTCGAGATCGACTTCGACCACGTCTCTGGCGGGCGCATCCGCCACGGCGCCAAGCTCCGGCGCTGGCGCGAGGACAAGCCCGCGCGTGAGTGCGCTTACGCGCAGCTGTCCGGCTGACATGGCGGCTGTCCGCGGGCAGCGTGACGGCTGTGCTTTAGCATCACCTTCCCGATGAGTGCCGACACCGCGACCGTCGCCGAGGAGGAGTACCTGCAGATCCTGTTCTGGCTGCAGGAGGCCGGTCTGCCGATGACCGGCGCCAACGTGGCTCGCGCGATGCAGTTGTCGGCGCCGACGGTACACGAGATGGTCGGGCGCCTGGAACGTGACGGCTACGTGACCAGAGGCCAGGATCGGGTGATCGCGTTCACCGCCGACGGCTCCGTCCACGCCGAGGAGATCGTCAGGCGCCACCGTTTGATCGAGCGCTTCCTGACCGACGTGCTCGGCGTTCCCTGGGACGAGGTCCACGAGGAGGCCGAGCGTTTGGAGCACGCGATGTCGCCCGTGCTCGAGCAGCGCATGCTCGCGGCGATCGGAGACGCCAAGACGTGTCCTCACGGCCACCCGATCGCCGCCGGCGAGCGCTTGGCGGGCGTGCCTTTGGCCGACGTCGAGATCGGCGCCAGCGTGCGCGTGCTGCGCTTCGAGAACGAGGCCGAGGATCTGCTGCACTACCTCAAGGCGTCCGGCCTCGAGCCCGGCCTGCAGGGGCGCTTGGCGGCCAGTGATGAGGCCGAGGTCGTCGTCGAGGCTCCCGACGGTTCGCGCCGCACCGTCACGCGGTCCGTGGCCGAGACGGTGTCGGTCCTCGCCGATCCCTCACCGCCACCACGTACCGCTCTGCCCGAGCAGTTGGTCTTGGGTCAGAGGTACGGCCGCTAAAGCGATCTGTAGGCCGCCGCGAGGCGCGCGACGCCCTCGTCGATCTGCTCCGGCGTGACCCCGGAGTAGGCGAGCCGTAGGGTGTTCTGGCCGCCCTCGAGCACGAAGTCGGTGCCCTTCACGAACGCTACCCCTCGCTCGCCCGCGGCCTTGTGCAGCGCGGCGACGTCGGTGCCCTCTGGCAGCGTCACCCACATGAAGTAGCCGCCTTCAGGCGCGACGAACCTGGCCTCTGGCAGTTCCCGGGTCAGCGCCTGGGCGAGCGTGCCGGCGCGCTCGGCGAGGGCCGCCTTGACGGTCGCGATCGAGCGCTCGATCGCGCCTGAGGCGCAGAACTCGTAGACGATCGCCTGCGAGACCATGCTCGGCGAGATATACGTGTTCGTCGCCAGCTCGGCCACGCTTGCGATCAGCTCACGCGGACCGACCAGATATCCGACCCTGATACCAGGGCAGACCGTCTTCGAGAACGACGACGCGTACACGACCCGGTCCGGATCCATCGAGAGCATCGTCGGCAGCTGCTCGCCGGTGAATCGCAGCGCCACGTACGGGTCGTCCTCGAACACGACGAACCCATGCTCGGCCGCCAGCCACAACAGCGCCCTTCGCTTGGCGGCCGACAGCGTGTAGCCCGCCGGGTTCTGGAAGTTCGGAATCACGTGCGCCAGCTTCGGCTTGGCGCCCGCCGGGCCCGCCAGCAGTCGCCCCAAAGCGTCGGTGTCGATGCCGTCGGCCTGTAGCTCGACCGCGTGTATGCGGGCGCCCCGTTTGCGCAGCGATAGCAGCGTGCGGTCGTAGGTCGGCCGCTCGACCACCACATCGTCGCCCGCGCCGACGAGCTGCTCGAACAGGAACGCGTCGGCCTGCATCGACCCGTTCGTGACGATCACGTTCTCCGGCGCCACTCCGTGCTGCTCGGCGATCCAGGCCCTCAGCTTCAGATAGCCGACCGACGTCCCGTACGCGGTCGCTCCGCCCGGATCGCTCTCCAGCGCCCTGGCGGCGGCCTCACGCAGCCCCTCGACGTCGACGATGTCAAGCGACGGCGCGCCTCTCGCGAAAGAGATCGGCGGTCCTGTGAAGGTCTCTGGTGCCGGCACGGCCGCGTAGCTTAGGCGCCCGAGCAGCTCGTCGTAGTCTCGCGTCAGCTCGCTCGCCGCGCGCTCCAGCCGCTCCCTGAACCGCAGCAGCTCGTCCGCGCCCGGTGGCTCGCTTGCCGCCGGCCCGCTCGGCGCCGGCGAGTGGTGTGGCGCCGGTGTCGGTGTCGGTGTCGGCGGGCGCGGTGCGCGCGCCTGGCTCCGGTTCTCAGGCGCGGCGGGCGGCTCGGCCGCTTCGTCGACGACACGGCCGTTGCCGGTGCCGACGGCGGCCAGCTCACGCTCCAGCTCGCCAAGCTTGCGCTCCAGCTCGCCCAGCGTCTGTGCCGTCTCGCGATCCACGCGCCAAGCGTAGCGATCCGCGCGACGCGCTCAGGTCTCAGGCGGCCGGGCTGGAGGCGCCGCTGAGCGTATCGACGGCCAGCTCGGCGACTTCGGTCGGCGTGCGCCCCACCCGTACGCCCTTGGCTTCCAAAGCCTCCGCCTTCGCCTTGGCGGTGCCCGCCGAGCCCGACACGATCGCGCCCGCATGTCCCATCTGCTTGCCCTCCGGGGCCGTGAAGCCCGCGATATAGGCGATCACGGGCTTGCTCACGTTCTCCGCGATGTACTCGGCGGCCTCCTCCTCGGCCGAGCCGCCGATCTCGCCGGACAGCACGATCAGCTCGGTCTCCGGGTCGGCCTCGAACAGCTCGATCACGTCCACGAACGAGCTGCCCGGCACCGGGTCGCCGCCGATGCCCACGATCGAGCTGCAGCCGAAGCCGGCCTGTGCGATCTCGTTTCCGATCTGGTAAGTCAACGTCCCCGACCTAGACACAACGCCCACGTTGCCGGCCTCGAAGAAGGACGCCGGGATGATCCCGACGTTCGCCTTGCCAGGCGACAGGATTCCCGGACAGTTCGGGCCCACCAGCCGCGTGTCCTTGAAGTCGCGCTTCAACGTGTTGTAAACCCTCAGCTCGTCGTGCGCAGGGATGCCCTCGGTGATCGCGATCACCAGCTTTACCCCCGCCGCGGCCGCCTCCAGGATCGAGTCCGCCGCGAACCGGGGCGGCACGAAGATCATCGCCGTGTTCGGCTCAGTCTCTTTCGCCGCGTCCCGCCAGCTATCGAACACCGGTATGCCTTCAACATCCTGGCCGCCCTTGCCCGGTGTCACGCCGCTGACGACGTTCGTGCCGTAACGCCTGTTGTTGAGCGTATGGAACGCGCCCTCTTTGCCCGTTATCCCGGCGACCGCCAGCCGCGTGTCGCTGTCAACCAGGATCGACATCAGACGTTCGCCCCCGCTGACGCGCCGGCGGGCGCGTTCTCGACGCCGCGCCCTTCGGCGAGCGCCACGACCTTCTCGGCCGCCTCGTTCATCGTCTTCGCCGGATACACGTTCGGCAGCGCCGCCTCTTGCAACAGCTCACGCCCCTGCACGTCGTTGGTGCCGTCCAGCCTGACCACGAACGGCACGTCCGGCTTGATCTCCTCGAACGCCGCGATCAACCCTTTGGCGACCTCGTCGCACCTGGTGATGCCCCCAAAGATGTTGAACAGGACCGCCTTCACCTTCTCGTTGCTCAGGATCAGCTCGACGGCCTGCTTGACCTTGGCCGCGTCCGAGCCGCCGCCGGCATCCAAGAAGTTCGCCGGCTTGCCGCCCGCCTGCGCGACGACGTCGAGCGTCGACATCACCAAGCCCGCGCCGTTGCCCAAGATCCCGATGTCGCCGTCCAGCGCAACGTACTGCACGCCCTCCTCGCGCGCCTTGCGCTCGATCGGGTCTTCGTTCTCGCTGTCCGACAGCCCTTCGTTCTCTGGATGCCTGTACAGCGCGTTGCCGTCGAGCGAGACCTTCGCGTCCAGTGCCTTCACCTCGCGCTCCGGGGTAACGATCAGCGGGTTGATCTCCGCCAGCGTCGCGTCCTCCCGCATCCAGACCTCGTACAACGCGGCGAGCGCCTTGGCGACCTGGTCGATCACGTCCTCGTCGGCCCCGCCTTCGGTCGCTATCTCAGTGGCTTCCCCAACGGTCAGGCCTACCAGCGGGTCCACGTGCCTCTTGATCAGCGCCTCCGGTTTGGTCTCGGCTACCTGCTCGATCTCGACGCCCCCCTCGACGCTGAAGATCACGAGCGGCAGCTTCGCCGAGCGGTCCAGCAGCACCGATGCGTAGTACTCGGTCGCGATGTCGCTGGCGTGCTCGATCCACAGCTTGCGGACAGTGTGCCCCTTGATGTCCATGCCCAAGATGTTCTGAGCGTGCTCGCGCGCCTCTTCTTCGCCTGCCGCCAGCTTCACCCCGCCCGCCTTGCCGCGCCCGCCGATCAGGACCTGGGCCTTGACCACGACCGGGTATCCGACCTCGTTTGCGGCCGCAACCGCGTCCTCGACGGTCGTCACGGCGCGGCCGTCAGACACCTTCAGGCCGTGTTTGGCGAACAGCTGCTTGCCTTGGTACTCGAGCAGGTCCATCGCGGCGCGAGACTCTAGCTGAACGCCGCGCCGTGCGTGCGCGTGCCCGCCCGCCCATGCTCCCGTTCTGACCAGGTGCACGCGCCCAGGTGCCCGACCTAGGCATAATGCCCCGGTCCCATGGCCTTGCCCAAGAACATCACCTTCGTCACGTTCGACGTCTACGGCACCCTGATCGACCGCGACACCGGCGTTTACGATGCCTTCGCGGCCGAGGCGGCCCGCGACGGCGTCGAGCTGGACCGCGCCGAGCTGTTGGCGCTCGTGCGCGAGATCACCAGAGAGATCGAGGGCGGCTCTTACGAGCTGTATGCCGAGGTTCTGCGCCGCACCGCGATCGAGGTCGCCAAACGTCTTGACTGGGATCTCGAGCCCTCGCGCTCGGGCTTCCTGCCCGACTCGGTACAGCGCTGGAAGCCCTTCAAGGAGACCAACATCCAGCTGACCAAGCTCGCCAAGAAATACAAGCTCGGCCTGCTGTCCAACATCGACGACAAGCTGCTCGGCCAGACCCGGCGCCACATCCCGACCGACTTCGATCTCGTCGTCACCGCCCAGCAGGTCCGCTCCTACAAGCCCGACCCCGCGCACTTCACCGAGTGCGCCCGGCGGATGGGCGGCAAGCGCGGCTGGGTCCACGTCGCCGCCAGCCACTACCACGACATCGCGCCCTGCATCAAAGCCCGGGTGCCGGTCATCTGGGTCAATCGCAACAAAGAGACGCTCGACTCCTCCCAGCGCAAGCCGACCGCCGAGGTTCCCAACCTGCGCGAGGCCGCCAAGCTGCTCGGCGCCACCTGAGCGACGGCCGGCGGCGACTGCGAGCGGGACCAGGGACTAGGGACTAGGGGGAGGCGGCTGATGCGAGTCGTCTCGCTGCATCCAGACGTCCTGCTTGCTACGAGCGCCATCTGGCAGACCAACTGCGTGATCGTGCGCGGCCCTGGCGTCGAGCCGGAGACCTTTGTGATCGACTCGCCGGTCCTGCCCGACGAGCTGGATGCGCTCCCAGCCCTCCTCGAGCAGGCCGAATTTCCTGAGCCGGCCGGCCTACTGGCCACCCACGCCGATTGGGACCACCTACTCGGCCGCCTTTCCTTCCCCGACCTTGCGCTCGGCTGCGCCGAGACCACCGCGGCGCGCCTGGCCGCGTCGCCCGGCGAGGCCCAGCGCGAGCTGCGCGACTTCGACCGCAAGTTCTACATCGAACGGCATCGCCCCCTCCAGCTCGGCCAGGTCCAGGCCCTGCCCGTGCCCGGGCGCCTGGAGGTCGGCGAGCGGGAGCTGCAACTGCATCCCGCCGACGGCCACACGCCCGACGGCATGGCAATCTCGATCGGTTGGGCAGGCGTGCTCGTCGCCGGCGACTACCTCTCGACGGTCGAGCCCCCTGACGTCGGTCTCGGCGGCTCGCCCAGCTCCTATATCGCCACACTCGAACGCCTGCGCCCGCTGGTCGACGCGGCGAGCCACGTCGTGCCCGGCCACGGCCCCGTACTCGACGCTGCGCGCGCGCGGAGCGTGCTCGAAGAGCACCTTGCCCAGCTGAGGGCTCCTGCCTCAGCGGCGACCTAAACCTCGCCGGGAGCGACCTAAATCAATCACTCCGGCGACTCGATCGCCGATCGGTGAAACGTCAGTCAGGCGACTTGATCGTCGCGATCGGAGCGCCCGCCGCGATCGGTGCGCCCTCAGAGATCGGCAGCTCGGCGATCGTGCCGTCCTTGTGGGCGGTGATCTCGTTCTCCATCTTCATGGCCTCAATGATGCACAGCAGCTGGCCCTCGCTGACCGTGTCGCCCTCTTTGACCAAGACCTTCCACATGTTGCCTTGCAGCGGCGAAGCCAGCACATCCCCGCCGGCCGCCCCGCTTCCCGAGCGCTTGCTGGCCGATCTTCGATCGGTGCCCCGCCGAGGTGTCTGCCGGGCGCCCGCGCCAGTCCCCGCCGCCGCCCCCGTGCCATTGCCCGCCGCGAAGGCGCCCGCGCCGGCGAACGGGCCCGCGGAGTCGCCGAAGACGTTGACCTCGAAGCGCTTGCCCGAGACCTCCACCTCATAGGTGCGCTTCACCTTCTCGGCCTCGCCGTCGGCCGACTCGCCTGGCGCCAGCTCGGCCTTGGGGAACGCCAACCTCTTCAGCCACTTCTTGTCCTCCAGCAGGTCTCTGCAGGTCTCGCCTTTGGCCCACTGCTCGGTCTCCAGCAACGCCTTGTGGAACGGGATCAGCGTCTTCAGGCCCTCGATCTCATATTCGGAGAGCGCCCTCAGCATGCGCCTGGTCGCCTGCTCGCGGTCGGCGTCCCAGACGATCAGCTTCGCGACCATCGGGTCATACATCGGCGACACTTCGCCGCCGGCCTCCACGCCCGAGTCGACCCGCACGCCCGGGCCTTTCGGCTCCTTGTAGGCCCCGATCTTGCCGGGCGCCGGCGCGAAGTTCTTGGACGCGTCCTCGGCGTTGATCCGGCACTCGATCGCGTGGCCCTTCAGCTCCACGTCGACCTGGGCATAGGCCAGCTCCTCGCCCGCCGCGGCCCTGATGCCCTCCTTGACGATGTCGATCCCGGTCGTCATCTCGGTAACGCAGTGCTCGACCTGGACCCTCGTGTTCATCTCCAAGAAGAAGTAGTCCGGCTCGATGCCATCGCCCTGGGCCAGCAAGCCCTCGATCGTCCCGGCGCCGACGTAGCCGACGGCCTTGGCGGCGTCCACGCCGATCTTGCCGATGCGCTCCCGCATCTGTGGGTCGATCACCCATTCCGGTGCCGGCGACTCCTCGATCACCTTCTGGTGGCGCCTCTGGATCGAGCAGTCGCGCTCGCCCAAATGGATTACGTTGCCGTGCCTGTCGGCCAGGACCTGGACCTCGACGTGCCTTGGGTCGTGCAGATAGCGCTCCAGGTAGACGGTTGGGTCCGAAAAGAACTTCTCGCCTTCTCTGCTGGATCCCTCGAACGCCCCCTCCAGCTCGTCCTCGCTCAAGGCCACCCGGAAGCCCTTGCCGCCGCCGCCGCCCGCGGCCTTGACCGCCACCGGAAAGCCGATATCGGCTTTGGCGATCCTCAAAGCGTCTGCCACCGTCGCGACCGGCTCGGTCGTTCCCGGCACGATCGGCACCCCGGCCGCCTTCATCAGCTCCCTTGCCTTCGTCTTCGAGCCCATCGCCTCGATCGCGCTCGCCGGCGGCCCGATGAACACGATGCCCGCGTCCTCGCAGGCCTTCGCGAACGGCGCGTTCTCGGCGAGGAATCCGTAGCCCGGATGGATCGCTTCCGCGCCCGCGCGCTTGGCGACGTCCAGGATCTTCTCGACGTTCAAGTAGTTATCGGCGGCCGGGCCGTCCCCGAGGTTGTAGGCCTCCTCCGCGCGCTTTACGTGCGGCGCGTCCCTGTCCAGCTCCGAGTAGACCGCCACCGAGGCGACCCCCAACTCGTCCAGGGCTCTGACGATGCGCACGGCGATCTCGCCCCTGTTGGCTATCAACACCTTCTCGAACATAAGCGGCGCTAGCTTAGCGACCCGCCGGGCGTCGGCTCAGGCGCCCACGATCATCCCGGCGGCGACGGTCTCGTTCGAGGCTTCGTCGATCAAGATGAAGCTGCCCGTACGCCGATTCTCGGCGTACGGGTCGAACGCGATCGGGCTGCTCGCGTGCAGGCTTATCCGGCCGATGTCGTTCAAGGCCAGCTCCGCCGGGGGCCCAGCCGAGCGCTCGAGCGTGTGCACATCGACTAAGTCCTTCAGGTTCTCGACGATCACGTTCGCGCTGTTGGTCGTGTGCTTGATCGCGTAACGCCCGCCCGCGCGCAGCGGCCGGTCGCTCATCCAGCAGACGTCGGCGTCCAGTTCGCGCTCCACGCCAGGGGCCTCGTCCGGCCGGCAGATCAACTCGCCCCGCGAGACGTCCAGCTCGTCCTCGAGCCTGACCGTCACCGACATCGGCGCGACCGCCTCCTCAAGCTCGCCGTCATAGGTGTCGATCGCCGCGATCTTCGTGCGCCTGCCACTCGGCAGGACTTCGATTTCGTCCCCTCTCGCTAGAGCGCCGCTAGCGATCTGGCCGGCATAGCCCCTGTAGTCGCCCGCGGCCGTCGTGTCCGCATTTGGCCCCGAAGGCCTGATCACCCACTGCACGGGCAGCCTTGCCGGCTTCTCGTAAGGATGGTCGTAGGCGACCTCGACGCTCTCCAGGTGCTCCAGCAGCGTCGGCCCGTCGTACCAGTCCATCTGGCTTGAGCGCTCCACCACGTTGTCGCCTTCCAGGGCCGAAATCGGGATGTAAAGGATGTCGCGTCGAGGGCCGGTCTCGTCGTTGCCCCCCTCTTCCAGGTCGCTCGCCACGGCGGCCGTGGCGGCGGTGGCGCCGAGCCTATGCGCGAAGCCCTCGAACTCGGCGACCAGCTCCTCGAAGCGGTCTTTGCTGTAGTCGACGAGGTCCATCTTGTTGATGGCCACGACCAGGTGAGGGATGCCGAGCAGCGCGCTGATGAAGGCGTGGCGCTTGGACTGCTCGAGGACGCCCTTGCGGGCGTCCAACAAGATCACCGACAGATCGGCCGTCGAGGCGCCGGTCACCATGTTGCGCGTGTACTGCCGGTGCCCGGGGCAGTCGGCGATGATGAACCTGCGACCTTCACTGACGCCAGGAGTGCCGGGCGTGGCGAAGTACCTGTAGGCGACATCGATCGTGATGCCCTGCTCGCGCTCGGCCCTCAGGCCGTCTGTCAGGAGCGCCAGATCGAGCGCGCCCTGCCCGCCCCGGCGCTCGCTGGCTTTGGCGACGTGTTCGAGCTGATCCTCGAAGACCTGCTTGGTGTCGTACAGCAACCTGCCGATCAAAGTGCTCTTGCCGTCGTCGACCGAGCCCGCGGTGGTGAACCTGAGCAGGTCGAGCGTCATGGTGCGAGACCCTGCATTATCGTAAATACATTAGTATATTGAAATGTAAAGGAGGTGGGGGAATGTTGCCTTCTCTTTTTCAAAAATACCATTGTATTAGCTTTTTATATATACATGAGTAGTTTTGAAAAAAGATATAGAACACTCACAAGGCGCTAGCGGCCCGATAAGGCGCCGGCGGTCCGCAAGGGCATCAAAAGTAGCCGGCCTTCTTGCGGTCCTCCATCGCGGCCTCGGTCACTTTGTCGTCGGCCCTGGTCTCGCCGCGCTCGGTGACTCTGGTCGCGGCGATCTCGGTCACGACCTCGACCAAGGTGGAGGCCTCGGAGCGCACGCCGCCGGTGCAGCTCATGTCGCCGACCGTTCGGTACCGAACGGTCTCGGTGAAGACCTGCTCGCCCTCCAGCAGCTCGGCGCCCTCGCGCCAGGCGTACAGCATCCCGTCGCGCTCGAAGACCTGGCGCTCATGGGCGTAATAGATCGACGGAACCTCGAGCTGCTCGGAGTCGATGTACTCCCAGACGTCCAGCTCGGTCCAGTTCGAGATCGGAAAGACCCTCACGTTCTGGCCCTTTTTGATCCTGCCGTTGTAAAGGTTCCACAGCTCTGGCCTCTGGTTCTTGGGATCCCAGCCGCCGAAGTCGTCCCTGAAGGAGAAGACACGCTCCTTGGCCCTTGCCCGCTCCTCGTCGCGGCGTGCCCCGCCGAAGGCGGCGTCGAACTGATGCTCGGCGATCGCGTCGAGCAACGTCACCGTCTGCAGCTGGTTGCGCGACGCCCTCGGGCCGGTCTCCTCGACGACCCGTCCTTTGTCGATCGAGTCCTGGACGCTGGCGAGGATCAGGCGCTCGCCCAGCTCGGCGACCCTGCGGTCCCGGTACTCGATGACCTCCGGGAAGTTGTGGCCCGTGTCGACGTGCATCAATGGGAATGGGAACGGCGCCGGCCTGAACGCCTTCTCGGCCAGTCGCAGCAGCACGATCGAATCCTTGCCGCCGCTGAACAACAGGACCGGACGCTCGAATTCGGCCGCGACCTCGCGCATCACATGGATGGCCTCACTCTCCAAAGCCCTCAGATGCGACAGTTGCTTGGGCCCGGCCGCGACGCTCATCTCACTCCATCAACGTGCAAGCCGCACTCTGTCTTGTCCGTTCCAGCCCAACGGCCCTCGCGGCCAGAGCCGGGTTGGGTGCACGGCGCGCAGCCGATTGACTCATAGCCTTGGTCGTGCAACGGGTTGTAAGGCAGGTCACGCTCGTGGATTCGACGCCAGAGATCCTTGTCTGTCCAGTTGGCCAACGGGTTGTACTTCCAGAGCCCGCGCCGCTCGTCGTGTTCGATCAGCTCGGCCCCAGCTCTGGTGGGTCCCTGCTCGCGCCTGATGCCCGTGATCCAGCCCTCGGCGCCCTCCAGGCTCCGGTCAAGCGCGGCGACCTTCGCGGCCGAGCAGCAGTGCTCGGGTCCGCTCCACGGATTCTCCGGGTTGGAGGCGTCCTGAACCTCGATTGCGACTCCGAAACGTTGCTCGAACTCGCGCCAAGTTTTCATCGTCTCCTCGAACAGGACACCGGTGTCGATCGTCACGATCCGGACGCCGCCGCCGCCACCCCCGCTGATCGCGTCGCCGGCCTGGAGGCGCACCAACTCGTCGATCAGGACCGACTCCTCCTTCTGGAAGGAGCACAACAGAACCGCCTGGCCGCCGTGCTTGGCGATTGCCTCGCGCAGCGTCGCGGTCAGATCCTCGGCCGGGTCCGTGGCCGGGTCGAAGCGGCGGACGTGCGCGCGCGCGTCCGCGGCCGGGACGGTGAGATCGGCCACGGGTGCGATGTCGTTTTGGAGAGGTTGCATTGGTCGTCAGTGGTCTCTATACCGCGCACTCGCCCTCGCCGCGGATGACTTCGAAGGGGACGTTCCTGTTCCAGTCGATGAACTGGTTCATCGTATCCAGGCCGAACTCGACCGGCAGCGAAAGATCCTTGACCAGGGCCTCCAGCTCGGCCGTGCCGACGCGCTCGCAGAAGGCGCCCCAGGTCTCGGTCTCGCTCGACCGCGTCGCCTCGTAATGGCGCAGCCAGCGCTCGATCGCGTCAGGCACGCGCTTGGCGGGCAGCCGCAACTTCAAGCGCTGACCGAACTGAACGCCGGCGCCTTCGTAGACGCCGCCGACGTGGGGGATGTAGGCGGGGATCGTGTGATCGCCGGCTTTGATGGAGGCGCCGTAGAAGCCGATGTCGGCGACGTGGTGCTGAGAGCAGCCGTTGGGGCAGCCGGACATCTTGATGTGAATGTCTCTGGTCAGCTGGTCTTCGATGTCCATCGCCTCGATCCGCTCCTGGACGGCCTGGTTCAGGCCCATCGAGCTTGTGATCCCGAGCTTGCACGAGTCGGTGCCCGGGCAGGAGACGACGTCGTTCACTTCGCGGGCTCCCGCGTCGCCGAGGCCGAGCGCGGACAGGGCCCGCCAGACGTCGTAGACGCTCTCCTCGCGGACCCACCTCAGGACCAGGTTCTGCTGGACGGTCGTCCGGGCGTAGCCGCCGGCGTATTCGCGCATGATCTGGCCGAGGCCTCTGAACTGCTCGGGGGTGAGGTCGCCTCTGACGATCTTGACCTCGACGGTCACGTAGCCGGTCTGCTTTTGGGGGGCCACGTTGGCGGCCTTGAAGCGATCGAACTCGGAGACGTCCCCGTTAGGGGTTCCGTAGACCGCGGGCGGAGCCGGCGCCGACTCGCGCTCGTCGTCGACGAACAGGCGCTTCTCGATCGAGAAGTCGCGTTCGGAGACCCAATCGCCTTTCAGCTCCTGCTCGACCTGGTTGCGCAGCTCCTCGATGCCGTACTTGTCGACGAATACCTTGATCCGAGCGCGGGCTCGGTTCACACGCAGCCACTCTTGCCTGTCGAAGATCCGGAAGACGGCCTCGGCGACCTTCAGGTAGTCGCCGTTGTCCAGCTCGACGAACTCGTAGAGCACGGGAGCGACCCTCGGCATGATCGAGGTGCCGCCGCCGACCAGGACCTCCACGCCGCGGACCTGGCCGCGGCCCTCGATCTCTTGGACCTTGGCCCTGTAAGCGATGTCGTGGATCTCGGCGATCGCCCGGCCCTGGGCGGAGCCGTCGAAGGCGGTCTTGATCTTGCGGGGCATCCCCTGGGTGGTCGGGTGCCTGACGAAGTACCTCACGTAGGCCCCCGCGTAAGGGGTCAGGTCGAACAGCTCATCGGCCGCGACGCCGGCCCATGGATCGCCAGTCACGTTTCTGACCGTGTTGCCGCAACCCTCTCTGCTGGACAGGCCCGCTTCGCCAAGCTCTGAGATCGCCTGGTCGATCTCGGGCAAGGGTATGTGGTGCATCTGGATGTTCTGCCTGGTCGTGACGTGGCCCCTGCCGAGGGGGGCGTACCGTTCGACGACGTCCGCGAACTTGTCCATCTGCTCGGGCGTGACCCCGCCGAACGGGAGCTTGACCCGGATCATCTGGACGTCGGGCTGGCGCTGTCCGTAGACGCCTTGCCTGAGCCTGAACTTGATGAAGTCCTCTTCTTTGGTGTCGCCCGCCAGGAACTTGGTGGCCTCGGTCTTGAAGTCTTCGAACTCTTGTTTGAGGATCGGGATCACGTGGCCGGGCACGTTCTGCAGGATCTCGGGATCCTCGAGCGTGCCGCGGGGCTCTGCGGTAACGGTTGCCTGCTCCATCACGGGACCTCCTGGCCCGGCCTCTTTGGCGGCCGGCTCACTGTCGGGTGGTGGCTCGAAAAAGCGATTGAGGCTAAAGCCTAGCGGGTTTCAGGTGTTTATCCAGCGGTGGGCTGGACCGGCGCCCGGACCGCGGCTATCGACCTGGTCGGAGCGTGAGACGCCTTCGAGCATGGCCGCCACGGTCCAACCGTCTTGTCCCGCCGGCGTGGGGGCCGGCGGGGGGGTGGTGTCGGCCAGAAAGCGCTCGATCGCCGCCGCGATCGCGGCGGCCTCGACGGGGCTGGCGGCGGCTGCGGAGTTGGCGGCAGCGGGGTTGGCGGCGGATGGGCTCAAAGCGGGATGTTGCCGTGCTTGCGCTGGGGCCCGGGCTCGCGCTTGGAATGAAGGGTGTGCAGAGCGGCGATCAGGCGCGGCCGGGTCTCTTTGGGGACGATCACGTCGTCGATGTAGCCGCGCTCGGCGGCGGTATAAGGGTTGGCGAACCTGGCCTTGTAGTCGGCCATCAGCTTCTGGCGGCGCTCCTCGGGCGTCGGGCTGCCGGCTAGGTCGCGCCGGTAGATGATGTTGACGGCGCCCTCGGGTCCCATCACGGCGACCTCGGCGGTCGGCCAGGCGAAGTTGAAGTCGGCGCCGAGGTGCTTCGAGGACATCACGTCATAGGCGCCGCCGTAAGCCTTCCTGGTGATGACCGTGATCTTGGGGACGGTCGCCTCGGCGAAGGCGTACAGGAGCTTGGCGCCGTGCCTGATGATGCCGCCCCACTCCTGGGCGGTCCCGGGCAGGAAACCGGGCACGTCGCAGAACGTGATCAACGGGATGTTGAACGCGTCGCAGGTCCGCACGAAACGGGCCGCCTTGGCGGAGGCGTCGATGTTGAGGACCCCGGCGAGCTGGTTCGGCTGGTTGCCGACGACCCCGACCGCGTAACCGTCGAGCCTGGCGAAGCCGCAGACGATGTTCATGGCGTAGTGCTCGTGGACCTCGAAGAACTCTTCGTCGTCGACGATCAGCTTGATGACATCGCGCATGTCATACGGCTTGTTCGGGTTGTCTGGAACGACCCGATCCAGAGCCTCGTCTTCGCGTGCTGGATCGTCACCGGGCGTCACTCGCGGGGTCGTTTGCAGGTTGTTGGAGGGCAAGAACGAGAGCAGGTAACGGCAGTCCTCGAGGCAGGCGTCCTCGTCCTCGGAGGCGAACTGGGCGACGCCAGACTTCGTGTTGTGGGACATCGCTCCGCCCAGCTCCTCGAAGCCGACCTCCTCGCCGGTGACGGTCTTGATGACGTCGGGGCCGGTAATGAACATGTGGGAGGTCTCGGCGACCATGAAGATGAAGTCGGTGATCGCCGGCGAGTAGACGGCGCCGCCGGCGCACGGGCCCATGATCAGGCTGATCTGGGGGATGACCCCCGAGGAGCGCACGTTGCGCAAAAAGACGTCGCCGTAGGCGCCCAACGAGACGACGCCCTCCTGGATGCGGGCGCCGCCGGAGTCGTTGATGCCGATCACCGGACAGCCGATCTTGGCGGCCAGGTCCATGACCTTGCACATCTTCTCGCCCATGACCTCGCCAAGGGAACCGCCGAAGACGGTGAAGTCCTGGCTGAAGACGCATACGGTCCGGCCGTCGATCGTGCCGTGGCCGGTCACGACGGCATCGCCCCAGGGCCGGTTCTTTTGCATGTCGAAGTCGTAAGTCCGGTGCCTTACGAACGTGTCCAGCTCCTGGAAAGAGCCCGGATCCAAGAGCTTTTCGACGCGCTCCCTGGCGGTGTACTTGCCGCGTGCGTGCTGCTTCTCCTCGGCCTCCGGCGAGGAGTGGATCGCCGCCTCGCGCAGCTCGTTCAGCTGGGCCAGCTTCTCTTCGTAGGTCTCTGGCGCCTTCTGTTTGGGAGGCTTGCGGTGGCCGCTGCGCGATGCGGCCAGCAGGGCGGCGTCTGCGTGGCGGTCGTGTGAGCTGGTAGCCATCGGGCGCGTGATGTTAGCCGGGGCTCAATTTAGACACCTGGCCGCGGGCGCCGAGACCGCACTCAGCGGCGTGCCGATACCGGTCCGTCGGCGCTGCTGATCTGCCAGCGGAGGCCGGGACCGAACTCGAGCACGATCCCGGTGGGGCTGATCAACTCCCAGCTGGGCGGGTCATCGTCTGCTGGCTCGCTTGTCGCCGGCCTGATGTCGAGGACAGAGCCATCCGACAGGCCGCAACGCAGCTCGCCCGTCGCCTCATCGATGTCGGCGTCCTCGACGGAGCGTCCGACCAGTTGTGTGGGGTCGGCCGGCGACCACTTGGCGTCTTGAGTTGCCAGACGCCAGGTCTGTCCGTGCGAGTCGCGGACCTCGACATGAAGGACCTCTGGGTAGGCGAGGCGCGCGTCGATTATCGGCCCGCGTAGCAAACGCAAGACGTTGATCGGGGAAGCGTCTAGGGCTAGGACGGTCGCCATGAGGCCTTCCATTGTCGCAGCCAAGTCAGCAGTTCCCGATAGCTCATGTCCGCTTGCACCTCGCCGGCCTGCTTCTCGGCGTGCGGCGCGTCGCTGGCGTCATAGCGTTCGCTGACGGTCAAGCCGGCCTCCTTGCACGCCTGCCGGAACTGCTTGACGTCGCGCTTGTGGCCCAACAGGGAGCCTCCCGGAGCTACTCAGGCCCGCGAGAATGGCCGGTGATGAGCGGCGCCCAGCCGGTCCAAGACGCCCGTCAGCACGGCCGTCGTCTGCTCTTCGAGCGCGGCCAGTTCGCCCGCTATGCCCGGCTCTGGGGTTGGCTCGTCCGGCGCCGGACGCTCGGCGACGGGCTCCTCCGGTGCTGCCTCCTCTGAGGCCGGCCCCTCGGCGGCCGGTTCCTCCATTGGCGGCTCGGACTCAGTCGCCGGTTCTGATTCGATGGGCTTCATCCGCTTGCGGCGGCTGAAGAGGCGGGCAAAGAATTTGGGGCGACGTTCGGGTTCGGGCTCGGATTCCAGGACCGGTTCCGGCTCGGGCTCGACCGTCATCTCTGGTTCCGGTTCCGGCTCGGGCTCGATCGCGATCTCAGCCACTGACGCGGCCTCGCTTGTCGCTTCTGGCTCGGTCTCGGCGGTCGGATCGGCCTCAGTCTCGGTCTCGATCGTGGCGGTCGCGTGTTCGGGAGCGGGCGACTCCGCGGCGGTGAGCTTTGCCGACAGCGTCACCTTGGTACCCCAGCCGGAGGGCTCGATCTGGACCGTGCCGCACGCGACGGTCCCGCCAGCGGTCGTCGCCTCCCAGTCGACGACCTTCTCGGGATCGGTCCTGACGATCCTGATCTCGCCCAGCTCGCCAAGGTGCTTGGCCAGGCTCGAGGGGTCGCTCAGCTCTGACCACAGCTCGGGCGGTGACTTGACGAGGGTGCGGCGCACCTCCGTGGAGACGCTCATCGCAGACGTTGTTCGCCCGCGCGCTTCGGAGTCCTTCCGCGGTCTGTGAGCACCCATCCGGCGGTGCCACGCGCGCGCGGCGGCCATCTGTGGGTATAGCCCGTCGCCGGGCACCAGCCTCCGGCGCCTACTGCCGGCTGGTCCCCGTTGTAGAGCTGACCGGCGGGATCGGGTCCAGCGGAGTCAGCTGGCCGTTGTTCAACTGGAACCGCACCTTCGCCTGGCCGCCGGCCGGGCAGCACAGCGGGTTCCCGGGCTTGTACAGGGCATAAGCAAGAACGACTTCGGTGTCGTTCTGTGCGGCCACGCTGATCTGTGCGCTCGGAGCGCCGGCATCGGTCCCGATGTATTTGTTGTCGACGAAAAAGAAGGCCCGCTTGTCGTAGCCGTCGTTCGAGTGTTCGCCTGTCCCGATCAAGACCCTCAAGGTCTGGCCCGGCTTGTAGTCGTTTTGGTCATCGACCGTATAGCCCTTGCCCCGCACCGCCGCTTCGGCGGCAGCCAGTTCTCCGCCGCCGCCACCGCCGCCAGAGTTGCCGCTACTGGAGCTTTTGCCGGCTTCGGCGAAAGCCGGCTCGGGGGCGGTTCTCGTCGTTGCCGGCGTCGAAGTGCCGGCGCTCGGCACGGTGGCCGGCGTCTTGGTGGTCGCTGTGCTCGGCTTCGTGCCGGCGCCACCGGTCGTTCCATTCGTTTCGGTCGACGCTTGTGGTTCGCTGCTTGCCGACACGGTCTTGGTGCCCCCGCCGCAGCCGGCCAGCATCGCGATCGTCGCGGCCGCCAAGGCCACGGCCAGAACCGGGGTCGCGCTTGTCTGCTTAGCCATCGCCCCACGATGGTATTGAGGCTCATTGCTCCAGGCTGCACTTCGCCGACCACTCCAGGCAGATCCCTTGACAAACTTATTAGTCACTGCTAAGTTGCTCGCATGTACGCCGAAGAATTGGGAGCGCGCCGATGAGCAGACGCAATGCCTGGACCTTGGGGATCGTGTCGGTCGCCTTGTTCATGGTCGTGCTCGACAACCTGGTCGTCTCGGTCGCTCTGCCGACGATCCATCGCGACCTGCACGCCTCGATCCAGTCCTTGGAGTGGACCGTCAACGCGTACGTGCTCGCTTACGCCGTGCTGCTGCTCACGGGGGCCGCGCTCGGCGACCGCTTCGGGCGCAGGCGCATGTTCATAGCCGGCCTCACGCTCTTCACCATAGCCTCGGCCGGCGCCGCGCTCGCTCCCACGACCGGCCTGCTCGTGGCCGCGCGTGCCGTCCAGGGCGCCGGCGCCGCGGCCGTCACACCGCTCACGCTGACGCTCCTCGCCGAGGCCTTCCCGACCGAGCGCCGCGGCATCGCGATCGGGGTCTGGTCGGGCGTCAGCGGCATCGCGGTCGCGATCGGCCCGCTCGTCGGCGGCGCCGTCGTGCAAGGCATCTCCTGGCATTGGATCTTCTGGCTGAATGTACCGATCGGTTGTGTCGTCGTGCCCCTCGCCGCGCGGGTCTTGCGCGAGTCCAAAGGTCCCTACGACACGCTCGACCTACCCGGCCTGGTCCTGGCCTCGACCGGCGCTTTCGGGATCGTCTTCGGTCTGGTGCGCGCCCAGTCGCTCGGCTGGTCCAGCCCCACCGTGCTCGCCTCGTTGATCGGCGGGGCAATACTGCTTGGCGGCTTCGTCCTACGCGAGCGCTCTACGTCCGAGCCGATGCTGCCGATGTCGTTCTTCGCCAAACGCTCGTTCGCCGTCACCAACGTAGCTTCTTTGACCATGTTCTTCGGCATGTTCGGCTCGATCTTTTTCTTGTCCCAATACATGCAATACGTGCTCGGCAACACCCCCTTGCAGGCCGGCCTGAAGCTGCTCGTCTGGACCGGCGCCTCGATGGTCGTCGCGCCATTGGCCGGCGTCTTCTCGGAGCGCTTGGGCAGCCGGCCCTTCATGTTCGCCGGCCTCTCCCTGCAGGCAGGTGCATTGGCCTGGTTCGCGACGATGGCTTCGACCGACCTGGCCTATTCGCGGATGCTGGTCCCGTTCATCATGGCCGGCTCCGGCATGGCGCTCGTGTTCGCGCCATCCGCCAACGCCGTGCTCGCCTCCGTGCGCACCGACCAGGCCGGCCAGGCCTCGGGTGCCAACAACGCGATCCGCGAGCTTGGCGGCGTGCTCGGCGTGGCCGTGCTCGCCTCCGTCTTCACCGGCGCTGGCTCTTACGCCGATCCCGCCCAGTTCGTCGCCGGCCTGATCCCCGCGCTGTGGGTCGGCGTGGCCGTGCTCGGCCTCGGCGCCCTCACCGTGTTGGCCTTGCCCTTCAGCACGCGGGCCGCCGCCGCGGCAGCGGCCGAGCCCGCCTCGGTGGACTTGACAAGCAAAGGCGCTCGCGCCGCCGCGGGCGCTACGTCGGTCGCCGAGTCCCAGCCCGCGCTCGCGGCCGGAGAGGCCTCATGAGCGATGATCGCGAACCACGCCGCCGAGTGCCCGCCGCCGAGCGCCGCGAGGAGCTGATCGCCGCGGCCGTCCACGAGTTCGCGCGCGGCGGTCTGCATGGCACTCCCGTCGAGCGCATCGCCAGGCACGTCGGCGTCGCCCAGCCTTACGTCTTCAGCTTGTTCCCGTCCAAGCGCGACCTCTTCTTGGCGGCCCTCGAGCGGGGCTTTCAGCGCATCGCGGACGCGTTCGAGCGCGCCGCCGATGACTACCGGGCCGGGCGCGCGCCGGCCGAATGCGAAGACGCGCTGCAGGCGATGGGTTTGGCGTATAAGGCCCTGCTCGACTCCGACCGCGATTATCTGATGCTCCAGCACCAGTCGTATGCCGCCTGCGACGATCCAGTCGTCTGCGCCCGGGTCCGTCACGGCTTCGCGAACCTCGTAGATCTTGCGCGCGAGCTGTCAGGTGCCGAGCCCGAACGCCTGGACGACTTCTTCAGGCATGGCATGGCGCTGAACGTGGCCGCCGCGATGGGCGTCGAAGAGCTGTCGGTCCAGTGCCCTTGGGTCGCCGCCGAGCGGGAGGGCGCTGAGCTGGAGGCCGCCGAGCCGGTCGGCTAGGATCGGCCCGCGATGTCCCAGTCTCCGCCTGGACCGCCTCAGAAGCGCAGCCGACGCGAGCTGGCGCGCACCACGGGCCTGGTCGTCCTCGCCGTCTTCATTACGCTGTTCGCGGTGCTCAACCTCGGATCGGTCGAAGTCGACTGGATCTTCGACTCCGGCCAGGTGCCGCTGATCATTGTCATCGCCGTCTCTTTCCTGATCGGGGTCGTGTTCACTTACCTTGCCGAACGTCGCTCCCGGCGCCGATAGGCTCGACCCGCCCGCGCACGGCACCGCCGCCGAGGTGCGCCGCCTTCTGACATCTGACCGGCCAAGCCCGGACCCGACGGCGCTCAGGCGGCCAGCTGCAGCTCGCTCTCGACGACGATCTCGGCCGCCGCTTCGGCGCCGACGAACGGTGTCAAGACGACGTATGCGAGGTAGTCGGTCAGCGCCGGCAGCAGATCGATCTGTCCGCTGGCGACCTGGCAGCGGATCGTCTGCCAGATCGCGCCGGCGACCCCCTCGACGGCGAGCTTGCTGTGGGCCGGCCCGGGTGCTCCCTCGGTCAGCAGTGTCGCGATGTCGCTCATCAGCGCGAAGTCTCGTTGCAGCGGCTCCGGACCGGCACTGAGCGCCTGCGACGCTATTACCTGGGCGTACAGCGGTCGTCCCGCCAGCAGCCTCAAGAGATTGCCCAGCACGCGCCTGACCGCGTGCGGCCAGTCCTCGCCGACCAGCGCCGGGTCGGCCGCCACCTGCAGCAGCTCGTCGCTCAGCTCGTCGAAGGCCGCCAAAAAACATTCCTCCTTGGACGAGTACAGCTCGCAGAACGCCTCGATCGGGATCCCCGCCGCCTCGGCGATTTGGGGCGCGGTCAGCTCGGCGTAGTCTTCGACTACGGCCAGGCTCAAAACGCTTGCCCGCAGCCGGGCGCGCAGCTCTCGCTCGGAGATCCTTGGACCCGCGAACCTGCGCGCCGCCGTCTGCGAAAGTGTGTGCAAGCCCGCCGGCATCCACGTTGCCACCGGCTCCTCGGCCTGGATCAGATATCCGGCTCTGGGATCTGGCAGCAGACGCACGCGCGGCCGCGGCCGGGTGCCGTTCCCGTTCGACATGGCGCTCGCTGCCGCGCTCGCCGCGGCCGTGCTCTCTCTCGCGCGCGCGGCCAGCAGCTCGGACACGCGTTCGATCGCCGGGGCTCCGAAGAGGAGCGTCCAGTGGACCAGATCCTCCCTGATCGCCGCAATCTCTTGCGGCCGTCCCGCACGCAGTCGCAGCGACATCGCTTCTTGGGCGCCGCCGACGATGGCCCTGACGATCGGGCTCGGCAGCTGCGCCGTCTCGCGTGAGGCGGCGAAGCTGCTCGTCAGCAGTTGCTCCAACATGCCGGTCATGCCGCGCAGGCGGGCCTGGCCGGGGAGTCCAGCCGTCGGTGCGTGGACGAGCACCAGGCCGGCCCCCTTGGCGTTGGCTTCGACCTCCTCGGCCACAACCGCCATCGACGCCCTGATCCTGTCCTCCAGGTCGCCTCCGTTTGACCGGTATGCCTCGGCGATGCGCCGCACGCCGCGCCCGGCCACCATGTCGAATGTGGCCAAGAAGCACTCCTGCTTGTTGGCGAACTGTTCGTAAAAAGAGCGTCTCGAGACGCCCGCCAAGCCGATCACCTGCTTGACGCTGGTGTCCGCATAGCCGCTGATCGAGACCGCCTCGACCATCGCTCCGTGCATGCGCAGGCGCTGGTGCCTCGCCACCTCTTTGGCGCCCAAACTGTGGGGTCCCCTCGGCAGGCGCCTGTATATCGGCGCGATCGACCTTCTTTGTTGCAGCCCCCCCTTGTCCCGATCGGCCACCTCTTCCACCTCCCCGAAACGATCTACTTGTCCAGATGCCTGTCAATCGATCTGGCCACTGCTAATTATTCCATGTCAGCTATTTTTTGTCTACACCAAAGCGTTGACGGGGCTCGTCGATCTTCCGGGACTCGTCCGGACTATCGCTTTTTCCCTGCTCTTCGCGGTCTTTTGCGAGTTCGGACGAGTTCGATCAGTCTTAGAGCGGACCCCGGTGCTGGCGGTCGGCCCAGCCCCCGGTCCGTCGCCGGCGCTCCTCGGCGGACGCCGCAGGCGGACGGCCCTCAGTGCGCGAGCGTCTTGAGCGCCAGGATCGCCAGGCCCATGGCCACGCCGATGCAACCTTCGAAAGCCAGCTCGCGCGGCGTGGATCGCGCCCTGAGGCCGGCCAGCAGCTCGAACGCGATCAGGCTGACGACCGCCGCCCAGACGGCCACGTTCACGGCCGTTTCCTGGGACGCGCCTGAAGCCCAGCAGCACATCAGCGCGATCAGCGGAATCGCGCCGCCCCTGACGATTCCCCAGTCATGCTCCATTGCCTCACCCAAGCCGGCGACCGTCAGCTTCTGCTGATGCTCGAGCCTGCGGCCGAGGACCGTCGAGTAGGAGTGCGCCAGCCAATAGATCGCGATCGCCAGCACCGTCGAGGCGGCCTTGTCGAAGTAGCCGTCGTGCGAGCCGCTCTCGGCGGCGATAAGCGCGCCGACGAGGATCACCCCGTATACGACCCGCTCGGGGCTGCCGCCTTTCACGGTCCATACCGCGGCGCGGCGCAGGCGGCCGGGCCTCGGGCCGTCGGGTGGGCGGTTGGCGCCGGTAGGGCTGCCTGCTCCATGTGAGCCGAGCGTCAGGCCGTCGGCTCCATGTGGGTCGGGGCCGGCTGCTTGACGAAAAGGTTCTCGGTTGGCGGGCTCGGAAGTGATCGCCGGATTATTCCGACGCTGCCGCCGATGCGCCGGCTGGCACGGCCAGAGATCTTTAAGCTCGGTGTTGCCGGGAAGCCTGGTCGGCGGCAGGCGTCCGACCCTGGAGGATTGGCTTTCCCGTGGAGCCGATAACAGCAGTCCCGTTGTTTGTGGTGTCCGTCGTCGTGACTCTGTCGGCGGCCCGGTTCTTCGCACGGCGTCTCGACCTGCTCGGCTCGCGCTTCGGCTTCCCGGAGGCGCTGATCGGACTGTTGACGGCGCTGGCGGCAGATGGTCCCGAGGTATCTTCGGCTCTGTTCGCTCTGGGAAAGGGCCAGCACAGCGTCGGCGTGGGGGTGCTCGTCGGCTCGAACGCGTTCAACCTGGCGGCGATGATCGGGCTCAGCGGCCTGCTAGCGGGCTGTATACGACTGCCGCGGGCGACGCTCATGCTGGAGGGCTTGGCCGGGGGTCTCGTCACCGCGATCGCCGTCGCCGTGCTGCTCGGCTGGCTCGCGCCCGGCGCCGCGGTGGTCCTGGCCGCCTGTGTGCTGATTCCTTATCTCGTCCTTGTCGTCGGCCGGCCGCGCCGGCTCGCCGGCTGGATGCCCGTCGGCCGGCTGCTGCGCCATGATCTCGATGAGCGAGCGTCGCGCCCGAGCCAAAGAACGGCCTCCGGGGCGTTGGCCTCCGGAATGCCTGCCTCGGAGGCGTCTGCTTCGGAGGGGTTAGCGTCCGAGATGCCGGCCTTCGAGGTTCCCGCTCCCGAGGCGCCGGCACCCGGGTCATCTGACAGCCCGACACATCATCTGCTCGGACTGGTGGTCCTGGACGTCACTTTGATCGTGGCCGGCAGCGCCGGCATGGTGCAGGCGGCCCTGAGCCTGGGCGCAAGCTGGCACGTCTCGACGGCCGTCCTCGGGGTCCTGATTCTGGCCCCGCTGACCAGTCTGCCGAACGCGATGACAGCCGTTCGTCTGGGGCTGGCCGGTCGTGGGGCGGCGCTTGTTGGAGAGACCTTCAACAGCAACACGATCAACCTGGCGGTTGGGGTTTTGATCCCGTCGCTGTTCATTACTTTGGTGGCCTCGACGAGCACCGCCAAGCTCCAGCTCGGATGGCTGGTCGGGATGACGTTCGTGTGCCTGCTTCTTTTGGTGCCAGACCGGGGGATGCGCAGGCCGGGTGCCGCCGCGATCGTTGTCCTTTATCTCGGGTTCGTTGGGCTGCAGCTGTAGGTCGCGGCCCAGCCGCCCGGGGTTTCGCGGGTCGCGGGGTCTCGGAGGGCGTGAGCGGCTGCCGGCGACGCGCCACCCGGCTCAAGACAAGCCGACGTCGGGACTCGAACCCGAGACCCCCTCCTTACCATGGAGGTGCTCTACCAGCTGAGCTACGTCGGCGTGGCGCCAGGCATCGTAGCGCCGCTGCGTTGGGGTCGCCACGGAACGGCGTAATGGCGTCGGATGTCGGCCGGCTTCAGCGGATGTCGGCGAGCAGCTCGCCGGGTGAGTCCAGCTGTAGGGCCCGGGCCAGGATCACGATCGTCTCCAGCCGAGGCGAGCGCTTGGAGCGCTCCAAAAGGCTGATCTCGGTGCGGTGAAGGCTGCACAGAGAGGCAAGCTCCTCTTGGGAGAGGCCTTCACGTTGGCGTAGTGCCCTGAGGTTGGCCGCGAACTGTTCTTTGGGGGTCTGTGCTGGCTTCATTGCGCTCGCGCGCGGCTCGTTCGGCGGTGGCCGAGTGCGCGATCGCTGGTAGTCGGAAACACTGAAGCATCTTACTGACTAGCCGTTTGACGCCCGTCCAGGGGCGTTAGGGCCAAGCGGTCGGCCGAATGCGGGACCCGCAAGTCGGCCTCGCAGTCAACCCCTCGTCGCCTGGTGCAGCGGTCGCCCCTCGGCCAGCGGCGGGGCGCGAAAGGCGAGACGGTGGGACGGTGGGACGGTGGGACGGCGAGTAATGGTGGGGGCAGGATTCGAACCTGCGTAGGCAGAGCCAACGGGTTTACAGCCCGTCTCCTTTAACCACTCGGACACCCCACCAGGCATCCCGGCGACGAACGTCGATCGAGAGAGGCGATTCTAGCCAGTGCTGTGGCGGGACCAGGGTCGCGGCGCCTCAGCGCTCAGCTCAGCAGGCCTCGCGCAGTTGCTGGGCTTCGGGCAGGGTCTGGAGCTTCTTGAGGGTCCGGCTCTCGATCTGGCGGACGCGCTCGCGGGTGATGTTGAACGCGCGGCCGACCTCCTCGAGGGTGCGCTGGCGCCCGCCTGTGATGCCGTAACGCATCTCGATCACCTCGCGCTCGCGGCGGGGCAGGGCGGAGAGAACGCGCACGACGCTCTCGCGGCGCAGCGCGTCGGAGGCGATATCGAAAGGGGACTCGGCGGCGTCGTCGGGCACGAAGTCGACGAGGGTCGTCTCGTCCTCGTCGCCGACGGGCTTCTCGAGGGAGACCGGCTGCTGGGCGACGTGAAGGATCTCGAGGACCTCCTCGGTGGGCCAATCCAGCTCGGCGGCGATCTCGGTGGTCGTCGGCTCTCGGCCGAGACGCTGAATCAGGGCTCGCTCGGCTCGGACGACGCCGTTGAGACGCTCGATGGCGTGCACAGGGATCCTGATCGTGCGGCTTTTGTCGGCGATCGCCCGGGTGACGGACTGGCGGATCCACCAGGTCGCGTAGGTCGAGAACTTGTAGCCCTTGCGGTAATCGAACTTCTCGACCGCGCGGATCAGGCCGAGAGAGCCCTCTTGGATCAGATCGAGGAACGTGAGCCCGCGGCCGACGTAGCCCTTGGCGATCGACACGACCAGGCGCAGGTTGGCCTCGACCATCTGCTGCTTGGCAAGCATGTCGCCGCGTTCGATGCGCTTGGCCAGGGATATCTCATCCTCGGCACTGAGCAGCGGAACGCGACCGATCGCGTGTAGATATAGGCGCAACGAGTCGAGGCTCGGCTCGACGCTCCCTCCGACGACGCTCTGCAGATCTTCCGCGTCGTCCACGGGCGTCGCGTCCGTGGCGATCAAGACCTCAACATTCTGGCTCACCCTGTGACCCCCAGATCCAACTGGCTCCCCGCCGAAGCTGAACTGTCCGCTTCGACACCTGACTGCTTACTCGGAAGCCTCCTCTCCGCTGCCGTCTTGGTTGACAGGTCTTTGGTACTCGATACTGAAACACGCCTCAAGGTCGAACGCTGCGGTCTACAACGAACGTACTACCCCCATCCGGAACCAACCAACAAGCTGAACACGAAGTCATACCAGAACCTTACGGCGCGGGACGGTTGCCGTTCCGAGCGCTAGGCTGGCGCCAGTGCGGGCGACATCGCGGATCGGTCCTTTGTCTCTGACGAGCGCCTCTGGCGAGGACGTGCAGGCCAGGGCGCCGCGCGTCCCGATCGGCCTGTCGCGGGTGGGTGTCACCGGCGTCGAGAAGGTGGTTCGCATCCGCGACGAGCTGTTCGCCGCGAAGCTGTCTTGTTACGTGGACCTGGGCTCAGACCAGAAGGGCGCGCACATGTCGAGGTTCGAGGAGGTCGTCAACGAGGCGATCGGCGAGGTCCTGCTGAGCGAGTCGCCGTTCCGGGCCGAGACGCTGGCCGAGCATGTCGCGGAGCTGGTGCGAAGCCGCCAGGACGCGCGGCGCGCGGAGGTCACGATCGAGGCCCGCTATCCAGAGCACAAGCCGGCCCCGGTATCGGGCATCGAGACTCAGGAGATCTACACGCTGCTGGGCAGGGCGGTCGCCTTCGAGCACGGCACACGGCGCGTCGTCGGCGTTTCGGCGACCGGCATGACGGCCTGCCCGTGCGCCCAGGAGCTGGTCGCCGCGCGCGCGAGAGAGCGGCTGCTGGAGGACGGGTTCTCGGAGGGCGAGGTCGAGCGGATCCTGGCGAAGGTCCCGGTCGCTACGCACAACCAGCGCGGCCTGGGCACGCTGAATGTCGGCAGCGTGGAGGGCTGTGATGACGAGATCGACGGGTCCGTGCTCTTGGAGATCGTCGAGTCGAGCATGTCTTCGGAGATCTATGAGCTGATGAAGCGCTCAGACGAGGTCGCGGTCGTCGAAAAGGCGCACGCGCGGCCGCGCTTCGTCGAGGACTGTGTGCGTGAGCAGCTGGCCCTGTTGATCGAGCGCATGCCGGGACTCGACGGGGCCAGTTTCGTGAGCGCAAAGCAGGAGAACCTGGAGACGATCCACCAACACAACGTGCTTGCCGAACGTTACGGCCTGCTCTCGGAGCTGCGCGCCGAAATCGAGTCCGGCGAGCCGGCGCCAAGGCAGACAACGCTCGACGAGTGGCTGGCCGCCGGGGAGGCGGGCGCGGGGGCTTGAGCTACTCAGCCGCGGGCCTGAGTCTGGGCGAGGCGGCGGCGCAGCCCGAAGAAGAAGTCGAGTCCCGATGCGATCGTGATGAGCACGGTCGCGTACAGCAGGAGAGAGAGCCAAAGAGGCTGTCCGTGGACGGCTATCAGGGCCAGGATCAGGGCGATCTGGAAGCAGGTCTTGACCTTGCCGAGCATCGAGGCCGCCATGACGACGCCTGCTTGGGTGGCGCCGAGTCGTAGCACCGTGACGGCCAGCTCGCGCGTGATGATGACCATCGCGACCCAGGCTTCGAGCCTGTCCAGCGAGACCAGTGCGATCAGGGCCGCGACGATCAAAAGCTTGTCCGCGAGGGGGTCCATCAGCTTGCCGAACGTGGTCACGGACTGGCGTGAGCGGGCCAGGTAGCCGTCGACGAAATCCGTAAGCGAAGCCGCCGCGAACACGATCGCCGCGAACACGTCGCCCCCCCTGGTGTTGCCGAGCAGCGCGACCACCAGCACCGGAACGAGCATGATCCGGATGACCGTCAACGCATTGGGTAGGTTCAGAGGGAACACCGCTCGAGCAGCTTATCCGCGACCGAAAGGACCAGTCATGAAAAGGCGCACGCTTGGGCCGGGCGGCCCGGAGGTGTCGGAGATCGGCCTCGGCTGCATGGGGATGTCGGCCTTCTACGGGACGGCTAACGAGGCCGAGGCCAGGGCGACGATCGCGAGGGCGCTGGATTTGGGCTGCAACTTCTTGGACACCTCAGACATGTATGGCCCGCACACCAACGAGAAGCTCGTCGGGAGTGCGATCGCGGGCCGGCGCGATGAGGTCTTCTTGGCGACCAAGTTCGGGATCAAGCTCGTCAAAGACGACGACCTGCTGAAACGCGAAGTCGACGGCAGCCCGGCCTACGTGCGCTCGGCCTGCGAGGCTTCGCTGCAGCGCCTTGGAGTCGACTGCATCGACCTGTACTACCAGCACCGGGTCGATCCGAAGACGCCGATCGAGGAGACGGTCGGGGCGATGGCCGAACTGGTGGCGGCCGGCAAGGTGCGCTGCATCGGACTGTCGGAGGCCAGCGCCAAGACGATCAGGAGGGCGCATGCGGTGCATCCGATCACGGCCGTTCAGACCGAGTACTCGCTGTGGACGAGAGATGTCGAAGCCGAGATCTTGCCGACGTTGAAAGAACTCGGGATCGCGCTTGTCGCCTACTCGCCGCTCGGCCGCGGCTTCCTGTCGGGGCGCTTCAAGTCGCCGGACGAACTCGAGGAGAGCGATTACAGACGCCACGGGCCGCGCTTCACCGGCGAGAACCTCGAGCACAATCTGGTCCTGGCCGCGCGCGTGCGCGAGCTGGCGGCGGAACGCTCGATCACACCGGGTCAGCTGGCGCTCGCCTGGGTCCTGCACCGCTGGCAACATGTCGTGCCGATCCCCGGGACCAAGCGTGTCGGCTACCTCGAAGAGAACCTCGCGGCCGCCGACGTCCGGCTGACCGATGACGAGTTCCAGCGGATCGCCGAAGCCGTACCGGCGGCGGCCGGCGAGCGCTATCCGGCCGAGGTCATGAGTTCGGTCAACCTCTGATGCGGCCCGGCTCCTTTCAATACCCGACCGAGTAAAAGCTGATCCGCTTACAGCCGTCCAGCTTGTAGTGAGGCAGCGCGCGGTGGCTGGTGTAGACGACGATGTCCCGGTTTTCGCAGTGAATGATCCCGGCGTTCTCGTGCGCGTGGACGACCGTCTTGGGGTCGGTGCCGGTCCAGACGTAGTTGTAGGTGTCGTTGGCATAGATGAAGTTCGGACCGTTGCCGGCGTGTATCACCGCGACCTGCCGGCTCGGCCAGCCCGTCGGGTGGTAGTCGCCCCAGATCACATCGCCGGCTTCGCCGCCGTAGATCGTGTCGTCGCCGTAGCCGCCGAGCAGGTAGTAGTTATGGACGTGGGGCCTGCCGATGAGCACGTTCTGGGCGCCGGCAAGCCCCTTGTCCATCTCCAGGTGCTGATCGGTCGGCCAGCCGGCGTGGCTGGTCATGGCGACCGCCGGCGCCGCGATGCAGAGCGCCGCCGCCAGCGCGGGCCAACGCGAGCGGCTGATGGCGTGCAGTGGGCGGGCCAGGCGTTGCATGGGTATGCATCGTCTGTTCCCGGTCTCGCCGATCACATGCAGGCTGGTGCTCAGACATACGTCCAGCCTCGCGGCGGCTGCACACACGCGCGCGTACGTGCACGCAGTCCACGGCTTCCTATTCTGGTACTCCGCAACGCCGTACGCGCGCGCGCGGCACTGGCCAGCGTGGTCCTTGGTCCCGGCCGGGCGTCTCCCCGCGATAGGGTGGGCCAGACATGCCTTTGATCCCGATGGTCATCGAGCGGACCGCGCGCGGCGAACGCGAGTTCGACATCTATTCGAGGCTGCTCAACGAGCGGATCATCTTCTTGGGCACGCCGATCGACGACCAGGTCGCCAATCTGGTCGTCGCCCAGCTGCTGCACCTGGAGTCCCAGGACCCGGACAAGGACATCTCGATCTACATCAATTCGCCAGGCGGCTCGGTGTACTCGGGTTTGGCGATCTACGACACGATGCGGTTCGTGAAGCCGGACATCGCGACGATGTGCGTCGGCGTGGCGATGTCGATGGGCTCGCTGCTGTTGGCCGGCGGCACGCCCGGCAAGAGGGCGGCCCTGCCGAACAGCAGGATCCTGATCCATCAGCCGTCGGCCGGGTTCGAAGGCCAGTCGACCGACATCGAGATCCATGCCCGCGAGATCCTGGCGATCAGGGCCCGGCTCGACGAAATCTATGCCGAGCACACCGGCAGCCCTGTGGCCCAGGTCCGCGAAGACATGGAGCGCGACCGCTTCTTTACCGCCGAGCAGGCCAAGGAGTACGGTCTGATCGACCGGGTTCTGGAGAGCCACTAGACCGCTGCGCCCCGCGCGCCGCGGCGCCGACTATGCTCGCCTAGCGAGATGTCAGGCCTGATCCGACTGGAGCGTGCGGCGCTGGCCTGCGTCGTCGTGCTGAGCGCGCTCGCGGGCGCGGCCAACTACGGGGAATGGGCGCCGGTGCCGCGATTCGCGTTGGCGACGTTCGCGCTGGCCGGGCTGGCTTGGACCGTGTCGTTGGCGACCGAGCAACTCGGGGAGCGTCTTGGTCCAGGCGCGACCGGCATGCTGCAGTCGACGCTCGGCAACCTGCCTGAGCTGTTCGTCGTCGTGTTCGCTTTGAAAGCGGGCGAGCTTGTCGTGGCCCAGACGGCGATCATCGGTTCGATCCTGGCCAACGCGCTGCTTGTGCTCGGACTGGTGATCGTCGTCGGCGCCAGACGTTCGCCCGACGGTGTGATGCGCTTCTCGAAGCGCCTGCCCAGGGACACCGCGACGCTGCTTTTGTTGGCGGTCTTCATCATCGTCCTGCTCGGACTGTCGCTGGCGGCCCACGATCCGGCCAGCCACCACGTCAAGGCGATCTCGGCGGTAGGGGCGGTGTGCCTGCTGGTCGTTTATGTGGCCTGGGCCGTTCCCTATCTGCGCGCCGACGCCGCCGCGACCGGACGCGGTGGAGCGGGGGAGACGAGCGCTGATCTCGACATCGGCAGGATGCTGCGGGACGATTCCGACCGTGACCCCGGCGCGGCGGATCGGCCGGGGCCGGCAGGGCCGGTGGCTGGCCCTCGTCTGTCGCTGCGCGTGACTATGGCGCTCTTGATCCTGGCCGGTGCGGGCTCGGCGTTCGTCTCGGAATGGTTCGTCAACGCCTTGGCTCCGGCGATTGCGGTGCTGAATGTGTCCCAGGCGTTCGCCGGCCTTGTGATCGTGGCGCTCGCGGGCAACGCCGTCGAGAACGTGGCCGGGATCGTGCTCGCTTACAAGCGCCGCTACGACCTGGCGATCTCGGTGGTCAAGAACTCGGTCGCCCAGATCGCCGCTTTCCTGTTTCCCGTGCTCGTGCTGATCTCGTTCGCGTTGTCGACGCAGCTGACGTTCGCGCTGGCCCCCGTCTACATCGGAGCGCTGGCCCTTACAGCGCTGACCGTTTCCCAGGTTACGGGTGATGGCGAGGCCGCCGCGTTCGAGGGTTGGGCGCTCGTGGCCCTGTACGTGATTCTGGCGACCTTGACCTTGTACGAGTGAGAAACGGCGCCGGTCTCTGGGCGGCGGCGGCTACGTCGGATCCGGAGAGGCGGTCCGGAGAGGGCGCCGCCGCGAGCGTGCCCGCGCTCTATACCCACGTGTGCGCCATCTCTGCCCCGTCGGCGGTATCGCGCTAGACTCCGTTCTACCTCGCGCCTGGGCGGGGTTTTTCTTCGCCTAGGGGCGGTTCCGGAACAAACACGATCGCGCAGGAGCAGATCTTTAGCAATGGCCCGCGGAGACGTTCGCATCGCTATCACCCTCGCGTGCGAGGAGTGCAAGCACCGCAACTACCAGACGAATAAGAGCAAGCGCAACAACCCGGACCGGGTGTCGCTGCGCAAGTACTGCCGCTGGTGCCGGCGTCATACCTCCCATCGGGAGACTCGTTAGCGGGGGAGAGCCGCTGCTGTGGCCCGTGATCGCAAACGTGCAAAGCAAAGGCGCGCCCGCCGGGGCGCTCCGCCGCAGGCTTCGACCGACGAGCGGTCAGCCGGCGCACCCGCGGCACCCGCCGCGGGCGAGTCGTCGGCTCGCTCTGGCGGCGGCGAGGCGGCGGTCGGTGTCGGGCGGATCGAGCGCGCTGACCTGCCAGGCGCGCTCGAGCACGCCGGCGACGTGGACGAGTTTGACGCGGCCATCGTCGCCGGTGCCCACGGGGTCGCCGCCACGCCCGAGACGCTGTCGGAGGCCGAGATCGAGGCAGAGGCCGAGGCCGAGGGCGATCTCAGTGAGGACGAACTGCAGGAGCTGGCGCTGGCGCCCGGCGCGGGGGCTGGCAACGGGGCCGAAGGCGTTGGTCCGGAGCGGGCGTCCGGTGCCCCGATCCGCTCGGGCAACCGGGCGATCGGCTTCTTGCGCGCGAGCTGGGCAGAGCTGCAGCGCGTGCAGTGGCCAGACAGGCGCCACGTCTTTCAGGCGACCGCCGTCGTCTTGGGATTCGTCGTGGTTGCCGGCGTCTACCTCGGCCTCGCCGATGCGGTTGCCAAGGAAATCGTCGAATTCATCCTTTAGTCAGCTTGTGGTGAGCCGCCTGCCGTCAGCCATCCCCTCTCGCTGCGCGCCGTCGCGGCCGATCCGTCGCAGAACAACAGCCACCGACCGAGTCAGGAACCGATAGAACGAATGTTTCGCTGGTACGTCGTCAACACTTATTCAGGCCACGAGAACAAGGTCAAGCAGAACCTCGAGCATCGCATCGTCTCGCTTGGCCAGCAGCGCGCCGTGCGCAACGTGGTGGTCCCGACTGAGTCGGTCTCGGAGATGAAGGACAACCAGAAGGTGACCGTCGAGAAGCGCACGATGCCGGGCTACGTGCTGGTCAACATGGAGCTTAACGAGGACTCTTGGGGCGTCGTCAAGGGCACCCCGGGCGTGACCGGCTTTGTGGGCGCCTCCCAGGAGCCGGTACCCTTGACCCAGGTCGAGGTCGATCGGCTCTTGCACAAGACCGATGTCGCGACGGCCCCCCGCACGCGCGCCCAATTCACGATCGGCGAGTCGGTCAAGGTCGTCTCAGGACCCCTGTCAGACTTCTCCGGGGAGATCTCTGAGATCAACGAGGACGCCACCAAGCTCAAGGTCCTGGTATCAATCTTCGGCCGCGAGACCCCTGTTGAAGTGTCGTTTGACCAAGTGAAAAAGCTTTAGACCATGGCCAAGAAGGTTCTGACAACGATCAAGCTCCAAGCTAACGGCGGCCAGGCCAGCCCGGCCCCGCCGGTCGGTCCTGCGCTGGGCCAGCATGGGATCAACATCATGGAGTTCTGTAAGGCGTTCAACGCCCAGACCCAGTCCGAAACGGGGACCGTCATCCCGGTCGTGATCACCGTTTACGAGGACAGGTCGTTTACGTTCGTGACGAAGACCCCGCCGGCGGCCGTCCTGATCAAGCAGGCTTTGCGCATCGGCAAGGGCTCGGGCGAGCCGAACCGGACGAAGGTCGGCACGATCACTCAGGCTCAGCTGCGCGAGATCGCTGAGCGCAAGCTGGCCGACCTCAACGCCCACGACGTCGATCAGGCGGCCAAGATCATCGCCGGCACCGCCAGGTCGATGGGAGTCGAGGTCGAGGCATGACCGCCCATCACGGCAAACGCCACCGTGAGGGCTTGGCGAAGGTCGATCGCGAGCGCGAGTATGAGCCCGCTGAGGCGGTCGCGCTGGTCAAGAGCTTGGCGTCGGCCAAATTCGACGAGGCGGTCGAGCTGCATGTGAGGACCGGCTTGAACGTGAGGCATGCCGACGAGCAGTTGCGCGGCACTATCGCGCTGCCGAACGGTCTTGGACGCGACGTGCGCATCGCCGTCTTCGCCCAGGGCGATCGCGCCAGCCAGGCAGAGGCGGCAGGCGCCGACGTCGTCGGCGGAGAGGATCTGGCGAAACGGATCGAGGAGGGCTTCGACGAGTTCGACGTCGTGATCGCTACGCCCGATTTGATGTCGGTGGTGGGGCGTCTCGGGCGCATCCTTGGGCCGTCCGGCAAGATGCCGAACCCGAAGGTAGGCACGGTCACCATGGACGTGGCGAGCGCCGTCGAGGAATCGAAGTCGGGCAAGGTCGAGTACCGGACCGACAGGACCGCGATCGTGCACATGGTGATCGGGCGCGCGAGCTTCGCGGAGCGCGCTTTGCTCGAGAACTATGCGGCCGTGATCGAAGAGCTGATCAGGGCTAAGCCGTCGGCCGCGAAGGGCAGGTATCTGCGGACCGTCACCTTGACTTCGACCATGGGCCCTGGCGTGAAGGTCGATCCCAGCCGTACACGTGACATCATCGGGGAGGCCGCGCCGGCAGCAGCAGCCGCTTAGAGCGCAGACCTCCAAGGCCCACCACAGACCTCCGGCCGCCTGCCGATCGAATCGATCGGCGGTGTAAGCCCGGGATAGGAGCCACTGAATGAACCGAGACCAAAAGGCCGCGGCGATCGCCGAGATCGCCGAGCACATAAGGGAGTCCCAGGCGGTGTTCGCCGTCGACTACAAGGGCATCTCAGTGTCCCAGGCCGCTGAGCTGCGCGCCAAGCTGCGCGATTCTGACGCGACTTTCAAGATCGTCAAGAACTCGCTGACCGAACGCGCCGCCGACGAGGCCGAGGCCCAGGACCTGAAGGTGCTCTTGCGGGGCCCGACTGCGCTGACGTTCGTGCGCGGCGACGCCGCGACGGCCGCCAAGGCTCTTGCTGATTACGGACGCGCCATCCAGCTGCTGCCGTTCAAGGGCGGTCTGATGGACGGCGCGGCGCTCGACCCTGACCAGATCCGTTCGATCTCAAAACTGCCCTCCCGAGAAGCGCTGTACGGGCAGCTCGTCGGCATCGTGGCCTCGCCGGTCAGCGGCCTGGTCCGCACGCTCGGCGCACTGGTCGGCGGCCTGGCTGTGGCGCTCGGCCAGGTCAACGAGAAGAAGCGGTCCGGCGAGATCCCCGCCGGCGAGCCGCCGGCGGCCAAAGAGCCGTCCGCGGCCGAAGGTGTGTCAGCGACCGGCGAGCCGCCGGCGGCCGAGGAGCCGTCAGCGGCCGGGGAGGAGGCACCGGCCGCCGAGGAGCAGCCGGCCGCCGAGGACGCGTCAGCGGCTGAGGAGTCGCCAGCGACTGAGGGCGCGACGGAGGCTGTCGAGGCGGGATCGAACGGCGATGAGACCTCAGGCGCGCAGGCGCCCGAAGCAGAAGCTGAGCCGGAGCAGGGCGAGCCGGCCGAAGAGAGCAAAGACGACCAGGCGGACGCCTCAGCTGAGACCCAGCAAGAGGACGCCGAGGCGAAACCCGACCCGAAGGAGGACTGATCATGGCAACCAGTACGCAAGATTGGATCGAGGAGCTGAAGGGAATATCCGTGCTCGAGCTGGCGGAGCGCATCAAGGCGCTGGAGGAGGAGTTCGGCGTGTCGGCGGCGGCCGTGGCCGCGCCGATGGCCGCTCCGGCCGGCGGCGCGGGCGGCGGCGATGGCGCGGGCGGCGGCGAGGAGGAGGCCAGCAGCACGGTCGACGTGATCTTGGCCGGCTCCGGCGATAAGAAGATCCAGGTGATCAAGGTCGTACGCGCGGCGACCGGTCTCGGCCTGAAAGAGGCCAAGGCGCTCGTCGACGAGGCGCCTAAGCCCGTCAAGGAGGGCGTCGAAAAGGAGGAGGCCGACAAGCTGAAGGCCGAACTGGAGGAGGCCGGAGCGACCGTCGAGCTGAAGTAGGCTCGGCGGCGAGGCGATCCTTGGCGCCAGTGGTTCGGCTCGAGAGTCGGACCACTGGGCCGCAAGGCGTGTGACGGTTTTGAATAGGTTCTGAACGATGGCCTCGGTCGACACCGAGCTCGTGCTGGTCGCCTTGGGCGCGATGCTCTCGCCGACGACGCTGTCGTTCTCGGTGCTGGCGCTCGTTCTGGGTGAGCGGCCGCTGCGGACCGGGGCTTGGTTCTATCTGGGCGCGTTCGGCGTGACGCTGCTGATCGGGGTCTTGGCCGCGTTCGTGCTCGGCGACGTGGCCGCGGCGCCGGCCGGTTCGAGCACACCCAAGACGTGGGTCTCCGTGGTCGACATCGCGGCGGGGGTCCTGTTGGGGGTCGTGATCGTACGCTTCATGCGCCGGCCGGCCGATCCCGCGCGCACCAAGCGCATGATCGAGCAGATGAGTGGCCTGGCATCCTCCCCGGCGATTGCGATCGCCGCCGCCGGGGCTACTTTGGCGAATCCGGGCGGCTTCATTCCGCTGGCGCTGAAGGACATCTCCCAGACCGATCCGAGCGCTGGTGAATACGTGGTCATCTGGGTCGCGTTCGCGCTCGTCTCGTTGCTGCCGCTTCTGCTGGCCCTCGTCATGCTGGCGCTTGCTCCGGATGGGACCATGCGCCTGCTCGCGCGGGCTCGAGTTTGGCTCGAGGGGCACGCCCGTATGCTTGCCGCGGCGATCTTGGCCCTGCTTGCGGCCGCGTTGCTGCGCAACGGCATCGTCGGCCTCGCCGGCTAGCAGAGGCCGGTGCACGGAGTGTCCGTCTCGCCGGCAGGCGTAGCCGCGGCGACGAGGGCCTTCCTCGAATCGGGGTGCCGCGCGTACGCGCGTACGCGCGCGCAGCACCCTCCGGCGAGAACATGCTCGATCCCTCTTTAGAAAGGCCTAACAAATGAGCGGATTTTCCGGTAAACTGCCGTCCGCCGGCCGATAGCCGTAGCCGCCCGAGCAGGATGGCGCCGCGCCACATACGCGGGTCGCCGGGGGCGGGGTCCGTGAGCGCTGGCGGCCCACTTCAGGGTGGCGATGGCCTGTGCTATATTTGCTGGTCGCGCTTTCGAGCGCCCTCGATTACGTTCGCCCCTCGCCCTTCCGAAGGAGACGTTCACTTGGCCGCTGCAGATGCTCTCCGGACGCGCCGCACGTTTGCGCGCCTGGACAAGACCGTTGACGTACCCAATTTGATCGACATTCAGCGCCGCTCGTTTCGGTGGCTGACCGACCCCAAGAAGGGCGGGCTGCGCGAGACGATCGACGACATCTCGCCGATCGAGGACTACACCGGCAACCTGGCCGTTCAGTTCGGGGAGTTCATCTTCGACGAACCGGTCGCTTCGCTGGAGCAATGCCGCGAGAAGGACCTCACCTATGCGAGGCCTTTGACCGTGACGGTCGCCTTCATCAACCGCGAGACCGGCGAGATCAGGGAGCAGTCGGTGTTCATGGGCGACTTCCCGTGGATGACCGAGCGCGGCACGTTCGTGATCAACGGCACCGAGCGCGTCGTCGTGACCCAGCTGGTGCGCTCGCCGGGCGCGTACCTGATGGAACCGAAGGACCGCGAGAAGCAGGTCTTCATCGCCAACCTGATGCCGGCGAGGGGCTCCTGGCTGGAGCTTGAGATCGACAAGAAGGGCAAGGTCTACGTACGCATCGACCGCAAGCGCAAGCTGCCCGTGACAGTGCTGCTGCGAGCAATGGGTTACGCGACCGACGAGGAGATCCTCAAGCTGTTCGAGGACTCGCTTTACATCAGGAACACGATCGAAGCCGACACGGAGGTCACGCGCACCGAAGAGGGCGCCCTGATCGAGCTGTTCAAGAAGCAGCGCCCGGGTGAGCCGCCCAGTGTCGACAACGCCAAAGCGCTGCTCAACCAGTTGTTCTTCGACCCCAAGCGCTATGACCTGACGCGGGTCGGGCGCTACAAGCTGAACTCGAGGTTGGGCCTCGACATCGACATCGATACGAGGACCTTGACCCACGACGACATCTTGGCGCTCGTGCGCGAGCTGGTCTCGCTGCCCAAGCGCTTGGGCCTGCCCGAAGATGGCGAGGTCGAGATCAAGGATTACGCCGCCGAGGCGTCCTCGATGCCGCACGAGCCGGTCGCCGAGCACCTCGACGAGTACGAGCACTTCGGCAACAGGCGCCTGCGCACGGTCGGAGAGCTGATCCAGGAGGCCTTCAGGATCGGGCTTTACCGTATGGAGCGCGTCGTACGCGAGCGTTTGACGACCGAGGACGCCGACACGATCACGCCGCAGACGATCATCAACATCAGGCCGGTCGTGGCGGCCCTGAAGGAGTTCTTCGGCTCTTCGCAGCTCTCACAGTTCATGGATCAGACCAACTCTCTGGCGGGCTTGACCCATCGCCGGCGCCTGTCGGCGCTGGGAGCGGGAGGGTTGACGCGCGAGCGCGCCCCGATCGAGGTCCGTGATGTGCACCCGACCCACTACGGCAGGATGTGCCCGATCGAGACCCCCGAGGGGCCGAACATCGGTCTGATCGGCTCGTTGAGTTCGTTCGCGGAGGTCTCGGAGTACGGCTTCGTTACGACCCCGTACCGGGTCGTCAAGGACGGCGCCGTCACCGAGGAGGTCGTGCGCTTGGATGCGACCCAGGAAGAGGAGCTTCTGATCGCGCAGGCCAACACGCCCGTCGATCAGAAGACCGGCAAGCTGAAGGGCACGGAGATCCTGTGTCGGACCCAGGCCGGCCAGTACGTGACGGTCGGACCCAAGGACGTCGATCTGGTCGACGTCTCGCCCGAGCAGATCTGGTCGGTGGCGACGGCGATGATCCCGTTCCTCGAGCACGACGACGCCAACCGAGCGCTGATGGGCTCGAACATGCAGCGCCAGGCGGTGCCTCTGCTGAAGGCCGACGCGCCGCTGGTGGGTACCGGCATGGAGCGCCGGGCGGCGCTCGACACAGGCGACGTGCTCCTGACGCGCAACGCCGGCACGATCGAGCACGTAGACGCCAACCGGATCCTGATCGAGACGAGCGGCGGGGAGAAAGACGAGTACGAGCTGCAGAAGTTCATGCGCTCGAACCAGGGCACTCTGATCCATCACAAGCCGAGGGTTGCCAGCGGCCAGAAGGTGAAGGCAGGGGACGTGCTCGCCGACGGCTCCTCGACCGACAAGGGCGAGATGGCCTTGGGCAAGAATCTGATGGTCGCCTTCATGTCCTGGGAGGGCTACAACTTCGAGGACGCGATCATCTTGTCAAAGCGGCTCGTCCAGGACGACGAGTTGACCTCGATCCACATCGAGGAGTACGAGATCGACGCCCGCACGACCAAGCTCGGCGAGGAGGAGATCACGCGCGACATTCCGAACCGCTCGGAGGAGTCGCTGCGCAACCTCGACGATCGCGGCATCGTGCGCGTCGGCGCTGAGGTCGCCTCCGGCGATCTGCTCGTCGGCAAGGTCACGCCCAAGGGCGAGACCGAGTTGACCGCCGAGGAGAAGCTGATCAGGGCGATCTTCAAGGAGAAGGCCCGCGAGGTCAGGGACACCTCATTGAAGGTGCCCCACGGGGAGGGCGGCGTCGTGATCGACGTCAAGACCTTCCACCGCGACGCCGGCGATGACCTGCCGCCGGGAGTCAACGATCTGGTCAGGGTGTTCGTCGCCAAGAAGCGCAAGATCTCCGAGGGCGACAAGCTCGCGGGCCGGCACGGCAACAAGGGTGTGATCTCGAAGATCGTCGATCAGCAGGACATGCCGTTCCTCGAGGACGGTACGCCCGTCGATGTGATCCTCAACCCGCTCGGCGTGCCATCGCGCATGAACGTCGGGCAGATCCTCGAGACGCACCTCGGCTGGGCGGCCGCCCAGGGCTGGTATGACGACGGCTCCGAGGCGTTCAAGGAAGCGGATGCCGCGAGCGGCAACGGTAACGGGAACGGCTCCTCGCGGCGTGTGTACGTGTCGACGCCGGTGTTCGACGGCGCGACCATCACCGACGTCGACGAGGCGCTCGTGCGTTGGCAGGACGAGCACAAGGGCCGGATCAGGATGGACATCGACAAGAGCAGGCGTCCGGGAGAGCAGGCATCGGGCAAGATGACCCTGTTCAACGGCCGCTCCGGCGAGCCGTTCGCCGAGCAGGTGACGGTCGGCTACATGTACATCCTCAAGCTCTTGCATCTCGTCGATGACAAGATCCACGCCCGCTCGACCGGCCCCTACTCCCTCGTCACCCAGCAGCCGCTGGGCGGCAAGGCCCAGTTCGGCGGCCAGCGCTTCGGCGAGATGGAGGTCTGGGCGCTGGAGGCGTTCGGCGCCGCCTACACGCTGCAAGAGATGCTGACGATCAAGTCCGACGACACGGTCGGACGCGTCAAGGCGTATGAGGCGATCGTCAAGGGCGAGAACATCGCCGAGCCGTCGATCCCAGAGTCCTTCAAGGTTCTGCTCAAGGAGATGCAGTCGTTGGCGCTCGACGTCAACGTCGTCTCCGAGGAGGGCCAGCGTGCCGAGATGCGCGACGAGGACGACGACCTCCTGCGGGCGGCCGAGGAGTTGGGCATCGACCTCTCCGGCGTGCGCGCGCCCGCGGGCGGGGCAGGTGCCGATGAGGAGCTTGAGGGCGAGGACACGCCCGCTGCCCCCACGGGCGAGGCCGGCGAGGATGGGAGCGACGGCGACGCGGCCGTCGAGGAGGATCTCGACGCCGAGGATTTGCTCGGCGAGGGCGTACCCGAGCTGGACATCGACGCGCTGGCTGACGGCGCGGAGCCAGAGCTGGTCAAGGAGACCGAGACGTAGGCCGGCGGCTCCGGCGCCGCTCCTGGGCGGCGCCTTTGCCACCCGCCGCCTTGCGGTTCGGCGGGTCAGCGCAAGGAGGACCGCGAGCGCAGACCGCAACAGCAAGCACCACGCAGCAGCAACACCGTTCACACCGCGACAGCGAAAGCCAGGCCAGCCGATGATCGACATAAACAACTTCGACGCCATCGAGATCTCACTCGCCTCCTCCAAGCAGATCAGAAGCTGGAGTTCAGGCGAGGTGACCAAGCCCGAGACGATCAACTACAGGACGCTCAAGCCCGAGAAGGACGGCCTCTTCTGCGAGCGCATCTTCGGCCCGACCAAGGACTGGGAGTGCTATTGCGGCAAGTACAAGAGGGTCCGTTACAAGGGCATCGTCTGCGAGCGCTGCGGCGTCGAGGTCACCCGGTCGAAGGTCAGGCGCGAGCGCATGGGCCACGTCGACCTGGCCGCTCCGGTCTCGCACATCTGGTTCTTCAAGGGCGTTCCCTCGCGGATCGGCTATCTGCTCGACATGGCACCCAAGGAACTTGAGAAGGTCCTCTACTTCGCCGCCTCGATCGTCACCTGGGTAGACGACGAGGCCCGCGCCAAGGATCTCGACACGCTCGAGGTCGAGGTCAACAAAGTCCTCGATGGCTACGCCGCCGAGCGCGAGGAGCGCGTGCTCGAGCTGCGCGAGTCCCTTCAGCGCCGCGAAAAATATCTGCAGAACGGCAAACAGACCAACTTCAACGACGAAGACCACCTGTGGGCGGACTCTTTGGACGTCAACCTCCAGAAGATCTCCGACGATGAGCGCGAAAAGCTGATCAAGGAGCTGAGCAAGACCTTCGAGGCCGACATCGCCGACACCGAGGCCTATATCGAGGACGCCGCCGAGCGGATGCGCCAGGTCTGGGAGCTGTTCAAGACGATGGAGCCCAAGCAGATCGAGCACGACGAGACGACCTTCAGGGAGCTGAAGGAGCGCTTCGGCTCGCCGTACGGCTTCGGCGAGTACTTCCGGGGCGGGATGGGCGCCGAGTCCGTCAGGGACCTGCTCGAGCAGGTCGATCTGCAGGCCGAAAGGGTCGAACTCGAGGACCAGGTCAAGACCGCCAAGGGTCAGAAGCAGGCGCGCGCGGTGAAGCGTCTAAAGGTGGTGAGCGCTTTCATCCAGTCGGGCAACAAGCCCGAGCAGATGGTGCTCGACGCGGTGCCCGTGATCCCGCCCGAGCTGCGCCCGATGGTGCAGCTCGACGGAGGCCGCTTCGCGACCTCTGACCTCAACGACCTCTACCGCAGGGTCATCAACCGCAACAACCGGCTCAAGCGTCTGCTCGACCTCGGCGCGCCCGAGATCATCGTCAACAACGAGAAGCGCATGCTCCAGGAGGCCGTCGACGCGCTGTTCGACAACGGCCGTCGCGGACGTCCGGTCACCGGCCCCGGCAACCGTCCGTTGAAGTCTTTGTCGGACATGCTCAAGGGCAAGCAGGGCCGCTTCAGGCAGAACCTGCTCGGAAAGCGCGTCGACTACTCCGGGCGCTCGGTGATCGTCGCCGGTCCGTACCTGAAGCTGCACCAGTGCGGCCTGCCCAAGATCATGGCGCTCGAGCTGTTCAAGCCGTTCATCATGGCCAGGCTGGTCGAGCGCAAGTCCGCGCAGAACATCAAGGCGGCCAAGAAGATGGTCGACTCGATGATCGGCGAGGTCTGGGATGTGCTCGAGGAGGTCATCCACGAGCACCCGGTCCTGCTCAACAGGGCGCCCACCCTGCACAGGCTCGGCATTCAGGCGTTCGAGCCGCTCCTGGTCGAGGGCAAGGCGATCCAGGTGCATCCGCTGGTCTGCCACGCCTTCAACGCCGACTTCGACGGCGATCAGATGGCCGTGCACCTGCCGCTCTCGGCGGAGGCCCAAGCGGAGGCGAGAATCCTGATGCTCTCCTCCAACAACATCCTGTCTCCCGCCCACGGCGCGCCCCTGGCGACCCCCACGCAGGACATGATCCTGGGCGCCTACTACCTGACATACGGCCCCGAAGCCGAGGAGCTGGCTGCCAAGCAGGCGCTCTTGAGCACCGGCAAATGGCCCGCCGGCGAGCCTCGCCCGCACGTCTTCAGGACAGCTCAAGAGGCCGAGCTTTCTTACGAGGCCGGCGTCGTCTCGCTGCACGACCTCGCCGAGTTCAGGCCGTTCGGCAGGGAGGGCGGACACGTGCTGAGCACGGTCGGCCGGATCGTCTACAACGATCGCATCGAGCGAGCGCTAGCCGAGGCTCTGGGTGACGCCTTCGATCCCAGCAAGTACGTGTTCGTGAACCAGTCGATGAAGAAGCGCGACACGACCAGGCTGATCGACGCCCTCGTGCAGACCTATGGCGCGAGCACGATCTCGCTCGTGCTCGACGCCTTCAAGGACCTCGGCTTCAAGTACGCCACCCAGGCCGGGATCACGATCTCCAAGAACGACGTCGTCGTGCCGCCCTCCAAGCAGCAGATCCTCGACAAGTACGACGAGCTGGTCGGCGAGATCTCAGAGCAGTACGACATGGGCCTGATCACCCAAGAGGAGCGCCACGAGGCGGTCGTCGAGAAGTGGAACGCGGCAACCGACGAGGTCGCCGACGCGATGATCGAGAACCTCGACACGCTGAACCCCATCTTCATGATGGCCAACTCCGGCGCGCGCGGCTCGTTCAAGCAGATCCGCCAGCTCGCCGGGATGCGCGGCCTGATGGCCAACCCGAAGGGCGAAATCATCGAGCGCCCGATCAAGGCCAACTTCGTGGAGGGCCTGTCGGTGCTCGAGTACTTCATCTCGACCCACGGCGCTCGAAAGGGTCTGGCCGACACGGCGCTCAGGACCGCCGATTCCGGCTACCTGACCCGGCGCCTGGTCGACGTCGCCCAGGACGTGATCATCAGGGCGGCCGACTGCGGCTCTGAGGAGTACATCGAGATGGCCGCGTGGGCCGAGAGCGGGGACCCCAACGACGGCCTGGTCGGCCGCGTCGCGGCCCAGCCGATCACGACCAAGCGCGGACGGATGCTTGTCGAGCAGGGCTCAGAGATCGGTCTGGCCGAGTTCGACGAGATCGTGCAGGCCTTCGCCGAGGACAACGCCAAGGGCGTGCGGGTCACCGTGCCCGTGCGCTCGGTGCTCAAGTGCAAGGCGCCCAGCGGGGTCTGCCAGGCCTGCTACGGCCGCGCGATGGCCACCGGCGCGATCGCCCAGATCGGAGACGCCGTCGGGATCATCGCCGCCCAGTCGATCGGCGAGCCCGGCACGCAGCTGACGATGCGGACGTTCCACACCGGCGGCGTCGCCGGCGCGGACATCACGCACGGTCTGCCACGTGTCGTCGAGCTGTTCGAGGCCCGCAAGCCCAAGGGCTTGGCCAAGATCGCCGAGCAGGACGGCACGATCTCGATCGAGGAGACCGAGAAGGCGCTGACGGTCACGATCACCGACGATGCCGGCGAGGAGCACAAACACGCCTTTCCCAGGCGCACCAGGCTGTTCGTATCGGAGGGCGAGAAGATTCAGGCCGGCAAGCAGCTCAACGAGGGCTCCCTGTATCCCCACGAGCTTCTGGCGATCAGGGGCCGGACCGAGACCGAGCAGTACCTGGTCAAAGAGGTCCAAGAGGTCTACAAGTCACAGGGCGTCGACATCAACGACAAGCACATCGAGCTGATCGTCAGGCAGATGCTCAAAAAGGTGAGGGTCGACCAGAAGGGCGACACCGACTATCTGCCCGGCCAGTTCGTCGACCGCTTCGAGTTCGCCAAAGTCAACGACGAGATCGTCGCCGGCAAGGGCGAGGCCGCCCAGTTCGAGGACATCATCCTCGGGATCACCAAGGCCTCCCTGAACACCGACTCCTTCCTGTCGGCCGCCTCCTTCCAGGAGACGACCAAGGTCCTGACCGACGCCGCCCTCGAGGGCAAGACCGATCGGTTGAACGGCCTCAAGGAGAACGTCATCATCGGCAAGCTGATCCCCGCCGCGACCGGCCTGAAGCGCTACCGCCGGATCGAGATCGAACCGTCCGAACCGCTGCCCAGGGCGATCGACGAGGTCGGCCTGCTCGACCAGGACGAGATCGCCGCTGAGCTTGGCCTCTCCGGCGGTGAGGGGATCGGCGGCTATGGCCAAGAGTTCGACGCCGACCTGGCTTCGCTCGAGAAGATCGGGGCTGGCGCTACCGATCCCGGCTTCGTCGAGGAGCTTGCCGATCTCGAGGTGCCCGACGAGGAGCCCGTCGAGTAATCGTTTTGCGGTCTCGCTGTCCGGACGCCGTCTGTGGGCTTTGCGTTACGCCCGCGGCGGGGTCCCGGACCGGGATTCGCGTTCGATCGACCGGGTGATTGCCGTGGCGGGTCCGGGCGCCGTGGAGGGCGCACCGGTCGCTCGCCCGCGACGCCCGTCCGGGACCTGCGTTCGAGGGGCCTTGTCCAGAGGGCTTGGTTGTAGCTGCCGTGCTCCCTGTACCCTGGCGCCGAGATGTGGGCCAACCTGACCACACGCATGACCGGTGAGTTCGTCGTCCTCGAGCTCCTCGAGGCCCGGCACGAGCCAGGCCTCTACGCCGCCGCACAGCACCCCGAGATCTGGTCCTGGCTGGCGCCGATCGGCGACAGTGAGGAGTACTTCGGGCAGTGGTTCGCGGCCAGCCTCGCCGAGTCGGCCGCCGGCCGTGAGGGCGTGTTCGCGACGATCGATCGTTCGACCGGCGAGCCGATCGGCAGCACCCGCTACATGAGCCTTCGCGAGGCCCACAAAGGCCTCGAGATCGGCTGGACCTGGCTGACGCCATCGGCATGGAAGACGGGGGCCAATATCGAGGCCAAGCTCTTGATGCTCGGCCACGCCTTCGACGAACTCGCCTGCATGAGAGTCGAGTTCAAGACCGACGCCCGCAACGAGCGCTCCCGTGGCGCGCTCGCCGCCCTGCCCGCCCAGTTCGAGGGCATCTTTCGCAAGCACATGTCGATGCCCGGCGTCGGGATCCGCGACTCCGCTTACTACTCGATCATCGACACGGAGTGGCCTGAAGTCCAAGCGAACCTTCAGCGAAGGCTCGGCCGCGCGCGCGCGCGTACCGGCGCGTAGGCGTCATCTTTCGAGAACGATCATCGACACCGAGTGTCCCCAGGTTGCTCACGAACCTTCGGCAAATGCTCGTGCGTACGCGCGAGCGTACGCGCACGTGAGGAGTCATCTTTCGGGAGCGATCCGCGCGGTCAGCCCCCGCGCCCACTCAGCCAGGGTCGTCGCCTCCTTCGCCGTCAGGCCCCACTCGGGAGCAGTCTGCACGAGCATGGTCGGCGCTCCCCTGGCGCTACGCTCGCGCGCCCACGTAGAGCACTCGTCGTTGAGAGCGTCGTCGACCCACGCGAGCGGTCTGTCCTCGGCGTAGCTTTCGATCGCGTCGAGCTTCCAGTGGGCGTTGCCGCGGCCGACCCCTCGCTCGAACCTCAAATGCGGCAGGCCCTTCGGCAGGCCAAGCAGGCCCGGCAGGTTCTCGTCGGCCCGCTCTTCCCAGCCGCTTGCCCACACCAGCTCGAACTCGCTAGACAGCTCGATCAGGTGCTCCGCCGCTTCGTAAGACAAGAAGTGAGGGATGCCCTCGATCGTGTGCAGCGAGCCCTTCGGCACGCTATCCGCCCCCGGAGACCCAGTGTCCGCCTCGGTGCTCCAACGGTCCTTACCGCGAGGCGCTTTCCTGCGCGCCTCATCGGACCTCCCGGTGCCCAGGCTCCAGTACGCCCAACCCGCGGGCGCGCCGAACAGCGAGATCACGCCATCGATGTCGACCGCCAAAAGTGGCTTCTGTCTCATGCTCTCTTTAGCTCGCCCACAGGTTCTCCCCGGTAATCTGCCCAGGTCGGTCGCAGCCAGTCAAGCACCGGCACAAGGCTGTCGATGGGCTACCGGGCTCCCGACGCCCACCCTTTTGTAACGCAATGACAATGACACTCGGCATACTGCTCGCGCTCGCCTGCGCCTTCGTCGCCAACCTCGGCTTCTTTTATAAGTACAGGGGCGCCAACTCTGTGCCGAGCGTCCAGGTCAGCCACCCGCTGCGCTCCGCGAAGGCGCTGTTCGCCTCCAAGTGGTTCACGCTCGGCATGATCATCGCGACCGCCAGCTGGGCCCTGCACGTTGCCGCCCTAACGCTCGCGCCGATGTCGGTCATCCAGGTCGCGCTCGCCGCCGGCGTCGTCTTCATCGCCGTCATGGCCGACCGCATGTTCGGCTTCCAGGTCGGCGCCCGGCAGTGGCTCGGCCTCTGTCTGACCGCCACCGGCCTGGTCATGCTCGGCCTTACCTTGCCGACCATGCACGGCGCCCACGCGCAGTTCTCCCAGGCCGCGATGATCGCCTTCGAGGCCGGTTTCTTCGGGCTCGGCGGCCTGTTGATCATGGGGCCGCGTCTTGGCGGTCCAGTCGAGCATCACGGGGTCATGCTGGGCGCGGCGTCGGGCATCCTCTTCGGTGTCTCCGACACCGCCATCAAGGCCCTCACCGGCATCACCGGCGCCCACGGCCCGCTCGCGCTCCTGACCAGCCCCTGGCTGCTCGTTGCCGTGCTGGCCTCGATCGTCGCCTTCTACTCCTCCGCGCGCGGCCTCCAAGACGGAGACGCCGTGCCCGTTATCGCCGTCACCGGCACCGCCGCCAACATCGCCGGCATCGCCGGCGGGATCGTTGTCTTCGGAGACCCGATGGCTGGCGGTACCGTCGGGGTGATCGTCGAGTCCTTGGCTTTCGTCTGCGTAATCGTCGCCTGCGCGCTCATGCCCGCCCCGATCCGTTCTGCCGGCGTGCCCGCTGGCGCCTCCGCGCCAGCCTGATCTGATTGCTGCCCGCGGCCGGCGGTGTGCGGTCGGCAGCGGCCTGATCTGACTGCCCGCGCCCGGTCGAGGTCGGCGGTGCTCTGAAGCGTTCCGTTGCTGAAAAATGGGGCCCTTCGCGCGGGCGTACGCTCCGCACTGCTACCATCCCCGGCCGATGCCGACCACCTCACAACTCGTACGCAAGGGCAGGGTCGCCCCGAAGAAGAAGCTCGCGACCCCTGGCCTGAAGTCCGGCAAGGGCCGCAAGCGCAAAGTCGCCGCTCCGCAGCGGCGCGGCGTCTGCACCCGCGTCTACACGACGACCCCAAAGAAGCCTAACTCCGCATTGCGCAAGGTCGCGCGCGTGCGCATCTCCGGCTCGATCGAGGTCACCGCCTACATCCCCGGCGAGGGCCACAACCTGCAAGAGCACTCGGTCGTGCTCGTCCGCGGCGGCCGCGTCAAGGACCTTCCCGGCGTCCGCTACAAGGTCGTACGCGGCACGCTCGACGCCGCCGGCGTCTCTGACCGCAAAAAGGCGCGCTCGCAGTACGGCGTCAAGAAAAAATAGCCCGGCGCCCCAGACCACTAAAGCCAAGCAGCCCTAGATGCCCCGTCGCGCAGCCGCCCAAATCCGCCCGGTCGAGCCGGACCCGATCCATCGGTCCAAGCTCGTCCAGCAAGTCATCAACAAGGTCATGCTCGACGGCAAGAAGTCGACGGCCGAGCGGATCGTTTACGACGCCTTGGCCCTGCTCGGCGAGCGCTCCGAGAAAGATCCGATCGAGACACTCGAAGCCTCGATCAAGATCCTGACGCCCTCGCTCGAGGTCAAATCAAGGCGGGTCGGCGGTGCCACCTACCAGGTGCCCGTCGAGGTCGCCCCCCGGCGCGCCCGCACCCTTGCCGTCCGCTGGCTCGTCGAGTTCGCAAGGCAGCGCCGCGAGAAGACGATGGCCCAGCGCCTTGCCGGCGAGCTGCTCGACGCCCAGTCCCAGCAGGGCGGCGCCTACAAGCGCAAGGACGACATCTACAGGATGGCCCAAGCAAACAAGGCCTTCGCGCACTACCGCTGGTGAGCGGTTCGATGACCGGCGCGGACCTTTGTCCTCGCTCGCCCACCGATCGTCCCGAGTACCGCTGCGCGGGGGTCTAGCATGCGGACCATGCCTCGACATGACGCTCGTTCTTACTGTCCAGACCTAGAACTCCGGTACCCGGACGGGCGGGCCTACCTGATCGAGGTCAAGCGCCATAAGGTCGCCGTCCGCGATGCTCTGACCCAAGCCGAGCTATGCGTGGAAAGCCCGAGCGCTTGGTGGGTTGGTGCTGCAAGCATGTTTGGCTGGTACGTTCGCTCTGAAGCGCCGTGGTCGTTTTCTTCGCCAGGGTGCGATTGGATGGCGGCGCGAGCGGACTGGCAAGCTGTAGGTGATGATCTGTGGCGTGCTGCCGGTGCGGTTTCCTCCGGTCACGATGCCAACGACCGCCACCAAGCCAGCCTCTTCGATGCTCGTAAATACACGACGCACAATTCCAAATCGTGGGCGACGCAAAAGAGCAGCTAGCAGCCAGCGAACGTGATACCGGGCTACCCGAGGTCGAGGTCGCGGATGGCGAGATCGTTGACGAGCCAACCCGCGAGCAGTTGGTGCAGATACTTGCCGCGTCACAGTTCAGGGGGCCACTGCCGCCTCCCGAAATGCTCGCTCAATACAACGAAGCGCTCCCCGACGGAGCGGACCGAATCGTCACAATGGCCGAGAAGCAGGCCGATCATCGGCGTCGTGTAGAGAGCCGTGGCCAAATCTTCGGCTTCTCGATAGCCATGACAGCCATCCTTGGTGGCATCGGTCTCATCGCCGACGGACGTAGCGCCGAGGGACTCGTCCCGCTTGTTGGAGCGCTTGTGGGACTAGTTGGCGTGCTCGGGTACGGTGAGTACCGTGCGCGACGCGCCCGGCAAATCAAGCCCCCCGATGAACCATCCAGCGGGAGTCTGCCGGCCTAGCTCCCTCTCTCGTGGGAGCCGGCGCAGTGTGATGCATCGCACATAAGACCCTCTTGAAGCGAAAAGGTTTGGTACCTAACCTTTAGGCACCAAATGTCTTCCGGAGCGACAGTTCAGGCGGCGGAGGCCGACGGGCCCGTAAAGATAGAGCGCCACGTGTGGGTCATCTCGGGGGTCGTGATCGTCGGGATGATCATGTCGATCCTGGACACGACGATCGTCAACGTCGGGCTCGACACGCTAAGCAAGGACCTGCACAGCCCGATCGCCCAGGTGCAGTGGGTCGTTACCGGCTACTTGTTGGCCCTGGCGGCGGTGATCCCGATGAGCGGCTGGGCGGCGCGCAGGTTCGGCGCCAAGCGCGTCTATCTGACTTCGCTCGTTCTGTTTACGGCCGGTTCGGCCGCCTGCGGACTGTCGAACTCGTTGGCGGCGCTTGTGATCTTCAGGGTCTTGCAGGGCGCCGGCGGAGGCATGATCATGCCGGTGGCGCAGCTGATCATGGCCCAGGTCGCGGGACCACAACGTATGGGCCGGGTGATGGGCGTCGTCTCGATGCCGGCCATGCTGGCGCCGATCTTGGGCCCTGTCGTCGGCGGCCTGATCCTCGAGAACTTGCATTGGTCTTGGATCTTCTTCGTCAATGTGCCGGTCGGCGTGATCGCCTTTGTGCTGGCCTTCAGGCTGCTGCCCGTAACCGATTCCGGCGAGGCTGGCGGCTTCGACTGGCTCGGCTTCGCCCTGTTGCCGGTCGGTGCCGCCGCGTTCGTGTACGGGCTCAGCGAACTGGGCTCTGGCGCCGGCTTCGGCTCCGTCGAAGTCTTGGGACCGGCGATCGTCGGCCTGACGATGATCGCGGCCTTCTGCTGGCACGCTCTGCGCGTCGAGCGGCCTTTGCTTGACATCCGGCTGTATGCCAACAAGGTCTTCGCGGGCGCTTCGTTTACGACCTTCGGCGTCGGCGCGGCGCTGTTCGGAGCGATGATCTTGGTCCCGCTCTACTACCAAACTGTCCGCGGCTTCAGCGTGATCGACACCGGCCTGCTCAACGGCCCGCAAGGGATCGGGGCGCTCGTCGTGATGCCGATCGCGGGGCGCCTGACCGAGCGCTTCGGCGGCGGCCCGATCGCCTTGATCGGCGTCTCGATCTTGGCGCTCACGACGATCCCGTTCGCCTTCATCGGCGCCCACACCTCGATCGTCTTGATCTCCGCAATCCTTGTCCTGAGAGGCGTCTCGATCGGTATGTCGTTCATGCCCGCCATGACCGCCGCCTTCGCGTCGATGAGGCCCGACCAGCTCTCGGACGCGACCCCCCAGATCAACGTCTTGATGAGGCTCGGCGGCGCGATCGGCACGGCGATCTTGGCTGTTGCCTTGCAGCGCGCGACGGTCGCGCATACCGTGGTACCGGGCCATCCGACGCCGGCCGGCCTGGCCGACGCCTTCAACGTGGCCTACTGGTTCGCTTTTGGGATCGCTCTGTTGTCTTTGATCCCGTGCTTCATGCTCCTTCGGGCCGAGCGCCCGGCCGCGCGCGACCGGGAACATGCCCCGGGCGCCGAGCCGGCCGTCGAGCTGGGGATGTGACCGAGCAGACCCGCATGCCGGAGGCCCGCGAAGCGCAACTGCTCGCGCTGGGCGCCGCGTTTAGGCGCGTGTTCAGAGGGTTGAGCAGGCTGCGCGGGCGCGACACCCATCTCGGTGGCTCTGAGCTGAGCCACGCCCAGTTCGAGCTTCTGGCCGAGCTGTATGACCGAGGGGAGCTGCCCGCCGGCGAGCTGGCCGCGGCGGCGAGGCTGACGCCGGCGACGGTGACTCAGATGCTCGAGCATCTGGCCGACCAGGGCCACGTCGAAAGGGTGCGCTCAGAAGTCGACCGGCGCGTGGTCGTCTCCAAGCTGACGCCGTCCGGCAAGCGCAAGATCGTGGCCAAGCGCAAGGCTTGGCAGGCGCGCTGGGCGCAGGCGCTCGCCGGAATGGAGCCGGACGAGCTGCTTGCGGCGACCAAGGTGCTGGAGCGCCTTGGCGGCCTGTTCGAGGACGTCCCCGCCGAGGGCGCCTGCCAGGACTCGACTGGCAAGGGCAACGCCTCCAGCTAGCTTGCAGACCGCTCGAAATCCTCTGCTATAGTCGGCTCCGCCTGGGCGCGGGCGCAGCTGTGCGAGCGAGTCCGAAAGCGCAGGCGCATAAACGAGATGGAGATCACTTCGAGCACATAGCGCGGCGTAATGGTCCAAGCCAGACCTGCAGCGCGCGTGGGCCCGAGGGGCCCATTTTTTTGTTCCGAGCAGGACCTTGCAGACCGCGCTGAAACCGTAGTACCTACGAGACCCGTCAAAGAGCAGGCCGAGAGAACAAGACCGATCGAATGCCACGTAAGTTTTCACTACAGAACACCCGGAACATCGGGATCATGGCTCATATCGACGCCGGCAAGACGACGACGACCGAGCGCATCTTGTACTACACGGGCAGGACCTACAAGATCGGCGAGGTCCACGAGGGCGCCGCGGTGATGGACTGGATGGAACAGGAGCAGGAGCGCGGCATAACGATCACTTCGGCGGCGACTACGGCCCAGTGGAAGGATCACCGGATCAACATCATCGACACGCCCGGCCACGTCGACTTCACCGTCGAGGTCGAGCGCTCGCTGAGGGTCTTGGACGGGGCGATCGCTCTGTTCGACTCGGTCGCCGGGGTCGAGCCGCAGTCTGAGACGGTCTGGAGGCAGGCCGACAAGTACGGCGTGCCGAGGATCGCGTACATCAACAAGATGGACAGGATCGGCGCCAACTTCGAGCAGGGCGTGCAGACGATGATCGACAGGCTCGGCGCCAAGCCGGTGCCGATCCAGCTGCCGATCGGCGCCGAGAGCGAGTTCGAGGGCGTGATCGACCTGGTCGCGATGAAGGCGATCGTTTACAAGGACGAGCTGGGCACCGAACAGGACGAGGTCGAGATCCCGGAGCGCCTCGCCGACGAGGCCGCGGCCGCGCGCGAGCACCTGCTCGAGGAGATATCGCATTACGACGACGAGCTGCTCGAGCTGATCCTCGAGGAGAAGGAGGTCGAGACGGCGCTCGTCAAGAAGGCGATCAGAAAGGCGACTCTGTCGACCAAGCTGACCCCGGTCCTGTGTGGCAGCTCGTTCAAGAACAAGGGCGTGCAGCCGCTTTTGGACGCGGTCATCGACTATCTGCCTTCGCCGTTGGACGTGCCGGCCGTGACCGGCAGCGAACTGGTCAAGGGCGAGGAGGGTGAGCGCGAGGTTACGCGCAAAGCCGACGACTCCGAACCGTTCGCGGCCTTGGCCTTCAAGATCATGGCCGATCCGTATGTCGGCAAGCTGACCTACTTCAGGGTCTACTCCGGCAAACTGGAGGCGGGCTCGAGGGTTCTGAACGTCAACAGCGGGCGCACCGAGCGGATCGGGCGCATCCTGATGATGCACGCCAACGAGCGCGAGGAGGTCCAGGAGGTCTACGCCGGCGACATCGCCGCGGCGGTTGGCATCAAGCAGGTGATCACCGGTGACACCCTGGCCGCGCCCGACGCGCCGATCAAGCTCGAGAACATCGAGTTTCCGGAGCCGGTCATCAAGGTCGCGGTCGAGCCCAAGACGAAGATCGACCAGGAGAAGATGTCGGTCGCCTTGGGCAGGCTCGCTGAGGAGGACCCGACCTTCCAGGTCCGCTCCAACGAAGAGACCGGCCAGACAGAGATATCCGGCATGGGCGAGCTGCACCTGGAGGTCTTGGTCGATCGCATGAAGAGGGAGTTCGGCGTCGAGGCCAACGTCGGTCGCCCACAGGTCTCTTACCGCGAGACGGTCAGGGGCACGGCCGAGAAGGTCGAAGGCAAGTTCATCAGGCAGTCCGGCGGCTCGGGTCAGTATGGGGTCGTCTACATCAACCTGGAGCCGGCTCCAGGCGAGGGCTTCGACTTCGTCAACAAGATCAAGGGCGGCGCGATCCCGTCGGAGTTCATCCCGGCGGTCGAGAAGGGCGTCGAGGAGGCTTTGGAGAACGGCGTGAAGGCCGGCTACCCGATGGTCGACATCAGGGTGACGTTGATCGACGGCAAGTACCACGATGTCGACTCCTCGGAGATCGCCTTCAAGGTGGCCGGATCGATTGCCTGCAAGGAGGCCGCCAGACGGGCCAAGCCGGTCCTGTTGGAGCCGATCTTCTCGGTCGAGGTGGTCAGCCCGGAGGAGTTCTTGGGCAGTGTGATCGGCGATCTGTCCAGCCGGCGCGGACGCGTCGAAGGGCAGGAGCCCAGAGGCAACGCTTTGGCGATTCACGCCAGGGTGCCGCTGTCGGAGATGTTCGGCTATGCCACGGATCTGCGCTCCAATACGCAGGGTCGGGCCAACTACACGATGCAGTTCGAGGGCTACGAAGAGGTTCCGCCGAACATCGCCGAGAAGATCGTCGAGCAACGGACGGGGGAGCCGATTCCGGCATAGCCGGAGTCCACGCACAGCGATCGCCAAGGCGCGGGCCGGTGAAGTCAAAGAGCACCGGCCGATGCAAAGCGAGACAACCAGCTAACACGGAACACCGCATTTAGATAGATTTCTCGGGTTCGTTTGACGATCTTTCGAGCAGATGTGATCGAGGATCGACCAAAGCGGACGTCAACAGTCGATAGAGGAGTGAACAGAAAGTGGCGAAGGAGAAGTTCGAGCGCGACAAGCCGCACGTCAACGTCGGGACGATCGGTCACATCGACCACGGCAAGACGACGCTGACGGCTGCCATCACGACGGTGCTGGCGGAGAAGATGGGCGGCGAGGCCCGTAGCTTCGAGGAGATCGACAACGCTCCGGAGGAGAAGGAGCGCGGGATCACGATCGCCACCTCGCACGTCGAGTATCAGACCGAGAATCGCCACTACGCACACGTGGACTGTCCCGGTCACGCCGACTACGTCAAGAACATGATCACCGGTGCCGCCCAGATGGACGGTGCGATCCTGGTCGTGTCCGCGGCCGACGGCCCGATGCCCCAGACCCGCGAGCACATTCTGCTCGCCAGGCAGGTCGGCGTTCCTTACATCGTCGTGTTCCTGAACAAGGCCGACATGGTCGATGACGAGGAGCTGCTCGAGCTGGTCGAGGTCGAGGTCAGGGAGCTGCTCTCCGAGTACGACTTCCCGGGCGACGACATCCCGTTCATTACAGGCTCGGCTTTGAAGGCGCTCGAAGGGGACGAGGCCTACAAGCAGAAGATCGTCGACCTGGCTAGCGCTCTCGACGAGTACATCCCCGAGCCCGTACGCGAGCTTGACAAGCCGTTTTTGATGCCGGTCGAGGACGTCTTCTCGATCACCGGCCGCGGCACGGTCGCCACCGGGCGCGTCGAGCAGGGCATCGTCAATACGGGCGACACCGTCGAGATCGTGGGCGTTCACGACACCACCACGACGGTCGTTACCGGCGTCGAGATGTTCCGCAAGATCCTCGACCAGGGCCAGGCCGGCGACAACGTTGGCTGTCTGTTGAGGGGAACCAAGCGCGAGGAGATCGAGCGCGGCCAGGTTCTGTGCAAGCCGGGTTCGATCACTCCGCATACCAAGTTCAAGTCAGAGGTCTACGTGCTCAAGAAGGAGGAGGGCGGCCGCCATACTCCTTTCTTTACGGGCTACAGGCCACAGTTCTATTTCCGCACGACCGACGTCACCGGTGTGGCCAAGCTGCCCGACGGCGTCGAGATGGTCATGCCGGGCGACAACGTCCAGATGGAGATCGAGCTGATCCAGCCGATCGCCATGGATCAGGGTCTGCGCTTCGCCATCCGCGAGGGTGGCCGCACCGTCGGCTCGGGCGTGGTCTCGGAGATCATCGAGTAACAAGACCAGTCGACGCCGCCGGCATGCCCGGCGGCGTCGCACCAAGAGCAAGCAGTCCGATACGACGATTCGAAGACCCGCCGGAGCGCGGGCTCGGCGGGATGGCGCGACGCGCGCCGAGCCGGCCCCACGCTTAGGCCCTGACGAACAAGACAAGAGCAACGACAGCAACAGACCGACCGATCAAGCGAACACGAGAGCGAAACGCGATGGCACCGGCCACCCAGAACAAGATCAGGATCAGATTGAAGGCGTATGACACGTCGGCGATCGAGTCCGCCGCGAAGGAGATCGTGGAGACGGCCACGCGCACGGGTGCGACCGTCTCCGGTCCGGTGCCGTTGCCGACCGAGAAGAACGTGTATTGCGTGATCCGCTCGCCCTTCAAGGACAAGGACTCGCGCGAGCATTTCGAGATCAGGACCCACAAGCGCTTGATCGATATCCACCAGCCGACGCCCAAGACGGTCGACTCGTTGCAGCGCCTTGATCACCTGCCGGCGGGCGTCGACATCGAGATCCGGCTCGCCACCTGAGCACAAGACCATGCCCGCGATCATTGCCAAGAAGCTCGGAATGACCCAGATCTTTCAGGAGGACGGCGCGGTCGCGAGAGTGACCGTCCTGGAAGCCGGGCCGTGCCCCGTCACCGCGATTCGCAAGACCGAGCGCGACGGCTACGACGCCGTGCAGCTCGCGTTCGGGCCCGCCCGGGAGAAGCATCTGAGCAAAGCTGAGCTTGGCCACCTCAAGAAGGCGGACGCACCGCCGCTGAGACATCTGGTCGAGTTCAGAGACGAGGCCGCTGAGCTTCAGGTCGGGGAGACCGTGACCGTCGAGGCCTTCGAGGTCGGTGCCACGGTCAAGGTCGCCGGCATCTCCAAGGGCAAGGGTTTTCAGGGCACGATCAAGCGCCACAACTTCAAACGGGGCCCTAAGTCGCACGGCTCGCACAACGTGAGGGCCCCCGGCTCGATCGGCGCCTCGGCGACCCCCTCGCGGGTCATGCCCGGTCTGCGAGCCCCCGGCCACATGGGCAGCCGCCGGGCGACCCAGAAGGGCCTTGCGATCGTGGCGGTTGACGCGGAGCGAAACCTGTTGATGGTGAGGGGCTCGGTGCCAGGCGCGCGGGGCAGCGTCGTGGAGGTGCGCGGCGATGCCTGAGGCGACCGCCAAGACGAAGGCCTCCGCGCGCACGAAAGGCGCTCGCGCGAAAGCGGCCAATGCCCTCGAGGCTTCGGTGCTCGGTGCGAGCCCGGCCAAGAAGGTCAAGCTCAAAGAGGGCGCTTTCGGAGCAAGCTTCAACGAAGGGCTCGTGCATCAGTGCGTGCGCGCCGAGCAGGCCGCGCGCAGGCGCGGGACGGCGGCTACCAAGACCAGGGGCCAGGTGTCGGGCGGCGGGGCCAAGCCGTGGCGCCAGAAGGGCACGGGGCGCGCGCGTGCGGGCTCCAGCCGCTCGCCGATCTGGACCGGCGGTGGCACCGCGTTCGGCCCCCAGCCGAGGTCTTACACGTTCAAGGTGAACCGTAAGGAGCAGCGCGCGGCGTTGCGAAGCGCCCTCTCGTTGCATGCTGGACGCGGTTCGTTGGCGGTGCTCGACGCGGCCACGTTCACCGCGCCGAAGACCGGCCAGGCCGCGGACCTGATCGATGATTGGGGCTCGCCCGCTGAGATCCTGCCCGTCCTGGTGGTGCTCGGCGAGCAGGAGCGCGACGCGGCCCTCTCGTTCCGGAACCTCGGCGGCGTGGCGGTCTTGACCCACGAGAACGTTGGCGTCGCGGACCTCCTTGCGGCGGCGTCTTTGCTGGTCTCGGAACTCGCTCTGGACGGACTCGGTGCGCGGGCGGACGGCAGCGGAAAGGTCGAGGCCTGATGGACGCCTCGCAAGTGATCATCAGGCCGGTCGTCTCCGAGAAGAGTTATGTACTGTCGGCCGCCGACAAGTACACGTTCAGGGTGCATCCGAACGCCCACAAGACTCAGATCAGGCAGGCGATCCAGGAGCTGTTCGACGTGCACGTGGTCGAGGTGCGGACCGTCAACGTCAAGTCCAAGCCCAAGCGCCGCGCCAACATCAGCGGGCGGACGCGGACCTGGAAGAAGGCCGTCGTCCAGATCAAGCCCGGCGAAAGCATCCCGATTTTCCACGGCCTGGCGGCCCTGGACTGAGATGGCCGTGTGCACTTCGCCATACTGCGTCCTCGCTCGCTCGCGTACCGAGTACGCCACGCTTGCTGCGTCCTTGTCTGGCTCGACCCACGACCATCTCAGTAGGCAGTAATGGCAATACGCAAGCCCAAGCCGACAAGCCCCGGAAGGAGATTCGTCTCTTATCCGGACTTCGCTGAGGTCACGAAGACCGAGCCCGAGAAGACGCTCGTCGAGGGCCTCAAGAAGAGCGGCGGTCGTAACGCCCACGGGCGCAAGACCTCCAGGCATCGTGGCGGTGGCGCCAAGCGCGCGTACCGCAAAATCGACTTCAAGCGCCGCAAGGACGGCGTGCCGGCGAAGGTCGCGGCGATCGAGTACGACCCGAACCGGTCCGCTTACATTGCGCTCTTGCACTACGCGGACGGCGAGAAGCGCTACATCTTGGCGCCCCAGCGCCTGACGGTCGGGATGACGGTCGCCTCCGGCGACGAAGCCGACATCGCGGTCGGCAACTGCCTGGCGCTCGAGCGGATGCCGGTCGGCACGGTCATCCACAACGTCGAGCTGAAGCCCGGGCGCGGCGGCCAGATGGCGAGGTCGGCGGGCGCCTCGGTGCAGCTGATGGCCAAGGACGGCGACATGGCCACGCTGAGGCTGCCCTCCGGCGAGATGCGGATGGTCAGAGCCGAGTGCAGGGCGACGGTCGGGGTGATCGGCAACGCGGACCATCAGAACGTTAAGGTCGGCAAGGCCGGCCGCAAGCGTCACCTCGGCGTGCGCCCGCAGACCAGGGGCACGGCCATGAACCCCGTCGATCACCCGCACGGCGGCGGTGAGGGCTCGACCACCGCCGGACGCCATCCGGTAACGCCATGGGGCGTGCCGACGCTCGGCTACAGGACTCGCAAAACGAGGAAGGACTCCGACAAGTACATCGTGCGCGGACGGCGTCGAGGGAAGGGTAAGGGCCGATGAATATGCGTTCCAAAAATGCGGTGCCGCGCGCGCGCGCGTATGCCCACAAAGAGATGGGTCGATCATGAGCAGATCAAGCAAGAAGGGCCCGTGGGTTCAGGAGCGTCTGCTCGCCCGGATCGAGGCGCTGAACGCCGAGAACAACAAAAAAATGCTGAGGACGTGGTCGCGGGCGTCGACGATCTTCCCCGAGATGGTCGGCCACACGATCGCTGTCCACGACGGCAAGAAACACGTGCCCGTGTTCATCTCCGAGTCGATGGTCGGCCACAAGCTCGGCGAGTTCGCGCCCACCCGCGTCTTTCGCGGACATGCAGGTTCCGGGAAGGTCCGATGAGCGCTGAGGAGGAGCAGGACGTGGTCGCCGAGGGCGAGGCTCCGGCGACGGACGGCGAGGCCAAGGCCAAAGAGGCCAAGGCCAAGCCCGCCAAGGAGACGGCGAAAGCGGCCGCCAAAAAACGTGTCGCCAAAAAACCGGCCGCCGCCAAGAAGGAGTCCGCCGAGACGGCGGATCAGCCCGAGGAGGAGGAGGCCAAGGAGCCGGCCGCCAAGGTGCCCGAGCGCGGCGACGAGCCCGAGTCTCGGCCCGCTCGGTCGGCCGCCAAGAAACCGGTGCGGCGCAGGGTCGTGCGGGCGAAGGCGCGCTACGTGAGGTCCTCGACGCGCAAGGCAAGGATGGTGTGCGGTCACATCAGGGGCAAGAGCGTGAGCGAGGCGCGCGCTATCCTCGCCTTTACCCCGCGCGATGTGGCGCGTGATTGGAGCAAGCTCTTGGAGTCGGCGGTAGCGAACGCCGAACACAACCACGATCTGCTCGAGGACGATCTGGTTGTGCGAGAGGCGTACGCCGACGAGGGTCCGACGATCAAGCGATTTCGCCCGCGCGCGATGGGCCGGGCGACCCCGATCCACAAGCGTACGAGTCACCTGACGATCGCATTGAGCACCGACGACAAACGACAGACGAGCTGAGAAAAGAGCTAGATGGGACAGAAGGTTCATCCAGAGGCGATGCGGGTCGGCTATATCCACGACTGGAAGTCGAACTGGTTCAACGAGCGCTCGTTCGGCGAGTTCCTCGCCGAGGACATCCGCGTGCGTGAACACATCATCGGCAAGCTGGCGCACGCCGGGCTGTCGGAGATCACGATCCGCAAGGACGCGAACGAGCTGGAGGTCAACATCCATACCGCCAGGCCCGGCATCGTGATCGGCAAGTCCGGCACCGAAGTCGACGCTTTGCGCAGAGATCTGCACAAGCTGACCAACAAGCAGATCAAGGTCAACATCCTCGAGATCAAGAGGCCCGAGCTGGACGCCAAGCTCGTCGCGCAGTCGATCGCCGAGCAGCTGCAGAACAGGGTCGCCTTCAGGCGCGCGATGAAGAGGGCGCTGACGAGCGCGATGCGCTCGGGCGCGAAGGGCGTCAAGGTCCAGGTCGCCGGACGTCTCGGCGGCGCTGAGATGGCGCGCACCGAAAGCTACTCGGACGGGCGCGTGCCGTTGCACACGATGCGGGCCGACATCGATTATGGCTTCTACGAGGCGCGCACCACCTTCGGGCGCATTGGCGTGAAGTGTTGGGTAAACAAGGGTGAGATCATGCCCGAGGGTTACACCGGCGCCGACCTGACCGACATGACCGCGCCCGCGACCCCCAGCAACGACCGCGACGGCCGTGGCGGTCGCGACGGGCGCGGTGGGGGCGATGGTCGTGGTCGCGGCGGGCGTGGCGGTCGCGGTGGCGGCGGCGGCGGTCGTGGTCCAGGCGGTCCCGGTGGCGGCGGTGGACGCGGTCCCGGCGGTGGAGGACGCGGGCCGGGCGGTGGCGGTCGTGGTCCTGGCGGCGGCCCCGGTGGCGGCGGGCGTGGTCGTGCGGGCAACGGAGGAGCGCGCTGATGCTGTCTCCCAAGCGCGTCAAGCATCGCAAGCAGCACCGCGGACGCCGCGGCGGCGTGTCGCGCGGCCAGGTAAAGGTCCAGTTCGGCGAGTACGGACTGAAGGCGCTCGAGGAGGGTTGGCTTACGAACCGCCAGATCGAGGCAGCTCGAATCGCGATGACAAGGAAGATCAAGCGTGGCGGGAAGGTCTGGATCAACGTCTTTCCGGACAAGCCGATCACCAAGAAGCCAGCCGAGACGAGGATGGGTTCAGGCAAGGGCTCGCCCGAAGGTTGGGTTGCTGTGGTCAAGCCCGGCCGGGTCATGTTCGAGCTGGCCGGCGTGCCCGAGCCACTGGCCAGGGACGCGATTCGGCTGGCGGCCCACAAGCTGCCCGTGAAATCGAAGTTCGTGCTGCGCGAGGACTAGGACAAGGAACCGCCGAAGATGGACGCCAAGGAGATCAGAGACCTGGACGACAAAGAACTGGCGCAGCGGATCGCTACGCTTCGCAAGGACCTGTTCGGCCTGCGGTTCGCCAACGCCACCGGCGAACTGGACGACACGGCGGGCATCGGCCGCGCCAAGCGCGACCTGGCGCGGGCGTTGACCGTCGCCGGCGAACGCTCGCCGACAGCCGCCGGACCCGGTACGCGTTGACGGTTTGCGCGCATTGAATGCAGATAAACGTGAGAGACGACAGAGATGACTGACGACAGCCAAGACAACACCCCCGAGGACGAGACTCCCGCCGCGGCGCAGGATGCCGGCGAGCAGGCTGCACCCGAGCAAGCGGACGCTGAGCAGGCGGCCTCTGAGGAGGCGCACGCCGAGGACGCCGGGCCGGTGGCGGCCGAGGAGCGTGAGCCCGTCGAGCAGCTCTCCCCAAAGGAGCGCCGGCGCAAGGCGCGCTCGACACACTCCCCTGAGAAGGCGAAGGCGCAGCGCACGTCCGAGGAGCGCCACGCCGAGCGCTTGGCGGAGCGCAAGACAAAGGCGCTGCGGCGCCGGGCCCGTCGCTCCCAGGAACGCGTCAAAAGGGCTGCGCGGCGCGAGCGTCAAGGCGGCGCGGCCGGCGTGACGGCGCAGACCGGGGCCCCGGAGTCCGAGGGCGCGCGCAAGGTCAGGCAGGGCGTGGTCGTCTCGAACAAGGCCGACAAGACGATCACTGTCCGGATCGACACCGCGCGCAGGCACAGGCGTTACGAGAAGATCGTGCGCAGCTCGACCACTTTGCATGCTCACGACGAGGCCAACGACGCCCACGAGGGCGACATCGTCAGGGTGGTCGAGAGCAGGCCGCTGTCGCGTAGCAAGCGCTGGAGGCTCGTCGACGTGGTGGAGAGGGCGAGATGAAAATCGAAGATTTTCAGGTTACGGGCGCCTGGATGGCGGCCGTCGCGGTCAGAAGGGCCGACCGGATGGAGGCCCGAGCATGATCCAGAACGAGACGAGGCTGCGGGTAGCCGACAACACAGGTGCCAGAGAGATCTTGTGCATTCGCGTGAAGGGCGGCTCCAGGCGTCGGTATGCGCACGTGGGCGACGTGATCACCGCGACCGTCAAGCAGGCCAACCCACAGGGTGCCGTCAAAAAGGGCGAGGTCGTGACCGCGGTCGTGGTGCGCACGAAGAAGCCGATCGGGCGCGAAGACGGCACCTATATCTCGTTCGACGAGAACGCGGCCGTGATCATCGATGATCAGAACAATCCAAGAGGCACCAGAGTGTTCGGCCCGGTCGCGCGCGAACTCAGGGACCGCAACTTCATGAAGATCGTCTCGCTCGCGCCGGAGGTCCTGTGATGGCGACCCGCAAGCGGGGCGGCGCGGCCGCGGGCCGGCGCAAGGCGATGAAGATCAAGGCGGGCGATCAGGTGCAGATCGTGTCGGGCAAGGACCGCGGCAAGAAGGGCAAGGTGCTGCGTACCGAGCCCCGCAACGAACGTGTTTACGTCGAGGGGATGAACATTGTCAAGCGCCACGTCCGCCCTCAGGGATCGCGCGGCGGCGTCACCGGTCAGGACACCGGCGCTCAGCTCGGCGGCGTGATCGATCGGGAGGGGCCGATCCATATTTCTAACGTCGTGCTGCTCGACCCCAAAGGCCAGCCCACCCGCGTGCGCATCGACCGCGCTGACGGCAAGCGCTCGCGCGTGGCTGTACGTTCGGGCGCCACGATCGACTAGGTGATAACGACGATGAGCGCGACCGCCACAGCACCGCCAGCCCGCCTGAAGACCAGATATCTGGAGGAGATCAGGCCGGCGCTGATCGCCCGCTTCGGTTACTCCTCGCCGATGCAGGCGCCGAAGCTCGAGAAGATAACTCTGAACATGGGCACCGGCTCGGCCAAGCAGGACGCCAAAGCGATGCGCGCCGCGCGCGAGCAGCTGGCGACGATCGCCGGTCAGCAGCCGAGCGTACGCCGGGCGCGCAAGTCGATCGCGGCCTTCAAACTGAGGGAGGGCATGCCCGTCGGCGTGGCCGTGACCCTGAGGGGGGAGCGCGCTTACGAGTTCCTGGACAGGCTCGTCTCGATCGCGATCCCCAGGATCAGGGACTTCAGGGGGCTGAGCCCGAAATCGTTCGACGGCCGCGGCAACTACTCGCTCGGCGTCAAAGAGCAGATCATCTTCCCGGAGATCGACTACGACGCGATCGACGAGGTCCGCGGCTTGGACATAACGATCACGACGAGCGCCACGAGCGACCCCGAGGCGTTTGCACTGCTGGACGCGTTCGGGATGCCGTTCGCGAGTCAGGGTCGCCCGAAAGGGTTCGCGAGCATCAACGAGGACGACGAGGACAGGAGCGAGGACTGATGGCGAAGGTATCGATGCGGGTCAAGCAGGCGCGCAAGCCCAAATTCAAAACGCGGGCTTATACTCGCTGCAATCGCTGTGGGCGCCCGAGGTCCGTGTACCGCAAGTTCGGGATCTGCAGGATCTGTCTGCGCGAGCTGGCCCACAACGGACAGATACCGGGGATGACGAAGTCCTCGTGGTGATCCGTCCCCAGGCCGACCTACCTATTCGTACATACCATAGTATCCAGCAAGAAATATATATACACCTCATAGTCTCTTTTTCCGGAAAAAACTGACATGTCCATGACCGATCCGATAGCCGACTTCTTGACGCGAGTGCGCAATGCGATTCATGCTGCCCACGAGACGGTCGACATACCGGCCTCCAAGCTCAAGTCCGAGCTGGCCAGAATTCTTGCCGAGCAGGGCTACATCGAGTCCTGGTCGCTTGGCCCCGCCCCGAACGGCGGGCCCGGGGAATCGATCCAGATCACGCTCAAGTACACCGACGACAGGCGCTCGGCGATCTCAGGTCTGCGGCGCGTGTCGAGGCCGGGCAGGCGGACCTACGTCGACGCCAAGCACATCCCGAAGGTGCTCGGCGGTATGGGGACCTCGATCGTGTCGACCTCGCACGGCGTGATGACCGGCCACGACGCGCGCGCCGCCGGCGTCGGCGGCGAGGTATTGGCCCAGGTGTGGTGATCGAGTGTCTCGTATCGGCAGACAGCCAATCCAGGTGCCCTCGGGCGTGACGGTCTCGATCGAGCCCGAGTCGGTCCGTGTGAACGGCCCCAAGGGCGAGCTTTCCGAGCGGATCGCCAAGGACATCGAAGTTGTGCAAGATGGCGAGCAGCTGATCGTCTCACGGCCGACCGACCGTGGCGAACACCGTGCCTTGCACGGTCTGACACGCTCGTTGATCGCCAACATGGTGCAGGGGGTGACGGCCGGCTATGAGAAGCGGCTCGAGATCCAAGGCGTCGGCTACAGGGCCCAGCTGAAGGGCAAGAACCTGGAGCTGGCCGTCGGTTACTCCCACCCAGTTCCGATTCCCGCGCCCAATGGGATCGAGTTCGAAGTGCCCCAGCCGACCAGGATCGTCGTCAAGGGCATCTCCAAGCAGCTCGTCGGCGAGACCGCCGCGATCATCCGCAAGCAGCGACCCCCGGAGCCCTACAAGGGTAAGGGCATCCGCTACGAGGGCGAGCACGTGGCGAGAAAGGTCGGTAAGCGCGCATGACCGTCATCACCAAAGAGAACAGGCGCCTCAAACGCCGCCGTCGCGTGCGCGCGAAGATCTCGGGAACCGCGACCAGGCCGCGCGTTTCGGTGTTCAGGTCCAACCGGGGCGTATCCGCCCAGGTCGTCGACGACGTGGCCGGACGTACGCTGGCGGCGGTCGCGTGGTTCGAGCCGGAGCTGAAGGGCCTCGGTAAAGCACAGGCCGCGACCAAGGCCGGCCAGCTCTTGGCCGAGCGTGCGAAGACGGCGGGCGTGTCCGAAGCGGTGTTCGACCGCGGCGGCTACCAATACCATGGCCACGTCCGCGCGTTGGCCGAAGCAATCCGCGAGGCGGGTCTGATCGTCTAAGAAAGTGCCGGCGCGCGCGCGTACGTACACGCGCGCGGGACCATCGAAACAGACAAGACCAGCCAACCAGCCAACCGCGAAACTCCCAGATCCCGCTACTCTCAACCGTCCGCCCAGCGAAACCGAGTCAGAACATGCCCATCTCATCACGAACGATCGACCCCAACAGCCTCGACCTGCAGGAGCGGGTCGTCGAGATCAACAGGGTCGCCAAGGTCGTCAAGGGCGGGCGGCGCTTCTCGTTCACGGCGCTGGTGGTTGTCGGCGACGAACGGGAAACGGTCGGCGTTGGCTACGGCAAGGCCAACGAGGTTCCGCTGGCGATCCAGAAGGGCGTCGAGCGTGCCAAGAAGGATCTGTTCAAGGTGCACAGGCACGGCAGCACGATCACTCACCAGACGACCGGCATATTCGGCGCCGGCCGGGTCCTGCTCAAGCCGGCCTCTCCCGGGACCGGGGTGATCGCGGGCGGTGGCGTTCGCGCGGTGCTCGAGCTGGCCGGGATCCACGACATCCTGTCCAAGAGTCTTGGCACCCAGAACCCGATCAACCTCGTCAAGGCGACGATCGAAGGTCTACGTGGCCTGCGCACGCCTGAGGAGGTCGCCAAGCTGAGAGGCCTTTCGATCGATCAGGTACTCGGGCTCGGCGGCAAGCCGTCGGGCGGCGTCGCCGTCGAGACGGAGGACGCGCCTGCCGCGGAGGCCGGCGGCGGAGCCCAGGCGCCCGCGGCGGAGGTCCCCGAGTCGGAGACGGGCGCGGCCGAGACGGAGACAGGCGCAAGCGTCGTAGAGGAGCCTGCGTGATGGCCGCGCTCAGCGTCACTCAGCGCCGCTCCGGGAACGGTGCCAACCGCAAACAGCTCGACACTTTGCGCTCGCTCGGTCTGCGCAGAATCGGCCAGACGGTCGAGGTCAAGGACAACGAGCAGGCGCGCGGGATGCTGCACTCGGTGCGCCACCTGGTCGAGGTCCGGGAGGGCGAGGCCAAGTGAGCCCCGACAGGGACGAGCCGACGACGGCCGACCAGCGCGTCGGCCTGCACAACCTGAGCCCGGCTCCCGGCAGCAGGCGCCCGCGCAAGCGGGTCGGCAGGGGCGAAGGCTCGGGCACCGGCAAGACTTCCGGTCGCGGCCAGAAGGGCGCCGGCGCACGCTCGGGCTCCAAGCGCAGAGCCCGATTCGAGGGCGGCCAGATGCCGATCCACATGCGGATGCGCAAGCTGAGGGGCCCGCACATGAAGAAGTCGATGCCCTTCGAGCCCTTCCGCACGCACACCCAACCCGTCAATTTGGCCGACCTCGAGGATCGCTTCGAGGCGGGATCCGACGTGACGATCGAGTCGCTGAAGGCCGTCGGCTTGGCCAAGCGCAAGGACGTGCCTGTGAAGATTCTCGCCAAGGGCGAGCTGACCAAGGCGCTGACCGTCCAGGCGCACGCCTTCAGCGCCAGTGCCCGCGAGCGAATCGAGGCCGCCGGCGGAACATGCTCGGTGCTCGAGCCGGCGTCCAGTCAGCCCTCGTGATGGTGTCGTGCGCAGGCATGTGCCGGCGCTCGTCGCTCGCCTACTCCTAGAGAGCTAGAATCGGGCGCTCCGTCAAGACCTGGGACGGTGGACCGTAATCAATGCTCTCGACGATCCTTAACGCCTTTCAAGTAGCGGAGATCCGCAAGAAGCTCGCCTTCACGGCGGGGATGCTGCTGATCTACCGGCTCGGTTCGCACGTGCCCGTGCCGGGCGTGAACCTGTCGGCCGTCAACAACATCCAGAAGGAGTTCGGTGGCGGCGGCATCCTCAGCTACCTGAACCTGTTCTCGGGCGGCGGCCTGGCGAAACTGGCGCTGTTCGCGCTGGGGATCATGCCGTACATCACCGCGTCGATCATCTTGCAGCTGTTGCAGGTTGTCGTGCCTTCATTGGAAAAGCTCTCGAAGGAAGGCGAAGTCGGCCAGGCGCGGATCACCCAATACACGCGCTACCTGACCGTCGGCCTGGCCTTCGCGCAGTCGATCGGTTACGTCTTCCTGTTCCACTCGCTGCAAGCGAAAGCCGGGGAAGCGGTCGTGACCCACTTCGACGCTCCCCACATCTTCCTGATCGTGGTCTGCTTGACGACCGGCTGTGTGCTGTTGATGTGGATCGGCGAGCTGATCACCCAGCGCGGCATCGGCAACGGCATCTCGCTGTTGATCTTCGCCTCGATCGTCTCGAGGCTGCCGGAAGGGATCCAGAAGTGGTGGACCACGCAGGACCAAGTCTTCAAGGTGATGATGCCATTCCTGGTCTTGGCGGTCGTGGCCGGGATCGTGTTCGTGCAGGAGGGCCAGCGGCGCATACCGGTCCAGTACGCAAAGCGCGTGATCGGCAGGCGCATGACCGAGGGCGGGCAGACCTATCTGCCGCTGCGCGTGAACATGGCCGGCGTGATTCCGGTCATCTTCGCCGCCTCGCTGATGGCCTTCCCGCCGACCGTCGGTCAGCTCGTCAAAACGCACTGGGGCAAATCTATCTCCGACTTCTTTACGCCCAACGGCTGGCATTACATCATCGGCCAGTCGCTGCTGATCTTGCTGTTCACGTACTTCTATACCGCCGTCACGTTCAACCCGGTCGACCAGGCCGAGAACCTCAAGAAGTACGGTGGCTTCATCCCAGGAGTGCGCCCCGGACGCCCGACGGCCGAATTCTTGGATCGCATCCTCGCCAGGCTGACATTCCCGGGTGCGCTGTTCCTGGCGGCCGTCGCGGCCCTGCCGGCGATCCTGTTCGCCCAGACCCACCAGCAGTTCAACTTCGGCGGCACCTCGATCCTGATTGTGATCGGCGTAGCCCTCGAAACAATGAAGCAGCTGGAGGCGCAGCTCATGATGCGCTCTTACGAGGGCTTCTTGAAGTAAGCCTTCCGGAAGGGCCGCTGGCGCGCACGTGCGCATGCACGGAAGGACCCGGCGAGGGGTAGGCTGCTCAGAACATGTCGGAGCTGAACCTGATCCTGCTTGGTCCGCCGGGTGCCGGCAAGGGCACGCAGGCCGAGCGTTTGCGCGAGGACTTCGGGCTGCCTCACCTCTCTACGGGCGACATGCTCAGGGCGCAGGTAACGGAGGGCTCGGCGCTCGGGCTGAAGGCAAAGGCGTTCATGGACGCCGGTGAGCTGGTGCCCGACGAGGTGATCGTCGGCATGATCGTGCAACGGGTATCGGACGCCGACGCGGGCGATGGGTTCCTGCTGGACGGCTTTCCGCGCAATGAGGCGCAGGCGCAAGCGCTGTCGGACGCGCTCGACGGTCTCGATCGCCGCTTGACGGCGGTCCTGGCGATCGAGGTCCCCGACGAGGAGGTCGTCAGGCGGCTGTCCGGGCGCCGCGTGTGCGTCAAGAACCAAGGTCACATCTACCACGTCGAGTTCGACCCGCCCAAGCACGACGGAATCTGTGACCAGGACGGCTCGCGCCTGATCCAGCGCGACGACGATCAAGAGGAGACGATCCGGCGGCGTCTGGAGGTCTACCACTCGCAGACCGCGCCCCTGATCTCTTACTACGACGAGGTCGGGCTCTTGCGGCGCTTCGACGGGCGGCGCAGCGCCGACGAAGTCCACGCCCGCATCCGCGCGACCTTGGCGACCTTGCGCTTGGAGGAGGAGCTGTAGGCGTGGGCTCCCGAGGCCCTCGTCCCTATAGCTAAGCTCGTCCTGGCGATGATCATCAAGAAGAGTTCAGAGGAGATCGAGAAGATGGCGCGCGCGGGCGAGGTGCTCGTGGCGACGCTTGACATGCTGCAGGCGAACGTGAGGCCGGGCATCAGCACCGGCGAACTGGACAGCCTGGCAGAGCGCTTCATCCGCTCGCGTGGTGCCACCCCAACGTTCAAGGGCTATCGCGGCTTTCCCGGCTCGATCTGCGCATCCCCGAACGCGATGGTCGTACATGGCATTCCTGGCCGCTACCAGCTCGAATCCGGCGACATAATCTCGATCGACGTCGGCGTGACACTCGACGGTTGGGTCGCCGACGCCGCGCGGACCTTCGCCGTCGGTGAGATCGACCCGGTCGCCAAGAACCTGCTCGCCGGCACGCGCGAGGCATTGGACGCCGGCGTCAGGCAGTGCCTGCCGGGCCACCGGATCGGCGATGTCTCGCACGCGATCCAGCGCGTAGCCGAGGGAGCCGGGCTGTCGGTGATCCGCTCGCTCGTGGGCCATGGCGTCGGGCGCGACATGCACGAGGACCCGCAGGTGCCCAACTACGGCAGGGCCGGCAAGGGCCCCCGACTGGAGGAGGGTATGGTCCTGGCTGTCGAGCCGATGACGACGGCCGGACGCGCGGGCGTAAAGGTGGCAGCCGACGGCTGGGCCATCTTCTCCCAGGACGGTTCGCCTGCCGCCCACTTCGAGTTCACCGTCGCGATCACCGTCGCCGGTCCGCGCATCCTGACGCCCTGGCATCTTGCTGCCGACGAGCGTTCGAAGTTGCTACCATCCGGAGTCCTGCTCGAACGCGAGGCTGTCGGCGCGCGGGAGAGCGTATCCACGACCGGGTAGCGGCAGCCGCCACGGCAGCCAGAGCCGGGTCGCCGGACCAAGCCGAAAGGGATCATGAAGGTCAGACCGTCGGTCAAGCCGATGTGCGAGAAGTGCAAGATCATCCGCCGCCACGGCGCGGTTCTCGTCATCTGCCAGAACAAGCGTCATAAGCAGAGGCAGGGCTAACAACGGCATGGCACGCATCGCCGGGGTCAACCTGCCCCTGAACAAGCGCTCGGAGATCGGCCTGACCTACATCTACGGCATCGGGCGCTCGACCTCGAACAAGCTCTTGGCCGAGGTCGAGGTCGACCCAAATACTTATGTGCGCGATCTGACCGAGGACGAGGTGTCCAAGCTGCGCGACGTCATCGACCGCTCGCTGACAGTCGAGGGCGACCTGCGCAGGGAGCGCTCGACGGACATCAAACGCCTGCAGGAGATCGGCTGCTATCGCGGGCTGCGCCATCGTCGCGGACTGCCGGTGCGAGGCCAGAAGACGAAGACCAACGCGCGCACGCGTAAGGGCCCCAAGCGGCTGCAGGTCGCCGGCAAGAAGAAAGCGGGCAAGAAGTGAGCGGGGCGCGCGGCTGATGCCCCCGACTCCCAAGCGCGCCCGCGGAAGGCGCAAGGCCAAGAAGAACATTCCCGTCGGCCAGGCCCACATCAAGACGTCGTTCAACAACACGATCGTCTCGCTGACCGACACTCAAGGCAACGTTATCGCCTGGGAGTCGGCCGGCGGCGCCGGCTTCAAGGGCTCTCGCAAGTCGACGCCGTTCGCCGCCCAGGTGACGGCCGACGCGGCCGCGCGCAAGGGCCTCGAGCAGGGCCTCCAGAAGGTCGAGGTCTACGTCAAGGGCCCCGGCTCCGGGCGCGAGACGGCGATCCGCTCGCTGCAGGCCGCTGGCCTCGAGGTGACTGGCGTCAAGGACGTGACCCCGCAAGCCCACAATGGCTGCCGTCCCCGCAAGCGGAGGCGTGTGTAATGGCGCGCGATACAGGCCCCCAGTGCAAGCAGTGTCGCCGCGAGGGACAGAAGCTGTTCCTGAAGGGCGAGCGCTGCCTGACCGACAAGTGCGGTGTCGAGCGGCGCGCATACCCGCCCGGCGAGCACGGCAGGGGACGGCTCAAACAGAGCGAGTACAGGTTGCAGCTGCGCGAGAAGAAGAAGGCCAGGCGCTACTACGGTGTGCTCGAGCGCCAGTTCAGGGGCTACTACGAAAAGGCTTCGCGCCAGCCGGGGATCACCGGTGAGAACCTGTTGACGCTGCTGGAGTGCAGGCTTGACAACGTGCTCGTGAGGCTTGGCTTCGCCGCCTCCAGGCGCCAGGCCAGGCAGTTGATCAGGCACGGCCATTGGACGGTCAACGGCCGGCGCGTAGACATTCCCAGCTATCAGGTACGACCTGGCGAGGTGATCGCGATCAAGGCGAACACACCGGCCACCCAGGTCGTCAGGGATGCGACCGAGCTGACAGGACAGATTCCGGCGTGGCTGCAGGCCGATCACGAGTCGCTCACGGCCAAGGTGCTGCGCAAGCCGGAGCGGCGCGAGGTGGCCGCGCCGGTGCAGGAGCAGCTCATCGTCGAGCTGTACTCGAAGTAAAGAGGACCACCATGGCGCTCATCGCCTCGCCCGGCGGGCGAGGAGGTGGCGCTTCGGGACCGGCGTCCCCCAAGGGGCGCCGGTGTGAGACCAAAACGACGTTAGGACGCTGATGCTCGACTTCCAAATCCCCCGGATCACAAGTGAGTCCGTGGAGCGCAACCGCGGCACGTTCACCATCGAGCCGCTCGATCGCGGCTTCGGCTACACGTTCGGCAACTCGCTGCGGCGTGTCCTGCTCTCCTCGCTGGCTGGCGCCGCCGTTACCAGTGTGCGCATTGAGGGCGTTGCCCACGAGTTCTCGACGATCCCGGGCGTCAAGGAGGACGTGACCGACATCGTGCTCAACCTCAAGGGGATCGTCTGCCGGATGCATTCCGACGCGACCGAGGTCGAGGCGCCGTTGGTCGTCAGCGGTCCCGGAGACATCACCGCCAAGGACATCGACCTGCCGGCGGGCGTCGAGATTCTGAACCCGGACGTGCACATCGCGACGCTCGAGAAGAAAACAAAGCTCGAGCTGTACATGACGATCGGTCGCGGCCGCGGGTACCGGCCGGCGGAGGAGAACAAGTCGCCCGACCAGCCGATCGGCGTGATCCCGATCGACTCGATCTTCTCGCCCGTGCGCAGGGTCGCCTACGCCGTTGAGCAGGCCAGGGTCGGCCAGAAGACGGACTTCGACAAGCTGACTCTCGACATCGAGACCGACGGCTCGATCGAGCCGCAGGCGGCATTGCGCGAGGCGGCCGAGCTGCTGATCTCTCAGCTGGCGATCTTCACCGACGCCGATCGCATCCAGGAGCTGCGCGCCACACCCGGCGGCCAGCTCGACGGCCACGGCCTGGCCGTCTCGGGCTCCGGCGGCGCCCCGGCGGGCGTGTTGCAGGGGGAGGAGTGGAGCATCCTGATCGAGGAGCTGGAGCTGGGCGTGCGCTCATACAACTGCCTCAAGCGGGCCGGCATCCAGACCGTCGGCGACCTGATCTCGAAGTCCGAGGCCGAGCTGAACGCGATCCCGAACTTCGGCAAAAAGTCGATCGACGAGGTCATCGAGACACTACATTCACGAGGCTTGAACCTACGCACCGACTAGGGCCTCGCTCAGTGAGGCCCGGTCGCCAGTTAGACTTCACCAGACCAAGATGAGACACCAGAAGACGAAACACAAGCTGAGCAGAGACTCGGCTCACCGCAAGGCGCTGTTGATGAACCTCAGCAAGGAGATCATCGAGCACGAGCGGATCGAAACGACCGCCGCCAAGGCGAAGGCCGTCAAACCGGAGGTCGAGCGTTTGGTGACCTTGGCCAAGCGCAGCGACCTGCATGCCCGCAGGCAGGCCCTGTCGAGGTTGGCTCAAGACAAGTTCGCCGTTCACAAGCTGTTCGAGGAGCTGGCGCCCAGGTACGCCGATCGACCAGGCGGATACACGCGCATCCTCAAGCTCGGTCCGCGCCGCTCGGACTCCACCGAGATGGTGTTCATCGAGCTGGTCTAGCGGCCCGCTGGCACGGCGCCAGGCTGCGTCCTCGATCGCTCACGTGCCGAGCACGCTACGCTCACTGCGTCCTTGCCTGGCTTGGCCATCGAGCCGCTAGACAGGCTAGGGATGGTCACCAAGCTGACGCTCGAGTATGACGGCACCGACTTCGCGGGCTGGGCCAAGCAGCCAGGCCTGAGGACGGTGCGGGCCGAGGTCGAGCGGGCCCTGCGGACGATCCTCGGCGACAGCGACGTCGACGGTGAGCCCCTGCGACTGACCGTCGCCGGGCGCACCGATCGCGGCGTACACGCCTGGGGCCAGGTCGCAAGCTACCGCCACGAGGCAGTCGATCCAGGACGTCTGAACGGTCTGCTGCCTGAGGATGTCGCGATCGTCTCGGCCGAGCCGAGCCCGGACGGGTTCGATGCCAGGCGCGACGCGCTCAGCAGGACCTACTGCTACCGCCTCTCGACGCGCCGGGCCCGCAACGTGTTCGACCGCCGCTACGCGCTCTGGTGGCCGCACGCGCTCGACTCCGAGGCGCTGCACGCATGCGCGAAGGCCCTCGCCGGGACCCACGACTTCACTGCCTTCACCCCGACCGACACCGATCACGTTCGGTTCGAGCGCGATGTGCTGAGCGCGGAGTGGCGCGCGGGCGCGACCGACACCTACGCAAATCCGGGCGCGGGTCTGGCCCCCAGATCGGGTGCCGGCACGACGGACCTAGACATACTGGAGTTCTGGATAGAGGCCGACACGTTCATGAGGCACATGAACCGGATCCTTGTCGGCACAATGCTCGAGGTCGCCTCCGGCAGGCGCACCCTCCAGGAGTTCGAGCGTCTCCTCGAGGGCCGGCCGCGCATCGAGGCCGGGCCGACAGTGCCTCCTCACGGGCTGGCCTTGGCGGCGGTCCGGTATGCGCCAAGCGCGTAGCTGTTAACCGGACCGCTACCGGGCAGACCGGGCTTGCTCGTATGCTGGGGGCAAGGAGACCGGACGAATGCTGAACGTGCTGCTCACAAACGACGACGGGATCGAGGCCGAGGGCCTGCAGGCGATGCGCGGTGCGCTGGCCGAGCTGGACGGCATTCGGTTGGAGGTGGTCGCCCCCGACGGCAATCGCTCGGCGATGGCAAGGTCGATCACGACGCGAAGGCCGCTGTGGGTCGCCGAGACGCCCTTCACAGACGGCACGTACGGCTACGCTAGCGACGGCACACCGGTGGACTGCGTGCGTTTGGCCAACCTCGGCCTGGTCGACGGTTTCAGGCCGGATCTGGTCGTCTCGGGCATAAACCACGGCGCCAACCTGGGCGATGACATCACCTACTCGGGTACCGTCGCGGCGGCGCTCGAGGGCGTCCTGCTCGGCATCCCCGCGATCGCGGTATCCCAGCAATCGGGGGCGCGCGCGCTCGACTTCCGTTTCGACGGCGGCTTCTCCTTCCAGATCGCCGCCGACTTTGTGGCGAGGCTGGTCGAACGGATCGAGGAGGTGCCGCTGCCGAAGGGGACTCTGCTGAACGTGAACGTGCCCGCCGGCGAGCCGGCCGGCGTGGAGGTGACGAGGCTCGGCAAGCGGATCTACGAGGATGAGCTGAAGCTCGAGCGCGAGGAGGAGCACGGCCGGCGCTACTGGATCTACGGTTCGGATCCGGGCTTCCACGACGAGCAGGGCACCGATCTGGCGGCCGTGGCAGCCGGCCGGATCGCCGTGACCCCGATGCACTTCGACCTGACCCATCATCCCGGTCTGCAGGCGCTCAGAGGCTTCGATCTGGGGGAGCTGCTCGGGCCATCGATCGGAGATCGGCCAGTACCCCGCGCGTCGTGAGCGGCGCCCCGCCGAAAGACGTGCTCGCGCGCGCGAAAGAGCTGCGCGAGCAGCTGGAGCGCCACGCTCACCTCTACTACGTGCTCGACGACCCCGAGATCGGGGACGACCAGTACGACGCCCTCCTTGGCGAGCTGACAGCGATCGAGGAGGCTCATCCCCAGTTGCGGACCCCAGACTCGCCCACCCAGCGGGTCGGAGGCGAGCCGGTCGGGCGCCTGCAGAAGGTCAAGCATTTGGAGCCGATGCTGTCGTTGCCGAACGCCAGGTCCGAAGAGGAGCTGAGGGCCTGGGTCGAGCGCATGCGCTCGCACCTGGCGCGCGAGGGGATCGATGACCCCGAGTTCAGGTTCGTCGTCGAGCCCAAGATCGACGGCCTCGCGATCAGCTTGCTCTACAGGGACGGCGTCTTTGAGCGCGGCGCCACGCGCGGCAACGGCGAAGTCGGCGAGGACGTGACCCACAACCTGAAGACGATCGGCCAGATCCCGCTGCACGTCGAGGACGCGCCGCCGCTGCTGGAGGTGCGCGGCGAGGTCTACATGTCGCTGCACGATTTCGCCGCGCTCAACGAGCGCAGGGCCGAGGCCGGCGAGCCGACGTTCATGAACCCGCGCAACTCCGCCGCCGGCACGATCAGGCAGCTGGACCCGGCTGACGCCGCCAAGCGGCCGCTGTCGATGTGGTGCTACCAGGTCGGGGTCGTCGAGGGCCTCTCGTTCGAGGCTCACTCCGAAGCCCTTGCTTGGCTAAAAAAGCACCGGTTCCGGGTCAATCCGGACATCAAGGTCTTCGACGGCGAGGACACCGTGATCGAGCAGTGCCTGGAGTGGCAGTCCCGCCGCGGCGAGCTTGAGTTCGAGATCGACGGTGTCGTCGTCAAGGTCGACGACCTCGAGCTGCAGCGTCGTTTGGGCTCGGTCGGGCGCGATCCGAGATGGGCGATCGCCTGGAAGTTTCCGCCCACGACCGCTTCGACAAGGCTCGAAAAGGTGATGTGGAACGTCGGCAAGTTCGGCGACCTGCGGCCTTACGCGGTCCTCGAGCCGGTCTCCGTCGGCGGCGTCACGATCAAGCTGGCGACCTTGCACAACGAGGAGGACCTCCTGCGCAAGGACATCAGGCCTGGCGAGGACGTGATCGTGATGCGGGCCGGCGACGTGATCCCGCAGGTCGTCTCGCCCGCGCCGCACGTGCTCGACGCGGGCGCCGAACGCCCGCCGTCTCCGCATCCGCCCGCGCGCTGTCCGTTCTGTGATACCGAGACGGTCAAGCCCGAGGACTCGGTCTTCACGACCTGTCCCAATCGCGACTGCCCCGCGCGCGCGTGGCAACTGCTCAAGCACTTCGTCTCCCGGGGCGCGATGGACGTGGAGGGGCTCGGCGAAAAGCAGGTCGCGCTGCTGCAGGAGCAGGGCCTCATCAAGACCGCCGGCGACTTCTACAGGCTCACCGAGAAGCAGCTGACCGAGCTGGAAGGCTTCGGCGAGATCTCCGCCCGGCACACGCTTTTGGCGCTGGATGAGTCCAAGCAGCGGCCGTTCGCGAGGGTGCTTTTCGCTCTTGGCATCGAGGAGGTCGGAGAGGTCACCGGCCGCAACCTGGCCCAGCGCTTCCGTGACATCGACGCGCTGCTGGCGGCCACCGCCGAGGAGATCGAACAGACGCCGGGGGTCGGCGCCAAGATGGCGGCGCTCATCCGCGAACAGCTACACGACGAGCGGATGCTCAGCCTGATCGACGATTTGCGTGCGATTGGCTTGCGCTTCGCCGAAGAGGGTCCGTCGCCATCGGAGGGTCCGCTTGCCGGCAGGACGCTCGTCCTGACGGGCACCCTGCCGAACTGGTCCCGCGAGCAGGCCACCGAAGCGATCATGGCCGCCGGTGGGCGCGTTACCAGCTCCGTCTCGAAGAACACCGATTATCTCGTCGCCGGCGAGTCTGCCGGCTCCAAGCTCGCGAAGGCCGAGCGTTTGGAGGTACCCGTGCTGGACGAGGGCGGGCTGCGCGAGCTGCTGGCTCAGTAGCCGGCGATCGTGATCGCGATGTGGTCCTGGAAGACATGGGCCGATTCGGTGGCGATCCCGTCGGTGAAGATCGCGAACGCCAAGGTGTGGCCGTCCGCGGCTTCGCAGTAGCCGACCAGATTCGAGACGCCTGTCAGGGTGCCGGTCTTGCCTCGGCAGCGCCCGGAGGCAACCGTTCCGCGCATCCGTTCGGAAAGGGTGCCGGTGTGGCCGGCGACGGCGAGGCTGTCGCGCAGGATCTGGCCGGTCGGCGTGCCGTACAGCTCGACCAGGAGGTCAGCTACCTGGTAGGGCGAAGTTTTGTCGGCTTCAGATAGCCCCGAGCCGTCGATGACCCGGGGGTGGATGCCGAGCAGCGAACCGATCGTCTGGCGCACGACGCTCGCCCCGGCCGAGGTCGTGCCGGAGCCGCCGTAGAGAGCCCCGAGATCCTTGACGAAGGTCTCCGCGAAGAAGTTGTCAGATGGGGGCAACATCAGGCTAAGGAGCTGTTCGACGGTCGGTGACTGCACCTGCGCCAGCTGGGTCGCGCCCGGAGGCGTGGTCGCGGCGGCGCTATGGCCGGTCACGTGGACGCCATCGCCGGCGAGACTCGCCAACAGCTCGTGCGCGGCATAGGCGGCCGGTGCGTGCGAGCCGTGTTCATGGCCGGTCGCGCCGCGGTTGAACGCCAGGCCGGACAAAGCGCCTTCGAGGAACGGGTCGAACGCGTAGTTGCTGGAGGGCTCGCCTCGGCGGGAGTCGAAATAGGACTCGTCGCCGTAGATCGAGCCGTCGACCTGTTTGATACCGGCGTGTATGAGCTGGCTCGCCAGGTCCGAGATCGAGGCTCCGATCCCGGAGTAGTGGGACCTGATGAAAGGGGTCGCCCCGAACGTAGGGTCGCCGCCGCCGCGCAGATACAGGCTCCCTTCCCAAACGCCGCCGGTCGCCAGTCGGCCGGCTCCGTAGACGGTCGTGCTCAGGCGCGCGCTTGGCCCCATACGGTCGAGGGCGGTAATAGCGGTGTACAGCTTCTCGACCGACGCCGGCGGCCGCATGGTGGAGGCGCGCTCCGAGAAGAGCGGCTGTTTGGCGGTCAGGTCGTAAACGTAAGCGCCGTCGGCCGGGCCGGCGAGGCTCAGCTGGTGGGACAGGTCGGCTTGCAGGCCGGCCGGCGTGCCGTCGGCGGCGTCGGCGGCAGGCAAAGCTGGAGGCAGGGCGCCCAGCGCCAGCGCAAGGGCTGCCACCCAGACCACTCTCGCCGTCAGCCGGGGCGCCACTGCCGCTTGCAGCCTACTGACTGCAGCCCTCAGAAGTCTATAGACAGGAATCTTGGTTTTGACGATACGGTTCCGGGGCACGCGCGGCATATGATGTTGGGTGCAATGGGCAACGTTGTCAAGTTGGAACCGACGACGACGGCGGCGGGAGCGGCCAAGGAGGGCGCGCGGCGTGGCGGGCCCCGCGGCGCGGGCGCGCGGACGTCGGCCGGACGGCGCCGCAGGCGCCGGCGCAGCGACAAGACCGCGCTTGTGCTCGGGGGCGGCGGCTTCACGGGCGGCGTCTATGAGATCGGTGCCCTGCGCGCGCTGGACCTGCTGGCGGTCAACAGCACTGTCAACCAGTTCGACATCTATGTGGGCACCTCCGCCGGGGCGTTCATCGCGGCGCTGTGCGCAAACGGCGTGACGCCCGAGGAGATGATGCAGGTCCTGCTGCGGGAAGCGCCGTCCCCGTTCGAGGACGTCGATCTCGGCGAGTTGCTGCGGCCGAACGTCGTCGAGCTGGCGCGGACCGCCGCGCGGCTGCCGTGGCGCGTGTTGGGGCTCGCGCGCGAGGTCGTCAGGCATCGCGGCCAGATCTCGCTGCTCGATGTCGGCCTGGGCATCGCCGAAGGACTGCCCGCGGGCGCCTACACGGGGGCCGGCATCGAGTCCTACTTGGAGCGGGTCCTAAGCGAGCCGGGGCGCAGCAACAGCTTCGAGGAGTTGGGGCGTGAGCTGTATCTGACCGCGACCGACTTGGACACGTGCGAGCGGGTCGTGTTCGGCGCCGACGGCCAGCGCGACGTGCCGATCTCGACCGCGGTCAGAGCATCCGGTGCGCTGCCCATGGTCTATGCGCCGGTCAAAGTCGGCGAGCGCGAGCTGGTCGATGGGGGCTTGATCTCGACAACTAACCTGGACGTGGCGGTCGAGGCGGGAGCAAAGCTGGTCGTCGTGATCAATCCGATCGTACCTTTCGTAAACGATTTCTCGGACACGGTCCGGACGATCGGCGGGGTGCGGGCAAAGCGGGTCTCGGACATGGGTTTTCCGCAGATCGGCTATCAGGCGTTCAAGCTGTTGGCCTACCAGCGCCTGCACGAGCTGGCGGCGCGCTGGGAGGAGCGCTACCCGGGCGTCGACATCGTCTTGATCGAGCCGGAGCCGGCCGACAAGCTGATGTTCCAGACCTCGATGTTGCATTACGCATCGAGGGTGGAGATCGCAAGGCACGGCTTCGAGTCGGTAACTCAACATCTGGCCGGCGAATACGAACGCTACCGGGTCCTCGCCGAGCGCCATGGTTTGGACATCTCAGGCGAGCGCTTGCGCAAGGTCGTGGCCCATTTCGACGACACCGAAACCTCGCAGAGCGCCTGGCGGCGGATCCTCGAGGAAACGACGGGCGCCCTTCTGCGGCAGGCGGGCTTGGCCGGCTAGATCGATTTGTCGATCGCGTCCAGGAGGCGGGCGGTGGCGGCGGGGTCACGCAGGGCGACGCGGACGTGGTCGGGCTCGCCGAGAGCGGAGCCGCCGGCGACGAGGATGCCCGAGCGGGCGAGCCTGGCGGACAGCTCGTCACCGTCGATGGCGGGGTGCGAAGCCCAAACGAAGTTGGCTTGGCTGTCGGCTACCTGAAAGCCGCGTTCGCGCAGGCCCTTGGTCACGGCGGCTCGCTCGGCGACGATCGTTTCGATACGGCGGTCCACGATTTCGGTGCAGCTGCGAAGCGCCTCGAAAGCGCCGGCCTGGGAGACCTCGGAGACGCCGAGGTCGGGCTCAAGCTCGGCCAGCAGCTCCTCTGAGCCGCGACCGCCGATGGCATAGCCGACGCGCAGGCCGGCCAAGCCCCAGGCCTTCGAGAAGCTGCGAAACACGAACAGCCGCGAATGCTTGTCGAGCAATTCGAGCGAAACGTCGATGGGCTGGGCGTCCGCGAACTCGATCAAGGACTCGTCCAAGAGCACTGCCACGTCGTTCGGCAGCCCCGCCAAGAGGCGCTCAAGCTCGCTCTTTGAAAGCAGCTCGCCGGTCGGGTCGTTGGGGTTCGCTATCGCGACGACGCGCGTGCCCGGCTCTTTGGCCTGCGCCAAGATCTCGTCGATGCCGCCGGAAACGGGGGTCGCGCGCCCGTGCGCGCGTCTGGCCATCAGCGGGAACAAAGGATACGAGGGCCACAAGCTGATCAGCCGCTGGCCGGGCTCCATCAGGGCCCTCGTGGCCGAGTTCAACAGTTCGGCGGCGCCGTTGCCGAGGATCAAACGGCCGGGCTCGACCCGGCAGCGCTCGGCCAGCTCGTTGCGTAGCCGCGAAGACTGCTGCGGGTTCGGGTATTGCTGCATGCCCTTCCTGGCGACGAACGTGATCGCGGCGACGACGCTCGGGTGGGGCAGCTCTGGCCAGGTCGTCTTCGAGAGGTCGATCGTCTTGACCTTCGTCAACGCTTTTCGCTTGCGCTCAGCCGCCTCAGCGCGCAAACCTTCGTTGACTTCCTCCTCGGACATCCCCTCGAACTGCTTGTAATAGTCGAGCAGGCTCATGCCGCGCTCTGTGGGGCGCTTATGCGCCTATGCCCGGTCCATGTATCACCACGAACCAGAACATGAAGCAGCTCCCAATGACGGCGGCGGTGATCGCGAACACGCGCCCGAGTATGCCCGTACGCTGGTCGTGGCCGGCCGCCCGCCGCACGAGGATCCAGGCGGCGTCCAAGCGGCGCAGCAACGCGAGCGTGCCGAACAGGAGCGCGAACAGGCCGACGAACGCGACGAAGATGCCGAGGCTGACGCTGTTCGTCAGGTAGTCGATCTGCGAGCCGACCCACAGGCAGGCCGCTGGGATCGGGCCCCAGCAGAGCAAACACAAGACGATGATCGCGGCGAGCAAGAGGCCCGCCAGCGAACCGTCGAAGCGCTGGCGCATGGCGCTGCCTTGCTCGGGCGCCGACCGGTAGTGGACCGGCGCGGTGCCGGGCCTGCGCCCGACGAACAGGCCGCCGGTGTCGGATGGGTCGGTCCGCATCTGTCTATCTTGGCAGGTGCGAACCGGTCAGTCGGCGTACAGCTCGTCGAAGATCGACGCGTACTTGTCGTTGACGACGTTGCGCTTGACCTTCAAAGTCGGCGTCAGCTCGCCGGTCTCCTGGGAAAGGTCGTGGTCGAGGATCGCGAACTTCTTGACCCGCTCGACCTGGGCGTACTTCTCGTTGGCTTTGTCCAAGGCCTCCTGGACGAGCGCCCTGACGGCAGGCTCTTGGGCTAGCGATGGGGTGTCGGCGGGCAGGCCGTGCTCGGCGGCATAGCCGGCGATCTCTTCCTCGTCGAGTGTCACCAAGGCGACCGGGTAAGGGCGCTGGTCGCCGTGCATGACCGCCTGTGAGATCCAGCGGCACTGCTTGAGGTCGTTCTCGATGTTGGCAGGGGTCAAGTTCTTGCCGCCGGCGGTAATGATGATGTCCTTCTTGCGGCCGACGATGTAAACAAAGCCGTCCTCGTCGATCTTGCCCAGATCCCCGGTATGCAGCCAGCCGTCCTCGACCGCTCCGAAGTTCTGTTCGGATCTGTTGTGGTAGCCCTGGAAGATGTTCTCGCCTTTGATCAGTAGCTCGCCGTCATCGGCGATCTTGACCTCGACGCCGGGAAACGGCTTGCCGACGCTGCCGAAGCGATGCTCTTCGGGCGTGCACGCGGTCGCGGCGGTCGCGGTCTCGGTCATGCCGTAACCCTCCATCACAGGCACGCCGCAGGCGTAAAAGAATTCGAGTATCTCCTTGGCGATCGGGGCGGCGCCGCTGACGGCCTCGCGCACGCGTCCGCCGAACGCGGCCCTCACGTTTTTGAACAGCTTCTCCTCGGCCTGTTCGAAAGGCTCTTGCAGCTCCGGCGGGATCGGCTTGCCTTGACGCTGCAGTTCGCGCACCTGCATGCCTACATGCACCGCCCCAGCAAGCTCGTCCGGGTCGGCGTTGGCGCATACGAGGGTATAGATCTTCTCGAAGATCCTCGGCACGGACGGCAGATACGTCGGTTTGACGTCGGCCAGCTCGCCGATGATCTGCTTGGTGTCCCCGCCGAAGTACGCCAAGGTGACGCCAAGGTCGAACACGAGGAGCTGCAAGAGCAGCGCGAAGGAGTGCGCCAGCGGCAGATACAGATACACCACGTCGCCGGCGTCGCTTTCGAGGCTCGCACGCTGCTCGACCATCTCGACGATCGTGCAGTAGTTGCCGTGGCTGAGCACGCACCCCTTCGGCGGGCCGGTCGTACCGGATGTGTAGATGAACGTGTAAGGGTCCTCCTTGCGGACCGCCGACCTGCGGTCCTCAAGCTCCTGGGGCGAGCGGCTACGCCCGCGGGCTCTGACCTCCTCGATTGAGATCGCGTTCAGCGCCTCGATCTCTGGCGTCCTCTGGTCGGCCGACGGCGGATCGATCACGATGATCGTCTTCAAATCGGGCAACGTTCCGTGAATGGCCGCGATCTTGGCGAGCTGGTCAGCGTCCTCGCACACGATTGCCGAGGCGCCGGAATCGGAAATGACCCAATGGCACTCTTCAGGAGAGTTGGTCTGGTAGATCGGAACGACGATCGTCCCGGCTGATGTGGCCGCCAGGTCTGCGTAAGACCACTCGGGCCTGGTGTTCGCCAGGATGCAGACGCGCTCGCCTGGTCCGATGTTTAGGTCGATCAGTCCGAGGCCTATCTCGCGCACGATCTCGTCCATCTCGGCATAGCTGACGTCATGCCAATCACCGTCGCGCTTGTACCTGACGGCCACGCGGTCGGGGTAGCGTGCGGCCGCGTTCGGGATCAGGTCGGCGATCGTTCGCAGTGACGCGGCGTGCGTCTGGGACTCCGGCGCCGTGGGCGCGGCGGTGGCCTCCATGGTGGTTCCCTCCTCGTGGCTAAAAGTTCGCTCTGTGACTGAGCCTCCTGAATCTTAGGGGCTTCTCGGTTATGGCCGGCGGATTCGAGAGTTCAGGTCTTCAGCGAGGCGGGGCTCCGTCGCGTCGGGTTCCGTCTCAACGACGCCAAGAACAAGCTCTTGTCGATCCTGCCCTTGAAGATCGGTATGCCGTTCTCCAAGCACTTCGTCAGCACTTCTCGGCGCCCAAGACCTGCTTCGCGGGCTAGCTCGGTGGGCGTCAGGTGGTTGGCCATGCTTCGATGTCCTCCTGTTCCGAGATGTCTCTCTTCTTTTGGCCGGCCCGCCTGGTCCCTCATCGAGGCGGCAACCGACGACTCCCTCCAACTTAGCGCCGTCCCCGGACGTCCGCAACCCCAGATTTCGGCAATCTCCAGGTGTTCTTGACCGGTTCGCGACGCATTTGGGCCTGTCGGACGTTTGCGAGGTCAGACCAAGTATGTCTCGAATGTGAGGGCATTCGCGCGCGCGTGCGTATGCACGGAGTGAGGTCCTTTGTGTGGGCGTACGCCCACAACGAAGAACGTCCGAAGAACGCTTATACGGGGTTCGGAACGTCCAAGAAGACGTGGTCGACGCCGAACCTTTCAGCCAGGTGGTCGCCGAGCGCGCGCACGCCGAAGGTCTCGGTCGCGTAATGGCCGGCGGCGATCAGCCTGACGTCGAACTCGTTCGCTTCGGCCATCGCGCGCTCCGGTACTTCGCCGGTGATAAACGCATCCGCGCCCGCTTCGGCCGCCGCGCCAAGGAAGCCGGAGCCCGCGCCGGTCACGATCGCCAGTCTCTTGACCTTGGGCGGCCCTCCGTCGTAGACGAGCGGCTCGCGGCCGCCCGTGGCCGCGCGTACGCGGTCGTCCAGCTCCGCTGCTGTCAGGCCCTCGCCGGGGAGGTCCGCAAGGCAGCCGATCTGCCGGCCTCTGTACTCCGCGAACGGCTCGTCTGAGCGCTCCGCGCCGAGGGCGTCCGCGAGCAGCGCGTTGTTACCGAGGCCTGGATGCGCGTCGAGGGGCAGGTGGTACGCGGCCAACGCGATGCCGTTTTCGAACAAGAGTTCCAGCCGTTTCTTCAGTTTGGCGTCGACCGTCTTGAAGCCGTCGCCCCAGAACAGGCCGTGGTGGACGACCAGTAGGCCCGCTCCGGCTTGCGCGGCCAGCTCGAACAGCTCGGCGCTCGCTGTCACGCCGGTCGCGACCGTCGCCGTCTCGGCCGGGCCGGGCACCTGCAGACCGTTCGGGCCGTAGTCCTCGAACTTCGACTGCTCCAGGGCCTCGTCCAGGGCGGCGACTAGGGCCTCGGTCTTGGCTTGCTTCATGGCGCGAGGTTAGCGCCGGGCTGGCCGGCCCCTCCGGGCGATTCCGCTTGGCGCCAGCCGACCGTGCTCCGGGTCCGCATACCGACAGGGCCGGGCCCGGGCGCTCGTTATGGAATACTGGCTGACGCGTCGGGGCGTGGCGCAGCCTGGTAGCGCGCGCCGTTCGGGTCGGCGAGGTCCCCGGTTCGAATCCGGGCGCCCCGATTGGTTAGAGAACCGCGAAGGCCAGCGAACAGGGGCGAAAACCCCCGGAAACACTGGCCCTAGCGGGAGGCGGTTTGCCAGTGTTCGCGGCTGTTCGGTGGTCTGGAGGGCTGCAAACGGGATGCAAGGCGGCGGAAACGGGATGCAAACGGGATGCAAGGCATCCTCGGCTGGCGACTCCCCGGTTGGGATCGACCCCCGTCGAGAACTATCGCGTGCGCTTGGCGGCGCGGCGCTGCATTTGGATGAGCAGAGGCACGGGCGCGGCATCCTCGGGGTCAGGCACGACCAGAATCTCATCGCCAAGCACTTTGCGATGAGTGTCCAATACGGCACGGTGCTTGACGATGGTTGCGGCCTCGCCAATAATTGACCGCCCCGGCCTGTGAGGCTCCAACCGAACGGTCAGCTCGGCGACGGCAACTATGTAGCTGGCGGCGGCCTTAGGACCGACCAGCTCCCTGTCCTGCTCGGTGACGTTGTGCGAGTAGGCACTGATGCTCTTGGCGCCGGAGCGACGCGGATGTGCGAGGGCGTTGCGGACCTCGAAGAGAGCGAATAGCCGCTGCAAGGGCAGCCTTCCACGGTCGAGCGGCGGCTCGACGCCGACCAGGCGGGAGCCGATCAGCAGCTTCTCCGGCGTCACGAGCCGATCGAGCGCCTGCGCGTCTCGTGCGGGCAGCGCAGCCTCAAGAAACTCGTTGGCATACGCCTCGGCGGAAAGGGCAGCAAACAGCACCGCGTTCCGTAGGAAACTGAGGCGACGGTTCATGGCGCTGAGCCGACGCTGCGAGGACTCAAGCATCGAGCCGTGGTAACGATCAGCTATCTCGGCGTAGAGCGCGGGTGCGCTGCTGGCAGCGGTCAGAGCCTCAAGCGCCTGATTCAGATAGGCCGATGACTGCGCCGCACGGGGCAGGGTAGGTGCTTTGGGACTCGGGGACACCTGCACAGCATTGCCTACAGGGAGGCCGTAGACGGGTGTCGAGACGGCTTTATGTGGAGCTGACGACGTGCAGGTGGCGCGGTGTCTCGGTAGCTGCGTGCCGCTGCTCGTAGTCGTCCATCGCGCGCTGTGCACGCGCGAGCGCGCGGCGGCGGCCGAGCTTGGTGTAGACCGTGGCGATGAGGTAGCCGCCGTCATCGTGGCCGACCATTTCTGCGACCGTCGCGGGGTCGAGGCCGAGACCGCCATCCTCGACGGGATCGACCATCCATTGAATCGCACGGTGCTTCAACTCGTAGAACTCCTGGCCTGGCATCCCTGCCGATGCGCGTACCGAGTGCCAGAGGTTTGACCAAGTGCTGCGCAGCATGTAGCCGCCGCGCGTCGCCGGGAACACGATCTCGCCCTTGGTGCGGTCGATCGTCTTTCCTCGATGTGGCATCGCTTCCAGGTGCGCTCGAAAGCGGGGGCTCATTACGACCCATCGGCCGTCGTCATCCTTGGGCCATGTGATCTTGCCGGTGTCGAGGTCGAGTTGCCAGCGCACATGGATCAGGTTCTTCGAGAAGTGAATATCGGGGCGATGCAACGCGAATACCTCGCCGGGACGCATCGCCGCGTCGCCCACGCCGAGGGTCGCGCCCTCAAGGATGAGCCCGTAGTCGTCGGCTCGGCTTTCGCGGGCGGCGCGGCGTAGCCGCTCGTACTGCTCGTCAGTGATTATCTCGAAGTCGGGTCGGTCTACCCGACGCTTCCGCTTGCTTGCACCAAGGCGGGTGAACTGGTTGCGTTCGATCAAGTCGCGGTCGAGCGCGTGGTTGAAGAACTGCCGTACTGCCTGCTGAATGTTGGCACCCTTCGGCCGCGTCCAAGTCACCGCCTCGTCACGAGAGAAGCTGTCGATCGGCCGGTCGTGAAACTCGCGGATGAACGGTCGCAGCCCATCGCGCAGCCTTCGCACGGACGAATCGCGGCGCCCCGTTGCCTTCTGGCACGACTCGCCATCCGGCCACGTCATCGTGATCCGGCCGTTCTCGTGAATCGTGGCGCCCGCGAACTCAAGCACGGTGGGAGCGACGCGCCGAGAGGGGTTGGCGACCTCCTCGCGCAGTTCCGCTAGGCATCGTTCCTTGGCTTTGCGGAACTCCTCCATGCTGTCGTGCGTGCCGATCCACTTCCTACGGCCCTTGTACTTGGCGAACCCGGACCACTTCGGATCGTGACGTGAGCCTCGGTTAACCGGCATCGAGCACGTCTTCCTTTGCCGCGGTGGAGGCGTAGCGCTCGCGTAGCCATGCCTCGACCTCGGAGACGATGTAGCGGTTCATCCCGCCCATCCGCAGATACGGGAGGCCGAGATGCTGCTGCAACTCGATCCAGCGGCGGGTGACTTGCAGGTGATCGGCGAGCTGCTGCTTCGTGACCCAGTGCTCGCGCGCCTCGATCGCGGCTGTCATGTGCCTGTCGTGTCGATACTCGTTCGGTCGGCGCCAGTGGCCTGCGCGAGGCGCCGGCCAAAGAGGGGCCGGCGTTGGCGCTGCTTGCCGTGTCCCGCGAGCGTGGTGCATCGCTGTCTGCGATCAGAGCAGACCCGAGCCGTGATCTCAAGGTCCTGACAGAGAGAAGGTCTCCTGCATCGGATGGACAGGCCCGTCGCCCGTCTCCGGCGTGCCGGTGCGGAGAACGCGCTCACCGAGCGGCAGTGGGCCGAGCGTCGGGGAAGGGAACAGTTGCTCCCCGCGCTCGAAGGTGCGCCCAGTCCCCTCAGCGCGGATCGGCGGGAGGGTCCTGCTCGACGCCGAGTGCGCGCTGCACCCACGCGACATCGTGCCACGCGTCGAGCTTCCAGCCGATCCGCTGGTAGACGCCGACTGGCGCGAAGCCCATCGCTCGGTGTAGGCCCACGCTCGCTTCGTTCGGCAGCGTCATACCCGCGACCGCCATCAAGTAGCCGCGCGCCGCGAGCCGCTCGAATAGTGCCTCGTACAGCGCGCGACCCGAGCCGGTGCGTAGCCGGCCCTGCTCGATGTAGACGCTGACCTCGCACGAGAAGCGGTAGGCCGCTCGCTTCTGGTGCGGCCCGCCGTAGGCGTAGCCGATGATGCGGTCGTCGTCTTCGAGCACGACCCACGCGTGCGTGCGCGTCGCCGCCGCGATGCGTTCGGCCATCTGCGCGGGGGTCGGCGGTTCGCCCTCGAAGCTGACGGCCGTCTCGCGCACGTATGGCGCGTAGATAGCCGCGCACGCCGGCGCGTCGTCCTCGCTCGCATCTCTTACCGTTGCACCGGACACGTTCGACCTCAGCATACGTGGGCGCGTGTGAGGCGTTCGTCTCAGAGCAACTGCAAGCCCCAGCGACAACGAGCTTTGCTGGATGCTCTCTGTCGGTCATGCCGCTCTCCTGCGTGCCGCCGCGCTCGATTGGTGAGCGTGGGGCTTTCTGAAAACGAGCACGTCTTCATGCGCGGCGACCTGCGTGCGATCTCCTTGTGCGCGATAGCGGCGAACGTGAAGTGTCTGCCAGAGCGAGGGGCGCATCACGAGTTCGTCGTCGCGGATAGTCGCCAACAGGCCGATGACGTGCTGCCAGTAGAGAAGGCCGGCGCTCTCGCAAAGCGCGATGGTGTCACCGCTCAGGTTGCGCAGCGCGCCGCGAGCGCGCATGTTCTTGGTGACACATACAAGGAACCCTCCGGGCTTGAGCGTCGCTGCGCAGACGCGGTAAATCTCTGCCATCGCCGTGAGGTATGTGTCGCCGCGGGCGTGGCCGAGGTTGCGCCGGTCGGGGCTGTAGTTCGTCGTGTCGTCTCGGCGCAGAGGTTCACTCTTATCCCTGACATCTACGCATGTGTCGGCGATCTCGCAGGCGTAGGGGGGCGAGGTAAGGATCAAATCGACGCGGCCGTAGGCCATGTGGGCGAGCTTGCCGGTGCGCCGCGTAGCGCCGGTGAGGAGGTCTTGTGCGTCTGTGGTAAGCAGTCGGGGTAGCTGGCGGGCGTCGCCTTCGATAACTCTCGCGGGGGCGTGGACGCGGCTCTCGTGATGGGCATGGTCGAGGTTGGCGACGGCGAGCTTCGCCCAGCGGGGCTCAAGCTCGACGCCGGCCGTTCGGCGCCCGAGGTTGGCTGCCTCGACCAGTGTCGTGCCGATCCCGCACATGGGGTCCACCACGAGATCGCCGCGGTCGCTGTAGGTTTCGATTGCTCGGCGCGCGAGCGCGGGGAGCATCTTTGCGGGGTGCCGATTTGAGTCGGGCAAGTAGCGGCGGTAGCGCTGCCATTGGCTCGTCTTCTGCGCGCACGGCCACACCGCGAGCGGCAGGTCAGATGTCTTTCGAGCGGATTTGGTCAAGGTGGTTGGGCGTCGGAACGGAAGACCCTTGCACTAGATAAAGGTCTTTTCTGGCGCCCTAGCGGTACAGCTTGACCACGAAAAAACGACGCGCCCGGCCGGGTGTTCCCAATTGGAGGGGGGGTCTGTACCGCAGGCGACCTCAACGGCACTTTTATCTAGTGAAGGTCGCGTCCGGTGTCACGAAACATTGACGGCCAGAAGGCTATGTGACTCACCAAACGGGCAGACGGGGATGGCTGAGAAAAACTACTGGCGTCTCCCCATGCGGAGACGCCAGCCTTGAGGCACTACGCGACCGCGTTTTCGAGCGTGCGCGCGATCGTGTCCACCGTCTCGGCATAGCGCCGGATCGCCTCCACGTCGTTAGCCTCTCCCCACCCAGCGATGTAGGGGATGCCCTCGCCGGAGGTGTCCAGTCCGATCGAACCGCATACGATCACGGCCGCCGTCTCTACGATGACCTCGGCGTCCGCGCGCCCGTGCTCCTTGTAGGTGGGAACGCCTACCGCGTGCGCCAACTCGTGAATGAGTATGCGGACTCGACCGTTCGCGCTCGTCGTGTTGGTCGAGACGCAGATTAGTTTTTCGGACTGTCTGCAATATCCGCCGCTGTGCTCTAGTGGCCGGTACTCGACGCGGTAGCCGATGCTTTGCGCGAAGCGCTCCAGCTTGGCGATGTAGGGTGCGTGTGAGTCGCCAGTGACGGGCTCGCACGGGGGGTCTGGCAGTGGCTCGCCGTCGGTCTGCGATATGTCAAAGACGGAGACGGCGCGGAATAGCGTGATCGTCTCGTCGGTTTCGTTGCCGTTGTCGTCGCGCTGCTTGACGACCATAGGCGCCATGATCTTGATTGAGTGCTCGCCCTTGCGAACCTGGCGGCCGAGCTGCTGCCATGCCTTGAATCCTGCGACCCGCGTAGCCTCGGGGCATTGCACGGCGATCAACATGCAGTTACCCACGCTGTAGTCGTGGAACGTGGCGCGAGTCTCGGCCCACTTGCGCCAACCGTCCGAGGTGAGTAGGGCGCGTGCTGCGCTCTCGATCGCGTCCCGCGCCTCGGCGCGCTTAGTCTCGCGGTATGCCGCACGCTCGGCGTCTGAGAAGGTGCGTCGGCGCGCTATAGTTTTGGCTGGCATCGAAAATATCCTTTCGTTGTCCATGAGCCCGGACGTTGGCGCGTCGCGGGCTCACCTTTTGATTATTTGATTTGATACACCATCACATCCGCGCCGTGTCTCTTTACAGCGCGTCGATTACCGCTTGCGTATGGCGCAGTGCGGTGGCCTCGGCTGGGCTGCGGCTACTGTGCTTCTCCTCGTCGCGCTCCTCATCACTGAAGTAGCAAGTTGCGCGCCACGAGTAATCACCGAGGCGATCGACGGCGGCGAGGATGATTCCGAACGCTTTACTTTCGTAAGTGGTCGTGTTGTGTGTGCGACTTACTGTTATGTCGGCGGTGGTGTTTGTCATAGGAACACGAGACCAGATCAAACGGTGAATGTCAAGGCTTTTGCTCTAAGATTTGCTAAAGATTTTGGTGAATACTTGCCACGGTCTCGGCGGCGGTTGTGACGACGGCGAGAACGGAGCGTGTAACAGCGGAACTCCATACGGTGACGGCGATTGGAGCGGGTGTGTTGGCGATGGCGGCGGCCGCGGTTTCGGCGCGGCGCGCGCTCGGCACGGCGAGGATCACGAACGGGTTAACGTCGCGTAGACTGCTGCGAGGAAGAATCTCGGTGTATCGTCTAGCCTTCTCGCGCAGGATTTGGGATGTCTCGGTGCTACGGTCAAGCTCAAGGAGTACGTGCAGTGGCGCGCGGCGGGGAAGGGTGAGCACGCCGTAGCCGTCGGGTAGCAGGGTGCCGGCGAAGAGATGGGCAAGCGTGCGAACTCCGTACCACTCGGAGAGTGCGCCGTGGTTTTGGTTGGCTTCGACGGCGAGGCGGGTGAAGAGCTCGTTGGCTTCGACGTGGTGCGTGAGGTTGCGGCTTGTGGCGTAGTTGAGTGCGTCGGCGTGCGTGTAGTGAAGTTGGCTGGGGTCGATGCCCTTGTGATCGGCGACTATGAGCGCGCCTGCTTCATCGAGTATCCAGTGGTAGGGCATGGTGCCCTCGCCTCGTCGGGCGCCTGGACGGAAGCGGTCGAGCACTCGCAGTTCGTACAGCAGTCCGAGGCGAGCGGCAGCGGTCCTCAGTCCGGTGAAGTGGAGGCGCTTTAGCTGATCGGTCGTGAGTACGTGGTGCTCGTAGCAGTCGAGAGCGATGCGCCTGTCGCGCTCAGTCAAGTGCGCTGGCAGGGTTGCGATGTGCTGCTCTCGCAGTCGGCTTGGCCGATTGCCTCTCGTTCTCTCGGAGAGTTTTGTGTTTGTCCCTACCTTGTCGGGGTTGCTTATTTTCACCGGATTACCGTGATTTGCGGCGGGTTTCATCGAATCAGGGTCCTCTACGCTTAATTGGAGGACGTATTGGAGGACGTATTGGAGGGGGAATCGGAGGACGAATCGGCAGGCGCCATCCTGGCTCGCAGGTCGCGCTGTGCCTCGATCGGGATTGCCGGCGCTCGCTGGTCGGCGGCGAGCTGCGCCTCGATTTGCTCGCGCGTCATGCCGTAGCGCCGTCGCGCCGAGGCCCTGACCGCCTGCGCCTGCTCGGGCGTGGCCGGGCTCAGGTTTTCGGTGGTGAGGGTGAACGCGCGGCCGGGTTGCCCTTGGTTGCAGAGCCGCACGGCGGCGGTGTAGAGGGGAAGGTGCGCGAGGTCGTGTGCGGATAGCTCGGGGCGGACCTCGCGCTCAAGTGCCTGCGCGTCGTCGCGGGATACCTGGAAGTAGACCTTGCTGCGGGCGTTCGCGCCGATCGCCTCGCGTAGGTCGCGGGGGAGTTGCGCAAGGTGCTGGTGGGCGAGGCACAGCGACAGGCGGTAGGAGCGTGCCTCGGCGAGAACGTCCTCAAACGGTGTGGGGAGGTTCAGGTAGTTGTGGACCTCATCGACGTAGCAGGAGGCGTCCGGGCGCTGCTCGGGTTGGAGGGCGGCGCGGGCGAGCGCGGCCTGCCAGACCCGCGCGAATAGGAACGAGCCGAGCAGGCGGCTTGTGTCCTCGCCGAGGGTGCCCTTGGGGAGCCTGGCGAGCAGCAGGCGCCCCGTGTTGATCGCGCGGGGAACGTCGAGCGTCGTCTTTGACTGGCCGACGATCGCGCGCACGGGGCGGCGCAGCAGGAACGCGCGCAGCTTGTTCAGTAGCGGCCCGGAGGCCTGCGCGCGCAAGGGGTCTGAGAGTTCGCCGTACCACTCCCAGAACGGGCCGAGCACGGGGTCTTTGATCTGCGCGGCGAGGCTTTCCTGCCAGTGGCGGTCGGTGAGCAGCCGCGGCACGTCGGCGAGGGTGCTTGTCGGTGAGGCGGTGCTGAGTGTCAGCACCGCGGCGCGGAGGATGTCGTCGGTCCTTGGCCCCCAGTAGCGCTCGAACACGCGGCGGAAGATGCCGACGAGCTGGTCTGTGCCGAGATCGCGGTCGGGACTGTCGAGGACGTTCAGGCCGGGCGGTGCGTCGTCCAGTGGGTCCAAGAGGTCAACGTCGTTCTCGCGGCCGGCGGGGATGCGCGCGAGAATGTCCTCGATCAGGTCGCCCTTCGGGTCGATGACGACCGCGCCGCGGCCGGCGTCGAAGTCCGCGAGCACGAGCCGCGCGATCAGCGTGGACTTCCCCACTCCGGTCGGCCCGAGGACGTGAATGTGCTGGCGAGCGTCGGGCACGGCGAGGTTGATCTGCCGTCCGTTGGAGCCGCGGCCGAGCGGCTTGCCGGTGGCGGGCAGTCCGGGTGGTGGCGCGATCTCGCGTGCGCCGGCCATCACGACGCCGGGGATCGCGTCCTGTCCGGGCAGGTGCGCGAGCGCGGCCAGCTCGGGCACGCCGAGCAGGAACGCGCGGCGCCCCAGACGCCGTTGACGGAGCCTCAGAAGCGCGCGTGGGGCGTGCCGGCGGCGCAGGAAGACCCTTGTGCCGTTGTACGGTGCGAAGGCACCCAGAACGGCGTGGATGCGCCCACGCGCTTCCTTGCGTGAGTCGGCGGTGACGGTGACGCGGATGATGCAGCGGTACAACGACCCCGCGCTCTTGCTCATCGCCTCGCGCACGTCGGGGGTGATCGTTGGATCGAGCCGCGGCGGCGTGGGGGGCTGGGTGCGGAGCGCCTGCATGAGTCGCAGTACGCGGCTGGTCGGCTCGCCTTTGCGTATCCGCCGCGCGGCGTTGCGCAGCCGGTGTTGCTCGCGGCTGGTCGCCGGCCTGGCAATGACTTGGATCAGTGCGCGCTCTGAGTCGGTGAGTCCCGATAGCTGGCCGAGGATCAGCGGCAGCGGATCGGGATTCAACGAGGCGTCCAGCGAGAACCATCCTGGCCCGGAGAGCGCCAGCTCGGAAGTGAGGCGCACCATCCCGCGCGGCGGATAGGCGGTGTCGGGCTCGTTCGGGGCTACGGGTTCGGTGCTCGCGCTCGCGCCGGGCCACGCTGCGCTGACCGCCCGCTCGATTAGGCCGGGTGGGATCACCTTCGGCACCCACAGGCGGAAGGTCGTGCCCGTCTCGCTCGCGGCGATCTCCCACGAGAGATGCGGCTGGCCGATCAGCACACGCGCGAGGCGGGGGCGCAGTAGGTCGTGAAGCGCCGACCAAAGCAGATGTCCGCCCGTGTCCTGCACGTCGGGCGGCACGCCGATCCGCACGAGCCGCGCGCCACGCGGGAGAAGGTTGCGCTGTAGGGCGCGGAGCAGCAGGACGCCGATGGTGACGGCGAGCGCGAGCGCCCCGGCGAGCAGCGCAAGATGCTCGATCGTTCCGAGCGCACGGTGAGCGAACGCGAAACCTTCATGCAGCGGCCGGTTCGGTTCGAGCAAGTAGCGTTCAAGCGCGCGGTTGGGATGCGGCCCCGCCGCCGCGCCAGTCGGGTGATGGGGCGGGCGATGGTGGTGTCTCATCGCCCACCGCCTTCACGCGCCGCGGGACGAGTCGCGCCGAGGTAGTGGTCTTCACCCCACTGCGCGCCGACGGTGGTGGGGAATGTCTCGGTGCGAACACTGCTCCCAGGATGCGGGGCGTCCACCATCTCGCCCGAGTGCACGACCATCCCGACGTGCGTTACTTCGCTTGTGCTCTGCCCGAAGAAAACGAGGTCGCCGGGCTGTAGCTGGGCGCTGGCGGGCAGGTGTGGTCCCGCGTCGTACTGTTCCTGGGTGGTGCGGGGAAGGTTTATCCCGGCGAGCCGGTATGCGGCCTGTACGAGGCCGGAGCAGTCATAGCCGGACGGGCTCTCGCCGCCCCACACATACGGCACACCGATCTTGCTCAGTGCGAACGCGAGCGCCGCACCCGCCGCGCCACTCGAAGGCACGGTGACGGGCATGGCCTGCTGTTCGTAAGTGGCCGCCCAGCGCAGGACCGTTTCGACGTATTCCTGTGAGTGGTTGTACGCGAAGATCGCGCGCTGTAGTTCCTGCGGGGCGCCGTTCGCCTTCAGATACCGCGCGGCGCTGAAGATCGCGTCCGGGGGGTTCCAGCGGTCGGGGGCACCGTGTCCGGTGGCGCTGACGCCGTAGGTCGCCCATGTGGAGGCGAGGAATTGCATCGGGCCGCCGGCGCCCGCGTAGTTGACCGTGCCCTCCTTTGTGCAGGATGGGTCTGGGTCTTGGCCGTCGTCGCACTCCACCTTCCCGATCCCGGCGAGCACTGTCCACGGCACGCCGTAGCGCGCCCCGGCGGCTTGGAACAAGCGCAGGTATTCCGGTGGAATCCCCGCGACTCGTTCGACGCTTGAGACTGGCTGGCCGAGGCTGATTCCCGTGCCGGCGCCGAGGACTCCCGCGGCGGCACCGAGGAAAAGCACGGGCAGGATCACGAGCAGCCCGCATGAGCTGAGCGCGGCGCGCTTCACTAGGCAACCTCCGCAAGCTCGGCGGGGTCGCTGGTGACAAGCTCGTGCTCGGCGGGGCTCGCCTTCACTGCGAGCGGGATGCGCTGCTCCCCGGTGAGCAGCAGCCCGTGGCCGACGGGGCAAGTCAACAGGTAGGAGCGCTCCCCGGCGGTCAGCGCGAACGCCTGCCCAACACGGTCGATCGCCTGCGGGGATTGGTGCAGCAGAAAATGTTGGGAGGCGTTGTTGACAACGGCCTGCCCGAGTGGGGAGTCCAAGAGGTCGCCGGGGTCCTGCGTGATTGTCGTGAGGCCGGTCCAGCGCTTGCGGGCCTTCTTGGCGAGCCGGAATAGGAACCGTGCGCCGGGCGCCTCGCGTGTCGCGCTCGGCGTCTCGCGCATCAGGTCCCACGCCTCATCGACCAGCACGACGCGGCGGCGCAGCGGACCCTCAAGCGAGCGCCAAATCGCATCGAGCGTCAGCATCAGGGCGGCCGCGCGCATCCGCTCGGGCAGCCCGCGCAGTGAGAAGCAGACAAGGTGACTGTCGGGTTGGACCGATGTCGGGCGGTCAAAGAGCGAGGAGTGCGAGCCCGTCGCATACGGCGACAGGCGCTCCGCGAGCCGCTTGCCGGTGTCGCTCTCGGCTTCCAGGGTGCTCACGAGATCGGCGAGCAGCGGCGCGGGCCGGCGGTGCGTCGCTGGGTCGGTCGTGATCCCGGCGGCCTGATAGGCGGCACGGGCACTGCGGTCGAGCACGGCAAGCTCGCCGCCGTCGAGGCCTCCCGCGAGCAGTTCGATCAGGTCCGCGAGAAACAGAATCCGCTCATCGAGCGCCCGTGATTCCTCGCTCGTGGCGGGGAGATCGAGCGGGTTGATCGCAACGGCGCTCGGCCCTGTCAGCGGAAGGTACGCGCCGCCGACTGCCTCACAGAGAGAGTGGTACTCGTCCTCGGGGTCGAGGATGAAGACCTGCACGCCGCGGTAGAGCAGCCGCAGGGCTTCGAGCTTCGCGGCGTAGCTCTTTCCCGCGCCGCTATACGCCAGCACGACGCTGTTGAAGTTGGTCCGGGCGAAACGATCCACGAGCACCGGGGCGCCACTGTCGGTAAGCCCGTAGAGAACGCCGTCCTCCAACGGCGGGTCCGCGCTGGCGAACGGGAATCCGGCCGCCAAGGCGGGCGTGTCGAACGTGCGCCGCAGCCGCAGCCGGTCACTGCCGAGCGGGAGTGTTGAGAGCCACCCGTCCCATGCGCGGAACGTGGCAGGTACGACGTGCAGCAGCATCGAGGCGCACAGCGCCTTCGCGCGTTCGGTGCGCTCCTGCAGCTCCTCCCGACTCGGCGCGGTGATCGACAAATAGAGCGCCGAGCGAAACAGCCGGCTCTCCCCGCGGGCGAGCGCGCTTGCCAACTCGTCGGCGTCCTCAGCGGCGGCGGCGAGCGTGGGATCGGACAGGCGCCCGCGGTCGGCGTCAATACGGCGACTGGACTCAAGCCGGGCACGCTGGCGGCGCAGCCGATCCGCCGCGAGCGCCGGGGGAATCGGCCCGATATGCAACGTCAGGTCAAGCTCGCCGGCAGCGTGAAGCAGTGGTGCGAGCCATCCCTGGTTTACCTCGCGGGGGTAGCCGGTGACGGCGAGGCTTCGATGCCACACGTTCCCTGTGCGCAGACAGTCCCGCTCGATCTGCACCGCGCTTGGCGCCGGCAGCGAAGACCCGCCTGCGGAGCCGTCGTCATCGCGTCTTGTGCGAACGCGCGGGAGAGAGGGGAGCGCGGTGGTTCTCAGCATCGGCGGATCACCCCGTCAAGCTGGGAGCCGGCGGGCGGTCCTGGTGGTTCCAGTGCGTCGAGCAGCAGCGCGGCAGCCTGCTTGCCGTCGAGGGTGTGAAGCTCAACCCCGGCGGCGTGCAGCAGCCCGGTTGTCTCGCTGGCGCGGCGCTCGAGGTCTGCCTTGGCGGTCTTGCGCTCGCGGCTGCGGGTGCTGAGCACAAGCAGGATTTGACGGCGGCGCAGGCCCTCGCCCTCGTTGGCGAGCTCGTGGAGGAATTGCGCGTAGGTGTGGGCGCAGTGGCGCAGCGCCGGGTGGGGGAGCCCGTGCGCGGCGTGCTCGATCGCGCTCGCGCGCCCGTCGAGATCGACGGGCTCTGAGCGCACGGTGATCGCGGCCGGCTCGGTGAGGCTGTTCAGCCACCTGCCGTATGCCTCGGCCAACGCCGCCTGCTCCTCGATGCTGCGAAGCGCCCAGCTCGTCGCGCTCGCCGCGAGCAAAAGGACGCTTGTCCTGTCGGCCAGCTCAACGACACCGCTTGTCAGGATCGTGCTGACCGGGACCCGCAGCAGCGACACGCCAGGCTCGACGGGCGCCCCCGTCAGCTTGCCGGGCAGGCCTTCCGGTGCGGCGACGCGCCGCGGGGATTGGGTGAGATGCCGAGCGGCGGCGAGCGCGATGCGATCGCCCGTGAGCCCGTCAAGGCGCCCCAGCGCCAGCGCGACGCCCACGAGCGCCAGCGGCACGGCGAGCGCCGCGGCCACGGGCGTCGGCAGTACCGAGCTGGCCGCCGAGAACACCGCATAGCACACGATCGCGCTCACACCGAGGATCACGAGCTGCCGCGCGGTGAGCCCCCACACGAGACGGTCCTCCATCTCCACGTCGGCCGGCAGCCGGATACGCCCGCCAGCGCTCACAACATACCTCCGAGCGCGCCCTTTACGACGCGGACAAGCACATAGGTCTTTGCCATCCGAGCCGTAGACGAGGAGTGCCGGCCGGACAGGACCATTTCCTTCGCCCAGAACGGAATCCGCAACAGGATGTAAAAGAGGCAGAGCACCAGCAGCAGACTGACCAAGCCCCCGCCGGTCCCGACACCCAGGACGTTGCTGCCCGAGGCGAAGAACACATGCACGGCCGCGGCCAGGGTGAGCGCTTGGGCGACCTGCACGCCGAGCGCGGCGAACATTCCACGCCACCACAACCGCGCGAGGCCTTCAGTCTGTGGGAGCCCGTGCGCCAACAGCAAGAGCGGCGCGGCGCACACCAACAGCACGATCACCGCCGCTCGGACCAGGTAGAGGACCAGCAGCGCGACGGCGAGCAGGGCGCACGCGAGGCCGAGCAGGATTAGGAATATCCCGCCGTCCGCGATCGAGTGCAGGACCAGCAGCTCAAGCGTGTGTCCGGCCTGTTGTGGTTCCACGCCGTTGCCGAGCAGCGCCGTGGAGAGGACGTTGGCGATGTTCACCATCTGGCCGCAGATGGCGAGACTCGCGTTCGACGCGATAGCCGCAACTGCCAGCCGGGGGAGGAGGTCCTTCAGCGCGTAATTGCTCTGTAGCGTCTCGTGGCTCATCACGAGCGCTCCGGCCGCGACCACGACAAGCACGAGCAGCGAGTCGGAGACCCCGACCGCGAGCTGCCAGTAGGAGCGGACTTCGGCCTCTCCCGCGATCTGCGGTGTGGACAAAAGCGTCCGTCCGACGAGCACCATCGCCGGGTCCAGCGCATCCTTCACAAGCCCGGCGAACCATTCGTTGATCGCGTTCTCGATCTGGCCGGGAATGTCAAAGAACCCCGGATGGCTCGCCTTGCCAGCACCGACGCTCCCGCCCTTGACGGGCGGCGCTGGGTTCGGCAGCGGCGGGCCGACCTGGATGCCGCCACCATCGACCGTCGTCCCTTCGCCTTCGGATGTGCCACGGGGGAGCGGGGGCGAGGCAGACGGCGCGGTCGCGGAGTGGGCGGGCGCGCTCGTGGCCGGCGCGGCAGCGGCCGGCGTAGCCGCAAGTGTCGGCGCGGCGAGCGCAAATACCGCGGCGAGCGCGGCGAGGATTGTCACGCGCGGTCTCACGCGCCGACGATGTGCTGCAAGACCGAGACGAGCACGGGCGCGAGCGCCGCGAGCGCGTAGCCGCACAGCGCAGCCCGAAGCGCGGTCTTCGCGCGCTCGATCTGGCCGGGGTCGCCCCCCGACAGCAGGTAGCGCACACCGGCCACGGTCAACAGCAGCGACGCCAGGCCGACGAGCAGCCCGATCAGCCAAACCCGGATGTTGTCCACTACCTGACCGAGGCTCGTTGCGGCGTCTGCGGCCTGCGGCACGAGCAGGGCCGCCACGAGCACGACAGCGGTTGTGATGGCGAGTCTGCGGGTCATAACAGTTGCTCGGGTCCGGCGCGGGAGCGGACCCGGTTTCACCTCCTTCGTCTAACTCGACTGGTCATTCCGTCCGACAGGGCCCTCAAGCCCCACGCCGAACGACCCGAGCACTAGAAAAAGGTCTGTTTTGCTGGCCCCGCGGTACAGGCCGGTGCCCAAAAAAAACGAGAAGGCGCCGCTCGGCACGCTGGCGGCGCAGCTTCATCGTGTTGTACGAGACGCCCGCAGAGCGCGCCAACTCCTCGACCGAAACACCGTCGATGCGGCTCTTGAGAATGATCTGCGCCTCCTCCTCGGCGAGTGCGCCCGCCTTCACCGCACGGTTGAGCAGCCCGTCCACGTCGCCCTCGTCCGAGGGCCGATTCGCCGGGGATGGGTCGTTGTACGCGGGGTCGATGTCAAGCCCGCACGGCACCGAGCGGACCCGGCGAGCGCGCAGCGTGCGGATGGTCTGATTCAGCGTGTCCAGCAGCAGGTTCGCCGCGACCCAGCGCGGGCGGCGCGAGACGGGATAGCCGCGAATCTGCTCCCACACCGCACCGAGCAACACCGCCCAAAGCTCCTCATGGTCCGCCGCGTCACCGATCATTCGTCCAGCGAGTCGCAGCAGGCCAGGGCGGATCGTCTCAAGCACGACGCGGCCGCCCAACGGGTCCTGCTGCGCCCACCTGAGCAGCGCGCACAGCACCCGATCCTTCTCCGCTCCCGCGCCGGTCGCCCGGTGCATGAACCGCACAAGCGCCTTGAGGTCAGCGAACCGCGACAAGGCCGGCTCGGCTTCCTGCCGTGCGCGGAACCACTTGTGCAGCAGCGGGCGGTTTAGCTCGCGCTGCCAGTCCTCCTCCAGCGTGTCCAGCGGGTTTGGGCTCATCGCTCCAGCTCCTTCGATCGGGTTGAGCCGAGCTTGCCCGCGACCACTTGCAGCGCGGGTGACAGTCAGCAGGCAAAACCGCTGACACGCCCACAAGTCAGGGATGTTCCAAACACCGAATCAGTGGGTAGTACGGACGGTTAGAGATACGGAGAGGGCCCTATGTATCGTGCTGCCCCACATCGCTCCCGGCAGACACGCCGCCGCCAGACGCGACGACGCGCTGAGCGCTGCGCCAGACCGCGACTCACAGGACCCCCCAGGCATGTTCGCGCCTTCGCCTCGCCGGATGACCATACGCTCGCAAGAGCGCAAGAGGTAAGCGTTCAGTTGGTTGGGGGGACATAACTCTGCTTTGTCGAATTTTGGGGTGTGGAGCGGGTTGAGGCGGAGGCGATCTATGACGCTGGGCGTGAGGCGGTCGTTGAGGTGTTGTTGCGGATGGACGCTCAGATCGGGGCGTTGACCGCGCGCGTCGCCCGCCAGGACGAGCGCATCGCCCAGCTGGAGCGCCGGCTGAACCGCAGCTCCCGTAACTCTTCGATTCCCCCGAGCGCCGATCCGCCCGCCGGCGCGCCGAAGCGTGGCAAGGACCCTTCAGGGCGTTCTCAGGGTGCTCAGCCTGGTCATAAGGGCAAGGGTCGCCCGCTCCTGCCGGCGTGGGCGGTGGACGGGGTTGTCGAGTATTGGCCGGAACGCTGCGGGTGTGGTCATGCTTTCGCGCCCGAGGAGCGTGTCGCGGTCGGCGAGGCGGTGCGCTGGCAGGTCGAGGAGCTGCCCGTGACACAGGTCCAGGTCACCGAGCATCGTGCAGTACGGGTGCGCTGTCCAGGCTGCGGGAAGCAGACACGCCGTGAGCTGCCGGGGGAGGTCACCCAGAGCGCGTTTGGCCCGCGTTTTCAGGCGGCCGTCGCGACCCTCTCGACTCGCAACCGTGTCTCTCGCCGGGATGTGGTGGAGCTCTGCGAGCAGCTGTTCGGCTCGAGGATCAGCATAGGGACGGTCGACGCGATCCTCGCCCGCGTCAGCGACGCGCTCGCCGCGCCCCACGCCGACCTGCTGGGCGCGCTTCGCGGCGCGAGCGCTGTGAATATGGACGAGACGGGCTGGCGCACCGCGGGGCAGCGCCGCGCACTGTGGGGCATCTTCGACCGGCGTCACGCCTATCTACACGTCACCCCTGACCGTCACGAGGATCACGCCAAAGCTCTCCTCGCCGATACGAAGGCGATCGTGACGTCTGACCGCTGGTGGGCCTACGCGCATCTCCCGTTGGCTCGCCGCCAGCTTTGCTGGGCGCACCTGAAGCGAGATTTCGCCGCGCACGCCGAAGGCCTGGGCGCGGAGAAAGAGTTCGGCGAGCACGGCCTCGCATTCTGCGAGCGAGTGTTCTGGGCCTGGGAGGTCTTCCAGCACACCAACGACCGCTCAGGGCTGAAGCACACGATCCGTAGGCTACAGAAGGACTTCAAGCCGATCATCCAGAGTTACGCCTCGAAACGGGCACGCAACAAGTACTGCCGCGGGATGGCGCGCAACCTCATCAAGGCATGGCCCGCCCTCTGGACCTTCGCCGCTCACCCTGGGGTCGAGCCGACCAACAACCACGCCGAGCGCTCCCTGCGGGGCGCGGTCATCTACCGCAAACTCAGCCTCGGCACCCAATCCGAGGGCGGCGAACGCCGCATCGAGCGGCTGCTCTCCGCGCACACCACCTGCCGCCTCCAAAGCCGATCACTCTTCGTCTACCTCACCGACACCCTCACCGCCCACGCCCGCGGCGACCCGACGCCGCTGCTCACCTGAACCAACCAACTGAACGCTTACCGCAAGAGGCCCATTTGCGGCTGTTTTCGGGACCGTGTGTCAGTGGATTTGCAAGTTCGGTGCAAGTGATTTGTCAGCGATTTGTCAGTTCCCCGTGGAAGGAATAGGCCTATGAACCCCTCCCGTCTCAGGCTCTCCCGACTCGTTCCCTCGCCACAGGCCCAGCGCGTCGCGGACGCCAACGGCTCGCCGCCCGTGGTGCGCCCGCGCGTGCAGCCGGCGGGCGGCCCGCCCGCCCCGCGTGATGCAGGCTGGCGGCGCCTGCTGCAACCGCTCCCGGCCGCGGGCCTGCTGCTCACGCTCGTCGCGCTGCTGGGCTACTGGGGCGTGTACGCGGCGAGCACCAAGCGCACGCCGATCCTGCTCGCGACACACGCGCTCCCAGCGGGGACGGTCTTGACCGCCAGCGACGTGCGTACCGGCAAGCTCGCCGGGGAAAGCTCGGTGCTCGCCGCGCTCGTGCCCGAAAACGAGCGCTCCCAGGTCATCGGGCAGCGACTCTCGACGGCCGTGCCCGCTGGGGCGCCGCTGCCCGCCGGGGCGCTCGCCGGCCACCAGACGCAGACCTCCGCGTTCGTGCTCTCGATCCCCGAGTTCGACGTGACCGGCGCGCAGCTACAGGCCGGGGATCGCGTGACGGTGCTCGCCACCTTCGGCGCCGGCTCCGGGCAGGCGAACACCCGCGCGGTCGCGCGGAACCTTGAAGTTCTCTCCGTCGGCGAACCCGCGGCGAACGCGGACCCGAGCACCGCGACGGTCCCCGTCGCGCTGGCGGTCGGCAACCCCTCGCAGTCCTCGGCGCTCGCGCTGGCGAACGACAGCGCGAAGATCGACCTCCTGCTCGAAGGGTCCGGTGCGTCCTCCGCCGCGATCCCGTCCGTCAACCAGGGGAGCGTGCCATGACCGCGCGCCCGAGGGTCGTGCTCGCGCTAACGCCGCTCACCGAGCGCGAGGTCGAGCCGCTGCTGTTCGACCCGAGCGACCCGGCGCTTGACCTGCTCGCCAGCGTGGTCGAGGCCGACGAACTGCTGCGCGCCGTTCAGGAGCAGCAACGAGTCGATGCCGTGCTCCTCTCCCCAGAGCTTTCCGGGCTCACGCCTGCTCACTGCGAGCGCGTGCGCGCCACGGGCATACGCCTCGTCGGGCTTGCACTCGATCAGCGCGAGCGAGAACTGCTCGACACGCTGGAGGTCGATATCAGACTCGACAGCACTGTCTCCCGCGAGGATCTGCTGAACGCCGTCCGCGGCAGCGCCACCGCAATCGGCGAGAATCGTCCTGTCGCGGCGCCACCCGTCACGCCGGCAGCCGAGCGCCGCGAAGACCGAGGCGGGAGCATCTTGGCGGTCATCGGCGCGAAGGGCGCCCCCGGCTCAAGCGAGTGCGCGGCATCGCTCGCCGCGCTCGCCGCGCGCCGCTGGCCCACCCTGCTCATCGAGGCCGACGCGCTCGGCGGCAACCTCGCACTCCGCCTGGGCGCTGACCCCAACAACGGGTCGATCCTCGGCGTTATCCGAGCGACACAGGCCGGCGACGGCGCGCTGCGGGAGCTCGTGGAGCGCTGGACATACGAGTCCGACGGTTGGCCCTCGGTTCTCCTCGGCGCACCCGACCCCCGCGCGCTGATCGACCTCGCGCAGCCGGGCGCGATGACGCACGCGCTCGACGCGCTCAGCGGCCTCTACCCGCTCGTCGTGTGCGATGTCGGGTTCCCAATCGAGGATGCCCGCTCGGCGCACCTTCACCGCGAAGCACTGATCGCCGCCGACTCGGTAATCGTTGTCCTCGGAGCACGCGAGCCCCAGCTGCACGCCGGGCTGCGCCAGCTCGACATCATCCTCGCCGAGCTTGGTATCCGATCCGAGCGGCTACGGATCATCGTCAACGCGGTCGGTGGACCCTCACGCCGCGAAAAGGGCGCGATCACAGCGACGATAGCCGAGCACCTTGCCGAGCGCGACTTGACGGTGGACGCCTGGCTGCCGTGGGACGCCCGCGGCCTGCGGCGCTCCGAGCAGCACGGCAAGCCGATCGCGCTCGCGCGCCACCGCAGCGCGTTCACACGCGCGCTCACCGGCCTGCTGGACGAGTTGTTCCTGCCCTCCACCGGCCCGCGCACCAGACGACGCAAGCGTCGCCTCACCGCGCCCCCCGGCGACGCTCCGAGCGCCGAGCGCGAGGAAGTGGTTTGGCAACGATGAGCACCCCAGATACAACGACCAACAGCGACGCGGCCGAGACGATCCGACAACGAGTCGAACACGCCTTGACGGCCGAGCAGGTTGACCTCACAAGCCAAGCTGGCCGCGAGCGCACCCTGCAGCTCATCGACCAAGAGATCGGCACCTACCACGCCCAAGCACTCAGCGGCGCCAACGGCCATCTCTCCGAGCACGATCGCGCGGCACTCGCTCGCGCGCTCAGGGACGACCTCGTAGGCCTCGGCACGATCGCCGAGCGGATGCTCTCCGACGAGGACGCGCAGGAGTGGATGGTCAACAGCCCAAAGCGCGTCTTCCGCGACGACGGACAACACATCGCAAGGGTGCCCGATCTCCTATTCCAAGACGACCGACAGGTCCGCGCGTTCCTCGAACGCCTCCTAGAGCAAGTCGAGGGCAAGCGCCTTGACCGCATCACCCCCCGGATCGAGGCGAGGCTACCCGACGGCTCCCGACTCACCGCCGCGATCCCACCCGTCTCCTCAAACGGACACGTCATCTGCTCCATCCGCCGCTTCCGACTCGCCGCGGGCACCCTGCATGAGCTTGTCGATCTCGGGTTCCTCACCACTACCGCCGCGGACTTCCTCGCCGCTTGCGTGCGCGCCGGAAAGAACATCCTCATCGCCGGAAGGGTCAGCGCCGGGAAGACCACACTCCTGAACGCGCTCGGGCACGCCGTCCCCGGCACTGAGCGCGTCGTCGTCTGCGAGTCCTCAGCCGAGCTGCAACTGCCCGCCGTGCTACCCAACTGCGTCGGGTACGAGGCCCGGCCGGCGAGCACGGACGGGCTCACAGCGATCAAGCTCGAGGACTTGGTGGCCGACGCGCTGCGGATGAACCCCGACCGCATCATCGTCGGAGAGTGCCGCGGCCCCGAGACGATGGCGATGCTCTGGGCGCTGGCGACCGGGCACGCCGGCATGACCTCCGTTCACGGCGAGTCAGCCGAGCACGCCCTGACCAACCTCGCGCGCTTCGCGCTGACCTCCGGTGCAAATGTCGAGTCGAGTCAGGCGCTTGAGTGGCTGCGCGAGATCGACGTTGTGATCCACTGCGACCGGCCCCGCAGCTACGACAGCGGCGAGCGACGCTTCCTCCCCCGCCACATCGACCAAATAGTCGAGGTCGCCGGCATCGAGGGCCGCCGGATGACACTCAACCCACTGTTCACCGGAGCAGGCAGCGACCTCGAATGGGCCGGCACCGGCCCCGCGTTCCTCGATGACCTTCAAGCCGCTGGGTTCAACACGCCATGAAACGCTCCGCTCTCCTGATAATCATTGCGATTGCGCTCACGCTTGTTGCGAGCGGATGCGGTGCTAGCAAAACCAGCACCCCAGCTAGTCACACGTCCCACCCGGACACGACGACCACCCAACAGACCGCGCTGACTGCTCTGGAAGACGCGGTGCGGGTCGCGTTGACCGAAAACGGGCGCTTGTCCAGCTATGTCCTATGGAACAACACGATCCCGTCGTGGGCATCACGGTCCACCGCTGGACCTGCGCTTGCGGCGTTGACAACCTCGGCCGCAGGTCGCCGAAGGCAGAACGTTCGGGTGCGGTCCCTGTCTGAGCACCTGAAAATCCTTTCGATCCAGCTCGATCCATCGTATATGTCCGCAACAGCGGCGATCACAGCCAGCGGACAGGTAGCCGTCTACACACACGGGCGACGAGAACGCACGGTCCCACTAAACGAACACGACCGTTTGATATTGCATCGCCCCGGCCAGGCAGTGAAGTTTTTGGTCTGGGAAGTGAAGACGCAGAAATGAACGGCTATGTTCCCGCCTGCGTTGTTCTCGGTTCACTCGTTTGGGTCGCGTCTGCGTCAGCCACCGGAGTCAACATCGGTTATTACTCGCAGCAGAACACGCCGAGTCGAGCCGAAGCAGGTAGCTCAATCACAGCCACGAGCAGCAAGCCCGGCCGTGAAAGCTATGCCGGGCCCGCACCTGTGGGCGGAGGTGGTGAAGGTGAAGGCGGTGGGAGCGCCAGCTCGTCTGCGTCCAGCGAACCCCCCAACAGCGAATCAGGGTGTGTCGCCGCAGGTGAAGTTAATGTGTCGCCTTGTTATGGGGTGGTGCCCGCGCCGGCTCCTGCGAGGCCCGGCCGGCCGGCACCAGGCCCTCCGCCGGTGAATCCTGCCGCGATGGCCGTCTCAGCAGCAACCCGACTGGATCTGTCAGTGGGCGGGATTACTGTGAGTCCGTCTGCACAGACGATGGGATTGACCGGCGCGGCCTCCTGGTTTTGGATCGAACCGGCGCCCGCGTCCCGCTCGGTGTCGGTTTCTCTGCGCGGGGAGCAGGTGACGGTCAGCGCGCACGTCGCATCGGTTCGGTGGAGCTTTGGTGACGAATCCAGCTTGGTCGCGGGGCCGGGGGTGCCTTACCGGCCTGGGACGCTGCCTGCTGGCGCGGTTCGCCACGTCTATCGGACTCGTTGCCTGCCGGGCGATCAGGGGCACGACCCGAATGTGCTCTCAAGCTGCGGCCCGAATGGGTATCGCGTCGAAACGCTGGTGCAGTGGGCGATCTCCTACACCGCGAGCGGCCCGGTAGCTGGTGGCGGCCCGTTGCCTGCTCGCTCGACGGAAACGTCGATCAGCTACCCGGTGAGCGAGTCTCGTGCGTTCCTCACGGCGGAAGGCGAACGATGACCGGGTTCCTGCTCGGGGTGATCTTCGCTGCCGGCGTTGGACTCGTGTGGTTCGGTGCGGTGGCGGGCGTGAAGCTCTCCGCACCTGGGCGTTCCTCGCGCCTGGGGGCGCTGCTGGACAGCGCCGCGGTGGATGTCGCCCCGTACACGTTCATGGCGGTCATTGTGGGCTGCGGGCTGTTGCTGGGACTGGTGGCATGGTGGATCGTGGAAGTCCCGGCGGTCACAATCGCCGGACTGCTGGGCGGCGCGTGCGCGCCGGTCGCGTGGGCGCGCTCGCGTCGAGGACGTCAAGCGCGCGAGCGCGAGCGGGCATGGCCCGCGGTGCTCTCGCAGCTTGCCGATGCGCTTGAGGCGGGGCTCGCGTGGCCTGCTGCGGTGGCGCTGGTCGCCGAGTCGGGGCCGGAGGCGCTGCGCGGCGAGTGGGCAGCGTTCACGACACATTTGCGCGGTGCCGACTTGGAGACGGCGCTTGAGGGACTGCGCGACGCTGGGGAACGCACGGCCGACTCGGTTGCGCTGCTGCTGCGCGCGGCGCTCGTGGACCTCCCGGCCGGCGGTCTTGCGCCCGTGCTGCGCGAGCTGGCCGGTGTCCTCTCTGAACGTCTTGAAGCGCGCGAGCGGGCACGCTCGCGGGCGTCTTCGATGCACGTCGAAGCGGCGATCCTCGCGTTGAGCCCGATCGTGATTCTGCTTTTGATCGGACTCAGCTCGCCCGGCTACCTGGACGCCTACCGCAGCGCAGGTGGCACGATCGTCGCGCTCGTCGGCGGCGGGCTGATTTTCGGGTGCTATCTGCTGATGCGCCGGCTGGGAAGGGTGCCCGAGCCACGCCGCACCACGGGAGGGCGATCGTGAACGGGACACTCGCACTCTGCTCGATTTGCCTGGTGGTCGGCGGGCTGCTGCTGTACGCGCACGCTCTGGCGCGTCGGCGGCCATCGCTCGCGGTACGGATGGCTCGCGCCCGAGGAGAACACCCCACCACGCTCGGCCGGGAGAACCCTCTGGCCGCGAGTCTGCCCGAGTCGGTGCGCGTGCGGAGTGAGCGCTTCATGGCGATCTATGAGGGCTGGCTGGGCCAAGCTGGTCGCAGCGAAACGCCCCGCCAATTCTTTCTCAAGAAGCTGCTGCTCGCGTTCGCCGTGCCGTTCGTGCCATTGCTGCCATACGCCGCGGCGGTCCAGCACTCGCCCTCGATAGTGCTCGTGCTGATCCTCGCCGTAGTTGGTTTCTTCGTTCCCGATCTCGCGCTGCGCACCGAGGCGCGTGAGCGGCGCGAGGCGCTGTTCCTCGACTTGCCCGAGGCCGTCTCGGTGATGGCACTCTCACTACGCGCCGGACAGTCACTCAGGCAGGCACTCGACCTCGCGGCGCGTGACTGTCAGGGACCGCTCGGGGATGAGCTGACACGCGCGCTTTCACTCGCTCGGCGTGACCGAGCGCTCGGTGAGCGCGAAGCGCTGCGCTCGGTCGCCAAGAACACGGGGGAGCCGGCGTTCGCCCGGTTCGCGGAGCTGCTGTGCGCGAAGGAGAGCCCGTATGTCGATTTCCTACGCGCCCAGGCCAGGGAGATGCGCGCAGAGCAAAACCGTTACCTGGAACGCGCGGCCGACCGCGCCTATCTAGCAATGCACGCACCGCTGGTCCCGCTGCTGGCGGTGCTCGTGCTGCTCGTCTCCTACGGCTTTTTCCACTTCCTAACCCAAACAGTATGAAAGAAAGGAGGATGGTCATGGGCATCCTTGACACAATTTGGTTCCGTCTCCTCGACACGGCGCTCAGAGTGCGCGACGAGGAGCGCGGTGACAGCATGGTCAACTGGGTCGTGCTCGCCGTCGGGCTCGCTGCCGCCGCCGCGGCGATCGTGGCGATTGTCAGGCCCGCGATCGAAACGGCCGCGAACAAGATCGTCAGCGTCCTATCCGGCGCCTGACCCACGGGGAGGCTTCGGTGGTGGGACTACGCGAACGGCTTGCCGGTGAGCGCGGCGACGCGCTTATCTCCGGGCTACTCACGCTCGGCCTCGTGCTGCTCGTGATCGCGCTGGCGATACAGGCACTCGCCTACGCGCACGCCCGCAACGTCGCGCAAGCCGCGGCACAGAACGGCGCGGAGGCAGCCGCCGCCGAAGGCTCCGGGGCGGGCGTCAGTCGCGCCCAGGTGATCCTCACCGCCGCCGGAGGAGCCGGCGCAGGCCTCCACCCCTCAGCGCGAAGCAGTCCAACCGTCGTGACCGTAACCGTCGCGGGCTCGGCGCCACACGTCTTTCCCGGCGTTGACCTGATGCTCCCCGCGATCACCGCGCACGCGAGCGTCCCAAGTGAGCGCTACCCCCAGGACGAAGCACGACCATGACCATCCACGGCCTGACACACAAGCTCAGGAGTGAGCGCGGAGAAGCGGCGATGGTCAGCGGTGTGCTGCTGCTCGCCGGGGTGCTGATCCCACTCATGTTCCTGATCGCGCTCTACGCCCGGATCGAGCTCGCACAGGTTGACGCGCAGCAGGCAGCCCGCGATGCCGTGCGCTCAGCCGTGCAGGCGCCCAACCCCGCCGCCGCGCACGCGGCAGCCACCACGGCGCTCGCCCAAGAACAAACCGGCGCGAATGTCCCACTCACGCTCAACCTCACCGGCACATTCGCGCGTGGACAGGTACTGAGCGCCCAAGTTACCGCCAAAGTTCCGATCGGTGCGCTGCCGCTGCTCGGGCACTTCGGCACGATCACCGTCCACGCCAACGCAAGCGCCCCGGTAGACCGCTACCGGAGCATCCTCGAACGCCCATGACCCTCGGGAGGCTGCACAGACGCCTTGCCGGCGAGCGCGGCTCGGTACTCATCACAGGCCTGTTGCTATCGCTCGCGCTGATAATGGTGATCGGCGCCGCGGTGGACATCGGCCACGCCTTCCTCGTCAAGCGCCAGCTTGCCTCGATCGCCGACGACGCCGCGCTCTCGGGCAGCCAGGCGATCGGGCTCCAAGCGCTGCACGAAGGCCACCTGCAGCTTAACCCAACACAGGCACGCGCCGAAGCGCAGCAGACGATCGCCGCCAACCCCTCAGTCGTCGGCCAGGTGACAGCCACGGCGAGCAATGTGACCGTGACCGTCACCCGGCACGTCCCGACGATCCTGCTCGGCCTCGTCGGCTTGCACACCCTCACAATCACAGCGCACGCGAGCGCCGCACCACGCGGACCATGAGACGAGCAACCCTCACCTGCGCAGGAGCGGGCGCCGCGATCCTGCTCGTGGCCGGCGGCGCCAGATTCACAGTCGGCCCGCTCGGGCTCGCACGACTCGCCATTCTCGGCGGGGCGCTCGGCCTGCTCGCGCTCCATGACGTGCGCGAGCACCGCATCCCGAACCGCATCGTGCTCCCCGCAGCCATGATATGCGCCGCGCTTTCACTCGCCGAAGGGGTACACCCAAGCTCCGGGCTCTACATCGGTGCGGCGCTCGTCGCGCTGCTGCTCGCGGTCAGTCTCGCCGCACCGGCAATGCTCGGTATGGGCGACGTAAAGCTCGCGCTGCTGATCCTCTGCGCCCTCGACGCCTTCGCACCGCTCGCACTACTCATCACCCTGGAGCTATACGCGCTGATCGCGCTGTACCTCCTCAGCCGTCGCGGACGCGCCGCGCTCAAAATGTCACTCCCGCTCGCGCCGATCACCGCCGCCGCGTGCCTGATTGTCCTCCTGCTATGAGACGCCACCCGCTCATCGCTCGCATTGGCGCAGCAGGTGCCGCGGTCGTATCCCTCACGGCGCTGATAATGCTCTGGCAGCTCAGACCCGGATTGCCGCAAATCAGCTCCATCACCGCGCCACTGACCACAGCGATTATCCAGCAGGGCTTGGTCTGCATCGTATGGCTGCTCGCCGCCTACGTTGCGCTCTCACTCTTCATCGGCGCCGCGCAGGCCACCGTTCACAGTTCCCCCTCTCGGCGCGCGATGGTCCTGCCGGGGGTGATACCCAGCACGCCACCACCCAGGCCACGAGCAGCGGCACCCCGGACAACGCCTACTCGATTCCCTCTCACCTTTGCCCCGCGACCCGCGCCGACCGCCGCCGACGCGCCTGTCTCACGGGTCGCGCTCGCCCCACCGCCCACGGCCACATCACCCGATGCGTCAGCGATACGCGCACCAGCCGCGACGCAGAACCGACCGGCCCTCTCGATCTCCGTTCTCGGCCCGTTCAGGGTCAGCGGAGCCAAGCGAGCACTCAAGCGAGCGGCGACGCGCGAGCTGATCGCGTATCTCGCGCTGCAACCCAAGGGCGCCAGCCGCGACGAGCTGATCGAGGCGCTATGGCCCGCACAAGACCCCGAGCGCACCCGACCCCGCTTCTGGCAGTCCGTGACCGACGCGCGAGGCGCACTCGCCGACGCATGGGTCCACGACGGCGAGCGCTACCAACTCGACCGCGCGAAGGTCAACATCGACCTCGACCAGCTAGAGCAGCTTCTCGCGTCCACAGACCCCGAACACGATGATTCCGAAGCCCTCGAAACAGCGATCGGACTCTGGCGCGGAGAGCCGCTTGAAGGCACCGACTACGCCTGGGCAGACGGCCATATCCGCTGCCTACGCGCCACCTTGCTCGAACTACTAGAGCGTGCCGGCGGCTCACGCCTGCAAAGCGGCGACGCTCGCGGCGCGCTTGAAATGGCCGAGCAGGCAATCACGCTCGACCAGTTCCACGAGGCAAGCTGGCGGCTCGCACTCCAAGCCGAACATGCCCTCGGGCTGCGCGAGTCGATCACCAAGCGATATGACGATCTCGCCCATGCACTCGATGACCAGCTCGGGCTACAGCCCACACGCGAGACGCGGGTCATGTACCGGCAGTTGCTCGGGCAGAGCTGAGCTGCGCGCTGAACACAACGCGCCCCCGTCCGGGTCCGAGTAGTCGGGAGCCTCGACCGCCTCCATCCCCATCGCGCGATGGAAGGCAATCGACGCGATGTTGTCTGGCCTGGCGATCGCCTTGACCCGCGCGCATCCGCGCTCGCGCGCAAGGTGCCAGAAACGTTCGTACAGCGAGCGAGCGAGCCCCTGTCCTCGTTGATCCTCCCGAACCGCCACGATGGACGTAAGCAAGCCTGCGCTCGGCAAGGAAGAATCCGAACAGGTATGCAGCTACCGACCCCTGCTCGTCCCGAATCAGAAGGGCGCCGTCTCCGAACTGTAGGGTTCCCTCATGGGACTGCATCCCCTCGCCGCGAACTTCGTTGATGTCGCCGATGCCTACGAGCGCGGACGCCCGGAGTACACGCCCGCGGTTGCCGAAGCCATTGCGGCGGAGCTGCATATCTCTCCTTCGGCCCGTGTGCTCGATCTGGCAGCGGGAACCGGCAAGCTCACGCGCGCGCTGCTCGGTGCAGGGCTCGATGTCATAGCGGTCGAGCCGCAGGCGCAGCTACGCGAAATCCTTGCCGCCAGCGTCGGCGTCGAGCGGGTGCTCGATGGACTCGCCGAGGAGATACCACTCCCGAATGCGTCGGTCGCCGCGGTCACCGTCGCCGATGCGTTTCACTGGTTCGATCAGGTGGCGGCACTGCGGGAGATTCAGCGCGTGCTCATCGCGGGCGGAGGACTGGCGGTGCTCAGGCTCTTGCCCGACTGGAATGGAGCCTCTTGGGCACATGAGGTTGGAACCCTGGTCGCCGAGCTTGGCCGGGAGCACCCGCAGTTCAACGGCCCGCGCTGGCAGGAGACCGCCCAAGCCGAGGGCTGCTGGGCCGCGCCGCGCGAGGTTCAGCTCACCATGTCGCAGCCGGCCAGCCCGGAGGGAGTCCTCGACTACATCGCGTCGATGAGCTGGATAGCGGCCCTGCCCGACGACCAACGTAGCGAAACCACTACGAGGATCGGCGAACTTATCGCTGCCGGCGAGACGCCCGATGAGCTTCCGGTCCACGTCACCGTCGGCTTGACAAGCCTAGCCTGAGACCGCGTGGCTAGTGGGGCTGGTCTTCGCCGCGAAGTCGGCGAACGCGGCTTCCGGCTGCGTCAGGCCGGGTTCCTCCGAGGGAAGTACCCCAGTTTTCGAGGGCACAGTTCCTTCACGCCATCACACCGCTCCGCTCACCGGCTGAAGGAGCGCCAGCACATCACGGAGGTCGTCAGTATCGAGAGTATGGGTGGCCGCTGCACGGGCGTCGGGGGTAGCGTTCAGCGCGATCGACATGCCAACGCGCTCAAACAGCGGAACGTCCGAGCGAGAGTCGCCCACCGCCGCCACCTGGCTCATCAAATAACCGTTGCTCGTGCACCATTCCTCTACGAAGCGCGCCTTGTCGAACTCATTGAAGTAGCGAGTCACGGTGCCCGAGAGCACCCCGTCGGTCACCTGCATCTCCGTCCCGCTAGCCGCGGCGAAACCATAGCGCTCCCGCAACATCTCGGCCACGAATCTCAATGTGACCGTTCCCAATAGCAGACTGGCCCCGGCAGCGGTAAGCGCTCGGAGGGTCTCGGCCATGCCGTCAATCCAGGTACTGGTCGCCAGGACCGCCCAGGCGTCGGCCGTGCTCTGTCCCGCCAACCATCTCGCAGACCTGTCGGCAACTACGCTGTTGGATATCTCGTGGGCGTGAAACGCCCGCTCGAGCTCTGCCATCTCCTCTGCCTGCCCGAGCCATTGCGCGAGGAGCAACGACACGGTCGTGCCGCGCAGCAGAGTCCCGTCGAGATCGAAGACCACGACGGGGAAGGCGGTGTCTGGTATCTCTCCCATCTCGGCGCCTCTAGGTGTCAGGGTTCCGAGCCAATACGCCACGGCGGGTCGAGCCGGTTCTCGCCAGCGTGGTAAATGAAGATGCGGTGCCCGTCGGGGTCGAGCAGGATCGCCTCACGCCACAGGTACGGTTGGTCAACCGGGTCGCACGCGAAGTCGAAGCCCGCTCGCTTGAGCTGCTCTACCGAGTGGTCAACGTCGTCAACCTCGAAATGGATACTCGTCCCCGACTCAGGCGACGGACGGTTGTCGGCGCGGTGTAGGGAGAGCGTCGTGTCGCCCTGCGGTGCCACGAACCGCGCGTAGTCCGGGTAGTCGGCGACGATCTGCGTGAGGCCGAGGCGTGCATAGAAGCGCGCCGAGTTCTCGACGTTGGCGACCGCGAGCGTGATGTGGTTCAGACGCACCGCGACCTGACGAAGCCTGGTGGCTCCTCCGAAGAGATCGTCGTTCGTCCGTTTCGCGCACATGCTCGACAGCGCCAAGACCGTGCTGAACGTGGAGCCGGCCGGCTCACCGGCGATCCGCTTCCACGCGCTCGGATGCCCTGGTGGCCTGGCCGTAGATGAAGAACTCCGGCGTTGCCTGCACCTGCGCGTCCCACCCGAGGCCGGCAAGCCGCTGGCACAGCGCATGAGGCTCGTAGAAGCGCTTGACGATCCTAAACTCGCGGCCATCGGCAAGCCGCCGGGTCACTGTCTCCTCCCCCTCGGCAGGCAACTGACCACCCACGGCGTAGGCCAAGTTGCTCGGCAGGTTGTCCACGAAGAAAACCCTCCCATCGGGTCTAAGCGCACGACCGACCTTCGCCCAGAAGGCCTCAAAGTGCGCCTCGGGCACGTGGGAGAGCCAGAAGCTGAAGAAGCAAACGTCGTGGGTTCGCTCGGGCTCCCACGCGAACAGGTCCGCTTGTACGTAGCTCACCCTCGGATCGTTCAGCCCGGCGCGGGCCAGCTCGATCACCTCCGACGAGGCGTCTACAGCGGTCACGCTGCCGGCGTGCCCGACCAGTCGGCGAGTCCACAAGCCCGTGCCGCACGCCAGCTCCAGCACCCGCTCCGCCGGCTTGAAGCGCTCCAAGGCGCCTTGCACCTCGGTGACCTCGGCGAACCATCGCGCGTTCACGTCGGTGCCGCGGTCGTAGCGCCCGCGTCGATACCACCAGTCCTCGTACTCGCAGGCACGCTCACGGTAGTAGCGGGCCTGCTCGGCGAGCAACCCCGCCAACGGGTCGGTCATGCCTTCTCCTGCCGCAGAGAACCAGACAGGTCGATCCTCACCGCGCACGTGACCGAATTGGCGATAAAGCACGACTCGTGCGCACGCTCGTGAAGCTGACTGAGCACATCCTGAGCGACATCGCTGGCGAACCTCACGTGAGGACGAAGCACCACCTCCACGAACCGCGTGCCATCCATCATGCCCTCCGCGCGATCCTCGCAGGAGAGGACACGCAGGCGCTCGCGGCGGGCGTAGTCGAGAAACCAAAGCATGTGACAGGCAGAGAGCGAAGCGACGAACAGCTCCTCGGGGTCGGCCTTCTCGGCGTTACCGCCGAAGCCCGGCATACTTGACCCCGCGAGCGTCTGGTCGGCGAGCCTTATCGTGTGGGCGCGTAGATCGCGCCGGTCACAGTCCCACACGACCTCGGCGTGGTGCATGGTGGTTTCGCCCATTAGTCACCCGCCGTAGGGGCAGCAAGCCGGCGCACGAGGTTGGCGCGCACTTCAGGCCACTCCTCGTCGGTGATGCTGTAGTACGCGGAGTCGCGCACGCCGACGTTCGCGGTCACCATGTGCCTGCGGAAGATACCCTCGAACTGTGTGGGCAACGTCTCAAGCGCCGCGCGTGAGCGCCTGTTGCGAGCGTCGGTCTTGAACTCGACGCGGATGCACCCGAGCTGCTCGAAGGCGTGTCCAAGCATCAGCAGCTTCGCCTCGATGTTGGCGCCAGTCCGCCACATCGAGGGCACAAGCCAGGTTGCGCCGATCTCAAGACCACGATGCTCCGGGCGCAACGTGTGAAAGCGCGTGCTGCCGATCACCTCGCCGCTTGAACGGGCAATCGTGGTGAGCACACATTCCGTCCCGTCCTCGGTGGACGCCAGGCTTGCCGCGAACCATGCGTCGAAGAACTCGCGGCTCTCACCGACCGGGGTCGTCCACGCCCATATCTCCGGGTGCTGGGCGGCCGTCCACAGCCCCTCCTCGTGAGCAGCCGTGAGGGGCTCCAGCACGACGATCTCGCCCTCCAGGCGCGTTGCCAAACCATCCCACATCTCGTCACGGACATTACCTACGATCGGCGCGAATCGGCGCTCTCCCTGCCGGGCTACATCGCCGACGCTACGACGCCTGGACACCGAGTTGGTGCGGTCATCAGGTGCCGCATTAGGAGCGGCGATCATGCGACTTGGCGACTGCTGCCACGCCCACTACACTCGCCGCGATGCTCGACTTGGACGCCTACCTGGAGCGGATCGGCCTGAGCGGGCGCCCGAGCATCGCGCAGGTGCATAGGGCGCACCTGACCTCCATCCCGTTCGAGAATCTCGACCCGCACCAGGGCCTGCCGGTGTCGCTGGAGGTGGAGGACCTCGAGCGCAAGCTCGTGAGCGAACGTCGCGGCGGCTACTGCTTCGAGCAGAACCTGCTGCTGAAGGCAGCCCTTGAGGCGCTCGGTGCGGAGGTGGAGATGTTCCTGGCACGGATGCGCTTGGGCGCGAAGCCGGGCGTGGTGCGGCCCCGCAGTCACCTCCTCTTGCGCGTCAGCGAGAACGGCGCAAGCTGGCACGCCGACGTGGGGTTTGCCCGCGGCATCCTTGAGCCGATCCCATTTGGGCCGGGCTCCGCGCAGGAGCAGTCGGGCTGGAGCTTTCGCGTCGTCGAGGAGGGCTCCGAGCTCGTGCTCCAGAAGCTGGCGGGGGACGAATGGGCAGATGTTTACGGCTTTGTCCCGCAGCCGGTTCCGCTGATTGACGTAGAGACCAGCAACTGGTGGACCTCCACGCATCCGTGCTCGCTGTTCGTGACCGGCCTGATCGTGGGAGTTCGTGGCGATGACGGCACCGGCACGTTGCTGTGTGACTGGAGCGAGCTATCCCTCAGCGAGCAGACGCCAGCGGGCACGAGCGTGACGCTGCTGGGGCGAGAGGTCATACCGGAGCTGCTTGCCACGCGCTTCTCGCTTCCGGGCTTCGCGCTCGCCGCGGACGAGCGCCTTGTCCGGGTAGCGGCTGCGCCATAGACCGACGATAGGTGCGCATGGAGCGGAGCGAGTGGCGGCTCGGGCGCGCCATACCGACGGAGCGCCGTCTGACCGTGACGTTCTCGCAGTCGAGCCCTCCCGCGTGATGCGCTCCCAGCACCCACCTGGAGCAGCGCCTGCATCGACGCGGCGCGGCGGCGCACGGCTGCTTACCGCCGACACGGCGTAAGCCATCGGGTGTGCTGGTGCAGGCCATAGAGTGCTCGATCGCCCATGCCCGATCTCGTGATCTTCGACTGCGACGGTGTGCTCGTTGACTCTGAGGTGATATCCAACGAAGTGCTCGCCCGGATGCTCACCCAAGAGGGCTTGCCGACCACGCTCAGCGAGGCCCGCCGCGCCTGCCAGGGGCTCCTGCTCACGGATGTCCGCGACCGAGCCCAGGCCAAGCTCGGCCGACCTTTTCCGCCGGACTGGATCGCCGAATACGAAGACGAGCGCGACGAGGCGTTCCGCCGCGAACTCACGCCGGTGCAAGGCGCAGCCGAGGCGGTGCAGCGAGTCAAGGCAGCCGGACTGAAGGTCTGCGTCGCGTCCCAGGGCCAGTTGGCGAAGACACGATTGACGCTCGGGCTGACGGGGCTGCGCGACCTGTTCCCGCCTGGCGCGCTGTTCTCGGCTTACGATGTGCCGCGCCCCAAGCCCGACCCCGCGCTCTTTCGACACGCTGCCGCGACGATGGGCGTTCAGCCGTCGGCCTGCGCGGTCATCGAGGACACCACGTCAGGAGTCACGGCTGCCGTTGCCGCCGGGATGCGAGCGATCGGCTACGCGGCAGACAGCGACGAGCACGCGCTTCGCAACGCCGGCGCCGAGATCATCCGCTCCCTGGACGGTATCCCGGAACTCTTGGGCCTGCTCCCAGCGTGAACCATTGGCACGGCGTCTGGTCGCGGCGTTGACTTCGGTCGCGTAGATTCTGACGATGGCATCCGACCCAGATATCGTCATGTTGGAGCGCGAGCATCTGCCCGGCGTCATCGAGCTGTTCGCGGGCGAGCGTTGGAGCTACGCCAGTGACGAGCAGCGAGCATGGCGGGCGCTTACCGCGCCGGGGACATTGAGCCTTGTGGCGCTCTCGTCCGATCAGACCGTCATCGGGGCCGCCCAAGTTCTCAGCGATGGCGAGGTTCAGGCGTTCCTCGCGGTGCTCGTGGTCGCCGCCGAACATCGCCGTGAGGGTGTCGCGCGGCGGTTGATCGCGGAGGCGCGAGCCCGCACACGCTGCCTGCGGCTTGACGTGATCTCCTGCGCGGACCCGTTCTATGAACAGCTCGGCTTCCGTCGTGTCTCAGGCTTCCGCTTGCCGGCGACGTAGGCTTGCGTGAGCGGCGATGCCTAACGTGGTCGATCCTGAGTGGGATGAGTGGCAGGACCGTCCGCCGTTCTCGTGTAAACGGGCGCGACTGGGGCTGACGGATCAGATTGGATCGACGCCCCCAAGGCTTTCGGGCCTGACGGCGATCATCAGCGTCAGCTCCATCCACTTGAAGCCGCAGTCCACATCCTGAAAGCCGGCGTCTCGCAGCCAGGCAAGTTGCGCGCACAGGTCGGCGAGGCGATCAGCCGGGTCGTCGTCTTCACGGCCGATCGCCCGACGGAAGCGTTCGTGCTGCTCCGTCGTCGCCGAAACGACAAGATCGAGATTGGCAAAGACACCGCACGGGCGCAGCAGTGCGTAGACCTCACGAAACAACGCCTGCTTTCGCTGATTGTCAAGATGGTGGATCGCCAATCCTGAGATAACCACGTCGAATACACCCGACACGGCAAGCGGCTTGCGGAGGTCGTGGAGGGCAAACTTGATCCTCGTATCAGCCTCGAAGCGCTCCGCGGCACGTGCGAGCATCGGCGGTGAGGAGTCGATCCCCACGCCCTGAGCACCCAAGTAGCGGGACCGCACGAGCGCGAGCAGTCGCGCATCCCCTGTGCCGAGATCGAGAATCCGCTCGACCCGTTGGGGGAGCGCATCCAGCAGAAGCCCCTCGGCGATGTCCCTATGCGGGATATCACGCGATAGATGCTCGGCTACACGCCCAGGATCGGTCCACTCACCGAGCATCTGGGCACGATACCAAGCGCGCACGGGATTGAGCTACGGGGGTATGCCCTCGATGAACAACTCGCGCTCCAACCCACGCGCGAGACCATCTGCAAGGCATCGTACACTTGTTCGTATGCCTGCCGAGATGCCCGTCGCAGAGCGACCGATTCGCCTCGACTTTGACCTCCAAGTCCTCAGTATGGACAAGGCGACCAGAGTCGTGAACTTCGCGCTCCGTCTCGACCCTAATCGCTACAGCGAGGCGATGCTCGATGACGGCACACGAGCCTGGTATGACCGATTCGATGATCTCTACATCACGCAGAGCGCGATCGAAGACCTCGCCGCTCTCCAGCTACCGGGATCACCTATCGGCTTGCAGCTTCAGAAAGCAGGCCGGCTTGATGCCTACGTGGGTGACTGCCGCGCCCGCATCGTGGCTGCATTGGAAGGCGCTCTACCCAGCGCCGAGTGTGCGGATATGTCAGAGGAGTGGCTTCGCTCGCGGGCGGGCGATGAGCTTGGTTTTGCGATCCTCTCGGTTGATCTCGTTGGCTCGACAAGGCTTTCGCAGGAGCTTGACGGCTCTAGCTATGCGCGACTACAGGTCGTTCTCCAAAACGAGCTTTCTGCGCTCGTACCTCTTTTCGGGGGTCATGTCCTCAAGTACACAGGCGACGGGCTCCTTGCCTACTTTCCCGAACCGAGCTTTATCATCCAAAATGACCTCGCCTGTGAATGTGCCCTCTACATGCGAGCCATTGTTGCTCACGCGCTCAACCCTTTGCTCGCGCACGTCGGGCTGCCATCGGTTGAGGTTCGGATCGGAGTAGATGCCGGTGAAGCAGCGGTGGTTATTCTTGGTGATCCACAAACAAAGCGACATGCAGACCTGATTGGCGCTGTGATTGGGCTCGCAACCAAGATCGAGAAGTGCGCCGGGCAAGACGGTCTAGCCGTGGGAGACGCTTGCTGGCGGAGTCTCCACACGAGCTGGCGGGAGCATTGCCGACCACTTGCCGTGCCTCACGGATGGCCTTATCGCGCCGAGGATCGCTCGCCGTATGGGATGTTCGCACTTAATCTCGCCGCACTTGAGAAGCAGGCACTTGAAGGAGTGCCAATAAACCGCGTTGTCTCGCCGCCTGAGAACTTCACGTTTCTGTATTCAGATGGTCCTCGCCGGGAGAGCTGTGGCGATTAGCTTGTTGCTTCTCCAACCAGTGCAGTAAGTTCACTCACAGCATCGGCCGCAGTCGCAGGAAGCCGAACGAAGCGCACACGTTGGCCTTGGTGTGTTAGCCAGGGGCCATCCAGGTCTGCGGCGGCCGAATCGCTGTCGTGGGGAGGGTAGGCCAGCGCTCCGAGCGCAGCGTTGTGGCCCGAGAGGTAGCTGGCTAGTTGGTAGAGGTCGCCGCGGTCCACTCCGCTGGGACTGCCCCGCCACGACCGCAGTCGCTTGTACTTTGCGTCTACGACGGCAGCCAGATCGCCGGTTGCGTTTCGGATGAGAATGTCCGGCTTGAGTCGCCCGAGCTGCGTGTTGGGCTTGGGGATCGACACCAGCAGAGACGCGCCGTCACGCTTGAAGGTGCCGTGCTCGACCCGCGTTGGTCCAAACGCGCGCCGTGCGCAGTGCACAAGGAACAGCTCCCAGAGCTCGGCCACGTCGATCAGGACGCCAGCGGCGTCGGCACTGGTGGCTGAGGTTAGATGTCCTCGACGGCGAGCGATCTCATATGAGAGGTGTGCAACCGACTCAAAGCGCCGCGTAATCGGGGTGTAGCGGACCTGCCGCAAGTCGCTCGCGTCCGGGAGGCTGGGCTGACCGCCGACCACGGCGCGCACCTGACTGAGCACTTCGCTGGTCAGCACTGGACGCCATGTGGGTTGCTCCGGGAGCAGCGACCGGAGCGCACGGTCAGCTAGGACCAGTACGCGGGCAACCGGGTTGTCGAGGTCGCGCTCGGTGCGGATCGTCGCAACGAGCGGCCGGCGGCCGATGCGATGACGGATCGTCGCGGGCGCGTCGAGCCTGCCCCGTATGAACAAGTCGTCGTGACGTGAAGCTCGCCGCAGCCGAGGCCCGCCGTGACGAGCCGCATCAGCAACCGCCGCCGACCAAACGCGGTCTATGAGCTGAACGATCAACGGGCCGCGGGACGCCGATGCCGCTGCCTTGGGAACGACGGTCAGGTTGAGGGCGTGGGCGAGCCAGGCGCCTACAACGTCGATGCCGAGGCGTGGTTCTATGCGTAGCTCGCGGTCCTCGAAGCGCAGCTCGCCTATGAAGCGTCCCGCCCACCAATTGCCGTCCGCGCCTCGTCGTAGCGCTGGGTCGTCCTCGTCATCGACGCGGCTGGCTCCTGTTAGGTGGAGCACGTGATCGTGGTCTTCAAGGTGATCGGCTAGGCGGCCGAGCCACTGTTCCTCGCTGGCGTCGGTCGATGCTCTCGGCGAGAGGTCTTGGAAGACGACAGCGCTGCTCACTCGACCTTTCCTCTGATGAGCACATCCCTCAGTCGGCTCAGCTCGCCCGGGCGGACCTGGGTAGAGGTGGGCTCGAACATCTCGTCCAGCGGGTCAAACCGGGATCGAGGTCGCGTAGCCGCACAAGCAGCGAGCTTCCAGTAGCGTTCTTCCGCTAAGAGGCGGACCGTGACTTCTCCGGGGACGGAGACCAGACGTGCTGCTGAGCGCCAACATGCGCGTGCCCGACTCTCAGAAAATGGGCCGCAGTCAGCGTTGACCGGAAGATGGCACCTCTGGCAGACAACATATTCGCTCGCTTGATCCGCTTCGCCGCCGACCGACATAGACCGTCGGTTCGGCTCCTGCCCGTCGCCATTGTGCTCGTCCTCGCTGTCCTCAATGCAGTGGCCGCAGCCAGCTGGGCGCGAGCTGCGCCCGGCGGCGAGAGTACGACCGCAGCTGGTTCGTTGAGCGTTCGCATTGTCGGGATACCGCTTGGTCAGGCCGTGCGTGGGGTCTTGCGTGGCCCTGGCGGACTGGTGCGGTCCGTCTCGACTACGAGGCTAACGATCTCTAAGGCCCGGGCGGGGGTTTACCGGCTCACGCTGCGCCCGGTGACGATCAGCCGTACACATGGGTCTATAAAGAAGGGCGCGATTGGGCGGCCGGTGCGAAACACAACGAGCGTTCGCCTGCGCGGTGGGCACCATGCGAGCCTCGTGGGGACGTACGGATCAATCATCAATCCTGGGGTCAAGACGCTCCGTGGCGGAGTCATCTCGGTCGCGGGGCCACCTGAAAATCCGTCGTCGGTTGTATTGAGCGGACATCGTACTTTTGCGCCACGCGCGATCGTCTCGATGGCGCCTAACTTCCAGTTGCCGCGCGGGTTGCTTTCCCACGTTGTTGCGGTCTCCTATCGAGCCGGTAACACGCTCATCTCGCTGCGCGCTGCGAGCATCTACGAAGTCGCTCCTGACTTCCAGTTCAACGTTCCCCTAAATGAGACTCAGGCGCACACCGCAGATTTCTCTGCTGGCTGTGGTCTACCATCTGGGCTCACTCCCTATCGGCGGATCAAGGACGTATCGTTCTCGGGTGGTTGGTCCACGGCCGATGTCTTCGGGGTGCATATCACAGATGGGGTTCGAGCCGATGTCCACTTCACGGTGGAAGCGGGTATTGAAGTAACCGCTGGTGCCGGTCTCTCGTGCTCAGTGAGCGCTGCGTTCTACGCAGACGGTATGGCGGGACCGATTCCAGTGACAGCAGGCATCGAAGGCGACTTGAACGGATCGGCGGCCGTGGGCGGGGTGCTCAACTCCGGCGGCTCGATCGAAGTCGAAGCAGGCGGTCACACCATCGGTGTTCCGCCAACTATGCTCTTGATCCCCGATGTGTCGTTTGCCAACCCGCATTTCACGCTAACTGCCAAACAGTTCGCACAGGCTACAGCAGGGATTGGGCTTACTGTAAAGGCGGGTGTCGGTGCTGGGGGTGTCGCGAGCCTCACGATGAACGTGGGTAGCAGCCTTGACTTCACGGCTCAGCCAGGGTCCTGCCTCTGGGACGCGAAGTTTGGGCAGTTCTCAGCGGAGGGGGAGCTCCTTCGACTGGCATCTGAGCACACCCCAGACCCCCGCGCTCTTTACTAGGCAGCTCGGAGGAAACTTCTGTGCGACTTCCGGCACGGGCGGAGGCGGAGGGGGGAGTGGTGGCTCAGGAGGTAGCGGACCGCCGGGCGGTGGACCAAACCCGACACCGCCGCCGATCAACATCACCAATGCATCTGCTGTCAGCTCTGGTGGATTCTTCTCATGCGCGCTACTACGAGACGGCAAAGTAGCTTGCTGGGGGTTCGGAGCCAACCCATACGTCCTCGGCGGATCAGGCTACGGACCCAACCCGATCCCGACGATCACCACAGCTCATACGGTTAGCTCGGGTGAGGAGTCGTCGTGCGCAGTCGTCGGCACCGGCGTAATTGACTGTTGGGGATACAACACATTTGGTGAACTGGGAGACGGAAACACCCAACCCACGGGCACCCCGGTTGCCGTCGCAGGTATCTCTAACGCGGTATCGGTGAGTGTGGGCGAGACACATGCCTGCGCCGCACTTGCTACAGGCCATGTGGACTGCTGGGGCCGCAACTGGTCGGGACAACTCGGCGACGGGACCAAGGCGGGGCCTGAAACATGCTACGTCAACTCCCCGCCCGAAGGATATCCGTGCAGCCGCACTCCAGTCGAAGTAGACGGCATTACTGATGCCACGGCTGTAGCGGTAGGCGGCGAACATTCATGTGCCCTACTTTCATCAGGCACAATGGAGTGCTGGGGCAGTGAAACACTCAGTTTTCCAAGCAGCGGCAACGACACCCCACAGCCAGTGGGTATAAGCGAAGTGGCGTCAATCACCGCCGGAGAGTTCCAGACTTGCGCGCTCATGCGAAGCGGACACGTCGAGTGTTGGGGAATGGGAACGTATGGCGGACTTGGCACTGGCAGCGAAAGTAGTAGCAGTGCGCCGGTCGAAGTCTCCGGTCTTGCCGACGCAGTGTCCGTCAGCACTGGCGATGACCACACGTGCGTTGCCCGCGCGACTGGGGTAGCGATGTGTTGGGGCGAGAACTGGTCAGGCGATCTGGGAAACGGTACAGACACCGGTCCGAGGCTATGCGGACCGAGTTCGGAGAAACAAGTAGCCTGTAGCCTGCAGCCAGTTGCTGTGTCGGGGCTCTCCGGCGTAGCCAGCGTGGGAGCTGGCCTGTGGCATTCATGCGCCGCGCTCACGTCGGGGACTGTTGAGTGCTGGGGGCTTCAACACGGCGACGTGCCCGGTACGGAGCCGAACGAAGAAAACGCGACATTGCCGGTAAAAGTCCCATAGACTGTATGAGGCCTGGAGAGATATATTGAGTACGTGGAGCGTATTGAAGCTCCTGTTTCTTGTGGGTGCTGCGTCCATTGGCCTGGTCACTGGTTCAGCGTGGGCAGTCCCTCCCGATCCTTCAAGGGATTTGTTGCTGGGGGCTTTTCCAGCATCCTGCTACGAACGGCCAGGGACGCCTGGACCAACCTCGCCCGAATGCGAGAATGCGGCTGTCTTCTACCTTGACAGGGCGCGCGGTGAAATGGGACTGCCTCCCTACAACCTTCCCGCAAACTTCACGGCACTCTCGCCCGATCGGCAGATGTTCATCCTAGCGAATCTGGACCGGACCGCATACTCGTTGCCGCCAGTGCCCGGTCTAAACGCGGAGCTGGACACGGTTGCGGAAGAAGGTATGAAGGCCGAACGCGACCCGACGCCTGCGCAGCAGTCCCCGTGGGCGCCGTTTTATGGGGCTGATTGGGCGGCGTTTCCGAATGCACTCTGGGGCTATTACATTTGGATGTACTCCGATGAAAGCGTGGGGTGGGGACATCGTCATGTCGTGTTCTATGAAGGCTTCGCCACCCTCGGCATGGGCGCTTCGGCTGGAGTGTCTTCCAGTGGCCGGGAATCCTCCGCCCTCATCATTCAGTCCGCATCGGAACAGCCTCCGTACTACTACTCGTGGAAGGAAGCCGTCGCGGCTGGCGCTGGCTCGAACGAATATGATCCTGGAGTTCCACAGTTTACGGTGATGGTCACGTTTGCCGGTAGCGGCGCTGGAGTTATCACTGGCTCGTTCATATGTCAAGCCACCTGCACGCAGCCCGTTACCCTTGGTGCAAAGATCAATCTGAGCGCTGTTCCAGCAGCGGGTTCCAGCTTTGCGGGATGGGGTGGAGCGTGCTCGGGGCCGGGCACTTGCGAACTCACAGGCGACACGAACGAGATGGTGACCGCGACCTTTACCCGCGTCACTACCTCTAGCAGCGTGAGCTCGCGTACTATCCCGACTATAAAGCTGCTGCACGTGGCAATCAGTTCCCGCACCCACAAGGCGCGCTTCACTTTCGCGGCGGTAGGCAGCCTAGCACGGTTTCAATGTGCCCTTACGAGGCGTGCGGCGAAAAAACATAAGCAGGCGCCCGAGAGATTTACTACATGCACGTCACCAAGAATCTACACACACGTCGGCCGCGGGGTTTATCTCTTTGCTGTTAGAGCGATCACACAGAACGGACTAGCGTCCCATCCGATCGAGCGACGATTCCTGATGAGATGAGTCCATTTCAGTATATGCCCAGCACGAGGCTGGGGGTTAGCGTAGTCGTCACGCCAAGTACGCCGTAAGCTGTCGCGTCAATGTCTGATCCCGCCACCGAGCCTGCCGATTCGAGAAATGAACATGCTGGTGCGAGACCGCACGGCATTCCACGAGGCAGGTCATGTGGTCGTCGGCCTCGCTGTTGGCTACGAGGTACGCCGGGCATGGCTCGTGGACGAGCGGTCAGGCTTGACGTGCTTCACCGAATCGTCTCCCCCATCTCAGGAGGCCCAATTGGCAATGCTCACGGCTGGCTTCAGGGCCGAAGGCATGGCGCTCAAACTCTCTTGCGTGGGGAGTCCCCAAGCATTCCTCCGTGATGTTGACGACTTCTTGCCGCTGTTCGAGGAAGGCGTTACGCCAGCCGATCTTGAAACGATCGGACACGACCATGATCCCGCCCGGATAGCGCACCTTCTCAAAGGTCATCCGCGGGATGGGATTGAGGCGGCACTGTACCGGGCGGTCGATATGGCGCAGGGCATCTTGGACGCGCGATGGTCGAGTGTGGAGGAGATTGCGGCAGTTTTGATGTCGGCTGGTGCATGGACGCCTTCGCCACAAACCGTTACTGATGAATAGTCCTCCCCCGCCGGCTGATCGGGGACCTTCTGTACTCCCGGGGCGTTCCATCCCCGGTGGTAAACGCACCTGCCCAACCCTTCATGCTCAAAGCGTCATTATGCGGTCGAAGTAGGCGGCTACCTCGGAGGCGATGGCTCGGCCGCCGCGGCGTTCTATGAGGCCGGCTGCGTCGAGGCGGTTGAGCGCGTCGGTGATGGCGAGCTTCTGCTGCGTCTCCTTGGCGCCGAAGGCCTCGCGTAGCTCGTCTTCTGAGATTGGGCGCTGTCCCTCGCTGGCGCGCACCAGCAGGGATTCGAGGACGGCTTTGTCGTGGTGTCGCTCCTCGGCTGAGGCTGGGTCGCCGCTCTGGGTGATCTCGTGGAAGCGCACGGCTGAGCGTGTGGCGGTCACGAGATCGTTCCAGCGGTGGACGAGTCCGCCGGTGCGTAGGCGTTTGAGGCTGGCGGGGACGTGGCCGGGGGTGCTGATTTCGCGGGTGATCTCGGCTTCTGACCAGGGCCGCTGTTTGTCGTCATCGAGGAGGAGCCCGAGGATCGCGCGGTCGAGGAAGGCGTGCGCTTCGGATTCGGTTGAGCTACGTTGGTCGAGCATGGGAGCGATTACCTCCTGTGTCACGGTCTCGGGCGGGGCGCCAACCCCGCGCCGAGGCCATCTGGCGATGGCTGACTCTCAGCTCTACAGCGCGCCTATGGCGTTGTGGGCGCAGGACACAAAGCTGTTACGTGGATGGCGCGATCGTGCGACGCCGGTCGCGGGATGCAGGCGAGAGGGTTCGGGGCGAGGCGGTAGCCGACGCCGCGGGTGGCGGTCACCCAGCCCTCAGCGCCGGCACGGGCGAGCTTGCATCGCAGCCGCGAGGCGTGCGAGTCCAAGGTCCTCGTCACGATTCCCGAACCGATGCCCCACACGGCCCGCAGCAGCTCGTCCTTTGTGTAGACGCGGGCAGGGTCGCTCGCAAGATGCACGAGCAGCGCGTACTCCAGCCGGCGCAGACCGATGGGGGTCGCTCTGATCGTGACCTCGTGTGCGGCGGTGTCGATCCGAAGCTCCCCGTACTCGATCACGCCGGGCGTGTCGGTGAGGTCGCGGCGCAGGATGAGCGCTTGCGCACGGGCGCGAAACTCGGGGTACGCGAAGGGGGTGCGGATCACGTCATCGGCACCGGCCTGGAATCCGCGCAGCACGTCGCCAAGCTCGCCGTTCGGGCTCATCCATAGCGCGCGCAACCGCGGATTGACCTCGGGCATGAACTCTCCCACGCGCAGTCGGCGCAGCACGTCGAGGCCCGCGCCACGATCGGCCGCGCGGCCGAAGATGACGAGTGCGATCTCGCGCGTGTCGCACGCGGCGCGCAGCATGGCGGGGTCGCTGGCGCGGTGTACGTCGTATCCGTCGAGCGCCAGCTCGTCGGCCAGCGCCAGGTTTGTGTGCTCCTCGCCGTAGAGAAGCAGCGCGGGCGCGCTCGTGGCCTCGTCTTCACCCGATGTTCGGGGCTCGGCGCTCATCTGACCTCCTTTCGGCGCACCGAGGAACCGCCAGGAGCACGACCAGCTATCCGTAGAGAGCTACGGTGGGGCGTGGCATCGAAGGTGGTTCTTCGGTGCTACTGGCCGGGCGGGGTGTCGCAAGCATCCCGCTCGGCCGCATCGGTTTTCGCTTGTTGGCGCGATCAGAGCAGAGCCCGCGGCGGAAAAATCTCCGCGCCTTCGAGCCTGCCTTTCGAGGCTTGGGCGTAGAGTGCGGGTCCAGTGCGTGATGCGAGCATTGACTACGACCGGCACGCCCCGGACTACCCGCGCCACCGGCAGGCCGACACACGGATCGCCGCCCGCATCCTCGCGGCGCTTGGCGATGCGCGCACTGTCCTGAACGTCGGCGCTGGCAGCGGCTCATACGAGCCCGAGGACCGCTACGTGCTCGCGGTCGAGCCCTCGGCCGGGATGCGCGCACAACGCCAAGCCCACCTTGCCCCGGCGGTCATCGCCAGCGCCGAGGCGCTGCCGCTGGATGATGACGCCTTCGACGCGGCAATGGCGATTATCACGCTGCACCACTGGCGCGACCCGGCGGTGGGCCTGCGCGAGCTGCGGCGTGTCGCCCGCGGCCCGGTCGTCGTGCTCACCTTCGACATCGACGTATTGGCGGGCTACTGGATGATTAGCGACTACCTACCCGAGGCGCTTACAGACGACCGCGAGCGCTTCCCCACGATCGACGCCGTAGCCGACATCCTCGACGGTGCTCGCATCGAGCCTGTCCTGATCCCGGCCGACTGTGAGGATGGTTTCTTCGAGGCGCACTACGCCCGGCCGGAGGCGTATCTGGACCCCGCTCTGCGGGCCGCTCAGTCCGTTTGGCCGCGCTTGCCCGAGGGCGTTGAGCAGCGCGCGGTCGCGGCGTTGTCGGCTGACCTCGCCTCTGGCGAGTGGGATGCGCGCCACGGCCATCTACGCGCGCTCAGCGCCTTTGATGGCGGCCTGCGCTTGGTCGTGTCCGACTGACCCTCGTCTTCGCGCACTTCGGAGTTGCTGACGAATCCTGCGGCCAATACGGCGAGCAAGTCGTCGGCCGGAGTGAGTTCTCCGGCTTCGAGTGCTTCCAGATACGCCCGGTCGATATCCGCTGCACATGCAAGCTCGGCCGGGGTCATCCCCTGCTCCTCGCGCATTTGTCGAATCCTCCGGCCGAGCGCGACCATCACGCCTAGCCGTCCGTCGCCGGGTCGTCCTCGTCAAGCGCGTCGTCGTCCTCACCCTCGCTGCGCCCTGAGCCCGTGGACGGGTCAAGGCACTGAACGAAATCGGCGACGATGCTGACGGCCTGGCGCTTGTGGGCGTCGGCGGTTTCCCACTCGCGCCACTCCAGGCGGCCTGCGAGGGCCACGCGGGAGCTTTTGTGCAGATAGCGCTCGACGTTCTCCCCTTGGGCTCCGAAGACGTAGACGTCGAAGTAGTTGGGACGCTCCTGGTAGACGTTGCCGTCCTTGCGGACGCCGTTGCAGGCGATGCACAGGCCGCAGACGGTGCTGCCGGAAGGCAGGGCTCGCAGCTCGGGGTCGCGCGTGAGACGGCCGACGAGGACGACGCGGTTGATATCGGCGTAGGACATCACGAGTACCGCAAGGTTCGATGCCGAGCCCTCCGTCGGCCGGGGTATGCTCGTCCGGCTTCAATCGCTTCAAGCTCCTCCCGCTTGATGCCGGAGGCGCAGGCAAGCTCGGCCGGGGTCATCCGTCGCTCCTCGCGTAGCTGGCCGACCGCGCGACCGAGCGCGAGCAGCAGCTTCCGGTCTTCCTCAGACGGCACGCGCCGGTTCATCGCTTCGATCAGCCTCTTAAGCTGCGGGTTCTCTTCGGCGGCAAGCTCGTCCTCATCCGGGGCTATCGGGGTCTTCGACGCGCTCATACGTTGCTCCCTTCGGCTTGGGTGTTGCCGCGCTTCTCAAGGCCAACGGCGGCGAGGAACGTCTCGATCTGCTTGATGTGGCGTCGGGATATGCGAGCCTGCCTGGCGCCCTCGGGGTAGTCGCGGTCTACGTCCATCAGATACCGCTCGAACTCCACCCGCCGGTACAACGCCGCCGTCAGTGCCTCGCGGTGTGTCCGGCGGCGCAGCCTCAGCTCGACCGCGATCGTCGGTGTGGTGCGTATCGCCCCGACCTGTTCCAGTAGCGTCCGGTAGACCTCGAAGTCCTCAAGCTCCTGCGGGTCGATCCCGAGGTCCGGGTGACTGTGGCCGGAGTCCTTGATCTCTTCCGCGCAGTTCGCAACCTCTTCAACGAGTACCTCGCGCATCACGTTCACCAGCCGCACCGGGACCGTGACCGTGCTCATACCGCGCTCCCCTCCGCCTGGACGATGAGGTCCGCGAGCTGGCTGATCCGCGCCTTTGCTATGGCGCGAGCCTCGTCGCTGACTTCTGGGTCTTCCTCGACACTGTGCTCGGACTCGATGCGTGTCAGGAGCGTCCGCAGCAGCGCCGTCTTGTGCTTGCGCACGTCAACCTCCACGACGGACGGGGGATCGACGGGCTCGATCCAGCCCACGACATCGAGCAGCGCCCGAGTGCCCTTCGCTCGGCTTAAACAGCCATCGACCGCGGCGCGGATATCCGCTCGGCCGCGAGGCTCGATCAAGGCGCCGGCCTCCTCCAGTTGGCCGTGCAGGTCGAAGTAGAGCCCGTCACGCAACAGCGGGACAAGCTCGTCGGGGATGACGATGTGCATGGTCGCTCCGTTCGGTCGGCCGAAGAAGCCGCCCGGCGCAGCCATGCCTGGACCCGCAGCCTGGAGAGCTACGGTGTCGAGCGTGGCATCCGAAGCGCGTCTTCGGTTGTCCACAGGCCGGGCGGGTGCGTCAACACTCGCCCGGCCACAACGATGTCTTGGGGCGGGAGAGCAGAGCAGAGCCCGCGCCGACCCGCAAGAGACAATTAGGTGCAGCGAGCCCGCACCGCACCGTCGGGGGTCGGAACCGGAAGATCGCCAGGCGGCGGGTGCTGCCCGTCGGGTTGCCCTCAGAGCAGTTGCACCGACGGCTATGCGATGCTTGCGCTTCGGTGATGTCGAGGTCTGGCGGAAAATAGGCATGAAGCTCACCGCAGTTGACATCTTCTGTGGTGCGGGCGGTCTGACCACCGGGCTTCGCCGTGCTGGCTTCGCCGTGCTGGGGGCCATCGACGTGGAGCCGCTGGCTGTGCTGGCCTACCGCGCCAACCACCCGGAGACGGCCGTGTGGCAGAGTGACATCCGCCATCTCGATCCGGCCAGGATGCGTTGTACGCTCGGGCTGGAGCCCGGAGATCTCGATCTCCTTGCGGGCTGTCCGCCGTGTCAAGGCTTCTCGACCATGCGGACATTGAACGGCGGTCGTCGGGTGGCAGACCGACGCAATGCGCTTGTTATGCAGATGGCCTCCTACGCGAGAGAGTTCCTGCCAAGGGCCGTGATGATGGAGAATGTCCCCGGTCTGGCGCAAGACGGTCGTAGCGCTCGACTTCGCAGCATCCTTCGGAAACTCGGATATGCGGTTACGGACGACGTGCTCGATACCGCAGCCTTCGGTGTACCGCAGCGGCGGCGAAGGTATGTGCTGGTCGCTCTGCGCGACGGAGTACCACGCCTTGCTAGGCGGGATTCACGGGTGAGGACTGTGCGCGATCTCATTGGATCACTTCCCCCGGCAGGAAGCAGTGGCGACCCTCTCCATGACCACGGCGAGCATCGGACGGCTGAAATCCGCGAATTGATCGCGTTGGTTCCCAAGGATGGCGGCAGTCGCCGCGATCTCGGCGAGGAGTGGCAGCTTCCCTGCCATAGGCGAATGGACGGCTTCCACGACGTGTATGGCCGAATGGCGTGGAATGGCGTGGCCCCAACGATTACCGGCGGATGTATCAACCCATCCAAGGGTCGCTTCCTGCATCCGGTTGCCGACCGGGCAATCACCCTCCGCGAGGCCTCGCTGCTACAGACGTTCCCGCCTGATTATCGGCTGCCCCTCAATGAGGTTGCCGGCTCTGGGAAGTATTCGATCGCGGAGTTGATTGGTAACGCTCTGCCGCCCGAGTTCGTATACAGACACGCCAGGGTCATCGCGGCTGCCCTACGACGACAGAGTGTGAGGCCGCCACAGCCATCGCAGCAGCAGTCATCTGATAGAGCCGACGGCCAAACGTCCGTGCCGGTACACCAAGTCGCCTGAGTCAGACGACGCGATCTCGAACTCCGCAGAAGCCGCGGAAGTCACAACGTGCGCAGCGGGGGCCGTCGTCCTGGTCGCGTGCCCTCGCAGGTGGTCCCCGGTGGAAGTCTCGCTGCTTGATCGCGCGAGCCGTGGAAGTTACGGTATCGGCCGCCTCGATCAGTGCTGCCTCGGTCAAGGGCACTGTCAGCTCACGGTTTGCGGGATTGGTCTCCGCAAGATAGCGGACGAGTCCCTGCTCTGGCTCGTAAGCCATCTCGGCACGGGCGGCGATGCCGTATAGGCTGACCTGGAGCCTCATCTCCTCGGAGTCGAGCTTGACCGCGCTGTCACGCTCGGCGTCGCCGCTCTTGAAGTCAATCAGAGTCACCCTGGGTGGATCGTCTTGGCGCACGACGTCGATGGCGCCAGAGATCAGCACCTGCTCCTCCTCAAGCAGCGTCTCGAACTCACGCTCGGGCTCGAAGGTCAGATTGGACAACTCGTCGGCGTAAGTACGCACGTAGTCGGCGATGACGCGCACCCCAGCCTCCTGCATGTTGAGTAGGGGCTCGCCGGTCGTATAGCGCAGATAGAACAGACCTTGGGCGACCAGTCCGCGCAGCTCGGCCTGCAGCGCCTCGGGATCGCGCGCCAGTTCGGACCAGCGCGCCGGATCGGCGTGGATCGCCCGCATGATGTTATGCACCCCGCGGCCATACCCGAACGCCTGATCGATGGTCGGCGCAAAGCCAAGCACCTTCCGCAGGTAGAAGTCGTGCGGGCACTCCAGGTAGTAGCGCAAATCCGAGAAAGACGAAACGAGCCGCTGTGCGTCGGCGTCGCGGCGTCCGGGTCGCATGTGCAACTTGCCCGGAGCCGCCGCCGGGTCATCGGAGACGATGCCACCGACGGCTTCAACGAGCGGCTCCAGCTCCTTGCGAAACATGGATCGTGCAGAGCCCGAGCAGGTAGCGAACAGATAGCGCTCGGCTCGGGACAGCGCCACGTACATCAGGCGCCGCTCGTCGTCGTAGTTGTCGGTGTCAGCGAGCTGTGTAGGGTCGATTACGCGCGCCAGGCCTCCCTCATAGGGGAGCTTCGGCTTGGTCTTCGCTCGCTGGCTGGGGAAACGGCGCGAGCGAACATCGGCTACAAAGACAGCGGGCCACTCAAGACCCTTGGCGCTGTGGATGGTGCCTATACTCACTGCGTCGGGCGTGGTGAGCAGGTCTGCCTCCGGCAGGCGTGAGCCGTGTGGACCCCAGGCACAAAGGCCGATCACCTGGGAGCGTAGATCCCCAGGCGTCGTCCAGCCCGGAGTCTCGATTGCTGTGACCAAGCGTGACAATGCGCCGAGATGGAACATGGCCGTCTCGGCGGCTGTCCCGAGCGCATCGACGTCGGCGACTCCAGCCTCCTCAAGTAGACAGTGGAAGATCGCCTGCGGGAACACCCGACGCTGCGGCGGTCCTCCCGTCAGCATCGCCCGCGCTGCTGTAGATCGCAGCCGGCGCGACTCGGCGACGCGCGGCGCCTTGCCCTCGTATATGCGCGCATGTAGCAAGTCGGCCAAGAGCAACAGCCTGTCGGCGGCGTCCTTGGCAACCGGCAGGCGGCGGGCGCGCAGTTCGGCTGCGGCCGAGCGGATCACCGACTCCGGGTCGGGCGGGCAGTCCAGTGACTCGGCGATGAAGCCGAGCAGTGCTCGCCCCATGAAGGCCTCGACGCCGGCGACCCGGGCCAGGGCACCGAGCATAAGCAACACCTCGGGCTGGGCGAAAAGGTCGGAGCCACGGAACACGACGGGGATGCCTCGACGCCGCAGCGCGTCTCCGTAGACGCGCGCCTGGGTCGCACTACGAAGTAGAATCGCAACGTCGGCGTGGCGCAGGCCCCGCTCGCCCTCACTGTCGTCGTGGGCTGCACCTTGCTTTGCGCCTACCATCCGCTCCACCGTCTGCGCGATCCACTCTGCCTCGTCCTCGCGCTCATCGAAGCTGATGAAGGCGACATGGGCGGACTCATAATCGTCACGGTCTTCGCGGCCGTGTGTCATGTCAGGCGCTTCCATCCCGCCCGGTGGGGATATGGTCTTCGACCAGCGGTTGGAGAGGTCAATGATCCGTGGTGTCGAGCGGAAGTTGTCATCCAGCCGCAGCACCTGGCCGTCCGTTGATGCCGCCAGCTTGTCGTGGAGCTCGCCCATGATCTCGACGCGGCCTCCGCGCCAGCCGAAGATCGCCTGCCTGTGGTCGCCGACTGCGGTGAGCTTGCCGCTCTCCTCAGTGATGATCTCGATCAGACGTGCCTGGACCGGGTTGATGTCCTGCACCTCATCGACGACGAGGTGCTCGACGCGCTCGCGCAGCGCGTCCCGTGCCTCGGAGTCCGCCTCTACTTGGCGAAGCAGCTCGGCCTGGGCTGTCGAGAAGTCCAGAAAGCGGCGGCAGCGGAGCAGAGCGTAATAGCGCGCCGCCGTCTCAGCGAAGGCTTGTGCTGCCTCTCCTTTTCCAACCTTCGTCGCCAGCCGCGCACCCGCACACCAGTCCTCCTCTTCACGGCCGGGGCCAGGCGGCGTACCAGGCGCCAGTCTGACGTCAAGCTGGTGGTACTCATTGAGCAGGTCGTAGGCATGAAGGAAGCGGTCTATGCAGTCGAAGTGTCCCGTTGCGAGACCCGCAGCGAGGAACGCCTCTTGGAGCGGCTTGCCAGCGAGCAGGTAATACCAGCGTCGCTCGACAAGGGCGTATCTCCCGCCATCGTCAAGCACGTCGAAGTTGTGAAATGTGTCGGGCTCCAGATCACGCAGCAGCTTCAGGCAGAAGGCATGGATCGTCCCGACATACATCCCGCCCAGCGTCGGGCTGTCGCCATTGCTCGCCAGCCGCCCGAGATGTCGTCGCACACGAAACTGCATCTCCTCGGCGGCGCGCTCCGTGAACGTAAACGCGGTCAGCTTCTCTCTCGCCATGCCGCGGACGGCGACATCCCAGGCGATACGCCGGGCGATAACCTCCGTCTTGCCTGAGCCGGCACCGGCCACGATAAGCAGGCGCCTGGCGTCGCTTTGGACGGCCTCTTCCTGCTGGCTGGTGAGGCCCTTAAGCAGGATCCGATCGGGCGGCGTATTCGAGGGCTTTGTCGTCACGGGCTCTTGCTCATCAGTATCGAGGCCGGGGCGGACGACGATTCCCCATGTCAGGACGGCGAACCGAGAGAGATCGTGCATGAGCGGTGCTCAACTCGTATGAGCGATGATTAGGGCATGGGGAGGCCCATGGGAGAAGGCGCGAGCGCGGGCAGTTGGGCGGCAACCGAGGGAGTGCGGCGCTCGATGCGTTCAAACCGACACACCGACACGCAGCCTGAGATCGCGCTGCGGTCGCGGCTTCACAGGCGCGGTCTTCGCTTCCGCAAGGATGTCCTCCTTCGCATCGAAGGTGTCCGGGTACGTCCTGACATCATCTTCTCCCGCGCGCGCGTCGCCGTCTTCTGTGATGGCTGCTTCTGGCACCGCTGCCCGGAGCACGCAACCGACCCGAAGACGAACTCCGCCTATTGGATGCCCAAGCTCGCGGCGAACGTAAGAAGGGACCGAGAGGGAGATCTAGCGCTTCGATCGAATGGTTGGACGGTCGTGCGCGTATGGGAGCACGAGATACTTGGTGATGTCGATGCCGTAGCCGGACGGATCGCGGAGCTTGTTGCGGCCACGCCAGCGCCAGCCGAGCAGCCGCGTGTCGCGTGACCCCTGCCGCTACCATTTGATCCATGACGGCGAAGGAGAAGCTGCGCGAGAGAGTCGAAGACCTGACCGAGCAGGAAGCCGAGGCGACCCTTGAGTTCATCGCTGCGCGCGGCCAGAGCTTCGGAGACTGGCTGGATTCGCGTCCCGAGGACGACGAGCCGCTGAGCCCTGAGGAACACGCAGCGCTCGCCGCCAGCGACGCCGACATCGCCGCGGGTCGTATCGTCTCCTACGCGCAGGTGAAGCAAGACCTCGGAGCCGAGTGAGCGGCGAGCGCGCGCTGCGCTTCACGCGCACCGCCGAGAAGGAGCTGCGGCGTCTCGATCCGCCGATCCGTGTGCGGGTCTTGCGGGCGCTGGACCGTCTCAGTGCCGATGATCGTTCGCTCGATGTCAGGCGGCTCACGGGCAGCGAGCACTTCCGGCTGCGCGTCGGCGACTGGCGGGTGATCTTCGACTACGACCCCGCCGCGCAGACCGTACTCGTCCGGCACGTACTCCCGCGCGGCAGGGCATACGAGCGATAGCGGAGGACCCGCCTTTGCGTAAGCGTCGCTATACGGGCGTTTAGCATGGCATACGCCGGGTCTGGGCGAGCGCCAAGCCGGTATCGAGATGGCCGGGAGGGCTGCAAACGGGATGCAGAAAGCCCAAATCCCCTGTATTCAAGCCAACCCTAACCGGTCGCCCCGATAGCCGAAAAATCTCATTGTGATGCGGTTTTTCGGGCCTCTGGTGGGGGCTCAAGGTTCCAATAGGGTTCCGTTTTGTGCAGACGGCGTGACCGAACGGGCGTGTTTAGGGCTCCGTGCGCGCCATGCGGGGCCGCGGGCTATGGGGTTGTTCTGCGTCGGCGTAGGGTAGGCGCGTACGGCACGGGTGTGGCACCGGTGTCCGGACAGGATGCCCACGAATGGCGCGTGGGCGCACACGTGGCCGGAATTTTGCCAGGGCGCAGAGCACGGCGCCAGTGTCGTGTCGCGGGGCACGCGTCTTGTTCGCGGCGGTCGGCCTGCCGTGCGACCGATGGCTCGCGGCGGGCCGGGTCGCCGAGGAGCGGTGGCTCCCCGGTCGGCTGCGGGCGATGGACTTGAGCTTCGGCTCAGATCGAGCTAGTCGTTCGTTCCGACCAAGCCCCGAGGGGCCAGAACGAAGGAGAAGCGTGATGTCAAAGACGACCGCAGCACCCAGGAGACCGGGGGCGGGCAAGTCCGGGGCCTCCAGGCGAGGAGGGGCCGCAGCCAAGGGGAAGACAACAACGACGAGCACGGCCGGCAAGCGGGCCGCGACGGCAAGGACCGCCGCCAAAGCGAGGAGCACAGCGTCCAAACCGGCCGCGGCCAAGCGGGCGGCCGAGCCGCTGAAGCCCGGGCAGCTGGACGGGCTGGTCCTCGGGTATCTGAAGAAGAATGCGCGTAGCGCGCCGCTTGGGCCGTCTGGGATCGCGAAGGGGCTCGAGCGCTCTTCGGGTGCAGTGGCGAACTGTCTGGTGCGGTTGGCGCGGGATGAGCGGGTGGTGGAGGTGAACGAGCGTCCGCGGCGGTATCGCCTCGCGGCCTGACCGTGGGGCTAGGACTTGAGATTTCTGGGGGTTCGAGCTAACTATTTCGTAATCGAAAATCTGTGGCCGGGCGAGTGTTAGTCGCACCCGCCCGGCCGGTGACACCGAAGAAGACGCTTCGGTGCCACTGCTAACGGTATCCGCCCGAGAAGAACCTCGTGTGTGTGCTGTTCGGTGTGTGGCCGTGAAGCGTGCTCTGTCCGGTGTTGCTCATACCGGAAAGGATGATCATGAGCACAACGTTTGTCGTGGACGCGGGGATGGTCGGGTGTTTGCGTATCGGCCTGCACTCGGTGTTGGGGCAGGCCGCCGAGGCTATCTGCGAGGTCGTGGAGCATGGGGGTCGGGAGCATCGTTGCGAGTCTTATGTCGAGCCGTTGGATCGTTTCGATCGCGCCCGTGGGCTCTTGGACGTGGTCGGCTGGGAGGAAGGCGACACCGCGGCTGCCTGTACGCGGGATGTCGAGATCGATCTGCAGGTGCACCGCGACGCTCTGCTCGCGGCTCTGCACTTGCAGGTGGAGGCCGAATGTGGGCACGCCGAATCGCTGCCCGAGCAGGAGCGCCCAGCGGTAGAGGATCGGATCGGCGCGCTGGACGGCCTGATCGTGCGCGCGGAGGCGTGGGGGGCCGAGGCGTGATTCTCCGACCCGGCAACAGAGAACTCGGGCGGGCCATCCGAAGCCTGCGCAAGCAGCGACACATGACGATCGAAGATTTGGCGCACGCCTCCGACATACACACGACCTACCTGTCGGGCATTGAACGGGGGATACGCAACCCGACCTGGGAAAAGCTCGCAAATATCGCGTACGCCCTGGACACGCCGTTGTCGAACCTCGTCCGTAACGCCGAAACCGAGATGCAGCTCACGCAGCGAGTCGGTGAAGCTCGCCGCGACCTTGGGCTGGCATCATGAGAAGAAGGCCGAGACCGTTCCGTCGCCGCCGCCCGCGCATTCGGAGAAGCACGGACTACCTGATCGAGCCCGCTGCGGTGATCGACATTGACGAGCTACGCGAAGCCGAACGCGACCCGTATTTCAAGGAGTTGCTGGAAGAGGCCGAAGCCGTCGGCGAACGGATCGCACGGCAGGGCAAGCTGGTCATTGAAGGGCCGGTCTACGTTCGTCCGCTCGGTCGTGGGATCTCCGTGTACGCGTCGGGCCTCAGACCCGCCGAGCTGCCCTTCGATGTGCCCGACGAAGAGAGAGTCGAACTGATCGATCTCATCGAGTGGTGGCTCAAAAAGACGGGCCGAATGAAGACCCCGGACAGCGACTCGCCGCCGCTCAGGATCACAATCGAAGACATCGATCATCCCGAGGTCGGATCGCCCGACCCGAGGAAGTGGCAGGCATGACACGGAAGCGCGAGCGGGAGCTGGAATCGCAACGAAACAGCGCCGAGAGGGAGTCTCATGGTCACTGGCGCAAATGGCGAGAAGCGCAGCAGCGCGAGCAGAAGCTACGAAGGCTGCTGCGTGCCGTTCTCGACGAGACGGAGCCAGAGATGATCGAGCCCGAAGATATCGACCACCCCGAGGTCGGATCGCCCACCCGAGGAGGCGGACACGACACACGACGACCAATCAAAGCCCGAGGTCAAACAGACAGCACTTGACCACCTGATCGCGGAAGGGCGAGCTTACCCGCCAAAGAGACGGCGGACCGCTGCCAGAGCCTTTGAAGATCGAGGGCGGCGACCCGTATGCGCTCAGCCGCGCCTTGGAAGAAGTCTGCGGCGGCACCCCGCCAGATCGCGAGCGCTAACGCTCCTGGGGCGCTCACGCTCGCTCAGAACGATTCCGAGACGCATCGGCGCAGGCTTTCGACGCGATCGCTACCCCTGGGCGAAGCGGGCGTCTCGCCGCCCTCCGGCTCGTGCGCTCGGTGCTCGTCCAGCTCGGGCGTCTCGATCGCGAGGCTCGCTGCGCCTGCTAGCTGCAGAATGCGGGAGCAACGGGAACGGAACTTTTGCCTCTCCGGAGAGCACGGCCGACACTGCGGCCATTCCCCGCCCCGTCCTCCGGGGAGCGTTGCCTGCACGCGGCTCCCCGGCGCCCAGCCAGCGCGCTCACCCCGTTCCGTCTTCCTTACCGCGACTCCTTCACGAGCCGCTCCTCCCGCTCGACCAACTCAAGCAGGCGCTCCATGTCGAAGGCTGCCATGTCCCTTTCCTCCAAGCGGATGAACATGTCGGCATGAAGGCCAGCCGCGAGCTTCGCCACGCGTGTCCGCATGTGCTCAAGGCGTGGATGGAAGTTCGCCTTGACCCGGGAGTTCCAGGCATAGCCGGCCTCATCTCCCGTGGCCGAGGCGATCTCGGCGATGCTCACGTGCTCGAAGAAGTCGCGCATCCCCGCGAGCCCGGCGTCAAAGGTGAGGATGACGGCATCCACGACATCGGGCACCTGCATGGCATCCACTTGGCCGCTGAGGAGGAAGAGGTCGTGGGCCGTTCCCCATAGCTCGCCGAGGGTGGCGTCGGTCACAGGCTTATCTCGAAAGTGCAGCAGCCGACTCGCCTGACGTTGCGCGTCGTCATCGGCAATCCACAGGTTGAAGGCGACCTGGACCAGCAGCGCCGCGTTGAGGCGCAGGTCGTGGCGAAGCCAGCGCATGAACTTCTCGAAGCTCTGTGCCCGCTGCGGGAGGCTCTGGCCTGGGTTCCATAGCTGCCTGAGCCTGAGAACCCCGGCGTACATCCACAGCATCTGAGGGAGATCGGCGGCGCCGGCGATCTCGCGCTCGTAGCTTGGGTCGAAGCTCGCGGGCGAGCGGCGCTCGTCCATGACCTCGGCGCGGCTGAGAGCCATGAGCAACTCGAACGCCGCGTGCGCTTCCAGGGCTGAGCGCGGCTGCAGGGTCGCCCTGGTCGGCTGGTGGAGCTGGCCGAGAGCAGGTCCAGGAAGCACGTCGCGCCCGAGGAGGTTGGCGGTGAGATGCCGCACGGCCTGCGCCTTCTCGCCGAGTCGCTCGGGCGCGAAGCAGAAGCGCTGCATCGCAATCAGCACGTCAGCGTCGAGCACGAACGTCGCGGGCCGCATCGGGTCGTAGGGCCGGAAGCTGTTCAGCGGCACCACATGGAGACCTGGGATGTCGGCAAGCTCCGGAACAGCCCACGAACCGGCGTAGGCGGCGGCCAGGGCTGCGGCGGTCGCGGGAATCCCGAACGCGCCGCTCTCATCATCAGCGCCCAGCCCGGAGCCGAGGACCACGCAGCACGAGCCGTTCGCCTTGACCGCCTCCTCCCAGTCAGCATCGGGGCGAGGAACGACGAACTGAAAGCGGCGTGCGGGGTTGGAGATCAGCGCGTGTGGCCCGAACTCCACGCGCCAGCCGTCATCGAGGCCACCACGGAGCGAGCTTGGCCCCGCGAACGGAGCGAGGCCGAGCCTTTCGCGGTAGCTCACCCAGGACTCCTCGGTAAGGAATTCTGGAGCGTCGCCGATTGGATAGAACGCCAGCTCGATGGCCATCGTCGGCTGCTCTCCGAGGAAGCCATAGATGGCTGCAACCGGCGAGACGTGTCCGTGCCGGGGCGCATCGCGCAGCAATGAGCGCCCAGCGGTGGCCTCACGCACTTCTTCGACGGGGAACAGCGGGTCCAGCAACAGAGGGCCTCTCAACGATCTCGCACACAGTTAGCGTGCTACGGAATTGGTGGGACCGACGGCCACGCTGCCCAGACGACATCCGCTCCGCCCCCGACGTATTGCTGGAACGGCTCGTGGAAGGCAGCGAAGTAGGCGCCGTAGGCGAGGATTGCCATCTTGAGATGCTTGCTCCACTCCGGGAGCGTTGTGGGGAACGGGTGGGGCTTACCCGGATGAGTCTCGACAACGGCGCGCATCGCGGCGCGCAGGACCTGATCAAGCATGTTGAACGTGCCGAGGTCGTAACCCTGGTGGAACCAGAATGGGTTCCAGTCTTGGGCCATCCCCTCAACTTGGGTACGAATGTCATCGCCGGTACGCCCCTGGAAGTACGTAGGCTGGTCGATCTCCTCCGAGACATCAAACTCATTAGCGATGTTGATGTAGCGCCCCAGTTCATCGAGGCCACGCGGGTTGCGGACGAACCAGACCTGCGGCTTCCACTGCCCGTCAGCCTCCGCGAAGCCAGCCAGGTGGAGGATCATCGGTTCCTCATCCACCTCACCTCGGAGGTCGAACTCCAGCTTGCTCTTCAGCTCGTAAGCGAGCTGTGAGAGGTCAGTGTCGAGGTTGCGCCCAATGAAGTCGTACAGCCACTCGTCGGTGTGCTCCTCGCCGATCTGGGCACGACCAACATAGCCCACCACGACTTGGCGGTTCGGCCACTTGAGAACCTTGGGACGCGGCGCCTGGCCCGACGCGATCATCGTGCCCTGGGTGACCGTCGTGGTCACGTTGCGGTCAACACCGAGGAGCAGGCCCTCGCGAACGAGCTGGACGACCAAGATCGACATCCTGAAGACGATAGAGGCCGCTAGGGCGGGCGAGGGGATGCCTCACTCCGCGTCGGAGCGCACGAACGGGATGAGCGGCGTGATGACGCGCTTCTCGATGAGGCCGGCGGCGTGCGTGAGCAGATGTGGGATGGGCGCGTAGCGGCCCTGGCTAGCGATGTGCAGCGCGACCACCGGCACGCCGGCGACCTCCACGCTCGTCGCGTCGAAGGGGATGTTTTTGAGCTTCGACCCATCCTGGATGAAGGTGTCGAGGCGCCCGCGCGCATCCCGTTGCGCGTGCCCGGTTCCGTACTGGACGGTGCCGTCCGGGAGCGTCCACTTGACCATGCAGTCGGAGAGGCCGGGCGCCGCCACCGGCGCCCTCGTGTGGTCGTCGACGTTCGCGAGCTGGTTGATGGTCTGCAGCACGTGCGTTTCGTCCTCGGGCGCCTCGGCTCCGTCCGCCGGCTGCAAGCCCCTCAGGATGTCGAGCACCGGCTCCGCCAGCTCCTTCGTGTCCGAGCGCCAGCGGCCCCGTTCCTTCGCCCGCTGCGCGTTCTCCTCGGTGGCGCCGTCTTCCCACACGCCCTGGAAGTAGATAGGGAACTGCACGCTCCCGAGCTGCTTCTTCGGCACGAGCGCCGACATGAAGTGGTCGAGCCCCGAGCGCAGGTTGTAGATGATGCCCGCCGCGATGGTGGGGATCTCGGTGTTCGCTGGGTCGGAGGTGATCTCCAAGCGGCGCACCTTCGGCTGACGCTTACCCTCGGCGCGCTCGACGACGCGGTAGGGGTCGCGCATCACGTAGCGCTCGATCTCCGCTTCCAGGGCGGGGAGGTCCTCCTTGGCCTTCGTGAGCTTCTTCAGATAGGACGGGACGATGGCGACCACCAGCTCACGGTATCGCCGGCGAGTCACCCCTCTCACGTCTCTGCGCTGATGCCGGCGCGGCGCCGCAGGCTCTCCTTGCGCTCGTCGTTGGCGATGCTGAACGCCTGTTCCAAGAGGCCCTGCACGAGTTCACGCAGGCTCTCGACCTCCTGCTCCTCGATCTCCCGCTTGGCATTCCCATGGACCAGCGCGCCGCGACGCCCGGCGTGCCTCCCTACGAACTCGGCCCAATCGCCCTCCGATCCGCCGAGGGCGGCGGCGAGATGTTCGCGCACCGGCTTCACGTTGGTCGTGTCGGGCATCGCGATGACCTCGACCGCGAACCACAGCTCCAGGTACTCGGTCACGAGATCCGCCGTTTGCGTGGAGCGCCAGTACCAGTCACAGGCGAGGCCGATGCGCTGCATCTCCTCCAGGGGCCGCTCAAGGTGGTTCGCTAGCGTCGTCTTGGTCCACGTGCTGAACTCATCCGGCGTGACCGCCGCAAGGCCCATCTGGTACTCGTTGCCCACACGCTCGGATTCGAGGCCGCGATTGAAGTGGCCGTCCGGGAAGACCTCGCCGAGCCCCTCAGTGACGAGCGCTCCGAGCACCCGAGGACCGAAGGTCAGCTCGATGAACGTCTTCAGCGAGGCGAGTCGGGTGCGGCCCTCGGCGAGGCGCCTATCGGGGCGCTCCTCCGTCGTGTGCAGCACCAACTCCACGAAGAACAGCTCCTCGACCTCCTCCTGCCAGGCGTGGAACTCGAAGTTCGTGACGCCGGACGGCTCGAAGGTCATCTTCGTCCCCTCGACCACAGTCACCCCCGGCTGTGGCAGGAGCCAGTGGCCTTCGCGCCGCATCGGCAGCGCCTCGCCAAGCCTCATGCCGCCGCGCCTGACGCTGCCGTAGCCGGTGCGCACGACGAGGTTGGGCCAGACCATGTTCACCTCGGGGAGGTGAGTCTTCAGCGTCTTGAAGACCACCCGATAAGCGGGCACACCCTCGCCCGGAGGATGCTCGTCATCGGTGTCCTGCCAGCCAGATGCCGCGAAGAAATCGGGGAAGTCAGCCGCCATGCGCCCACCGTATCGCTAGGCAACTGCTCTGGAATAGTTGCGAGCAAGCGTTCACGGTGCCCGCGGGTGTGTTCAGACTTCACCTCGTCGCTGTTTGGCGGGCACCGGGCGGGCAACGGCCCGCCATGTCGGCCTTGCTCTCCGGGGGCAAAATCCGGACCCGACCCCCCGTCGCTCCCGCATTCCGCAGCTAGCAGGCGCAGCCAGCCTCGCGAGCGAGACGCCCGAGTTGGACGACATCCGCACGCACGGGTTGAGCCCAGCACGCGCCCGCTCGCGTCAGGCGAAGCGAGAGTGCCCGCGGGGTCCTGACGCAGACACTGTCTTCGTCCGAGGCAGGAGTGACGACGGCCATCGTTGACTCGCCCGCTCTGCCAGCAAAAAGCGCTAGCGATGCCCGTGAACAGGACTAGCCATGCTGTGGTGCTCCGAAGCGCTCTGACGGTCACGGGGCGATGACCTAGAACGTTTGAGGGTGGAGCTTTCGACGGGAGCGTCGAGGTTGCCAACGGATGTAGCAGAGCTGCTTTCGGCGGTAGGAGGGCTGAGGGCGCGGACCGGGCGGCCGGCGCTGTCGAGCCATTCGATCCGCGTCGGCTCGGTTTCATCCACAGTCTTGTCCCACTGCAACGTGATACGGCGACGTTGGGCCGTGGGACGCTGGGCCGTGGTGGGGTGCGTCGACACGATCACGACGGGCTCCTGCCGCTCCTGCCGCTCCAGTCGCTCCAGCCGTTTCAGCTCAGCCTCGACACGAGGTGTCGGCGGCGGTGGTGTAAACAAGAAAGCGTTTTCGCTGACAGCGACGCCGACCGCGGGCGTTTCCCGGTAGTCGATCCGAACCGAGGCGACACCGTCGGGTACGAGTGAGACGATCGGTTCCTTGTACAGGTTCGGCTGGAAGACCCGGCCAGCTTCGCCGACCGCAGCGAACGGTTCACATCCCTGACGGGGCGCGTTTTCACTGCCTCCACCCACCTCGATGATGCAGTCGACCGGCTCGACCAGGCGCCTATGCTGCTCTTCAACCAGTGCGCGCCGCTCACGCACGCCGCCCGCCAGACAGCGGGCCGGGACGACTGCTTCGGGCCGTCCGTACGCCGGGATCACGAAATAGCGTCGACCGTCGGGAAGCCTCGTTAGCTGGCGGACGTAGGCGGGGTAGTAACTCGAGAGATTGTAGTAGAGGTCGCGGCCCAGTTCGCCAGCCGTCAGGTTCAGCCCCGGAGGCTCATCGCTCGGTAGCGGGGGCCTGCGAAAGATGGCGAAGCTGGACAAGATCGCGGCGTCCAGCGGAGTCGAGAGCGCCTTGGGGGGCCGGGGTACAAGCAGGAATTCGGGCGGTATGCAGGACGGGGATAGGCGCATTCCGCTCGCTGTCGCCGTCCCTGCGGAGGAACCGCAGGCAGTGAGGACGAGCCCAAGCGCTGCAATCAACACGACCAGGCCGCTCATGCAGGCAGACCGCAGCCAGGCGCGATCCCAGCAAAGCAAGTGGTCACTCACCTACAACGCTCCGCGCTCTGAGCCGCATAGACCAACCCCTTACCGAGTATGCACGCCACACATAGAAACTACCGCAAGCGGGTCGCGGAGCGAGCCAAGGTGTGAGCGAGCGCACTGTCCTTTGACGGGCGGGAGGCAAGCGTCTCATCCGCTTACCCATCGGACGACCAGCATGTCTGAGGTACCCCGGGGCGAGCGGTTCCGCTCGCCCCGGGCAAGCGGGCGTTTTTCCGGACCTTCGGTCAGTGCGCTCGCGGCTCGTCCTGAGCGGGCACGTGGCGCTACGGTACTCGGGCGCTCGGATCTGGGCGAATCCAGGAGCGGCTCGCGCTGTAGGTGGAGTGCGCTACACGCGGCGCGGTCGGGTCGCTGCGCGAGTGGATGCAACTCGCGAGCCGAACGCGCGCGATCTCCGTCGTCGCCGCCAGGCCCCGTCCCCAACCAACCAAGCCGCATCACCGTCACCGTGTGACCATCACACCGGGACTGCCGTCGCAAACTTCCACACGAACGGAACATCGTCGTTGCGACCCGACGTCTCAGCCCTGTTGGAGCGCATTCAGTGCGTTCTCAGCTGCGGCGACGATTTCGCCCAGCTCCACCCCAAGACGACGCGCATCCGCCCGGATCGCAGCGAGATACTCGGCATCAAAGCTACGTCTGGCGTCGTCGCTCCATGTCTCGTCGGCCCGGCTGACGCTCGTTTCAAGGACACGCTGGGCGTCTCTGGCGGCGTGCTCGAGAGCACGAAGGTGTCGAGAAGAGTCAGCCATGCATCCGCCCAGGAAGGCGCGTAATTCCGAGTTGTCGCGCGACCTGGACCCGGTGTCGCCCATTTGCTACGTCAAGCGTGCCATCGGCTCGGCGCGAGAATTGGATCGGCTCATCACCGAGGAACATGTCGTATACGCCGCCGAGCCGTCTGTATCCGGTCAGCCGTCCGGCAGCTGCGTCCTGTCGTGCAAAGTCGTCGCGGGTCTTCCCGGCGAGGACACCAGGACGTACAACGGTCTCCCAGGTCTCGGCGGCCCAGCGGTAATCAGAGAGGGTGGCTCCTCCACGGCCGAACGGTCCCAATATCGGATTGTCATCGAAGGTCGCGTGGTCGATTGGGACCTCAACGATTCCCTGGACACCAAAGGCGTTACCTCCAGGGGCGCCGCTCGCGCCGCGAGGTGAGCCTGGAGAATTGGGCACGGAGACAGACTCGTATTCAGCGAGCGCATCTAGCTTGCGTCGGAGCGATTGCAATGCGGGCGGCACCCGGCTGTTTGTGGACTCATCGATCCGACGCGCCATCGAGTGTGCGCGGCGGCCGGCTTCGGTCGCGGATCTCAATCCGCGCCGCGCGTCCTCAAGGGACCCGTTGGCGATCTGGAGCTCACGGGTGAGTCGTGTCCGCTCGGCGGGTTGGGCCGGTGCGATACGGGCCTCGACCGCAGCGACGATCGCCGCGCGTTCCCGCACGGCCCTCTCGACCTCCGTAGCTATTGCGTTCACGGCTGCGGTGGTCTGGAGTGCAATGCCAGTGGCGACAGTCGCCCAGGTGGACAAAGCGGAGTCGAGTTCGGTGATTGCTTGGCTGCTGGCGCGTGTCATGCCTGAGCTCGCGCAGTCTGTCTCGGTCGGCGATAACGGTCACGCTGCGCCTGCCCCGGAGTCACGGAATCGCAGCCTCCCCAGGTCGGCGGCCGCGGGCGAGCAGGGCGCCCGAGCTAGTCAGAGCCACGTCTATCGCCTGAAGTCATCGAGTGCCTTGGCCTTCCGCTCCAGTGCCTTCGGATAGTCGTGTTGGAGCTTTCTGCCGATCGCAGAAGCAGCCTTGAGATCGCGTGACAGGTCAGCCTCGAAGCGCTGGCGCTCGTGGTCGTTCCATCCGGAGGCCTGAAGAGCGCCGAGTGCCTGACGCTGCATTTGCTCGATCTGTTCGCCTGAACTCTTGAGCTTCTTTGCGAGCGTGCGTAGTTTGTCCGGGTCGGCGATCACGGTCACGCTGTGGGCTCCTTGGGCTTGTCTTGGATGTTGGCTAGAAGGCCTTCAGTCCATTGACGAGAAGGCTCGGCGATAGTTGTGCAGCGCTGCAGGATTCCGCGGTCCTCGTTCGCCGCGAGCAGTTGCTGCTCGCGAAGCGAGCTGGCGGCATCTACGCCGAGGAAGGACGACGAGTCGTCTGCGCTCATGCTTCCACCGAGGCGCCAGCTGGCTTCTCGAGCTGCGCCGGACGGCAACCGTCGGCTGATGCTGGCGACGGTGTCGAACCAGAGGAATGTGTGGACCCCGGTTTCGGGCCCGTCGCGCATGATCTGACTCAAAACCTCAGGAAGGTCGGTTTCCCTATCGTAGTCGACCGAGTCCTGGTCGAAATCGCGAGCGCGGTGCATGCCGTAGAGCACCAAAAACGTGGCTGGGCATGAAGTGTCGTCCTCGTCGACGCGCCGCTTGACCTCGGCACGGATGCGCCGAAGCACGTCGGGAGCCTGTCGCGCGCGGCTGACGCTCACAACCGAGGCTTCTAACAGCGGAGCGAGGAAAGTCTCAAGCCCCTCATCGATCGGGAGGAAGTCGATGATCTCCACCGACGCGCGACGCGCAACGGCACTGAGCGTGAGGTTCGCGGTGACGGCTCGGGGGACGGAGAACGGATCGAAGGTCCGTGTGTCGGCCGGCGCGTCGCGCGCGACCAGCAACACGTTGGCTCCGGACTCGCGGCGCAGGTTGATGTCGGCGCTCCCGGTGATCGCCATCGGCGCGCCGAAGCGAAGTCGTAGCGTTCGCGCATCAGCGCCGCGAACCTCGTCGACGAACTGTGCGGGAGGCGTGTCCTCTGCCGAGATCGGGGCGTTTCCCTCAAACACGACCGGGCGACGGTTGAACCCTTCGGCGTCGGCCTTGGCGCGCATCACCGAGACCCGAGAACGGCGAGCCTCCTCATCGATCACGGCGCCGCGGAAGCGCTCGTTCGCCTCCACCGCACCGCCGCCCATGTTCAGGATGCCGTCGCCCGCGGTCGTGAGGGTCGCCCCCTCGGTATTGCCCTCCCCGAGAACCTTGAACACGTCGCTATCGGCGGCCGGCAACAAGATCCGGACGGGGAGCAACTGCGGCACGTGGCTGCCCAGAGCGTCTAGGCCGGACAGGCTCTGCGAGCCGAGCAACACGTGGATACCGAAGCCGCGCCCCTGCCTGATGAGTGTCTCCAACGCCTCTGCGGCGACGGCTCCGAGCTTGTCGTTCCGTGCGAAGAGCACTTGGAACTCGTCGAAGATCAGGACGATCCGCGGAAGCTGCTCGCCTGTGGCCTTGCGCAGCGCCTCAAGCGACGAATGGGACTCCGTGGACCCGCGCAACAGCGAACCCCGCGAAGTGAGCTCCGCCTGAATCGCTTGAAGCACACTAACCCCGAACTCGCGATCGCTCTCTATCGCCACCGTTCGCGCGTGAGGCAAGGCGTTCGCCGCATAAACCTTGAGCTCGACACCCTCCTTGAAATCGATCAGATGCAGCTCGAGCTCCTCGGGGCCATACATCGTGCTGATGCCGGCAATGAACGTATGCAGCAGCGTCGACTTCCCCGAACCAGGCCGACCCACCAGAAGAGCGCCCGAATGATCTGAGGAATCAAACCTCAGGACCGCAACGTCACGGGCACCTCGCAGACCAATTGGCGCAGCGACGGACTCAACAGTCGTCTGCGTCCACCAACTCGACGGATCAGCGACATCGATCGCAGCGGTAATCCGGGGCAACCCCCGCTTCCTACCCTCCAGCGCAGCGCCGCTGAATAGGTCAAACACCTTCTCGAATCCAACGCTCTCGTCGCCGCGATCGCTCGCCTGAGCGCCGATGCTTGCAACAATACGATCGAGGATCACGCTCGAGAGAGCACGGTCGGAGTCGGGTTCAAAGTCGCAGGTGAGCTCGTAGCCACCCGGGCCCAAGAGTGAGAATGGCGCGGCCATGTTGATCCGTGTCATCGTCGTCGGAAGCGTCGCGAGCTCGACGCCGTGCGGGAGTGGTTCGTCGCTGTTCGTCACGAGCAGAGTGCCAACTCCGCACCGTGGCCCGGTCTCGATGATCCTCCGCAGTTCGCCAAATGATTCCTGATCAAAGTGCGTCGGGAAGTCGAACACCACGAGAAGTCGATACGGCGTAGCGACTTGCCCCGCCGCGGCATTGAAGTCCGCGAGTGTCTCGTAATCGGAGCGGAGGTACTTCTGGACGACGAGTTCAAGGTGAGCCGTCATCTCCGACATCTTCATCGTGAAATCAGACGTGCTGGACCAAATCTTGCCGCCAAGCAGGTCTTGGTCGTACTCAGCGAGCTCGAGAAGCGGAGCTACCGATTGACCCAACCCGATCGGATCGAAGACTGTGAGGTGAAGTGTTCCCGGCGGGTGCGCCGCCAGAGATCGGACAAGCAGAGCGCGGACAAGTGCATGCGTCGCTGGGCGGTTTCCTTTCTGGGTCACGAGATGCAGGCCAGCAGTCGGCCGGACGTGCAACGGGAGTACGACGTCGCGTCCGAAATCGCCGTTCTCGCCGAGTGCATTGTCGTGCCGTGGCCGCAGAACGCCCGCGAACACTTCGGGGGCCGACTGCCCGGGCTCCCAGTCGCTCCACACGTCGTTCGCCCACGGGAGGAACGGAGCGGGAAGGCGAGACTGAAGATCTGCGTACGTGTTCAACATGGCCGTAAGACGCTCCTCGGCCGCCTGGCGCAGGGCTCGTGCCTCGCCATGGCGTCTTGTTGTGCCGTCCTGGATCTCGTTGTCGAGCTGCCGAATCTCCTCGCTCACCGACGCGACGATGCGACACATCGTGTCGATGCCCCCCGCTGCGGCACGCGACCGAGTGCCGTCGACGTCGCGGAACATTCGATCCGTGAAGCTCTTCTTCGGAGCGGCGCCGAAATTGCTTCGCGCGGTCTGTGTAGCTTCCTCGAATGCCCGCGCCAACGCCGGATTCAGTGCCCATCCTCCACCGGTTTGGGTTACCACCGGCCCCGCATACGGGTAGGGGTCGTACGACTCGAAGTCTGGGGTCCTTCCGGCAAGCCCGGTGACTTCTTGGGTTTTCTCGGAGCGGATGCTCTCCAGTGCCCCGCGTCGAAGCATTCCGAGTGTCCTCTCCGCGGTGAGGTTCGAGGTGACTCGCCGCAGATCTCCGCGGTGCTGGACGATGAAGCTCTTGAGGTCGTTGACTGACGCTTGCGCAGCAAGGACGGCCTTTGCGTTCACGACGTCAGAGGGGTCGGTCGGCATGGATCACCTGCCCAAGGGCTCCGAACGCAAGGGACAGCGTGTCGGCGGGCAACTCGTCCCAGCTAGCCTGTGTTCGGCTGAACTTGGACATCCCTGTTGCAGAACCGGCAAATAACAGCTGCGGCCTTGATGGTCTCAGCACACCAAGGGCACGTGCGCTCGTCTGACTGCGCGGTGGCTGGAGGCGTGTAGATGTTTCCGTCGTCTGCAATATTCGGCATGAGTTCGTTCGATTCCTGGACGCCCTGGATGAACGCGGAAGGAGTGGGCCCGTAGCTGGCGCGAAGGATCGCCTTCGCCGTGGCCAAGTTGCCGAGTACATCCTCGCCGAGGTTGAGCATCAGAACGGTCTCTGGATTGGGCTCCGTTTCCGCCGCTAGGAAGCTAGCGGCCCTATCTCGCGCAGTCGTGCAGGCCTCGGCGAAGGCACGGTAGAGCGGGGTGAACTCTTGCTCCGCTTTCTCAGCGTAGTTCGTGAAGTTACGGATTGCGATCGGGGTGCCAGGGAGCCCATCGTTTTGATGTTCAGCAATCTGGCGCCGAGCACCGACTGCCGTGTTGGCAACCTCAAGGCACGCGTTGGCCGTGGTGAGAACGTCGCCGCACGCGGCTACGTAGACCTGCGCCCAGGTGTCAGCTGTCTGCCATGCCCCGTCCGCCGCGTCCGAGCTTACCTGCTGACTTGAACTGGGCTCCTGGCCCTCCGGCAACGCAACGCCGAGGTCCGCAACGGCTGCCGCGTTGACGGAACCCCACCAGATGTCGTCGTCTCCGTCCCGCATCATCTCATCGTTGGCTTGGCGCAGCGTGCGTCCACCTAGGTGTACCTCCGAGCCGTCTCGCATGAACGCGACCGCCGGAAGGGCCCAGCGAGGATCGTTAGGCACGCCCTCAAGCTCGCCAATCTCAGGAACGGTTATGCGTTGCGTCGCCATCTACTCCTCCAGGGTCGGTCTCGTTCTCCACGCGGGAGGTTTGACTAGCCCGCGTTAGCTTGCATTTCCACGTCGCGTCCACAGAACCGACATATGACGGCGGCAGCTTTGATCGTCTCGGCGCACCACGGGCAGGTCCGCTCATCCGGCTCCGCGGCTACGCCGGGCCGGTAGATGTTGCCCTCATCCGGCGGATTTTGCATAAGCCCGTTCGCCTCGTCGATGCCTCGAAGGAACGCGGCGGGACTGGGGCCGTAGGTTGCGCCTAGCAGCCCCTTTACCGTCGCCACGTTGTCGAGTACTTCCTCCGCCACGGTGGACGCAAGAAGCATCTCTGAGAAGAGCGGGTCTGATTGAGCGCCCAGGAGCTGGGCGGCCGCGTCGCGAGCGGCGCCGCACATAGCCTCGAAGTTGCTGTACAGCGGAGCGAATTCGCGCTCTGCCTCTTCCGCGTATTTCGTGAAGGTTTCGATCGAGATCTCGTGCTGCGGGCGCTTCGCGGCCATGTTTTGAGCACCGATGGCCTTGTTCGTCACCTCAAGACACGCCTTGGCAGCTGTGAGAACCTCGCCGCATGCCGCGACGTACAGCTCCGCCCACTTTGCGGCCGTCTCGGCCGAGGCGTGAGCGGTTGCCTCGATGTCGATGACCTCGAGAACCTTGCTGGCACCGTCATGGCCCAGCTCGTGTGCCCGCTGCATCGCTGCCCGCGCGCCATCGCGATCGCCCAGCTTCTCCAACACCGATCCAAGGTTGAACGCGGCATTTGCATTGCCGCCGTCTGCTCCGCGGCGATACGCGGTTGCAGCGCCTTGGAGATCTCCACCGTCCTCGAGAAGCTTCCCGATTGCCCAAGAGGCTGCGACTTCGCCGCTCTCCTCGGCAGCGCGCAGATGCGGGAGCGCCTCGTCGGCCTCGCCTTGCTGAGCTAGCAGGAGCCCAAGGTTGAGCACGGCATCGGGGCTTCCCGCCGCGATCGAGCGCTTGAACGCCGCCTTCGCTCCCTCGAGGTCGCCGCTTTCCCACAACATGTTGCCGAAACAGGATGCCGCCTCGGGGTGTCCCCGGACTTCGGCACGATGGAACGCTTCGCCTGCGCTGGGCAGATCTCCGCGCTGCCTGAGTATTTGGCCGAGGAGGATCGCCCCCTCAGCATCATCGTGAAGCTCGTCGGCTTCTCGGTACGCCTGTTCAGCCCCGGTCGGGTCTCCCGCCGCCTCGCACTCACCGCCGCGACGCAGCAGTTCTTCTACGGACATCGTTCGCCCCCTGTCTGTCGCATTCGCGCATACTAGAGCGAGCGGTAGCAGCATGCGACCCGGGCTATCGGGCTCGCGGGGGACGCTTGAGACGCTCGCTTACGTGGACAGAGGGAGCGCGCGAGTGTCGGCACGCCCGCGCCCGCCTTGGACGATTCTCAAGCGTCTCGCACAATGGTCGGTGGACTCCTGCTTCGCTAGGCCAAACAGTCGCGTCACCCGAGCGACGGCTCACTCCTGATCCTCGTCCCGAGCGGGCGTCTGCGGAGGGTTGATCGAGACGCCTGCTTTGTTTAGGCAAAGCAGTATCCGTAGTGCGGGCATGTCTGAGACGCTTGCGTGGGACCGTCGCGGCCGGGGCGTGCGATTCAGGTGCGTGCCGTGGAGGAAACTTGGCGCTGTCAAACGCCGAGTGCAGTCCGTGGGTCGAGGACCTGTCACATCTGCACTGGAGGTCGTGAAGCAGACACCACATGCAGCGCGAGTAGCTGCCAGACGCACGCGCCGGCGAGGAGTATGCGCTGACGCACCCCGCCGACCTGCGGCCCGACGGCGAGCAGGGCGATCTCAGAGCCGAGCAGCACCACTAGGAGCAGCGCCACCCGCTGCCGGAACCGCTGACTCTCGAAGCTCTTGAGCGAGAGCAGTGCCGCGAAGAGAAGCGCAACGGTCGTCGTGCCCGAGCCGATGTCATGGAGTCGCCCCACTGTCGTGAGGGTCTCTCCAGGCGGAAGCCGTCCGGCGCTCGTCTGCGTGGCGAATATGGCGGTGAGCAGCATGTCGGCACACGCGATGCCCAGGCCCGCCGCGACGAGCCGTGCGCCGGTGCCTCTCAGCACAGCCCAGCTTGCCGCCGCGAGTGACGCGGCCCAGCACATGAAGCCGATGATCATCAACGGCCCGAGCCGTGCGTGTACGTACTCAGAGACCTCGTGCCGCGCCGGATCGAGCGCCGGGTTTATCACGCACTCGACAGCGACGATTGCCGCGAACACCACCACGCCGCACACGGACACCGAGATGGCGAGGCGCTCGATTCCAGCACGGCTCGTCAAATGGCTGGCCTGCGACTGCAAGACCGCCCTATCATTGCGCGACTTGGAGGCCGCGCGTCGATGAATCCTCGGACCATGCTGTGGCAGGCGCTCGCGAGCGTCGCTCTGCTCGGCGTGATGATCGCGCTCGGAGATCCGCTCGCAACCGTCTGGCTCGCAGGCATCGGCCTGTGCACCGCGGTGGCCTTGAATGCGTCCTATGCGCGGGCGCTCGGAAAACTTGGGCGCTCCGCAAGACGCATCGTCGGGGATCATCGCGTAGCGCTTCATGTGGGGTATGGCTTTGCGGTCCCGTTCGCGGCTGGCGTGGCCGCCGCAGGCCTTGGCTACCACCCACACGCCGCGCTGTGGGGATTCACGCACACTGAATTCGCGGCGCTACTGATCGCCGCGGGAGCGTTGATCGTGGCCGTCTTTACCTCCAGCCTCATCGACTGGTACTACGTGCGACCCAGGATCGACGGTCTTGTGTGGGCGCCGCCGTGTCGCGCCAGCGCATCCGAGAAGGGACCGTGGAAGCGCGTGACGCGTCGCTGGTATCTGCACCGTGGGCTGGCCACGCTTGCTTACATCGCGTTCGCTGTGACGGTCGCCGTCATCGTGATGATCATGCTCGTGCGCGAACATCCGAAGGCCGCAGCCGTCGTCGGCGGCGTCAGCGGTATCGCGGGTCTCCTGCTGATCTTCGCGGGCTCGTATCGCAGCGCGCTGCCGACGATCGCTAGGTGGGTTCTCTCGCCCACGTTCGTGCTCGGCGACGACCTTGAATACGAGGGCTACGGCGGCAAGAAGCGAGGGTACGTCCTACATGTGGCCGTGCCGGTCGTGAAGCTGGTCCCACTCGACGAGGCCGGCAACCCGCAAGGCATACCCTTCGTCGAGGTCAAGACCCGCAGGATCGACGAGGCAGACCTTTCGCCCAAACCGACCAGCGCATGCGCGAACGGATGTGCCCGTCTGAACCCGGAGTGTCTGAAAGAACACACGCACGCAAAGCGCAGACGCGACAAGAAGAGCCGCATCCTCATCGTGTAGAAGCCGCCGTCGGAGGCGACCTACCGAGATCACGAGCCGGACATTCCCAGCAGTCGCTGCCGACCAGCGGGGCACTGGTCGGCGCACGCATGAACCCCTGGCGAACGCGGGCGTGCGGACAGCCACGTCGGGCGCACGGACATCGCCCGCTGCATGAGCGTGAGCGAGTCCGCCAACACGCTCGGATCTACGTGAAGCGGTAGCGACAAGACCGGCGCTCAAGTCGGTGGGCGCGAGGATCATCTTGCGCTGGATCGTAAGCTGCTTGAAGGGCATCACGAGCGCGGACGTACTCACCCCAGCGCAGCTCGATATGCGACTGGCGCTGCACTGATTGCGAGAGATCACGTTCGCCGGGCTCCTGCATGTCGGAGAGTTCCGGCGCGCGGTCGTAATCGGCGATCCGTGGTCATCTGGTCTGCGCTGCCGGCAACCAGCCTCAGCAGCACTTGCACTGAGGGCAAGGGGATTGATCTGGAAGCTCTTCCTTGTAGTGGACGATCTCTCGTACCCATTCGACAAGCTGTTTGCTGGTGGAGCGGTGGCCGGACCAGAACAAGGCGTCCGACCCCTTTGTGATGGCAAAGCTTGAGGCGCCGTTCAGCCAGCCCCAGGGGACGAGGTCGCCCTCGTCTGCGTTAAGCCAGCGGTCCGGCGGGCCGATTTTTTCTGCACCTTTAGGGTTCAGCACCCTGCCGGGCCTTAGATCGCTGTTGGAGACGTAGCGGGGTGCTGGGCGTCGGCCGAACGCGAGCAGGCGTTTGATGCGCAGACCTCCGGCGAGCAGTGCCACAGCTACGAACAGAAGGAGGATCGCGGCGCCGAACCACACGTATTGCAGGAGACAAAGGTGGTGGATCGGCGGTGTTTCCCCTCGAACCCTTTGGCGTAGATTGGGCCCTGGCAAGCCAGGCTGGACGACGAGGGCAAGGGCACAAGCCGCTGCGAGGACGCCGACCGCTCCGATCAGTCGTCGCAGCATAGTGGTCAGCTGTTCCGCGATCTCGCTCGCCGCGCGCACTGACAGCACGGCTGCCACAAGCGTAGGTGCGAGCAGGAGGGTTGCGACCCCTGCGTCGATGTGTTCCACGATCTCCGGCAGCCACAGCGTCGCGACGAGGAGCAGAGCGATAGCCGTCAGGCAGGCGATCCAGGCGCCGCCGTACCACATTGCAGGGCTGCGCCGGGCTATCACGAGCGAGAACAGCGTCGGCGACCATGCGCCGTCGTCTTGCCGGCGCCCACTCTGTGCTCGGCCGGCGCATGCTTGTTGCGCCTCCGATGCCTGCTGATTGCACGCGGTCTCTTGCTCGGCGGTCTTCGCGCTGTCGCAGATCTCCGGCGCGACGATCGTCGCGTGCGATCCGACCTGATCGGCGACCGTGGCGCAGCGGTTTCCGTCGGTCATACGTAGCATTCGCATGCGAACCGCTGCGAGCTCATTGGGCAGGACGACATCGACATGATGGTCGGGCGCGTTCAGCCCGCTGGCTTGGTGCCAGGCCACGTGCCAGGTCACATGCAATGGGTCGCGCCGTCCGAGCTTCCGCAAGTACGGCGATCCAGATCGCGCGAGCACTCCATAGGGACCCTTGGGCGCCAGCAGATCGAGGTCGCGATAGAACGGGCCGCCCCGACTGATGTACGCGCGGCACTCGACCGGTTGTTTGCACTGGCATTTCTCGGGTATGCGGACGAGCCGACGACGGTGCTCCCAAGGCGGCTCCCACTCCAAGAGCTCCTCGTCGTAGGAGAGCCGCAGCGTCACTTGGCCCCTCTGCATGCTGGAGGCGTCCAGACGGGCGAACAAGACGAAATTTTGCTGCCACGCCAGCAAGATCCGCGCCAGCTCCTTGGCATAGATGTTCGTCGCGGCTTTCGTATGCAGTGCGGACAGCAATGCCAGAACGGCACGACAACCCCACTTGTCCACCATCAGCTCCTGATGCCCTGGGCTGCATCCCACGCTTTTACAGCACACACATTTGTCACCGGGGCGGCCCGGATCGCGACGATGACGCACTACGGACCTGAGCTTCGGCTTGAGACGGTCGAGATTGATCGCGTCGAGGCGCCGCCCAATCTGCTTCTCGACCTCGTAGTCGCTCTCTCGACTTGTGAGGTAGGGGATTACGCGCTCGTCGGCGTCGACCAGAACCGCCCCGGCGTTGGCCCACGGAATGAACCAGCCCATCGGAATCACGCCGCTGCCGGTCGAGAGCCCACAGGAGCTCGCTCGAACACATCCAAGCTGCTCAAGATCGATCGTCAGAGTGATCGTGCGGCGTACCGTCGTCAGATCGAGGAACTCCACTCGATCGACACGGCGCTTGACCCACCGGCGAGTATGCAGCAGCGCATTTAGATCATCAGCAATCACGACGCCTCCTCACGACGCGGTACTTCGACGACAATCTACTGTGATCTTGGGCGTCGCGGCTGCCCGCGTACATGGGACCAGCAGAACGATGAGCTGATGGTGATTGCGCTTTAGCTCTGCTCTTTACATGAATGCAGGCGTCTGATATCCGCCACCGCCGCACTCGCGTGGGACGGTTACGTTTTAGCCGCCGCAGCGGCCTGAGAACCTCTCACGGTCACCACCCCCACCACCGGCGCCTACGCACTCATCGATCGCCACAGCAAGGTCCCGCCGGTCACGTCTTTGCGCGACACCCACGACGACGAGGAGCCGCACGCGCTACCGGCCGGGATACGCTCGCTCTCGGTCGAAGGAGGCGCGTCGACGCTTTTGGCTCACCAAAGCTGAAGCGACGGCGCCGCCGCGACCTTGGTACGACACCCACTGCGCGATGCCACGGCTGCGGTTAGAGTGCGGGCGTGTTCGACTTGGACGTCTACCTAGAGCGGATCGGTCTGGACGGGCGCCCGAGCATCGCGCAGGTGCATAGGGCGCACCTGACTTCGATCCCGTTCGAGAACCTCGACCCGCATCGGGGCCTGCCGGTGTCGCTGGAGGTCGAGGATCTCGAGCGCAAGCTCGTGATCGAACGCCGCGGCGGCTACTGTTTCGAGCAGAACCTGCTGCTGAAGGCAGCCTTCGAGGCACTCGGTGCGGAGGTTGACATGTTCCTGGCACGCATGCGCCTGGGCGGGCAGCCAGGCGTGGTGCGGCCCCGCAGTCACCTGTTCCTGCGCGTCAGCGAGGACGGCGCGAGCTGGCACGCTGACGTTGGGTTCCCCCGCAGCATCCTCGAGCCGATCCCATTCGGGCCTGGCCCCGCGCAGGAACAGTCGGGCTTTAGCTTTCGCGTTGTCGAAGAGGGCTCCGAGCTCGTACTCCAGCAGCTGGCGGGGGACGAATGGGTCGATCTCTACGGCTTTCTGCCGCGGCCGGCCCCGCTGATTGACGTCGAGACCAGCAACTGGTGGACCTCCACGCATCCGGGCTCGCTGTTCGTCACCGGCCTGATTGTGGGCGTTCGTGGCGATGATGGCACCGGCACGTTGCTGTGCGACTGGAGCGAGCTGTCCCTCAGCGAGCAGACGCCAGCGGGCACGAGCGTGACGCCGCTTGAGCGAGAGGCCATACCGGAGCTGCTTGCCACGCGCTTCTCGCTCCCCGGCTTCACGCTTGCGGCAGACGGGCGGCTCGCCCTCATGAACGCCAGATAGTCGAAGGGCTGGCAGTCTCGCGCCCGCGAGGGCTCCGCGAGTGCCTGGGAGCTGGCTGGGGCGCTGGCGGGCGAAAAGTTTTTGACCCGGTTTTGGGGCTTGCGGTGCTTAAAGGGTATGGGGACTTTTCCCGAGGACGACATCTACGAGAGCCGCGCGCCTTTAGCACTGGCTGCCGCCGAGACGGTGCGTCTCGGCGATACGCCGGGCGTATGCGACGTTGGCGTGCGGGCCGAGTCGTGGCCTGGGAGCGTTGGCGACGCCGTGACGGTTGTGCTACCCGCGCGCGAGCGGGTTCGCCTTCCCGTCCGGTTGCGGGCGCCGCGTATGGTCGCCGTGACCCTCGTTGTGATCGGGACCGGGGTGTCGCTCAGGCTGCTGCGACGCTCGAACGGTCACGACAGCGTCGGAAGGGCGACGACGACGCGGCACTTTGCGGGCGCTTCAGCCCCGAGGCGTGGTCCTTTGGTCTTGACTCATCGCGGGGCGGGGGCCTCGTTGCGGCGGGGAGCAGGCCGGCAGCGCGGGAGTGTTCGTCCTCATCCGGGGCAGGCGAGACGGGCGAGGACTACCTCGCCCAGGATGTCGGTTTCCGGCGTCCGCGCCGAAGCGGGGGGCGTTCCGTCGTCGGGACGGCCCGCGGAGCGGCCTGAAGGCGATGTCGCGGGGCCAGCCGGCGCCCTGCCGCCAGTGGTTGATGACGCGCCGGCTCATTCTGAGCAGCAGCGGCGACCGTCTCTCGCGCCTCGCGGGCGGCCTCCGTGTGTACCGGGGGCGCTTGGATGCTGACGCTCGGACGCCGCGAACCGTCTCGCCTGGGCCGTGCGCGCGTCGCGCAGTGGGGCTTGCCGGAATCGGTCGACTCGCTTTTGGCGCTCATGGTGCATTATTGGTATGGAGTCGAACCATTGGCTGTGATGCTATGGGTGTAGTCCAGGAGAGACGAGGCAATGAGGCCGAGTTCGCTCGGGCCTGGGTCGAGGGCCGTTCGCGGGTCTTGCGCGCGACCGGTCGTAGCTTCCCGACGGCCGGGTCGGCGCTGGTGGAAGCGGCGGTCGATGAGGCCTGGATCGTGCTGTATGACCAGGGTCACGCCGGTTCGCCTGCGGAGCTGCTGGATCGTTGGCGGGGACTGGCGTACCTGCGTGCCCTGAATGGGGTGCGCGGGCTTCGCCGCCATCCCGTGGATTCTGTGGAGGAGCTGGCTCAGTCGCGGATGCTGGATGAGGCCGCCGGCGGCTCGTTTGAGGAGGGCGATGCGCTGCAGGACGATGCGCTGCGTACGGAGGCACGGGTGCAGGAGATCGTCCACCAGGTCTCTGGTGACGCGCAGCGTTGGCTTGAGCTGATGCTCGACGATCCCGCCGCGCCGCCACGAGTGCTCGCACGGACGCTCGGGTGGGATGTCGAGAAGCTGAAAACGGTGGCTCGCCGTGCTCGGGCGCGTCTGCGGGAGTTCGTGTACGCGCGCGCGAGCGGCGCGATCTGCGAGCGACGTCAGGTGATGATGGAGGTGTTCGCGGCCACCCATCTCGTGCGTCAGGACCCGAGGCACGCTGCACGGCTCGCGGAGCACGCCGTGCTCAGCCAAGCGCTTTACGAGCAGGTCGCTCTGCACATCGCCGGTTGCGAGGAGTGCGAGCAGGCTTGGCGCTCGGCTCAACACCAGCTGTTGCGTCCACGCCTGGTGTTTGCACCGGTCGCTCTCGCCGGCAAGCTCGCCGTGGCCAGCGGCGGCGGGGTCCTCCATACCGGTCGCCGTGCGCTGGGACGGCTGGAGCGCCTGTTCTGGGATCTGCGGTTGCGGATGGGGTCGAGCGCGGGCCGGGTGACGGCGGGCGGGGCGGCGGGCACTGCCGGTACCGCGGGCGCTCTGGCCGGTAAGGGCGCTGCGGTCTGCGTGGGGGTGCTGTGCGCGACCGGGGTGGGCACCGCCGCGCTCGTCGGTCTCCCAACGGGCATCATCGCCTCACGACCCGCAGCCCACCACGAGAGGACAGTTCACCACGGCGACGGTCGCGATCGGGGCGCGTCCGCTTCGGCGGCTGTCGCCGCGGTCACGGCCGGAACGTCGAACGGTCAGGCAGGGTCGGCGCAGAGCGATCCGTCCAGTGCGCGCGCCGGCGATAGCGCTCAGCGCTCCCGTACGGCTGCCCATAGGGTCGGCGCGTCGGCGCGCCCGGTTACGCCTGGGGACCTTGTCGCCACGTCCGCGACGCCCGGCCCGAGCGAGGGCGCCCAGCCGAGCGCTAAAGCGGCGAGCACGAGCACCCCGGCGGGAGCAAACGGGTCTGAAGTCTCGGTCGAATACCCAAGGTCCACGAACTCGTCAGCCTCCGGCACATCATCATCGGGCTCCGCCGAGCATGGGCCGTGCGTGCCCGGGAGCCTCTCATGCTGAGATTCGGCGACCATCTATTGGAGAACGCCGCGCGGCGTTCGCGGCGGTGCGGCCCCATCGTCGTCGCGCTGGCGCTCGCAGCGATCGTGTTTCTCCTGCCCGCTGCAGTTGCGCGTGCGGGCAGGCTGGCGCTCGTGACATGCGATGGGAGCACCGCGAGCGAAGGCTGGAGCGGGTTCGCAGAAACCGTGCCACCCGGCCCAGAAAACGTTTCGGGCGCCATTGCCGTGACGACGTGCACACAGGAATGGGGCGAAAACGGATCGTCGGGCTTCCCTGCGGGGATGCTGGCTGGCTTGAGCGAGGAAACGTCTCGCGATGCTCGCGTGGGCCTGCGGTTCATCGCTCCCTCTGGCGATACCATCGTCGGCGGGAACATCCTCGTCGAGCCGATAGGGCTTATCGGCGCGGGCCTTGAAGGCGGTATGGGTGTGGGTGCGCAGCTCGCGACTGGCTACCCCGAAAACGTGTTCGCGAGCCTCGTCAACTACGAGCCGCGACTGGTCGCGATACCCGGGGGCAGTAAGCTACTGTCCGCGAGCGTGCTTTGCGACGGTACGCTTGGACAGCGCTGTCACCAGTACCTGTTTGTGGTGGGCGCGCATATCCTGCTTTCCCCGAACGCCGCACCGTGGCTATCCGCGCTCTCGGGCCCGCTGACCATCGGCGGGGCGTTGCACGGGACACAGGACGTGAGCTTTACCGCATCCGATGGTGATGGTCCCGGGATCTATGAAGTGACCGCCGCGATCGACGGCAATGTCGTGTATCAGGCCACCCCGAACCTCAACGGCGGCGCGTGCGTCTCTGCCGGCAATGATGGTGGCGCGTTCGAGTTCTACACCGCCTATCCCTGCCCGCAGTCGGTCGCGCTGACCCTGCCGATCCACACCAGCACGCTGGAAAACGGGATTCATGAACTGACGGTCGTCGCGACCGACGCGGCGCGCAACCGCTCCAATGTCTCGCAGGTACTGTTCCGCACCGAAAACCTGATTACGGTCGCCAGTGAGGGCCGTGTGCCCCGCCCCACGAACGGGACCGAACCGGGGTATCTCGTACGGTTCGACGGACGAACGACCGCGCTGTTGCGGGGCGTGCGCCGCTCCTATGAGCACTCCTCACTGACGCTCTCGGGAACCCTCACCACGCCCCAGAGCGCGGCGGCGCCCGACGTCCCCGTACAGCTGCTGGCACGCGAGGGCAACTCTCCAAGCGGCACGGAAACGGTGGTCGCGTCCACGAGCACCAACGCGGCAGGGAATTGGAGCCTGACCGCGCCGAAGGGCCCTTCCCGCACGCTGCGCGTCGGCTACGACCACGCGAGCACTGAGAACACGCAGCCCGCCGCCGGCATGACGATCAAAGAGAGCGTGACCCCCACGATGAGCCTGCACATAGTCGACCGGCGGGGTGGGCGCTTCTCCTTCACCGGCAGGATGATGGTGAGTCCGCTCGCTCGTCCGCTGCCGATCGTCACGATCGAAGCTTCCGCCGATGGCCGGCACTGGCAGGTCGTCGGCCACCAGGTCCGCACCGACGCTCAGGGCGATTACCGCCTGGCTTACTCCTCGCCGTTCTCGGTAGGCGGTCACTTCGCGTTCCGCGCAAGCACCCCCGAAACGTCGCTGTGGCTCGCGGGCGCCACGCCGGCACGATGGATACGGGTGCGCTGATGGCAAGACGTACCGCACCACCGATCATGCTCCTTTTGGCGTTCGCGCTCATGGTCGGCCCGTCCGCGAGCGCCTCCGCGCTCACGCCACCGATCATCAGCGCCCAGGCGAACGCAGCGAATGCCGCGTTCCTGGCCTATGCTCCCGCGCCCCCAGTCGCCGGGGCGATGTGCCTCGTGGACACGGGCGTCAATCAGACGCCCGACACCACCCCGACGCTCGTCTATGAGACCGAGTTGGACGAAGGCAGCCCCAACGACGATGATCCAGGAGGACACGGCACGCTGATGGCGATCCTCGCGGGCGGGCAGGGTCACGGTCTGCGCGGCATCTGGCCGCAGATCAAGATCGTCTCTATCAGAGCGGCCTCGGCACCGGCACCAGGACAAGCACCGACATACCAGTACGAAAACTATGTCGAAGGGATGCAGAAGTGTCTGGAACATTCGGCGTTGAACGTCATGACGGTCAACCTGTCCCTCTCCTCGACGATCCCGCCGACACCCGATCAGGCGCAGGCTTTCGCGGAAGTCGCCTCCCGCGCGACGGCGCGCGGCGTGGCGATCCTCGCGGCGGCGGGCAACGCGCCCGGCAAGGTGCAGTATCCCAGTGCCGAACCGGGTGTCATCTCCGTCGGTGCGGGCACGATCGCGGGCGGCACGTGCTCGTTCAGCGCAAGTGAAAACGTGGGGATCTTCGCGCCGGGATGCGAACTGGACTTCGCCGACCCGTTCAGCGACGAATACGAGCCCACCGAATACGCGCAGGGAACCTCCGAGGCGTCAGTGATCGCCGCCTCGTCCCTCACGGCGCTGATGAGCTACGCGCCAACATTGACGCTCGCGCAGGCCGAGAACCTGCTCGTGACCACGGCCGTCGCGGGGCACCTGAATGTCGCCGGTGCGTTCGAGGCCGCCGGCCTTGGATCGGTCGTCGCCGCCGGCAACGCCGCGATACCACCGGAACCCACCCCGCCGGCCAGTGGAGTTGCATCGGCGCGCGCAGTGAAGACCCCCATCCCCGCAGCGGCAGTCCAAAGCCTCATCTGGCGAGACGGAACGCTCACGCTCCAATTGCGCACGCTTCCAGCAGGAGCCGATGTGCACCTGCGAGCCGAATATCCGCACCGCAGGGCGCGGAGCGCTGCGAGCACGACGAAGACGCTTCGCCTGCGCGGCCGGCGGCCCAAGAAGGTGACGGTATGGGTCACTGAGGGAACGAACTCCGGACCCACCTCCAACGTTCCGCTCGGATTCCACGCGAGCATCACCCATCCGAAGACCGCTCCTGCAAAGCGCCACCGCAAGAAGAGATAGATGTCGAGATCGCGCTCTATAGGACTGCTGTCGGTAGCACTCATGGCGACGGTGCTGCTCGTGGTCGCTCAGTCCGCGAGCGCAGGCACATACACGGTGTCGGCGTGCAGCCCCACCAGCACTGAAGGAGGCTGGCAGCCGGTGGACACATTCCCTGCCGGGCTGACCGTGGGAAACATGTGCGGTGGACCGGAAACCGGGCCCAACGAACCGCAGGGCCCTACCGACGAAGGCGCCCTGTTCGCCGAGGACGGATCGGACTTCACAGCGGAAACTCCGAATGGTGCTGAGGCAGGGTGGAGCTTCACCGCGCCCAGCGGAACGAGCATCGCGGACCTCACCTATTGGCGATCACTGCACGCCTACGATCAGCAGAGCCTCGTCCCGGGCCTGTGGACAGGTGAAGGCGCCACGCTCGAATCCTGCCAGTCGCCACCCGAAGGTACCCACGAATGCAACTCTCTTAACAATCAGGGAGCCAAGACGTTCATGGCACTCGATGTGGGGTCACTGTTCTTCGGCGTGCGCTGCAGCCTCGTCGGCGGCGGGGAATACTGCGCCAGCAGCGGCGGGGCAAACCACTTCGCCCAGGCCGACATGTACTCAGCGAAGATCACGCTGTCAGAGACGGCCTCCCCCACCATCGGCGCGGTTTCGGGCACGGGTTGGAGTGGCGGTTATCTATCGGGTCAGGTTCTCCTGACGCTCTCCGCAAGCGACTATTCGGGTATCGCCAGCGTGGAAGTCAGTTCGAGTCTCGGTTATGTACTCGCGAGCGCTCCCCAACCCTGCGACTACCACGACGCTGTTCCTTGCCCTGATCTCTCCCAGGCCACCGTCATGCTGAATACGGCCGCGGCCAGCGATGGTGTCCAGACTTTCCTCCTGCAGGTCAAGAACGCGGCGGGCAACCTCGCGAGCGTGACCTCCCAACCGGTGACGATCGACAACAAGGGGCCGGGCATGCCAACGGGACTAACTGCGACACTGGACGGAGCCCAGGTCGTGCTGTCCTGGCAAGACCCGGCGTCGCTACCTGTTCCGCTGGCACAGGGCAATGCGCAGTTCTGCCAGGCTGCGTGTGGGACACCGCTCGCGGTCTCAAGCACCGGCTCCGCGCAAATCGCGACACCGCCCGCGGGCACCTACACCGTGCGTTTCTATCTGACCGACGCCGTGGGCAAATCCTCGCCGACCGTGACGGTTCCCTTGACAGTTCCGCTGGCGACGAAGCCGGGACCGAGCAAGGAAAAGCTGCGTGCGGTGATCGACTCGCACGGGCGTCTCTACGTCGCCGGGCCCATACCCAAAGGTGTGAGTGTCGTGCGTGTCTGCTGGCACTCTAAGCGTGGCATGCGAGAACTCGAGTCGCGTTGCGTGAGGCTGCGCGTCAAGCATGGTCGCATCGCTGTCACGTTCCATCCCTCGGCTCGGGCGCGTCGGGGCCGTATCGTCGTCGCCGTCAGCGCGGGGCGTAGGCTCATCGTGCGGCTTACGGCCGCGAAAGCACACTCGACATAGACGACGCATGGTTGGGTCTTGGTCGACGCCTGTGGTGGAACTGGTGGCGAGCCGTCTGGCGTTGCTCGCCGATCCGAGTCGTGTCCGGCTTTTGACGATGCTTGAAACGAAGCGGGAGGCCACGGTGCAGGAGCTGGCCGAGGAGATGGCTAGTACTCCACAGAATGTGTCTCGCCATCTCTGCATCCTTCACCGTTCGGGCATCGTCGCCAGGCGCCGTGAGGGCACCTCGGTGTACTACTCCCTGGTGGACTACGCCGTGTGCCGACTGCTCGAGCAGACGCTCGCTGGTATCAGCGGCCAGATCGACGAGCTGGCCGACCTGGTGAAGCTCGCCGCATAAACGCTCCTCGCAGCGTATGCCTTGATCGCATCAAGGGTCGCGAGCGTGCTCGGTGCCGCCCGTGATCTGACGCTGCTCGTGGGGCGCTGGACTCGTGTGGTCGCCTTATGAAAGTGATCGCTTTCATATTTGATGCAAGTGATCGCTTTCACATGATGTGCGCTTGTGGTGTTTTGCCCGGACGGCGGTTACCGTCGCCGTATGAGTATTTTTCGTAGGGTTAATTCACAGGGCAGCGAGCCGGGCTCTGGTCGTGCACCGATCGTAAGGGGTGCCACACGCCTCGCTCGCGCCGCAGGACGCATGTTGTTTTCGGGCTGTGTGCTGCTCGTGTTGTTCCCGGCGGATGCGTTCGCGTCGGGGGACGATGTCGGCGCAAATATAGCCAAGCTGCTCAAGGGTTACGCGGGCGAGTTGTATGGCGGGATCGTCGCCGTCGTCAGCCTCATGTTTCTCATCAATCGCCGTTACACCGAGCTGGCGGTGTTCCTGTTCGCCGCGATCGTGGTCGCGTGGATGGTGTTCGCGCCGGGTGAGATCGCCAGCGCCGCTGAAGGCATCGGCAAGCAGATCTTTGGTTGAGGGATTGTGCTGAATGAGTGACTCCTCGCATCCGATCCGCTCCTACCAGCGGATCTTCCGTCCGGACCGGCGGATCTATCAGATCGACGGTCGGCGCCTACCGGTCCCCGGTGGTGTGCCGTTGGAGTGGTTGGCGTGGGCGTTCTTTGCGCTCGTGGCGATACTCGTGCTCGGCCAGCGCTCGATCGTGCTCGCGCTCGTGCTGGGAGCCGTCGGGGCACTGCTCGGCGCGAGCGCACACGGATGGACGGGCGCACTCATCGCCGCGGTCGCGGGTGTCGTGTTGACGTTGCTCGCGGGCGTGCTGTTGGATTGGTTGGATTGGCCGTTGCGACTGATAATCGCGCCGGCGACGGTCGCGACGCTCGCCGGGCAGGCATCACCGGACGGGCGCCCAGCACACCGCTACCTGTCTTCGTGGGTGGCGTTTCGTTTGCGCGCTTCGCGCCATTCGCTCGACAAGGTCCTTCCGCCTGATGGTGAGAGGAGGGTGTGGGCGCCACGGGTGTGGGTCGCTCCTGACGAGCACTCTCCCGTGCTTCACCATGGGCGTGTCCGTGGTCCGGCACGGCTGGTGTTCGGCAGGCCGGTCGTGGTGACCCCTAGCCGTGGACGGTTCGTGGCGCGTCCCGCTGAGGGGCACCGTATGCGTCGGGGTGAGCGCCGTGCGGAAGTGATCGAGCTCGGCGAGGGGCAGGTCGTGGAGGTGCGGGCGTCGTGAGTTTCCCGTTGCGTTACGCGCACGGCAATGTGATCCTCGGGCGTGGCGGTGAGGCCGCGGCGGGCCTGTACCGGTTGGGGATGACCTCTTACCCGTATCTGCCGGTGGGGGAGAAGTGGGCGTTGCAGCGTCGCCTGCAGCGCTTCGCGCACACGATCGCCGCGGACTTCTCGTTGTGGCGAGTAAATCGCGCTTATCCCGCGGATGGGTATGTGGCGCGTACCGCCGGCCTGCTGGATGACCGCCACCAGGACCTGGAGACGTGGCGGGCGTTCCTGGACGGGCACCGGGAGCGGTTGCGTGAACTGGGGTCGCACATTCCTGAGTGCTATCTCGCGGTCTCGCTCGCCGCGGGCGCACCGAGGGGTGTCGGGTCAGGCTTGATTCGCTGGGTGGACCGTGCGCGCCGCCGTATCGAGGAGCTGGCCGGTATCGGTGTCGCCTCGCCGGTGTCGGGAAGTGAGCTCTCCGAACTGGTCACGCGCGAGCAGCGCGTGTATGAGCGCCTGAACGGCGTGATATCCGCGCGGCGCGCACGGACGATCGAGCTTCAGTGGCTCTTGTGCCGCGCTGCGTGCCGCGGAATCGCCGAGCCTGACCTGGACGGGTATTGGCAGCCGGACGCGCTCGTAGTCTCAGGTTCCTCCGGGAAGGATGTGGCGTTTGAGCCGCTCGGCCACGACCTGCGTCGCTGTGTGAATGCGGCGATCACCGAGCGCCAGCAGACGCTTATGGTGGAGGGCGAGCAGGGCTGCTCCTATCAGGCGATGCTCGCGCTGGGCGCGCTCGCGGACGCGCCCGAGTTCCCCGGCGCCACCGCGGAGGCACTGTTCGCTCCGTTGGAGACCGTCGGGTTCCCGGTCGACGCGGTTCTGCACGCGCGCTGGCTCGGCAACCGTCAGGCGCTCGCGCAGGTACGCAAGCGGATCGCCGACGTCGAGCACGCGTACCACGAGCAGGTGCAGGGCGCCGCGCACGGTCCGGGCATCTTGGCGGGGGAGGATCGCGTGCTCGCACGCGAGTACGAGGCGCAGCTACAGGCCGGCGGGCACCCCCCGATGCTCTACGCGTCGGTCGGTCTCGCGGTGGGTGCCCGTAGCGAGGAGGAGTTGGAGCGTCGGGTCGCCGTCCTGAAAGAGCAGTACGGCGACATCCAACTGCATCGCCCCGCGGGGTTGCAGCGCGAACTGTTCTTCGAGCACGTTCCGCGTGCGGACGGGTGGCTCTGAGATGCGCGATTACGTTCAGCAGCTCACGGTCGAGCAGTTCGGTGGCATGGTCGCGACCGCCACGCGCACGGTCGGCTCGGGGCGAGGACCGTATCTCGGCTACACGCCCACGGGCGCGCCGTTGCCGGTGCGCTTCGACGTGACGCAAGCCCCGAGGGAGTCCCGTGCGTCGGCGGTGCTGTTGATCGGCACTCTCGGTTCGGGTAAGACGGTCACTGCGCAGACGATCGAGTACGCCGCCGAGCGCAGGGGCAGTTTGGTTGTGGACTTTGATCCGAAGCCCGACCACGGGTTGCATGAGCTCGACGAGCTTGCAGGGCGGGTTGCGGTGCTTGAGCTTTCCGGTAATCCCGCGCAGCAGGGCAAGCTCGACCCGCTGGCGATCGGTCTTGAGGACTTGCGTGAAGAGCTTGCCTGCTCCTATCTGCTTGAGCTTTTGCCCGGCCCGTCGAGTGTGTGGGAGAACGCGGTCAGCCTCGCGGTGAAGGACACGGTGCGCGAGGGATCGCGCAGTCTCGCGCGTGTCGTAGAGCTGCTGCTTTCAAGCGACCGTGCCGGCGCACGGGACGCCGGTGAAGCATTGGAGGTAATCCGCGACTTCGGCCTTGCGCGTCTTGGTTTCGGTGACGGCCAAAGCGCGGAGATCCAGGCGGTCAAGCCGGTCACGACGATTCGGATGCCCGGCCTGTCGTTGCCCGAACCGTCTGCGGCGAGGGACACATACACCCGTGCGGAGCGTGTGTCTGTGGCGACACTTTCACTCGTCGCGGCGTATGCGCTCCAGTTGATCTCTCACGATCGCTCGCGTCACAAGGTCGTTGCTATGGACGAGATCTGGTTTCTGTTGGCGTCTCCGCAGGGGCGTCAGATCATTAACCGATTGGTCCGGTTGGGCCGCGCGTTCAACGCGACCCTTCTCTTGGGCACGCACAGGATCGGCGATCTTGGCGATCTCGTGGACTTGATTGGCGTCGTGCTCGTATTTGGGCAGGACTCTGACGAAGCCGCGAGCGCTGCCCTGCGTTTCATCGGCCTTGATCCCACGCGCGAGCTGATCGGTCTGGTGCGGGAACTACGTGCGGGTCGGTGCCTGATGCGCGATCTATCCGGCCGCGTCGGCGAGGTCCAAGTCGATCTCGTCTATCCGCATCTACTCCAAGCGTTTCAGACAACCCCCGGCCAGCAGAGAACCGCACAATGAAAACCCTAATTATCCGTGTGACACATCGCGCAACGCGCCGACATGTCACACTCACACTTTCCGCCGCGACCGCGCTCGCTTTGTTGCTGCTCGCCGCACCGGCGCTCGCAGGCGACGTGTACAGCAACATCGGTCCGGCACCACAACTGCCGGCCGGGAGTTTGGTGGGGCGCTATCCGCTCGCCAACTATCAGCTCGATCAATACTTCCCCGCGATCAGCGTCAGCCTGCTTGGCGGCGTGGATGTCTCGGGTGTCGCGCCGATGATCGCCTACTTCCTCGCGCAGGTCATCTGGCTGATCACCGCGTTCCTCGCGAACGCCGTGATCACACTGTTCGCGTTCGCGTTCAACCTTGACCTGCTGAACGGGAACGGTAGTCCCGGCTCGGGTGCGCTGACACCCGTCTCCAGCGCGATACACAACTTGTATGCGAGTACGTTCGGTGCGCCGTGGCTGATAGTCGCGGTCGTGCTCGCGGGGTGCTGGGCGATGTGGAAGGCGCTCGTGCAGCGCCGCTACACCGAGACCGCCGGAGCACTCGCCGTCTCGCTGCTCTACTGCGTGCTCGCGATCGGGATCGTGACACAACCCGAACGGACGATCGGTCCGGCGAGCAAGCTCTCAAACCAGCTCTCCACCGCGCTGCTGTCACTCACCAACCAGGGCAGCATCTCAGGCGAACAGCGGGCCAAGACCGGCGCGAGCGACCAGCTGTTCGGGCTGCTCGTGCTCGACCCGTGGACGGTCCTGGAGTTCGGCGGGATCGAGCACTGCACCACCACCACGAACGGCAAGACCCATTCGGTCGCGGTCAGACCCCTGAGCGCCGATCCCGCCCAGGACACGCAGCTCGCCGCGCAACTGGGAAACGGGACCGAAGTGCACGCGGAAGGCAAGACGTGCATCAACGATCGCGACAAGTACGCGCCGCACTTCCTCGCCTACCCCTACCAGTCCTCCGCACGCAACTCTGAGCACGAAGCGCTCGAACACGGCGATACCGAAGACCTCCCCCAATCCGACCCCGCCAAGCACAACGGCACATACCCGCTCGGCAAGGCGGACGAGCCGGCCGCGGAAGCGATGGGCAAGGGCGGCCAATACCAGCGCCTTTTGCTCGCGATCGTCATCTTCGCCGGGGAGATCGGCGCGTTCCTGCTCCTGGGCGCGCTCGCGCTCGGAGTGATCCTCGCGCAGATCCTCCTGCTGTTGCTGCTCGCGTTCGCCCCGGTCGCGCTCGTTGTTGCGGTGTTCCCCGGGCGCGGACACGACTTCTTCAGGGCGTGGCTCACCAAGCTCGCGTCCTATCTCGCGCGCAAGGTCGTCTACTCCCTGATCCTCGCCGTCATCCTCGCCGTCTGCCAAGCATTGGCGGACGCGACCTCGAACCTCGGTTGGCTGCTCGCGTTCGCGCTGCAAGCAGCGTTCCTTTGGGCCGTCTTTTTGCAACGCAACAGGTTGGCCGGCGATCTCCTCGCCGCTACCACCGGCCATCGCGGCGGAGACGACGGCGGCGTCGGCCGCCTGCAGAGCCTTTACTACGCCAGCCGCCTGTCCCGGATGGCCGGCGGGCTGCACCGGCGCTCCCGCAGCAGCAGCGGCGGCGGCGGAGCGCCACCTGAGACACCGAGACCAGCGGCGGATCGCCCCGGATCTCCCCATCCGCGCGGGGTCGATGTTCCCGAACCGGGCGACGGGCTCGACGAGCCGATCGCGTCAAGCGAAGGCGGAGACATACCCCAGGCCGCGCTCGAACCCGACCCAGACGAGGAGCCGGCATGAACGCGCGCATCGAACACACCCACGATCCGCTCACCCTCCTGCGAGAACTCCCCGACGGCTGGGCACAGACCTGCATCGCCCGGCCACCGCGAAACAGTCCGCCAGGCCGTACGCTCGCGATCCTCGCCGAGACACAACGGGTCTTGCGCGAGGACGGCACCCTCTGGCTGCTACTCAACCGCCCGACAGAACAGCAGCGGCAGGGACTGCTGCTCACCGACCTGCAAGCCAGCGGTTTCAGGGAGCAGGCCATCCCACCGTCGGCCAGATGGCTCGCGGCACGCCTGCCCGGCCGTCTTCCGGTGGTGCTGTACCTGTTCAGCAAGCAGCCCGACCACCTCTATGACGAGCGCGCCGGCGACCTCGCTCAACAGCAACGTCGACTGGCACGTTGCTGTCAGCCTCCGGCATGCGGGCGTGCCCGCCAGCTCCAGCGTTGCGCGCTCGTGCTCGAGCGTGAGCGCCTGCTGCGGCTCGTCGCTTACTGCGTGCGTGCGGGCTCCTCTCCGCTTGCGTGCGGACAGTGCGGCGCCCCCTATCGTCGTGACCGCTCGGCCATGAGCGCGCGCAGCATGCGCCGCCCGACATGCCGGCATGACGATCGTGGCGGACGGTGCCTGGTGCTCGACCCCTTCTACGAGCCCGCCGGCCTGCCAACACTCCAGGCCGCGCTCTACGCGGGCCGCAACTTCCTCGGGATCGAAGACCTCTCACGCGGGACCGAGGATCGATGACCGGGTGGCTCGTCTCGCTGCGTGATCGCCCGATCGCAGAGAGCGAGCGTGACGGAGCGCTCGTGGCGATCCTCGCGCTGCTCATCGCCGCCACGATCCTGCTCGTCCTCATCCGCTCGCCAAACGGTGGCACACGCCGCCACGCTCATTCCGCTCACGCGGCCGTCGCGTCGCCGGTGCAGAGCCAGGCGGCACCCACGGACGAGACGCAGGCCGACACGACCCTTTCAGGACCAGTGGTCCGTGCGACCCGAGGGTTCCTCGCCGGATATCTCGACTACCTCTACGGGCACGCTCCCGCCAGCCAGATCCAGGACGCCACACCGGCGCTGGTCGCGTCCCTGGTGGCGAGCCCGCCACGGGTCTCGCCGGCGATGCGCGAACACCACGCGCAGATCGTCGAGTTGCAGGCCGCGCCCGCACCGGCGGCAGGGCTGCTCGGTGTGCGCGCACTGGTCAACGACGGTGGGCTCGTCGACTACCCGATCGTGCTCGTCCTCGAAGACCCGAGTGACGGTCGGCTGCTCGTCACCGGACTGGAAGGCGAACACTGATGCGCGAGCAGCGGTCGAGCCAGGCGAGATGGTGGTTGTGGCTCGCGGGCACGCTCGGCATCGGCGGTGTGGCGGTCGTCGTCATCTTTGCGTTGGCGGTCGCGGTGCTCGGCGCGAGCTTCACGGGATGCCAGGCCGGCAGCGAACCGGCGGAGGCCTCGATCGGACCGGCACCATCGGCGTACGCGCTTGCGAGCATCCCGCCCGAACGGCTCCGCCTCTACGTGCAGGCCGGGACACGATTCGATATCGACTGGTCGTTTTTGGCGTCGATCGGTGCGCAGGAGTGCGGCAACGGTGACTGTGCGGGCACCAATAGCTCCGGTTGCGCGGGGCCGATGCAGATCGCCTACGTCCGTGGAAGCCCGTGCAGTCCCGGGCCGGGACCGACACTGTGGGAACGCTACGCCGTCAGCGCCCACCCCGGCCAGGCCCCGAACGTCAACGATCCGGCGGACGCGATCTACACCGCCGCACGCGTCCTGCGCCAGGATATGGGCGCTCCACCCACCGGCGGGACCTACGCGCAGTACCGCGAAGCCGCGTGCCGCTACTACGGTGCCTGCGCCGACGCGACCGTCGACTACGCCGAAGAGGTCATGGCCCGCGCCGTGCAGTACGGCTTTACCGGTGCCGGCGCACCATCGGCCACGAGCCCCACGCTAGCCGAACCCGTCAGCAGCACCAGTGCGCCGGAAGAATGCGAGGTGACCGCGTTCACCCCCGAAGCGGGCAGCGCGTTGGGGATCGTGCGGATCGCCGAAAGTCAGGTCGGGCAGGGCGAGCACCCGCCCGGCTCGAACTGCACGATCTACGGTCCCTGCGAGGAGTGGTGCTCACTGTTCGCGGCGTGGGTGTGGCAGCACGCCGGTGTCCCGCTACCGGGCCCCACCGCGACCTACGGGTACTCCGGGTCGCTGTACACGTGGGCTCGCGAACACGGCGGTCGCGTGCTCCCGCCGAGCGCGAGGCCCTCGCCCGGGGACGCCGTGTTCTACGGGTCGGGGGCAAGTGAAAGCGCGCACGTCGGGATTGTCGTCCGGGTCCTGCCCGGCGGGGAGATCGTCACCGTCGAGGGCAACTACGACGGGCAGGTCAGCCGTGTCGGGCCGTTTGTGCCGGCGCAGGCGACAAGTGCTGGTGAGGCCGCCCCGATCTACGGGTACGCGCAGTCGCCGGCCCATCCGAAGGCGGGAGGGGCCGGATGACCCAGTCACGCAAGACGGCGGTTTCTCGCAAGGTCCGGCGCGTGAACGCACGCGCGCAGCCAGGGAAGATCCTCGACCTGTTCGCTGGTGCCGGTGGGTGGGAGGAGGGCCTGGGGATGCTCGGCTTGAGTGCTCTCGGGATTGAGACAGAGCGCTGGGCGCGCGAGACCGCGCGTGCCGCTGGCCACGAGCGCGTGCAGGCCGATGTCGCCGCGCTCGACCCGTTGGGGTTCAGGCCGGTGTGGGGGCTGGTCGGGTCCCCGCCATGCCAGGCGTACTCGAATGCTGGCAAGGGGCTGGGTCGCGCTGATAAGCCGCTGGTGATCGCGTGCGCGCACGAGCTCGCCGCTGGGAACGACAGTCGTCGCGCGTGGCGTGAAGGGTGCCGCGATGAGCGGTCGCTGCTGACCGTCGAGCCGCTGCGCTTCGCGCTCGCGTTGCGGCCGAGGTGGGTCGCGCTGGAGCAGGTCCCGGCGGTCCTCGAGCTGTGGGTGCTGTTCGCCGGGCTGCTCTCCGCGCACGGCTACCAGGTTGCCGTCGGGGTCTTGAGCGCCGAGTGCTACGGGGTTCCCCAGACCCGCAAGCGCGCGTTCCTGATCGCGTCCCTTGACGGGCCGGTCAGCTTGCCCGACGCGACGCACCGCGCCTATGATCCCCGCCGCCGCCAGGAGGTCCCGCGGGACGAGCTGGGCCTGAAGCCGTGGGTCAGCATGGCCGAGGCGCTCGGATGGACACCGTCCGAGGAGGTCGGGCTACCTCGCCGTAACGAAAACCTGAGCAACCGTCCCATCAGCGCCGAGGCAGGGATCTACCGCGAGTGCGGTCGTCGCCCGGCGTGCAAGCCCGCTCGGCTCACCACGAAGGTCAACCGCTGGCGGCGAGCGCATGGTGTCGGGGACGGTTGGGCGTGGCGCAACGGTAACCAGCCAAACGCGGCGGTTCGCCCATCTGAGGAGCCCGCGCCTACCGTCCACTTCGGGCATGCGCTTAATCAGGTCGAGTGGGTGCCCGCATGGGCCGGGAGGCGTCCCGCGACGACCGTCGCGTGCGATCGGCGGGTCCACCCGCCTGGCCATAAGCAGAACGCGAGCGATCCTCCCGGCCGTTACGAGCAGCGGGGCGGAGCGAACGCGGTCCGGGTCACTGTCTGCCAGGCGGCGATCCTGCAGGGCTTCCGGGCGGACTACCCGTGGCGGGGGACGCGAACCCGTCAGTTCGAGCAGGTCGGCAACGCCGTCCCACCGCCCCTCGCACGAAGAGTGCTCGAGCAGGCAATCCACAGCAAAGCCAAGACGACCAGCCGTGCGCTGACACGAAGGAGAGTCCGGTGATCACACGATCAAGCGAGCTGCGCGATGGCGGCGCGGAGGACCGTTTGCGGGACCGTTTGCGGGACCGTTTGCGGGACCATCTTGGTTTGGCGGGAACCGCGCGTTTGCGCTGTTCTCATGCGGGTTTTCGCGGGCGGGTGCTGTGCGACATCTCTATGTCGGCTGGTGATCTGCTGTGAATCGTCAGCCATCACAGGATGCCAGGCCGCTGGTGGCTGTCGTGGCGGGGCTCGTGATCGTGTCGCTTCTCAGTGCTGTTCGCTCGCCGTGGTGGCTCCCGGGACGGGCTGGTGCTCTGCTCGTGCGCCCGCTCGTGCTGATCCCGGTGACGTTGCTGGTGGTGGTGATGGTCGCGTGTCGTGTCGTCGCTACTCGTCGTTCGCTTGCCTCCCGGACGCGGCTCGTGGTGCTCGCCCCGGACTCGTTTGACCCGTCTGTTGATGCCGTGTTGCGGTGCGCCGCACAGCTCTCTCGGGTGCGGCGTGTGGTCGGGGGCTGGCTTGATCCGCGCGCGCGAGCGGTACGGGTGCTGCTCGACTGCGACACGGAGGGCCGGATGCGCTATTCGCTCAGCGTCCCTGAGCGGGCGCTGCCCGCGGTCCGCTCAGCGCTCGGGGTGTACGACCGAGTACAGGCGCACGTCCCCGAACCCATCGCCGAGATCCGCGAGATCGAGGAGGAGGAGGAGGCACAGGTCTCCGAGGCCGACCCCGAGAGCAAGGAACCCGGGACGAACGGGGAGGGGTCGGAGAGGCGGCTGAGCGTTGTGCGCGCGGAGTTGAGGTTGGCACGGTCCAGCAGCGAGCCGCTTGCTCATCTCCCGTTGAGTCCCGATCCGCTGCAGGGGTTCGCGCGGGTTCTCGCTGGGCTGGATCGCGAGCATGGCGAGCAGGCCGAGATCGCGGTGGATCTGCTCCCCGCGACGCCGGGGACCCGTAGACGTCTGCGCCGTCGCTTGCTCAGACAGGCCCGTCACCGTGACCGCAATGCGTTGGGTGGGAATAGTGGATTGCTCGACATCCTCGGTGATAGGCGCTCGAGCGGGCGGGCGCGCCCGGCGGAGATGGTCGAGCAGCGCGCGGCACGGGAGGAGATCGGCGCGAAGCTGTTGCAGCACGATCCCTTGTTTGGGATGCAGATCCTGGTCCGCTGCTCGAGCCCAGAGAAGGGCCGGGCGGTCAACCATCTGCAGGGGCTGCTCGGGTGCTTTGACGCGTTCGCGGGCGCCAACTCCTTTCGGGTCGTCGGTGTTCGCCTCTTGGGGTTGGCGTTCGCGGGATCGGACCTGCCCGGCCGGCGAGACTGGTTTGACCGGCGGATGAACACGGGACTGTTCAGGCCGGCACGACGGAACGGCTACGTGACCGCACGGGAGATGGCGGGGCTGCTGAAGCCACCGACCGTGCATTGCGCCGCGCCGGATGTGCTGCGGCTCGGCCCGGCGGTGTATCCCGCGCCGAAGACCCTCCCGACCTTCGACGGGCAAGCTGGTCTCGTGCCGTTGGGCCGTGTCGAGGGCGAGCATGGCGAGCGACGGATCGGCCTGCGCGTCGAGGACTCCTTCTTCACATACACCGCCGGGCGCAGTAGGTGGGGGAAGACCGAGTCTCGCGATCACACAGTTCCTGCACCTCGTCCGCTCAGGGCATGGCGGGCTGTTCTTGGACCCTCACCAGGACGCGATCCAGCGGATCAAGAGCTGCCTGACCGAGCCCGAGCTCGCGGCTCGCGTGATCGAGCTTGATCTCGTCGGGTCGCGCTCCAGGGAGGGACAGCCCGGATGGAACCTGTTCGCCGCACACGATCTCGACCCGGAGGCCGCGGAGCGACGGGTCGAGGCGATCGTCGACTCGTTCGCCTCCGCCTTGCAGTGGACCGAGCGCAACAACCGCGCGCTCACCCTCACCACCCAGGCGACGGCGGCGCTGATCGAGCTCGCTGCCGTCCTGCCCAAGGATCTGCAGCCGACGATCTTTCAGGTCCCGAGCATCCTCGGCAACGAGGACTGGCTCGCGGCAGCGCTGCCGCATCTCTCCCCAGCACGCCGCCAGTTCTTCACCGAGCGCTTCCCCCGCCTCTCAGAAGAGGCGATCACGCCCGTCACGAACCTGATCGACCGGTTGCGGTCATCCACGCAGCTCGCGGCGCTTCTCGGCGCGCAGACCTCGACGTATGACATCGCCAGGGCGATGAACGAGCAGAAGATCGTCCTCGCGTGTCCCGGTGCCGGGGGAGCGAAGGACAAGCTCGTAGCCAATCTCCTGGTCTATGACCTGCTGCACGGCGCGAAGGGCCGCGCGCACATCCCTCCCGAGAAGCGCAAGCCGTTCTACGTCTTCCTGGATGAGGTGCAGACCTATGACGGTGCCGCCGGAGGGAACCTCGCGGCGCTGCTCGAGCAGACCGCGAAGTACGGGATCAGGGGAACGCTGCTCAACCAGAACCCCGAGCGCTTGACGCGCGAGACGCTGAACGCTCTGACCACCAACCGCTCGCACCTCATCACCACAGCACTGAACGCGCACGCCGCCGGGCTGATCGCGCGAGAGTGGGGCGGGGACCCGCCCGCCAGCGCGATCACGGGACTGCCACGCCGCACGTTCATCGCGCAGGTCACCCACCACGGCCAGCTCACACGCCCGTTCCTGCTGCGCAACGAATCCGTCGAGGAGCACTTCGCTAAAGCATTCAAGCCCGACGCGATCACTGACATTCAGCCCGTGATCGATGAGGCGTCAGGTAGGGCCCCCGCCGCTGAGACAGTCAAAGAACTGGACACCCTCGATGAGCGCATCAAGCAAACCCTGCAAGGCGACAAGAAGGCGAACGGCTCGGATGAGAACGCCAACCAGCCCTACCGGGCGCCAGCACCAGAGCCGCCCAGCACCGGAGGACAATCGTGAGCGTCGCCGAGCAGACGGACGAGCGGCGGCTGCCCGTCGTCGCGACGGCGATGCTCGCGGGCCTCTACCAGCACCGCTTGCTCTCCACCCTGCAGCTCCACGCGCTGTATACCCCTGAGCAGCGACTGCGCTGGACCAGGCGCGTACTCGGACGCCTCGCAACACGAGGACTCGTGGACTGCGTCCAGGTCCCCCATACCAGCTCGCTGTGGTTCCTCACCGAGTACGGCGCCGACACCGTCGAGACCGCCGGCTCCCGTGCTGAGCCCCGCCGGCGACTGAGCACCGTCGCGCAAGCCGAAGGACCATTGCGCGCGCACACCCTCGCCGTCAACGACGTCGGGATCGCGTTCGTCAAAGCCGCGCGCGAGCGGGGCGATGAGTGCAGCCCGGAGTCCTGGCGGCACGAGATCGCACACCCCATCACCACCGCTCGTGGTCGCAGGCCCGCCGAACTGGTCGTCGCCGACGCGCTATTGACCTACCTCCAGGCCGCCAAAGACGGATCGTTCGTCCTGCACCAGCGCTTCATCGAGCTCGACCGCGGCACCGCGCGTCCCGCCGAGCTGCTCGCGAGCAAGATCACGCGCTACACACGACTGCGCCACTACACCGGCACCCCGACCCCGCCTGGTGCGCCCGTCAAGCCGCTGTGGCGCAACTACTACCGCTCCTTCCCGCACCTGCTGATCGTCCTCGCTGACCAGCCCCCCGAGCGCATGCGCCAGCGCATCCACCGAACGCTGACACTGCACCAATCCGACCCCGCCAAAGACCACGAGGGGACGATCCCCGTCTCGTTCGTGACGCTCGACGACCTCGCCAAGCAGGGGCCATTCGCGCCGATCTTTGACTCCCCCGAACACCCCGGACAGCCCGTGGACTGGCTCGGCCAAACACAAGCTGAGAAAGAAGAGGAACAATGACTCGGAAGGGATCTACCAAGACCGGACAGTCCTCGCGCGCCGCTCGTCGCTGGCAAGTCATGCACGCCGACTGCCTGCTGGCCCTTCCAAAACTCGATGCGGCCAGCGTCGACGTACTCATCACCGACCCGCCGTACGGGATCGACTTCAACGGCATGGCGTGGGACCGCGCACGCGCACTCGACCCTGCACGCCCGCCCGGGCGCCGCCGCTCGCGCGAGAACCCGAGCATCGCGTTCGGACGGTTCTGCGCCGAGTGGGCCCGCCAATGCCTGCCCGTACTGAAGCCCGGCGCTCACCTCGCAGCCTTCGCAGCACCCACCACAGCACACCTACTCGCAAGCGGTCTTGAAGAAGCCGGGTTCGAGCTGCGCGACATGCTGATGTGGCTGCACGCCCAGGGCTACCCCGCCGGCGCCAACTGCGGCATACCCACAAGCCACGCCGGATGGGGTACACGACTGAAGCCCGCTTACGAGCCGATCCTGCTCGCTCGTAAGCCCCTGGAAGGCACCCTGCGAGAGAATCTCGCCCGGCACGGCACCGGCGCGCTGCACATCGACGCCTGCCGAAATACCCCCGCCGCCGCCACCCCGACCAGCGGGGAGCGTTGTCCTGGCGAGGGACGAACACACGCCGGCAGCGCGAACCCCCAGGGACGCTGGCCCGCGCACCTGCTCCTCTCTCACAGTCTGCGCTGCACACCCGACCGTTGCCAGCAAGGCTGCCCGATCGGGATGCTCGGCGAGCCCCACCGCTTCTTCTACTGCGCCAAGCCAAACCGCCGCGAGCGCAACATCGGCTGCGAGCGCCTACCCCGGCGCACGACACAGACCTTCCAGATCGGCGCGCACAACGAGCGCAAAGCCAGAGCACGCCCGGTCCCCAACATCCATCCCACCGTCAAGCCGATCGAGCTCATGCGCTGGCTCGTGCGACTGCTCACGCCGCTGGACGGTCTCGTGCTCGACCCGTTCACAGGCAGCGGCACCACCGGTATCGCCGCGATCCTCGAGGACGCTCGATTCCTCGGGATCGAGCGAGAAGACGACTACCTACCGATCGCCCGAGCCCGGATCGGACACTGGGCACGAAACACCGAGCGGGCAGGCGCGTGATGTCCGCCCCACAATCGAACCTCGACGCTCGGGCTGTAGCGATCGAGCTCGCCGCACTGATCGGCCAGCAGACCATCGCACCGCTCCTTGACGCCGACCAAGCCGCCGTCCTGCTGAACGTCCCGGCGTCGTGGCTGCTCACACAGGCCCGCGCACAGCGCGTCCCGCACATCCGTCTCGGACGCTACGTTCGCTTCCCCCGGGACGAGCTGCTCGCCTGGACAGAGAGCCGCCAAAACGGTCCGCTGTATACCCGAGAAGAACGTTGATCGAAAGTCGGTTCGGAGCTATGGTTCATCGACCAAACATAGTGCCGGGGCGCGGGTACGACCGCCCCCGGCGTGGCTCCGAGAGTAGAGGCTCCCGGCGCGCCAGTCACGCTAGCAATCACGCCCGCGCGGCTTCCTCGCCCGACCTGTTCTCCGGCGCCTCCAACACAGGAGGAACCGAAGATGACCGAGACGACTGCTACATCTACCGTCCGCTCAGCCGAGCACGGTACGACATCCCCGCCGGTCGTGCTCCCGGCCCTCATCCAGCGCGAAAGGGGTGCGTGATGGCAGCTGCAGCCACCGCCACAGCTTCCGCTGCACGTCGGTCCTACGGTTCGGGCCGCGTGTATGTACGCACAGACAACGCCGGCCGGGAAACGTTCTATGGCGTGTGGTGGGCCAACGGCACCAGGATCAACCGCCGGCTCGGCCCCAAGCGCGCCCGTGGCGAGCGCGAGGGCTTGACCGCCGCACAAGCAGAGGCCGAGCTGCGCCGTCTGATGGCAGAGATCAAGCCCTCCACAGCACCCCAAGGCGAGCACATGACCGTAACGGAGGCCGCACGGCGGTACGTGCGGCACGCCAAGCGCCTCGGACGCAAGCCCTCGACCTGCGCCAACATTGACGGCGACACCCGCATCCATCTCACACCGTTCTTCGCCGAGCAGGCGCTCGACACGATCCGCTACGAGGACGTCATCGACCTGATCGCCCTCCTGGAGAGCAAGGGCCTGGCACCGAAGACGATCAGGAACGTGATCGGGTCGCTGTCGGCGATCTGCAACTTCGCGCGCGCACCGCAACGCCGCTGGATGTCCTCGAACCCCTGCGAGGGCGTCGAACTGCCCGCCGTACCGGAGACGACCGAGGTCAGGTACCTGACCCTCGAGCAAGTCGACGCGCTGATAGCGCACCTCCCGCCAAGCCCTTTCCTGCACATCGACCGCGCCCTCTTCCTGACAGCGGCGTTGACCGGGCTGCGCAAGGGGGAGCTCGTGGCCCTGCGCTGGCGCGACATCGACTGGCATGGCCAGCGCATCCGCGTGCGTCGCAACTACACCCGCGGCGCGTTCGGGACACCCAAGTCCCGCCGCTCAGCCCGCGCCGTGCCGATGGCCGACCAGCTCGCTGGAGCGCTCGACCGGCTCTATAAGCAGTCCCGCTGGCAGGCTGACGACGATCTCGTGTTCGCGCATCCGACAACCGGCGGCGTGATGGCGAAGTCCAACCTCAGCCGCCGCATGAAAACGGCGCTGAGAGCCGCCGGGCTCGACGAGGCCCACCGCTTCCACGACCTGCGCCACACCTTCGGCACCCGCGCTGCGGCTGCGGGCGTACCGATGCGCACGCTCCAGGAGTGGCTCGGCCACCGCGACTTCTCCACGACCCTCATCTACGCCGACTATGCGCCTGGCGCGCACGAGGCCGACATGATCGCCCGGGCGTTCGCGCGAGACTGCGTACAGGACGCCAGCGCTGCGATCCATGAGGAGGTAGGGGAGCACTTAGGGGGAGTCGCGAAGGACTCCACAATAGGAGCTGCTGGGCCGCGCCGGTTGAACTCCGGTATCACCTCACCTGCCCGCTATCGGCGTTGAAAGCGCTCCGATGTCAGTATGAGCGCCGTGCCAGGCTCGCTCGACTACCACGCATTCCTCGCCTCTTTTGAATCTTCGACCTACACACAGCTGCGCCCAGCGCAGGCGACTGTGCTCGAGGCCTATGCCGCCAGCTTCGCTACACACGAGGATGTCGGGATAGAGCTGCCGACCGGGGCCGGCAAGAGCCTCATCGCGCTTCTCATCGCTGAGGCCTGGCGTCGGGACGGCTACAGCACCGTCATCCTCACCGCTAACAAGGCGCTGGCTACCAAGATGGAGACCGACGGCACCGCGCTCGGTATACCTGTCGTGCGCCTTGAGGGTCCAGGCCGTGACATAAGCAGCTCGTCTGTCCGGCGCATTAGTCGCAAGCAAGCCGTCGGCGTTATGAACTACTGGGTCTATTTCAACCAGAACCCAGTCATCGACCATGCCGATCTCGTGGTCCTCGACGACGTTCACCTCGCTGATGGGGCGCTCCAGTCGCTCTTCAGTCTGTCCATCACACGCCGCGAGCACCCGGTCCTCTTCGAGCGCATCGCCGACTTCCTGGCGAGAGAAGTCTCGAACTACCCGGCTGTACGCCACGCCGCGGCTGGCGACGACGACCCTACAGCTCCAACCGATCTTCTTGCACCACATGATCATTTGCGCCTAATCCCGTCCATCGGCGCGCTCATCGCCGGTGCGGTCGAGGGTGGACCCGACGACCTGCGTTACCGCTTTGAGCGTGTCCGTGATCGTCTCGAGCGTCTGCTGTTTTACATCACCGCCGACGAAATGCTCCTGCGGCCCGATGTCTGGCCTCTACAGGACATCGATGCCTACGCAAAGAGCACCCAGCGCCTCTACCTCAGCGCGACACTTGGCTCAGCTAACGACCTGCAGCGTCGCCTTGGCTGCAAACCCGTCAGCCTCGTTGATGTAGCGACAGAGGACAGCGAACCGCTTGGCCGACGCTTCATCGTGCTGGGCGAGGGCGAGTCGGAGGATATGCACCGGATCACCTCGCACGTCGCGATGAACGGTAAGGCGCTATGGCTCTCGCGTAGCCACGCACTTGCCGACCGCTGGGCCGCAGACCTGCGAGAGAAAGGCGCCGGCCCAGTCTGGCGGCTGAGTACGACTGGCGCTGAGTTGGAGATTTTCGCGGCTGCTGCTGCCGGACATCTGGTTGCCGCAGGCCGCTACGATGGCATCGATCTTCCCGGCGACACCTGTCGAACCGTCGTGGTTACCGAGCTGCCTCGTGCTGTCGGCCTGCAGGAGACCTTCCTTTCCGAGCAGTTGCGTGACGCCTCCTTCTTGGTCGAGCGTGTCAACGCTCGCGTTGTGCAGGCGCTTGGCAGGGCGAATCGCGACGACAGCGACTACGCGGTCTACGTTCTCGCCGATCCCCGCTTCGGCGCTCACCTGCGACGGGAGTCCAATCGTGCATCGCTGCCGCCGCGCGTCAACGCTGAGATCGATGTCGCTCAGGACCGAGCTACCGAGAACCCCGACCTCGTCCTTGCGGCTATGCAGGCCTTCCTCGCGGGCCACTTTGAGACCGAGGACGCCGCTGTGGCCGAGGCACTCGCCTACACGCCGCCCACGCCCGTAGCTCGGCCGGAGATCCCTGCCGCCGACGAGGTAGAGGGGTGGCAGCGGTTGTGGCTCGGGGACGCCGCTAAGGCCCAGAAGCACTTCGAGGCCTGGGCGGCAGCCTGCGAGGCCGTGGGCCTCCGCGAGCAGGCTGCATTCGCCTTCGTCTGCTGTGCACACGCGTCACTCGTGGCGCCGGACAGTGGATCGCGCGCGCGTGCTCGAGCGTTCATCGAACGTGCCCGCGGTGCGGGCGGCGTGCGCAGCACCTGGTTCAATGCGCTAGCCGCCTCGCTCGAGCGCGACACCGGGACAGTCTCGCTCGTGACAGCAGGCGAGGCAGCTGACGCTGTGCTCGACGCTTTTGACCGCGCCGCCGCCGCCAGCGGCGGTCGCACCGGACGGTTCGCTGCCCGTCAGCAAACCGTCAGCGACAAGTTGCGCTCCGGTAGCCACGCTGCATTTCAAGAGGGCCTGCAGGAACTCGCCGCTCTACTCGGCATCCACAGTATTCGTCCGAAGGGCACCGGCGCGACCGACACGCGCTGGGAGTGGGCGGAGGCAGGGCGCCGCCAGCTGCTCACCATCGAGGTTAAGGTCGAGCACGAGGACCACAACGCTCTGACCGTCTCCAATGTCGATCAGGCGAACGGCCAGCTCACCGCCGCCCGTAAGGAATTCGAGCCTCGCGGGGTGGTGTGCCGTGGAGCCATCGTCAGCCATCTCGCGCCAGACGCTACCGCCGCGGGAAGACTCGGTCCCGTCGTATGCATCACCCGCGACGCGATCGTTGCCCTGTGGGAGCGCGTCAGTGGCCTGTACCTCACATATCTCGGCCATTGGACGCCCGACGACGCGGATACGCGCGCCGCTGCGGTCGCCGCGGTGGCTGGCCGCATGCCCGCCGACCACTGGCTGACCGTGGCACTCGACAACGCCGGCCCGCTCGGTCCTAATGAGCTGCTCGCAGGCTGGCCGTAGTCGGGATGGAGGGATACGACCATCTATACGTCGAACTATCAATGGGCGCGAGCACCTGCTGGCTGATCCATCCCGCCGGTTCAATTCTTCAGCGTTCTGGGGTGGGCGTTGGCTCTGCCCTGGATATCCAGCAGCAGATGCACAGCCATCAGCGGCTCTCCATCAGGGGCGTGATGAGAGTGATACACAGCCGCAAACGAACCGAGAGGTGGCGCGACCGTGAGGATCTGATCGGCCGACAGCTCCTTCAGGATCACCTCGTTGATGTCCTCACACGCCGTGGGCGCGTCGCGATCCATAGCAAAGCAGATCATGGTCGCCTGGCCGTCGCTCGACTGATACGTCCCGCTCAGAAACCGGTATAGCCCTTTCAGGACATAGTCCCTAGCGGTTGCGTGCGGGCGCAGTAGTCGCTTGCACTCGACGAGCATCTTGACGTCATGGTGCAAGCCGAGGAAAAGCGCGATGTCTGGTCTCGGGACCGCGTCCGGGTTGGCTCGCCCGTCCAAGTGGGCTTCGGTCCATCCCCCGGTCTCAGGAAAGACAGCGATCTGAAAGGCGCTGGTGCGGCCCTGCCGGATCAGGCCTGCCAGGAACCCCACGAGGACCGCCGTGCAAGAGGTCTCGTGGTCGTTGAACCGTGGGCATCCGTCAGTGATCCACTCCTCAGCGGCTGCTGCCAGCAGAGTGTGTGCCTCCGCTCTGTGACGGTCGAGGATGCCTTGCAGAAATGTCGGATCGAGCGCGCTCGCCTCTACCTCGGCCGGGTCCTCGATCACTGGCCCGATCCATCCAGTCGCTCGCTACGTGTGGCTGCGCGCAACAGCTCGCCAACGATTTCGTCCGCGTCATGCAGCGCGGCAGCCGTGGTGACCTCCTTGCGCTCACTCAACTTGCGAAGCTCGCACCAGTCGCGACCGTATGTTCTTTGGGGCCTCCTTAGGAGCAGCGTCTCGCTCGGCATTGCGAGCCATCCGCGTCCTCCGGCGACGAGGCTCGGCGTTGGTGATGCCCCTGCGAACCCGACCGTGATCACGATGTCTGCGCTCGATTGTTTGACATCGACGACGGCTTTGGTACCGAGTGCCGCTCTCAGGGCTCGTTGCAGCGTGGATTGATAACGCTCGATCTCGCGCCGTCGAGGCGGACCATAGGCGACGGTAGAAAGCGGGTCGTTATAGGCGGCAAGCTGGATCTCCAGGCGATCGCTAATCAACGCCAGCTCGTCGCGTCCGAGCGCAAAGAATCCGACAAGGCACTCGTCGATTGCGGCAATCGCCGGCGCGCTGTCGCTGGATGACGCGGAGGCCGCAATGCCCGCGAGAGTTGCGGTCATCTGACGGTCGTCAAGGAAGGGGACCGGTAGCGCTGCAATGTCTTGCTGCTTGAGCTGGGGTCGCTCGATCCCCCACGAGGAGCCGGTCATGAAAAGGAGATAGCGGGCGAGGCTTGAGTTCAGGAACGCGCAAAGCGCGAGTGCATCACCTGCCCGTCCCACTGGCGGTACGTAGCCGATGATTGTCTCGCTGTAACTCGCAGGCGACTCGTAGTAGGCGGCACGCACTCGCCCATCCGGGTCTATGGCCCGCGGGAGCAGGACACGCGGCCCTTCATACAGCGCCGCTTTCCGAGGGCGATGGAACTGTTCGGCGTCGATCGGCTCTTCAACTGAGACACCGAACGGGACAATACCCTCGGGTTGGATTGCCGGAATCTCGCGTATCAACGGCAGATCGTTATGTGCCCCACCGCCGATCTGATATCCGAGTCCCACCGTCCACTGATCCTCGCGGCTCGCCTTCGATAGGTCTCCAACCACGAGCACCCGATGGCACAGGCGGTCGATGAGCTGAGCATCGCGCATATCACCGAAGAGCAACTGTCGTAGCAGTCCGGGCGTCTGTTGCAGCGCTCGTCGCGGCACGCGAGCTATGCGGTCCGCGTCGACCGCGATCCGTCCCGTGGCAGCACTGACTGGTCCGGGCTTGGGAGCGGCGAATGTGATGTGTTCGCGAGGATTGTGCGCTGCGCCACGGGCGACGAAAAGCGCACATGGCGCGATCGCATCAGCGAACAACTGATGCCTGAAGGCAGAGAAATCCACGACCACGTCGACGCGTCCGTCTGCGACCGCCATCAGCTGGAACGCGCGCTCGTTTGGACTGTGCTTGTACAGGCTCGCAGCCGGCATGAGCAGAGCCAAGCGACCATCCGGGCTGAGGCGGTCGAGGCTGATCCAAAAGAATGCCTCGGCGAGCGTCTGCCTGGAGCCCGCAGGGCGCTTCTTTGCTCTCAGGTAACGCGCCGCGGAGTCAGTCGCTTCCTTCCACGGCGGATTGCTAGCGATGACTTGGTAAGGGCCCTTTAGGTCATCGCCGAGATCGAAGAAATCTCCCCGGTGTAGATTGCGATCGATCATCTGCGGGAACTGCCACGCATCGGTGTCCTGGCCTGCCACTAGACGGTCGAGCAGGACGAGATAGCAGCTGAGGGCCGCGACGCGGAGTGCGTCTTCCATCAAGTCGCAACCAAACACTTGATTTGCGAGCACCTCCGCCATCTCTGCCGGAGTAAGGGCACGCTCTAGTTCTTCCTCGCGTTGATCAAGCAGGCGTTCGAAAGCCCGGGCTAGGAAGAGACCGCTCCCACATGCGGGGTCAAGCACCTTGGCCCGCGCGAGTGAGTCGGGTATCGGCATGGCCTGGTCAAGTGCTGCATCAACCAGATGCCCTGGCGTGTAGAACGCGGCGTGGCTTTTCTGGTCGGAGAGGACGAACTCCTCGTATACACCGCCGAGAACCTCGGCGGGTATGACGCTGAAATCGTAGCGCTGGATAAACGTAAGTTGTCCTGTACCGGCGGAGCCTGTCAAGAAGCTCGCGACGATGCCCAGGTGTTCGGGTTTCGCGGTGCGGCGCTCGTCCTCGGTCACTGTAAAGGTGTCACCGTTAAAGCGAGCGTGCAGCCTGTCGAACAGGGCATAGGTGTCCTGCAATGATTCGTTGAGGCAGTCGAGGAACGTCTGGTGGCCGTTGACTAGCTCGTTGCGAAGCAGTTGGCGGGCATCCAGATACTGCGCAAACAGACAGCGAGCCAGCAACTGGTTCGCGGTATTGGTCGCGAGTCCGCGTTTGCGCAACTTGTCGCGGGTCGGGCGCAGATCCTCCCTGAGCTGTAGTACGACGGGCTTCTCGCGTCTCATCGTCGTCGGGGTCTGGGCCTGGCCTCCCAAAAGACTTGCTCGGGTGAACGGCTCGAGCCCTGCGTCTTTGATGCTCTCCGCAATGACCACCTCTGCGTTAGCTCGCGGGGCTGAACGGCCGTCGAGTATCCGAATCTCAGTAGGCAGGACGACGACGAGCAACTGCGCGCGGGACTGGTTCCAGGTTCGCTGGTGTAGCCGGGCTACCGCACGCTCGACCTCATTATCGGAAGGGAGCTGGAGCCCGGCGAAGTAGACGAGCGGCACGCGCCCCTCGAAGAACGCTGCGTCTATCCCCAGGCGCTCGTGCGCCGCGTTCCAGGCGTGTCGTCGCGCGACTGGCAGGGGCTCCAAGGTGTCGCCCGCGCGCACCAAGTCCTCGCTGTCGTCATAGCCGAGGCGATCGATAACAGCGTCGAGATCAAATGCGGTCATTGGCCGCGGCGCCGCATAGGTCGAGCGCCGCCGACCGTGGCGCAGCGGCATGGCATCCGCTGAAAGCTACCAGCCGCCTCGGACCGGTAGGCGTTGCCGGGCCTGCTAGCCCTCGTATACGCAACCGCACCAGGTGTGCGGCTGGAGTGCGTCTGATTCCAGCCGAGCCGGAAGTTGTGCTGGCTGAGCCGAGCAGGGCGACCTTGGTCCGACCGGCAGGCTCAAGACGACTACGCCGCTGCGGGCTCAAGGATGTGCTCGGCGCCACTCGGCCCGAGGCCAACCGGCCACCGGCAACGAGGCCTGTGGATCACGCGCATCCAGCGCATAGCCGACACCTCGAGCAACAGGCACCACCAGACGCTGTCTGCTTCATGGGGCGAGAAGTCACCGGTCGACAGCGACCAAGCGCTGGATCGCGTCGCGCTCCGACAGCTCGAGCGCCAGCCCCGACTGAGGGTCACGACCGAGGCAGCCAGGCCAAGGTTCCATTCAAGGTTCCATTCTGAGCGGATCTCAGGTGCTCTCAGAGCATCTGAGCCCAGCCAGCACGGGCGGGTACGCCTGACATCGCCTCCCTGGACGGGTTCGAATCCGGGCGCCCCGATTGATGGCTCACAGCCAGATTATACATGTGCGGAAAGCTACATAGCGGGGGTAGTTGAACCGGGTCGCGTGGTCGTGGGAGGGGTGACGCTGGGCCGCATCCTCGAAAGGCACCGCTCATTAGCGCTGGCCGCAGGGTAGGATTCCGCCCCGGATGGGCACCTTGGCCAGCACACCCCCTCAGCCGCCGGACCGGGCCGCAGCGTGGTCGTGGGCATCGCGCCCCCGCCATATTGCGGTGATGCTCATGACCACGGCTCTGCTGGCCACAGTGGTTGTGGTGTCGGCGGCGTCTAACGCGCGTGCAGTCAGTAGTCCCGAAGAGTGGATTTACTCCCTGTCCTACCCCGGTGGCATCAACTGCACCGCGAGCGAAGTCTGGCGTGAGCATCCTGACGGCAGTTCGCCGCAAGAGGTGCTCCCTGCGGCGTTCGACGATTACCGCGTGCCACCAACCAACGCAGGTAGCCAGACCGATGGCGAGTTTGCGGTTTCCCCAACGAGTCGCTATGTCGTCCGTGTTCTGGCTACGCCGACGGCGTTGGGCCAGAAGAACCAAGCCCACCTGTTCCTGTACGACCTGCAGACTGGCTCCGTCACGCAGCTGACCTTCGGACCGTTCGATGATCGTTGGCCAGCAATCTCGCCCGACGGGACCACCGTCGCTTTTACCCGCACCTCCTACCGTCGGCCTATGAGGTTTGGCGGCGGCGAAGAAACGACGACGACGGATACGGTCCCTATCACTGGCGGTACGCCGCGTCGCGTGAATGAGCATCCCGGACACCTACAGGGGGAAATCTCCTGGCTACCAAGCGGCACGCAGTTCGAGCAGGAAGCTCAGGTCGTGAGCGTCGCCACAGGAAAGACCACAAACTGGGTTGCTTCCTCACACGGGAAATACCCGCTAGTCATCAGCTCCGCATGGACTCCGCTCGGGGTCCTCTACACCTCTATAACCCTCTTCACCCAGGGACCGGACTTCCCAAGCGGCCTGTATCTCGCACCACACCCTGTTAAAGGCAAAGGGACGCTTCTTCGGCGATATCGGTACGCATCGCACCCTCCGGCCAATGGCCTCTACAGCCTCCAACTGCTCCCAGGGAGTCGGACGTTGGTGGCGCAGCTTGGAAATCGCATTGTCTCTGGCCCGCTCAGCGGCGGGAACCTTCATGCCCTTGCCGTTCCAGGCGGCGTAGCTGCTCGGCCCCAGCTCGCGTCCGGGCCACCCAGCCTTGCGACCGGCGCCCCCACGCCGACAGCGGGCACTGCTCCATCTTGCGCCTAGCGCTTCCCGCTGGCCGCAATTCAGAGATTCAGCTCATAGGAGGGTGCCCAGGTGCAGTCGCTATCCAGCACGACGCCGTACCGCTCGGTAAGCAGCGCACGGTCGCTCTCGAACTTACTCCGCGGGAAATAGGCGGAGAAGCCGTAAGCGCGACGGAGTGGGGTGAGTTCGGCCAGCCGTGTGGAGATGTACTTCGCGCAGTAGCCCGCGTGTTGGCGCTCGGCGACAACGAGCTTGTTCTGAACGCCGAACCCGCTCTTGACTAGCAGCTCGCGCCACTCAGCCAGGCCGTCAGCGAACCACGGCATGTGCGCGATGCCGTGGAAGTGCAGCGTCCCGTTGCGTTGCCGTTGCAGTACCCAACCGTACGCACTGAGATAGTCCCGATAGCGAAGGCGGGCTACGAGCGAGCGCCATGCGCGGTGCGCTTCGTCTTCGTCGGGGGCGTGGTCGAGCGGGAACGTGAGTGTGAAGAACATGGGCATCTTGTCAGCCGGTACGTTCTCAACGCCTGCGATGAGCCGTTGTGCCAGCGTCATTTGAATCCAAAGTGCGCACCCAGGACAAACCCGCCATCGTTTGCACCTGACAGCAATCTCTTCGCCGTGGTTCAGGCAAGTGAGCCGAAACGGGTTTGAGCACTCGAACGGTGACTTGTTTTTGCAGTTATTCGTAATGCTCCCTGCGGTCGCATTCAAGGAAATGTTGAACAGGTCGTCCGGCATAGGGTCGAGCATGCCACGCGCACGCGGGTTTCGGCTCTCTTTGATGGCCGCCCCTTCGGGGCGGTGCCGCCGCGCCTCGGCCTTGCGGCCTCGTCTGCGGCGGGTACTGCTCGTACCACGCCTCACGGTGCCGTCAAGGGCGTACCGCCCTCGGCTGAGCCGCCCAACGGGTGACAGCTCCATGACGGCGCGGTTGTGTATCCGGTCAGGTTGGGCTGGTAGCCCGCTGGTCATTCCAGAAGTACCCCGCAGGCACGAGCTTCTTCGTACAGCGCATCAAGGTGACGCTTGGCGGTGCGAAGCACAGCCTGCCGCTCGTCATCTTCAAGGACGGCGACACCATCAGGCATCGCCGCCTCGCGCAACAGGTCGTAGAGTCCTTCCATAGCTCCGATGAACTCCTCGCTGGTTGGTATCGAGCGGTACGCCAGAAAGCTGCCCCATACGGCACGTAGAACGTCATTGAAGCCGTCGGGTGCCAGTTTTGGGTCAGTGATGCAGGCCCGCAAGGCGGCGAGCTGTACGCTGCGATACGGGGACGCGGGCTGGGAGGGGAAAGGCCACCTGTGTTTCCTACGCTGCGAGGCCATCAGGACACCTCCTTGGCGTCGGCCAGGCCGACGACCTGAAGGCGGTACGCGTTGCCTTTGCCGGAGCCGGTGGCGGACAGGCTCACTTTTCGCCACCGGAGTTTGAGCGCGACTGCCTCTAGCTCTTTGAGAGCCACCAGGCGTGCCCCGGTGTCGGCATCCAAGACAACGAGGTTCAGCGTCTCGCCGGTGTCGTCGAGGACTGTGGCGAGCAGCGACGGTGGATAGTCGTCCTTGCCCGGTAGTTCGTGGGTGCTGAGGAACTTCGCTTTTAATATCAACATCGTGCAACTCCTTGTTCGTGTTTCTACGACCATGCGGGAGCGCACGGCGTTTCAAGCAGCTTTTCGCTTGTGGGCCCTGGGGGTGTCTGCGACTGGCGCTGTGCTGTCGTGTTAACCGGTTCTCCTCTCCGTTTGGGGGTGAATCATCGGTGAGGGAGGTCGATCTGGATACCACCGCAGCAGAGGTAGATCATCGCGATCAATGCGTCTGCGGAGTGAAAGCCGTAGGCGCGGTGTGAGATCAACCGGATCTTGCTGTTCAGGCCCTCCAGGCGTCCGTTTGAGAGCCCGAGCTCGATCGCGGCGAGCACGCCGTCCTTGTGCTTGCGGATCGTGCGGGCGAGCTTGACGAACGGCGTGAGCTTCGATCTGGACGCCCAGCAGAGCCACGCCTCGAGCTGCTCTGGCGCTTGGTGGCGGGGGATGCGGTAGAGGCAGCGCAGCTCGTGCAGCAGCAGGAACGCTCGGTAGAGGCGCTTGTTGGTGCGCTGCACCTCAGCGAGCGTGGCGAGCTGGCGCACGGTCTGGTTTGAGGGGTCCTTGATCAGCGAGTAGCGCGTGCCCTTGATCCAGGTGCCGTGCCCGGTCTGAGAGCGCCCGTGCTCGTTGTACTCGCCACGGCGGACCTGGTCTGTCGCCCGGCCGCCCAACGCCACCACATGAAACGGATCGAACGCGACCCGCGCGGTGGGCGCCGATGCCTTGATCGCCTTCTCATAGCCGGCGCTCATGTCGATCGAGACGGCCTTGATCGAGGATCTCTGGCGCTCGGTGAGCCGATCGAAGAAGCCCTGCAGCGTAGCGGCGTTGCGGCCCGGCGCTGCCCACACGACACCGCCTCCCTCGTGGTCGGCGACGCACGTCAGGAAGCGATGATCGGCGCCGTAGGAGATCTCATCCACGCCGAGGCGCACGAGCCCGTCCAGACGACCCTCATCGAGGTGATCTGCCACGACTCGCTCGGCGATCTTGCCGACCGAGGGCCATGCGATCCGCAACAGGCGGGTGATCTGCGTCTTTGACATCTGCTGGGCGAGCCAGGCCGTGAGGTCCTCGAAGTCGCGCGTGTAGGGAGCGCCGGCGCGCGCCCACTGCACCGCCTCAGAGCGCTCGCCGCAGTCAGGGCAGCGCAGCCGCCGCAGCTCGCACTCGATGAAGCAGCGAGAAGAGCCGAGGTCCAGATGACGCCAGCGCTTCACGCGCCGATCCTTGATCTGAAGGCCGCGTGCTCCGCAGCCCGAGCACACCCGCGCACGCCGGCGCAGAGAGACCGTCACGATCACCCCCTCGCCGCTGAACGCCACATCCGACACCCAGGCTCCCGGGAGCCTGAGCATCCGGTTGAATGCGGTGCTGACACGCACGTCGTCCTCCTTCGCCGGCCGCTGATCTACTGATAACCAGCAGCCTGTCGGAGAGGATGGCGGCGTGTCGCTCAACACGCGCGCAACTTCCGAGGACTTCGCGCAACGCCGAAAGCCCAGCAACCAAGCGGCTAACGCGGCCTTTCAGGCCGCGACTTCACCCCCAGATGACGAGGAGAACCTGTTAACCAGCGCTGCCAGTTCGCACGCGCTATCGGTCACGCTTTGTGGTCTGCGGTTGTGGTTGATGTAATCCTCAACGTCGTTTAGGTAGATTGCAGTCGTCTCCAAAGAGGAGTGGCCCATTGCGCGCTGGATGGTACGTAGGTCCATGCCGTTACCGGGGCCAAGTAGCGCATGGGCGATGAGGTGGGTACAGGCGAAAGTTCGGCGCAACACCTGGAGTGTGAGTGCGAATGACGGCAGGAGCGAGTCGTCCAGTTGTTCTCTTTCCACGGCCTGCTGGGCGAGGTCTCGCACCTTGGCGGTAACGGTTAGTGCAGCCTTCGCGGAGCAATGCTTGCTCGCATCGCGAACGATGCGCTCGTTGTGCTTGCCATCAACGAACCGCACCGCCATCGAGGGGAACATCCACGCTGACGGACGCAGTGCGTGTGCCCGTTCATAGGCCCGCCATTCGTCCTGGAACGCAGGACTCACCGGCACGTGACGCAGCTTTGAGCCCTTGCCGATAATCGTCAGGCTCCCGTCCAGGGAGTTGAGGGCGCGGGGCTGAAAACGTATCAGCTCATCGGTGCGTGCCCCGGTATTCAGACCGGCACCCCAGATGAACCGCTGCTGCGGTGTGAAGTGACGCTCCGTGACGAGCGCGTTCAGTGCCGTGACCTGCTCAGGGCGGAGCCAGTCGCGGCGTTCGGGACTCGGTTTCGCCTGTGGCCAGCCAGCAAGGACCGTTTCGTCGGCCCAGCGATTTTCGATTGCAAACTGCAACAATCCAGAGAGGGCAGCGCGGCCATTCTTGAAGCTGCTGGGAGCGAGTCCTGCGTGACGCTGGTGCAGCCAGGCCACAAACTCATGACCCTTCACACGGTTGAAGCGTAGGCCGCCCAGCTCTGAGCGTGCAAGTGTTACACCAGCGGCGCGCCGTCCTACGACGCGGCCTGAGCGCGGGCCGTATAGGACAGACACAAACCCGTTGGTGTATTGGTTCTGACGAGCCTGAATGAACAGCTCGACCGCTCGGGCGACCGTGGGAATCTCGCGTTTGACTTCGGTGACGGACATTGCTCATACCTCCGTGGTCGCGGTTGGTATGAGCCATCTGGAAAGGGACATGTGCGAACCGTAGGGTCACTTTCGGTCCGTACCGGAACTTTTCTCCTAGAAAGATGACGGGCTGGGGTGGTGGTGAAAAAAGCGAGCGGTTAGCCGCGCGGTTGCGCCTACCGTTCGCGGAATGTCTAGCCCGCGCTCTTACTGCTCCTGTGCTGCCAGCTTCGTTCCTATCTCGACAGCATAGGGGCATTTTCGGCCCGTAAAGGAACTGGGCCGACGTTCCTGATGCCCACGCGCTACCAGCCCCGTCTATGGAGACGGGAGCGGCAGGGTGAGTACCCCGGTTCGAATCCGGGCGCCCCGATTCCTTCATATCCCGCGAAGGCCAGCGAACACGGGCGAAAACCCCGGAGAACACTGGGCTTCGCGGGACGCCGTTCGCACGCGTTCGCCGCTGTTCGATGGGCTCGGTGACCGCAAAGTGGCCGCAGAGAGCGTCTTGCGGTCGTTTTGCGGCCGGTTTGGTGGCCGCAGAGGGGCAACGCGCGTTTCCGTGACACCAGCCCTCTTAGCCGATGGCTTCTTTGGCAACTTCAAGTAGGTCGGCGCTGTCCGCCATCGCGCCGCCGATGATGAAGCACAGAACGCCGAGCACGATCAAGATGACCCCGACCTGGAAGCCTTTGATGGTGTTGAGGAGTCTGTTGAACGCGTCGATGTCCTCCGCGAGGCCAGCCAGCTTCGTCTCCGCCCCGGGATGTGCCGTCCTGCGGTTCTTGGCCATGTGTTCGCTGATCGTGAGGCCGGTCCCGACGACGATCAAGAAGGCTCCGGCGATGATGACAATCCCGGCGCTCTCCATCACACTCCGAGCACTCGGTTCGACAGCAGGTCACGCTCAATCGACTCGAGGTCTTGGACGTAAAGGTGCGCGAAGTTCTTTGAGCCGCTTACGCGCGAGCCACCGACGAGGATACCGAGCACCTCGTCACTTGCGACGGTGACCTGGCAGCCCGAGTCGCCCTCTGCTCCGATCTCGCCGGGCGTCATGATCCAACTGTTGGTCCAGGCAAACCGGCCGTCGCCGTCTGCGTGTACCGCGAGTGAGCCGATCACCAGGCCATGCCCTCGTCCGCTAACGCCACCCTCAAGCGTGCCGGCGACCGAGCTCGGCTGAAATTGGTCGAGATGGGCGATGCGGCACGGACGGCCCGCGTGGCTATCGAGGTCGAGAACGGCTACGTCATAACTCGGCCCGCCGCCTGCGAGAGGCTGCGTCGAACCCGCGACGAATCCGATCCGCGGGTACTTCGTGGGAGCCGCTGAGCGCTTCACGATCCTGCGCACCTCGGTGCCGGGTGGTCCGGCTACGTGCCCGGCGGTCAGCGTTCTGGGGCCGGAGCTTGTCGCGACGGTCGGCCCCAGAGTCCCACGCATCGCGCAGCGGATCGCGTTGCCCGGCGGCGTCCGAAACAGCTCAAGGAGTCCCATCGGCTCCGGGGGTTCGACGACCATCACCGCCGTGTTGTCAGGAGCCTCGTAGATGCCGAGCTGCTCTCGGAGCGCTCCCGACAAGGGATAAATGGGCGGCGCTTCAGGTTCACGCCGATTGGATCGACGGGCCTCTTGAACCGCGACCCGCCGGGCGTTTGCGAGCACTATCGGTTGCGGTGGCCGACCAGCCAGAGCGCCGACACCTACAAGTAGCCCGTCGCTGCCACGCCCGACCCGGTCAATCGCTTCGGCGATGAACCTGCTTACTCCAGAAGCATCGCGGTCCCCCCAGTCACGGTTCATACATGCGGAACATCCCAGATCCGGCGGGACGGGTCAATCCATGCGCCTTGTTGCACGGTCCAAGCGCGGGGCCGAATCCGCCTAACTCCGGGTGCTGAACCCGTCGAGGTTGCCGACGCTGATTTCTTAGCGGGCATCGACCAAGTGCAGCGCGGGGTGCTTGGCGCCAGCCGTGTCGCGGCGCTGCTGGTAGGCGTCCATCGCGCGTTGTGCGCGGGCGATGGCTCGGCGCTCCGCGAGCTTGGTGTAGACGGTGGCGATGAGATAGCCGCCGTCGTCGTGGCCGACCATCGCGGCGGCCGTCGCGGGATCGAGTCCGAGCCCGCCGTCATCGACGGGATCGACCATCCACTGAATCGCGCGGTGCTTTAGCTCGTAGAAGTCTTGACCGGGCATCCCCGCCGCGACGCGTACCGCGTTCCAGTAAGAGGACCAACTGCTGCGGTGCATGTATCCGCCCTGCGGCGCGGGGTAGACGATCTGGCCCATCTCACTGTGGACGACCTTGCCCATGCGCGGCATCGTCTCGATGTGCTCGCGGAAGGCGGGGCTCATCACGACCCAGCGCCCGTCGTCGTCCTTGGGCCATGTGATCTTGCCCGTGTCGAGGTCGAGGTTGCGCCTGACGTGGATCAGGTTTTGCGGCAGGTGAATCTCGGGCCAGTGCAGCGCGAAGATTTCGGCGGGGCGCATCGCCTCCTCTCCCACGGCGAGGACCATGCCCTCAAGCACCTGCCCGTACTTGTCCGCGCGGCTCTCGCGCGCGGCTCGGCGTAGCCGCTCGTACTGCTCGTTGGTGATGATCTCGAAGTCGGGCCGGTCAACGCGGCGCTTTTTCTTGCTCGCGCCAATGCGGGTGAAGTGGTTGCGTTCGATCAACTCGCGGTCGAGCGCATGGTTGAAGAACTGCCGGACGGCCTGCTGGATGTTGGCGCCCTTCGGTCGTATCCACGTCAGCGCCTCGTTGCGGGTGAAGCTGTCGAGCGGCCGGTCGTGAAACTCGCGGATAAACGGCCGCAGGCCGTCGCGCAGTCGCCGTATGGATGAGTCGCGGCGGCCGGTGTCCTTCTGCGCGCGCTCGCCGTCCGGCCACTCCATCGTGATCCGGCCGCTCTCGTGTATCTCGGCGCGCGCGAACTCAAGCACGGTCGGCACGGGCGGCGGCGCTGTGGAGGAGACAGGGTTATCGACTTCCTCGCGCAGCTCGGCGAGGCACCGTGCGCGTTCGTTGCGCCAGTCCTCCATGTTGTCGAACGAGCCGACCCACTTGCGCCGGCCCTTGTAGCGGACATGCCCCGCCCATATCGGCTTGTGGCGGGTGCCCCGGTTAATCGGCATCGGCCGTCTCGCCTCCTTGCCCGTAGCGCTCGTGCAGCCACGCCTCGACTTCGGAGATGCGGTAGCGGTTCATGCTGCCCATGCGCAGGTAGGGCAGCCCGTGATGCTGCTGCTGCTCGATCCAGCGCCGCGTGACGAGCAGGTGCTCGGCGAGCGTCTGCTTGGTCACCCACGGCTCGACCGTCGGCGCGAGGAGCCCGTCCATGTGCCCGGTCATGCGCCCGAAGCGAAAGCGCCGCCGCTCGCACGAGCGGCGGCGCCCTGCGCGGGGTGCCGGACGGTTAGCCGTCGCGGTCGTCGCTGCTCGACGTGTCCGACGCCCGTGGCGCATGGCTCACTTCGATCAGACCAGACCACGACGGCGATCTCAAGGTCCTGACAGGGAGTGCCCGAGGGCACTCCCGATCGACAGACCAGCGCCATCACGCCGCCTTCCGACGGTGCGACGGCGCCGTGCGTACCGGCGTCCATCCGGGCTTGCGGAACACGAGCACGTCCTCGTGCGCGACGACCTGCGTGCGGTCGCCTTTCGCGCGGCGGCGCCGTGCGTGGAGCGTCTGCCAGAACGACGGGCGCATGACCAACTCGCTGTCGTGGACGGTCGCGAGCAGGCCGATGACGCGCTGCCAGTAGAGCAGCCCGGCGTCCTGACACAGCGCGACCGTCTCGCCGGAGAGGTTGCGCAGCGCGCCGCCGCCAGCAGAGCGCATGTCCTTCGTCACCGACACGAGGAACCCACCCGGCTTGAGCACCGCCGCACACGCCTCGTACACGTCGGCCATCGCCGTGCAGTACGCCGCGCCGCGCGCGTGCCCGAGGTTGCTCCGGTTCGGCCCGTAGTTGGTCGTGTCCTGCCGGCGCAACGGCTCGGGACTGTTCACCGGATTCACGTCGGCGACCTCACACGCATACGGAGGCGAGGTGACGATCAGGTCAACGGTGCCATGCGCGAGCCGAGCGTCAGCACCGTCGCGCACGCTGCCACCCGGACGCAGCAGCCGTTGAGCATGGAGCGTCAGCAGCCGTGGAAGCTCACGAGCATCGCCCACGAACACTTCCCCGCGCGAGCGTGTGCCGGGGTCTTTGTGTACGTGGTCGAGGTTCGCTTGAGCGAGCGCCGCCCATCGCGGCTCAAGCTCCACGCCGACAGCGCGACGCCCGAGATCGACGGCTTCCACGATCGTCGTACCGATCCCGCACATCGGATCGACTACGAGATCACCGCGCTCGGAGTATGTCTCGATCGCCCGACGCGCGAGCGCCGGGAGCATCTTCGCTGGGTGCCGGTGTGAGGCCGGCACGTAGCGACCGTGCCGCTGCCACTGGCTCGTCTGCTGCGCACACGGCCAAATCGCAAGCGGAAGGTCTGCGGTCTTTCGTTCCTTTTCTGGCAAGCATGTAGGCGTCGGTTGGAGGCCCTTGCAACGAACAAAGGTGTCTAAACGGCTCGTGGCGGTACATGGAACCAACGGTCCCTGGTCGCTCGAGGACTGGGCCTATGCTCTGCGATCAAACGCTCGAAGAGGTGAGACCGATGGCTGATGCGACGAAGAAGGCCCTGAAGCGCGTCCAGCAGGGTGCCCGAGCGGCGACCCGCCGACGTCCTTATGAGCGAAGCACGTTTTTTACGGCTCCTCACCCGAGCGGGGCGGGAAGCGTCGTCGTGGACGTCAACGGCGCCGGGGCGTACGCGTACGACGGAGCCTGCGCGCACCTCGCCGAAGACCTCCGCTTCGAGTACATGGACAAGAAAGAGCGAGAGGCTGCCGTACAGACCTTTGCTGCGCGCGCAGCCGTCGAGAGGAACAGCAGTCACGTTGACTGGTTCATCAGCCAGTACGCGCACGAGGTTCTCGATCTCACTTGCTCGTTCACGGTCGAGCACCTAATCATCGACCGGCGTCGTGACCTGTTCGGAGCTACCTTTATTCCTGCCAGCGACGCCAGCCTTCCAGCCTGGATGGGTGGGGCACCGTCGCCCCTAGACTCGGTGATCGCGGTATCAACGACCGGGACCAGCGGACGCCGAATGATGGAACGGGGAAAAGGGACCGCCGAGCACGCGCTCCGACTACTTCGTGCCGGTCTTCGCGAGCACCGCTCCATCGTCGATGACCAGCTTCGCTTCCGGCTCGGCACGCATTATTGGTTCACCGTAAAAGGGGAGGCACGCGCCGGCTGGCAACGGCGCCCCGGTGAGCCGATCACCTTCGAGCTAAACGACCAGATGGTCGATCTCGCGACCACGCCTCCGATCGCAAGTCTCCTGGAGCATGGCCCCAACGATGTAGAGCGACGCGCCAGCAGGGCGCTGGCATGGTGGGAGAGGTCCTTCTCGGCAACTGACCCCGTAATCAAGATCGTCTTCCTCTTCGCTGCGCTTGAGGCCATCCTGGGCAACCGCAGCGAGGGAATCAAGAGTGACGATCTGGCGATGCACCGCGCTGCGCTCTCAGAAGCGCTCGATGAGGGGTTTTCTCTCCCAGACCAGGCGCTCGGTTTGTACGAGTACGTCCGCTCTTTGGCGATCCACGGCGAAGCTCCGGTGGCTGTCTCTCCTGAGGAAGCGCAGGCGTTCGAGTGGGACATTCGCCGTGCTATCAACGAGTACCTACGCTTTGCGCGAGAGTCCAATCTCACGAAGCGGAAACAGGTCCGCGCCGGGCTTGAGGCGAAGCGCCGCGAGATCGAAGCGTGGCTATGCGGCAATGACGTTGCTGACCCCCCGGAGGAATCGGCCTAGCCCAATGGTCGTCTGCTCGTGCCCGCAATGTCTACGTCGCTTCACGTCGGACTGACCACGCGCGATCGCTCATCGCACGGTCGACGAGCACCTTTAGTCCGAGATCCGGGCTACTTCGCGCTGCGCGCACGACTGTCCGCCGGATCGCACGGCTCCCGGCGTTGTAGAGGTCTTCGAGGCGTTGATGCGCCACAACGCGAGCGTCGCCCGAGATGCCTTGCTGCTGAATAGCGAAGACCGCACGACTCGCAACCTCATCGGCTGGGTCGAACAATCCACTGACAAGCGACCAATCAACCGTCGGAGTTCCACTTCGTCCGATCTCTCCCAGCGCGGTAACAGCGACTAGCCGAGTCTGAGTGTCAGCGCCACGCGACTGCACAGCCAGCCAGCCAATATCGTCATCCTTCAGGTCGTCGGCGTAGACACGTAGCTGCGCTGCTCGAAGCAAGGTTGTGGAGAGGCGCTCACCAAACAGTGCTTGACCTGGCTCTAGGTTCAGGCGGCGGACGGTCGCGATCTCGTCGGGTCCAAGGTGACCCGCGTGTCGCAAAATCGTAAGACCCTCTAGGGCCCCGAACTGCCATTCCGCGGCCGCAGCGGAGTCGTTCAGAACAGTCAGCAACGTTTGGGCAGTGGCCGGGCGGGAGTTTGGGAGCCGCGTCGCCAAGTCAGCGAGCTGTCGAGTACCAATGTCGCCGATGCCCCAAGACCCTCCGCGGGCACCGTCGAGCGCGCTACGCACACTCTCTTCTAGCTGACTGACCAACGCCTCGATCTGGGAAGGCGGTACGGCGTCGGCTCGCCACACGAGCAAGTCTGCGGCGGTCGGTGGTGAAAGATTCTGCAGGGGAGGCTGTACCGCGCCTTGATCAAGCTGCAGGGCAAGACCGAAAGAGCTGCCCGCCTCGTCGCTGCTGAGAGCATCGAGAACCGCGGCCCTTGCGGCTGATGGCACAGCATCTACATGATGCGGGTCGAGGTCGCTGAGCATGATTGATCGTGTGGGCCCGTCAGCTTCGAGGAAGGTGTCACACCACGTTTCAGGTACTCGCCAGAGGAGGTTGGCGAAAACCCTGCTAACCGGCGGATAGGGAGGGTTGATGTAGAGCCCGATAAGATCGGAGATGAGGTCTGCTGCCCTTCTGTCGTTGATGAGGTCCCAGACTCCGAGCGCTACATCAACGAATGGGCGAGGCTCCCCAAGCGCCTGTAGACGCGTTTCATCCAGCAGGCTCGCTGCATCGTCGGCGTCCAGGCTGCTTTCGTGCGCCGTTATCGCTGCCTGGACCGCTTTGACGTTTGGACTCGTCGCCCAAGCGGTCAGCGCCCAGCGTATTTGGTCGGCCCTAGTGTCCTCGTCCATCAAGAGCTGGGAGGAGAGGAGCTTCCTCAGTGCGCCTCGAAGGTCTAGGGCGCCACACCACTCTGCTTGCGCGTGCGCGGCAAGAAGATCATCTACCTTCGTCCGGCCAATGTGGAAGCTGGTGTCCCACACTCCACGGAGTCGGCTCTCGAACTGCTCTGCGGATCGTGCTGCAGCCGCGTCGAGTGCCGCTGCTCGCACCCAAGGCAGCGTGAGCAGCGGATCATCTGGGGTATGAGACGTCGCGTACGGGTCGAATCCGGGGACGCCAATGCCCTCGCTCACGGCCCAGCGACGGGCGACAATACCCAGCCGCGTGTCAACCGACGTAGTCTCCACTGCTTCCCTCAGGGCCGCACTAGCACGCGGCTTATGGGCGTGCAGTAGGGCAAAAGCAGCGACGCGAAGCAGCAGCCGCGCCCGAACGTCGGCATCCGCAACTGACTGCACGATGTTGGCGACTTCATCTAGGGTCGCACCCGTCTCATCCGGCGCATAAAGCTCCAGCCAGAGTCCGATCAAACCCTCAAGTAGCCGCCCAGGGGCATCCTGCTCACGCAGTAGCGGGCGGAGCGCCGCCGCGGAAGTCTCATCCCCTTGCATTACTGCGCGGACGAGATTTGCTGCAATCGAGAGAATGTCACTCTCGGCCAGCTCGCCGAGGTTCACGAGTTCCAGACGGAGAGCCCGAAGCCATTGGCGAGCACCATCGTCTGCTGCTTCAAGCCAAGGAACGTCCCAAAGCAGACACGCACGCACCCTCGCGTCGAGCTGAAGGTCAGCGCTGCTCATGAGGCGGCTCTCCCGTTTCGACCTGTCGTAGAACAGTGAACGCGGCGTCCAGCAACGCGCGTACGATCGCAGTCTCGGGGCCTGTTGTATTCGGTGCGCCGGCCCGGTCGATAAATAGATCATCTTTATGATCGTGCAGCCATTGACCTGCCGGTGTCATAGGCCATTCGTTGTCATCGACACACCAGATGACGGCTATCTCGACGTTCTCTTCACCAAGCGCTGCCTCAAGCTCCTCGCGTGTGCCATCGCCCAGTTCCTCATGGAGAAGGCACAGGAGTAGCTGTGTTGCGCGCGCCTTCTCGACGAACTCGCTATTGACCGTTTGCCCGCCCGCTACCCGGTGAGGCGTGGAAAGCTCCCAGCGACCAACTTGGAGTCGGACGGGCAGCTCATGCTTGTTCAGCATCTCGTTGACAGCCTCGTTCGCGAGCTTCGTTACGAGGTCTCGTAGCGCCTTGAGGTCATCTCCGCTGGAGAGGAAGACCTGCAGGTTGATCGTCGGGGGGCCGAGCCGAAGCCGCACCGCGAGATCGTCCCACCTCGGAGAAGCAGGCGTCGGACGCCACGAGCGCCGCCAGCGCAGATGAGCGAGATTTGCTCCAGACGCAGACCTCGATCGGCGCCCCGCTGCCGGCGACGGCGGCGTCGGCGACGCGGGCACGGGCGTGGTTGGGCACGGCGAGGATGACGACGGGGCGGTGGCGGGCGAGGGTGCTGCGGGGGATGGCTTTGGCGTAGCGGGTGGCCTTGTCGCGTAGCTCGCTGGCGGGCTCGGTCGCGCGGTCAAGCTCAAGCAGCAGGTGTAGCGGCGTGCGGTCGGGGAGCGTGAGGACGCCGTACCCGTCGGGCCATACGATGCCGTCAAAGAGGCCGTGGATCGTGCGCTCGCCGTACCACTCGGCGAGCGCGCCGCCGCTGGCGGCGGCTTCCTGGGCGAGCTGCGCGAAGAACTCGTTGATCGCGATGTGATGGTGTAGCTTGGGGGAGTCGGCGAGCGCGAGCGCGGTGGTGTGGCGCCACTTCAGTTCGCGGCGCTCGATGCCGTACTGCGCGGCGACGACGTGCGCGCCGGCCTCGTCAAGAATCCAGTGGTAGGGGGAGCTGCCTGTGCCGTGCGGCGCTGGTGGCCGGAAGCGGTCGAGGACGCGGAGGCGGTGCAGCGTTTCGAGGCGTGCGCGTGCGGTTCGGATGCCGTCGAAGTGCAGGCGCTGTAGCTGGCTGGTGGTTAGGGCGTGGTGCTCGTAGCAGTCGAGCGCGATTTGCCGGTCGCGGTCGGTGAGTCGTGAGCCGAGCCCGACGACGTGCGTGAGCGCGACTCGTGCTGGACGAGCGCGATTTTTCATCTGACAACGTGCCGTTGTCACGAGCACCGTGCGCCGGTTCTCCCGGCAGGCGTAGGCGATGTCCTCAGCGAGGCAGCGTGTATCCCCGACGACCGGCCGTGGCTTCCTCAAGAACGACGCCGTCGGGAACACGCCCTCCTCGGACGGCCACGCAAGCGGCGCGAGCGCGCTGCGGCCATGCGTGCCGCTGAGCATCACCTGCACCGCATGAGCCGGATCGCGAGGGTTATATGGGGCTGGTAGATCAGGCATCTGGACCGATCGTGGGACGATCGATCCAGGATAGGCAAACGTCGTCTTGAGCCTTGGGGAGACGGGGCCCACGGCGAACGCCGCGTAGGCCCGATTCCGTGGCCGTCGGCTCTACGATTTGGGGTCGATGCAAGTCGATCTGACCGCCCCCGCCGACAACTTCGACGCCGACGCGTTTACGCGCGGCGTCGAGCGGATGCTCGAGATCATCCCTCGCAATGACGACGTGCGCCTAGACGTGACGACGGACCTTCGTGCCTCGGTACGCGCAAAGCATCCCAACCGGGAGTACGCCGCGACCTACGAGTCGGATCGGGATATGGCAACCGCGATGGGCAAGACCCTCGCCCAGGATGACGGCACCGTCGACGTGATTGTCGATGCCAGGGTCTTTGGACTCGGTGCCCCGCCCGGGACGCCTGAGCGGACCTTGGAACACGAGGCGCTTCACATCGCGATCGGACAGCGAGGCGAGACGCTCCACGATCTCCGCGACCGCTCGGACGACCCGGCCTCGGCCTACGGGATCACTCTGGAAGTTGCAGGCACAGCTTGTGAGGAGTTCAGGGTCGAGCGCACGCTCTGGAGTATCCATACGACCCCCAGTCCCACTAGCCAACTCGCCGATTTTGAGTCTACGCTCCGAAGATTCGACGCGATTGTGAGCAGCGCGTCGCAGCGCTACCAGCAAGATCACGACGTTGAACGCATCATGGGCTCCGTTGGCGCCGCCTTCAACGCCATCGCGACCGCGACGGGCTACGTTGCTGCGGAGATAGACGCAACCGACGAAGGTCGCTTGCCGCAGGTGGAGATCGACCTCGCCCGGCGACTCCTTGGTGGGGCCTGGGTCGATCTAGTCCGCGCGCTGCGCGAGCTACCGCCCGCCGACGTAGCGGCGGCCCCCGTGGACTTGGAGGCCCAAGCCCACGAGGTCGCACGATGCGTCGAGGCGTGGCTTGAACACATCGGCTTCGCATGGGAGAACACTGACGACGGCGGACTGTTCTTCCACGTACTCAAGCCACAGCAATGGCATCATCACGCGCTCAATGCTTGAGCAAATCAACATGACCATCGACGGCGAGCTGGCTCACTTCCCTCGTAGCTCACGAGGATCGGCGCAAAACATCTTCCGTGCCGTCTACCAGATGACCCGTGCGTCGAGCCTCGGCAGCAAAGACCCGTGGAGCGGGTCTGCCTCAGAGTGCGAGGAGGTCGCAGTCAGGATCGTGAGGCAGACACACCCGACGTTCGTGCCTGAGCACGTCTCGTAGGGCTCGCACGTAGCGGTTTGGAGGGCGCTGGTCAGTCGCGGGGCTCGTGTCGGCGCGCTTCCCTCCAAATCATCAGCAGCGCGACCGCGATCCCGACGACGACGCCAAGCAACAGCGGCCACCGGAAGATGATCGCCTCCCACAATCCGATGCCAGCGCCGACGACGACGAACGCGGCGCGCAGCCTCCAGTTCCTCAGAACGTAGAGGTCATGGCCCCACCAGCGTCGGGCTCGACAACGGCAACGACGCGGGCTCATCCGCGCGTGTGTAGCTCGAAGTCCATGCCGAGTATCTGCACGACCAAGAGCACGATCCGTAGCTGGACCGTGCTCTTGCCGTGCTCGATCTGGCCGACTACGACCCGGTTGACCGCGATGAGGTCCGCCACGGTCTGCTGCGTGAGATGAAGCTCGCGGCGCCTCGCGCGGATCGCCCGGCCAAGCTGCTCCGGGGTCTGGATACGGGTCGCAGTCGCGCTCACGCCGCTGCCACCTCCACGGGGCACTCCGGCTCGGTGTCCATGAACTCGTCGGCGAGGCGAGCCAGCATCTCCGGGCACGCCACCGATGCTTCGTTGAGGTTGGCAAGGCACCGCTCGGTCAACTCCTCGGGCGAGTTGTTGAGCCCGGCGAGCGCCGACCAGTAGACGCGTTCGATGATCGGCCGAAGCGCCCGTGGCGGCATCGTCAGCTCGAACTGCTCGGCGTCGGGCTCGCGCTCCCAGCCGAGGTCATCGAGCAGCCGAAGCTCGCCCCGGAAGCGATGGTGCAGCCGCTTCGCGTCCTCCGTTTCGTCGTGCTGGAGGTACGTGAATATGTCCCCGTGCGCGGTGAGGTCCGTCATCAGGCCGTCGTACAGCGCGTCCCGATATCGACGGTTGATCGTCATGCCCATTTGGGAGACTCCTTTCGGTTCTACACCGAGAAGGCGCCCCGATCCATGCAAGGCGAACTAGCCGTAGGAGCTACGGTTAGCCGGCGGCATCGAAGGGAGTGACTTCGGTGCTGTAAGGCCGGGGCGGGTGCGTCAACACCCGTCTCGGCCGCTTGGTTTTTGGGTCGTTCGCGATCAGAGCAGAGCCCGACGACGGAACTTCCGGGGCCCCTTCCCGGCGCCCTGATGCTGGGCTGTTCCAAAGCGTTTGCAGCGGCACGCCGATGAACGTTTCAGCCGGCGCCTGAGCCCGTCGAGCGCGAACGCGCGCAGCTCGTCCGTGGAGGTCCCGAGCACGGACGCGTCGGCGCCGGCCGGCGGCGTCAGCGACTCCGAGACGGCAGCCAGTTCGCGCAGCCAGTCTCGTCGTACCGCCGCAACGCCAGAAACGACCTTCGTTGGTCGTGAAAGCGCTTGGCCCTATCGCTCTAGTCTGCTGCCTGTATGAGCGTTGATCCTGAACTCCTCGACTGGATTCGTGAGGCTGTCGCCGAGGCGAAGTCGTGGGAGGAGATTCGTGCCTCGCTGCAAGGACGCGACCCTGACGGTGAGGACCTGAGGCTGCGCCCCTTTGTGTTTGCGTTCTCGTACCGGCTGCACGAGCGGTTCGCTTCGACACGCGAACGGGCGGGCGGCCCATTCGGGTCGATGGTCGCTGGCGAGGGATGGCGTTTCCCGCCGGCTCTCGCCGACATCGAGGACGCTGACGTTGCGGCTTGGCAGTCGGCACGCGCGGAGATCGACCATCCGGCAGTGCAGGCACGGCTTGGCGATCTGCTGTGGGAGCGCCGCGCCAAGCCCGATCCACACCTGGCTGCTGGCGCCGCCGCTGACGGGCTGCTGAATCTCGCCGCAGACGAGCGCTGGGGCAGCATGGAACGTGCTCATTTCCTTTCGCGCGCGTTGGAGCTGGCCGGGCAGTTGCGTGACAGCGCTCGCTTGTCAGCCACGGTCGAGGGGATGCTTGCCTTTGCTGAGGCCGACCTCGCGGGAACCGACGGCGGGCCGGGCCTATCGCTCGGCGTTCTCCGCCCATTGGTCGCGCTGCCATCCGAGCAGCGCCCGGACGATCTCGACACGATGTTGCAGCGCGTTGGCGAGAAGTACGGCGCCGACCCATACATCGTCACGGCCGTAGCCGACCTCCGCAGCCCACTCTTGGATGCCGAGGCCCGCCAAGAGCTCCGCCGTGCGCAGGTGCAGGAGTGGCGAGAGCGTGCCGGCGGGGCCGCCGGCATGATGCGCGTGCATCGCCTGGAAACGGCTCTCGAGCTGGCGCGACGCTACGGCCTCAACGTGGAGGCCCAGGAACTACGAACCGAACTCGGAGCGATCGGCGTCGAGGAGCTTGAGCTGAAGGAGGTAGGCGCAGAGATCAAGCTGCCACCGGAGGAGGTTGAGCGATTCCTTGCCTCATTCACAGACGCCCCGAACTGGCAGCACGCGCTTGGCCTGCTCGCAGTGCATCCACCACCGGGAGGCACACCTGAGGAGCTAGTGGAGTGTCAGGCAACGTTTGCCGTGTTGATGAGTCGTTTTAGGCGGGGGTTGTCGGTGTTGTTGTTGCGCCAGTGGATGTAGCGGCGGATGAGGCGGGCTTGGGTGGCGTGGTCGGGATGGTCGGTGCCGGCGAGCGTGAAGTACCGCAGTGCTCGGAATTGCGCCTCGATGCGGTTCAGCCAGGAGGCGTAGTGAGGGGTGTAGGCTAACTCGATGTTGTTCTGAGCGGCCCAGTCGCGCATCTTCTGGCCGTGGTGGGGACTGAAGTTGTCGAGAACGAAGTGCAGGCGGATCTCGGGTGGATATCGGGAGCGGATGTAGCGACAGAACTCCAGGAAGTGAGCACGGTCCTTGCGCTTCTTGATGTGCCCGTAGAGCCGGTCGCGCCCGATGTCGTAGGCGGAGATCAGGTGCCTGACGCCGTGCGGTCGTTTGTAGGTGGCACGTATCCGCTTGGGCTTCGCTCTTGGTGCCCAGCCCTTGCCCCCGGGTTGGGGTTGCAGGTTCAGCGGGCCGAACTCATCGAGGCAGATCACGACCGCTTCGCCGGCCTCGGCCATCTCGTAGAGCTCGACAATACGGTCGCGCTTGGCCACGAAGTCCGGGTCGGTCGAGCGCTTCCACGTTCTCACGGCTTGAAACCGGACGCCTTCCTCGCGAAGCAGCTGACGCAGCCCCTCGTGGGAGATGTCCGTGACCACCCCCTCGGCGACCAGATAGTCAGCGAGCTTGGAAAGGCTCCAGGTCGCGAACGGCTGATCGAGGTCCTGTGGATCGCTCAGGGCGATCCGCTTGATCTCCTGGCGCTTGGGGAGCGTGAAGGTCTGCGGCCGTCCGCCACGGTAGCGCGGGTAGAGCGCGTCGAACCCATCCCGGTTGAAGTTGTGGACGACGTCCCTGACCGTGTCCGGATCGGTGAAGACGACCCCACTGATCGCAGGCGGGGACATGCCCTGCGCGGAGAGCAGCACGATCTGCGCGCGACGCCACGTCACGACCGATCCCGACGTGCGCCGCACGATCCGCAACAGCCGGTTGCCCTCCTCGCTGGTGATCTCCCGCAACAGCACCCTGGCAGCCATGATCCCTCCCGGTCGAGTATCGATCTCGACCAAGACTTCGCCACCAACACCATCACCCCTCGTCACCAAACCCGGCAAACGTTGCCGGGGAATCCACTAGCCGCCGCAGTCGATCAGCAAATGGAGGACTTCCCGATGCAGTTCCTGTTCGGCAAGTCACTGATCGGTCCCGACAACGCGACCGCCATCTTCCGCGCCTCGACCCGTGAGGAGCACCATCGACTCGCCAGCGCCGAGCAACGCGCCCAACACGGCCGCATCTGGGGAATGTTCTGCGCTCGTGCGCTACGGCGCATCGGCGAACGCGACGACAAGCCCTCCGACGGGGAGCTGACGGAGCTACTGCAAGGTGACTTCGTTGACCAAGAAACGGCCGAGCGAGTGGCCTGCGCGATCGAGCTGTTTTGGGAGGAGCGCTACGACGAGAGCGCGCACGTCCTCGTGCCCCGCATCGAGAGGATCGTGCGCGAGATGGCTCGGCAACTCGGCATCCCGGTCGTTCGCGCCGTCGAGCCGGGACGAGAGATCGGCGGCGTCGTCATGCTCGGCACGCTGCTAAGAGAGATGACACCCGTGTTCCCCGACCAAGGATGGCACGCGTACCTGCTGAACCTACTCGCCGACCCCTTGGGCCTAAACCTTCGCAACTCTATCTCTCACGGCCTGCACGGCCGGGTCGGGCCGGTCGACGCATCGCTGCTCGTGCAAGCGGCGCTGTTCCTCGCCGGCCTCTCGATCGGCGAATCGCAGCAGACGCCAACGCCTCCGCCTGGGGCGGGCGCTGCTTGAGCTGCGCCCACGGACGACGCGGGCTCGTTGCAAGGCGGTCGTAGGCTTCGACTGTGTTGGTTAGCGAACTCATCGAGAGGACGCGCGCTGCCGCGGAGCACGAACCGGAGTGGCTGGGGTCTGAATCGCACCTCGCGCTGTTGGAGGAGTTTGCGGTCGCGCGGGCGCCCGGAACAGTTGTGCGCTGGGGCCGATCCGGGCAGAGAGCGTTCGCATCCGGTGGCGTGCTTTCGATCGAGCCCCCCGTAGAGCTGCCGGGATACGACTCAATCCTGATCCACGCCGCGATGGCGCACCACGAGGTTCTCCATCGCGTCTATTCCGATGAAACCGGAGCGGCGGCGATGGCGGCGCGACTCTCGGGCTACACGCCATACCTAGTGACCCTCGGCGAGCAGGTCTTCAACTGGCTGGAGGATGCTCGGATCGCTCGCATGGAGCACGTTGCCGCACGGGCCAACGACGACTACCCCGCTGAGGTTCATCGCCTGTCCTTCGGACAGCAAGAGGCCGATTACCGCGCGAACCTGAAGGAGGAGCCTTGGACGCCCTCGCCGACGCACCCGATTGCCCAGGTGCGTATGGCGTTGGCGAAGCGCATCCTCGGCGGTGAGCTTGACGATCCTGTCGCGCCAGTGGTGGCGAAGATCATGGCCGAGCTTGAGCCGGCGATCAGCGGTGCTATTACGTCCGAGCGGACCAACGGCGCGCGCGAAGGTGCCTTGACGGTGGTGGCTGTGATCTCGCGCGAATGGAACGCGCTCGTCTGAGCCGACGCCGCCGGAGGTCATTCCGGCGTACCGCAGCGGCACCCAAAACGACCTTCGTTGGTCGTGAAGGGACTTGCCCGACAGTCCGCGCTCTCCCGGCCTACATCGCCTCTTGAGATCGCCGGCCGGCTCTGCTCTGATCGCCCGCCCCCGAGCAAGGAGCCCACGATGCGAGACGAGCACGCGCAGGAGCTGGCGAAACTTGGACGCGCGATCCACGAGGCGCGCGAGCGGAGCGGCCTCAGCGAGCGCGAGGTCGCCGACGCCGTGCGCGGCATCTCGCGCGATGGGGTGCATGCCATCGAGGCCGGCAAGCGTCCCAGGCTCAACTACGCCGAGATCGTCCGTCTCGCCCGCGCGCTCGGCGTCGCACCGGGCTCGCTGTTCGTCCGCGCCGAAAGCCTGAGCGCCGAGTGAGGTATTCCTCGCCGGCTTGCTGTCCATATCGGCTGGTCCACGGTGAGCGTGCTCGGCGTGCCGAGCCCCGCCGTCACACCGACCAACCGGGTCGCTCATCGCGCCCAATAGACGGACTGATCTGCAGACGTTGACCGGGTACGATCTGGGGCGTGCCACCCGGGCGTCTTTCTGTTGAGCTGACGAGTGCGCGGCGAGATGGCTGAACACTCTGAGTCTGCGTCCTGGGATGTCTTTCTCTCGCATAATCATGCGGACAAGGCTCGGGTACGGCGGCTGGCGAGGGAGTTGTCGCGTCGCGGCGTGCGGGTTTGGTTCGATGAGGACGCGATCCCGACTGGTGGCTCAATTCCGCTTGCCATTGAGGAAGGAATCGAGCGGTCGCGCACAATGATCTTGTGCCTCTCGCCGGACTTTCTTGATTCCGAGTGGGGGGCTGCCGAGCGGAGCGCGATGCAGTTCGCTGATCCGGCCAATCGGGAACGAAGTCTCATCCCGGTGAGGTTTAAGCGGTGCGGTCTGCCGAAGGGTCTTGCGCACTTGAAGTACATCGACTATTTGCGTCACAGCGACAAGGCCGTTGACGATCTTGTCGCCGCACTCCCTATCGAACCAAGCTTGTCCGCGGCGACTCCACCAAGCGCCGTTTCGCTGTTGCTGGATGAAGCTGATGACCTCGAGCGCGCCAGCAGCTACGTCGCTGCCGCCTCAAAGACGATCGAGGCGTTGCGTTTGGCGGAGACCGCCGGCGAATCGGAAGATGCAGCCCTTGACCTAGCGCGTGCCCGAACAGCGCATGGTCATGCGCTCCTAGTCTGCGAGCGCGACGCCGAGGAAGCATGGCGGCTGGCAACAGCAGGCGCCGATGCGACCATCCTAGAGGCCTATCCAGAGCGTTTGTTTCAAGCGCTGATTACTAAGGCCGAGGCTGCCCTCGTCACCGGGCGCTTCCAAATTGCTCGGGGATGCGCCGATGCTGCCGCGGCGGTTGCAGACGGCCAAAGCGATGAACGCTCACTCCTCCAAATCCGAGGGCATATTGCACTCGAAACCGGCAAGCACAAAGAGGCGGCAACTCTCTACGAGGAAGCCGCGCAGAGCTTCCTGGCGCAGATGAGCGCCGATCCCGATGAAGCTAAGCGAACCAGGGCGATGATAGGGGTCGGCTCGTGCTTGACCAACAAGGCGTTGGCCCTCCGGCACGAAGGCAGGATCGCGGACGCCAGAATCGCGTTTCAGCGGGCGGCGGACTGGTTTGCCGACGGCGGCTCGCCCGCTGACGAGTCGATCGCACGACTGCACGTTGCCCGCTGCTTCTTCGATGACCAGGAGTGGCCTCCCGGATTTGCTGCGCTTGATGCGGCCGAACGACTGGCTGAGCAGGAGAAGCTTGAACCCGGACTCGTTGATTGCCTGGAACTTCGTGCTCGGGCTCTAGCCAGTACCGACGAACCTGGCCCCGCTCGCGATGTTCTCTCCCGAGCGCTGACTTGCGTAGCATCCGATTCCCAGCGGCGGCGCAGGTTCCATCAGATGCTTGCGACGCTCTCCGACCAACTCGATGACGTCGGCGAGGCGCGGCGCCATCTGGGTGCCGCGCGGATTCTTGCCGAGCAAGCCGAAGATCGACTCGTACTGGCCGATGTGGAGGAGCAGACGAAGCGGTTGGGCTCGCCGCGACAGTCTCGCAGCGAGCCTGCCTCGGAGGAGTTGATCGCTGCCTTGATGCGGCGATTGGAGGTTACCGAGCGTCCCATTGACGCCGCGCACACGATGCAGCAACTCGCAGGGGCTTATCGCTCACAGCGCGATCTCACGCGCGCAGCGGAGTGGTTTCGCCGCGCTCACGACGCCGCAACGGTCGCATCAGACTCTGCACTTGCTGCCGCAGCGCTCATCGGGCTCGCCGAGCTTGCAATCACCGACGAGGATGACGTGATCGCAAGTGACTACCTCAAACAGGCCTCCGACCTCGTGACAGGCATTCCAGCTTGGGAGGTCCACGCAAGTATTCTGACTTTCGTTGCGCGTATCCAGGCTAGAGCTGGGGACTGGCGGACGGCTCTCAAGACGCTTGAGGACGCCAACGAGCTAGCGGAGCGGCATCACCTCGACAGCGTTGGAGATGAGATTTCCGACCTGCGGGAGGACCTTGAAGACTGGCTATCCGTGCGTGCGCTGCCGACGATCGGGCTTCCAGCGCTCGCTGATGAGGTCGCGCGACTAGAGGATTGGTATCCAGAGGCGCGCAAAGGGCTGCGACGGCTCTGGTGGTATTGGCGAGGGGATGACGTAATACGAAATCTCATGGCGGAGAGTGGAGCAAAGAGCCTGCTCGCCTCGGATGACCCAAGAGAGGTCGCCGAACTCGACCGCGATCTCGCCGTGATGTTCGACACCACGACGTTCATTACAGAATCGTCGTTTGCGACTGGTGAGTCATCGGACGCGTTTGTTCCATTCCCAACTGATGTCGCGTTCCCGTATGTGAACTATTTTTTTGTCCGACGCGAGCAGGGGGCGTGAAAATATGCCTCGTCGTCGCAGGGGGGATTCCCTGTTTCAATGGGAGTACAGCTACATCGACGATCGGGGCTTTGACGACGGACGAGTGCCCGAGGCCGCGACGCTGGCGTGTCACGGCCCACCGTTCCCCTCAGCGATCCTAGACGCCCCCCGGCCGCAGGCGAGCAAGGACCATTCGGGTCCGTGGTGGATTTGCCAAGACGCGGCGGTTGCTGGCACCTACGCCCTGAACGTGCTGCACCTCGCGGTGTATCACCGGCTCATGCCAGTTCTCGACCTCCAACACCTCTCGGCATCGGATGCCATCGAGGTCACCGGCCTGCGCACAGTCGATATCCCGGTCTACGACTCTCCTCCCGAGCGCAATCTCGTCCAGGCTGTGCGCGCCCGCGTCCGCGCGCTCCTAGCGGTTACGGATCCCCGAAGTGGGCTCGATGCGCTCGACGCCCTAATCGAGGCGATCTCGGAGTTGCGTGAACGATGCCCACCCGCACGTGACCGCACCATCCGCATCGGGTTGGCTTCCTTTCCGTACCGACCCTGGAAGCAGGGACCGACTAGCAATCATACTCATCCAATCATCTTGAAGCCGGCGGGCGTGATCGAGCCAGTCCCGCTGCGACAAGGCGAGACTGACGCGATCAATGGCGACATGCATCATCCAATGGAGGATGTGATTAAGCGCGTCCAGGCAGGGGATGCGACGGCGCTCGAGATGCCCGATATGACCGCCGTGTCTGCCCACGGGCTTGGTTCGCTTTTTGAGGCGCGCCACGAAGACCTGTTTGCTGAGAGAGCATGGCGACGGTCGGACGAACTCGGCAGCGCTGATGGGGCTTACGAGGTTGCGCGGATACTCCGCGCGCGCGGCGACGTCGTTGAAGCTGAGGCAGTCGCGCGTCGGGCCGACGATCGCGGAAGCGCACGTGGCGCATACCTCCTCGGTTGCCTACTCGCGGAACGCGATGAAATGGCAGGAGCAGAAGCGGCGTTTCAACGAGGCGATCAGCGAGGAAGTGGGCCTGCGGCCTTTCGTCTCGGACTTGTGCTGGCTAACCGAGGCGAGACAGAGACGGCAGCCGCAGCTTGGACGCGAGCCGATGAGCGTGGCGTCGCGCCCGCGGCCACCGCACTCGGGATTCGGCTGAAGGAACTCGGTGACGAACCCGCTGCGCTCGCAGCGCTGCGCCGCGGAGATGATCGCGGCGACGGCCACGCGGCCTACCTCCTCGGCCTGAAGGCCAAGGATGAGGACGATGAGGTCGGCGCAGAAGCCGCCTGGCGACGCGCCGACGACCGGGGTCACAGGGATGCGCCGGCTGCACTTGGCTCCTTGGCAGCGGCCGAAGGCAAGTTCGACATCGCCGAAGCTGCTTTTCAGCGTGGCGACGACCGCGGTGATCCTCTCGCGACCCTGCTGCTAGGAATGCTCCTGAGCCAAGGCGGCCGAGAGGACGAGGCTGAGGATGCCTTCCGCCGTGGCGCCGAACGCGGCAATCCGACAGCTGCCCTCCATTACGCCTCTCGTCTGCATGCTCGGGAAGACGATGAGGCTGAGAATGCATGGCGGCGGGCTGCCGAGCTGGGCAGCCCCGAGGGGACGCTCAACTTCGCTTTCGTGCTAGTCAACCGCGGCGCGGTCCGGGAGGCGATGCCGCTGCTCTCGAAGGCGATGACCTCAGGACACGAGGACATCGCACCGCGAGCGGCGCACGCGATGGGCACGCTATTCGAGCGCTCCGGGCTAGTGCGCGAGGCACGTCAGGCGTTCGAGCTTGTCGTCCAATCTGGTCATCCCGAGCTCGCGTCGGCGGCTGCCGCGGACCTCGCGCGACTCGGCGACGCTCCAGAGTCCGGGCCTGAGGCTGGTCTCGGTGACCGCAAAATGACCGCAGAAGCGCCGAAAACGGCTTAGCTAAGCCGATCTGAACCGTTCGCCCCGATTGGTTAGAGAACCGCGAAGGCCAGCGAACACGGGCGAAAACCCCCGGAAACACTGGCCCTAGCGGGTGGCGGTTTGCCCGTGTTCGCGGCTGTTCGGTGGTCTGGAGGGCCGCAAATGGGATGCAAGGCTGCGGAAACGGGATGCAAACGGGATGCAAAGCCCGACTTCTGGCTCGTGACCCTCGGTGGGTTTGGATGTAGCCTGCGCCCGGCGCGACGACTCCAAAGGAGGACGCACGTGCGGGGCTACGGGTTCTGAGCGAGCGCCTATTGGCTCGCGCGACCTCGACGTTTGCTACCGGAGCGTTTCAGGCTCGTAGTGCTCGCCCATGATCGCAACGGCTGACCTGAAGGCGAGCATCAGGGCGATCTCCTCGGCGATCAGATGTGGAGTGAGGCCGGAGCCGTGACCGATGTTGCGGAGCCATACTGTCTTGACGACCGCTCCTAGTGGCGTCGGAACCTCGGCGCGAACACCCACTCGCTGAGCCTTTGCCCATCCGTCAATCCGTGCCTTCATGCTCTCGATAGGCGGCGGCCAGCTTGACAGGTCGGGAAGCGGCGGATCAAACACCCATTTTGTGCCATAGCCGTTGAGATCAAAACGCGCTGCCTCCTGCTGAGCCTCCATGCGCGCAATAGCGATCGGATCGTGCTCAAGCTCAGCGAGGACACCGGCCTGTAGCACCAAATCCTCCATGTATTCATCGCACTCCGAGCCCGCCAACTGCCCGATCGTGTCTGCGTGATCGTCAACAAGCTCCTTGAACAGAGCATCTTCTTCTCGCCGAGTAACGAACTGGGCCACAATGCCGTCCAGAATCGTCAGTGACTCCTTGCCGTCGAGCGCTTGAAGCTCATCAAAGGAGACGACGACAAGCGGATACCCAACCTGATCGGACACGCCCAGCTTGAAGTCCATCTTCAACTGCCGATGCGGGTCATCGGTTGCCCGAGCTTGGCGATACTTCCCGCCGGAGCTATAGCCGCCGCCGATGCCGTCGAACTCGACCGAAAACAACGGTCGGCCGTCGTCCACGCAGAACGTATAGTCCACGTTGGTTGCATAGAAGAAGCGTCTTTGCCCGGCGGTCAGTTTGTCGCTCGCGTCGAGCTTCACGAGCTTCGCCAGCGGCAACTGCGGGTATGGCCTGATCTTGGGCGACCAGCGCGACTCCAGGGCCAAGAACGCCTCTCGCTCAGCCTCGCTATCGAAGATCGACGTGGATACCCGCATCGACCAGCAGGCTACTCGGCGGAGCCGACGACGCGCAGGGTGGTGGTCGGGGGCTGTCGGCGGATGCCTGGCGCTACTCGCAGTCGTCCGTGGCCGCTGCGCGCCGTACTGTAAGGGCGTCCCAAGCGGCCTTCGTTGGTCGAGAAGGGAGCAAGCTCGAAGGCTCCAGCTCGCGGGGCCGTCCGCCGTTCCAGCGATCAAGATGCGTGGCGTGCAGGCCACATGCTCAGAGGCGTTCCGGCAAGCGCTGGCACCGACGATCAGAGCGGTGTGTGACTTGGTGGATGCCGTCAGTGAGCGTGCCGGACGGCATGGGCACCAGCCAAGCGTCAGCTCACGGGCGATGGAGGAGGTCGCCGTCGAAGCGACGTTCGCCGTGCGGTCGGATGGCTGGAAGGAGCCGATCAGGGACACGCACACGCTCGGCGGCATGACGCTCGCGGCCGCCGCTGACTTTGCGCGGAGCTTCGCTGCGCTGATCGACGCCGAGCCCATGCCGGTCTATGGGCATCTCGTGGTGGCTCGCAGCGTGTTCGATGCGTGCGTCGTCGCGGCGTGGCTGAACGAGCCGAAAGCCGACGTGATGGAGCGAGTCAAGCGCGGGCTGTGCGAGCTGCTCTACAACGCAATGGAGCTTGTCCGCCTCGACCTTGAGGGCGAGGACGCCGCCGATCGGTATGACTACTGGAAGGCCCGTGCGGCGGACCTCGGCTGGACCGTCAAAGTGTCCAACAACAAGCCTGTCGTTGACGGCACGAGCCGGCCGTGGCCTCGGTCGGGCATCGCCGAGCTTCTTGTCGGCGACGGCGACGGCGAAGCACGGATCGGCAAAGCGCAGTGGAGCTATCTATCGGCTGTCTCGCACGTCACTTGGTACGGGCTCCGCGAGGCCATTCCGAAGACGGCCGCTCCGTCGCCGGGGCTCGCTGGCGGCCGCGTCACGTTCGGGACAACATCGTCGTCCGTGCGAGCGCAGGCAGTTTGCGTGCTGATCGCGCTTCGCAAGGCTGCCGATGCGCGGTTCGTCCTCATGGGGTGGGCCGACGAGGACTGGCGGGCGGCGTGCGCACGGGCCCAAGCGCACGAGCTGACGCTGATGCAGGCCTACCAGCAGGGCAGCGCGTGATGCCTGCTGCGGCCATCGTGGTCTGGAGGGCTACAAACGGGATGCAAGACCGTCGTTTCACCACCACTCACTACAGGTTGCGCACACGGCGACCGATCTGGCGGTCCCGCGGGTAGCTCGCGGACTCCCAGAACGCGGACGCGGCCTCGTCCTCGTGTGCGACCAAGGCCGTGATGCGGTGGGCACCCTGCCGGCGCAGGTGCTCCTCGCCGGCGCGCACGAGCGCCAAGCCGACGCCGCGACGACGGTGCTCCCCGAGCACAACGAGCCGGTACATGTTCCCCCGCCATCCATCCCACGCCGCGATCAGCGCGCCCACGAGCGCGCCGTCGGCATCGGCGACGAGCAGGCTCCCGGGTGTCTCGGTGAGCAGCCTGTGGACATCTTCGATCCGGTCGGGAGTCGTTGCGTGCGTACTGCGCGTCCCCTGCCACAGGTCGAGAATCGCCGGCGCCTCGGTGGGCTGGGCGGCGCGCACGGTGTACTTCTGTTCGCTCAAGCGGACACTGTAGCCGAGCCTGGCCCCACGCCGGTGTTTGGGGTCGTCTGTCGCTGGGAGGACGGCATCTTCGCCAAGTGGCTGCTCCACGCCGCGTCACTCGCTGCGCAGAGCGGCCTATCCCGTCGTGCTGTTCGCGCCGAGTGCGCCCTTGGGCAGCTTGACGCGGCGGGTGAGGATTTCAAGGCCGAGGATCAGCTTGCGGATCATGCCGAGCTGGCGGACGAGGCTAATCGAGTCAGAGTGACCACGGTCTTCGAGGATTCTGCCGTCCTCGGCGAAGCGGCTGATCGTGATGCCGCGTAGCGTTACCGATCGTCCGTGGTAGGTGCCGTGCAGGACCCATCTGGAGGCGACGCGGTTGCCCTCGGTGATCTGCTCCTCGGTGCCCATGCTCAGGTTCTTGAAGATGGTCATGTAGAAGGCGACCGATTCGCGGCCTCCGTCGTAACCCTGGAAGGTCATCTCGTTGATGTGGTCTACGAAGTCGGGGCGGTAGAACTCCTCCATGCGGGAGAGGTCGCCCGCGCAGACGATCTCGATGGCCTGCCTTGCTCGCGTTGTGTAGTCGTGCTCGGTGGTGGTCATGTGCCGAGCATACACGACAAAAATGTAGTAGTGTGCGCTTGTGTCTGGACGCCCGAAAAAGGCGAGCGGCGGGCTCGCTCCGCTTGAGTCGGAGATCATGGCAGCGGTTTGGCAGGCCGGCGTTGCGGTGTCTGTGCGGCAGGTTCTCGACAGGCTCAACACACGACGGTCGGAGCCGCTGGCATACACGACAGTGATGACCGTGATGAACCGGCTAGTCGCAAAGAACGTCCTTGCTCGGCACGGTGAGCGGCGAAGCTACGTGTATGAGGCGACCGCTCCCGATCCCGCCGGGCTCGCGGTGGCGGACGTGATTCGCACCTATGGAGATGCAGCCGTAGCGCGCTTCGTGGACGAGGCGCGTGCCGACCCTGGAGCGCTGAGGCGGCTACGGGCTCTGCTTGCGGAGGACGGATGAGGCTGGACGGAGCCAACCGCAGCTTCCTGGCGTTTATTGGGATCGCGCTGCTGTCTGGTGCGATTGTGCTCTGCGGTGCGGTCGGGGCCGTTCTCCTGCCGTTGATCCTGGCGCCGCATTCTCGGTGGGGCGTCTCATCCGTGCCGACGATCATGTTTATAGCCCCAATAGCGGCTGGCCTGGGACTCGGAAGCCGCTCGCTCGGACGGCAAGTGCTCGCGTCTCACAGGCTTGGTCGCCGCGTCCGGCGGTTGGCTGTGGCAACACCTGACGATCTGAAGCGCTCTGCCACTCATGCGGGATTGGCGGGACGCATCGTGCTCGTTGATGCCGCTGAGGCTTTCTCATTCGTCTAGGGCGTCTTTAACCCGCGAGTTGCGGTGAGCCGCGGCCTGTGCGACAGCGCATCACCTGGTGAGCTTCGCGCGGTGCTTGAGCACGAGCGCTACCACGTATGCAATCTGGACCCGTTGAAGATGCTCGTCTTGCGGACACTCTCCGCCACGCTGTTCTTCCTGCCCGTGTTGAGTTCGCTGCGTGCTCGCTATGTAACAGGCTGCGAGCTGGCAGCCGATCGACGCGCCGTCCTGACCTGTGGGCGCCGCCCTCTCGTCGGGGCACTGCTAAAGGTCGTGCGCGGCCCCGAGTGGAACGAGCTGCACATGGCCGCCTCTCTCGGTGGTCACGAGCTGCTCGACGCCCGTGTCGCCCAACTGGAAACCGGCAGAGAACCAAGGCTCGCTGCGCTCAGCCTCACGCGCGTCATCGCGTCATTCCTGATGGCCGTCACGCTCGCTGCCGCATATGCGGTGTCGGTCGCCAGCTTTGGGCCGACAGCCGTCCGTCACCTGACAGGAACAGGGCTGGCGGATGCGACCATACGCGGGGGCCTCTCCTGCGGCGCTCCGTTTGCCGGCATTGGACTCATGCTGTACCTGCTCGCCGCTATGCGAGCAACTAGTGGAGTGTCAGGCAACGTTTGCCGTGTTGATGAGGCGTTTTAGTCTGGGGTTGTCGGTGTTGTGGTTGCGCCAGTGGATGTATCGGCGGATGAGGCGGGCCTGGGTGGCGTGGTCGGGGTGGTCGGTGCCGGCGAGCGTGAAGTACCGCAGCGCTCGGAACTGCGCCTCGATCCTGTTCAGCCAGGAGGCGTAGTGCGGCGTGTACGCCAGCTCGACGTTGTTCGCGATCGCCCAGTCGCGCATCTGTTTGCCATGGTGGGGGCTGAAGTTGTCGAGGACGAAGTGCAGCCGCGTCTCGACGGGATGCAGCGAGCGGATGTAGCGACAGAACTCCAAGAACTCGACGCGGGTCTTGCGCTTCTTGATGTGCCCGTAGAGCCGGTCGGCTCTCACGTCGTAGGCGGCGATCAGATGCCTGACGCCGTGCGGTCGTTTGTAGGTCGCGCGTATCCGCTTGGGCTTCGCTCTGGGCGCCCAGCCTTTGCCGCCGGGCTGGGGTTGCAGGTTCAGCGGCCCGAACTCATCGAGGCAGATCACGATCGCCTCGCCTGCCTCGGCCAGCTCGTAGAGCTCGACGATCCGGTCACGCTTGGCAGCGAAATCGGGGTCGGTAGAGCGCTTCCACGTCCTCACGGCTTGAAACCGGACGTTCTCCTCGCGAAGAAGCTGACGCAGCCCCTCGTGGGAGATGTCCGTGACCACCCCCTCGGCGACCAGGTAGTCCGCGAGCTTCGACAGACTCCAGGTCGCGAACGGCTGGTCGAGGTCCTGCGGGTCGGCCAGCGCGATCCGCTTGATCTCCTGACGCTTGGGCAGCGTGAACGTCTGCGGCCGCCCGCCCCGGTAGCGCGGATAGAGCGCGTCGAACCCGTCCCGGTTGAAGTTGTGGATCACATCCCGGACCGTGTCCGGGTCTGTGAAGACGACCTCGCTAATCGCAGGCGGCGACATGCCCTGCGCCGACAGAAGCACGATCTGCGCGCGGCGCCACGTCACGACCGACCCCGACGTGCGACGCACGATCCGAAGCAGCCGGTTGCCCTCCTCGCTGGTGATCTCCCGCAACTGCACCCTGGCGGCCATAGCCCCTCCCGGTCGAGTAGCGATCTCGACACAAAGACTTCGCCACCACCACCATCACCCCTGGTTATGGAAACCGGCAAACGTTGCCGGGGAACCCACTAGGCCGCTCAAACCCGGCCTTTGATCCTTGGGCGACGGATCTAGCGCTTCGATCGAGTGGTTGGACGGTCGTGCGCGTATGGGAGCACGAGATACTTGATGATGTCGATGCCGTAGCCGGACGGATCGCGGAGCTTGTTGCGGCCACGCCAGCGCCAGCCGAGCAGCCGCGTGTCGCGTGACCCCTGCCGCTACCATTTGATCCATGACGGCGAAGGAGAAGCTGCGCGAGAGAGTCGAAGACCTGACCGAGCAGGAAGCCGAGGCGACCCTTGAGTTCATCGCTGCGCGCGGCCAGAGCTTCGGCGACTGGCTGGACTCGCGTCCCGAGGACGACGAGCCGCTGAGCCCCGAGGAGCACGCAGCGCTCGCCGCCAGCGACGCGGACATCGCCGCCGGTCATATCGTCTCCTACGCGCAGGTGAAGCAAGGCCTCGGAGCCGAGTGAGCGGCGGGCGAGCGCTGCGCTTCACGCGCACCGCCGAGAAGGAGCTGCGGCGCCTCGATCCGCCGATCCGTGCGCGGGTCTTGGGAGCGTTGGATCGTCTCAGCGCCGACGATCGCTCGCTCGATGTCCGGCGGCTCACGGGCAGCGAGCACTTCCGGCTGCGGGTCGGCGCCTGGCGAGTGATCTTCGACTACGATCGCGCCACACAGACCGTACTCGTCCGGCACGTCCTTCCGCGGGGCAGGGCATACGAGCGATAGCGGGTGTGGATCGCTATACGCACGTTCAGGATGGCATACACCCGGCCTCGACGGCTTGAAGCCCGGCGTGAGGGTGGTCTGGAGGGCTGCAAACGGGATGCAGGAGCCCCGAATCCCCTGTATGCAAGCCAACTCTAACCGTTCGCCCCGATAGCCGAAAAACCGCATTGGAATGCGGTTTTTTTTGGCCCTCTGATGGGGGCTCAAGGTTCCAATGAGGTTCCGTTTCGTGCATGGCGCTAGCTTGTTTGGCGCCTCTCGGGTGCTGCGACGCAGCCGTGGCTCCGCGAGCCCCGACGGCGGCCATATGGTAAAAGCGTCTAGAGCAATTGACAGGAAGGGATGGCACGATGATCGAGGGAAGGCGTGGCGGCGGGCTCACCGCTACCTGCAGGCTCAGCGTGTTTGCGATCACGGCTGTGTGTTTCTGGAGCGGCGCAGGCACCCTCCTCGCAAACGCGTCAAAGTCACGCAAGCCGGTGATCTCCAGTCTGATAGCAGAACCCACGAGTGTTCCCCCCTACGGCACGGCGACCGTCACGGCGTCTGTTTCCGGAGCGGACACGTGCACGCTGTCGGCAAGCCGTGCCACCGCAGGCCTTCCCGCCACGTTCCCATGCGAAGCGGGATCCGTCGAACTGACCGGCACGATGCCGAGCGGCGAAGGTCACAGGCCCATCACGTACAAGCTCACGCTTGCTGCGAGCGGTGCCGGTGGCACAGTCAAAGCGATGGTGAAGGTCAAGGTCACCCCCGGCCTCATCAGCTCCTATGTCCCCGTCGAAGTGACGGAAATCTCCACCGCCACGCAGCTCAGTGCGGGTCTCGATCACACCTGCGCGCTCTTCTCGAACGGCCATGTGGAGTGCTGGGGCGATAACTATGACGGCCAGCTCGGCAACGGCACTACCACCAGCTCCTACGTACCTGTCGAAGTGACCGGGATCTCCACTGCCACCCAGCTCGGCGCGGGCGATGATCACACCTGCGCGCTCTTCTCGAACGGCCATGTGGAGTGCTGGGGCGATAACTATGACGGCCAGCTCGGCAACGGCACTACCACCAGCTCCTACGTACCTGTCGAAGTGACCGGGATCTCCACTGCCACCCAGCTCAGCGTGCGGGGAAACCACACCTGCGCGCTGCTGACCAGTGAACATGTTGAGTGCTGGGGCGAACGAGAACTTGGCAACGGCACCACCACCAACTCTAACGTCCCCGTCGAAGTGACCGGTATCTCCACTGCCACGCAGGTTAGCACGGGCACCGGCCACACCTGCGCGGTGCTCTCGAACGGCCATGTGGAATGCTGGGGCGATAATGTTAACGGCCAGCTCGGGAATGGCACTACCACCGACTCCGATGTCCCCGTCGAAGTGACCGGGATCTCCACTGCCACCCAGCTCAGCGCTGGCGGCTACCACACCTGCGCGGTGCTCTCAAGCGGCCATGTGGAGTGCTGGGGCGATAATGTTAACGGCCAGCTCGGGAATGGCACTACCACCGACTCCGATGTCCCCGTCGAAGTGACCGGGATCTCCACTGCCACCCAGCTCGGCGCGGGCAATTACCACGCCTGCGCGCTGCTCACAAACGGCCATGTGGAATGCTGGGGCTATAACTCTAGCGGCAGACTCGGGAATGGCACCACCACCGACTCCGATGTCCCCGTCGAAGTGACCGGGATCTCCACTGCCACGCAGCTCAGCGCGGGCACCGGCCACACCTGCGCGGTGCTCTCAAACGACCACGCGGAGTGCTGGGGCGAAGGCCTCTTCGGCGAGCTCGGGAACAACGAGAGGTGGCACGATGATCTGGTCTCCTCGCCATTGGGGAGTGAAATGTGAGGGGGTCGGACGTCAGCCCGGACCTGGTTGTGGTCTGAAGCGGGCCCGGTTGGTCGGATTATCTATACCGGGGGAAGGCGAGTGAGCATGGATGACTCGATTCGAGGCCAAGCTGGTGGCCAGGCGTAAGCGTCGGCAGGCTGATAGCGCGCCATCGCCCGAGATTCACATGATTAGGAGAGATCACGAACGGTTGAATTGGGCGGACGGTCGAGCTGGTGAGGTGTGACGCGCCAGGTCTCAGATGCGCGCTCCTTATTGGTATGGCAGGCAGGAGTGGGACGAGACCCAGGATCTGGACGACACTCCATAGCTTTGTGATGGATCTGTCACAATAGCGCTCGGCGGGCGGTGTGGCGTGACTGCTTGTCAGTTCGGCAGCGTGGATGCCGCTCGCTCGAGGTCGCGGCGGTCAACGATGCGCTCGACGAGGAAGCCGGCCGGCTCGGACGTGCCGAGATCTTGCAGCTCGCTGCTGGTCAGGGGCCGGTAGAGGGCGCGGTGCTCGCCGCGTCGGAGGCGCAGCCAGGGTGCTCGGCCCACGAGTGGCTTGATGTCGAGGTTGGCGGGCTGGGGCTCGGCTGCGAGGTCGTGTTCGAGGAGGTCGAGTAGTCGTTTGCGGCTCTTGTGGTCGATGCGGTGGAGGTCGCGCAGTGCGCGCTTGGTCAGCTCGACGTGATACATCCGGGCCGAGCCGGCGCCTACCGCCCGCTTTTGGGTTCGTCGGCTTCGAACTCGGCACGTACGGCAGCGAGGGAGGTTGTCTCGCCGGCTGTCAACTCGGCCTCAGCAGTGGCGATGCCATCGATGAACTCGGGAGCATGGGCAAGCACGAAGTCCTCGAACTCCTCGGAGTCGACGGGGAGCATGTAGACGACTGGGCGTCCACGGCGGGTGACCAAGGCCGGCTCCTTGTTCTGCTCGATGTCGTTGATGATCGAGCTGGCATGTCTCGCCAGCTCGCGAACGCCAACCGTGCTCATCACAATCGTGGCGAATTGTAAGTATCCATGTACGTACAGCGTAGCATCCTGGGACTCGCCATCCCAAGGTTCCATTCAAGGTTCCATTCTGAGCGGACATCAGGTGATCTGAGAGCACCTGAGCCCAGCCAGGATGGGCGGATCCGCCTGACATGATCTCCCGGGCCGGGTTCGAATCCGGGCGCCTCGATTGAAGGGTTGGTGGATGTTGGGGCGGGCTGGGGGGAGTCCTCAGCAGCGGGATTTGCTGATTGCTGCGGCCGCGACGCATTGGCGCGTCACTCAGATGCTCGTCGTGTCCGGTGGGCGAGCCAGCCGACAAGACGGTCGTCCCGAGGCTACGCTTGGCACGTGGAGCGCAGCGAGCGACTATCCCTGGTTCAGAAGATGGGGCTCCGACTTGAGGACGAGAGCTTTACCGACCTCAAGCTAACGCTCAGCATCTTTGAGCTGCCGACGGGCTACTGGGATGATGAGGAATATCCGAACCAGTATGCGTACGTAGTCGATCAGCTCAAGGCCGGTTCGGATGCACAGCTTGCCGAGCTGCATCGCCACCTGTTCCCGGACGAGGCGGCACCTGGAGCGGAGCGGTCTGACACCCGCGGCCCTTGGGCTACTGGCAGCTTCCGTCTTTTCATAAGCCATACCACGGACTTTCGGGAGAGTGCGGGCCGTCTCCGAAAGCAATTGACTCCCTGGGGGATCGACGCATTTGTTGCACACGACGTCATCGAGCCGACGCGCGAGTGGCGGGACGAGATCGAGGCGGCTCTCCGCACTTGCGATGCGATGTGCGCGATGGTGACTCCCGAATTCGTAGAAAGTCGCTGGTGTGACCAGGAGGTTGGCTTCGCTCTTGCCCGCGGCGTCGTTATAGTGCCCATGAAGATCGGTACCGACCCACACGGGTTTATCGCGAAGCTTCAGGCGATAACAATCCCCGACCATACGACTCCTTATTCCGTAGCTGACGGTCTCTTCGACATTCTCGCGCGCCACTCAATGACCGCCGAAGCCTTGGTACCGGCGGTCGTCAGGCGTTATGTCAACAGCGATAGTCTCGACAACACACGCGCGGCATTTGTGCTACTGGAGACGATTCCAAGGTCCGCATGGACGGACGCGATGGTTGAGCAGGTTGAGCGTGCACCCCGCTTGAACTCCCAGGTTGGTGATGCGGTGCTGCCCGGAGGCCGAAAGGTCCCCGATGCGGCGAGGGAGTTGCTGAGCGAGGTACGCCCAGATGATGCCTTGATTACCGAAGCTGACTTCCAGCCAGCGCCCAGGCTTGGCGGTGACGAGGACATCCCATTTTAGGGTGCCCTACGGCGAGGGTTCCTGGGGTCTAGGTGAAAGTCAGGGTGACGACTTGAACTATTTCGTACTCGGTGCGAGGGTAGCGGCTGCTCTCGCAGCTTGCCTGCCCGTCTTTTGCGGCGTGGTTGCAGGTCGCTGCATTCACAGGGCTTCGCCCAGGCGAGCTTGACGCGCTGCGCTGGGAGCGCGTCGACCTCGACCGGAACCGCATCGTTGTCGCCGAACAGTTCAGCGCCGCTACCCGCAAGTTCGACACGCCGAAGAATCATCTGCGACACGACGCGCCGCTGACCGCCACACGCCCGCTCAGCGCTCCAAGCGCTGTCGCGAGAGAGCGAGTTCTGCTTCGTGTCGCTGCGAGGCGAGCACTGGACACCAAGCTCCCGCCCCTACCACTGGAAGGCCGTCAGGGCCGCCGCTGGATGGCAGGGAAGTTTCTATCTCGCTACCCGTCACTTCGCTGGCTGGTACAGGTCAACGAGCTTGAGATGCCCTCTGAGGACGTGGCCATCGCCCTCGGGTCACCAGGACGGCGGGAACCTCGTCCGCCGCCTCCACGGACACCGCGACAAGGGCCGCGCGCTCGACCGCATGTCTGCGCATACGCAACGGGCGCGAAGAACCATCCCAAGCGTTCGGAATCATCAATGCAGACACCGACACAGGCGAGTTGTTCTGAGGAACGCAGCCCCCACTTCTTCGTCGCGGGGATGGCTGGGGCTCAGGCGGCGGCGAGTGCTTCTGCGAGCTCGTCGGCGTTCGTCTCGATCAGGCTCGGGACGGTGACGTTGATCTTGCCGTCGCGCTCGAGGAGCCATTTCGCGTTGACGATCGTGATGCCGATCACCTGGCCGTCGTTATCGAGCCTCACTGCATGGCCCTCGGGGGTGCCAAATGTATCCGCCGCTGCCTGTCTTTTGCCACGGCGTAGGTAGAGCACGTCGCCGTCGTTGTCGTAGGAGACGTGATCGAACTCGTATGGGCCGACGTGGACTGTCATCGTTGCCAGCCTCCCTCGCGGGGATCGTTGGACTGCGGGAATGCCGTCACGACGCGGTCGGTGTCGCCGCTGAACTCGGTCACGACGCGAATCCAGCGTTCAGGGCCTCCTTGGCGGTAGTAGCGCTCGCGGCCTGCTCGGGTGTTCGGTTCCCGGTGATCGGGCGTCTTGACTGCGCTCATCGTCTCTTCAAGGTACTCGCTCATCTCGACATGCTGCTCGACTACATGATTCCACGCCGCCTCCTCCATCTGGATGAGACGGTCCTCGGGATTGCGGATCTCGGCGATGACGTGGCGCTCTGCGATTGCCCAAGGCTAGGCGCGGATGCGGACGAAGGATGGCCAGGATCGGCCCGGAGCGTGCTGACAAGGCGCTACAGTGGGCTCGTGGAATCGTTCATCACCAGAACCGGGCAGGAGCTGTTGAAGGAGGACATCGAGGCGCTCGCGGACGAGGCCGAACGCGGCTACGACCTCAGCAAGGCGAAGCGGGTCACGATCGGCGGGTCCCGCCGGCTACCACGGCTTCGCGATCTTCAGCGCGCTGAGAATTGCGCGCGTGGCGGGGGAGCGGTTGAGCGTGATGAAGTGGATGCCGGGTACGCCCTCGCGCAGCAGCTCCGCGCACTGCAGCGTGGCGTAGGCGACGCCGAAGTCGAGCACCGCCTCGGGGTCCTCGCTGCGCGCGTGCAGCTCGCGACGCAGGCCGTCGGGAATGGAGGCTCCGCAGAGCTTGGCCATGCGCTCGACCTGCCCAACCTGCGTGATGGGCATGACGCCGGGGATGATCGGCACGTTCACGCCCGCCGCGCGTGCGCGCTGGACGAAGTCGAAGTAGAGGGCGTTGTCGAAGAACAACTGCGTGATCAGGAAATGCACGCCCGCGGCCACCTTCTCCGCGAGATGTTCCAGGTCCTCTGCGGGGCTGACTGCGTGGATGTGGGTCTCGGGGAAGCAGGCGCCGCCGATCGCAAAGGGGTAGTCGGTGGCGATCATTTCCACCAGTTCGCGTGCGTACTCCAAGCCGCCCTCCGTTTTGCGCCACTGCTCTTGGCCCGCGGGCGGGTCGCCGCGCAGCGCGAGCACGTTGTCGATGCCCGCGCTCTGCATCTCGTCGAGCGTGGCGCGCAGTTCCGTTACGGTGGCGCCAACGCAGGTGAAGTGAGCCATCGCCTCCAGCCCGTACTGCTCGCGGATGCGCTTGACGATCTCGATCGTTTTGCCCCTGGTGGAGCCGCCGGCGCCGTAGGTGACGGACACGAACGACGGGTCCAGGCCGCGCAGCTCGGCGAGCGCCGTGCGCAGGTTCTCTTCCCCCGCGTCCGTCTTGGGCGGGAAGAACTCGAAGGAGAACGTCGGCCCGGAGGAGGTCAGGCGGTCGATGCGCATCCGGCGATTATGAAGCCCAGCACTCGGCCCGGGCGCCGCAGATCGCGTCGCTGGCAGACTGTGACCGATGCTTCCCTTTGCCACCGACTGGTCGACGATCTCCGGGCTGGTCACGGGCGTCGGGACTCTGGTGCTCGCGATCGCGACTTTCGCGTCGGTTCGGTCGTCTAACCGGTCGGCGCGCATCGCCGAGGCGGCGCTACAAGAGCAGCGCCGGCCCGTGCTGGCTCCCCTCCCGCCTCGAGGACCCGGCAGCGCAGCCGTTGCCGACGCGATCACGCGCGCCAGCCGTTCTCGGTCGAGCTGCTCTACTCCGACCAGGTCGGTCTTCAGCGGACGAATCACCAGATTCGGTGTCTTCCCGGCGGCCGACTCGTGGTTGGCGAGCGTGACCAGGCACTGGTATCTGGATTGGGATGGACCGCGGCCGGAGCGCGATGTGCTCGCGGCCGCAGAGGTCATCCACCGCGACAAGGAGGCCGCCGAGAGACGGATGCCGGTGCAGAGCGAGATGGACTCCGACGGCGCGCTAAACGCGCCGGCGCCGGTCGGCGCATGGCCCGACCGCAACATCCAAGTTCCCGCAAAACGAATACACGCCGTGCCCGCCCGTCTGCGAGGATCGTGAGCGTCCCCGCCCACGCAAAGGAGATACCAACCATGCCCGACTACGCACCCGGAACCCCGTCCTGGATCGAACTTTCCTCACCAGACACCGACGCCGCCGCGCGCTTTTACGGCGAACTGATGGGCTGGAGCGCGACCGAGCCGGGCCCAGCCGAGGCCGGCGGATATCGCATGTTCCAGCAGGATGGCAAGAACGTTGGCGGCTTGATGGGGATCATGCAAGAGGGCCAGCCCACCGCATGGTCCACCTACATAAGCGTCGCCGACGCCGATGAGACGGCGACCAAGGTCAAGCTTGCCGGCGGCGGCGTGGTCGTCGAGCCGATGGACGTGATGGACATCGGGCGCATGGCCTTCTTCGCCGATCCTACGGGCGCCGTCTTCGGCGTGTGGCAGCCGAAGAGCTTCACCGGCGCGGACATCGTCAACGAGCCCAACTCGTTGTGCTGGAACGAGGTGCTCACCCGTGACGCCGACGCGAACAAGGCGTTCTATCAGGCGGTCTTCGGTTGGGAGGGCCGTCCCCCCGCGTTCGCGGGCGCGCCGACGACATACACGGTCTGGGAGATCGACGGCAAGCAGATCGGCGGCATGATGCAGATGACCGACGAGCACTTTCCGGCCGAGATCCCGCCGCACTGGAGCGTCGTCTTCGCGGTCGCCGACTGCGACGCCACCGTCGCCAAGGCCCGCGCGCTCGGGGCGATCGTCACGAACGAGCCGATGGACATGCCGATCGGGCGCTTCGCTGGGCTGATCGACCCCCAGGGAGCCTCCTTCACGATCATGCAGCCGGCGGCGTCCGCTTGATCGCGTATGCCGGCCGGACGTTTGCGAATCACGAGACGCGGGATCCAGATCGCGCTCGGTTTTGCGTGGCTGCTCGACGGGCTGTTGCAGTTTCAGAGTTACATGTATACGCATTCGTTCATTACCGAAGTCATCGAACCGACGGCGACCGGTCAACCCGGTTTCATCAGCCGGCCGATCCTTACATTCGCCCACTTCTACAGCCACAACCTGACGCTCTGGAACACGCTGTCGGCCGAGATCCAGTGCGCGATCGGCCTCGGCCTGATCCTCAGCCGGCGCACGGCCCGGCCGGCGCTGTTCGCGTCCTACATCTGGGCCTCCATCGTCTGGTGGTTCGGCGAGGGCTTCGGCACGATCCTCTCAGGCGCACCCGTGTCACCCCTGATGGGCGCGCCCGGAGCTGTCGCCATTTACCTCTTGATCGGCCTGCTCATATGGCCGAAAGACGAGAACCCGAACGGCACGCCGGTCGACGGCGGCCTGCTCGGGCCCCTCGGCGGCCGAATCGTGTGGACCGTGATCTGGCTGGAGGCCGCCGTGCTCTGGATGTTGCACGTCGACCGCACCAAATCCGCAATCAAGGAACAGATCAACGGCATGGCTGAAGCGTCTCCTCACTGGCTCGCCACCACGCAGCATTCGTTGGCGCAAGGCCTCGCCGGCGACGGCTCCGAAATCGCGACCCTGCTCGCGGTCGTCTCGGCGCTGATCGCGGCCCTCGTCTGGACCCGCGTTCGCCCGGCGGCGCTGATCCTCGGCGCGCTGCTGTCGTTGGCGTACTGGGTCTTCGGCCAGAGCCTCGGCGGCCCGTTCTGGATCGGCCAGGCCACCGACGTCAACACCGGTCCACTGCTGGTCCTCCTGGCGGCGACCGTCTGGGCGGCGCCGAAACCGGGCGCAAAGAAGGTGGTTGCGAAAGAGCGGGCCCCTGTACGGGAGGTGAGCGTCGGTGTCGCGTAAACGACGATTGCCCGGCGGAGACGGTCAAGGAATGGAATCGGCTGAACCGGAGGGTCAAGAAATACGACGAGACGGCCAGGAGGGAAGGCCATGGTGATGAACGGCATGTCGATGAACCCTTCGCATCCGACGACCGCCAAAATGTCGATGGGAAACATGTCCATAGGCGCTGCCCATGGCGCGACCAACATCCTGCCGGCCTGGCTGGCTGTCATCTGGACGCTCGTCTTCGTCGTCATCCTCGTCGTCCATGCCCGCCACGTCCTCGAGACCAGCGGCGAGCGGCGCTTCTGGCACTCTGGCCACGTTCTGATGGCCTTCGGCATGGCCTTCATGTTCGCGCCCGGCTCGCTCGATCACTTCAACATCCCGGCCGGTCTCTGGCCTCTGTTGTTCGCCAACGCCTCCGGCTTGGTCGTCGCCTGGATGCTCGCCTTGGTCCTCGGCGGCCGGTCGGTCAACGGTCTCTGGGTCGTGCTCGCGTTCGACCTGGCCGCCATGGCCTACATGTGGTCGCCGAGCGGTTACGTAGCCCCGCTCACGTGGCTCCTGGTCGCCTACTTCGCCATCCAGGCCGTGCTCTGGGCGACCGACACCTACCGCAAGCTCGATCGCCGCCTGACGGTCGCGGGTGTCGGCGTGAACCCCGACGGCGTCTTGACGGCGACGGCCGTGCAGCCGCTCGTCTGCGAGCGCGACCTGCGGCTCTCGATGTCGGTCATGGCTTCCGGCATGGCTTACATGTTCGCGGCGATGCAACTCCTCATGTGACCGTACGCGTGCGCGCGTCCCTCCGTTTTGGATGGAGTCCTGCCGGCGAGTGCTCCCCGTCTCGCGACCGTACGCGCGCGCGTACGGTCAGTTGATCGGCAACGCGAACGAGCCGCTCAGCGGTCTGCCGGCCGTGTCCTTGCCCTTGACCTCAAAACTCCACACGCCCTTCGTCAGCTCCGCTTCGGCGATGTCGTGGCCGGGGCCGGCCCCATAAAATTTGACTTTCGTTTTGGCGCCCGTCGATGATCTCGCGTCCATCGAGAGCGCCCCAAAGCCCGGCCGCTCTCCGGTCGACCGCTCCAGGTACAGGTGCATGTCGACCTCGCCTTGCTTCAGCGGCAGTGCGTAGACCTCCAACGTCTCGCCCGCTTGCTCGGTCAACGTGATCGAAGCCGTCCTCGGCACCGCGAACGAGTTCGGGTCGGCCAATACCAGCGCGCCGAGCAGGATCGTCGGGATCGTCGCGGCCGTCGCGATGCTGGCCACCCGCGCGCGCGCGCTTCGCACCGGCGTCGCTTTGCCCGGCCCGCCGAAGCGCCGCAGCCGCAAGCTGTTGGCTACGACCGTAATGCTCGACACGCCCATCGCCACGGCCGCCAGCGCCGGGCTCAGCAGGCCGGTCATCGCCAGCGGCAACGCCACCAGGTTGTAGCCGAACGCCCAAGCCAGGTTCTGCAAGATGACCGTGTACGTCTCCCTCGCCAGCCGCAATGCCCGCGCCACGCCCCTCAGATCGCCCGATAGCACGCTGATGTCGGCCGCCTCGATCGCGGCGCCCACGCCCGTGCCCATCGCGATCCCGAGGTCCGCCCGCGCCAGCGCCGCCGCGTCGTTGACGCCGTCGCCGACCATCCCGACCTTCTTGCCCTCCTTCTGCAGCCTTTCGATCTCCTCCAGCTTGCCCTCCGGGCTGACCCCCGCCCGCACCCTTTCGATCCCGACCGCCTCCGCGACGGTCTTAGCGGCTCTTTCGTTATCGCCCGTCAGCAGCTCCACGTCTATCCCCATGCGCTTCAGGCCTTCGACGGCCGACTTCGCCTCCCGCTTGACGGTGTCCCCAAGCGCGATCGCCCCCGCCAAACGGCCGTCCCATTCGACCACGACAGCGGTCCCGCCGGCTTGCTCCCAGCCCGCCAGCACGCTCCGCGCGGCCGCCCCACCGTCCGTCTTCGCCGCACCTTCGAGCGCGTCTCGCGGGCCATCGTTGCGATCCAGCGTGCTCGGCCGCCCCACGTGCACGTTCACGGCCCCTATCTTGACGTCAACGCCCTGGCCTGGCATCGATCTGAAGTCCGTCGCCTTCGGGATCTCAAGGCCCCGCTCATTCGCCGTCTTCACGATCGCCTTCGCCACCGGGTGCTCTGAGAAGGCCTCCGCGCCGGCCGCCAACGTCAGCAGCTCATCCTTCGCGAGCCCGTTCTCGCACCAGATTTCGTCCACGGACAGCTCGCCGGTCGTCACCGTTCCGGTCTTGTCGAGCACGACCGTATCCAGGTCCTTGCTTCGCTCCAACACCTCCGCGCTCCTGATCAGCAGGCCCAGCTGGGCGCCCCTGCCTGTCCCCACCAGGATCGCCACCGGAGTCGCCAAGCCCAGCGCGCATGGGCAGGCCACGATCAGGACCGCGATCGTCGCGTCCATGCCCCGCTCGACGTGCATCGACGCGAACATGCCCTCCAGCGATTGCCCCGTCACCATCCAGCCGATCAAGGTCAACGCCGCCAAGCCCAACACGACCGGCACGAACACTCTCGCCACCTCGTCCGCCAGCCGCTGGATCTTCGGCTTCGATGCCTGCGCCTTCTCGACCAGCGCGACCAGCTTCGACAGCGCCGTCTCGGCTCCCACCGCCGTCGCCTTCGCTTCCAGCATCCCGTCCACGTTCAGCGTCGCCCCCGTCAGCCACGCGCCCGTTCTCTTCTCGACCGGCAACGACTCGCCCGTCAGCATCGACTCGTCGACGGCCGACCTTCCCCCGATCACGATGCCGTCGACCGGCACCGTGTCGCCTGGCCTCACCCTGAACACGTCCCCTCGCCTGACCTGCTCCACCGGCACCAGCCGCTCTGGCGCGTCCCGGTCCTCTTGCTCCACGAGCCGCGCCTCTTCGGCGCCGAGTTTGGCCAGCTCGCGCACGGCCTTCCCCGAGCTGCTCCGCGCCTTCGCCTCGCACCATCTCGCGATCAGCAGCGCAACGATGATGATCGCGCCCATCTCGTAGTCCAACGTCATCTCGAACTTGCCGACCGGCACGCCCTTCACGTAGACCGGTTCTGAACTGAACAACATGTACGTCGAGTAACAAAAGCTCGTCAGCGTGCTCAACGCGATCAGCGTGTCCATGTTCGTCGCCCTTACGCGCGCGCGTCTCCAAGCCGACGCCAAGAACGGCCACCCGCACCAGAACTGCACCGGGATCGCCATCGCCCCACACAGCCATCTCGCGGTCGTGTCGTGCGGCGCTGCCCACGTCAGCGCCGCGATCGCCGTCGCCAGCGGTACCGCCACCGCGATGCGCCGCACCAGTTCTGTCTGCTCCTTCGCCTCGACCTTCTCCAGCTCGTCGAAGACTTCCGCCTGCCTGCCGGCGCTCTCCGCGACCGGCGCCGCCTCGTAACCGGCCCCACGCACCGCCTCGATCAGCCGCTCTTCGTCGACCGCCCTATCGGTCTGACCCGTGCCGTCCGCCCGGCCCGCACCGTTCGCGCCGTCCAGCCGGACCGCCTCGTCCGCCAGCTCGACCGTCGCGCGGCCGGTCGCATAGTTGACGACCGCGTCCTTCACGCCGTCCTCGCCCGCGAGGGCCCGCTGTACCCTGGCCGCGCACGACCCGCACGTCATGCCTGTCACGTCGAATTCGACCAGCCGCTGCCCATCCCCGACAACGGGGCCCACCCGGTCGCGCTCCTTGGTTGCTGGGCTGCTCATACCTTGACCTTTGACCCAACATAGCGAAGGCCTTAGCCCGCCCACGCGGACCGGGCAAGCCCCCGCCGGGACGCGCTCAGCTATCCGTCAACCCGCCCTGAACCTGGCCGCCTCCTCGGCCCCGCCGGTCGCGTCGCCGGCGCTGTAAGAGTGGGCGCCGGCGCCGGCCAGCCTGCCGCCGTCGACGATCAGATATTCCTCCCTGATCGGCTTCCCATCGAACCAGCACTCCAAGATCTCTCTCACGCCCGCCGCGTACCGCGCCTGGGCTGACAGGCTGGTGCCGGAGGTGTGCGGGGTCATGCCGTGGTTCGGCATCGTCCGCCACGGATGGTCTTTGGGCGCCGGCTGCGGAAACCAAACGTCGCCGGCGTAGCCCGCCAGCTGCCCGCTCGCGCACGCTGCCGCGACGGCCTCGCGGTTACAGATCTTGCCGCGCGCGGTGTTGATCAGATAAGAGCCTCTTTTCATCTTCCCGATCAAGTCCTCGTCGAACAGGTTCTCGGTCTCCGGGTGCAGCGGCGCGTTGATCGTGACCACGTCGCACGCTTTCACCAGCGACTCGACGTTCTCGTGGAAGGTCACGCCCAGCTCTTGCTCGACCTCAGCCGGCAGCCGGTGGCGGTCGGTGTAATGCAAACCAACGTCGAACGGCTTCAGCCTCTTCAGCACCGCCGAGCCGATCCTCCCGGCGGCGACCGTGCCGACCTGCATGCCCTCCAGGTCGTACTCCCGCGTTGCGCAGTCCGCGATGTTCCAGCCCCCGTCGATCACCCACCTATAAGACGGCATATAGTTTCTGACAAGCGCCAAGATCATCATCACCACATGCTCGGCCACGCTGATGCTGTTGCAGTAAGTCACCTCCGCGACCGTTATCTTTCGCTCGATCGCCGCCTGCAAATCGACGTGGTCAGAGCCGATCCCGGCCGTCACCGCCAATTTCAAGTCCGGCGCCTTTGCGATCCTGTCAGCCGTCAAATACGCCGGCCAGAACGGCTGCGATATCACTATCTCAGCCTTCGGCAATGCCCGCTCGAAGGCCGAGTCCGGGCCGTCCTTGTCGGCGGTCACCGTCAGCGTATGGCCAGCCTCCTCCAAGAACTTTCTCAAGCCCAGCTCGCCTGACACGCTCCCCAACAGTTCGCCCGCCACGAAGTCGATCGCTTCTGGCGTCGGCGTGGTCTGGCCGTCCGGATACTTCTCGATCGTCGGTATCTCCTCGCGCGCGTACTCCGGCGGGTATCCGCTTATCGGATCGTCGTACAGCACGCACAGCACCTCAGCCATCGTCTCCACCCTTCCTCGATCTCGTTCACTTTTTTGCGAGCACTCGCCCGCATCCGTCAGGTCTTCGCCGCCTCCGCCGCGCCTGCGCCCGCGGGCGTGAGGTGCTTGGGGCGCCCCGCACAGCGGGCGCCCCATCATCGACGCTCTAGCCCCGCTTGTCCAATCGGGCGCCCGTCCGCCGCTTGGACGCCGTCGCGAGGCGCCTGCTTGTGCACTTCGGCCCCGGGCCCGCGGCCGCGCCCTTCCCGCCGGCGCTCTTACTGCGCGTCGCGCTCGTGGTGTGCGCCGAGGCCTTGCCGTGCGCCGCGCTCTTGCGGCGCGGACAGCCCCCAGGCTTGCCCGTCCCCGCGTGGCCGGCACCACGCGATCCGGCCGGCCCCTGAGGACCCTGAGGGCCCACGGCGCCCTGCGCTCCCGCCGGGCCCTGCGGGCCCGCGCTGCCGGCCTGACCCACGCCCGCCGGGCCCTGTGAGCCGGCCGCGCCTGCCGGACCTTCCGTCCCGGCCGGACCCGTTTCGCCCTTTGCGCCGACCGATCCTTCTGGCCCTTCTTCGCCTTCCAGCCCTTCCGGGCCGGCTGGTCCGGTGGGCCCGCTCGGCCCAGTCGGTCCCGCTGGTCCGGTCGGTCCGGTCGCGGCCTGGACGCCGGTCCCCGACAGGGGGATGTCGATCGGCGTGCCGCTGTTGTCGGAGACCGCGATCGAGGCTTTGAATTCTTCAGCACTGGGCGGCGTAAAGTCGACGGTGATCGTGCAGCTGTCGCCGAAGGAGAGCGTGCGCCCCGCGCTGCACCGGTTCGCGGCGATCGCAAACGCCGCCCTGCCGGGTCCCGCGATGCTCGCGCCGGACAAGATCTCGAACGCTTGGGCGCCGACGTTCGTGACCGTTATCGTCTGCTGGGCCGCGCTCTGGCCGACCGCTTGGTCGCCGAACACGCCGCCGTTCCAGCTCGGCTCGGGCGCAGGGTCGAACACTTCGGCGCTCGCGAAGGTCCCGCCGTTGTGCAGGCCGCCCGCGATCAGGATCTCGCCGTCGGGCAGCGGCGCCGCCATGGCGAGATAGCGCCCCGCGACCATCGAAGTCGAAAGCGCCTCGAACTCGCCGGTCTCGGGGTCGAACAGTTCGGCGCTCGAAATCCCGCCTCCGAACCAGCCGCCCGCGATCAGCACGTCCCCGTCGGGCAGCGGCGCGGCGATCCCTTCGGTGTGCTGTTCGGTCATCGTCGCCGCCAGCGCTTCGAACTGTTCGGTCTGTGGGTCGAACACTTCGGCGCTCGTCGCCCGGCCTCCGGCCCAGCCGCCCGCGATCAGCACGTCCCCGTTGGGCAACGGCGAGGTTAGCGCTTCGAAGCGCGCCGTCTTCAGCGTTGCCGCGAGGGCTTCGAATTTTTCGCTCTCCACGTTGAACACTTCGGCGCTGGCCAGCGCTTCGCCAAATTCGTTTTCGCCGCCAACGACCAGAATGTTCCCGTCGGGCAGCGCCGCCGCCGTGGCGCGATAGCGCGGCGTCGTCATCGTCGCCGCCAGCGTTTCGAATTTGCCTGCCTGCGCGTTGAAGATTTCGGCGCTTGTCAGTCGCCCGTTGTGGAAGCCGCCGGCGATCAGCACGTTGCCGTCGGGTAGCGCCGCGGAGACCGGCATCGTGCGCGCTATCTGCACCGAGGCCCCAATGCCTTCGAAGCTTTCGATCAGCGGGTTAAAGACTTCCGCGCTCGACAGTTGGACGCCGTCTTCGAAACCGCCGGCAAGCAGGACCTCGCCGTCGGGCAGCGGTTGCGTCGCCGCTCCCCACCTGGCCGTGCCCATCGTCGCCGCAAGGCCCTCGAACCGGGAGTTGCCCGCCAGCGCGCACGGCGCCATCGTCGCCGCCAGCGCGGCCACCACTCCTGTCACACACCAAACAACCGCCAAGCGGACCCCCGCCATCGAGCGCATCCAAGACTCCAGTCGTCGTTCACATCGCCCGCTCGTCGCTGATCGGCGCCCCGGGCGATGTCGGGCGCCTGCCTGCCCGGTCTCGGCCTTCGCCGGCCCCTTGTTGAGCGCTGGCAGGGGGCGTGCACGGCGCTGGCGCATTGGTAGCGAGCGTGCACGGCGCTGGGCGCAAGTCCAAGCTCGCGACGGCGGCGAGCGCTCCCTGCGAGAAAAAGTCTTCTATCTAATAGAACGTTATAGCTGAGGCATTGTATTTCGACACCTGTAAACGAATAGTCCCCGTCTGTCGGCGGTCCCGGGTTGACCGTCGGCCACTCAGTTTCGACAGTCAAGGGGAGGGCAGGTGTCGCGGGCCGCAAAAGCTGCTGGGGCCGGGAAGGGCGCCGCGGGCGGTCCTGAGGATCCTCACGCCACTCCGGCACGCGGGCGCCGCAAGCCTGAGCCCCGCGAGCCAGAGCGTCGCAAGCCCGAGCCCCGCAAGCCAAGACCCCGGCCGCCCGGATCCAGGAAGTCCGGGCGTGGCGCTGCCTCAGGGGCGCCCAAGCGCTCGGGCTACGTTTCGGCCGTGCAGCGCGCGCGCGTGCTGGGCGCGGCCGGCGAGATCGTTGAGGAAAGCGGATACGAGGAGCTGATCCCCGCACGGGTGATCTCCCGCGCGGGAGTCTCCAGTCGCACGTTCTACGATTTGTTCGTCGATCGCGAAGACTGCTTCTTGGCGTTGTTCGACGAAGCGCTGGACGAGGCCGGTGCGGTCGTGGTTCCCGCTTACGAAAGCGAGCGCCGCCCGCGCGAGCAGCTCCGGATGGCCCTCGCCGCGCTGCTGGACCTGCTCGACCGCGAGCCCGCGACGGCGAGGATCTTGATCGTGGAGGCGCTACGAGCCGGCGTGCGCGTGGCGGAGCGTCGCAAGGGGGTCCTTGTTGAACTGGCCGGCGCGATCCACCGCTCGGGGATGCGCGCCAGGGACCCCGAAGACGGCGAGGCTCTGCCCCTGACCGACGAGGGGATCGTCAACGCCGTGTTCGGCGTGATCCACGCGCGCGTCGGTCGCCCCGACGCCCGTGCGCGCATAAGCCCGTCCGATTCGCGACCTTTGGGCGAGCTGCTGGGGCCGTTGATGGCGATGATCGTGCTGCCCTATCTGGGTGCCAGGGCTGCCGGCAAAGAGCTGTCGGCACCGGGATCGCGGGTCCGGTTCGGGAGCGGGGCCGAGGTCAAGATTCCGGCGAAAGCGATGCCCAAGCTGCTGAAAGACCCGTCAGTGAGGATCACCGAGCGGACCCTATGCGTGATCATGGCGATCGCCGAGGCCAACAGCCGGGGAGCTTTGCCGTCCAACAGCGATGTCGGCTGGGCGGCCGGTGACATCGACAAGGGCCAGATCTCGAAGGCCCTGCGCCGGGTCCAGCGGCTTGGCCTGATCGAGAACGTCTCGACCAATGGCGGCGGCCAGGGCGGGACCAACGCCTGGCGGCTTACCACAGCCGGAGATGAGCTGGCGCGAACGCTCGGAGCGCCCGGCCGCGCGCCCGCGTAGGGCCGCGATCTCAGGTTCAACGGCGACCTTGCGTTCATCGGGGCCGTTCGCGCGCGCGTACGTGCGTCGCGGCGATTGCGCTGGTTGCTGCCCTCGCTCGTTACCATCGACCTTCAGCACCGCCGCCGCGCGCAGGCGCCCTGTCCGAATGTCATCGAGCGCGGCGTTGGCGTCCTCCAGCGCATAAACGTTCACCTCCGTTCGTACCGGTACCTCGGGAGCCAGCGCCAGGAACTCTTCGCCGTCGCCTCTGGTCAGGTTCGCGACCGAGCCGAGGACCCGCTCGCCCCACAACAGCTCGTACGGGAATGCCGGGATGTCGCTCATGTGGATGCCTGCGCTGATCACCTTGGCGCCCTTCGCGCTCGCCTTCAGCGCCTCCACCATCAGCCCGCCGTCGGGCGCGAACACGATCGCGCCGTCCAACTCCTCCGGCGGGGCCTGTCCCGACGCTCCTGCCCACTCGGCTCCCAGCGAACGCGCAAACGCCTGGCCGTCCTCGTCGCCGGGCTTCGTGAACGCGAACACGCGCCTGCCCTGTCGGGCCGCGAGTTGGCAGAGGATGTGCGCGGAGGCGCCGAAGCCGTAGAAGCCGATCCGCTCAGCCTCGCCGACGAGCCGCAGCGCCCTGTAGCCGATCAGGCCGGCGCACAGCAGCGGCGCGGCCTGCTCGTCCGGGTAGCTGGCCGGGATCGGAAAGCAGAAGCGCTCGTCGGCGACCGCCAGCTCGGCGTAGCCGCCGTCGATGTCATAGCCCGTAAATTTCGCTCTGTCGCACAGGTTCTCGCGGCCGCTGACGCAGAACCGGCATTCGCCGCAGGTCCAGCCCAGCCACGGGACGCCGACGCGATCGCCGGCCACGAAACGCTCCGCGCCCGGCCCCGCCGCGAGCACCGTGCCGACTATCTGGTGTCCCAATATCAACGGCAGCTTCGGCTCGGTCAGCTCGCCGTCCACGATGTGCAGGTCGGTTCGGCAGACCCCGCAGGCGGCGACCGACACGAGCACCTGTCCCGGACCGGCCGTCGGCTCCTGTAGTTCGGCCGATCGCAGCTCATCGCCCTGGCGTTGCAGGACCATTGCGCGCATCGGTCGATTCTTGCGCATCGCGCGCGCGGGGCCGTCAAGGCGGCCGGGGCCGTCGGGGCCGTCGGGGCGGCCGGGGCCGTCGGGGCGGCCGGGGCCGTCGGGGGCGGGACGGGCGGCGCGTGCGCGGATCGTGTACAAGCCCCTCTGACCGAACGACCAAAGACCGGAGGAACCACATTGCCAGCCTTGACCCGCGACGGTGACGTCTACGTGCTCGACCTCGGCGCTTCCGAGAACCGCTTCAACGAGGACTCGCTCGGCGAGATCGAGGCCTGCCTGAAAGAGGTCGCCGATGCCGCCCCGTGCGCGCTCGTGACCACCGCCCAGGGCAAGATCTGGTCCAACGGCCTCGACCTCGAATGGCTGTCGGCCAACGGCGAGCAGGCCAGCGCCTTCATCGAGCGCCTGCACGAGCTGTTCGCCAAAGTCCTCGAGATCGGCGTCTACACCGTCGCCGCCCTCCAGGGCCACGCCTTCGGCGCGGGCGCGATGCTGGCCTTGGCCCACGACGAGCGCTACATGAGGGCCGACCGCGGCTACTTCTGTCTGCCGGAGGTCGACCTCGGGATGCCGTTCTCGATCGGCATGAACGCTCTTGTCACCGCTCGCCTGCCCGTCCGCGCCGCGCACGAGGCGATGACGACCGGCCGGCGCTTCGGCGGCCAGGATGCCGCCGAGGCCGGCATCGTCGACCGGGCCGTTCCCGAGGCTGAGGTTCTGCCGGCCGCGATCGCCCGGGCGGCGGAGCTGTCCGGCAAGAACCCGGCGGCTTTGGGCACGATCAAGCAGCGTCTCTACCACGACACGCTTGCCGCGCTGCGCGGGCCCCAGGGGTTCTGACACGGAAGTGGACTTCTCCCTGACAGACGACCAACTCGCCTTCCGCGACTCCGTCGCGGCCTTTGCCCGCGACCGCCTCGCGCCCGACTACGCCGGCGCGGACCGCCGCGCCGCCTTCCGCGAAAGCCTTGTCCGCGAGATGGCCGACATGGGTTTGATCGGCCTGCGCATCCCCGAGGAGCACGGCGGCCAGGGGGCAGACACCTTGACGACCGGGATCGCCCTGGAGGAGATCTCCCGGGCCGACATCAACGCCGCCTACCTGACCTTCCTGCCCTCGCTCGTCGCCGAGGTGCTCTCAGGCGCCGCGGACCCAGGCCAGCGGGCGGCCTGGCTGCCCGCGATTGCCGCCGGCGAGGTACTGCCGTGCTTCTGTTTGACCGAGCCCGAGCATGGCTCGGACGCCGCCGCCCTGGCCCTGCGCGCCGACCCTGACGGCGCCGGCTGGCGCCTGACCGGCGAGAAGACGTCGATCTCGTTGGCGACGTTCGCGCACACCGCGCTCGTCTTCGCTCGCACCGGCGGCGCCGGGGCGCGCGGGATCAGCGCCTTCTACGTCGAGCTGGACGACCGCTACCTCCAGCGCGCCCCCTTCTCCGACCTCGGCGAGCGCGCGATCGGCCGGGCCTCGCTCGCCTTCGACGGCCACCCCGTCGGGCCCGATGCGCTCGTCGGCGGTGAAGGCGAAGGCTTCGTCCGTTGTATGCGCGGTTTCGACTGCTCCCGCGCCTGGATCGCGCTCATGTGCCTTGCCTGTGCTTCGCAGTCTTTGGATGAGGCGATCGCTTACGCGCGCGAGCGGACCGCCTTCGGTGAGCCGATCTCAAAGCGCCAGGGAGTCGCGTTCCCGCTCGTCGAGTTCTCCGCCCAGCTGCGCGGCGCCAGGCTGCTCAGCTACGAAGCCCTCTGGCGCCGCGACCGGGGCCTGCCCCACGCGTTGGAGGCCAACTACGTCAAGTGGTGGGCCCCCCGCCTGGCCGCCGAAATCTGCCACCAGGCTCTGCTCACGTTCGGTCACGCCGCCTACTCCGACGAGCTGCCTCTGGCACAGCGCCTGCGCGACGTCATCGGCCTCGAGATCGGCGACGGCACCGCCCAGATCGCCTCCCTCGTCGCCGCCCGGCATCTGTTCGGGCGCGAGTTCGCGCCCTGAGTGGCTAAAGACAGATCTTGCGCGTAAGACACGCCTTGCGCGCCGGATAGGCCTTGCGCGCCTCTCGGAAAGTGTTATATATTTTTCCAAAACTACGTTCGTATATACATAAAGTATATATTATGGTAGTTTTCAAAAGGGATATGACATTTCTCCTGCTCGCGCGCCTGCCGCCCGCCATAATGGCCTGACCATGGACGATGTCAACCAGGGGCCCTTCCACAAGGGTCAACCGGTCTGGGTGATCCAGGGCGACGGCTCGCGTCGCCCCGCCGAGTACGTCGGCGAGGGTGAGCTGAGCGCCTGGTTCGGCGGCTCGCCGACCGTGATCGTCGTCTTCGGAGACGCCCACGAAGGCGCAGCCGTCGAGGTCGACCGCGTGATCCCGCGCGAGTCCTCCTGATCGCGACTGAGTCTCTGATTTTGCGCGCCGGTCCGATTCGAGATCTTTGCGCTTGCATGCACTGTGTTACAGTGTGTGCGCAATGGCCGAGAGCGCGAGAGGACAGCTGTCGATGCGTCCCAAGAGAGCGACGCTCGAGCGCCTTCGCCGTCAAGCGCGTCTAACGGGCAGGCCGCAGACGACGCTCGCCGAGCGCTATCTGGACGAGGGGCTCTTGATGGATGAAGTCCCAGGGATTCACTTCGTCGACGGAGCAATGGGCCGTCGCCCGGCTCTGATCGGGACGGGCCTCGACGTATGGGAGGTAGTCAAGGTCTTCAAGGACAGCGGATCGATCCAGGCCGCCGCCGCTTACCTGGAGGTGGAGCCGAGGCTCGTGGACGTTGCCATCCGTTACTACGGTTCGAACCGCGAGGAGATCGACGACTGGATCGCGCGCGTCCTCGAGCTCAGTGAGCTCGAGGAGAGCAAGTGGCGTGCGGCCCGGGATCTTACTCCCGCGTGAGGCTGCTTCTGGACGAGCATTTCTCTCCCGAGATCGCCCGCCAACTGCGCGCACGTGGCCATGACGTCATCGCCGTCTCCGAGCGCCCCGAGTTGATCGGCAGAGCGGATCGCGTGCACTTCGCGTCGATGCCCGAGCAGGCTCGCGCGTTTGTCACCCAAGATCTCGGCGACTTCCGCCCGTTGCTCATCGAGGCGATGCGAGCCACCGGCAAGACCTACGGCCTTGTGTGCGTCCCCGCCCGTGTCTCGCTGAGCCGTGACGCGATTGGCCGACTCGTGGGCTCGCTCGAGCAGTTGCTGCGTCAGCACCCGGGAGACGACGACCTGATCGACCGCGGCGGTGAGGTCTGGCTCCCGGACATCCAGGAGCAGTCGCAATCGTAGGGGCTCTGAGGCGACGTCTTATGCGAGTCGCCCTCATAATTCAGCCCCTTAGCCCTCCAGGCGATGAACTCGACAACTCCGCGACGACTGGTATGTTGCGCCCACGATGTCCACCGACGCTCCCACGTCCCCGCCGCCCGCCACGCCGGCGCCCGACGCCGGCTCAGGGTCTCCGTCAGGGTCCGGCCCTGTCCCGGCCGCTCCGCCCGGTGGCACCGGCATCGAGGGCCTGCCTGACGTCGAGGGCTTGCCGGAGGGCGCGCGCGAAGTCTCGCCGCTGTTCTTGATGCTGATCGGCACCGCCATCCCGGTGGCGCTCGTCGCCGTGGCGGCCTCGGGCGGCAGCACGTTCGTCCTGATCCTTGCCCTCCTCGGCATGGTCCTGGTCGGGTTCGCCACGATGGTCTTTATGGTGCGGATCACGACCGATCCCGAACACCCTCATAACGCCTCCGGCGACGAGCAGGACTGAGCGGCCCCAGGCATTTGTCGGGACGCCACCGGATCGGGGGGCGTCGAGATGTCGAGGGAGGCGCCGAGGAGGCGTCGTAAGGAGTCCGACGAGCGAGGCGTCCGAGGGCGGCGCCCTCAGGATTCGATCGTGACGAGTGTGCCGATCGTCGTGTAAGGCCACTCCTTGGCGGCCGCTTCGAGAGGCAGCTCGACGCAACCGAGGCTTTGGGGACTCCCGAACGAGGACCTGTTGAAGTTGTGCAAGGCATCGCCGCCGTTGAAGTAGCTGATCCACTTGATCCCAGGATCTTCGTAGTGCGAGCCGTCCGGGTTGGTGCCGCTCATCGTGCCTTCCGGGATGTGCTCGAACACCGGGAACGTCCCCAGTTCGGTTTCCGCGCCGGAGATGCCGGTGTTGGCGGGCGCGGTCTCGATCGTGTGGCCGGCGCTCCACAAGGTCATCGTCTCGGGGACTTCTCTATGCACGTACACGTAGCTGTACGGTTCGCTCAGGCGCTTGCCCTCGAGCACGTATTTCAAGAGTCCTCGCCACACCGCCGGGCCCGCTTCGCCGTCGGTGGTCATTTCGTTCTGGGTCTCGAACTTCATGATCGCGCCCTTCATGACCACGCTCCACTGGCCCGGACTCCACAGCGCCTGCAGCTGGTGAGGGGTGTCGCCGTAACGCCACCCGAAGCTCCCGCTGGGCGGGTTCGCCGCGGCCTGGGCCTGGGCTTCCGGGGTTCTGGCGACCGGCGGCCCGCTCGGATGCCAGGAGACTGGCAGGTAGCCCGTCTCGGCGAGCAGCTGCTGCAGGCGCAAGGTCGAGCCCGGCGGCACCGTCCATTCGACCGAGCTGGTCTGCTTCAGCCCCGCGGTCGCACTCGCGGGAGAGCCCGTGCTGGCGCTCAAGCCCCCGGAATCCGAGCTGGCGATCACGGCGACCGGCTTGGGTAGCTGCACCCTCAGCTGTGAGCCCAGCGGTGCGCCGAAGCCGGCCGGCTTGAACGCGAGCGTGTGGCTGTTGACTTCGCGCCACTGCCCTTGCGTGCTCGGCACGATCTGCGGGTGGGCGGAGCCGAGCACTTCGGAGACCGGCTTCGAGAACGTCAGGTACAGCGTCGTCGCGGGGCCGATCTTGGCGCCCGCCGCCGGCAGCGTCACCATCACCGGCGACCTCGACGGCGGAAACCAACTGACCTGCGAGGGCTTGCCCAAGGTCTCCCAATGCCTTGGCGCCGCGGCGACCTGGACGGCGCCGGTCGCGGGCTGGGAGCCGAGCGAGACCGAACGCCGCCCGCTGGCGCTCACGTGCGCGCCCAGGCTGCTCGTGTCGCCGTAGGCCACGGCATAGACAGGCTTGTCGAAAACGACCCTCACGGGGGAGCCCGGCCGGACGGTCATCCAGTGCTCGCTGACTTCGGCCGCCGGCGCCGTCACGGTCAGGTGCTCGGTCTTGGTTTCGCCCAACGCCCAGCCGACCCATCCCGGCCGCTTGACGGTGGCCGCTACGGATACCTGTTCGCCCGGCCGCAGTCTGTGCAGCGGCGTCAGCCGGCCGTTGCTGACGGCGATCGGCACGCTGTGGCCTCTGGCGTCGAACGCTTCGACGTGCTCGATCGTGCCGCCCACCGGGCCGACCGTCATCTTCGCCAGCGCCATCGGGTCGCTCGCGAGCGTCACCCCCGAGAGCAAGACCACCGCGACCGCCATGACGATGACCACGACGACCACGCCGACCGTCAGGCCAAGCAGCATGCGTCCGCGTCCACCTTCAGACGACACAGCGCCGCTGCGAGCGGTTCTTATCGCCATTACTACAGAGTAGGACCCTTTGCCGACGTACGCATCGGTGGCTCGAATTTCTGCGTGCTCACCACGTGGGGGCTTGGTCGCAACTCAGTTCGACTCGACTTGGCTTTGCGACCGCCTTCCTCAGTCTTGCGACTCGACTCGGCGCTGACCGGTCTCGAGATTGAATTCGTCAGAGGGTGTCGACGCCGACGCGCACAACGCGGCATGGAGCAGCAGGTCGCGCGCGGTCTTCGGGTCGGCGACCACGCGGCCGCGGAAGCGGGGGTTGTAGCGCGCTCGCGAGACGGTGACGATTCGCAGCTCGTCCCTGCGCAGAGGTCCCGCGAGCGCCGATCGCGAGTCTTTGAAGTAGTCGGGCAGCACGTCGGCTAGCTTCTTCAGCCCTCGTGTGACCGTCAACGTCTCTTCGTCGGTGCGCAGGAAGTCGCGCGACATCCAGACCCAACAGTCGGGCAGCGAAGAGATCTCGTCCAGATCGCAATAGTGAGTCTCGTCGCGCGCCAGTCTCAGCAGCGCTTCCGGGACCTCCAGTTTCTCGCGGCCGTCGAAGACGAGAACCGAATGTCTTCCCTTTCCTTTGCCCAGCTTTTTGCCGGCGCTGAACTGGGTGCCCCAGCAGTCGCCGCGGTTGTCGTCGGGACCGCGTCCTTCGTATCTGGGCATCTCGCCCTTGGATGCCTCCGCCTGGCTGGGATATCCTCGATGGGAGTCCATCGTGGCCATGATGATCCGTGCGTTCCAGGGGATGATCAGGGCGATCCGCTCCCTGTGGCTTTCGAAGATCTTGCGCCGGCCGAGCACGCCCTGAACGTAGCGGGCGGTGCTGAGGTCGTCGTGGTTGAGCATCGCGGCGCGCCTGTATACGCTGATCCTGTCGAGCAGCATCGTCGGCAGCTCGTTGCGCAGGATCAGCAGCAGGCCCGGCGCGCCGCGGCTGCCGTCCTGTCTGGCCAGCATGTCGTCGAGGCACCGCTCGAACAGCCGTCCGTGCAGCGCGCCGTCCTGCGGGATCGCCAAGCGCTCGCCGGCGCTGAGGCGTCGCGCCCGGTATCCCTCGGGAGGCTCCGGATTCTCGGAGTCCTTCTTGTGCGGCTTGGAATACTCCGAGTCCCCGTTTTCGTCCGGCGGATCGGCGATGAATCGCATCTCCCCGTCGACCCACTCGACCCAGGTGTACGGTCTTTCCTGCCGTTGCTTCTCCTTGGCGGAGGCGCTGAAGCGGTGGACGATCCGCGCCATCTCGGGCAGCCAGAACCTGCGTTGCTCCTTCTCCCGCTCGTCGGCTGCCTGCGCGCCGATGAAGTGGCCGAGGCCGCCGATCGTGAGCATGTTGATGCCGTCGGGCGGTCCCGAGTCGAGCACGCTGCGGGTCTGCACGATCGGATCGTTGCCGCCCACGATGAACAACATGCGCTGCATGTACGCGGCCAGGCGACTCTGGAAACTGCCACGGTACTCCTGCTGGAAGACCTCGTAAAAGGTTCGCTTCAAGAACGGGAACAGGTCGTTCTCGATGCCCGCCGTCTCGGTGGTCTTGCGGCCGTTGCGGCCTTCCATCATCGCGTCGTCGAGCTCGTAACGCAGCGAGTGCAAGACCGTCTGCCACTCCTCGCGATGGGCGAACGCGGTGGGCGACAACTCGCGCAGCGCCCCTCCTGAGAGCACCGTCGAGCACGACGCGACCAGGAAGGGCCAGGACATGAACACCGACTGCGCGGTGAACCCTCCGAGGCTGTAACCGATGACGTGTACCACGGGTTCCTCGTCGTCCTCGCCCAGCGTTCCGTCGAGCCGCTCGTACGCTTTCGCGTCGCGCACGGCCTGGGTCGCGGGTTCCTCGTCGTTCTCGGCAGATGTTCGGTCGCGTCTATCGTCGGTGTTCACCCCGAGCGCATCGCGCATGGAGGCAATCGCGTCGCGGAAGCGCCCCTGTCCACGGATTGCCGGCTTCAGGCGCGCCATGTGCAGTTCGGAGTCGTCCATCTGTGCCACCACGCGCTTGGAGGCATGGTGCAAGCTGTGCCAGGCGCTCGCCAGCGCGGCAGCGAGTATGTCCGGATTCACCCGGCTGCGTTGGGGATCGTCGTCCTCGGCCAGCAGGTCGGCGCCCGCCAGGCTCCGGTAAGAGGACCTCGGCACAATCGCGCTCAAGAACCATTGCGTCTCGATCATGTAGCGCAAGTATTGGCGGAATAGCTGCGATCCGTCCCACAGATAGCGGTCGAGCGGGGTTTCGGCGAAGGCCTGGGATGGGAAGCGCGTGAGGTGGCCGGGGAACGGACGAATCACACAAACCGTCTCGACGTCCGAGTGGACCAGATGCGAAGCCAGCTGGTAATAGAGGTCCATGCGATCGATCTCGTTCAGGCCGTTGTGCATCAAAAAGATTCGCTCGGCGCGCCTGTCGCGCCCTGGACGGGAAAGCACTCTGTAGGTATGAAAGTTCTGCGACTCGTCAGGCCTGACATGGTATTCGCGCAGTCTTTGCCAGCCGAGCAAAGGCGCCGAAGGAAAGCGCAGCAAGCGCTCTTCGAGATCGCCGCCCATCAGCCGGTCGCCGCCGGCGAGGATTCGGCGGCGTAGGCAATTATCTCTTCGAGAAAGTGTCCATCCAGGCGGCGTCGCGTCAGCCAAAGGCCAGCGCAGCGCGTCCAGATTCAGAGAGACGTCGCGCTCGGCGTACTGGATGAAACGCGCATCCTTGAACTCAGTTTCAGCATCCTCCATGGCGGCCGGCTGTATATCAGACAACGGTTCAAATATCTGGCTTGAGGCTGTTCTTTGGTCAATCTCTAACCAACTCCCCATATTCCTCGGCGATTCGCGGGCAGGCTCGTACTCCGCGATGTTTCCAGCGTTGCCGATCTTTGAGCTACAGTCCCTCTCCGTGACGTTCGTCCTGCTCACCGGAGCCACTCGCGGCATCGGCCAGGCCGCGGCCGTCGCGCTTGCGCGCGAAGGCGCCGAGGTCGCCCTCGTCGGTCGCGACCCGGAGCGCGTGAAGGCGGTCTCCAGGGAAGCCGAAGCGGCCGGAGGCGGCGCTCCGGTCCATGAACACGTCGCCGATTTGATCTCGATGGCCGAGGTCAGGCGCCTGGCCGAGGAAGTGCGCTCGCAATATGGCCCTATCGACGTCCTCGCCAACAACGCCGGCGCCCTGTTCGCCTCGCGCCAGCTGACCGACGAAGGCTTCGAGCGGACGTTCGCGCTCAACCACCTGTCACCGTTCCTCTTGACCAACCTCCTGCGCGATCGCCTCGCCGGGGGCCGGGTCGTGACAACCGCCTCCGACGCCCACGAGTCCGGCCTGCTCGACCTCGAAGACCTGCAGTCCGAGCGCTCCTATGCGCCCATGAAGGTCTACGGCACGACCAAGCTCTGCAACATCCTCTTCACCCGCGAACTCGCGCGCCGCGCCCCCGACTTGAAAGCCAACTGCTTTCACCCCGGCGTCGTTCGCACCGGCTTCGGCAAGAACGAGCCCGGGATCTGGAAGGTCCTGACCACGCTCGGCGCTCCCTTCTTCCGCTCGCCCGCTCGCGGCGCCCGCTCGCTGGTCTGGCTTTCGCTCTCCCCGGACGCCGCCAACCTCGACGGTGATTACGTCCAGGACGAGAAGGTCATCCAGCCCAGCGCCCAAGCCCAAGACGACACTCTCGCCCAGGGCCTCTGGCAGCGCAGCGCCGAGCTGGTCGACCTGCCGGTGGACACACCGGCGTGAAGACGGGACCTCGCAACCTGATCCTGGCCGCGATGATCTTCGCGGTGTCGATGACTTTCATCGACCAAACAATCGTCTCGATCGCGGCGCCCAACATCCAGCGCGAGTTGCACCTGACGAGCACCGGCATGCAGTGGGCGATCAACGCCTACCTTCTGTCACTGGCGGCGCTGTTCGCGTTCGGCGGGCGCCTAGCCGACACCGTCGGGCACCGCAAGATGGTCACGCTCGGGGTCATCATGTTCGCGGGCGCCTCGGCCATGTGCGGCCTCACGCCGACGGGCAACATCGCCCAGGCCTGGCTCGTGACCTTCAGGATCGTGCAGGGCGCCGGCGGCGCCTTCATGTTCCCGGCCGCTTTGGCGATCGTCGTGCAGACCTTCGAGCTGCGCCAGCGCGGCCGGGCCCTGGCGATCTTCTTCGGCATCGCCGGCGGCCTGACCGCGATCGGCCCGATCCTCGGCGGCTACCTGACGCAGTGGACCTGGCGGGCCATCTTCTGGGTCAACATCCCGGTGGCCCTGATCGCTCTGCTCCTGATCGTCCTCGCCAAACCCGTCACCGACCACAAGCCCGCCAAGATCGACTACAAAGGCCTGATCCTGATCGTCTCAGGCGTCGCCCTGTCCGTGTTCGGCTTCCAGCAGTCATTCACGTGGGGCTGGTCCGACCCTTTGATCGCCCTCTCGATCGCCGCCGGCCTCGTGCTCCTGATCGTCTTCTACAAGGTCGAGCAGCGCACCGACTCGCCCCTCATCGAAGTCAAGATCTTCAAAATCAGACCGTTCTTCGTCGAGAACCTGGTGCTCGGGATCACGATGCTCGTGTTCGTGCCCGTCTTCTTCTTTGCCTCCGAGTACGCCCAGATCGCGCTCAACAAGTCGCCCTCCGAAGGCGGCCTCGTGCTGCTCTACTTCTTCATCGGCTTCGTCATCGCCGCCCAGATCGGCGGCCGCATGCTCGACCGCAAAGGCGCCAAGCGCCCGGTCGTGCTCGGCTGCGTCCTCGGCGCCGTCGGCTTCTACCTGTGGGCCGGCGAAGTCACCGGCCTCAGCCTCTCCGCCCAGCAGACCTACATCATTCTCGCCGGCGCCGGCATGGGCTTCATGCTCGGCCCGGCCTCCACCGACGCCGTCAACCGGGCCTCCCGCCTGTCCTACGGCGAGGCGACCGGCATCACCCAGACCGTCCGCAACTACGCCGCCAGCCTCGGCCTGGCGATCCTCGGCACGGTCCTCGTCTCCCAGATGCGCTCCCGCGTCACCGACTCGCTCGTCGCCAAAGGCGTCACCAAAGCCCACGCCGAAGTCGTCGCCTCGCACCTCTCCCAGCAGTCCCAAAGCTCCGGCGCCGGCTCCTCCGCCTCCGCTTCGATTCCGCACTTCATCAGGCTCGACTTCGCCTACGCGACCCGCTCCGTCCTGTACGCGATGGCCGGCATCATGGCCGCCGCCGCCGTTGTCGCGATCGTCGGGCTCAAGCCCGGCGTTCAGGAGGAGGTCAGCGCAGCGGGCGCGACCACCGTGCAAAGTACGTTGGCCGGCGCGGAGCGCTAGCCTCTGGCGCGATGGCCGCAGCCGACGCAGCCAAGCCCGCGGACGTGTTTGTCGTGTTCGGCATCACCGGAGACCTCGCCAAGGTGATGACGTTCCGGTCGCTGTACCGCTTGGAGCGCCGGGGTCTACTGCAATGCCCGATCGTGGGGGTCGCCGTCAGCGACTGGACGGTCGACCAGCTGCGCGAGCACGCCCGCGAATGCATCGTCGGCACGGGCGAGGCCATCGACGACGAAATCTTCGAAAGGTTCGCCGCGCGACTGTCTTACGTTAGTGGCGATTTCACCGACGCGGCCACTTATGAGCGCCTCGGCCAGGCGATTGCCTCCGCGGTCGGCGGTGGTCAGGCCGGAGCGAGCGCGGGTGCGGCCGGCGCGGGTCCGGCCAACAGCCCCGTCTTCTATCTCGAGATCCCGCCGTCGCTGTTCGGCCCGGTCATCGGCCGGCTCGCCGGCGCCGGCCTGGTCGGGGCTAGCGGCAGGGTGGTTGTCGAGAAGCCGTTCGGCCACGACCTCGCCTCCGCGCGCGCCTTGGCCGCCGAAATACACGAGCACATCGACGAGGATCAGCTCTACCGGATCGACCATTTCCTCGGCAAGATGGGCACCGACGAGTTCTTGTACCTGAGGTTCGGCAACACCATGATCGAGCCGGTCTGGAACCGTAATCACGTCGCCTGTGTCCAGATCACGATGGCCGAGGCCTTCGGCGTCGAGGATCGCGGCCACTTCTATGACCCGGTCGGGGCCCTGCGCGACGTCGTCGTCAACCACCTGATGCAGGTTCTCGCGGTAGCCGCGATGGAGGCGCCAGCGGGCGACGACGCCGAAACCTTCAAGGACGCCAAGTACGCCGTCTTCAGATCGACCGCCGCCGCCGACCCGGCCCACTACGTGCGCGGCCAGTACGACGGCTACAAACAGATCGAAGGCGTCGATGCCGATTCGCGGACCGAGACCTACGCGGCGATGCGCCTGGAGATCGACAACTGGCGCTGGTCGGGCGTGCCCTGGTTCATCAGGACCGGCAAGCGCCTGCCCGTCACCCAGACCGAGCTGAGGGTCGTCTTCAAGCACCCGCCGAAGCTCGGCTTCATGGAACGCTCGCACCGGCGCCCCGAGCCCGACCAGCTGGTCGTCAAGCTCGACCCTTCGACCGGCACGCGGCTTATCCTCGACGCCCACCGGGCCGACGCGGGCGGACCCCAGGCGATCACCATGGACATGGAGTTCGCCGAAGAGGGGGGAGAGGCCCCGACGCCGTACGAGGTGCTCTTGCTCGACGCGATGGCCGGCGACTCGACCAGGTTCACCAGACAGGACTCGATCGAAGAGGCCTGGCGCATCTTCGAACCACTGATCGAGTCGCCGCCGCCGGTGCACCCCTACGCGCCCGGGTCGTGGGGCCCAGTCGAGGGCGAGCGCCTCGTCAACGGATTCGGCGCCTGGCACGGACCCTGGATCGCAAAGTGAGCGACGCGCCCCAGTCCGCGGCCGCGCCCTCGCCGTTCCCGCCGATCGCGGACTACGCGTTCCTGTCGAATTGCCATACCGGCGCCCTTCTCGCCCCTGACGGGGCGATCGACTGGCTGTGCGTGCCGAAGTTCGACGCCCCGAGTATTTTCGGAACCCTGCTCGACCGCCAGGCGGGGACGTTCCGGTTCGCCCCGTTCGGCATCAACGTGCCGTCGGCGCGGTCCTACGAGCCTGGCACGAACACCTTGCTGACGACCTGGACGACGCCGACCGGTTGGGTCGCGGTGCGCGACGCGCTGACGCTCGGGCCAAGGCGCCACACCGACACGGTCACGCCGCACACCAGGCCGCCGACAGACGAAGACGCCGAGCACACGCTCGTCAGGGTCGCGGTCTGTTTGGAGGGCGAGGTCGAGGTCGAGCTGACCTGCGAACCGGTCTTCGACTACGGGCGCGTCCCCGCCAAATGGATGGTCTCCGAGGACGGCCACAGCGCCGACGCGATCGGCGTCGACGGCGAAGGCAACGAGCTGAGGCTGCGGCTTGCGACCGACATGGCGGTCGGTGTGGAGGGCGACTGGGTTCGGGCCAGGCACGTCCTAAAACAGGGCGAGCAGGTCTACTGCGCCCTCTCCTGGGCCGAGGAGCTGAAAGCGCCGGCCGACATCGACGAGGCCAACGCCAGCCTGGCCACCACCGGCGCCTACTGGCGCGGCTGGCTGGCGCGCGCGCGTTTGCCCGACCACCGCTGGCGCGAGGCGATCCAGCGCTCGGCGATGGCGATCAAGGGCCTGACCTACATGCCGACCGGTGCGACCGTCGCCGCCCTGACGACCTCTTTGCCCGAGACGCCGGGCGGAGAGCGCAACTGGGATTACCGTTACACCTGGCTGCGCGACTCGACGTTCACGTTGCAGGCCCTCCACTACCTGAACCTCGACTGGGAGGCCGAGGAGTTCATGCAGTTCGTGGCGGACCTCGAGCGGAGCGACGACGGCGCCCTGCAGATCATGTACGGGATCGACGGCCGGCGCGACTTGACCGAGTCCACGCGCGACGATCTCTCCGGCTACGCCGGCGCGCGCCCGGTCAGGGTCGGCAACGGCGCTTACGACCAGCGCCAGAACGACGTCTACGGGGCCGCCCTGGACTCGATCCTGCTGCATACGCGGCGCTCCGAACGATTGCCGCGGCGGCTGTGGCCGGTCGTGCAGGCCCAGGCCAAGTGCGCGAGCGAGGTCTGGCGCGAGCCGGATCAGGGGATCTGGGAGGCCAGGGGCGCCCCCCAGCACTACGTCTCCTCGAAGCTGATGTGCTGGGTCGCGATGGATCGGGCCTCGCATTTGGCGGCGATCAGGGGCGACGAGAAGCTGCAAGCCGAATGGGCCGCGACGGCCGAGGAGATCCACGCGGACATCCTCGCCAACGGCCTCACCGCCGGCGGCGTCCTGCGCCAGCACTACGACACCGACGCGCTCGACGCCTCGACGCTCTTGGCGCCGATCGTCGGCTTCCTGCCTGGCAACGACGAGCGGATGCGCGCGAGCGTCCTCGCGATCGCCGACGAACTGACCGAGGACGGCTTCGTGTTGCGCTACCGCACAGACGAGACCGACGACGGGCTGTCCGGCAAGGAGGGCAGCTTCCTGATCTGCTCGTTCTGGCTGGTCTCGGCTTTGGCGATCGTGGGGGAAGAGCAGCGTGCGCGCGACCTGATGGAACGACTCCTGCGGATCGCCTCCCCGCTCGGGCTCTATGCCGAGGAGTTCGACACGGCGACCGGCCGGCACCTCGGCAACTTCCCGCAGGCCTTCTCGCACCTGGCCCTGATCGAGGCTGCCGCCCGCATCATCGTCGCGGAGCGCCTGGCCGAGATCACCTAGCGGGCGGGTTCTCCCTGAAAGCGCTCGACCCGAGGCTGCTCCGCTACGCGCGCGCGACTCAGACGTTCCTGATCGCCTCGGTCGCGCTCGGTTCGCTCGGCGCCCTCCTGATCGTCGCTCAGGCCTGGCTGCTGGCCGACGTCGTTGCGGGCGCGTTCGTCAAAGGCGAAAGCCTGGCCATGCTTAAGGCCCCGATGACGGCGCTGCTCGCGGTCGTCCTCGCCCGCGCGATCCTCGCCTGGGTGGCCGAGCTGGCCGCGGCTCGGTCGGCGGCCTTGGCCAAGTCCCAGCTGCGGGGCGCGCTCATGGCGCGCATCCCCGAGCTGGGCGCCGATCCCTCCCGGGCGTGGCGCACAGGCGAGCTGACGGTCCTCGCCACCCGCGGGGTCGACGCCCTGGACGGCTACTTCTCGCTGTATCTGCCCCAGCTCGTGCTGGCCGCGATCGTTCCCGTCGTCGCGATCGTTGCGATCCTGTCGGCCGATTTGATCTCGGCGGCGATCGTCGCGTTCACCATCCCCCTGATCCCCCTGTTCATGGCGCTCGTCGGGGCGACCACGCGCGAGCGCGTAGACCGACAGCTGCGGACCCTCGAGCGCCTGGCCGGCCACTTCCTGGACGTCGTCGCCGGCCTGCCCACGCTCAAGGTGTTCGGGCGGGCCAGGGCCCAGGCCTCCCAGATCAGGGCGATCACCGAGCGCTACCGCCAGGCCGCGCTCTCGACGCTGCGCGTCACGTTCCTGTCGTCTTTGATCCTCGAGCTGGTAGCCACGATCGCCGTCGCGCTCGTGGCGGTCGCGATCGGCCTGCGCCTGATGGGCGGCGAGCTCGGTCTGCGCCCCGCCCTGTTCGCGCTCGTGCTCGCCCCCGAGGCCTACCTGCCGCTGCGTAAGCTCGGCGCCAACTACCACGCCAGCGCCGAAGGTTTGGCCGCCGCCGACCAGGCCTTTGCGATCCTCGAAGCGCCCGGGCCGGAGTTCGATGACTCTCGTGACGGGGTGCCCGCGCGCGCGCGTATGGCCTCATCGGGCGTGTCCGACCTGGCGCGCGCCGGTCTGACGATCGAGGGCCTGAACGTCACCTACCCGGGCCGCACAGAGCCCGCGCTCAAAGACGTGTCGTTGACGATCCAGCCGGGCGAGACCCTGGCGCTCTTAGGCCCGAGCGGCGCCGGCAAGTCGACATTGATCGGAGTACTGCTTTGCTTGGTGCAACCAGACGCGGGCTCGGTAAAGGTCGGCGGGGTCGAGCTGGCCGCATTGGATCAGGACGCGTGGCGGGCCCAGCTGGCGTGGGTGCCCCAGCGTCCACATCTGTTCAAGGGCTCCCTCGCCGAAAATGTGCGAGTCGGGCGCGGCACGGCCACCGACGAGGAGGTCTCGGCCGCGCTTGCCGACGCCGGTCTCGGCGAGGTCGTCGCTGGGCTGCCCGACGGTCCGGACACGATCCTCGGCGAGGGCGCCGCCGGGCTCTCCGCCGGCGAGCGCCAGCGTCTGGCCTTGGCCCGGGCTTTCGTGCGCGACGCGCCGCTGTTGCTGCTCGACGAGCCGACAGCCGGCCTCGACGGCGCGACCGAGCTGGCCGTCGTCGAGTCGATCCGCCGGCTCGCCAAAGGTCGCACGGCTCTGCTCGTGGCCCATCGCCCCGCTTTGGCGGTGATGGCGGACCGGGTCGTCTCGCTCGATGCGGCCGAGGTCGCTGCGTGAGCGCGTCCGGGGCGCTTGCGCCAGCCGAGGTCGCGGTGTGAGCGCGTCCGGGTCAGTCTTGTCGGACGGCGCCGGTCGGGCGGCCGGTCTGGTCGACGCCGACTCGCTCGACACGGCCGCGGTCGCCGGGGGCGATGGCGGACCGCTCGACGACCGTGGGCCGAAGGCCCCGCTCGCGCGCACGTTTGCGCTCGCAAGGCCCGCCGCCGGGCGCCTGGTCCTGGCGACCCTGCTCGGCGCGGGCGCCGTCGGCGCGGCGATCGGCCTGATCGCGACGTCGGCCTGGCTGATCTCGCGCTCTTCGCAGCGCCCTCAGGAGACGGCGGTCGCGTTCGCCGTCGTCGGCGTCCAGTTCTTTGCCTTCGCGAGAGGCCTGTGCCGCTACGGCGAACGTCTGGTCGGTCACGACGCGGCATTCAGGGTGCTCTCAGAGATCAGGGTCGGCCTGTACGCGCGCCTCGAGCGACTCGCGCCCTTGGGCGTCCCCGCGTTTCGGAGCGGCGACCTGTTGGCCAGGCTCGTCCACGACGTCGAGGAGCTGCAGGACCTGCTCCTGCGCGTTGCGCCGCCGTTCGCGATCGCTTTCGGCGTGGGGACCCTGACGGTCGCTCTCGTGTGGGCGATGCTGCCGGCGGCCGCCCTGATCCTGCTGGTCGCGCTGCTGGTGGCCGGTGTCCTGGTGCCGTGGCTGACCGGCATGCTCGCCGCGCGCGGCGAGGCCCGCCGGGCGGCTGCCAGGGCCGAGCTGACCGCGTGCGTCCTCGACCTGGCCCAGGGAGCCCCCGAGCTGATCGTCAACGGTGCCGTCGAGGACCGACTCGCGCGCGCGCGCGCCGCCGACGAGCGTCTTACGAAGATCGCCGCCGCAAGCTCCTTCACGGCCGGCGTCGGCCAGGGCTTGACGACCCTGTGCTCGGGGCTCGCGATGTGGGGTGCCCTGCTGGTCGGCGTCCTCGCCGTCCGGGCCGGCACCTTGAACGGCGTCTTGCTCGCCGGCCTGGCTCTGATCCCGTTGGTCTGCTTCGAGCTGGTAACAACCTTGCCGGCCGCCACCCAGACGCTCGCGCGCGTGCGCCGCGCAGCAGCCCGGGTGTTCGAGGTCATGGACACAGTCCCGCCGGTCGCTGAGCCCGAGCATCCGCGCGCTCTGCCCGGGCAGGAGCGGCGCGGCCTCGTGGCGGGACACAATGGCCATGCGCCGGGCCATGCCATGCGCGCGCGGGGCCTGTGTGCGCGCTACCCGGGAGCGGGCAAGCTCGCCCTGGACGGCATCGACCTCGACCTGGGCCCGGGTCGGCGGGTCGCGGTCGTCGGCCCGTCCGGCGCCGGCAAGTCGACGCTCGCGGCCGTCCTGCTGCGCTTCATTGCCTACGAGGCCGGGTCGTTTACGCTCGACGGGATCGAGTTCTCAGACCTCGACGGCGACGAATGCCGAACGGTCGTCGGCCTGGTCTCCCAAGACGTTCACGTGTTCGACAGCACGCTGCGCGAGAACCTGCTCCTTGCGAAGCGCGACGCCGGCGAGGAGGAGCTGTGGGCGGCGCTCGCGCGCGTGCGGCTGCTCGACTGGGCGGACCGCCTGCCAGCGGGGCTGGGCACGGAGGTGGGGGAGCGCGGCGAGCGCATGTCCGGAGGCCAGCGCCAACGCCTGGCGATCGCCAGAGCGCTGCTCGCCGACTTCCCGATCCTTATCCTGGACGAGCCCGGCGAGCACCTGGACTCCGCTACGGCCGACGCGATCATGGCCGAGCTGTCGGCTCTCACACGCGAGACGGCCGCGACGGTCGGGGCCTGCACCCTGCTGATCACCCACCGGCTCGTCGGCCTGGAGGATTTCGACGAGATCTTGATGCTCGATCATGGCCGCGTCGCCGGGCGAGGCACCCACGCCGAGTTGCTGGAGCTGGGGGGCCGCTACGCGTCGCTGTGGCGGAGCGAGGCCGAGGGTGGCCCGCCAGAACCATGAGTATAGTCCAATTTATAGAAAATGTTTCTCTCTCCGGAGTTGACACGTCCGTTCCAAATGGGATAGTTTGCCGCAATGTTCAGATTATGCCGACTCTCGGGCATAAGCTATCGACCATGCGCGACCGGTGCTTCGAGGCGCCGATCCTTGTTGTCGGGATCTTTGTCGTTGGCGGCGCTGCTCGTGGCTCTCGCGAGCACCGGCGCCATGTGCGCGGCACAGGCAGCCGCCGCTTCGAGCTTCCCCGCAACTGAATCGCTCGACACCTTCGAACGGACGGCGGAAAATCCGCTGTCGGATGGCGGGAAATGGTCGAAGCTCGGCTGGACGAAAACGATCGGTCGCGTCTTCTCGGCAATGTACGGCTGGGTGCCCAAAGAGGGTGGCGCCGGAGCGCCGGAATCCAAAGCCGACGGCGCATACTGGAACGTAAAGGAATTCTCCGAACCGGCCGTGTCGACCCACATGTATGCCGAAAATCTGCACGACTACGTTGGCGTCTGGTGCGACACCGCGGGCGTGGGCTCCAAGAACGGCTATCGTCTGAAGGTCGTTGGCACCGCGACGAACTTTGGGTTCAAGCTCTATCTCGAAAAGTGGGTCAACGGCGCTCGAACGCAACTCGCTGAATCTTCAGAAGTGCTGTTCAAAGGTACCTCCTCTGAAAACGTCGTCGGTCTCACCGCGATCAATGGCAAGGTCCAGGGCTGGTACGGAACATCGGAAGGAAGTCTCGCGGTCAAGGTCGAAGCGTCCGACACCGCCTTCAGCCACGGCTACGTTGGCGTCGAAGGGACCAACAATGCGGCATACGGGGAGACACAGTACCGAGCCGCGTCGCTGACTTTCCCGGCCACTGAATCGCTTGACACGTTCGAACGGGCGGCCGAAAATCCGCTGTCCGACGGGGGGAAATGGTCGAAGCTGGGTTGGGCGAAAACGATCGGCCGGGTCTACTCGCCGACATATGGTTGGGTGCCGAAAGAAGGTGGCGTAGAAGCACCAGAATCAGAAGCGGACGGCGCATACTGGAACGCTCAGGAATTCACGAGCCCTGCCGTCTCGGTGCACGTCTACGCCGAAAATCGTGCCGATTACGTCGGGGTCTGGTGCGACACGACAGGCGTCGGCTCCAAGAACGGCTATCGCGTGAAGGTGCTCGGCATGAAAGAAAATTACGGGTTCAAGCTCATCCTGGAAAAGTGGGTGAACGGGAGCAGGACCCAGCTCGGAGAATCGTCGGAAATTACCTTCAAAGGCGGCTCGTCTGAAAACGTCGTCGGCATCACCGCGATCGCCGGCCAGGTAAGGGCCTGGTACGGGACGGCGGAAGGACATCTCGCGGTCAAGGTCGAAGCGTCCGACGCCACCTTCAGTCACGGGTACGTAGGCATCGAAGGAACCGACTTGGCCGCGTACGGTGAGACGAGATATCGAGCCTCGCAGAACGAATCGCACGAATGGCCACCGTCGAATACCGAAATCCCTGGGATCGCGGGGCATTCTGTCGACTATCACCTGGAGGAAGGCGGCGCTGGTACTTGGGAGGGTACGCAACCGATAGCCTATGAATATCAATGGGAACGCTGCGTACCGTATGGAAGCTGCAGTCCAATCGAAGGTGAAACAAAGCAACATTATTACGCCCAGCCAGCCGATGTTGGCAATGGGCTGCGGATCAAGGTAACCGCGAAGAACTCGGCCGGGTCGAGTAACGCGTACTCCGATTCTTCTGCCATCATCGCAGAAGAGCCCTGTGAGCCCGCCAACCATCATTGTTATGCCCTCGCCGAACAAAGCGGCGTCACTACAGCCGGGTTGAACCTCGCCATCGAGACGAGCTATGCCGAAATACCTTACTGGGAAGAAGACCGTATGCAAAATGAGGCGTGGTCCGTTTTTGGGGACGGAGGATGGGTCGAGGGAGGTGCGACTACTGGATATATCCGTAGCGGCCGGACGCGGGCATATGTATATTTTACCGCGACGGGATACAGCCCTGAAGACATCATTGAGAACGACTTTGAAAATGGCCCCGGAGGAAATAGCTACTTTACTGTTGACGAGCATTACGTCGCGAACGGCATTTGGTATATAACGGCCGGCAACGATCTTACTGGCTATGGAGAAGAGCCCGCAACAGCATCACGCCTTCAGGCCGGATTGGAGGAGACGGACGATAATATTGTGAATTGGGGACACCTTGCCAGCCTTTCGTGGTGGGATCCGACGACGGGAGTCAAACACGAAGGCTGGAGTCCGGAGAGCACATCTAGCAGGCCAGGATTGACCTGCATTTCGCTTCAAGGTAATAAAGAAGCTTACTTCGTTGCGAATGGCAATCCGTGCGAACTGGGTGCCAATGTGACCCCTGGCCCTGTTGCCGGCGGCAATCTAGTCACCGAACTGGCGACGTCTTCGCCACTTTCGCCCAAATCGGCACTCGAAGTTGGTCAGAGCTTTGCGTTTCAGGAAGGCGGTGGGGTAACGCCGAGATCGATAGCTGTCTACTCTTCGACTGAGGTGACAGCGATGGCGGCTGTGGAGCCCCAGGCGTCTCTTCCTTCGGGCGCGTCCTCTGCGGGGTTGCTGGCCGAACCGGTTTACGTCGATGTCATGCGTGGTCACTTCACGCTGACGGACGCACCGATTCCTCCGGGCGCCGCCGCGCCGACCGGCGAAAGCCTGGTGGTCGTCGCCAACGCGAACACGGGATATGTACTCAACATCGCATTGACACGGTTGCCGCCGAGCCTGTCCTCGCTGGGTCCGACGGTGGCTTCGACTGGCTAGCATATGGTGTTCGTGTGCTAAACAGATCTGCGATATGGAGAGCGCGTATTTGGCGTGCGCTGGCGGCGATGCTGCTTTCGATGTTGCTTATAGGTGGGTCCGCGGGCGCCGAGGGTGTGGGCAAGGCGAAGGTTCGGCTTGTCGCGGTAAATACAGAGGCGGGCATCCGCATCTCAGGGTCGGCGACGATCGCTGCGAGCGCCATGAGCGCGCGCGTGCGGCGCTTTGTCATCCTGTTCAGCTTGAGCGGTGACGGCCACTCAGAACGGTTTCAGGCGAGCCTGAACCACCGGCGCCGCTTCGCCTTGACCCACGCCACGAAGCTGGCCGGAGTTCTGACGCTTCGTGCCCGTGTGATCGACAACGGACGCCCGGTCGGCGTCCCGGCTGTCACCGCAGTGGCCGTTGCGAGACACTCGAGTACAGAGTCGCCCACGAGCGGCGGGGCGGTGTCGCCTTCCAGTCCCTCGGCGCAATCGTCCCCGGAAGAGTTGCTCTCTCCGGAGCCGCCCCGCGAACCTTACATCCTGCTTTGTTCCCCTCCTGTCTTGCCCGCTCTGGAACCAGGCATGGGCCTTGTCACCGGCAGTTTTTACCTTGGAGGTGGTCCGTATCCGGGCGTGTATGAGTGCACGGGCGCTATCGTCACAATCACAACCCTGAAAGGCGAGTTGGTTGCTACCACTGAGGTCCATTCGCCGGAAAGCTATGCCGTCGCCCTGCCCGCCGGTACCTATCTCATCACTGCCGTGGCCACAGGCTATTTTGTAAACGGCCAGCCAGTGACGTATTTGGAAAACAGAGAAATCTCTGTTTCTGCAGGCGGCACCAAAGAAATACTGATTGAAACCGGGATCCCGTAGCTCTGCCGCGGACTGCCGGTCGACGGCGCTGCGAGTGTGACGCTGGCTCACGGCGACGCGTCGTCCTCGACGTAGCGTGACAGGCTTTCTTCGCCCGGCTCGATCCCGGCTCGCATTGCCACGATCCGGGCGGAGACCTGCTGCATCGTGATCGTGCGTTGCGACGGTCGCCCTGCTAGCCGTCGCGCGCAGGGGGTTGAAGGCCATCCTTGCGGAGCTCTTCCGCGAGCAGGTCGAGGACGCTGTCGAGGACTTCAGCGGCACGCTCGCCGCTGAACTGGGCGAGGCCAAGGCTCACCGCCGTTCGGCGCCCACGCAGGGGATCTGGCGGCTGGTCGTCCAGTGTGCCCGCCGAGGCGATCCAGACGCTCTCGAACGCCAGTGAGGTGTGCTCGGCAATGCGATCGAAGTCGTTGTCGTAGTGCAGCAAGCCGAGCCCGTGGGCGGCGGCAATCGCCGCCACGAGGTAGTCCTGGTGGGGCAGACGGTGAAAGCCGGCCGCGTACTCCGCGAGTTCTGCCTGAGCGTCGAGCGCGGCCTCGATGACCGCCTCCGACAGCGCAAGCGGCCTGAGCGCCTGCAGCTCTTCTCTGAGTTCGGTGTGCTCGCGCGCGTTGCGCGCGCTGTATAGCACCTCGAATTCCAGGATCGGCGAGCGGTAGAGCTGTCCTCGCTCGAGTGCTTGCAGCCAGTCGTCACGCACGAACTCATGTCCGCCGCGCTGGAACGCCGAGTTGTCGACTACAAGATCTCTGCCGTCAAACGGACTCACTCACGCAGCCACTGCGCGGAGGCGTCGGCGAGCGCCGCGCGGTCGAGGCCATCCGCTCGACGAAAGCGGTCGGCGAGGCGTTCGGCGGCCGCACGCCGGCGCCGCTCGTTGTCTTCCTCGGTCAGACCCTCCCGCTCGAGCGCCTCCTCGCCCTTGCTGATAAGCGCAGCCAGGATCTTGGAGTTGGGGGTTCCCGGCGGGAAGCGACGCCGACCGCGTCGGAGTGCGAACTCGACCCTCTGATCGCCCGTGATGATGTAGCGATGCTTCTTCGTCGGCACGCCTGAAGTGTATCACGAGGTGCATCACCCCCCTGGAGCTGGGGCTTCAGGCGATCGCTGGGGCTTCAGGCGATCGCTGGCAAGACTTGGCGGCGATCACGGCGACGCGTCGTCCTCGACGTAGCGTGACAGGCTTTCTTCGCCCGGCTTGATCCCGGCTCGCATCGCCACGATTCGGGCGGAGGCCTGCTGCATCGTGATCGTGCGCTCGTCCCTGGAGCTGCCGATGAACGCCGTCAGCCACTTGAACAGCGCGATCCAGCGATTCTTGAAGCCGGTCAGGAACGTCAGGTGCACGAAGGCCCACATCAGCCAGCCCGTGAAGCCGCCGATCTTCAAGCCTTTGAAGCTGACGATCGCCTGGAATCTCGAGATCGTGGCCATGCTGCCGAGATCGCGGTATTTGAACGGCTTGGCGGCGCGAGCTTCGAGATTGGCGATTCCGCGCGGGTCCGGGCCCTCGCGCATGGCGGCGCGCGCTTCAGCGACGGTGCCGGCGACAACGCGCCACTTGATCGTACGAGCGGCGTGGATGCCGGACTGCATGGCCACCTCGGCGACGCCGGGCAGGTCGTCGAGGGCCATCATGTCGCCGACGACGAAGACCTCGGGATGTCCGGGCAGAGTGCAGTCGGCCTCGACCTCGATGCGCCCGGCGCGGTCGGTTGCGGCGCCGCCGGCCTTGGCCAGGAGCGCGCCCAGGGGCGAGGCCTGGACGCCGGCCGCCCACATCTTCGTGTGGCAGGCCAGTCGCTCCTCGCCGTCGGGGCCATGGACGACGATCGCATCGGGCGTGACGTCGGTGACGCGGCTGTGCATCCGCAGCTCCACGCCCGTTCGCTCGATCGCGTGTGTGGCTTTCGCCGAGAGCCTTTCGCCGAACGTGACGAGAGGCGCGTTCGCTGCGTCGAGCAGCAGCACCCGCGCGTTGGCCGGATCGATGCGGTGGAAGTTGTGCTTCAAAGAGCGCCGTGACAGCTCCGCGATCTGGCCGGCCATCTCGACACCGGTGGGGCCGGCGCCAATCACCGCGAACGTCATCCACGCAAGCCTTGCGTCGGGATCTGGCTCCAGCTCGGCCATCTCAAAGGCACCAAAGATGCGGCCGCGCAGCTCGAGCGCGTCATCGACCGTCTTCAGTCCAGGAGCGAACCGCGCGAACTCGTCGTGCCCGAAATAGGAGTGAGTCGCTCCGGCGGCGACGATCAGGGAGTCATATGGGATCGTCAGCGGCGGTCCCAGCAGCCTCGCCGCGGTCACGGTATGGCCTTCCAGATCGAAGGCGTCGACGTTGGCCAGCTCGACCGTGACGTTGCGGTGCTTGCGCAGCACCTCGCGCAGCGGCGGCGCGATCGATCCCTCCGAAAGGATGCCTGTCGCCAGCTGGTAGAGAAGCGGCTGGAAAGTGTGGTGATTGGTCCGGTCGATCAACGTCACCTCGACCGGCGCGTGTCTGAGGAACTTGGCGGCGAACAGGCCGCCGAAGCCGCCGCCGACGATCACAACGCGATGGCGGTCCTTGTCGGCGCCGGCCATCGCTCTCGCCTCAGGCCTGGGGCGAGGCGGGCGCGCTCGCGCCGGGCGCCGCCGGTCCCGGCCGGGTCGCCGTGGATGGCGCTCCGGGCTCCGCGGGCGGCGCTTTGACGCGGCCCCTGAAGACCCAGAAAGACCAGCCCTGATAGGCGAGCACGAGCGGCAGGAAGAGCACGGTCACGATCGTCATCACGGTCAGCGCGTAATGGCCAGAGGCGGTGTTGGAGACGGTCAGGCTATAAGCGGCGTTCGTGGTCGAGACCATGACCCTCGGATAAAGCTCGATGAACAGCGAGCTAACGGTCGCCGCTATCGCGACCGCAGAGGCGGTAAAGGCCCAGCCGTCGCTGTCCGTGCTCGCCAGGCGCGCCGCGAACAGGGCCGCGATCACCGCAAGTACCTGCACGGGGTCCGGCAGTTCGCCGTTGCCGGCGACCGACAAAGTCCAGATCACGAAGCCGATCACGAGCGTCGCCCCAGCCCAGCCGAGCGGCCCGGCAAGGGCGGCCGCACGCGCTCTGATCGCGCCGTCGGTCCTCAGCTTCAAGAACGTGGCGCCGTGCAACAGGCACAGGCCCAAGAACGTCAGCCCGGTCCAGAGGCCGTACGGCGTCAGCAGTTCGAAGAAGTTGCCGGTGTAGTTGTGGGCTTCGTCGATCGGCAGGCCGTTCAACAGGTCGCCGAGGCCTACGCCGAGAAGCAACGGGATCAACAGGCTGCCGATCGTCATGCACCAAGTCCAGGCCTTACGCCACCTCGGATCCTCGCGTTTGCCCTTGAACTCGAAGGCCACGCCCCTTGCCATCAACGCGATCAGGACCAACAGCAGCGCCAAATACAACGCCGAGAACATCGTCGCGTACCAGCCCGGGAAGGCCGCGAACGTGCCGGCGCCGGCGACGATCAGCCAGACCTCGTTGCCGTCCCACCACGGGCCGATCGTGTTGATCGCGACCCTCCGCTCGGTGTCGGTCTTGCCCACGATCGTATGCAGCGCGCCGACCCCCAGGTCGAAGCCCTCGAGCACGAAGAAGCCGACCCACAGGACGGAGATCAGGACGAACCAAAGGGTGTCGAGGTGCAGCATCGCCCCCTCGCCTCAGTAGGTCAGGGCCGGGATCGAGGTTGCCGAGGGCGCGCCGCCGGCCGGCCCGCCGCCAGGGGCCTGCCCGCCGGCGCCCTTCGCCTGGCCGGCCTCTTCGGCGCCGAGACCTTTGCGTGCGTACTTCAACATCAACACGATGTCGGCCGCCCCGAGCAGGCTGTACACGATCACGAACGCGGCCAATGAGATCCAGATATCGGTCGTGCTCACCGCTGGCGAGTTTGCGTTCACCGTCTTCATCAGACCTTGCACGATCCAAGGCTGACGTCCGTTCTCGGTCAGCATCCAACCCGCCGTGTTCATCAAAAACGGGGTCACGACCGCCCAACTCGCAAGCCACAAGAAGCGTTTCGATTGGGCCAGCCGGTCGCGGTGCACCAGCCAGCCGCCCCACAGCGCCAGCAACAGCACGAGCGTCGCCAGGTAGGCCATGATCCGCATCGACCAGTACTGGATGAACACGTCCGGCACGTAGTTGCCCGGACCGTGCTTGGCTTCTTCTTGGGCTTGCAACTGATTCAAGCCGACCACTTCGCCGTCGAGGGTGTTGGTCGCAAGGACCGACAACAGATGCGGTATTTCGATGATTTGCGATGGCGTCTTGTCGTTTTTGCCGCCGCCGATCTGAAAGGCCGAGAACGAGCACGGCTTGCACGTGTTCCACTGGGCCTCCGCCGCGGCGATCTTCATCGGCTGGTACTTGGCCTCGATCACGCCCAGCTCCGAGCCGACGAACATGATCAACAAAGCGGTCGGCACCAGCACGACGATCGACAGCCTTGCGGTCTTACCGAACGCCTCGGTCTCTCTGCCCTTGCGCAGATACCAAGCCGAGACCGCCAACATGATCAAAGCCCCGGTCAGGACCGACGCGAGCAACACATGCACGTAGCCCCACAAAAACGTCGGGTTCGTGAACAGCGCGCCGACATTGTTCAGTGCCGGTTCGCCTCTGCCGTTCAGCGCGTAGCCGACCGGGTGCTGCATCCATGAGTTCGCGACCATAATGAACATCGCCGACAGCATCGTCCCGGCCGCGACCAGCCAGATGCAGGCCAGATGGACGAGCTTCGGCAGCCGATCCCAGCCGAACAGCCACAGGCCCAGGAACGTCGACTCCAAGAAGAACGCGGCCAAACCCTCCATCGCCAACGGCCCGCCGAACACGTCGCCCACATAGCGCGCATAAGCGGACCAGTTCATGCCGAACTCGAACTCCTGCACCAGTCCCGTCACGACGCCGATCGCGACGTTGATCAGCAGCAAGGTCCCAAAGAACTTCGTCAGCCGCTTGTACTCCGGCCTTTCGTTTCGATACCACGCGGTCTGCAGCAGCGCCACCAAGAACGCCAGCCCGATCGTGACCGGCACGAACAGGAAGTGGTAGATGCTCGTCGTTGCGAACTGCCAGCGCGCAAGATCGTTGGTCATCCAACGATCAGTCTACGCCCGGCCCTCTCGGAACGGATCGCGGCGAATCTCCACGATGCGTCAAGAAGATCGAACCTGGGGCATTCAACTTTCGTGCTCGGCCGCCTTCTCGTCGTGCCCGCCGAAGCCCTTCCTCATCGCCGACTGCACTTTGCCGGCGTACTCGTCGAGGCCCCTCGTGCCGAACCGCGCGTACAGTGCCGCCGTCAAGACCGGCGCGGGCACGCCCTCCTCGATCGCCGCGATCGAGGTCCAGCGGCCCTCGCCTGAATCCGAGACCCGGCCGGCGAACTCGTCCAGGCCCGGCGATTTGTGAAGCTGTTCGGCGGTCAGGTCGAGCAGCCACGATCCGACCACGCTGCCCCTGCGCCAGACCTCGGCGACCTCGGTCGTGTCGATCTCGTATTGGTAGTACTCAGGGTTCTCCAGCGGCGTTGTCTCGGCGTCGGTCTCCTGCTGTTTCAGCCCCGCGTCGGCCGAGTTGATGATCGACAGGCCCTCCGCGTAGGCGGCCATGATCCCGTACTCGATGCCGTTGTGGACCATCTTCACGAAGTGCCCGGCCCCGTTTGGGCCGCAGTGCAAATAGCCGCGCTCTGCTTCGCTCGCTTCGCCTTCGCGCCCCGGCGTGCGCGGGGCGCTGTCAAACCCGGGCGCGATCGTCGCGAACAGCGGGCTCAGCCGTTGCACGACCTCGTTCTCGCCGCCGATCATCAAACAGAAACCCCTCTCCAAGCCCCAAACGCCGCCGCTCGTGCCGCAGTCGACGTGATGGATCCCTTTGGCCTTCAGTTCTTCGGCGTGCCTGATGTCGTCGTGGTAATGAGTGTTGCCGCCGTCGATGATGATGTCGCCCGCCTCCATCGCGTCCGCCAGCTCGGCGATCGTCCTGTCGGTGATCTCGCCCGCCGGCACCATCACCCAGGCGGCCCTCGGCTTCTCGAGCTTGGCCACGAAGTCCGCGATCGAGTCGGCGCCGGTCGCGCCGTCGGCTTCCAGGGCCTTGACGGCGTCAGGGCTGACGTCGTAGCCCACGCAACGATGGCCGTCGCCCATCAACCGCCTGACGATCCCCGCGCCCATCCTGCCCAGTCCGACCATGCCCAGCTGCATCGGTTTGTCCGTCGCCATTTCTCTTCGCCGCCTTTCTGGGGTTCGTCGCGCGAGCCGCGCCGCTAGCCTGCACCGCAATGGCGCTGCCGCTTGATCCTACGGCGAGCGGTCCGCATCCGGCGGCCGGGGTTTGGCGATGACCGGCGGCGGCGGGGGCGCGGGGCGCGGTCGGACGGCGGAACGCGACGGGGCCGCGGCACCGATCAGGCTGCTCTTGGCCGACGTCGACGGCACGCTGGTAACGCCCGAGAAGGAGTTGACCGAAACGGCGATCGCCGCCGTAAACGAACTCGATGACGCTGGGGTCCTGTTTGCGTTGACGAGTGGACGCCCGCCGCGTGGCATGGCGATGTTGATCGCCCCCCTGCATGTCAGCACGCCGGTCGCGGCCTTCAACGGCGGCGAGCTGGTCGCCCCCGAGGACATGGCCGTGATCGAGCAGCACGCGATCCCCGACCGGCTGCTCGGGCCCGTGGTCGAGCTGTTGCGTGACCACGGCCTCGACGCCTGGGTCTATCAGGGCTCGGACTGGTTCATCCAGGATCCGGACGGCCCGCACGTCGCGCGCGAGGCAGCCACCGTCCAGTTCGAACCGACCGTTCGGGCCGATTACGAGGGGTTGCGCGATGCCGTCAAGATCGTCGGCGTCAGCGACGACCACGACGCCGTCGCCAGGGCTGCGACCGCGGCGCACGACCGCTTCGGCGATCACGTCTCCGCGGCGCGCTCACAGCCTTACTACGTCGACGTGACCCACCCCAAGGCGAACAAGGGCAGCGTGGTCGAGTACCTGTCCCGTCGCTACGACATCCCCGAGCCACAGATCGCCACGATCGGGGACATGCCCAACGACGTCCTCATGTTCGCCCGCTCGGGCCTGTCGATCGCGATGGGCAACGCCGACCGCGAGGTCCAGCGCGCGGCACGGCGCGTCACTGGGCCCAACGACAAGGACGGCTTCGCCGAAGCCGTCCGGCGGTTCGTGCTGCCGGCGGCTCAGCGCAGCGACCGGTAACGCGTGATCAGCGCGTTGGTCGAGCTGTCGTGCGCCAAGTCGGGCTCGGACTCGCTCGTCAGCTCGGGGATGATCCGCTTGGCCAGAGCCTTGCCCAGCTCGACGCCCCACTGGTCGAAGGAGTCGATGCCCCAGACGACGCCCTGCGTGAACACCGAATGCTCGTAGAGCGCGACCAGGGCCCCCAGCGTGCGCGGGGTCAACTTCTCGGCGAGGATCACGTTGGTCGGGCGGTTGCCCTCCATCACCTTGTGCCGGACGACCGCCTCCGGCGTACCCTCGGCCCTGACCTCCTCCTCGGTCTTGCCGAACGCCAGGGCTTGGGCCTGGGCGAAGACGTTGGACATGAGGATGTCGTGGTGCTCGCCGACATCGTTCAGTGGCTCGCCGAAGCCGATCAGGTCGACCGGGATCAGCTTCGTGCCCTGGTGGATCAGCTGATAGAAGCTGTGCTGTCCGTTGGTCCCCGGCTCGCCCCAGTAGACGGCACCGGTCTGGGCTTCGACCGGCGTCCCGTCGAGCTTGACGTGCTTGCCGTTCGACTCCATCGTCAGCTGCTGCAAATACGCCGGGAAGCGCTTCAGATACTGCTCGTAAGGCATCACCCCGTACGTCTGGGCCCGAAAGAAGTCGCCGTACCAGACGGCCAGCATCCCCATCAAGACCGGCAGGTTCTCGGCGAACGGGGCGGTCTTGAAGTGCAAATCCAGCGCGTGCATCCCCGCGAGCAGCTCCTCGAAGCGCTCGAAGCCGATCGCCAGCATCGTCGAGAGCCCGATCGCCGAGTCCATCGAGTAGCGCCCGCCGACCCAGTCCCAGAAGCCGAACATGTTCTCGGTGTCGATCCCAAAGGCCCCCACGGCGTCCGCGTTCGTGGAGACGGCCACGAAGTGCTTGGCGATCGCGGCCTCGTCGCGGAGCTGATCCAAAGCCCATGCTCGCGCCGTGTTCGCGTTGGTCATCGTCTCGAGCGTCGTAAACGTCTTCGAGGACACGATGAACAGCGTCTTGGCGGCCTCCAGATCCCTCGTGGCCTCGGCGAAATCGGTCGCATCCACGTTCGACACGAACCTGAAAGTCAGCTCGCGCTTTGAGTAGTGCTTGAGCGCCTCGTACGCCATCACCGGCCCCAGGTCCGAGCCGCCGATGCCGATGTTGACGACGTTCTCGATCGGCTCGCCCGTGTGTCCGAGCCAACTCCCGGACCTGACCGCTTCGGCGAACTTCGCCATCCGATCCAGCACCTCGTGGACCTGGGCCACGACGTCCACGCCGTCGACGATCAGCGACTCGTGCCTCGGCATCCGCAAGGCCACGTGCAAGACCGACCTCTTCTCGGAGACGTTGATCCGCTCGCCGGCGAACATCGCCTTTGTGCGCCGCGCCAGGCCCGACTCCTCGGCCAATCCGATCAACAGCCTCAACGTCTCATCGGTGATCCTGTTCTTCGAGAAGTCCAGGTACAGCCCCGCCCCTTCGGCGGTCAGGCGCTCGCCGCGACCATCGTCTCCAGCGAACAGCTCGCGCAGGTGAACGTCTTTGATCGCGTCGTAATGCGCTTCCAGCGCCCGCCAGGCAGGGCGTTCGCGCAGTGGAGCGACCGCGTCCGTATTGGGCGGACGCCCGCCGGATGACGCTGCGTCCGGCACCGTTTCGCGCCCGGGGCGCTACTCCTCGACGGAGGTGCCGGGGCCGGACTCGATCACGTCGCGGCCCTTATAAGAGCCGCACGTTGCACATACCCGGTGCGGCAGCTTAGGCTGATGGCACTGCGGGCACAGGTTCGAAGCCGCGGGCACGATTTTGTGCTGCGCCCGGCGCTTATGTGTGCGCGAGTGCGAATGTTTCTGCTTCGGTGTCTCTCCGCCAGCCATCGGCGCCAGACTCTAGCAGCGGGCCGACGGCCGCGACCACCCGGTTGCGCCTCGATCGCTTGGCCGCGTACAGCGCCCCGTCCGCGACTCTGCTGTCTATCGAGGGGTTTCGGCGGCTGTCCGTTTGGGCTTGAACAGCTCTCCCTATACGCTCAACCGATGCCCCCGCGGCCGATCCCAGGCATCGGCGAGCTGATCGCCGAGCGCACCGGCGAAGAGCTGAAGCTCAACGATCGCTACCTGAACCCGCAGCTCGGCCGGATCCTGCGCACCCTTGGCTTCGAGCGCAGTTGGACTGGAGGCGAGGGAGCCCAACTGATCGATTCCACCGGCGAGCGCTATCTCGACCTGTTCGGCGGCTACGGCGTATTCGCGATCGGCCGCTCGCACCCGGCGGCCGTGGCAGCCGTCCAGGAGGTGATGGCCGCCCGCACGGGCAACCTGCCCCAGCTCGGAGTCACGTTGCTGAGCGGCGTCCTCGCCGAACAGCTGCTCGCGCGCGTGGGTGGGCGGGCTGCCAAAAATCTAGGCGCGATGGTGCCCGCCAACAGCGGTACCGAGTCAGTCGAGGCTGCGATCAAGATCGCGCGCGCCGCGACCGGCCGCCCGCGGATCCTCTATGCCGAGCACGCCTTCCACGGGCTCACGCTCGGCTCGCTCTCGCTGGGCGGCGACCCCATGTTCCGCGAGGGCTTCGGACCCCTGCTGCCAGGCTGCGAGGCCGTGCCCTGGGGCGACCTCGACGCTCTGGGGCGTGCGCTCGCGGGCGGTGGCGCGGGCGGTGCGCTTGATGGGGGAGGTGGCCGAGGTAGCACCGGCAGTGCGGGCGCCCGCCGCGGGACCGGCGCTGGCGCGGGCGGCCAGGTCGCGGCGTTCATCGTCGAGCCGGTCCAGGGCAAGGGCGTGAACATGCCGCCCGACGGCTATCTGGCGGGCGCCCAGCGGTTATGCCGAGAAGCGGGCGCCTTGTTCGTCTGCGACGAGGTTCAGACGGGCCTCGCTCGCACGGGGCGCTTCCTGGCCTGCGAGCACTGGGATCTTCAGCCCGACATGGTCTGCCTGTCGAAGGCTCTTTCCGGCGGTCTTGTGCCGGTCGGCGCGGTGCTGGTGTCGAGAGCCGCCTTCGAGAAGGTGTTCGACGGCATGGAGCGCGCGGTGCGCCACGGCTCGACCTTCGGCGGCAACGACCTTGCGGCCGCCGCCGCCCTGGCGACTTTGAAAGTGATCGACGAGGAGCGCCTTGCCGAGCGCGCCGAGCGCCTGGGCGCGCTCTTGTTGGAGTTGACAAGGCCTTTGGTCGAGCGTTACGAGGTCGTCGCCGACGTGCGCGGTCTGGGCCTGATGTGGGCGATCGAGTTCGGGCCGCCCGCCGGCGCGGCGGCTCGCAGGCTGTGGGAGTCGGTCGAGCGTCGCCAGCCCGGGCTCTTCTCGCAGCTCGTCACCGTGCCCTTGTTCCATGAGCACCGGATCTTCTGCCAGGTCGCCGGGCACCGCATGAACGTGATCAAGGCTCTGCCGCCTCTGGTGATCGAGGAGTCCGAGATCCGGCGCTTCGCGGCCGCGCTGGAGGAAACGGTCGCGGCGGCCGAGCGCTACCCGGCGGCGCTGGCGAAGTTCGGGCTGAAGATGGCGCCTCGGGCGTTGCGCGCGCGCGGTTGAGTCCCCAGCTGGAGCGGACATACCTTCCAAAGCGCGAGGCCCCGCGCGCGTGCGTACGGTCGCAAACGCGACACGTATCCGGGAACCCCGCCACCTGCCGGTACCCTTCTGCGCCGTGCCCTTGATCCCGAGAGAAGACATCCGCAACGTGGCGATCGTCGCGCACGTCGACCACGGCAAGACGACGCTCGTGGACGCGATGCTGTGGCAGTCCGGTGCGTTCAGGGAAGGCCAGGACGTGGCGACCAGGGTTATGGACTCGATGGACCTCGAGCGCGAGAAGGGGATCACGATCCTCGCCAAGAACACGTCGTTGCGTTACAGGGACGTCAAGCTCAACATCGTCGACACCCCCGGCCACGCCGACTTCGGCGGGGAGGTCGAGCGCGGCCTGACGATGGTCGACGGCGTGCTGCTCTTGGTCGACGCCTCCGAGGGGCCGCTGCCCCAGACGAGGTTTGTGCTGCGCAAGGCCTTGGAGGCCAAGCTGCCGGTGATTCTGGTCATCAACAAGGTCGATCGGCCCGACGCGCGCGTCAGCGAGGTCGTGGATGAGGTCTATGAGCTGTTCCTCGACCTCGACGCCGACGAGCACCAGATCGAGTTCCCGATCGTCTACACCAACGCCAAGGCCGGGGTTGCCTCGCTCGAGTACGACCCGGACACGAAGCCGCTGCCCGCGCAGGGATCGCTCGCGCCGCTCTTGGATCTGCTGCTGGAGCGGATTCCGCCACCGATGTATGACCCCGAGCAACCGCTGCAAGCGCTTGTCACGAACCTCGACGCGTCTCCGTACGTAGGCCGGCTGGCGATCTGCCGCGTGCGCAACGGCACGATCAAAAAGGGCCAGCAGATCGCCTGGTGTCGCGCGGACGGGTCGATCCAGAAAGCCCAGGTCGCCGAGCTGTATGTGACCGACGCGCTCGATCGCGTGGACGCGCCGGAGGCAGGTCCGGGGGAGATCATCGCCGTGGCGGGCATCGCCGAGGTAACAATCGGGGAGACGCTCGCCGACCCCGACGATCCGCGCCCGCTGCCGGTGATCACCGTCGACGAACCGGCGATGTCGATCACGATCGGCGTCAACACCTCGCCGCTGGCGGGCAAAGACGGGTCGAAGATCACCGCCCGCCAGATCAAGGCGCGGTTGGATCAGGAGCTGATCGGCAACGTGTCGCTGCGCGTGCGCGCGACCCAGCGGGCGGACACCTACGAGGTGCAGGGCCGTGGCGAGCTGCAGCTCGCGGTGCTGGTGGAGATGATGCGCCGCGAGGGGTTCGAGCTGACCGTCGGGCAGCCGCACGTCCTCGAGCGCGAGATCGATGGCGTCCGTCACGAGCCGGTCGAGCGGCTGTCGGTGGACGTGCCCGAGGAGCACGTCGGCACCGTCACCCAGCTGCTGGCCGCGCGCAAGGGCCGGATGGAGCACATGATCAACCACGGCACCGGCTGGGTGCGGATGGACTACCTCGTGCCGGCGCGCGGGCTGATCGGATTTCGCACGGAGTTCCTGACCGAGACAAGAGGAACCGGGATCATGCACCACGTGTTCGACCGCTGGGAGCCGTGGGCGGGGGAGATCCTGACGCGTTCCAGCGGCGTGCTCGTCGCCGATCGCCGCGGCGAGACGGTCACGTTCTCGCTGTTCACGCTGCAGGAGCGCGGCTCGCTGTTCGTCGGGCCCGGCGAGGAGGTCTACGAGGGGATGATCATCGGCGAGAACGCCCGCTCCGAGGACCTCGACGTGAACCCGGTCAAGGAGAAGCACCTGACGAACATGCGCTCCTCCACCTCCGACGTGCTCGTGCGGCTGGACGCCCACCGCAAACTGACGCTCGACGAGGCGCTCGAGTTCGTGCGCGAGGACGAGGCCGTGGAGGCGACGCCCTCAGCGGTGCGCATGCGCAAGGTCGTACTGCCGAAGGTGGAGCGGCTGAAGGCGATGCGCAATGCGCGGAAGTGAGCCAAACTGCCCGCGGCCGGGCGCCGCGAACGTCTGGGCGGCGCGCTAGGGTGCCGCGGATGAGATCGAGACGAGCAGTCCGTGTTGTGCGCGCCGGCTTGGCGAGCGTTCTCCTGGCCCTGGCGACGGCGCTGGTTCTGGCAGTCAGCGCGAGCGCTGAAAGCACGACCGTGATCCACTTCACGCCCGAGAGCCTGTCGGCTCTGGAAGCGCAGTTGCACAAGCACGAAGTGCACGCCGTCACCTTCCATCCGACGCCCCAGCCGGGGCACATTCACGTCTCGATGAACGACGGCAAGCACTACACCGTCGTCTACACGACCACCGCCGAACAAGAACACCTCGTCGCGGTGGCCCGTACCGATGGCGCGGTGGTGACTGTGGCGACCGCCAAAACGAAATCGAAAGCGACCCACCACAAACTGCGCTACATAGCAGCCGGGATCTTGATCGTCGTGATCGTGATCGTCGCGGCCGTGCTGCTCGTCGATCGCCGGCGCAAGCTGCGCGAAGAGGAGGCTGAAGGCGCGTCCGCGCCGTCGGTATCTGGCGACGGGGCCGGTTGAACCTGGCCGGCGGGTGGTGAGCGTCCGTCGGATGGGGGAGTGCGGGGCCAAACGCCCGCTGTCCCTCAGAACCCGGTGTTCGTCTTGACGCGCTTGCGGTCGGCGGGGTGCAGGCTGCCCTTGGCGTCGAGCGTCGAGCAGGCTTCGGCGATGTCCTGGCCGAGGCACACGGTCAGCGAGTAGCTGAGCGTCTCCTTGACGAGGGCTCTCAAGATCTTGACGTGTTCGGCGTTGGGCGGCAGGGTGTAGGCGGGCACCATCCAGCCGCGCTCGGCAGCCAGCTGGGCGGCGACGTCGAACTCGTCATAGCCGTGGCCGTCAGTCAATTTGAACGCGACCAGCGGCAGTTGCTCGTCCTCTTCGGAGCCGACGATCTCAAAGTGCCCCGTCTTGGCGATCTCGGAAGCGAGCGTCCTGGCGTTGTACTTCATCGTCTCCATCACGAAGCGGTAGCCGGAGTGGCCGAGCCTCACGAAGTTGTAGTACTGGGCCAGCACCATCGAGGAGCCGGTCGAAAAGTTCAACGTGAACGTGGCGTCGGTCTTGCCCAGATAGTTCTCGTAGAAGACGAGGTCCTTCGCGAGGTCTGACTCTTCGCGGAACACGAGCCAGCCGATGCCCGGGTAGACGAGTCCGAACTTGTGGCCGGACACGTTGATCGAGCGGACCTGCTCCAGCCTGAAGTCCCACTCGGAGTCGGGATACAAAAACGGCCACACGAAGCCGCCCGAAGCCGCGTCGACGTGCAGCGGCACGTCCAAGCCTCGATCGTGCTTGAGCTGAACCAGGTGATCGTTGATCCCTTTGATGTCGTCGGCGTGTCCCGTGAACGTCGTGCCGAGCACGGCCGCCACGCCGATCGTGTTCTCGTCTATGTGCGGCTCGACGTCCTCGGGTCCGATCGTGTACTTGTCGGGCGCCAGCGGCACGATCCTTGGCTCGACGTCGAAGTACCTGCAAAACTTCTCCCAGACGACGTGCACGTCGCCGCCGAACACGAGGTTCGGACGGTCGGTCGACTGCTTCGCCGCCTCCCTGCGCTCTCGCCACTTCCACTTCAGCGACAGCGCTCCGAGCATGATCGCCTCCGATGAGCCCTGCGTACGCGCGCCGGTCGTCTTCCCCGGGGCGTTGAACAGGTCGGCAAGCATCCTGATACAGCGCTGCTCGATCTCGGCCGTCCGCGGATACTCGGCGTGGTCGATGAAGTTCGTATGCAAGTTTTCGGTGATGACCTGGACGGCCTCCGGCTCCATCCAGGTCGTCACGAACGTCGCCAGATTGCGCATCGGGATGCCGTCGAGCACCATCTCCTTTTCGATCAGCCCCGCCGCTTCGGCGGCGTCCATCCCAATCTTCGGCAGTTCGTTGTCGGGCGCCGGCTCGAGCAGGTAACGGTTGCCGTAGCGTTTCTCCAAGCGCTCGATCTGCTCGCGCGTCAGCGCTGGCGGGTGCGCGTCAGAGGGCGAAGCGTCGGCCGGCGATTTGGCAGGCTGCTCGTGAGGAGCCATGCCCGGCGATCATACCGCCGACCGCGTGGCCGTGTCCGGCGCCTCAGCGCTTGGGCGCTGATCAGCGCCCAACGTACTTGACGTGGCCGTTGCCGTCGGTCTCGGTCACTTCGAACGGATAAGGCTTGCCGTTGACGCTTGCCGTGCACGTGAAGGTAAGGCCCGACTGTTGCAGGACCCCTGGCGGGCAGGACACGGACGCCCTCAGCCTACGCTGACTGACGATCGAGGCCTCGATCGCGCGCTCGACTTTGCCGGTGTTCAAGGCCACGAAAGGCTGCTTGCTTTCATAACGTATGTGCCCGTTGCCGTTGGTCTCGACGACCGTCACCGGGTAGGCGCCGACCGCCAGGTGGGCCGTGCACGTGAAGGCTTGGCCCGCCTTCTTGGGCACGTTCGACGGGCATACCACGTTCGTATGCACGCCGTGCTTGACCAAAATCGAGCTGGCGATCGCGTGCTCCGCCGGGACCACGTTCAACGTGGTCGTACCGCTCGAACCGCAGCCTGCGACCAGCACGGCAACAAACGCCACGGCGAGCAGGCATACGAGCTTCGCAACCCTAGACGTACGAAAGTTGGACCGGCGTGTTGTTCGGAAAGGCGCTGTGAAGGTGTAGGTCATTGTTCTTTTGGTATCGACCGTTGCGGCCTGAATATTGATCTTCGCTTTTCGAGGCCCACAAACGTATAGGCCCCGCCGGACGGCCAAGTGATGAGGGAGGGAGGCCCTGTCGGGCCTCCCTCCCGGTTGCCAACTACCTGTCCTGCCTACCGCTGACTGCTATTTCGAGCAGACAACGTACGCGACGACTTTCTGGGCCGGCGCGTTGTCTTCGAAGAGCCACTCAGTCGGCTGTCCCGACGTGATGAGTTCGCCTTTCGAATTGGCCGGACCAGACGCGGTGACGTGGTCGTCGCCGCCGGTGTCCCTACCGCCTCCACCGTCGGCTACATAGCCTTCGGGGCATTTGGCGGCAGCTTTGTTCGTCGCTTCGGCTGAGACCTCGACGGTCGTCGCCGACGCGCCTTCGGGGCCGGTCGCTCCTGTTTTGCCTTCTTTCCCTTCTTTGCCTTCTTTACCGGTAGGCCCTTCTTTTCCGGTGGGCCCTTCTTTGCCGGTTTCGCCTTTGGCGCCGGTCGCTCCGGTCGCTCCGGTTTCGCCTTTCAGTCCCTGCGGGCCGGCTTCGCCTTTGGGTCCGATGGGTCCTGTTTTCCCTTCTTTTCCTTCGGGGCCGGCTGCGCCGGTTTCGCCTTTCGCGCCCTGCGGGCCGGCTTCACCGCGTTCGCCGCGTTCGCCGTTGGTTCCGTTGGTTCCGTTGGTTCCCGCTTCGCCCTTTTCGCCCTGCGGGCCGGCTTCGCCCTGGAGGCCTTTTTCGCCTTGGGCACCGTTAGCGCCGGCGGCGCCGGTCGCGCCCTTTTCGCCGGGAGCGCCGGTTTCGCCCTTTACGCCTTGCGGTCCGGTTTCGCCGCGTTCGCCCTTTTCGCCTTGGGCTCCTGTAGCGCCTTTTTCGCCTTGCGCGCCGGTCGCGCCGGTTTCACCGTCGGTCCCGTTGGTTCCGTTGGTGCCGTTGGCTCCGGCGTCGCCCTTTTCGCCTTGCGGGCCGGTTTCGCCGCGTTCGCCCTTTTCGCCTTGGGCTCCTGTAGCGCCTTTTTCGCCTTGCGCGCCGGTCGCGCCGGTTTCACCGTCGGTTCCGTTGGTTCCGTTGGTGCCGTTGGCTCCGGCGTCGCCCTTTTCGCCTTGCGGGCCGGTTTCGCCGCGTTCGCCCTTTTCGCCTTGGGCTCCTGTGGCGCCTTTTTCGCCTTGCGCGCCGGTCGCGCCGGTTTCACCGTCGGTTCCGTTGGTTCCGTTGGTGCCGTTGGCTCCGGCGTCGCCCTTTTCGCCTTGGGCTCCGGTTTCGCCTTTCGGGCCCTGCGGGCCAGCTTCGCCGCGTTCACCCTGAGAGCCGGCGGGACCGGCTGCTCCGGTTTCGCCTTTAACGCCCTGAGGGCCCTGTGCGCCTTGCGCGCCCTGAGCACCTTGCGCGCCCTGAGCACCCTGGGCCCCCGCCGGACCCTGCGGTCCCGGCGAGCCGACCAGCTTTTCGTACTTGCCTTCGCTGGACGGGCTGGCGGTCGTGCACGTACTGTTCGTGTAGCCGCCCCTGAACTTCCCTGCTTCCTTTTTTAGTTTGACGCAGATCGACGTGACGGACTGATCCGCCGACGCCCCTGCCACGGCTGCCGCGCTCATCGTGAACGTGGCGACCAGGCACAGAACGATCATCCTGATGCGTTGCATATATGTCTCCTTCTCCTTGCCCAAATGGCCATTGGCAGAGGGTCCCTTCCAGACACGGCTTCCAAGCGTGGCCCGGACCCCCTTCTACGCAAAACGCTGCGACCGGCCAGTTCCTTTTGGGCGACAACAAGAAAGATTCTAATTAGTGGTGAGTAGTGTTTGTTAGTTTTGCGTAGGTTATGAGGGGTCTGAATAGATTTAATAGGTTTCTGTTTTGCCGGCTTTGAGTAGGTACTGGCAGGTCTGCGCTGGTTGTCACGCACGGGCTCCGCCTCGAGAATGAGACTCAGTCTTATCTTGTGCTAGGGTTCCGCCAATGCCCGAGCCGACCAAAAGCTCCACAAGCTCCCGCCGCACCCGCACCCGCACCCGCACTCGCATCCGCGTTCGCACTCGACGCGCCGGTAGCGTCCGCTGCCTTGGCGGCGGTATGCGGACGAGATGTCTGGCCGCGTTTCTGGCCGGTCTCTGCGTGCTGGCGGCCGCTTGCGCGGCAGGCTGCGACAGCGCCGGCCCCGATACATCGAGCGGCTCCGGTGCTTCGGATGGCGGGACCAGTGCATCGAACGCGAGCCCAGGCGCCAACACCGGCGCGGGATCGGCCGGCCGACTCCAGGTGGTGGCCGCCGAGAACTTTTGGGGTTCGATCGCCGCTCAGCTCGGCGGCCTTAAGGTCGAGGTCAAGAGCATCATCGTCGACCCGGCAACCGATCCCCACAGCTACGAGCCGACGGCCGAAGACGCGCGCACGATGGCGGGCGCGAGCATGGCGATCGTCAACGGAGTCGGCTACGACAACTGGGCTACGCGGCTGCTCGAAGCCGATGCAAGCGAAGGCCGGGTCGTGCTCGACGTCGGCGCGCGTCTGAAGCTAAGCGACGGCGAAAACCCGCACCGCTGGTACTTCCCGGACGATGTCTACAAAGTGATCGGCGCGATCGCGGCCGACTATGAGCGCCTCGACCCCAGCGATGCCTCTTATTTCGCCGCCCGCAAGCAAGCCTTCGAAGCGGTCGGTCTGCGGCGCTACGACGAACTGCGTCGCCAGATCAGGGCTCGCTACGCGGGTGTAAAGGTCGGCTACAGCGAGAGCATCTTCCAAGGGCTCGGCGAAGACCTTCACCTTCGCCTGCTGACCCCTTACAGCTTCGTTAAAGCGATCGCCGAGGGCAACGAAGTGACCGTCGCCGACAAGCGCACCGTCGACGAGCAGGCCGAAAAGCGAGAAATCGCGGTCTGGGTGTTCAACAGCCAGAACGTGACGCCCGACGTCCAGCGCGTCAACGAAATCGCCCGCTCCCGTCACATCCCGATCGCGACCGTCACCGAGACGCTTTCGCCGGCTGACGACACATTCGAGCAGTGGCAAGTCTCTCAGCTCGAAGGTTTGGCGCGGGCGCTGCGTCAGGCGACGGGCCGATGAGCGCGGCGGCGCCCGCGATCGAGCTGCGCGACGCCGCCGTCCGCCTCGGTGGGCGCACCATCTGGAGCGGCGTCGATCTGGTCGTGCCCGAAAACGAGTTCGTCGCGATCCTTGGTCCCAACGGTGCCGGCAAGTCGACCCTCTTGGAAGTCCTGCTCGGTCTGCTGCCCGCCGCCGGAGGCACCGTAGAGGTGCTCGGCGCTCAGCCGGGCACCCATAACCGCCAGATCGGGTACCTGCCGCAACGCCGGGCTTTCGACAGCTCAACCCATATACGCGGAATCGACGTCGTCAGGCTCGGTCTAGATGGCCGCCGCTGGGGCATACCGTTGCCCTTGGCCGGGCGCTTGCGCTCGAAGGAGCGGGCCAAGCGCGAGCTGGTCGATCAGGCGATCGACCGGGTCGGCGCCGGACCGTACGCCGAACGCCCGATCGGAGAGTGCTCTGGAGGAGAGCAGCAGCGCCTGTTGATCGCCCAGGCGCTCGTCCAGTCGCCCCGCATGCTGATCCTCGACGAGCCGCTCGACGGCCTCGACCTTCCCAACCAGGCCGCCGTTGCCGCGCTCATACAAAGAATTTGCCGCTCTGACGGCGTCACCGTGCTGTTGGTCGCCCACGACGTCAACCCGCTGCTGCCCTACATCGACCGCGTGCTCTACCTGGCGGGCGGCCGCGCGGCGATGGGGCCGCCCAAGCAGGTCATCACCAGCGAGACGCTCAGCCTCCTCTACGGTGCGCCGATCGAAGTGCTCGAGACCAAAGACGGGCGCCTGGTCGTCGTCGGCCAGCCCGAGGCGCCCCACCTGCACGGGCCCCGTCACGACCACGACCACGACCACGACCACGGTCACGGCCACGACCACGGGCGCCATGGCCTGGGCCGGCCCGGTCTCTCGCCGGGCGATGAGCTGGGCGATGGGCCCAAGCACGTGCTGCGATGAGCCCGCACCTGACTTTGAATCCAAGCTCGGACCTCAGCCAGCTCCTGGAATACCGCTTCATGGTCAACGCGCTGCTGGCGGCCGGGGCTGTCGCGGTGATGGCGAGTGCGGTCGGCTGGCTGATGGTGCTCCGCCGCGAGACCTTCGCCGGGCACACCCTGTCGATGATGGCGTTCCCCGGCGCCGCCGCCGCCGCGCTCGCCGGCGCGCCGCTGGCGGCCGGCTATTTCGCGTTCTGCGGGCTCGGCGCCCTTGCGATCGCTCTGATCCCGTCGAACGTCCGCCACGGGCGCGACGCCCGGCAGGAGGCGGCCATCATCGGGACCGTCGGCGCGGGTGCGCTCGCTACCGGTTTCCTGCTGCTCAACCTCTATCACGGCGTCCTCGAAAGCCTCGAGTCGCTGCTGTTCGGCTCGATCCTCGGGGTCACGCGCCCCGAGGTCGTAACCCTCGCGATCGTCGCCGCGTGCGTCTTGGCGATCCTGGTAGTTGTCGGTCGCCCCTTGCTTTTTACGTCCATAGACCCTGTTCTCGCCCGTTCCAAGAACGTTCCTGTTCAGGCTCTGAACGTCGGTTTCCTGCTCGTCCTCGGCTTTGCGGTCGCCGCGACCGCCCAGATCACAGGCGTCTTGCTCGTGTTCGCTTTGCTCGTGGCGCCGGCCGGCAGCGCGCGCGAGCTGACCCCGCGCGTCGGGCTCGGCCTGGCCCTCAGCATCGCCTTCGGGATCGCGATCGCCTGGATCGGGCTGAGCCTGTCCTATTTCTCCGAATACCCGCCCGGCTTCTATGTCAGCACGCTCGCGATCGTCCTGTTCGCGTGCGCGCGTGGCCGGCGGGCGCTGCTCACGCGGCGGGCGTTGGTCGGGAGGCGTTGAGCGGTGCCGTTCCCTGGCTTCCTCGGCAACGCTCTGCTCGCCGGCTCCTTCATTGCGCTCGCCAGCGGCTTGATCGGCTGGTTCGTGGTCCTACGCGTCCAGGTCTTCGCGGGCGATGCCCTCAGCCACGTCGCCTTCACCGGCGCCCTCGCGGCCGCCGCCGCCGGTTTGGATCTGCGCGTCGGCTTGTTCGCCGCGACCGTTCTTGTCGCCGGGCTCCTGGCGGCCCTCGGCGACAGGGCTCGCCGCGAGGACGTCACCGTCGGGATCGTGCTCGTCTGGACGCTCGGTCTCGGGGTCTTCTTTTTGGACCTCTTCAACGCCGGCTCGTCCGGTGCGAACGGCACGATCGCCGCCAGGACTCTGTTCGGCTCGATCTTCAGCCTCACAGCCGGCCAAACTGATCTGGCCGCCCTGATCGCAATCGTTGTCGTCGCGTCGCTGCTCGCGATCGCCCGGCCCCTGCTGTTCGCCTCACTCGACGCCCCGGTCGCGGCCGCCGCCGGCGTGCCGGTCGCCGCGCTCGGCGTCGTGTTCCTGGTCCTCTTCGGCGTCGAGGTCGCCGAGGCGACCCAGGCCGTCGGAGCCCTGCTCCTGCTCGGTCTCCTGGCCGCGCCCGCCGGCGCCGCCCACCGGCTTACCGCCGACCCCTACCGCGGAATGGGCATCGCCGCCGCGATCGCTCTGCTCTCGATGTGGTCCGGAATCGCGCTCAGCTCTGCCGTCGCCGCCGTGCCGCCCGGCAGCGCCGCGATCATCGTGGCCGCTTCGTTCTATTTCCTTACCATCGTCTTCATGAGTTTTCGGGCGCGACGATCGGCTGGTCCGCTGGCGCGGGGTCCGCGTGCGCGCCGCATTCGCCGCGTGGGGCTGTCCGCGCGCGCGCGTGCGGGCCTACGGAGTACCCAATGACCGGTCCCCCGCCGGCCCCGAGCTGGGCCGACCGCGCCGAGGCCGAGCTGGCCGCCGCCGGGCATCGGCGCGGCGGCGCCCGGCGCGCTCTGCTGGAGCTGCTGGCCTGCCAGGAGTGCGCGCTTAGCGCCCAGCAGATCGAGGACGCTCTGCGCGCCGGTCAGACCGGGGGGCGCCGCGTCAGCAGGGCCTCCGTTTACAGGATCCTCGACGAGCTGGACAGTCTTGGGCTCGTGCAGCGCGTCGAGACCGGCCAAGCGATGGTCCGCTACGAGCGTGCCAGTGAGCCGTCTGCCCATCACCATCATCTGGTCTGCGACGAATGCGGCGTCGTCATGCCCTTCTCGGACCCCGCCCTCGAGCGTGCGATCGAGACGCTCAGCCAGCGCGTTCCTTTGGACGTCTCCGAGCACGAGATCGTCTTGCACGGGGCCTGCCGAAACTGCGCGGCGTAGGGTCCTTGCTCCACTCGGGCTCTTGACTGCCTCAGCTGCACATGCCTTCCGGGATAGGCCCTTAAGGTTATGGGCGAAACTGGACGGGAGCGGGGTGGCCTGGCCGTGCTACACTGAATCCGTGCTACACGAGCGAGGTGTAAGGACATGGCTAACCTGACTCTGTCCATCGACGAGGAGTTGCTGAAGCGTGCAAGGATTCGCGCGCTCGAACAGGACACGTCTGTGAACTCGCTCGTACGTGACTATCTGGAAGGTTTCGCGACGGGAGGTCCCCAGCGATCGGGTATGACGGAGTTCCTTGCGTGGGCCGAGACAGTCCACGCGAGCAGCGGGCCGAGGGGTCGCACGTGGACGCGCGACGAACTGTATGAGCGATAAGACGTTCCTGGACACGAACGTCCTCGTTTACTCGGTCGACGATTCCGAGCCACGGAAGCGGGACATCGCAAGAGAAATACTCGGGTCGGACCGTCACGGCGAGTTCGTGTTGAGCGCTCAGGTTTTGAGCGAGTTCTATGTCACGGTTACCCGCAAGTTCGCTGAACCGGTGCCCGAAGAGAAGGCCTCAGAAGCAGTCGATCAGCTTGGTCTTCTGAATCCGACGATTCCCATCGATACAGCGCTCGTCAGGCGCGCGACCCAAATCAGCCGTTCCGCGCAACTCTCTTACTGGCACGGCTTGGTCGTCGCGGCCGCCGCCCATGCGGGCTGCCGTCTGCTGCTCACCGAGGACCTGAACGACGGTCAGCGGATCGGCTCGGTGCGCATCGAGAATCCCTTCCGCGACGCGATCTGAGCGACCGTTATCCGCGACGCGTCTGAGCTGCCGGCCCCTGAGCCGGTCATCGAGTCGACCCCTGAGTTCGGTCGGCGATCCGGCCGAGGGGACGGCGTCAGTCCTCGTCGTCCGCAAGCAGCGCGGCCACGTCGAGGTCCGCGACGCCCGCCACGGGGGAGGGCACGTCTTCGCCCTCGACATAGATCTGGCATTTTGCATAGCCCTCTGAGTCGGGCTCTGTGCGCACCTCGATGGCGCGGCCGGGCACGTCGATCAGCCAGTAGGTAGGGATGCCGGCGCGGGCGTAATGTTTGGCCTTGACGTTGCGGTCGATCATATGTGAGCTGACAGCCACCTCGACCGCGAGCAGCGCCGTGCGCGGGTGATGCTTCATGCTGGGTTCCTCCTCGACAAGCGCGAGGTCGGGCTGGGGCACGCTGTTGGGCCGTATCTCGAAAGGCAGCTGTACGCGCAGACGTAGGGGCGCGGCTCGGAAGCGATCGGTCAACCTCTCGATCACGGTTGAGTGCTCGGGCGAGGGAGGGCTCATGTCGACGATGAGGCCCTCGAGCAGCTCAACTCGCGGATCGTCGAGGATGCCGGTCTCAGCGATCCGGTAGTAAGTGTCCATATCGATCCGATGGACGGGCAGCCACGTGACGGGCCGGTCTGGGCCGGGAGGCGCGCTCGTTGTCGGCTGGGCTGCCATTCCTCGCTCATCGTACCGCTGCGCCGGGGCCGCTCCCCAGCGCGATGACAGCCAGTTCATGCTCAATTTGAAGTATGCAGCCGATGGTCTTGCTGGTCGCGTCGGCGGCGAAGATTTTTGGGCCCATACTCTTCTGACCGACCCGGAGCCCGGGCCGGGACGCCCCACAGGTATCCGAGCACTGACACCATCGCGAACACGGCCACGACCAAGAGCACCGGCCCCGAGTCCTCGACCAGCGCGCCGACGACGCCCGCGGTCAGACCGCCACCGAGCGCGGCCAGCCAGGCTGGATCGCCCCCGACGGGCGCCAGCAGCCGCTCGCGCCGCAACACCCCGACCGCGGCGGCCAGCAGCGCCAGCGCGGTCGCGAACGGCATCGCGCCATTGCCGAACTCTTTCCAAGCCGCTTCGTAGCGCCTGACGATCAGGTCCTTCAGGTCGCCTGCCGACCGGGCGTCGAGGACGCTGCCCGTGAAGTGCCCGGAGCCTTCAGCGAACGCGAGGTCGAGCACGGCCAGCAGCACCAGGCCGGCGACGGGCGCCAGCAGCACCGTGAGCGCGCGCCCGCGGGTCAGTTCGCCCGGCAACAACATCACGACGGCCACGGCCGTTCCCGCGCATACCAGGATCACGCCGCCCACGCCCGCCCCGATCCGGGCCGAGCCCTCGACGATCGCCAGCACGATCCCCGCTCCCGCCATCGCCGCGGCTGCTCGCCGACGCTTCTCGCCGCCCGATCCGGGGTCCTCGACCGGGTAGCACCAGGCGGCGACCGCCGCGAATACGAGCACCGCGAGGCCAGACTTCAACTCGTTGCCGATTCCATAGAAGCGCGCCCCCAGCAACGGGTCCGGGCCGAGCAGCGAGCGCATTGCAAGCTGCGTGCCCGCCAAGGCGTCGGCCGTGAGCGCCACGACAACGGCGATCGCGGGCGCGATAGGCGCTCGCGGCCAAGGCACGAGCAGGTCGGTCAGCGCGCCAAGCCCCACGCAGAGGACCGCGATCGTCGCGTATTCGTAGGCGGCGCCCAAGTCCAACGCCGCGGGCGCCAGGACAGCGACCGGCGCCCACAGCACGGCCAGCCCACACACTCTCAGCGCCCATACGCGCGCGCGCGTCCACGCCACGCAAGCGACCAGCACGAGCGCCAACGTCGCCAGCAGCCATCCCAGCGCCGGCAGCCGCCTCGGCCCGATCACATACAGCCTGGTTCTCAGTTTGCGCAGCCTTCCGGGGTCCAGCCGGCCATCGGCGCTGATCGGCTCGCCGCGCATGTCGGCCGGCACCGCCGAACCGAGCCATTTCAGGATCGTGGGCGCCAGATCGACCGACACGATCAGGCCTCTCTCTTTAGTGCTGTTCGACGTCAGCTCGCGGTGATCGCCGCCGCCGCCGCCGGACAGGTCGGCGCCGGGCGGGCCCCCGCCAGGCAAGCCGCCGCCGGGCGGGCCCCCGCCAGGCAAGCCGCCGCCGGGCAAGCCGGCGACGCCGGTCCACAGCAGTTGCCCGTTGCTCGAAGGAACGCGGCGCTGGACGACGATCAGCAGCTCGCCGGGGCCACGCGCGCGCGCGAGCGCCATCAAATCGGAACGTCCCGCGGGTCCCGCTGGCAGGTCTGTGACCACCAAGCGCTTCTTTGCTCTCATCGTGGTCACGCGTGCCGGCAGGGTCGCCCTCGGGCCTTCCGAGAAGGCGGCGATGTGGCCACTCCGGTCGGCTGTTACCAGCGCGTCGAGATGGCGGTCCGCGGGGCCACGGTCGCCGCCGGGACGGCGTCCACCTCTCGCGGCCGCGCGGCCACCCGCGAGGAGTCCGGTGTAGCCGACGTAGCCGGCGCCGCCCTCGATCTGGGCGGCCAAGAGGCCGGGCGCCAGCAGCTGGGGCGCTGCTTCGGCTCGCTTTCGCGCCGGCCGCCAGCCTTCGACGAACCCGCCGGAGCCGCTTGCCCGCGAATAGAGGGGCGGGGGAGTGGGGTCACGGTAAGCCGACGCCGCGACGCGCGCGCCCTGGCCGATGTCGAGCGATAGCTGGGCTTGCGAATACAGCCCTTGGGAGCCGGACATGAGGCCGACCGACATGCCCGGCAAGCGCGCCAGCCGAGACTCGCTGACCGGCGCGAACACGACCAGAACGGAGGTTGGGACGGCGGCAGGGGTCGGGGCGGCGACACTCGATGCCAAGGCCCCCTTCGCCCAAGCTCCAGGCAGGGCCACGCACAGGAGCAACGCGAACGCCGCTCCCCGCCTCCTTGGGCTCAGCCCTCGGCTCCCTCGGTCGCGACGCCCGGCCTGGGATGCGGCCCGGCGCCCGGGGAGGGGGGCGTCGCGCCGGCGCGCGAGCGCTCGTCGCGATCGGCGTCGGCGGGCAGGATCGTGCCCTCGATGTTCATCTGGGGCAGCGCCCGCTCAAGCCACGCCGGCAGCCACCAGGTACGCTCGCCAACGAGGTGCAGCACGGCCGGCAGCAACAGGCAGCGCACGATGAAGGCATCCAGCAGCACGGCGGCGGCGAGGCTGAGGCCGAACTCCTTGATGACCCTGTTTTCGCCGAGCATGAACGACAAGAACACGCAGACCATGATCGCGGCGGCGGCCGTCACGACGCGGCCGGTCAGGGCCAAACCTTCGGCGACAGACCGCGAGTGTTCGCGGGTATGCGTCCAGCGCTCGTGCATCCTGGATATCAAGAAGACCTCGTAATCCATCGACAGGCCGAACACGATCGCGAACAGCATCACCGGGATGAACGACTCGATCGGTCCCTGCTGGACGCCGAAGATCGAGCCGAGCCAGCCCCATTGGAAGATCACCACGATCACGCCGAGCGCCGCGCTGATCGACAAGAGGTTCATGATCGCCGCCTGCAACGGGATCACGAGCGACCTGAAGACGATCAGCAGGAGCAGCGCGCTCAAAAGCACGACGACGCCGACGAACAGCGGCAGCTTGTGGTCGAGCACGGCCGCGAAGTCGATCGCGCCGGCGGTAACTCCGCCCACATAGACGGAGATTTTGCCGCCGGCCTCCAGTGGCGGCACGACCTGTTTGCGTAGCCGCGACACGAGCTGGGTCGTCGCGTAAGCCTGGGGCGAAGATTTCGGGTAGACGGTGATCGTCGCGACTTCGCCGGTCGTATTGAACTTGGCGGGCGCCACCGAGACGACCCCCGGCGTCGCGGCGATCGCGGCGCGCAGCCTTTCGACAGAGGCCTTGCCGGCGTTCGGAGGGACGCTCAGATCGACACCCTGTTCCGCCGCCTGCCGGTGCTGGTTCGGCACCTTCGCGACGACCAAAAGCGGTCCGTTGAAGCCTTCGCCGAAACCCTGGGCGAGCAGCTCGTAAGCCTTGTGGGTCGTCTGATTCGCGGGGTCGTTGGAAGCGTCGCTGGAACCGAGACGCAACGCGATCGCGGGGGCGGCGATGAGCAGCATGAAACCCGTCGCACAGACCGCGATCGTCAAAGGCCGGCGCTGCACGAACGCGCTCCAGCGCAGCCAGGCCGCGCCGGCGTGGGGCGTCTCGTCGTCGGCGCTGGCCTGGCGCTTGCGCGCGCGGCGGCTGGGGCGCGCGACTTTGGCACCGGCCATCGTCAAGAGCGCGGGCAGCAAGGTCAGCGACGCGAGCATCACGAGCAGGACTCCGATCGAGGCGGAGATCGCGACCCCGTAAAGGAATTCGACCCCCAGAACCATCATGCCGAGCAGCGCGATCACGACCGTCATACCCGCGAACAGGACCGCGCGCCCGGCGGTGTCCATCGCCTGGATGACAGACTCGCGTGAGTCGCCGAAGGTCGGCCCCGGCGTGCGGTAGGCCTCTCTGAAGCGGGTCAAGATGAACAGCGCGTAGTCGATGCCGACGCCAAGGCCGATCATGGCGGCCAGCTCGGAAGAGAAGTTCGGGGTGTCGACGACGTGCGTGAACAGCGCGATCACTCCGAGTCCGGTGCCGAGGCCGAACAGCGCGGTCACGATCGGCAGGCCCATCGCGATCAAGGAGCCGAACGTGAGCAGCAAGACGACGATCGCGGCCAACAGGCCGACGGCCGTAGAGATACCGAAGCCGGCCTGCTCGGTCATCTCGATCGCCTGGCCGCCGAGCGCGATCTGAAGGCCCGGCTTAGCCGCTGCTTTGGCGACCGCGACGACCCGTTCGGGCGCGTTCTTTGACAGCAGGTTCGCTTTCTGGTCGAACACGACCGTCGCGAACGCGATCTGGCCGTTGGCTGAGATCGCCTTGCCGGCCGTCCCGCGCGCATACGGGCTGATCACGGCGGCGACGTGCGGCAGGTGCGCGACTTCGGCGAACATCGCGCTCATGTGGGCCTTCACCGCCGGGTCAAAGACCGTGCCGGAGGAGACCTTGTAGACGATCGTGTCGCGGTCGCCGGCCTGGGCCGGGAAGCTGCTCTGCAGAAGGTCGGCGGCGCGCTGGGTGTCCGAGCCGGGCAGCGTAAAGTTGTTGGAGTAGTTGGTGCCGGCGGACTGGGCGAATACGTTGACGGCGATTAGCAGCAGGACCCAGCCGATGACGACGTACTTGCGATGGGTCGTTATCCAGCGGGCTGTGCTGCGCATATATCGTCCTCCAGGGATCGTGCCGTTTGGCACGTTTTCGAGGCGTGCCGGGGGAGTCCTGACAGAGTAGCCACCAAGGCTCGCGACGGCGACGACGGCGGCGACGACGACGACGGGCTCAGCCGGCCGAGAAGATCTCGAGGGCGCCGGTCTTCAAATGTGAGTTGGCATCGCCGGACGGCTCGATGACGTGGCCATCGACGACGATCGGGCTGTTCCAGTGGCCAGATCCGCCGGGCAGCTTGGCGATCGGCTTGGCCGAGTTCGGGCGGTAGACGTAGATGCCGCCGCCTGAAGGGTCGTACACGTACAGCAGGCCGCCGGCGAGGACTGGACTCGTGCCGGGCGTCGAGTTATGCCAGGCCTCATAGAGCCGGCCCGAGCGCAGGACGTAAGCGGCGGTCGCGTGTTCGGCGCCGACGAACACGGTCGTGCGGCTGCCGCGGTGCCAGACCGCGGGCGCGGTGAACAGCTGGCCACCGCCGGCGACAGGCAGGTGCTGGACTTCGCCGCCGAGCAACGTCTTGTTCGCGGGCGATCTGCCGTTCAGTGTCGAGAGCTTCAGGACCCGCAAGATCCCGTCCTTGCCGGCGAGGACGACCCGGTCGTGGCCGAGCAGCGCCGGCGCTGAGGAGCCGAGATCGCCGTCGCTTGCGGCGAGGTGTTCTTGGTCGGTCGGTGTAAACGACTGGCGCGGACGGAGCGCCGGGAAGGAAAGCTCGAGGACCGAGTCGCCGAAGTCGATCTGTCCGTCCCAGGGGCCGTTGCCGGTGTCGATCAGGACGCGCTGGCCGCCCGGCTCGACAACGGGCCCGCCACGCGAGAGGATCGCCGAGCCGCTCGCTTCGCAGCTGGTCGGCGGTTGCAGTGTAAGGCGGTCTAAACAGAGCGTGTTGAAGACGGACACGATGATCCCGCCGGTCCGTTCGATCGCTGCCAGGTGGCCCTGGTAAGGAGGTCTGTCGCCGAGGTAGCCGCTGGTGGCGACCAACAGGTCAGGGCCGTCGATGTTCAAGGCCGAGCCGAGCTTCTCGTGGCGGGCATCCTTGGTGACGCTGACCGGCCAGCCGCCTTCGCTGTCCTCGGCGCCGTCGGCGAGCGCGAGCTTGTGGATCAGGCCGTCCGGCGAGGCCGTGTACACCCATTGCCCGTCGGGGTCAATCAAAGGGCTTGCGTTCGTGATCTGGGCACTGCCGGCCCACTTCGTGTAGCCGGGCGGCTCAAACGTCCACAGGATGCGGCCGCTGTCGGCGTCGATCGCCGAAGTCTTGCCGTAGCTCGTGGTCACGACGATCGTGTTGTGGGCCGCGCCGTCGACCGTCGCGGCATGCTCGTAGACGGGCGAAGAGTCGACCGTGCCGGGCAACGAGACGTGTATGTGGTGCAGGTGCCCGACGTTTTGGCTCGTGATCCCGGTGGCCTCTTCGGTGGCATCGCCGCGCTGAGGGTCCAGGCCGAACTCGGGCCATGCCACCAAGACAGAGGAGGAGGCGGCGGCAGAGGCCGAGGGGTCTGTCGCGGGCTCCCGGATCGCCCCCGCGCTCGCCTGCGGCGCCGGGGTGGCCAAGCCGGTCCTGGCGCCGCCCGCGCTCGATCCGCACGCCCCGAGCAGGGTGCACGTCGCGGCGATCCAGGCCGCGCAGATCAGGCTCTTGGAGTTCATTCGTTCTTTCTAAACGTATCTGTAAGGTTCGTCCTCGGACTACTGTCCCCCGACTTTGTCTCCAGGGCCGTCAGCTCTGCCCGGAGTATGCTCAGAAGATGGCCAAGACCCCTCGTGTGGGAGACGTGGCGCCCGATTTCGAGTTGCCTGGCACCGACGGCCCGTTCAAGCTCTCAGACCATCGTGGCGAGCGCGTCGTGTTGCTGTTCTATCCCGGCGACAACACGCCCGTCTGTAAAGCGCAATTTTGCTCGTACCGCGATCATCCGGATGGGTTTGCGGCACTGGACGCCATGGTGGTCGGGATATCGGCGCAGGATGTGGCCTCGCACCAAGGGTTCATCGAGAAGAACAGCCTGACGGTGCCGTTGCTGGCGGACGTCGATGAGTCTGTGGCGAGGGCGTACAACGCGCATGGGCGGCTGGGCACGAAGCGGGCCGTGATCGTCATCGATGAGCAGGGCGTCGTCCGGCATCGCCACGATCATCTGCTGGGGCTGGATTACCAGTCGGTGGACGAGCTGAAAGCGATGTTGGACTCGCTGCCCGTTCCGAGCGCGGGCTGACGCTCAGGGCCGGTTCTTGAAGGCGAGAGTGCGCCGTCGTGAGGCCAGGGCCGAGCGTGAGCAATAGCGAGCCGATGCCTGTTCCGGAAGCGCGGATCGCTTACATCACGATGCGCAGGACTGGAGTGGCACCCGTGCGCAGAGCGGTCAGGTCGCGGCGACCCTCGGTACGAACCGCTGAATCGCCTCGTATGCGTGGTCCTGGATCTCAGGGTCGCGGAAGTCGGGAACGATCTCGGCCTGGTCGATGACCGGTCCGGTGATCGTCTTGGCGGCGCTTGCGTAGAAGACGCCGCTCTGCAGTGACGCGTCCGTGACGGCTTTGACGAATCGCTCGGCCCCAACGTCCAGCTTGTGCCCGATGCGAAGGGCAGGCGCGACGTATGGGAGCAGGATCCGGCTGGCGATGATCCGCACAGGCGCGGGCTGATCGCGCAGCACGTCGGTTCCCGCGGTGTTTCCCGGCGACATCGTGATGAACCTGAGTTCGGGGTGCATGCGGGCCATCGCGCCCATCCACAGCGCGCCGAGGTACTTGATCTGGCTGTAGGAGAGCATCACGTCGAACTTGCCGCCTTGGAAGAACGAGCCGTCGATCACCGACGCGAACTCCTGTGAGCTTTGATCGGTGAACGTTGGTCGGGCGATCCGCAGCTTCGGGATTCCGCGCGCCCCCTCGCTGCCTGCGAGGACCGCGACATCGGTGAGCAGCCCGGCTGCGAGCAGATTCTCGAGCAGAACCACGTGACCGAGCAGGTTCTGGGCGAATAGCTCAGTCACCCTGTCTTCCGTCAACGATGCGGGCGTGGGGCCGCCGATGCCGCCGGCGATCATTGCGAGCGCGTTCAACGGAGCGGCGATCGCGGCCACCGCAGCACCTACCGACGCAAGGTCTTCCAGATCGATGATCACTATCTCGAAGATCTTTTGCCCGGTGACCTTCTCCAGGTCCTGCTTTGCCCGCTCCGCCTTCTCCGGGTTGCGGCAGCCGAGATAGATCCGCTCGAAATCATCGCGCGGCGCCAGCTGCCTCGCCATCTCCTTACCGAGGCCGGTATTGGCGCCCGTGATAAGGATTGTCTTTCCTGCTGTGGTTTGCATTTGGGTACTTGGCTCCTTGGGTGAGGACATGGTCATTGGTGATCCGGGGTACGGCTGTGATCGCGCGGCGGCCGCCGTCGACGGGGATGATCGCCCCGTTGATGTAGCCGGCCGCGGGAGTCGCAAGGAACGTGATGACATCGGACAGTGGTTTGGCGAGGCCAATAATGGATTGCGCGTCCCACTCTAACACAAAATGGATTGAGCGACCCATTCTGTTGGTAGAATCTGTGGTATGACAACGACTAGCCCCTCCGCTCGGCCACTGACGCGCAAGGGCCAGGAGACCCGCCAGCGCATAGTTGACGCGGCCGCAGACTTGATCTTCCGGCAGGGCGTCGCCGACACAACGATCGAGGACGTACGCGCGGCGGCCGACGTCTCGGGCTCGCAGCTCTACCACTACTTCGACGACAAGCCGGCCCTGGTCCGGGCAGTCGTTGACCACCAGGCCGACACAATGATCGGCGGGCAGGAGACGTTCGATTTCATCACCCTCGAGGGCCTGCGAGCCTGGCGCGACTTCCTGGTCGCGTCCCAGCGCGAGCACGACTGCAGTGGCGGCTGCCCAATCGGCTCTCTCGGAGGCCAGCTAGCCGAGACCGATCCCGACGCAAGAGCCCACGTCGCCGAGGGCTTCAAACGTTGGGAAGCCGAGATCCAGAGCGGTCTACGAGAGATGCAAGCACGAGGCAAGCTCACGCCCGACACTGACCCCGACACCCTCGCCCTCGCGCTGCTAGCCGCCCTACAGGGCGGCCTGCTCCTCACTCAAGTCAAACGCGACACCAAGCCGCTGGAGGCCGCGCTTGACGCAATGATCGAACTGATCGCCCGACTCAGCGGCGACAGCCGGTAGCGGCCTCGCGCGACGCGCGTCCTCTCCGCTGGACGCCATGGTGGTCGGGATACCGGCGCAGGATGTGGCCTCGCACCAAGGGTTCATCGAGAAGAACGGCCTCACGGTGCCGCTGCTCGCGGACGTCGACAAGCAGGTCGCGCGAGCCTACAGCGCGTACTCCTCGCGTCTGGGGACCAAGCGCGCTGTGATCGTGATCGACGAGGACGGGATTGTCCGCCATCGCCATGATCATCTGCTGGGGCAGGACTTCCAGTCGGTGGATGATCTGAAGGGGGCGCTGGATACGCTGCCCACCACCGCCGCCTGAGAAGATCGCCCCGCATCCGACGGCTGCCAGTTGCCGGCCGTCTGGCAATCGTCTTGGTGAACCGGCTTGAAGCTTATGACGCCGCGCTCGCGGTGACGATCCATGTGGATGCCGGAGCCGTGACGCCGTCGGGTCCGGCCCAGTCGGCCAAACCATCGCGCAGCGCATCGGCAACCGGCTCATGCAGGTGCGCCGCCCGCTCGCCCGCGAGACGTAGGATCTCTCCGGCGGGCCCAATGCTCATGACAAGCCGCACGGCCTCGTCGAGATCAGAGCCAATGGCGATCGGTATGTCGCAACGCCGCAGCGTGATGTCGTGGAAGCCGGCGCTCAGAAGGATTCCGCTCGTGGTGTCGGCGTTGGCCATCGAGAATGGCCCGGGGCCACAGGTCGGCTCGTCGTACTCCTCAGGCTTGGTAACGAACCGCTCCGTGATCGTCTGGGCACGATAGAGCCAGTCGTTCTCGACCTTCGCGCGCCAGACGACCATCACGAGTCTGCCATCCGGGAGCAGCGCCTCGCGCACGTTGCGCAAAGCGGCGACTGGGTTGGCGAAGAACATCGTTCCCATCCTCGAGAACGCGAGTTCGAAGCGCTCGCCGAAGGTCGCGTTCTCGATGTCGGCCACCTCGAAACGCACATTGTCGACGCCCGCCTCTTTTGCCTCCTGCTTCGCGGTCTCGATGAATCGCGGCGCGGCATCGACGCCAAGAACCTCCCCCGTCGGTCCGACGAGGCCCGCTATCCGCTGGGTCGTGTCACCAAAGCCGCAGCCGATGTCCAGCACGCGTTCGCCTACGCGTGGCCGAACGAGACGTAGTGCCTCCTCGCCGTGCGCACCGAGGCCCGTCGTCATGAGATGGCGAAAACGGACAAATGCGTCGAACAGCGGCCCATCCCACGCGCGGATCGCCTCCTCGTTGGCAGTCGCGATCTGCTCCACGCGTCACATCTTACGCCTGGCGCCCACCCACATCGACAGCTCGACTCTTATCGCGTTGCAGGCCGCGCGTGCATGCTCTGAGCTGCTTTTTTCGCTCGACGACGCCTTGCGGCTGCATCTGGCGCTGTAGGAGAGCCGGCAGACAGGCGCTCCTCGAAGAGAAAGCCTGCTTCCAGAGACCTTCGCAGCGGGCAGGTTCGCGCGACCCGCTCGAGCCTGCGGACCTGGTCCCTGTCGAGTTCGGCCGGCAGCACGATCTCAATGTCCAAGCGCCTCGGGACGCTTTCGTGGTCGTAGTTGACCTCGACACTGGCCTCGCCGATCCGCCAGCTTCTGTTCTGCGCGTAGGCAGCGATTGTGGTTGCCACGCAGGCGGCAAGAGCCGCGGCCAGCAGCTCGTGCGGCGCCGGTCCCAGATCGCTCCCGCCGAGCCGCTCGGGCTCGTCGGTGACGATCGTGTGCCTGCCGTTGACGTCGACCTCGCATTCGAGGCCGTTGCCGATACGCCTGGCTGTGGCGGTCATGCCCATCAGAACGCCACCATGCCGCGCTTGCGGCTCGCCAAAAAGTAGCGCTCGAAGGCGACCTTTGCCCAGTGGGCCTGGGGACCCATCGTCACGTGGGCGTGTTCGCTCTCGCCGAGCACGTGGTCGGCCTTGAAGACGATCCCATTGTTGCCGGCGTCGAGGATGCAGATCGCGGCCAGCTCCGAAAGCGGAACCCGCTTGGCATTGGTGCCGTTGATGTCAGCCGCGATGTTGTGGGCGACGATCCTGGCCATCGCCTCGCTCATCTGGCCGGTCTTGGGTACGCCCGCCGGCACAGGGGTCTGTTGTGGCGGGGCGATCGCGATGTCGACGCCGGCGGCGAACACGTCACGGTGGCCGAGGTTCCTGAATTCGTCGTCGACCGGTATGAAGCCGGCCGGGTTGGCCAGGCCGGGCGTCGCCTTGACGGCGTCGACGCCGTCAAACGGCGGCACGATCATCGCGTAAGCGAACTCCAGGACCCTGCCGCTCGCCAGCTTCAACTCGCCGTCGCGGACCTCCTCGATCACGTTGTTCGGGATCCCCTCGATGTCCTGCTTCTCGAAGAACCGCCGGACGCGCCTGTCCGAGTCGGCGATGCCGCCGAGCCCGAAGTGCCCGAGGAACGGCTCAGCGGTGACGAACGTCACCGGCGCGACATCGGTCACCCCGGCCCTGTCGATCTGATGCTTGACGTTGAACAGGAACTCGTAGGAGGCGCCGAAACAGGAACCGCCCTGGGCTGTGCCGATCACGACCGGCCCCGGATCGCCAAGAAAGCGCTGCCATGCCTGCTCGGCCAGGAGCGCGTGATCGAGGTTGCAGATCGACTGGGTGTATCCGGCCTCGGGGCCGAGGCCTTCGATCTTCTCGAAGGCCAACCGCGGCCCGGTCGCCAGCGCGAGCTTGTCGTAGCGGATCTCCTCGCCCGCATCGGTCTCGACGAGCCTGTTCTCGAGGTCGAACCCGGTGGCGGCCACGTTCTTGAACTCGATGCCCTTGCGCTCGTACAGGGACCCCAGCGGGAACGTGATGTCCTCGGGTTTGCGCCTGCCGAACGGCAGCCACACGAGCGATGGGATGAACGTGAAGTCCGGTCTCTTGTCGAGCACCACGATCCGCGTGCGGTCGTCGACGTGCTTGCGCAGCTCCAGAGCGGTTGTCAGCCCGGCGAAGCTGGACCCGACGATCACGACCTGCCGGCGGCTGTTGCTTCGGTGGCCGTTCCCGGTCTGGCGTTCTGCTGCCTTCAAGCTCATCGCTTTTCCCTTACTTACTTACCTACGAGTTCCGACTTACTTACGAGTTCACCCCGACCGGGTCGCGGTCGGTCGCTTCAAGTCTTGCCACGATCGTGCCTCAGGCCGGAGCTGCCCGCATCCGGCACAACTACGCAGCCAAATCCGTAGCCAGACCCGGGTCTTTCGGCGCCTGGTGGCTCTAGATTCGAGCCATGTCCGTCCTCGCGGTCCCCTCGCAGCCGGCTCCCGCAGGACCCGGCTCGGGGCCGGCCACCACGGTCGGGCCGATCGGCCGGCTCGGGCGCTGGACCGCGACCCACTTCCGGGCCGTGCTTGCCACCTGGCTTTTGATCGCGGTCGTGCTCGGCGTCTTCGCCCCCAAAGTAGAGACCGCGCTGTCGGGCGCCGGCTGGGAAGCGAGCGGCTCGCAGTCTGCGCAGGCCCGCAAGTTGATCGAACGCGACTTCGCCGGGCTCGGCGCCTACGGCCTTGAGACCGTCGTCTACTCGCCGACCGAAACCATCGCCAGCCCCGGCTTTGCGGCCGTCGTGGCCAGGGTCCAGCGTACGTTGCGATCCAGCGATGCGGTCGCCACGGTGCTCACGCCGGCGGCCGGTCTCTCGATCTCCAGTGACCATCACACCGCGATCGTCCAGGCCGGCGCCGCCGAAGACCCGAACCAAATGGTCGCCGCCGCCGGCAAATTGAAGGGCCAGCTGCACAATCTGTCGACGGCGAAGACCGCCGTCGAGCTGACCGGCGCCGCCGGCATGTGGTCTGACTTCAACGCCGCCAACCGCTCTGCGATGCTCAAATCGGAGGTCATCTCGTGGCCGGTCACGCTCACGATCATGCTGCTCGCGTTCGGCTCGCTGGTGGCCGCCGGCCTGCCCCTGATGCTGACGATGGTCGGCCTGCTGTGCGCCGCCGGCCTGCTTTACCTCGGCACCCTCCTCACGCCGATCTCGATCTGGGCGATGAACTTCGCCCTGATGTTCGCTTTGGCGCTCGGCATCGACTACGCCCTGTTCGTCGTGCACCGCTTCCGCGGCGCCCTGTTCGGCTCTGGGCTCGATCCGGCCGACGCCGCGGCCGTGACGATGGACACGGCCGGCAAGGCGGTCCTCTTCAGCGGCGTCACCGTCCTGATCTCGCTCACAGCCGTGATGCTCGTCCCGAGCCCGGCCTTCCGGAGCATGAGCCTCGGGATCATGCTCGCTGTCCTGTTCGTCCTGGCCGCCACCCTGACCCTGCTGCCGGCGGTGCTCGGCCGGATCGGGCCCGGCGTGGATAGCCTGGCCCTGCCCTGGGCGCACTCCGGCGAGCACCGCTCGCCGCGGTTCGCCGCCTGGGGCGAACGCCTGTGGCGCAGGCCCGCCCTCTACGGCGTCCCGGCGCTGGCGATCCTGCTGGCGCTGGCATTCCCGGTCACCGACCTGAAGACCGCGATGCCCTCGATCAAGGTCGTTCCCGCAGCCGACTCCTCCCGGGTCGGCTATTACCGGGTCCAGGCCGCCTTCGGTCCTGGATCGACCGGGCCCCTGCAGATCGTCGTTCCCGCCGCCGAGGCGCCCGCCGCGGCTAAGGTCGCTGCCGCCGACCCTGGGATCGCCCATGTGCTGGCCTTGCAGCCTGGCGCCGGGGGCCTGGTCATCGTCACGGCGATCCCGCGCCAGGACCCGTCCGACCCGGCCGTCGCTAAGACGATCGAACGCCTGCGAGACCGGCTGCCCGCCGGCGCGCTGCTCGGCGGCGCGGTCGCCGAAAACAACGACCTGCAGGCGCTGCTGGCCGCCAAGACATGGCTCGTGATCGCCGTCGTGATCGCGCTCGGCTTCCTGCTGCTGCTGTTCGCGCTGCAGGCGCCTTTGATCGCGGCCGCCGGCGTGCTCACCAACCTATTGGCGACAGGCGCTTCGTTCGGCGTCGCCAAGTGGGTCTTCCAGGACGGCGATCTTCATTTGCTGCTCGGCTTCCAGCCCCAAGGCTTTCTCGACGCCTGGGGGCCCGTCTTCTTCTTCGCCATGATCTTCGCGATCTCGATGGACTACACCGTGTTCCTGCTGTCCTCCGCCAAGGAGCACTGGGACCGCACCGGTGATCCACGCGAGGCGATGGTCGGGGCCTTGGCCCACTCCGGCCGCGTCATCTTCGCGGCGGCCGCCGTGATGGTCGCCGTGTTCTTCACCTTCGCCCTGTCCGGGCCCTTGCCGCCCAAGGAGATGGGCATCATCCTCGGCGTCGCCGTCCTGCTCGACGCCGCCCTTATCCGGCTGCTCCTGCTGCCGGTCCTCTTGCGCGTCATGGGCGCCCGCGCCTGGTACCTGCCGGCCTGGTTGCGAAAGGTCCTGCCCGACATCCGCTTCGGGCACTCCTGAGATGACCGGCAAGGCCCACAGGATCGTGATCCTCGGCGCCGGTACCGGCGGCACGCTGCTCGCCAACCGGCTTCACCGCCGCCTCGGCGAGCGCGCTCAGGTCACGGTTGTGGATCGCGACGACGCGCACGTCTACCAGCCGGGACTCCTGTTCGTGCCCTTCGGGATGGCCGACCCCGCTGAGATCGTCAGGCCCCGCCACGCCCAGCTGCACCCCGGCATCGAGTTCCTGCTCGCCGAGGTCGATCGGGTCGACTTGGCCGCCAACACCGTCCACCTCCTGGACGGTCAGACGCTCGACTACGACGTCCTTGTGATCGCCACCGGCGCGGTGCTCGCGCCCGAGGAGACCGAGGGCCTCACGGGGCCGGAGTGGGGCCGATCGATCCACACCTTTTACACCCTCGATGGCGCCGTGAAGTTGCGCGACGCGCTCGCGGACCTCAGGTCGGGGCGTCTGTTGGTGAACGTGATCGACATGCCCATCAAGTGTCCTGTCGCCCCACTCGAGTTCTGCTTCCTGGCCGACTGGTGGCTCGGCCTGCGCGGCCTGCGCGGCCCGCGCGCGGCGGTCGAGATCTCCTTTGTCACTCCGCTCGACGCCGCCTTCACCAAGCCCGCCGCCTCGGCTCGCCTCGGCGGTCTACTGGAGGAAAAGAACATCGCCATCGAGACCGAGTTCGCCACCGGCCGCGTCGAGGCCGATCGCAAGCGGATCGTCAGCTGGGACGACCGTGAGATCGCCTACGACCTGCTGGTCGCCATACCCGCCCACAGCGGCGCCCCCTACGTGGAGCGCTCCCCCGGGCTGGGCGATGAGCTGCGGTTCGTGCCCAGCGACCGCAACACCCTGCGGGCGAAGGCCGCCGAGAACGTGTTCGTGATCGGCGACGCCGCCGACGTGCCGACCTCGAAGGCCGGTTCGGTGACGCACTTCCAGGGCGCCACGGTCGTCGAGAACGTCGAGTGTCTGCTCGCCGGACGCGAGCTGAGCGGCTTCTATGACGGCCACGCCAACTGCTTCATCGAGGCCGGCTTTCACAAGGCGCTCCTGATCGACTTCGACTACGAGACCGAGCCGCTGCCTGGCCACTACCCCGAGCCTCACCTCGGGCCGCTCCCCTTGCTCGAGCCCTCACGTCTGAACCACCTCGCCAAGCTCGCCTTCCAGCCGCTCTACTGGCACGTGCTGCTGCCCGGCCACGACATCCCGGGCGTCGGCTCCGAGTTCCGCGGCGGCGGACCGGTCACCCCGACCGCGGGCCTGTCCCCAGCCGAGCCCACGACGCCTAACCCCACGACAACCAGATCGGAGGCAACACGATGAGCACAGTCACATTGTCCGGCCAGACCGTCGAGGTCGACGCCGAGGGCTTCCTGATGGACGCCCAACAGTGGGATGAGCAGATGGCCACAGAGATCGCCCGCGAAGCCGGCATCCCCGAGCTGACCGACCGGCACTGGCAGGTCGTCCGCTTCATGCGCCAGACCTACCTCGACACCGGCTCGGCGCCGTCGATCAGGACCCTCGGCAAGGCGTCCGGGGTGCCGATCAAGGAGCTATACGAGCTGTTTCCGCACGGCCCCGCCAAGCTCGCCGCCAAGCTTGGCGGCATCCCGAAGCCGCGCGGCTGCATCTGAGCGCCCGCGCCCGTTCCGACAATCACCAACAAACGAGGAGTCACATGAGCGAGCAGATCGAGAAGGTCTCAATCGTCATCTCCAAGGGCTCTCTGGAGGGCGTCTACCCGGGCTTGATAATGGCCAACGGCGCCCGCATGGAGGGCATCGAGGCGAACCTGTTCTTCACGTTCTTCGGTCTCGACGCGATCAATAAGGCCAAGCACGACCACGTCAAGGTCGCGACCGTCGGCAACCCCGGCCTGCACCTTGCGACCTGGGCCGGAGGCGTGCCCGGCGTCTCGGCGCTCGTGACCAGACAGCTGGCCCACGAAATGGAGCGCCTCGACATCCCGCCGATCCCGGAGTTCGTCGAGATGATCGCCGACTCCGGCGCCGGCCTCTACGCGTGCAAGGCCTCGGTCGACCTGTTCAAGCTCGACGCCGCCGATTTCATGCCCCAGGTCAAAGACATCATCACCGTCGGCGAGTTCTACGGCCTGGCCGGCGGCGGCCAGATCATCTTCACGTAGGAGCCGTTCAAGCCAGCGGCTCGCGTTCGAGTTGGGCGATGAGGTGATCGAGGGACACGAAATGTACGCGCGCGCCGGCGTAGGTGCGCATGTACGCGCGATCGATGTCTTGGGCCACCACATAGTTCTCGCCTTCCGGGTAGTTGCGGCGGAATGCGAGCAGTGCTGAGGGCTGAAACGACGCGGCCTGCCACTTGCACTCCAGCGCGATCGGTCCTCGCCGGCCGCGCAGCGGCACCACGAAGTCGATCTCGGCTCCGCGCTTGTTGCGCCAGTAGCGGAGCGTCCGGTGCCGCAGGCGACCTTGAATCTCGTTCAGGACGATGTGCTCCCACAGGAGTCCCATGTCTTCCGGGCGCAGGCTCGAGATGCCGCGGTGGTGGCAGACGAAGCCGGTGTCGAACCCGTACACCTTTGGCGCCGCGACGATCTCGGTCGGGCGGTGGGTGCTGTAAGGACGCACGACGTGAGCCACGAACGTCGCCTCGAGCGCCGTCAGATAGTTGGCGATCGTCTGGCGCGAGACCTCGCACGGCGCGGCGAAGCGGGTGGCCTCGAACATGCCTGCGCTTTGGGCGAAGAGCAGCTCGGTGAAACGTTGAAACGAGGAGCGGCGCTCGAGCCGGAATAGCTCCTGGATGTCCTTGGCCCAGTAGGCGTCCATCCACTCCTGGAACTCGCGCGCGGGCGGCTCGGTCGCGAGGTAGAACGGCGGCAGGCCGCCGCTCAGGAAGCGGCGCTCCAGGCCTCTGAGGCCGCTGAGCCCGCTGGCGCCTCCGAACTCATCCACGTCCGCGAGCAGCATCGGCGTGAGCCACACGGTCTCCTTGCGCCCGGCGAGCGTATCCCGGAACTTCGCTGTGGCCTCGAGCGTGGAGGAGCCGGTGGCGAGAACCTTTACGTCGGGATAGTGGTCGGCGGCGATCTTCAACAGCTCGGACGGGTTGTTGAGACGGTGCACCTCGTCGAGGACGATCGTGCGTCCTCTCAGGCTCGCCAAGAACCCCTCTGGGTCGTCCATCTGGCGCCTCGTTCGCGGCAGCTCGCAGTCGAAGTACTCGATGCCGTCGAGGCTCTGGCACAGGCACGTCTTGCCCGCCCGCCGCACGCCCGCAAGCCAGATCACCGAGCGCGCGTCCCACGCGCGCCGCAAGCGATCCAACCAGAATGCTCGCTGTACCATACGACGCTATGATTGCATATAGTACTACTATCTGCCATCAAGCCGACGTTCAGGAGCACGTGGCGCTGACTGCTCGGCGTCCTTACTCAGCCTCCGGGGCACGGCACCGTCGTGCGCGCCGCCGTGGTGTTCCCGTCCAGGAAGCTGAAGCTCGCCGAGAACGGAAAGCCGCCTCTCGGACAGGTCCTTGGCAGGGCGACGCCGCGCGGGTGGTAAGCGATCGTGTGGCCGCCGCGCCGTTCGTAGTAGGTGAAGCGCCCGCCGAGGGTGATCTTGACGTGTACGACCGACACGTAGGCCGCGCCCGGCAAGCTTTCGACCAGCGGGACCGCGAACTGGAGTTCGCCGGGCAGCAGCAAAGAGGTCATCAGGATGCGGGCGATCACCGGCGAGAGGCCGGTCGCGGTGACGACCATGTTCACGTAGCCGTTCTTGGACGGGCCGGCCACCAGGGCGATGCTCGCTCGCTCGGTCTCGACGCCGCCGCCGACCGGGATCTCGACTTCGGCTGAGCCCGCGCCCATCTTCGAGTTGGCCGGGCAGACCGCCGGCCCGCTGGCTTGCAGCGGCGCGATTTTGCATTCGGCCATGCCCAGTTCGCTCGTCACGATTCCGAGGTTGGCCGGATAATGGAAGTCAAGGCCGATCAGCGGCGACGGTATCCGGCCGTCGCTGGCGGTGATCCGGAAGCCGAGCCCGACCGTCGTGGGCCCGCCGAGGCGCTCGGGTGTCAGCGATGCTTCGATGCGCGCCGACTGCGCCGCACGGGCGGGGGCCGTCACGTACGCGCCCAGCGCGACCAGGACCGTGGCGACGATCGCGAATGCCGCCGCCATCGCTCGCGGTCTCACGCGGTCCGTCTCATGTTCGTTCGCTCGCCCCCGCGCGCTCAATAGCGCAGCCTGCCGACCGTCTGGACGACAAGGCCATAGCCGCGGCGGGTGAACACGCCGTAGAGGCCGCCGGTCCCAGCGATGTGACGGTAGCGGCCGCTGCCGCCGGTGATCGAGAAGGTGCCCTGAAAGCTCGGTTTCGGGCTGGTCGGGTTGCTGAGGGTCGCGTGGCCGCTGCCGCTGATCGTTCCGGCGGCGGTGTAGATCGTGAACTTCGCCGTCACGTGGGGGTCGCCGTTGTAGACGAAGTGCACCTTAACTTTGCCCGGCACGGTTCCGGTCGCGGGTCCTTCGTCGATCAGTTCCGAGCCGTAGCTCGTTAGGAAGCGCAGCCTGCCTTCGTCGTTGACGCTCAGCGGGGCCGCGCCCGCCCTCGCCGTGGCCGCCATGGCCGCGAAAAGCGCCAGCGCGGCGCACGTCTTCAGGGCTCGCGTTCGGACCGAACTCATCTGCACACCTCTTGGCCGCTCTCAGCCCTCTCCACCCGGTGCGGGTACCCCCCAGAGGATGCTAACCGCCCGCCCCGCGCTCGGCGCCGGTCCGCCGGTCCGGTATCCGGGCCCGCAAGGTCTACGGCCGGTATCGGCGGCTCCACTGGCCGCGGCCGTCCGGATCGCCGCCACCAGCGCCGCGCGCCCATCAACGCGAGCATCGCGTAGCTCAGCGGCGCCAGCTCCCGTTGCAGCGGCCCGATCGCAGCCCGCGCGAAGTCGGTGTCGGCGCCGGGGGCCGAGCCGTAGTAGGCGACGGCCCCAGCCAGGATCGCCAAATGCCGGTCCCCGCCGCGGAGTGCCGCCATGCGCGCTGCCGCCCGCCGGGCCGCCCCGGTCAGCGTTCGCGCGAGTTCGTCGCGGTCTGGATAGAGGTCGAGATACCCGGGCCGCCGGCCGTCGGGGTCGTTAGCGTCACGCTCGAAGTCGACGATCCCGTCGAGCAAGGTCAACGTCACGCAGGCGCCCTGATAGGCGTCAGCGATCCGCGGGGCTTGCCCCGGCGTGGTGGCGGGGTCGGCCGCGGCCGCGATCAGCGCGTGCACGACGAGCACCGAAGAGGCTGAGCCGGTCAGCAGCTCCCGCCAGTCGAGTTCTGCCTGGATCGCCTCCGCGCGTGCCCACTGCTCGACCTGGGGGATACCGAGCTGGGCGGCGGCGTGCATCCGCGTTTGGGCTTCGGCCGCCCGTGACGCGTGCGCGCGGGCCACGTCCGCTACCGCGTCGGCTCTCGGCAGCCGCCACAGCGCCGATCTGACGGCGCCCGCCAGCTCGGCGAGATACGCGCGCGCCGCTTCGCCGCCGCCCGGCGGTGCGCTCGCCACAGTCGGCCCCGGCGAGTCGACCTTGGGGGCGGCGGAGCCGCCGGCCGGCGCCGAGACGGCCTCGACGTAGGGCTCAAACAGGCGCAAGCCCTCCTTGAGCGGGTCCACGGCGGGCCTCTCGCTGAGGCCGTCGAGGCAGTCGAACAGCACCTCGAGCCCTACGATCGCCTTGGTCGCGTCAGGGCGCATCGCGGGCGGGGCGAGCGTGGCGAGCATCGCGGCGGCCTTGGCGTGCGAGCCCTCGTCGCTCAGCTTCGCCAGCGCCAGGCTCCGCGCCCGCGCGTCCTCGATCGCCTCGGCTCTGGCTCGCCAGCGGGCCAGCTCGGCGCGTACGACGGGCGCGACCGTGCGGCGGTAAGAGACCTGGATCGCGGCCGCCGCGGGCAGCGCTTTTGCCAGCGATCTCATGGCTCCCCTTCCAAGGCCAAGCCCGGAGGCACCCGCGAGATCAGCCAGCCTGGGATCGCCATCGCCACGAGCGCGAGTCCCAAGACCAGCGCCAGCAGCTCCAGCGGCCGCGCGCCCGACAGGGCGCTCGCCAGCGGGAAGCCGGTCACCTGCTCGAGGTAGCCGTCGATCACGACCTGGCCGTAGAGGCCGGCGATCGCGCCGGTCAGGCAGCCGGCGCCGAGCATCAGAGCGGCTTCCAGCGCGAGGATGCGCCGCAGCCGGGCCGGCCGCGCGCCCGCCAGGCGCAACCCCGAGAGCCACTCCCGGCGCTGCCACAGGCTGGCCGCCAAGGCGGCCGCCATCGCGCCGGCCGCGCCGATCAGCAGCAGCTCGGCGATCTCGCGCAGCTGGCCGAGTCCTTCGCTGGTCAAACTGTCGATGCTCGCTTCGCGCTGGGCCGCGGTCGCGACTTCCACGCCGCTGCCGCCGCCGCCGCCGCGGGCGCCGGTATCCAGGGCGCGCGCGATCCGCTCGCGCGCGAGCGCCGGGCTGGTGCCCGGTTTCAGCGTCACCCCGAGCGCGCTCGGCGGGGCGGGTCGCGGGCCCCCCATCCTTTCCATAGCCTGGCGTAGTCGCTGGGGTCAAAGAAGATCACGCCGGGCGGCCAGGCCAGGTTGGTGCTCGTCGCGGCGATCCTGAGCGTGGCCGGTCCGGTCGGCGTCGTCAGTGTGAGCGTGCCGCCGACGCCGGTTCTGCGTTCGGCGGCGATCTGCTTGGAGACGACGATCCAGCCGCCTTCAGCCAACCGTCGCAGCGCGCCGGCGGCGCCGCCCTGCTGGATCTCGCTTTCGAAGACCGGCTTGACGGCCGCGGGCGGCCGGGCGATCGCCCACACGCGCCGGCCGCCGAGCGTAAGGAAGCTGCCGTGGAATGGCTGCACGCCCGCGACGCCCGGCACTCGAGCGATCTTGGCCGCGTCGGCGGCGGCCACGGCCGGATCGATTTCGTTGACGGCCTGGTTATCGCCGGGGTTCGTGACCCAGACCTGCGCGCCGGCCACGTAGCTGTGCGCGAATCGGCTTATGCCCTGGAGCAGGTTCTGGCGCGAGCCGCCGAGCGCGACGCTGCCGAACAGCGCGACCGCGCCGGTCGCGGCCAGCGCCAGCGAGCGCAGCGAGGTGGTACGCAAAGAAGAGAGCGCGACCGGCAGCGCGATCAGCCGGTCGTTGCGGTCGCACACGGCTCGCGCCAGCGCGAGCACGGCCGCGAACACGAGCGGCACCGCCAGCACCGTGCCGAGCGCCAACAGCGCGGTCGCGGCGATCGCGGCCGCGGGCGCGAGCCCATACAGCGCGCCGGCCCCGGCCAGCAGCGCGACCGGCCCGCCAACAGGCGGCGCTGCGCGCCACGCCCGAGTGTGTCGCCGGCGACGCCCTCGTGCGCGTAGACCGCGTCGCGCGGGCGCCCGGGCGCAGGTCGCAGCAGCGACGACGACGAGGCCAGGCTGGTCGCGAGCACGCCGCCGCAGAAGGCGAGCAGCACCGCCTCGCGCTCAGCACCGTGCTCGACCGAGCGTGAACGCCTCGGCGAGGTAGGCGGAGGACTGGTGGAAGACGCCCGACCGACAGCCCGTAGCCGGTGAGCAGGCCCGATGCAGCGACGCGCAGGCGATCCCCAAGCAGACCGCCTCGAACAGCGACCATCTCGACGATCGCTCACACGCCTGGCGCCCGGCAGGCGCAGGTCCGCGATCGCCTGCCTGCGCTCGGGCACGGTCAAGCAGCATCGCGTTGAACGCCAGCAGGAAGCCGAGCAGCGCGCCGATCGAGGCGAACAGGCCGCTCGCCAGGTCGCTCGGCCCGAGCGCCTGTTCGCAGCAGCTTCGACGTCCTGGTCGGCCGGCGCGACTTCGCAGCCGCGTCGCGCCGCGACCGCGCGCAGCTCGGCGCGCACCCCCGCTTCGGGCCTGGCTGCGGCTCGACGAATATCCGGGTGATCTTGTTCGGCATGCCCGCCAGCTGTCTGCATCCGTTCGAGCGGCATCACCGCCACGAGCGCGTGCGCCAGCGCGCCGACCGCTTCGTGGCCGAGTACGGCCGAGACCCGCAGCGCGTCGCTCGCCGCGCCCGCAGCGTCACGTAGCGAGTGCGCCGCCGCGCCGCCGGTCGCCGTGCCCGCGCCGACCTCGGTGCCGCGCCCCGGGCCCTGCGGCCGGCCGCGAGCCCGAGCGCTTCGGCGCTCGCCTGGCTGAGGCCGATCGTGCCGGGTCGAGAGCCGCCAGAGGCAACGTTTCGCCGAGGCCGTCGAGCACCGCCAGGCTCATGTCGGTGCCGGCCAAATCGATCGCGTCTGGCGTCGACGTGCCGCCCCGTCCGCGCCGTGTCCGCCAGTGCCGTCGCGGACTGCTCCAGCAGTGGGGCCGCCAGCTGCACTCCGGGCAGCTGCTCGACGCGCGCGAGCGCGCTTTCCGGGAAGCCGTCGCCGCCGCGGGCGCGCAGCTGCAGCGTGCCGGGCCGACGACCGCGCTGCACGACTTCGCGGCTGAGCCGGCGATGCTCGACTCGGCGACGGTCGTCGCGAACACGAGCGCGACCGCGATCGCGATGCCGAGGCCCGCGAAGCACTCCTGGACGGCGTGCACGCGCAACCGCCGCCGGTACATGAAAAGGAGGGTGGAGGGCCGCAGCAGTGCCCAGGGATCGCCTTGCGCGACACGCCCTGCTCGCGCGCGGCGCGTCGGCGTCTCAGACGTGACCTCCGCCCTCGCCTCCCGTCGCGCAGCGTTAAGCCGCGGTCGGCCAGCGCGGCCGCCTCGGTGTCGTGGGTCACGAGCAGACGCCCGCGCCGCGCTCGTGGGCGATCTCGCCGAGCAGCGCGACGATCTGCGGCTGCGGGCGCTGTCGAGGTTGCCGGTCGGCTCGTCGGCGAGGATCAGCTTCGGGTCGCCCGACAAGGCGCGCGCGATCGCGACGCGCTGGCGCTCGCCGCCGGAGAGCTGCTCGGGGTGTGGCCGCGCGCTCGGCCAAGCCCGACGCGCTCGAGCCACTCCGCCGCCCGGGCGCGGGCCTTGCGCGGGCCGACCCCCCCGAGCAGCAGCTTGAGCGAGGCGTTCTCCAGCGCCGAGACCCGGCATCAGCTGGAAGCTCTGGTATACGTAGCCGACGTCGCGCAGCAAGTAGTCGGAGGTCCGCTGCTCCGAGAGCGACGACAGGTCGGCCCCGCGGAAGCGGACCGCGCCCGCATCGGGCGCGAGCATCGCGGCCGCCAGCTTCAGAAGCGTCGTCTTGCCCGACCCGCTGGGCCCGTGCATCGCGACCATCTCACCGGCGCGACCGTCAGGTCGACGCCGTCCACGGCGCGCACCTCCTCGCCGGCGCCGCGTAGCGCTTGACGACCGCTTCCAGTTCGAGCACGGCTTTCTCTGCGCTCACCCTCGGCCGACCCTCTCCCCAAATGCCCCGATCCCGCTCATCAGAGACACAGCTTAGTGCAAAAAACAACCGTATTGCACCAGCTGTATTACACCTCTTGGAATATTGCACGACGTGCAATAGCGGCGCGCTTGCACCACATACAACGTTGCCGAACATGGCTTACCCGATGCGTTCGCGGGCGTCATCTTGGCTGGCAGGCAGGAATTGGAGGAGAGGCCAACCCCTTGCCAGGGCCGTTTCGGTCGGGATGGGGTTCGAGGAGAAGAAGGGTAAAGGGAATGGGAGGACGGTCTATGTATGGGTCTCACACTCGCTGGGCGTCTTGTGCGCTGAGCTCTCCTCCTGCCTGCGGCAAGCGTGCATCGCGTCGGGGGCCGAATCGCTGGCGTCCCGGGCGGTGGCGAGCGTACGCCGGCGGCGACTGTTGCCGCGTGGATGTGCGCTGTTGGAAGAGACCGGTCTTCCGGGGCGGGTCGATCTAATCCAAGAATGGAATATGGAGGAATGGACAGCATGAGACAGATCAAGATTGTGGGGTTGTGTTTGGTAGCGGTGTTCGCGTTCGGCGCGGTCGCGGCGGGCAGCGCTTCGGCGAGCGAACCGGAATATATGAAGTGCAGCAAGGCCAGTCCGAAGAACACGGGCGGGTTCAACGACAAGGCCTGTACGGAAGTGAACGGCGGAGGCGAAGGCAAGTACGCGACCTCGCCGCTGGCGTTCCCTGTCAGCTTCGAAGGCAAGAGCAAGACGAGCACCTTCTACTACTCCAAGGCGGGCAAAATCGTCTGGAAGGTCGTCTGCAAGAAGGACAAAGACAGCGCGTCGATCGAAGAACCGGCTTATCTGGAAGGCACGATCACGTTCGAAAAGTGCGCGGCTACGAATGAAGTCACGAAAGCGAAAGCCGTGAATTGTACGGGGAGCATCGTCGTCCCGTTTGTCGGTTTGCTGAGGGAAGAAACGGTCCCCGCGATCTCGCATCCGGGCATCTCGGTGCTGTTCTTTGCTCCGGCTTACTCGTGTGGTGGCGTTTCGTTTGAAATCACGACCGCCCTGCCGTTTGTCACCGGTGAAGTGTCGCCGACGTCCAAGGGCGAACTCGGTGTTTGGACAGTCAATAATTCGACCGGGGCGCAGAGCCTTGAAGGTTGGATCGAAGGAGGCGAACCGTCGAAATTCGCCGCCGCTGAAGCCGAAGTGACGGAAGGCGCGTCTTCGGAAAGCATGGGCTTTGGTCTGGAAACGACCGAGGCGCTCGGCCCGAAGAAGGAAGTGGTCATCAGGTAGCGGTAGGAGCGTGTTACACACGGCGATGGCCGTGAGGAGCAGTGGGTGTGGGGCCTCGGGGCCCCGCGCCCCCAGCGCGACCGTGATGTCGCGGTGTTGGATTTCAGCCTTTGATTGTTGAAGAGAGGATCGGTAGTGCAATGAGTGTTCGCGGTATGTCCCTAACTGGCTTGATGTCGCTGTGTGCGAGCATCGCGCTCCTTGCGCTGGTCGGCGAGCCGGCGTTGGCGGCCGAAGAACATCCGTACCTCTCTTCCCATTCATTGATCGATGTCTTCGCGGAAGGGGCGTCAACGTCGGGCCTCGCAACCGATTCGAATGGCGACCTCTATGTCTCGGAATATTTCTTGGACAAGGTCACGGTCTATTCGCCGGCCGGTAGCGAAATCGCGACTTTTAGTGTCATTGCACCCAAAAACTTCGGGCCGTCAGGCTTGGCGGTCGATTCCAGTGGCGACGTTTATGTCCAGGTGTATAACCGTGGTGTGACGAAGTACAAGCCGTCGGCGTATCCGCCGGTCGCGGGAACGAAATACGAAATCGACAAAAGCGCCGGCAAAGAAGGTGTAATCGTCCCGAACGCGGCGGAATCGGAAGCGCACGCGGTGGCGATCGATCCCGCAAACCAAGATCTTTATGTCGCGGAGGCAAAACACATAGCGTCGTACACCCCGGCGGGCGTCTGGTGTCGGGGACGATGGGGAAGGAGTGGTCTCCGAACCCGAATATTACGGTGTGGACGTGTATGGGTCAAACGGTGACGTGTACGCGATCGACAAAGCTCATGCGAGCGCTTATGTCCTGAATCCGGCGGGCAGTGCGATCCTGGCGAAAACAAAGTTCTCGTCGTCGTCGAACCTGTTCGATCTCGCCGTCGATCAGTCCAGTGGTGACTTCTTCGTGATGTCCTCGGTGCCGAACGAAGAGGAAACGACGAGCGTCGTCGATGAGTTCAGTGCATCCGGGGCCTATGTCTCGAAACTACCGAAAGAATTCGGCGGGACGCTGCATTTGGAGGACATTCGCGGCCCTGATGACATCGCCATTGACAACGGCTCCTCGAGCCCGAACATGGGTGATGTCTATGTCGCTTCCCGGGACGCGGCGCACGGCAAAGACAGCGTCTACGCGTTCGGGCCGCTCACGGGCACGCCTGTGGAAAACAAATTGACGGTTTCGACGGACGGGAACAACCGGCAAGATCACATGCGAAGTCAACCAGGCATTCGAAGAATGCGCCGGAGAATACCCTGAAGGTACGGAAGTCAAGCTGAGGGGTAGTGCTGAAGCGGGGTCGGTGTTCGCCGGCTGGAGCGCCGGCAGCGGCTCGGCCGCGTCGTGCGCCAGCGGCAGGCCAGCTGCACGTTCGCGCTCACCGCGAGCAGCGCGCTCGAGGCGACGTTCCTGCTGGAAAACACTCTCGCGGTCAGGAAGACAGGGACGGGTGGTGGGACGGTGACAAGCGAACCGGCCGGTCTGGACTGCGGTCTGACCTGCGAAGCGGTCTTCTCGCACGGGCAGAGCGTCACGTTGGATGCGGTGCCGGTGGAAGGCAAAGTGGGTGGCTGGAGCGGTTGCGAAAGCGTCACAGGGCCGGGAAATGAAAAATGCGCGGTTCAGATCACGACCGCGCAGGCCGTGAGCGTCGAATTCGTCTCTGAACCGGCTACGAAGTTCAAGCTGACGGCGCAGGTGACGGGCGGCGGGGAAGTCCTCGCCGTACGGGGACGATCGCATGCGTGGAAGGCGGGTCGGCCAGGACCTGTTCTGAAGAAGTCAAGGAATCAGGCGCTGTAAAGCTCGAAGCGCGGGCACCATCGGGATGGGCTTTCGAAGAATGGACGGAAGGCCCCTGCGCGGGCGCCAAGACCGCAGCGTGCGAATTCGCGATGCCCGGCCATGACGTCAAAGCGGCGGCCAACTTCTCGGTCTCGCACCTGCGTAAGCTCACGGTCTTCAAATACGGCGAAGGCGAAGTGAAGACCGCCACACCGCCGGGCCTGAGGTGCGGGCCCGCTCAGTCGGAATGCGCGGCCGAATTCAACGAAGGCAGCGGGGTGGTGCTGGAAGAGAACCCCGCAACGGGCTACGAGTTCGCCGGCTGGATCGGCTGCAGGGCGAAGACCGCGACCAGCTGCGAAGTCGATGTCTCCAGCGAGGTCGAAGTCGCCGCGATCTTCTTGAAGGAAGGGCAGCCGGGCAAGGAAGGACCGAAGGGCGAACCGGGCTCGCAGGGCCCAAGGGGCACGGAAGGTAGCTCGGGGAGCGACGGCGAACCGGGCGCGAACGGCGTACGGGGCGAAACCGGAGCGGCCGGCGCTCGGGGCAACCAGGGCCCAAGGGGTCCCGCCGGTCCCGCGGGTGCCGCTGGTCCCGGTGGCGCGGTGGAGCTGGTGACGTGCAAGACTGTCAAGCAGAGGGAGAAAGGAAGACGCAGAGGTGCACGACCAGGCTCGTATCGGGCACGGTCACGTTCACAGCGATGGGCTCGTCCGCTACGGCGTCCCAGGCGACGCTGTCCCGGCACGGCACGGTATACGCCACTGGGATGGCAGCGGCACGCAGCGACAGCGGCGGCGGCGGTGGTGTGAGGGGACGGGGCTCAGCCTGGGCTGTCCTCGGTGTGCGCGTTGCGCCCGGGCCGCTACACGCTGACGCTGATCACCGGGACGGGCCGGGGCGAGCGGATCAGCACCCAGCCTTTCCTGCTGCTCGGCGGCTCCGAGAAGGAGAGGACCCTTTGATGCGGACGGGTTTTCGTGTGCCCGTTCGCCGTGCCAAGCGTGCGCCTGGCGGAGAGGTGAGCGAGACACCGCAACTCCCAATAAATCGATGTGTTTTAACATTTAAGATCAAATCAAGGTGTGCTGAACTCAGTAACAACCCTCAATCAGGCCTGCGTAGCGCCGAGCGTCTCCAGGCACGACATTCAGGAGGAAATAAAATGCTCAAAGCGATACGCAAACACATGACCCCCACAACGGTGATCGCGACGCTCGCGTTGCTGTTCGCGATGACCGGTGGCGCGTACGCCGCAAAGAAGTACCTGATCACTTCGACCAAGCAGATCAGCCCGGCCGTACTGAAACACCTCCAGGGCAAAGCCGGCCCCGCCGGCAAGAACGGCGTGAACGGCGCAAACGGCACGAACGGCGCCAACGGCGCTGGCGGTGTGAAAGGCGAAACCGGCCCACAGGGCCCAGGCGAACAGGGCCCGCAAGGCCCGCAGGGCCCGAAAGGCGAACAGGGACCTAAAGGCGATAAAGGTGAACCGTGGCCGGTCGGAGGATTCCCCGAAGGCGCGACCGAGACAGGTGTTTGGGGGCTCACATCGCTCCCGGCGAAAGTCGGTGTCGGGCAGCTGCACATCCCGATCTCGTTTGCGGTGCCGCTCCAAGGACCGCTCGATGAACAACACGTCCACATCGTCGGCGAAGGCGAACAGGCGCGGCAGGAAAGGCTGCGGTGGCGGCAGCAGCGAAAATCCAACCGCGGAACCCGGCAACCTGTGCGTCTACCTCGGCGAATCGTTCTTGATCGAACTGAACCACTTCGCATTGCTGAACGTCGAAATACCCGGCGAAGGAGGTGCCGGTCGCACCGGCGCGATGCTGGTGGAAGCGAAGTCGAAAAAGGCGCATACGCAAGCGGCGACTGGGCGGTGACCGCCGAATAGCAAGAGCCGCGGCCGTCTCGCCGGTCGCCAGCAACGTCTCGGACGGCACGATCCGCCGTCCGAGACTCACTCGAACAGACCTGACACTCCACCACACCTCCAGCCAACCACGCCCCACCACTCAACCGTACACAGGACAGCGAGGACAACCCAATGCAACGCACCCAACCAAACCCATTCGCTTGTCATATCAGCGCGTCCTCCCAATGCTCGTTTGCGCGCTCTCGCTCTGCGTGCTCATGGCAATGGCCACTTCTCCCGGCAGCGCCGGCGCCTTTCCGTTCCCGGACGTTTTCGCCACGGGTGGGCATGGTGCCGGGCAGGTGTCCCTACCGTATGCTTCCGCGGTCGACCAGTCCAACGGGACGGTGTGGATCGCTGACAACGGAAACCATCGCGTGGACGCGTTCAGCGCGACGGGAACGTTCGAGCGCGCATTCGGGTTCGGGGTGTTGGACGGCGCCGAACGGCTGGAGGTCTGCACGACGTCCTGCGAGACGGGCACGTTTAACGCCGGTGGCCCAGGGCTCGGCGAGGTGTATCCTCTTACTGTCGGCGTCAACAACGCGAGCCATGCCGTCTACGTCTATGACAACAATGAGAATAGGGTGGAGGAGTTCAGTGCGTCAGGCAAGCTTCTGTCTATCATCGGGGGTGATGTAGACAAAGGTCCAAGTCATCCCGGCAATCTCTGCACGGCCGCCTTCATTGAAGCGGGTGACCAATGCGGCGAAGGAACTCCCGGATCGGGACCCGGTGAATTTTCCGCTGAGAGTAGTGCCCCGATCGCCGTCGACAACTTTGGGGGACCGGATGAAGGAGATGTCTTTATCGGCCAGGAAGAACGGATAGAGCAGCTTAACGCGTCTGGCGAATTCGTCTCGGAACTCCTACTGCCCGGTGCCGGCCGAGTCTTCTCGCTCGCCGTTGATGCCTCAGGTGATTTCTTCGTGTTGAGCGCAAAGGTCAAAGGTGTCCGCAAGCTCGCGCCAGACGGAGAATTGCTTTACACAGTCGAGGAAAGCGCTAGAACAAGCCTAGAAGCTAAACAGGGCGAATTTGGTTACCCGCAGACCATATCGCTTGACGACTCGGGTCATCTGATCGTCCTCGACAGCGAACCGGGCCCGGAAGAAGACACGTTCCACTTTGTTGAGTTCGATGCTACCAGCGGCGCTCAGCTCGAGGTTTTTGGCGCTGGAGAGCTACCCCACGAACCGTGGGTGGGTTATGCGGGCGGACTCTGTCTGTCGGCATTCAGGCGGCGCGTCTGTACACTGTCGCCTTTGGCGGTTCCGCGCAGAGTTTTCAGCTTCCGCCTCCCGGTCCGTTGTTGCGTGGGAACGGGCTGTTCGCGTTCCCGATAGGAGGATCGACCGCGACTTTCAACGCGATACTGAACCCGGAGAACCACGAAACAAAATACCATTTCGAGTACGTCACCGACGGACAGTTCAAAAAATCGGTGGCACAGAACGGTTCCGGGCACGGTTTCGATGAAGCTAGCGAGACGCCTGAACGGTCGCTGCCCGCGGGCTTCTCCGAACCGACCACGAGCGAACCCGTGAAGGACCTGAAATCGGAAACGCTCTACCATCTCCGACTGATCGCAGTCAGCGAATGCGAATTTGGAAAGCTGTGTCGGGCAGAAACCGAAGAACCGACGTTCGAAACCGGACCCCCCGTAAAGGTCGACTCGCTGAGCGTCAGCAGGGTCAGCTCCATCTCGGCGACGCTCGAAGCGGAGATGAACCCGCTTGGCGCGCCTTCCGCCTATCGCTTCGAATATCTCACCGAAGCTGAATATCAGGCCAACGTCGAAGCGGGGCGCGACCCCTTCACCGGCGCCGACCGCACGCCCGCACCCGACGGTGGGCTCGGGTCGGGATCTCAGGACGTCGCGGTGCAGCAGACCGTCGAAGGCCTGCTGCCGAGCACTGTCTACCGCTATCGCGCCAGCGGCGTCAACATCGGCGGGGAACACCACTCCGATGCGCTGGCGTTTACGACCGAGCCGCCCGGCGGGTTCCCCATGCTCGACGGTCGCGAATGGGAACTGGTCTCGCCCGTCGAAAAGCACGGCGCGCTGTTCGAGCCCTACAAGGAGGCCGGCGTTCAGCAGGCGGCCGTCGAAGGCGACGCCTTCACCTATCTGGCGAGCGTGCCGACGGAAGCTCAGTCGCCGGGCTATGCCAACCAGGTGCAGGTTCTCTCGGTGCGCGGCCCCGAAGGGTGGAGTTCGCGCGATCTCTCGCTCCCGCGTGAAGCCGCCGTCGGTTACAGTGTCGGTGCCGGGCAGGAATATCGCTTCTTCTCCGAAGACCTCTCGTCGGCGGCCGTCCAGCCGTTCGGCATACTCGATCCGTCGCTTTCGGCGGAAGCATCGGAACAGACGCCCTTCCTGCGCACCGACTTCGCCAGCGGTAATCCGGAAAGTCAGTGCACGCCCGCCAGCATGCCCTGTTACCGGCCGCTCGTTACCGGCTGCCCGTCCGCGGGAAGCGAATGCGTCCCAGCGGTCGCCGAACACGCGGACGTCCCGCCGGGAACTGTGTTCGGACCAGTGGAGGAAAACCGAGAACCGTGCCGTGGCGGGTTGGTCTGCGGCCCCAGGTTCGTCGGAGCCACGCCAGATCTCGGTCACGTCATCGTCTCGTCGCGTCATGTGGGTCTCACCGGCTTGAAAGGCGACGAAGGTGGCCTGTACGAGTGGGCGAACGGGAAACTTTCGCTCGCCAGCGTCCTCCCGAGCAGGGAACCGGCGAAAATCAGCTCCGCCAACTTTCCGGAACTCGGTTATGCAAACAGCACAGACGGCGATGCCCGGCATGCCATCTCCGACGACGGCTCGCGCGTGGTCTGGTCGTTTGAATCGCACCTGTACGAGCGCGACATGGACCTGGGCAGCACCGTCAAACTCGACACGGTGCAGGGGGGGACGGGAAGAGGCAGGCCCACCCCCGTCTTCCAGGTCGCCAGCAGCGCCGGTGGCAAGGTGTATTTCACCGACGAACAGCAGCTCACGCCCGGCTCGGAAGCATCAGAACGGGAGCCGGACCTCTACGAGTGCGAAATCAGCGCGGAAGGCGAAAAGCCGCACTGCAAGCTCTCCGACCTGACTCCGGCGGGCGGCGTGCAGGGCACGGTGCTGGGCGCCTCCAAGGACGGGTCCTACGTGTACTTCGTGGCTGACGGCGTGCTGGCGCAGGGCGCAACCCCCGGTACATGTGAAAACATAGGACAGCCAGCGGAGCCGGGCAAGTTCTGCGATCTGTACGTTCGTCACGCGGGGGTGACGAAATTGGTCGCTGCGCTCTCGGGCGAAGACGCTCCCGATTGGAGCTTGGAACTCAACGATCTCCCCGCTCGCGTCTCCCCCAACGGCGAATGGCTTGCGTTCATGTCGCAGATGCCCCTTACGGGCTATGACAATCGCGACCTGCACAGCGGCAAACGGGACGAGGAGGTCTACCTGTACGACGCGGCGGGCAACGGGGGAGAAGGCAGCCTCGTCTGTGCCTCGTGCGACCCGACGGGGGCGCGGCCGATCGGCGCCGAATACGGGCCCAAATTGACACTTTCCAGCGGGGACCGCGTCTGGAGTCAGCAGGCTTGGCTGGCGGCGAACGTGCCGGGCTGGACGCCCTACGTGTCGGGGAAAGATCTATACCAGTCGCGCTACCTGTCTGACAGCGGGCGATTGTTCTTCGACAGCCGCGACACACTCGTGCCCCAGGACACGAACGAAACCGAGGACGTCTATGAGTACGAGCCACCTGGAGCCGGCGGCTGTCAAATCTCCAGCCCCGCGTTCGCGGCATCGTCCGGTGGCTGCGTCGATCTGATCTCCTCGGGCTCCTCTCCTCGGGAATCGGCGTTTCTCGACGCCTCCGAAACGGGCGGGGACGTCTTCTTCCTGACCTCCGCGAGGCTCTCCTCGGCCGACCGGGACGAAGCGATCGACGTCTACGACGCCCACGAATGCACGACCGCCTCGCCGTGCATTCCGGCGCCGGCATCCTCGGCCACCGTATGCGAAGGCGAATCCTGCCAGGCGCCCGCGCCCGCCGCGGGCGAAGTCACGCCGGCCTCGCAGACGTTCGCGGGTATCGGCAACCTGGTGCAGCCGTTGCCGGCGGCCGGCTCCCCCAAGCCGAAGGCGCTCACCAGGGCGCAGAAGCTCGCCGTGGCGCTGAGGGCGTGCCGGCACAAGGCCAAACGCAAACGGGCGCTCTGTGAACGTCGAGCCAGACGTGCCTACGGACCACGCTCGCATGGATCCTCGTCAGCCAAGAAGACCGGCAACAAGAAGGGGGGTCGCTCATGAACTCCGTCATCACCCCAGGCATCGCGTACACGTCCAACGGTCTCGTCAGGCGCCGAGCGGGGTTCGCCATCTGTGCGCTCGTCGTCCTCTGCCTGTCCCTTGCGGTGGCTGTCCCCGTATCGGCCGATACGGGGTCTGGTTGGTGGACGGCCGGCGTCCAGTCGCGTCCAACCTCGCTGCAACCGGGCACCGCCACTGACGCCATCCAGGAAGTCAGCGTCAGCGCGACCAGCGGCCAGTTCTCGCTCGAGCGCGAAGAAGGCGCCAACGAAGTCGTGGAAGTCGCGTTCGACGCCCCGGCGGGAACGGTGCAGAGCGCGCTCGAAGGTCTTTACGGCAAAGGCGACGTCTCGGTCGCCGAAGGCGCGGGTGACACCTCCTCCTCGCACTCGTGGGTCGTTACGTTTACCGGTGGGCTCGCCGATCAGCCGGTCGCCGAGATGCACGCGAGTTCGGTGTCGCTGGCGGGCGGCACCCACAAAGCGAGCGACACCGTCAAGACGCCCGGTCGCGCCGACGGGCAGATCGTCCTGTCGGCGGTAAACGCCGGAGTCGCGGCGATCGAGGGGGCCTCGGACCCGATTGAGATCGCCGGCGCCCTGCCGCCGACGGTCAGGGCTGTCGGCATGTCGGCGACGGCGCCCAAAACGGGCACCCTCGATGAACGCGTCCGCATGTCCTGCACGCTGAAATCGCTCACCTGCTCGTACGCGGGTGAAGTGATCCCCTTCGGGCAGGTCGAAGTGCGCATCGACGTGGTCGCGGAAGCGGCGGCCTCCCCGAGCGAAACGATCGGGATGACCGTCTCCGGTGGCCAGGTGTCCTCGGCGGCGCTCAGCAGGCCGTTGCCGGTGGGGCCTGCCCAGGGGTTTGGCCTCGAGGAATACGAGATGCTCCCCGAAGAAGAAGGGGGGCTGCCCGCGACCCAGGCCGGATCGCATCCGTTCCAGCTGACGACCACGTTGACGCTCGACCAGCGCTCCGATCCGGCCTCGCTCGGCGAAACGCCCAAAGCCGAACCGTCCCAGCTCGTAAAGGACATCAACGTGAAGCTGCCGCCGGGGCTGATCGGCAACCCGCAGGCGCTGCCGCGTTGCCCGCTCGACCGGTTCCTCGAGGACGTCGAAGTCGGTCGGGACCTCGGCGATGCGTGCGAAACCAAGAGCGCCGTCGGCATCGCGTCGGTGACGGTCAACGAACCGGGCGTTCTGCGCGGCTTCGTGACGTTCACCCAACCGATCTTCAATCTGGAACCGGCCTACGGTGAGCCGGCGCGCTTCGGCTTCTACATCGCGGCGCCGAAACTCGGGATCATCCTCGACGCCTCGCTGCGCAGCGGCAGCGGCGAAGATTACGGTGTCACCGTCAGCGCGCTGAACACCACGCAGACGGCGGGATTCCTCTCGAGCACGGTCACGTTCTGGGGCACGCCGGGAGATCAGCGGCACGACAACGTTCGCGGCTGGGGATGTCTGGAGCACGCGCGCGGGGAAACGGAAGGCTTCCCCTGCATCGACAGCCCTGAATCGGAACCCCCGTCGTTCCAGACGCTGCCGACGTCATGCTCGGGGCCGCTGCAGTCGAGCGTGTCCGCCGACTCGTGGCTGGACCAGAGCGAATTCTTCACGTTCCCGACCGGCCTGGCGATGCCGGCGATGAACAGCTGCAACCAGTTGCGCTTCGCGCCGCTGGTCAGCTCTTTGCCGACGACCGAATCGGCCAGCTCTCCGACGGGCCTGAACTTCGAAATCAACTTCGACGACGAAGGCATAACCGCCGCCCAGGGCAAGGCCCAATCGCAGGTGCGGAAGGCCGTCGTCACCCTGCCGGAAGGAGTGGTCGCGAACCCGTCGCTCGCGAGCGGTCTGAGCGCGTGCTCGCAGGCGCAGTACGAATCGGAGACGATCGACTCCAAGCCGGGCACCGGGTGCCCGTCCGAATCGGAGATCGGGACCGTCGAAGTGAATTCGCCACTCCTGGAACAGACGCTCACGGGGAACGTCTACATCGCCAGTCAGAACGCGAACCCGTTCGGGTCGCTGCTCGCCCTGTACGTGGTCGTAAAGAACCCCGAAACCGGAGTGATGATCAAACTGGCGGGCCGGCTAGAAGAGAACCAGGCCACGGGGCAGTTGACGAGCACGTTCGAAAACCTGCCCCAGTTGCCGTTCAGCCACTTCAAGCTGAGCTTCCGCCAGGGACAGCGCAGTCCCCTCGTGACACCGCCGACATGCGGCACGTACACGACGGAAGCCAAGCTCTATCCCTACTCCGAACCGGACGTCCCGCACCTGCAGCCGGCGACCCTCCACATCGCCAGCGGGGCCCGGGGCGCGCCATGCCCCTCGAGCGGCACCGCGCCTTTCGAACCGTCCCTGACGGCGGGCACGATCAACAACCAGGCCGGCGCCTTCAGTCCCCTATCGACCACGATCAGCCGCGAAGACGCAAACCAGCAGTTCGGGTCGGTCACGCTGCACACGCCGCCCGGCCTGTCGGGCATGCTCTCGAGCGTCAAGCTCTGCCCCGAAGCGCAGGCCAACGAAGGGACCTGCGGCCCGGAAAGCCTGATCGGCGAAACGACCGTCACCGCCGGCGCCGGCACCAGCCCCGTCGTCGTGCACGGAGGCCGCGTCTACATCACCGAAAAATACGACGGCGCGCCGTTCGGACTGTCGATCGTCAACCCCGTCAAGGTCGGCCCGTTCGACCTCGAGCACGACACCGCCAACCCGAACCAGAACCCCGCCTGCGACTGCGTCGTCGTCAGGGCAAAGATCGAGGTCGATCCCTCGACGGCGCAGCTCACTGTCACCACCGACCCGACAGGGCCCCACGCGATCCCGCACATCATCGACGGCATCCCTGTGCAGATCCGCAAAGTCAACGTCCTGATCAACCGTCCCGGCTTCATGTTCAATCCGACCGACTGCGAACCGCTGAAGCTGACCGGCGCGATCGCTGGCTCTGAAGGCGCGAACGTGAATTTCTCGAACTCCTTCCAGGCCACCAACTGCGCGAGCCTGAAATTCGAACCCAAATTCGCGGTCAGCACGAAGGCCAGCGACAGCTTCAACCAGAACGGCGCGTCGCTGGTCGCGAAGGTGTCGACCCCGAATGACCGATCGTCCGGGATCGGCCAACAGGGCACAGAGGCGAACATCGCGAAGGTCAAAGTCGAACTGCCGCTGGCGCTGCCCTCGCGCCTGACGACATTGCAGAAGGCATGTCTGGCATCCGTGTTCGCAACGAACCCGGCGGCATGCCCGGCGGCGTCGCACATCGGCTACGCGGTCGTGCACACCCCGCTCCTGCCGGTCCCGCTGGAAGGCCCCGCGATCTTCGTGAGCCACGGCGGCGAAGCGTTCCCGAGCCTGACGATCGTGTTGCAGGGCGACGGTGTCACGATCGATCTGGTCGGCTCGACGTTCATCAGCCGCAAGGGCGTTACGAGCACCACATTCAAGACGGTCCCCGACGCGCCCTTCAGCACGTTCGAACTGACGCTGCCACAGGGCAAGTACTCAGCGCTGGCGGCCACGACGGACGTCTGCAAGCCGACCACGACCAAGACGGTCTCCAAGAGGGTCACGGTCAAACGTCACGGCAAGAACGTCAAGGTGACGAAGAGGGTCTCCGAGACGGTGGCCGCACCCCTGGAAATGCCGACCGAAATGATCGGTCAGAACGGCGCGGCGATCCATGAGAAGACGAAGATCAGCGTCACAGGGTGCCGACCCGCCCATCCGAAGGCCCACAAAGCGGCGAAGAAGGGGCGAAGGGGCAAGAAGAAGTAGCGCGAGATCCTCAAAGCTTGGGCGTCACCCGGTCCTCCCGGCGGCGTTCAAGGGGGAACCATCGAGGGCGGTAGCTTCCCTCTCCCGCCCGGCTCCCTCCCCGGCGCCGCGGCCGAACCCCAACCCAAACGGCCGCGGCGCCGCTATGTCGCGGCCGGTCGGCGCGGGAGTGCGTCCCGGCTCCCGGCCACCGCTACCCGCTCGCCCGTCGCCGCACGCTGAGGTCCGTCACCGGCGCGAGTTCGCGCTTGCGGCTGCCGCGCAGTTCGCCGTCGCCGATCGTCAGCGACTGGTCGGCGCCGGACAGGCCTGTCAGCTCGCCGACCGTCATCACGACGGCGATGCCCTCGTCGGCGAGCGAGCGCGCCAGGAGCAGGACGTCGTCGCGCTGGTGCAGGTCCACGCCGGCGACGGGCTCGTCGACCAGGAGCAGCCTCGGTTCCAGCGCGAGCGCGTTGGCGATCGCCAAACGCACGCGCTCGGCGCTGTCCAGCTCGCGCACGCTCCGCCGCGCCAAACGCTCGCCGCCGACCCGCTCCAGGGCATCCCGCGCGCGGGTGCGCGCCGCGGCCGGCGCCACGCCGTTGACGAGCAGCCCGACGACCACCTCCTCGATCGCGTCTCGGCCGGAGGCGGCCGTGCGAAACGACTTCTGGCAGTAGCCGATCCCACGGCCGAGGACCTCCTCGCCGTGCTCGGCCAGATCGCGGCCGTCAAAGAGCGCCTCGCCGGAGTCGGGGGCGTCGATCCCGGCGGCCAGGCGCAGCAGCGTTGTGCGCCCGGAGCCGCGCAATCCCCAGACCGCCACCAGTTCGCCTGGATCGACGCTCAGCGAGGCGTCATCGAGCACCATGACCGTGCGCCCGCCGTGCGTGCGGCGCTTACAGATATGCCGCAGCTCAAGCAGGCTCACGATCAGTCCTTCGCCGGGGGGCCGCCGGCCTGCTCGCCGGCCGGGCGCGCCCGTGTGCCGGCGAACGCCTTCAGCTCGCCGCGCGCGTAACGGGCCCACGCGATCTTGGCGCCGACCGCCAGCCTCTTCTCCTCTGCGATCAGTTTGGCCTGTAGCGCTAGGGCGCCATTGGGAGCCCCGCCCTCGCCCGTGGCGATCCGCGTCGTGCAGCTGCTGTCCAGGCATGCCTGTTCGTAGTCGTCGAGGATCCGCATCGCCTGGCGGGGATCGCGCGTCAGCGCGGTCAGCTGCAGCAAAAAGACCTTCTGGCGGCGGCGCTCGTCCGCGACCTGCCCGATCAGCCACGCGTGATAGTCCTCTATGCCCTTGGCGGTCGCCCGGTAGTGGGGCTTGGGTTGGCGACCGGCATTTCTCGCCGGCAGCTCTTCGATCAGCCCGCGCTCTTTGAGCGTGCCCAAAGCCGTATACGCGTGGGAGATGCTCGACAGCGGCAGCGCCGCCCCATAGGTGCGCTCGAAGCGCTGAGCCAGCTCGTACGCGTAGCTCGGTCTTTCGATCACCAGCCCCAGCAGCGCCCAGTTGACGGGCGAATGCATCGGTGTAGGCCGGCGCTCACGGTCCTCAACGGCCTCCGTCATGGTTGACGGGAGTGTAACGGATACCGCGCCAAATGTCGAGTGTCAATTTCGGCGCTTTTGGCTCTATTACAAGAGATGCAACGTTGCATCACACTCAATAATTCGTCCCAACGCAGCCCTGTGTGTCATACATGACGTACAACATCGCAATGCGTAGCTTGTATGAAAAAGGCGCCTGCGTCACCTTGTGAGGCGAGGCAAAGCGCGCCCTTTCACGTGACATCGGTGAGCAGGAGCTGGGCGAGCAGATCGACTGGCCGTAAGCGAACGCCCGCGAGGACTCAGCCAGCCCCCGCCGGCTCGGCAGCCCCCAACCGCTCGGCCTCGATCGCCCGCCTGGCATGCAGCTCGGCCAGCTCGAGCTGCATGTTGCGCGGACGCTCATCGGGCCCCGGCGAAAGGCGCCGCCAATCACCGTCGGGTCCCAGCTCCCAGGCGCTCTGGTTGTCAACGAAAGCCCGCTCCAAGGTGTCCATCAGCTCGGCCTGAAGCGCCTTCGATTCGATCGGCGTCGCCAGCTCGACCCGGTGGTCCAGGTTGCGTGGCATCAGGTCGGCCGAGCCCATGTAGATCGTCTGCTCGCCGCCCTTCTCGAACGCGTACACCCGAGAGTGCTCCAGCAAGCGGCCCACGATCGAGACGACCCTGATGTTCTCTGAGACTCCAGGGCACACCCGGCCGCAGACAGCAGATGCCCCGCACGTTCAGATCGACTTTGACCCCCGCTTTCGAGGCTTCATAGAGCGCCCTTATGCACCTGCCGTCGACAAGCGCGTTCATCTTCATCGCGATCCGGCTAGGCGATCCAGAAGAGTGCGCCTCTATCGTGCGCTCGATCTGCTCCAAAATCCCATCCCTCAGCTGGTTCGGGGCGATCAGGACCTTCCGGTAGTGCAACGGCCGGCCGAAGCCGGTCAAGTAGTTGAACATGTCGGCCACGTCCGCGCCGATCTGCTCGTCGATCGTGAACAGGCCGAAGTCCGTATAGAGCCGGGCGGTCGCCGAGTGGTAGTTGCCGGTGCCGATGTGCACGTAGTTGCGCACGCCCTCGCCCTCTCTGCGCACCACCAACACGCACTTGGCATGGGTCTTGAGGGCCGGCTGCCCGTACACGACGTGGACGCCCGCCTCCTCCAAAGCCTTCGCCCAGTGGATGTTCATGCGCTCGTCGAACCGCGCCTTCAGCTCGACCAAAGCGACCGCCTGCTTGCCCCGCTCGGTCGCGTCGATCAAAGCCGGCACCAACGGCGAGTCATCGCTCGTCCGGTACACCGTCAGCTTGATCGCCAAGACATTCGGGTCGGCTACCGCCTGCTCCACGAAGCGCTCGACGGAGGTCCCGAACGAGTCGTACGGGTGATGCACCAGCAAATCGCCCTCTCGCATCGCGCCAAGCACGTCCGGACGCTCGCTTTCGTGCCTCAGAAGCCTCGGATGCGTCGTCCCGACGATCGGCTCCTCTCTCAGCTCGTTGTGGCCCGGCAGTTTTACGAGCTGCCACAGCGCGCCCATGTCCATCAAACCCTCGACCGGATAGACCTCGTCCTCGGCGACCCCCAACAGCTCGACCAGTTCCTCGCGCAGCCGCTCCGAGCACTTCGTTCCGACCTCGACCCTCACGATCTCTCCGAACCGGCGCCGCCTCAGCTCGTCCTCGACCGCCTGCAACAGGTCGGCCGCGTCGTCTGAGACCTCGAGGTCGGCGTCCCTCGTCACCCTGAACACGTCGCAGTCGACGATCTCCATGCCCGCGAACAGGGCGTCCAGGTGGGCGGCGATCACGTCCTCCAACGCAACCAGCGTTATCTGGCCGGGCTCGCTCTCGCCCAGCCTCACGAACCTCGGCAAGATTTCGCTCGGCACCTTGACCCTTGCGAACACGGTCTCCTCACTCGCCGGGTCCCTCACGAGCACCGCCAAGCTCAGCGACAGGTTCGAGATGTACGGGAACGGCCTGCCCGGAGCGACCGCCAAGGGCGTCAGGGCTGGAAAGATTACGCGCCTGAAGTGCCCCGCCAGCTCCGCCCGCTGGACCTCGTCGAGGTCGGCCACGTCCACGACCGCGATCCCGTGCTCGGCGAGGGCCGGTCTCAGCCTCTCTTCGAAACACCTGCTCAAGCGCTCGCCCATGCCGAGCACGCGCTCTCTGATCGCGGCGATCGTCTGCTCCGGCGTGCGCCCGTCCTGGCTCGGACTGTCGACGCCCGCCTCGATCTGGTCGTGCAGGCCGGCGACCCGCACCATGTAGTACTCGTCCAGGTTCGTCGTATAGATCGCCGAGAACTTGACCCGCTCCAGCAGCGGCGCGCTCTCGTCTTCGGCCAGCTGCAAGACCCTGTCGTTGAAATCCAGCCACGACAGCTCCCTGTTTATGTACAGGCTCTGATCTTTCAGGTCTTCCGCGCGCTCGCCGCGCGCCGCCCCGGCTTGCGTCTGATCCTCGGCCTGTGCCTCGTCGTCGAACATCGCTCCGTCCAAGCTACACCGTCCGCCCGCTCCGACCCGCACCCGCGCGCCCATCCCGCTACCCTGATGGCGCGGATGGCGCGCCAACTATGGCTACTACGTCACGCCGACGCCGAGCCCCACGGGACCCGGGCGGACTCGGAGCGGCGCCTGACGGGACGGGGAGAGCAGCAGGCTCGGGCCGCGGGCATCGCGATCGAGCACATGGCGGTCGCCTTCGACGAGGTCCTCTACAGCCCCAAGGTCAGGGCCCGCGCGACCGCCGAGCTGGCGGCCGAGGGCTGGAGCGAGCGTCAGCGGGCCCTGTTGCGCGAGTACCCGCCCCTGGCGGGCGGCTTCGACGTATCCCAAGCGGTCGAGGCTCTGGCGGGCGTGCCGGCCCAGGATGGGCGTCTTCTCTTGGTCGGCCACGAGCCCGACCTCTCGCGGCTCATCGCGGACCTGACAGGCGCGCGGATTGACCTGAAGAAGGGCGGGATCGCCGTCGTACGATCAGAGTCTGGCGCCGGCGGCGAGCTGACGGTCGTCATGAGACCGCGCGAGCTTGCCCTCATCGCCGGTGTTCCAATCGACCGTGCGGACTGAGTCTTCTCCGGCCGGTGTCGCCTCGCTCGTCACGGCCGCGATCGGGACCGTCGGGTCCGCGGCGCCCGCCGCGATCGCGTCGAGCGACTCGGCCGCGAACCGGTAGCCGATGCCGAAGTGCGTATGGATGTAACGCCACCGCGGCGACGCCTTCTCGAGCTTCTGCCTCAGCTTCCTCACGAACACGTCGACCGACCGGTCGCCCCTGACCATCGTGTAGCCCCACAGCCGCGAGTAGATCTCCTCGCGCTCGAGCACCCGGCCCTCGGCGGCGGCCAGCAGCTCGATCAGCTCGAACTCGCGCCTCGTCAAATCAAGACTGCGTCCCTGAACGTACGCCTGGAAGCGATCGGACCTGATCTCGACGTCGCCGGCGATGACCGGCTTGACCTCGCTCCTGCTCGTGCCGCGCCGGCGGCAACGCACGACGCTCTGCACCCTGGCGATCACTTCCTCAGGGTGGCACGGCTTGGTGATCCAGTCATCCGCCCCCAGCCGCAGTCCGCGCACACGCTGGGCGACGGTCGATGGCCCCGTGCAGACCAGCACACCCAGCTCCGGCAGCGCGATACACAGCCGCTCCAGCCACTCCCACGCCTGCGGCGCCAGCACCGTCAGGTCGACGACCAGCGCGCTCAGCCGCATCGAGGCGATCGCGTCGGCCGGGACGGGGCCCGCCAAGACCCTGTGCTCCCAACCGAGCCTGTCCAGTCGCTTGCTCAGGACCTGGATGAAGCCGCTGTCGCGATCCAGCACGGCGATCCTCGGCGACACACCCCCCTGGGCGATGGACTGTGCCGCCTCCTCCGTGGCGCGGTTCAGTTCCGTCATTGCGCCGCAGTCTAAGCCACTGGCCGGACCGGTGTCACCGGCTCCCGCTTCCGGTAACAGAATCTTAACATCGAAAAGCCGCTAATTGCGACGCATCCGTGGGCTCAGGAAGGGTTCGAGGAGTCCGAGAACTCCCGGAACAGGCCGGTGACGACGAACGCGACCTGCTCGCCGACGTCGACCGCGTTGTCGCCGATCCGCTCCAGAGCCCGGGCGACGAGGATCATGTGCATCGCCCACTCCCTCGTGTCCGGGTCCTCGCCGATCTCGATCGCCATCCTGAAGATGTCCCTGTTCAGGCCGTTGATCTCGCGGTCCTGCCTGACGAGGTCGAACGCGAGTTCGACATCGCGCCCGGCGAACGCCGCCCTTGACTGCACGACCTCCGAGCGCGCACAGGCGCCCATCCTGGCCAGCGCCTCGAGGACCTCCCTGCGCACGGGGGGCTCGTGGCCGGAGAGCGGGATCAGCTTGGCGATGTTCACGCACTGGTCGCCCATCCGCTCGATCCGCATGATCACGTGCAAAAGCGCCGCAACGAGCCTCAAATCGCCGGCGACGGGAGCCTGTAGGGCAAGCAGCGAGAGGATGCCTTGATGGACCTCCAGGTAGCGGCCGTCGATGCGGTCGTCGTCGGCGATCACCATCTGGGCAAGCTCGACGTCCTGGTGGGCGAGCGCCTCGAGCACGCGATCGAGCTGTTCGACGACGATGTCAAGGCCGCCCAGGGCCCTGTCCTGCAGCTCCTGTAGCTGACTTTGGAAGTGCTGCCTGCCCTGTGCGGCCTGCGTAACGGCACCGTCGTCGGAGTTGCCGATAGCTTTGGCGCCAGCACCGGGCGCGTCGCGGGGCCCGAGCGCATCGGGGATTTCGCTGGGGCCCCGCTCCGGGTCAGCCGAACTTGCCGGTGACATATTCCTCGGTCCTGGAGTCGTTCGGGGCGGTGAAGATCTCTTCGGTCGGTCCGACCTCGACGAGCTTGCCGTCGAGCATGAACGCGGTCCGGTCGGCCACGCGCGCGGCCTGTTGCATGTTGTGTGTCACGATCACAATCGTGACACGGGACTTGAGCTGGTCGATCAGCTCCTCGATCTTCAGGGTCGCGATCGGGTCGAGCGCCGAGCAGGGCTCGTCCATCAGGATCACCTCCGGGTCGACCGCCAAGGACCTGGCGATGCACATGCGCTGCTGCTGGCCGCCGGAGAGGCTCGCGCCGGGCTCGCGCAGGCGATCGGAGACCTCCTCCCACAGGCCGGCGCCACGCAGGGCCGCTTCGACCTTCGCCTGCTGGGCGGCCTTAGAGCGCCCGCCACGTCCGCTCGAGGAGAGGCGCAGGCCGGCCGCGACGTTGTCGAACACGGACATCGTCGGGAACGGGTTCGGCTTCTGGAAGACCATCCCGATCGCGCGCCGGACGGCAACGACGTCGACCTTAGGGTCATAGAGGTCGAAATCATCGAGCAACACCTTGCCCTCGGCGCGGGCGCCCGGGATCTCCTCGTGCATCCTGTTGATGCATCTGACCATCGTCGACTTGCCGCATCCGGAGGGTCCGATGATCGCCGTCACCTCGTTGGCTTTGAACTCGAGGTCGACGCCCTTGACCTGTTCGGTCTGGCCGTAGAACGCCCTCAGACTCTCCAGGCGCACGCTGTGCCCGGGCCTGCCGGCCGTCGCGGGCGGCTGCTCGCTCACGGGCTCGGGCGCCGAACGCGCCGGCACGGGCGTTTGGGCGGCGGCGTCAGGCAAGTCGGCTCTTTCTCGAGACAAGGCGAGCAATCATGTTTAGCAGCAGGATCATCACGACCAGCGTCAAAGCCGCGCCCCAGGCCCGGTCGACGACGGCGGTGGTGGGAGAGGTCACGTCTTTGTAGATTTGCACAGGCAGCGAGTTCATGAAGCCGTTCAAGCTGAAGCTCGTCTTCTGGGTGTAGGCGGCTGTGAACAGCAGCGGAGCGGTCTCTCCGGCGGCGCGCGCGATCGCCAACAGCATGCCCGTAACCATTCCGGGCATCGCCGTGGGCAGGATCACGCTGGCGATCACCCGCCAGCGTGGCGCGCCCAGGGCCAGCGCCGACTCGCGCAGCGCGGCGGGCACCAAGAGCAGGACGACCTCGGCCGACCTGATCACGATCGGCAGCATCAACAGCGACAGCGCCAAGGAGCCCTTGTAGCCGGCGTAGGTGCTGCCGGTGCCAATGATCAAGACGATGTAGATGAACAGGCCGAACAGGATCGACGGCACGCCCGTCAGGACGTCGACGAAGAAGCGCACGGTCTGCGCGAACCAGCTGTCCTTGCCGTACTCGACGAGCCAGATCGCCACGCCGATGCCGATCGGCACCGAGATCGCCGATGCCAAAGCGACGATCTCGATCGTGCCGAGAATCGCGCTCTTGATCCCGCCGATGTCGGCGGCCCCGAAAAAGGTGTTGCCGGTCGGGTCGGTCGTAAAGAAGCTCGGGCTCCACGCGCCGAGGCCCTTCTCGAGCAGGTAGTAGACGATCAGGACAAGCGGTATCAGGGCGATGATCGTGGCCCCCAAGATGCCGGCCCTGGCGAGCCAGTCTCTGCGCCGACGTCTGGCGCTGACCGCGAAGCGGGCCAGTGGCGAGTCGGCGGGCTGTGGGTTTGAAGCGCTCATCGTGGGCCGGGCCGCACAAGAAGTTGTGTTCCGAAACGGGAGGGACGCGCGCGCGCGTACGCACGCGCGCACACGCGCGCGGCCCTCGACTTTGAATGATGCGCCATCACGCTCCCGCCGCCCTTTGAATGATGCGCCATCACGCTCCCGCCGCCGCGCTGGCGATGGCCTGGCTCCCGCCGGCCGCCGCGTTCCCGGTGGCGCCGCGCGGGCCGCCGGCGCGCGCGGCCCTGATCACGAGCAGCCGCGCGACCCCGTTGACGAGCAGGGTCAAGACGAACAGGACGAGACCGGCCGCGAACAGCGCCGAACGGTGGATGCCTTGGGCTTCGCCGAACTCGTTGGCGATCACCGCGGCCAGGCTGTAGCCCTGCGAGAAGAGGTGTTCGCCAAGCTTGGGGGCGTCGCCGATCAGGATCGTGACCGCGATCGTCTCGCCGATCGCCCGGCCGAGGCCGAGCATCGCGCCGCCGACGATGCCAGACCTGCAGTACGGCAGGACGGCCATCCTGATCATCTCCCAGCGGGTCGCGCCCAGGCCCAGAGCGGCCTCCTTGTTGTCGGCCGGCACGGTCGCCATGACCTCCCGCGAAATCGCCGAGACGATCGGCAGGATCATGATCGCGAGGACCAGGCCGGTGATGAAGTAGTTGGGGATCGTGACCAGGCCGCCGCCGATGAACGGGACGAACGACAGCCGGTCCGCGACCCACTGCTCGGCGGGCTGGAGCTTGGGCGCGAGGAAGAAGATGCCCCACAGGCCGTATACGACCGAGGGCACCGCGGCCAGCAGCTCGACGAGCAAAGTCAGCGCCGGGCGCAGGCGCAGGGGGCACAGCTCGGTGGCATAGACCGCCGTGGCGACCGCAACGGGCACGCCGATCAGCAGAGCAAGGACCGACGTGATCAGGGTGCCGACGAGCAGCGGCAAGGCCCCGAAGTGTTCGGCTGAGACGTTCCAGTCGTTGCCGAACACGAAGCCGATCACGCCTTCCTTGGCGAACGCCGGCTTGGCTTCGCCGGCAAGGCGGATGAAGAAGTAGACGATTAGCGCCAGGATCAGCGCCGCGAGGGCCGTCAGGCCGTACTTCAAAGCCCGGTCGGGCAGGCGCGCGAGCGGCGACCGCGCGAGTTTTGCGCGGTCGCCGCCTTCGATTGTCGCTGCCTCCACGGCCTAGATCACTACCGGATGTGTGGCCGTGGCGTCATGCTCAGCTGCCGCTGAGGGTGGCGCCGTTGCACTGCAGGCCAGCGGCGGCTTCCTTGGACTTCGTCAGGATTTCGGCTGGCAGCGCCGCGTAGTCGGCCTTGGACAGGATCGTTTGGCCTTCGCCGAGGCCGTAGTCCACGAACCTGACGACGCCCTTGGCGGCCACTTCGCCGCCGGGGATGTTCGCCTTGCAGAGGTCCTTGTTGACGACGATGAACGTCTGCGAGGTGATCGGGTATGCGTTGGCCGCGGTCGGATTCTTGATCTTGATGCCCAGGTTCGCCGGCACCGTCACGCCTTCGGCGGCGGCGCTGGTCGAGGCGAGCGTCGGTTCCACGAAATTGCCGGCATTGTTCTTGACCGACGCGTACGTGAAGTTGTGCTCCAGAGCGTATGACTGCTCGACGTAACCGACGGCGCCGGTCGTCTGCTGGACGGCGCCGGCCACGCCGGCGTTGCCCTTCGCGCCTGTGCCGATCGGCCACTGCACGGTCTTTCCTTCGCCGACCTTTTCCTTCCATTCGGGGTCGACGCTCGACAGGAAGCCGGTGAAGCCGGCGGTCGTGCCCGAGGAGTCCGAGCGGTGGATGACCGTGATCGGAGTGCTCGGCAGCGAGACGCCCGGGTTCAGGGCCTTGATCGCCGGATCGTCCCAGGTTTTGATCTTGCCCATGTAGATGTCGGCGATCGTCGAGCCTTCGAGCTTCAGCCCGGCTTTGACACCAGGCAGGTTGTAGGAGACGGTGATCGCGCCCAAGAACATCGGGATCTGCACGGCGGGGCTGCCGTTCTTGGCGATGAGCGCTTCGTCGGCGGGCTTCAGCGGCGGATCGGAGGCGCCGAAGTCAACGGTCTTCGTCTCGAGCGCTGTGATCCCGGCGCCAGAGCCGACGGCCTGGTAGTTGACGGTCAGGCCGGAGCTGGCCAGCGATGAGGCCCACTGTTCGTAGACTGGGGCCGCGAACGTGGAGCCGGCGCCGGAGATGGTGGCGCTTGGGCCGCTGCTGGTCGAACCGGTGGTCGAGGAGCTTGAGCCGCACGCAGCCAGGCCGAGCGCGAGGGTTGCGACGCCTGCGAGCGCGCCGAGCTTTTGATGGATCACTTGGTGTGTCTCCCTCTGTTGGTTGTCAGAGCGTCAGTCTCACGAGTCGCCCACCGCTCTCATGTGAACATTTTGTGAAAGGCTGGTGGAATGGCTGCCATCGCGCTCGGTTTCGAGGTCCGCAAGGGCCCCTGTCACGGGCTCGTGCGCGGGCTGGGGCTGAAAGCGGTAGCCGAAGCCCGGATGGGTGTGGATGAAGCGGCGGTCGGGCATCGCCAGCTCGAGCTTGCCCCGCAGCTTGCTGACGTAAACGTCGACCGAGCGGTCGCCGGGTCTCAGCTCGCCGCCCCAGACCTGGGCGTAAAGCTCCTCGCGCGTGACGATCGCTCCGGCGCGCCTGGCCATCGCCGAGAGCAGCTCGAACTCGCGGACCGACAGCGTCAAGGCCCGGCCGGTCGCGAGCACCAAGCCCTCGCCGAGCCTGATCTCCAGTTCCCCGGCATGGACGATGCTCGCGTTGTCGGCTTCAGCCGCCACGGGCCTACAGCTTCATACGGTTCCGTTACAGGCGGGTTGCGATGTCGTGATCGAGTCGTGAACAACTCGTGAAGAGGCGATCCCTTGATCCACTCGGCGCATAATCTGCCGCGATGAGTCTGTTCAAGCGGCCCATAGACACGAACCTGGCGCAGCTCCTGGAGGATGCCGGGCGCAACGTCGAGCGCTCGGCGCTGCTGCTGCGCGAGCTGCTGGTCGCGTTCCCAGAGCACGAGACCTTGGCCCAGGGCCTGTCGGCCTGCGAGCAGGAGGGCGACAGGATCACCCACGACATCATCTATCGCATGGCCGGCGCCCGCCGGGTGCGCGCGCCCTTCGACACTGGCGACGGCTACGCCTTGGCGACCGCGCTCGACGACGTCGTCGACTACACCGAGCAGGCCGCCGCCCAGCTCGACCTGTATGGGGTCGAAGCGCCCATGGAACAGGCCGTCGGATTCGCCGACGTCCTGGTGTCCGCCGGCGCAGAGATCTTGGGCGCCTTGAAGGCCCTGCACGGGGGCGGCGAGCTGGCCCCGCACCTGGTCGAGATTCACCGCCTGGAGAACGAGGGCGACCGCCTGCAGCGCGACGCCGTGACCTCGCTGTTCGCGGGCGGCATCGACCCGATGGTCGTGATCAGATGGAAGGACATCTTCGAGTCCCTGGAGGCCGCGGTCGACGCGTGCGAGACCGTGGCCCACGTGCTGGAGGGGATCTCGCTCAAGCGGGGGCGGCGCTGAGGGGGAATCACGGGGTATCCGTGCCCTCGGCGCTCTCGTCGGCGGGTGAGGAAGTCCCCTGTTCGAGTATCGCGGCGGGGCTGCTGGCCAGGTCCTTGCCGACCAGGTCGCGGATGTCGCAGCTGACGAGCGTGCCGCCCGCTTGGTCGGCCGCGGCCACATAGGCGGCGTCATAGACAGAGATTTCGTGCTCGTCGGCTATCTCGGCGGCACGGGTGAGCAGCGTGGTCGTCGACGGGATGATCCCGCCGTCTCCCGAGATCCGGTCGATGGCTTCGAGTATGGGGCCTGTACGGGCTCTCGCGCGCCACGCACGAACGGCCACGTTGGTGACCTCATAGCGGGCAAGATCGAGTGTGGCTAGCGAGACCTCTGGATCGGCGAGAAGCGCGCAGGCCGGTCCATGCTGCTCGTCGTCGGTGTCGAATGCCGCGAGAATCACGCTGGCGTCCAACAACAAGGTGCTCATCTCATGGCCTGGTGGACTTCACGCGCTCCGCGGCCGCGCCACCGTGCCGTGCGGCGTCTCGCAAGAGCACGCCCATCGCCGCTGCCCGATCGGTGCGGCGCCTGCGCAGCGCCGCGCCGGCGAAGTCTCGAAGCACCGCGCTGCGGGAGGTGCCGAGACGGCTGGCCTCGGCGTCGACCTCGCTCAGGAGGTCGTCGGGCATTGAAACCATGACCTTTGCCATGGCAGTCAGTATACCAGGGTATACAAAGAGCGTGTCATTCCGAGGTCACGGCCGGGGCGCTGGCCTGCAGCCGGGCTCCGCTTGGGCTGCCGATCAGGAAGACCTGAAACGGCATCCAGGCGCCGGCCGCGAGTTCGGCGAGGACGGCCCGGCCGGCCGCCACGACCTGGCCGGAGCGGAGGGCCGTCACGTAGACGACGAGGTGTCGCTGGCTGACGGTCGAACCGTTGTGCACAGTGCCGGCTGCTTCGCCGGTCGAAGCTTCGGCGAGATGGAGTCCGGAGACCTCGATCTTGGGTTCGGGTCCGTTGGCGGCCGATGCTTCGCCGACGGTCGCGGCGACGCTTGCGGGTTCGCCCGCGGAGGGGACCTGATCGTCGACCCAGGTCAGCGTTCCGTGGGCCGGCAGCCGGCTGATCTCGGTCAGCGACGGTTCGAGGCCGGCGGTGTTGTTCTGGTAGACGAGCTTGCCGCCGGCGCCCTTGACCGCTATCGCGATCGGGACCGTTTCAAGGGCCTGCGCTGACGCGTTCTCGACCGTGATCGCCACCGCGGCGCCTTCGGAGTCGTGGGGCACGGCCGCGGCGAGGACTCTGACCTTGGTGCTCGGTCTCGTGATCGAGAGCCCGTGCTGGGCGCTCCCCGGGTGCTCTCGTTTTTCGAGCTTGGCCGCCTTTTCGAGCTTGGTGCTCTGTTCTTGGGTGCTCTCACAGCCACCAAGCGCGAGTGTTGCGAGCGCCAGCGCCGCCAGCGCGATGGGGGTCGGGGCGTTCACCTGTGGGCCCTGTCGGAGCGGTCCAGTCGATGAGCGCTTTGTTTATACATTGGCATTACTGTGACGTGAGTGTGAACTGGGCGAAGTGACTATATCTTTTACAAAACAACAATCGTATTTACATTTTGTGTATACATAAGTAGTTTTGAAAAAAAATACAAACACTTCTCACCGAACTCCTCGCCGGCTCAACCGAACGCTCCGCCGATGTACTCGCGCGTGCGCGGGGCCGCCGGCCTGTCGAAGACCTGTTCGGCCGGGCCGTACTCGACCAGCTCGCCGAGGTGCATGAAGGCGACGTGGTCGGCGACCCGGAAGGCCTGTTGGAGGTTGTGGGTGACGATCACGATCGCGACCGACTCGCGCAGGCCGACGATCAGATCCTCGATCGTGGCGGTCGAGATCGGGTCCAGCGCCGAGCAGGGCTCGTCGAGGAGCAGGACCTCAGGCTTCGCGGCCAGGGCCCGGGCGATGCACAGCCGCTGCTGCTGGCCGCCGGAAAGCCGCAACGCCGAGCGGTCGAGGTCGCCGGCTACCTCCTCGTATAGACCGGCCCTGGTCAGGGCGTCGCGCACGGCGTGGTCGATCTCGGCGTTGCGCCGCCTGCGCCGGCGCCCGCGCGGCGGGCTTTGCTCGGCCAGCGAGTAAGCGACGTTGTCGTAGATCGACATCGGGAACGGGTTCGGCTGCTGAAAGACCATCGACACGCGGCGCCTCAACGTATCGACCTCGAGCTGGTGGATCTCTTCGCCGTCGAGCGTGATCGCGCCCGCGCGGGCGGCGCCGGCGGTGATCTCGGTGAGCCGGTTCAGCGACCGCAACAAGGTCGTCTTACCCGAGCCCGACGCCCCGATCAGGGCCAAGACCTCGCCCTGGCGGACCGGCAGGCTGACGTCGCGCACGACCCAGTTCTCGCCGTACGCAAGCCACACAGACTCGACTTTCATGCGCTCGCGTACGGTTCCGACAGCGGGGCGCGCCGCGCGCAGCCGCGCCGAGGCCGACGGTCGCGCGACGGCCGCGGCCGCGCCGCCGCCGTGCGCGCCGGCAACGGGCTCGACGACGTTGGGCTCGCGGTCGACCGCTATGCGTTTGATCGGTTTGACGGGGCTCATGCCCGCGGCTCCTGGGCCGGGCGCAGCGTCCTGATCAAGCCCCGTCCGGCCGCCAGACGCCACCAGCTGCCGCCGATGTCGTCCGACCCGCGACCCGCGGTGATCCGAACGACGGCGAAGTTGAGCACGAGCACGATGATCATCAAGACGAACGCGGCGGCGTAAGCCTTTTCGTGGGAGTTGCCCTCACCGGCGGGCGAGTTGTAGTAGACGTAGTTGGTCAGCGTCGAGCCGGTCCCACGCAACAGCCCGAGGCCGGGGACGTTGCCGGCCGGTTCGGTCTTCAAGGTGCCGCCCAACAGGATCACGATGATCGCGGTGTCGCCGATGATCCGGCCCATGCCGAGCACGACGCCTTCGGCGACGTTGGACCTGACCGAGGGCAAGAGCACGTGTCTGATCGTGGTGGCCCTCGTCTTGCCCAGTCCAAAAGAGGCCTCGCGCATCCTGCCCGGAAGTTGGGCCAAGCCCTCGCGGGTGGTGGCCACGACCAATGGCAGCGCCAGCAGCGCCATGATCGCGCCGGCCGTCAAGAACGACTTTCCGGTGGCATTGCCGCTCGCGGTGGATTCTGAGAGGAAGCCGAGAAAGCTCTGGCTGAAGACGAGCAGCCCGAAGATCGCCAGGACCACGCTCGGCACGCCCGCGATCATCTCGATCGCCGACTCGACGGCCCTCGCCAGGGGGCCGTCGTTGCCGTACTCGCTCAGCCACACGGCGATCGCCACGCCGAGGGGGGCGGCGATCGCGATGCCGACCGCGGTGATGATGAACGTGCCCTCCAAGGGGTCCAGAAAGCCGCCGGACTGGCTCTGCTGCAGCGTCGCCGCGGGCGAGGTCACGAGCAGGTGCAGGCTCAGCGCCGAGAGTCCTTGGACGAACATGTAGACGACGATCGCGATCGCGATCGCGCACAGCGAGATCCCGGCGGCCCAGCAAGCCCAGTAGCCGGCCCGATCGATCAAAGGCCAGGATTTGGTGCCCTGCCTGGATGGCGAGATCACCCGCAGGCCGGGCGGCGGCGATGCCGGGCCAGGCGGCGAGCCTGGAGGCGATCCAGCTGGCGTGGAGGCAATTCCGGAAGCGGCCATTTCGGGTCCCTTAAGTCCTGATCCCGTAGCGCTTGAGAGGCTGCTTGGCGGCCCAGCCCGCGAACGAAAGCAGCGTCGCGGAGACCAACAGGACCGCCCCGATCGCGTACAGGGTATGTCCGAGCGGGCCGATCGTCAGGCCGTCGGCTTCCTGGAAGAGCGTGGCCGCCAATGGCCGGACCGGCTCGTAGAAGAAGGTCAGGCCGTCGAGCGGGTTGGCGGCGAAGCCCCTGCTGCCGGCAACCATCGCCAGCATGATCGCCTCGCCGAGGGCCCTCGCGGTGGCCAGCACGGTCGCGGCCGCGATCGCCGGCCGAGCGGTGTGCAGCGAGACCCTTACGATCGTGCGCCACCTGTTGACCCCGAGCGCCGCCGAGCCCTCCTTCCAGGAGGCCGGCACCGAGGCCAGGGCGCCCGCGATCAGGGCGACCATGATCGGCGTGATCATGACCGCCAAGACGACGATCGCCAAGGTCAGGTTCTCGCCGCTGAGCTGGACCACATAGATGACCGACTGCTTGCGGCCGTTGCTGATGAAGCTTTTTTCGATGAACGGCGCCAGAGCGAGGATCGCGACCAGGCCGTAAACGACCGACGGCACGCCGGCCAGCAGTCTTACGATCGGTTCGATCGTTCTGCGGATCGGCCCCGGAGCGAACTCGGTCAGGCAGATCGCCGCCAAGGTCGAGCCGATCAGCGCGATCAGGACCGCCGGGACCGTCGTCACGATCGTGCCCCAGATCAGTGGCCAAGCCCTGAAGTACAGCAACGAGTGGCCCGGCAGAGCCACGTTTTCGTACATCGCCTTCAGCTGCAGATCGGCGCTGCCGCCGGAGCCGAACCAGGCCAGGCCGTTGGCCTTGAAGGATGGCCAGGCTTCGATGAAGACCGTGACCACCATCGCGGCGATCAAAACGAGCGTGCCGACCGCGAGCGCCCTCAAGAACAGCTCGGTGCGCCGGTCGCCCGCGCGCGCGCGTCCACGTTCGCGGCCATCGTCTCCGAGGCCACTGCCGAGGCCGCCACCGCCGTGGCCGAAAGCGCCGCCGCCGAGGCGTGCACGGAACGAGCGATGTGCAGCCCCGGCGGGCACCGTTCTAGAGCGAGACCGGACCGGACCGGCTAGTAGACGGCGATCCAGCTCGAGTTGATGATCTTTTTGGTCGTCGCGTTGCCGGAGGTCACCCATTTGATGAACTTGGCGGCTTCGCCTTTGGGCGTGCCCTTGGTGACCATCCAGAAGTTACGGACGCCCTGGTACTGGCCGGACCTGGCGTTGCGCAGGTTGCAGGCGACGCCCTGGTATGGGACCGGGTGCACGCCGGTCGTGTAGGCAAACGACACGAAGCCGATCGCTTTTTCGTCCTTTTCGACGTGCAACTGCTCGAGGCCGTTGGACTGCTCGGGGACCGCGCTCGGCGAGATCTTGAGGTATTCGCCCAAGAAGATGTGCTGGAAGGCGTCCTCGGTACCGGAGGCGCTGGTCCTCTGGAAGACGTCGATCGGACCCGACGCCTTCGCGCCTGACACTTCGCTCCAGTCGTGGACTTTGCCCGTAAAGATGCCTTCGACCTGCTGCTGAGAGAGGTTCGAGATCGGGTTCTTGGGGTTCGTGACGATGCAGACGCCGTCGCGGGCGAGCTTTGTGAAGGACAGGCCCGTCGGGTCGACGCCGACGATCGGGTCGCGCGAGGAGTCGCCGATGTCGAGGGTGCCGCTCGCGGCACCGTTGATGCCGATGTCCGACTGGCCGCCGCTGACCTGGGGGGCCGGGATCTGGGGATAAGCTTTGTGATAGGCGGCCGTCAGTTTCTGCATCAGCGGCAGGACTGAGGTCGAGCCGCCGACGATCAGGCGCTTGGCGGCCGCGCCGGCGGGCACGGCGAGGATCAAGGCGAGGATCGCGGCGACTGCCAGGGATCGGTTTACGCGCACGTCATTGCTCCTTCTTTGGCTTGCTGGCTTGGGTAACGGTGGCGCGGAGCGCCGAGAGCTGGCAACAACTCGATGGATCGATCGATGCGGGATGCGCGATGGATCTTTGCCTCGGCGTCCAAGACTGTCGAGCTGAGGTTTGCGCGATGTGTCGTTTTTGTGAACGCCATTGATTTTCGCTGGACGCCGTGTGACGCTGGCGCCGCTCGTGACAGACGACGATCTAGATCCCAACGACAGCGGCGAGCCCGATCCAGCGGGCGGTCGCGGCGCGCCCGGGGGCGAGGGGCTGCCCTACCCGCCCGGGCCCTCGGCCAACGGCGCGGGCGCGAACGGTGCGGGCGCGGGCCCGGCCGCCAAACCGGCTGTGCGTTCGGGTCTTGCGCATCGGCGTAACCCGGTGCTGGCGGCGCTCGGCGACTTCGCTCAGAACGCAAAGCGGATCGCGTTGCGCGACCCCTTGGCCCTGTTCCTGCTCCTGGCCTCGATCGGCCTGGCGATCACGTTCGCGGTGCTGTTGGGAGACATCAAGCCGAGCAGTGCCGGCACGCAGGCGCCGTTGAGCACGGTCCAGAAGCTGGCCCAACGTAAGGAGATCTCGAACGCTTTGGTGTTGGACCACGACGACAGGGTCGAGGTGACGACCAGGGCTGGAGCGACGATCTCGGTCGCTCCGTTGACCGCCACGGGGGCGGCCACGACGATCGTGGTGCCGCGTTTGTTGTGGGCTTCGTATCCGGCTTCAGGCGCCCTGACCCAGCAGTTGTTGAGGGAACTGAGCGGCAGTGGAGCCAATGTCGCCGTCGACCAGCAGTCGGGTAAGGGCACGAAGACGATCGTCGTCCAGTTTTTGATCCCGATTTTGTTGTTGGTGTGCCTGTTCTCATTGTTCATGCGGCTCGGTGGCGAGGGTGGCGCGGCGGGTGGTATCGCCGGTTTCTCACAGTTCACGGGCAAAGGCCGCAAGAAGGGGAAGGGCACGAGGGACAAGATCACGTTCGCTGATGTCGCCGGCGCCGGTGAAGCGGTGGCCGAGTTGAAGGAGATCAGGGACTATCTGGCCGATCCTTCCAAGTACCTGGCCGTCGGCGCCGCCGCACCCAAGGGAGTCTTGTTGGTGGGCCCGCCCGGTACGGGCAAGACGTTGCTGGCGAAGGCTGTCGCCGGCGAAGCGGACGCTTCGTTCTTTACGGTGTCTGGTTCTGACTTCGTCGAGTCGCTCGTCGGGGTCGGTGCCGCGCGTGTGCGGGACCTGTTCAGGAAGGCTCGTAAGTCTTCGCCGGCGATCATCTTCATCGACGAGCTTGACGCCGCGGGGCGCAAGCGTGGTGCTGGTATCGGTCAGGGCAACGATGAGCGCGAGCAGACCTTGAACCAGATCCTGGTCGAGATGGATGGTTTCGCTGGTGATGGTGGTCTGGTCGTGATGGGCGCGACGAACAGGCCCGACATCCTTGACCCGGCGTTGTTGAGGCCGGGTCGGTTCGATCGGCAGATCGTGATCGATAACCCTGATGTGCACGGGCGTATCGAGATCTTGAGGTTGCATGGCGGTAAGCGTCCGTTGGGGCCGGGCGCGTCGTTGGAGGAGGTTGCGCGTCAGACTCCTGGCTTCAGCGGCGCCGAGTTGGCGAACGTGATCAACGAGGCCGCGCTGCTGAGTGTCAGGGACGGTCGTGCTGAGATCGATCAGCACACGCTCGAGGAGGCGATCGACAGGGTCGTTGCCGGTCCCGCCAAGCGTCATATCTTGACCGAGGAGGAGCGCTGGCTGATCTCGGTCCACGAGGCCTCGCACGCCGTTGTTACCGACGCGCTCGGCCATACGACCTCGACGCGCAAGCTCTCGATCGTGGCAAGGGGCCGCCAGCTCGGCACCGCCGCGCACATGTTGACCGACCGCGACCAGCTGATCATGAGCGAACCGGACCTCAAGCGCCAGCTGATCTCGATCGTGGCGGGCCTCGCCGGCGAGCGGATCGCATTCGGTCACGTGTCGACCAGCGTCAACGACGATCTGCACGCCGCCACCACCTTGGCGCGCAGCATGGTGACCTCGTTCGGCATGTCTGAGGCGCTCGGTCTGGTGACGATCGGCGAGAAGGGCGGCGAGGTCTTCCTGGGCGCCTCCCTCCAGGACCTCGGGTCGGTCGGCCCGGAGACGTTGAACCTGATCGACAACGAGGTCGAGCGGATGGTCGGCGACGCCGAGGCCAGGGCAGCAGTGATCCTCGACCGCAACTGGCACACCGTCGAGGAGACAGCAACCGCGCTACTCGAGCAGGAGACGCTGTCGGGGGTCGCGCTCGACGCGGTGCTGTCGACCGTCCAGGAGGTCTCGATCGAGGAGCTGGAGGACGTTCGCCGTAACCCGCCCGCCCGCGACCCCGGCAAGGACCGTTGAGCCGGCGCGGCGAGCGAAGCGGCGCGTCGCGGAAACGGAGCTGAGACGATGGCGAAGATGAGGCCGAAGATGCCCTCCCCGGCGATGGTCGTGGCGCTCGTGGCGCTCCTCCTATCGACGACCGGCCTTGCCGATGCCGCCCGCCACGCGGTCACGACCGCGATCGCCGGGCACCCGGTCAGCTCCAAGCCGCATGCGGGCGGGATACTGCTGCTTGGCAAGAACAGGAAATTCCCGGCCTCCGCGATCCCAACGGTCAAGGATGCGACCAGGGTCGGCGGCAAGACCGCGACCGAACTGGCGGGGACCTGCCCGCCGGACTCGATCAGCGTCGGCGGCGGCAGCGGCGGCTGGTGCATGGAAACGACCGTCTACCCGCTGACGAACGCGGATGTCGGCAAGAACAACTTCATGTTCGCCTCCAAGACCTGCGAGGAAGCCGGCGGCTGGCTGCCTTCCGCCTCGGAGCTGATCGGCGCGGCGGCGTTCATCAAGCTCGAGTCGACGATCCACGACTCGCAGCTGACCGCGACGATCAACCTGGACCCGACGCGGGGCCTCAAAGACGAACGCGAGATGAGTTCGACCTTGGTCACGACCGAAGCGGGCTCGGCGGCCGCCGGCTTCGAGGGCGTCAGCGAAGGCGCGACCGGCAATCCGAGGCAGGGCCAAGCCAACCCGATCCCGTTGCCGGCCAACCCGTTCCCGGAATCGCTGCAGTACGTGGACGTGTACGACAACGGCAACAAGGGCGGCTTCGCCGGCTCGCAGCCGATCGTCGAACCGCAGAGCTTCAGGTGCGCCTACAACAAGACGCCGGGCGCGCTGAGCAAATCTGAATCCTGAGGCGAGGTCTGGCCGGGCCAGCGCTCAGGGATGGCCCATATTTTGGTGCATCATGCACCGGATTGTGGTGCATTGGTTTCCAAAGGCCACCGTGCAAATCCATAGCGTCGATTCACAGTTGCACGGACGAGCGGGCACCTGAACGGCTTTGATCGCCTACCTCGCGACCAGCCCAGCCGGTCACGCCTTTCACAACACGGTCGAGATCGACTGAGCGGCGGAGGGCTCAGCCGGCGCTGCGCAGGCGCCGCCAGCGGGCGCCGCGGCCCGTTCCGAGCGATTCGATGATCCCGGCTCGCTTGAGTTCTGAGAGAACCTTGCTGATGTGCGCGTCGCTGACGCCGGGAGCGCTTTCGCGGACCTCGGAGACCGTGAACTGGTCAGTCAGCAGCGAGTCGATGAACGCGACGATCAGCGCCTTCTTGGAGCCACGGCCCGCGAGCGTGCCCGTGCGGTTCTCGAACTCCCGATAGGCGGCGATCAGAATGCCCAGGAAGTAGCTGGTCCACGGCCTGAGATCGTGTTCGGCCTCATGCCAGTCGGCGGTCGACTGACCCAATGCGTCGTAGTAGCTTTCCCTGGTCTGGTCGATCAGCTTCTCGATGCTGATATAGCGCCCGACATCGTGTCCGACGACGTAGAGCAGCCAGAGTGTGATCAATCGCGACATCCGGCCGTTGCCGTCGCGAAACGGATGGATCACGGTGAAGTCGAGTACGTAGGCCGCGCACAGCAGCAGCGGCGGGTAGGTAGGGCCCTGCAGCGCACGGGCGAAGTCCCTGTGGAGATCCTGCATAGCCTGGGGGGCCAGGGCGGCCGAGACTGGGGTGAAGCGCACGATCGTGGTGCCGTCCGGGCGAACTTCAGAGACCTCGTTGTCCATGCTCTTCCAACGTCCCGCATCGCGAACGCCTGTATAGGCGTAGAGGGTCCCGTGCAGCTGCTGGACGTACCGCGGCTCGAAGGGGATCTCCGACCGGTTTGCGTGGATCAGAGCGAGCACGTCCCGGTAGCCGGCGATCTCCTGCTCAGACCGGTTCTCAGGCGTCGTCTTATCGGCGATGAGCGCTTCGATGCGCGCTCTTGGAGCGTGGATGTTCTCGATCGCGTTGGAGGCCTCTGTGCTCTGGATCATCGCGACCCGGCGCAACGTTTGAAGGGCCGCCGGATTCTGGCGAGGAAGGGCCGTTGCCATTCCGCGAGCTTCTGCGATGCTCGTCAGCGAAGCGACGGTCTCCGGAGGGAGCGCACCGAAATGACGGGCTAGATCCTGGAAGCTACTCATCCGTAAACATACTACTAACCCAAGATGAGTATGCCGTTTCGGGAGAAGGTGGGCGTTCTCGATTCTGCTCCTCTGTCTCGCCCGCTCACCCTGTAACCAACTCGTGATCTTTCTGTGAAGCCTGCCCTCCGATCGGCTCCGGGGGGCCGTGCGGCGACTATCTTGCCACTCGATGATGAGCGTCGCAGCCGGGCCGACACACCGTATCCGGGCGCGCCGACGGCGCGCGCCCGCGCCCTTGCCCGCCCGCGGGGACGCGTCTGTGGGTCCCCTCCCTGCCTTCGCGCCCTCGCCGGCAGTGCGCGTGGCCGGCCCCCTGATCGCGCTCGCCGCGAGCGCGATTCTGATTCTTCTACTCGTCGTCCACGTTCAGCCGGCCCACGCGGTGATCCTGCCAGCCCAGACGATCGACGGGCCGAGCGAGGACATCGTCGGCTTCGGGGGGGTTGCGATGGCCAGCGACGGGACCGGGGGAGTGGTCTACCTGAAGCGCGTGGGCGGCGTGCCCCACGTGTTCGTGTCGCGTTTCGTGGAAGGGCGCTGGCAGGCACCGATCCAGGTGGACCGGTGCAGGATGGCCTCGTCATCGGCGACACAGGAAGAAGAACGGAAACGAGCCGAAAGAGGGGAACCCTGCAAGGAATCATACGCCGCCAGCTGGCCGCGGATCGGGGCGGCTGAAGGAGGCGAGCTGATCGTGACGTGGGCGACTCAGTACGCCCTGACCCCTCCGCCCGGGGAAGAGCCGCGGTACGAGATGCTCGGCGCCGTGCTGGGGGCCGGCGGCGAACGCTTTGGCCAGGGGATCCTCATCGACCGCGACATCGACGAAGCGACGGGCGCGAGCCCCGAACTCGCCGTCAGCTCCACCGGTCAGGCGGACCTCGTCTACAGGGTGGTCGAACGGGAACGAACCGGCGCCGTCAAACTGCGTCCGGGAGACGTCATCGAGACAGTCCGCGTCGCCCATTTCGACGGTCTGCGCTGGGCTGGTTTGGGCGCGATCAACCGGAACAGCGAGGTGGCGATGCGCCCGCCGACCGCGGCCAACGCGCCGCGGATCACGATTGGGCCCACCGGCAACGGGCTCGTCGTCTGGCAGGAGCCGGAACTGAACGGCGTGGCGCGCATCTGGGCCCGGCGCCTGTTCGGCGCGACGCTCGACTACGTGATGCCGGTCAGCGCCGAAACCTTCGATGGCGCGCCGATCAATCAGGACGCCGAAGCCCCGAGCGTGGCGGTCACGTGGCTGGGGCAGGCCGATGTCGTCTACCTGCAGAGCGCTGGTCTCGGCTCGCCGCTGCCGGGACCGCGGATCTTCCTGAACATCCTGCCCAACGGCGAATCTGCCAGCGGCGCCGAGTTCCATGGCGCGAGCATCGCCGACAACGCGGTGCCCGGTGGCGAGTCGGCCGCGATCGGGCCGCCGAGCATCGACATCGACGAAAAGGAAGACCTGCGGATCCTCTACGACTCGGGCGGCACACCGCGCGTGATCCAGGGGGACGATCACGGGCTGACGGGAACGCTCTCGCTGGGTCCGTCCTTCGCCGGGGCGGAAACGGCGGCGGTCAGCGTCATGAATCCGCAGGGAGGCGGGGTCTCGGCGTGGTCGAGCGCTGACGCGCAGGGTCATCCCGCCGTGGCGGTACGCGAGGATTTCTCCGGCGGAGCGGTACAGACGGGCCTGGTCAGCGGCGGCGCCGGCGGGGAAGTCGCGGAACTGGCGGTCGGTCGCTCGGGACTCGGCGATGGGCTGATCGCCTTCCGCCAGGGGCCGCTCGGCGACGCCGCGATCGTCGCCGCCCAGGCCACCGCGCCGCCGACCGAACTGGTGATGAGCGTGCCCAAGGGCTGGGTCAAGCCCGCCCAGGCCGTTGTCAGCTGGCAGCCGGCGGTGAGCGCCGACGGACCGCTGCGCTACGCCGTCGTGCTCGACGGTCGCAGGATGGCGGCGCCGGCGAACGTTGCGCGGCTGCGTCTCGACTCGCGCGGGCTGGGCTCCGGGCGCCACACCGTACAGCTGCTGGCCACCGACGTCGACGGCCAGTCCATGCTCTCGAAGCCCTCTACGCTGCTGGTGGACGGAGTCCCACCGACCGTCAAGATCTCGCGCGCAGAGGGCGGCTACGGGATCCGCGTAGCGGTCGGCAGCGCGTACTCGAGCGTCGACAAGCACGATGTCCGTGTCAGCTTCGGCGACGGCCACAGCGCCCGCGGGCGGATTCGGTTCGTGCACCGCTATGCGCACGGCGGGATCTATCGGGTCGTCGTGCGCGTGCGCGACAAGCTCGGCAACGCCGGTGTCCTCAGTCGCTGGGTGAGCGTGCGATGAGAACGATGGCCGGTGTTCTCGCGCGGCCGTCGGCAGCCCCGGCGTCGGGCCGATCTCTGCTCGCGCTCGTGGCTGCCGGTGCACTTGCGCTCACGGCCGCCACGACGACGGCGCGCGCGGACGTGTTTTCTGCGATCGGCCTCGTCTCCTATGGCGCCGTGGGCAACGGCGGATTCGTGCAGCAGGTGGAATACGCGCACGATTCCGCGATCTCGGCCAATGGCCGCTACGTCGCTTTCGACGGCTCGATCGGCGGCGTCACAGGCGTGTGGCGCCGGGATCTCACAACCGGCGCCGTCGAACAGGTCGCGGGCGGTGATGCGGCGATGCCGTCGATCAGCGAAGACGGTCGTTACGTGAGCTTTACGACCAACGAGGGCACGAGCCTGCCGGAAATCACGCACGAGCTGCCCGACACAGGTCCCCACGCCGAAGCGGTCGAGGTCTACCGGCGCGACATGGCCGTAGAACCAGCCGCCACCGCCGCCGAAGAAGTCGCCAGGCCGCCCGGGGAACGCGCTTTCCGGGCGGCCTCGGTGCCATCGGGCTCCCAAGAACCGCTGCGCTACTCCTTTGCGACCTCCACGGAACGCGAACACGGTGGCTCCTACGCGGTCGGACGCACCGCGATGAGCGCCAACGGCAACGAGGTCGCGTTCGTCACGGACGGAATCTCCAACCTCGTCGTCTACCCGGCGCTCGAAGAAGAAGAACGGGTCCGTGGCGAAACGCCCGTGCCGCACACGCCCGCTGGGCAGGTCGCCGTGCACAACTTCGATACCGACACAACCGAACTCGCTAGCCGCTGTCGCTTCGTATGCGGGCAGGGCGCCGCGGTGGGGGCGGCCGAACCTGTCGTCGCAGCCGAGATCGAATCCACACCGGTCGGAGGGGTCGCGCTCGGGGCCGCCGACTTCCCCCGGCACGGGCGCGCCGGCTCCTGGCCCGGGGCCTCGATCAGCGCGGATGGAACAACGGTGGCGTGGATGGGGCAAGACGTCGCGCAACAGGCTCCCACGCTGGCCCACGAAGAACTCGAAGCGCTCTACGAAGAACCGCTCTGGCGCAGGCTACCCGCGGCCGCCAACGACGCACGCCGCGTGACCGGGGGCTCCGATCCCGAAGCCCCCGCGTGCGCGGCAAGCGAGGAGGCCGTGCTGGCGCGTGGAAGAGACGACGCGAGCGATCCCTGCCAGGGTCCCTTCCGCCGCGAAACGGCCACTCCCGACGAATGTTGCGGCCTGATCAAAAGAACGACAGACGACGACACCCCGCGTCTCAGCCGCGATGGCGAAGAGGTCGTCTTCGGCGCCAACGGCCGCCTCGTGGCCGAGGGAAGCGACTTCGATCGAGGAGAAACAGAAGGCAACCCGACCGATCTATTCGCCGTGAACATGCGGCCCGGTCTCACTCGCGAGCAGGCGATCACCCCGCTGACGGAGGCGGGCAGCTCCGAAGCCCAGTCCGCCGAAGTCACCGACTTCGAAATCTCGCCCGACGGCCTGCAGGTCGCGTTCAGCACCGTTCGCACGCTGTTCGTGCTCGGCTCGCCGACGCTCGTCAGCGTTCCGTCCCCGGAAGTCGGGATCGGCGAACTCTACGACGCCGACCTCGGCGACGGCACGCTCACACGGGTAACGCACGGCTACGAAGGCGAAGGAGAACCGAGCCAGCAGCCCCACCCGATCACCACGCAGGCTGGTGACCCGTACCGGGCTGTCGGCGAACCGAACGAACTGGGTGCGCTGACCCCCGACTTCTCGGGCAGCGGCAACGAGCTGGTGTTCACGTCCACCGCCGCCAACCTCGTCTATGGCGACGGCAACAGCCCGGCGACGCCCGTGAGCTGCTGTCAGGCCGGAGATGGCAGCGACGTCTTCGCTGTGACGCGCAGCCAGTTCAGGACCGAACCCGCGTCGCAGTCCATCTCACCGGCGCCCGACCCCACAATCGCGCCGGTCTGGCGGCTTGGCGTCACGGCGCAGGCTCGCGCCGACGGCAGCATCGCGCTGTACGTGGAGGTCCCCGGAGCCGGCCGGCTGCAGATAGCCGCCCGGGGCGGGATCGTGATCTCCAAGCGCGTCGGCGGGCACAGTCATCGGTTCCGGCGGATTCTCACCACCCAAACGGTCGCCCAAGGCAAGGCCACCGAGACGGCGCTCGCGGGCGGGCTGATGGAGATTGTATTGCGGCCGCAGACTCGTTACGCGTCGCTGGCCAGCCGCCGGGGCGGGCTTCCGGCGAGCCTGCGTGTCGCCTTCTCGAGTTCCGGTAGGCCTACGCTCGAGCAAAGCCTCGCGGTCGCTTTCAGGCGGACGGAGACCGCTCACAAAGCAAGGGCCAGCCGGCGCCGCTCAACCACGGCTCGCCGGGCGACGCAATGAAACGGCGCTCGATCGCATGCGTGGCGGCGGTTCTGGCGTGTGCCCTGACTGTGCCCGCCGCGGCGGCAGGGGTCGAACAGGCGGCGAGCTGGCGCCTGGAACAGCCGTCACCGCCCCCTCCGCCACCGGGCAAGCCGGTCCCGCCGGCGCCGGTGCCGCTGGGGAATGTCGGCGACATCGAGTTCTGGGAACCGCCGGGCGAAGCGCCCCAGGCCAACCGCGGGCTGCTCATTACGCACGGCAACGGCGATGCGGTGGCGCCCGGCGTGTGGGCCTATGACGGCGTCGGTTGGCACGAGATCGCATCGGTCTGCGGCGCGACGAACGGGCGCATCGCATGGGGCGGACCCGCGGACTTCTGGACCGTCTCGGACGGGCGGCCCGGCCAGGCGGCGATCAACGGCAAACTGCCGCCGCTGGCCGACAACTCACTGTGTCACTTCTCGGACGGGAACATCGTGGCCTCGTATGCGCACCTGGCCTTCGAAGCGGACTCCTACGAGCAGATGTCCGGCGCCGCCTGCCTGCCGCCACAGCCGCCCGCAACGAGCTCGCCTGACTGCTGGTTCGGTGGAGAAGCTCTGCCCGAACCACAGATCGGCTCCTTTCACCTGCACTGGAACGGCAGCACGCTCGAAGAGCAGCCCTACGCGAACCAGGGCGATCCGGTCAAGGAAATGCGCCAGCTCGAAAACGCCATCTTCGAGAGCGTCGCCTACAGCAAGCTCAACCGCCACAACGAAGAACGGACGTCCGGCCGGCCGCCGGTGCTGCACTTCGCCGAAGCGGAAGCGGGGATGCAACCCCTGGAGTCCGAACTGCCGCTCTACGGCGTCGCGGGCGAGCCGACCGAAGAGCTCCAGTACCTGCGTCTTGGCTCGACCGAAGGGGCGCTGTGGGCCGCAACCGGCAGGCAGCTGGGGCTCGCGGGTCTGACCAAAGAAGAGGAAGGTCAGGTGACTGTGCTGCGCCGTCTCGACGGGATCTGGACCCAGGCGATCGGTCCCGGAGAAGAAGGGCGTCCGGGCCATCCGCTGCCCGACCTGTTCGCAAACGTACACGAAGAAGACGAACTGCTCGGTGGTCCCGCCAGGAATGCGGAAGTACGGGCGATCGCCCCCGAACCGGGCAGCGAAGACGCCTGGCTCGCGCTGGCGCCCCTGGGTCACGAAGCCGCCGCCGTTGCGGTGCTCGTCCACATCTCGGCGCAAGGGGAAGTGCTCGGCGTGCAGACACTGCCGAGCAGCGAAGAACGGGCATTGCCAAGCGACGCCGCGGGCGCCGCGCAGCGGCTCGTCTGTCCCGCGCTCGAAGACTGCTGGATGGCCAACGTCAACGGTTGGCTCTACCACCTGGCCCGGGAAGGCGAACGCACGCTGGGAGAGAGCGAACTGCCGGGCTTTCCGGACGGGAAGATCATCGGCGAACGTCCGCACGACGAAGGCGTCCCCCAGGAAGTCCTCGACGCGCCGCCGCCCGACACCTCGGGCCTGCGGGAAGAAGGTCCCGGCTATGGCGGCACGGTTGGGGAAACGACGGTACCGGCGATCGAAACCAAGATCGAGGTGCCACTGCTCTCGGACTTGCACAGTCGCCTGATTCACGGGACGACCCTCGAATTGCGCTTTCGCCTCGCGGTCAAGGCGCGTGTGCGTCTGCTTGCCAAGCGCCGCAAGAAGGTGGTGGCGAGCACTCCGATGCGCACGTTCGCGGCGGGCAAGCGTAGGCTGCTGCTGGGGCTGAACCGGCGCGAGTGGCCCACCAAGCTTTCGTTGCAAACGCATGCGCTGGCGCCGCTCCCCTCGACCACCGTCAAAGAAGTCGTTGGGGGCCCGGAACACGGAGGCAACGGTTCCAAGACCGAGACCACGAGCCTTACGGTGCTGCCACAGGTGCCCTCCTTCACGGAACTCGGAACGCTGCCTTGAGAGGGTTTCGCAAACTCACGGGCATGGCGCTCCTGCGGCCGGTACCGCTCGCGCTCGTCTGTGTGCTCGTACTTGCGCTGGCGCTGCTCCCGCTCGCCCCCGGCCACACGCCGAGAGCCGCCGCGCAAGCGGGGGAGGGGGAACCGCTGCCCTACACCGACGTGGCGGTGCCCGCCGAAAACGTGGTCATGCTCGGGGCCACGCCCGAAGAACCCGGGCAACTCGACAGCAAGGAGACGTGGGGCCTGGGGGAACTCGACGAAGAAGGCAGGAAAGTCCCAAAGCTGGTCCGCTACTCCGGCACGGAAGGCGCATGGCAGCCCGCTCAAGCACTGCCCGCCGGCTTTCAGCCCGACCATCCGGAAAAAAAGCCCAGCCCTCTCGAGGGACAGATGACACCCGCGGGCTTTGGCGTGCTCGTTGGGACGATCACCAACGAAAAAGGGACCGAACAGGTCGCGCTCGTACGCAGCCCTGGAAGCGGCTTCGAGCCAACGACCCCCGTGCCCGCCGAAGGCGATGTCAAAGCGGGTGAAGAACCGCTCCTGCGCGAAGGTCAAACGCTGTTCGCGAGTCAGCGCGCGCCGATGATCGCGCCGCTTGGCGAAGCCGACGGTTCCGCGGGCGCCCTCGTCGTGCCGGTCTACAAGGAAAGCGGCGTAGACGACACGGTCCTGCACTGGAACGGACAGCACTGGACACGCGAGCCGATCGAAATCCCGGCCGCGAGCGCGAAAGAATTCAATGTGCTGGCGATAGGGGCCAGCGGCCCGGAACACGCGTGGCTGCTCGCACGCCTGTCGAGCGCCTACGGGAGCGGCGCGGTCGCGCTCTTTCGCCGTGTCGAAGAAGCAGGCGGTGGCCACAGCTGGAAGCCGGTCGAAGTGGAAGTGAGCGCGGGTCAGGTGAAGCTCCCGCTGAGCGTCCCCGTCGGAGGCGGAGCGCCGGCCGCGGGCGAGCCGTTCTCAGTCCTCGGCGCCGAAGGCTCGCAGATCGCCGTCGAGTCTCAGCTGCTGACCGTGACCAGCGAGGGCGTATGGGTGGACGGCGTACGCACCGACGTCGAACGCCAGCAGCCCTACACGACCATGTACGTGCGCCTGCAGGGCGAAAGGGGCGTGATCGAGCACAGCTGGTGCAAAGCGGCGTCCGAAACGCCCCCATGCCAGGAAACGCTGTCGCAGGAACCGCCGCTTCAATACGGCCGCAGCATCGCCTGGTCCGGCGCGCCGCCATACGGCGAAAGGGTCATCGCCGGACTCTTCGAAGGGGTTGTCCTGCGCCTGCAAGGAAGCTCGTTCGAGCCGGTGCCCTCGATCGGCGGTGGCCAGACGCCCGAAGCGGTGCCCGGACAGCTCTACGGTGCCGCCTTCGGCTCGCCGAGCGAAGGCTGGCTGGGCTACACCGTCCCGGTGCACATGACCGCCTCGCCGGAACCGGATCGCCTCGGCTACTGGCCGGTCGCCACGCGCAATCCCCTGCTCGCGATCGCACCCGAGCCGGGCGCGCCTATCGCGGCGCCGACAAGCGAAGCGCTCGCCGTCGGCGAGCACGGGGCTGTTGATCGCTACAAGCCTGGCGAGGGCTGGCTGCCCGAAAGCCTTTTCGGTCCCGGTGAGCGGATCGAAACCCCGAACCTGCGCGCGGTCGCTTGGCCGACCGCCAACCGCGCATATGCGGTCGGTGAAGCTGGCGAAATGTGGCTTTGGCGCGGTGAAACAGGGCTGTGGGAACGCGATCCGGCGACGCCGCTCAACTTCCGCGACAACCTCTACGGGATCTCCTTCGCTCCGGCTAATCCCGCGCGCGGGTACGCAGTCGGCACCCGAGCTGTCGGCAGTGGGAGTGTGATCCTGCGTTACGGCAAGACGTGGACGGAAGAAACCGGGCTTCCGGCCGAAGTTCAGAACGCCCAGTTCACGTCGATCGCCTTCGCGGGATCCGAGGCGGTGGTCGGATATAGCGTTCAGCGCAATCCCCCTGAAAGCGGATTCAGCGGTGGCCTGCTCGTCAACGAAGGCAGCGGGTGGAAGGTCGACGAGGAAGAGCGGCAGGTCACCGGGTCCGCCCGCGTCCAGGCCGTCGCCGGTCTCCCCGACGGCGGCGCCGCGGTGCTCGCCGGCGAAGGCACCGCCCGCCTGTACGAGCGTGAATCGGGAGGCGCCTCCTGGCAGCCGGCCGCGGTTCCATTGCCGAGCGGATTGGCCGGGTCACTGGCTCTCTACCGCCAGAACGGGGCGCTGAGGGCACTCGTCAGCGCCGGTGGAGCCAGTCAGGTGACGCACGCCGTCGGGTTCGAACCCCCTTCGGGAATCCCGCCTTACGAACAGCGCATCGAGGGCGTCGGAGGAGGTCCCGAGGCCGGTGCTCTGCTGCGCCAGACCGCCACCGGCTGGAGTGACGAACGGCACAGCGTCAATCCCGTGGAGCAGAGCAGGGAATACAACGAGTACGACGAGCCCTCCCGCCCCGATCCGGTGTTCGCGACCCTGGTCGGGCCAACCGGTTCCGAAGGCTGGGTGGTGGGCGGCATCACCAACCAGGGGGAAAAGAGCGAAGCGGCGGAAAGAACGCAGACGGCCGAGGTGGCGCGCTTCCCCTCCGAAGAGCGCCCTCCGAACGAGGGGACCTCGCAGGTGCCAGTCGAGCCCGAAGCAAGCGGGTCCGGCGGGTCGGGTGGCGTCACCACGCTCGCATTTGGCGGCGGGGCCGGATGCGCGGATCCGTGCGCCGATCGCGTCCATACCGCGATCGGACCTGACGTGTGGCTCGCCAACGGGGTTTCGTTGGCGAAGGGCGCCGGCGCCTCCGCGTTCTTCTACGCCGGGCCGATGGTCCACTACTCCTCCTACACCGGGCAGCACGCGCCGCGGCCACCCTTCACCGAAGAATACGAGCGCTACGCCGGTCTGTTCGGCGGCGGCCTGCCGTCGTGGCCCGCCTACGCCGTCGGCGCGGCCGGCGAACTCGAAGGAGAGGCCGCGCTCGTGCCTGCCTTCGAAGGTGTGGCGTCTCCGCTGGGGTCTTCGCCCGCGAGCGGTTGGGCGCCCGCGGGCACCCAACCTTCGATCGCCGAACGCGAGGACTGCGGCTGCGCCAACGGGTACTACGCGGTTCAGAACGCACACGTCGAGGTGGTCGTGCTCGACGACGCCGCGGGTGGGAGGGTGGACGCCGCCCAGCGTGCCTGGCTCGAGCAGGAGCTCGCGCAGGCCGGTGCGATTCACAAGCCGGTGATCGTTGTCGGCGAAGCGGATCTCGGCGAACAGCTCGCGCCGGGCAAGCGTGAAGAAGAGTCCGAACAGCTGTTTGCGGCGCTTGCTGGGCGGAATCCCGACGGTCAGGACCCGGGCGGCTATGCCGCCTCTGCCTACTTCTACGACGCGCCGGAAGAGAACGTCCGCAAGACGATCTCCTTCGATGGCACAAGTTTGCGCGTCTTTGGGTCGGGCACTCTCGGCTACGAGCTGGAGGCGAACGAAAACACGACTGAATTTCACGGTGCCAAAGGCATCCTGCTCGGCGAAGTCCAGTGGGCGCGGAGCAGCGCGGCTGAAAGGGCGGCCGACCAAGCTCCGGTCGAAGCAAGGCTGATCCCGGTGATCGGGGAACTGGCAATGGAACCTAAGGACGGTACGCTACTGCGCAGGAGCCTCCCCGCGCTCTTCGGCGGGCTGGCGCGCCGGCCGCGCGCGGGCTGCAGAGGTCAGGCTAACGAGGAAGCTTGCGAAGAAAACCAGTACATCCCGATCCCCTCGATCTGTGTGGGGGCATCGTGCGCGGAAGCCATCCTTCCCGAGTACGAATTCCGTTCGTCCAGCCCCGAAGTCGGAGGCTTCGTCAAGCTCAACACGGCGTCCAGCAATCCCCGCTCGGTTCTCGTAAACGCCAAGGGGGAACCGATCAAGGATGGGCGCGAAGAAGGCGGCGAGCAGGTCGGAGCGACCTCGGGGCTCTTCTGTCCGTATAACAAGGGCGAAACGAAGATCACCATCAGCGCGGGCAGTCTCTCCTACACGCTGGCCGTGCAGGTGCAGGCGGGCAGTGTGCGCGAGCCCTGCGGCACCGTACCTCTGAAACAGCAGACCGCCGGCCAGACCGCCGGTGCGCCCACGCCACCGCCCGCGCCAGCGCCCGCGCCCGCCGGGCCCGCCCCGGCATCCTCGCCTCCACCCGTATCCGTGCCGCCGCCGCCGGCCCCACCCGTGGTCCCGCCCGCGCCGGCACGCGCTCAGCCGGCGCCTCCCCCGTCGTTCTTCGCTGCGGCCGTGACCCCATTCCTGCCGGTGGGCTTCGTCCCTCCGCCGCTGCCCGCTCCCGCCGAGCCCACTCCGCCAAGTGGCACATCGGCGGTCACCTCGCCTGTCGAGGCAGCCCAGAAAGAAGAGGAGGAGGAGGAGGCCACCGAGTCGGTTTCAAACCAGGCGCTGGCCTATCATCCCGCCGAACACGAGCCTTCGTCCGTCTATCTGCTCGGGGTTGTGCTGCTCGCCGCGTTCGCGGGGGCCTCGCTGCGCGGACGGCCGCGTCGTGGGCAGCGGGAGGTACGCGTGGCACCGGCAACGCTCACGGCGACCCGCGGCCAGCGGCGAATGGGCGGCCGCGAGCGGAGGCGCTGGTGAGGGGCGGCGCCGGCCCTGGTGATAATCAAGCGTTCACAGTCCGTTCACCGCTTGGCAACATACTTGCCGTCCGCGACGGGCAACCTATATCCAGCATGCGTTCCGCCCGTCTCCGCACGCGTTCAGAGGTTGCGCTCGCGATTCTGTTCGCGTTCGTTGCACTCGCCTGTGCCGCATCCTCGGCGAGGGCGGAAGCATGGGGGCAGGTCAAGCGGTTTGCGCTCGTGACCGGCGAATCACCAGGCCAGATCAACGAACACCGGCTCGTGAAATTCGCTGCTGGCAGCGACGGGAGCTACTACGTGCTGACCGAAGCGGGCACACGCGAATTCACCCTGCAGCGCTTCCTCGAAAGCGGCACCCCGCAGGCGAGCATAGCCTTCAAGCGCCCCAAAGAGGAAGAAGAAACGAACAAAGTGGGAAGCGAAGGGACGAACGCAATCCTGGCGGTCGATCCCAGTCGCAAACGGGTCTATGTTCTGCTCGTATACGAACGCCGCGAAGTGAACGAAAAGGAAGAAAAAGAAGAAGAAAAAGAAAAAAAGCGGATCTTTCCACCCGACGAAGCCATGACGGCCGCCGGCTCGTTGTATGCCTTCGAATACAACGAAGGCACGAAAAAGCTCGTCAGCAAGACGAACGGGGAAGGGCTTCCGGCTCCGCAGCTCACCCGCAAGCAGCTTGGCGGACAGGGAGAAGGGGAAGTGGGAGAACCGAAGCCCCTGCTGGACCCGCGTGACATGGCTGTCGATCCAGCCAACGGCGATCTCGCGATCTCCGGAAATCAGGACCAGGAAGGCAACGCGAACGTTGAGCTCGGGCACGAAAAACAGTGCCGCGCCGCGGCCCAGTTCGTGACGGTCGAATCTGGCGGCAAAGGCGAAATCAAAACCCTTTCCTCGGGCGCCCGCTACGTAGACGCGGCCGGCACAGTCCTCTTCGGACATACCGGTTGCGGTAAGCAGGAAGAAGAAGAAAGCATTGCTCAGGCGCCCGCGTCGCCAGCTTTTGCGCCCGACGGGACGCTGCTCGGATACGGCGAAGACGAAACGATTGGCCCGGAAGGTGTGATCTGGCAGCTCGCGCCCAAAGGGGCCGACACGCACGCACCGGGCGAAGTCCCGATGGCGCCCAGGGAGCTGTTCGTGGCCGAAGCGCTCCCCACGTTCTTCCCGGACACCGGCAATGAAGAACCGGCATCGGTGATGTCGCTCGTGTCCGAAACCAGCACCGACGCGACGATCTATCTGAGCGGCCACTACACCAACAATCAGCCAGCGCCAGCCGTGCTCCACTACAGCCTGGCGGGCGGCGAACCGTCGATCACAGAGGTCGGTTGGACCGCCGGCGGCGCCACGAACGAAAACGCCGGCGCGGGACCATGCGACCTCCACAAAACACTGAAGGAACCGGTCATGCTCGGCGGGTTGAGCGGGGCCAAGCGCGGCTTCCTGGCCCTCACCTTCTATCCCGAATTCGAAGGCCCCGCCCATGAAGTGACGGTCCACCGGGCGGAAGTCTTGGAGTTCGGCGAAGGTGGCAACACGGCGGGCTGCCCGACGGTGCCGGTGACGACGCCGACACAGAGCTATCACGGTGAACCGACACACCAGGTGCCGGCCGGCACCACTCTGGACATCACTTCAGTACTCGGCGAAGTCGAAGGAACGGGGCAAATCATCAAGCCCGCGGCTGCCGCCAAGAGCGTTACGTGGACCGTGAAGTTCACCCCGACCGCCGGGCCGATCGAAGAAAACCACTACGAAACGGCCTACGAACACAACGGCCTTCACGAAGAAGAACTCGACTACGGTGTCCTCCTCAAGCTCGAACACACCTTTACCCAGGCTGGCACCTACGAAATCACCGACGTCGTCCACACCGACGATCTCGCCGACGAAATCGCAACGTCAACGGGCGTCGACACGCTGACGGTGACAGGCAGCAAGCTCGCCGTGAAAGCCAAGGCCCCGGTTCCCTCGACGGTCTTTGCGCATGAAGAAGAAGCGCAGCTCGCGGCGGAAATCGAAGTGCCGGGCGAAGCGAAACTGCATGTCAAAAAGGTCGTCTGGGAATTTGGCGACGGCACGAAAATTGAAGAAGCAAGCTCGCGGGAACTCACGGGTCCAAAGGCAGAACTGAGCGTCAAACACGCATTCGCCCGGTGCGGGACCAGCGTCTCGACAAAATGCAAAGTCAAGGTGACGGTCGAAGCCGAAACGGCTGAAGGTGCTCAAACCGCATCGGCTCAGGTTGAAGTCATCGTCAAAGAGAGCAAGAAAGAAGAACCGCCCGTAGAACCGCCGACGACCACCCAGACCACATCTACGACGCCGACCACCACCACGACGCCGACCACCACCACCACTACCACGCAGCAGCCACAAGGCAGCGTTGAGGGATATATGGCGTCCTTTGCTGGGTCGTCGCTGTCGGTGAGCGCCAGCGGCATGGCTCCGGTCACGATCTCCTGCCCGAGTGGCGGCTCGTGCAGCGGCACGTTGACTCTGCAGACGGCGAGCGCCATCGCTGCCTCATCGAACAAGCACTCCGCAAAGAAGATCCTTACGCTTGCGTCCGGCGCCTTTTCGCTCTCAGGCGGGAGTAAATCCGTCACCCTCCACCTCACCTCGACGGCGAGAGCGCTTCTGATCCGCTACCACGGAGCGCTGCGGGCGAAGCTGACGATTCTCTCCCGGGGTATCAACGGCCAGAAGGACAGCGTGACCACGCATATCGTCACGCTGCGTCTGATGGTCAAGAAGTCCCACAAGCACTGAGCTCGGGACAGTCGACGCGGCCGTGTCAACGGCCTGTCAAGTCTGTGTAAAAGAAAACTGCGCCTGTCTGAGCACAGGATCGTAACGTTGTTTCCATCTCCCCGTGCCAGGCTTCTGCTCGACGGGGAATCTGTCCCCGCGCCCGCGGATAGGACATCCGCACCGGAAACGGAATCCAACAGGAGGTAATCCCGTAATGTCATTCGTCTCCCTGCGTCGTGCGGTGCCTGCGTGCATCGGCGCGGCCGCAGCGCTTGCTCTGGCGGTGCCGGGTGCCGCGAGCGCCAAAGTCACGCCGCCAAATCCGGAAGTATTGGAACAGTGCTCGGGTGTGCAGAGCATCGAATCCGAGGGCTCGACCTTCCAGGCGCCGGCTGAGTTCGTGTGGACCGGCGAAAACATCGAAACAAGCGTCAAAACCGGTACTGGCTTCAACGTCTCCAGCAGCCCGCTGGCCTGCGCTGGTCTCACGGGTCAGGGCAGTAAAGAAAAACCGGTGGTCAAATACAACCAGGCCAATGGCCTGACGCGCGGCAGCGGGAGCTGTCTGAAGACCTGGGGCAAAGGGGTCGCGACGTTCGGTGAATCCAAAAAAACCGGCACGCTGTCAGACACCTATCCGCGTGTGAGCCGGTACCCCTTCTGCGGGACCGACGAAGCGCCGAGCAAGACCGTCAAGGAAGAATTCGAAAAGCCAATATTCACGGATCACGTGGCCGGCTTCGAATCCGGTGAAGGCGAAGCGGTTGAGTCGATCCCGGTGGCGCAGGGCGCGGAGGCGATCATCGTCCATCTGCCGAAAGACTGCACCGCCACGAGCGAAATCGAAACGCCGAAGGGCAAGAAAGAAAAACTGGGTCGGCTCGCGCTCGATCAGGAAGTGATCGAGGAAATCTACCGTGGCACGATCAAAACCTGGTCAGCGGCGATGACCAAGCAGGGCTCAGACGGCAATGACACGCTCACCTGCACCGAAGGCGGCGCGGGCGATACGATCAGACCTGTCGTGCGTGCTGACGGTTCGGGCACAACGCACATCTTCAAGGAGTTCCTCGCACAGGTCAACACCGGCACCTGGGCCGCCGAATCGTTCACCGAAGTCAACGGCGGCGCCGACAAAGGCGAAAAACCGTGCACCAGCGGCAGTCTTGGAGCGGGCGCGACGGAGTCGTGGGCTACGGTCGGCGAAGGTTGCGAAAACCAGCGTTGGCCTGAAGCTGCCAGCGTTCTCTTCGCGAACGAAACCGGTAACCAGGGCGTCATCAAAGAAGTCAAGGAAGTTGAAAGCAGCGTTGGCTACGCCGACCTCGCCTTCGCCCGCGAAAAGGGTTACTTCTCGAAGAAAGGCGTAGGGGGAGAAAACAAGAAGGAAGAAGAGAACAAACAGTTCTGGGCCGTCGTTCAGGACTCGAAGCCAGGCGTGAGCTCCCGTGACGTTCACGGATCCATCGACGAAGGGCGACAAGGAAAAGCCGGCCAACTCGAACTGCAAGGACACGAGGTACATCGCAAAACCAGGTGAAGAAGTACCGCCGCCGAGCACACGTAGCGACTGGTCGAAGGTGAGGGGAGAAAACATCTCCGAAACCTACCCGATCTGCGGCCTCACCTACGTTCTCGCGACACGTCAGTACTTCTACTTCCTACAGCCCTACTTCGCGGCTGAAGGGAAGACAGAAGCGGAAGCAGAAGCAAAATCGCTGCAGATCGCCACGACGGTGCACGACTACCTGCACTGGGTCGTCAACACCAAGACCGGCGGCGGTGGCAAGATCCTCAAGAACAGCGACTACGAAGCCCTCCCCAAGGCAATTCAGGGCGAGGCTGAATTCGGCGCAGAGGAAATCGGTAGCAAGATCGCGTAAGCGACCTCGCCGAGCATTCGCGGACTAGGCCGCGGATGTGGACGAGTAGGCAGCGCAGGATGCGCGAAGTGGCCGGGCCGCTCCCAGGGAATGGGGCGGCCCGGTCGCTCGTTAAACGGATAAGGCGCAGGCAGCCCGAAGGGAGCCGCCGCCAGCTCGAGCGCGCCGCTCTAGCCCGGTCACGAAATCTCGACATCTGTTCGAGCGGGGCGTAGGAGCAATCGGCGCACGGGTGGCGAACAGGGCGGCATTGGAGAAGCGATGAGTGTCGAGCGACAGAGAGCGTGAGCGAGGCACAGCTGGGCACGTCGCCAGATGTGGGACCGGCATGGAGCGCTCCGAGTGTCGGCCGAAAGCCGATCCGACGCCGAGTCGCTCGAGGGCGATGTGGAAGCGCGCTCGCTGGACGCGCGCAATTGCGCGACGCCGCGTCAGGGTCCCCCTCGCCGCTCGAAAGTGCGCCATGCGGACTCCATTGACAGGCGACTTGAGCCGTGATCGCGAAACCTAGACATCTGTTCGACGCTATGCCATACTGTCCGCCTCAAGGACGACAAGAGGGGCGTTGAGGGGCATGGGTGTAGAGACGGAGAGTGGGACGCGGACTGGTCTGCCGCCATGGAGCGCGGCACCGCTGCGGACCGTCCAAAACATAGAAGAGCTTGCTGTACGACACAGGACGGCGCGGCGCCGAATCGCGCGCCGGCGGCTGTGGAACGTCGTGGCGCGGCCGTGTCGCTGCGCCGGGACGCGCTGTTTCGGAGGGCGCTGCTGGCGGCCGACGTACTCGCGATAGCGAGCGCGTTTTTGCTCACGGTGATCCTTTCCGGTCGTGCCCTGCATCTGACGTGGGCGGCGGTCGCGGCGGTGCCGGTCGTGCTGGCCGGGGCGAAGATCACCGGCCTGTACGATCGCGACGAGGCGCTGCTGCGTAAGACGACACTCGACGAGGCCCCCAAGCTCTTCCAGCTGGCGACCCTGTGCGTGCTGATCGCGTGGCTCGCGGGCGGGCCGATCGCCGACGGCAACCTCGATCGGCCCGAGGCGCTGTTCCTGTGGCTCGCCCTCGCGGCCGGCCTGATCGTGTGCAGGGCGGCCGGGCGCGCGCTGGCACTCCAAGCGGCGCCGGTCGAGCGCTGCCTTTTGATCGGAGACGAGGCTTCGGCCGCGATCGTCGACTCGAAGCTGCGTTGTCACGGCGGGATCAACGCCGAGGTGGTCGCCCATCTCGACCTGGACATGGCGGCGCCGTGGTCAAGCGATGGAGTCTCCAAGCTGAGGCTGGCAGAGATCCGCGATCTTGCGGAAACGCTCAACGTGCACCGCGCGATCGTGGCGCCTGGTTGGAAGGCCGGGGCAGAGTCGGGCCAGGTGCTGAATCTGGTGCGCACGCTAAAGGCCGTCGGGGTGAGGGTGAGCGTGCTGCCGAGGATGTTGGAGGTCGTGGGCTCCTCAGTCGAGTTCGACGACCTGCACGGTGTCACGTTGATGGGTGTACGCAGCTTTGATCTGACGCGCTCTTCGGCGGCCTGCAAGCGCGCCTTCGACCTGCTCGGCGCGACGGTCGGTCTGCTGGCGGTCGCGCCCGTGATGGCGGCCATCGCTCTCGCCGTCAAGCTTGACGGCGGTGGTCCGGTGCTCTTTCGCCAGTCTCGTGTCGGCAGGCATGGGCGATGCTTTCACATGCTCAAATTCAGGACGATGGTGCCCGATGCCGATGCGATGAAGGAGTCGCTGCGCGATCGCAACGAGGCGCGCGATGGCCTCTTCAAGATCGCCGACGATCCACGCGCCACGCGCGTTGGCAGGCTGCTGCGCCGCAGCGCGCTCGATGAGCTGCCACAGCTCTTCAACGTGCTACGTGGCGAGATGAGCCTCGTCGGCCCGCGGCCGCTGGTCGTTGACGAGGACAGGCGCATCGAGGGCTGGCATCGCCGCCGCCTCGAGCTGACGCCCGGGATGACCGGGCCCTGGCAGATTCTCGGGCCCACACGGGTCCCGTTGCGGGAGATGGTGGCGCTCGACTACTTCTACATCGCCAACTGGTCGCTGTGGAGCGATGTAAAGATCATGCTGCGGACCGTGCCCCATGTGTTGTGCCGGCGAGGGCTGTAGTCGCGCGGCGCGCTTTTACGCAAGGCTCGCGGGTGCAGACAGCACGAGCGGGCTGACGCGTGTCTGTCTCAGACAGGTTCGCACCGTGCGGTAGACCTCGAAGCCGAGACCACACATGTTAGCAAAATGTCAAGAACCCTGAGCAAACCGTGTCATGTCCATGCTATTCTCACGGGTCAATGTCCTCCGGGATGAGGTCCGGTGGGCGGGAGTGGACGTTAGGATCAACGGCGGAGGCGAAGTTGGACGGAGAACGGACTCTCGAATTCTCGGACTGAAGACCAAAGAAGGGGAGATCTCGGAGACATGAAAACGATCAGGATCACAATCGGAGGACTCGTGGCGGCCAGCGCAATGGTGGCTGCCGCACTCGGTGCGGCGACCGCTTCGGCCACGATCGCACCGCTTTCGAAGTTTGTCGTCAGCCCCAAGCTGGGCGGCGCGCTCCCGGCGAAACTCAAGGGCGTGGGCGTAGGCCCGCAGGTATTCGTGTTCAAGAAACTGACCGTTACCTGCCAGGTCGCCAAGGTTCACGGAGAAGCCACCAGCCCGGAATCGGAAACGATCGCATTGATCGTGTCATACAAAGAATGTTCTGGCGGCCTGTTCAGCTACGGGAACATCAAAAAAGTGACGCTGCCGGTCAGGTTCAAAGAGAAGGCGAACCTCGTTTACCACTACGGCGGGTTCATTGAATCCAACGAAGAAGTCGAAATGATCACCAAGTATCTGAAATGCATTACCGACTGGGACGAAGGGACGTATCCGGAACAGGCCGAAGAAAAACCGCTGAACCTGTTCCCTGCCGCGAAATACCAGACCGAAGAAGTGCCGAACGCGAACGAAAAGTTCTATCCGAACGGCAAACAGAAGAAGCTGCTGATCACAAACGAAGTCAAGAGCAACGGCATCGAATGGGAAGAAGAAGGCGGCGGAGCCTGTGAAGGTGAAGAAATCACGCTTTCAGAAGGCGAAGCCGGCAAGTACAACGGCAAACTCCTGATCGAAGTCCCCAACGGCAACGTCGAATTCAAGGAACCGGTCATCTGAGCTAGCCGGGCGCGCTGAAGCGCGTACGTTTCCGAGATTTCACCTTCACCGGAGCGTGGAGGGCCGGTCGCCGAGCGGCCGGCCCCCACGCTCCTTTTGCTTCTCTGCGAAGGCTCGCTTCACCTGGTCGGCCAGCCGCCGCTGAAAGGCGGCTACCGAGAAGCGCTCGGCGTTCTGGACCGCGCGGGCAGGGTCGAAGTCGAGTTCGTCGAGGCCCTCGATCGCGGCGGCGAACGAGTCAACGTCGTCCGGCTCGACCAGCCGTCCGGTCTGGCCGTCGAGCACCGTCTCCAGGGCGCCGCCCGCCGCGGCGGCGATGACCGGCCGCCCGGCCGCCTGGGCCTCGACCGCGGTGATGCCGAACTCCTCGACGCTCGGCACGATCAGCGCGCGTGCGCTCGCATACAGCTCGGCCAGCTGCTCGTCACCGGCCCGCCCGAGGAACTCGGCCTCCGGATAGGCCTCGGCCAGCGCGTCATGCTCGGGCCCCGAGCCGACGACCCGGATCGGCGCGCGCGCTCGACGAGCGGCCTCCAGTGCGACGTGGATGCGCTTGTGGCGCACCAGCTCTGAGACGAGCAGCAACGAGTCGCCGGGCTCGCCCGGCGCGAAACGGTGGGTCTCGACCGGCGGATGCACGACCACGGCCTCGCGCCCGTAGCAGCGCCTGATCCGGTCGCGGCCCAGCTCCGAGATGGCGATATAGGCGTCGACCCGCGCGCTGGCCGCCAGATCCCAGCGGCGGATGCGGCTCAGCTGGCAGCGCAGCAGCGGGCGCAGTGGGGCGGGACCTCGGCCAGCGCCGTGTCTCTCTCGTGCCAGGCGTACCGGAAAGGCGTGTAGCAGTAGCAGACGTGCACGGCGCCGGCGCGGCACCCGCACGCCCTGGGCGAAGGCGCTGCTGCTGGAGACCACGACATCGGCGTCGGCCAGCGTCAGCCTTTCGACGGCATACGGATACAGCGGCAGCAGCCGCCTGAACGTTCGCCTGGCGCGCGCCGAGGCGTTGCAGCGCCGAGGTCGTGACGACGTGCCCCGCGAAGCGCTGATCGGTCGCCTTCGCGTCGTACAACAGCGTGTAGATCGGAGCGTCCGGCGTACAGATCGGCGATCGCCGCGAACGTGCGCTCGGCCCCGCGCATGACCAGCAGATAGTCGTGAGCCAGCGCGACCCGCTCACTGGTCTTCAACGGCTCGCCCCGACCAGGCTCAAAGGATGCGCTCACGCGCGACTCCTCCAGCCGGGATGCTCGGGTGGCATGTCCGCGACAGGCCGGCGAGCGGCTAGTGCCCGGCGGCTTCTTCCTGTTCGCGCTTCTTGTAGGCGGCCTGTTCCTGGGCTTCTTCCTTGGCGAACTGTTCGCGGGCCGTCTTTTCCGATGGGCTTTCGCCGCCGGTGGCTTCGTTCTTCGGTCTGCTCGTTTTCGTTGGTTTCGAAGGCCGCTGTTTGTGTGCGTCTTCTCAGCGTTCTTGCCGGCGCTCGTCGAATGCTTCTTGGTCCTTCTTCGGGGCCGTCGTGCCGGCCTGCGCCTGGGCGTTCCTCGCCTCTTCGACCTTCTTCTTCAAGGCCGCTCTTCGGCCGCTTCGGCCTGCTTGAGGTGCGCCACCCGTTGCTTGGCGGCGGTCGCTTCCACGGCTTCTTCTCCGGCGCAGCCTTGTTTCGGCGCCCACTTCGGCTTCCGCTTTGGGACTATGTTTGGAGCTGGCGCCGCAGCCGGCCAGCAGTCCAGCGCACGCGAACGCGACGAGGAGAAAAATGATCCTCTGCCGCGGGCCCACGACCGGCGTCCGCCGCCGCGACCCCAGGAACACCATCTTCGTTCGCGGTCCGTATCGCATTCGCGATCCCATCACTGGCCCGCCCTGCTGGGTGCTCGTGACCGACGGCGTGGTCGCCGTGGTCGTCACTTCCGCGCCGGCTCCGGACTGTCCTTTGGCCGCGACCTTCTGCTTTTCCTTGGACAACGCTTCTCGCTCCTTCTTGATTTCGTCTTGCGCCGCTTCATCCTCTTCCTTGGCCGCCGCTTCCATTGCCTTGGCCCGCGTCTGCGCCGCCTGTTCGCGCTTCTTGGCCTTTGCCTCGGCAGCCGCTTCTATGTGTTTGGCCTTGGTCTCCGCCGCCGTCACGCCTTCTTCGCCCTTTTCAGCTTCGACCTCTGACAGCAGTTCCCGCGTTTTCGTCGCTTCCGCGGCTTCTTCGCGCTTGGCTTCGGCCGCTTCTTCGGCTTGTTCGCCGCGTTCGATCGCCTGCCCAGAAGTCTGCGCGGTTCCGTCGCCGGATGCGCCTCCACAGCCGCCGAGAACGCAGGCGCCGACGATTGCGACCACGCAGGGCACTATCAACGCTTTCAGAGGCCGACCTCCCACCGGATCACCGTCTATGGCATAGCGGCGCCGCGATCACCACTGCAGTTTCGGACCCGGCGGCGCATAATGGTCACGGTAGCAGTAGCCGCGGGGATGCTCAAGCAGCGGCCGTCCGGTTGTCCAAGCCCTCGCGCGGGGCCTGCTCGCCGCCGCGCGAGCCCTCGAGCAGCCGCTCCAGCGCTCGGGAGAGCAGTTCGCCGACGACCTCGGGCGCGAACAGGCGCTCGGCCTCCGAGCGCGCTTCGCGCACCCCGGCCGGCTCCGCGCCCAAGCGCTCCAGCGTCTCGGAAATCGCGCTCGCCATGCCCTCGACGTCTCCCGGGTCGACCACGGTCAGGGCCGACCCGTCCACGCCCTCGCTGCCCCGACCTCGCTCGTGGCGATGACCGGAACCCCGGCCGCCAGCGCCTCGCCGACCGTCAAGCCGAAGGGCTCGTACCTGCTCGCCTGCAGCAGGACGTCGCTTTCGCGCAGCAGGCCGGGGATCTCGGTGTCCGAGACGGGGCCCACGTATTCGGCGTTCTCGGTCGGCAGATCCTCCAGCAAGGGGTGTAGTCCGACCACAGGCTCGGCCCGCCGACGACGCGCACGCGCGCCGCGACGCCGCGCGCGAGCAGGGCTCTGGCGACCGCTACCACGTCCTCGACACCCTTACGGACCGAGATACGCCCAAGCACGAGCACCACAGGAGTTCGGGCCGGGCCCGTACTGCGGGCGCCGTCCGAGAACCTGCCGATGTGGACCGGGTTCGGCACGACCACGGTCCGCTCTTTCGGGAACCCGTAGTCCCTTACAAGGTGGTCGCGGAAGACGCCGCTGATGCACACCAGCAGCCTTGCCCGGCGATCGCACGTCGCTGAATGCGCGCCTGAAGAACATGAGCGTCGTCACGGCGGCGAACGTAGGCCGGCTGACAGCGCAACGCGAGCCCACGCTCAGCCAGCAGCCAGCGCAGCTCGCCGGCGATGTGGGTCTCGGGGTGAATCACGAGCGGCACCTTGCGGGCCAGGCTGGCCGGCACACCCGGCGTCTCGATGCTCGAAAACTGGTAAATCAGGTCATACGGTGCGCTGTTTATGTCTACGCGTGATCTCCCGACGCAACAGCAGCGACGCCACACCCCGCGGCGAGCATCCCACTCAGGAACGCGGCAATCTTTCCGCGGCTGTACCAACGGTCCCACCGCCATCGGCTCACGCCCCGTATCAGGTTCACATTCTCCTCGAACGCCCCGTTCTCCTCGTTCAGCATCGCCCGCTCATCCGCGGCGATGTCGGCGACGCTCTGACCCTCGGCCGCCGGCAGGAAGCAGTCGATCCGGTGGCCCTCCCGCGCGAGGCCTTTCAGCAGATCGGCCGCCACTCCCCTGACGCCCGCGTGCCCGCCGGGGGCCGGACCGAGCCAGGCGATATTGAGAGGCTCGGCGGGCATCGGCGCTAGGCTATCGATCAATGTCCGGACTTACAGCGACGTCTGAGTTCGCATCGCCGAGTCCGGGGCATGTGAGCCGGCACGACCGACGGCCACAGGTTATTTACATCATGGGCGCTGGTCGCAGCGGCAGTACCACGCTCGGCGTCACGCTCGGCAACTGCGCGGGAGTGCTCTACGCGGGCGAGCTTGACAACTGGCTCGCGCGGTCCGGCACGCCGCTCGAGAGCCCGGAGCGATTGCGATTTTGGCGCGCGTACGCGACGAGCTGAAGCACGCCGAGGAGCGGCGAGCTTTTCGGCAACGAGGCACAACGCTCGATCGAGCGCTCGCTGTCGCTGTTTCGGGCTCATAAGTGGCCTGCTGTCACCGGTTGCGCGGCCGCTACGGGCGGTCGCCGAGGACCTCTACCGTGCGCTCACGCGTGCAGCGGGCGTAACGCCTTCGTCGACACCTCGCACTACCCGCTGCGCGCGCGCGAGCTCAGCGGCTGGCCGGGATCGACCTTTACCTGATGTTCCTCGTGCGCGACCCGCAGGCCGTGGCGGCGTCGTTCAACCGCGAGGACGTCCGCGAGTACACCAAGTCGACGCTCCACACCAACGTCTACCTGTGGGTGACCCACCTGCTGTCGCTGTTCGTGTTCCTGCGCCAGCCGCGCGACCGGCGCATGTTCGTCCGCTACGAGGATTTTCTTCGCGACCCGAAGGGGTCGTGCGCCAGATCCTGGACCGCGCCGGCTCCGCCGACGCGCCGCCGCCCGACTTCACTGTCTGGCGATCGGCCGCCGTTCCAGGGAACCGGGTGACGCGCTCGGCGACGCTGTCGCTCAAAGCGCGGACCGACGCTGCCGCGGTGCGCCTGACGGCCGTGCTGCAGGCCCCGCTGATGGCGGCGCTCTCGCGACTGCGCCCGGCCGCCCGGCGAAGGGCGGTGAGACGCGGCGCGGAGCAAGCAGCGCGGGGGGAGAGCACATGCGGCTGCTGGTGACGGTCCCCTGGGGCGAGCCCCTCGGGGGGGCCGGGCGATGCTGGGAGCCGCGCTCACGGCTCGCGCGAGGAAGGGCACGAGCTCGAGCTCGTGTTCTTCGAGCACGGGTCTTGGCCCGCGATGCTCGCGGACGCCGGCTTTCGCGTGGAGGTTATCTCGGCGGACGGCTGCGCGAAGCCCACCGCTGGTCGCTGGCCGTTCTGCGCCTCGCGCGCGCCATGCGCGAGCGCCGGCCCGACCTGATCCTCAACTGGGCCGCCGACGCAGCTGTATGGGGCGCCGGCGGCGATGCTCGCGGGCATGTCCGGCCGGGTCGTCTGGTGGCAGCGGCGATTCCCGCGCGTAACTGGCTCGACCGCTGCGCGACGCGCTGCCCGCCCGGGCGATCGGCTGCTACTCGTGCCCGCCGCGCGCGCACAGGCGCGGCTGTCCCGGTCCGCCCACCTTCGTCGTGGCCGCCGGCGTGCCCCTCCCGCCGCGTGTCCTCTCCCGCGCCCGGGGCGGCCCTGCCCTCAGACACGGCCCCTTTTCTCCCACGCCGCCCCTCACCCGGCCCCGCTGGAGCTGCCCGCCGACGTGCCGATCGTCGGCCTGGTCGGTCGGCTGCAGCCCTGGAAGGGCCAGGACCGGCTGCTGCGCGCCCAGGCACTGCTGCGCGACCGGGGGCACCCGATGCACCTGGTGATCGTCGGCGGCGACGCCTATGGCCTCCCTCCGGTACGCCGTTCATGCCGGGGCTGGTGCGGGAGCTGGGGCTCGACGGCGCGGTCACGCTGACCGGCGAGGTCCCCGACGCCGGGCCCTACGTCGAGCAGTTCGACGTTCTCGTCAACGCATCTGATCCCGAGCCTTTCGGCATCGTCCTGCTGGAGGGCATGTCGAGGGGCGTCGCGGTCCTGGCGGTCGACTCGGGCGGACCGGCCGAGTTCCTCGAGCACGGGCGCACCGGCATGCTCGCCGCTCGGGCGAGCCCGAGGTGCTCGCGGACGCGCTGGAGCCGCTGCTCGTTCCCCACTCGGCGGCGCGAGATCGGGGGGGCGGGCCGCGAGAGCTTCATGCGCGATTCACCGACGCCGCGATGCGCAAGCGGTTCTTCGGCGCTTTGCAGCAGGTCGCCGACGGAGCCGGGGTGCGTGACGGCGAGGAGGTGGGCGCGCCGAGACCACCGCGGGGGAAGCCTCGTGGGGGTGGGCCGGGTGCGCGAGCTCGCTGCCGGGGAGGGCCCTATGGGCAAGCCGTTCGCGGGCGAGGTGACGATCGTCGCCCACGACATCGGCCCCGTCCGGGGTATGGAGCGCCAGCTGTCCGAGCTGATCGTGGGCTCGCGCGACTCGGCCATCGCGTTACCGTGATCGCGCGCGCTGCGAGCTGCCGGCGGACACGGCGTCGTGTTTCACCGCGTGCGCGGCCCGGTCGCCCGTTCGCGATCGCCTACCCGTGGTTCATGCTCGCCGGTCGCTCGCGGTGCGCGGGCGGCGCCGGGGCGTCGTGCAGGCGACCGGCGCGATCGTCCTGAACCGGGTCGACGCGGTCGCGGTCCACTACTGTCCAGGTCGCGACCCGCTACGCCCAGCCGGTCGTCGTGGCCGTTCCGCGCGCACGTCAGGCTGGCCGGCGTCCTGAAGCGGGCCGGCGAACGGCTCTGCTTCCGCCGGAACCGTCTCGCGACGTTCGTGTGCGTGTCCGAGGGCGTGGCCGAGGAGATTCGCGACGCTTCCCGGCGTTCGCCGCGCGCACGCTTACGATCCACAACGGCATCGACACGGAGCTTCGCGCCCGGCGCCCCGCGAGGCGGCCGCGGCGTTGCGCGCGGCGCTCGTTCGAGGAGGAGCGGCTGGTCGCCGCTTCGTCGGCAGCGAGTGGGAGCGCAAGGGTCTGGCCGGGCGATCGAAGCGCTCGCCCTCGCCCCCGAATGGGACCTGCTCGTGGCGGGCGGCGGCGAGGAGGGGGCTACCCGGAGGAGCGCGCGCGCTCGGCGTTGGTGGGCGGTGCACTGGCTGGGGGTGACCCACGAGGTGCCCGTCGTGTACGAGCTCGCGGACGCGTTCGTGGTTGCCTCCAGCTACGAGACCTTCTCGCTCGTCACCTTCGAGGCGGCCGCGAGCGGCCTGCCGATCCTGGCGACACCGGTCAACGGCGTCCGCGAGCTGATCGAGGACGGACGCAACGGCTACCTGATCGTACCCGACCCTGCAATCGCGGGCGCTTGCGCCAGCTCGCCGCGACCCGGCGCTGCGGGCGCGCTTGGGCCAGGCGGCCCGGCGCTCCGCGCTGGCGTTCGGCTGCGAGCGGATGGTCGGCGGGCACCACGAGCTCTACGCACAGCTCGCCTGAGGCGAGCCGGCGGTCCCCTGCCGATACGCTTGCGGCTCCGCCGGCGCTCGGCCGCTTTCAGGCGGGGGTCCCCGGTGCCCGCGCGCCGCGCGAGCAGGCGTTCGAGCGGGTCGGTCGCCGCCGGGACCGTGAACAGCCGCTCGACCGCGTCGCGGCCCGCGCGCGCAAGCCGCCGGCGCAGCTCGGGCTCTTCCCGCAGCTCGCTCAGTCGGCCGGCGAGCGCCGCGCTGTCGCCCTCGGGGAACACGAGCCCTCCGCCCGTGAGGCCGACCAGCCAGGGGATCTCCCCCGAGTCCGAGCCCACGACCGGGACGCCGCACCAGAGCGCCTCGACGATCACGCGGCCGAACTGCTCCTTCCAGGTGGCGTCGTGTGCGAGGGCAGCACGAGCACGTCGAGCTGCGCGTAGCCGGGGCCATCTGGTCGTGGGCTAGCCGTCGAGCACGCGCACGCGCGAGCCGGGATCGGCTGACCCTCGAGCGCCGCCCGCAGCTCGCCGTTGCCGATCAGGAGCAGCTCGACGGGCGCCTGCAGCATGCGCACCGCCGCGAGCAGGTCGTCGAGCCCCTTGCTCTCGATCAGCCGCCCCGCGTAGCCGACCGTGAACGGGCGCCGGCGGTGCCGCGTGCGGCGGCATCCGCTCCCAGCCGGGGACCGCCGGGGAGCGAGAGCGACCTCGCCCGCGCTCCCCAGGCGCGCGCCAGCTGCGCGGCGCTCTCCGAGCGCGCGGCCACGAACGCGGCGCGCGCAGCACCCGCGAGCGCTGCCGGCGTACGGGCCCGGGCAGGGGCCTATCGATGTTCTCGTAGCACTGCACCCCGAACGGCACGCCGCGCCGTGCGAAGGCTCGGCTCCACTGCGTGGCCGCGAGCGCGTACGGCTCGGCCTCGAGGAACGCCACGTCCGGGCGCGTCGCGCGCGACAGCACGCGCAGCGGGTCAGGTACAGGTGGCGCTGCGGGCGCCCGGCAAGGAGCACGGGCGTCGGGCGCAGGGCTCCCTCCAGGCCCGCGAGCGCGCCGGCGCGCATCGTCTCGAGCGAGTACTCGCCGCGCCAGCGATTCGGCAGGACGATCGTCAGCCGCCAGCCTCGCCGCGGCAGCTCCCGGTAGACCTCCTGGTTGACGTTGACCACCGCCGGATGGCTGACCACCAAAAGACGCCGTCCGCCTGCGCCGCGATCGACCGCGAAGGCGCCGCGCGCGTCTGTCCGTGTGGGCCGACGGCCGTCGCTCGGGTACGGTCGCGGATGCGCTGCCGGCGTCGAGCCGGTGCCGGCTGCCCCGGTCCTGAGGCGAGGAGTTCACGCCGACATCCTCGCACGCGTTCACACGGTCGGGGTCGCCTCGGGCGCGGCCAAAATCCGCGAAGCAGACCCCACTGAAAGCGTTAGCTTGCCCATGCGCATCAGCTGGCCCATGCGCGTGCGCTTGGCCCATCCGCAAGCTGTCTGCGATCGATTGGGTCCGTACGGCGTGTATGCCGTTAAGATTTAGTCCTCGCTTACGGGCCGACGTGCTGGCGCTGCCGGAGAGACCCCTGGACGGACCACCAAGCCATGAACGAGACCACGGATGCCTCTCCATGTTCGCCCCGATCTGGAGGCGCAAGTGGCTGATCCTCGCCGTTCGATGCTGGTCGCGGCGGGACGCTAGTCTACTACAAGCACAAGCCCCACGTCTACTCGGCGACACGCAGGTCTACCTGGGCGCCGGCGCCGAAGAACAGGCCTGCTGAACGGCGGCGCCTCAAGCGGTGGGGGTAAGAAGGGCGACGGCCCGAACCCCGTAGCCCAGGCGACGCTGATCAACTCGCCAATCATCAGGGCGCCGTTGCGACAGCTGCGCCGGCAGCGCAAAATCGCGGCGACGAGGACTGCGCTGAAGGGCAAAGTCAAGGCCAAGGCGAGCGAAAAGAGCGAGTTTGTCACGATCGACCGCCAGGCTCACAGCGCGGGGCGTGGCGCTGCTCGTCAACCTACGGCCCAGACCTACGTCAAACGCAGGAACGCCCTACCACGCGCCGATCGAAGCGCGATCGCGCTGCCCGCAACAGCTGCGCCGCGTCGAAGCCGGGCAGCTCGAAGCGCCGCTCGCCTGGCCACCGCGTCCAAGGGCAAGGCGCCGGCGAAATATCCTCCAGCTCCGCGACGATTCAGACGGCGACGCTCAACAGCAAGATCAACCAGCTCGAAGCCCACCTCGCGTCTCGCAGGCGCCAGGTCGATCCGGCGACGTGGAAATCGTCCTGATCTCGCCGCATCCCCGAAGAACGCCATCTTCGGGTTCGCGATCGGCCTGCTGCTGGCCTCGTTCGCCGCATACGCGCTCGCCCGGTTCGACAACCGGCTGCGCTCGCTGCCGCGGTCGAAGAGGCCTTCGGACGCAGATCCTCACCGCGCTGCGCGCCGTCGCGCCCACCGATCGTCCACGAGGGCGCCCGCCCCGCCCACGTGCTGCGGGAGGCTCTACAACGGTTGCAGACGACCTTGCGAGTGGCGCCAACGACCCAACGTCGGCAGCACGGCCGCGGAGCCGGCCCGCGCACGATCCTGTTCGTGAGCGCCGACGGCGGCGACGGCCAGTCGACCCTTGTCGCGGCGCTGGCGCTCGCTGCGCGGAAGCCGGCGAGCGGGTCGCGGTCGTCGAGGCGGACTTGCGCCGCCCTCCAGGGCCGGCTCCTGCAGGTCAGTCGGCCGCAGGCCCTCGCCGACGTGCTCACGGACATGCTGCCGATCGAGAGGCGATCCAGTCCGTCAGCTGCCTGCGCCCGGAGGCGGGCCTGCGCGCCGAGGCCCCGCCCCTGCCGCCGCCCATCCGGGGGCGCCGCCACGGTCGTCGGGACCGCTGGCTCCGTGTCGGCGCTCGTCGGCGGCCCGGGCGTCGCCAACCCTGCGGCGCTGCTCGTCGGCCGGAGAGCGCAGACCTGATCAGGGCGCTCGCCGAGGACTTCGACCACGTGCTGGTCGACGCGCCCTCGCCGCTGGAGGTCAGCGACGCGATGCCGCTGCTGGCTCGTCGACGGGATCATCATCGTCGCACGCGTCGGGCACACGCGCGAGACGTCGGCCCAGCGACTTGTGGAGCTGCTGCGGCGGACGCCGAGCGCCCCGGTGCTCGGCGTCGTCGCCAACGGCGCCTCATCGGCAGAGATCGCCAGGTACGGCTCCAGGTCAGCCTGGCAGGGCGGGGCTGCGCCGCAGCCGATCGGCGGGTGAACGGCCGGTGAGCTCCCTACCCGCAGCTGGGCGGCGCGCCCGGTGGGAACTGAATCCGAGCGTGGTCGCGGGCGCACGCGCGAGCGGCTGATCGTGGTCCTTGCCGGCCTGCGGCGTTGATGCTGGCGTTGCGATCAGCCTGCGGATCCGACGCCGACCGTGTCCAGCGTCGACGCTGCTGGCGTTCGCGGTCGGCGCGGTCTGGTTGTGCTCTGGTCATAGCCCCCGCTACGAGGTCTCGGTGCCGTCCTGGCGATCTACCTGGGGATGCTCGACGGCCCCGTCAAGCTCGAGATCGCCAGCCGGCACCTGCCGGCGGCCCGCGACGTGCTGATCATCGCGGTCGTGCTGGGGATGCTGATGCGCCTCGTGCTCGAACGGCAGCGCGTAACCTGCCCCGCTGTCGGGCTGGGTGATCGCGTTCGTCGTGTTCGTGCTGGTCGAGGCCTTCAACCCGCACACGCTCTCGATCCTCAAGGCGCTCGGCGGCTGGCGCCAGGAGCTCGAGTGGGTCCCGTTCTTCTTCTTCGGCTACCTGATCCTTCGCAGCAGGCCGCTTCCGCCAGCTGTTCATGCTGCTCGGCGTGATCGCCTCGCCAACGGCGTCGTGGGCACCGAGCCAGGAGCCAGTGCCGCCAGCTCGCCTCCTGGGGCCCCGGCTACGCCGGCATCGTGCACGGGGGGGAAGGCTCGGGTATCACGGGGCGCACGTACAAAAGCGCAGGCGAAACCACGCCCGCCCGCCCGCGCTCGGCTCGGACTCGGGCTTCGGCGGCGGCGTCGGGGTGATCGCGCTGCCCGGGCTGCTCGCGCTGCTCGCCGCCGACCGCGCGCGGCGGCGCTGGCCCGCGGTCATCTGCGCGATGGGCGCGCTGCTCGGGATCGCGACCGCGGCCTCGCGAACGTCGATCGTGAGCGCCGCGTCGTGCTGCTCCGTTCGGCCTGCTGTCGGTTTTCGCGGGGATAAACGTCGGTCGCGCGCTCGTCGTCTCGCCGTGCTGACGCTCTCGTCTGGGCGTCGGCGCCGTGCTCGTGGCGACCGGGGCACGGGATCTTCGCCCGCCAGGAATCGCTGACGAGCGTCTCCTCGGCGCAAGAATACGGCGCCAGCGCCAAGGAACGAACCTGCGGAGATCCCGACCGACCTCGTCCACGCCCCGTTCGGGTTCGGGCTCGGCTCGCAGGCTCGGCCTCCGGCTTCGGCGGGCACTCGAAACCCGCAATTCGAAGGCGAACGGGTCACCGGAGGCTCCGCCTACAGCCTGCTGATGAAGGAACTCGGCGCCCCGGGCTGCTGCTCTGGGTCGGCTTCACGATCAACGTAATACTTCTTGCCCGGGACGAGGATGAGACGAGTGAGGTCGAGCTGCGCACCTACCTGCTGGGGCCGCTGGCCGGCTTCATCGCGCTCACCGTGCAGGGCTTCTCGGGGCCGACGCTGGCCGTGACGACGGGGGCGTTCCTGTGGTTCGCCCCGGGCGTGTCGCCTACTGGTTCGCCGGCGCGGGAAGCGTCGAGGCGCTCGCGCGCCCCCGCGGAGCCGCGTGAAATCCGCCGGCGGTGCCCGCCGATGCCCGGAAAACGGATCTCGACCGCGAGGAGGAGTGGCGAACTCTGGCGCTGCGTCGGCTCAGCCTGCTGCTCGGCGAGCGGCGCAGGACGGTCGTCGCGCTCGCCGTCACGGCGCTGATCTCGGGCTTCGCCGAAGCGGGCACGCTGGCGCTGATCGCCGAGGTCGGCGCGACCTTCGGTAAGACGGACGCCACATCCACACCGGCGGCTTCGACCTGTCGCTGTCGAGACGCTGCTCGCGATCGCGCTGGTCCTGGCCGTGATCCGGCTGCTGATGCAGATCCCGCTCTCCGTCTCCCCGCCCGGATCGCATCGGAGGTGCAGGCCTGGCTGCGCACGAAGCTCTTCCACGCCTACACGGGCGCCTCCTGGGAGGTGCAGTCGCGCGACCGCGAAGGGCAGCTCCAGGACACGATGACGAGCCAGACCATGCAGGCGACCGGCGGCGCGGTCGGCGCGACCGGGCTGATCATCAACGGCCTGAACCTCTTCGCCCTGCTCGTCACCGCGTTCCTGCTCAACATCTTCGCGGCCGCCGGGATCCTCGTCGCCGGCGTGCTCCTGTTCATCGCCGTGCGGCCGCTGAAAAAGCTGGGCGTGCGACGAGCGCGCGCTCTCTCGCTGGCCCAGGTCTCCTACGCGAGCGGGATCAACGAGGCGATCCGTCTCGCCGAGGAGACCCACGTCTTCGGCGTCGCCTCGGCGCAGCGCCGGCGGATCGACGCGCTCGTCGACGAATCCAAGCGCCTGTTCTACGCGACCCAGCTCTCGGCAAACTCGTCCCGAGCCTCTTCCAGAGCCTGATCCTGATCATGCTCGCGATCGCGCTGACCATCATCCACGCGAGCGGCATCAGCGCACGCGCGGCTCGGCGCGATCATCCTGCTGCTCGTGCGCTCGGCCCGCGCGGGCAGCAGGGCCTCGCGACCTACCAGAGCCTCTCCCAGACGCTTCCCTTCATCGAGCGGACCCAGGACGCCGAGCAGCGCTACGTCGAGAGCGCGCCGCCGGAGGGCGACGTGCCGCTGCAGGTCGTGCAGACGATCGCCTTCGCGACGTCTCCTACGCCTACCGGCCCGACCGGCCGGTGCTGTCCGACGTCAGCTTCGAGGTCACGCGCGGCGAAGTGGTCGGGATCATCGGTCCGACCGGCGCGGGCAAGTCGACGATGATCCAGATCCTGCTGCAGCTGCGCAGCGCCAAGGCGGGCGAGTACCTCGTCAACGGCGTGCCCGCCGAGCAGTTCGTCCGCGCCGACTGGCACGGCCGGTCGTCTACGTGCCGCAGGAACCGCGGCTGCTGCACGCGACCGTCTTCGAGAACATCCGCTTCGACCGCGACGTCGACCTGCCCGCGGTCGAACGGGCGGCGAGGCTCGCCCACATCCACGACGAGATCATGACCTGGTCCAACGGCTACGACACGCTCGTGGGTCCCCGCGCGGATGCGGTCTCGGGCGGCCAGCAGCAGCGCCTGTGCCTGGCGAGGGCGCTCGCGGCCACGCCCGAGGTGCTGGTCCTCGACGAGCCCACGAGCGCGCTCGACCCGAAATCCGAGGCGCTGATCCAGGAGTCGCTGAACACGCTCAAGCACGACCTGACGCTGTTCATCATCGCCCACCGCATGTCGACGCTCGACATCTGCGACCGGGTGATGGTGATCATGGGAGGCCGCCTCGTCGCCTTCGACACGATCGAGGCGCTGCGGAGAACAACGCGTACTACCGCTCCGCCTCGGCGATCGCCACCGGCAGCCGGCTTGAGCGCGGGGGAGGGAACTGTCTGGCAGCGGTTATTCTCGAGTCCGAGCGATCGGCCTCAGAGGTTCGGGCACGGCCCGAGCTGGCCCGGGGCCGCGGCAGGGAGCCCCCGGCGGCGGCGGCTGCCCGACTTCTTCATCGCAGGACACCCGAAGAGCGGGACGACGGCGCTCTACGAAGCGCTGCGCCGGCACCCGCAGATCTACATGCCCGATTGCAAGGAGCCGTGGTTCTTCGCGCCGGAGCTGCGCGAGCGCACGCCGCCGCGCCCGGAAGGAACGCCCTCGACGCTCGCCGAGTACGCGGCGCTGTTCGCGGCAGCGGAGCTCGGCCAGCGTGCCGGAGAGGCGAGCGCGGAGTACCTGTGGAGCCGCGGCGCCGCGGCCGCGATCGCCGAGGTGCAGCCCGCCGCGAAGGTGATCGCCGTGCTGCGCGAGCCGGCGAGCTTCCTGCACTCGCTGCACCTGCAGTTCCTGCAGAGCTACGTCGAGACCGAGCCGGACCTGCGCCGCGCGCTCGCGCTGGAGCCCGAGCGTCGGCGAGGGGATCGATCCCCGCCACACCTACTGGCCGCGGCGCTCCTGTACTCGGAGCACGTCCGCTACACCGAGCAGCTCGCCCGCTACGAGGCGCTCTCCCCGAGCAGTGCTGGTGCTCGTCTACGACGACTTCCGCCGCGACCCCGACGGGTTCGTGCGCACCGTGCTGCGCTTCCTCGAGGTCGACGAGAGCGTCGAGCTGACGCACCCGAGGCGAACCCGACCGTGCGCGCCCGCTCGCAGCGGCTGCACGAGCTCGTCCACGCCGTCGGCGTCGGGCGCGGCCCCGTGTCGCGGGCGGCCAAGACCGCGATCAAGGCCGTGACCCCGCGGGTCTGCGCAGGCGCGCGCTCTACGCGACGCAGGAGCGGCTCGTGTTCGGCCCTCCGCAGGCGCCCGACGAGGCGCTGATGGTCGAGCTGCGCCGCCGCTACCGCCCGGAGGTCGAGCGGCTCGGCGAGCACCTCGGCCGCGACCTGGTCGCGCAGTGGGGCTATGACCGCCACCGCTCCGTCGATTTTTTTTTTTTTTTTTTTTTTTTTTTTTTTTTTTTTTTTTTCTCGGCTCAGCCCGCGGCGGGCCGCCCCGAGCGCTCGCTGCACATCGCCTGGATCGGCTTCGCGCCGGCCGAGGAGATGGCGGGGTGCCGGGAATCGCGACCGACCTGCTGCACGGCCTCGCGGCCCTCGGGCACCGCATCGACTGCTTCTTCCCGGCCGCGCGTCACGAGCTCCCCGCGCGCATCGACGGGATCGCGAACGTGACCTACGTGTGGGGGACGAGCCGCTGGGAGTGGAACCGCTGGTACAGCCGCACCCGCCTGACCGCGTTCGTAAGCTCCCAGCTCGCGCGCGCCCGCTCCTCGCTGCGCCAGCGCCGCGTCCTCGCGCCGGCACGAGGCGGACCCCTACGACGTCCTCTACCAGTTCTCCAACGTCGAAAACCTCGCGATTCCCCCGCGCCTGCGCCGCACCGTGCCGTCGATCGCCCACCCCGGCCAGAGCAGCGCCGACGCGCTGCGCTTCCTGCTGCGCGAGCGCAGGCTCCACCTGCAGGGCCGGCCCGCGTCCGCGTACGCGCTGGCCGCCGCGATGCTGTGGACGCGCGTGCGGGTGCAGCGGCGCCAGATCCGCCGCGCCGCGCTCACCTTTTGCATCAGCCAGATCTTCCGCGAGCACCTCGCGCGCGACTACGGTCTGAGCGGACGAGCGCAGCGTGGTCGTGCCCAACCCCGTGCGCCTCGACCGCTTTCGACCCGAGCCTCCGCCCGCCCGGGCAGCCGGCGGAGGTGATCGTGCTCGGACGCATCGCGACCGGCAAGGCCTCGAGAGCGTCGTCGAGCCGCCGCCAAGCTCCTGCATCGCCGCGGGGTCCCGGTGCGGATCCGCGTGGTCGGCGGGACGAGCGTCTGGTCGAACTACACGCGACTGCTCGAGGAGCTGCCGCCGGAGAACGCCGAATACGCCGGTCCCGTCGAGTCGGGCAGGTCCCCGCCGAGCTCGAGCGCAGCGACATCCTGCTTCAGGCGAGCAAGTACGAGGCGTTCGCGCTGACGGTCGCCGAGGCGCTCGCGAGCGGCGTGCCGGTCGTCGCCACGACCGAGGTCGGAGCGATCGAGAACGTCGACCGCTCCGTCGCGGCGGCGGTGGCGCCGGGCGACGTCGAGGCGATGGCGGCGGCGATCGAAGCCACGCTCGAGCGCCTGCGCCGCGATCCCGCCGCGGCGAGGGGCGGGCCAGCGCGGAGGCGGAGCGCCTGTTCGCGCCCGAGATCGTCTGCGCGGGCGTCTCCCGCGCGCTGATCGATGCGGCGCGCCGCACGCCTCCGCGAGCGGGGCGCCGGCGATGCCGCTGCGCGCGCGCGATGAGCTGAGCGGCTCGGCGAGCTGAGCGGAGAGGCGTCGATGGAGCAGCGTCCGAAGGTCGCTATACGTGCTGGGAGGCGGACGCAGCGGCAGCACGATCTCGGCCTCGCCCTCGGCAACTGCGCGGAATCGTCTGCGCCGGCGAGCTGCACCTGTGGCTCGGCAAAGACGGCCGCTCGCCGCTGCCGGGCGCCGCGCGAGAGCTTCTGGGCGGGCGTGCGCGAGCAGGTCGAGGTGCCCGAGGGCTTCCCGCGCCGGGGCGGCGCGCTGCTCGAGAAATCCTCCGGGGCGCTCGACCCGCGCAGCCGGCTCGCGGCGCGGCGCCTGCGCGCCGTCTACGGGCGCATCCAGGAGCAGCTGTTCGCTGCCGTCGCGCGGAGCGCCGGGGCGGACTTCGTCGTCGACACCTCGCACTTCCCCCGCCGCGCGCGCGAGCTGCAGCGCCTGGAGGAGATCGACCTGTTCCTGCTGTTCGTCGTGCGCAACCCGCAGAAGGTCGTCGGCTCCTACTTCGCGCGACGACCGCGACTTCCCGCGCTTCGGCGTGCTCAGCACCAACGCGTACCTGTGGCTCACCTACCTGCTCTCGCTCGGCGCGTTCCTGCGCCACCCGCGCGAGCGGCGGCTGCTCGTGCGCTACGAGGCGTTCGCGGAGGACCCGGACGGGGTGCTCGCCGAGTTCCTCGAGCGGGTCGGCTCCGCCGCGGCGCCGCCCGACCTGTCGGCGCTCGACACGGGCGTCGCCTTCCAGGGCAACAGCCTGCTGCGCAACGAGTCGGTCGCGTTCGAGCGCCAGCCCGAGCGTCCCTCGCCGGGCTCGCGCCTGACCGCGCTGCTGAACGCCCCCTGGGGGCTCGTCTTCTCGCGCCTCGGCCGCGCCGCGGGCGCCGGGCCGGGCGGCTCTGAGCTGCCGGTGCGAGGCCCGCCACATGAGCGCGAGCCCCCCCGCCGCTGCGGGAGGCGCACCTCGCGCCGCGGCCCGACGAAGGCGAGGTCTACGTGATGGGCGCGGGCCACAGCGGCAGCACGATCCTCGGCATGACGCTCGGCAACTGCGACGGGGTGTTCTTCGCCGGGGAGATCGCGCGCTGGCTCCGCTACGACGGGAAGCCCCGCCTGCCGGGCGAGGAGCGCGCCGAGTTCTGGCGGAGGTGCGAGCCGGCGTCGAGGTGCCGGAGGATCTGCTCGGCCACGGCGCACGGGCGCTCGAGCAGTCCTCGGCCGCGTTCCGGCCGCTCAGCCGCATGCGCCAGCGGCGCCTGCGTGCCGGCTACCGCCGGGCGAGCGCCGACATCTTCGCCTCGATCGCGCGCGAGGCGGGCGCGAGCATCGTCGTCGACACCTCGCACTTCCCGCGCCGCGCCCGCGAGCTGCAGGACAACGACGGGGTCGAGCTGTACCTCGTCTACGTCGTCCGCGACGCGCAGAGCGTGATCGCCTCCTACGGCAGGGAGGGGGTCGCGCACAAGCAGACCTGGAAGATGTCGACCGCCAACGCCTACCTGTGGCTGACCTACGCGCTCTCGCTCCCCGTCTTCCGCCGCCAGCCCCGCGAGCGACGGCTGTTCGTGCGCCACGAGGACTTCGTCGCCGAGCCGGACCGCGTCGTCGAGCAGATCCTGAGGATGGCGGGCTCCGAGGCGCCGGTCCCGGACCTCGGCGCGCTGCGCACCGGACTCGCCTTCCAGGGCAACCGGCTGCTGCGCACCGAGCAGACGATCTCGCTGCGCGGCCGGCCCGAGCGGCCGCAGCGCGGCTCGCGCGTGACCGCGCTCGTCCAGCTCCCGTGGCGGGAGTGTTCGCGCGGCTGCGCCCGTCCACGGGCGGCGGGCGGGCGACGGAGCGCGTGACGCGCTCCGAGCCGCGAAGGCGGGACCCGGCTCTCGCCGGTCCGCGCCCCGACTTCTTCATCGTCGGACACGCCAAGAGCGGCACCACGGCGATCTACGAGATGCTCCGTCCGCACCCCGAGATCTTCATGCCCGAGGTGAAGGAGCCCTGGTACTTCGCCGCGGGAGCTGCGCCGCCCTCCCGCAAAGGGGCAGCGCCACACCGCAGACGCTCGAGGACTACCTGGCGCTGTTCGCGGCGCGCAGCCGGGGCAGAAGCTTGGCGAGGCGACATCGTCGTATCCTACTCGCACGAGCACGCGCGCGCGGATCGCGGAGCTGCGCCCCGACGCGAGGATCATCGCCATCCTGCGCGAGCCGGCGAGCTTCCTGCGCTCGCTGCACCTGCAGTTCCTGAAGACCGACGTCGAGAGCGAGAAGGACCTGCGCCGGCGCTCGAGCTCGAGGCCGCCCGCGCGAGGGCATGCGCATGCCGCGCAACTCTACCGGCCGCAGGCGCTGCATCTACGCCGAGCACGTGCGCTACGTCGAGCAGCTGCGCCGCTACCACGCGGTGCTTCGCGCGAGCAGGTGCTGGTGCTGATCTACGACGACTTCCAGCGCCGACAACGCGGCCACGGTGCGCAGGGTGCTGCGGTTCCTCGGGGTCGACGAGAGCGCGCCGGTCGAGCCGTCGAGGTCAACCCGCGGTGCGCGTCCGCTCGCCGCGCTGCGACGAGCTCGTGCGCGCGCTGTACCTCGGTCGCGGCCCGCGCCGCCCGCGCCGGCAAGGCGGCGATCAAGGCGCTCACGCCGCGGCGGCTGCGCCGCGAGCGCTCGTCGCTGCACGCCGCGCGCTCAGCTGCGCCGCGCCCGCCGCACCGGACGAGCAGCTGATGCGCGAGCTGCGCGGGCGCTTCAAGGGCGAGGTGGAAGCGCTCAGCGAGTACCTCGGCCGCGACCTGGTCGCGCTCTGGGGCTATGACCGGCTCGACTGAGCCTGACGCCGCCCGCAGCCCGTGGGCGGGTGCCCGACTTCTTCATCGTCGGCCACCCCAAGAGCGGCACGACGGCGCTCTACGAGATGCTGCGCCGCCACCCGCAGATCTTCATGCCCGAGCACAAGGAGCCGGTTCTTCGCGCCGCGAGCTGCATCCCGCGACCGCCGCCGCGACCGCGCAGCCGCGAGACGCTCGAGGAGTACCTGGCGCTGTTCGCGCGGGCGCGCGCCGGGGCAGCGCGCGGGCGAGGCCTCGCCCTGTACCTGTGGTCGCGCACCGCCGCGGCGCGGATCGCCGCGGTCGCGCCCGACGCGCGCATCATCGCGATCCTGCGCGAGCCCGCGAGCTTCCTGCGCTCGCTGCACCTGCAGTTCCTGCGAGACCACGTCGAGACCGAGCAGGACTTCGCGCCGGGCGCTCGCGCAGGAGCGAGCGGCGCGCGGCCGCGAGCCGCCGACGCCTACTGGCCAGGCGCTCGTCTACTCCGAGCACGTCCGCTACGTCGAGCAGCTGCGCCGCTACCGCGACGCGTTCCCGCCCGAGCAGTGCTGGTGCTGATCTACGACGACTTCCGCGCCGACAACGAGGCGACCGTGCGCCGCGTGCTGCGCTTCCTGGAGGTCGACGACACCGCGCCGATCGAGCCGCGCGAGGCCAACCCGACGGTGCGCGTGCGCTCGCCAGCGCGCTGAACGAGCTCATGCGCGCGCTCTACGTCGGGCGCGGGCCGCGGCGCGCGCGCGACGAAGGCGGCGATCAAGGCGCGTGACCCCCCGGCGGCTGCGGCGCGGCGCGCTCGGCGCGCTGCGGCGCGCGTCCTCTACGGGAGCCCCGGCCGCCGGACGACGAGCTTGATGCTCGAGCTGCGCCGTCGCTTCAGGGCGAGGTCGTGGCGCTTGAGCGAGTACCTCGGTCGCGACCTCGTCGCCTGTGGGGCTATGACGCCCTCGGCTGAGGCGTCGGGCCGCGCGCCGCCGCGCACGCGGCTGCCCGACTTCTTCATCGTCGGGCACGCCAAGAGCGGCACCACGGCGCTGTACGAGATGCTGCGCCGCCACCCGCAGATGTTCATGCCCGAGCTGCAAGGAGCCGTGGTTCTTCGCGAGCGACATGCGCCCGCGCTTCACAGCCCGGTGCGCCGGCGCCGCCGCCCGAGACGCTCGAGGAGTACCTCGCGCTGTTCGCGGGGCCGGGCCCGGAGCAGCGCATCGGGCGAGGCCTCCTCCTCCTACCTGTGGTCGCGCACCGCCGCCGCGGCGATCGCCGACGTGCAGCCCGGACGCGCGCATCATCGCGATCCTGCGCGAGCCGGCGAGCTTCCTGCGCTCGCTGCACCTGCAGCTGCTGCGAACCACCTCGAGGTCGAGCAGGACTTCCGCAAGGCGCTCGCGCTCGAGCAGGCCCGGCGCGAGGGGCGGCACATCCCCCGCCGCTCGCACCGGCCGCAGCTGCTGCATCTACTCCGACCACGTGCGCTACGTCGAGCAGCTGCGCCGCTACCACGAGCTGTTCGCGCCCGAGCAGATGCTGGTGCTGATCTACGACGACTTCCGCGCCGACAACGAGGGCACGGTGCGCGCGTGCTGCGCTTCCTCGGTGTCGACGAGGGCCCGATCGAGGTCCGTCGACGCCAACCCCACGTGACGCATGCGCTCGCAGCAGGCCGACGACTCGTGAAGCGTCTCAGTCGGGCAGAGGCCCGCTGTGGCGCGGCCGCGGCGGCGACTGAAGGCGCTGACACCGAGCGACTGCGCCGCAGCGCGACCCGCTCGACCCAGCGGGCACCTGTCCACGGAGCCGCCGGCAGCCCGACGAGGAGTTCATGGCCGAGCTGCGGCGGCGCTTCAAGCCGGAGGTCGAGGCGCTCAGCGAGTACCTGGAGCGCGACCTCGTCGCGCTGTGGGGCTATGACGACATCGACTGAGCCGCGGACGCCAGTCGGCACGCGGGCAGGCGCCTGCCCGCCTTCTTCATCGTCGGGCACCCCAAGAGCGGCACCACGCCCTGTACGAGATGCTCAAGCGCCATCCCCAGCTCTTCCTGCCCGACTTCAAGGAGCCCAGCTACTTCGCGGCCGACCTGCGCCCGCGCTTCAAGCAGCGCATCCCGCGAGCCCGAAACGCTCGCGGAGTACCTGCGCGCTGTTCGAGCCGCGCCCCCGGACAGATCCCGGGGGAGGCCTCCCCCTCGTATCTGTACTCGCGCGAGGCCGCCGGCGCGATCGCGCAGTCGCGCCCGACGCGCGCATCATCGCGATCCTGCGCGAGCCCGCGAGCTTCCTGCACTCGCTGCACCTGCAGCTGCTGTCCAGAACCGCCTCGAGGACCGCGAAGGATCTCGCGCAGGCGCTGGCGCTCGAGCCCGCCCGGCGCGAAGGCCGGGAGATCCCGCCGAGCTGTTATCGCCCCCAGGCGCTGTTCTACTCCGAGCGTGTGCGCTACGTCGAGCAGCTGCGCCGCTACCACGAGGTGTTCGCGCCCGAGCAGGTGCTGGTGCTGATCTACGACGACTTCCGCACCGACAACGCGGGCACGGTCCGCCGGTGCTGCGGTTCCTCGGGGTCGAGCAGGACGTCGCGCTACCGGCATTGGAGGCCAACCCCAGCGTTGCCGTCCGCTCGCTGCGCCTGGACGCCCTCCGCCACCGGCTCGCGGCGGCGGCGGCGCGACGCCCGCGGCGCGCAGGGCGGGCGGGGCAGCGACTCGGCGGCGGGTGCGCCGGGTGTCGGTCGTGCGGCTCGCCGGGCGCTGTATGAGAGCCCCCAGGCGCCCGACGAGCGCCTCATGCGCGAACTGCGGGTCCGCTTTCAAGACCGAAGTGGAGCGCCTCGGCGAATACCTCGATCGCGACCTAATTACCCTCTGGGGCTATGACCGCGTCGAGTGAGGTGAGCGCCTCGGGCGCGCCGGCGCCGCTCGACGAGCGCTGGCGTGCGAACGCCCACCGCCTGCAGACCGACGCGCTGCCCGAGGGCCGGGTGGTGGTGTCCTGCCCCGCCCCCCTGGACGGCGGCGGCCTCGGCCGGCACCTGCGCGAGATCCTCGACGCGCTCGAGCGGGGCGGACGGCCGAACACGTGCCTGCGCCGCTCCTCGGCGCTCCGGGTCGCCGGCGCAGCGGCGACCGCGAGCAACGCGTCGAGCTGGCCCCCGGCTGGCGGGCGTCGCTGCCGGCCCCGCTGGCGCGCGTCGCGTGCCGGCGGATGTGGGCCACGAGCGTCGACTTCGACGGCGCCGCAGCGGGACGCCTACCCGCGGCAGATCACCTGCTCGCCTTCAACGGCACGGCCCTGGCGCAGCTGGACCGGGCTGCCCGGTCGGGGTATTCGTCGCGGACCCTGGTGTCCGCCACCTCGCACGTGCGCCAGGTGCTCGCCCGCCACGAGCTCGCTCACAGCCAGTACCCGATCGAGCGCCCGTGGGTCTCACGGCTGCTGCGCCGCAACCTCGAGGAGTACCGGCGGGCCGAGCGCATCCTCGTCTCGACGCAGTACATCCGCGAGTCCTTCCTGCGCGAGGGCCACGACCCGGAGACGCCTGCAGCAGTTTCCGCTCACGCCCCACCCCCGCTACGCCCCGCCCCAGCCCGGAGAAGAATCGCTCCTCGACGTTCGACATCGTCTACGTCGGCGGCCTGCTGGTGGCCAAGGGCGTCCCGCTGCTGCTGGATGCGGTCGCGCGGCTGGAGCACAGTGACCTGCGCGTGGTGCTCGTCGGCGGCTGGGGCACCCGCGCAATGCGCCGCTACCTCGAGGGGGCCCGCCGTCGCGACCCGCGCGTGACGATCGTGCCCGGGGATCCGCTGCCGGTCCTGCACCGCGCCCGCCTCTATGTCCACCCGGCCTACAACGACGGCTTCGGCTACGCGCCCGCCGAGGCGCTCGCGTGCGGGGTGCCCACGATCGTCAGCGAGGACACCGGCTGAAGGAGCTGATCGAGCCCGGGCGCAACGGTCTGGTGGTCCCCACCGGCGAGCTCGAGATCCTCGCCGAGAGCATCGACGCCGCCTACCGCGGAGAGCTCCTGCGTGACTGATCGGCACGCTCGCGCCGCGATCGCCGGGACGGCGGCGACGGGCGGAGCCGAGCCGCTGCTGAGGGCCGCCACGGTCGGCATGTCGTTGGCGGGCGACCTCCGGGATGCGCGATCACGCGCGCCTGCTGACGGCGGAGCTCGCGGCCCAGGGGACCCCCGTGCTCGCTGCATTGGCTCGATCGCAGCCACGAGCGGGGCCGCGCGGCGAGGCGGAGGTCCGCGCCTGGGCCGGCGCGCTGCGCCGTGCACTCGACCACGAGCGCCCCGACGCGATCGTGCTCCACTACGCCAGCTTCGCCTACGCCCAGCGTGGCGTTCCGCTGCTGCTCGGCCCCACGCTGGCGGCGGTTCGAGCGGCGGGCCCGCCGGTGATCGCATTCGTGCACGAGCTCGCCTACCCGTGGCGCCGCGGCGCCCGCGGCGACTTCTGGGCCGCCAGCCAGCGCGCCGCGCTGCTTGCCGCTCCTAAGGACGAGCGCCGCCGTGATCGTGACCACCGACCAGCGCCTGGAGTGGCTGCGCTCGCGGCGCTGGCTTCCGCGGCGTCCGCTCGCGGTGGCACCCGTGTTCTCGAACCTGCCACCCCCGAGTCCTCAGGTGACACGTCGATCCGATGCGCGTCGGACTGTTCGGCTACGCCTACGAAGGAGCCGCGACGGCGCTGGTGCTGGACGCACTGGCCGAGCTTCGCCGCAGCGGGCAGCCAGTCGCGCTCGAGCTGCTCGGCGCGCCCGGGGCCCGGATAGCGAGGTCGGCGAGGCCTGGCAGAGTGGCGCGCGTGAGCGCGAGGTGTCGGATGCGCTCAGCTTCAGCGGACGGCTCCCGGCCCAGGAGCTCTCCGATGAGATGGCCCGCTGCGCCGCTCTGATCTGCGCGGCGCTCCCCCGGTCCCACCTCGCGCAAGGGGACGCTCGCCGGCGAGCTGGCCTCCGGTCGGCCCGTGGTCGCGCTCGACGGCCCCCGGCGCTGGGCCGAGCTGGCCGGGTCAGGGGCCGCCCTGATCGTGGCGCCCACGGCGGTCGCTATGGCCGACGCGGTCGCCGGTCTGCTCGAGGACAGGGATCGGCGCGAGGCGCTCGGTGCTCGCAGCGCCGCGTTCGCGCGCGGTGCGATGGGGGTGCAGCGCAGCGCGCGGGCCGTCCGCGGGCTGCTCGACGCGCTGTAGTCGAGACTCCAGGTCCGACGCGCCACGGAGCGGGCTCGTCTTGTGAGCCCGACGGCTTCGATACGGGCGCACGGGGCGCCGCCTCATAGAGAGACCGCGCTCTCCCGAGCCGAGGGTGCGCTCGCTGTGCGGATGACCGCCGCGAGTTCGGCCGCCCGCGTCTCGTACGTCCCTTCGCGGAGCCGCTCCCGGTCGACCGCGAGTGGTCTGCCCGCGAACTTCGCGCCGCTCGCCAGCTCGCCGACGATCTCGCCCATGCGCAGTCGGTCGTCTTGGCCCCACCAGCCACACTCCGGGCCTGTCCGCCAGGTAGTTCCAGTTCTCGCCCCGCGGCACCGCCGCGAGAATCGGCCTGTCGGTCATAAGGTACTCGTATGTCTTCGCCGAGATGCGCCCGCCGGCCGACCCGTCCAGGCGCTTGGGCAGCGTGATGAACAGCACATCGGCGCGCGCGAGAATCCGGCGATCCGCTCGTGGGCTATCGGTCCGTGGACGCTGACGATGCCTGCACTCCCGAGTCCGCGAGCGTGTGCTCGACCAGTGAAGCCGGATAGGGGTTGCCGTAGACGGTGAGGCTGATGTGTCCCTCCCAGCCTGGATGCGCGGAGATCGCGGTCGAGTACCGCCTGACCGATGATCGCGGTCGAGGAGGTCCGCTGCTCTAGCTCGGTGCGCTCATAGCGACCGAGTCGCGTCCAGGCGCCGTAGGCGCGCGTGAGCCGCCCGGCCGGCGCGCGCCGCTCGGTCAGCGCCCACCAGCCGGACATCGCCCCGACATACACGATCTCGAGCCGACGGGCGTCCCGTCGTCGCCGGGCTCGCAGGCTAACGGCTCGCATGTTCGCGGTCGTTCTCGCCGCCTGTTCTCGCGGCGGCGGAGGCGCCGGGGGGAGGTCGGTGGGATCGGCGCCGTAGCGGACAAGGCGAAGCCTTGGCGAAGATCCTCCGACTGGTGGATCGCATCAGGTCGAGGTTCGTCTGGGAGACGAGACGGTGGCGTCGGCGCGGCGGACATACAGGTCCTCCAGGGCGTGCGCGAGCCGGTAGTGGAGGCGTGTCGGGAAATGGGGGGGCATGTCGGCGCAGGTTGGCGAGTCGTCGAGGTTGAGGATCAGGGGCAGGCGCGATCCGGGCGAGCGCGATGCGGGTCAGGCCCGCGGAGTAGGGCATCATGAACATGACGATCGCCTCTGCCCGCAGTTCGCGCACGAGGTGCTTGCCGGCGCGAACGGCTGGCAGGACCGAGAAGATCGACACTTCCGGCCACACGAAGAACTCGATCAGCCTTGCCAGGCGCAGCCCGAGCGCCGCGAGCAGCCTGCGCGGGCGGTGGCCGCGAACGACCTCGACGCGCATCCGCCCGCTCGACGCCTGGTTCCCGCCCTCGGTGACTACGACGAGGTTCCACTCGGCGCTGAGGCGCTCGAGCAGCTTGCCTGCTGGGATCGCCGTCGGGGTCCTCTCCGGCGCGAACGACGGCGACAGGCAGAGGAGCGTCGAGGTTCCTCCGGGGCTCACGGCGCGCGGTCTCGCAGACGATCACCGAGACGGACGCGAGCTCCCGGAAGCGCCGCCTGACTCACTCGGGCCATACTCGCCCTTTTGTCAGCGAAACACCTCTGCTCCAGCAAAGCTCGGCGCCTCGACCGGAAGGTCCTCCTCGGCCGAGGATGCGCTCCATCACGTGCGGCAGAGCGGGAGAGAGGTGCGGCCGGTTGTCCGGCCGGAAGCTGTCAGCTGGCCCTCAGGCCAAGCTCGAGGCGATGGCGCAGCGTCGCCACATCGGGTCGAGATGACCAGTCGCCCGCCGGGCGCGACCAGCTTCGCCGCCTGGCGCAGAGCGCTCCAGGGGCTCCAGGTGTCAATCACCTCGACCAGCAGGACCTGTCCGCGACCGGCAGCTCGCCGCCTGCTCAGCTGGCAGCGCACGGAAGCTGACGTCGTCCTTCAGGTCGGCGTCCAGCCAGTCGATCGGGTCGATACCCACAGGCTGCGGCTCCCACCTGTCCCTGATCGCGCGCAGCAGGTCTCCGCGCCGCAGCCGAGGTCGAGCCAGCGCAGTCCTGGCGCGGGGCGCGAGGCTGCCAGAGCGCCCTCGACGATCGCCTGCATCGAGGCGCCCGCCGATGCCATCTGGTCGGAGTAGGTGCGCACGGCGGCCATGCTACAGCGGACGCTCGTCTCGCCAATCGGCTCGGAGCTGGCGACGGGCGGAGGCGGAGGCAGGTCCACTCGACTCGCGCGCCCGCCACCGGCCGACGCTGGTCATAAGGGTGGGGGGTGCAGTCTGGCTCATGCGCTCAGCACGGGCCTCCCAACCGGAGCGGGCGCTCCGGTAAGCGTCGAGCAGCTCGCTCACGTGACGCTCGGCAGTGAATCGCTCCGCCGCAGTCTCCGACCCGCTGCCCCGATCGTCTCGCACCTGTCGGTCGGCGAGCAGTTCGTTGAGGGCGTGTGCGAGCGCATCGTGATCGCCGGCTCGACCGCAGACCTCGACGCCGTCACGCAGCCAGTCGCGGACTCCTTCCGTGGCGCTGGCACCACGGATCGGCCGGCCGCGAACGCCTCGATACCGACGAGCCCGAACGGCTCCGGCCAGACTGATGGCATCGCGAGGACCGACGCTTCGGCCAGCTCGCGCGCGAGCGCGTCGGTGCCGAGCCAGCCCCTGAATGGACGCGGTCCTCGACGCCCAGCCGCCGCACCAGCCTCGTGCTCGGTCAGGCGCCAGCCGTCGCCGCAGACGACGAACTCGCCATCCACTTTGAGCGGCGCGGATCAGGACGTCGATGCCCTTGGGTGCCACGATCCTTCCGGCGAAGACCACGCGCCGACGGGCGGTGTGCTCGGGTCCGGCCTCTGCGGGATGGTGGTGAAAAGAGGGATGACAGCGCGCCGAACGAGGCCGTTGGCGGACAGGTGCCGGTCCACGGCGCTCGAGTAGGAGACCACGAGGTCGGCCGCTCCAGCGCGGCGAGTGCGCGGTGACGCGCCTGTAGGCGGCCGGCAGCCGGCGGACCTGGCGCGTCTGGCGCAGCCGGCAACGCCAGGTTTGGCATGCAGCGGCGCCATGCGGACGCGCGCACTCGTGGCCGGGCTCGAAATAGTGGACACCCGAGGTGCAGGCCGTGTATCCGTGCGCGCTGAGCACGGTCGGGGCGCTCCGCCGCACGAACGTGACATCTCCGGATCGTCCACCTGGTGGACGTCGATCGCCGTCGGGAAGCGAGGACAGCGCCCCGCCGAGCCGCTCGGCGGGCGCGAGCGCCGTGTCGAAGAGCCGCGGAGCGTGAAGACGGTGACGTCGGAGGGGATGCGCCGTCGTCCACATGGGCCGCCGCCGCGCTCGCATCCAGACCTGCTCGGCCAGCGCGAGGCGCTCGCCATCGATGCGTCGCGACGCCGCCGTCCTGTTCCAGCGCGGGTCCACCAGCAGGAACCGCATCGGATTCATCGCCGACCAAGCATTAGTCCAGGCCATGCTTTTCCCGCGACACGCAACGGCTCTGACCCCGCCCTCGCCGCGCGGACCGTCTGAGAGGATACGAGATGTCGTTTCGAAGACGCACCGTGGCTGTCGTCTACGACGCCTTGGACGCCGGAGCTGACGGCGTTCTTCTTCGAGACGGCGCAGCGCTGCGTGAGGAGGTCGCGATCAGGGCCGTGCTCGCGGCCGTGCTCGCGGCGACTCGTCTACGTCGACGTGAGCGCGAACCGAGGACCGTTCTGCGCGAGGCGCGCGCGGGCGCCGCGCGGCGCCATCCTGGCGTTCGAGCGGATACCGGACGTCGCGGCCGAGCTGCGCGAGCATTTCCTGGTGTCGAGTGTCGCCAGACGGCGCTGGAAGCTCAGCCGGAAGTCGCACGGTTTCTCACTTCAGGGGCCCCCACGTCGGAGCGGGCCGCGGCGGAGCCCTGAGATTGAGCGACGAGCGGGGGCTCCCAAGTACATCGACGTAATGGTCTCGACGCTCGACGCCGAAATTGGCGAGCTGACGCCGCGCCTGGTCAAGATAGACGTCGAGGGTGCGGAGCTCGGCGTGATCGAAGCGCCGGACTCTGCTCCGCCAGCGAAACCGGTCGTGATCTCGAGCATGTTGCTTGCTGCCACCTTGACGAAGCGTCCTCCGAAGGCGTCCGGGACTGCTTGCCGGTCGGCCACGAGACCTTCTCCGTCACGGCGCGGACGTCGACCGCGCGGCGTTCGCCGCAGCCATTTTCGTGGACTGGCTCGCGTGGCGGGCTAGTTCGTTACCGTCACGGCGAACGGCGCGCTCGCGCGCGTCTGAACCAGACCGTCGCCGGGGATCTCGACGCGCATCACGCAGGTCCCCTTGCGCCCGAACGTGTACGCGATCTGGTACCTGGGCACGTCGTTCACGGTACCGTGGCTACCACGTGGAAATCGAGGCCCAGCTCGCCGCGTTCGAGGTCGATGACCTGCCTTGCTGTCCCCCGTCCCGTTCCCGTGAACGTCGTGGGCTGACCGACATGAGGGCGCTCGGCGTGGTTCCGTCGCCAGCGCGAAGGCCTCGCCCTCGTACAGGACGGTCGACCGCGCGGTGCGTCCTCACCGGGTGATAGTGTCCTGGAGCGGTTCCTGCGTGGACGTGTTTTCGCCGGTCGCGTTCGCCTGGTGCTCGCCATGGCCTGGACGGTGTTGTCCTTGGTCGCGCCAGCAGTGTCACCATCTGCTCCGTGCGTCGGGCAGCGACCCCGCCGATCGTCACCTGCTGCCCGTAGGTGAGCGGGTCGGCCGAGGTCCCGATCGTACTGCGGATTCTGGGGCCGGGTGGCTGCGGAGGAGACAGTGGAGATTCCCGCGACGTTCTGCCGCCGTGCGCACGACCGCGCGGACCTGGTCGCGCCGGGAATCCTGATGGGGCGGGCGATCGAGAAGCTGCCGTCGACTGCGACGACGCCGGGGGCGATCGTCGCCGAGTGCGGCGCCCGTGGCGGAATGGGCGATCTGCAACGCCACGCGGGCGCCGGCGACGACCGGGTGACAGTGCCCGTAAGGTCGCCTCGGCGCGCGCGCGCGCGGGTCTCGAAGTCGCTCACGACAGTCTGAGCGTCTGAGGGGAGCAGAAGGTCAAATTGCAGCAACTGTGAGCGTGGACGAGGCGGACGGCCCAGAAAGCAGCAGCGAGCGTGGAGCGCCTGCCCAGCGCCGCCTGGAGGACCGTGTTCATCTACAGGGCGGCCAAGGTCGGTTACGTCGGAGCCGTCCACCTGCGCATCGGCGGCCCCAGCAAGGCCTGCGCCGGGTCCGCAGCGCAGACACGTACGAAGCCGTGGACGCCCACGCCGCCCTGATGCTCCGTCGACAGAGATCTGCTCGCCGCGACGCTCGCGCCATACAGGCACTCGAGCGTCCCGGAGACGATCATCGATTCGCCCGCGACGATGCGCCGGAGCTGCTACCTGAATGCTGATTCGGCCACCACACAAGGCCCCGGACACCGAGCTGGGCGAGGACGGGCCAGGCACCGGCTTCGCCAGCTTCGCCGGACGCTTGGCCAGCGACCCTCGGAGCGTCGTGGCGGTTGGCTCCGTGCTTCGCTGCGCCCCGTCCTGAAGGCTCCCCGTTCCTCGACACGTACTCCGCGTTCTTCGGCGCGCACGGTCCCGTTCCTGTGTGACTTCTTCGGTGCTGCGCCAGACCATTCTTCGGCGCCGGAGCCGGCCTCGTTCGCCGTCGGAGGAGACAGGTGGCGCCGGTCCAGCACCACGAGCCATCGTGCACATCGAACGCCAGCCGGAGGCAGGAACGGCGGAGTTTTCGGTAGAAAGCTTCATGCTCATTCTCCAGGGATCCGGGGCCGAAGAGAGTGACCTGACCTATAGACGGCCCAAGGCGCCATTGCTCGAAAATATTTAGCGGAGTAGAGCGCGGAATCTGACCACACCGGATCGCCGTAACTTCCCCCCGAGCGAGGACCAACCAGGACCGCCAGGCTGTCTCAGCGTGCCCGCGTTCGGGCGGCGAGCACGCGCTCGTAGGCCTCTTCAGGACGGCGGGCCAGCGCACACAGGTGGTAGGCCGGGCCGCCTCCCGCGCGGCCCCCCCGAGGCGCCTGCGCTCGTCCGGGTCATCGCGCAGGCTCCGCATCGCCGCAGCAAGCGAGTCCAGCTCACGGCTGCGAAGAGGCGACCGGTGTCGCCGTCGGCGATTATCCGCCGGGCCCGCCCTCGTCGGCGCGATGACCGCGAGGCCGGCTGCCATCCCCTCGAGCACGACCTGCCGAACGGCTCGGGGATCACCGAGGCGTGCACGAGCACGTCCATGGAGCGAGCTCGGGCCGATTCCTCGCGGAAGCCGCGAAACTCCACGCGCTCGGCGAGCCGAGGCGCTCGGCGAGCGCGCGCAGCTCCCGCTCGAAGTCGTCCTCGCCGAACATCGCCGCGCCCACCACGACCGCCCGCTCGTCGCCCCCCGGGAAGGCCCTGGCGAATGCGCGCAGGAACAGGTCCTGGCCCTTCCACGGGGCGATCCGGCCGAGCATCCCGAACGTCGCGGCGCCCGGGCGTCGAGCTGCTCGGCCTGCGCGGCAGGTGATGGCATCGACCGGTCGGGGATCACCGAGCCGGGCTCGCGGCGGCTGGCAGCGTCGTGAGTGTGCTGTCGAGTTTGCGATCACGCCGCTGGCGATCGCGCGATGAGGGTCCGCACGCCGAGACCGCCGAGCGGGGGAGGTAGTCCTCGGCGATCCGGTCGCGCACGTGCCACACGACCGGGACGCCGGCGAGCCTCGCCGCGAGGCCTCCGACACGCCGGCCTTCAGCGAGTTCGTGTGCACGAGGTCCGGCGCAGTGTGCGCAGGCGCGGGCGAGCCGGGCGACGTAGGCGGCATGTGCAGCGCCGCCAGCGGGGAGCGCGCCGGGGCGCACCTCTCTCGGCGCAGGTCGCGCGCGGAGGGCGCGATTGGGAGCACCTCGACCGAGACGCCCACTTTCTGCAGCCGGTCGGCGAGCGGACCGTCCTCGCCGAGGATCACGTGGGGATTCACGCTCTCCAAGCGGGTCAGCAGGCGCATCAGCGCGATCTCACCGCCCGAGAGCCGTGCGACGTGATCGAGATACACCACGCGCGGCCGCTCGTCGGTTCGCCGGCAACCAACCTGCGGTACAGAGCGCGGTGACGCGCCGCGAGCGCCGGCCAGGAGAAGCGCTCGGCAAGCGGCGCGTCGCCTCGCGCGTGGGCAGCTCGCCCCGCGCCGCCGCCTCGATCCGCGCGCCCAGCGCCGCCGCGTCTCCGGGCGCCACCACAAGCGAGGGATCAAGGGAAGCGTCACCTCCGGCAGCCCGCCCACGTCGCTGACGATGCTCGGCGTGCCGCACGCGGCCGCCTCAGGCACGACCAGGCCGAAGCCCTCGAGCGCCACCGTCGGCACGAGGGCCACGTCGGCGGAGCGGTAGGCCTCGACGAGATCCTCATCGGAGAGGCGACCCAGGAGGCGCACCCCTCCGGACAGGGGCTGGCGGCCGGCGCGCTTTATCAGCGCGTCGACGCAGCGGTCCGTCGCCGACGAGCAGCAGCTGCGAGCCCGCGGGCAGCTTCTCCTGGATCCGCTCCCACGCGTCCAGCAGGCCGTCGAGGCCCATGCGGGGCACCAGGCGTCGTACGCAGACCGCGGCGAACGCGTCCCGACTATGCCCAGCCGCGCCCGCGCGCGGGTCTCTCGCCGGGCGTGAACACCTCAAGCGCCACGCCCGGAGCCCACACATGCACGTCCCAGGGGCGCACGCGGTAACGCTCGACGAGAACCCGCCGAAAGGTGACGAGAGCACCACGTGGGCGTCCGCACGCCGCATCACGCTCGCTCGAGCGCCGAGCGCAGGGCGTGCCTCGACGCGAGCTGTCACGGCGGCGAGATTCTCCTCCGCCCACGGGCCGTGGAAGTGGAACACCAAAGGACGACCTCGCAGCCTCCGAGGAGCAGCGGCACCGCGGCGTACAGCGCGAGGTGCGCGTCGACGACTTCGGCGCCGGGCGCGGCACGCCGGGCGGCGAGCCAGAAGTCCAGCAGTCGACGCGGGAGCGGGATCTCGGGGCCATCGAGCACGTCGACCCGGGCGCGTCCCCCGGCGGGGCCGATCACGACTCCGCGTGCCTCCGGAAGCTGCTCGAGCAGGGAGCGGTAGTAGCGGTTGAGCCCCCCGAGTGTCGCTGGAAACCAGCCCATTCCCAACATCAGCACGCGCGGATCGCCATCCGGCCCCGCCGGCGATCCCCCGTGCGGGTCCCGTCGCATTGTGCTTATGCTGGTTGGCAATGGAACCGGTCTCCGGCCCAGGGGCATCCTCTACTCCTGCTCTGGCGAGCCCTACGTTATCGAGGCTGTCCGATCGGCTCGCTCCTCGCTGCGGCACAACTCGCTCCCTCACGTCCTGTTCGCCTCAAACGACGCGGAGGACGCAGCGGTCGCGGCCGAGAACATGCCGGGCCTGTCGGTCGTTCGCTTTGAACGGTCGCTCAACCCGTATGCCGACAAGATCGCCAACATGCGCCGCTCACCGTTCGAACGCACCATCTACCTCGACACCGACACGTTCGTCGTCGAGGAGATCGCTCACCTGCTGCGCCTGCTCGATCACTACGATCTCGCGGCCGCCTACGCCGCCGGCGGGCGCGGGCCGCACGATCCTGAGGTGCCGCCCGCGTTCTACGAGCTCAACACCGGCGTGCTCGTCTGGCGCGCCGGCGAGCGCATGCGGGAGTTCATGCGCGTTTGGGAAGAGACCTATCTCGCCTGGGTGGAGCGCGGAGATCCGTTCCCGGTTCCCGGCGACGGCAGTCGCGGCGGCCGCGCCGACCACTGGCGTTTCGACGCTGCGCCTGGGCCTGCGGCGTGCGCCTGTACGTGCTCGCGCCCGAGTACAACTTCCGTCTCGAACATCCAACGACCGTCGGGTCGCGCGTGGGGGTCATCCACGGCCGTCACCCCGACTACGAAGGCCTCGCCGCGCGGGTCAACGCCAGGGAGGCGCCGCGATCGTGGCCGCCGCCGCTGTCGTCGGGCGCAAAAGCCAAGCGACGAATGCGGAAGGCGGTACGCGCTCTTTCGGGCCAATCGACCACGAGTTCCTCATGATGGGTGGACATCAGCACGATCTCGCCAGAGATTCTTGCCGCTACCATCGGGCGATGAGCGTAGGTCGCGGCAGGGCTCCGGACTTCTTCATCGTCGGCCACCAGAAGTGCGGCACGACGGCTCTCTACATGATGCTCCAAAACCATCCGCAGATCTACATGCCGGCGGAAAAGGAGCCCCGCTTTTTCATACCCGAGCTGCGTCCCAGGCCGGTTGCAAAGACGCAAAAAGCAAAACGACCGGCCACGCTGGACGATTACCTCGCGCTCTTCGCCGAGGCGGCTCCGGGTCAGATCGCCGGAGAGGCCTCCCCCCAGTACCTCAGATACGAGGAGGTGCCGGGCGCGATCGCCGAGGTGGCGCCGGACGCGCGCATGATCGCGATCCTGCGCGAGCCCGCCAGCTTCCTGCGCTCCTTTCACGGTCAGATGTTGCACAACCGGATCGAGACGCAAAAGGACTTCCGCAAGGCGATGGCGCTCGAGGAGGACAGGCGCAACGGTGAGCGCCTGCCCCGCGGCTGCCGGCGCGGGGCATGGCTGCTCTACTCCGACCACGTGCGCTATGCCCAGCAGCTGCGTTGGCTGCACGCCGCGTTCCCGCCCGATCGGGTGCTGGTCCTCGTCTACGAGGAGTATCGCAGGGACAACGAGGCGGTCGTGCGCGAGGTGCTGCGCTTCCTGGAGGTCGACGAGACGGTGCCGCTGAAGGCGCTCGACACCAGGCCGTTGAAGGACGTTCGCGTTCAGCGCTTGCACCGCCTCACGGCCGACATGCAGGAAGCCCGCCGCAATCCGACCGCCGTTCACCCGGCCGTGCGGACCCTCGACACGCTGATCCCCACCGTGGTGCGCAAACCCCTGGGCTCGACGTGGCGCAGGGTCATCTACCGTCCTCGCGCGGAGCCGTCCGAGGCCTTCATGCTCGAGCTGCGTCGCCGGTTCAAGCCGGAGGTCGAAGCTGTGAGCGAGTACCTGGGCCGGGACCTCGTCGGCCTGTGGGGCTACGACAGCATCGGCTGAGCCGGGAGTGGTCGTGGATGTGCGGCAGCGGAGGGTGCCCGACTTCTTCGTCGTCGGTCATGCCAAGTGTGGCACCACGGCCCTGTACCGGATGCTCAGCGCTCACCCGCAGATCTACATGCCCGAGCTCAAGGAGCCCCATTTCTTTGCGCGCGAGGCGCACCATCGCTCATCATCGGCCAAACGTCGGCCCGAGACGCTAGATGCCTACCTGGCGCTGTTCGGTCGCCGGGCCCGGGCAGCGCGCCGGCGAGGCCTCGACCTGGTATCTGTCTTCACCCTCGGCCGCCGGCCGCATCGCCGCGCTGCGGCCCGACGCGCGCATAATCGCGATCTTTCGCGAGCCGGCCGCCTTTCTGCGTTCGCTCCATCTGCAACTGTTGCAATCGGGCATCGAGACCGAGAGCGACTTCGCTCGGGCGGTCGGCCTCGAGACTCCAGAGGCGTCGAGGTAAAAGCGTCACGGACGAGTCGTTCTGGGCGTCCATGCTGCTGTACTCGGATCAGGTGCGCTACGTGGAGCAACTGCGCCGCTATCACGAGCACTTCGGTCGAGAGCGGGTGCTGGCTCTGATCTACGATGACTACCGTTTGGACAACGAGCGGGTCGCCCGTCAGGTGCTTCGCTTCCTGGAGGTCGACGACTCGATCGACGACTCAAGCGCTCCGAGGCGAATCCCACCGTGCGCGTCCGCTCGCGGCGCGGGCAGGAGCTGGTGCGCGCCGTCTCGGTGGGGCGGAGTCCCACCGCCCGGGCGGTGAAGGCAGCCCTGAAGACGATCGCTCCCAAGCGGCTTCGTGACGAGGCGCTGCAAATGGTCGACCGCAAGGTCGTCGACCGCGAACCGCGACCACCCGACGAGAGGTTCATGGTCGAGCTGCGACGGCGCTTCAAGGGCGAGGTGGTCGCCGCGAGCGAGTACCTGGAACGCGATCTCGTGAGCCTATGGGGCTATGGCCGGCTCTAGGGCCTTCGACGACCGGCCACGGGCCGTCCGCCGACCGCTCAGCCTTTGTGCTTGCTCTTCTTCTTGGCGGTCGCGTGCAGGGTGACGCTGGTGCTGTAGCCGGAGGCGAGCGGACCCCTCGGCGGCACCTGAACGTATGCGCGATAGAGACCGCTCTTGCGGATTGCGGTGACAATGCTGAAGCGCGAGACCGTCCTGGTTGCCCGTTTCAGGGGGGTGTTGAACTGGGTCGCGTACTTCAGGGTTTCAGCCCTTTCTTCGGCCCCTCTTTCTTCAGCCTTTTCGGACTTCGGAGTGGTGACCTTGGGAGGCTTCGCCGGCTTCTGTAGCTGGAAGTAGACGATGCGCACCTGCCACGGCCGGCGAGACCGTGCCATAGAGGCGCACAAGGCCAGCGTGCGGGGCGGTGCGGGCGTGCAGTGTGACGCGCACACTCGCCAGCTCGGTGATCACCGAGCTGTAGGTCGGCGGCGAGCCGACCGCCGCCACGCGGAACCTGGTGCTGCGCGACAGGTGGGCGATGAAGAACGAGAAGCGACCGGTCGAACTCACCGTCTGCTGGGCCCCGACGTTGGTGAAGGTCGCCCCCGTCGGATACGGGCTCGACTGCAGGACGACCCCGCGACCCGTCGCGCCCGGTCCCGACAGCGTCCCCTGGATCGTGACCGGGCTCCCCGACCGCCTGCCCTTCGGCCGGCGGTTTGGCGAGCGTAAATTTGAGCGCGAGCCGCTTCGGCGTCGTCTTCGGTTTCTTGCACCGTATAGGTGCGATCGTGGCCGTCAACCGGGCCCTGGCCGTTGCTGGCCACAAGCCGGTAGTGATAGCCCTCCGAGCAGTCCAGTGACCGTCTGGCTCACCTTGACCTTCGTCTTGCCGCTGGGCAGGCTCGTCGAAGGAGTCTGCGATCCGTAGGCGATGGTGGGTCCGTATTGGAAGTAATAGGTGGCCGCTTCGCCCCTCGGGTTGACCGTCCCTTCGAGTGCGACCCCCGAGCCCGACGCATGGCTTGTCCCGGTCGTCACCGACGGCGGCGTCGGTTTCGGTGGGGTTTCGGATGCCCCGGCGAAGGATGTGAACGCCGCCAGCGCAATCGCTCCCGCAAGAAAGCTTGCAAGCACCAGCGCGCGCGCGGTCTGCGCGTGCCGGACGACGTTGCGATCGATCCTGGGACTCATCATCTCGTCGGTCCTTTCCCCGAGCGCTGTTCTAGCACACCGCTGTCTTCGCGGGCGCCCATACGGGCGGTCCTGCCTTTGCGAGCGCCCGAATGCGAGGCACAGCCTATGAATCGGCGATTCGCGCCGCCCCGGCACAGCGTCATCTGAGGTCTCCTGTCGGTTGTGGATATGAACACCCCGAACGTCCGATCGATGCGGCGCCCGCGACGCTCAGCTCCGATCTCGATACGGCTTTTCCAGATGGTGCGCTCGGTACATGTTCCGGCCTCGCGGTCAGCTTCTCGATCCTCTAGGTCCGTCTGTCCGCCCTGGGAATGGCGTGCTCAGCGGGTTCCGCGAGAGCGCCGACAGAGAAGATCATGCTGAGTGTCAAGACCGCACCGCGCCGGCTCGCGATCACAGCGCTGCTCGTGTCGATCTTCGGGCTCGGTTTGGTCGCGGACGCCGGCGCGACGAAGACGGCGAGCGCGACGAACACGATCTCGCGCTGCTCGGGACCTCCACGAGCACAACCTCGGTGGTCCAGCCATCAGCGACCCAATCGTCTCCGGCGCAGGCCGCGGCGATCCAATCCTCGCCCGCTCCAAGCCTTGGCGGCCCAATCTTCGGCGCAGTCCTCGGCGGCCCAATCTTCACTGATCCAATCTTCAGCGACGCAGTCCTCGGCGGCGCGCGGGTCCGGTGCGGGAGCGGTCGCCTGGGGCGATAATTATCACGGCCAGCTCGGTCAGATATTCAAAGACAACTTTGAACTGAGCCCGGTCCCGGTAGAAGGCGTTTACGGCATTACCGAAATAGCCGCCGGAGCGTCCTTCGATCTCGCGCTGCTCGGCAACGGCAACGTGATCTCATGGGGCGGCAACCAGTACGGCGAGCTGGGCGACGACTCACGGATGGCCAACTGGGAAGAAGGTTATGGTCATGTGGCTGTCAGAGAATGGTCTTTCGGCGCCAAAGGCCCATCTGAATTTCCGGAACTGACGGGCGTCAAGCAGATCGCCGCTGGCGGTGTTCACGGCCTCGCCCTGATGAAAGACGGGACCGTCAAGGCCTGGGGCAGCAATCAGTACGGCCAGCTCGGCGACGGCAAGCAGGGCTTCGAATCGCTTACAAACGTCAATCAGCGGGTCGCCAGAACGGTGGAATGGCCAGCAGTCAACAAGACCGAAAAAATCGTCAAGAATGGCGCCGAAAAGAGCCGCACGATCAAGGTCGCCGCGGGCAAACTGTCGAATATCTTGGCTGTCGCCATCGGTGGCCGCTCAGACTATGCGCTGACAAGCGAACACACCGTCCTTGCGTGGGGCAGCAACACCGAGGGGCAGCTCGGCCTTGGTCTGACCGAACCCGGCCCGGAAGGCTGCGAAACCGAAGTCGCGCACTTCCCGAGGTCCGAAGCGTGCAGCACGGTGCCGAGGTCCGTGGAATGGATCAACCCACGGACCCGTAAGAAAGAAACGCTGAAAGAAGTCAAGACAGTCCTCGCCGGAGCGCTTTCCGCGTATGCGCTGCTCGAGAATGGGCATGTGGTTTCCTGGGGCGGCAATCGCGAGGGTCAGTTGGGAACGGGAGCGCCCACCGTGCCCCCGCACTCGAGCGAACTACCACCCGAAGAAGTGCGGCTCAACGACGGCAAAGAAGGAATGAGCGGCGAAGCGCTGAGCGGCGTGGTCGAAATCGCGGCCGGTTACGACGATGTGCTCGCTCGCGTGCAGAAGGCCGGAAGCGAACAGGTCCTGGGATGGGGCGCTGCCGGCCAGGGTGCGCTCACGCTTGAAACCCGCAGGGCGCCCGTCGTCAACTGTAGGAACGAACCCCCGGCCAAACAGGAAGCCCCCGAAGCGATCGCCTGCGTCAGGAAGGCGACGCCAATCCCGCGGCTGCAAGCGCTTCATCCCCAGGAGCTGGCGGCCGGCAACGCCTACGGGCTCGCGCTCAGCGCCGGCAAGGTCTACGCGTGGGGGCGCAACGAACGCGGTCAGCTCGGCAACGGCAAGCTGCCCCAGAACGCGGAAAACCCGACAACCGGCAAGAACATCAGAGAACCGGGCTATCCCGAACCGACCAAGGTCTCAGGGTTCGGACGTGTCTCAGCCATCGCCGCTGGGAACACCGAGGCCGTCGCGCTCGTCGAAAACGCCGCCGAACGCCCGGAAGCACCGGTCAGCGTCAGGCCCGAACGCCTTGCTCTGTCGTTTGGGTGGAGTCCTCGGACGGCAAGCGGCGCCGAAGTGATCGGCCAGAAACTCAACTACCGGATCGCCACTCGTAAGAGCGAATTCCCGTCGGCCGAAGAAGGCAGCGATCCGGCGGAAGAAGTCGGCGCGCCGATCAACAACCCCGGGGAACCGCCCGCGATCACCGAACTCGAAGAAGGCGAAGCGCCCGCGGTGGAAGCGAAGCACAACATCTTGAAAGTCGCGCGCGGCGGCTGGAGCGGGGCCCGCCCGATCGCGTTCGAGTATCAATGGGAACGCTGCAACGCCGAAGGTTCGGCATGTGTCAAGGTCGATCGGCAGGGCCACGAATGCGCAGGCGTCGGATGCCCCTCGGAATACAGCGGCCAGACGCTCGTCAAGGAAGACCTCGGGCACACCCTCCAGGCGACCGTGATCGCCAACGGACCGGAAGGCCAGGGAATGGCCACAACCGGCCTTTCCGAAACGGTGGTGCTCGAAGAAGGAGAAACAGAACGTATGACCGAGATCGGCAAAAGCGAACTCACCAACCCGTTCCGGATCGCAAGGACGCTCGAAAGGCTGCCTCTGACTGAAGTCCAGAAGCAGAAGAACGAACACAAGCACCGAGAAGTCGCCCGCGAACTGGAAGCGGTCTCTTACGAACTCAAGCTGACGACCCGCGAAGACCTCGCCGGCCAGATCAGGCCGGGCCTGACCCGGGTGATGGTTGCGACCCCCCTGCCAGCGGGGCGATAGGCAGAGATCGCCTGGCGTCGCGCCTGGGCGAAGCGGCGGCGGCTTGGGCGACACGGATTCCTCTGATTCCTGAGCCATACCCTCGTCTCCTGACGCCCGTGGCCGTGTCGAGGTAGGATGGTGCGCGTCAAGGACCGCGCCCGGGCGGCGCCGTCCTCTAGGCCCACGGACATCGACACGTCAAGGGGGATGTGATGGTCAGGCAGGGCAAATCTCGGCAACTTGCGATCGTCGGCCGCGCCGGCTTGGCGGTCGCGGCGATCTTCTTGGCGATCTTGATCTACGCGTCGTCCGCGGCCCACGCCAGTGGCTGCGAAGACTCCTGGACGAATACCGCCGGCGGCAGCTGGCTCGAAGGTGGCAACTGGAGCAAAGGCAAAGCTCCGGCTGCGACCGAAGAAGCCTGCATCACTGCATCGGGTACCTACACGGTGACGCTGACCAACTCCAACCCGACGGTCAAGTCGCTCGTGCTCGGCGGCTCGTCGGGCACCCAGACCCTCGCGGTGGACAGCACGTGCTCGAACAGCAACGAGACGCTGACGACCACCGCCGGCCTCGAAGTGCAGGCCCACGGCGCGCTCACGCTCGGCAACGCCGACAGCTGCGGCTACAACGTCTTCGTCGCCGGGCCTTTGACGAATGCTGGCAACGTGACCACCGAAGCGGCCAAAGGCGGTCAGCGCGAGCTGCAGGGCAGTCTCGTCAACAAAGGCACCCTGCAGGTCGGCACGCCGGCCGCGACCCCGACCTCTTTCAACGCCACCAAAGCGACGCTCACCAACGAAGGCGCCATCAAACTCGCCGAAGGGGCCGCGATGGTCGCTTCGAACGAAAGCGCGATCGTCAACGGCAGCGGCGGCTCGATCGCGGCCGAAAGCGGGGCCTACGTGTATGTCGACCCGAAAGGGTCCTTCACCGAGGGCGCCGGCACGACCAGCGGCGGCCCTGTCTACGTCGAAAGCGGTTCGATCGCCTATACGGGGTCTGGCGCGAGCACGGTCGCCGCGCGCGGGGCCGATTCGCTGAGCGGGAACATCTCTTCAGGCCAGAAGCTCGAGCTGCAGAGCACGTGCTCTCAGAGCAACGAGCAGGTCAACATCGCTTCGAGCCTGTCCAGCGCGGGCACGATCACGATGGAAAACGCTGACAGTTGCGGTTACAACACCGACTTGGCGATCGCCGAAGGCCAGACTTTGACGAGTTCGGGCACGATCTCCGTCGAAGAAGATCACGGCGGCAGCCGTCAGGTCCAGGGGAGTGTGGTCAACTCCGGGACGGTCAATGTCAACCAGTCGGTCCAGTACGACGGCAAAGCGCCGAGCCTGTTGACCAACGAAGGCACGATCAATGTCGCCTCGACCAAGCAGCTCTTGGTCACCGAAGGCAGCTCGGTCACCAATGCCGCGGGCACGATCGCCTCGACCGGTACGGGCGATGTCTATTTGAAAGGCGGCACGCTCACCGAGGGCGCCGGTAAAACGACCGGCGAACCGGTCTATGTCGAAAGCGGTTCGATCGTTTATACGGGTTCCGGCGCGAGCACGGTCGCGGCGCGCGCCACGGATTCGTTGAGCGGCAACATCGTCGCCGGGCAGAAGCTGGAGCTGCAGAGCACGTGCAGCCAGAGCAACGAGCAGGTCAACGTCGCGGCCAGCTTGTCCAGCGCGGGAACGATCACGATGGAAAACGCCGAAAGCTGTGGTTACAACACTGACCTGGCGATCGCGTCAGGCCAGACTTTGACGAGTTTGGGCACGATCTCCGCCGAAGTAGATCACGGCGGTAGCCGCCAGGTTCAGGGGAATGTGGTCAACTCCGGGACGTTGGATGTCAACCAGTCGGTCCAGTACGACGGCAAAGCGCCGAGCCTGCTGACCAACGAAGGCACCATCGAAGTGGCCTCGGCCAAGCAGCTCCTTGTGACAGAAGGGAGCGCTGTCACCAACGGCGGAGGCACGATCGCCTCGACCGGTACGGGCGATGTCTATTTGAAAGGCGGCACCCTGACGGAGGGCGCCGGTAAAACGACCGGCGAACCGGTCTATGTCGAAAGCGGTTCGATCGTTTATACGGGTTCCGGCGCCAGCACGGTCGCGGCGCGCGCCACGGATTCGTTGAGCGGGAACATCGCCGCCGGGCAGAAGCTCGAGCTGCAGAGCACATGCTCTCAGAGCAACGAGCAGGTCAACATCGCTTCGAGCCTGTCCAGTGCGGGCACGATCACGATGGAAAACGCCGAAAGCTGTGGCTACAACACGGAGCTGGCGATCGCCGCGGGTCAGGCTTTGACGAGTTCGGGCATCATCTCCTCCGAAGAAGATCACGGCGGCAGTCGCCAGGTCCAGGGGAATGTGGTCAACTCCGGGACGGTCAATGTCAACCAGTCGGTCCAGTACGACGGCAAAGCGCCGAGCCTGTTGACCAACGAAGGCACGATCAATGTCGCCTCGACCAAGCAGCTCTTGGTCACCGAAGGCAGCTCGGTCACCAATGCCGCGGGCACGATCGCCTCGACCGGTACGGGCGATGTCTATTTGAAAGGCGGCACTCTGACGGAGGGCGCCGGTAAAACGACCGGCGAACCGGTCTATGTGGAAGGCGGCGCGATCGAATACGCCGGCACTGGGGCCAGCACGATCGCGGCGCGCGCGAGCGACACACTGACCGGCAGCCCCAAGAAGGGCCAGACCCTCGAGCTGCAGAGCACGTGCAGCCAGAGCAACGAGCAGCTGAAAGCGAGCAGCTTCACCAACGAAGGAACGATCGTCTTGACCAACGCGGAAAGCTGCGGCTACAACGTCGACCTGATGCTCTCTGGGGGCACGCTCACGAACAAAGGCACGATCGACGTTGAATACGTCCACGGCGGCAATCGCTCGATCGAAGGTTCGCTGGCCAACGAAAAGACGATCACGCTATTCGCTGGCGAGACGCTCAAAGTGACCGGCGCCTACACGCAAGGCAAGAAAGGAACGCTCTCACCGCAGATCGCCGGCCCGTCGAGCTTCGGCAAGCTGGCCGTGACCGGCACGGCGGCGATCGAAGGCAAGCTCAAGCTCAAGCAGATCAAGCCGTTCCTTGGCAAAGCCGGCGAAAAATTCGCGATCCTCACGAGCGCCGGCTTGACGGGCACGTTCGCGAAGGTGTCTGGCCAAAAAATCAAAAAAGGCGGCGAATACAAACCGGCCTACTCGGGGACCGGCGTAACCCTCGAAGTGACCTGATCCGACTTCCCGGGCCGGCCGCCCAGTGCCCGGCGGCTCAGCGGGCCGGCGGCCCCAGCTCCTCTTCGCGCAAGATCCGGCGCCTGCGCGCGAACAGCCAGGCGCCGGCGGCCAGGGCGATCACGAGGACGACCGCGACGCCGATGGCGAGATAGCGCCGTGTGTGGCTCGGTGGCCGCGCCGTGGTCGTCTTCACCGTGATTCCACGGGCCCTGATGTCTTCGAGGAGCCGTTGCTGTTGGGAGGCGGAGAAAACGACGCTGACCTTACCGCCGTCCTTCAGCGTCACCCTGAGCTTGTGGGCCTTGGTATGCAGCGTCACCGCGTGCACCTGGTGGCCCTTCAGCTGGCCCTCGAAGGCCGTGACGCTCTCCTGCGCGGTCTGTTCGGCCGCCACCGCCGGCATGGCCGCGTTGAGCGCGCCCGAGCACGCCAACAGCGCGATCGCGGCGGCGATCGGCACGCGCGAGCGCACCGGCCCCAATCCGGTCGAATTTGGCATCGGTCCAGCAGCCTAGACCATGCGGCATCGCCGGGCGCGTCAGGCAGGGCTCAGCGAGCGCCCTGCGGGCGCAGCTTTGCATCGCGCACCGGCAGGCCCGGCAGGCTGTCCCAGACGGTCAGCCTCTCCACCATCTCCGGCGATGGCCGCCGGGATCCGTAGGCGCCAAAACCGGGCTCAAAGTCGCCTGCAAACCCAACTCTGTCGGCCCGTGCCGCCGCCGCGCAGGCCGCCCACACGAGCGCTCCGATCGTCGCCCAGACGACCACTATCGCGGCGATAACGATCAGCATGGGAATCTAAGTTCGCGGGAGCGCATTCAGCTCCTCCATCGGGCTCTTGCACGCAAAGCTTTAGGCTTCATGGCGCGGCTGGACGGACTTCGTTGCTCGGCGGACAGGCAATCAACTCCTCCGAGACTGTTTACTGAATCACGAACTATACCGCCAATCACGGTCGCACTTCGCCCGGCCGCCCCTGGGCCTACCATTTGTCTCTGTGTGTCCCCCCAACGTCCAGATCGCCAACTGATGTCCTCCCCGCCCGTCCCTTCCGCCGAGACCCAAGATGACGACGCCGCCCCGGACAGCGCCGGCGAGGAAACCCACTTCGCCGAGCATCCCGTCGAGCTGCTGCGCCTAGTCACGGCCGGATCGGTCGACGACGGCAAGTCGACCCTGATCGGGCGCCTCCTCTACGACTCCAAGCAGGTCCTCGCCGATCAGCTCGAACACATCGAGCAGGCCAGCCAGCGCATGGGCTCCGACTTCCTCGATCTGTCCCTGCTCACCGACGGCCTGCGCGCCGAGCGCGAGCAAGGCATCACGATCGACGTCGCCTACCGCTACTTCGCCACCGACCGCCGCCGTTTCATTCTCGCCGACACGCCCGGCCACGAGCAGTACACCCGCAACATGGTCACCGGCGCCTCGACCGCCGACGTCGCGATCGTCCTGATCGATGCCCGCGCCGGCGTCCTTCGCCAATCGCGCCGCCACGCCTTCATCGCCTCCCTGCTCGGCATCCCGCACCTGGTCGTCTGCGTCAACAAGATGGACCTCGCCGACTATTCCCAAGCCGCGTTCGAGGCGATCCAGGACGACTTCGCCTCCTTCGCTGCCCGTCTCGACGTCTCCGACGTCACGTTCATCCCGATCTCGGCCCTCCGCGGCGACAACGTCGTCGATCGCTCCCAGAACATGCCCTGGTACCAGGGCCCCCCGCTTCTCTATCACCTCGAGCACGTCCATATCGCCTCCGACCGCAATCTGATCGACGCTCGCTTCCCCGTGCAGTGGGTCATCCGTCCGCGCTCAGCCGAGCACCCCGACTACCGCGCGTTCGCCGGCCAGATCGCCGGCGGTGTCCTGCGGCCGGGCGACGAGGTCGTTGTGCTCCCCGGCGGCCAGCGCTCGCGCATCGCGTCGATCGACACCTTCGACGGTCCCCTCACCGAAGCCTTCGCGCCAATGTCCGTCGCCCTGCGCCTCGAGGACGACATCGAGGCCGGTCGCGGCTCGATGATCGCGCGCGCCCACAACCAGCCCACCGTTTCCAGCACGTTCGAGTGCCTGCTCTGCTGGATGTCCGAGCAGCCCTTCGATCCCCGCCGCCGGCACCTGCTCAAGCACACCACGACCACCGTCCCCGTCGGCGCGCTCGACGTCCGCTACCACATCGACGTCGACACCCTCCACCGCGACGAGTCCCTACATACGCTCGAACTCAACGACCTTGCCCGCGTACGCCTTCAGCTCGCGCGCCCGATCGCCTTCGACTCCTACCGGCGCAATCGCGTTACCGGCGGCTTGATCTTGATCGACGAGGCCACCAATGCCACCGTTGCCGCCGGCGTCATCCTCGACACCGAGACCGAGCCCGGCGAGCGCGCCGCGAGCGGGGAGGGCGCCCAGGCCGGCGCCGGGACCGAGGTCAAGACCGAGCGCAGCCCCAACGTGCGCTGGCAGGGCTCGCGCCTGACTCGCGCCCGCCGCCTCGACCTGCTCGGCCACGCCGGCGCGACCGTCTGGTTCACCGGCCTGCCCGGGGCCGGCAAGTCCACGGTCGCCGCCGCGGTCGAGGAGAGCCTCATCCTCGCCGGCCGTCCTTCGTTTTTGCTCGACGGCGACAACCTGCGGCACGGCCTCAACGGCGACCTCGGCTTCGACGACGCCGCGCGCCGCGAGAACGTCCGCCGCACGGCCCATGTGGCGCGCCTGCTGGCCGAGTCCGGCACGATCGCCCTCGTCAGCCTGGTCAGTCCCTACGCGGCCGACCGCCTGGCTGCCGCCGCCCTGCACGCCGACGATCAGCTCGACTTCATCGAAGTCTTCGTCGACACCCCCGTCGAGGAGTGCGAGGAGCGCGATCCCAAGGGCCTCTACGCTCGCGCCCGCTCCGGCGAGCTGACCGGCCTCACGGGGGTCGGCGCCCCCTACGAGGCGCCCACTGCCCCCGACCTCGTGCTCAACACCTGTTCTGAGAGCGTCGAGTCCGAGGTCGACCAGGTGCTCGCGCTACTGGCGGCGCGCGGTCTTCTGCCCGGCCAGTAGCGCTCTCGGTCGGGCCCTGCCGAGGCCGCGGTCGGTTTCCCGAGTGCCATGCCGTGTCGTGTCGTGTCGTGTCGTGTCGTGCCTGTGTGCCGGGGCGGTCTTGGCGGGTTGATGGGGGTTAAGCAAAAGATGGGGTTAAGAAAACCCTATGCACCGTTTCGTCACGTTTTCTAAAGTAACAAGTCTTCACAATTGGAGGGGTAGAAAACCTTAACCCACGGCCAAGTGTGCCGTTGTGATCTAGCGGACGACCCCAGGAGTCCTTACGAGCGACCTCCGGAGCGTCTGCGCACAACCCCAGGAGCCCTTACGAGCGCGTCTCCAGAGCCTCCCGACCTCCAGGGCCTCGCGCTTTCACAAGATAGTTACGTCTGAGGGGGCCCGGGAAGCGACCGTATAGGCAAGCGCGCCCAGCGTTCGGGCGGCGCCTGTCCGGCACCGGTGTTCCGGTCCGTCAAAGCGAGTACCAAACCGAAAGACGAGCCTTCCCAAGGCGACCACCACAAACGTGTCCACCGAGTCGATCGCCAGCCCGACCCCAGCCCCAGCCCCGGCCCCGGCCCCGGCCCCGGCGGGCTCTGGCCCCATCTCTCCCGTTGCCGCCGGTCCGAAATCCGCCGTGGCCCCGGCAACGCCCGCCTCTGACAGCGCATCCGCGCCCGCGGCCCCCGCTGGACGTGCGCTTCAGGCCACGGCCGGCCAGGCCGAATCATGTGCGGCGTGCGGGACGCCCTTGGCCGAGGACCAGCGCTACTGCCTGGAGTGCGGCGAGCGGCGCTTGGCGATGAGCAGCGTCCTGCTGGGCGGGTCCGGCGGGCTCAAGGCTGGCGGGTCCTCCCAATCTCAGAGCGCCGCATCACCGCCGGCAGCGCCCCCGGGCTACGGCGCAGGTCCCGCCGACGCGGGCAAGCGCGGGAACGCCGTCACGGTGCTAGCCGGGGTCGGTGTCCTGCTCTTGGCGATGGGCGTCGGCGTCCTGATCGGTCGCTCGAGTGCTTCCTCCAAGCAGTCTGTCGCTCCGACTCAGGTGATCAGCGTGTCTCAGCCGGCGCCGACCGCGGGCGCGGCCGGAACCGAAACGACGCCCACGAGCACCGAATCGACGTCAAAAAATGGATCATCGAGCAACTCGAAAGGCGGCTCGGCCAAAGAAAGCCAAGCCTCGTCAGGCACCAGCTCCTCGAAAGGGACCGGGGCCAACGAGAGTCATCCCGCCCCGCCGTCCGCCGTCCAGAACCTGGCCAAAAAGCACGGCAAGAGCTACGAGCAGGAATCCAAGAACCTCCCGAACGTCGTCTCCACCGGCGGCTGAGCTTCGTGGGGACCGTCGACGATACGGCGAGCGTGGCCGAGAGGTCTGAGCCGGGGTCCTCAGGTGCCCCGGGTGCCCCGGACGCCCATCCGGCGCCCAGTCCCGAGCGGGGAGGGCGCTCGGAGCTTAGGCGCCGTCGTGACGCCCTTGCGGAGCAGGTAGCCGAGCTGCACTGGGACCTCGGCGGCCTGGCCTACGAGATGGCGATCAGGGACCACTTCAGGCTGGACGTGCTCGTGCGCAGGGCAGCGGTCCTGCAGGAGCGAGACGCTGAGCTGGCTGAGATCGAGCGGCTGCTGCGCCTGGAGGAGTCAGGCAGCGCCGGCAACTGCCCCAGCTGCGCGGCTCCGCACAGCCGCGGCGCCATCTACTGCTGGCAGTGCGGAGCGACGTTGATGGAGCGCTCGCCGGCGCCGGCGGCGCCGGTGGCTGACGGCGGAGCGCCGCTCGCGGCTGACGTAACGGACTCTACGGCCGTGATGGACGCCCTGCTCGGTCCGCCCGCCGGCGGCTGAGGACGAAACGTTGATGGCGAGCGTCGATCGCCCGGGGCTATGCCAGCAGTGCTCCGCTCTTAGGCAGGCCGGTCAGCGCTACTGCCTGGAGTGCGGGGCCCGCGTCGGTGCGCGCAGCGGGCTCCTGGAAGGTGTCTTGGCAGGGCTACGGGAACGCTCGGAGCGCGAACAGGCGGCGCTCGACGAACTGGTCGCCGGGCCGCTCGACGGATCTGTCGCCGGGCGCTCGTCGGGGCGGCTCGGTCTGTCGCTGTCGGGTCTGCGCCTGCCCTCGGCGAAGGTCTCGGCGGTGCTCGTCCTGATGTTCCTAGGCTTCGGCGTGCTTCTCGGCGGCGTCGCCGGATCGCCCGGCTCGAGCACACTGGCCGCGACCGGCCGCCGCGTGAAGCTGGTTCTGCCGGCGGCCGCGCCGGCGGTCGCGCCGCCCAAAGCCGCGACGTCCCCGTCCGGGTCTGGGGCAAGCGAACCCCCACCGGCCGAAGCCGAATCTACGCCCGCGGCCCCGGCCGCGTCGGGATCGCCCGGCTCGGGCTCAGGCCCGGAAAAGTCCGGCGGGGGCAGCTCCTCCAAACCAGCGAGTTCAGGCGGGAAGGGGGGCGGCGGAGGCGGCTCGTCGGGCTCGGGCTCGGGCTCGGGGTCGGGGTCCGGATCCGGGTCGGGTGGCGGTGCCGTGAAGCTGTCGTCGATCAAGCATGTGTTCGTGATCATGCTCGCCGACCAGCCTTACGCCTCCGTGTTCGGACCATCCTCGCCGTCGCCTTACCTGGCAAAGACGCTCGAGCACGAGGGCGAGCTGCTGGTGCGCTATTACGCCGTCGCCCACCAGGGCTTGGCCAACGAGATCGCTTTGCTCAGCGGCCAGGGCCCGACCCTTGAAACGGCGGCCAACTGCCAGACGTATACCGCCATCGCGCCCGCCACCGTCGGCGCCGACGAACAACTCGCCGGCAACGGCTGCGTCTATCCGGCGTCCACCAAGACGCTGCCAAGCCAGCTCTCAGCCAAGCACATGCCCTGGCGGGCCTACGTCGAAGGAATGGGCGAAGCCCCGTCAGCGCCCTCAGGCGGCCCCGACGGGGCTTGCGGGCACCCGGCGCTCGGAGCTGCCGATCCCACCTCCTCGGCCAACCCTCCCGCGGGCCAGTCTTACGCGACGTGGCGCAACCCGTTCGTCTACTTCGGTTCGATCGTGCAAGCGCCCGCCTGCGAAGCCGACGACGTCGGCCTGAATGAACTCGACGGCGACCTCAAGGCTCCAAGCCGGACGCCGAGCTTCGCTTACATCGTGCCCGGCCTCTGCCACGACGCCAGCCCGACGCCCTGCGCGCCCGGTGCGCCGGCGGGGCTACAGGGCGCGGAACCGTTCCTGAAGAAGGTCGTCCCCGAGATCACGGGCTCGACGGCCTACAAAGAAAACGGCCTGCTCGTGATCACGGTCGATCAGGCGCCCTCGGCCGGGGCTTACGCCGACTCCAGCTCCTGCTGCGGACAGCCCCAGTTCCCGAACCTGCCGGCCTCCAGCTCGGGGCTCGGACCGGAAGGTGGCGGCCAGGTCGGGGCGCTGCTGCTCTCGCCGTTCATCAAGAGCGGCAACGTCAGCCAGGAACCGTACAACCACTTTTCGCTGCTGCGCACGATCGAGGACATCTTCGGCCTGCCGCACATCGGCTATGCGGCCCTGCCCAAGGTCAGCTCCTTCGAAGCCTCGATCTTCAACGCCTCGAAGTAGGGATATAACACTTCCCAAACCGGTCGCATCAATCCCACCCAAAACGTGAGGATTATGGTATGGTGGTGCGCTCGATGCACATCGACCTGTACATCGTCTTGGGCGCCGCCATCGTTGGTTTCCTGGTCGGCTTGACCGGCGCCGGCGGCGGCGCCTTGATGACGCCGATGCTGATCCTCTTGTTCGGGATCACGCCCTCTTCGGCGATCTCCAGCGACCTGGTCGCCGCGGTCTTCATGCGGCCGTTGGGGGCCGGCGTCCACATGCGCAAGGGCACGGTCAACTATCGCCTGGTCGGCTGGATGGTGATCGGGTCGGTGCCGGCTGCCTTCCTTGGGGCGTACCTGCTGAGCTTGATGACCCACGCCAAGACGGCGCAATCGACCATCGAGATGGCGCTCGGCGCGGCGCTGCTGCTGGGTGCCACCGCGATGGTGCTGCGCTACGTGATGGATCGCCGCGGCGGGCACGAACGCAAGGGAGTCGTCCACGGCATCGAGGTCCATCCTCTGCGAACCGTCGCGATCGGCGTCGTCGGCGGTCTGATCGTCGGCATGACCTCGGTCGGCTCGGGCTCGTTGATGATCGTGATGTTGCTGTTCCTTTATCCGATGCTCGGAGCCAACCAGCTCGTCGGCACCGACCTTAGCCAGGCCGTGCCGCTGACCCTCGCCGCGGCGCTCGGGGCGCTGGCCTTCGGGCACGTCGAGATCGGCGTGACGACCTCGCTGATCATCGGCAGCGTGCCGGCCGTGCTCGCCGGTTCGATGCTCTCTTCGAGGGCTCCAGACCGCTACATCCGGCCCGCGATCACATTCGTGGTGACAGCGTCCGGCCTGAAGTACATCGGGCTCGGCGCGACCGAACTGGCCTGGGTCATGGGCCTGGCTTTGCTGACGATCGCGATCGTCTGGCTGGTCTTCAGGCTGAGGCGCCCGACCGGCGAACTGGCCGCCGGTCTTGTCCCAGCCGACCGGGCTCCGCGGGCCGAACTCGAGTAGCTCGGTCATAGCCTTCGCTAAGGCGCCTAAGCGCCCGCTCCCAGGTACGTTCTTGAGCCGCCGCCAAACCGCCGCGCGCTAGGCGCTCTTTCAGGAGCGGCGAGCCGGCGACCTCCAGGACCGCGTCCGCCAGCTCGTTGGCGTCGGCCGGGCACAGCAGGCCGCTGACGCGGTGCTCGATCAGCGAGGTCGGCCCGCCTTGGGCGACGGCAACGACCGGCAGACCCGAGGCCTGGGCCTCGAGGATGACCTGGCCGAACGTGTCGGTCGCGCTCGCGAACAGGAATACGTCGGCCGACGCGTACGCTTCGGCCAGCTCTGAGCCTGACAGCCAGCCCAGGAAAGTGATGTGCTCGGCGCCGACCAACTCGCGCAGGCGCTCTTGCTCGGGCCCGCCGCCCGCCAGGACCAGGTGCAGGCGCCGGCCGATCTCAAGGCCGCCGCGCTTGCGCGCCGCGTTGAACGCTTCGGCCAGCAGCTCGGCGCCCTTCTCGCGCGTGATCCGGCCGGAGTACATGACGTTGATGCGGTTGGTGTCCGTACGCGTACGCGCGCGCGCGTCGGGGTCCGTTGGAGAGTCTTCCGGGCCCGTGTCCGTCGGAGAGCCGGTCGCCAGGTCAGCCGGACGCCGCCCCGGCAGCCATGCCTCCTCGCGCAGCGCCGGATCGAAGCGCGAGGTATCGACGCCTCTATCCCAGCGCATCACCTTCTCGGTCAGCACCCCGATCTCGGCGAGCGCCTCGTCGGAGGCCGCGCTGGGGGAGAGGACGACATCGCACGCTCCGTACAGGGTTCCGACCGCCAGGGCCATGGCGCCCGCCAGCTCGGGGCGCTCCGAGCGCAGTTGGGCGTAAGCGGTCAGCTCGGTGTGATAGCTGCCGATCAACGGCAGGCCGAGGGCTCTGGCAAGCAGCGCGCCGGCCGCGCCGACGGGTCCGGGAGAGCACACGTGGATCGCGTCGAAGGCCCCGTCCGCGAGCGTCTGGACGGCCGCGGGCAGGCTGGGCACGCCGATCTGAAGGCCCGGGTAGTAGGGCACGTCGATCTCGGCGACCGCTGACAATCGTTTGTCGACCTGCGGGTCGGTGCCGATCACCTCGATCTCATAGCCCTCAACGCCCCGGTCTCTGATCTCTTCGATCGTGCGGCTGACGCCGTGGGTGGAGCCGATACCGTCGGCGAGGATCGCCACGCGAGGGGTCTCGACGCGGCCGCTGTAAGGAAGCCTTGCAAGCTTGGTCTGCTCGTTGGCCAGGAACGCGCTCGCCGGGGCGTACGGGATCGCCGCGATGCAGCCCTCGAACAGGCCTTCGGCGGCCGCCGGGACATCGGCCTTGCCGTTCGCCGCGCTCAGCGCCAGCTCGACCGCCTCGCGCAGCTTGCGTTCGTGGGCCCGGCACGCCTTTCGGTACAGCCCGGCGTGGCTGAAGTCGTCGTGCTGCATGTACGCGATCAGGCCGTCCGTGTCCAGGTAGTCGAGCCCGACCGCTGACAGCCACGCCCCAAGCAGACATCTGGCGTCCTCGGGGGAGACCGTGCCGCCCGTGCCGATCTGGCCCTGGCGCGCGTCGCCCTCGCGCAGGAGCCGTTTGACCATCGTCATCACGCGCTTTGGGTCCGGCCTGTACGCGCTTGTTGGCTTTGTGGCCGTACGCGCGCGCGTACGTACGGCCTCGTTCAGAGAACCGTCAGCACCCGCCGCGGGCGACCGCACGCCACGCCGAGGCGCCAAAGAGCGCGCGGCCAGGACGATCGCGGAGTGGGCCCACTTGGCGGCGCTGCCCTGGGCGCCGCCCGCACAGGCACGGCCAGCCCGCATGTGGGCCAGGAACTCGGTCGGCGAGGAAGCGGTTGGGGTCTCGGTGTAGGTCCTGCCGATGTCGATCCCGGCGTGGTCGTCGGAGCCGCCGATGCCGATCGTCTCGAGGGTGGCCGCATACGTGGCCGCCGGCCGGTTCAGCTCCGGCGCGCGGGCGCCGTTGCGGACCTCCCAGATCCCGAACAGCTCGGCCAAGCGGCGCCTGTGACGGGGCGTAAGAGGCGAGTCGACGATGTAGTAAGGGTGCGCAAGCGCGCAGGCGATGTCGCGCTCGTACATGTAAGCGGCGCACAGCTCGACGTCGTGGCGGTGGGCCTGCAGCCATTCGTGGTCGTCGAGGTCGATGCCGTAACAGAGCACGTGCACCGCCGCGCCGGGCTCGCCCCTGAAGTGGGCTGTCAGCTCCTCGGAGACGAACACGTCAGGCCTGTCGGCGATCTCCAGGACCCCGGCGATCGTGTCGTGGTCGGTGATCGTGACGAAGTCCATGTTCCGGCGCTTGGCCAGCTCGTAGACCTCCTCCGGCGGGGTGGCGCACTCGGGCAGGCCGGCGGCGCGCTGCACGCCGAGCTTGGACACCTGCGAAGCGGTCGAGTGACAGTGCATGTCGACTCGGCAGAGCCGCTCGTCGGCGGTCCAGGATGCGGTGAGGGTCATCGTTGCTCCTCTGTCGTATCTCTCTATCTGTACGTCTCCCATTTTGCCCTGCAAATGGCCTGTTTTGTGATCAGTTGGGGACGATCGTGTGAACGATCGGTGAAGTCCCTCTGCCTGGATCGCCAAGCGCGGCGGCCGGTTCTGGCCGCGCGGATGAGAAAACGCTTATCCTCGGCGCTCGCGCGGCCCCGGCGTCCAGGTGGCCCCGTAAGCTGTCGCGCGATGCTCCTCGCCAGCTCAGCTATCACCTACTTCCAGGCGATCGTGTTGGGGATCTTGCAGGGCGCCACCGAGCTGTTCCCGATCTCGAGCCTCGGCCACACCGTCCTGTTCCCGACCTTGTTCGGCTGGAACTCGCTCGTCGACGCCCAGTCGGAGTCGGAATCGTTCTGGCTGGCTTTCGTCGTGATGCTGCACGTCGGCTCGGCCCTCGGCCTGCTCTTTTACTACCGCCGCGACTGGGTCCAGATCGTCGGCGCCTTCTTCAGGACGCTCTCCACGCGCCGCGTCCAGACGCCGACCGAGCGTTTGGCCTGGCTGATCATCATCGCCTCGATCCCGGCCGGCATCCTCGGTCTGGCTTTCGAGCACTCGCTGCGCACGATCACCGCCAAGCCCGAGCTGGCCGCGATCTTCTTGACCCTCAACGGCCTGGTCCTGTTCGCCGCCGAGTGGTTCCGCCGGCGCGCCGAGGTCCGCGAACTGGCTATCCGGGAGGGAGCCAAGCCCGACGGTGGGCGCGAACTGGACACGCTCGAGTACCGCGAGGCCCTGCTCATCGGCGCCGCCCAGTCGACCGCCTTGATCGCCGGAATCAGCCGAGAGGGCGTGACGATGGGCACCGGCCTGGCGCGTGGCCTTGACCACTCCGACTCGGCCAGGTTCGCGTTCCTGCTGGCCACGCCGATCATCCTCGCCGCGGGCCTGTTCAAGCTGCCGGACCTGCTCGGTCACAACGGCAACGGCATCAGGGGCCAAGCGCTCGTTGCGTGCATCGCCGCCGCGATCACCGCCGTCTTCACGGTCGGCTTCCTGGTCAAATACTTCAAGACAAGGACCTTGATCCCGTTCGCGATCTATTGCGTCGTGTTCGGCGGCTTCATGGTCGTCTACACCCAGGTCACCTGAACTCCGGTCGCTCATCCTGGGGCGGGCGGCGGCGCGAAGCCTAAGATCGGTGATCCAGATGCCGCCTTCGCCGAAGACACCGCCCAAGATGTTCGAGACCAGGAGCCAGGCCTGGAGCGATGTCGGCCTGCTCGACCAGGTCAGCCCGCGCGACGCCAAGCGGGCGGGCTGGGAGGCGGTGCTGCTGGGCTTTCTGTTCGTGGCGGTCGTCGCCGTCTATGACAACCGGACGAGCCTGTTCGGCCTGGAAGGCAAAGACAGCTCGCCGGAAGCAAACACGGGGGTGCGCATTCTCACCGTCGTCGTGCTCATGATCCTCGGCTGGGCGATCGCACGCAACTTCGGCCGCGCGCTCGGGCCGGCGCTGTTCCGGCGCCTGGACCCCGCCACCGCTGGGCCGGTCGGCTTCCTGATCAGGCTGGCGACGTTGGCGATCGCGCTGCTGGTGGCCTTGAGCGTTGCGGGCGTGCAGGCCAAGACTTTGCTGGTCGGTGGAGCGTTCACGGCCGTGATCCTCGGCCTGGCCGCCCAGCAGACGCTCGGCAACCTGTTCGCCGGCGTGGTCCTGCTCAGCGCCCGGCCGTTTCGCGTCGGCGACAAGGTGCGCCTGCAGGGTGGCCCGCTCGCCGGCCAGCTCGAAGGCACCGTCAGCTCGCAGGGCCTGCTCTACACGACTTTCGTGACCGGTGAGGACGCGATCATGGTTCCCAACTCGGTCGTCCTGAACGTCGCGGTCACCGCTCAATCGCCGGGCCGCACGCGGTAACGCAAGAACAGGCGCGAATCGTGCTCAAGTACGGAGACCAGCTCCAAATGGGCCGGAGTTGCCAGCTCACGGCCCGCGAGGATCCGTAGCGCCCGCTCGCCGCCGGCGGGATCGCCGCCCGCCAGAGTCGGCGACAGCGACAGGAACAGTTCATCTACAAGGCCGCCGGCGAGCAGTTCGGTGTTCAGTCGGGGGCCGCCCTCGCAGAGCACGGTCGCGACGTGCAAGCGATCTTGCAGCTCGCTGAGGGCGGCTTTCAGGTCGAGCGAGCCGTCTGGGCGGCGTGCGCGCACGTAGTCCACGCTCGCGGCGGTCGTTGATGGCAGTGCTCTTGGCGAGGGTGTCAGGATCGCGACCGTCGAGTCGGGATCGCTCAACAGGGGCAGGTCTGATGGGAAGGCGAGGCTCTCGGAGACAACGCACGCCAGGGGTCGCTCGCGCAGGCCGAGTGCGGCACGCGCGCAACGGTTGTCGGGGTCGGGAACGATCGGGCCGTAACGCTCGTCGCGCACCGTGCCCGCGCCGGCCATGACAGCGTCGACGACCGTGCGCAGCCCGTGGAAGAGGGCGCGGTCGGCTGGGTCTGACAGCGGCGCCGAACGGCCGCTTAGCGTCGCGCGGCCGTCGACTGTCGAGACCATGTTCAGCAAAACGTAGGGCCGTGCGAGCGTGCGCGCGCGCGCGGCCACCGCGGGCGGACGCTCGTGCAGACCCAGTCCGAGGACGACCTCGCGCGTGCCGGCGGGCTCGCCGGAGGGCAGCAGGCGACGGAACGTGATCGGCTCGGCGGCGAAGATGGCCGAAGAATTCATACCAACTTGTAAACACTTGAACGGGACGACCTGCTACGGTCGTGGCGTCGTCGGCACAGAAGACCGGCGCGTCAGCAGTGCAAGCGCTCGCAGGTCGAGGCTCAGAGCAGCATCCTCCGCGCAGCAGCACGCACCAGCAACAGAACACACCGTGGAGGAGTTCCATATATGCCTACTGGCACCGTAAAGTGGTTTAGCGACGACAAGGGGTTCGGTTTCATCACCCCCGATGACGGCGAGAAGGACCTGTTCGTCCATCACACCGGCATCAACGGCGAGGGCTATCGCTCGCTGCAGGAGGGCTCGAAGGTGTCCTACGACGCAGAGCAGGGCGACAAGGGCCCCAAGGCCGTCAACGTCCAGGCGATCTGAGTTCGCTCCCGCGGGGCCGGCACCGGCCCGGGTCGCGGAGCATCAGCTTGACCTGAGGGCCCGCTTCGGCGGGCTCTCTGTCGATGTCGCCTGGCGGCGGCGCATAGCGACGGGCGCGCTTTGCGTGCTCGTCATCTGCAGCGTTCTCTATGTCGTGATCGCGGCCGACCGGCCGAGCCTGTTCGCGGCGCCGACCCACACCGGCTTCTTTCCGAGCTGGATGGCCGGCCCGCTCGGAGGCCTGTGGCCTGGGCTGACCCGTAACGGCACGACCCTGCGCTGGATCTTTACGGGCGGCCTGGCCGTCATGTATGGGTGTTACCTGGCGGCCCTTGCCTGCGTGCCCGCGCTGCGTATGAACGCGCGCTGGGTGATAGTCGCGATCGTGGCCATGCACCTGGCCTTCTTCTTGGCGCCGCCGCTATCGCTGACGGACGTCTTCAACTACATCAACTACGGGCGCATGGAGGTCGTGCACCAGCTGAACCCGTACACGACGTACCCAATCCTCGAGCCCCACAGCGACCCCAGCTATACGCTCTCGAACTGGCACGAGCTGCTGAGCCCGTACGGCCCGCTGTTCACGTTGTTCACGTTCGCGCTCGTGCCGCTCGGCGTTGCCGGCTCGTTCTGGGCGATCAAGGCGGTTCTGGTGGTCACGAGCCTCGGCCTGATTGGGCTCGTCTGGAAGTGCGCCAAGCTGCTCGGCCGCGACCCGGTTCGCGCGATCATGCTGGTCGGTTTGAACCCGATCGTGATCGTGTGGGGCCTCGGTGGCGACCACAACGACTTCTTGACGGTGTTCGCGATCGTGCTCGGCCTCTATCTGCTTTTGAAGGCCGGCGTGACCCGGGCGTTGATTGCCGGCGGCGACCCTCTCGGGGAGGCTTGGCGCGGACCGTGGCGGACGCTGCCAAGCCGGGTCGGCGCGTGGCTGTGGCCGTTGTCGGGAGCCGAGATCGGGGCCGGGGCCGCGTTCGTGGCCGCCGCTGCGTTGAAGGCGTCGGCCGGGATCTTGATCCCGATCGTGCTGGCCGCGCTGCTGCGCTCGCCGCGACGCTCGCTGCAGTTCGCGCTGGGGCTATTGGCCGCCGGGATCGTGCTTGGCGTCGCCAGCCTGATCGCCTTCGGTCTGCACATCCCAGACCTGGCCACCCAGAGCCGGCTGGTGACGAACATCAGCATCCCCAACCTGATCGGCCTGGCGATCGGCACCGGTGGGGAGACCGAAGGTCTGCATTACGCGCTGACGGCAGCGCTCTTGCTGACCGTGCTCGCCAGCTGCGTGATGGCCTGGCGCCGCCACGACGCGATCACGCCGGCGGGCTGGTCGACGGTCGCACTGCTCGTCACGCTCGGCTGGGTCCTGCCCTGGTACATCCTCTGGCTGTTGCCTTTGGCCGCGCTCTCGCAATCGAAACGTTTGCGCACGACAGCGCTCGTGCTGGGGGCCTACCTGATCATCGCCTGGGCGCCGGCCTCGGGCCTGATCTGGACGGCGATCCACTTCCATCCGGACAAGACCCCGCTCGGGCGCCTGCACCAGCGCTATGTCAAGGAGCTTCTTAACTGAGGTCGTGGATCGCTTTGACGCGCTGCTGGCCGATCTCGGACGATCGGTCGCCCTCGGGCACGCGGCCGTCGCGCCCGACATAGCCGTCCTTGCCGCCGACGACCAGATAGACGGCCTCGGTCTCGCCGTCGTTGCGGATCTTGCGCACCGTCGCGGCGTCCACGCGCGCGAAGCTGCCCTCGCCGAGCCGCTGGACCAAGCCGTCGCCGAACTCCATCTCGATCTCGCCCTTGTGGACGAAGTAAAGCTCCTCTTGTGTGTCGTGATAATGGAAGCCCGATTCGATGCCGGGCGGCATCACGATCGCGTTGACGCCGAACGCCGTCACGCCGAGGCCCTTGCGGACCTTGCGAAAGCCCGGGCCTTCGCCCAGCGCGTTGAGGTCGCCGACCGCGTAGCCCTCGCCGACGGTCACGTTCGGGTACTCGCCCGCGGCTGAAGCTGCCTCCATTGGTATCGGTCTCCTCTAGAAGTTGTTCTGTATTATTTTCAAAACTACTAATGTATATATAAAATGCTAATACGATAGTATCGGTACGAAAGAGAGAAGCATATATCCATCGTGGCGGCTCGGTCAATGCGCCGCGACGTGCCCGTCCTCGGGCTCGAGCGGCCGCTGCTCGAGGGCCCAGCGGACCAGGCCGCCGCCCAGCGAGTAAGCCTCGTAGCCGGAGGCCCTGAACGCCTGTGCGGCCATATCTGAGCGCGCGCCGACCCTGCAGTAGAAGACGACCGGCCGGTCCCGCTCGACGGTCGCCGCCTGAGAACTCAGCTCGACCAACGGGATATGGCGCGAGTCAGCGATGTGGCCGGCCTCGCGCTCGTAAGGCTCGCGCACGTCGATCACCTGGAGGTCCGGCTCGCGCGCGCGCCAGTCGGCGAGCTGAGCGGGGTCGATCTCGATCTGGGTCGTGTCTAGGCCCGGGATGCTCATCGAAAGTTGAGCCTAGCGGGCCCGGGTGGACGTGGCGTGGCGACCGCGAGCCGGTGCCAGTAGGATCGGAGCCATGTCAGAGACCATCGCCGGAGACGGCATCTACACGATCCCGCGGGAGCATCTCGACCTGTGCCAGACGATCGGCCAGATCGCGCGCGAGCAGATCGCGCCGAGGTCGGCCGAGATCGACGAGCAGGCCGAATACCCGTGGGATATACGCAAAGTCTTGGCCGAGCAGGACATCTTGGGCTTGCCGTTTGGAGTCGAGTACGGCGGCACCGGCACCGGCACCTTGATGTTGAACATGGCGGTCGAGGAGATCGCCAAGGTCGACGCCGCGTGCGCCCTGATCTTGATGGTCCAAGAGCTTGGGACCCTGCCGATCCAGTTGTACGGCAGCGACGAGCTGAAGGAGCGCTTCCTGCCGAAGTGCGCCTCCGGGGAGTGGTCGCCGGCGTTCGCCCTCTCAGAGCCCGAGGCTGGCTCGGACCCGGCGGGCATGAAGACGAACGCGGTCAAAGACGGCGACGAGTGGGTCATCAATGGCACCAAGAACTGGATCTCGAACCTTGGGATCGCCGACTTTTACATCACCTTCGCGGTCACTGACCGCGAGAGCCGGCGGATAACCGCGTTCGTGGTCGAGGCCGACCGACCCGGGTTCAGCGTCGGCAAGCTCGAGCACAAGCTCGGCATCAGGGCCTCGCCGACTGGCCAGCCGATCTTCGAGGACGTAAGGGTGCCCCACGCGAACGTGATCGGTGAGGTCGGCCGGGGACTGTCGGTCGCGTTGGGGACGCTGCAGCAGACCAGGCTCGGCGCCGCCGCTCAGGCTGTCGGCATCGCCCAGGGGGCCACCGACTACGCGGTCGCTTACGCCCGCGAAAGGGTCCAGTTCGGCAAGCCGATCAACGAACTGCAGGCGATCCAGTTCAAGCTGGCCGATATGGAAACAAAGACGGCCGCCGCCAGGCAGTTGCTTTACAAGGCCTGCGCGATGGCCGATCAGGGCCATCCAGAGCGGGCGAAGTACTCCTCGATGGCCAAGGTCTTTGCCTCAGACACCGCGATGGCGGTCACGATCGAGGCGGTGCAGGTCTTGGGCGGCTACGGTTATGTCAAGGAGTATCCGGTCGAGCGCATGATGAGGGACGCCAAGATCACCCAGATCTACGAGGGCACGAACGAGATCCAGCGTGTCGTGATCGCTCGCACGCTCAAATAGGGCGGCTCTGGTGCGCGAGTCGTTCTCACCACGACAGCGCGCCACCGGCCAGCTGCGCCGTGCCGGCGTGGCGGCCCTGATCGCGCTGTCGGTCGGCCTGCTCGCGATCGTCGTCGGCCAGGGCTTCAGCACGATCGGCGCCGTGTCGGCGCTCGAGCACATCGCGCTCGGCGTGCTCGTCGTGGCTTTCGTGATCGGCGGCGCCGCGTTTCTGGCGGTGCGCCTGGCGGGCTGGCGCGAACCCGAGTCCGAGGCCGAGTTCGAAGCGCTGGTGCGCCACTCCGAGGAACTCGCCCGCGAAGGCTTCGCGGGCGACCCCGACGAAGCCGAGTTCCTGGATCTCGACCCGCTCGACGACGAGGACTTCGAGGAGCTGGTCAGAGATGCCCTCGACGAACTGCCGGACCTGTTGCGCAACGCGCTCGCCCACGTCGCCGTCGTGATCTCCGACGGCGGCGCCCGGGCCGGCGCGTACGGTCTCTATCAGGGCGGCCAGACCAGGCGCGAGGACACCCACGACCGGATCGTCATCTTCAGAGACACGCTGCGCCGCGACTTCGGCTACAGCCCCGAGTTCTTGCGCGACCAGGTCGTGCGCACGGTCAGGCACGAGCTGGCCCACCACGTCGGCTTCGACGAGCTGGGCGTCTCGAGACTGGATCTTTAGCGGTCGCGTAGGATTCCCGCTTCCGAAAAATCGCCGGACCAAAACCCAAGGAGAGGTCAGCAGATGCCAGAGGCAGTGATCGTCGACGCCATACGTACGCCCATCGGACGCGCCGTCAAGGGGTCCTTGAAGACCGTCCGCGCCGATGACCTGGCCGCCATTCCGCTGAAGGCCTTGATCGAGCGCAACCCGCAGATCGAAGAGACCTCGATCGGGGACGTGATGATGGGCTGCGGTTACGGCGAGGGCGAGTCCGGCTACAACATTGGACGCATCGCTTCGCTACTGGCCGGCATCGGCTACCACGTGCCGGCGTGCACCGTCAACCGTTTCTGTGCCTCCTCGTTGCAGACGACCAGGATGGCCTTCCACGCGATCAAGGCCGGCGAGGGCGACACCTACATCGCTGCCGGCGTCGAGGCCGTCTCGAGGACCGGCCGGGGCAGCCAGTTCGAGTTCAACCATGGGGTCGACGGCTCGCCGGGCTCGGCTTACAACGTTTACATCCCGATGGGCATGACCGCCGAGAACGTCGCCGCGGAACGCAACGTCAGCAGGGAGGCCCAAGACGAGTGGGCTTTGATCTCTCAGACCCGGGCGGTCGAGTCCGTCGCGAGCGGACACTTCGACCCGGAGATCGTGCCGGTGACGGTGCCGGCCCACAAAGACGTCGACAAGGAGGGCAATGAGATCGACGTGCCCGAGACGGTCGTCACCAAGGACGACGGCCCGAGGCCGGGCACGACGATGGAGAAGCTGGCTGCCCTGAAGCCGGTCTTCAAAGAGGACGGCACCGTGACCGCCGGCAACGCGTGCCCGCTGAACGACGGCGCGGCGGCGCTTCTGATCATGAGCGAGGAAAAGGCAAGCGCTTTGGGGATGAAGCCGAAAGCCCGCATAATCGCCTCCACGGTCGCCGCCATTCGGCCGGAGGTCATGGGCCTGGGCCCGATCCCGGCGATCCAGAAACTGTTGGCCAACACCGGCATGTCGATGACCGACATCGACGTGGTCGAGATCAACGAGGCCTTCGCAGCCCAGATCGTGCCCTGCAAAGCGGACCTCGACATCCCAGACGAGAAGCTGAACCCGTTCGGCGGCGCGATCGCGCTCGGCCACCCGTTCGGCATGACCGGCGCCCGGATCATGACGACCTTGCTCAACGACCTCGAGACGCTGGACGGTACCTACGGCATCGAGTCGATGTGTGTGGCCGGCGGCATGGGGATGGCGATGCTGGTGGAGCGCCTGGCATAACTGGTGGGGGGGGGCTTGGGAGAGTCTGCTCCCTCCCAAGTTATGTGTCGATGTCTAGGCCTGGGATCGGGTCGATCGGCAGCTCGCCGTGGAACGCCTCTAGCTCTTCGAGATCGCGGCGGTCCTGAGGGCGTCCAGCGAGACGCTTGAAGCCGACGATGCTGCGCAGGCTTGCGACACGAGCAGGTTGTCCGCCGACCTCAGTGTCGGTGGCGCTTTCGGCAACAGTGTCGTAGTCCAGCGGGGGAAGCCCTCCGCGCATGATGTCGATGATGCCGTGGCGGCTGTCGACGCGCAGGTGGTGGGCACCGGTCACCTCGCCCAGGGTCAGAACCTTGTCGTCGCGCAGACGGCGAGCTTCGATCCGGTCGAAAAAGCGAACGATCGCCTCGTCAACATCCTCGCCGTCCGGCACCAAGAGGTCGGAGTCTTTGGTCGCTCGCAGGAATCCGTTGGCGATGACGCTGAAGCCGCCGATGATGACGTATCGCAGCCCGACGGCATTGGCGTCGGCGACGACGCCGTCGAGGTCAGGACCAGTAGGCTCGTCGCGGGACATTGCCGGCGCGCATCGACGATGCCAGCAGCTGCACGGCCTGCTGAGAGAGCTTCTGACCGCTGGCGATGCGCTCAGACGGAGTCAACGCTCGGGCGCGGCGATGGTGGTATTCCTGCTTCTCGCGGTTCAGCTCGGCCCACTCGGCCTCGTGGCCGGGCTCCAGCAACGTCTTGCGAGGGGTAACGCTCATGGCTGCAGTCTAGCGCATCCGTACCCTTAATGCAGCTCAATGTCTGCAACCGCCGCCGTCACGACGGCGGTCCGCGGACATCGCGGTGGGCGCTCAGCGCGGCGGCATGCGCAGGGCGCCGTCCAAGCGAATCGTCTCGCCGTTGAGCATCCGGTTCTCGACGGTGTCGGTCGCCAAGCGCGCGTACTCGGCGGGCATGCCCAGGCGCTGCGGGTAAGGCACGCCGGCGCCCAGTTTCTGCCTTGCCTCCTCGGGCAGGGCCGCCAGCAGCGGCGTGTCGAACAGGCCGGGCGCGATCGTGTTGACCCTGATCCCGTACTGCGCGAGGTCCCTCGCGGCGGGCAAAGTCAGCGAGACGATGCCGCCCTTGGAGGCTGCGTAAGCGATCTGGCCGACCTGGCCGTCATAGGCGGCGATCGAAGCGGTGCACACGCACACGCCGCGCTCGCCGTCCTCGTGGGGCTCGTTTCCGATCATCGCCGCTGATGCGTACCGGAGCGCGTTGAACGTGCCGATCAGGTTGATCTGGATGACCGTCTCGAACGGCAGCAGCGGATGGGGTCCCTTCGAGCCGGCGACCTTCTGGGCCCAGCCCACGCCCGCGCAGCACACCAAGATCCGCAGCCCGCCCTCTACGCTGGCCGCCGCGGCGACGGCCGCCTCGACCTGGTCCTCCTCGCGCACGTCGCACGCCACGAACCTGGCGCCCAGCTCCTTGGCCAAGGCATCGCCTTTCTCGGCGTTTACGTCGGCGATCGTCACGATCGCGCCCAAGTCGGTCAAACGCTTGGCGGTCGCCTCGCCGAGGCCGGAGGCCCCGCCGACGACGATTGCCGATGATCCGTCGATCTTCATTGAGCCCGGCAGCCTATTGCACGACCGGGCGCGACAGCGTCAAGGCGAACAGCTCGTCGGGATCGGTCAGCCAGCGAACAAGCTCCAAGCCCGCCGCCGACAGATCGCCTTGCAGACGTTCGGGCGTGAACTTGGCGCTGATCTCGGTCCTCAGCTCCTCTCCGGCCTTGAACTTGACGGGCAGGTCCAGGGCGCGTACGTGCGTCGTGTGTTGGCGCCTGGCGCGCAGTCTCATCTCGATCCACTCCTGCTCGTGGTCGAATCTCGCCACGTGCTCGAAGTCGTCGGGGTCGAAGTTGGCGTCCAGCTCGCGGTTTAGGACTCTCAGCACGTTGCGATTGAACTCCGCGGTCACGCCCTGGGCGTCGTCGTAGGCGGCCTCCAAGACGTCCGGGTCCTTGACCAGGTCGGTGCCCATCAGCAGGTAGTCCTCCGGCCCGAGCAGCCTCGAGATCGCCCTCAAGAAGCGCCGCCTGCTGCCCGGCAAGAAGTTGCCGATCGTGCCCCCCAAGAACGCAACCACGCGCGGCCCGACCGCTTCGGGAATGTGGCTCAGATGACGCTCGAAGTCGCCGATCACGCCGTGCACCATCAGTCCCGGATACTCCTCGATCAGCGCCTGCGCGCACTCGCGGACCATGCTCTCGGTCACGTCGACCGGCACATAGCGGCGTAGCGTGCCGTACTCGTACAACGCGTCCAGCAGGACTCTCGTCTTGGCCGCGGTCCCCGAGCCCAGCTCGACCAGCTCGGCGGCTTCGGTCAGCTCGGCCAAAGCGACCGCCTCGGCCTCGAGGATCGCGCGCTCCGCCCGTGTCGGATAGTACTCGGGCAACTCGCAGATCCGGTCGAACAGCTCGGCGCCCCGCTCGTCGTAGAAGTGCTTCGGTGGCAACTCCTTCAGCGGCCTGGTCAGCCCGTCCAAGACGTCGTCCGCGAGCGACCGGTCCTGGGCGCCGTCCAAATGCGAGTCGATCCTGATCGCGGGCTCGGCCGCCTCCCCGGCGATCGGCTCCATCAGGACCCGTCCCTCGCCAGCCTCACGCCCGCGAAGATCTGCCTGCGCTGGGGCAGATCCCAGTTACGGAACGTCGCCGTCTTCACGCGACGGTCGGTCGCCCACGAGCCGCCCCTCAGCACCTTATAGGCCTCGCCGAAGAACACCTCCGAGTACTCGCGGTACGGGTAAGCCTGAAAGCCCGGGTACCCGCCGAACGTGCTGGCCGTCCATTCCCACACCTGGCCGACCTGGGCCAGCGCCGGCTGCCCCATCTTCGCCGCCCGCTCCCACTCCGCCTCCTTCGGCAGACGCGCGCCGTGGGCCCTGGCGAAGGCGTCGGCCTCGAACCAGCTGACGTGACACGCGGGAGCTGTCCCGGCTCCGTGCTCTCGTGCCGCGGCCGCTGTAGCTGCGATCGCCGGATGGTGAGTGATGTCGTGCTCCTCTTTCCAAGCCCAACCTTCGTCCGACCACAACTCCCGTCGGCGGTAGCCGCCGTTCTCGACGAAATCGATCCAGGCGGTCGCGCTCACCGGCTGCCGGGCGATCTGAAACGCGTCGAGCGTAACCGTATGCCGTGGTCGCTCGTTGTCGTACGCGAAGCCCGCTTCCGGCGCGCCCATCTCGAACGGTCCCGCCTCGATCGCGACCCAACCGCCCACTCCTGCCTCGGCCCCGGTCGGGGCGATCCAGGGGGCCGTCGTCGGGGGCTCGCCCGGGGGCAGCACCCCAGCTATCGCCATCGTCTGCCTCATCGTCTCGGTGTGCTGCAGCTCGTGCCTGATCACCATCTCGCAGATGCTCTGATCGCCGACGCCGCGCTCTTCGATCGTCCGTGCCACGCGCTCGCGCACGTCCCGCATGTACGCCTTCGCAGCCGCCGGCCCCAGAGCCTCGACGTCGCCGCGCACGGCCCGCGGCGTCTCGAACGCGTCATAAACGCCCGCCAGATCACCCCTCAGCAGCTCGAGGCCGGCGTTGCGTTTCGCCAGCCACAGGTCCTCGTAGGCTGCGATGTGCCCGAGATCCCATACGAGCGGGCTCATGATCGGCGAGTAGACCTTCGTCAAAGCCTCGTCGTCGAGGTGCGCCACCAGTCCGAAAGTGCGCTCGCGCGCCGCCTTCAGCGCGCCCAGAACCTGCTCCTCGGGGCTCACGGCTGCGGCTGGATGGATCGCGGTCGAGGCCATCAGCGGATTCCTACTGTACGACGATCGGCCCCGGCGGCGCGGCCGCGTCGTCGACGATCACGTTCAGCTTGTCTTTCGCCAACAGGCTCGCCGGCACGTGTTCTGTCGGCTCGCCCAGCATCGCCGCGACCGCGTCCGCCTTCGATGCGCTCGTCGCCAGCAACAGGCAGCGCCTGGCCGCGCGCAGCACCGCCAGGCTGAGCGTGATCCGCTCGGGCGGAGGCTTCGGCGAGTCGTGGACCCCCAAGCACACCGCCTCCTCGCCGGCCTTTAGCGTCGGAGCGCCCGGAAACAGCGACGCCACGTGCCCGTCCGGGCCGATGCCCAAGACGATCACGTCGAGCACCGGCAGCACGCCGTCACGCTCGGCGACGCGCGCGCGCAGGGCCTGCTCGTAGCGCGTCGCGCCCTCCTCCGGTCCCAGCTCGCCCTCCATGCGGTGCACCCGTTCGGCCGGGATGCCCGCCGGGCCGAGCAACGTCTCGAAGGCCAGTCTGTAGTTGCTTTCGAGATCGTCTTTGCCGACGCAGCGCTCGTCGGCGAACCAGATCTCGATGTTCTGCCAGTCATCCAGGCCGGCCCGCCGGGGCAGCTCGCCGGCCAGCAGCTCGTAGGTACGTCCCGGCGTCGTGCCGCCGCTGAGCGCCAAATGCGCAACGCCGCGCTCGCGCTTCGCGCTGGCCAGGCGCCTCACGATCTCGCCCGCGGCGCGCTCGGCGACCGCCTCAGAATCGGCCACCGTCGTCAGCCTGGTCATGCCGGCACCGCCTCGGTCTCGGGCAGCAGCGCCTCGGCGGCGTGCAACGCGGGCAGATACGTCGGGTCTCTCAGCAGCGCCTGCCTGATCCCCTCGCCCAGGATGCCGCCCTCGCCGCGCGAGGCCCCCAACAGCGTCCAGGCGCGCTCGTCGAGGCCCTCGCCACCGGCGTCGTGACCGTCGCCTTTCGCGCTTCGGCGGCGCTCGTGCAGCCCGCCGGGGCCGCGATCGAGGCTCAGCCACAGCCCGGACTTGCTCTCCAGCTCGATGCCCGCCAGCCCCGGCACCGCCAGCTCGGGTGCGGCCTGCAGGCGCAGCGCCACCTCTCCAGAGGCCGTGTCCGCGGCTCCCACGAGGACGCCATCGCGACCCGGCCGCACCTGCTCGAGCCGCCAGCCCAGGCGCGAGGCCAGCCAGCCGACGAACAGCATCGCCGCGACCGTCGAGCTTTGGTGATGGCGGATGGTCAGACGTCTGAGCGCGTCCAGCTCTGGCCGCATGCGCACCGGATCGAACGTGGCCGCCACCCGCTCGCGCCAAGGCGTCGAGCGCAGCCACGCCAGGTCGACCACGTACGCCCGCTCCGACAGTACGCACGCCCTCGCGATCGCCCTGTGCCAGTCTTGCTCCTCGATCGAGTCGATCAAGGTCGCCTGCGCCAGGCCAAGCAGCGCGTCGGCCGCGCCAGAGTGGCCGTTCGGCGACCACAGCAGCGTCGGCAGGTCGCTGATCACCAAAGGGTCCGCGATCGTGGCCAGATCGTCGAGGTGGCGCTCGCCGATCTCGACGAGCGCTGTCTCCCTCAGAAGCGCCATCTCGCCCGACCCCGGCTCGCCTTCGGCGGCGATCTTGACCTTCGCGTTCAGGCTCTCGCGGTCTGTTTCGTAAGAAAGCACGATCGTGCGCGAGGCGTGATAGCGACCGACGCCATTCAGCCGCTCCGCGATCTGATCGGCGTACTTGCTCTCAACGAATACGACCATGTTCAAGACCCTTGCCGGCACGAAACCGTCGCCGTCGCCCTGCCCGCCCTTGCGCGCGCGCTCGGTCAGCAGGTCGCGCAGCGCTCCTTCGATCGCGTCCGGTGTCGTGCCTTCCTCGCTCCAGACGGCGTCGCTCAAAGCAGACATGTCAAGCCTCCTCGTCGCGGGCGGCGTCGCTCAGGGCACCGGCACGCCAGGCCTCGGCGCACGGGCATCAGATCGCCCGCCAGAAGTGCCCCTCGCGGAGGATCCCCGCGCCCGTTGCCGGTCCCTGCGAGCCCGCTTCGTACTGGTCCAAACGGCCCGAGTCGGGGTTAGTGTGCGGATGGTCGGGCCTCCAAAATTTGACGATCGGGTCGCAGATCCGCCACTGCGCCTCGACCTCGTCGTTGCGCGTAAACAACGTCGGATCGCCCCTCATCGCGTCCATAATCAAACGCTCGTAAGCCTCCGGAGACTGCGACAAGAACGAGGTCCCGTACAAGAACTCCATGTTGACCGGCCTGATCGACATCCTCGTGCCCGGGATCTTGGCGCCCAGTTGCAAGGTCACGCCCTCATTGGGCTGAACGGTCAAAATCAGCTGGTTCGGCTGCACCCCCAAGGAGCCGTCCTGGCTGAAAGCAAGGTGGGGAACGGGCTTGAGCGTGACCGCGATCTCCGTCACCTTCCTCGCCAAGCGCTTGCCGGCCCTCAAATAGAACGGTACGCCGGCCCACCGCCAGTTGTCGACTTCGAGCCTCAGCGCCGCATAAGTCTCGGTGATCGAGTCCGCCGGCACGCCCTCCTCTTCGAGATAGCCGACCACGTCCTCGCCACCCGAGTGGCCCGCCGCGTACTGGCCCCTGGCGGCCATATCCGGAATGTCCTCTTCCGTCGGCGCCGCGATCGCGTGCAGGACCTTCACCTTCTCGTTGCGGACCTCTTCGGCGGTGAAGCTCCCCGGCGGCTCCATCGCGACGTGGCAGAGCAGCTGCAACATGTGGTTCTGGATCAGGTCCCGCAGCGCGCCGGCATGGTCGTAGTAGCCGGCCCGGCTGCCGATGCCGATGTCCTCGGCCGCGGTGATCTGGACCTGGTCGATGTAGTTGCGATTCCAGAGCGGCTCGAACATGCCGTTAGCGAACCTGAAGGCCAGCATGTTCTGGACCGTCTCCTTGCCCAGGTAGTGGTCGATCCTGAAGACCTGCTGCTCGTCGAAGACGCTCAACACCCTCGCGTTCAGTTCGCGCGCCTGCTCCAGCGTCTCGCCGAACGGCTTCTCGATGATCACCCGGACCTCGGTTTCGGCGCGCTTGGCCAGTCCTGAGCCGCCGAGCTGACCGACGATCACCGGAAAGAAGCCGGGTGCCGTCGACAGGTAGAAGGCCCTGCTAAGCCGCTCGCCCGCCTGCTCGTCGAAGCGGTCGAGCGCCCTGCCGAGCGCCGCATAAACGTCCGGGTCGTCGAACACGCCAGACACGTACTTGACCTGTGCCAGCAGCTCTTTCAGCACGTCCTCGTCGGGCCGGCGCCTCGAGAAGGCCCTGATCGCCTCCTCGCACTCGGCTCTGAAGTCCTCATGCGCTTTCTCGCGCCTTGACACGCCGATCAAATGGAAGCGCTCGGGCAGGGCCCCCTCGTGAGCGAGGTTGTAAAGCGCGGGCAGCAGTTTGCGCCGCGCCAAGTCGCCCGTCGCGCCGAAGATCACGAGCGCCGTCGGGGCAACCGGCTTGCGCTCCAGACCCGCGGCCAGCGGGTTCTCGGTTGCGGGATCGATCGCCACGGAGGCCATCACATGCCGAGTCCCGTCGCGGGCCGCTTCCCGTAACGCGCCGATCGGGCAGGCCTCGATGATCGGGTCCTAGTCATGCGCTCACGATCGTAGTAAGGACCTATGCCGGTAGGCCTGCACGTCTGGATGCGGCCGATAGCCTTCGCGGAGCGGCGTCCTCGGCGCTCGACTTGGCACCACCAAGCCTTCGCGCCTGCGTCCTTGCTCCGCTCGACTCTCGATTGCCCCAGCCGCACACGCCTACCGGCATAGGTCCTGGCGAGCCGGTTGTTATACGGTCCCGAGGCTCCATGAGCACCGATCGAAACCATCAGCGCCCGGACCGCAACCTCGCTCTCGAGCTTGTCCGCGTCACCGAGGCCGCCGCCCTGGCGGCCGCGCCGCTCGTGGGCAGGGGCGACAAGGAGGCGGCCGATCAGGCCGCCGTCGACGGGATGCACTTCATGCTGCAGTCGGTGCCGATGGACGGCGTCGTCGTGATCGGCGAGGGCGAGAAGGACGCGGCGCCGATGCTCGCCAACGGAGAGCGGATCGGCGACGGCTCGCCGCCGCAGGTCGACATCGCGGTCGATCCGCTCGAGGGAACGACCCTTGCCGCCCACGGGATGCCGAGTGCCCTGGCGGTCATAGCGCTGTCCGCGCGCGGCACGATGTTCGACCCGGGTCCGTGCGTTTACATGGAGAAGATGGCCGGGTCGCCGGAGGTCGCCGACCTGCTCGACCTCGACCGGCCCCTTGGCGATACCGTCCAGCTGATCGCCGAGCGCAAGGGCTCGGCGGTCGGGGACGTGATGGTCGTGGTGCTCGACCGCCCCCGTCACGAGGCCGGAATCGCCGCGATCCGCGACGCCGGCGCGCGCGTGCGCCTGATCGCCCACGGCGACGTCTCAGCAGTGCTCCTGGCTGTAACCGAGCGCTCCCCGGTCGACCTTCTGTGGGGTATCGGCGGCACGCCTGAGGGCGTCATCTCCGCGGCGGCCGTCAAGTGCCTCGGCGGACAGCTGCTCGGGCGTTTGTGGCCGCGCGACGATGGTGAGCGCCAGGCCGCCATCGACGCCGGCTACGACCTCTCGCGGGTGCTCACGCGCGACGACCTGGTCGCCGGTGACGACATCTTCTTCTCGGCCACCGGCATCACCGACGGCGACGTCCTGCAAGGCGTCCGCTATCCGAGTGCCGGCGGTGCCACGACCGAGTCACTGGTCATGCGCACCCGCTCCGGCACCGTTCGCCGAATCATGGCCACGCACGATCGCGCCAAGCTCGCTGCGCTGCGCGGCTAACCCGCGAAGCGTCCGACCTTCGACTCCGCCAGGTCCAACCTCGCCAGCGACCTCAAGAATGCGTGCGTGATCAGCACGTGGAGCTTCGACTGCGTGGCCCTATAAAAGCGGCGCCCCAACCCCGAGGCGATAGCCGGATAGAAGCCCTCCACGGCGACCTCGACGCGCAGGCGCGCGTAGCTTGCCGGCTCGCCGTCCGCGCGCGCGCGTACGGCCTTGACGGGAAGGCTTTCGGCGGGCTCGTCGTGGGCGCGCGTACGGGGTTCGGCGGGAAGGCCTTCGGTCGGCTGCTCGCGCGCGCGCGACAGGGGCTCGGTGGGCAGGCTTTCGGGCAGCTTGTCAGACAGGCGCCTGACCTCGATCTGCAGGTAGCCGCCGCTCTCGTGACCGCGCCTGGCGACGAGCAGGCCCTTCGTGATTCGCCAGCGCACGATCCCGTGGCCCGGCTCCAGCTCGTACTCGGGCGAAGCGAACACGATCAGCTTGATGGCGGGCGCAATCAGCACGAGCGCGCGGCCGCTCTCCGAGTAGCGGACGCGCACGAGTCCAAGCGTGACCCTCGTCAAGAAGCGCCAATAAGTGCGCGCCAGTCGCTCCAGATACATCGCCGACCACAGCTCTCGCAGCGCGGTCTCAGGCAGGCGCACCTCAGCGGTCTGGATCGAGCGCACCGCGCCCGTGGCCGCGTCTTCTGTGGTGCTGTCTCTGAGGTCCGAAATCGTTGCTTGGCGCATCGGCCCAGGCTATCTGGGCTCGATGTCGCGGTCGTGTCGCTTGCTCGTGGGGCCGCTTTGCGGGCGTGACGTCTCCGTGTGCTGATATGCAACGTCCGGTGACCGACGACTTCATTGACCTACGTGCCGGCCAGCGCCTCGCGCGGGCGGCGCGGGCGGCGCAGACGTTGAGCGAGATGCTTTGGGAGGCCCTCAACGAGCAGCTCGACGACGCCCCCAGCCGTGATCGGGTCACAGAACTCTCCGAGCGTCTGGCGGACGTGTCCTTGGCCATCGCCTCGCTGGCCCACGCCGGGCCACCCATCGCGTCAGAGCCTGACGCCTCGGTGCCGGCCACGCCCTCTACGGCAACGCCCCCGGTTGTGACTTCGGATCGAGGCGCGGAGAGGGCTCGCGAGCGGGAGCGCCCGGCTGGCCGGGAGCGTCCGTGGGGCGGGTCCGAGCTGGGGGAGAGGGATATCGAAGGCGAGGCTCCGCGCGCGCGCGAGCAGCCCTTTTCGGGGAGCCTCATGGCGCCGTTCCCATCGGCAGCGTCCGCATCGACACCGTCCGCGCCGGCCCCGCCGACGCCCGGCGGGGCGGTGATCATCGATGAGCGCGCCGAGCCGTCGTCGCCCGCGCGCGCGCAGCCCCCGATCGACGCGCAGGCGCCGCCCGAGATCGAGATCAGAGACGAGCGTCGCGAGCACGCCCACCGCGACGCGGCCTTGCCGGACGAGCGTACCCAGAGGCAGTGGATCGCTTCGATCGAGCGCAGGCTGGAGCGCCACGAGCGCGACCGCCAGCCGTTCGCTGTCCTACTGATCGAGTTGGTCGACATCGAGCGTCTGCGCCACGCCGAGCTGCCGGGCGAGGTGGCCAGAATGACGGGCTCGGTCGAGACTGCGCTCTCGGGCGAGCTGCGGCCGGCAGACTCGCTGATGCGCGAGAGCCCCGGCCGCTACTGGCTGCTCGCGCCCGAGACCGACTCGACGGTGGCGCGTACCCTGGCCGAGCGCCTCGCGCGGGCGGTGCAAGGCGCCAACAGTCATCGCGGCGCGCCCCTCGAGGTCGCCGTCGGCATCGCCGTCTGTCCGCTGGACGGCAATCAGGCGACGGCTTTGGCGGCCCGGGCCGACATCGCGCTGTACGCCGCTCGCGCCGCCGGGCGCCCTGGCGCTCCCTGAGGGCGCAGCGCCGGCCAACGATTGGGCCCGTCGGCCCCGCTCGCGGCGGCCCGCTCCGGTCAGCTCGTGGTGGTACCTGGTTCGCCGGCTGTCGCTTGGGCCCCGCCGGTGGCGACTTCCGCCGGCGTGACCGGCGGCGAGCCGAGCAGCGGCGTGTTGGGCTCGCTGCCGATGACATGAGCTGTGATACGGACCGTTTCGGTGATTTCGAGCTTCTGGGCGGCGCCCGCGGTCAGGTCCCAGTTGGCGTGGTTGGAGTACGGGCCGCGGTCGAGCACCGGCACGATCAGGTCATGGCCCTTGTAGCTGACCTGCACGAGGGTGCCACAGGGCAGCGTCCGGTTGGCGACGCCGACGACCGCCGGTGTCAGCGTCTGGCCGCAGGCCGTCTGCTGGCCATAGAAGCCCGGGCCGAACCAGGTCGCGATGCCGACCGGCCGAACCTTCGGGTGGCTCGTCGCCGAGCCGGTACTCGTGCCCGCACTCGCTCCGCCGGTCGGGGCGCCCGCACTCGCCTGGGCATTGGCTGTCGGACTCAAGAAGGCCAGGCTCGAGCATGCGATGCAGGCCGTTGCGATGAAGGCCGCGAGTGCGAGCGAAGTCGTCGTTTTAGGCGAACGGGAAGTCATGTCTGGCGGTGCCTACGGGGTGAGCTGACGGGCTCGCGCGGCCTATAAACGACGGCGGCGCTACGACCTTTGATCGATCGATTCGCCCCGGCGGATCGACAGATGATCCGCATTGGGTCCCCCGTCCTCCGCGATCTGGACCGCGAAAGCTCGGCGTGGCGCGGAAGTATACATAACGCCGCGACGTCAGCAGCGGCTTTAGCCGGGCAGGCGCGAGATGAAGTCCTTGAGCGCGCGTGCGCCGGCGCTGACGCCGGTCTTGGCCAGCTCGGCGGCCAGCTCGGCCGCCGAGGCCAGCAGCTCGACGCCACCCGGTGGCTGGACGGGGCCGGACGCTTCGGCCTCGTCGGCCTCGTAGCCCTGCTTGGGCACCTGCTCACGGACCGGCCGCCCGGCCGCGGCCGACGCCTGCTTGGGTGGCCGTTCGGTCGGCGCTTTGCTTGTGCTCGGCGTCTGCGGCCGCGCGCGTGCGGCCGCCCGTTTGCGTGGCTGCTCGGCCGGTGCTTTGTCCGTGTTGGCCGGTGCTTTGTCCGTGCTCGGCGTCCGCGTGCGCGCGCGCGTAGCCGGCGCTTTGCGTTGGCTCGTGCCGCGCTGGGCCGTACCTGGGGATGAAGGCGCGGCCGGCGTCTCGGCCGGCCGGCCGTTGACGGCGGGCTCCGGAAAGTCGCTCGCGCGAGCATCGGCTTGCTTCTGGTCTGGCCTGGCCGCTCGGGCCGCCGCGCGCCGCGCGCTGGTCCGCTGGGGGCGGGTCCGGGGCAGGCCGCCAAGGACTCCCGAGCCCTCTGGGAGTGTCTCTGCGGAGGAGGTTCGGTCGGCGGAGTCGCTCATGCGCGTTAGCATAGGCGCCGGAGCAAGATGAGTTGGACACAGTCGTTGCTTTGTCGCTGTAACGTCGGCCGGTCGGTGCTGTAGTGCTCTGTCAGAGCGCCGGGCGGTCGTTGCCGGAAGGGCCTGGGCGGACGCCCGCTGGCCGGATCGATCGAACAGAAACGGAACAAGGCTGAGGCGATGTCAGTAGTCGAATTGCAGGAGCTCGATGAGGTGAAGGGCCTGTTGGCCAAGGGCCAACAGGTGGGGGTGCTCACGTTCGCGGAGATCTCGACTGCGACCTCGGAGCTGGACCTCGACGAGTCCGACGTCGAGGAGCTGCACGGGTTCCTCGAGAAATCGGAGATAGAGCTTGTCGAGGACATCGATCCGGCGACGGCGGCGGCGCTGGCCGTGGAGCGCGCGCCGGACAAGCGCGGGCGGCGCAGCAAAGCCAAATCGGCGATCGACCTGAAGCCGGACATGACGACCGACTCGTTGCAGCTGTTCCTGAAGGACATCGGCAAGGTCCGGCTGTTGACCGCCCAGGAGGAGGTCGACCTGGCCAAGCGGATCGAGCGCGGCGACCTCGACGCCAAGCAGAAGATGGTCGAGTCCAACCTCAGGCTGGTCGTCTCGATCGCCAAGAACTACCGCAACCAGGGCCTGCCCTTCCTCGACCTGATCCAGGAGGGCACGCTCGGCCTGGTCAGGGCGGCTGAGAAGTTCGACTACCGCAAGGGCTTCAAGTTCTCTACCTACGCGACCTGGTGGATCAGGCAGGCGATCGCCAGGGCTCTTGCCGACAAGGCCAGAACGATCAGGATCCCGGTGCACGTGGTCGAGAAGCTCAATAAGATCGGCCGAGCCGAGCGCAAGCTCGTGACCGAGCTGGGGCGCGAGCCGACCCCCGACGAGATCGCCGAGGTGACTGGGATCGATCCCGAAGAGGTCGACTCGATCAAGCGCTCGGCCCAGGCGCCCGTCTCTCTGGAGAAGCCGGTCGGCGACGAGGAGGAGTCCGAGTTCGGCCAGTTCATCGCCGACGAGCGCGCCGAGTCCCCGTACGAGCGCGCCGCCGAGATCCTCACCAAGGAGGCCCTACGCGAGGCCTTGGAGAACCTCTCTTACCGCGAACGGCGCGTTCTGGAGCTTCGCTATGGCCTCGGCGGCGAGCATCCGCGGACGCTCGACGAGGTCGGGCGCACGTTCAACGTGACGCGCGAGCGGATCAGGCAGATCGAGAACCAGTCCCTCAAGAAGCTCCAGTCCCTCGCGGAGGCTCAAAAGCTCAGAGACGTGGCCTGAGAAGGAGCCTCGAAATCCGGGCCATTTCGAATCGGGCTCGCCATCGTGTAGATACAGTAGTATGCGTCAGCCATCGGGGGCGGGGCGAAAGTACACGTTCCTCTTTTTGAAAACTACCATCGTATTAGCTTTTTATATATACATAAGTAGTTTTCAAAAAATATATAACAACTTTCTGAGACACGTCTCGCGGCACCTGGCGGCCTTGCGAGGCCCGGCAACCGGCCCGCTCGCTCCCGGGTGGGGCCGGTATGGCGAACGCTCAAGCCCGCGCGCGGAAGTGCCGATGCGGAGAACATGTTCGACGTCGAATCGGCGCTGCGCGAGCTGGTCGCCAAAGAGGGCTCCGACCTGCATTTGAAGGTCGGCTCGAGGCCTTTGTTCAGGGTCGACGGCGCACTCGCCGCCGCTCCCGACGGGCAGGTCCTGGGCGCCGAGGACACTGAGCGCGCGCTGCGGACACTGCTCAGCGACGAGGCCAAGCTCGAGGAATTCGCCGCAGAACACGAGGTCGACTTCTCGTATGAAATCCCGGACGTCGCGCGCTACCGCCTGAACGCCTTCCAGCAGCGCGGCGTGATCTCGATCGCGATCAGGGCGATCCCACACAGGATTTCCACGATCGAAGAGCTTTCGCTGCCGCCAGTCGTCAAGGACCTGGCCGACGAGGAGCGCGGGATCGTGCTCCTGACGGGCACGACCGGCTCGGGCAAGTCGACAACCCTGGCGGCGATGATCGACCACATGAATTTTACCGCCAGTAAGCACATCGTCACGATCGAGGACCCGATCGAGTTCGTCCACGAAGACAAGAAGTCGGTCATCAATCAGCGCGAGGTCGGCATGGACACGGCCTCCTTCAAGCGCGCCCTGCGCAGGGTCCTCAGGCAGGACCCCGACGTGATCCTGATCGGAGAGATGCGTGACGAGGAGACCGTCCAGGCTGCCCTCTCGGCGGCCGAGACCGGGCATCTTGTGCTCTCGACGATCCACACGGTCGACGCCGCCGAGTCGATCAACCGGATGCTCGACTTCTTCCCGCCCCACCAGCACCAGCAAGCCCGCAGCATGATCGCTGGCACGATCAAGGGCGTCATCTCCCAGCGCCTGGTGCCCGGCGCCCAGGGCGGTCGCGTGGCGGCCTGCGAGATCCTGCGAATGACCGGCCGGACACGTGACATGATCGTCGACCCGACTCAGACCGGCAAGCTTGGCGAGGTGATCGCGACCGGTGCCTACTACGGCATGCAGACCTTCGACCAGGCCCTGTTCGGCCACGTCAAGTCGGGCCTCGTCACCTTCGACGACGCCCTGAAGGTGGCCTCCAGCCCCGCCGACTTCAAGCTTTTGATGCAGGCCGACGGCAAACGGGGCACCACCATGGAGGACGTCGACGCCGCCCAGGCTCAGCGCGACGCCGCCTCGGGCCCGCGTCAGCCGAAGTTGACGGTCGCCTGAGGCTTCAACCCTCCGAGCGCAGCAAGAAAGCCGCGAACAGGAGCGCGGCCACAACCACGACGCCGATGAAGAGCGGTCCGCTTAGGGCCAGGACGAGCATCGCCGACAACGATACCGTCGCCGAGCCGGGGCCGAGCCCCGATACTTCACTTGGTAAAGTAAAGGAGTGGCCGTAGACGAGACATGCCCGGTCTGTAGGACCGCCGAAGTGGTGTGCGGCAAGTGGACCCTGCTCTTGGTCCGCGACCTGGCCGATGGTTGCTCGCGCTTTTGCGAGCTGGAGCGCTCGCTCGCCGGCATCAGCCCCAGGACGCTTTCCCTGCGGCTCAGAGCCCTCGAGGAGGAGGGGATCGTTCGACGTAACACCTTTGGCGAGGTCCCCCCGCGCGTCGAGTATGCACTGACCGAAAAGGGCAAAGCACTGCTGCCGATCATCGACGACATGCGGGCCTACGGCGAAGAGTGGCTCGGCGAGCAGTGCGCTGAACGTGAGAACGGGCTCTCGGCGGAGTCCCTGACGGCCGCCGTGGCCGCCGCCGCGGCGTAAGGCCCGACCGCCCTCGGGCTACCGCCCGTTCTGGGCGCGAGAGGCGCCTGGCGACTGACGATCGTGCACCGCGGTGGGCCGCGGGCCGCCGGGTGGTGGACTGCAAGGCGAGCTGCGCCGGGCAGGAGGGCTTAGCGGAGAGGCGAAACACCTAGCCTATGTCTGAGGCCACGATCTCGAACGAGCTGGAACGGGCTCTCGTCGGATACGCCGAAGCGGCGGCAGCGGTTCTGCGGGCCGATGTCAACGCGGGGGCGGAGGTCGAGCTTGAGCTTGGCTCCCAACGCGGCGGTGGCGGTCGTGGGAGGGCCCTCTTCTATAGCTGTAAGCCCTTGACGGCTAAGTTCATCGCCGAGCGTCAAACTGGCCTCGAAGAGCTGCCTGAGCACGACCTGGCGGTCACTGCCCTGGCCGGGTTCGACGGGCTCGACCGCTACCTGGCCGGCCGCTCGGCGCTCGACCGGGACATTCCGACGGGTGCCCGCGTCGGCGTGCACGCGCGCGCCTGTGCAGCCGCAAAATGTGTCCTGCAAGAGACCTTCGCCGAACAGACCGAGTTCGAGCTGCGCCCCGACCGCTTGGCCGCCGCCTTGGCCAAGCTGGAGCGAGCCGACGTGGCGAGCGAGCCGGGGACCGTAACGCTGGTGGCAACCCTCCACGGCGTAACGATCGCCTCGCCGGAGCTAAAACTGACGAAGGGCTTGACAATCGCCAAGCCCCAAGCGCTCCGTTGGGCGCCGCCCGAGGCGCTCCTCTCCGGCGAAGAGCTGACGGCCGGGCCCGGACACCTGTTGGTGGCCCTGACCTGCGCGGAGCGCGCGGTCGAGGACCTGGCATCCGAGCTGGCGCCCGGCGATCAGATCGCGGGCCTGAGCCCCCGCGAAACGTCTTTGGCGGGCGGCTTGGAGGTCCTGAGAGACCTGCTGCGCGCGCTGCGCCTGTTCGGCGACGGCCGCGTCACGCTCGGGCCCCTTGTCTGGGCGCGCCTGAGCGGGGAGGACTCCTGGACCACGCTCGCCGCCGGCCAAGCCGGCAAGCCCCACGGGATGCTCGTCGTCTCGCTCGACCATGAGGACGAGCTGAGGGCTTTCTGCAACCTCGTCTCTCGGAGATCGCCTTCACGCAACGACTTGGCATGGGCGCTGCGCCGGTTCGAGCTGGGCTGCGAGCGCGCCCACCCGTATGAGGCCCTCAGCGACCATCTGCTCGGCCTGCGTGCTCTGCTCGAGCCCGAGGGGCCAGGCTCCGGACTGCTGGCCGTCCGCCTGGCGGCGCTGTGCGCGACGCCCGAGCACAGGGCCAAGCTGGCCGAGCGGCTCGTCAAGGCTCAACAGCTCGAGCGCGCTTTCATCGCGGGCGCCGCCCCCGAACGCGCCGCCGGCCTGGCGCTCGCGCGCGAGACCGCCGATCATCTGAGGGCCCTGCTCAGGGACGTCATCTGCGGCCATTTGAGTTCTGACCTGCCTCGTCTCGCCGACGAGCTGTTGTCTGCGTCCGCTGAGCACGGACCCGGTCGCGCCGAGCCCGAGTTCGAGCCTGGCCGGGGCGCTCCGTTGGCGAGCAGGGCCGCGTCCGATGACGCTCAGCAGGTGCTCGTTCCCGTCTGAACGGGGTCTCAGCCAAGGAGCAGGCCCGCGATCTCGGCCAGGCCGGCCAGATCGTGGACGTCCTCGTCGAGAGCCCTCACCAGCACCGGGTCCGGCTCATCGAGTTCTTCCGACAGTCTCGCCACCGTCTCCGAGTCGCGTCTCGCAAGCACGTCGAAGTCGGCCAGGTTGGCCGCCACCTTCTTGGCAAGCCCTCCTTCGAGGTCTCCTTCCAACAACTTCGCAAGCCGCGCCTCAGTCATGCCGTTCAGGCCCAAGCGCTCGATCCTGTTGACGATCAATCCGTCTCTGGCCATCTTGGCCTCGCGCAGACGTCCCGCCAAGAAGACCGCCTCCTTCGCGGGCGCCACGTCCGGCGATGTCACGATCAGGCAGGTCGTTTGAGGCGCCCTCAAGAGCGCCGCCACCTCCTTGGTCTGGTTGCCGAAGCCCTCGATGACGCCGTCGATCGACCCAAAGAACTTCGCCAGCTCGCCCATCATGTCGATGCCCGTCATTTTCGCGAAGAGCCCGAACACGAGGCCCGTGCCGCGCCCGAACAGCTTCGCCGTCAGGCCGCCCGGCGCCAAGAACAGCTGCAAAGCTCGCCCTTCCATGAAGCCAAGCAGCCTGCCGGGCGCGTCCAAGAAGTCGAGCGCGTTCCGCGAAGGCGGCGTGTCGAGCACGATCACGTCGAAGTCGTGGTCTTCATACAGCTCATACAGCTTCGCGATCGCGCTCATCTCCTGTGAGCCCGCCACCGCGCTCGACAGCTCCCTATAGATCGGGTTCGCCAAGATCGCCGCCAGCCGCTCCTCATCTTCCTCCAAGCGCTCGACGATCTGATCGAACGTCCGCTTCGCGTCCAGCATCATCGCCCACAGCTCGCCATCCAGCTCGATTCCTTGGCCCTTCAACAGGTTCCGATCGATCCTGTGCGGCTCGCCCGCCAGCTCCTCCAAGCCCAGCGCGGCCGCCAGCCTGTTGGCGGGGTCGATCGTCACGACCGCCACCTTCTTGCCTGCTTTGGCCAAACCCAACGCCAAAGCCGCCGAGATCGTCGTCTTGCCGACCCCTCCCGCGCCCATGCAGACGATGATGTGCTTGTTCTGGAGCCTCTCCGCCAGGCCTCTCGCTTTCCTGCCCGTCATCGTCGGCGATGCTAGTGGAGCCGGGGGCGCCGGTCCGTCGGGTGGTCAGCGTCGGCCCGGCTCACGTTTGGGCTTGTAAGCCCAGGCTGCGTTGGGCCCGCGAACGGATGGCTTGGCGGTGGGCCAAAACCGCCACTACGCGGCCGTGTATATGATGCCGCAATTCGAAAGATCTGACCTGGAGGTGGATTGAGTATGGAATCGAAAGGCAACATGCGCAGGCTCGCCCTGCGCGCGACGCTGGTTTGTGTGATCAGCGTCTGCTCCGCGAGCCTGCTGCCGGCCGTCGCCTCGGCGGCTACCGGCGGGATCAGCGGCAAAGTCACCAACGCGGGGACCCTCGAAGCGATCAAAGGCGCCGAAGTCTGCGCCTACGAATCGGCATTTGAAACGCGCGTGGAATGCGAAACAACAGGTGTCGGTGGCGAATACGAGATCGCGGGGCTGGCCGAAGGCTCCTACAAGGTCAGGTTCAAAGCGAGTGGATACGCGACGCAGTGGTACTCAGAAATGACGAGTTGGAACTTCGCCGAATCAGTCGACGTGAAAAGCAGCGTCGTCACCGGCATCGACGCCAGGATGCAAGAAGAAGGCGAAGGCTCGATCACAGGCCGGGTCACAAATGCCTCCAACGGACAGGGAATAGGCGGTATCCAGGTATGCGCTTACACCGAAAGCTTCGAAGAATTCTTTGGTGGATCCTGTAAGGAAACGGGCGGGAACGGCGAATACACGATCTCCGGCCTCAGCGTGGGCACATACAACGTCAGCTTCTCGCCTCAATACAACTCCTCGTGCGAAGTAGAAATGGGGGTCAAGGTTCGCTGCGCCCTGAACGCAAATGTGATCGGCCGGTCTGTGAGTTCAGTTCGCGTGAAAGTGGGCAAGACCGAAACTGTTGACGTGGCACTGCGGGTCGGCGGCCAGATCAGCGGCACCGTGACGAACGCCTCGCTCACGCATCCCGCGCTCGCAAAGGTCGAAGTTTGCGCGCGGGAACCGGTCAAATTTGGGGCTATAGAAGCTTTCTTCTATAGCGGGTGTGCGTTTACGAACTCGAGTGGCCAGTACACGATCTCCGGCCTCGAAACCGGGCAGTACAAGGTCGAATTCAACGGCACAATCTGCTCGATCCCGAAGAAAGGCGAAAGTGAATGTCCTGAGGTATACGTGACCGAGTACTACCACGAACAGCAAACGGTCAAGAAAGGCATCGCGGTAGCCGTGATCGCTGGCGCGAACACCAGCGGGATCAACGAAAGCCTGCGCGAAGCGTTCCCGACGACGCCAGCGAGTACCGGTGCGCCGACGCTGACGGGCACCGCGGTGGCCGGTAGCCCGTTGAGCTGCTCGCAGGGCTCGTGGTCGCACGAACCGACGTACCTCGTCTACCAATGGCTGCGCGATGGCACTGTCATCTCCGGACAAGCCGGATCGACCTACACGGTGCAGACCGCCGACCAGGGCCACTCGATCACGTGCTCTGTGACGGCGGGCAACGGCGCCGGGGGCGCGAGCGCGACCAGCAACGCGGTGAAGGTCTACAAGCCGCTGGCCGTATCCGTTGGTGTCGCCAAAGTGAAAGGCAACGTCGTCACGCTCGAACTCCGCTGTACCGGCGGCGGCGCATGCGCGGGCACGCTCGAACTCGCCGTCAACATGCGTAAAGGCAAGCGCCTGAGCAGCGTCGCGATCGGCAAGACACGCTTCTCGATTCCAGCGAACGGGAGCGCCACAGTGCACGTTCGCCTGCTCGCCAAGGGCCAGGGGCTCCTTCGCAAGGCCGGCAGGCGAGGCTTGAAGGTCAAGCTGGCCGGAAGTGGCGTTCAGGGCCGCATGTTGGTCCTGAAGGCGTCCAAGGCTGCCTCCAAGAAGCGCAAGAAGTAGCCCATCCACAGACGCTCGCGTTTTGCGGCGGCGCCGGGGAAGTTCCTCGGCGCCGCCGCGCGCTACGCCCATACGCCGCAAGGCCTTGCTCGTCTCGTCACTTTCCGTCCGATGACCCCGCGATCCTGATTCCCGAGCAGGAATCCGCGATCGCCGTACGAATATCGACCAGACGGATCCAAGTCAGCCACGATCATCGGAGCCAAGTGCCGGGCACTGCCAAGGTCATCGCGTTCGCCAACCAGAAGGGTGGCGTCGCCAAGACGACCACAACCTTGAACCTCGCCGCCGCTTTCGCCGAGGAGGGCCACCGCGTGCTGTGCGTGGACATGGACCCCCAAGGCAACCTGACGATGTCTCAGGGCATCGACCCCGACACGGTCGAGCGCTCGATGTACGACGTGCTCGTGCACAAGATCTCGATCAAAGAGGTCATCAAAAGGCGCGAGATCGACGTCGCCTGCGCATCGATCGACCTGGCCGGCGCCGAGATCGCGATGTCCACGATGATCGGCCGCGAGCGGGCCCTCCAGAAGGCTTTCGAGCCGATCTACGAGGACTACGACTTCATCTGCATCGACACCCCTCCGAGCCTTGGCCTGCTCACGATTAATGCGCTCACAGCGGCCAACAAGGTGATCGTCCCCGTCCAATGCGAGTATCTGTCCATGCGTGGCCTCATCCAGCTTCAGAACACGCTCGCGATGATCAGGGAGAATCTGAACCCGGACGTCGACATCGAGGGTATCCTGCCCACTCTGGTCGACTCGCGAACGATCCACGCCAAGGAGGCGATCGAGATCCTGGAGGAGAACTTCGGCGATCGCGTGTTCGCCTCGCGCATTCGCAAGACAGTCCGTTTCGCGGAGGCCCCCGTCAAGGGCATGTCCGTGCTCAAGTACGAGCCCGACGGCGTCGCCGCCCAGTCCTATAGACAACTCGCGCAGGAGGTCCTGGCTCATGGCAAACCCTAAACGCGCCTCCATGCGCGAAGGGCCCCTGGCGGCCCTCTTTCGCAAGACCGAAGACGAACAAGATCTCGCCGGGGCGGACGCCGCCGCGGTCGGGGCTGACGAGGACGAGGCCGCCGGCGCCGCCGGCGGCGTTCGTGCCGATGGCGCCCCGGACGCGGGTCGGGGCGCGGGCAGTGGCGCCTCCTCAGGCGCGGACCGGACCGCGAGCGCATCCTCCGGCGCGCCACATCCGTCCCTGGGTGGCTCCACCAGGGCGCCGGCGCCCAAGGATCGGCTCAAGCAGGCCTTCTCCGCGGAGATTCCGGCCAACGTGATGGACCGCGAGGCCGCTTCCGAGCGAGCCGCCCGACCCGTGATGGACGAGTATGAGCGCGAGTACACCGGCGAGACGTTCGGCGAGGGGGTCGCCGGGCAGCCCAGGATCAGGGTCGTCGGCGTCGGCGGCGCCGGGGTCAACGCCGTCAACCGAATGGTCGAGGCCGAAGTCGAGGGTGTCGAGTTCTTGGCCGTCAACACCGACCAGCAGTCTTTGCAGCATTCGACCGCCGACATCACGTTGCACATCGGTGCCGAAGTAACGAGAGGTCTCGGCTCCGGCTCGGACGCCAGCGTCGGCAGACAGGCCGCTATGGAGGACTACGATCGCGTCAAGGCGCTTCTGAAGGGCTCGGACATGATCTTCATCACCGCGGGCGCCGGTGGTGGCACGGGCACCGGCGCGGCGCCGATCGTGGCCCGGATCGCGCGCGAAGTGGGCGCCCTGACCGTCGCGATCGTGACCAAGCCGTTTGGTTTCGAGGGCTCGCGCCGCGGTGAGGCCGCCGAGCGCGGGATCGAGGCGCTGGCCGAGGAGGTCGACACCTTGATCGTCGTCCCCAACAATCGGCTGCTGTCAGTGCTCGACAAGCAGACCGCGATGGTAGAGGCCTTCAGGGTTGCGGACGACGTGCTCAGGCAAGGTGTCCAAGGCATCTCCGACCTCGTGACCCTGCCGGGCCTGATCAACCTCGACTTTGCCGACGTGCGCACGATCATGTCCGACGCCGGCAACGCCCTGCTCGGGATCGGCATGGGTGCCGGCGGGGAGCAGCGCGCGGTGGACGCGGCGATGCAGGCGGTCGCCTCGCCGCTCTTGGAAACCTCGATGGAGGGCGCCCACTCGATCCTGCTGTCGATCACCGGCGGCCGCGACCTGTCTTTGTGGGAGGTCAACGAGGCAGCCAAGGCCGTCTCCGAGGCGGCCCATCCGGACGCCAACATCATCTTCGGCGCGATGGTCGACGAAAAGCTCGACGACCAGGTCTGGGTCACGGTCGTGGCTACCGGCTACGGTGACGCCAAGCGCCAGATCGCCAGAGACATCGGCGAGTTGCGCGAGCCCGCCGGCGAGCCCAGAGTGCGGCGCACGAGCGGACCGCCGCGCCCGGCGCACGCCCCGCGGCGCGCCAGCCTCGCCGTGGATGAGCTTGAAGTCCCCGAGTTCATGCCCCGCTGAGGGGAACGTCAGCACTGCGCATATCTGCGTCCTCACTCGCTCATGTGCAGAGCACACTTCGCTCGCTGCGTCCTTGATCTGCTTGGCTGACGTTCCCCTCAGGGCTTTCCGTTTATCTCGGGGGCCGCGTGATGCAATCGCCTGTGGTATCGCTCTGGCATGAGCGACACCGCTGAGCATGGGGTCATCGCGGCTGGGCATCCGGCTACGGCGGAGGCTGGGGCGGAGGTGTTGCGCGAAGGGGGGAACGCCGTTGACGCGGCGGTCGCCGCGATGTTGGCTTCGTTCGCGGCCGAGCCGCTGTTGACGGGGCTGGGGGCGGGCGGGCACATGCTCGTGGCCGGCGGCGATTGGGAGCCGGCGGTGCTCGACTTCTTCGTGCAGGCGCCGGCCAGACGCTTGGACGGCGGCGCGGTCGAGCTGGACGCCGTGGACGTGTCTTTCGGCGATGCCGTCCAGGTCTTTTATATCGGCCCGGCCTCGTGCGGGATCTACGGAGCGCCGGCCGGAGTCTGCGCCGCCGTCGAGCGATGGGGCACGATGCCGTTGCGCCGCTTGGTCGAGCCCGCCACCGAACTCGCGCGCGCGGGCGTCGAGCTGAACGCCGGCCAAGCTTATATCGCCGAGATCCTTGCCGACCTGTTGACATCGACGCCGGAGTGCGCTGCCCTGTGGGCGCCCTCCGGCAGGGTCCTGCGCCAGGGCGAGCCGGTACGTAACCCTGAACTCGGGGACGCGCTCGAACGGTTGGCCGATGAGGGCGCCGAACCCTTCTATAGCGGCCAGATCGCGGATGAGGTCTGTAGGTGGCTGTCAGAGCGCGGCGGCTCGCTCGACCCCGCCGAGCTGGCGGCCTACAAGGCCATCGAGCGCGAGCCGGTCCGTGTGCGCTATCGCGATCGCCTTGTTCTTACCAACCCGCCGCCATCGGCGGGCGGCACTTTGCTGGCCTACTCATTGGCCCTGCTCGACCGGGGCGCCCGCCCGCCGCCGCTGGCGGGCGTGCTCGAGGCGATGGAGGCGGCGCAGGCCGAGCGCACCGCCGAGTTTCTGAGCGGGCTCGTCGAAGAGGGCTTCCTCGAGCGGTTTCTGGCGGCCAAGCTCGGATCGACGACCCACATCTCGGTGCTCGACTCGGCCGGTCGGGCGTGCTCAGTGACGTGCACCAACGGCGAGGGTTCTGGCGTGGTCGTGCCCGGCACCGGGATCCACCTGAACAACGTGATGGGCGAGCAAGACCTTAACCCGCTCGGCTTCCATCGCCACCCGGCCGGTATCCGGATGCCGAGCATGATGGCTCCGACGATCGTGCTGTTGGGCGATCGGCGGTCCCGTCGATCGCCGATCGGTGACGAGGTCGAGCTGGTGCTCGGGAGCGCCGGCTCCAACCGCATCCGCTCGGCCATTCTGCAGACGATCGTCGGTATCGTCGATCATGGGCTTGGCGCGCGCGAAGCGGTCGAAGCGCCGCGGATGCACGTCGAGGGCGGGATCGTTTATCACGAGCCCGGCATCGACACGTTCGCTCTTGACGATCACGATCCCGATCGCGAGATCGTGCGATTCCAGTCTCTGAATCTGTTCTTTGGAGGCGTTCAAGCCGTGCACCGCGTGGGCGGCCGGCTGGAGGGTGCCGGAGATCCTCGCCGCGGCGGTGTCGCGGTGAGCGCCTGAGCGGTCGGCGCACGCATCGCGCAACGGGCTGGGCACGTTCGTGCAAGGCTGAGCGAGCGCGCCGTCAGAGGCCGGCTCTGTGAGTGGATGCGTCTGCGACGCCTGGCCAAGAACAGACCGCCGACGATTGGCCAAAAGCAAAGATCGCGCTCAGACGTTGACTATCGAGCTGCGCTTAGGTTAGCCTTGTGGTGCTACTTTGGTAGAGGAGAGAGATGTTGAGACGACAGCGGCATGGTCGCCGCCGGGTCCATCGTAGGCGAGCTAAGGATGGGCTGCACATGTACGGACCTGACAGACATTTGGGAAACGACGTCGATGGATTTCCGGCGGCCAGGCGCACGGCTATCGCCGGCGTTAGGCGGCTGTCCGCGCTCGCGGTCTTGGCTGCGCTGCTGCTCGTCCTCGCGCTCTCTCAGTCCTCGCCGGCAGCCAGCGGGGGGTCGGCGAGGGGTCTCGGCGGCTCGACGGGGAAGACCGGCGCCCGCATGGCGAGTGTCGCGGCGACTGCCCAAGCGAACCCTGAGCTTGCGCTTGTCACGCCCGAAAAAGAGGAACGCGGCGGCCGGTTCGGGGCGACCGTGGCGCTTTCGGCCGATGGCCGAACCGCATTGGTGGGTGCGCCCAAGGAGGGCGCCGGAGCTGGCGCGGCATGGGTCTTTACGCATTTCGTGAGCCCGACAAGTCCGCCTCAGACGAAGTGGGAAAGGGAAGGCGAAGAGCTTGAAATGCCACTCCCGGACAGCAAGCCGGGCGAATGCGGCGATGAAGAAGAACTCGCGGAGTCAGGTGCTGAAGGGAGTGCTGAAGCGTGTCGCTTCGGCGCCGGCGTCGCGCTGTCCGCCGATGGGGACATTGCGGCGATCGGAGCCCCGCATGCGCGTCACAACAGAGGCGCGGTCTGGATCTTTACCCGCTCGGGCCCAGGCTCGCGCTGGTCGCGTATCGCGGAATTGATCGACCCCGAAACAGAAGCCCTCGATCGCTTCGGTCGCAGCGTCGCGATGTCCGCGGACGGGACCACGGTGCTCGTCGGCGCTCCCATGTATAGAGGCCGTGTCTGGGTATTCACCCGCACGGACACCGGCTGGCTGCCGGATGCCACGCCGCTGACCCGGGGCGAAGCGGGCGAAGAAGGGGAAGGCGAATTCGGTACGAGCGTCGCGTTGTCGGCCGACGGCAACACGGCGCTGATCGGCGCACCGGGATCCCCTGGCGCGCGTGGAGGGGCCTGGGTGTTCGAACACGCAAGTGCCGGCTGGGCCATGGCGGGCAACCTGAAGGGTGCGGGCCAGAGTTCTGACGGCCGCTTCGGGATCAGCGTCGCGCTCTCCGCCGATGGCTCCACGGCGCTCGTCGGCGCGCGCCAGAACGACGAAGGGAGGGGAGCCGTCTGGGCTTTCGTGCCAACGAGCGAAGGCTGGACCGAGCAGGGCCCCATGTTGACGGGCGAAGGAGAAGCCGAAGAAGAATTCGGCTCGAGCGTGGCGCTGTCGGCGGATGGCGGAAGCGCTCTGATCGGCGCCCCCCACGGTGAAACGGTGAACGGGACGGCCCTGCTGTTCGAACGTTCGGACACGACCTGGGCGGAGCAGGAGCAGTTGCAGCCCGGCCCCGTCGCAAAGACTGGCGCCCACACCCAGTTCGGCTCGAGCGTTGCGCTGTCCAGTGACGCCGAAACGAAGCTGGTCGGGGGTCGCGCCTACGCGCGCAAGGGAGCGGCTTGGGTGTTCGGCAAATATCCGTCGGTCGAAGCGGTGACACCCGATAAGGGCCCATCGACGGGCGGCACGACCGTCACGATAACCGGCGAAAACCTCGCCGAAGCGAGGGCCGTCAGGTTCGGCGAAACCGAGGCGGCCAGCTTCAGCGTGACCTCCAACAAATCGATCGTCGCCGTCTCGCCTCCCGGAACGGGATCGGTCGAAGTAACCGTCGAAACCCCGATCGGCCTGAGTGAAAGCGACGCGTCCGCCGACCAGTTCACTTATATCGCCGAAATTCCGGGCAAAGGTAATGGCGGCGGGAGCGGCGGCGGCGGCACCGAAGAAGGAGCGACCTCGCAAAGTGGCTCGACCGGTCAGACGCCCAAATCGGGGGTCCTGCCGTTTGGTCCCTTCGCGGGCGGCGCCTGCGGAGCGTCCGTTGTAGGCAAGCGGTTTTCGGTCAATAGCAGCGGTCGCGCGCTGGTCAAGCTCCGAGGGACGGGCGCCGGCAAATGCGCCGGCAAGCTGACATTGAGGATCAAGATCGCTCAGGCCAAAATCGCCGGCAAGAAGATCGTCAAGCTGCGCTCCATCGGTACGGCCAGCTTCGCGATCCTCGCCGGCCAGACTCGGGTGCTCGCGATCAAGCTGAACGCTGCCGGGCGCCTGCTCTTGAAGGCCGGTCACGGTCGTTTGAACACGAGCCTCTTGATCGTCAAGTCCTCGCCGGCGCCCGTCAAGGCGCGCTCGGCCAGCATCCGGCTGACCCAGCTGAAGCCGACCAAGCCGGGCGCCAAGAAGACGTAGGTCGCGGTCAGAGGCCGCGGTCAGGCGCCGGGCGCCTTGCGGGCGGAGATCATCAGGTTGTAGAAGATCGCGGGCGGCAGGTGGCCCTCGAACAGGCGCCGGTCGAGGCTTTGCAGTAACAGGTAGCCCTTGTACGCGTACTGGCGCCACCCCCACGGCACGTCGCGGGGGTCGGCGGTGGCCTCCAAGGTGCGGTTACACCAGCCGAACCAGTTCGCCAGCAGCTCCTCGCCGCCGACATTGACGTCCTCGAAATCGGCGTTCCGTGCCGCCTTGGCCAATTCGCCGGGCGCGAACGCGTGCACGTCGACGAAGCCCTCCAGCGAAGCCTCCGGCGCACCGCCCTCGGGCGGTGGGGCCGGGCGCGCGCCGATCGCCTGGCGCCACAGCGGTGCGGCCGCCCCGGCTGCGCGCTTGGGCACTCCCGCGAGGCGATCTCCGTAGCGGGATGGCTCGCCCGCGAACACGATCGTTCCGCCGGGCGCCAACACCCTCGCGAACTCGCCGAAAGCGCGCTCCAGATCGGGGATGTGATGCAGGATGGCGTGCCCGAACACCAAATCGAAGCTTTCGTCTCCGAACGGCAGCTCCTCAGCGTCGGCGGGCTTCGTCTGGACCTTCAAGCCCAGCCGCTTCGCGTTTGCGGCCAACGTGGCTAGCATCCCCGGCGAGATGTCGGTGCACGTCGCCTGGCCGATCATCCCGGCTTTCATCATGTTCAGCGTGAAGTAGCCGGTCCCCGCGCCGATCTCGAGTGCCCGCTCGAAGTGCTCTGGCGCTCCGGGGCCGAGCGCCTTGCGCAGCTTGCTTCTCACCTGGTCGGCTCCGACGTCGCCGAAGTCGATGCCCCACTTGGCGTCGTAATGGTCGGCGGCCACGTCGTGGTAGCGCGTGTTTACGTCCCTGATCTCTTCGGCAGTCATCTGCTCGGCCATCGCGGCCGGGACCTTATCCGGTCGCGATGGGACCCGGCTTCCACCTCATGGCTCTGCGGGTGTGCCTGCGTTGGCTGTGTGTCCGCGCGGGCCTTACGCGTGCGCGGGCAGCCACTCGCCGGGCAGCACGCCCGCTTGGATTTCGCCTACGAGCGGCGGAAACCAAGACGCCAAGCGGGCCGCTTGGCGTCCTTCGATCAGGGGCCTGAGGTCGCCGATGCTGAGCAAGAGTCTGATCGTCGAACCGATCTGAAGGTCCGCCGCGTTGGGCGTCGTGCCGCCGATCAGGCCGTCTTCGATCCAGCGATCGACCCGGTCGAGCTGGCTCGGCAGGGCCGCGATGTCGGTGCGCGCGGTCACGTCCTTGGCCTTGTTTCTGAAGGCCATCAGCTTGGCTGTTACCGGCATCGCCGGCCCGATCAGGGCGCTTGGCATCGGCAGCTTGGCGTCTCCGATATAGCTTTCCATCGCCTTCGGCCTGCGCAGGAAGGCGACGTCGATGATGCGCCTGGGCACGCTTTGCAGGACCTCGTCGCCCCAGCGCTCGGCCTCCAGCACACGGGCGTAGCGGGCGTCGCCGGGTGGCGGCAGCAGCGGCGGCTCGGGAGCCAGCTGATCCAGGCGTCTCATGATCTTGCGCGAGCCGACCAGCCGCTCGCCGTCGATCCGGACACCGGGCACCGTCGTGCCGCCGTAACGCAGCGGCCCGATCACCAGCTGGGTCATCGGGATCAGGTCGACGCGCTCGAACTCGATCCCCTTCAGGCGAAGCGCCGCTTCGACCGCCGCGCAAGGGTGCGAGGCCGGCAGCACGTAAAGCTTTACTTGCACGTCAACAATCATAATGATCGCCATGCTTTTGGTCGTCGACGTCGGCAACACGCAGACCCATTTCGGCGCTTATCGTGGCGGCGAGCTGATCGAGCACTGGCGTTTCGCGACGGTCAGGCAGTCCACGGCCGACCAGCTCGGAGCCGCCCTCGGCAACCTGCTCGGCTTGAGGGGCCTCAGCCTCGAAGACCTCGACGCCTCGATCGTCTCTTCGACCGTGCCCCAGCTCGAGCCGGAGTGGACGGCGATGGCGGCGCGTTACCTCGGCCACGACATGCACGCGGTCGGCCCGGGCACGAAGACGGGGATGGCGATCCGTTACGACAATCCGCGCGAGATCGGCGCCGACCGGCTCGTCAACGCGGTCGCCCTGCGCGAGCGTTTCGGCGGCCCGGCGGTGTGCGTCGACTTCGGTACCGCGACCACCTTCGACGTCCTCTCGGCTGAGGGCGACTATCTCGGCGGCTCGTTGATGACCGGCATCGAGGTCTCCTTGGAAGCGCTGTCCGACCGGGGCGCCAGGCTGCCCAAGATCGAGCTTGCACCGCCGCGCTCGGTGATCGGCAAGAACACGATCGACGCGATCCGCTCGGGCGTCGTCTACGGCTACGCCGGCGCGATCGACGCGATCTTGAGGCGCCTGTATGACGAGCTTGGCCAGCGCGCCCCCGCGATCGCCACCGGCGGGCTCTCCTCGCTGGTCGTGCCCTTCACAGAGGAGATATCCGAGGTCGACGACCTCCTGACGCTGACCGGCCTGCGCTTGTTGTACGAGCGCAATCATTGAGGCGTGCCGGCCTCGCTCACAGACCCCTGGCGCCTCGGCTCGCTCGAGGTCCCGAACCGCGTTCTGCTGGCCCCCTTGGCGGGCATCGGCAACTGGTTCGTGAGGCTGCAGGCCAAGCGTTACGGGGCCGGCATGGCGGTCTCGGAGATGGTCTCCTCCCATGCGATCTATTACGGCAACGAAAAAACGTGTCACGAGATGTTGCGGATCGACCCGCGCGAGCGCGGTGCCGGGCCAGTCTCGATCCAGCTGTTCGGTGAGGACCCCGCGATCATGAGGTCTGCGGCCGCTTATGTGGCTAGCGAAACAGACGCCGACGCGATCGACATCAACATGGGCTGTCCTGTCCCGAAGGTCCGCAAGACGGGCGCCGGCGCGGCGATGCTGGATGACCACGACCTGGCCGTGGCGGTCGCCAAAGCGGCCCGCGACGGGGCCGACGGGGCCATACGCGCGCGCGCGGCTGGCCCGAACCAGATACCGATCACCGTCAAGCTGCGCTCAGGCGTGAGACCCGGCGATGAGAGCGGCTACGAGCTGGCACACAGGCTGGTCGAGGAGGCTGGCGTAGCCGCGATCGCGTTTCATCCGCGCTCGGCGGCGGTCCACCACAAAGGTGTTCCCGACTATCAACTGGCGGCCAGGCTGGTCGAGACCTTGCCGGCGCCCGTCATTCTGACCGGCGGTCTGGCGGACGCGCAGAGCGTGCGCGAGGCGTACGAACAGACGGGGGCCGCCGCGGTGATGCTGGCCAGAGGCGCGCTCGGCAATCCGTGGCTGTTCAGGAGCCTGCTCGTAGGCGACGAGCGCGAGCCCGATCGCGCCGAGGTTGTGGCGGAGCTGACCTGGACGATCGAGCGCGCCGTCGAGCACCTCGGAGAGGCCAGGGCGACCAGGTACCTGCGCAAGTTCTATCCCTGGTACATAGCCCGTCTGGACCTGGATCCGACACATGCCAAGCGCCTTGGCGACCGCCTCCAGACCGCCGCCACGCTGGAGGAGGTCAGCGGGCTGCTGGCCTTCGATCGCGCCCCGGAACGGGCGTTAGCCTGAGATATACTGCTCGGCTCGTCTCGGCCCCAAGGCCGTGCCGAACGGCCCGCTGAGAAGCGGGTTTTGCGCGTAGAAGAGCAGTCGACAACCGCGAACGACGACGAGAACGCTATGCAAAAGGACGTCATCCTCACCCCCGAAGGTCTCAGCAAGCTCAAGGACGAACTCGACGAGCTGTCGACGGCCAAGCGCCGCGAGGTCGCCGAACGCATCAAGGAGGCGCGCGAGTTCGGAGACATCTCCGAGAACTCCGAGTACGACGACGCCAAGAACGAGCAGGCGATGGTCGAGAGCAGGATCGCCCAGCTGCAAGAGAAGCTGCGGTTGGCGACGGTCATCGAAACCAAGGATCTCTCGACCGACGTCGTCCAGGTCGGATCGGTCGTCCACGTCAAAGACGAAAAGACGAACAAGTCGGTCAAGTACACGATCGTCGGCTCCTCTGAGGCCAATCCCCAGGAGAACCGGCTCTCCAACGAGTCGCCCGTCGGGCGCGCGCTCTTGGGCCACAAGCGCGGTGAGACGGTCGCCGTCAAGGTGCCCAGAGGCCCAGCCCGCAAGCTCAAGATCACGAAGATCGACGTCGGCCTGAAGTAAGTAGTCTCGCTCGGCGATGGCCGACACCGACGAGGAGCGGTTCCCGGGTTTCGGGGACGAACATGTCCCAAACGGGGAGGACGCGCGCGCGCGTACGGCCGAAACTGGAGCATCCAAGCACGGCCTGCGGGAGCTGATCGCCGAGCGCGGGGCCAAGGCGCGGCGCCTGCGCGAGGCCGACCCGACCTCCTTCCCGTACTCGTTCCCAGGCGCGGAGCCGATCGCCACGATCCTCGGCGCCTACGCTCGCCTAAAGCCAGGCGAGGAGACCGACGAGCCGCACCGCGTCGCCGGGCGCATCGCCGCTAGGCGCGGCTCCGGCAAGGCAACCTTCATCGATCTCGTCGACAGGACCGGCCGGATCCAGCTGCACGCGCGCGCGGACGTGCTCGGCGAGGAAGGCTACGAGCGCCTGACTTCGCTCGATCTGGGCGACTTGATCGGCGTCGACGGCCCTCCTTTGCGCAGCCGCCGCGGCGAGCTGTCGCTGCGCGTGGACTCCTTTTTGATCCTCGGCAAGGCCTTGCGGCCGCCGCCCGACAAGCACCACGGCCTGACCGACCTCGAGACCAGGCACCGCCGGCGCGAGCTGGATCTGATCGCCAACGAGGACGTCCGCAAGCTGTTCATCGACCGCGCCAAGATCATCGCCGCGGTCAGGTCTTACCTGGACGGTGAAAGCTTCGTCGAGGTCGAGACGCCGGTTCTGCAGCCCCTTTACGGCGGGGCCCTGGCGCGGCCGTTCACGACCCATCACAACGAGTTGGACCGCGACCTGTACCTGCGGATCGCCACCGAGCTTTATCTCAAGCGCTTGCTCGTCGGAGGCTTGGAGCGCGTCTATGAGCTGGGCAAGGACTTCCGCAACGAGGGCGTCTCGACCAAGCACAACCCCGAGTTCACGATGGTCGAGTTCTATGAGGCCTACGCCGACTACAACGATGCCGCGGCCCGCCTGGAAGCGCTCGTAAGGGCGGCGGCTGCTGCCGTCGGCTACGAAGGCGATTACGAGTTCGCCTCGCCCTGGCGCCGAACCAGCTTTGGGCAGGCGATCTTCGAGGCGACCGGGATCGACGTCCTTGCCCTGCGCTCGGATTCGGCCCTGGCGGGAGCGATCTCCGAGCGCGGACTTCAGATCGAGACCGACGGAGCCGCGTGGGCCCAGATGGCCGATGACCTCCTCTCGAAGCACGTCGAGCCCAGCCTGAAGCAGCCGACCTTTGTGTTCGACTACCCAGTCGAGCTGTCGCCCTTCGCGCGCTCACATCGTTCGGCCGAGGGTTTGGTCGAGCGCTGGGAGGCGTTCGCCGGCGGAATCGAGATCGCCAACGCCTTCTCGGAGCTGACCGACCCCGACGTCCAGCGCGAGCGCTTCGAGGCCCAGCGCCGCCTCGCTCAGGGCGGCGCCGAGGAGTCCCAGCCCTACGACGAGGCTTTCGTGGAGGCGCTCGAGCAGGGCATGCCGCCCGCCGGCGGGGTCGGCGTCGGGATCGACAGGCTCGTCATGCTCCTGACCGGCCGCGAGTCGATCCGCGAGGTCGTCCTGTTCCCGGCGATGCGGACCTGAGCCGCGGGGGCGCCGAAGGGCCTCAACCTGCGGGTAGCCCGGGGGCCGGTTGGTAGACTGCTCGCAAGGTCGACACATCGACATAGCGCTTGAGGCAACGTCCTCGCAGGAAGGATTTACACCATGTTCGAGCGATTCACGGAACGGGCCCGGCAGGTGGTCGTTCTTGCGCAGGAGGAGGCGCGCACGCTCAAGCACAATTACATCGGCACCGAGCACATCCTGCTCGGGCTGCTGCGCGAGGAGGAGGGCCTGGCCGCACGGGTCCTCGAGTCCCTGGACATAACCGTAGAGCGGGTACGCGCCCAGGTCGTGCGGATCGTCGGTTCCGGCGAGGAGGTCACCTCCGGGCAGATCCCGTTCACGCCGCGGGCCAAGAAGGTCCTCGAGCTGGCGCTGCGCGAGGCTTTGTCGCTCGGCCACAATTACATCGGCACCGAGCACATCCTGCTGGGCTTGGTACGCGAGAACGAGGGCGTCGCCGCCAGGATCCTGCTCGACTTCGACGCCGACTCCGAGAAGATCCGTAACGAGGTCATCAGGATGCTCTCCGGTCCCGGCGGGCGTCGCCAGCAGGCCGCGGCCACCGGCTCGGGTTCTGGCTCGGGGCCCTCGGAGGGCAAGAAGTCATCGAAGCTGCTCGACCAGTTCGGGCGCAATTTGACCAAGCTCGCAGCCGAAGGCAAGCTCGACCCGTGTGTCGGGCGCGAGACCGAGATCGAGCGGATCATGCAGATCCTTTCGAGGCGCACCAAGAACAACCCGGTCCTGATCGGGGAGCCCGGCGTCGGCAAGACCGCCGTGGTGGAGGGCTTGGCGCAGCGGATCACGGCAGCCGATGTGCCCGAGCTGCTCAAGAACAAGCAGATCTACACGCTCGATTTGGCGGCCTTGGTCGCCGGCTCCAAGTACAGGGGCGAGTTCGAGGAGCGCTTGAAGAAGGTCATGAAGGAGATCACCCAGCGCGGGGACATCATCTTGTTCATCGACGAGCTTCACAACCTCGTCGGCGCCGGTGCCGCCGAGGGCGCGATCGACGCCGCCTCGATCCTCAAGCCGGCCCTGGCGCGCGGCGAGCTGCAGACCATCGGGGCGACGACCTTGGACGAGTACCGCAAGTATCTCGAGCGCGACTCGGCCCTTGAGCGGCGCTTCCAGCAGATCAGGGTCGAGGAGCCGACGATCGACCAGACCGTCGAGATCTTGAAGGGCCTACGCGACCGTTACGAGCAGCACCACAAGGTCCAGATCACCGACGAGGCGCTGAAGGCGGCCGGCGAACTGGCCAGCCGCTACATCTCAGACCGCTTCCTGCCCGACAAGGCGATCGACCTGATCGACGAGGCCGCCTCGCGGATGCGGATCAAGTCGATGACCTCGCCGCCCGCCAACCGCGAGCTGGAGTCCGAGGTCGAGACCACGCGGCGCGAGAAGGAGGCCGCGATCGAGGCCCAAGAGTTCGAGAAGGCGGCCGCCCTGCGCGACCAGGAGCGCAAGCTGACCAACAAGAAACGCGAGCTTGAGGAAGAGTGGGAAGCGGGCGAGTCAGGCGAGCGGCCGTCGATCGGCGAGGAGGAGATCGCTGACATCGTCTCGATGTGGACCGGCATCCCCGTGTTCAAGCTGACCGAGGCCGAGACCCAGAAGCTGATGCGCATGGAGGACGAACTCCACAAGCGCGTGATCGGCCAGCACCCCGCGATCGAAGTCATCTCCAAGGCGATCAGGCGTTCCCGGGCGGGCCTGAAGGATCCGAAGCGCCCGACGGGCTCGTTCATCTTCTTGGGGCCCTCCGGCGTCGGCAAGACCGAGTTGGCGCGTACCCTGGCCGAGTTCTTGTTCGGCGACGACGACGCGATGATCAGGATCGACATGTCCGAGTACATGGAGAAGCACGCCGTTTCGAGGCTGGTCGGCTCACCGCCCGGCTACATCGGTTACGACGAGGGCGGCCAGCTGACCGAGGCCGTGCGGCGCAAGCCTTACTCGGTGCTGCTGCTCGACGAGATCGAGAAGGCCCATCCCGATGTCTTCAACATTTTGCTGCAGATCCTCGAGGACGGCAGGCTGACCGACGCTCAGGGCCGGACCGTCGACTTCAGGCACGCGATCGTGATCATGACTTCCAACATCGGGGCATCTGAGATCGCGCGCAACACGCCGCTCGGGTTCGCGGTCTCAGACGACGAGACCGGGATCACGTACGACGACATGAAGAACCGAATCATGGGCGAGCTGAAGAAGGTCTTCAGGCCCGAGTTCTTGAACCGGATCGACGACGTGATCGTCTTCCATAAGCTCCAAAAAGACGAGATCAAGCAGATCGTCGAGCTGCTGTTGCTGAGGATCCGCGAGTCGATGGCCGAACGCGAGCTGCAGCTGGAGCTGACCGACCCGGCCAAGGAGATGCTGGTCGAGAAGGGTTGGGACCCGTCGATGGGCGCCAGGCCGCTGCGCCGCGCGATTCAGCGCTACATCGAGGACCCCTTGGCCGACTTCGTGCTGCGCGAGGAACTGGTCCCGGGAGCTACCGTCGTCGTCAAGCCCGCCGGCGAGGGCGAAGAGGGCGAGGTGCGCCTGTCGATCGTCAAGCCCAAGCGCCAGAAGACCCCCGTGGCCGTCGGCGCCGGTGCTGGCGCCGGCGCGGCTGGCGAGGAGGATGGCGAGTCCGGCGAGGATGTCGGCGGGCCTGCCGGGCTAACCGGCGGCGAGTCCGAGGAGCAGGACGGCGATCCGCTCGCTCTTGCCGACGAGGAGCCGACGGAGGGCGAGAAGGAGTAGTTCTCTCGTTGGCTGTGCCGCGCGCGCCGCGCGGCCGGCTTAGCCGTCTCCAGCGGCGCGTACGCTGCTGGGGGCGATGTCTCGTGCGAGTACCACCCATGCCTGCTCAGACTGCGGACAGCAGACCCCGCAGTGGCTCGGCCGCTGTCCTGGCTGCGGTAGCTGGGGCACGCTGGCCCCCGAGCGCGCTCCCGGCGGCGGCGCGCCCGCACGCGGGGGATCGGGCCGCCGCGCGCCCGCCGGCCCGACACGCCGGCCGCGTCCTCTGCGCGAGGTGAAAGCGGCTGAGGCGGGCAGGCTGAGCACGGGCATCGGTGAGTTCGACAGGGTCCTCGGAGGAGGCTTGGTGCCGGGGTCGCTGGTGCTGTTGGGCGGCTCGCCGGGGATCGGCAAGTCGACGCTCACGAACATGGTGCTCGGCAACCTCGCGGGGTCGGGCCACGGCACTTTGTACGTCAGCGGCGAGGAGTCCGCCGAGCAGGTCAGGCTGCGTGCCGAGCGCCTGCCTGACGGCGCTCTCGAGGTACCGATTTTCGCCGAGACAGACCTCGACACGGTACTGGCCACGCTCGTCGAGGACGCTCCGGGTGTATGCGTGATCGACTCCGTCCAAACCTTGCGGGCCGCCGAGCTGGGCGGCTCTGCGGGGGCGGTCGGACAGGTGCGGGAGGTGACCGGCAGAATCATGGAAGTCGCCAAGGAGCACCAGATCGCGGTCATCCTGGTCGGGCACGTGACCAAGGATGGTGGCCTGGCCGGGCCCCGGGTCCTCGAGCATCTGGTCGACTGCGTTTTGCAGTTCGAGGGTGAGCGCGAGCGTCCTTACCGCGAGCTGAGGGCCCTGAAGAACCGCTTCGGCTCGACCAACGAGGCCGGTCTGTTCGAGATGAGGCAGGGCGGTCTGGTCGAGGTGCTCGACGCCTCCGCCCGTTTCCTGGCCGAGGCCACGCATGCTCCCGGCAGCGTGATCGTGGCGGCCATGGAGGGTTCGCGGCCGCTGCTGGTCGAGGTCCAGGCGCTCGTTTCGCCGTCAGAGCTGGAGCAGCCGCGCCGCGTCGTCTCGGGCTTCGACCGCAGTCGTTTGGCCATGATCCTGGCGATCTTGCATCGTCACGGCGGCGTGTCGACGGCCGGAGCGGACGTGTTCGTGAACGTCGTCGGCGGTGTGCGCGTCGAGGAGCCTGGCTGCGACCTGGCCGTCGCCCTGGCGGTCGCGAGCGCGGCCCGCGGCGTTGCGGTCGCGAGCGGGCCCGCGGCGGGCGCCACTCGGCGGGCGCCGCGGGCGTGCTTCGGTGAGCTGGGACTTACCGGCGAGCTGCGCTGGGTGGGCCATCCCGAGCGCCGCTTGGCGGAGGCGGTCAAACATGGGCTGGCGGATACGATCGCGCCCGCCGGCAGCGGCGCCGGATCCCGCGAGGCGGCCACGCTGCGCGAGGCCCTCGCCGTCGCCCTTACGGGCGAGGCGAGCAACCGGGGCGGCCGGATCGCCGCCTGAAGGTTTCGCCAGCAGGGGTTGGCCGGCTGGGCGAGGGGTCGAAAAATGGCTGTTTAGCGTAGAATTGGCGTTGTGGCCCCTCGATCCGGTGAAGAGTTCGACACAGACATAGCCAGACCGGAGCCGGGGTTGATGAGGGCGCTGGAGATGATCGCGCCTGGGACCGCGCTGCGAGAGGGCATCGAGAGCATCATGCACGCGCGCACCGGCGGCCTGATCGTAATCGGCGATCCCGAGGAGCTGAGCTTTCTGAACTCGGGCGGGATCAAGCTCGAGATCGACTACACGCCAGCCTTCTTGTACCAGGTCGCCAAGATGGACGGCGCGATCATCCTCAACGCGAACGCGACCAAGATCGCGATGGCCAACGTCCAGTTGATGCCCGATCCGACGATCCTCTCGCACGAGACGGGCACCAGGCACCGTACGGCCGAGCGCGTGTCCAAGCAGACCGACGCTCTGGTGATCGCGATCTCCCAGCGTCGGGAGGTCGTGTCGGTCTATGTGGACGGCGCCAAGTACATCCTCGCCGACATTCCGGTCGTCCTGGCCAAGGCAAATCAGGCGTTGGCGACGCTCGAGAAGTACAGGACCCGCCTGGACCAGGTCTCTACACGGCTGACGGCCTTGGAGTTCGAGGGCGGCGCGACCCTGCACGACGTGCTGACGGTCCTGCAGCGCTCGGAGCTGGTCACGAGGATGGCCGTCGAGATCGAGCGCTACATCGTCGAGCTTGGTTCGGAGGGCCGCCTGATCGAGATGCAGCTCGAGGAGACGATGGTCGGCGCCACCGCCGAGAAGGCGGCACTCGTACGCGACTATCTGGCGAGCTTTCCCGATGAGGCCACGTTCGCCGCGGCCCTCGAAGAGATCGGCCGCCTGACCCATCAGGATCTGCTCGACTTCGGACGCCTGGCCGAGCTGCTCGGCTATGACCGCAAGCTGAACACGCTCGACTATCCGGTCTCTCCGCGCGGCTACCGCGTGCTCGGGCGTATCCCGAGGCTGCCGAAGCTCATCGTCAGCCAGGTGATCGGCGAGCTGGGAGGCTTGGACGAGCTGCTGGCGGCGAGCGACGCCGAGCTGGAGGCGGTCGAGGGCGTGGGGGAGATCAGGGCGAAGGACATCCGCGAGGGCTTGCGCCGCCTGCAGGAGGTCAACCTCGTGGACCGCTACCTGCAGACGTAGGTGGCAAGAAGGCAACAGCTTTGACACGGGCTTCGTCCTTGAGGGCGGGCCGCGAACGAAGGAGGAAACCATTCCCGCACAAGCAATCGCAGATGCCCCCCGGATCGAATCCGGACACGATGCCGAGTCGCTGCTCGAGGAGCTGGAGGCGACCAGGGAAGTCGAGCTGATCGAGTTCGAGCTCGGCGACAACGTCGTCTATCCCCACCACGGTGCCGGGAAGGTCGAGGGCAAGGAAGAGATGGAGATGCTCGGCGAACGACGCGAGTACCTGACGATCAAGATCCTGCACAACGACATGACGGTCAAGGTGCCGACCGAGAACGCCGCACTGGCGGGGCTGCGCAGGGTGATCGACGAGGAGACGGTCAAGAAGGTTCTGGACGTCCTCCAAGACGAAGTCTCTGAGATGCCCAAGAACTGGAACCGCCGGTTCAAGCACAACCGCGAAAAGATCAAGACCGGCGACATCTACGAGCTGGCCGAGGTCGTGCGCAACCTGGCGCTTCGCGAGTCCGAAAAGGGCCTGTCGACCGGCGAGAAGCAGATGTTCACGCGCGCCAAGAAGATCCTCGCCTCCGAGCTGATGTATGCGCTCGACAAGGACGAGGACGAGGCCGAGAGCTATCTGGACGAGCTGCTGGCCGGCGAGGCGCTCGCCAAGTAGGCTGGCCTCGGCCCGCGGATCGAGCGGCTGGGCTTGGCCGTAGCGTTGATCGTCGCCGCCGGGCGCGGCGAGCGTCTGGGAGTTACCGCTCCCAAGGCGCTCGCCGAACTCGCCGGCCGCTCGCTGCTGGCGCGCGGCGTCGAGCTGATGCTCGCCTGCGAGCCGATCGACCGTATCGTGGTCGCCCTGCCCCCCGGTATCGAACTGGCTGCCGCGCTCGAGCCAGCGTCCTGGATCTCGACCGGCGGTGCCGCGGCTGGCGGCGCCCGGGCCCGCGATGCTGTCATCGCCGTCGAGGGCGGAGTCGTTCGCTCGGAGTCGGTCGCGGCCGCGCTCGCGGCCGCCGGCCCCGGCCCCGACGACGAGCCGGTCGTCGTGCACGACGCCGCGCGCCCTTTGGCCACGCCCGAACTGGTGCGTCGCACGCTCGATGTGCTCGAAGACGACCCCGAGCTGGCCGGTGCGATCGCCGCTGTGCCAGTCGCCGACACGGTCAAGCGAGTCCGCGAGGGCAACGTCGTCGAGACGCTGGACCGCGCCGAGTTGTGGGCGGTTCAGACGCCCCAAACGTTTCGACGGGGCGCCCTGCAGCGGGCGCTTGATGTCCCCGCAGAGATCATCGCCAAAGCGACCGACGACTCCTGGCTCGTGGAGCGCTGTGGCGGCCGCGTCGCGATCGTCCCCTCCGAGCGGGAGAATCTGAAGGTGACGACCCCGTTCGATCTCGTGGTTGCCGAGTTCTTGATTGCGCGCGGCCAGGAGAGCTAGATGCTTACCGACTACCACCTGCACCTACGCCCCGACGACCTGAGCGCCCGCCCGACAGACCACTTCACGGAGGCTCGCGTCGCGCGCTACCGCGACGCCGCGGCCGAGCGCGGGATCGCCGAGTTGGGGGTATCCGAGCACGTCTACCGCTTCCAGCAGGCGCTCGCCGTCTGGCAGCACCCGCTCTGGCGCGAATTCGCGATCGACGACCTCGATGAGTACTGCGAGTTCGTGCGCGAGCGGACCGACCTGAGACTCGGGATCGAGGCCGACTTCGTGCCCGGCGCCGAAGACCGGATGGCGAACCTCTTGGAGGCCCGCGACTTCGACTATGTCGTCGGGTCTGTCCACTTCCTGCGCGACGAGTCGATCGACATGGACGACTACACGATCTGGGGGACCGGCCACAGTCCCGAGCAGATCTGGAGCAGCTACTTCGAGGCGCTAGCCGCGGCGGCCCGCAGCGGTCTGTTCGACATCTTGGCGCACCCCGATCTCGTTAAGGTCTGGGGCAAAGCGAACCCCGAACGGCCCTTCCCGGAAGGCGACCTGCGCCGTTATTACGAGCCCGCGATCGAGGCGATCGCCGAGACCGGGATCGCCGTCGAGGTCTCGACCGCCGGCCTGCGCAAGCGCGCCCAAGAGCTGTATCCGTCGCTGCCGTTCCTTCAGATGTGCCACGAAGCGGGGGCGCCCGTGGTGCTCTCCAGCGACGCTCATCGCCCCGAGGACGTCGGCGCCGATTACGAGGAGGCTTTGGCGCTGCTCGACGAGGTCGGCTACACCGAGCTGTGCGTGTTCGAGCGCAGGGTCCGGCGCCTTCAGCCGATCGGAGCCGGGACCACCGCCGCGGAGGCGGGCCGGCGATGAGCTTGACCGGCATCGGCTATGACTCGCACCGCTTGATCTCCGGGCGACCGTTGATAATCGGTGGGGTCGAGATTCCATACGAAAAGGGCCTCGACGGGTACTCGGATGCCGACGTGTTGGCCCACGCCGTGATCGACGCCCTGCTCGGGGCCGCCGGTTTGGGAGACATCGGGGAGCGGTTCCCGGAAAGCGACGAGCGCTACCGGGACGCCGACTCGATCGAGCTGTTGGGGTCGGTCGTCGAGAGCGTGCTCGACGCCGGCTTTCAGATCGTGAACATTGACTGCACCGTCGTCATGGAGGCGCCGCGCGTCTCGCCTTACAAGCCCGCGATCAGGGCCCGCCTGGCCGCTGTCTTGGGGCTGCCCGAGCAACGCGTCAACGTCAAGGCCAGCACGGGAGAGCGCATCGGCTTCGTTGGGCGTGGCGAGGGCGTCGCCGCGCTGGCGGTGGCCAGCCTGCTTCCGGCCGGCTGAGCCGGCTCGGTTAAGGTTCCGGGCGATGCGCACAATCAGGCTGCACGACACACGCAAGGGCGAGCTGGTCGAGCTGAGGCCGCGCGATGAAGGCCGCGTCGGCATCTACGCCTGCGGGCCGACCGTATACAGCCGCATCCACATCGGCAACGCCCGGCCTTACGTGGTGTTCTCGCTGCTCAAGCGCTTCCTTGCCAACGAGGGCTATGAGACGACCCTTGTCGTCAACGTGACCGACGTCAACGACAAGATCTACGAGGCCGCCAAGCCCGACCCGGACAGCCCCGATCCGGCTCGTCGTGCCGGACGGCCGAGTGCCGAGCTGGCGACGGAGATGACCGAACGCTACGTCGCGGACACGGACGGACTCGGCCTTGGGCGCCCCGACCACGAGCCGCTTGCGTCCGGGACGATGGATGCGATCGTCGGCTACATCGCCGACCTGATCGCCGCCGATCACGCGTACGCTGCCGGCGGCGACGTCTACTTCCGGGTGCGCTCCGATCCCGGCTACGGCAGCCTGTCCCACCGTCGTCTCGAGGAGATGGACCAGGGTGAAGGGGGCGGCGAGAACGGCCCACCAGACGCCGAGCGCGACACCGCGCTCAAGCAGGACCACCTCGACTTCGCGCTGTGGAAGGCCCACAAGCCCGGCGAGGACACTCAGTGGGATCCGCGCGACTACATCGATGCGACCCCATCGAACTGGCATTCGGGCCGACCCGGCTGGCACATCGAGTGCTCGGCGATGGCCGAGTCGCTGCTCGGCGTCGGCTTCGACATCCACGGGGGCGGCTCGGACCTGGTCTTCCCGCACCACGAGAACGAGGCGGCCCAGACCAGAGCGGCGCGCGGTCAGGAGCTGGCCAAAATCTGGATGCACAACGGCATGATCCAGCTGACCGGCGAGAAGATGGCCAAGTCGGCGGGCAACATCGCGCCGTTGTACGACGTTCTGGAGCGTCACGGGCGCGACGCGGTCGTCATGTATCTGGCCTCCGGTCATTACCGTCAGCCGCTGGCCTTCTCGGAGGCGGAGCTGCGGGAAGCCGGGCGGCGCGTCTACCGTATCCGCGACGCGCTCCGGCGCTTGGACGCCGGGGCGGCCAGCCCGTCGGAGATGGCCGGCCACAGAGATGCCTTCTTTGGCGCGCTCGCCGAGGACTTCAACACGCCCAAGGCCTTGGCTTCGCTGTTCGAGTGGATCAGGGAGGCCAACAGGCGCGGGGTCGGAGTCGGGGACGCAGACCTGCGCGAGATGCTTGGGGTGCTCGGTTTTGATGGGCTGAGTCCCTTGCAAAGCGCCTCCGAAGGCTCCTGGATCGCCCCCGAGGCAACCGCCCTGCTGGCTCGCCGCGAGCAGGCCAGGGCCGAGCGCGACTACGAGACGGCGGATCGCCTGCGCGATGAGCTGCGCGCCCTCGGCTTCGAGATCCGCGACGGCCAGGCCGGCGCCGAGCTGATCCCCGTCTCGGGCTCGGACGCTGACGGCTCGTGATCGTCTACGGGCGCAACGCCGTCCGGGAGGCGCTGTCGGGCCGGCGCAAGGCGAGCGTCGGCGAGATATGGGCCACGCACGGGGCCGCGCGCGAGCCGTGGCTGGCGAACGTGTCCGTGAAGGTCTGCGCCGCGCTGGAGATCGAGCGTCGCTGTGGGGCCTCCGCCCACCAGGGAGTCTGCGCTGAGGTCGGAGCCTACCCGTACGTCTCTGGGGCCGAGCTGCTGGCCGCCGGGCCGGAGCCGTTGATCGTGGCCTTGGACGAGGTCCAGGATCCCCAGAACCTGGGCTCGATCTGCCGGACCGCTGAGTGCGTCGGAGCGAGCGGCGTCGCTATCTGCGAGCGCCGCGCCGCCGAGGTGACGCCGGCGGCGTGCAAGGCCTCGGCGGGCGCGGTCGAGCATCTGCGGATCGCCAAGGTCCGCAATCTCGCCGATTTCCTGGGTCACGCGCGCAAGGCCGGGTGCTGGTGTTACGGGGCCAGCGCGGGCCAGCCCGCGAGCGCCGGCCAGCCTGGCGCGGGCGGCCGGGCGCCGCGCTCATACGACGCCCCCGACTATCGCGGCGCCGGGGTCGTCTTGGTGCTCGGCAGCGAGGGGCGCGGGCTGCGCCCGAGGGTCTCCGGAGCCTGCGACGAGCTGGTCTCACTGCCGCTGCGCGGGCGCGTGCGATCGCTGAACGTCAGCGCCGCGGCGGCGGCCATTCTGTACGAGATCTTGCAAAAACGGGGCGATTGACTTGACAACGTCCGATACCTATGCAAACCTGCGCCATCACATAACGCTGAACCTAAGGTTCAGATATCAGACGTTGGCGCCAGGGGAGGAGTGCGCCACTGAGCAAATTTGACTGCCCGCGTTAGCGCGAGCAGTCCGAGAAAGGATCTGCTCGTGGCACCCAGAACCTCCCGCAACACTAACCCTGAAGTCAAGGTCGATGATTCTTTTCTGATCGCCCTTGCCAAGCAGGGCGATCGCACCGCGTACGACCGTTTGGTCAAGCGCTATCACGGCTTCGTACGGCTCAAGGCCTCCTCCTACTTCCTGGCGGGCGGCGACTCCGACGACCTCATCCAGGAGGGTCTCGTCGGCCTCTACAAGGCGATCCGCGACTTCCGGACCGACCGCGAGTCGAGCTTCCGGAACTTCGCCGAGCTGTGCATCACCAGGCAGATCATCACCGCCGTCAAGACGGCTACCCGCAACAAGCACACGCCGCTGAACCAGTACGTCTCGTTCTCGTCGACCCCGGCGGCCTCCGGCGAAGACGTGCCCACGCTGGACCAGATGCTGCCCGGGCCGACCGTCCACGACCCCGTCAACCAGGTCATCTCCTCGGAGGAGCTGCGCTCGCTCGTCGGCTGCCTTTCGACGGCACTCTCAGAGCTGGAGAGCCGCGTGCTAGGGCTCTATCTCGACGGCTACTCTTATGAGCAGGTCGGCGAGCAGTTGGCCTGCGACACCAAGACCGTCGACAACGCTTTGCAGCGGGTCAAGCGGAAGGTCGGTGCCCATCTTCAGGCCCGGGCCGTGGTGGCTTAGCGGGGCGGTTCCGCGAGGGCTCCTGGTACGGCCCCCTTCGGAGTTCGCCGTCCGATCGACCGGGTGTGGCGCTCGTGTGGGCTCCGGCGCGGCTTTAGGGTCCGACCGGTCGATCTGACGCGACGTCCGCCGGGGCCTGAATGTGGCCATAGATCGTATTTTGTGTATTATTCCATGAGATGGGTCATGGGCAAGGCGGAGTGACAACGTAAACACCGTGAGCGCCCGATGCTGAACGACCCGCGCGACCCGGGGGCCTACCGAATAGCGATTGCGGCGCTCGGGCTCGCCGTGGCAGTTGTGCTGGCGGGCATCTGCTGGATCGCGGCAGTTCACGTGGCGAGGGACACGGTCAACGTGCAGCGGACCACTGTCCACGTGGTAAAGAACGACCCGATCCACGAAGAACGGGTTACGGTCAACGTAAAAAAGGATCCGGACGGCATGGAAATGGGTCGCGTGCCGGTTGAGCTATGGTTCGTCCTCGGCGCCCTCGGCGGTGTGTTCGTGGGGATGTTGATCCCGTTTTCCATGTATAGGAGATCGTTGAAGCCCGGTTGCGCTTGCGAATCCGAAGCCTATGAGTCGGCTTGGTACTCCATCGCTGGTGCTGGCGTCCTAGTCGTCCTGCTCGTCTTCGCCATTTGCATGGCGGACAGGATCATCGGGGATATCAAGAGCGACCTGCCGCTATATGTGGTCGGAGCGACGATCGCCGGCGTACTACTCGGCCTGCCGATCCCGTCTCCTGGCCGCAGGGACCCATAGGACCAGATACCGGTCCCGTGCAATGAGTGAGCTCGCCGATTCCGAGCGGTGTTCTGAGCACGGCGGGAGCGCCACCTGCGCGACGCCTACCGACCGCTGTACTGAGCACCCGTGCGAGCAACGCACATTTGATGGGCTGATCCAGCACTCCTTCGCGCTGCGGATGGCCGACGACCGCCGGCCCTTCCACGGTCGCAGCACGTACGAGCGGATTGCTGAGCGCTTTTCGCTGTCGGGCGGCACAGACAAGGTCAAGTTCTGCGTGACGCCGGTGGGCTGTCTGGCCGACGAGAACAAGAAGGGCGAGCTAGCCCCCTACAGTCCATTGGTTCAGCAAGGGCTCACGACTGTGGCGCCCCAAGGGCTCGCATTCCTCAAGCGGAGCGACGGCGGATACGAGCATTACACGCAACCGCTGCCGAAAGCGCTTTGCTGGGCTGACAAGACCGGCAAAGAGGAGACACAAACCGAGAAGGCACCTTGGGAGAGGTTCATTTTCGCCCGCCGAGAGGAGAACAAGCAACCCCTATCTCTCAACGACTTCCTGGTCGAAGCACGGCCGTGCGGTTCGAGTGAAGCTGCGGAGCGGTCGGTCTCGCAGGTGCTCTGCCAGCTCCTCGCCCACAGGCGCTCCAAGCTGTTTGGGCTCGCGCTCGCCAATCGCTTCGTCAACGTGATGCTCCCTCATGCGCGTTTGAAGCCAGAACCCGATAATTCAGAGTGGCGTAAGCATATGTCTGCATGTGGGCTTGCCGCTGGGTCCTGGGTCTTGCAGCCCCTCGTCTCACTCATACGCATCGGTCTGGATGGCGGCGACTTCCGGCGAATGTACTCGCTGACCTTCTTCTTGATTCCGGTGAACGACTCGGACCGCGGGGACCGCGAGATGCCCGAATGTGAGATCGAGGGGATCGTCAATGCCGGCTGGGGGCTCGCATCGTCTCGCTGGCCCTCGAAGCTCCCGCCGTTCACGATGAGCGGTCCACTGTACGACTACATCTCGCATCTGGCTCCTCCCGTCTCGCGTAGCCTGCTTGGGGCGGGAGAGGACGATGACGATGGCATAAATGGCGAGACCGCGAACTCGTCGTCACCGCTCACGCTGCGGCAGGCGATCGAGGCGATCATGTTCGTCGTGGCGCTCAGGATGGCGCAGGGGCCGAGCGCCCGGGCGGACATGCGGATCAAGCGACGCATCGGCGATGACGTCGTGACCTCGCTCGGCAGCTCGCGGGTGTCCTCGGTCGTGGTCGTCGATCCGAAATTCGCCAAGGCCACCGACCCGTCGTCGGATGAGGGCTTTCCGGGCTCGCTTGGGTCGCTGATGTGCACCCTTGCCGGGGAAGCTCGCATCGCTCCATCTTCGAGTATCGCCGAGCGCCAGAAGTTCAGGCTCGACCGTCCTTTCTTTGATCGGCCGGATTACGCCATCGGGGTGCTCCCGTCGAGCAGCTGCCTGGTGACCACAGTCGATCTGAAAGAGCAGTGTGGGCGTTGGGAATCAGGACTGATGCAGGCGGGGTGGATCGCCTATATGGCGATCGGCGCGGCGACGGCCATAGGGACGATGCGCGCGTTTGACCGCGACCTGGAAGGGATGGAGGACTCCGATCCGAGCAAGATCGCCGAAATAGAGGGCGAAATCGCGGTCGACCTGCACGAGATATACGACCTCGACATCACGTGGGACGCCTACCGGCGCCTGTATCGCGTCCTGCGCGAACGCCTCGGGATCACCAGGGACTACCAGACGCTGCAGGAGAAGATGCAGGCGCTGGATCGTGAGACCACCACGCGCTACGAGGACAAGACGCAGAAGCAGCTCGTCTGGCTGACCGTGGCGATCGTCGCACTTACCGTTCTGCTCCTCATAGTCGCCATTGCCAAATGAACGCTGACATGTCTCGACGGTCCGCAGGGCAGCTGTCGGCGGTCATCCGGCTCTTAACTCGACGGCACTGGGGCTTGGGCGGTAGTGCACTCATTTGTTAGACGCGCTCATACCCGACACCGCGGGCTCAGCGGCACTTCCAGCGGTGCGCCGGGCTCAGACGGCGGGTCGACCTTGCACCAGGCGAGGTCATGTGCTCGCGTGTCGGCTACGGCCGCGAACGGGTATTCGATTTTGGCGCTCTTTACGTTACAGCTGAACGGCTGGCGGCCGGCCCGGGGCGGTCCTGATGCGTGGCAGTGCACGCTTTCGTAAGGGCCCGTCAACTGGCCGTCGGTCGTGCGCTTGTAGACGTCGGCCGCGATCGCCCGTTCCAGCGCCGGTTTGGCAAGGGCGCCCGCCGCAAGCGCCACTCCGTGGGGCTTCTGGTCCTCGCTGATCACGATCCTGCCCTCCTGGTCGGCTTCGGCCTCCGCCTTGGCTTCGGATCGCTGCGAGCCGGTGCTGTTCGTGTCGGAGTTGATGGCCTTTACGACGACCGCGATCACCGCGATCAAGATCGCGAACGCCGCGACGGTCATCAGCCAGCGAGCCCACAGCGGCTGGTCACGTATCGCGTCGATCATGTCCCAGACATCGGAACTCGAAGCTATGCCGTCAGCACGAGCTTGACGCCGCCGCCGTCGAAGTGCTTACGCAATGCCGCGGGGGCGTCGTCGAGGGCAGCCACGCTCGTGACGACGTCCTGGGGCCTCAGCCCACGGTCGGCCATCAGCTCGAGCACGCCCGGGATCAGGGCCCTCGCGTGGGTCCGTCCGAAGTGCAAGGTCACGTTACGGATATACATTTTCAAAGCTGGCACCTTGGCCGCGTGGTCGAAGCTGCCGGAGCTCGAGCAGATGCCGTCGTGGGCGACGTGTGAGAGGGCCTTGGCCAGGCCGTTGATGCTGGCGTCGACGACCAGCGGCGCCGACCGGCCGCGCAGCCGGCGCGGGCGTTTGACCTCGAAGCCGAGCTGCTTTGCGAGCGCTCTGACCGCGGGGCGCTCGTCGGCGAAGGTCACGTTGCGCGCGCCGTAAGCCTTGGCGATCAAGGCGGCGTACAGCGGGACGCTGCCTCCAAACGGCGAGCGCCTGTCGAGCGCGCCGAGGATCAGGACCTCCGCGTCGCGATCCTCCTCCAGGAGCGCCGGCAGGTATGGCGCCAAATGCCGGTACGCGTCACAGACGTTGTCCGCGAGGCTGGCGGCGGCCACCGGGTCTACGTCCGACGGCAACTGCACCAGCATCGCGTCGGCGTAAGGAACCGCAAGCTCGTCCGAGAAGGCGCCGCCCCAATGTCCGGCCAGTACGCCCATGCCGTACATCGAGAGCGGCGGCACGCTTTCGCAGTTGCCCGTCCGCCCGGCCACGCACGCCGAACAGAGGCCGCAATTGATCTGAAACGGCACGATCACCCTGTCGTTCGGATTGACCTTACGCACGCGCTCGCCCACGGCCAGCACTTCCGCGACGCATTCGTGGCCCAAATGCAAAGGCAAGGTCAGTGGCGTGGTGCCCATCACGAGCGGGCAGTCGATGTCGCACGTCGCCACCGCGATCGCCCTCACGATCGCCCCGTCCGGCCTCGGCGAGCGCGGCGCCGGGGCCTCTCGCCAGCGCAGGCGCCCGCCGGGCGAGGCCGCCAAAACCCTCATCTTCGGCCTTGTCGACCGCACCCGCTGGACGACGCCGTCGCCAAGCGTCACCGCGCCCCGCTGCACCCGTTGCCTGGCGTTGCGCTCGAACGCAAGTGGGATCGAGCCGGCGGCGCGCGGGGTCAACAGGCTTCCGTAGTGGCGCACCCACCCCCGCGGACGGCGAACGCGGCGGCGGCTCGGCAACTCCATGCCGGCATCTTACGCGAGGGCTGTGGCCGCCCCCCAGGGGGATAGGAGGCGGCCACGTGGGTGCAAGTCAGGCTTCTGGCGCCGCTTCCGCTACCGCCCGTGCCGGCCGCGCGGGCGTTCTCCGCCTTCGCGACCTCGGCCGCGTACCGGAGTCGTGCCTTCATCGCCCGTTTCGCGTTCTTCGCCGTTACGGTCCGAGCCTTCACTTGGCAGCGACGTATTTCCAGGCGCTTCCGGTCTCAGCACGGCCGCCGGACCGGGCGTAACCGTGATCGTGAGCGGCTGGCTGACCGCGCCCTGGTTGAACGGACCGCCGGGGATGCGCACCCTGTAGACCTTCGTGCCCGGTTCATAAATCGTGTAGGTCAACGAGTACGACGAGCCTGCGCCGATCGCACCGACCTGCACCACATGGAAACCGTTGCCCGATGCGTTCTGGCGCTCCAGATAGATGATGTGTCCGACGAGCGCGGGCGTAACCGTGCCCGAGAACGTCAGCGTCTGGCCCGTCTGCGCCGGGTTAGGGTAGACCGAGGCGGTCAGGATGTCTTTGACGCCCTCGAACAGCACCGCCGAGCGCTCGGCTGTCCCCTTGCAAGCGCCGCAAGCTTTGCCTTTCGCGCGGACCTCATAAAAGGTGCTCATCGAAGGAGACTGTGCCGGGAACGTGTACGCGCCGGTCTCGTTGGCAATCGTTTCCGCGATCGCCACAAAGCCGTGTTGGTGGCGCACTCTTGCCAACAACGTCAACGGCTGGCCCGCCAAGCCTTCGGCGACGCCGTAAATCGCGACCGACTGTCCGTATTCGATCGGGTCCGCGGACGCGTCGATCGTCAGCTTCGGGTTCTGAGCCTGGGAGATCTCGTATGACAGTTCGTTCGAAACGCTGCGCACGTTGCGACCCTGGCTGCGCACGACGACCCTGATATTCGCGTCGCCCGGGACAATGAACGTGTGTTCGATCGCGAACGTCCCCACAGTTCCGTCGGAGCCGACCACGCCGCGCCCGATCCGCCGCCATTCATTGCCGGTGACAGCATTCTGGCGTTGCAAGATGACTTCGGCGCCCGCGTCGTCAGGTTCTACGGTGCCCGTGAACGCAACCTTGTTCGGTTTTCCGGTGAGCAACTGTGCGCCCGACGTCGGGCCATTGAGAGTGACCAGCGCTTCGACGTGCACATGCCTGGCCACGCTCGTCGCGCCGCCGGCGACCGTGTAGAACGAGCTGTTGGACCGCGGGCTGATCGGCGGCAGCTCGTAGTATCCGCCCGGGCCGGTCGTCGTGGCTCCCACCTGTGTATATCCCGACGTTCCGTAGTCATGCTCGAACAGCTGGACCGCTTGGCCCACGTCGGCTCCGTTCCGGCACAACAACTGGCCATACGCGGTTACGGCGTCGCCGGCCGCGATGTGCCTGGGCGCCACGTTGAGGCCGAGCTGGCAGCCGGCGACACCCAGATGACGATGCCTGAGTCGGGGCGCCGCCGACGCCCCACCAGTCGCCACCCCGACCACCGCGACAACGGCCGTTGCCAGTACGGCGAGACTACTTAGACGCATTGTGCTTCCTCCCGTTCCCCTCCGAGTTCCCAATTGAAGTGCATATCTGCGGGTAAGACCGCCGTGCCGGGTCGCAGGTTGGAGAGTTGGCAGCGCCGTTGCTCGCCGGCGATGGCGTGTGGTACTTGGGCGCATCCGCTCCGCTGTGGCTCGCGCTCTTGGGCTTCTGCTTCCGTGCCCCATTCTGTTCTGGCGTCGTCGTTTGGCCTTCAGCGCTCCGGCGTTCAGGTTCGTGGCGTCCCCTCGTTGCTCGTGTGCCGCTGTTCTGGTGTCGTCGCGCCGTGCTCGTGCTCGTGCTCGTGCCCGGGTCCGGAGACGCGGTCGCCGTCCTTCTCGTCCTCCGCGCCCTCCCTCCGGCTCTCGGCGAGGTTTCACTACGCCGAGAGCTGTCGAGGTGCAGGCGGTTCCGGTGTTCGGGGCCCGACGCGGATCGCTGCGCGGTCACGCGTCTTCTCCTCTGGGCTCGTTCCTTCGGTCTGGCGGGCCGCGGCGAGACACCCGGCGCAGGTCTATCGCTGGTGGGTTGCGTTGCGCTCCCGGCGGGTTGGGATCCAGCTTCCACGACGGACGCGGCCTGGGGCACATTGGAACTCACCGGCTGTTCATCCGTTCGGGAGCCGCCCGTCGGCAGGCGCCGAGCGCCGGCTCGCGTCCGGGCACGGCCCACATGCGTGGAGCCTTGATCGCCGACCGGGGCTCGCCCGGCCGTCGATGGGACGCTGCCGTAAGCCCGGTAAAGGCGCGCGACCACCTCCGCGGGCCGATATCCGTCGGCCGCGCGTGGGACGCCCTGCCGCGCCGAACTCCGCACAGGCCGGCTCTGAGGCCGATGTGTCGCGACGACGCCGGCTCCAGCCGCCACCACCGCGACCGTCCCGCCGACCGCCAGCTTCGTCAGGATCCCGCCGCCCGCCACCGCACCCGCTCCGCTCCCTGCCGCAACGCTTCCAGTCGCCGCGGCCGCGCCACCGGCGCCTGCCGCTGCCCCGCCACCGGCGCTCGTCCCCCCGGCGACCGCGCTCGTTCCGGCGCCCGCGGTGTGGATCGCGCCGTGGCCGAGAAGCGCCGCCGCGACTCCCGAGCCTGGCGCCACGGGCAGCAGCACGGCGAAAGAGCGGCGCTGGGCGGCGACGGCCACCTGGAACTCGCGGCAGCCAAGGCACAGCTTCAGGTGGCGACGCAGGGGTCCTCTACGCAGTTCCCCGGCCCTGGCCACCGAGAGCTGCTCGCGGATCTCCGCGCACGACGCGTTCCTGGCTTCCCGCTCTGCGATCAGCGCGCCGCGAGCCTGGTAGACGAGGGCCTTGACCTTGCTCACCGGGCACCCCACCACGGACGCGATCTCGACATGTGAGAGGTCTCCCAGCTCGGCCAGCAGCAACGCGCTGCGCTGGTCCTCGGGCAGGCGCGCGATCCCAGCGAGCAGCTCGCGCAGGTCCTCGCGGACGTGTACCTCCTCGGTGAGTCCCGCCAGCGACCTGGATCCAGGGTCGAGGGTCTCCTCGCAGATGGGAGCAGTCGGCCTGCGTGCGGCGATCGCCGACAGGGAGCAGTTGCGCGCGATCGCATACAGCCACGGGCGCAGCTCGCGCGGCGCCCCGTCCGAGCGCAGGGCCCTGTGCGCCCTGATGAAGGTCTGCTGGAGCACGTCCTCCGCTTCGTCGCGGTCGCCGAGCAGATGCCTGCAGTAAGACAGCAGCGGCCTGTAGTGATGCTTGAAGATCGCTTCGAACGATCGTTCGAAATCTGGCAAAGACGATCGCGATGAGCCATTCAGGAGCATCACCGAATCAACCCCTTCCAGGTTGGCGAGTTGCGTTCTCCCGCGCCCCAATCCTGGCAGGAAATCGGCGGTTCGCCGTGAAAACCTGATTACGAATACGGGCTTCTACGGTGGCCGCGGGTGCCTGGGCGGCTTAGTTTGACGGGGAAGGTGGTGGTCTGAGTGTCTTATCAGAGCGAAACATCCGATTTCGAGGTCCTTGAATCGATCGGTCGGGCCTGGTGGCTGGGCCTGGTCGTCGGCCTGATCACGCTCGCCGGCGGCATCCTCTTGGTCGCCTATCCGGGCCCGACCTTGACCGTGATCGCGCTGCTGGTCGGTATCGAGCTTCTGATCGGCGGCATCTTCTTGATCGTCGGCGCCTTCGGGCGTCCGGCCGGCTCGCGGGCTTGGGGCGTGCTCGGCGGTGCCTTGGCCCTGATCGCCGGGGTGATCGTCTTGCGCCATCCCAGCGAAAGCCTTTTGGTCGTGGCTATGGCCGTCGGCATCTATCTGATCCTGGCCGGCACGTTGCGCTTGGTCGGCGCGTTCGAGGTCAGAGAGGGCAGAGGCTGGCTCGTGTTCGCCGGCTTCGTGGACATTGTGCTCGGCATCGTGGTCGTCTCCTGGCCCCAGTTCGGGGTCACGACCTTGGCGATCGTGCTCGGCATCGTCCTGATCGTCAGAGGCTTGGCCTTGGTCGTGCTCTCGTTCGTGATCCGCGGCCTCGGCCGCGAACTGCGCTCGGCGGGACAGCCGCCGGTCGCTCCGGCCGTGTGAGGTCCAGCCACGCCGTCTGACGGGCCCGCCGGCCTCGCGCCCCGCGGCGTGGCGGGTCCGCTCAGGCCGCCGCCGGCTCTGGCGAGCCGGCTCGGCGTTCGGAGGACGGCTGAGCCGCCCCAGGCTGCTCGGTCGGTATGCCGCCGCTCAACAAAAGCGCCAGCAAGGCGATCACGGCGAGCGCCGCCAGCGCCGATCGCAGTCCCAGCAGCCTCGCGGTTTCGTTTTCTTTGACGATCGCTTCGCTCGCTTCCGTCGAGACGCCGGCCTGTTTGAGGCTGCTCTTCAAGGCGTCGTCGGACACGAACGGCACGCCCCCGGCCAGCTGCGTCGTGGCCTGCGATTTGACCTCGGCTGGCACCGCCGGGTTGTTCTGGACTCCCGTCAAAAACGAACTCGACAGCGCCGCGATCAGGACAGCGCCGGCCAGGGCCGTGCCGATCGAGGTGCCGAGGTTTGTGAACGTGTTCTGCAGGCCGCCGATCTCGCCGCTGCGCTCGTCGGGCACGGCCGACACCGTCACGGAGCCCAGCTGCGATGCCAGCGCGCCGATGCCAAGCCCCGCCAGCAGCATCGGCCACAGCACGATCTCCGGGCCCGCGCCCGCCTCCAGCGCGCCGAGCATCGTGACGATGCCGGCCAGCAGCGCGACGAAGCCCAGCCGCACGACCCGCCTCGGCGAAGCCTTCGGCCAGACCTTCGGGATGCCGGCCGCGGCCAGCAGCAGCGTGAGCGAGAGTGGCAGCAAACGCACTCCCGTTTCGATCGCCGACAGCCCCAGCGCGACCGACAAGAACAGCGGAACCGTAAAGAACAGGCCGCCCTGGAGCAAGTATTGGAAGAAGAACGACGTCAAACCGCCGCGCAGCGTCCTGATCCTCAAGATCGCCGGTTCGACCAGCGGCTCGCGGCCGACCCTGATCAGTCGGTTCTCCCAACTCATGAACAGCCACACGACCACCCCGCCCGCCAGGACCAGCCAGATCGATGGCGACAGGCCCAGCCATGCGGGCGCGCCCGGCTTTGGCTGCACGAACCCCCAGGTGCCAGACCTCAAGATTCCGAACACGATCAGGCCGAGACCCGCCGCCGACAGCCCCGTCCCGACGAGGTCCAGATGCACGCCCCGCTCGGGCGGCGAGTCGGCCATGCGCCGGGTCAGGGCCAGGATCCCGAGCACGATCAGGCTCTCGCTGGCGAACACCCAGCGCCAGGACAAGTACGTCGTGAACAGGCCGCCCACGAGCGGGCCCGCGGCCACCGCGATCGCGCCGGCCGAGGCCACCAGGCCGTACGCGCGCGGGCGCTCCTCACGCGCGAAGTTGGTCGCGACGAGCGCCACGATCGCCGGCAGGATCAGCGCCGCGCCGACCCCCTCCAAAAACGACCACCCAAACATCAGCACGCCCAGGCTCGGCGAGATCGAGGTCACCAGCGAGCCGCAGCCATAGATGACGCAGCCGATCGCGAACGCCCGCTTGCGGCCCAGGATCTGACCCAGCTTGCCGCCGGTGATCATCAGAGACGCCATCACCAGCGTGTACAACGTGATCGCCGTCTGGATGCCCGTCACGGTCGTGCCGACGTCGTTGGCGACGGTCGCGATCGACACGTTCATGACCGAGCTGTCGAGCACCATCAAAAACTGGCCCGCCGCCAACGTCATCAGGACGATCCCGGCCGCGCCCGCTTTACGATCGCTCGTCGCCGACATGCCGGCCAAGCTAACAGACGCCTCGCCCGCCGGCTCGCGCTCAAGGCGATCCAGCGAGCCCGGTCACGCACAGGGCACGGGTCTCATCCTCCATCACCCGAGTACGTAGAAACCCGTAACGGTAGGGGTACTGAGCCACGATGGCGGGGCTCCCGGGGGCACGTAGGCTCGGCTGACACTCGAACGATCGCTTTTCGGAACGCGGCAACAAACAGCTGTCACGTGCAGGAGGCGCACCGCCCGAGGCCGAATAGAGGCAGCAAATCGCCACGTACCGAAGGGAGTGAGGCACCTTATGGCAACAAGTTCTTATGACCAGGGGGAAAAGAGCGGCGCGGGCTGGGTGATGTTCGCCGGGATCATGCTCTTGATCGCCGGAATCCTGAACGTGATCTACGGCATCGCGGCCGTCGACAACTCGAAGTTCTTCGTCCACGCAACCGAAACCCAGTACATCATCAGCAGCCTGAACACCTGGGGCTGGATCACGATCATCCTAGGGGCTTTGGAGATCCTCGCCGCGTTCTCGATCTGGGCGGGCGGTGCCTACGGCCGCTGGTTCGGGATCATCGTCGCGTCGCTCTCCGCGATCGGCGCGCTCCTTTCGATCCCCGCCTATCCGTTCTGGTCGCTCACGATCTTCGCGGTCGACATCCTGATCATCTACGGCCTGGCTGCCTACGGCGGCCAGCCGATCGACGCCTAGCAACGACGTGCACGACACGAGTTCATTCGGCAGGGGGGCGCCCACCGCGGCGCCCCCCGCGCCGTATCCCGGAGACGGGCGCCCTCCCGCCGTGCCCGCCCGCCGTGCCCTCCCGCGCGGGTTGCGCGCGCTCGTCCCCCCGCGGCCGGGCAAGCCCGCGGCGGCCGGCGCCGTGCTGTTGGCCGCGCTCGCGATCCCGTTGACCGGCTGTGGCGAATCCCAGCAAGAAAAGGCCCAGAAGACCGCCATGAGCACGGTCTGCACCGCCAAGTCCGACATCAAGACCAGGCTCGACACCTTGAAGACGATCACGCCCTCGCCCGCCAGTCTGCCCCAGCTCAAGGAAGAAGGCCAGGCCATCTTCGAAGACCTCAAGAAGATCAAGGCCGCCCAGAGCGACCTGACACCGGCCCGCAAGCAGCAGGTCAAACAGGCCACCGAAACCTTCCAGAACGAAGTCTCCTCGATCCTGTCGAGCGTCTCGAGCCTGTCGGTCACGAGCCTCAGCAGCGCCGGCTCTCAGCTCCAGAGCGCTCTGAGCAGGTTGGAGACCAGCTACGTCAAGGCCCTCGAACCGATCGAATGCAGCTGAGCTGATCCGAGGCTGAGGTAGAAGCCAAGTGTCAACACCGCCAGAACAGCCCGGGCAGCGGCCCGCACCCGGTGAGGCCCCATCCGCGCCGGTCCAGCCGGGCGGGCCGGACCAGCCGGGCGGCTCGACCGGGGGGATGCCGGGCCGCGAGCACGTCTGGCTGGTGCGCACGATGCTCGGCTTGGCGGCGATCCTCAGCGTCGTCGGCATCTTCGCCGTCTGGGCGAACCGCCAGCTCCTGAACACCGCCTACTGGACCGAAACGAACACCAAGCTGCTCGAGAACCCGGCGATCCAGGAAGAGCTGTCCTCGTATTTGACAGACCAGATCTACGCGAACGTCAACGTCGCCGGTGAAATCCGGGCCGGACTGCCGAGCGAACTGAAGCCGCTCGCCGGCCCGGCCGCCGGCGGCCTGCGCAACGTGGTCGAAAAAGGGATCGTCCTCGCGCTGCAGCAGCCAAGGGTCCAAGAACTGTGGAAGTCAGCCAACGACGTGACCCACAAACAGTTCGTGAACCTGATCGAGAACAAGAGCACGGTGATCAAGACGCCGGGCGGCGGGGCCGTCTATTTGAGTCTCAGGCCGATCGTCGCCGAACTGGCCAAGCGACTCGGCGCCCCGGCCTCGACCGCCGAAAAAATCCCGAACAACATCGCCCAGATCAAAATTGTCAGCTCCAAGTCGCTTGAAACCGCTCAGGCCGCCGTGCGCCTGCTGCGCGCGCTCGCGCTCATCGTGCCGGCGCTCGTGCTCCTGCTGTTCGCCGGCGCCATCGGCCTCGCCCGCGGCCGTCGCGCGCGCACGCTCTTGAACGTGGGCGTCATCTGCGTCGGCGCCGGCCTGGTGGCCCTTGGGGTCCGTTCGCTCGTCGGCACCCAGGTCGTGAACACACTCGCCACGACCGAAGCGGTTCGCCCCGCCGCAAACGCCGCCTGGTCGATCGGCACGAGCGTGCTCGCGGACGTCGCCGGCGCTTTGATCTTCGTCGGCGTGTTCGTCGTCTTGGCCGGCCTGCTCGGCGGCGCCTCGCGCTGGGCGCGCTCAGTCCGGCACGCCCTGGCTCCCTACCTGCGCGACCGGCCCGACATCGCCTTCGGCGTCGTCGTCGTCGCCCTGCTGATTCTGTTCGCCTGGGGTCCGATCGAGGCGACCCAGACGCTGACGGGCATACTTCTGATCACGATCCTGGTCCTGTTCGGCACCCAGATGCTGCGCCGTCAGACCGCCTTTGAATTCCCCGACGCGCACGCCGGCGGCATGGACGCGCTGCGCGGCGGCTGGGCTAGCGTCAGGGGCTCGGTTTCACGCGGGAGCGCCAGCGTGCGCGCGGGCATCGCCGGCCGCGGGCACTCCGGCGGTGACGGCGGTGGGGGCGATGCGGGCGGTGCAAGCGGCGACTCGGTCGAGAAGCTCGAGCGCCTGGCATCGCTGCACTCGAGCGGAGCCCTAACCGACGAGGAGTTCGCGGCCGCCAAGCGTGAGATGCTCTCGCGCTGATGGCCGAGCCGGCATCAAGCGGCGCCGCCAGGTCAAAGAGAGCATCGAGCGGCGCCGTCGAGTCCGAGGAAGCCTCCAGCGGCCCCGATCGCCAGGGGCTCGTCCTGGCAGCCTTGATCCTTGTCGCGGCGGTCGCCAATCTGAACCTGGCCGTCGCCAACGTAGCGTTGCCCGACATCGGCAAGGCTTTCGACGCCTCCCAGACCGAGCTTGACCTGATCGCCGTCGGCTACTCGCTCGGCTTGGCGGCCTCCGTCCTGTATCTGGGGGCGCTCGGCGATCGCTACGGGCGCAAGGCGATGCTGCTCGGAGGCACCACGCTCGCCATTCCAGCCTCGCTGCTGGCGGCCCTGGCGCCCTCGGCGGGCGTCCTGATCGCCGCGCGCATCATCGGCGGCCTGGCCGCCGGCATGGCCTATCCGACGACTCTGGCCCTGATCACGGCCCTGTGGTCGGGGGCCGCCAGGACCCGCTCGATCGCTTTGTGGTCGGGCCTCGGTGGCGGCATCTCGGCGCTCGGACCCTTGATCGCCGGGCTCCTGTTGACTCACTTCCATTGGGGCTCGGTCTTCTTCATCACGTTGCCGCTCGCTTTCGTCGCCGTCTACATGGCCTGGCGCCACGTGCCGGCTCACGTCAACGAGACGACCGGCCCGGTCGACAACTTCGGCGGCGTCGCCTCGGTCCTGGCGGTCGCCGGGATCGTGCTCGCGATCAACTTCGCGCCCGTGCACGGCGAATCGAAGATCGTGCTCGTCACGGCGCTCGTCGCGGTCCTGGCGATAGGCGCGTTCGTCTGGCGCCAGCGCCGGGCGCCCGCGCCGCTCTATGACCTGCAGGTCGCCGGCCGGCGGATCTTCTGGGTGGCCGCTTTGGCCGGGATCATCGTGTTCGGGTCCCTGATGGGAGCGATGTTCATCGGCCAGCAGTTCCTTCAGAACGTGCTCGCGTACTCGACGCTCGACGCCGGCCTCGCGATCGTCCCGGCGGCGATCATGATGGTCCTGGTCGCGCCGCGCTCGGCCAAGCTCGTCGATGCCCGAGGCGCCCGCTTTACCCTGCTGACCGGCTACTTCTTCTGCTTGCTCGGCTTCCTGACGATGCTGTTGCTCTGGAAGCAGAACATCGCTTACTGGAAGGTCGGTCTCGGCTACGCCTTCGTCGGCATCGGCGTCGGCTTCGCCGGCACCCCGGCCTCACACTCCCTGACCGGCTCGGTGCCGGTCCGGCGCGCGGGCATGGCCTCGGGCACGGCCGACCTGCAACGCGACCTCGGCGGGGCGATCATGCAGTCGATCTTCGGGGCCCTCCTGACAGCCGGTTACGCCGCGGCGGTGGCCAGCGCCGTGGCCAGCTCACCCGACAAGGCGGCGGTCACCAACGGCGTCGAAGCCGAACTCGAGAAGTCCTTCTCGAGCGCCGCCACGACCGCGCAGCGTTATCCCCATCACGCCGAAGCGATCATCAACGGGGCCCGCGAATCGTTCATCAAAGGCGACCGCCTTGCCTACACCGCCGGCGTCGTCGCGATCCTGCTCGGCGCCGCCCTGGTCGCCTTCATGTTCCCCGGCAAGCAGAACGAGCAAACGCTGTTGGCCGAATACCACGCCCGCGACACCGCCGACACGGCGACCGGGCCGTTGGCGAGCGGCGCGCCCGCGTAAGGCGTCGCGTCGCGGGCCCAGCGGGGCGCCCGCGTAGGGCGCTCTCAGCGGGCGGTCGCGTTCGAGGTGCTCAGCACCTGGCCGGCCGGACCGAGCGCCTGCACCGCGAAGTCGTTCGCCGCGCTCTGTACCGGTATTGCGGTCTCGAAGCCGCCGCGCGGGGCGGTCGCGATCGCGCTCAGCTGGGCCGGGCTCGGGCCGGCAAGGACCCGCCAGGCGCTGACCCCGGTGGCGCCGTTCCAGCTCGCATAGACCGTCGCCGCTTCCCCGGCTCCCGGGCTGACCGCCACGGACGGCGGGCTGACTGGAGCGCCCGTCCAAGGGTACGTGTAGGCGCGGTAAGACTGGTCCGGGAACGGCATGTGCGCGTCGAACAGGGCCTGGCCGCTCGGGCTGAATTCGCTGAAGTACGGTTGTTCGCCCCAGCCCACGAACGAGTCGCCGCTGCCGCTGCCGCTACTGTCGCCGGCGGCGAGCAGCTGGTCGTTGCCCTGGCTGCCGCTCAGAAGCGACGGGCTGCGCACGTAGCGGCTGACCAGCGAGACGGTCTTCGTCCGCCAGTCGATGCGCTCTCTGATCGCCCGCGACTGTGAATGAACCTTCGGGAAGTCGCCGTCGTCGAAGATCGAGATCGTGCCGTCTGGCTGCCATCTGATGTCGTGCTGCCAGGCGGTGCCGGTGCCCGGGCCCATGCGAAAGCTGGAGCGCTTGCCTCCCAGGCGCCACAGGATCTGGCCGGTGTGCTTGTCGAGCTCATAGCCGGCCCACGTGTTGCGCGACGAGATCAGCATGTTTTCGTCGCCGCCCGGGCCCAGCGAGATCGAGTTGACGTGAAAGAAGTCCCAGGGTGTGGCCGCGGACATCGGCTTTTCGTCGTAGGAGTCGGCCAGGGCCACGTGGCTGTCGGCGTGCCACTCCCACATCACGAGGCCTGTCTTGACGTCGACCTCCTGCACGACCGCGTCCTGGAGCGTGCCGTCGCGCGAGCCCCCGACCGAGGACAGGTCGGCCCGCACGAGCGAATAAGCGGTGATAAAGGCTGCCCCATTCGGGGCTATTTGGATCTCGTGCAGGTCCGCCTCATAGCCATTTCCGGCACCGACCGTCGCTACCGGCTGATAGCTGGCGTTATAGATCTCATCGACGCCGAAGCCGACACCGAGCTGGCTGACGATCCTGCCCTGCCACCAGACGAGCACCGGCTGGCCCTCGTAGTTGGCCACCTGCAGGTCCATCGCCGCTTCGCCCGGAGGCATCGCCTTGAACCAGACGAGCGTGCCGTTCCGTTCGAAGATCATCGGGCCCCACTGCCCGTAGCCGGCGACCGGTGCCACGAACACGTCGCTGTTCGATTCCGTTTGCGAGCGAAGGGTGACGCTGACCGTCGGTGGCTGGAGTCCCGGCTGGGAGTGAAAGCTCTGCACGGTCCCGGGCTTGGTCGCTGGCGCCAAGCGCGGAGACGGGAACGGGTAGTCGGCCAGCCGCGCGACCGTGAACGTGTCGCTGACGCGCCGCGCCCTGTGGGCTTGACCGACGAGCGCGCTGACCTTTACCTGCTCGCCTTCGTCCAGCTCCTTGGCCAGCACGAAGCTGGCGCCCTGTGCACTCGAGTAGGGCTCCAGGCGGCCGCTGTGGGTGCCGCTGCGCGAGCCGACCACGGCGATCTCGTGGATCTCGGCCGGTCCCACGCCCAGGAAGCTGATCTGGGTGTGCGGCGAGGCGTCTGGCGTGCCCGGCAGCGGGGAGATCGTCAGCGCCTGTGCGCCGGCCGCGCTCAGGCAGATGGCGACGACGACGACGGCCGCCGCCGCCGCCGCGGCTGCTGGAAGCTTGGTCACGGCTGCCAGGAAGCTAGGTGCTCGCGGGCGCCGCGGTGTCGTAGCGAGCGACCGTGAAGCCGATCAAGAGCGGCACGTGCACGGCGAACACGACCAACGAGCACGTCAACACGACCAGCGGGCCGCCGGAGAGGCTGTCGCGCAGGAACGCGTACAGGATCAGCCCTGCGATCACCAGATACGCGAGCAGCGCCCACTTGGCGACTTCGAAGAACCGGGTCCACGCGAACCCTTTTACCCGGATCAGCAGCCCAATGTTGCAGGCGAGCACCAGCACCGAGGCGCCCAGCAGCGCAATCGCCGGGCCGAGCGGGACGTTGTTGGGGATGTGCGCCGCCAGATAGATGCCGCCCGCGACGACCAACGCCAGCGAGGCCATGCCCAGCTGCGTGACCGGCGGCAGGCTCCGCTCGTCATCCATCGATCGACCCCAGCCCCCGGATCTTGCGCTTCCCAAAGCTCATCCGGCGGCCAGCTTGGTCATGATCACGAGCGTCGCGACCTGCATCGCGCCGGTGATCCCCGCGCAGTAGATGAAGCGCTTCATCAGGCGCTCGACGACTTCCGGGTTCGGCCGCGGCTTCTTCAGCTCGACCAGCACAGCGATGTTCGCCGGCTCCAACAGGCCGAGCGCGATCACGGCCATCACGCCGACGACGATGTAGCTGGCCACGACCCAGCCGTGCAGGTAGTAGCTGCTCTGCACCGTTCCCAGCCTGCTCGCCAACTGCCAGCCGGCAGCCAGCGTGACGGTCACGACGGTCGGCATGATCAAGACCATCTTCGGCATCAGCCTGGTCGTGAACTCGATCCTGGCCGGGATCGACAGCCTGCCGATGATCGGCCCGAGCACGAAGCCCAAGAACAGGTCGATGATCGTCCAGGCCGCCCCGCCGACGACGTGCAAGAACGTCAGCGGCCACAATTCGTTGACGGCGATGCCCGCGATCAGGAGCGCCAGCACGACCCCCACGATCGGCAGGCCCGCTCTGGGCACGATCTGGAAGTCCGGTATCGCCATCGCGCCGCCAGGTGGTCCACCGGCGCCAGGTGATCCACCGGCGGCGCCTGGGTGCGAGGCGGCCGGTGGCGCCGCGACCCCGGCTCCGACCGCCGCGGTCGCCGCCACGATGCCTGGAGCAGTAGGTCCGGAGACGTTCCCGTCTGCCATCTCGATGACGTTAGCGCTTGGCCGGGACGGCTGTCAATGCGGGCGAGTCCTGGAAGTCAAATGCGGCGTGTTTACCACGGGTATCGTTGTGGACGTTCCCCAAAGATGGGTGCCGCGCGCGCGTGCGCACACGCGCGTATGGCTCGAAAGATGTAAGCAGGGCCGACGGCCGGGATCGAACCGGCGACCTATCGCTTACAAGGCGATTGCTCTACCAGCTGAGCTACGTCGGCGTGTAGGCTCAATCGTACAGTCGCAGGTCGCGCTCATCGCTCTGATCTTCCCGGTGGGGTGTCGCTGGCGACCGCTTCCAGCGCCTGAACTGCTCGATCTGCGCGTCGCGGCCGGTAAGGGCTGCGGGCGGGTTGCCGGCGCTCATCGAGAACGGATTGCGCAACGGGTCCACGGTGCGACCGTACCAGAACTATCGGAAAGTATCCGCTGGTATCCAAAGAAGTGGATATTGGCGGATACTTTCCTAGAGACGTGTGGCAGGCTCCGCGAGCCTGACCGGCGCGGTCATGCCGTGGCTTCGGCTGGCGCCGAGCCTGGCAGGCTTTCGCGGGTGCATCTGAGTGCCGCAGCGGAACAGGCCTGGCCTCCGTTCGTGCTCGTCAGCGGGTTGCTGCTGATCGGCTTGGTCGCCAATCGCGATGGTCTCTTCGAGCAGGCCGGGCGTTTCTTGCAGGGCCTCGGAGGACCGCTGGTGGCCTTGCTCGCCGCCTGCTTGCTGCTCGTCGCCGTGGTCACCGCCGTGCTCAACCTCGACACCGCCGTGGTGTTCCTGACGCCCGTGCTCGTCCATGCGGCCCGGGGACGCGGCGTTGAGGAGGAGGCGTTTCTTTACGGCACGGTCTACATGGCCAACGCATCCTCGCTATATCTCACCGGGTCCAACCTCACAAACCTGCTCGTCCTCAACCGCCAACCGATCTCAGGCGGCTCGTTTACCGCACAGATGTTCGTGATTGCGCTGACCGCGACACTCGCTACAGCGCTGGGGCTGTTCGTACTCTTTCGCCGCCGACTGCGAGCAGCCGCCAGCCAACACCCCCAGCACGCGAGTTGGGACACTCTCGGCGTGGGGCTGCCCGGCGCGCTGGCCGCCGCCGTACTCACAATCGCGCTTCGCAATCCCGCGATCCCGGTTCTCGCGGTCGGACTGGTCCTGACCGCGATCGAGGTCGCGCGCGGTCGGTTGCGGTGGCGCGAAGTCTTGCGGGCGGTCGGGCCGGTCGTGCTGGTCAGCCTGTTCTTGGTCTGCGTCGCCTTGGGAGTCCTTGCGCGGTCCTGGACTGGACCGGCGCAACTGCTCGGCGGCGCTGGACGCTGGGGCACCGCGGGGATCGGCGCGCTTGCGTCGATCATGGTCAACAACCTTCCCGCTGCTGTTCTGCTCTCGGCACACCCTGTCGCGCACCCGAGCGCGCTGCTCCTGGGGCTGAACGTCGGTCCCAACCTCGCGGCGACGGGATCTCTCTCAGCGTTCCTGTGGTGGCGGGCCGCCCACCAAGTCGACGCGCAGCCATCGCTCCTGGCCTTCTCGCGCCGAGGTGTCCCCCTCGCTGTATTCGCGATCCTCCTCGCGCTGGGGGCCACGGCCATTCTGCCGCCTGCCCTGTGACCCGCTTCTCACCGAGCTTTGAGCTTCTGCTCGCGTCGCTCTTGGGCCTCGTGCTTGAGCTGGGCCTGCTTGCCGGCTATCTCAGCGGTTCGCTGGTCTCGACGCTCCTGGGCCATGCTGCGTGATGCGGCGGCCTTGGCGATGTGATCCTTGCGCTGTTGTTGCTGATCCATGCGACCTCCTCGTAGAGACTGTCACTCCACTCTACCCCCTTGAGCAAGGCCCTCAAAAGAACTCGAGCCAGTGCAAGCCCTTCTGCTCGGGAGGAGGCGGGCGTATGATCGCCTCGTCCGACTGGTCTTGAGTTAGGCGCCCCAGGGTAGGGGTAAGCAAGAGCGAGATTCAGCGAGAAGGGAGCATCATGTCGACCAGCACTCTGAGCCCCGTAACTCTCGGTATGACCGGCCTTGAGGTCTCGCCGATTGCCTTCGGCACCTGGCAACTGGGGGGCGAGTGGGGACAGTTCGACGAGGACGAGGGGATCGCCGCGATTCGCCGTGCTCGCGAGCTGGGCGTCAACCTTTTCGATACCGCTCAAGGCTACGGCTTCGGGGCCTCGGAGCGGCTGCTCGGACGGGCGCTGCGCGACGACTTCGACAGCCGGCGCGAGGAGGTCGTGATCGCGACCAAGGGCGGCCTGCGAATGACCGGGGAGGGTCTCGTCCGTGACGCCAGTCCAGCCTGGCTTCGCAGCGGTGTGCAGGACAGCCTGCGTGCGCTCGAAACCGACTACATCGACATCTACCAGGTGCACTGGCCCGACCCAAAGGTCCCCTTCTCCGAGACCGCCGCGGCGCTGGGGGAACTGGTGGACGAGGGCAAGGTCCGGCATGTCGGCGTCTCGAACTTCGACGCGGCTCAGATGGCCGAGTTCGCGCGGACGCGCCCAGTGGAGACGGTTCAGCCGCCGTACCACCTGTTCAGGCGGGATATAGAGGCCGAGCTGCTTCCGTACGCGCGCGAACATGACGTCGGGGTCCTCGTCTACGGGCCGCTGGCGCATGGGCTGCTGACCGGGACCATGCAGGGCGACGTTGCGTTCGCGAACGACGACTGGCGTAGCGGGAGCCCCGCGTTTCAAGGGAATGCCTTCGAGCGGAACTTGGAGGTCGTCGATCGGTTGAAGCGATTCGCCGGCGAGCGGTTTGGCTGCTCGGTCGCCCAGCTTGCCGTGGCGTGGACGCTCGCGCATCCCGCCGTGCACGTCGCGATTGTGGGAGCACGCCACCCGGACCACATCGAAGACACCCTCGCGGCGGCCGAGCTGAGCCTTGGCGAGGCCGACCTCGAGCAGATCGAGCGCATCATGGCCGGCTCGGTCGCCATCGGGGGTCCTTCGCCCGAGGCGATGCCGTCCGCCGAGTCCACGTAAGCGTACCCAGTCGACGCCGGACGGGTCCGATCACCAGCCCAGATACGTCCCGGGCGGCAGCCACTTCGGCCAGGGTAGCCCGAAGTATTTCTGCAGCGTGACCTCGGTGGCGCTGAGGGCTCCCTCGATCCAGCCCTGTACGCCTGAGTAGGCCTCGCCGACGACGTACACGTTGCGGCCGGCGCCGAGCGGCTGCTTGACTTTGATCATCGCTTCGCGGACGTTGACCTGGGGCTGCCAGAAGTTCCAGCCGCCGCCGAACGGGTCGAAGCTCCAGTCGGCGAACGCGCCCACCGCCGGCGGCGGGATCTCGGAGACTTCGATGTTGTGCAGCAGCGCCAGCTGTTCGAGCGCGTGGGCGATCATCAGGTCGGTCGCCTTGTGCAGGTTAGGCGGTGGTTCCGGAACGACGGCACCTCCTTCGCCGCCCACGCCCACCTCGCCGGTTAGCTCGATCAGCGCCTGGTGCAGCTCTTTTCGTCCCTGCGGCCACTCGTCTTCGGGTGGAATGAGGCCCTGCCAGTAGTCGACCGCCCGCTCGTCGTCGTATGAGGCCATCAAGAGGCCCCAGTCAGGAACCGGGCCGACCGGCGGGCGGTCGGGCGCGAAGTAGTAGGTCTGCCTGATCGGCAGGTCGCAGATCGAACGCCCCTTCGTTATTCCGAGCGATTCCCACCAGCGCTGCTTGAAGAACATGAAAAGCTTGAACGCCGGCGTCGGCAGCGCGCTGTCGAAGAGCCGCCGCAGCGACTCGTCTCCTGGCAAGTCGAAGCTCGGGCTGGGTGTCAGCAGCTGCAGCGAGCGTCGCGGCAGGCCCAGCACGATAGCCTTCGCCTGCACCTGAAACCGGCCTGCTCGGCTGGCCAGGGTGGCCGTGACGGCTTCGCCTTCGGTGGGGGCTTCGAAGGAAACCAGCCGCGTGTTGAGCACGATCTGGCCGCCGAGCGCGACCACCTGCTTGGCGAGGGCTTCCGGCAGCGCACTCATGCCCTTGCGCAAAGTCTTGTATTCCGGTTTCTGGGTGAAGTCGAGGAACACCTCCTGCATCGCCTCGGCCGCGTTCCAGTTGGTCGAGAGGCTGTAGTAGCCGAAGGCGTCGGAGATGTACTGATAGGCCTCGGAGCTGCGCAGTTCGCTGAGCAGGTTCCAGAAACCGACGTTCCACAGCGGCAGTCCGCGCCAGGTCAGATACGGCTTGACCGCGTCCCACTGCTGGCGCGTGGTCGGCCACCGGCCGCCGAGGTACTGCTTCAGCACCGCTTGGTTTTCCGGCGTCGCGAACACCGTTTCGATGACTTTCACGATCAGCGCGCCCGCTTCCTGGCCGCGCTCTTCGTTCGTCACCAGATAGCGCTTGGTCGGTTCCTCGCTGCCCAGCATCATGCTTTCGCCGCGCAGCAGCAGCCTCAGGTTGGGGCCGCCCACCGGGAATTCGATCAGGTCTTCGGCGCCGAAACCCAACGCCGGCAGCAGGCTCCAGACGACTTCTTGCTGTTTGAAGACGCGCATCCCGCCCAGCTCCGCCCGCAGCCCGCCGCCCGATTCCGCGGGCAGCCACGTCAACAGGCGCCCGCCGACGCGGTCGCCCAACTCGTAGACGACGACCTTCGGCGTCGGGCCGCCTTTTTCGCGCGCGACCGTCAGCAAGCGCCAGGCTGTGTACAGCCCTGAAACGCCGCCGCCGACGATCGCGACGTCAAGCTGGTCCGATGTACTCTCTGGTGGCATTTTCGCCTTCCTTTCTGGCCAGCGCCACGTCAAAGCGGGGCGCCGGTTTGGGCGGGGCGAGCGTCGGGTCGACGAGCACCTCGACCACGTATGGCTTGCCGGCCTTTACGGTCGCTATGCCCTTCTGTAGCGCTCCGGCCAGTTCGCCGAGGGCGCTCACGCGCTGGCCTTCGATCCCGAACGCGCCCGCCAGCGCGACGAAGTCCATCGCCGGGTCGTCCAGGTGCAGGTACCAGGGTGCGCCGGACGGTTTCCATGGCGCATACACTTCTTCGACTGCCTTCAGGCCCAGCAGCAAGGTCCTGTACTCGCGGTTGTTGGTGATCACGTACAGGATCGCCAAGCCCAGCTTGCGCGCCGTCCACCAAGCATGTGGATAGAACAGCGCCGAGCCGTCGCCGACGACATTGACGACGGTGCGCTGCTCGGCCCCCGGCTCGCTGGTCGCGAGCTTCATCCCCAGCGCCGCCGGCATTGACCAGCCCAAGGAGCCGCCCTGGCCGATGAAGTAGTCGGCCGGCTGCGCGAACTGAAGGGAGCGCTGGAAGGCGCCGGAGTCTGAGACCGCCTCGTTGGAGAGCATCAGCGGCGCGGGCATCGCGCTTTGCGCGCCGGCGAGCGCGATCGCGACGTTTTCGCCGTAGATCGGTTCCGTCTCCGCGCGCTCGGCCAGCGCCCTGTGGTGCTCCTTGAAGGCCGCGCGGCGCACGCTGTCGATCCGCTCCAGCTCGGCCACGCGCTCAGCCGCCGCCTGAACGTCGTGCTCCGGGTGCTCGCTGACCCCGCCGAGCATGAACCGCAGGGTCGCCGCGACGTCCCCGAGCACCGCGACCTCGCCGTAAGCGTTCTTGCCGATCTCCCAGGGGTCGTCGTGCAGATAGACCTGGGCTACTTCTTGGGGGATCATCGGCCCCAGCGAGTATTTGTAGATGAGTACCTGGGCTTGGGCGTTGTAGCCGCACAGGAAGACCGTGTCGTGGCCCGCGAAAACCTTCTGCATCTGCGTCTGGGTCTGAGGCAGCTCGCCCTGCCAGAACGGGGAGCGATTCGGGAAGTTCATGTAGCTGCTCAGCGTCTCGCTGTAAACCGGGGCGCCGATCGCCTGGGCGAGGCGTTCCAGCTCCTGCCATGCGCCCGCCGCGCCGACACCGTCGCCGGCGACGATGATGGGTCTCTTCGCTGTCGCCAACTTCGCGATCGCCTGGCCTACCGCTTCGGTTTCACCGACGAACTTGCTCCCGATCTTGGTCACGTGCGCCGGCGCGTGGGCCACTTCGGCAAGCGTGAACTCCCAGGGGATCGACACGAACACCGGCCGGCGCGGCGAGGTCAGCGCCTCCTTGAAGGCGCGCTGCAGAACGACGCCAAGTTCTTCGGGCGTGCGCACGTCCCAGGCCCACTTCGTGTACTGGCCCGCGACCCGGACCAAATCGGAGGCCAGCAGCGGCTCCTGGAGCAGCAGCTCGGTGTGCTGCTGGGCGCACAGCACGACGACCGGGATATGCGACTTGTAGGCGTTGAACAGGTTGCCGATCCCGTGCGCCGCGCCCGGCGTCACGTGCAGCTCGACAACTCCCGGCTTGCCCGACGCGCGCGCGTAGCCCATCGCCGCGCCGACCGCGATGTTCTCGTGCAGGCACGGCACGTAGCGCACTTCGTTGGCAGGCACATTCGTGCCGTCGATCAAAGGGATCTCGTTCGTGCCGGGCACCCCGAAAAGGCATTTGACGCCCAGCTCGTGCAGGTATTCGAAAAGTATGTCTCGACCAAGCGGCATCCCTGCGCGGAGTTGTATTCCACTCCACACGATTTTGTCAACAGTTGGAAACATAAATTTGGAGATCGACGGAAGGGCGGCCGCTGTGCGCGGCAGTCACGACGTCGCACATGCGCAGGCCCTGTAACGGCTTACCAGCGGTCGGGTATCGAGATGTATGCGCCCCGACGAGACCCAGCTTGCTGACACGTGTTTGGACGCGTTCCGAGAGCACGCTTTGCGCAAGGGCGTGAGCCCGTTGCTGTACTGGCCGATGCGGGCCGTTTTGGTGCCGTTCTTCTTGACCTACTTGCGGATGAAGCGCATTGGGTGCGAGCACCTGCCGCGCCGCGGTCCGCTGCTACTGGCGGCCGACCACCGCAGCTTCTTGGACCCTTTTGTGATCGGTGCGCTCGTGAAACGCCCGGTCTATTACATGGCCAAGCGCGAGCTGTTCGAGAACCGGCTGAATGCCTGGTTCTTGAATCGGCTTGGGGCCTTTCCCGTCGATCGCGGCGCCGGCGATGAGGCGGCGATGCGTACGGCTCGTCGGATCCTGGAACGGGGTGACTGCGTGGTGATCTTCCCTGAGGGCACTCGCACGCGGTCGGGGCCACTGGGCGAGCCGCGCCGCGGCGTCGGACGGCTGGCGCTCGAAACCGGCGCGCCGGTCGCACCGGTGTCGGTGATCGGCACCGAAGACGTGCGCCGCGGTTGGCTGATCCGGCCGACCCGCGTACGCCTGCGCGCGGGCCGGCCGTTGTTGTTCCCCGTCGTGGGCGAGCCCTCACCGAAGCTGGCGGCCGGCGTGACCCGCCGAATTTGGGCCTGCATAAGCCTGCAATGGGAGTGGCTCGGCGGCGATCCCGGCCACGAGGAGATCCAGCCGGATGAGCCCGTCCGGCTGAGCGAGGGACGTCTCGCCGAAGCCGGACGCGCGCGCGCGCGTACGGCCGTCGAGGGTGATGGTGCATCCGTGCGGGAGCGCGGTAGGTCGACCAGCTCCGGCGCGGACAGCTCGGAGTCGAGGGAGAGGGCCCGCGCGGCGTGAGCTGTCGGGCGGTTCGCCGGAGGATAGGGTGCCGATGAGTGAGCGATGCCGAGCGCCCCAAGCCAAAGGCCCAGCTCGACGCCGAGTTCTCGGAGCTGTACAGGTCGCATCTGCGCGACGTGTACAGCTATGCGTACTACCGGATCGGCAACCATCACGACGCCGAGGACCTGACCGAGCAGACCTTCTTGCAGGCATACCGACACTTCGAGCGCGCCCAGCGAGAATCGGCCGGACGGCCGTTGCGGCCGTGGCTGATCAGGATCGCGCACAATTTGGCCGCCAACCTGTACCGCGACCGTTCGCGCAAGCCGGCCTCGCCGATCGAAGACACGACGCCTTTGGCCGCTCCCCACACGACCGAGCAGCTGGTCGAGGGCCGCGAGCGGGCGCGCAAGGTGCTCGACGGCGTCAGTCGTCTGCCCGAGGATCGGCGCGAGGCTTTGATCATGCGCTTTGCTTTGGGTATGGACAACCGCGAGATAGCGCGCGCCTTGGGCCGCTCGGACGGGGCCACGAAGGTTTTGATCCATCGGGCAATCAAGCAGCTGGAGGGCTTGGTCGAGGAAGAGACGGGCGAGGCGGGCAAGGCGGGCACGGAGGGCGCGGTCGATGAGTGAGGCGGCCCCCCGTTTCGAGGCGATGCTAAGAGAGGCGCTCGCGCCGGTCGAGCCGCCCGAGGACTTGGCGCTGCGGCTGGAGGGAACTCTGCAGAGCATCACCGAGCTGGCGGCAGACGAGCTGCAGGAGTGGGAGCTGGCGGCGATGCGCGATCCCCGTAACTGGGCGCGGCCGGCGACCGCGGTGGTGGCCGGCGGCGTGGCCGGCACGGCGCTCGTGCTGCTGCGGGCGCGCCGGCGTGCCCGTGTCGAGGTCGCCAAGGGAGGCGTGGTCGAGGGCGCGCGCAGGACCGCCGAGCGGACCCTCGCTGACATGCGTGCCCAGACAAGGCGTCTCTTTGACCGCAACTGAGGGCCGGCCGGGGGTCGACACCTGGCCCGGATAGGCTCTGGGCCGAGATGGCCACCTGTTACAGGCACCCGTCGCGCGAGACCGGCGTCTCGTGCTCGAACTGCGGACGACCGATCTGTCCGGACTGCATGACTACGACGCCGGTCGGCATGAGGTGCCCGGAGTGTGGCAAGCAGCGCACGAAGGTCGTGCGGATGAAGGAGCTGTCGACGGTGCCGCGGGTCACTTACGCGTTGATCGCGATCAACGTGATCGTTTTCTTGGCGGAGGGCTCGAGCGCTTTCACGGTGCGGGGCACGGCGACGGGGACGGTCGCGACCAAGGGTGCCCTGCTGGGCTCGAGCGAACTGCCTGCGCTCGCGGGCCAGGGCGTCGCGTATGGCCAGTGGTGGCGGATCGTGACGAGCGGCTTCTTGCACGAGGACTTCGTGCACATCGGCTTCAACATGTTGGTCCTCTACTACCTGGGCATCATGCTCGAGCCGGCGCTTGGGCGCCTGAAGTTCGGCCTCATCTATGCGGTATCGCTGCTGTGCGGCTCATTCGGGGCCTTGCTGGTCTCGCCGCATGTGCTGACGGTCGGCGCCTCGGGTGCGATCTTCGGGGTGATGGGCGCGGCGGCGGTCGAGATGAGGGCGCGACAGATCCCGCTCATGCAGAGCGGCGTCGGGATGCTGATCGTGATCAACATCATCATCAGCTTCACCGGGTCGAACATCTCATGGGGCGGGCACATCGGCGGCCTGATCGGCGGTGCTTTGGTCGCGTTCGTCTTCCAGCTGGGCGACCGCTATCGCGCTCAGGCACTGGCCTTGGCCGGGTGCGCGCTGATCGGCGTTGCGGCTGTGGCCGGGTCGCTGGCGACCTCGCACGCCAGTGAGGTGGAAACGGCAAGCCCGCCGACTCAGCTGCAGCTGGTCGGCCCCGAACCGTGACGCCGGCTACGTGCCGACCTGGGCGCGCGGTAATCTGGCTGCCTCGATGACGTTGCTCAGCGACGCTGAGATCGAAGAACGGCTCGCCACCCTTGATGGGTGGCGGCGGCAGGGGCGCGACTCGATCGTGTGCGAGCGCAAGCTCGAAAACTTCGCGGACGCGATCGCGCTCGTGAACAAGGTCGCCGAGCTGGCCGAGCAGGCAGACCACCACCCGGACATCTTGGTGTACGGCTGGAACAAAGTGCGCCTGACCGTCTCGACCCACTCGGAGGGCGGTCTGACGAAGGCCGACTTCGAGCTGGCCGCCAGGATCGACGGCCTCGCGTGAACGGTCTGAAGCTCATCTTCACGGCGGTCTTGATCGCGGTGAACGCGTTCTTTGTGATCGCCGAGTACGCGCTCGTGCGCTCGCGGAAGTCGAAGCTGGAAGTGATGCGCGCGGAAGGCGTCCGCGGGGCGGGGCTGGCGTTGGAGCAGCTGGGCAACATCAACGAGTACATCTCGGCCGTCCAGATCGGGGTGACGATGACCTCGATCGGGATCGGCGCCCTTGGCGCGCCGGCCCTGGCGGAGATCTTCAAAACCGCGCTCCCCGACACGCTCAGCGGTGGCTTGGCGGTCGTGATCGCCGTGATCGTGTCCTTCTTGCTGATCACTACAGCGCAGCTGATCGCGGGCGAGATGGTGCCCAAGTTCTACGCCATCGACCGGGCCGAGCAGGTCGCCAGACGCGTCGCCAGGCCGCTTCAGACTTTCAGCGTCGTGTTCAGGCCGTTCATCTTGGGTCTGACGGCGGTCGCCGGGAGGATCTTGGCGCTGATGGGCGTCGACATGAAGGCCGAGCGCAGAGGCGGCTCGCCGGACGAGCTGAAGCGGCTGATCGCGGAGTCCTACGCCGGCGGGCACCTCGACCCGGGCGAGGCCGGCATGTTGACGGGCGTCTTTCATCTGCACGAGAAGGAGGCAAGGCAGGTGATGACACCGATCCCGGCGGTCGTGACCATCGATCTGTCCCAGGACGTCGAGACCGCGCTGCGGCTGTGCATCTCTTCGGGTCACACCAGGCTGGTCGTGACAGAGGACGAGAACAGGGATCGCGTGCGCGGTTTGGTACACGTCAGCTCACTCGCGGATCGTCTGATGCGGGAGGGGCCGGATGCCTCGGTGCAGCCGCTCGTCCACGACGCGCCGATCGTGCCCGAGACTAAGCCCCTCGACGACCTGCTGGCGGACCTGCAGCGCCAACGCACATCGATGGCGGTCGTCGTCGACGAGTACGGCAGGGTGGTCGGAATCGTGACCGTCGAGGATCTGGTCGAGGAGGTCGTCGGCGAGATCGCCGACGAGACCGATCCGGCGGCCGGCGAGGTCAGGCGGCTGGCGGGCGGAGACTGGTTCGTGAGGGGCCACGTGGCGATCGCGGACCTGGCCGACTACGGCCTTGAACTGCCGGTCGACACCGACGCTTACAACTCCGTCGGCGGCTTCGTGTTCGCTGAGCTGGGCAGGCTGCCAAGGCGCGGCGACACGGTCAACGCGGGCGGCTACTCGATCAGGGTCGAGTCGGTGCGCGACAACCGCATCGACGCGGTCCGGATCAGGCCCAGGCGTGTGCCGGTCAGGCGCGAGGGAGAGTCTCGGCCCGGCCAGCCCGAGTCTTGAGCGCCCGCCGCGGCCCCTCGACATTGCGGCGGGGTCTCGAGCTTGGCCCAAGGGCCTGCCGGTATAGGTCCCAAAACACGTCCGGCCCGCGGGGGGAGCGGGCCGGACAGTGTGCACTGGGAGGAGGCGGGTGTGCATTGCGACTGTGTCGCGTCTACCAGTATCTCGACTCCGATCAATGCCACCTAAAAGTAGGCTCAGACTTCCTAAAACCTGCATGTGTTGAACGTCACAGGCTGGTGGCGAAGGCGCACTCTCCCTGGATCGCGACGACCGGTGCCGGCTGGTGAGACGCCCTGGGCAGGTTGGCTTCAGTAGGAGTGAAAGCCGTGGCCGGACTTGCGCCCGAGCGCTCCCTGCGCGACAAGCTCGGTGATGCGGTCAGGTATGGGCTCGCCGATCGTCTGGCCGATCGCGGCGGAGACGTCGAGGCCGACGAGGTCGAGCAGCGCGAGCGGACCCATCGGATGGCCGGCGCCGAGCTTCATGCAGGTGTCGATCGCGGACGGGTCCATGTCCGTCTGTTCGAGCAGCTTCACGGCGCTGAACAGGTATGGAAACAGAAGCCTGTTGACGACGAAGCCGGGCACGTCGGGCACCTCGACGGGGGTCTTCTCGAAAGCGCCGCACAGCGCCAGAGCCCGGTCGCGCACCTCGGCGCCCGCGGCGGCCGGGAAGATCAGCTCGACGAGTTGCATCTTGGTGACGGGGTTAAAGACATGCAGCCCGACGAAGCGTTTCGGCCGGCCGCTCTCGGCGGCCAAACGCTCGATTGACAGCGAGGAGGTCGTGCTCGCCAGGATCGCGTCCGGGCCGAGCAGCGGGTCAAGCTCGGCCAGGATCCCTGCCTTTACGTCGTGATCCTCGATGACGGCCTCGACCACGAAGCTGGCTTCGGCAATAGCTTGGGGGTCGGTCAAGACCTGTACGTGGTCGGGGTCGATCTCGGCGCCGAGGCGCGTAAGCGTGCGCTGTACGGTCTTCTTGGCCCGATCGGCCGAGTCCTCCGACCGGGCCAAGAGCAGGACCGGTCCGTGGTGCGCGGCCGTGGCGGCCAGACCGCAGGCGATCGCGCCGCTACCGACGATCGCCAAACTCTCGGCCAACGTGTTGGTCTCGGTCTCCGGCTCAGCTTGGCTGCTGGGACCGGTCATAGCAAGACCGAAGAACGCCGCCGAAGCGCTATGTGGTCGGCCTTGAGGCGCATCGTTGACTGACTGGTCAATCTAGTCTCCCGTCGGAGCGGTAGAGTAGGGGCACGGAGCCGGGCATACTCGCACAAGTCTTCTTGCCCTGGCACTCCATTTCTTTATTGGCGCACCACACCGACCTGTAGGAGGACTTTCGTCATGAGGCAACCAGAGGGCCGCGAGGTCGTGATCGTCGAGGCTGTGCGCACGCCGATCGGCCGCGGGCACAAGGAGAAGGGCTACTACAAGGACACCCATCCGAACGCGCTGCTCGGCAAGTGTTACAGCGAGGTCGTCTCCAGGGCGGGCATCGACGCCGGCGAGGTCGAGGACGTGATCGCGGGCTGCGTGCAGCAGTTCGGCGAGCAGGGCTTCAACATCGCCCGCAACGCCTGGCTGCAGGAGGGCCTGCCGATCGAGACTCCGGGCACGACCGTCGATAGGCAATGCGGGTCGGCCCAGCAGGCCGTCAACTTCGCCGCCGCCTTGATCGCGGCGGGCGTGCACGACGCGATGATCGGCTCGGGCGTAGAGCACATGGGGCACTTTCCGTTTTCGGCCGGAATGAAGACCCAAGAAGAGTTCGGCTTCGCGTTTACGCCGGAGCTGATGGCCAAGCACAACATCGTCGGCCAGGGCCTTGGCGCCGAGATGATCGCCGACCAGTGGGAGATATCTAGATCAGAGCTGGACGAGCTGGCCCTGCGCTCCCACCAGCGCGCGCACAAGGCGACCGAAGAGGGCCGCTTCGAGCGTGAGATCGTGCCGGTCTCGGTCGACGGCGACACGGTCGTTACCGACCAGGGCATCAGGCCGGAGACCAGCCTGGAGGCGCTCTCGCAGTTGAAGCCGGCGTTCAAGCCAGACGGCAAGATCACGGCCGGCAACTCCTCGCAGATCTCCGACGGCGCGGCCGCCGTGCTGTTGATGTCGGCCGAAAAGGCAAGCGAGCTGGGCTTGAAGCCGAGGGCGAAGATCGTCGATCAGACGACCGTCGGCTGCGACCCGGTCAAAATGCTGGAGGGCCCGATCCCGGCGACCACCAAAATCCTCGCTCGCAACAACATGAAGATCGAGGACATCGATCTGATCGAGATCAACGAGGCTTTCGCCCCGGTCGTCGCGGCCTGGCGGCGCGAGCACAACCCGGACATGGATCGCGTCAACGTCAACGGCGGCGCGATGGCCCTCGGCCATCCGCTCGGCTCGACCGGTGCACGCCTGATCACGACGCTGCTGCACGAGCTGGAGCGCTCCGACAAGGAGATCGGTTTCGTGACGATGTGCTGCGGTGGCGGTCTAGGCACCGGCACCTTGATCCAGCGCGTCTGAGGTAGATCCGTTAGGCCTCGCCGCGCACGGCGGAGGCCGTTTGGAGGACCCTGAGCCCGGCGCTTGCGCCGGGCTCAGTCTTGCGGCCCCGTGCCCGTCCAGTTGACTGCGACGGGAGGCAGGGCCAAGAGCGCTTGCCACGTCGCCGCTTCGGTCTTGGCGCTCGGGGCGATGCCGTGGGCGGTCTGGAATTGCGCCAGGTTGGCGGCGGTGGTCGCTTCGAAGATGCCGGTGGTCGGCTGGCTCGGGATCGCGGCGGCGAGGTGCTCTTGTAGCCACAGCACCGGATCGCCTTTGTTGCCCTGGACCAATTCGGTGTAGCCCGGGTTCGGCGTGACGGATGTCAGCGGGGCCAGCGGTTCGGCGAGAGCGGCCCACTCCGAGGTCGGCGTCTCCTGCCAGTCCCACCACGACAGGCCGTTCGAGCCGTAGTCGACGGCCTCCTCTCTGAAACGCAACAGTTCGGCGTTCGACGGGTGCTGGTAGGTCTGGCCTAGGGGATATATGGGCCTGCCGTAGACGCGGTTTGCGATGTAAGTGTTCGCGTAGACGGTGTCGACGGAGTTGCCGATGTCCTTCCAATACATCTGCGGCGCGTTGAACTGGGCGCCGTTGGGGCCCAAGAAGACGGAGTAGGGGAAGGACGTGTGGTAGTAGACATACGGGAACGAGGCCAAGCCGAGCGGGTATGTCGGTCCGATCTTGGCGCGCAGGTCGTTGATGTAGGTCTGGGCCGCACCGTACTTGCCTTCGTACTGGCTCTCGGCGTCGATCACCAGGCAGTCCGCGCCATCGGCGACGGCCTGCGCGCCGAGCGCGGCCTCGCCGGCTGGGTTCGAGCCATAGACGTACTGCCAGGCGCATACCTTCAGACCGCCCGAGTGCATGGTCTGGACCAGTTCGGGCGAGAACTGGCTCCAGTAGTTGGTCGACCCGTCAGAACTCTTGACGAAGAGGGTGCTCACGTCGGCGGCGTGCGCTTGGGCGACGATCGAGGCCAGGTTGCCGCCGTCGGAGGCGCTCACGTACCAGATCCACATGCCCTGGCCTTCGAAGGCGCTGGCGCCCGGGCTAGGCGCGATGGGCGCCGTGGCCGGCGGCGGGTCCTTGGGCGCGGGCGGGTGCAACGCGTACTTGACGATCGTGATCGGGCCGAACGAACTCGTGTGCCGCGCGTGGCTCAGCAGCACCATGATGTTCCCGGAGTGGGCGGTCTTCGGGACCGTCACCTCCAGGCCTTCCGAGCTGTTGTGCAGATGCGCGTTCGGCGAGACGCTCGAGATCCGGGCCCCCCGCGAGTGCGGGAATGCGACGGCCATGCCGCTCGTAAGGCCTTTGCCGGCGATCAGCAAGCTGCCGTGGAGTGAGACCTCGTGGGGGTTGGTAGCGCACCTGCTGACCGGGACGCACTTGACGCCTGTGATCTTGATCGTCCGCACGTGAGCGCCGGTCTTTGATTCAGCGGCGCTCGACGCCTGTTGCGGCGAAGTCTTCGCCGGATCTTTGCCGGCGCTCTGGCCACCGGTCTGAGCGCCGGACTGCCCCGCGCCCGGTGCGCTCGCACCGCCCGGGTTCGCCGTCGAAGCTGTCCTCGCCGCCTCGTTTCGCGGTCTTTCGGCTGTCGCTACGGTCGTTTTTGGGGCGAAAGCGATCGCGCACGCCAGCAGCAGGGCCGCGGCGACGGCGGTTCTCGATCGCTTGTTGGCGCCTGCGCTCGTCACGGGAAACTCCTCTGCGCGGGTCTTGAAAAAAAGCGGCCACAGACCCTAGCCGTTATGGACTTCCAAACGTAACCGCGCGACGGAAGTTGCGCCGCGCGCTTATCGAAAATTGATCTTCCGGCGGAGGGCGGTCACTCGCACGGAGAGAGGGTGGTCACTCGCACGGAGCCGTTCGCGGCCCTTGTCGCTAGCTCAGCCCCAGCGAAAGCCGATGTCAGCGGGCGCCGGGGAGAGTGGGCTCGAGGGCAGGTCGGCGGGCGGCTCGGGCAGGTTGTAGCCGGCGGGCGCCACGTCGTTGGGGGTGTCCGGATGAAACAGGGAGGCCAGGTACTGGATCTGGCCGCGTCCGGGCCCCAGCTCGGACTGTCCGCCGCCATACATCTGAATGTTGTGCTTTGCGCAGTAGTCGTAAGTCTCGAGCAAAGTCCGCAAGCCGCCCAAGCGCGAGGGCTTGATGTTGAGCGCATGCGGCGCGAAAGGCAGTCCTTCGATGTCCGCGACCGAGTGGATCGGCGCGTCCCAGGTGATCCGCCGGCGGTGAGGCTCGAGGATCGGCTCGGTCTCGGGCGTCAGTTTCGGGTCCTCGGTCCAGGCCTCCGGGAACGCTTCGACGATCCGTTTGTACAGCCCCGGGTCGGCCGGATTGTCGACGATCGTGCCCTCGTACTGGCCCTTCAAGTCGACCGAGTCCACCGCTCCGAGGGCGACCAGCTCCGCTATCAGCGCGTCATCCCAAGAGGGTGTCGGGTCGAGCTTGAAGCGCAGGCTCGGGGCGATCGCAAGGCGTTTGAGCACCGGCTCGAGCGTCGGCGGCTCGCCCAGGCGCAACGAGCCCACGAACGTCACCGGTTCGGGCTCGCGCCCGAGTGCCGCGTGCAGCGTCGTGCCGGCCTGCCTCAGCGCCAGGTCGAGCGCCGCCGAGTCGAACGCCCAGTTGCGGTACAGCCTGAACTCCGGGCGGCTGCCCGGGACCGGGAAGAGGTCGAGCGAGCGCAGTCGCTGGGCGAACGTAGCGATCGTGAAGCGCCCGCGCAGCGCCTGCTCTTGGCCGGCGCCCTGGAAGGCCTCCTGGTCCTCGGCCGCGTAGGTCACGTCCTCGCCGACGCCCTCCTGACCGGCGCCCTTCATATGGATGACGGTCGTCTTGCGCACGAACTCCGGGCCAAAGTCCCGCTGCAGCGGCTCCAGCTCGTAGCCCTCGATCTCGACTGGCAGGTCCGCCAACAGCTCCCAGGCGCTCATTCGGAGCTGGCCCCAGTGCTCGACGTGCCGCTCTCCAAGCGCTCGACCAGCTCCTCCAGGCGCAGCTCCTGCAGCGCCCCGGAAACCGACTCCAGCTCGCCGGCGCAGAACTCGATCAGCGCCTTGCCTTCGCCGACCAGCTCCAGCGTCTCGTTCAGGCTGGCCTCGCCCGAGTCCAGCCTCCTGATGATCTCCTCGACCCTGGCGGCGGCCGTCTCGTATGTCTGCGCCGGCGCGCCGTCCAGGCCGCTCACGGTGTCACCTTCGCGGGGATCGTCCCGTCCGCGAACCGCATCCGCACATCGCCCGCGGCTCGGGCGGCGCCGACGGTCGCGATCGCCTCGCCGTGCTCGGACCGCACGAGCGCATAGCCCCGTTCGAGCGTCCGCTGAGGGTCGTGCCCGGCGAGCGCCAGCAGTAGCCGCTGCAGCTCGCGCACGCGGTGCGTGCGGCACTCACGCGCGGTCGCGGCGGCCTTGCGCGCCAGCACGACCGTCCGACGCGTGCTCAGCTCCTGCTCGTGTCTGACGCGCCTGCGCGAGCCCGCCCTGATCTCACGCAGGCGCTGGTGCAGCCGCAAACGTTGACCCTCGACGTGGGCGGCCGGGGCCCGCGAGAGGGCGCTCAGTGTCTTTGCGCGCGTCAGCACCGCGCGGCGGCCGTGCTGGCGCAGGCGTTCGGCGCTCGTGAGGAGCGCCGAACGGGCGCTCGCGCAGTCCAGGCCGACCGCCGCCTCGGCGGCGTGCGTCGGGGTCGAGCAGCTGACCGCCGCGACGTCGTCGATCAGCGTCCGGTCGGAGTGGTGCCCGACCGAGGCGATCACCGGCACCCTCAGCAGCGCGACGGTCCGGCAAAGCGACTCGTCGCAGAAGCACAGCAGGTCCGCCAGGGAGCCGCCGCCGCGCGCGACGATCGCGACGTCGACACCACCGACCGCGGCCAGGTCGGTCAGCGCGCGCGCGATCAGCGGGGCCGCATGGCGGTCTTGCACGGGCGCGAACGCCCACACGATCTTGCCGGCCCAGCCACGGCGTCTGAGGCCGGCGAGCACGTCCTCTCTGGCCTTGCCGCTCTCAGCCGTGACAACCCCGATCGTGCGGGGCAAAAGCGGACGGGGGAGACGCTTCTGGGGCTCGAGCAGGCCCTCGGCGGCGAGCTGCCTGCGCAGGCGCTCGATCCTGGCCAAGAGGTCGCCCTCGCCGGCGATGCGCAGGTCGCTGACGGCGAACGAGAACGCCGGCGAGGAGGCCGCGCTGCCGGGATAGAAGTCGCAGCCGCCGGCGACCACGACCTGCATTCCCTCCTGGGGCGCTTGGCCATCACGGCCGATGATCGCCTGCCAGTCGTTCAGCCATACCGCGCACGGGATCGCGCCGGTGCTGTCGCGCAGCTCGAAGTAGACCCGGGCCCTGGACGGCCTCAGGTTGACCAGCTCGCCGACGAGCTGCACCCTCGCGAGCTGACGCAAACGGTCACGCAGCTTGGCCGCGTACTCGCCGACGCCGAACGGCCCCGGCAGCCCACTGCCCGGAATGCCGTCCTCGGGCTCGGCCCGATCGCGCAGGCGCCCTTCGCTCGTCGACACAGTCACATAGCCAGCATACGCAGCGGCTAGGATCGACCGGCATGGCTGGCGGCAGTCGACCCAAGGGCAGGCACGGGCGCGGGCGCGGGCGTTCGCGCAAGCGCAGGCCGGCGCCGGGTTCCGCGACGGCGACGGTCCTCGACTCGCCGGCGGCTAACCGGAAGGGTCCTCAAAGTGAGGGCACGCGCGCGCGCGTGGGCGGCGTTTTGGAAGGTACGCGTCCCGCCGGCGAGCGCCCGCCGGCGCCGTGGCATCCGCTGCCGCTCTCCGAGCTGTTGATCCTCGTCGGCGGGGTCGGCGCGGTCTTCGGGCTGTCCCGGCTCGGCCACGGCGGAATCTCAAGCGGTGGCCCCGTCCTGTTCGCTGGCCTCGGCGCGGTCGTTCTCGGCACGCTCGAGATCACCTGGCGCGAGCACCGCTCCGGCTACCGTTCGCACGCGCTGCTGCTGGCTTTCCTACCGGTCGTTGTCTTCCATACCGTCGTGATCCTCGCGCTCGCCGCCTTCACGACCGTGCCGCGGATCGTCAACTTCGCGCTGCTCGTAGTCGATGCCGCGATCTTCGCGGTCCTGTTCAAACTGCTGCGAGCGAGCTTCCTGGACGCCAGGGCGCGGGCTGTCGTCCGGCGCTGAGGCGGCCTGGGTGCGTCCGTCGGGCGGGCGTCGGCGCGCCGTCAGTCGCTGGACTCAGCCGCCAGCGAAGGCATCGGCCGCTCGCCGGTATGGGCCGCCTCGCCGCGCGACTCGCCCTCGACGCCGAGCCGTTCGAGCCTGGCGATCTCGCGTTCGCCTTCCAGGCGCGCCGGGTCCTCGCTCGGCAGCTCGGCGATCAGGTTGGCGATGCGATTGCGCAGTTGTAGCGCGAAGTGAGGCGTCGAGGCTCCCATCAGCTTGCGCACGTCCTCGACGCTGACTTCGTGGGCTTGCTCCTTGCGCAGCAGGACCGGGTCCTCGGCCTGGCTCATGCCGGCCGCCTTGATGTTGGCGAGGTGTAGAGGCGGGAGATGCGGTGGGAGGGGGTCATTCGACGGGCAGGCTAGACGATTCCGAGGATGGCGTGGTCTGGGGAACGATCTGGAGCATGGCGTCGAGTTCGGCCTGGGTCGTCGCCGAGATCGCGCTTTCGTCGCCGATCAGCCAGCCGTGGTTGTAGACGCCCTTGACCGGCTCGGAGCGCGGCGCGGCGGGCTGAATGTCGCTCAGGTAGTGGCTGAGCGGCGAGGGCACGCCGGTGGCGTCTTCGAGCAGCAGCAACGGCGCGTAGTCGCCGGTGGCCGACAGGATCGCCGCGGCGGGCGCGTCGAATGGGCGGTCCACGTTGGCGAACGCGAGACCGTGGCCGGCTTCGCGGATGCCCCAGCCGAATGAGCCGTCCGCGAAGCGCGCCACCGCGATCGCGTTTCCGGCGGGTGTCGCGTCTTCGCCGGGGCTGACCTCGGCGCGCTTGACCGGGCCGAAATGGGCCAGTTCGTCGAGCGTGTGGGTGCCGATCGCGGTCGAGCCGACCGTGTAGATGGCCGGCCTGCCGAGGCTCTTCAGCTCGGCCGCGGTGGCCGGTGGGATGCCTTTGGATGTGACGAACAGGATCGGCGAGCCGCTCTCGGCCGCCAGGCCGGCCGCCGGCATCGCCAGCGCGGGCGGCCCGGTCGCGTCCACGACGATCGCCTGATGGGGAGCCGACCCCCTGACGATCGCGAGCAGCTTGGCGACGGACGCCGCGAGCGCGTAAGAGCCGGCCGCGCTCGTTCCCTGCGCTCGGTAGCCGGTCGGGGCCTGCACCGACGGGCCGAACAGGATCAGTTGGGCCCCGCCGAGCGCGCTCGCGCCGGTCGGTGAAAGCGCGTGCAGCGCTTGTCCGCTGACCGGCGGTAGGTGGGCACCTTCCTCGTAGAGCAGCGGCGCGCCCAGCGGTGAGCTGGCCAGTGAGGAGGCGGCAAGCGCCGCCGGCCAGGTCCCGGAGTCGACGAGCACGACGGCCTCGGGCTTCGTCTTGGCGGTCAGTCCCGGGTAGGCGGCCCGCGCGACGGCGGCGGCGTCGGCCACCGCGTCGGAGCCCCCCAGGCGGGTCGTGTTGCGCGTGGCGGTGGCCGCGGTCCCGGCGGCGCCGGTGCGCACGATGACCGTTTCAACGCCGTTAGAGGCGCTCTGTTGGGAGGGTGTCGACTTGCCGCAGCCGGCTAGGACGACCAGGAGCGTGGCCGCGAACGCGCCGAACGCCGAAAGCGGCGCTCGGCGGGGGCGGTGGCGTTCGACAGGCACCGGCGAGACAGTAGCGAGCCGGCCGGGACCCTGGCCGCGAGCAGCGACCGTATACTCGCCCGCCGTGGTCGCCTCCGAGCCAAAGCGCCTCTACGAGCAGCGCGACCAGCCCCCGGGCGTGCCGCCGCTGGCGCTGACGGGCGAGCGCACGCTGCCGGACGTGCCGGCCGAGAACTACTGGTTTCGAAGGCATCTGGCCGTATACGAGTGGATCAGGTCGCGTGTAGGCGGCCTGCGGGCGATCGATATGGCCTGTGGCGAGGGTTACGGTTCGGATGTGCTCGCGGGGGCCGCGGCCGAGGTGGTGGGCGTTGACGCCAATCCCGAGGCCTTCGAGCACGCGCGGCTGCGTTACCGACGGCCCAACCTGCGCTTCGAGCGCGACCTCGTCGAGACGTATGCTGAGCCGGCCGACGTTGTCGTGTTCCTGCAGACGATCGAGCATCTGCAAGATCCCGGCGCGGTGCTGGAGCACTTCAAGGCACTCGTCGCGGGTGGGGGCGAGGCGGCTGGGGGCTGGGTGTATGTGTCGACGCCGAACGTGCTCACGCTGGCCCCGGCGGGCGCGCCGCGCTCGGATAACCCGTGGCACATACATGAGTACAAAGCCGAAGAGTTCGAGCGCCTGTGCCGGGCGACGTTCGGCTCGGTACAGATGTTCGGGCTGTTTCACGCGCGCAAACTGAAGGTCCACGAGTTCGCGTTGCGGGCGGGCTGGGATTCGGTGCACAAGCGTTTCGGCTTGACGGCTTCCTTCTACGATCGCTTTACCCCGGCGATCGCGGCCAGCGACTTCGCGTTGCGCCCTCAGGGCCGGGCCGATCTCGACAGGGCGCTCGATTTCGTGGCGGTCTGCCGGCCGTGAGCAGCAAGCCGGGCGATCGCGAGCGCGGCGCGCTGGCGATCGTGTTGCACACGCACATGCCTTACGTCGAGGGCTTCGGCACCTGGCCGTTCGGAGAGGAGTGGCTGTGGGAGGCGATCGCCGGCTGCTATCTGCCGCTGCTGGACCTGCTCGACTCCCACGAACCGGCCCTGACGCTCTCGTTGACGCCCGTGCTCGCCGATCAGCTCGGCGCGAAGGGGTTTGCCGATCGTTTCGAGCGCTTCATCGACGAGACCAGGCGCTTCACCCACGCCGAGGACGCCGCCGGCCTGCGCGCCGGTGGTCACGACGGGCTCGCCGCGGAGCTGGAGCGGGCCTGGAGCGAAGATTATGAGCACGTCTTTGGGCGTTTCGGCGAGCGCGACGGCGACCTGCTCGCCGCGTTCGCTCGCCACGTGCGATGGACCTCGTCAGCGACCCACGCCGTCCTGCCCTTGCTCGCCACCGACGCGTGCGTGCGTCTGCAGGTCGAGTCCGGGATCGCGGCGCACCTGGCGCGCTTTGGCGGCTGGCAGGGCGGCTTCTGGCTGCCGGAGTGCGCGTACGGGCCCGACCTGGAGCCGCTGCTGGCGCGCGCGGGCGTGACGGGCACGTGCGTCGAGCTGACCGGCAAGTACGGGCTCGGCGCGCCCGCTCATCTGAGGCCGCTCGTGTCCGAGGCCGGCATCGTTCTCTATCCGATCGACCGGGCCACGATCGCACTCGTCTGGAGCGATAACGGCTATCCGGCCGACGGCCTTTACAGGGACTACCACCGGCATACCGTCCACCATCACAATCCATGGCGCAACGACGGTGAGGCATATGACCGCGAAGCGGCGCGCGCGCGCGTGTGTGTGCACGCCGCGGACTTTGTTGCGCGCACCCGGGAGCGTCTGTCGCGCGACGGCAAGGACCAGCCCGGTGGCGGCCTCGTCGTCTGCGCTTTGGACACGGAGCTGTTGGGCCACTGGTGGTACGAGGGCGTGGCCTGGCTACAGGCGGTGATCGAGGAGTGCGTTGAGCAGGGTCTCGAGCTGGTGAACCTCGACGACGCGGCCGAGCGCTTCGAGCCGGCGCCGATCGAGCGGGACGAAGTGCTCGGGGTCACGAGCTGGGGACAGGCCGGCGACCTGTCTACCTGGTCGGGGCCGGCGGTCGCCGACATCGCGTTCGCCACGAGGTCAGCCGAGCTGCGGACAGTGGCTTGCGCGAACGTCAGATCGGCTGGGCCGGCCGCGGTCCGCGAGCTGTTGGCCTTGCAGGCCTCCGATTGGGCGTTCATGGTCTCCCGCGAGCTGGCCGTTCCATACGCGAAGGAGCGCTTCGAGGGGCACCGTGCCGCGCTCGAGCGGGCCTTGTTGGACGGGCCGGACGCCGGCGAGGCCGGGCTGCGCGAGCTGGCCAAGCATGCCGGTCTTCGGGTGCTGCTGGCGCCTTAGTCCCAGCGCAGCGACTTGGGCGTCTCGCGCATCCGGATCACCTGGGCCGGGATGCCCGCCACGACCGCGTTGTCGGGCACGGTCTTGGTGACGACCGCGCTGGTGCCGACGATCGCGTTGTCGCCGACTTCGACCCCCCTCAGGATGCAGGCGCCATAGCCGATCCAGACGTTGTTGGCGACCTCGACGTCGCGCTTGTAGATGCCTTGCAACCGGATCGGGCGCTCGACCTCGACGACGCCGTGGTCGAAGTCGATCAGCATCACGCGGTCGGCGACGATGCACTCGCGGCCGATCGCGACGTGTTGGTATGCGGAGATCGTGCACTCCTGGCCCATCACGGTCTTGGCGCCGATCTGGACCTCACCCTCGTGGACTCTGATCTTGGTGCCGTTGCCGATCCAGGCAAAGCGGCCGATGCGGAGGGTCGCGTCGCGGCCGATCTCGAGCTTGACGCCGGAGCAGACGAAGCAGATGCCGTCGGTCTGAAGGCGTCCGCGCCAGCGCGCCTTCAACCACAGCCATCTGACGCCGAGGATGGCGTAGTGGCGGTTGACCATGTTGTTGGCGCGCATCCAGCGCCATGTGCGCAGATAGTCCCGAGGCCGTGTCACGAGCGGGCATCCTAGATACTTCGCCGGTGCCCTCGCCAGCGCCATCGGACCTCGCCACGCGCCTGCTCGCCGGCGACCGCCGCGCGCTCGCGCGAGGGATCTCACTGGTCGAGGACGACCGGCCCGAGGGTTGGGCGCTCGTGAAGGAGGTCTATCCGCATACCGGCTCGGCCGCGGTCGTCGGCTTCACGGGTCCTCCGGGCGTCGGCAAGTCGACGCTGATCGGTGCGCTCACGACAGCAAGGCGGGCGGCCGGCAGGACGGTCGGGGTACTCTCGATCGACCCGTCCTCACCGTTCACCGAAGGCGCCCTGCTCGGCGATCGCATCAGGCTGGGCGAGCATTTCCTTGACAGGGGCGTGTTCATCCGGTCGATGGCCAACAGGGGCGCGCTCGGCGGGCTCTCGGAGGCGGCTCTGCAGGCGGCGCTCTTGCTCGACGCGGCCGGCCGCGAAGACGTGTTCGTGGAGACGGTCGGCGTTGGCCAGGCCGAGATCGACATCATCGACCACGCCGACACGATCGTGCTCGTCCTGATGCCCGGCTCAGGCGACTCGATCCAGGCCCTGAAGGCGGGCGTGATGGAGATCCCGGATGTGATCGTCATCAACAAGGCCGACCATCCACTGACAGACACGATGGTCAGAGAGATCAGGTCGGTGCTCTCGCTGGCGAACCTCGACTCCACCGAAGAGGACCGCCACCCGCGCTGGCGCGTGCCGATCCTCAAGACTGAGGCCGCCCATGGCGTTGGCATCGAGCAACTGGTGTCCGCCCTCGACGAGCACCGCGCCCACATCGTTGCCGCCGGTCAGCTGCAGGAACGAAGGCGGCGCAACCTCCACAGCGAGGTCATCGCGATCGCGACCGCCAGGCTGCGCCGGCGCCTCGAGGACGAGCTGCGCGAAGACCCCGAGTTCGAGAAGCTGCTCGACGACGTGGTTGCGCGGCGGCTGGATCCGGCGAGCGCGGCCACGGCGCTGCTGGAGCGCTCCTCTTCGGCGGTGTAGGGTGCCGAACATGGATGTCCTGAGCTGGGTCGACAACAACTGGCCGCTGCTGCGCAAAATCATGGGCGGCCATACGACCGTCTACAAAGCGACGAAAGGCATCGTCGGCCACCGCTTCCCGGGCGTGCCGCCGTCGTTGCTGCTCGACCACGTCGGGGCCAAGACGGGGAAGCATCGTACGAGCCCTTTGGTCTATGGCGAGGATGGCGCCAACCTGGTCCTTGTGGCCTCCAAGGGCGGGTACCCGAAGAACCCGGCCTGGTACCACAACCTGATGGCTGAACCCGACACGACCGTGCAGGTCGGCTCGCGCCAGCGGCCCGTGCACGCGCGCGTGGCCACCCCCGAGGAGCGTCCAAGGCTGTGGGCTTTGATGGTGGGCGTCTACAGCGGCTACGAAGGCTATCGCCGGCGCACCGAGCGCGAGATCCCGCTCGTCGTGCTCGAACCGCGCTGAGTCGCGCTCGCCGGCCGACCCGTCAGCGCTCGATGCCGAGCGTGCGCGCGGTGGCGGACTTCGGGACCGAACTCTGGTCGGGCATCGTGCCGATCACGCGGTCGCCGACGGTCGAGGTGACGCCGAACCAGTAGCGCTCGTTCTTGAAGTGGTGCAGCCTGTGGTTGCGCCAGACCGCTTTGAAGTAGCGCCGTTTGGGCCGGTAAGGCGTGTGGATCAGGAAGTGGGTCCACTCGTAGGCGGCCAGGATCGTGAAGCTGACCAGGACTCCCGTGGTCGCGTACGCCAGGCGCGGACCGCCGAGAACGAACGAGATCGGGAACGAAAGGCCCCAGTCGACGAGCGCGATCATCGGTAGGAACACCAAGACTCCGTAGACGGGCAGCAGGACCCCGTCCAAGATGCCGGGGGCTTCGTGGTGGGTCCGGTGCTCGCGGGCGGTAAGCATCTCGACCCGTTTGCCGAACATGTTGAAAGGGGGCGCGTGCAGCATGTAGACGTGGATCAGCCACTCCACGAACGGCGTCACCGCGATCAGGCCGGCAACCATCACCAAATCGCGCCAGGACCAGGCGCCCTGGGCGATGCGCAGGCCGAGCGCGAGGGCGACCGCGCCGAACAGGTACGGGGGAGAGGGCTGGCGCCAGAAGGCCCGGGCGCAGTCGCGTAGGGTCACGACCTTGTGCCGGCTCGGAACCGACTCGGCAGGGGCCGTATAGCGGTCGTCGTCGATCGCTTCCTGTAGGTCCACGTTGGCTTCAGGCTGAGCCATTGGCTGGTCAGCCAGCTTACGCTATGGGGCTATCGAAACGTAGGGAGGGGCGGCAAATGTGCTTCTCTTTTTTGTCAAAACTACCATCGTATTAGCTCTTTATATATACATAGGTAGTTTTCAAAAAATATATAACACTTCTCGGGCCCCGCGGGACTTCTCGGAGCCCTCTCGGGCCCCGCGGGACTTCTCGGACCCCGCGGGCTCTGGCTTAGGCCCCGAGGGCCCTGGCGATCACCATCTGCTGGATCTCGTCGGTGCCCTCGCCGATCGTCAAGATCTTGGCGTCTCGGTAGAACCGGCAGACGGGGTACTCCTCGATGAAGCCGTAGCCACCGTGTATCTGGACGGCCTCCTCAGCGCAGCGGACCGCCAGGCGACCGGTCTTGAGCTTGGCCTGGGCGGCGGTCAAAGTAAAGTTGGCGCCCGCGTCCTTCTCGAGGGCCGCCTTGTAGACAAGGAGCCGGGCCGCCTCGATCTCGCTCGACATGTCCGCGAGCTTCGCTCCAATCGCCTGGAACTTGGCGATCGGCTTGCCGAAGGCCTTGCGCTCTTTGGCGTAAGCGAGCGCTTGGTCGAGGGCGCCCTGCGCGAGGCCGACGCCCATCGCGGCGACGCCGATCCTGCCGATGTCGAGGATGTGCAGGAACTGCTTGAAGCCTTGGCCGCGCGGGCCCAACAGGTTCTGCTCGGGTACCCGACAGCCGCTGAATGTCAAGGGCCGCGTGTCCGACGCGTTCCAGCCCATCTTCCGGTAGGGCTCGCCCTGTTCGTAGCCGGGCGTGCCATTGGGCACGATGATGTTCGAGATCTCCCGTGGGCCGGCGGGGCCTGACTCCGATTTCTTGCCTTCGCCGTGCCCCTCGCCGGTGACAACCGTGATACAGACCATCCCGGAGATGTCGGTACCGGCGTTGGTGATGAACTGCTTGGCGCCGTCGATCACCCAATCGCCGCTGTCCAGCAGCGCCCGCGTGCGGGTATTGCCGGCATCCGAGCCGGCTTCGGGCTCGGTCAGGCCGAACGCGCCGAGGCGCTGGCCCGAGCACAGCTGTGGCAGCCACTCCTGCTTTTGGGCCTCAGACCCGAACAGATAGATTGGCTGGGTGCCGAGCGAGGTGTGCGCGCACACAGTGATCGCCACCGAGCTGTCCACCTTCGTCAGCTCCTCGACGGCGAGCACATACGCCAAAGTGTCGCCGCCGCCGCCGCCGTAATCGGCCGGGAAGGGGATCCCCATCAGGTTCAAGTCGCCCAGCTTCTTGACGATCGCGTACGGGAACGCCTTCGTCCGGTCCAGCTCCTCGGCGACCGGCGCGACCTCGCCCTCGGCGAACTCGCGGACGGTGCGCCTGATCAGCTCATGCTCTTGGCTTAGGTCGAAGTCCATCGCACGACGAGCCTACGCGCTCAGACACAGTAAGACTTGGCCAACTCGACCAACAGTCGGACGCCGTACCCGGAGGCCCCCTTCGGGGCGTATCCGCGGCCGAGATCCCAGGCCGACCCGGCGATGTCGAGGTGGGCCCAGGGCACCTCTCCGACGAAGTTCGACAGGAACGCGCCACCGACGATCGTGCCCGCCTTGCGGCCTTCGGGAGCGTTGTCGAGGTCGCCGTAGGTGCCCTTGATCAGCTCGTCGTACTCCTCGTGCAGAGGCAGTCGCCAGACGATCTCGCCGGTCCGCTCGCCCGCCGCGACGATCTCGCCGGCGAACTCGTCGTCGTTTGAGATGATCCCGGCGTAAGTAGAGCCGAGCGCGATGATCACAGCACCCGTCAAGGTCGCCAGGTCGACGATCCGCTCGGCCCCCAGTTCGACCGCGTGACAGAGGCAGTCGGCCAGGACGAGCCTGCCCTCGGCGTCGGTGTTGTTGACCTCGATCGTTTTGCCGTTGGCCGCGGTAACGATGTCGCCGGGCTTGACCGACCGGCCGCTGGGCAGGTTCTCGGTCGCCCCGACGACGGTCACGAGCTTGATCGGCAGTCCCAGTCTGGCGATCGCGGCGGTCGCCTCGAGCGCCGCCGCGCCACCGGACATGTCGAACTTCATCTCGGCCATTTTGGCGCCCGGCTTCAACGAGATGCCGCCGCTGTCGAACGTGACGGCCTTGCCGACGAAGCTCAGCACCGGTCGGTCGGCCGGGATCTCAGAGCCGCTGGGCGGCTCGTAGCGGAGCGTGATCAGGGCCGGCTCCTGCTCGGAGCCCTTGGCGACCGACGCGAAGGAGCCCATACCGCGCGCGGCGAGGCCCGCGCTGCCCTCTACCTCGACGCTCAAACCATCGATCTCGCTTGCCAGCGCGACCGCGTACTCGCCGAGCGCGGTCGGGGTCAGGTCGTTGGCGGGCCTGTTCTGCAGGTCGCGGGCCGCGTTCGCGGCCCGCGCCACGACGGCGGCCTCGCTTATCCGTGTTTCCAGCTCATCGCCGGCTTCGGGCGCTGAGACGATGAGGCGCTCCAGATGCTTGGGCGCGGCTTCGTCGTGGGCGGCGTCCGCGCCGGCGGGCTTTGACTTGTTGCGGTCGTATCGGTAGTCCGCGAGGATCGCGCCCTCCGCGAACGCCGCGGCAACGTCGGGCCCGGCGCCATCGGGGCCCTCGATGCACAACGTCTTCGCGCCGACCTCCAACGCCCGCCCATGCGCGGTCGCGGCCGCGACTCTTGCCTTCTCGGGTGTCAGCTTGGCGCGCTCTCCCAGGCCGACGGTCAGCCAGCGCCGGCCCGCGGCGTGAGTCAGCCCCAGCGCCTTGAACGAGCGCCTGGCCTCGCCCGAGCCAAGCAGCTCGGCCACCTCAGCGGGCGCGCTCGCCGGAGCGTCCTCGCCGGTACAGACCCCGACCGCGATCGTGTCGGCGTCGGTCTCCGATCCGGGTTGTGTAGTGCTCGATACCTGCACGAAGTCGAGGACGATACCCGGTGCACCAGTCGCCAGCTTTCCGCCTTGTACTCGCGTTCGCGCCAGGCCCCGCTCGGCCCTCGTCTAGGATGGCTGTCGCAGCCCCGAACTTCTAGAACCCAGGAGAGTCTTCGAGACCATGCCCAACACCGTGATCCTTGGCGCCGCCCGTACCCCCATCGGCAAGATGGGCGGCGGCCTGTCAACCCTCGACGCGACGGACCTCGGCGCGAAGGCGATCGAGGCCGCGCTGGAGCGCGCCCAGGTCGAGCCCGACCGGGTCGACCACGTCGTTATGGGCCAGGTCCTGCAGGCCGGCCAGGGCCAGATTCCCTCGCGGCAGGCCCAGATCAAGGCGGGCATACCCAAGGAGGTCTCTTCGGAGACGATCAACAAGGTCTGCGCTTCCGGCCTGCGCGCGAGCGTGATCCTCGACCAGGCGATCAGGGCCGGCGACGTCGAGGTCGGGGTCGGCGGCGGCATGGAGTCGATGTCCCAGGCTCCCTACCTTTTGCCGGGGGCTCGGTTCGGCTTTCGCATGGGCGATGCGACCGCCTTGGACGCGATGGTTCACGATGGCTTGACGAACCCGTTCTCCGGCAAGCAGATGTTCGTCGAGGCGACTGAAATCTCCGACGAGCTGGAGCTGACCAGGGCCGATCTCGATCGCTGGGCTCTGCGCTCGCACGAACGGGCTTTGGCGGCCACCGACGAGGGGCGCCTGCCCGAGGAGATCGTCTCCGTCACGGTCAAAGGCAAGAAGGGCGCCGAGACGGTCGTCGAGATCGACGAGGCCCCGCGCCGCGACACCTCGCTCGAGGTGCTCGCCAAGCTGCCGGGGCTGGTCGGCAAGGAGGGATCGCACACCGCTGGCAACTCGCCCGGCGTCAACGACGCGGCCGGCGCGCTCGTGCTCTCATCCGAGGAGTGGGCCAAGGCCAACGGCAAGGAGCCGCTCGCCGAGATCGTCGCTCACGCCCAGTCGGCCAACGACTTCGCTTACCTCGCCACGACGCCTGCTTCCGCCGCCAAGAAGGCGCTCGAGAAGGCGGGTCTGCAGCCCGGCGACATCGATGTCTGGGAGATCAACGAGGCGTTCGCGTCGGTGACACTCAATTCGATCCGGATGCTCGGCATCGACGAGGACCGCGTCAATGTCAACGGCGGCGCGATCGCCTTGGGCCATCCGATCGGCGCCTCAGGCGCGAGAATCCTGGGCTCGCTCGTGTTCGAGCTTCGCCGCCGCGGCGGCGGCCTCGGCTGTGCGGCGATCTGCTCGGGTGGAGGGCAGGGCGACGCCGTGATCCTGCGCGTCTGAGGCCCATCCGATCGACATGAGCGCGCCGGTCGAACGAGATGCCCCTGTGGTGGTCGAAAATCGAACCGGCGATCCGCCGGCCAATAACGAGCCGGCCGGACCGACCCGCGCGGCGGCCTTCTTCGACCTCGACCGGACCTTGATGGCGGGGTCTTCGGGGATCTTTTTCGCCAAGGCGGCCTACCAGTCGGGCATGATCTCGAGAAGGCGCTTGGCGAAGGACGCTTACGAAAACCTGAGGTTCAGGCTGCGCGGCTCGACCGACGACAGGGCCGACGAGGTGCGCAAGCGGGTCGCCGAGATGATCGAGAACGTGCCGGTCCGCAACCTGCAGCGCCTCTCGCCGCGGGTCCTCGCCGGGGTCTTGCCGAGGCTGTACCCGCACATGCTCGACCGCGCTTACGCCCACCAGGACGACGGCCTGCTCGTCTACATCGTGACCGCCGCCTCCCAGGAGATGGCCGACCTGTTGGCTCACGTACTGGCCTTCGACGGCGGTCTCGGCTCGCGTTCTGAGATCGTCGATGGCCGCTACACCGGCCGCGCCGCCGGGCCTTTCAACTACAGAGAGGGAAAGGTCTTCTCGATGAAAGCGCTCGCCGAGGTCAAGGACATCGACCTCAGCGCCTCCTACGCCTACTCGGACTCCGAGTCGGACCTGCCGATGCTGCGGACGGTCGGCCATCCGGTCGTCGTCAATCCGGACGCCGAGCTGCGTCGCATCGCGACCGACGAAGGCTGGGAGATCGTCCACCTGGACAGGCTCGGCCGGCACCTGAAGCTGATCGCGGGGGTGATCGGGGCGGCCGCGCTCGGGGGCGTCGGCGGGCTCGCCAAGGGCCGGCTCGGCGGGCGCGGCGAGGCACGAGTGCAGGCGCGCCAATAACCTCTGCCGCCATGACCGCCCCCGCAGCTTCCCCTTCGACGCCCGAAGCCCACAAGGGCAAGATCCGTGTGGTCGTCGCCAAGCCCGGCCTTGACGGCCACGATCGCGGGGCCAAGATCATCGCCCGGGCCCTCAGGGACGCCGGCATGGAGGTCATCTATACGGGCCTTCACCAGACTCCCGAGCAGATTGTCGAGACCGTCATCCAGGAGGACGCCGACGCGGTCGGCCTTTCGATCCTCTCTGGCGCCCACATGACGTTGGTGCCCCGGATCGTCGAGCTGCTGCGCGAGCAGAACGTCGACGACGTGCTCGTCACGGTCGGCGGCACGATCCCCGCCGAAGACATCCCCGAGCTGAAGCGCCTTGGTATCGCCGAGGTCTTCACGCCCGGAGCTTCGACCCAGTCGATCGTCGACTTCATTCGCGCGTCAGTGTCAGACAGCTGACGTGGCGATCTAGTGTTGATTGACTCGTCAGTCAACCGCTCGATCGTTTAGCATTCTTAGCAACAGACCTACAAGGAGCAGCCGAACCAATGAAGATATGCGTCCTCGTCAAGGAGGTCCCGGACGCCGCCGTCGAGAAGAGGATTGACCCCTCGACGGGGCGCATGGACCGCAGCGGCGAGAAGAATCTGAACCCGTACGACACCCACGCGATCGAGGCAGCAATGCAGATCAAGGAGGGCGGCGCCGTCCCGGTCGAGGAGATTGTTGCCGTCACGATGGGCCCCGAGTCGGCTGTGCGTGCCCTGCACAAGGCCGTTTCACTGGGCGCCGACCGCTCGGTGCACCTGTCCGATCCGGCCGTCGCCGGCTCGGACGTCGCCGCCACCGGTTATGCCCTGGCCAAGACCTTGCAGCGCGAGAGCCCCGACCTGGTCCTGCTTGGCCAGCAGTCCGACGATGGCGAGTGCTACACGATCGGCGCAGTCGTAGCCGAGCACCTCGGCATGCCCTCGCTGACCCAGGTCATCAAGATGGACGTCGAGGCCGAGGCGCTGCGCTGCGAGCGTCAGGCCGAGTACGGCTACGACACCGTCCAGATCAAGCTGCCCGCCGTCATCTCAGTCGGCGACGCCATCAACGAGCCTCGGTATCCCTCGTTGAAGGCGATCATGGGCGCCAAGAAGAAGCCGCTCGACGCCGTGACCGCCTCCGATGTCGACATCGACGCGAGCAAAGTCGGCGGCGATAACTCGGCCGCCCAGTGGGTCGCCGCCAAGGCCCCCCCGGCGAAGGCCGCGGGGCAGATCATCGAGGACGAGGACACCAACGAGACGGTCGAACAGATCGTGGCCTGGCTCGACGAGAGGAAGCTGATCTAGATGCCAAATATTCTGGTCTACGCGCTTCATTACGACGGCGCGATCAACAAGAATTCGCTTGGCGCGGTCTCTGAGGGCGCCAAGCTCGCCGGCGAACTCGGCGGCGAGGCGCACGCGATCCTGCTCGGTGAGAACGTGCCCCGGGATCTGGCGGCGTCGCTCGGCAAATACGGCGCCAAGAAGGTGCTCGTCGCCGAGGGTCCCGAGGGCTTGGCACAGCCGCTCGTCGACGCGATGGCCGCCGCCATCTCCGGAGGCGACTACTCCTACGCGCTGTTCGGCGGTGGCCTGCTCGGCTTCGAGATCGGCGCCGGCTTGGCCGCACGGCTCGGCGCCGGTGTGGCGATGGAGGTCACGTCGGTACGCGCCGAGAACGGCGAGCTGATCGCGGAGCGCCCGATCCTCGGCGACTCCGCGATTTCAGAGATCAAATACCGCTCGCCGGTCGGCATCATCATCGGCCGCCTGAACGCGTTCGAGATCAAGGACGTCGGCGGTCCAGACGCGCCGGTCGAGCAGCTCAGCTTCGAGCTGAGCCAGCAGTCCACCCAGGCGACGATGGTGACGCGCGGCGAACAGCGCGGCGCGGACGTCGACATCGAGGGTGCCGACATCCTCGTCGCCGGCGGTCGCGGCCTCGGCAAGGCTGAGGGTTTCCAGCTGGCCGAAGATCTCGCCGCGGCGTTCGGCGGCAACGCGGCCGTCGCCGCCACGCGCGCCGTTGTCGACGCCGGCTGGTACCCGTATGCCGCTCAGATCGGTCAGACCGGCAAGACGGTCGCCCCAAAGCTGTACCTTGCGGCTGGCATCTCCGGTGCGATCCAGCACAAGGTCGGAATGCAGGCCTCCGAGAACATCGTCGCGATCAACAAGGACTCGAACGCGCCGATCTTCGAATTCTCGGACCTCGGCATCGTCGGCGATCTCAACAAGATCCTGCCGAAGCTGACCGAGGCGGTCAAGGCCAAGAAGGCGGGCTGATGCGAAACGCGCAGTGGGGTGCCGCGCGCGCGCGGCACCATCGGCAAAGGAGAGTGATCTCGAGCGATGTCATCTCATAACGGCTCCAACAACGGCAAGGTCATACCGGCGGCTTACCCGCCGCCGGTCGACTCCAAGAAGGAGTTCGTCAAGCGCGGACTCGACGCCGAGGACGAGCTGATCGAGGTCGGCGTCGCGATCGTCGGCGGCGGCACCGCCGGCCTGGCGTGCGCCAACCGGCTGCTCCAGATACTGGCCGACGATCCAGAGACGATGGAGCGCCTCGGCGAAGTGCCGGTCGCGGTCGTCGAGAAGGCCAAGACCTGTGGTGGTCACAACCTCTCAGGCGCGGTCATGCGGCCGGGGGCCCTGCAGGAGCTGTTCCCGGAGCTGACACGCGAGCAGTGGCGCGAGGAGGGCTTCGCCTTCGGCGAGGTCACCAAGGAGGCCGTCTACCTGACGCCCACATCCAAGCTCGCCGTCCGCATCCCGACGCCGCCGCCGTTCAAGAACCACGGCAACGAGGTCGTCTCCGTCTCCGCATTGGCCCGCTACCAGCAGAAGCAGGCCGAAGAGGCCGGCGCTTACATCCTGACCGAGACGGCGGCCACCCAGCTGATCGTGCGGGACGGCACCGTCGTCGGCGTGCGCTCCGGCGACAAGGGCCGCGGCAAGGACAGCGAGCCGCTCGGCAACTTCGAGCCCGGCACCGACATCAAGGCCGAGGCGACCGTACTCGCCGAGGGCTGTTGGGGCCATCTGACGGGCGCCGCGATCAAGGAGTTCGACCTCGCCGCGCACCGCGAGCCTCAGGTCTGGGAGCTGGGCGTCAAGGAGGTCTGGAAGGTCCCCAAGCCGTTGGACCGTTTGATCCACACGATGGGTCCCTGGCCGTTGAAGATCTCCCCCAAGTACGGCCAGATCGGGGGCACCTGGATCTATCCGATGACCAACGCCAAAGGCGAGCACCTGATCTCGATCGGCTTCGTTGTCGAGCTGGAGTACGCCGACGCCACGACCTCAGCTCACGACCTTTTGCAGACCTTCAAGACGCATTCGCTCGTGCGCTCGATCCTCGAGGGTGGCGAACGCGTCGCCTGGGGCGCCAAGGCCCTACCCGGCGGCGGTTATTGGTCGATGCCGAAGCTGACGATGCCCGGCGCCCTGCTCGTCGGCGACTCGGCCGGCATGGTCGACACGATGGCCCTCAAGGGCGTCCACCACTGCATCAAGTCCGGGATGCTCGCCGCCGAGTCGATCTATGCGGCCTTGAAGGCCGGCAGCACCGACCTGATTGCCTACGAGCAGGCGATCGAGAATTCCTCTGTCGGCAAAGAGCTGTGGGAGGTCCGCAACGCCAGACAGCCCCTCCAGAAGGGTCTTCTGCTGGGTGGTCCGCTGAGTGGCATCCAGCAGATCACCAAAGGCAAGCTCCCCGGCCGCGAGTCCTGGCACCGCAACGACGCCAAGCCGATGTTCATCGGCGACACGTCCGAGTCCTACGTGAAGCCCGACGGCAAATACACGTTCGACAAGCTGTCGTCCGTCTTCATCACCGGCAACGCGACCCGCGACGACGCCCCAAACCACATCAGGGTCCAGAAGCACGTCCCCCGCGAGCTGGCCGAAACGTGGCGCTGGATGTGCCCCGCCGGGGTCTATGAGATCCCCGAGGACGCTCCCGATCATGGCCCCGTCGACGTGATCGTCAATTACACGAACTGCGTCCAATGCGGCGCCATTACCGCCAAGGGCGGTCGCCTGACGACCCCAGAGGGAGGCGACGGCCCCCTCTACCAAATTACCTGAGCGCCCTCGACACGGCGCATACCGATCGTCCGAGATCGGCCAGCGTCCTCACTCGTTCGTGTGCAGAGCACACTTCACTCGCTGCGTCCTTGCTCTGCTTGGTCGAGGACGCTCAGGACGCGTTCCGGCTGACTCGGGCGGCTGTAAAATGGCAGTTGTCGATTGATAAGTCCGAAACGTGCGGCCCCAACTGGTGTTAGGAAGGTGTCATGGGCTTGATGACCTCTACCGGATGGACTGTCAAAGGCCGGCGCTGGGCGTGCGGGGGCGCGTGCGCGGCGGCGTTGGCTTGGGCGGGTGTTACGGCTTCGGCGCGCGCTGACGGCGTGGCGCGGGTCGCTGGCGCCGGCCAGGCGTCTGGTCAGACGAGCGACTCGGCGTCGCTCATGCAGTGCTTGACGGCGAGCGCGGCCTCCGAACGGGCGGCCTCGTTTGGCGGCGAAATGATCGCGCTGGCAGGGATTACGCGGATGGGGATGAGGATCGAACTGCTCGAGCGCACCCCCGGCGAAGCCGGCTATCGACCGGTGCTGGCCCCCGGAGTTGGCGCCTGGCATTACGCGGACTCCGGCGTCAAGACTTACAAGCACATCGAACAGTTCACGAACCTGGCGGCGCCGGCGGACTACCGTGCGCTGATCACTTTTCGCTGGGACGGACCCCACGGACATATGGTCAAGCGCGACGAACGGCGCTCTCCGCGCTGCCAAGAGCCGGCACCGGCACCGCCGGTTCCTGAAGCGCCGCTAGAATGAGTTGTCAATGAAGAGCGACATACATCCCAACTACATGCTTGCCAACGTGCGGTGCACCTGTGGCAACGAGTTCACGACGAGGGCCACGCGCGAGGAGCTGCACGTAGAGGTCTGCTCTAACTGCCATCCGTTTTATACCGGCCGCCAGAAGCTGGTCGACACGGGCGGGCGCGTCGAGCGTTTCCAGCGGCGCATGGCTAAGGGCCGTCGCGCCCAGGCAACGGCCGGCGGCCAGGCCACTACGGCCTCCTAGCGAGACCTTCGATGTCCACCTCGCCGGCCGCCCCCGCGACGACGCCGACGAGAGGCCCGGATGCCGAGCCGACGACGCTCCCGGGGGAGCGCGAGCCCAAGTTCGAGCTGGACGCCGACGGGCAGCTGAGCGCTTCGCGCGACGCGCCGCTCGGCGGTCAGGCCGTGCTCGAGGGCGTGATGATGAGGGGCGTCGGCAACTGGGCCGTAGCGGTACGCAAGCCGACGGACGAGCAGTTGCACGAGGCTCGACGGTCGCCTGAGGAGCCGGCGCTCGGCGAGATCGAGGTCAGCGTTTTCAAGCTGGACTCGGCGATGCGCAGGCACCGTGTCCTGAGACTGCCGATCGTGCGCGGGATCGTGGCCCTTGGCGGCTCGCTGGCGATCGGCTTCAAGGCCCTCGAGGTCTCGGCCAACGCCCAGCTCCCGCCCGAGGAGGCCTCGCCGAAGGACTCGGCTGGAGGGGAAGGCGATGAGGAAAAGGCACAGGGCGAAGAGATCCCGAAGGCCGTCTGGATCGGCACCGTGGTTTTGGCTGTGGCGATGGCGATAGTGCTCTTCTTTTTGATACCCGTCGGACTGACCAGCCTGATCAAGGGCCAACTGCATAGCTCGGTCCTGTTCTGGGTGATCGAGGGGATCGTACGAACGGCTTTGTTCCTCGGCTACATGTTCCTGCTCTCGCGTATTCGCGATCTGCGCCGCGTGTTCGAGTACCACGGCGCCGAGCACAAGACGATCTCCTGCTTCGAGGCCGGCCTGCCGCTGACACCGCACAACGCGCAGCGCTTCTCGCGCCTGCACCCGCGCTGCGGCACGAGCTTTCTGCTGGTCGTGATGATCGTCGCGATCTTCGTGTTCGCGCCGATCGGTCTGCCGGCTTGGTATTGGCTCGTGATCACGCGCATCCTCGGCGTTCCTTTGATCGCCGGCATCTCGTTCGAGCTGATCAAGTTCGCCGGGCGCAACCGGAGCCGCCGGTGGGTACGGGCGCTGATGTGGCCCGGGATGCAACTGCAGCTCTTGACCACACGCGAGCCAGACCACGACCAGCTGGCGGTCGCGATCGCGGCTTTGGAGGCGGTATTGGAGCGCGAGACCCCCGGCGAGCTGTCGGCCGAGGACCTTGTCGGCGTGGAGGTCGTCGCGTAGGGATCGGCGCGTAGGGGCCTGCCGAGGTAGGCCCATAGACTGGGTCTCGTGATCGAAGACCTGGTTGAGCAGATCGAAGCTCGCTTCGCCGAGTTCGGCGAGCAGATGACCGATCCAGAGGTGATCGGCGACCGCGAGCGCTACGCGGCGGCCGGACGCGCTTACAGTCAGCTGGAGCCGGCCGCAAAGCTCGCGCGCGAATGGAGGCGCGCGCGCGACGACGCCGCCGGAGCCGAGGAACTGCTGGCGGAGGACGGCGATGACCCCGAGCTGCGCGAGCTGCTGGCCGGCGCGCGCGAGCGGATCGAGACGCTCGAGGAGGAGATCAGGCTGGCGATGATCGAGCCAGACCCCAACGACGAGAAGAACGTGATCGTCGAAATCCAGGGCGGCGCCGGGGGCGATGAGGCCGGGCTGTGGGCGGGCGACCTGTACCGGATGCTGAGCCGTTATGCCGAGCGCCTCGGTTTCGCGACCGAGTCGATGGACATCGGCGAAGGCAAGTACACGTTCGCGATCAAAGGCTCTGGCGCCTACTCGGTGTTCAAGTTCGAGGGCGGCACCCATCGCGTCCAGCGCGTCCCCGAGACGGAGTCCCAGGGACGCGTCCACACCTCGACGGCGACCGTCGCGGTGCTGCCGGAGGCCGAGGAGGTTGACGTCGAGGTCGACCCGAACGACCTCCAGATCGACGTCTACCGCTCGTCGGGCCCGGGCGGGCAGTCGGTCAACACGACCGACTCGGCCGTGCGCATCACGCACAGGCCTTCCGGGATCGTCGTCTCGATGCAGGACGAGAAGTCACAGCTCCAGAACCGCGAGAAGGCGCTGCGGGTCCTGCGCGCGAGGCTGTACGAGCGGGCTATCGCCGAGCAGCAGGCCGAGCTGGCGGCAGACCGCCGCTCGCAGGTCGGCACCGGCGATCGCGCCGAGAAGATCAGGACCTACAACTACGGCGAGCGGCGCGTCACCGACCACCGCATCAAGTTGACGGTCCACAATCTGGACCAGGTCCTCGAAGGCCAGCTCGATGAGCTGACCGCGGGCCTGCAGGCCGACGAGCGGCGCCTGCGCTTGCAGGCCCAGGCCGCGGTGTGATCGGACCGGACGGCGGGCAGGCAGGAGCTTGATCGCCACCGACACCTCCGTACGCGATGCGCTAGACGGCGCCGTCACGGCGATCGCGGCCGCGGGCTGTGAGACTCCACGGCTCGATGCCGAACTGCTCGTGGCCAACGCCCTCGGCGTACCGCGCGAGCGCCTTTTGATCGGCACGGCCGTCGGCGCCCCCGGTCAGGAGCTGACGGTCTCGGGGCCGGCCGTGCGCGCCGTTCAGGAGGCCGTGCGCAGGCGCGCGGTCGAGCGCGAACCGGTTGCCTACATCACCGGCTTCCGGGCCTTCCGCAGGCTGTCCTTGGCGGTCGATCATCGGGTACTTATCCCGCGTCCGGAGACCGAGTTGCTGGTCGAACTGCTCCTCGCGCGGCTGCCTTCCGGCGCGCGCGTGCTCGACGTGGGCACGGGCAGCGGCGCGATCGCCTTGGCGCTGGCCGACGAGCGCCCGGACCTGAAGGTGACGGGCAGCGATGTCAGCGAGGATGCGCTGGCGGTGGCCGAAGCCAACGCCCGGCGGCTCGGGCTGGACACGGTCGAGTGGCTGCATGCGGACCTCTTGGCCGGGGTGCCTGACGAGTTCGACGCGATCGTGTCCAACCCGCCGTACGTCTCCGCTGGAGACCGGGCTGGGCTGGCGCCGGAGATCGCCAGGCACGAGCCGCCGGGCGCGCTGTTCGCCGGCCCCGATGGCCTGGAGGTCGTCAGAGAGCTTGTCTGGCAAGTCGCGGGGCACACGCGCGCGCGTGCCCTCGCAATCGAGATAGGCGCCGGCCAGGCCCCGGCCGTGATCGAGTCGATGCGGGCGGCCGGTTTCACGGACGCCCACGCCGAGCGCGATCTGGCGGGGATCGAGCGGGTCGTGTCGGGGTCCCGTTGAGCGGTGTCTCTGGCGGCGAGCGTGGCGGGCCGCCCGGCGCGTCTGGTGCGCTCGCGGGCAAGCACGGTGCGGTCTCCGGCGAGCCCGCCTCGATGCTCAGTGGCCGGGACGCTGCGCGCCTAAGCGAGTGCGTCGCGGCCGGCGGGGTCGTCGTGTTCCCGGCGGACACGGTCTACGGCCTCGGCTGCGACCCCTGTTCTGAGCGGGCCGTCAGGCGCCTGTACGAGCTGAAGGGCCGGCCGCCGGAGCGGCCCGCGGCGGTCATGTTCTTCGCGCTCGAGGCCGCCCTGAGGGCACTGCCCGAGCTGGGGCCACGCGCGCGCGGAGCGCTCGCTTCGCTGCTGCCAGGGCCGCTGACCCTGCTGCTGCCGAACCCAGCACATCGCTATCCGCTGGCGTGCAGCCCGGTCTGGGCGCGTGGTTGCGATCCAGGGGGCGGTCGCGAACGGATTTGTGCCCTCGGACGGACCCTCTCGGACACAATCCTTCCAGACATGAACCTCCCGGACCCGGCGCTCGAGACCCTTGGCCTGCGCGTTCCGCTTCTGCCTGACCGTAACGTCGCTCTGACCGCATTCGAGGGGCCGCTCCTGCAGTCGAGCGCCAACCGCTCGGGCGAGCCCGACCGCAGGCGCCTGACTGACGTTCCGGCCGAGATCAGGGCCGGCGCCGACCTCGTGCTCGACGGCGGCGAGCTGCCCGGGGTCGCCTCGACCGTGCTCGACCTGCGCGACTACGAGCGCTCCGGAGTTTGGCGGATCGTCCGCGAAGGGCCGCTCGGCGCCGCCGAGATTGGGCGGCTGCTGGACTGAGCGGAGAACTATGCTGGCCCGCTCGCCATAACGTTGCCCTGCTAGCCTCATATCCGCACCGTCGCGACTGGCGCTTTGAGTGGAATCGACCACCGGGGAGCGACGGGTTCTCGCGCCGCGCGCCTGGGCACATATCGTCTTTCGAGCTGCCAAGGAGAGCGTCATGTCCGACCTCAAGCCGCCAGATCTAAGCCCCGACTACTTCGATCGGCCGCTCGAAGAGGTCGACCCCGAGGTCGCGGCCGCGCTGCGCGGCGAGCTGGAGCGCCAGCAGAGCACCCTGGAGATGATCGCCTCCGAGAACTTCGTGCCGCGCGCGGTCCTCGAATGCCAGGGCTCGGTCTTGACGAACAAGTACGCCGAGGGATATCCGGGCAGGCGCTATTACGGCGGCTGCGAGTGGGTCGACGTCTCCGAGCAGCTCGCGATCGACCGGGCCAAGGCCCTGTTCGGCGCCGAGCACGCCAACGTGCAGCCCCACTCGGGCGCCCAAGCGAACACAGCCGTCTACCACGCCCTGCTGCAACCGGGCGACACGATCATGGGCCTTTCGCTTGCCCACGGCGGCCACCTGACGCACGGCATGAAGATCAACGTCTCCGGGCGCCTTTACGACGTGGCGGCGTATGAGGTCGACCCTAAGACAAGCCTGATCGACATGGACGAGGTCGCCAAGATCGCCCTCGAGCGGCGCCCGAAGCTGCTCCTGGCCGGCTGGTCGGCGTATCCAAGGCAGCTCGACTTCGCCCGCTTCCGGGAGATCGCCGACGAGGTCGGCGCGCTGTTGATGGTCGATATGGCGCACTTCGCCGGCCTGGTCGCGGCCGGACTCCATCCCAACCCCGTCGAGTACGGCGCCGACGTGGTCACGACCACGACCCACAAGACGTTGGGCGGCCCGCGCGCAGGCATCATCTTGTGCAAGCAAGAGCACGCCAAGAAGATCGACTCCGCCGTCTTCCCCGGCCAGCAGGGCGGCCCCCTGGAGCACGTGATCGCGGCCAAGGCGGTCGCTTTGCGGATCGCTCAGAGCGAGCTGTTCGCCGAGCGTCAGCGGCGCACGGTCGCGGGCGCGCGCATACTCGCCGAGCAACTGCTCGGCGATGGCGGCGATTCGGGCGGCACGGGCGCGGATGGCGCCAGCGCGGGCGGCGCGAGCGCGGGCGGGGGAACCGGACTGAACGTGCTGAGCGGCGGCACCGACGTGCACCTGGTGCTGGTCGATCTGCGCGGCCTGCGGCCCGAGCTGAGCGGGCGCGAGGCCGAGGACCGGCTGCACGAGATCGGCATCACGGTCAATCGCAACGCGGTCCCGTTCGATCCGCGCCCGCCGATGGAGGCCTCTGGTCTGCGCATCGGCACGCCGGCCTTGGCGACCAGGGGCCTGCTCGAGGAAGACTTCACCGAGGTCGGCGAGATCCTCGCGAAGGCCTTGCTGGCGCCCGACTTCAAGGCCGAGGCCGGCGTACTGGCCGAGCGCGTCCAGGCGATCGTGGCGCGCTACCCGCTGTACGAGTCGCTGGCCGCGCCCGCCGCGGCGTAAGCCGTCGACCACGGCGCCTGCGATGCTGTAGCGCAGTCGATGGTCGATCCGACCCCACTCGACGCGTTCTACGCGTTCCTGGTCGCAGCCGCGGTATCCGCGCTGGTGACGCCTCTTACGATGCGCTTCGCGAAGTCGGTCAACATGATCGACGAACCGCGCGAGCGGGGTCTGTCGGAGCGGCCGACCCCGCTGTTGGGGGGCTTGGCGATCTTCGCGGGGGTGCTCGTCGCGGGTCTGGTCTTTTTGCCGGCCGGCTATTACCACGACCACGCGCTCTGGACAGGCGTGCTTCTCGGCGCGGCCGTGATCACGGTCGTGGGGGCGCTCGACGATCGCTATGACCTGCCGCCGCCGCTGAAGCTGGCGGGCCAGGTGGTGGCGGCCGTGATCGTCGTCAACTATGGGGTAGCCGTCAAAGCGGTCACATTGCCGTTCATCGGCAAACTGGCCCTACCCAACGCGGGCGTCACAAACGCTGGGCCGATCTTGACCGTGATCGGCTTGGTAGCGATGATGAACATCGTCAACTTCTCGGACGGCGTCGACGGCTTGGCGGCAGGCGTGTGCGCGATCATCGCTGGGGCGATGGCGATCATCGCGTTCGACCTCGACCGCCAGCAGCCGGGCGTGCTGGCGGCGCTGACAGCGGGCGCCGCGATCGGCTTCTTGATCTTCAACTTCCCGCCGGCATCCAGCTTCATGGGCGATTGTGGCGCCAACCTGCTGGGCCTGTTGATGGGCGTGATCGCGGTCGAGGCCGCCGTCAAGACGACGGCCGTGGTCTCGCTCGTGCTGCCTTTGATCCTGCTGGCGGTGCCCTTCCTGGACACGACTTTCGTGGTGCTCAAGCGCTTGAAGTACAGGCGCCCGATCTATGAATCCGACAGCGAGCACTTCCATCACCGCATGGCCAGGATCGGCTTCTCGAGTCGGCGAACGATCGCATACCTGTACGCCTGGACCTTGATGCTCGCCGGCTTGGCGCTGGCGCTGCGGTTCGTGCCTTACAGCAACCATCACGGCCACCTGCGGACCGGTTGGGTGCTCGTGATGATCGCGCTCGGTCTGTTCGTGGTGGCGGCCAGCGTGTACTTGGTTTATGTACTCGAGATCTTCAAGTTCAGGCGCCTGGACGCGATCCGCCTGCGCCGGTTGCGACCCGAGGCCTCGCTCGCGGAGATCGAGCGCGATGTCGTCAAAGACTTCGAGACGGGCGAATTCCAGACCGTCTCAGCGTCCGAGGGCGCCGACGTGGCCATGGCGGGGCTGGGCGTGGGCGACGGGGGCGCTCAGCAAAGGGTCGGCGAGCGGCAGATGGATAAGGACGGCGTAGACGCAGACGACGAGCGTGGCCGCGCGCAGGCGCCGATCGCGGCAGACGGCCGCTAGCGGCAGCGGCCAGATCGCGTACCAGGGCAAGAGCCAGGCCGTCGAGAGCAGCAGCGCAAGCAAAGTCCAGGCAGCCGCCACGCGCCAGTCGGCGCCGCGCGCGGTGCGATACAGCGCGTAGCAAAAGATCAGCACGAAAGCGACCAAAAAGCAGTGCCGCCACCAGGTCGGGGTGCCGGTCAGCCCGACGAGCCTGGCGGTCTCCGCGGGGACGCTGTGAACCGCCACGAGCTGCTGCTGCTCGCCGATCGCGCCGATGAAGCCGAGCGCGTGCGTGCCGAAGCCGATCAGCCCGAGGATCGCCACGAGCGCCAGGCCCGCGAGGCTTGCCAGCGCCACGCGCCCGCGCTCGCGCCAGGAGCGCGGGGCGAGCACGATGAACGGCAGCACGATTCCGGCCGTCGCCTTGATGCCCACGCCGATCGCCAGCGTCAAGGCGCCGCCGATCGGCGATCGAAGCGATCTCCGGTCGGCTGGCATTCGGGGCTCGGGCGCGGGCGCGGGTTTGGGCGCGCCGCGGGGCTCGGGTGCGCCGGCGAGAACGAGCGCGCCCGCGATGAAGGCCAGTACGAGCGTGTCGTTGTGGGCACCGCCGAGCGCCAGCTCGAGCATGACCGGATTCAGGCCGACGAACGCCACGGCGTAGCGCCGCGAACTGCCCGCGGCGAGTGCCGCGCGGTCGGTCAGGGCGACGGCCGCGAGGGTGCCCGCGACCGCCAGCGCCTTCAGTGCCCACAGCCCGGCTCCGAGCCCGACCGGCGCGGCCGCGTAGCTCGCGAGCGTGAACAACGGTCCGTAAGGCGAGTGCTGGTAAGGCCAGCCGATGAATGGATAGATGGGATCGGTCGGGGCCTGCGCGAAGACGTGCCTGTAGGGGTCCAGGCCGTGCACGACGCCGAGCCTGGCGAACGCCAGGTAGCCGAACACGTCCTGGGAGAGCAGCGGCGGGCCGAGCAGGAGGATCGCGTCGGCGAGGACGATCGCGATTGCGATGGCACGCAACGGCAGTGCCCGCGCGGACGCGAGCACGACCAGGTAGCCCGCGCACATGACGAGCGTCAGCGTCTGGAATTCGCCGCTGGAGAGCGGTCCGACGCCGGTGCCGCGCAGCGGCCCCGCCACCCAGGCCGGCCAGCCGCCCGTGCGTCCCGGCACGAGCTGGGAGGGCCCGTCGGCGGCACCCGCGGCGATCAGGAAGACGCTCACGAGGATCGCGGCCAGCCCGAGCGAGCCGAAAACCAAGAGCGCCGGGCGGACATCCGGGCGTCTCGGTACTCTTATGCCGTTCTTCATTGTCCCTCGCGGTTGCCTGCGACCGTCCGGCTGCGGCTGTGCAGAGGATCGACTGCCCCGCACGCGAAGACCGATCTGATCGTGATTAGGCATATGCGAAGCCGCCATCGTAAATCGAGCGAGCCTGGCACGCGGGAAGGCCCGCGCAAAGGCCGTCCCCGCCGCGTGCTGATCCTCTCCGCCGACGTCGGTGAGGGCCACGCGGCCGCGGCCCGCGCTCTCGCCAGCCAGATCGAAGACTCCGACCATCCCGCCGAGGTCACCGTCATCGACGGGCTGGCGGCGATGGGGCGACTGTTGCAACCGGTGGTCGAGGACGGTTACAGAGTGCAGCTGAGGTTCATGCCGTGGACTTATACGGTCGTTTACGGCCTGCTCGAGCGGGTCGCGCCGATCCGTTGGGGCGCGCGGCGGCTGCTGTGTCTGTTCGGCTCGCGCCCACTGGCCAGGGCCATCGCAAAGCACGATCCAGACGTTGTGGTCTCTACTTACCCGGCGGTAACGGTCGTGCTCGCACGGCTGCGCCGCACCGGCAAGGTCCTCTGCCCGGCCGTCGCCACGATCACCGACCTGACGGGCCTGTTCTTCTGGGCCCAGCCAGGCATCGACATGCATTTGGTCATGTATGGCGAGTCGATGAGCCCGGTCGAGCGGATCGCCGGCGAGGGCAGCGCCCAGCTCGTGAGCCCGCTGATCTCCGAGGAGTTCTCAAAGGAGCGCTGCCCCGTCCAGTCGCGGCGCGCGCTGGGCCTTCCCGAGGAGGGCCGGATGGTCGTCGTCTCGGGCGGCGGCTGGGGCGTGGGCGATGTCACGGGCGCCGTGCGCGAGCTTTTGCGCGAGCCAGAGATCGGCGCGATCGTGTGCTTGGCGGGGCGTAACGAGCAGTTGCGAGAGCGGTTGAGCGAGGAGTTCGCGAGCCAGGAGCGCGTGCATGTGTACGGGTTCACCGAAGAGATGCCCCGGTTGCTGGCGGCCGCGGACGTGCTCGTGCACTCGACCGGCGGTGTGACGTGCTTGGAGGCGAAGGCCGCGGGTACGCCGGTCGTCTCTTACGGGCTGCCCGTCGGCCACGCGCGGCTGAACACCAGGGCAATGGCGGATCTCGGTCTGTTGCGCTTGGCGAACGACACGCGCGAGCTGCGCGAGCACGTGTGCGCAAGCTTCGCCGAGGCCAGGCCGGCGCTTGGCATCGCGACCCCGTCGCCCGGCGGCGCCGTTTCGGTACCCGAGACAGAGCCCCAGCAGGTGGCCGCCGAGCTGGTGCTGGAGACGCCCCACCGCGTGATCCCGATTCCGTTGTGGCGTCTGCGCCTGGCGGCGTTCGTCACGCCTTTGGTGCTGTTCTTGGGGATCAGCATGTGGACGATGTCAACCGACGAGGTGACGCTGCTGGCGGCGGACATCTTGCATGTGCATCCGCTGGCGAAAGTCCATACCGACCAGCGTGATGTCGCGGTAATCGTGAGAACCTCGGTCGGACGCGAGGCCTACGTCGCTTCGGCCCTGGCGGCGCGCGGCATCCATGTGTCGCTCGCCGACGAAGGCCGTGTGCCGAGCGCCACGACGATTGCGGGCGTGCGCTCCAGCGGCGACGAACCGCTGCCGTCGATCGCCAACTCCGGCTCGCTGCTGCGTTGGGTCAAAGCGGGTGGCACGCTGCGCGCGCAGGCCCGTGCCTTCGGCCTGCGCCACCGCTTCTTCTTCTTGCAGCCGAGTGGCGGGCTGACCGTCGGTCAGCTCGTGCTCGCGCGGACCGCCAACGGCGAGCCGGTGAGTGGCGCGCTGCGCCTGAATGGCTCGGGAGCCGTGCCTCAGCGCTCGGTGCGCGCCGGCGAAGTGCTGGTCGTTACGCTCGCTGGCTCCTCCGGGTCGGTCGCGGGCGTCGAGCGGATCGTCTCCTGGCTAGGGGCGCGCGGGCTGGGCGCCGAGCCGTTGTCTTGGCTGATCGGCTCACCGCCCATCAGCGTCAGCAACAGCGGCGAGCGCACGAGCGTCGCGGCCCCGACGACGAGCAAGGCCAGCGAGAGCCCGAGCGGCACGCCCCCGAGCGGCGTGTCGGCGAAGCGCTCGCCGAACAGCAGGGGCGCGACGACGACGGGCACGATCGTCTGAGTCACGAACACGACGGGCGCGACCTGGATCGCCGGTCTGGCCTGTAGCGAACTCGACTCGCTGAGTACGCCGACCGCGGAGGCGGCGGCTGTCGCCAGACCCCAGGCGATCGCGAGCCCGAAGAAGCGGCGTGAGAGATCGTCGGAGGCGAGCTTGGTGGCGATCCCGCTCCAGCCGAACGCGAGGCCGGCGCAGACGATCGTGACAGTCGCCGGCGAGGACGCACGCACAGCGCGCAGGATGTAAGGCAACAGGCTGGCCAGGCTGAGGCCAAGCAGCACGATGAAGATCGTCAGGCGCTCGGAGGTATGAGAGTCGCTGCGCGGTGGAGCGCACAGCCCGGCGCCGATCACGCCGATCACGATCGCCGCCATCGCGAGGTGCTCGGTACGGCCGGCATGCTCGCCGAGCATCCTCTGGCCGACGAAGACGAGCACGAGCAGGCCGGCCGCCAGCGCGGGCTGTACGACCACCAAGGGCGCAAGCAGCAATGCAATTACTTGCAGCGGCCAGCCGAGGATCGACAGCCCGGTGCCGAGCATCCAGCGCCCGTGCCTGATCAGGCTCCAGACCAAGGCCAAACGCAGGTGGTCCTCGCGGGGAGACTCCTTGGCGCCCATCGCCTGCAGGGCAATCCCTAGGCTGTAGAAGACCGACGCGGCGACCGCGGCGGCGATGCCAAGCACGAGTTCGACCATGTCCGCTACCGATCATCGCACCCGGACCCGTCCGAGCACGGGCGCGCGAGCGCTCGGTGCTGTGGCGATGGCCAGCTACCTGCTGCCGAGCCTGAGCTTCTACTCCTCAACGCTGCGCGATGCGCTCGGCGTCGAGGATCGCACAGCCGACGGTGCGGGCTGCGCGCTGACCTTCGATGACGGGCCCCACGCCCAGGGGACGCCGGCGACGCTCGAGGTTTTGGCGGCGGCCGGCGCACGGGCCACGTTCTTCTTGGTCGGCGAGCAGGTCCGCCGCAACCCGACCATCGTCGGTGAGATCGTGGCCGCCGGTCACGACATCGGCCTGCACTGTGACCGCCATCGCAACCTGCTGCGCCTGACTCCCCGGCAGGTGCGCGCCGACCTGGCTCGGGCACGGGCGGCGATCGAGCAGGAGGCCGGCCGCGCGATCGAGTGCTACCGGCCGCCGTACGGCATCCTCAACGCGACTGCGCTGCGCCAGGCCCGTGATCACGGATGGCGCACGCTGCTGTGGAGCCACTGGGGCAAGGACTGGCACGCCAATGCGACCCCCGAGTCGATCGCCGAGCTGGTCACGCGCGGGATACGGCCCGGCTCAGTGCTGTTGCTGCACGATGCTGATGACTACTCGGCGTCAGGATCGTGGCGACGCACGGTCGCCGCGCTACCCGACGTGCTCGAGACGCTGGCGCAGCTCGAGCTGCAGCCGGTCCTTCTTTGATCCCAGTGCCAGCCGGATAAGATTTTTGGCTTGCCCAGCACGGTCTCGATTGATGGTGGCAGCCGCTCCGCGGTGGGAGCCGGCCCGTCGGCGGCGGTAGGTCCGGCCGCGGCGATCGGCTCGACCGCGGCATTCGGGGGTGGCTCGACCGCGGCGCTCGGGGTTGGTCCGGCCGCGGCGATCGGGGTCGGGCCGGCCGCCGCGCTCGCGCGTGCGCAGGCTAACCGGCCGCGCCTGTGGGTACAGGCGCTGGTGATCGCGTGGCTGTGCTGGGTATACGACATGACCACCAACCTGGCGCCGCTGCGGTTGCATTTGGCGCTGAGCCATGCCGAAGGGGTGCTTGCGCTGGAGCGCTCGCTCGGGATCGACCCCGAGCTTGGCCTGGACCGGTGGCTGGCGGGACATCGGACGCTTGGGCTGGTCGTCTCTGACTATTACGACAACGCCCACTTCATCGTCACGCTGGGCCTGCTCGGCTGGCTGTGGTGGCGCACACCTGACCTGTACCGACCGCTGCGCAACGTGCTGGTGCTCGTAAACGTGATCGCGTTCGTCGTGTTCTGGCTCTATCCGGTGGCGCCTCCGCGGATGCTTACGGCCGATGGCTTCAGCGATGTGGTCGCCGCGAGCCACGCGTTCGGCTCCTGGCACAGCGGCGCCTTGGCCTCGGCCGCGAATCAGCTGGCCGCGATGCCCTCGCTGCACCTTGCCTGGGCGGCCTGGTGCACGGTCGTCGTCTGGCGTATGTCGCGGCGCGTATGGCTGCGGTGCCTGGCGTTGGTCTATCCGTGCACGACCGCGTTCGCGGTGCTGGCGACGGGGAATCACTATGTCCTGGATGTGTTTGCCGGCCTGGCGACGTTCGCGCTGGCGCTGGCGATCGTCTCCTGGTGGCCACAGATTCTTCGCAAACTGCGCGCCCAACGCGTGGCGCATGTCACAAACTTGTTACGAACTCTGATACCAAGTAAACTGAAACGGTCATCCCAGACGGTCGCCGAGTAGCGCTGAGCCGGGACATACGGCGTTGCGGGTTGCGGCCTCGTCTCAAAGAGGGCGTGTGAGAAGCACGTGTCGGCACGAATAATGATGGATCAGATGCCAGATTTCGATGTGAACGAAGGGTATATCCATGCCAGCGCAAGGCGTGTGGACGCGTTGCTGCCCGGGATACCCGACGACGGAATCTCCGTTGATGGGCGCGTGGCGCCCTATGGCTTGGATGTCGCCTCTGAGCGCATGCTCGAGGATGTGCTCTGGACGGACTTTTCAGACGATCCCGGGGGCGATGGCTCGGACCCGGCCGGCGAGGCCCTGCAGGAGGGTTGGACAGCCTTCTTCGAGCCGTCTCACGCGCTGCCCGAGCAGACGCCGATCGTGCGCCGCGCGCGCCACCACGCGATCGGACACCGCGCGGCTGCGGGCACCGGACCGGAACGACGGCGCGTGGGCGTGAGGATGATCGCGCGCCGCAGACGCTTGGCGCGGCGCGCCTGCCCATTCGGCTGGACGGTGCGGGTGCTGAATACTCCGCCTCGTCATCGAAGGCGCCTGTGGACGAGCTGTCACGGGCAGCCGCGGCAGACCCCCGGATCGCTGAGCTGACGATGGCCGCCACGAGTCCCCCGCGAGACAGCGGGCGGGCGGGACCATCTGTAAGGTGGCCGCCCGAGCAGCAGGTGCCGGACGCACCAGAAGCCATTGAGATGTCAGACGTCACTGTCAAAAACGCGGCAGCCGCGGCACGGTACCTCGACGTGGGTCTCGTCGTGGTCGCCGTGCCCATTGCGCTGGCGCTCGGCCTACCGGCCTTCGGCCTGATCGTCGGTGCCGCGGCGTGGGTCGCGCAACGTGCTCTCGCGCAGCTCGACCGGCGCTGGATCAGCGCCTCGACGCAGCCGAAGACGCAGCTGGGTTTGAACCTGTTCGAGGCCTTCGGGCGGATCTGGCTACTGGTCGGCGCGATCGTGCTCGCGGGGGTGGCGGGCGGGCGTGCCGACGGGTTGACAGCGGCGGTCGTGATCTTTGGCGCCTACTCGGTCGCGTTCGTGATCAGGCTCCTGTCAGGCGCGCCGAACCGGCCGGCCGCACTGACCGCCGAGCCGGCTCCTCCAAAGACGGCTCGCCCGGTACTCGTCGAATCGCCCATCGACAGGAGCCCAGAAGGTGGCGCGGTGCCGCGGGAGGCCGCACGATGAGCGCGGTCGCGGCGTCCCCTCCGAGCCAGGTACCGGCGTCCGGCGCGCCGCTCGCCGGCAAGGTCCCCGAGAAGCGTGGCATGAGCAAGGGACGCAAGATCACCTACGCGATTCTGGCCGTCTACATCATCGGCCTGGTCGTCTTCGGCGTCGTTTTCGGAGTCAAGAGCCACCGCAACGAAAGCTTCGACGTGGTCGGGTCCTTTCACCTCGAAAGCTGGTTTCACATCGGCGGGCCGCTGAACTTCGACAAGGGTGTCCTCTACCTGCTGATGGCCGCCACGATCACCGTCGGCATCGTGCTGTGGACCTCAAAACGCATGGAGCTGCGCCCGGGCCGCCTGCAGACGGTCGTGGAGTGGATCTATGACCTGGCGATGCGGATGACGAACGACAACATGGACGAGGAGATGGCCAGAAGATGGTTCCCGCTCATCTTCACGCTGTTCGTGTTCATCTTGGTGACCAACCTGATCGGTTACATACCGTTGCCGGTCAACAGCGGTGAGACCTTCAAGGTGTTCGGCGTGGAAATCCCAGCGTTCCAGATCTACGCGGCGGACACGAACCTTGCGATTCCGCTGCTGCTCTCGCTTGGCGTGTTCATCGCTTACAACGTCGAAGGCATCAAACACCACGGGTTCTTTGGATACATCAAAAGTCTGGTCCCGTCGGGTCTAAGCGGCGGCATGTTGATCTTTATGTATCCGCTTGAGATCCTCTCGAACTTCTTGCGCCTGATCTCGCTGACCGTCAGGCTGTGGGCCAATCTGCTCGCCGGGCATCTGTTGATCGAGTTCATGGCCGGCCTGCTGGCCGTGGTCATCGGTCTGCAGATATTGGGCTGGTTCACGCTGCCGATCGGCATCGCGATCTATCTGTTCGAGGCGGTCCTGATCGCGGGGCTGCAGGCCTTCATCTTTGCCATTCTCACCGCCATCTATCTCGGTGGCGCGACTCGAAGCCATTGACAATCAAAAGGAGCTTGTTGATTCATGCTGACTGACCTAATCGCCGCCAGTACAAACGCAGAAGTCGCCAAGGAAGGCCTCCGCTCAGTCGCTCTCGGCGTGGGCGCCGCGGGTGGCGCCGCGGGCGCCGGCGCGGGCATCGGCATGCTGTTCGGCAAGGTGATCGAGGCCGTGACACGCCAGCCCGAGATGCGCGAGGAAATCGCCTCGATCCAGTGGCTTGGCTTCGCTCTGACTGAGGCCACCTTCTTCTACGGGCTCGTCGGCGGTCTGATCGCCTTCTTCCTGTAGGTCGATGGGGCTGATTGCCATCATGTCCGGCACACCGATCGCATCGAGCAGCAACTCGTGGCTGATCACGCCCAACGTCGGTCTGACGATCTGGACGCTGGTCGTCTTCTTGATCTCGCTTTACATCCTCAACAAGGTCGCCTTTCCGAGGATCCGCGAGTCCCTGGACAAGCGCCGCAAAGCCATCGCCGAGTCGATCGACGCCGCCGAGCGGACGCGACAAGACGCCGATCAGTTGCTCGCCGAATATCGCGAGCGTTTGCACGCCGCCCGGGGACAGTCCGAGGAGATCGTCCAGCGCGCGCGCCAGACGGCCGAGGCCCACGAACGCGAGGCCCGGGATCGCGGCCAGGAGATGGTCCTCGAGGCGACCAAGCGCGCCCAGCGCGACATCGAGACCGCGACCAAGCGCGCCCTCGACGACATCCGCAGAGAGGTCGCCGACTTGACGATCATGGCCACCGAGAAGGTCACCCGCAAGGCGCTCGACGACGCCGACCAGCGGCGCTTGGTCGAGGAGGCGCTCAGCGAACTGGATTTCTCGGAGCTGTCCGGAGAGGCTCGGAGCAACTGATGCAGGGCAACGACTGATGGATGAGCTTGCACGCGTATATGCCCGGTCCCTTTTTCAGGCGGCGCTGGAGCAGGGCAAACTCGACGAGCTGCGCGAGCAGCTGAGCCAGTTCGCGGATGCACTAGATGAGAACAGGCAACTGGCCGTGTTCTTCTTTTCGCCTTACTTTTCGAGCGCCGAGAAGCAGGACGCGCTGGCCGGACTGCTGGACGGCGCGCGGGAGATCTTCTTGAACTTCTTGGGGCTTCTGATCGAGAACCACCGGATGCCCGTCATCTTCAGGATCAGGGCCGAGTACGACCGGTTGTGGGACGAGCACAACAAGACCTTGCCGGTGCAGATCACGAGCGCGATCGCGCTCGACGAGGAGACGACCCAGAGCCTCGGCCGGGCGATCGGCGAGCGCACCGGGCGCAAGATCGCCTTGGTCGCGGAGGTCGACCCGGACATCCTCGGCGGCATCGTGGTCAGGGTCGGCAATTCGATCCTCGACGCCTCGATCCGCAACCGACTGGAGCAACTGCGCACCCAGGTGGCCGCCGCCGCCTGAGCCGGCAAGCGGTGCCAAGCCGGCCGAAACCCCGAACTGAACGCACAGCAGACTGAACGAATTCGACAAGGAGCTGACCGAGACTGCCATGCAGATCAACCCCGACGAGATCACAAGCATCCTAAAGAGCCGCATCCAGGGCCTCGACAGCGGCGCTGCCGAGCTGACCGAGGTCGGCACGGTGCTGTCGGTAGCGGACGGCATCGCGCGTCTGCACGGCCTGGAGAACTGCATGTCCTTCGAGATGCTCGAGCTGCCCCACGGCGTGACCGGCCTGGCGCTGAACCTCGAGTCCGACAACGTCGGCGCGGTGCTGTTCGGCGACTGGGAGCGCGTGTCTGAGGGCGACACCGTCAAGCGCACCGGGGCGCTCCTTGAGATTCCCGTCGGCGACGAGCTGCTCGGGAGGATTGTCGACCCGCTCGGCCGGCCGTTGGATGGCAAGGGCGAGGTCCACACGACCGAGACCAGGCCCGCCGAGTTCAAGGCGCCCGGCGTGGTTCAGCGCCAGCCGGTCAAGGAACCGATGCAGATCGGCCTGAAGGCGATCGACGCGATGATTCCGATCGGTCGCGGCCAGCGCGAGCTGATCATCGGCGACAGGCAGACCGGCAAGACGGCGATCGCGATCGACGCGATCATCAACAACAGGGACACCGGCGTCGTGTCGGTGTACGTGGCGATCGGTCAGCGCATGTCGACGGTCGTGGCCCTGGCCCAGACGCTCGAGGAATACGACGCGTTGCAGAACACGATCATCGTCGCCGCTCCGGCTGACGAGGCGGCGCCGATCAAGTTCATGGCGCCCTATGCGGGCTGCGCGATGGGCGAGCACTTCCTGTACAGCGGCAGGCATGCCCTTTGCGTCTATGACGATTTGACAAAGCACGCCTACGCGTACCGACAGATGTCGCTCCTGCTGCGCAGGCCACCCGGGCGCGAGGCATATCCGGGCGACGTCTTCTATCTGCACTCGCGGCTTTTGGAGCGCGCCGTCAAGCTCAACGACGATCTCGGTGGCGGCTCGTTGACGGCCCTGCCGGTCATCGAGACCCAGGCCGGCGACGTGTCCGCCTACATCCCGACGAACGTGATCTCGATCACCGACGGCCAGATCTTCTTGGAGTCGGCTCTGTTCAACGCCGGCGTGAGGCCGGCGATCAACGTCGGCATCTCGGTCTCGAGGGTCGGCGGCAACGCCCAGATCGGCCCGATGAAGAAGGTCGCCGGCCGGATCAAGCTCGAGCTTTCCCAGTACCGCGACCTGGAGGCGTTCGCGCAGTTCGGTTCGGACCTCGACGCCGACACTCAGCGCACGCTCGCCAGGGGCGAGCGTTTGGTTGCGACGCTGAACCAGCACGAGCGCGCGCCGTTGGCGGTCGAGGATCAGACGACCCAGATCTTTGCCGCCACGAACGGCTTCCTGGACCGCCTGAACGTCGATCGCGTCGGAGAGTTCTTGGCTGGCCTGATCGAACGGATGAGCGCTCAGCACTCAGACCTGCGCGCCAAGATCGCGGGCGGTGACTGGTCGGAGGGCACCCAGGAGGCTGTTCGCAAGGCTGTGCAGGCTTACGCCGAGGACTTTGGCTATGACCTTGACGAGGAGGGACAGCCGTTGGAGGGCGGGGCCGAGTTGCCACCCGCGCGTGAGGAGATCGCCAAGGAGGCGTCCCAACAGGAGGCGCAGGCGGCCTAGGGCCGTCGGCGGACTACAGGCATGGCCTCTCAGCGTGACGTCAAGAACCGGATCGGTTCTGTCAAGAACATCCAGAAGATAACCCGCGCGATGGAGATGGTCGCTGCCGCCAGGCTGCGCCGGGCGGAGCAGCGGATCGAGGTCCTGAGGCCTTATGCCGACGCGCTGCGGCGGATGACCAGGCAGGCCGCGCGCGATGCCGGCCCGGAGGCCGCGCGCAACCCGCTGCTAACCGAGCGCGGTACCGTCGGCGCCGTCGGCCTCCTGCTCATCACCGGCGATCGCGGCTTGGCGGGCGGGTTCAACTCGCAGGTGATCCGGGCGGGCATACGCGCGGGCACGGAGCTGACCGAGGAAGGACTGGGCGTCGCCTGGTACGCGACCGGCCGTCGCGGCGTCTCCTCGCTGACCTTCCGCGGGCGCGATGTCAGCGGCGCGTACACCGGTTTCGCTGACAAACCGACATATGCCGACGCCCGCGCGATTGCCAAGGAGGTGGTCGCTGCCTACACGGACGGGCACGTCGATCGCCTGGAGCTGATCTACAACACCTACGTCTCTCCGCTGACCCAGAACGTGGTCCGCGAGACGCTGTTGCCGCTCTCGCGCGCGACGATCGCGGGTGAGACAGAGGACGAGCAGCCAGGCGGAGGACCAGACGCCGCGAGCGCGGTCGCGACCGGCATGGCCGGCGACGGTAGCCGGCGAAGCGGCCCGGGCGCGCTGGTCGAGTACGAGCCCGAAGCCAGGGAGATCCTGGAGCAACTCGTGCCAGACTACGTCGAGACCTCGATCTACAGGGCCCTGGTCGAGTCGGCCGCCGGCTTCTTCGGCGCCCAGATGACCGCGATGCGCAACGCATCCGAGAATGCTGGGGAGATCATCACCGACCTGACGCTCGAGATGAACCGAGCCAGGCAGGCCGAGATCACCCAGGAGATCATGGAGGTGGTCGCAGGAGCGGAGGGTCTTAGCTAGGCCACTGCCGTCCAGATCGACACCGAGTCCGCAACAGATTTTCGACAGACTTCAAAAGAGACCAGAGGAGAACGAGAGAACAATGGAGGCAGGCATCGCCACAAAGCCGACAACTGACGGGAGCGCCGGAGCGGGCTCGGGTGAGCGCAACGTCGGGCGCATCGAGGAGATCCAAGGCGTCGTGATCGAGGCCGTGTTCCCCGACAGGCTGCCCGAGATCAACCACGCGATCACGATCGCGCGGCCGGCTGCCGCCGCTGAGGAGGAGGCGCCCGGCATCAGCACAGAGGCCGGTGGCGAGGTGCTCGTCTGCGAGGTCCAGCAGCACCTCGGCGACGACAGGGTGCGGGCGGTGGCGATGGACACGACTGACGGCTTGGCGCGCGGCGCTGAGGTGATCGACACGGGCGGGCCGATCACCGTGCCCGTCGGCGAGGTCACGCTCGGGCGCATCTTCAACCTGCTCGGCGAACCGATCGACCTCGGCGAGGAGCTGCCGGCGAGCACGGAGCGCAGAAGCATCCACCAGGAGGCACCGCGCGTCGAGGACCTGACCCCGACGACCGAAATGTTCGAGACGGGCATCAAGGTGATCGACCTGTTGGCGCCGTATGCCAAGGGCGGCAAGGTCGGGCTGTTCGGCGGCGCGGGCGTCGGCAAGACCGTGCTGATCCAGGAGCTGATCCACAACCTGGCCAAGGAGCACGGCGGCCTGTCGGCGTTCTGCGGCGTCGGCGAGCGCTCGCGCGAGGGCAACGACCTGTGGCTGGAGATGAAGGAGTCGGGCGTCATCGACAAGACGATGCTCGTCTTCGGCCAGATGAACGAGCCCCCGGGTGCCCGCATGCGGGTCGCGCTGTCGGGGCTGACGATGGCCGAACATTTCCGCGACGGTGGCCAGGACGTGCTCCTGTTCATCGACAACATCTTCAGGTTCGTTCAGGCGGGCTCCGAGGTCTCGGCGCTGCTCGGGCGGATGCCCTCCCAGGTCGGCTACCAGCCGACCCTGGAGACCGAGATGGGTCAGCTGCAGGAGCGCATCACCTCGACCAAGACCGGCTCTGTTACCTCCGTGCAGGCGATCTACGTTCCCGCCGACGACCTGACCGACCCGGCTCCGGCCTCGGTGTTCGCGCACCTGAACGCCACGACCGTGCTGTCGCGGTCGATCTCCGAGAAAGGGATCTACCCGGCGGTCGACCCTCTGGACTCGACCTCGACGATCCTCAAGGCCGACATCCTCGGCGAGGATCACTTCAGGGTCGCCAACCGGGTCAAGGAGGTCTTGCAGCGCTACAAGGAGCTGCAGGACATCATCGCGATCCTCGGCATCGACGAGCTTTCCGACGAGGACAAGCTGACCGTGCAGCGCGCGCGGCGGATCGAGCGCTTCCTGTCTCAGCCCTTCAACGTCGCCGAGCAGTTCACCGGCACGCCCGGCGCGTATGTGCCGATCGCGGAGACGATCAGGGGCTTCGAAGAGATCCTCGACGGCAAGCACGACGAGGTGCCGGAGAGCGCATTTTTCTTGAAGGGCACGATCGATGACGTAGTAGCGGCGGCGAAGTAGGCGATGGCGCATACCAAGTTCCCAGCCGAAGTGCTGACGCCTGAGGGGGTCGTGTTCGAGGGCGAGATCGAAATGCTCTCCGCGCGAACACAGGTCGGCTCGATCGGCATCCTCGCCAACCATCAGCCGCTGCTCGGCTTGATGGTGCCCTCGCAACTGCGGCTTTACCGCGCCGAGAACGACATCGTCCAGATCGAGCACGGCGAGGGCTACCTGCAGTTCGCCGAGAACAGGGCGCTCGTGCTCGTGCAGGAGGCGACACTCGATCGCTCCGGGTGAGCCGCGACTCGTCGTCCGGACGCAGCGGCTAGCATCGCGCCCTGATGAGCGCAAAGGGGAGAGAGCCGATCGGCGTGATCGGCACCGGTTACGTCGGCCTGGTCACGGCCGCGGGCTTCGCCGAGCTGGGTAGCGACGTCTACTGCGTGGACATCGACGCCGCCAAGGTCGAGCGCCTGAGCCGCGGCGAGGTCCCGATCTATGAGCCCGGCCTGGAGGAGCTGCTGGCGCGCAACTCCGAGCGCCTGCACTTCTCGACCGAGCTGGCTGGTGCGCTCGAGCACGCGCGGCTCCTGTTCGTGGCCGTCGGAACGCCGCCGACCTACTCCGGCGACGCCGACCTCTCGGCGGTGCACGCGGTCGTCGACGTGATCCCGGCCTCCGACAGGCACGCCCTGGTCATGAAGTCGACGGTTCCGTGTGGTACCGGGGCCTCGATCGAGCGCGCCTTCGCTGAGCGCGGCAAGGATGGCCTTGGCTACGTGTCCTGCCCCGAGTTCCTGAAGGAGGGCTCAGCCGTCAAGGACTTCTTGGAACCCGACCGGGTGGTCGTGGGCACCAACGGCGGCTGGGCCGGAGAGGCGGTGGTCGACCTGTACAGGCCGCTGCTCGCCTCAGCCTACGGCGGGACCGGGTCCGGCGAGCTTGTGCTCACTGACGTTGCCAGCGCCGAGATGGTCAAGCTCGCGTCCAACGCGTTCCTGGCGACCAAGATCTCGTTTATCAACGAGATCGCCAACGTCTGCGAGGAGACCGGCGCCGACGTCGTAGAGGTCGCGCGCGGGATGGGCCTCGACGAGCGCATCGGACCGAAGTTCTTGCAAGCGGGAATCGGCTTCGGTGGTAGCTGCTTCCCTAAGGACGTCGACGCGCTCAAGCAACTGGCCGGCAACTCTGGCTACCACTTCCAGCTCTTGACCGCTGTCATCGAGGTCAATGAGCTGCAGAAGCGCAGGGTCATCGGCAAGCTGCACAAGCATCTCGGCGGCCTGGTCGGCAAGCGCGTGGCGCTGTTGGGGCTGGCGTTCAAGCCCAACACCGACGACATGCGTGAGGCCTCCTCGCTCGTGCTCTCCGCCCGCCTGACGGCCGACGGAGCGAGCGTCTCCGCTTACGACCCGATAGCTGAGGAGCAGGCGCGCCGGCTCGTCGGCGGGATCGATTTCGCCGACTCCGCGCTGACCGCGGTTGCCGACGCGGACGCCGTGGTGCTCGTGACCGAGTGGCCCGAGTTCTTCGAGCTGGACTGGGCAGAGGTCGCCAAGGCGATGAAAGGCAAGGTCGTGATCGACGGGCGCAACGCGCTCGACGCCAACGCCGTGCGCCAGGCGGGGCTCCTCTATGAAGGGATCGGCCGGGGGAAGGACCACTGATGCAGGCCGTGATCTTGGTCGGCGGCGAGGGCACGCGCCTGCGCCCGCTGACATCGACGGTGCCCAAGCCGGTCGTGCCATTGGTCGACAGGCCGTTCATCGCGTTCATGCTGGACTGGCTGCGCGGTCACGGTGTCGACGACGTGATCATGTCGTGCGGCTTTCTGGCTACCAGCGTGCGCAACGTGCTCGGCGACGGCTCCGCGTACGGGATCAAACTGCGCTTCGTCGAGGAGCCAGACCCGCGCGGGACCGCCGGCGCCCTGAAGTACGCCGAGCGCTTGCTCGACGAGCGCTTTTTGATGCTCAACGGCGATGTGCTGACCGACATCGACCTGACCGGCCAGATCGCCCAGCACGCGCGTACCGGCGCAAAGGCCACGCTCGCGCTCGCGCCCGTCGCCGACCCGAGCGCATACGGTCTCGTGCGCCTCAACGAGGACCGGTCGGTCAAGGACTTCGTCGAGAAGCCGAGCCCCGATCGCATCGACACCAATCTGATCAGCGCCGGCGCGTACGTGCTGGAGCGCGAGATCCTTGACCTGGTCCCAGCCGACCGCAACGTCTCGATCGAGCGCGAGGTCTGGCCGCTGCTCATCGGCGCCGGTCTGTATGGGTTCCCGGCGGACGCTTACTGGCTGGACATCGGCACGCCCGAGCGCTACCTGCAGGGCACGTTCGACATCATCGAGGGCAACGTCGACACGCCCGTACGCGAGCGCCTCGGCGAGGGCTGGCTGGCCGTCGCCCCCGACGCCCAGATCCACGGTCGCGCCGTCCCGCCGGCGGTGATCGAGCGCGGCGTCCACGTCGCTCCCGGCGCGCACGTTGGCAGCCTGGTCGTGCTCGGCGAGAACGTCCACGTCGGCCCGGGCTCGACCGTCGAGCGCTCCGTGATCCTTGGTGGCACCGAGATCGGCGCCGGCTGCGTGCTGCGCGACTGCATCGTGGCGGCCGGCTGCCGGGTTGGCCAGAACAGCCGCATCGAGGGCGGGGCGGTGCTCGGTGAGGGCGTGACCATAGGAGCTGACAACACGATCGCCCGCGGTGCGCGTATCTTCCCGGGCGTGAATATTCCCGACGCGGCGATCAAGTTCTGATGAGCATCCCTCCGGCCACAGAGGACGGGCGGTCAGCGGCGTCCGCTACAGCACCCGGCGCGGATGCCGCCGTGACGACGCTCTCCAGTGAAGCGATCGCCCGCGTGGACAGCTCCTCCCAACTTCAGGACGTGCTCGCCCTGCCCGAGCACCTGCGCGACGCGTTGTGGCGGGTCGAGTCGGCGATCATGCAAGGCTGGGACACCTCGGCGGGCTTGGTCGTCGCGGGGATGGGCGGCTCGGCAATCGGCGGAGCCCTGGCGCGCGCGGCGCTCGGCGACCACGCCTCGCGCCCGATCTTCGTGACCAGGGCTTACGGACTGCCACCCTGGACGACGCCCGACACGATGGTGCTGTGCGCCAGCTACTCGGGCGACACCGAGGAGACGCTCGCCTGCTATGAGTCGGCCGGCGCGCTCGGAGCGCAGCGTACGGTCGTAACGACGGGGGGACGCCTGGCCGAGATGGCGCGTGCCGACGGAGTCCCTGTGATCCCGCTGCCCGGCGGTTTTCAGCCGCGGGCGGCGGTCGCTTACATGACCGTCGCCGCCCTCGAGGTCGCGGCGCTCTGCGGCGCCGGTCCCCGGCTGACATCCGAGATCGATGTCGCCGCCTCGCACACCGAGCAGCTCGTCGCCGAGTGGGGGCCCGACGCTCCCGAGGACTCGCTCGCCAAGTCGATCGCCAAGCGTCTGCACGGCACGATCCCGGTAATCGCCGGCGCCGGCCTGACGACGCCGATCGCTTACCGCTGGAAGACCCAGATCAACGAGAACGCCAAGCTGCCGTGCTTCATGCACGAACTGCCGGAGCTTGACCACAACGAGATCGTCGGCTGGGAGGGCGCGCGCACGGTCGGGCGCTTCGCCGCCGTGTTCTTGGACGACTCCGATGCCCACCCGCGCGTCAAGGAGCGGATGGATCTGACCGAGCGCCTGATCGCCCCCAACGCGGCCGCCAGCTTGCGCCTCGAGACCCGCGGCCAGACGACGATCGAGCGCGTCATCTCGCTCGTCTTGCTCGGCGATCTCGTCTCGATCTACCTCGCCGCGCTGCGGGGGGTCGACCCCGGGCCGGTGCACACGATCGACGAGCTGAAGGCGGCGCTTGCGGCGAGCTGACGGCCGGGCGTGTGCCGGCTGAGGGCGAGGCGCGTGTGATACCGTCCGGGACGGCCGAGGAGCGCTGCGACGGGCTGCAAAAACCGCCACGCTCGGCCTTCCTCTTGCAGCAAAGGGCGCTCACCTGATCAGACAGGAGGCTTCGTCATGGCAGTAATGACCCCCGCCGCAACCGCCGACTTCAAGGTCGCCGACCTTTCGCTGGCCGAGTTCGGGCGCAAGGAGATCACCCTCGCCGAGCACGAGATGCCCGGCCTGATGGCGATCAGGCGCGAGTACGCCGACGCCCAGCCGCTGCGCGGCGCTCGCATCACGGGTTCCCTGCACATGACGATCCAGACCGCCGTCCTGATCGAGACCTTGACTGCTCTCGGCGCCGAGGTCAGGTGGTGCAGCTGCAACATCTTCTCGACCCAAGACCACGCCGCCGCGGCGGTCGCCGTCGGGCGCGACGGCACGCCCGAGGATCCGCGCGGGGTGCCGGTCTACGCCTGGAAGGGCGAGACGCTAGAGGAGTACTGGTGGTGCACAGAGCAGGTTCTGCGCTGGCCTGAGCCCGATGGGGCGGCCACGAACGGCGCCGGCACGGGCGCGAAGAGCGGCGGCCCGAACATGATCCTCGACGACGGCGGCGACGCGACCCTACTGGTGCACAAGGGGACCGAGTACGAGCGTGCAGGCGCGGTGCCTGATCCGGAGGCAGCGGACTCCGAGGAGATGGGCGTCATCCTTTCCGTGCTGACGCGCTCGCTCGGCGAGGATCCTGAGCGCTGGACGAACATCGGCAAGCACATCAAAGGCGTCACGGAGGAGACGACCACCGGCGTTCATCGGCTCTACCAGATGACCGTGTCCGGCGAACTGCTGTTCCCGGCGATCAACGTCAACGACTCGGTCACCAAGTCCAAGTTCGACAACCTCTACGGCTGCCGGCACTCTTTGATCGACGGCATCAATCGCGCCACCGACGTCATGATCGGAGGCAAGATGGCCGTGATCTGCGGCTTCGGGGACGTCGGCAAGGGCTGCGCCGAATCGCTGCGGGGCCAGGGCGCGCGCGTCGTCATCACCGAGATCGATCCGATCTGCGCCCTGCAGGCGGCGATGCAGGGCTATGAGATCAAGACGCTCGACGAAGTCGTCTCAGACGGCGACATCTTCATCACATGCACTGGCAACAAGGACATCATCACAGCCGAGCACATGGCCCAGATGAAGCACCAGGCGATCGTCGGCAACATCGGCCACTTCGACAACGAGATCGACGTCGCCGGCCTGACCGCCACGCCCGGGGTCAAACGCATCAACATCAAGCCCCAAGTCGACGAGTGGGTCTTCGCTGACGGTCACGCGATCATCCTGCTCTCCGAGGGCCGCCTCCTGAACCTGGGCAACGCGACCGGGCACCCGAGCTTCGTGATGAGCAACTCGTTCACCAACCAGGTCATCGCCCAGATCGAGCTGTTCACCAAGAACGACTCTTACGAGCGCCGCGTCTACGTCCTGCCGAAGCACCTCGACGAGAAGGTCGCCAGGCTGCACCTCGACGCGCTCGGAGTCAAGCTGACGAAGCTCACCGACGAGCAGTCGGCCTACCTCGGCGTGCCCGTCGAGGGCCCTTACAAGTCCGATCACTACAGGTACTAGCCGACACATGCGTGCGATGGTCTTGGCGGCGGGTCTCGGTACTCGGCTGCGCCCGCTGACATACGAGATCACCAAGCCGATGGTCCCGGTTCTCGACCGGCCGGTGATGGCGCACATCCTCGACCTGCTTGGCAGGCACGGCCTCGAGGAGGTGATTGCCAACCTGCACTACCACCCGGACTCGATCAGGGAGTACTTCGGCGAGCGGCTGACATATCGCTACGAGGAGGAGCTGCTCGGCACCGCCGGGGGGGTGCGCGCGTGCCGCGACTTCTTTGGCGAGGACTCGTTCCTGGTCATCTCCGGCGATGCGCTGACCGACATCGACCTGACCGCCTTGATCGCCAGGCACCGTGACAGCGGCGGGGTCGCGACCTTGGCTGTCAAGAAGGTGTCTGACACCAGAGAGTACGGCGTGGTCTTGCATGACCGCGATGGCCGGATCACCGGCTTTCAAGAGAAGCCCCATCCAGACGAGGCGCTGTCGGACCTCGGCAATTGCGGCATCTACGTGTTCAGGCCCGAGATCTTCGACTACTTTCCTGAGACCCCATTCGTGGATTGGGCCAAAGACGTGTTCCCGGCTCTGCTCGCCGGCGACGTGCCCTTTTATATCCACGAGATCAGGGAGTACTGGAACGACGTCGGCTCGCTCGCCGAGCTGCGCCAGGGAACCATCGACGCTCTGCGCGGCGAGCTGCGCCTGGATGTCGCCGGCTCAGAGGTCTCGCCGGGCGTCGTGCTCGCCGGCGCCGAAGGCGGCGAGGACGTTGACGACGGCGCCGGCGGTGCGTCGCTGCCGAGCGACGCCGAGGTCGAAGGCCCGGCTTGGATCGGCCGCGATGTCCAGATCGGCTCTGGCGTGCGCCTGATGGGCCCGGTCGTGATCGGCGACGGGGCCGTCATCGGCGATCGCGCGCAGCTGCGCGAGACGATCGTCTTCCCGGGAACCGAGATCGCGCCCGAGTCGATCCTGATCGGCGCGATCTCGGGGCACTCCGGGATATTGCAGAGCCTGCGTCCAAACCCCGTCTAGAACATACGGAGAAACCCCCTGGACAGCCGCCGCGCGGCGGCGTAGCATCGGAGACGAAACACATATTTCTCCTCAGGAAGGGAGTTCGCGATGCAGATCGAGATCACAGGTCGCAATGTCCCCGTCACCGACGAGTTGCGCGCGCGCACAGAACGGCGCCTGCGCAAGGTCTCGCGGCAGGTCTCGGACCTGGCTCGCCTGGAGGTCGAGATCTTCCAGGAGCGTAACCCTTCGATCGCCGACAGGGAGGTCGCCGAGGCGACGCTTTACCTCAAGGGCGTGACCCTGCGCGCGCGCGACGCTTCACCGGAGATGGATCACTCGCTGAAGCTTGTGGTCGACGAGATTTCGCGTCAGGTCAAGCGCCATCGCGACAAGCGCCGTCACCGGCGCGAGGCGCGTAGCGCCGCCGCGACGACGCCTCGGCTCGACTCTCAGCCTTCGGCCTGAGCGGGGGGCCGCCCGGGCCCGTCCGACGAAGACTCCGGTCGGGCTCGTGGGCGGCACCGAGGCCGCCCACGGCACGGGCCCCAGCCGCTAATCTGAGGCCATGTCCCCGTCATTGCTCGACCGCGCGCTGAACGTCGGCGAGGCCAAGAAGTTCAAGTCCTACGAGAAGCGGGTAGCGCTGATCGGAGCGTTCGAGGCCGAGCTGGAACACGACTCCGACGCCGAACTGCGCCTGCGTATGGACGAGTTGCGCGCGCGCGCGGCTGCCGGAGAGTCTCTGGAAGACCTGCTGCCAGAGTGCTTCGCGATCGTGCGCGAGACCGGCAAGCGCACGATGGGGATGCGCCACTTCGACGTCCAGTTGATCGGCGGGATGGTTCTGAACGACGGCTGCATCGCCGAGATGAAGACCGGCGAGGGCAAGACCTTGACCGCGACGCTCGCCGTTGTGCTCAACTCGCTGGCCGTGCATCCACCGGACCCCGCCGATCCGGACGCGCCGCCCCGGCGCAAGGGCGTGCACGTCGTCACGGTCAACGACTACCTGGCCAGACGCGACGCCGAATGGATGAGCCCGATCTACGAGGCCCTCGGGGTCAGCGTCGGCGTCCTCGAGAATCAGCAGCCTTACGACGAGAAGCAGGCCGCCTACGCCTGCGATGTCGTGTACGGGACCAACTCAGAGCTTGGTTTCGATTACCTGCGCGACAACATGGCCAAGGACCTGTCCGAAAAGGTCCAACGCGGCCACGCCTTTGCGGTCGTGGACGAGGTCGACAACATCCTGATCGACGAGGCCAGAACGCCCCTGATCATCTCCGGCGCGCCCGAACAGGCCGCGGATCTTTACGTCAAGTTCGCGCGGCTGGCGCCCAGGCTGACGCTCGGCAAGACGCCCGAAGGGATGGATCCGCGCATGAAGAAGCAGTTCATGGCCGACTTCGACTACGAGGTCGACGAGAAGCAGAAAACGGTCGCGATCACCGAGCAAGGCGTCGCCAAGGCCGAGAAGTTCCTCGGCATCGATCACCTTTATCGCGCCGAGAACGGCCATCTCGTGAACCACCTGATTCAGGCCCTGCGCGCCGAGGCGCTCTACAAGCGTGACGTCGACTACGCGGTGATCGAAGGCGAGGTCAAGATCATCGACGAGTTCACCGGCCGCATCCTCGACGGACGGCGCTGGTCTGAGGGCTTGCACCAGGCCGTCGAGGCCAAGGAGGGCGTCGCCATCCAGGAGGAGAACCAGACCCTGGCGACGATCACCTACCAGAACTACTTCCGGCTCTACGGCAAGCTCGCGGGCATGACCGGCACGGCCTTGACCGAGGCTACCGAGTTCATGAAGACCTACGACCTGCCGGTCGTCCAGATCCCGACGAACATGCCGATGGTAAGGGACGATCGCAACGATCAGGTCTACAAGACAAAGGACGGCAAGTGGGCGGCCGTCGTCAAAGAGATAGCCGCACGCCACGAGGCCGGCCAGCCCGTGCTCGTCGGCACGATCTCCGTCGAGGTCTCTGAGCTGCTTTCCGAGCGCCTCAAGAAGCGCGGAATCGCGCACTCGGTCCTGAACGCCAAGCCCGAGTATGCCGAGCGCGAGGCGGAGACCGTCGCCGAGGCCGGTCAGCCCGGCGCGGTCACGATCGCCACGAACATGGCCGGTCGCGGCGTCGACATCAAGCTCGGCGGCAACCCTGAGCACCTCGCGCGCCAGCAGCTCGCCCGCGAGCAGATCGAGCCCGACGCCGAAGGCTACGCCGAGCGCCTGGCCGCGCTGATCCCCGAGATCGAGGCGCGCGTCGAGGGCCAGCGCGAGCAGGTGATGGCGGCCGGCGGCCTGTTCATCTGCGGCACCGAGCGCCACGAGTCCAGGCGCATCGACAATCAGCTGCGCGGTCGCGCCGGGCGCCAGGGCGACCCGGGCGAGTCCCGCTTCTTCTTGTCCGCTGAAGACGACCTGGTAAGGCTGTTCGCCGGCGATCGCATCTACAAGATCCTCGACAAACTGGGCGGCGTCGACGAGGAAGGCAACGAGGAGCCGATCGAGGCCGGCATGCTCTCCAAGCAGATCGAGAAAGCCCAGAAGAAGGTCGAGGAGCAGAACTATCTGATCAGAAAACGGGTCCTCGAATACGACGACGTCGCCAACGAGCAGCGCCGCGTCATTTATGCCTACCGCGACGAGGTCCTCGAAGGCAAGTCGATCAGCGAGGAGGCACGCGAACAAGTCGCGAGCGTGCTGGACCGGACGATCGCCCAGTACACGCCCGGCGACTTCATCGAGGATTGGGACCTCGACGGGCTGTTCACCGCGCTCGGCCAGTTCTTCCAGGTCGAGCTTGACGATGAGGCGCTGAACCCCGACACGGCCGACCGCGAGTCGTTGATCGACAGCGTCACCGAGTTCGCCCAAGCCCGTTACGACGCCCGCGAAGCCGAGCTGGGCGAGGAGCTGATGGGCGCGCTCGAGCGCTTTTTGCTGCTCCAGATCATCGACGAGCGCTGGCGCGAGCACCTGTTCGACATGGACTACCTGAGGGAGGGCATCCATCTGCGCGGCTTCGCTCAGATCGATCCTTTGGTCGCCTACAAGAACGAGGCGTTCGACCTGTTCGGGGACCTGATGAACACCGTCTGGACCGATTACACCCGGATGATCTTCAACGTCCAGGTCAACGTCGAGGGCGCCCAGAACGGCGCTCCCGGCAACGGGGGCGGCGGGCCGGCTTTCGCCGCCGCGGGCAACGCCACCCGGGCTGGCCGGGTCTCATACTCGGGTGGGCACTCGCTTGCCGGCGCCGGCGCGATCGCCGCGGCCGCGGCCGGTGCCGGTGTGCAGGGGGGAGCCGGCCAGGCGATGGGCGCCTACGCCGAGAACGGCGGCTCCGCTGAGCCCGAACTGGCACCCGTCGTCGAGCAGCGCGTCGTCGATGTCGAGCACACGGTCGGGCGCAACGACCCGTGTTGGTGCGGCTCAGGCAAAAAGTTCAAGAAGTGCCACGGATCCTAGGACGGCCGTCCGCGCTGATAGCGTGCAGGCCATGAGTGTCGTTCCCGCCGAGTCCACCGCGCAGCGCCTATCCGCGATTCGTGAGCAGTTGAAGCTCCTCGCGGACTATCTTTGACCCGGCTGGGTTGACCGAGCGGCTGGCGGCGCTCGAAGACGAGATGGGAAAGGCTGGGTTCTGGGACGATGTCGAACGAGCCGCATCGGTCTCTTCCGAGCACGCCAAGCTGGAGCGGCGCCTGCACACGTTCAGCACGCTCCAGGACGATGTCGATGACCTCGACGGGCTGGTCGAGATGGCCGCCGAGGATGAGTCGCTGGAGCAGGAAGTCGGCGAGCAACTGTCCTCCGTCGAGCGAAACTTGGCCGATCTGGAGGAGCAGCGGCTGTTCTCGGGGCGCTATGACTCCGGCGACGCCATGGTCACGGTCAACGCCGGCGCCGGGGGCACCGACGCCCAGGACTGGGCAGAGATGGTTCTGCGGATGGAGATGAGGTGGGCCGAGCGGCGCGGCTTCAAAGTAGAGCTGCTGGAGGCGAGCGCCGGCGAGGAAACCGGCATCAAGTCGGCCACCTTCAAGGCTGCCGGCGAGAACGCTTACGGGCTGTTCGGCGCCGAGCGCGGCGTGCACAGGCTGGTCCGGCTCTCGCCGTTCGACTCCGCCCACCGCCGGCACACCAGCTTCGCCGGGGTCGAGGTCGCGCCTGTCGTGCCCGACGCGTCCGGCGAGATCGAGATCGACGAGGACGACCTGCAGGTGGACACCTATCGCGCTTCGGGGGCCGGCGGCCAGCACGTCAACAAGACAGACTCGGCCGTGCGTATCACCCACAGGCCGACCGGCATCGTCGTGCAGTGCCAGAACGAGCGCTCCCAGTCCTCTAACAGGGCGACCGCTTTGGCGATGTTGAAGGCCAAGTTGTTGGAGCGCAAAGAGCGTGAACGGGCTGAAGAGATCGCGCGCGAGAAGGGCGAGGCCCAGGACGTCAACTTCGGTTCCCAGATCAGGTCATACGTGATGCACCCGTACTCGTTGGTCAAGGACCACCGGACCAGTCACGAGATGGGCGACGTCCAAAGGGTCCTCGACGGGGATCTGGACGGGTTTGTACGTGCGTATCTGTTGGCGGTGGCGGCGTCCGCGGGGACGCGGGAGTGAGCGGCTCACCCGGTCCCGAGGGCGGGGTCGCGCCAGCGCGTGCGGAGGGCTGGGGCAGCGGTGGCGAGTCGTCGCTGCCGCCTGTCGCCGAGCTGCAAGCGATCGTCAGGAGGGCCCTGGACGAGGACATCGGTCCCGGTGACGTTACGACCGACGCGATCGTCCCGGCCGGGGCCCAAGCCAAGGGCGTGATCGTCCAGAAGGCGGCCGGCTCGGTGTACGGCCTGCGGATGGCCGAACTGACGTTCTCGGCGCTCGATCAAGACGCCAGGTTCGAGCGACTCGTGCCCGAGGGTTACTGGCGCGCTGAGGGCGGCCCCGTGCTGGGCATCGAAGGCAATGCAAGGGCTTTGTTGACGGCCGAGCGCACGGCGCTGAACTTCTTGGGCCACCTCTCGGGCGTGGCCTCGTTCGCCGCGCGCGCCGCCTCGGCGACGAGCGGGACCGGCGCCAAAGTGCTCGACACCCGCAAGACGACCCCCGGCTTACGGGCCTTGGAGAAGGCGGCGGTCGCGGCCGGCGGCGGCTACAACCACCGCTTCGGCCTGTATGACGCGATTTTGATCAAGGACAACCACATCGCGATCGCCGGCTCGATCACCAGAGCCGTCCAGCTTGTAAGGGCCGCGCACCCTGACCTGGCCGACACGCTCGAGGTCGAGGTACGCACGCTGGAGGAGATCGACGAGGCGATCGCCGCGGGCGCGCCGAGGCTGCTGCTCGACAACATGGACGTCTATGAGCTGAGGGCCGCCGTCACGAGGGTCGCCAGCCGGGCTGAAACCGAGGCCAGCGGCAACGTTACGCTCGACACGCTTCGGGAACGGGCCGAGACGGGGGTAGACTGGATCTCGATGGGCGCGCTGACCCATTCATCGCGCGCACTGGACCTGTCCCTGTCTCTGGAGGTGCTGCCATGAATCTGATCCCCATGGCGCCGACCTTGCCCATGGTCCCCGAGATGAAGCCCCAGCCTGGGCTCAGTCGGGCTGAGATCGAGTCTCTCTCCGAAGAGATTCGTGCACTGGCGAGGGAGCGCAACGCGACGATCCTGGCTCACAACTATCAGGTCCCCGAGATCCAGGACGTCGCCGACTACGTTGGCGACTCGCTCGGTCTCTCCAGGCGCGCCGCCGCCGGCGAGTCCGAGGTGATCGCGTTCTGCGGCGTGCACTTCATGGCCGAGACAGCCTCGATTTTGTGTCCTGAGAAGACCGTCTTGATTCCTGATCTGGATGCTGGCTGCTCCCTGGCCGCCTCGATCGACGCCGGTCAACTCGCGGGCTGGCGTAATGAATATCCGGATGGCGTGGTCGTGATGTACGTCAACACGACCGCCGAGGTCAAGGCTTTGACCGACTACTGTTGTACCTCCGCCAACGCCGTCGACGTGGTCAGGCACATCTACGAGACCAAAGGCCCCGACACCGAGATTTTGTTCGGCCCGGACATGTGGCTCGGCGCCTACGTCGAGCGCGAACTCGCCAAACGGATGCACGTCTGGGACGGCGAGTGCCATGTCCATGCCGGCATCAGGCCGGCCGACATCGAGGCCACCCGGGCGGCCCATCCCGGCGCCGACTTCTTGATCCATCCCGAGTGCGGCTGCTCGACAAGCGTCATGGAGTACATCGCCGCCGGCGACATCTCCGGCGAGGGGGTCCACATGCTTTCGACCGGCGGCATGCTCAAGTACGCCGAACAGTTGGAGCGCGTCGCCGGCGGGGCGTCTGATCGCGCGCTCGGTAGAGAGGCGTCGGGCGACATCGCCGGCAGGGGAGGGGGGTCGCACGAGCACGTGGACGGCCACACGCGCGAGGCGATCGTCGCGACCGAGACGGGAATGCTTTACCCCCTGGAAATGGCGGCCCCGGACGTCGAGTTCATTCCCGCGAACCCGAAGGCGGCGTGCGTGTACATGAAGATGATCACGTTGCCCAAGCTGAGGGACGCGCTGCGCGACATGAAGCACGAGGTAAGGGTGCCGGCCGACATAGCCGCTCGCGCGCGGATCCCGATCGACCGGATGGTGGCGCTGGGCTGAGTCCCGGAACGCGGCAACATATAAGTAGCGTATACGCTAATGAATTTTAAAGGCTGTGTACGGATATGCTACTTTATGTTTCGTGACGACCAGCAATGACCATTTGGCGGGCGAGCTGATTGCGGAGATACGTCGCAAGAGTGGCCTCAGCCAGGCCGAGCTTGCACGGCGCACGGGAATGCAGGGTTCCGTTATCAGCGCCTATGCGCACGGGCGCCGCCAGCCGTCCGTCTCAGCGCTCGCGCGAATCGCGCGTGCGGCCGGGTTGGAGCTGGCGATCTCACCGCTCTCCGACGCCGACGCGCTTGAACGATCCGGCAGGATCCTGATCGACGTGCTCGAGCTTGCCGACAACATGCCTTCGAGGCCGCGCGGCGAGCTGAGGTATCCGCCGCTTATCCGGTTGGCATCGTGACAGGAGTAGCCGACCGTATGCTCGCCGTCCACGATGCCCTCCTGGCGGCCGGCTTCCCCCACGCCGTCGGCGGCGCCATCGCTCTCGGGTACTGCACGTTCGAGGCACGCGGTACGCAGGACGTGGATATCAACGTGTTCGTCCCGCCGAGCCGGACGCGAGATGTCTTGGCGGCGCTGCCCGAAGGAATCAGGATGACTGGCAAGGATCTCGAAGGAGCCGAACGCGATGGGCAGGTGCGCCTGATGTGGGACGCGACGCCGATCGATCTGTTCTTCAGCGTGTTGCCGTTTCACGACGAGGTCGAGCGCAACATCCGTCAAGTCGCCTTCGGCGACCGCACGATTCCCGTACTGGATTGCACGGGCCTGGCGGTCTTCAAGGCCATGTTCGCAAGGCCCCGCGACTGGGTCGATATCGAAGCGATGGTCGAGGCGCGCTCATTCGACGTCGACGAGGCGATCCACTGGATTCGCGAGATGGTCGGAGAGGATGAGCGTGTACAGAAGCTGATCACGCTTCGGGCTGACCGTCGCTCTCAGGGCGAGCCACCGCCACTGCGCTGGACCGAAACCCCCTAGAACTCGTCCGCCGTGTGTGGCCCGACGCACGCGACGGCCAGATTGTCCGCCACTCCGGCGGCGACCTCGCGGACCTCGTCGAAGGTGACGCCGTCCAGGGCCGCGATCGCGGCGTCGGGGTCGATGTCCTCGCCGAAGACGATCGCCCGGTTGGCGGCGTAACGTGCGACGGCGCCGGTGTTCTCGAATGCGAGCACCAGCCTGCCGGCCGCGTAAGCGCGCGCCCTGGCGACCTCCTCTTCGGTTGGCCCGTCGTCGCGCAGCTCGTCGACGATCTCGCGCATCCGCGTGTAAGCCTCGACGCACTTCGCCGACTCCAAGCCCGAGCCCAGCTGCAAGACCGGCATGTCGGCGAACGCGTGGTCGGCCGCGTAGACCGAATAGCAGAGGCCCCGTTTCTCTCGGATCTCGTCGAACAGCCGCGAGCCCATCGAGCCGCCCAGCAAGGTCGCGTAGATCGACAGCGCCGCCCTTTGCCTAACGTCCGAGACCTCGATCTCGGGCCTGTAGATCATCCTCAGGTGCGACTGTTTGGTGTCGCGCTGCTCGACCGCCTTCTGTGGCGCGAACGCCGGCGCCGGCACGTACGGCTCGGGGGTCGACAGCGCCGGGAAGCGCCCGAAGCGCTCGATCAGCTCGGCCTCGTCGGGCAGATGCTCGAGATTGCCGGCCAGGAACGCGCCTGCGTTGGCGCCCGACCACCGGCGGGTCCTGAAGGCGACGATCGCTGCCCTGGTGAACGTTCTCAGGTTTTCCTCCGGCCCCAGCACCGTCCTGCCCAAAGGGTGCTCGCCGAACGCGGCCTTGTCGATCAGGTACTCGGCGACCGTCGCCGGCTGATCGTAAGCCCGGTTGATCTCCTGGATGACCACGCCCCGCTCGCGATCCAGCTCGTCCGCGTCAAGGCGCGGGCGCCCGACGAAGTCGCTCAACAGGTCGATCGCCTCAGGCGCCGACTCGGCCCTGACCGTTATGTGAAAGGCGACCAGGTCGTGGCTCGTGTAAGCGTTCAGCACGCCGCCAAGCCGCTCAGCGGTCTCGTTGACCGCCCTGTAATCGCTGTACTTTTCGCCACCCTTGAAGACGAGATGCTCGAGGAAGTGGGCCATCCCATTCTCCTCGGCGCGCTCGGTCCGCGCGCCCGCGTCGAACGCGACGAGCACGGTCAAAGCCCGTGTGCCGGGTATCGCGATGCTGTGGACCGGAAGCTGGTTGCCAGGGACTGTCGTCGTCTCGATCGTCGCCATGACGCAAACCTAGCGCGTCAGCCGCCTGGGTCCGGGCCGCGGCCGCCGGGGTCGGCCGCGGCTGCTCGGATGCGGCGGCCGGGCCGGGACTCCGCCGGCCGGGCTGAGACTCCGCTGGCCGGTCTCGTCACGGAACGCAAGCAGCCGGCGTTGGGCGGAGCGCTGCTCGACTAGGCTTGGGCGGCCGATGCGCACCGGGCAAGTTCTGACATACGTACTGATCGCGATGCTGCCGATCCTGCTCGTGCTCGGAGTCTGGTGGGGCGGGCATCCCGAAGACCTGCCTTCGTTCGCGCGCTCCGGCCTGGTCGCCCACGCCGAAGCACGGGTCGTCGACGAAGCGCTGGAACGGATCTCGGCCGACTACTACCGGCCGGTCGGGATCGGCTCGCTCTCGAACGCCTCCCTGAGCGGCGCCGTCGCCAGCCTGCACGATCGCTTCTCGCACTACTTGTCACCCAAAGAACTGCATGAATTCGACTCGCCTCCCAGCTTCACCGGCATCGGGGTCGAGGTGCAGCCTGAACACCAAGGGCTCTTGATCGTCCGGGTGTTCGACAACTCGCCGGCCGCCCGTGGCGGTCTGAAGGCCGGCGAAAGGATCGTCGCCGCTGACGGTCGTTCCCTCTTGGCTCTTTCTCCTGACGCCGCGACCAGCCTCATCAAGGGCGCTCCCGGTACGAACGTGACCCTGCGGGTCAAGGCCCAGGCGCCCGCCGGCCGCCGCTCAGGGCGCGGACCTGTACGCCAGGTGACGATCACCAGGGCCACGATCTCAGAGCCCGTCGTCGCCTCTACGGTCAAGACCGTGCACGGCGTCAAGCTCGGAGTCGTCGCGCTCGCCACTTTCAGTCCCGGGTCCCACGCTGAAGTCCACGAAGCCGTCGATCGCGTCCTGCGCGAAGGCGCCAAGGGGATCGTTTTCGATCTGCGCGACAACGGCGGCGGCTTGGTCGAGGAAGCCCAGCTGATCGCTTCCATCTTCATCCCTCACGGCGTGATCGTGACCACGCGCGGTCGCTCCCAGCCGACCCAGACGCTGTATGCGGTCGGCGGCGCGATCTCGAAGTCGATCCCGATGGTCGTGCTCGTCGACTCCAACACCGCGTCGGCCTCCGAGATCGTTACCGCCGCCCTGCAAGACCACCACCGAGCGACCGTCGTCGGCGTGCATACTTTCGGCAAGGGCGTCTTTCAGGAGGAGACGCCGCTCGCTAACGGCGGCGCTCTCGACATCACCGTCGGCGAGTACTTCACGCCCAACGGCCGCAACCTCGGCGGCGGAGGCATCAAACAGGGGGCCGGGGTCGATCCCGAAGTGAAGGTCGCCCACGGGGTCGACACTCCCTACGGCTTGGCGGTCGCCCTCGACACCCTGGCCGCCAAGGCCAAGTGAGCGGCGCTCGCGCGTCGGCCGCCGCCCGGCCGGGGCCCGGCGGGCCTGCTCCGACCGCGGCGGCGGACACGCTCGTGGCTGTCGTCGAGAAGCGCGGCCGTTTTTGGGCCGCCGAGCCCTATTTCCCTGAGCCGCGTTCACAGGCCGAGCACGGGCGCGGCCGGCGCGGGCCCCAGGGATCGCGCCGGATCGTGCTCGCCTCAAACCGCGTCGAAGGGTCCGGCGCCGCCGGGTCGGGCACCGTGAACGCTGGCGATCTCGTGCTCGTGCGCCTGGCCGGCGGCGGCGGCGGAGGAGGCCGGGGAGGGGGCCACGGAGGTGGCGATCGTGGCGGCCGCCGGAATGACGGTCGCGCCCGGATCGTGCGCCGGATCGGACGCCCGGATGTGGCCTTGGACGCGATCGAGGCGCTGCTCTGCGACCGCGGCCTTGTACGCGACTTCGAGCCAGACGTGCTGCGCGCGGCCGATCAAGCTCGCGACGAAGGTGTTGCGGCGGCGCTGCGCGAAGTCGAACAGGGCAGGCGCCGGGACCTGCGCGATCTCCCGACCCTGACGATCGACCCGGCCAGCGCCCGTGACTTCGATGACGCAATCTCCGCGCAGCCGCTCGACTCCGGCGCCGACTTTCGCGTGTGGGTCCACATCGCCGACGTCTCGCTGTTCGTGCCCGAAGGCTCGTCCGTTGACATGGAGGCCAAGCGACGCGCCACGAGCGTGTACGTGCCCGGCGCCGTCGAGCCGATGCTGCCGGAGGCCCTTTCAAACGACGCCTGCTCGTTGATGCCCGGCGTCGAGCGCGCGGCCGTCACGGTCGAACTCGACTTTCGCGGCGCCGAGGTCGTGCGCTCCGCCTTCTACAGGTCCTTGATCAGATCGGACGCCCGCCTGGACTACGACCAAGTGGACCGCATCTTCGCCGGTCAGGAGCCCGCCGAGGAGCCGTGGGCGGGTCCGCTGCGGGTTGCGCGGTCAGCAAGCGCCGCGCTCGGGCGAGCACGCGAACAGGCCGGCGGCTTGGTGCTCGACTCCGAGGAGCCCGAGATCGTCTTCGATCCCGACGGCCACGTCACCATGATCAAGGCTAACGTCCAGACCGAGTCGCACCGCCTGATCGAGCATCTGATGATCGCCGCCAACGAAGCGGTCGCCCGGCGCCTGTCAGAGCGCGGCGCCCCATGCTTGTACCGGGTCCACGAGCGCCCCGAGCCCGCACGCGTAGCGCGCCTGATCGCCCAGCTGGCCTCCCTCGGCGTTCCCACGCCACCCGTGCCCGACGTCATGTCGCCGTCGCAGGCGGCGGACCTGATGGCCGGGGTCTCCCAGCGCATCGAGCACTACGTAGGCCGCGCGCTCCAGCGTGATCAAGCCGTTAGCGCCGGGCGCGTGCATGCCGGGCCGTGGGGTGGGCGCATGGCTCTGACATCGCTCGTGCTGAGGACCCTGCAACAGGCCTACTACTCGCCCAAGAACATCGGCCACGCCGGCCTGCACTCCGCCTGTTACTGCCACTTCACCTCTCCGATCCGGCGCTACCCCGATCTCGTCTGCCACCGCGCCCTGATCTCAACGCTCGGTGGCGGGGAGCCCGAGCCGCGCCGCAACGAACTCGGCGAGCTGGGCCAGTGGACATCGGAACGCGAGCGCGACGCGATGCGAATCGAGCGCGACGGCGATGACCTGGCGCGTTGTTACGCCCTCGAGCAGGCCCTTTACGAGGGTGGCTTCGACCAGACCTTTATGGGCGAGGTCACTGGCCTGATCTCGGCCGGTGCGTTCGTTGCCTTCGGTGGGGCCGGGGCCGACCCGCCTGAGGATGGCGTTGGGGTTGGGGCTGCGCAGGCCGGTACGCGGAAGGACACCCACGTCGGTGGCGAGCAGGACCGCGGCCCGCGGGGGCCGCTCTATGAGGGGATGCTGCCCGTCCGTCGCATGCGCCTCGAGGGCGAGCGCGACTGGTTCGAGCTGAACGACGACGAGACGATCCTACGCGGCGAGCGCTCCGGCGTGACGATCAGGTTGGGGGACGCGATCGAGGTCAAGGTCGCGCGCGTCGACACCATCCGGGGCCGAGTCGATCTCGTGCCGGCCGAGTAGGCTCGTTCGGCTGTGGCCAAGACCAAGAAAAGCAAGCGCAAGATCGGCGCCGGCGATGTCGCGTCCAACAGGTACGCCTCTTACCGTTACGAGCTGGTCGAGCGGATCGAGTGCGGAATCGCGCTCGTCGGTACCGAGGTCAAGGCCCTACGCGAGTCCGGCGCCCAGCTCAAGGACGGCTACGCCGCGATCAAAGACGGCGAGCTGTGGCTCTTCTCGGTCCACATCCCGCCTTACGCGCCCGCCTCGCGCGAAAACCACGAACCCGAGCGGCCCCGCAAGCTGCTCTTGCACAGGCGCGAGCTGGACAAGCTCGCCGCCCAGGTCGCCGAGCGCGGCTTCACTTTGGTGCCCACCCGCATCTACTTCTCCGGCTCCAACGCCAAGGTCGAGATCGCTTTGGCGCGCGGCAAGGACGTCTACGACAAACGCCAAACGATCAGAGATCGCGAGTCAAAGCGCGACATGGAACGAGCCGTCCGCGAAGCCCGGCGCTAGATCGTACGGAAGGAGTGGCCGCCGGCTGACAGCACGTGCGAGACGTCCATGCCCAGGATCAAGACCACGATCAGGGCGACATAGACTCCGCCGATCAGGACACGCTGGCGGGTGCTGACCCGGTAGTAGGCGGCCTGCTCGAGCGACCTGGTCTTGCGTGCCCGCCAGCGCCGCCTCGTTTCGAGGGCGCCGAGGACCAAGAACAGCAGCAGGAACGGGTTGTGGCTGACGATCAGCAGCACCGCGATCGCGCCCAAGCCGACGAACCACATCGCCGGCGCCATCGCAGCCATCGCCCGGCCGCCGTCGAACGGCACCACCGGGACCAGGTTGATCAGGTTCAAGAAGAACGCAACGTACGCGAGGGCGAGCAGCAGGTTGCTGTTCGTCAGCTCCGCCACCGCTAGGCAGACCCCGGCGCCGAGCGTGCCGAGGATCGGTCCGGCCAAGCCGACCCGGGCCTCCGCCAGGGCGTTGTCGCCGAGTGACTTCGAGAAGATCGCGGCGCCCAAAAACGGGATGAACATCGGCGCGCTCGCGCCCTCGACGCCCTCTCTGCGCAACTGCACGACGTGACCCATCTCGTGCACGAACAGCAACAGCACGAATCCCGCCGCGAACGTCCAGCCGAAGAACAGGCTGTACGCGGCGACCGAGATCAGGGCGGTCCCCATCGTGCCGAGCAACTTGACCTTCGGCAAAAACAGCACCAAGCCTTTGATCACCGCCCAGAACTTGGCCGCCGCCGCCCCGACGGCGGCCAGGATGCCGCCGATCCGCTTGCGAAAGCTTTGCGCGCGCTTTGAACGGCGCGCGCCGAACGGATCGGCCTGGGCGCCCTCGACGGCGAGCGCCGCACGCGTTGGCGCCGGCCTGAGCCCTGATGGCTGGGCGTGCGACGGATAAGAGGGCGCGATCGACAGCCCCGGGGCCGTCCCTGGAGGTGGAGCCGGCATCGAGATATCGCCCGAATCCATGCCTCCATTGTGGCAGGCCCGCTAAGCGGCGCCTAACGATCTTTCGGGCTCGCACGAGGCCTCCCAGGCGGCGAGTCCGTCCGGCCGGATCAGCCGCTTCGCTCTTTTTTCCGCAACGTGCGGGTTGAACGTGCGCCGGGGGGTTGTGTCTGACCTGGGCGCGAGCTAGTTTGCATCCAGACGCGGAACCGAGCCGCAAAGAGCGAGGCCACTGAGGTGTGAGGCCGCGCCACCGGAACCGACGAAGCCCTCCGGGGCCAAGTCCGGGAAAGGTCCTCGAAGCGGCCCGGGACCGCGTCGCTTTCGTATCTGCGCCGGTTCTGGCCCGCTGAGGGTCCTTGCGGGCCGAGCTACAATGACGAGAGCAGAACATCCGAGGGGACGACAGGCTTCGACGCGGTCGGCTCGTTTGGATGGTGGCGAGTCGAGGTCCCGGGCGGCCTCGTAAAACACCCGGGAAAACCATAAGTGCGGACTCTCACGAGTACGCCCTCGCTGTCTAGTTAAAAGCTAGACCCGAGGTTTCGGCCCCCGTTCGCCTGCGGCAGGGATCGCCGGAATCAGACAGCAGGCTCACCCGGTGCGGCCCGCTCCCGCCAATCCGGGGACCTTTCAGGGAGCTGGTCTTCCGCAACCCGGCCGGCGTGGCTAGCGAAAGACGAGATCAGAGCGCCGGCTACGCTCGTAGAAGCCATTCAAACGCGATCGCGGACCCGGGTTCGATTCCCGGCGTCTCCACCATCTTGACATAGGTCGAACCGGCCCAGTCCCTTCGGGGGCTGGGCCTTCGGCGTCCCTGGACGGGGATCGCGTTGCTCGGCTGATTGCCGTGCTGCTGACGACGCCGTCTATCTAAACGGGTCGGCGTCCCGCCCCTCCGGGTGCGGAATGGCCCGGAGAGGGGTCGTCTCCGGGCTGCCTCCGCGACGCCCCAGCTACATCTGGGCCGTCCTCGTCGTACCCCCGGTGGGCCGAGCCCTCGATACGAGGGAGGTGCTCGACACACCGCGACGAAATCCAGCGCGGCAATACTACACAAAGTCCACAATCCATGTATACTGAGTGTATGGATGTACATTCCAACGAGCCGGAGTTCCTCAGCGTCCGCGAGACCGCACGCCGTTTGGGGGTGCATGAGAACACGATTCGTAATTGGGCGCGGGATGGGGTTTTGCCCACAGCTAAGGTGCCCGGCTCGCGGTTTCACCGGTTCGATGTGCGAGATGTCGAGCGATTGCGACAGCAACGGGGCTCGACAGTTGGCTCGGTGGAGCAGGAACGACGCACGATTGGCCCCGAGCTGGTTGACGGCACGCAACTGGCGCACTGGGGTAGCACTCGGGATGGACAGCATGGTTTCCCGGAACTCGTCCGTCGCCTTCTAGCGGCTACCGATGGCGTCACGAACATCTCGATCCGCTCCGGAGACGGCGTTTATGCCCCTGGCTGGGACGGTAGAGCTGACTCGGCTGGAGTCAAGTTTCTTCCGTCGGGTTCTCTGTGGTTTGAGTTCGGGGTAGGGGCCAACCCCAAGAAAAAGGCGGATGAAGACTACGAAAAGCGGCGCGATAACCCCGAAGGTGCAATACCGGCGGAGTCGACGTTCGTATTCGTGACCCCTAGGCGTTGGAGCGGAGCTGACGCTTGGGCTGATAGTCGGCGTGAGGAGAAAGTCTTTGCGGACGTTCGGGTGTTCGACGCGGACCATCTTGAGGGATGGCTCCAAGTAACTCCCCTCGTGCATTATTGGATCTCTGAGCGTCTTGGACGCCGGCCGCGCGATGCCGAGACGCTGGAGCAGTGGTGGCTCAGGTTCCAGTCAAGCACCAATCCATCGTTGCCACCAGCGCTATTCCTAGCGGGACGCGATTCTGAGCGGAACAAGATCACGGAGTTTCTTACTGGACCCGCAGGAGCCATCGCGGTCCAAGCTGATTGGCGTGACGAGGCGATCGCCTTTGTGTGTTCTGCGGTTGAGACCTTCGAGCAAGACAGAGAGATCCAGCCCGGTCTGCTCATTTCCTCAGCCGAGGTATGGGATCGCACCGTATCGCTCCGCGGGCGAGTGACTCTGGTACCTCTTTTCGAGCACCCTGATCTTGCAAGCGCGCAGGCAAACGGCCACCATGTCGTCCTGCCACTCGGCCGAGACGAGATAGCAAGCGGAACCAGACTCGTCCTGCCTCGACCGCACCGCGTAGGCGCAGCGGAGGCACTCAAGGAGGCTGGTGTATCTCCTGACCAGACGTATGATCTAGCTGCACTTGCGCGGCGCAGTATGCCATCTCTAGTTCGGAAGCTGGCGCGTGATACTCGTCTGTCGCGCCCGAAATGGGCTGAGCTACCAGCTGTAGCGATCTTTGCTCCCCTTGTACTTGTAGGGAGTTGGACTCCCACCGACTCGGATAAGGAGGTGGTGCATCGCGTCGTCGACGAGACGTACCCAGTGATCGAGCGAACGCTGCTCTCCTGGCGCAAAACTGATGATCCGCCTTTCGTGCAGTCGGGTGCCCAATGGCATCTCGCATCAAGTGAGGAGGCTTTCTTGATCCTCCGCGAGGCACTTACACAAGCCGACCTGAAGCGCTGGCATGAGATCGCAGTGGAGGTGCTCACCGAGCCGGACCCGACGCTCGACCTTTCCGCTGATGAGCGCCCAATGGCAGGCATCCGAGGTATCGGGCGCCTGTTCTCGCCAGTATTGAGACGTGGGATTGCCGAGGGTATCTCGATGGTCGGGTCGATCGAGCCTGAGCAGGGACTCAGCGACGGCAACAGCGGAGCGGACCATGCTCGCTCGGTCGTGCGTGAAATCCTTGAACGGGCGAACGGCGACACGACGGGCCAGCTATGGCAATCGCTCACAGATGTTTTGCCGCTCCTAGCGGAGGCTGCCCCCGATGTTTTTCTAGATGCTGTCCACGAAGACCTCGACCATGAAACACCAGTGCTAGCAACTATGTTTCAGGACAGAGAGAGTTCGGTGTTTGGCAGCTCATCTCCGCACAGCGGCTTGCTTTGGGCGCTGGAGACACTTAGCTGGTCCGAGTGCTTTCTACTCGATGCTACGCGTGCCTTGGCTCGCCTGCAGGTCAGTGATCCTGGCGGGCGGTTGGCAAATCGACCGCCAGCGAGCTTGCAGTCGATTCTCGTCCCCTGGATTCGACACACAGCGGCCCCGCTCAAGTCAAAGATCGCCGCTATCGAGTCCATCTGTCGCGAGACTCCTGATGTTAGCTGGGATCTAGTGCTTGGTTTGTGGCCAAGTCACAACGGTTTCGCGGTGCCACCAGCATCGCCACGCTACCGAGACTGGAGCCCAGAGAGTCGGGGTGTGCCGATAGCAGAGTGGGTCGAGTACATCGGTCATCTAGTCCGGCTAGCGACCGGCCTCGCAGGCGGGAACCCTGAGCGTTGGGCGCAGCTCAGCGAGCATCTTGGGCCGCTTCCTCCGGCAGATCGTGACTACGTCTTGAGTGCGCTCGATGTCTTCGCTGACCCGGAGCGCATAGACCCTGAGCAGCGACTAATTCTGTGGGAGCGGATACACAACGAAATCGGCCGTCACCGACAATTTGCGAGCGCTGACTGGTCGATGGATGACGAGGTACTCACGCGCATGCAGACCATCGCTGATCGAATAGAGCCCAAAGACAGCCCGGAGCGCTTCGCGTACCTATTCGACTGGCACCCTGATCTCCCCGACGTTGATATGAGCGACTACGAGTCTTACGAAAAGAGGCTTCTCGAACTACGGAAGCAGGCAGTGAGCGAAACGCTAGCTGCCTCCTCACTCAAGGGACTTAGTGATCTTACTGCGCGGAGTGCCGCGCTGGGACATCTTGGCTGGGTAGTCGGGCTCGTGGCACCAGAAGACCTCGCACCCGAGCTTCTTATCTGGCTCGACGCAGACGACTCAAACCGCCAGCAAGTGGCGTTTAGCTGGGCGAGTCAAAAGCTATCCCAGCACGGCGTGCCGTGGCTACGGGATGTGCTGACGCGGCCCCAAATGGAAGCGTTGGACCGCCGCGTTCGGCTAGCGCTAAGTGCGCGGCCGGCCAGCGACGTGTGGGACGCCCTTGCTGAAATCGACCCGAGTTTGAGCGATGCTTATTGGGAGCGCATGCATCCGCCGATGGTCCCTCCGATGGATGTGGCGCGAGCGTCCCGCGAACTTCTCGCCCACGACCGTCCGTGGACCGCAATCGACTTGTTGGCCGGGTCACTACACCGACCTGCCGACGAGCCGACATCGCTGACCGCTGACGTGGTGCGCGAAAGTCTTACAGCCGCCCTGTCTGCAAACCCAGATAGAGCGAAAGCGGGCTCACTTGGGTATGAGTTGGGGGTTCTACTCGATTACCTAGAAAGAGAAGGAGCGCCCGCGCAAGAGCTCGCTCGATACGAGTTCGTGTTCTTTCCTCTGCTCGACCATCACCGAGCACCGCGGGCACTGTTCGATGCCCTTGCTGCTGAACCAAGTCAGTTCGTTGATCTCGCTAGTCGCGTGTATCGTGGCAAGAGCGAGCCAGAGAGAAAGCTCGACGAGCAGGAGACCGCTCTCGCCCATCATGCATGGTGGGTGATACGCCACTGGCGACAGCTTCCAGGGGACCACGAGGGCACCGTCGACGCAGAGCACCTCAAGAAATGGGTTCAGGATGCACGCCTAGCGTTCGCCGAGTCAGATCGCGCAGACATCGGTGACGAGCTCGTCGGGCAACTTCTGGCGGCAAGCCCAGCGGGATCTGATGGTATCTGGCCCGCAGAGCCCGTCCGGGAAATTATAGAGTCCACCGGCAGTCAGAACATCGAATCGGGTATCCATACAGGTGTCATCAATGATCGTGGCGTTACAACTCGCGGCATGTTCGACGGCGGAGCGCAAGAGTGGGAGAAGGCCGCTCACTATCGGGAGCTATCAAAACAGACTGCGACAAACTGGCAGCGGACAAGCCGAGTGCTTCGTCGGCTCGCGGAGGACTACGAACGCCAGGCCCGTCGGTATGACGCCGAGGCAGCAGTCAGAGCAGATACTCAGTAGCCCGTAGTCGTCAGACGCGCGACCATCGCACGTTCGATGCACCCGGCGTCGCACAAGCGGCATTAGACGACTCGGTGATTGTCTGGCCGCGAAGGCACGGGGCTTGGTCTCCAACGCGGGTGGCCATGTGTGTCGAGCATCTATCTGAATCTATGTAGGATGGGCATGGTTCGCGATGGCTACTGATCCTTTGATCGACGCGTGGGGTCCTTACCGCGATGCGGTCCGCGACTACTACGAGATCGCCGGACCGGCTCTCGGCGAGAATCGAGAGTTGGCTTCAGGCTCCGAGATAGCCGAGGCCGAGCGTGCGCTGCAACGCGTTGTCGAGCACTCGCAGACATTGACGGAGGTCGGAGAAGCGCAGCTTCGGCTCACGCGGGACGGCGGGTACGATCGCGTGGGTGTGCGCCTACTGGCTGCCGGCGCGGTCGATATCGCGGTGGCGTGCGAATCGTTTCGGGTCTGCCCGGACCGTCCGGGCGCGGACCCGGTTGTCATGGCTGTGGAGCCTCAAGCGCTCGAGGAAACGGCGCTCGATCTCTTGGAGCGAGCGGACGAGCTGTTTGGGGGCGGCGACGGTGTGGAGCCTGAGGATGGCGGCAGTTCGCCTCGGGGTGGCGGCCGTGGCGGGCCTGATCGTCCGGTGGCCCCGATGCGTGGGGGCGGCGCTCCTGGGTTCGCTAGTGAGGGTCTTGCGATGGAGGGTGGTGCGCCTCCACCCCTCGCGGGTGGCAGCCTCGACCCGGAGCAGCTCGAATTGTTGACGGCCGCGGAGGGGAGCTTGGACGCCTTGCTCGACGCTGCCCTCGATCCGGGCTTCGCATTCGCGTCTGGTGCGATATCCGGCATTACGGCTGGCTTTCACATCTCTGCGGCGGCTGAACCGGTCGCGAGGCTTGGCGACCTGGCTCAGCGCGTTGGTGTGATCAAGCGTCGGCTAGTACGCTTGCTCGCCTCTGGCTTCCAAAAGCTCGTGGGAGCCTCAGGGAGCACCGCTCAAAAGCTCGTAGGCCAGGGTCTCGGCGTCATCGAAAGCAAGGCGGTCGGTCTCGTGGAACGCCGACTTCGCGACCCTTTTCGCGGCCTGCTTAGTTGGCTCATAAGGTGCGACGACGCCAGGGCGGACGTCGAGTTCGCGATCGAACAGGAGGACACGCTTGCCAGTGCTGAGGCGGCTCGCATCGCGAAGGAATTGAGGAAGCTCACTGACGCGTACGGCGAAGAGATGCTCTGGACTGGCCGCATCGCGAAATGGCTGTCATGGGCAGCGCCGTTCATCAGCACGCTCGCCGTACATGTTGGGGGACCGCTGTTGGTCGTTGGCCTCAACGCGTTGGGCGGCGGATTCGTGGTCTATACCCTGGACGTGCGTGTCGATGGCCACGGCCTGCCGGCACGAGTTCGCAGCGTGGTGCGGATCGTGAACGACGAGCTCGCGAGTCTGACCTAGGTTCGTTTTGTGCTGATTGCTTCTGATGAACTCAGACGGAGCCGTACGCCTAATGGAGTACGTCGCACAATCGGCGATGAGCGACCTTGATCGAGGCGTGTCATAGGGCGCCGAGAATCGCCTCGGCGAAACGGTTCTGGCCTTCCTGAGTCGGATGGAAGCTCTCTGGCTTGATTTTGAAGTGATAGCTCGTCGCGAGTGCGGGGTTGATGTCTTCATCTGCTTGCGCATCACAGATCGTACCGCCGTAGAACTCCGGTCGTGGATCAACAGAGCTGATGTTGGCGCCTGTGTGTAGCCTTGCAAGCGTGACCTGGTTTGCGATTACTTCGTCAAGCTCGTTCGCGCGTTCGTCAAGCCATTCAACATCGGATTCCGCGATATTGAATTTCACCGTTCCGAGATAGGTGCCTACTTGGCAGCGTTCAAATGGCCTTATAGCTGTCTCGAAAAGTTCGGGGTAGCCAACGACGACGAGCTGTACTCCAGGAGCTGCTGCGCCAATGATCTGTTCATAGAGCTCTGAAAGACTGGGTAGGCGTACCGTATTGGTCGACGTGGGGGGTGTTGTGTTGGTTGCGGATGTTATGCCCGGCAAGACATAGGTGCCAGGCGGCCGCCCATTCTCGAGCCAGCCAATCGCTTCCTGCGCTGCATTTTCGTCACGGGACGCGCATCCTGTCCCGCCCTTGAGCTTAACTCCGCCTACACAGTCAGCTAGTACATGGGAAAAACCAACATCGTCGCCACCTACGGATATCGTTATGAGATCTGTTTGAGGGCCAACTTGATTGATCTGCGCGGTCTTGCCGGTGACTATGTTGCCGATTGTCGCGCCAGCGCACGCCGCGAAGCTCAGCGAGTCAGTCTCATCGGCCGCGATCTGCTCAACGTAGCCGTCAGTTGCCCTGTAACACGTCTTCGACCCTGAGATGTACGAGAACGTTCCCTCGCCTGAGGCGAAGGAATCGCCCAATGCAACGTATTGCGCCGACGGCGGGGGCGTCTTCTTTGGAGTCCTGGTTAGAAAGTCCTCAACGTTTTCGGTCACGACTCGGCGCGTGGCTTCATTGATCCATGTTGGACTTAGCCAGTTGACGTCCATATAGAGCACGACGCGGCCTTTACCGTTTTCCATGTCTTTTTCATCGAACACGCCGGCGATAGGTGTCGTTCCGTTACTGGCAAGCACATTGCGTTCAGTGATATTTCCGATACCTGCCACACCTCCTGGCGCTGCCGCTGGTGCTTCTGTCAGGACGTTTGGCTGCTTCGTGATCTCGTCGGCAGCATGCGGGTTGAATTCATAGTTGGGGGCGATATCGCCCTGGTCGCCAACGACGATTGTCTTGTTCTTTAGGAGGGCCCGCAGAACTTCCTGATCGCTGAGGTTCAGTTCTTCGCAACAAGGGCGCTCTCCGGTGAGGTAAAGGCCGCCGCCAGCCTTGACATACGCCTCGACTGCGGTCTGCTCAGTTGGCGAGAGGCTCTGGTAAGCAACAACGGACCAGATGGATGTGTATTCCAACAGACGGTTGGGCAACGATTCAGAAGTCGTCACTTCATAACCCAGGGATGTGAGAATCGCGGACAACGCTTCCCCTTCAAGGCCGTCGTTTGCCCGGGACCACACAAGGACCTTCTTGGTCGGTATCGCCGCGGCAACAGCTGTCGTCGTGCGGGCCACACACACTATGACGGCCGTCGCCGTGAAGAGGATCAACATGAACCTGATCCACGCCGCATGACTCGCCCACGTCCTCGTCCAGCCAGCGAATCTAGCCATCTCGTCTCCCACGATGTGTCGTAGTGGTCAATATACGCACCAATAGCCCAGCCGCGTGAGCCAATGCTCAACCCGAGCATACTCTCGTGACCTCAGTAGTCAAGGGGCGTCTATGATTCGGGTGGCTACACCGAATCATACTTGACGCTGTGCTCCAAAGCAGCTTGAGCGACATCAACAGCCTGACACTCGAGATGAGCCGCTTGGTCACCACGTCTTCGGAGCAGCCGGCTCCACACGGAAACACGAGCGCGCTAGAGTCCACGAGGTTCCAGGTCGATCGAGGCCGTCGTCGGCTCGGACCCTATGGCAACCATCTACGTCGCGCAACCGGTATTGTCGACGTTCGAGCCGCTTACACTACACAAAGAGTATATCCCCGCTTGTGTGCATTGATGGCAAGAGTAATAAGCTTCTCGTAACCGTAGGAGCCGAGCTGGGCTGTATATCCTCGTTCCTCGAGTGCCGGCGGCAGCGCCTGGAGTACATCCAGCGCCCGACGCCAGTCCAGACCAGGGCCTGCCCTTGGCGCTAGGTGTCCGTTGGGCACGACAAACACCTCGCTCAATTCATCGCCGTCGCCGAGAAGACCTTCGGGAGCCGGTGACTTCACGAGATCATCGATTACGTTGCAGAAACCCGACGCTATCTCTGCCTTCTCGCGCCGTAGGTCGCTCTCCTCGACACATGTCATTACAACGAGGCAGCCCTTTATGCGACTGTGGCGCAGCCAGCGCTCGTGATCTATATCTAGAGACATCGTCGTCAGCAGGCCGAGCTCTCGTGCGGAATGCATTAGGGCATTAACTTCTTCCCTCGAGAAGCCGAGGGAATCCTGCAAATACTCCCAGTTCACCCATATCGGTGACTCTGAGTCGGGCTTGTCGAGATCGACGCGCGTGAACAACTTAAGCAAGCTCCCGAGGTCTGGATTCGTAAACCCGGCCGTAGGAGGCGGGAAGTCGATGTCGACTTCGCCCGCTCGCGGAGGCCACTTTCCTGTTCCCGATGGCCTGTTACGCCCTCCCGAGGTGCGGTAGTCCCGCAAAGTAGCTGACGAGCAATGATAGACGTGTGTAATCACTAGTGCGCTACGGTGTATGCGGCTAGGGTGCGTGCCCTATCGTGCTCCCACAGGCGCTCGAACGCCTGAATGGCCGGCTCAATCTGGTCGAGATTAACTGTGAGTTCCCCCCTCGCGCCGCCTGGTCGATCGACTTGGCGGACCAAAGCCTCACTTGCAAAGATTGCGAAGTCCAGTCTCCGATCGTTGCCAGCATCGCTCTTTGCCAGCCACTTTACTCCCGAGTCCGTTCCATTGATGACGGAAAGGGCCTCTTCGTGGCGTCGCATAATGGCGCGAATCTTTGGGCTGCGCAGTTGATTAGCGTCCAAAAGAAAGAGGCGACGGACTACCACCAATCCTGAAACCGCTTGCTTATTTGCATCGAGATACTCGCGAGCGAGAACCTCTCGTTCAAAGTCCTCAATATCCGTGCCTGACACTGCGAGAATAAAGGCACTAGCAGAACCAGAAAAACGCATGGTGACCGTATTAGTGAGATGAATGAGGGTGGCATACATCTCGTGCTTCTCAAGGTCGCACGTTTGGTTTGTCGCTAGTGCATGAGCCCGCGCAAGCAAGCTGTCGCGTTGGCCGGTAAGGTGATAAGCGATCGCAGCAGGCAAGTCAGCTGGCAAGACGTTAAGCGACCGCTCGCCGAGCTTTTTCACTTCAATCAAGATGAACCTGCCAAAAAACCAAACTAGCTCGGCCACGCCGAGAAGGACCACGATCGAAACCTTGGTACTATCTGGTGTCTTGCTTGTCGCAGTGATGATTCCGGCGACAACGAGACCTCCCGTGATGACGGCATCTAGCGCGTGGGCGCTCTCGAGAGCCTTTGCATAACGTCGCCAGCGCAAGCGGAGGCGAGCCCACCAAAGGCTTCTGTGTAGTCGTCGATCCACCATCGGCGGTCCGCATCCTATCCCATCCGGCCGAGACAGAGCGCGCGCCCCGGAAGGCTTCTGCACCCGACAGCGGCAGGCATGGAAGGCTTTGCGCCTTACCGCAGCGACGGCTGCCGGTGGCGAAACTCAAACCAGGACGTCGCGCGCGGATAGCCAAGAACGTCTACCATCCAGTCCTTATGGCTGCCGAACGTCGCGAGGCTCGCAACGTGGCCGTGCGTTCGTAGATGCCCTACAAAGATGTCCAGGCTTGGCATCGAAGTAGACGGCTTTGCTATGTCCTGTGAGAGATGGGCAAAGGGAAGCACCACGACGGTGGAGGCCGCCCTGTGCCATTCTCGTATCATGTGATCAGTGTGTTGGGCCGCGGCGGCAATGTCTGATTCGGTATCCCCACTTTCGATGCAGGTGAGGATAACGACCGCATTACGATATGCCTGAGTGGTAAGCGGGCGCCCAACAACTGCGTTGCCAATTCCGGTCGGTTTTGTGGAATTGCGACGGTCGCGGTAGCTAAAGCGCTTGCAATGAAGTATCAGGCCTGTCATTGTAGGTCAATTATGACTGATGGACTCGAATGTGACAACCCACGGATTTCCTCGCACGAGCACCCGCAGGCGTCGTACAAGTGCCATGGCACGACACAGCGCTCGCTTCAGATTACTGGTGGTGTGCCTGTATGTCGCTTCTGTCCTCCCTCAGTCGTGCGCGGGTCTCGCGCATGGCACGGGCTACCTCGGCCTCGTCTTCGGCTCGGCGCATCAGGGTGGGTAGCTCGATGTCGAGGGCGTGGGCGAGCAGCACGATCTTTTCCCAGGTGGGGCTGATCCCGCCGCGTTCGACCCGGCCGAGGTAGCCGTAATGCACGTCGGCGGCGCAGGCCAGCTCTTGGATTGTCAAACGTTTGGACCGGCGCAGGCGACGGATCGCCTGCCCCAGGTCGTGGTTCGTGGGCACCGCTCAGACCGTGAGCAGGCAGAGGCTGAGCAGGTGCTTGACGCAGCGTGAGACCCCGATGTCCTCTTCTTCGTCGGCGAGGTCCTGGATGACGATGACGCCCTCCTCGGCGAGGACGCTCAGCGCGTCATCGATGAGCGCTGGTGACAGCGAGTCGAGTCCTTCCTTGATTTCCTCCCGCGTCCACTCTTTCTGGTCAAAATCGCTCTCGCCGAACAGTATTTGCAGCACGACAGCTCGCTGTGCCTGGACGTTGCGATTGGCCGGCATGACGGGCCTACAGGTTGATCTGGCTGTAGCGCACGGCCGCCCGAGTGGGCCAGACGAAGCCGTCGCTAGAGCGGTGGATCAGTCCGGCGCCGTAGAGCGCCTCAATCGCGTCAGCGGCGGCTACGGGCTGGCCGAGTTCGCGGATGAGCTCCTCGGCCGACCATGGCCGTTGCTCGTCGGTGCCGAGGATTAGGTCGAGGATGATCGCCTCGATGGAGCGGGCAGGGGTAGGCTCAGGGTCGGGCATGGGAGAGGAAACCTCCTGTGTCTGGGCCTCGGTGCGGGCGTCATCCCGTGCCGGGGCCGCTTGGCTTTACGGCGCTCCAACCTAGGGCTGTGCCTGGTGAGCGGTCAAGCTGTGACGTGCGCCATCAGCGGCCCATGCAGTTCAGCGCCTGGCTGATCGGGAGGCGGGCTCGCCAGTGCTGTTCTGCTCGACCTGCTCGGCTGCCGCGATCAGCTCAGAGGCGGATAGTTTGAGTCCGGCGGCCAGGCGGCGCAAGCTGGCGTAGCTGGGGTTGCGCTTGCCGGTCTCGACGTTAGAGATCCAGCGCTGGTGCAGGTCGGTGTCGTTGGCGAGCTGCTCTTGGGTGATGTTCAGCTCGTGGCGGCGGGCTTTGACAGCCAGGCCGAGGGCGGCCTGGAAGGTGCGGGTGGGCATGGCGGGAGCCTGTCCTGCCAGCGTTCACAGGACAATGACATCCGAGTAGACTTTTGGAAGACAATCCGCTACCATGCCGACCGGCATTCAGTAGAGAGGACTTTGCGGGCGTGGCGATAGACCACGTCGCTCCCGCGAGACGTCGACCAAGGAGCGATGGACATGGAAGCCAGCCGCAGCTGGTACAGGGACGAGCCAGTTACGGGCCAGCCAGGAATCAGCACCCTGCGCGCGAAGCACCGGTCACAGCCGGTCACAGCGGGATTGCGGCGGCGCGCGCTCAGATGTGTTGCGCCGGCTATCGGGCTCCTCGTCGGGCTATGCCTGGCTCCTGTGCCCGCGCTGGCGGATACCTCGGTGGTCACGACGACTCCAGGTCCGATGCTGGCTACGCCCGAAGTGGTTGCTGCGACTTCGACCGGCTATCTAGGCGGCATCGGCTCGGACGGAAGCGAAGGGGTGTGGTTTGCAGAAGGCTCAAACGCAAACAACGGTGCGTTGCTAGTGCATTATCAGCCGGCCCCAGCCGGCCTAACCGCGTTCTCGCTCGCGTCCGCGTCTCCTTTCAGCGAGGTTATTGATGGGATCGCACCTGGGCCGAATGAGACCGAGTGGTTCGCTCGGTTCTACGACAACGAGATCTCACATCTCACCGCCGGGGGAAAACTCATCACCAAAAAGCTACCAGCGCAGACCGAACCCCAGGATATCGTCGTCGATCAGCAAGGGGTGGCATGGTTCACATCACGAGGCCACGGATGCGAGCTGGGACGTCTCCCAATAAGAGGCAAGGCCACCTTCTACGATATCGGAGGCGACTGCTACGATCTGACGATCGGTCCTGACGGCAATATCTGGATCGCAGATTACACTGCCAACAAGGTCATCGAGATGTCCGATACTACCGGGGCACCGATCGCAGAATACGCCTTGCGACTCCCGGTCGCGATAGCGACGCTGGGAGACGACGTCTACATAACCGAGACCGAACCCGGAGTTGTCGCTCAGATAGGGCCGTCTGGAGCAGTCACCGAATATGTGCTGCCAGCTGGTCGCAAACTAGAGGGGGTGACCGCTGGACCTGATGACGCAGTTTGGCTTGACGAGACCGCCGGGCCTGACGGAGAACCCGCGATAGGCCGCCTAACGCCAACCGGTGTGCTCAGCGAGCTCTCTGAGTCTCACGGTGGTGTGGGTGGGATCACGGCAACCACCGACGCCATCTACTTCACGGCGGGGACTAACGTCATACGAATCCCCTTGAGTAACCTGTCACCGCCTGACGACGCCACCTACGTCGCCCTTGGCGATTCGTTTTCTGCGGGCGAGGGAAATCCACCCTACGAATCGGGTAGTGACGAACGCGACTTCGATGAATGTCACCGCTCTGAATGGGCGTATGCACCGGTACTCGATCAAGAACTGAGCCTCGGTACATTCTTGTCCAGGGCGTGCAGCGGTGCCACCACCGCCGATATGTTTGAAGCTAATCCCGATAATCACGAACCGCCCCAGCTCAATTGGCTAAGCGATGCTACAGGACTGGTGACGCTGACCATCGGCGGCATTGATGCTGGCTTCGTTCAAGCGATGTACGAATGTGTGGCCGGACTACGTCCTACCCTCCCGTTGCCGTTCAAGGGTTATGGCTGCTCAACAGACCCCACTCTGATTAACGACACCCTCACAGCCTTGGATGCGCTTGAAGGCACTGGGACCGCGTGGGCGCAAGGCAGACGAATTCATCCCATCCTTAGTGTGATCGAAGCTATCCATGCCAAGGCGCCGAACGCAAATATCATTATCGGTGGCTACCCCCTCATCTTTGGTTCACATGCACGGTACTACACGCCCAATCCACTCGCACCGGGGGGCAAGATGTGCATCGTCGAACCGAACGGGATCGACGGAGTGCCGTACCTCAGTGTCGGCTATCTCGACGCCCAATGGCTCAACGAGCAAGGCTCCCGCCTCGACGGAATCATACGGCTAGCCGTCAAGGTCGCCCAAAAGAAGAAGCACATTCCCGTCACCTACGCCAACGCCGCATTGCCGTTCAGGACCCATGCTATGTGCGACTCGAATACTACCTGGTTCCATCCGGTTGAGCTCGCGGAAAATCTTGTGCCAGAAAAGGGAAGTCTCCATCCCACCCTAAACGGACAAACCCTTGGCCTCGCGACGGCGTTTAGGGAACAAATCGGCTAACGCACGGACGCCTTGTCAGACTAACCATAAGCGCGTATCGTGGTGTCATGAAGTCTCATACTGCTTGTGAGTAAGTTTGTATTGCTACACGTCGCCTACTTCGGTTTGCTCATCGCATTTCCTTTGCTGTTTGGCGCGTATCTATACCCCTCAGAATCTGGTGCAGCTGGCCAAGAGCTATTCATTGTTTATCTCACAGCGACCACGGGCCTATTCCTCTACTTCTGGCAGCGGAGTGTCGTCGCTTTGAACATGGAGCCGACTCGGCCACCGTGGGGCATCTTTGCGAGCGGCTTCTGTGTCGGGGCCATGCTATTGATCTTTCTTATTGTCTCTCTCGCTATCGGCTTTGGACTGCGTAACTAGGTTTCTGAGATATGCCCCAAGGCGAGAGACTCACCGGCTGACAGCCTCCCCATGCCCCACCAGCACATACAGCGCCAATCCAACTGAGTAGCGGTCAGGGAAGTACAACAACTCGTCCTTATCAACCATCTTCCACTGCGCCACCGCTGCCGTCTCCATCTGCGGTGTATGGATCGGCACAGATATCGTGACAGTCTCGCCCGGCTTGGTGTCGGGGATCGGCGTAAAGCGCTCTGAGGTCAGCGTCCACGGTCCGGTGGTGGGGCCGATACGGCGCAGGCGGCGCCCGTGCCAGGGGACGGTGCCGCTGTTGCGGATGGTCCAGGTCTTCGTGAAGGTCACGCCACAGGGGACGGTGGAGCCGTCCGGTGGAGCCTCCGAGACGAAGGTGGAGCTATCGCCCTCAAGGGGGTAGCGGGCTTGGCGGGCAATCAGCAGCGGGTTGCGCCGACGGCGGCGGTCGCGCTCGGACTCGCGGGCGATCTCGACCAGCCCCGCCAGTAGGTCGGGAGCGCCGAAGCGCTCGCCGTAGTAGCGGATGATGCGGTCGGAGGCCGGTCGGCTGCCGCGCTCGATACGGGATATGTAGCTCGGGTCGATCCCGATGCCCTCGGCGATCTCGGCCTGGGTGACGCCTGCTTGCTCGCGCAGGCCGTGGAGCAGCGCCCCGACGTGCTGGTTGGGCTGGTCTCCGACCGGCTGGTTCCAGCCGGCTTTGCGTGGGCGCTTCATGACAGGAGGTCAAGAAAGCACACCTGCCTGATGCTGGCCCCTGCCGCTCAACCGGCGGCTCCGTAGAGACCAGACGAAGGAGGACTTATGAACAACGCGCTCATACCAACCGGAGGTCTGCTGCCCTCCCGGCTCGATCGGCAGCTCTCAAGAGCGCTGGAGCAGATCGACGCCCAGCAGCTGGTGGCGATGCACCGCGACCAGGCGCGTCTTGACCGGGTGGCGGGCACCGCCGAACGCGGGATGGTCCGCGCCGCCCAGCTCGGCGTGCTTGAGGCGACGCTGGCGCAGATGGCGCCGAATGCCGCCGCCTATGTCCACGCCAGCGCCGTCGGTGGCGCGATGGGTATCGCGAGCGTGGTCCACGACGCCTCCAGGGGTGCGTGATGTGGGGCTTGCTGCTGATCGGCCTGTTCATCGAGCTGTGGGACCTGGCCAGAGAACTGTGGCCGCTGCTCGGTGCCGTAGTCCTGCTCTATCTCCTGTGGTGGTGGGTCGTCCTTCCCGCCCGAGACCGGCGGGCACGGGAGATGCGCGCGCGGTTGCGCCATGAGCAGGCGCGGCGGGAGATCGACCGTATCGCTTTGGAGACTAGCCGGGCGATGTATGAGAAGGCGCTCGGTCACGGTGACGTGATCGAGGGAACGGCCGTGGAGGTGAAGCGGCCATGACCGAGGGCCAGCAGCTTCGCCAGGTCTGTGGTTGGAACCGGCGGCTCGCCAGTGAGAACCGCTCGCTGCGCGCCGAGCTTGGCCGAGCAAGGTCGAAGGTGGAGGAACTCGAAGTCACGAACGCCGGCCTGCGGGTTGAGCGCGAGGCGGCGGATGTGCTGTTGGGTGCCGCGATCGACCAGACGCTTGAGGCTCACCGATGACCGGGAAACCGATCTCCTTCCTGGTCGCGGTCATCGCGGGGCTTGCGGTGCTGGCTGCTGCCGGTCCCGCGCTCAGCCGTCTTGCCGGGGCGCTGGTTGCACCCATTTTGGTCGGTGGGGTTGTGATTGCCGTGCTGCGTTTGTTGTGGTTTTACACCCGTTGACGTAAACAAAAGTCTTGACAGCCCTTTTCACTTCGATCAATACTCAGGAGGTTAACTAACCGAACAAAAGGCGAACAAAACTAACAAGGAGGGTCACATGTAGAGGCTAAACGAAAGGAGGAATTATCTATGGGGCGAGCACGCCGTATCAAAGTGAAAGGGGTCAGGAAGACTGAGGATATTGAGATGCTCAGTCTTGTTTTGTGGCTCCAGGCCAAAAGGGTCCTGGCTGAGCGCAGACAAGCCGATGCAAAGGCGAAGGGGAAGGCCAGGCGCCGGGAGGTCGAGCGTGAATGCTGACCTTCTAGCGCTGGTGGCGGGCGGCGGCGGTGTGGCCATGCTTGGCGGGATCGCCGCCCACGAACATGTCCGGGCTGAGAGGATGCGGGCCAGCCGAGTTCGGCTGAGCACCCGCTATCCGGTCGGCTTGGAGCCGGTTCAGGTATCCGCCGTGTGGAACGGTCTGGGGGGTCTGCCGTTCACGACTGAGCTGCTCGCCGAGGTGGTAGCGACCGAGGGCAGTATCACCCACAGCCTGCTGGTGCCGCAGGCGGCCCGTGAATCTGTCCGCTCGACGCTGGTTGGTGTCGTCCCCTCGGTGCGCATCGTCGAGGCTCCACCCAGCCCGAGCGAGCCGGCGACGCTGAGCCTGCGGCTGTTTGTCCCAACACCGAGCTTTCTGCTGGCCGACAACGTCGCCTTCGCCTCACGCTCGCTGCTGTCGGGGCTCGCCAATCTGCAGGAGCGTGAGACGGTCGCGGTCCGGTGGGCGCTGTCGCCGGGCAGTCCGCGGGCCATACGGGAGCCGACGGAGCCGACGCCGCGTCAGCGTGAGATCGCGGGAGCCTGGCAGGCCAAGACCGCTACTCCCGGCTTCAGTGTGAGCGGCTTGGTTGTGATCCGAGCCGCTACCAAGGGGCGGGCGCGGGAGCTGGCGTCGCACATCGAGAATGTGCTGCGCAGTCGCCGTGGGTTTGCCGGTGGTATCCGCGTTACCTCCGATCGGGGGAGCCGGACGCTGGCCTCACTTCCCAAGGTGCGCCGGTCGTCGGGGTGGCTGTCGGTGTCGGAGCTGCTGCCGCTGCTCGGTCTGCCGCTTGGTGAGGCGGTTCCCGGTGTCGAGGTGGGCGCCTCGCGTGAGCTGTTGGTGCCGCGTCATGTGCCGCGCCAAGGGGGGCGTCGTCTGCTCATTGGCCGGGACGCTGGTGGTGAGCGGCCGGTGGTGCTCTCGGTTGAGGCGTCGAGGCTCCATATGGCAGTCATATCGCCCACGGGTGGCGGGAAGTCGACGCTGCTTATGCGCTGCATCCTGGACGACCTATCGAACGGCTACGGCGGGATTTTGTTGGACCCCAAGAACGATCTTGTCAGCGACCTCTTGGATCGTGTACCGCCTGAGCAGGCCGATCGCATCGTGGTGTTGGACCCGTCGGCTCCTGGCCGGGTTCCCGGCTTGGACCTGCTGGGTAGCGGTGATCCTGATGTCAGAACGGAGGTCGTTCTCTCCGCTCTCAGGGGCATCTACCGCGATGCCTGGGGCGTGCGGATCGACAGCCACCTGCGGCTTGGCCTTCGGACGCTGGCGGAGCTGCCGAACCCGGTGCTCTCCGACTGGATGCGGCTCTACACCGACCGGGAGCTGCGTAGCCACGCGGTCGCGCGGCTGCGCGACCCGATCCTGAGAGCCCAGTGGCGCGTCTACGAGGATTCGCTGAGCGAGGCGGAGCAGTTCCAGCACATCGCCCCGGCGCTCTCAAGAATCACCAGTCTGCTGGCGCGGCCGGCGCTCAGAAATATCATCAACCAGCCGGAGCCGAAGCTGTCGATCCCGCGGCTGCTGGCCGAGCGCAAGTGGTTGGTCGTCGCGCTGTCCCCGAGCGCTCTGGGAGAGAGCGCCAACGATCTCCTGTCCGCCCTGGTCGGCTATCTCGTGTGGACGGCGGTGGAGCAGCGGGTCAACCTGCCCGAGCATCGCCGTCACCCGATCTTCTTCTACTGCGACGAGCTGCAAGCGCTGAAGCTGCCGGTCGGCGTCGAGGTGTTCCTCGAGCGCAGTCGCGGGTTGGGCTGCGGCGTGGTCGCCGCCACCCAGGGGCTCGCCCGGTTGCCCGACAGCGTCCGCAATTCCCTCTTGGGAAATGTCGGCAGCCTGATCGCCATGAAGGCCACCGGCCATGATGAGGCGACGCGGCTTGCCAAGGAGTTCCCCGGTCTCCAGGCAAGCGACCTGATGGCGCTCGGGCGCTACGAGTGCGCTGCCCGGCTCAACACCGCTGGGGCCGGTAGCGGCTCGGTTGTCGTGACCGGGCGCACTGAGGGGCCGCCGCCGGTGACCGGCCAGGCCGCCGCTATCCGGGCGCTGAGCGCTGAGCGTTACGGCCGTGATCCACGCGAAATTGAGGCGGAGCTGGCACAACGGATGGACGGCGAATCCATCAGTGGCGGGGGCTTGTATGGGCGGGTTGGGAGGCAGGCGTGACCCGTCCTGTCGCTTCTCCCGTGACGTCGAGTCGGGAGCGCCGCAATCTCCGGCTGGGAGTAGCTTCTCGGGATTTTTCGCCGGCGAAGCAGTCGGCCCCCGCCCGCTCCAACTACATCACCCCGGATCGGCTGTACCGCACTCTCCAGCGGATGACCGCAACCGACTGGCTGGTCCTCGGCTTCGTCAGGGACTGTCGTCTGGCCAGTGGCAGTCAGCTCATCCGCCGGTATTGGTTGACCTCTGAGCGCAACGACGCGCGTGCCAGGGCCGGGCGCCGCGCGCTGAAGCGCTTGGCGGACTGGCGGGTACTCGACGCGCTCCCGCGCCGTGTCGGTGGCGAGCGCGCCGGAAGCAGCGGCATGGTCTACGCCGTCGGCGTGGCCGGGGCGAAGCTGCTCGCCCGACGCGGCCAACCGGCCAACCGTCTTGAGGTTCCGGGCGCGTTGTATGTCGCGCACACCCTCGCCTGCACCGAACTGGTCGTCGCCTTGGGTGAGGCGAGCGGGTCGGGCACGCTGGAGTGCATCGAGGTTCAGGGCGAGCCGGAGTGCTGGCGCACCTTCCTCGCAGGGCTTGGTGCTCGGCTCACGTTGAAGCCCGATCTGTTCGTTCGCGTAGCAGTGCCCGGTAGCAGCTACGAGGACCGCTGGTATGTCGAGGTGGATCTCGCTACCGAGGCGACCGGCACCGTTCTGGCCAAGGCGAAGCGCTACCTCGCGCACCACCGCTCCGGCAGCGAACGGGTACATCCCAAGGTGCTGTGGGCGGTGCCGGACACCCGCCGCGCCGAGCGTATCCACAGCGCCATCGACCGCTTGCCCGTGGAGGCCCAGCGCATGTTCTCGGTCTGTCTGCTGGGCGAGGTCGTGGAGTTCGTGATTGCTGAGGCCCGCTCATGACCACTGCGCGCAAGCTCTCCGTTTACCGTGACGGGACCGACCGTTGGCGGCTGGTTGAGGGCGACACGCTCGCGCTACTGGCGAAGCTGCCGGATGCGTGCGTCGACGCCATCGTCAGCGACCCGCCGTATGGGATCGGGTTCCATGACGAGTCCTGGGACGGAGCCGACATCTACCGCGCCGCCTGTCAAGACGGAAAGCGGCTCAGCGACGGCGACGCCTTCTCCGCTTGGACGCGGGTCTGGGCCAGCGAATGCCGGCGGGTGCTCAAGCCGGGTGGGCATCTGCTCGCATTCGGTTCCCCTCGCACCTTCCACCGGCTGACCAGCGGCGTCGAGGACTCCGGGCTGGAGATCCGCGACGTCTTGATGTGGGTCTACGCCCAAGGCGCGCCCAAGGCCCGCAAGCTGCCGGGCGGGCACGCGCCGATGCTTAAGCCGGCCTATGAGCCGATCCTGCTGGCCAGGGCGCCGCTGATCGGCACCACACCGCGCAACCTCAAGGAGTGGGGCACGGGGGCGTTGAACATCGAGAGCGCCCGCGTCAATGGCTACTGGCCGGCGCACCTCGCGCTGTCTCATGCTCCCGGCTGCACCGGAAAGCGCTGCGCCAACAACTGTCCGGCCGGGCTGCTCGACGCCGCTCACCCGGAGCTTCGACCGAGCCGTATGTTCTTCTGCGCCAAAGCCTCAAAGCGGGAGCGCGAGGCGGGATGCGAGGAGCTGCCGCTGCAATCCGATCTGCTCTACAGCCGTCCGGCGGTGCGCTTGCGGCGCAACATCCACCCGACCGTCAAACCGCTCGCATTGATGCGCTGGCTGGTGGGACTGGTCACACCACTCGGCGGCGTCGTGCTCGATCCCTTCGCCGGGAGCGCCACCACCGGCATCGCCGTCGTCATGGAGAATCGAGTGTTCCTGGGCATAGAACGCGAGCCGAAATATCTCGATATCGCCTGCGCCCGTCTCACTCATTGGGCGCATCAGGCTACGAGGGAACCCTTGTGAGAGCTGGACGGTCCCACGGCGGGCGGAAGGGCACGCACCTTTCTGTTCGCCGTCATGGCCATCCAACCCAAAGGAGGAACCTCACCGTGGCAACCAAGGCCCAGGAGATCTACGAGGAGATCGAGCGGCGCATCGCCGCCGGCACCGACAAGGCCGATGCCTTCAAGGCACTGGCCGAGGAGACCGGCCGTCCGTTCGACAGTTTGCGCGGCGCGTATTACAGCCACAAGCGCAAACTCGAGGGAGGTGGCAGTGCCGGCAAACCAGCACGCACGCGCCGCCGTGAGACGACGCCCGATGACGCGCTGGCCGACGCCAGGGCAGCCCTCGAACGAGCGATAGACTCAATCGACAGGGAGGTCGAAGCGGCCGAGGAGCGAGCAACCGAGGCAGCCGCCGAGGCCAAGGCGCTCAAGGAGAGCGCTGCTGAGCGCAAGAAGGCCATCACCGAGCGCCTGGAGGCGTTGAAGTGAGCCAACGCGGGCCGGTCGGGGTTACACACCTTGACCGGCCCGCAGCACCAATTAACAGGTTGCTTAAATCACGACTTAACGGGAAAATCGTTAAGCCATATTAACCGAAAGGAGGAAGATATATGCCACAAAATCCAACCAAACCACATCAACCTAGCCCGGAAACGGAGCCAGTGGAGTCCGCCGCGATCTACGTGCGTGTCTCCAGCACCGGCCAGATGGGCCGTGACGGCGACGAGGATGGCTACTCGATCCCCGCCCAGGTCGAAGCCTGCGAGAAGGAGGCACTCTCGCGCGGTGCGGAGGTCGCCAAGGTGTATATCGAGCGGGCCGAGTCGGCCAAGAGCGACGACCGCCCCGTATTGCAGTACATGCTCAGGGAGCTACCCTCGCTCAGAGTCAAGTATCTGATCGTCCACAAGGTCGACCGGCTGGCCCGTAACCGCTTGGACGACGCCACGCTCTACCAAAAGCTCGTCGGCATGGGCATCAAACTGGTGTCGGCCTCGGAGAACATTGATGAGACACCGGCCGGACAGCTCATGCACGGGATGCTTGCCACCTTCGCCGAGTACTACTCCAACAATCTCGCTACCGAGATCATGAAGGGCCTGCGCCGCAAGCACGAACAAGGAGGCACCCCGTTCAAGCCACCCATCGGATATGCGTCCAAGCGTGAGCTGATCGGAGCGCAAGACATCCGCAGCGTGATCGTGGATGAGCAGCGCGCGCCGCTGGTCAAACTGGCGTTCACGCTCTACTCGACCGGGGAATGGCCGCTGCACCGTCTCGCGGCGCACCTAGAGGAACAAGGATTGCGGAGCCGGGGCACGCGGCGCTACCCCGAACGGCCATTGGGTGCCAACCGCATCAACGCGATGCTGCGCAACCCCTACTACATCGGCATCGTCGCCTGGAACGGCCAGCGCTACCCCGGCAAGCACGACCGGCTGATCGACGAAGACACCTTCGACAAGGTGCAAGGGCTTCTGACCGCCGCCAACCAAAAAGGCGAACGCCCACAGAAGCATCGCCACTATCTACGCGGGACCGTCGTCTGCGATGAATGTCTCGGGCGGCTGCTCTATGGGCGCCACCGTGGGCGCTCAGGACGCCAGTACGAATACTTCTGCTGCAACAACCGCACCGTCCGCCGCCGCAAAACGCAGTGCTCAAGCGGTCACTCCTCGGTCCCGACCGTTGAGGAAGAAGTCCAAGTGCTCTACCGCACGCTGAGGCTCGACCCCACCGTCCAAGAGCAGATCCGGGTTGAGCTACGCCAAGAGCTGACCGACCGCACCGGGCTCATCGAGCGAGAGGCCGAACGCCACGAACGCGCCCTGAAAGCGATCGAGGCCAAGCAGGAAAAGCTGGTGCAGCTCTTCTACAAGGATCTCGTGACCGAGGACGTCTTCGCAGCCGAGCAAACCAAGCTCAAGGACGAGCGCCGTGCCGCCAAACACCTCCAGAGCACGGCGACAGCCCAACTCGATGACGTCCAAGCCGCCCTGGAGCTAGCCCTCAGCCGTATCAACAAGCCCTACCAGGTCTACACCGAAGGCACCGAAATAGAGCGGCGCATCATGAACCGCGCCATCTTCGAGCGCATCGAAATCGGGGGAGACGGCCAGATCACCGGCACCGCCCTAACCCCCGTCTACGACGCCCTGTCAGCCTGGCAGCCTAGCCTCGGCCGCCCCCAAGCCCAACCCGAGGGCAGCCGAGGCCAAGCCCGCCAATGTTCGCCTTATGTTCGACCGCATACCGCCCCCGTCCACTGAGTTTCGACGTGTAAACCGTTCGGATAGCTCTTGGCATGAGCCAGCCAGGCTGCCGAGCGCTCTTGGCATGAGCCAGCCAGGCTGCCGAGCGCCTCGCGATCGCCAATCTCAACGAGCTACGGCTAGCCATTCAAGCCTTTGCCTTCTCAGCAAACCGCTGCCGAGCTGCCTGCCGGGAGACCCCGAGAGCAAGCGCGATGTGATTCCAGGATCTGCCGTGCGCCCGAGCAAGGAGGACGGCCTCCCGTAGGCGGGCATCGTCTGCGCGCAGGGTCTCGGCGGCGGTCGCGACCTCGCGGAGGTCGTCAGTGCCTTCGACCTGGGCCGTGGCCGGGTCCAGCGAGTCGGCGAGCTGCTCGAACCGGTTGGCGGCTTGCTCGATTTCTTTGTCTGTGTGGCTGGTCATGGTCACCTCATCCGAGGAATCTGTAGAACTTTGGTCGTAGGGTCTGGGCGTGGATGACGACTGGGTCGTCGCCTTCGATGTCGAGGATGCCGATCTCGAGCAGCGCCCCATCTGTTGTTGGGCCGATGAGCATGGTCAAGTCTTCATCCAGAAGGATTCGTCTCATAGCGTTGCGAGCGGCATGCCATATGTCCGGGTCGGCGATACCGTGCCTTCGCGGCGGCTCGCTGATCCGCATCTAGACAATATAGCTTGTCTAACGAGGTCTGACCGTCGGCTACGAGTCGCTCCCCGTCGTTCGATGCCAGGGCTTCACCGTGCTCGTCGCCGGCCGGCGAGCAGATTCAAGCGGCCGGAGGGCTGGGTCGAGAACTAGCGGCTATCCGCCAGGCTTGCCGCAAAGCCTCAACCTGGACTTTCGGTTTCGTGTTCTTTGTCCAGTCTCCACCATCTTGACTAATGCCCGGTCCCCAAGAGGGCCGGAGGGGCTCCAGGTCGGCGGCACGCTATTTGCGAAGCAGGACGGGGGCGTATTGAACTCAATAGAGGGAGTTCGAGGCTCCATGTTTGTCGGTCTGGGCACGCAGAGCGTCGCTCAGGGTCCGAGGAGCGCGAGTGGAATGGCCGCGACGCCGTCGGATCTGCGGTAGGCGAATCTGCCCGTGTAGACCACGATCCGGTCGGTCAATCTGTCACCGATCTGCCGGTGGAGCCAGTTGAGGTGTGTTACGTCGTGGTCATTGACGGTGTTGGCCAGCTTCGCCTCGATCGCGATGCACGACCGGTTCTCGCCCTCGACGATCAGGTCGATCTCGTGATCGCCGTTCTTGGTGCGCAGGTGGCCGACCCTGGCATTGGCGGCGCCGGCGTAGACCCGGACCGACTGAGTGACCAGCGACTCGAACAGCGCGCCGAGCCATGTGCTGGGTGCGGTCTGGACGCGGTCACCTATGCCGCGGAGGAGGCCGGCCTTGTCGATGCCAACGAGCCGCGCGGCGATGGCCGGGTCGACCAGGTGGTGCTTGGGCGCGTAGGTGAGCCGCTTGAGAGGGGCAAACATGGGAATCCACGCTTCCAACGGGTCGAGGACGAAGATCCGTTGCAAGTGTTCTCGATACGCCCCAACCGTCTGACGCGCGGGCTTGTCCCCTTCGCCCGGCGTCGCCGCGTCGAGGATGGTGTTGTACGTCGCGCTGGTAGCCGTTGCTGCCGCGTAGGCGGCCAGCCATGCCCTCAGCGCACCGGGGCGGCGAACGCTGACGCCATTCTCTGGCAGCTCGCGCTCAACGATGCGAGCGATGTAGCTGTCGAGTTGGAGTTGGCGCGCCCGCGCTGGCAGGTCGCGGATACCGGGGAACCCGGACCGGAGGATCTCATCGGCGTATGCCGGGACGTCCATGTCTGAGGTACCACCGATCTCCTCCGACTCGCCGTCCAGCAAGGCTCGCAGCGAGAGGGTCGGGTCGTGAACGCGACGCTCGCTGAACGCCATGGGCCGCATCGCCATGCTGACGATCCGGCCAGCGCCGGAGTGGATGCGGACCCCTGGGGCTACACCCGCGGACCCGGCCAACAGGAAGCGCCCGCCGGTGGGATCATCGTCGACCGCTCGGCGAACGCGGTCCCAAACGCTTGGCTCGAGCTGCCACTCGTCGATGAGCACCGGTGGCGGAACTTGTGTGACAAGGTCGAGATTGCCGGCGAGAGCCGCACGCTCGTTGGGGTTGTTGAGCGACAGAACCGTCGACGCACGCTGCGTGGCCGTAGCCGTCTTGCCTACGCCCTTGGCCCCTTCCAAAGCGATCGCCGCCAGATCGGGGAACAGCTCGTCAAGCGCTTCATCGATGACACGTCGCCGATAGGCCACCCCCCTAAACTAACAGACAGACGTATTTCTATCTAACGTCTGGACACAAATTTGCTTGACTCTCCGCCGTTTCGAGCTTCGTCGAACGTTTCGAGCACAGGTCTATGACGAGGCGCTCGCGAGCTGGGCCTACCCGTACAACCCATCCAGCCAAGCCTTGAGCGCCGCTTCGAGCGCGGCGGCGTCGACGCCCTCGACGAACAGGTGCGCGCTGAGCCCGACGACGCCGCCGTAATGGTTGCGTCCGAAGAAGCGGTACAGGCCGTCGGCGGTGCGGACGCCGAGGAACTGAGGCGTCGAGTAGTCGATCACGCCATCGAGTGCGCCGGCTTCGCCGAGCGAAGCATGAACCGCATCGCCGACGGCGGCATTTGTGGACACGCCGAGGGCGGCGCGCAGCGCGTCCATTGCGTCCGGCGTGCCGGCGGCCGGGGGTCCCTCGATGCCGGCCGACGGCTGGCCGACATAGGTGACCGGGCGGCCGTTGAAGTGCTCGAGGTACTGGCCTAGCGTGTGCAGATAGAAGTCGGTGTGGCCGTCGATCCCGTCGTACTGGTCCTCCCAATCGTCGGCGAGGATGCCGGAGTGGACGTAACGCAGGCGGGCCGTGGCGCCGGCGTGGGCCTCGATCGTGTAGTCGAGGGCGTTGAAGGTGCCGTCCGGCGACTCGATCTTGATCACGAGCCTGTGCGGCGGATCCCAGGTGGTGACGGGCCCTCCCTCAAGCGGTGTGGTGCCGGCCGGAATCTCCATGCCGGTCGGGAACTGCCAGGCGGCGGTATCGGCGGTAATCGCGGTCCAGACGTCATAAGAACTCGAGGGCAGGTCGACTTCGCGGGTGATCTCGAATGCGCGGCTCATTGCTCGGGCTCCTTGTAGTTCGTGATGGTGGGATGCAGGGCGACGACGAATCGGTGCGGGCGACCGCCGGGGGCGGCGTCGTCGTGGTACTTGGCGACGAGGCCGTTGACGGCGCCCGCCAGCTCGGCGGCGAACGCGGCCCGGTCCTTGGCGGACGCGAACCTGATCTCGCTATCGATCCCGAGGGTCGCGAGCGGCTTACCGGCCGCGCTCGCCCCAACGATCAGCTCGCCGACTTCGCGGACCAGGCGCCCCGCGACCGCCAACAGCCAGCGCGCGGAGCGCTGGTCGGGCTCGCGCGACGGGTCGGGCGCGAGGGCCGGCAAAGCGCTCGGTGAGATCACATAAGACGCGGCGGTCGCTTGCAGGATGCGCTCTGTGCAGTTGCCCTTGCGCCGCTCCTCGACGAGTTCGACCAGGCCGTGGCGTTCCAAGGTCCGCAGGTGGTAGTTCGCCTTCTGGCGGGTCAGCCCGATGCGTGGCGCGAGCGTGCTTGCGGATCCGGGCTCGGCCAGCTCGGCGAGCAGGCGGCCACGGGTCGGGTCCAGCGACGCCTCGGCGGCGGCCGGATCGTCGATGACGGCGACATCGTGCACCAACCCATCCTGGCACCGAACATTATTTTTGTCAAGAACCTTTTCTTTTTCTTAACCCCACTTTGTCGTTACCCCTACCGCTTCGATCCCCTCGGCGCTATTCGTGCCGCCCGCGCCGCCAACGCCGCGCCGCCCCGCTGCGTAGCTAGCTTCGGACCGCTTCGATCCAGTCATAGCGCCCGCCGCACAGCCCGAGCCAACGCGACGGCGCGACGGCCACAAGCCGGTCGGACCCGTCGCCGGCCGGCGTCAGGAAGGCTTCGTGCAGGATCGCCCAGCCGCCGGCCCCGGGAGCCAGGTCGAGTCCGCCGGACCGGCTGATCGTCAGGGTGTGTCGACCGGCCGAAAGCGGCACCGCGACGGGCGCCGTGGGCTCGGGATTGTGGGGGTTGCCGTCCAGCTCGCCACCGATCGAGGCGATCCGGTGGCCGTCGACTGTGACTGAGACCGTTGGCATTATCTCGCCCTTCAGCCACAGCTCCCAGGCTCCGGACCAGGGCAGCGAAAACGTGGTCCGCAGCGAGCCCGAACCGCTCATGAGCAGACCCGGGTGCGTGTACTTCCAGCCGTCTGAGCGCCGGCCGCCGGCTACGTCGGCGGAGACCGTCTCGGGCGCTATCGCCGCGACCAGCCGGCCACCGGCCGCCTTGGCGAGCCGGGCAACGCGCGCGATGCTTCGGCACGACGCCGGCCTGGTGCTGGACAGGCCGAGGTGTGCGATCGCGGCCGGCGTTCCGGGCCGGCGTTCCCAGGCCTGGTAGTAGGCGCCCTGCCAGGCGATCCGGTACGCGGCGGGGGGCTCGCTGACGGTCGGGTCTCGGGGCGTCAGCACCAGCGGATATCGGCTCCATACCGCCGGCGAGACGTGGTCGAGGTCGACCGGATAGCCGTGCCCTTTCATCGTCCGCAAGCCGACCGGCGGATACATGAAGTCGAGGCCGCCTACATCCATCTTGCGCAGCTCGTAGAGCGTGTATTCGTCGAAGCCGGCCACCAAGGTCGGGCCTCTGCCGGCGAAGCGCTTGTCGATCGACGCCAGTTCTTCGTAGCGCGCCGTGGGCGCGAGGTTGGAGGCGTGGTATTGCATCGCGTCCGAGGCCCCGACACCGCCGACGATCGCCGCGGCGGCGAGGGCGGCGGGGAGCGCCAGCCCGGGCGCGACCGCGAGCCCCGGCGCCAGACGCGCGCGCGCGTCTGATGCTCCCGCCCGCAAGGATCCGCCCGCCGGCGCAGGATCGGCGGTGGCCCGCGCGCGGTGGCTCGTCCGCGACGCCGTCTCGCGCAGCCCGGCGATCCCAGCCCACGCCAGGAGGACGACCACGGGCGAGGTCAGCATGAATGCCTTGGCGCTGACCCAGGCCGTCGCATAGACGCCGAGCGCGATCCCGGCCGCGATCGTAAGCGCCGTCCAGCAGGCCAACTCGCGCTCGCCAAGCGAAACGATGCGCCTGGCCCCGAGCACCGCCAGCCCGAGGGTGAGCGCGGCGATGGCATACGTGAGCACCAGGAGCAGGCCTGACGGCACTTCTTGGTAGCTGCCTACGAGCCACGTGCCGAAGACCTGGGCCGGTTCCAGGGAGCCGGTCAGATTGCCGGGGTTGCTGGTGGTGGCGATCCCGTGGGCGACCTGAAGGGACCCTGACAGCTGCGCCCAGGTGCTCAGGGCCGCCACCGCCAACACCAACGCGCCGAGCCCAGCCATTCCCACCAGCCGGCTCGCCCGCGCCCGGCCGGACCGCACGTCGCCGACCGCCGCGACCCCGACGACCAACGCCGCCGCCAAACCCCAGGCGCCGAAGCCGACGCCAAGCGCCGAGATGCCGCCCGCGAGCACGAGCGCAAACGCGAAAACTCCGGCCGGTCGTTGCCACAGCCAACGAGGGTGCTCGACGGCGAGGGCCCCCAGCGTCAGGAGCATCGAAAGCGCGACCAGCTCCTTTACGGAGGCGACCAGCTCATAGCCGTATACGAGCGCTCCCAGGATCGCCATCACGCATGCCAGCGGGGCCCACGCCCCGGCGAGGCCCATTCTGCGGGCGAGCACGAGCGCCGGACCGACGGCGGTCGCGAGCATGAAGGCGTTGAACGGCTGGAAGGTCCAGATCAGGGGCAGGCCGACCAGGAACGAGCTGCCGCCGAACAGCGTGTCCGCGCCGGAGGGGTAACCCGTCGGGTAGTAGGCCTTCAGATACTGCCCGTAAGAGTTCGCGAGGTCGAGGCCGCCGTAATCCTGGCCGTGGCGCATCAGATAGTCGGCGCCGACCATGTGAAAGGCGGAATCGGTCAAAGCCTGGAAGGACGAGAACGTCGGCCTGCCAGCCGCCAGGACCGGGGCGAGCGCGACCACATAGACGACCACGGTCGCCGCGATCTGCCAGCCCGCCGGCCGCCATGCCCGGGCGATCGTGGTCAGCCTCGGCCAGCCCGCCGCGAAGCCGGCGAGCGCGACGAGCGCCAACGCGTAGGGCGTCGCCGGCGCGGCCGCCGAGAAGTAGGTCGTCAGCTGCGAGACCCCGATCAGGGCCGCCGCCCCGATCGCCGGCAGCAGCGCTGAGGGCAGCCGGCTCCCACTGGTGCGGTCGGCCAGGAGCCCGGCGCCGGTGCACAGCAGCGCGAGCACGCACGGGTACGCCAGCGTGGTGGCCGCGAACATGACGGCCTGAGGCTATTCGGTCCGCTTGTAGCTCGGGGGCGCGACTGTCGAGGCCAGCGGGTCGCCCTACTGATTCAGGCCGAGCGTCCCCAACAGCTTGATCCAGTAGCGCTGTCCGGTGAAGGCTTCGAGTTCGTCGAACTTCGCGTTCAGCAGCTTCACGCGCGACAGCAGGCGACGATCGGCGGGTTGGACGTACCGTGACAACGTCGCCGTCGACGGTACTTCGACGTTGATCGCTTCGATGTGCGCGTCGTAGGCCACCACGTCGGCGGGCACCGTCCGGTAGTCGCTCGCGCTCCACGCGCGCACGTCCGCGCACACGTCGGGTGTGCTGAGCGCCAGCATTTCGCGCAGGCCCCGGACGAACCCGTGCAGCCGCCGGTTCAGCGACGGGTCTGTCCAGCTAAGCGACTGCACCGCCTGGATGAACTTTTGCGAGATCGCGGCATCGGTGCGATACGCGTTTGCCCACAACATGCCTACGACCTCATAGCTCAGCTTCTGGTCGGCTTCGGTCTGGGGCGAGCCGGCGCCGACGTCCGGGCATTCGCCCGCCAGTTGCCGGTCGAGCGCGCTCAGGCCCGCTTCCTCGGCTGGCCACGTCCGCACGGTTGCGCGCAGCAGCGCATACGTGGCGAGTAGGGCCTTGTGCGTAGACGCGATGTCCTCGTGGGGGGTGACGGACGTGCCGGACGCCGCGCTCGCGCCGGCGGGGAGCATCGCGGCGAGCAGCGCGATCCCCGCCGCGAGAGCCGCTGCTGGGAGGATCCTCGCGATTCTCGTGCGCCTGCTCATGGGACAGGCCATCGCTACTGGGGCAGGTCGAGGACGCCGAGCAGCCGGTTCCATTCTCGCTGCCCAACCACAAATTCCAGTTCTTCGAACTTAATCGCCAGATGCTTGACCTTGGCGAGCAGGCCGACGTCGGCAGGCTTTATGTAGCGCTCGAACAGCTTCGGTTCCGGGATTTCGACGTCGATCGCTTCGACGTGTTCGTCGAAGGAGACCACGTTCGCTGGAGCCGCCTGATGGCCGCCGCTCGTCCAAGTTCGCAGGTCCGCGCACAGGTCGGGCACGGGTAGGGCGATCATTTCGTTCAGCCCTTTCAGATACCCGTGCACTCGGCCGGTCAGCGCGGAATTGCTCCAACGCAGTCCGTTGACGGCCCGGATGGCGCTCTGCGCGATCTGGGCATCCGTTTTGTAGGCGGTCGCCCACAGCGCGCCCGCGACCTCGTAGCTGAGCCGCTGCTCGGTTTCGTTCTGGGGCAGGCCGGCGCCGATGCCGGGGCATTCGGCGGCGATCTTGTTGTCGAGCTTGCGGAAGCTGGCTTCCTCGGTCGGCCAGGTCGTTACGACGGCGTGCAAAGCGGTGTAGGCCGCCTGTAGCGCCTTGTGCGTGGAGGAGACATCCCGTCCGGAGGCGGCGAGCGCGCCGGCGGGAGCGATCGTGGCGGGGACGATCGCTGCAACCAGTACGCCGATCAGGATCGCCAGGCGCGTGCTCATGCTTACGAGCTTATCCCCCAGGAGCCGATCCGCGCGTGGGTTATGTTCTCGGCGTGGCCGTACGCGCGCGCGCGTACGGCCACTTTTTGTGATCGCCGTCACGGCGCCGACGGCGTCGGCCGAGCGCCCGGTCTCACCCCTCGCGTGGCGCATACGGCGCCAACTCGCGCCTGGCGATCGACAGCTTGTGGACCTCGTCGGGGCCGTCGGCGAGCCTCAAAGTGCGCAGGTGCGCGTACGCGCTGGCCAAGCCGAAGTCGTTACAGACGCCACCGCCGCCGTGGACCTGGATCGCCCGGTCCAAGACCTTCAGCGCCACGTTCGGCGCGGCCACCTTGATCGCGGCTATCTCCATCCGCGCGTGCTTGTTGCCGACGGTGTCCATCAGCCAGGCCGCCTTCATGGTCAGGAGCCTGGCCATCTCGATCTCGATCCTGGACTCGGCGATCCAGTCCTGGACGTTGGCCCTCGTCGCGACCGGCTGGCCGAACGTGACCCGGCCGACGGCTCGTTCGCACATCGCCTCCAGGGCACGCTCGGCGGCGCCGATGGCTCTCATGCAGTGGTGAATCCTGCCCGGCCCGAGTCGCGCCTGGGCGATCATGAAGCCGTCGCCCTCGCCCGCGATCAGATTCTCTCGGGACACTCTGACGTCTGAGAAGTCGACTTCGGCGTGGCCCTCCTTGTCGATGTAGCCGAACACCGGCAGGTTCCTCATGACGGTCACGCCCGGCGTGTCGATCGGCACGAGGATCTGGCTCTGCTGGCGGTGTGGCGGGCCCGCCGGATCTGTCTTGCCCATCACGATCAGGAGCTTGCAGTGTGGGTGCTTGGCGTTTGAGGTCCACCACTTGCGCCCGTTCAAGACGTAATCGTCGCCGTCGGGCTCGATTCGAAGGGCGATGTTGGTCGCGTCCGAGCTGGCCACGTCGGGCTCGGTCATCGCGAACGCCGATCTGATCTCGCCGTCCAGAAGTGGCGCCAGCCAACGCTGCTTCTGAGCGTCGGTGCCGAACTGATGCAGAACCTCCATGTTGCCGGTGTCCGGCGCCGAGCAGTTGCAGGCCTCAGAGGCGATGTGCGAGCGCCCCATGATCTCCGCCAGCGGCGCGTAGTCGGCGTTCGAGAGCCCCGCGCCATGATCGGGGTCGGGCAGGAACATGTTCCAAAGGCCGGCCGCTCTGGCCTTCGCCTTCAGCTCCTCCATGACTTGCGGCTGATGGTGGGGGTCGCCGGACTCCTCGATCTGGCGCTCGTAGACGGGCTCGGCCGGGTAAACGTGCTCGGCCATGAATGCCTGCAGGCGCTCCTTGAACTCGGCGCACCTCTGACTCGGCTCGAAGTCCATCGCTCCTCCTCGAAGCTTTCGTTTGGGCTAAGGACTTAAGATCATCGCCGATGTCAGACCAAGGGGCCAGCTATAGCGACGCCGGTGTCGACTACGAAGCGCTCGACGCCGGAAAGCGCTCGGCGATCGCCCAGGCCCTGTCGACCTCTGGGCTGCTCGCCGCGCACGGCGCCCGCGCGCTGGACGCGTCTCGCGGCGAGCCGGCGTTCGCGTTCGAGTTCGACGGTCGTACGTTCGCGTTCGTGGTCGAGGGTCTTGGCACGAAGTCGATGATCGCCAGGTTGGTCCTCGAGGAGCTGGGGATCGATCGCTTCGCCGACGTCGCTTACGACGCGGTCGCGGCGATCGTCAACGACCTGGCCTGCCTCGGCGCGCTGCCGTTGGTCGTCAACGCCTACTTCGCGACGGGCTCCTCGGAGTGGTACGCCGCGCCCGCGCGGGCGGCGTCGCTACTGGACGGTTGGCGCCGGGCCTGCACGGACGCGGGCTGCGCGTGGGGGGGAGGCGAGTCGCCGTCGCTGTCCGGGCTTCTCGACGAGCGCGAGATCGAGCTGGCCGGCGCCGCCGTCGGAGCGGTTCCCACCGGACGCGGGCCGATCCTCGGCGAGCGCTTGGCGCCGGGCGATGAGATCGTGCTCGTGGCCTCGACCGGCCTACACGCCAACGGCGCCTCGCTGGCGCGCCTGATCGCCGGCAGGCTGCCGGACGGCTACGCGACGTCGCTGCCCAGCGGGCGCGCGTTCGGCGAGGCCCTGCTCGACCATGCGCCGGTGTATGTCCCTCTGGTGCGGGCCCTGCTTAAGCGGGACGTGCCCGTCACCTACTTCAGCCACATCACCGGCCACGGCTTTCTGAAGCTGATGCGCCGGCCCGAGCCCTTGCGCTACCGCATCCGCGAGCTGCCGCCTGTTCCGGAGGTCCTCGACTTCCTCGTCGCACAGGCGGGTCTGCAGCCGAAGGCCGCGTACTCGACGTTCAACATGGGGGCCGGCTACGCCGTCTACTGCGCGCCGGGCGCCGGCGTTCGCGCCGTCGAGGCCGCCGCCGACCTCGGACTCCGGTCATTCGTTGCCGGTGTCGTCGAGGAGGGGCCGCGCGAGGTCGTGCTCGAGCCGATCGCCGTCTCGCTCGCCGGCTCCGAGCTGCGATTGTCGGGATGAACGTCTTTGATTTCCTGAGCGCTCCTTTTCGGCTAGTGTTCTAGAAATCCACACACGCTCCTACGCCGACGTTTATCAAGTGACTATACCTCAAGTTTAGGTTTACTGTTTCCCCATGTCGAATCCATGCCTGCAAGTACGCGCCCGCCGGTCCTCCCCAGAAGCCCTCCATGTTGAACGCATCGCCCCCGACAGCTAATGTTCGGCTTGGAAATCGCCATGTTCTCCGGCGCGAACGCTGGGGATCTCGATGTCGCCGGACCGGCATGGCTCCGGAGCTACCCGGATCGAGGCGGACCTGTCATCGAACAAACATCAACGAGGAGAGAGATTCTGATGCGCAGAGCATCCACCTGTCTGGCCTTGCTCGGCCTTGCTGTTCTGGGTCTGTCGGCCACCGCATCGGCGGCGCCGACCGTCACAATGAAAGCGGAAGCGGTACCGATCCCGGGCTTCCCGGGCACCGGCAACATCCTGGGCGCCGGCACGGCGCTGCAGACGCACTTCACGATCTCGGGCACCGAATACGGGGGCTTCCCGCCGCCGTTGATCGGCGTCAAGTTCTACGCTCCGGCCGCCAAGCTGACGACCGCCGGCTTCGCAACGTGCACGCCGACGACGCTTGAACAGAGCGGCCCGTCCAGGTGCCCCAAGGGCTCGCAGGCCGGCCCCAAGGGGAGCGCCAGCGGTGTCGTCAGTTTCGGCGCCGAACGCGTCGCCGAGACCGTGTCCGTGCAGCCGTTCTTCTCACCCGGAGGCGTGCTCTCGTTCTTCGTTGACGGCACCACCCCCGTGTCGATCGAAATCCTTTCGAAAGGCAAGGTGCTCACCTCCGCGCCGGCGCCGTTCGGGACGACGTTCGAAGCCGAAGTGCCGCTGATCGAAACGGTGCCCGGCGCGCTCGACGCCTCGGCCAAAGAAATCAACGTCAAGGTCGGCGCGGCCTTCAAGAAGGGCAAGAAGGTGACTTCCTACGTCACGGTGCCCAAGAAGTGTCCCAAGGGCGGATTCCCGTTCAAGGTGATCATGAGCTTCTACGGCGGCGCCACCGCGGAAGCTACGGACAACGCGCCGTGTCCCAAGAGATAAGCGCTGCCTGAGGGCCGGCGGGCTTTGGCCCGCCGGCTCCAGCCAAGGTTTGAGGGGGGCGGTCTCGCCGGACCGGCGAGACCGCCCCGATCGCTGTTGAGAGAAGGCATGGAAGGAACGACGGGTTGAGTCAGACCAGTGGTGGGAGGAGAGGGATGGTCCTCGTGGCGAGCGTGCTCGCTTTGCTCGCGCTGGTCGCAGTCGTGCTGTTGACGACCTCGGCGGGCGGCTCGGGGGGCAGCTACGAAGTCCGCGCGATCTTCGACGACGCGGCGAACATCATCTCCGGCGAGGACGTCAAGATCGGCGGTGTAAAAGTGGGTGTCGTCGGCTCGGTCACGCCCACACCCACGCAGAAGGCGGCGGTCGTCCTGAAGATCGAAGACCCCGGCTTCCAGGACTTCCGCGAAGATGCCAGCTGCACGATCGAACCGGAGGCTCTGATCGGCGAGAAGTTCGTCAACTGCCTGCCGACCCAGCCCCGCGCCGAAGGCACCCCGCTGCCTCCGCCCCTGCATCAGATCCCGGCCGGCCACGAAGGGGAAGGTCAGTATCTGCTGCCGGTCACGAACACCTCAAGCCCGATCGACGTCGACCTGCTCGAAGACATCAACCGGCTGCCGGTCCGCCAGCGCTTCACGATCATCATCAACGAACTCGGCGCCGGCTTGGCCGGGCGCGGCAGCGATCTGAATGCGGTCATCCGCCGCGCCGACCCCGCCCTGCGCGAACTGGACAAGGTGCTCGCCATCCTGGCCAGCCAGAACAAGGTCTTGGCCAACCTCGCCGACGAATCGAATCGGGCGCTGGCGCCGGTGGCGGGCGTCAAAGAACAGATCAGCAGCTTCATCGCCTCCTCTGACACCGTCGCGCGGGCGAGCGCCAACCAGCGCGGCGCGATCGCCCAGAACCTTGCCTCATTCCCGGCCTTCCTGCGCCAGCTCGGACCGGCGATGGAACGGTTCGGGCGCCTGGCCGACCAGACGACGCCCACCTTCACCGACCTCAAAGCGGCGGCGCCAGGGATCAATCAGCTGTTCACGAACATCGCGCCGTTCTCGCGCAGCTCGACCACGTTCTTCCAGAGCTTCGGCAAGACCGCCAAGGTCTCCGGCCCGGCGCTCGTGGCTCTGCAGCCGTTGTTGGCGAAGGTCAAGACGCTCGGTTCCGCGGCAAAGCCGTTCAGCGCAAGCCTTGCGGAACTGTTCACGAGTCTGCGTGACACCGGCGGGCTGGAGCGCTTCATGGACTTCATCTTTCTGGGCGCTGGCTCGGTGAACGGATACGACGCGCTCGGGCATTTCCTGCGCGCGGAACTGGTCACGAACGTCTGCCTTACCTACGCGATCGTGCCGGCATCGGGCTGCAGCGCCAAGCTGTTCAGCACGAATGGCCTGAGCACCAGCGCCAGCGCGAGCACGGCCGCGGCCCACAGCGCCAGCACCGGGAGTTCGAGCGCCGCCCAGAGCGCGACCGCCGCCCAGGTCGAGCACGCCGCCGGCACCAGCCTCTTGATGGCGCGTACCCTGGCGGTGATCGAGGGCGCGACACCGGCCCAGGCAATCGCGAAATTCCCAGGCTCGGTCTCGACCGGCGAAGCCTCGCCCATCTCTGGACTGGCCGGCGAAGGCTCGTCAAACTCTCGACCCGTCGGTGGGTCAAGCTCTGCGACTACTTACTACTCGCCCTCCTCTGAACCTTCCGGTGCCGGCGGCATGCTCCTCAACTACCTGCTCGGGGGCGGCTGAGATGATCCGCGTCCACGCCCATTTCGTCTCCGTGACCGCGCTCGCGTTCGTGCTCGCGCTCGGACTTGCGGGCCAAGCGAGCGCCGGCGGGCCATCCGCCACGAAGGCAACGGTCGCGCTGTCCCAGGGCGCCACGGGCCCTTCGGGAACGCCCGCGACGGGCGAAGGCATCTCGACGACAACGACCACGACGGCCCCCCCCGCGCCGTCGGAACCGACCCCGACGGAACCCGTTCCGGCGGAAACGAACACGACCGCGAGCCCCGAAGCGAACCCGTCGGCCGGCTCCCCGCCGCAGGTCGAAGTCCAGAGCGTCCAGACCGTCACTCCCAGCCGTCACCACGGCAAACGGAGGCCAAGTGCTGCCAAGTCTCCGGCGGGCGAAGGCGCTTCAGGTGGTGCCACGGCCGGCGGTGGGCATGAAGGCGAAACGCGTTCAGGGCGATCCGCGCCGCCGCCTTCCAAGTTCAAGACCCCCTCGTTGCCATCCTCTTTGGGCACCACGATCGGCGGGCTGCCTTCGTTTTTTATCGAAAGCTTCCAGGTTCCGCCGTTCCTGCTGCCGATCTTCCAGGCCGCCGGCACCGCCTACGACATCCCCTGGCAGGTACTGGCCGCGATCAACGAGGTCGAGACCGATTACGGACGCGACCTGTCGGTCTCGAGTGCCGGTGCCGAGGGCTGGATGCAGTTCCTGCCCGAGACCTGGTCCCAGTACGGCGTCGACGCCAATGGCGCCGGTTACGAGGACCCCTACAACCCGGCCGACGCGATCTTCGCCGCCGCCCGCTACCTGCACGCCGCGGGCGGCGCTCGGAACATCAAGGCCGCCGTCTACTCCTACAACCACTCGCAGGCGTATGTCGACTCCGTGATGCTGCGCGCTCAGTTGCTCGGCGGCACGCCGCCTGAACTGCTGGGGGCGATCACCGGCCTGACCGAGTCCCAGTTCCCGGTCCATGCCGTCGCTCACTTCTCCGATGGCTTCCAGACGATCCCCGCGAATGGGGATGGCCGATCTTCGATCGGTCCCGCCAAGACGCTCGCCGGGACGACGATCTACTCCCAGCCAGGCGCGCCGGTGATCGCCGTGCAGGACGGCGAAGTCGTGCAGATCGGCGATTCGCCGGCGCTCGGCCACTTCGTTGCCTTGCGCGACGCTTATGGCAACACCTACGTGTACGCCGAGCTTGGCTCCATATCGGCCCTTTACCCGGTGCTCGAGCCCCGTCAGCACACGTCGGTCAGCCGCCGGATCGCCCGGCCGTCGGCTGTGCGCGAAGCGACCCCGAGCGGTCCCGCGACCGCGGGCGCCCAGCCGCGCTCGCCGCTGTCGGCGTCCGCGGCGGTGTCGAGCCTCGCTCTCGGTGCGGCCGCCGGTCTGGAACCGTCCCCGGCGAGCCCTTCCGCGCCGCCCGCGACCCCGACGAGGCCGGCCGTGCCGGCTTCGACCTCGCCGAGTGGCCCACACGAGTTCAGGTCCGGCCCCGACGATGTCTATCTGCATCCGCTGCGCGCCGGCGTTCAGGTGCTGGCCGGAACCGTGCTCGGTCACGTCGGCGCCGCGACGGCCGGTGACTCGACGGGCGCCGCGCCGGCGGGCGCGGCCCCCGCCGAACCGCATATTTTCTTCCAGATCAAACCGGCCGGTAACGGAGCGCCGTTGATCGATCCCAAGCCGATCCTAGACGGCTGGGTGGCGCTCGAAGACACCTCGATCTTCAGGGCGAAAGGCGAGAACCCGTTCCTGGCGACGTCGCCGACCGTCGGCCAGGTGCTCTTGGAGTCGAAATCTCAGCTCGAGCAGCAAATCGCCCACGACAGGGGCATCCATATGCGCGCCTGCGAACGCCAGGGCGCTCAGACAGGGCGCGTCGGCCGGCCTGTGCTGGCGATGCTCGAGTACCTGTCCGTCTCGGGCCTCTCGCCGACCGTGACTGGTCTGCGGTGCGCCGGCAGGACGCCTGCCAGTGAAGGCAACGCCGCGGCCAGCGCGAGCGACAGCGTCGCGATTGTCGCGATCGACGGCGTGTCGATCGCCGGCCACCAAGGGGCCGGCTCGATTGCGGACACGGTGATCCGCAAGCTGGCCATGCTCGAGGGCTTGAACCGACCCCGGCGGATCGTCAGCCAGACGGCCGTGGCCGGGGCGGCCAACGTATATGTCCGTCCGGGCGTCGGTACCAGCATCCGTGTCAGCTTTGCCCCGCCGGCGGGCGTGGCCCGTGCCGCCGCGACGTCGGGCTCCGGCCTGACGCCTGGCGAGTGGGTCAAGCTGATCGCGCGACTCGGCGAGATCCCCGATCCGACGGTCGCCAGCGGACCGTCGAGCGCGGCGATCACCGACGGCGCCGGCACTGGCGCCGCAACCGGCACGGGCGCAAACCCAGGCGGCGTCGGTTCCGGCTCCGGTGGCGCCGTCTCCGGTGTGGCCCCGAGCGGTGAAGGGGGTTCAGGTGGCAACGGTTAGCCCGCCCAGTCCACCGTCGACGCCGCCCCCGTCCGGCGATAACGTGCCGCCGCCGGCCCGAGGCCGGTCGCCGCTGCCGCCAAACGCTGGGCGTTTGCTGGCGATCGGTGCATTGGCACTCGTCGTCCTGATCGTCGTCTACCTCGTCTTCGCCGGCGGGGGCGGGGTCAACTATCACCTGGAAATGAAGGAAGCCGGCCAGCTCGTCAAGGGCGACCAGGTCCAGGTCGGTGGGGTTCCTGTCGGCAGCGTCACGAACATCGAACTGGCTCCCGACTTCAAAGCCAAGGTTACGATCCACGTCGAATCCTCGCTGACGCCGCTGCATGAAGGGACGGTCTCCGAAATCAGGGTGCCCTCCCTGACCGGTGTCGCCAACCGCTATGTGGCCCTCACACCCGGGCCCAACAATCGCCCGGCGCTGGCGCCCGGGGCGACGCTGCCGTCCAGCGAGACGCGCGAAGTGGTCGATCTCGACCAGCTGTTTAACACCTTGAATCCAAAGACGCGCAAGGGCCTGCAGCAGTTCATCCAAGGCTCGGCCGAACAGTACGTTGGCGCAGGTCCGCAGCTCGGCAAGGCGACCGAATACTTCGCGCCCTCGTTCGCCGCGATCGACCACTTCTTCTCGGAGCTGGTCCGCGATCAGGGGACATTTACCGACTTCCTGGTCGAATCCGCCAAGGCTCTGACCACAATCGCGGCTCGTCACGAATCGCTTACCGATCTCGTCGAACACGCGAACCAGACCTTCCAGGCGATCGGCTCCCAGCAGTCCAGCCTCGCGCGGGGACTGCGCCAGCTGCCGATCACGCTTAATCGAGGCAACAAGACGTTCGCCGAAGTCCCGTCGACGCTCGCCGCGCTAACACGGCTGATCAACGTACAGCGCCCCAACACCCCGGCGTTGACGACCCTGTTCGAACGCTTGCGCCCGCTCGTCACGACCGCCACGCCTGCTCTGACCAACTTCAGCCAGGCGATTTCACGACCCGGAGCGAACAACGATCTGACCGATGCTTTCGCCGTGCTCCCGGCGTTGGCGCAGGCGCTGACCACCTCCTCGCCGAACGGTGTGAAGGCGTTGCGGGAATCGGTGCCGATAACCGCCTTCTTCGGTCCCTACGCTCCCGAGGTGGCGGGCGCGTTCCGCACGTTCGCCGAGACGAACTCCTATTACGACGCCAACGGGCACTACGCGCGCGTTGGTCCGGTCGCGCCCTCCTTCCAGCTGGGGGCAAACAACAACCTCACGCCGGCCAGCCCGCAGCAGGCTCTGGAAGGACTGAAGACGGGTCAGCTGCGCCGCTGCCCGGGCGCCGCGACACAGCCGTCGGCCGACGGTTCCTCGCCGTTCGCCGCGGGCGGCGTATTGAGCTGCGACCCCACGGAGACGCCCTGATGAATCCACGGCGCAGAGGATCGCTGGCGGGCAGCCCTCTTCTGATCGGGGCGTTGACGACGCTGATCATCGTGGTGGCGGTGTTCTTGTCCTACAACGCCAACAACGGACTGCCGTTCGTGCCGACGTACGACATCAACGTCGAACTGAACGAAACTTCGGGCTTGCAGAAGGCCAACGAGGTGCGGATCGCGGGCACTCGCGTCGGGATCATCAGCACGCTTAGGCCACACCAGAGCCCGACGACGGGCAAGATCACCGCTATCGCCGAACTGAAGCTCGAAAAGAAGGTGCAGCCTCTGCCGGCCGATACCAAGGCGATCGTGCAGTCGGTCTCGGCGATCGGTTTGAAGTATCTGGAACTCGAAAAGGGCAGCTCCCACGAGACCCTGAAGCCAGGCGCCACGATCCCGGCCTCCCAGACGCGCGAACCGGTGGACATCGTCTCGCTCTTCAACATGTTCGACCAGAAAACGAGACACGCGATTCAGGTCAACACGATCAACTTCGGCGACGGTCTAGCTGGGCGGGGGATCGGCTTGAACGAAACGATCTCAACCCTGAAGCCGCTAGTCACCAACGCAATCCCTGTGCTCGCCAACCTCGTCTCGCCACAAACCGACTTGCGCAACTTCTTCCCCGCTCTCGACAAAGTTGCCTCCCAGGTCGCGCCCGTCGCCGAAACGCAGGCCGCCTGGTTCCGGGACATGGACACGTTCTTCACCGCCTGGGCGGGCGTCGCGCCGTCGCTGGAACAGGCCATCGCCGGTGGCCCGGCGGCGTTGCACCAGGCGACGTACTCGCTGCCATATGAGGCTCCGTTCATCGAAAAGACGACAGAATTCATGCGTCTCCTTCGCCCCACCGCGAGCGGCCTGCGCACGGTTGCGCCACAGCTTGGCCACGCGTTCGCGGTCGGTGCGGTCAACCTGAGTGCCGCCACCGCCCTCAACAGGAGCTTGGCCGAATCCTCACAGGCATTCGAAGCCTTCGCCAAGAATCCGATCGTGCCACTCAGCCTCGAAGACCTCACGCAGACAGCAGAAGTAGGCGAGCCGCTGATCGGCGGTCTGGCCTCTTACCAGAGCTACTGCAACTACCTGACCCTGGTGTTCCGCAACTACGCGAACTTGGCGGCGGAGAACATCGGTATCGGCACGCTTGCCCGTGCAGCGGTCGTGCTCTCGCCGAATGGTCCCAACGCCGAGGGCTTCCCGTCCTCTCAGCCCGCGAACGGCCCGTCGATTGAAAAAAGCGCAACCGGCCAACCGGTCGACAATGACCACCTGCACGTCAACCCCTACCCGAACGTCGCCGGTCCCGGCCAACCGAGGGTGTGCGAAGCGGGCAACGAGCAGTATCTGCCAGGCCAGACCGTCATCGGCAACCTGCCCGCGAGCAAGGTCACGAACAATCGCGAGCTGACCTCGCGCGAACAGAACCTGTTCGGCGAAAAGTACCCCACCGCGACACTCGAAGCGCTCGGTCTGGTCAGAAGTCCCTCGACGCGCTCCAATCGCAGCGCCAACGGCTCCAGGAGGAACAAACCATGAGTCGTCTGCGCTTCTGGCGTCGCCACAACGAGGTTCCCGTGGTCGAGCTGCGGCGCACGAACCCGATCAGAGCCGGGATCGTGTTTGTGGTCGTGCTTTTGATCGTGGTCTATTTCGGATTCACCAAACACATACCTTTCAAACACGGCTTTCGCCTGAACGCCGAGTTCGCGACCGCCGTCAACATCCATCCCTCCTCGCCGGTGCGTATCGCGGGCGTTGACGTCGGTAAGGTGACCTCCGTCCGGCGCGAAGGAAACGCGGGTCTCGTGAGCATGGAAATCGAACCCAAGGGCCTGCCTCTGCACACCGACGCCGAACTGAAGATCAGGCCGAGGTTGTTTCTGGAAGGCAACTGGTTTGTCGAACTGAAGCCTGGAACGCCCTTGGCGCCTACGATCTCTTCCGGGCACACGATCCCGATCGCTCAGACATCGGACCCGGTGCAGCTCGACCAGGTGCTCAGCGCCCTCAACAGCGACACGCGTCAGAACCTCCAAGACTTCCTGCAGGGCTACGGTGATGGCCTGACGCGCAAGCCAGACGCTCAGGAAAACGCGGAACAGGACCCGGGTGTGTACGGCCTGAACGGCGCCCAGGCCTTGAACAAGACTTATCGCATCGCGCCTCAGGCGCTGCGTGGCGGTGGGATCGTCCAGCAGGCCGTGACCGGGACTGAACCGCACGACATCTCGGAGCTGATCGCCGCGATCGGCAAAGTGACGGGCGCCCTGAACGTGCACGAGCAGGCGCTGAGCGAATGGGTCCCCAACTTCAACGCGTTCTTCTCGTCGCTGGCGGCCCAGTCACCGAGCCTGAGTGCCGCCATCGCCCACCTGCCCGGGGCGCTGCACAACGCGGACAGAGCTTTCGCCGCGCTCAACGCCTCGTTCGGCCCGACGCGCGCGTTCGCGAACGCGCTCGTTCCCGGAGTCGAACAGATCAAGCCGACTGTCGCGGCGGCCCTGCCGTGGATCGAACAGGTGCAGGCCGCGCTCGCGCCCAGCGAGCTGGGAGGGGTTGCCAAGGGTCTGAACGAAGCTGCGCCCACATTGGCCAAGCTCTTTAGCGAAACGGTCCCATTCACCAAGCAGACTGATGCGTTCAGTCAGTGTCTGAGCAAGGTCTTCTACCCCGAGGGCAACACAAAGCTGCAGGACGGAGCCAGCACCACGGGCGTCGAAGCGTACAAGGAACTTTGGTACGCGTTCACCGGCCTGGCGGGCGCCGGTCAGGCTTTCGATGGCAATGGCACGACGGCGCACATCCTCATCGGCAACAGCGGCCAGACGATCAAGTCGGCCCCGACGTCGATCTTCGGAACCAAATTGCAAGGCCTGCAGCTGTTGGCCCACGCGCCGCTGCCTCCGTTGGGCACCAGCCCTGCCTATCCCTCTGAAGAGCCGCCATACGAGCCGCTGGTCCCATGCGCCTCCCAGGCTCCAGCCGAACTCAATGGTCCCCTGGCGCACGGACCGGCCGACGGGAGTGGCGGATGAGCCCTGGCGAGAGTCAGAGTCACGAGGGCGGGCTGAGCGTCCGCGAACAGATCGCGCGCTACCAGAAAGCATTCATCGCGGTGGTGACGATGATCGTGCTCGCCGCAGCGGTCGGCGGCTACATCCTTGCCCACGAGAACCTCAAGCTGCCGAGCTGGGTGCCCGTACTGGGGCGCAGTTGGTTCGTCCTGAAGGGCGAATTCCAGACAGCGCAGGCCGTCACCCCCGGACAGGGGCAGGCGGTCACGATCGCGGGCGCGAAGATCGGAGAAGTCCAAAGCGTCGACCTCAAGAACGGTGTGGCGATCGTGACCATGAAAGTGACCCCGAAATATGCGCTCATCTATCACGATGCGACGATGCTGCTGCGGCCGAAGACCTCGCTCAAGGACATGACGATCGAGGTCGATCCGGGCTCGCCCTCCAGTGGGCGATTGCGGAGTGGCGCGACCATCCCGTTGGCCCAAACCGCGCCCGACATCAACTTCGAAGAATTCCTGAACGGCCTTGACGGTGAAACGAGGGCCTACCTGCAAGAGCTATTGGCGGGGGCGGGCGAAGGCTTCAAGAACAACGGCAAGGCCTTCTCGGCAACGCTCAAGCGCTTCTATCCCACTGCCCGCGACACCGTGCTGATCGCCAAGGAACTCGAAAAGAGGCACACGGAGATCGCCGAGTCGATCCACAATTTCAAGCTTTTGATGGAAGCTTTCGGCGACAAGGACCAGCAGCTGGCCGATCTGATCCAGTCCTCTAACGCCGTTTTCAAGACGTTTGCCGAACAGGATCAGGCCGTGCAGAGTACGCTGCGCTTGCTGCCGGGTGCGCTCAGCAAGACCGAAAAGGGTCTCGGCAAGCTCGCGACAGCCTTCAACCTGGTCGGGCCGACCCTGCATGAGCTGCAGCCGTTCGCCAAAGCAACCGCACCCGCGCAAATAGCCGCCCGTGCGACCTTCAGAGCGACCACACCGATCTTCAAGAACGAAATCAGGCCGTTCGCGCGTGAAATCCTGCCCACTATCAACGCGCTGCAGCCAAGCCTTGTGGACGTCGCCGCCTCGTTCCCCAAGCTGGCGGAAAGCTTCTCGGTCCTGAACGAACTATTCAACGAGCTTGGCTACAACCCCGGAAAGAATCACGCCGGCTTTGGATTCTTCGCGGCCTGGGGTGCGCACGACCTCAACAGCGTTGGCAGTTCTGCCAACGCTAACAGCGTGCTTCTGCGCGGCCTTGTGTATCTGAACTGCAACGTGCTGCCGTTGCTTCAGCCTGTCGCAAGCATCAACCCGACCGTGAATGTTCTCGTCGGCCTCGTAAACCCGCCGTCGAAGGCGGAGTGTCAGAGCGCCGGCATCCTCAAAAATGGCGCGACCACGGCCGCGGCCGCGCGCGGCAAGTCCGGAGACACAGGCGGCGGCGTCTTCTCGGGGCTGAACGCGCCCGTCTTTGGAGCGAAAGGCTAGTGATCCACTAGATGCAAAAGCGAGCCCCCACGTTCGGCAACATCCTTGTGATCCTCCTGTTCGCCTTGAGCTGCTTTGGCCTGATGCTGTTCCTTTGGGAGTCTTTCGGTGGTCCGGTTCCGCTGAAGCCGAAGGGCTACCAGTTCACGATTGCCTTTCCGCGCTCGCTGGCGCTGGCCGAACAGTCGGATGTGCGCATCAGTGGCGTGGACGTCGGTCACGTCGTGGCCCTGAAACTCGGCAAGGAAGGCAAAACGATCGCGACCGTCGAGCTGTCGAGCCAGTACGCGCCGATTCGTGCCGACACTCATGCGATTCTCCGTCAGAAGACGCTGCTGGGGGAGACCTACGTGCAGTTGATTCCGCAGGGCGATCCTCTCGGCAGGAGCGGTCCTTACCTGCCCGACGGCGGTAGGCTGGGCGAGAGCCAGGTCGAACCGTCGGTCACGCTCGATGAGGTCCTCTCCGCGTTCGATCCCAAGACCAGGGCGGCCTTCAAAATCTGGATGAAGGCCGTCTCCGAAGGGATCGATGGGCGTGGCGAACAGATCAACGCCGACTTCGCCGAGCTGCAGCCATTCTCAGAACACGCCAACAAGCTCGTCAGCATCCTTGCGTCTCAGGAAGGCGCCGTCAGTGCACTCGTCAAGAACACCGGCGTCGTCTTTGACGCCCTCTCAGAACGCGACGATCAGTTCCGCGAACTGATCGTCAACGGGGAGAAAACATTCCACGCGGCCGCGTCCGAGAGTCAAGCGTTCGCCCAGGCATGGAAGGCGTTGCCGGAGTTCGAGCGTAGTTCGCAGGTGTCATTCAAAGAATTCGACAAGTTTTCGAAGATCGCCAACCCGTTCTTTGACGAATTCCGTCCGACCCAGCTTCAGCTTTCCGCGCTCGTGAAGGCGACCAAACCGTTTGCGCCGGTATACGACAGCTTCTTGACTGGGCTCGGACCGCTGACGAAGGCGGCCGAAAAAGGCCTGCCCAAGGTCAAGCAGATTACCGGCCTGACGGTACCGCTGTTGGAAAACGTGCGGCCGGTGTTGCACAACTTCGATCCGTTCTTTGAATTCATGACGCAGTACATTCCGGAGACGCTCGCGTCGTTTGCCAATTTCACAGCCGCCACCCAGGCCCATCTCGGCAATAGCAATACGAACAATCAGGGTCCGCCGTTGCACTATCTGCGCACAATGCAGGTCCTGAGCCCGGAAAGCCTCGCGATCTACACGAAACGGATTGGTACCAACCGCGCCAACCCCTACTTCCAGCCGGGCGCGTTTCGGGCGCTCGGCAACGGCGGACTGCAGGTCTTCGAAGGCGGCGCCTGCGCGGACTCGGCTCCGTCTGTGAGCGGGCCGCCGAACGAAACCATCTCCCAGAGCCTGATCGAAGATCTGATCAAGTTCCGTGTCGCCAATGCGCCGGAAACCCCCAACGCTGTGCCCGCTCCTGCCTGCAACCAGCAGGGGCCATTCACCTGGAATGGCCAGACGAGCCAGTACCCGCACGTCACCTACAAGGGCAAGTAGACGTGCGACGAAGCGCCTAGGCTGGCAACTGGGCCGGGAGCGCGATCGCTGTGAGCAGCAACCCGTCGCGGATCAGCCAGCGGCCCGTGAAGCTCGTCAATCGCCTGCCTGCCACGCGCGGTCCGGATCCACGCAGGCGGGCCGTAAAGGTCTGTGTCGCCGGTTCCACTGTGATAACCGCATCGTCGAAGCTCAGCCGACGCCTTTCAAGGGGGAACCAAGCCTTGTAGACTGACTCCTTGATGCTGAACAGCAGACGATCCCAGTGCACTTCGGGCGACTCCTGTTCACGATTGCCCAACCAGGCCAGCTCCTGGGCACCGGCGATACTGGACAACACGCCATACGGCAGCGCGTCGTGAGGTTCGGCGTCGATCCCGATACTTGCCATCTTGCTCGCATGAGCGATCGCGCATGCGCGGTAGCCATCGCAGTGTGTGATGCTTCCGACCACTCCCGGGGGCCAGCACGGCTCACCACGGGGTCCGTTGACGATTGCGGACGCAGGTAAGCCCAGCTGTCCAAGCGCGTCGCGCGCGCATGCGCGCGCGCTCGTGAACTCGCGGCGTCGCTTCTCCACCGCCCGCGCGATCAAGGCCTCCTCGGCCGGAAAAAGTGTGATGTCGACTGTGTCCTGGCGAGTCTCGACCGCGACCACAGCGCTTGGCAGGATCGCCTCGATCACGGATCCTCGAAGGGTAGAATCCGTCGTGGAAGGTCATGGGGAGTTCCGCGACGCCGCCACTGGCGAGGATAGCCCAGCGAAACCTCCTCGAATCTGACTCCATCGTGCCATGTGGTCCGCGGTATGTGGAGATGTCCGTATACGACGACGGCCGCCCGAAAGCGCCGGTGCCAGTCGGCCGTGCGCGTGGTTCCACACCACTGTGCAAACTCGGGATGCCACAGCGCGCGAGTGACATCGGCGATCAGGGGAAAGTGGTTGAGTAGGACCGTAGGGATGTCGGCATCGCAGGCCGCAAGTCGGCGCTCGGTGGCTTGTACTCGCGCGCGACACCATGCCTCCCGACTTGCGTACGGGTCCGGGTGCAGCACAAACTCGTCACTACATACGACCCCGGCCTCGTAGGCCCGCGCGAGCGACTCCCGCTTCGAAGGGGCTATGTTCTCGCCAAACGTGTAGTCATAGAGAAGGAACAGAGGCGCGATCGTCACTGGGCCTCCGGCTCCATCCCAAACTGGATATGGATCCTCAGGTGTGAGGACGCCGATTTGGCGACACGTCTGCACCAGGTGAAAATACCGTTGCTCGCCGCGCAGATTCACCAGGCCGTCAGGAAGTGTCCATAGCTCGTGGTTGCCAGGCACCCACGCGACCAGCGCAAATCGTTCGTTGAGCAAGCTTAAGGCCCACTCGACGTCCTCCACTGTCTCGCTGATATCTCCACACACCAGCAACCAGTCCCCCGGCGAACCCGGCCTGATGTCTTCCACAACCCGGCGGTTGTCGAGGTGGCCGACGTGTAGGTCACCGATGCCAAGCACAGCTCTCTCGGGCGCCGAACGGATGGGCATCTGAGCACCATATACAGCAACGAGCGGGATCGCTCAAACGCGACTGGCCAATAGCCTAACAGTATGTAGTCCACGTGTCTAGCGACGCGTCGCTAGACATCGTGGTGAGTTGTTGTCAATATGGTGCGACGTAATGAACGAACGAGATGTACGTAGGAGCGGGTCAACGGGAACGTGCACCGGTGCTGCTTCTCGGACCGTCATAGGTGAGCCCACCGATGGCGGTCCACCGTCTCTTGAGCACCGGCTAGGAGCGCGGGCAATAGTTCGGCGGATACGAACTCATCGCCGAGGTGGTGGAGAGCCGGGGGTTCAAGGACGAGCTGAGGAGCCCGTTGGCCCCTCGCCTTCGGTACGCGCGGGCCGTGTTGGATGTGGCTCTGTGTTTGCGAGTAGTCTGTGTTGCGCTGGTCGACACGGAACAGCTTGCTGTTCGCGCAAACCAGCTCGCGATCGGGGCCTGCGATCCGCCGGGCCTTCAGATGGACAAGCTGGTGCACGAATGACGGCTCGGTACGCCATATAGGTGCACCAAAACCTCTCCTATAGACCACTCGGAGCAGTAATGTGCCCTTTGTCTGATCTTTGAGTTGAAAAGTTTGAATGTATGGGAGAGGCCCTATAGATGGTCGGCGGGATAGTCAGAGAGTCGATGCACATCTCCGCGTCTGTTCTCGGCCCCGCGGCGGCGTCGCCGGGGAGGTGGTGGGCGTATATTGGCTCAAGGGCTGTATGGGTCGAGAGCGCCGAAGAGGATCCTAGACGGGCCGACGGTGAGCCGGCGTTCCTTGGTGCTGTGCCATGAGGATCGTCGAAAATGGACGCACGAAGGCGCCTGAGGATGCCGCTGCTGAGATCGGAAGTCGGTTGCGCTTGCGCCACTCGACGATCTGTGAGGCGATCATCGCGCGCATTCGTGACCCTGCGACGTTTGGTCTGGTGGCAAGCGAAGATGCCGAGTATCTTGCCGGACTGCGCACGACCGTCGTCGTCGCTGTCGACTATGTCCTGACGGGTATGGAACGCGGGGAGGAATGGTCGGGGCCGGTGCCGTCAGCGGCAGTAGAGCAGGCACATCGAGCGGCACGCTGGGGCGTCAGTCTCGACACGATCATGTTGCGCTATATCGCCGGCCACAGGGTCCTTGGCGAGTTCGTCAAGGACGAGGTAGATCTCGTCGGCTACTCGAGTCACGGGCACGTCCTGCATCAGTTGCGCAGGACGCAAGAGTCGCTGCTGGAGCGCGTCATGGCGGTGGTTGCCAACGAGTATCAACAGGAACACAAGCGTCTGCAGCGTTCACCTGAACAGGGGCGCCGTGAACTCGTGCAGAGGCTGCTGACGGGCGAGTATGCCGACCCTACAATTTTGAACTACGAGTTCGATGCGTGGCATCTTGGTGTGATAGCCGTTGACGCCAGGGCAGAGAAGGCCATACGACACCTGGCCCATGGTCTAGGTCGCCAGCTCTTGTCCGTCGTGTGTGGAGAGGGGACGGTGTGGGCATGGCTGGGAGGCCATGGCAAGCTCACGGTAGCGGATATCGAGCGCCTTCTGAGTTCCGGTGGGATTTCGGGGGTACGGCTTGCAATCGGTGACCTCCACAAGGGGCTCGACGGATGGCGCCTGACGCACAGGGAAGCTCAGGCGGCGCTACCTGTGGCGTTGAGCGGCTCGCAGACCCTAACACGGTGTGCCGATGTTCCGCTCGAGGCGGCGCTGTTGCGCCACGACCTCTTGACCAGAGTGTTGATGGAGAATTATCTGTTGCCGCTCAGTAACCAGAGGGACGGAGGCCTGGTGTTTCGTGAAACGCTACGTGCATATTTCGCCAAGGAGTGCAACGCAGCTAAGGCCGGTGTAGCCCTGCGTGTTGACCGACATACCGTCGGACGCCGTCTGCGTGCGATCGAGGAGGCGCTTGGTCGTTTGATTCCCGCGTGCCGAGCCGAGCTTGAAGTGGCACTGCATCTCGAGCAGCTCGACAGCGTGCAGGAGTACGTACGGGACCATGTGGCGCGCGGGCAGTAGCCGACCGCGCCATATTGGCGCACCATAGTTACTATCGGGGACGATACAAGATAGGTGCAGCATGGAGGGTGAGGGAAACTATCTTTGTTATGTCGTGAAAGGACAAAAGCATGAGGCTTGAAACAGCCGGGCGCTCGTGGTCGTTTGCGGTTGCGGCCGCGATGACGATTGGACTTACAATGTCACTATTCATAAGCGCTATTCCAGCGGGCTCGGCATTCGCGTATGGTTGGGGCCGGGAACAGTCTGTGGCGCTAAAAGGGGAATGGGCGCCGTTCAATCGCTGCCCGGTTGACGATCCGACCATGTTGGCGGCAAACGGACCGGAAGGTGAGGCGCTGTGTGTTGCTGATACAACCCCCAGCGGATCGATGACGATTGGCAACATGACCGTTGCGTTCAATGGAACCAACCACCAGTTTGGTGTTGTCCTGAACGAGAATGACGGTAGTAGCACGGTTGCCGCTCCCAAGGGCGGCGTGCTGCGTGCTGAACCGGTTGAACTACCAAACGGAATCCAGGAACTACTTTGTCCGAGCCGCGCGGCGTGGCAAGTCTGCCGAGACTCGCACGGATATGGATGGTACGCTCAGCCCGGAAGCGTAACGTGGACTCTTGAATCGGCCGGAACTCCGTACGAATTCGAACTATTTGCGGGGTTGTTCGAACGTATCCCCTTCGCCTGGGTGCCGTTGAGGGTCCACCTGCAGAGCCCACTACTGGGTGATGACTGTTATATCGGGTCAGAAGCCGAACCTATTCTGACCCATCCGGCCAACCTGAGTCGACCAGTGGCATTTTTTGCTGAATTCAACGCCGCGGGTGAACCTGTCAAGGAAGGCGAAACCATTGCAGAAAACGAAGAGTTGGTCGAGCTTGGGGGAGTCGGCACCGAGGGCTCCACTTCGTTCAGTGTTCCAGCGGCCATTGGCTGTGGGCCGAGAGGCATTTACGACCTGGCAATTGACAGTAAGGTCGGCCTTCCGTCATCCGCGACGACGAACAGCTTGACCTTTAACGAAACCACGAGCCGCCTGACCGGGTTCTCAAATCCAGTAGCGGTTGCGCCAAACGATGGTGCGGAATTGGCGAAAGACTGGCATGCGGCCGTTGTGCCATCAGGAGATGGTCACGGGGGTCACGGGCACAGGTGGTACGGCTCGCGAGTCGAAGTCGAACGCTCGTTCCGGCACTGGTTCGGGTGGCATCACCAGTAGGGATTATCGGTTCGATCCCTCGCTCGGCGCAGGGCCGCGACGCATAGTGCGTCGCGGCCCTGCGCGCTTCAGTTGTCAAATGTCACGGGAGGGCGGGTAGCGCGAATGACTATCAGGAGATCGTCCCAGATCTTGATCGACGGCGACTCGCCTCTTGCGGCTGATGCGGAGGACGTCTTCGATTCTTCGTTTGAAACGGACAATTCGGCGACCATACGCCTACTCGCGCTGCTCGATCCGCGCACGTTTCACCCGTGGCGCACCGCCGTAGGCGACGGCGTGGTCGCTGGTTCGGCGCGTATATGCGGTCGTCTGGTATATGTCTGGGCGCAGGACGCGACCCATCATGGAGGCTCTCTGGGCATCGCTGGCGGAGAGACGATCGCTCGCACCATCCGCCACGCCAATCGCGCGGGCGTGCCGGTGATCGGGGTTCCGCATTCAGGCGGCGCGCGCCTGCAGGAGGGCGTCGCCGCGCTCAGCGCTTATGGGGCACTCTTTCGAGAGCAGGCGCTTGCTCGCGTGCCTCAAATTACGCTCGTACCGGGAGCTTGCGCCGGCGGGGCCGCCTACTCCCCGGCGCTTGGCGACTTTGTGATGATGATTCGTCCCCACGGACGCATGTTCTTGACAGGGCCCAGGATCGTCGAACAGGTCACTCGCGAGCGGACGACAGCCGAGGATCTCGGCGGTCTACGCGTACACGCGGCAAACGGTGTCGCGCATCTCGAGGCGGATGGCGAGGATGAGGCCGCGGGTCTGCTGCGTGAGTTGCTTGGCTATATCCCATCCATGTTCGGTGGGTCACCGCCACTCGTGCCGGCCGTCGATCCGCCCGGCGGTAGTCCGGCAGAGCATTTGCCCAGCAGCAACCGCAGCGTCTATGACGTGCGCGACGTGGTCGGAAATCTCCTCGACGCGGGACGCCATCTCGAGCTTTCGGGGCGCTGGGCGCGCAACATGGTCACGACCTTGGGCCATCTCGATGGGCGTCCGGTCGGCGTCATCGCCAACCAGCCACGCCGGCTGGGGGGCACGATCGACAGCGCCGCCTCCGAGAAGGGGCGCTGGTTCGTCGACCTGTGCGATCGTCTCGGGCTGCCGATCCTGGTCCTGGTCGACACGCCCGGCTTTCTGCCTGGAGTCAACCAAGAGCGGGCGGGCGTCATCCGCCACGGCTCGTCGTTGCTGCGCGCCTTTGCCCGCGCGAGCACTCCAAAGATCACGGTCACTTTGCGTCAGGCTTATGGCGGTGCGCACATCGTCATGAACTCCCGCGATCTGGGCGCCGATCTGACCTTGGCGTGGCCGAACGCACAGATTGGAGTGATGGGCGCCTCGCAGGCTGTGACGATTACCCAGCGCCATGCGATCGCCGATGGCGCGGATGCCGAGCAGCTCGCCGAGAGATACGCGTCGGAACGGCTCGGTGTCGATTATGCCGCGCGCAACGGGTTTGTGGACGAGGTCATCCAGCCCGGAGAGACGCGCGAACGCCTGATCCGAGCGCTGGAGATGCTGGCACCCCCCCCAGGACCCAGCCCGAGCGGGCCATACAGGTCGCGGGAGCCGGTCGGGTCGCACGGCGGTGTTTTTGGTTACAAGGATGGGGCTGGTGTCCGCCATCCGTTGTTCTGATGGCCTGATGAGTGCCGAAGCCGGCGGAGTTCGGAGCCCTGTATCGGGCATGACTAACGGTGAGCCCATCGCCGTGGTCGGCGTCGCGTGCCGTGTGCCTGGCGCGTCGGACCCGACCGCTTTCTGGCGGCTTCTGCAAGACGGCGAAGATGCCGTCACCGAGGTATCGGAGCAGCGGATAGAACTCGTCGGCGGAACGGCGGCGTTCGAGCGGATATCCAGCGAAAGGCCAGAGATACTGAAGGGTGGCTTGATTGACGGTATCGATATGTTCGACGCCGCCTTCTTCGGCATCTCCCCGCGGGAGGCCGCCGTCATGGATCCTCAACACCGCCTGATGCTGGAGCTGTGCTGGGAGGCATTCGAGGACGCCGGGATGGTTCCCGCCCGGCTCAGCGGAAGCGGGACCGGGGTGTTTGTGGGGTCCATTTCGAGCGACTACGCCGACCTGATGCAGGCGCGAGGCCACGAAGTGGTCACGCGCCATGCCCTCACGGGACTGCATCGAAGCCTGATCGCAAACCGCGTGTCTTACAGGCTTGGCCTACGTGGACCCAGTCTCACCGTGGACACCGGTCAATCCTCCTCGCTCGTGGCCGTTCATCTCGCCTGCGAGAGTCTGCGCAGGGGGGAGTCCGAGCTTGCGCTTGCGTGCGGTGTACACCTGAACCTCTCGCCGAACAGCGCGCTGGTGGCCTCCAGGTTCGAAGGTCTCTCACCCGACGGACGCTGTTACACCTTCGATGCTCGCGCCAACGGCTATGTCCGGGGGGAGGGTGGCGCCGTGGTCGTACTCAAGCCATTGTCCGCCGCTCGGGACGCCGGCGATCCCGTCTACTGTGTGATCGATGCCAGCGCGGTCAACAACGACGGCGGCGGTCACAGCCTGACCGCCCCCCACCAGATCGCTCAAGAAGAACTCCTGCGGCGCGTATACGGTAAAGCTGGCGTCAAACACGACGAGGTCCAGTACGTCGAGTTGCACGGTACCGGTACCAAGCTCGGTGACCGGATCGAGGCGGGGGCGCTCGGCGGCGCGCTCACAGGCGCTCGCTCCGGGCGGACCCCCGACCTGAAGGTCGGCTCCGTCAAGACCAACATCGGCCACCTGGAGGGTGCCGCGGGCATCGTCGGTCTGATCAAGACCGCTCTTGCGATCCATCACCGCAGGCTCCCTGCGAGTCTCAATTTCAAGAGCCCCAATCCAGAGATACCGCTGGAGTCCCTGCGGCTTAGCGTGCAGCGCGAACTCGGCCCATGGCCCAAGCCGGACGGGCCGCTGTTGGCTGGCGTCAGCTCGTTCGGAGTGGGGGGAACGAATTGCCACCTGGTTTTGGGCGAGCCACCGCCACAGCAGCCGAGTGGGTCCCGGACGGCGCGCCCGCGCGCCGCCGTTGGAGTCGACGAGACGAGCGGACACGGGCCCCTCGGAGAAGTCGGTTCGCTCGCGTGGGTCCTGTCGGGGTGCGGAGAGACGGCGCTGCGGGCTCAGGCGCAGCGGCTCGGAGAGCACCTGGGGACAGAGGGCAAGTTCGACGCCCGCGATGTGGGATATGCGTTGGCCACGGACCGCACCGAGTTCGCTTACAGGGCTGCAGTTGTCGGAGAGGGCCGCCAAGAGCTGCTTAGCGCCATCGACATGCTGGTCCGGGAGGAGCCGTCCGAAAGGGTGATCGAGGGCGTGGCGGCCACCGGCGCCGATAGAGACGGGGTCGTATTCGTATTTCCGGGTCAGGGATCGCAGTGGCAGGGCATGGCACTGCGGCTGTTCGATCGCTCCCCTGTATTCGCGGAACAGATCCATGCTTGCGCAGATGCGTTGGCCGAATTCGTGGACTGGTCACCGCAGGACGTGTTGCGCGGCGTTGACGGGGCGCCAGGGCTCGACCAGATCGAGGTCGTTCAGCCGGTCCTGTTCGCGGTCATGGTGTCGCTAGCGCGGTTGTGGCGAGCCTGCGGCGTGCGGCCCAGTGCCGTGCTGGGTCACTCCCAGGGGGAGATCGCGGCGGCGTATGTGGCTGGAGGGTTGTCGCTGACGGACGCGGTTCGAGTGGTTACATTGCGCAGCCGTGTGCTCGGCAACCTGGTCGGCAAGGGGGGAGTGGTGTCGGTTGCGGCCCCCGTCGACTGGGTGTGGAAGCGTCTCGAACGCTTCACCGGCAGGGTCTCGGTCGGGGGAGTGAACGGTCCGCGTTCGGTCGGGGTCGTGGGCGACCCGCGGGCATTGGCGGAACTGCTGGAGGAGTGCAGACGCGAGGGAGTTCGTGCGCGCCAGGTGCCGGCGACGGTTGCCTCTCACTGCTCGCAGGTGGAGCCCCTACGTGAGGAGTTGCTCGACGTATTGGCCGGTATATCTCCGCGTTCGGGTGACGTGCCGTTTTACTCGACCGTCACCGCCGCTCCGCTCGACACCGCGCAATTGGACAGCGAGTACTGGTACCGCAACACCCGCGAACCGGTGCAGTTCGAGCGCACCATACGCAGGCTGCTCGGGGATGCCCCGACGGCGTTCATAGAGGTCAGTCCCCACCCCGTGTTGACGACCGGCGTGCGAGAAGTCCTAGAGGAGGGCAGCGAGGAGCCGCCGGTTCGCCAAGACTCCGAGGACGTTGCCGTTCTCGGCACGCTTGTTCGAGACAACGACGACCAACAGCGGTTCATGTGCTCCCTGGCCGAGGCTTGGGTGAACGGGGTTCCCGTCGATTGGGGCGCGGTCACTTGGCGCCCCGACGCCGAGCGAGTGAAACTGCCCACGTATCCCTTTCAGCGGGAGCGGCACTGGCTGCAGGCTTCGGTCAGTGCGCCTGGTGAGGTTGGAGCTTCAGCTGATACGGCACGGTCACGGGAGCAGATAGAGGCCACCCCCGAGGTTGACGCCGCGCCCGATGGCTTCGGTCGTTCGCCTCTGGGGAGGCGCCTGACAGAGGCTTCCACCGGGTCCGATCGCGAGCTGATCGTGCTCGAGATGGTGTGCGCCCAGACCGCGGTTGTGCTTGGGCACGGCTCGGCCGATGCGATCGAAAGCCAGCGGGCCTTCAAAGAGCTTGGCGTCGACTCACGAGCCGCGATGGAGGTTCGCAACCGCCTGCAGAGGGTCACGCGGCTGCACCTGTCGCCCACCCTGCTGTTTGACTACCCCACGCCCGCGGTGCTGGCCACTCGCCTGCTGGAGCAGCTCTCAGGTCAACGGCCGCGGGCCGTCAGGGCCACGACCTCGACGGCGACGCTCGATGAGCCGCTGGCGATCGTAGGCATTGGCTGTCGTTTCCCTGGTGGCGTAAGCTCGCCTTCCGGCCTGTGGGATCTGGTCGTCTCGGGCGCTGATGCTATTGGAGAGTTCCCGGGCGACCGCGGCTGGGATCTGGCGCGCCTGTACCACCCTGATCCCGACAACAAGGGCACGAGCTACAGCCGGCACGGCGGATTTCTGTATGACGCGGGAGAGTTCGACGCCGAGTTCTTCGGGATCAGCCCGCGAGAGTCTTTGGTAATGGACCCCCAGCAGCGCCTCCTACTCGAGGTCTGCTGGGAGGCTTTCGAAGACGCCGGCATCGATCCGCAAGCACTGCGCGGAAGTCAGACAGGGGTATTCGCCGGCTCGATGTACCACGACTACGGAGCTGGTCTGGTGGGCTCGGCGTCCGACGGTCTCGAGGGATACGGCCTGACTGGCGGTGCCGGCAGCGTTTTGTCGGGTCGTGTGGCTTACGCGTTCGGCCTGGAGGGACCGGCGGTAACAATCGACACCGCCTGCTCCTCATCGCTGGTCGCGTTGCATTTGGCCTGCCAATCGTTGCGCTGCGGCGAGTGCTCACTGGCCCTGGCCGGCGGGGTGACCGTGATGGCATCGCCCGACGTGTTCGTGAGCTTCAGCCGTCAACGCGGTCTCGCGCCCGATGGGCGGTGCAAGCCGTTCGCGCAGGCGGCCGACGGCACCGGCTGGTCCGAGGGTGTCGGCATGCTGCTCCTCGAGCGCCTTACCGATGCCAGGCGGCTCGGCCATCCGGTGCTTGCGGTTGTTCGCGGCAGCGCTGTCAACCAGGATGGGGCGAGCAATGGCTTGACTGCTCCCAACGGACCGTCTCAACAGCGGGTGATCGAGCAGGCGCTCGAGAGCGCCGGGCTCTCGCCGGCGCAGGTCGATGCGGTCGAGGCTCACGGCACGGGTACGATGCTCGGCGATCCGATCGAGGCGCAAGCGCTGCTGGCGACCTATGGGTCCGAGCGCGAGCGACCGTTGTGGCTGGGCTCGATCAAGTCGAACATCGGTCACTCACAGGCCGCCGCGGGGGTGGCCGGCGTGATCAAGATGGTGCAGGCGCTACGCCACGGTGTGCTACCCCGGACACTGCATGTCGACGAGCCATCGCGCAATGTGGATTGGTCATCCGGCTCTGTCTCGCTTTTGACCGAGCAGGTGCCCTGGGATCGCAACCGTGAGCCGCGGCGGGCGGGAGTGTCCTCGTTCGGGATCAGCGGCACCAATGCGCATGTGATTCTCGAGGAAGCGCCCGGCGGTGAGACAGCCTCGCCGGTAGGTGCACCGCCCTCCGAGTTGGATGGCACGCCGCCGGCATCCGTGATCCCGTTCGTGCTTTCGGGTCGCGGCGTGGAGGCCATCCGCCGGCAGGCCGGCCGGCTGCACGAGTTCTTCGCCGACGAGCAACAGGAACGCCGGATACAGGACATCGGTCGCTCGCTCGCGTTGCGGCCCGTTCTCGATGATCGCGCCGTGCTGCTGGCGGCGAGCCGGGACGAGTTGATGACCGCGCTCCGTGGGCTGGCGCGAGGGGCGGAGGATGCGCCAGATGTTTTGCGCGGCGCGGGGGGTGCCGGCGGTGCGGGCAAGGTGGCATTCATGTTCACGGGCCAGGGCGCCCAGTGGGGGGGAATGGGCAGCGAGTGCTATGCGGAGTTTCCAATCTTCAGGGCGGCATTCGACGAGGCGTGCGTCCATCTGGATCGGCACCTCGGGCGCTCTTTGAAGGAGGTCGTGTTCAGCGAAGCCCCACCTGATACGTGCGCCCTGCTGGATGGGACCATGTTCGCGCAGTCCGGGCTGTTCGCGCTGGAGGTCGCGCTGTTCCGACTCCTCGAGGAGTGGCGAGTCGCGCCCGACCTCCTGATCGGTCACTCGGTCGGCGAGTTGGCGGCCGCACACGTGGCAGGCGTCTTCTCGCTCGGGGACGCCTGCAGGCTCGTGGCTGCGCGCGGTCAGTTGATGGGCAGGCTGCCCGCGGGCGGCGCGATGGTCGCGATCGGCGCTCCCGAGGATGAGGTTCGCGCCTCGCTTGACGAGCTGGAGTACTCCACCGAGCGGGTCGCGCTGGCCGCCGTCAACACCCCAGCGGCGGTCGTCGTCTCGGGCGAGGAGGAGGCCGTGCTCGAACTCGCGTCCGGTTGGCGGGAGCGGGGAGTCAGGACCAAGCGCCTGCGGGTCTCCCACGCATTCCACTCGCCGCTCATGGACGACATGCTCGAGGAGTTCGCCGAGATCGCCGAGAAAATCGATTTCAACGAGCCCCAGATTCCAGTCGTCTCCAACCTCACGGGTGCCGTCGCCTCGTCCAATGAGCTGTGCGGTCCGAACTACTGGGTGAGGCACGTGCGCGAGACCGTCCGTTTCGCGGACGGGGTCGAGTGTCTGGCCGGTGAAGGCGTGGGCAGCTTCCTCGAGCTTGGTCCGGATGGGGCGCTCAGCGCAATCGTCCGAGAGTGCCTGGAGTTCGGCTCCGAGAACGGGCAAAGTCAGGCTCTGGTGGCGCCCGTACTGCGCGGCGGGACCGGTGAGGGGCGCGCGCTGTTTGCGGGTTTGGGCGCCCTATGGGTTCGGGGTGGACCTGTAGAGTGGTCTGAGGTATTCGCGAGATCGGACGCCATGCGCGTCGAGCTGCCGCGGTATGCGTTTCAGCGAGAGCGTTACTGGCTCACCGGCGCCACCGCCGGCGCGGTCACCGACGCTGGTCTGCAGACAGTCGAGCATCCTCTGCTCGGCGCTTCACTCGCCCTCGCTGACGATGACAGGCGGCTGTTCACGGGATACCTGTCGCTGTCCACCTCCACCTGGCTTGCCGAACACTTGGTCAGGAGCACCTGCGTGGTGCCGGGTGCCGCGTTTCTGGAGGTTGCGTTGCATGTGGCCGGTCAGCTCGGATGCGATCTCGTCGAGGAGCTGGTCATCGAGTCTCCATTGGTGCTCTCCGAGCAAGACGCGGTCCAGTTGCAGGTTTCCGTCGAGCCCGCTGACGTTACGGGCAGACACGCGCTGAGAATCGATTCCCGGCGCGCGCCAGTCGGCGCGGATGGTTTGGGCTCGGATCGAGAGTGGACTCGCCACGCCAGCGGCGTGCTTGCTCGAGCGCAGGTTGAACGGGAGCGCGAGGAGCGGGCGAAGTCGCTGCTTGGCGGCCCTTGGCCGCCTCCGGAGGCACTCGAGCTGGACGGCAACGTCTTCTACGGCGAGCTGGCCGCTGTCGGCCTCGACTATGGGCCGGCGTTTATGGGCGCCCAAAAGATCTGGCGGCGCGACGAGGAGTTGTTCGTCGAGGCGCACCTGCCCGAGCAGCTCGATGGCGGCGACTACGGCATCCACCCGGCGCTGCTCGACGCGGCGATGCAGGGCATGATCCCGGCTCTGAACGGCGGGGCTGGCGCCGATGCCAAAGACCGGCTGAACACGAGCGCCAACGCCACACCGAACGGAGCTGCGCTGCGCCTACCCTTCGCGTTCAGCCGCGTGCAACTGCACCTGCCAGGGCGCAGGTCATTGCGGGTGCGGTTGGCTCCGGCAGGCGCCGACGCGATGTCGATGACGGCGGTCGACGAGGACGGGGCGCTCGTTGTCTCCATGCGATCGCTGGCCTTCAAGGCGATCTCAGAGCGGCTGCTCAACGCGACCGCCACGCGCGGCGAGTCCCTGTTCGGTGTCGACTGGCCCCCGCTCCCAGCGATGTCCGAGACGCCCGCCGATTCTGACGGTACCGTCGAGGAGCTGGCTCTGCTGACCCGCGGGAAGGCCTCGCAAGAGGCGACGTCTCTGGACGAGCGTTTGCGCCGCCACGGACTTCACCGCCGCTACAGCGACCTCGGCGCGCTGCGTGAGGTGATCGATCGTGATGGAGTCCTACCGCGCGTGGTGTTCGTGGAGTGCGACGCCGGCGGTGCCGAGGATCCCGCGGAGGATCGGCTCTCGCGGGACGATGGGCTTACGCGAAGCGCTCACGCGCTGGCGCGGTCGGCGCTGGTCTTGCTACAGGAGTGGCTTGTAGACGAGCGTTTCGCTGCCGCGAAGCTGGCCATCCTGACTCATGGCGCGATCTGCGCGCAGGCTGGTGAGGATGTGCCCGGCTTGGCCCAGGTACCGGTTTGGGGTCTGGTGCGTTCGCTGCAAATGGAGCATCCCGACCGAGTCTCGATCATCGATCTCGATGGCCATGATGCCTCGATCGCGGCGCTGTTGACGGCTCCCGTAGACGAGGAGCATCAGCTGGCGATCAGAGAGGGCGCTGTGCTGCGCCCGCGCCTGGCACGGCTGCCCGCGGCGCTCCCAGAAGACGATGGCGGTGCTCGAGGATTGGAGGCGCTCGACCCTGACGGCACGATCCTGATCTCGGGTGGCACTGGTGGTCTGGGCGCGCTCGTCGCCAAGCACCTGGTCACGGTGCACGGCGCTGGCCATCTGCTGCTGGCGAGTCGTCGCGGTGATGCGTCGCCCGGTATGAGCGAGCTGCGGGAGGAACTGGCCGCGCTTGGCGCCGAAGCGCGGGTCGTCTCTTGTGACGTCGCCGATCGCGAGCAGGTGCGGTCGCTGCTCGCAGCGGTCTCCGACGAGCATCCGCTCACCGCGGTCCTGCACATCGCCGGCGTGCTCGATGACGGGGTTCTCGAATCCTTGACCGGCGATGGGCTGGATCGAGTGCTGGCGCCGAAGGTGGACGGCGCGGTTCACCTGCACGAGCTGACGGCGCACCTGGATCTCGCGGCATTCGTCATGTTCTCTTCGGTGACGGCCACGCTCGGCGCTCCGGGACAGGCTAACTATGCGGCCGCCAACGCGTTCCTTGACGGCCTCGCCGCATATCGTCGCGCGCGCGGCCTGCCCGGGACGTCGCTTGCGTGGGGGCGCTGGACGCGGGCGGCGGGGATGGCGGCCGAGCTGGACGAAAGCGCTCTCATACGGATGGCGCGTGCGGGCCTGGCCGAGCTGTCGGAGCGGGAAGGTCTCGAGCTGCTCGACAGCGCTCTGCTCGCCGACCGCGCCCTGGTGCTGCCCGTGCGCTTCGATGGTTTCGCCCTGCGCGCGCAGGCCCGCGATCACATGCTGCCGGCGGTGCTGGCCGACCTGGTCGGCGCCGCGGGTCCCCGGCGCGTGAGTCGGGATTCGAACTCCCTGGCCGAGCGCCTTGCCGCGGCGTCCGCAAGTGAGCGGGAGAGCGTGATCATGAGTACGGTGCGCGCCGAGGTGGCGAAAGTGCTCGGGCACGCATCGCCCGCCGCGATCGGTGTTCAGCGTCCATTCAAAGATCTTGGGTTCGACTCGCTGATGGCGGTGGAGCTGCGCAACCGTCTCGGCATCCTCAGCGGTCGGCGTCTGCCGACAACGCTTGTGTTCGACTATCCCACGCCGGAGGAGCTAGCGGGCTTTCTGTCGGAGGAGCTGGCCGGCGTTCAGCGGGCGGCCGCCGTGGCCGGCGTGCCCACGAGGGCCGAGACAGCGCCATCCGCCGATGACGCGCTGGCGATCGTTGGTATGAGCTGTCGCTATCCCGGGGGCGTGTTCTCACCGAAGGACCTGTGGGAGCTGCTCATTGGCGAGCGCGACGCGATATCACCGTTTCCGGCCGATCGCGGCTGGGACCTGCAGGCGTTGTCCAGCCCGGATCTCGACGCTCCAGGCAGCTGCCTGACGCAGGAGGGAGGCTTTCTCGAAGCTCCCGGCGAGTTCGACGCCGCATTCTTTGGGATCAGTCCTTGGGAGGCCCTGGCGATGGACCCCCATCAGCGTTTGTTGCTCGAAGTCGCCTGGGAGGCGCTCGAAAACGCCGGGCTCGACCCGACCTCGCTACGCGGTAGTCAGACAGGTGTGTTTGCGGGCGTCAGCACGATGGACTTCGGCGCCGGCTTGTGGGCCGCGCCACGCGGACAGGAGCACCTGGCCGGCTACTGGTTCACCGGTAGCTCCGCCAGTGTCGTATCTGGTCGAGTGTCATACGTACTCGGACTCGAGGGCCCATCTGTGTCGGTCGACACGGCCTGCTCGTCATCGCTGGTCTCGCTGCATCTGGCCGGCCAGGCGCTGCGCAATGGGGAGTGCTCGCTTGCGCTCGCGGGCGGGGTGACGGTCATGGACACTCCCGGCCCGTTTGTGCAGTTCAGCGCGCAGCGAGGCCTGGCTGGAGACGGGCGCTGCAAGTCCTTCGCCGACGCCGCCGACGGTGTCGGCTGGGGCGAGGGTGTGGGTGTGGTGGTACTCGAGAGGCTCGCTGATGCGCGCAGACACGGACACGAAGTGCTGGCGGTCCTATGTGGCAGCGCCGTCAACCAGGATGGCGCGAGCAATGGGCTGACCGCGCCAAACGGCCCCTCCCAGCGGCGGGTTATCGAGCAGGCGCTCACGCGGGCCGGGCTTTCCGGCGAGCAGGTCGACGCGGTCGAGGCCCACGGGACGGGCACTACGCTGGGCGATCCGATCGAGGCGGGTGCGCTGCTTGCCACATACGGACAGGCCCGCTCCGGTGAGCATCCGCTGTGGCTCGGATCGGTCAAGTCGAACATCGGGCACACGGTCGCGGCCGCGGGTGTGGCCGGTGTCATCAAGATGGTGCTGGCGATGCGTCACGGTGTCCTGCCGAAGACGCTGCACGTGGACCGGCCGTCGAGCAAGGTCGACTGGTCGACCGGGAAGGTTGCTCTGCTCACCGAGCAGCGACCCTGGCCGCGTAATGGGCAACCGCGCCGCGCCGGTATCTCCTCGTTTGGGATCAGCGGCACGAACGCCCACGTTCTCCTCGAGGAGGCTCCCCCACCCGACTCTCTCCAGGCGGCTGGCACACTGCCCCCCGATGGCATCGCGACCGCCGACGTGACTCCTTGGGTGTTGTCGGCCCGCGGCGAGGCGGGACTGCGCGCTCAGGCGCAGCGCCTGGAAAAGCTCGTCGTGGAGGGGGCATCCGACCTCGATGAGCTAGACATCGGGTTCTCGCTCACGACTCGCCCGACCCTTGACGACAGGGTGCTGCTGCTTGGTAGCGGCAAGAGCGAGTTGCTGGAAGGCCTAAATGCGCTCGCGCACGGGAGGAGTGCGCCGGGCGTGACACGCGGCACCGCCGCGGAAAGGTCCCGCCCGATCGCGTTCATGTTCACCGGTCAGGGGGCTCAACGGGCAGGGATGGGCCGGGAGCTTTACAGGACCTTTCCCATCTTTCGCGCGGCGTTCGATGAGGTCTGCGAGCACATGGACCAACACCTTGAACGGTCGCTGCGGGAGATCGTGGCCGGTCCAGATGCGCTCCTCTCCGGCACGCCAGGCGCGCCCGGGCAGCACGAAGATGGGCGTGCACTCGACGACACGGCCTTTGCCCAGCCTGGACTGTTTGCATTGGAGGTCTCCCTCTTCCGTCTGGTGCGGTCTTGGGGTATCGATCCGAGCTTCCTCGTCGGCCACTCGGTCGGCGAGCTCGCGGCGGCGCATGTGGCGGGAGTGTTCTCGCTGCCTGACGCATGTCGCTTGGTGGCGATGCGTGGCCGGCTGATGAGCGACTTGCCCCGGGGTGGCGCGATGGTCGCGGTGGGGGTATCCGAGCAGGAGATGCTGGAGGTACTGGATGGACTGGCCGACTGGCGAAGCCGCATCTCTCTGGCGGCGGTAAACGCGCCGCGGTCGGTCGTGATATCCGGCAACGAAGACGCGGTGCTGGAGGTGAGCGATCTCTGGGAGCAGCGCGGTCAAAAGACCAAGCGTCTGCGGGTCAGCCATGCGTTTCACTCTCCCCATATGGACGGCATGCTCGAGGAGTTTGCGCGGGTCGCAGCTGATGTAACTTTCAGCGAGCCTCGGATACCGGTTATTTCCAACCTCACCGGTGCCGTTGCCTTGCATGCCGAGCTTAGTGACCCGGACTACTGGGTTCGCCACGCGCGCGAGGCGGTGCGGTTCGCCGACGGAGTCGAGCGATTGATCGGCGAGGGGGTAACTGACTTTCTCGAGCTGGGCCCAGACGGGACGCTCAGCGCAATGGTGCAGGAGTGCGCCGATCGTTCCGCGCCGAACTCGGGCGATGCCGAGGACGGCGAGCGTCGCGAGACCGCGCCGTCGGGCGAAGCGGATATGGCCGCGGACGGCGTCTCTGGGGCGCTCGTGGCTGCACCGGCGTTGCGCAACGGCCGTGATGAGGTGCGTTCGCTGCTGGCTGCCGTGGGCGGCGTGTGGGTGAACGGCGTTGACGTGGACTGGACACAGGTCTTTGCAGAGTCGGGTGCCGCGCGCGTGGAGCTGCCCTCCTACGCGTTTCAGCGAGAGCGCTACTGGCTGCAATCATCGACCTACGCCGCGGACACCGCGTCGATCGGTTGGTCCACTTCCAGCCACCCTCTGCTCGGCCTGGCCATCCCACTGGCGAACGACAGAGGATGGCTGTTCACCGGTCGTCTTTCGGTCGAGTCACACCCCTGGCTTGCCGACCACACGGTGATGGGCGCAGTCATACTGCCGGGTACCGTGTTCCTGGACTTGGCGCTGCATGCTGCTCAGCATGCAGGGTGCCAGACGGTGGAGGAGCTCACCATCGAGACCCCGCTCGTGCTGCGCGACGGTGAGTCGGTATCGCTGCAGGTGTCCGTCGGTGAGCCCGATGAGGACGGCCGGAGGCCGTTGAGCATGCACTCCTGGGTGAAAGGCTCTGCGCGCGAAGGGTCGGCGGCTGGGAATGCGGTTGGCGAAGAGGCCTGGACAAACCATGCCCGAGGCGTGCTCGCGCCGCGGGCTGCCGTTGGGGATGGCCATGCGTCAGGGCTCGTCGCAGGAGCAGAGCTGCTTGGCGGACAGGCATGGCCGCCAGCCGGCTCGGAAAAGGTGGATGTCGATGATCTCTATGATCGCTTGCTCGCGCTTGGTCTGGAGTATGGCCCAGTTTTTCAGGGCCTTGAGGCTGTCTGGCGGCGTGGAGACGAAATCTTCGCCGAGGTCGCGCTCGCCGCCGAGCAACGCGATCGGGCCGACTCATTCGTCGTGCATCCGGCGCTACTGGACTCTGTCCTGCACGCGGCTATGGCCGCCGCTCTCACGGGCGCTCAGACCGTTGTAGAGGATGGTGTTGAGTCCGCGGAGGGCAACGAAAGCGCTGTGCAGCTGCCGTTCTCTTTTGGTGGTGTGGAGTTGCACGCGGCCGGCGCGTCCTCGTTGCGGGCCTGTCTAGCGCTGTCCGACTCCGGCTCCATCTCGGTTGTGGTGGCCGACGCGGTTGGCAGCCCGGTCGTGACGGTCGGCTCGCTGCTTTTGCGCGGGGTCTCGGCCGGGCAGATAGGTAGGCCTCGCGACGCCGGCGATGACTCTTTGTACTGTCTGATCTGGAGGCCGCTGTCTGGGCTGTCCGCGTCCGCGGAGGGCAGATTGGCGCTGCTGGGCGCCGAGGGTTCACCGCTGGCCGAGTCCCTGCGCCGATCCGGGGCCACCGTCGAGACGTTCCTGGACATCGACTCCCTACGCCGGGCGGTATCGGAAGGACGCGACAACGAGGACGGCGTGCCGTTCGTGATGTCGCTCCTGGACTGCGGCTTCGACGAGGCCGGGCCGATCGCGGGGGAGGTCGGAGCGGCCGGAGGTGACGGGGACGATGGCCGTGACGAGCTGGCTCTGATGCACCGAACCACTGAACGGGCGCTCGTCGCCGTGCAGGCCTGGATTGCGGATGAGGGCCTTGCCGACGCCCGTCTGGTCCTGATTACGAAGGGCGCCGTGGCCGCGGGTCCCGGCGAGGGGGCTCCCGGATTGGCTCAGTCCGCAATCTGGGGCTTGGTGCGCGCCGCGCAGTCGGAGAACCCCGGGCGGTTTCTGTTGGTTGACGTCGATGGCAGTGAGCCATCCTGGCGCGCGCTTCCCGCCGCTCTGGCCTGTGCGGAGCCGCAGGTCGCAATCCGTGAAGGCGCGGCCTTCGTGCCTCGCCTTGTCCGGGCCGGATCGGCCGACAGCCTGCCAATACCTCGAGGCACCGAGGATGCTGTCGGGTGGCGCCTGCAAGCGGGCGACGATGAGACGCTCGAGAGTCTGTCGCTCGAACCGGCGCCCGAGCTGGAGTGCTCGCTCGAAGCGGAGGAGGTCCGCGTCGAGGTGCGCGCCGGCGGGCTGAATTTTCGTGATGTGCTGATAGCCCTGGGCGTCTATCCCGATGCGGCGAACGTTGGGAGCGAGGGCGCCGGAGTCGTGTCCGAGCTTGGTCTCGGTGTGGAGGGCCTGGCTGTCGGCGATCGGGTGATGGGTCTGTTGTCAGGCCTGGGGCCCGTCTCGGTGACCGATCATCGCCTGCTCGCTCCGATACCCGACGGATGGTCGTTCGCCCAGGCGGCGGCGGTGCCGATCGTGTTCCTGACGGCCTATTACGGCTTGGTCGATCTGGCTGGCCTGAAACAGGGGGAAAGGGTCCTCGTGCACGCGGGGACCGGCGGGGTCGGCATTGCGGCCGTGCAGCTGGCAAAGTATCTGGGGGCCGAGGTGTTCGCCACGGCCAGCCCCTCGAAGTGGGGTGTGCTGCGGTCTCTGGGAGTGGACGAGACGCACATCGCCTCCTCGCGCACGCTCGAGTTCGAAGAGCGATTCATGCAACAGACCGGCGGGTCCGGCATGGATGTCGTTCTCAACTCCCTTGCCGGCGAGTTTGTGGACGCGTCTCTGCGGCTGTTGGGGCAGGGTGGTCGTTTCGTCGAGATGGGCAAGACCGACATCCGCGCTGTGGACGAGGTCGCGGCCGCACGCCCGGGCGTCTCATACCGTGCGTTCGACCTGGTCGAAGCGGGGCCCGAGCGCATCGCGGCGATGTTCCGTGCTCTGCTCGAACTTTTCGCCTCGGAGGCGCTGCGTCTGCCGCCGCTCACAGCCTGGGACGTTCGTCGCGCGCGGGAGGCGTTCCGTCACATGAGTCATGGGCGTCATGTCGGCAAGAACGTTCTGATGTTGCCCGTCGCCCAGATCGATCCTCGAGGGACGGTCCTGATCACCGGTGGCACCGGCTCATTGGGCGGACTCGTCGCACGACACCTTGTTACCCGGCACGGCGTGCGCCATCTGGCGCTGGTCAGTCGTAGCGGTCTGGACGCTGAGGGCGCCGATCAGCTCAAAGCCGAACTCGAGTCGCTGGGCGCGCATGTCAGGATCGACGCGTGTGACGTCTCCGAGCGCGAGGCTCTCGGAGTGTTGCTGGGCGCGATCGCGGCCGAACGTCCTCTGCGGGCCGTCGTACACACCGCGGGCGTGCTCGATGACGGCGTGGTCGGCGCGCTGAGCGCGCAGAGCATCGAAAAGGTGTTCGCGCCGAAGGCGGACGCGGCTTGGCATTTGCACGAGTTGACCAGGCACTCGAAAGATCTACAGGCATTCGTGCTGTTCTCTTCCGCCGCGGGCGTGCTCGGCGGCGCCGGCCAGGGCAACTATGCCGCCGCGAACTCTTTTCTGGACGCTCTCGCGGCCCATCGCAGCGCACAGGGTCTGCCGGCCACCTCACTCGCCTGGGGGCTGTGGGAGCAGACCGGTGGAATGGCGGGAAGCCTGAGCGAAACCGATCGCTTGCGGATGACCCGGTCGGGTGTTCAGGCACTCTCCCGCGAACATGGTCTCGAACTCTTTGACACCGCCTTCGCTTCGGGCGAAGCGCTGACGCTGCCACTGGCTTTCGACCCGCGATCGCTGCGCGCCATGGCGAGAGCAGGGACGCTGCCGACCTTGCTCGATGAACTCGTGCGAGTTCCCGTCCGTCGCGCGAGCGAGCGCAGCGACGCTTCGCTGGCGACGCGCCTGGCCGCCACAATCGAGCCGGAGCGCGAAGATGTCGTGCTGGACGTCATCAAAGCTCAGGTAGCTCTGATCCTGGGACAGGAGTCCGGAGATCCGATCGAACGACAACGATCATTTAAGGAGTTGGGGTTCGATTCCCTCGCCGCGGTCGAGCTGCGTAATCGCCTGAATGCGGTGACTGGACTGCGCCTTCCCGCGACCCTCGTATTCGATTATCCCACCACTTCGGCGGTCGCCTGGTATCTGCTGGGTCAGTTCACAGAAACGCAGGTCCCGACATCCGGGGACGCCGAATTGGACCGGCTGGAGGGCATCATCTCATCGATAGCCGTAAACGGCGGCGAACGCGCGAAGGTCATAGGACGTCTGCAAGCGTTGTTGTCGAGCTTGGGGCAGCCCCACTCGCAGGAAGGTGTAGCTGTCGCCGAGACAATCGATGCCGCCTCAGACGAGGAGTTGTTCCGTTATATCGATGAAAAGGCCTATGCCGCCTCTCCTGAGGCGATCGAGGGAGCGTAAAGCGAGGTTACGGCGAGGGGGCGGTACGAGTAAGGAGAATGATGGGTTGACGTCGTCGAAATTATCGCATGGCGGCAAGCACATCTGCTCGGCGAGTAAGAGCGCCTAACAAAATTTGTGCGCGTTTGGATACGGTCTATGACCGTCGCGGAGCTGTGTCCTCAGGGCTCAACTTGGTACCACCAAGCCCTCCTCTCCTGCGTGCTTGCTCTAGTCCGCCCCAGTTGCACTCATATTTTGTTAGGCGCTCAAAGTCGACGGCGGGCCTTTCGTGAATCTGCCTCGCACCGCTGGGACGATATGGCACACGGTAAGGTCCATGGCACACCATATTGGTGTGCCATGGACCATGCGGGAGATCGTATAAATCGACTAGCGCATGCCCGGTTTAGATTTGTCGAGAAGGTCATCCTATGTCAGGGGAATCTGCGCGTGGGGTTGCGCGGGCGAGATGGGGCGCAAACGGTGCTTCGGTCTTGTGACCGGTTAGACGATGGCAGATGACGAACGACTGCGTGGCTATCTAAAGCGGGCCACTCTAGATCTGCATAACGCTCACGAGCGTCTTCGAGAGATAGAGGAGCGAGCGCGTGAGCCCATTGCGATCATCGGCATGGGCTGCAGATATCCCGGCGACGTGCGTTCTCCGGAGGAGCTGTGGCAGCTGATCGCGAGTGGCGGCGATGCGATCTCGTTCTTTCCCGCCGACCGCGGCTGGGATCTGGATGCTCTCTATGACCCTGATCCTGACCATCCGCGCACGAGCTACGCACGCGAGGGCGGATTCCTCGGCGACGCGGGTGAGTTCGACGCACAGTTCTTCGGAATCAGCCGGCGCGAGGCGCTGGCGATGGATCCCCAGCAGAGACTATTCCTGGAAGGAGCGTGGGAGGCCCTCGAATATGCGGGGCTAGATCCCGTTTCTCTGCGCGGCAGTCAAACCGGAGTGTTTGCCGGAATCAGCGCCTCAGATTACGGTCTTGGCCTGTTCGGGGAGGTGTCCGAGGATCTCGAGGGCTACCGCCTGACCGGCGGGACGGGCAGCGTCGCCTCGGGCCGCGTTGCCTTCGCGTTCGGTCTGGAGGGCCCTGCCGTGTCGGTTGACACCGCGTGCTCCTCCTCGCTCGTGGCCTTGCATCTTGCAAGCCAGTCGCTGCGAGCGGGGGAGTGCTCGATGGCGCTTGCGGGAGGAGTCACGGTGCTCGTGACTCCGGGCCTGTTCCTGGAGTTCAGTCGCCAGCGCGGCCTTGCGCCAGACGGGCGCTGCAAGCCCTACGCGAACGCGGCCGACGGCACGGGTTTCTCCGAGGGCATGGGGGTGCTGCTGCTCGAGCGTCTCTCTGACGCGCGGCGCAATGGCCACGAGGTGCTGGCGCTTGTGCGCGGCAGCGCCGTCAACCAGGACGGTGCCTCGAACGGCCTGACCGCGCCCAACGGCCCCTCTCAGCAGCGTGTCATCACTCAGGCCCTCGAAAATGCCGGCCTTTCACCTGCCCAAATCGACGCTGTCGAGGGTCACGGGACGGGCACGACTCTGGGTGATCCCGTGGAGGCGCAGGCCCTGATCGCCACGTATGGACAGCACCGCGGCGAGAATCGCCCGCTTTGGCTGGGATCCGTCAAGTCGAATATCGGCCACGCCGTGGCCGCCGCCGGCGTTGCCGGTGTGATTAAGATGGTGATGGCGATGCGCAGCGGCGTATTGCCCAAGACGTTGCACGTCGATGAGCCCTCCAGCAATGTGGACTGGAGCGCCGGTGCGATCTCGCTGCTGGATCAGGAGCGACAGTGGCAGGACGGCGACGAGCCTCGTCGGGCGGGGGTGTCGTCATTTGGCATAAGTGGCACCAACGCGCACGTGATCCTTGAGCAGGCTCCGATGGGAGGGCAAGCGCCGTCGGGCGAACAGACTCCAAAGGGGGGTGCGGCTTCGGCTGTCGGTGGCATCGCCGGCAAGCCGGAGCATGCCGGCGTGCTCTCGCCAGTGCCGTGGGTCGTATCGGCCAAGAGCGAGCCCGCGTTGCGCGATCAGGCGCGGCGCCTGCTTGCCCGTGTCGGCGAGGTCGAGCCGGGATCGCTTGATATCGGGTACTCCCTGGCTGGACGCTCCGCTTTCGCGCATCGGGCCGTTGTGCTGGGGCGCGAGCGTGGGGAGCTGTTGGCGGGTCTGCGGGCACTGGCCGGCGACGAGCCCGCGCCTGGGGTAGTGCGAGGGATCGTCGAGGAGCACTGTCGCGTTGCCTTTCTCTTCACCGGTCAGGGCGCCCAGCGCGTCGGTATGGGCCGAGACCTGTATCGGTCCTGGCCGGTGTTCAGGGACGCTCTGGATGCGATCTGCGCCGAGTTCGACAGACATCTGCCACGTCCGCTGCTTGACGTGCTCTTCGAGGCCGAGGATCTCCCGCTCGGGCGGGACACCGCGCTCGAGCGGATCCCGGACCAGCCCATCGCCGCCACGCCACTCGATCAGACGGTGTACACGCAGGCCGCGCTGTTTGCGCTCGAGGTGGCGCTGTTCAGGTTGATCGCGAATTGGGGCATCAAGCCAAACTTTTTGATGGGCCATTCGATCGGGGAGTTGAGCGCTGCGCACGTGGCAGGAGTGTTTTCACTGGCGGACGCGTGTGCGTTGGTGGCCGCGCGTGGCCGGCTGATGGCGGAGCTGCCAGAGGGTGGGGCGATGGTCTCGATCCAGGCCACCGAGTCCGATGTGCTCGAGACGATCCAGCGCTACCCCGGCAGGGTCGCCCTTGCCGCGATCAACGGCCCGGCCTCGGTGGTGATCTCCGGCGACGAGGACGGCGTGCTCGAGGTGGAGGAGGCCTGGCGCGAGCTGGGGGTCAAGACAAGGCGCCTGCGGGTGAGCCACGCATTCCACTCTCACCGGATGGATGGGATGCTCGATGCGTTCAGAGCGGTGGCCGAGGGCGTCTCATACGCCGTGCCACAGATTCCGGTCATCTCGAATGTCACCGGCGAACTCGCCTCGCCCGAGCAGATCTGCACAGCCGAGTACTGGGTCCAGCACGTGCGCCAACCCGTGCGCTTCTGCGACGGCGCGCGCTCGCTGGCCGCGCACGGCGTACGCAGTTTCCTGGAGTTGGGTCCCGACGGCGTGCTCAGCGCGATCACGCGGGAGTGTTTGGCTGGAGAGTCCATTCCCGGCGAGGATGTCGAGCACGTCGTCGGTGGCGCTGGGGGAGAGGAGGGCGGGGCCAGAGTGCCGGTTGTCGCGGTGCCGTTGCTGCGCGGCGGGCATCCGGAGAGTCAGACCTTGCTTAACGCGGTGGCCGGAATATGGGCTCATGGGACCGATGTGAGCTGGGCCGAGACGTTCGAGGGCACCGGCGCGCGGCGGACGCTGCTGCCTACGTATGCCTTTCAGCGCCGGCGCTACTGGCTTTCGCTCGGGAGGGCGGGCGCGGGGGATGCGGCCCTCCCCGGTCTGGGCCCCACCAACCATCCCCTCCTGGGCGCGACCGTCGCTCTTGCCGATGACCGCGGGCATCTGTTCACGGGTCGGATCTCCGCGCAGGAGCCCGCTTGGCTCGCCGATCACGTAGTGCTCGATGCCTGCGTGGTGCCGGGGGTGGCGCTCGTGGAGCTTGCGCTGCATGCCGGCGGCCAGCTGGGGTGCGATCTGGTCGAGGAGCTGGTGATCGAATCTCCGCTGACGCTCGCGCGGCAGGAGGACGTGCAGCTGCAGGTCTCCGTGGAGGAGCCTGACGAGGTGGGCCGGCGAGCGGTGAAGATTCACTCCTGCCGAGGCGAGGCGAAGACGGGCGATGGTCGATGGTTCGGGGAAGAGTGGACTCGTCATGCCAGCGGCGTGCTCGCGCGTACGGAGACGACGGCTAAGTGGCCGGCGGCGCAGGCCTTGATCGACCAGGCCTGGCCTCCGGCGGACGCGGAGGCGGTGGACGTAGAGGCCTTCTACCGCTACACGGCCGAGATGGGCCTCGACTACGGGCCGGCCTTCTTCGGCGTCAAGGGCGTCTGGAAGCGGGGCGCCGAGTTCTACGCCGAGCTTTCCCTGGCAGAGGCCGACCAGGCGCAGGCCGGTGCATACCATCTGCATCCGGCACTGTTCGATGCCGCCGTGCAGGTGATCATCGTGGCCCTGACAAGCGACGGCACTGACCTGGACGCGCAGGGAAACCAACTGCGGCTGCCGTTCTCGTTCAGCGACATCAGCGTGCATAAGGCCGGCGTCGGTGCGCTGCGGGTTCATCTGCGGCCGGCCGAGGACGGCGGAATGTCGATGGTGGCGACCGACGAGGGCGGCGAGCTGGTGGCATCGATGCGGTCGCTGGCTGTGCGACCCGTATCGCGTGAGCAAATCGCCAGCGCGAGCGGCCGTGGTCCAGAGTCGCTGTTCGGCTTGGAGTGGAACACGGTCGCGGGCCCGGGTCCGACCGCGCCGGGGGCGGAGAGCGGGTGGTCCCTCGTGGGCGCCGAGGGTGCCGGTCTCACCGCAGCGATACACGAGAGCATCGGGAGTGAGTCGCGCGTCTATACGGACCTCCGAGCATTGAGCGAAGCCGTGGATGCCGGCGAGTCGGTGCCGAGCGTGGTGTTCGTCGACTGCGCCCTCGACGGTCGTGGGCCAGGTGATGGCATGACGGTGTCCGACGAACTCTCCGCCGAGGAGACGATCGCGGCGGCGCACGCGGCCGCGCATCGCGCGCTCGACCTCGCGCAGGCGTGGAGCGTCGATGGGCGATTTTCCTCGGCGCGGCTGGTGTTCGTGACGCGTGGCGCCGTCGTCGTGGAGCCGGGAGGGGATCTCATTGCCCCAGCCCAAGCTCCCGTGTGGGGGCTTGTGCGCTGCGCGCAGCTTGAGCACCCGGGCCGATTCGTGCTGATCGATGTGGACGGCGAGCAGGGCTCGCTGGCCGCGCTGCCCGCGGCATTGGCGAGCGATGAGCCGCAGCTGGCGATTCGTTCAGGTCGTGTATGCGCTCCTCGTCTGGCGCGGCTGGCGCCCCCTCCATCCGTGGACCCCGATGGAATGGCCGTCGAGGCGCTCGACCCCGAGGGCACGATCCTGATCACCGGCGGCACGGGTGATCTTGGGGCTCGGGTCGCCAGGCACCTCGTCACCGAGTACGGGGTCGGTCACGTGCTGTTGGCCAGCAGGCAGGGGCCCGAGGCATCCGGCGCGGCGGAGCTGGCGGACGAGTTGAACGAGCTGGGCGCCGAGGTCGCGATCGCGGCATGCGATGTGGCAGATCGTGCACAGCTGGAAGAGCTGCTGGGGGCCGTGCCGGACGATCATCCGCTTGTCGGTGTGGTGCACATGGCCGGGGTTCTGGACGATGCCCTGATCGACTCGCTGACGAGCGAGCAGGTCGACCGCGTGCTGTCCCCCAAGTTGGCCGCCGCGTGTCATCTGCACGAGCTCACCGCGGATCGCGAACTATCCATGTTCGCGTTGTTCTCTTCGGCCACGGCGACGCTCGGCAGCCCGGGCCAGGGCAACTATGCGGCGGCCAACGCGTTTCTCGATGTGCTGGCGGCGCGGCGCCGGGCTGCGGGTCTGGCCGGGGTCTCGTTGGCCTGGGGGCTGTGGGAGCAGGCGGGAGGCATGGGCGGCGGGCTCACCGATGCCGACCTGGCGCGCATGGCGCAGTCTGGAGTAGCCGCGCTGCCCGTCGAGGAGGGTCTGCGGCTATTCGACGCGGCGAACGCCGTCGACGACGCTCTGGTATTGCCGCTGCGGCTCGACACCGCGGCGCTTCGCGCCCAGGCCGAGGAGGGTGTGTTGCCGCTGCTGTTCAGTGGTGTGGTCCGCGCTTCCATGCGTCGCCCGCGAGAGCAAACGGGATCGCTCGCGCGGCGACTTGCGGCCATACCCGAGGCCGAGCGTGAGGGCGTTGTCTTGGAGATAGTTCTCACGGAGATTGCGACGGCGCTGGGACACTCCTCGCCCGCCGCGGTCAGCAGACAGAAGGCTTTCAACGAGCTGGGGCTGGATTCTCTGTCGGCGCTCGAGCTGCGCAACAGCTTGAATCAGGCGACGGGGCTGCGCCTGCCCGCCACCGTCATCTTCGACTATCCGACGCCCATCGCCCTGGCGCGCTATGTCGTGGATGAGGTCTCGGATACCCAGATCGCGAGTGCTGCGCCGGCGGCCGCGGCGGCGGTCGTGTCGGTGGCGCCGGCGGATGAGCCGATCGCGATCGTCGGCATGGGCTGCCGCTTTCCCGGAGGGGTCCGCTCTCCCGAGGATCTGCTGGATCTGGTCTTGGACGGCGTCGATGCGATCTCGGCGTTTCCGGCCGACCGTGGCTGGGATCTGGAGCGCCTGCGCGACCCGGGTGACGGTCGTCCGGGCAGCTGCTACGCACACGAAGCGGGTTTCATCTTCGACGTCGGCGATTTCGACGCCGGATTCTTCGGCATCAGCCCGCGCGAGGCGCTGGCGATGGACCCCGCCCAGCGGGTGCTGCTCGAAGTCTCCTGGGAAGCTCTCGAAGACGCGGGCATAGATCCGGCCACTCTGCGCGGCAGCCGCACGGGTGTGTTCGTGGGTCACACCGCCGGAGACTTCGGCGCCGGCCTGTGGTCGGCGCCCAATGGCCTGGAGAGCCTGGCCGGGTACTGGTTGACCGGGTCGATCAGCAGTGTCATCTCGGGTCGCGTCGCCTACACGTTTGGCCTCGAGGGCCCGACCGTGTCTGTGGACACCGCGTGCTCCTCCGCGGCGGTGGCGCTGCATCTGGCCTGCGGTGCTCTGCGGGCGGGAGAGTGCTCGCTGGCGCTCGCGGGCGGGGTGACGATCCTCGACACACCTGGGTTGCTCGTTCAGTTCAGCTCACAGAAAGGCCTGGCGCGGGACGGGCGCTGCAAGTCGTTCGCGGACGCGGCCGACGGCGTCGGCTGGGGAGAGGGCGGTGGCATGATGTTGCTGGAGCGCCTCTCGGACGCTCGCCGCAACGGCCACGAGGTGCTCGGCCTGGTGCGCGGGAGCGCCGTCAACCAGGACGGCGCGAGCAACGGCCTGTCGGCGCCTAACGGCCCGTCTCAGCAGCGCGTCATCGCGCAGGCGCTGGCCAGCGCTGGTCTTGCCAAGGACCAGGTGGATGCTGTCGAGGCCCACGGCACAGGCACGACGCTGGGTGATCCGATTGAGGCGCAGGCGCTGCTGGCCGCATACGGGCGTGGGCGCTCTCCCGAGCAGCCGCTGTGGCTCGGCTCCGTGAAGTCGAACATCGGCCACACCGGGGCAGCCGCCGGTGTCGCCGGGGCGATCAAGATGGTGATGGCGATGCGTCGCGGCGTGTTGCCGCGGACGCTGCACGTAGACGAGCCCTCAACAAAGGTCGACTGGTCGGCGGGTGGGGTTGCGCTGCTGACCGAGCAGAGATCGTGGGAGAACAGCAACGGCGAGCCGCGCCGGGCGGGAATCTCCTCTTTTGGTGTGAGCGGCACCAACGCTCACCTGATTCTGGAGGAGGCGCCGCCGCGGGAGTCGCCCTCGCTGGAACTGGTTCCCGGGGCATCTGACTCCGACGGCGCGAAGGCGCCCATCGACGAGGAGGTGGGTGGCGACGGTCAACTCGTGGACGGCATCTTCGCGGCCGGCGCGCTGCCGTTTGTGGTATCGGCCAAGAGTAGAGAGGCGCTGCGTGCGCAGGCTGAGCGCTTGCACGGATTCGTGGAGAGCCGACCAGAGCTTGCGGTGCTGGACGTCGGCGCCTCTCTGGCGGGACGGTCGGTGTTTGAGCATCGCGCCGTGATCCTGGGTGGCGAGCGTAGCGAGCTGTTGTACGGTCTTGCTGGGCTTGCCGCTCTTGCGGGTGGAGAGCCCGCCCCGGGCGTCATCAAAAGTGTGACGCCCACCTCCTCGGTGGGCGGCTTGGCGTTTCTGTTCACCGGCCAGGGCGCCCAGCGCGTGGGAATGGGCCGCGAACTCTACGGGGTGTCCGGTGTCTTCCGGGACGCGCTGAACGAGGTGTGCGCTGAGTTTGACGCGCACCTGGAGCGTCCGCTACTGGATGTGATGTTTGGGGAGGACGAGTCTGATCCGGCGGTGGTTGGTAAAGCCTCGGGCGGGGGGCTTCTGGATCGGACGCTGTTCACTCAGGCGGGGCTGTTCGCGCTCGAGATCGGGCTGTTCAGGCTCGTCGAGAGATGCTGGGGCTTGAGCCCCGACTTTCTGCTGGGACACTCGGTCGGTGAGCTGGCGGCGGCACATGTCGCGGGCGTCTTCTCGCTCGAAGACGCATGCATGTTGGTGGCGGCTCGCGGCCGACTAATGGACGAACTCCCCGCCGGTGGGGCAATGGTCTCGTTCGAGGCAGCACCGAAGGAGCTGATCGATGCGCTCGAGAGGCTGGAGGGCCGGGCCTCGCTGGCGGCGGTCAATGGGCCCCACTCGGTCGTGCTGTCAGGGGACGAGGATGCTCTGCTGGAGCTGGCTCAGAGCTGGGAAGAGCGAGGGCGGAGGACCAAGCGCCTGCAGGTCTCGCACGCATTTCACTCCTCGAGCATGGACGCGATGCTGGGCGCGTTCACCGAGGTCGCCGAAGGCGTGTCATACAGCACGCCGCGCACCCCGATCGTCTCCAACGTCACAGGCGAGCCGGTAGCGGCCGAGCAGGTGTGCTCGGCGGAGTACTGGTCCAGACACGTTCGTGAGCCGGTTCGCTTTTTTGAAGGAGTGCGCTGGCTGCACCGCCAGGGAGTAACCAGTTTCCTGGAGTTGGGTCCCGACGGGGTGCTCAGCGCGATGGTCCACAACTGTCTGGATGACGATCTCGAGTCCGGATCGGACGCTGTGGAGCGGGATGGGGTCGTGGGTGGCTCCGGCGCCGCCGGGGTGCCTGGGCAGAGCGCTGTCGTGGCGACCGCGTTGCTAAGGGGCGATCACCCAGAACTCAGGACCCTGATCGGCTCGTTGTCTGAGCTTTGGGCCAACGGTGTCGAGGTCGACTGGCGCACCTTCTTTGAGCCGTCCGGGGTCAAACCTGTGACGCTGCCGACATACGCCTTTCAGCGTGAACGCTACTGGCTCGAGAAACCCCGCGCCGTCGGCGATGCGGCCTCGGCGGGGCAGTCTTCGGTGGCCAACCCATTGCTGGGGGCGATGGTCGAGGTGGCCGACGGTGAGCGATGGTTGTTCACCGGGCGCATCTCCCTGCAGAGCCATCCCTGGCTTTCAGATCATGCGGTGCTCGGCAGCGTGCTGCTGGCTGGAACCGCGTTCCTGGACCTGGCTCTCTGCGCCGGTGAGCGTGTCGGTTGCGGCTTGGTCCGGGAACTCACCCTCCAGGCGCCGTTGCTCCTCTCCGGCCAGGGCGCCGTCCAACTCCAACTCTCGGTCGGCGAGCCTGATGAGACCGGTCGGCGCCCGCTGAACATCCATTCCAGGCCCGAGCCGGTCGCGGCCGAGGAAGGCGAGGGACAGTGGACGCGCCACGCCAGCGGCGTGCTGGCCGTCCCGGAGATGGATCTGGACGAGCGGGCCGGGGACCTGCGCCAGGATGCGAGCGCGCTGGCGGGTAGCTGGCCGCCGGAGGAAGCAGAGGCCGTAAATATCGATGGCCTCTATGACCTCCTCGCGGAGCAGGGCTTTGAATACGGTGCGACCTTCCAAGGTCTGCGGGGGGCGTGGCGGCGCGGAGACGATCTGTTCGGGGAGGTGATTCTGCCTGAGCAGGCGCGTGATGAGGCAGCTGCGTTTGGTGTGCATCCAGCGCTCTTGGATGCGTCGTTGCACGCCGGATTGAGTTCACCGGCGTATGACGAGTCAGAAGAGTGGGACCGGCCCGGACGCGGCATTCGCCTGCCGTTTTCCTTCGTCGGGGTGCGGCTGAACAGGACCGGCGCCAGCTCGTTGCGCGTGCGTCTACGGTCCGCGCGGGACGGCACGATCTCGCTGCTCGCGGCCGATGAAAGCGGCGCGGTGGTGGTCTCGATCAACGAACTCGTCGTGCGCGAGGTGTCCCCGGCCCAACTGGGCGCTATCCGCGGTGAGCATCACGATTCGCTGTTCAGGATGGACTGGGTCAAGGTCGCCCCGTCCGCGCCGGCTCCCGCGGGCAAGCTGACGTTCGTCGGCCCGGAAGGCTCGCCGCTGGCCGTGTCGCTCGGCGAAGTCGGGTGCTCGTTGGAGGCATATACGGACCTGGGTGCGTTGGGAGAAGCGCTGGACGCGGGGGCGCCTCTGCCGGACTCGGTGCTTTTCGATTGCAGCATCCACGAGCCCGAAGGTGCCGAAGAGCCCGGAGAGCCGGCCGTCGCGCACAAATGCACGGGCCGCGTACTCGCCATCGTGCAGGAGTGGCTATCCGATGAGCGTTTCTCGGCTTCGCGTTTGGTGCTCGTCACCAGCGGCGCTGTCGCCGTGGAGGCCGGGGAGTCCATCTCGGATCTGGCGCAGGCACCGGTGTGGGGTCTGGTGCGCTCGGCCCAGGCGGAGAATCCCGGGTGTTTCCTGCTGATCGACAGCGACGGCGCCAGGACCTCGAGCGTTGTGCTCTCCACGGCGCTGAGCATGGGTGAGCCGCAGTTGGCGCTGCGCGAGGGCGCCGTATTCGCTCCGCGTTTGGCGCGTGCGGACTCGGGTGAGGTTCTGGTGGCGCCCGAAGGGGCGGGAGAGTGGTGCCTGGCCGCCGGCTCCACGGGGACGCTGGATGCCCTTTCGCTCGTATCTTGCCCCGACGCGGGTGAGCCGATCGGTCGCGGTGAGGTCCGTGTCGGCGTGCGCGCCGGGGGCCTGAACTTCCGTGATGTCCTGCTTGCGCTCGGCATGTATCCAGGCGAAGAGAGCATCGGCGGCGAGGGTGCCGGAGTGGTGCTGGAGGTCGGCGAGGGTGTGGGTGGCCTGGCGGTCGGCGATCGAGTGATGGGCCTGCTCGCGGGGTTCGGTCCGGTTGCCGTCGCCGACCGTCGTCTCCTTGCCAAGGTGCCCGAGGGATGGTCATTTGCACAGGCCGCGTCGGTGCCGACCGCCTTCCTGACGGCGTATTACGCGCTCGTTGACCTGGCTGCACTCGAGTCTGGGGAGAAGGTGCTCGTGCACGCCGGTGCGGGTGGTGTCGGCATGGCGGCCGTGCAGCTTGCGGGACGTCTGGGAGCGGAGGTGTTCGCGACCGCCAGTCCCGCGAAGTGGGGGGCCCTGCGAGCGATGGGCTTGCCCGACTCGCACATCGCCTCTTCCCGCACGCTCGAGTTCAAGGAGAAGTTCCTCGCCGAGACCGGCGGGCGAGGAATGGACGTGGTCCTCGATTCTCTTGCCGGCGAGTTCGTCGATGCCTCTCTCGACCTCTTGGAGGGGGGTGGTCGGTTCATCGAGATGGGCAAGACTGACATCCGCGACGCCGTCTCGCTTGCTGAGACTCATCCGGGTGTGTTCTACAGGGCCTTCGATCTGGTCGAAGCGGGCGCCGACCGCCTGCGGGAGATGCTTGGCAATCTGCTTGGGCTCTTTCAGACAGGCATGCTTGAGCCGTTGCCGATCAAGGCCTTCGACGTCCGCCACGCGCCCCAGGCATTCCGTTTCATGAGCCAGGCGCGACATACCGGCAAGATCGTTCTGAGTATGCCCCCGTCCTCAGTGCAGGGGGGTACGGTTTTGGTGACTGGTGGTACTGGTGCGCTTGGTGCTTTGTTGGCGCGGCATTTGGTTGAGGTGCATGGTGTTCGTCGGTTGTTGCTTGTTAGTCGGCGTGGGTTGGGTGCTGAGGGTGCTGTTGAGTTGAGGGGTGAGTTGGAGGCGTTGGGTGCGAGTGTCACGGTCGCGGCGTGTGATGTGTGTGATCGTGAGGAGTTGGAGGCGTTGCTTGGTTCGATTCCTGGGGAGTGGCCTTTGTGCGGGGTGGTGCATGCCGCGGGGGTTCTTGATGATGGTGTGATTGGTTCGTTGACGGCTGAGCGTTTGGATGGGGTGTTGGCGCCGAAGGTCGATGCGGCGTGGTATTTGCATGAGTTGACGGCGCATATGGATTTGTCGCTGTTTGTTTTGTTTTCGTCTGCGGCGGGTGTGCTTGGTAGTCCTGGTCAGGGTAATTACGCGGCTGGGAATGTGTTTCTTGATGCTTTGGCGAGTTTTCGTCGGGCGCGGGGTTTGTCTGGTGTGTCGCTGGCGTGGGGGTTGTGGGAGAGGGAGAGTGGGATGGGGGGTGCGTTGAGCGATGTTGATGTTCAGCGTATGGCTCGTTCCGGTTTGCGTGTGCTTTCGGTTGAGCATGGTCTGAGGCTCTTTGATGGTGCGGTTGTTGGGAGTGAGGCGGCGGTGCTCCCGGTCGTGATGGATCACCAGGCCCTACGCACCCAAGCCAGAGCAGGAATCCTGCCGTCAGTGTTCAGCAATCTCGTGTCCGTGCCGGCGCAAAGCTCGGGCGGGCGAGGCGGGATGCTGGCGCTGCGCGTGTCGGGCGCTCAGGAATCGGAACGCAAGAGCATCGTCGCCGATTTGGTCACAGTCCAGATCGCCGCTGTATTGGGCCATGCCTCTGCGGATGCGATCGATGTCCAGCGAACGTTCAAAGAGCTTGGGTTCGATTCGCTGACCGCGGTGGAGTTGCGCAACCGCCTCAATGCGGCTACAGGGCTACAGCTGCCCGCAACCCTGATCTTCGACTATCCGACCGCCTCGGCGGTCGTCTCCCACCTATTGGGAGAGCTTGCCGGGGAGAGAGTTGCCTCCGCGATACCGACCGCGATCGCGGCCCCGACCGACGACCCGATCGCGATCGTCGGGATGAGTTGTCGTTATCCGGGAGGGGTCCGTTCACCCGAGCAGCTGTGGCGGCTGGTTGTCTCCGGCAGCGACGGTATCGGCTCTTTTCCCTCGGATCGCGGCTGGAATCTGGAGAGCCTGTATGACCCAGATCCCGATCATCCCGGCACGAGCTATGCGCGCGAGGGTGGCTTTGTATATGACGCGGGCGATTTCGATTCGGAGTTCTTCGGCATCGGCGCTCGCGAGGCCCTGGCGATGGACCCTCAACAGCGGCTGTTGCTGGAGGGTGCGTGGGAGGCTTTCGAGGACGCCGGCATGGACCCCACGTCCCTGCGGGGGAGCCAGACCGGAGTGTTCGCCGGCATCATAGCCTCCGGCTATGGCGCCGCATGGTGGGATGTCGAGGGTCTCGAGGGCTATCAGCTGACGGGGGCCACGAACAGCGTCGCGTCGGGCAGAATCGCCTATACGTTTGGACTCGAGGGCCCAGCCGTGTCGGTTGATACGGCGTGCTCTTCCTCGCTCGTGGCGCTGCACCTGGCCTGTCAGGCGTTGCGGGGCGGCGAATGCTCGTTGGCGCTCGCGGGGGGCGTGACGGTCCTGACCGCGCCGGGCAGCTTCATCGAGTTCGCGCGTCAGCGCGGTCTCGCGCCGGACGGGCGTTGCAAGGCATTTGCCGCGGCGGCGGACGGCACCGGCTTCGGCGAGGGCATGGGGCTGGTCGTGGTGGAGCGCCTCTCCGATGCCCGGCGCAATGGCCACAACGTGCTCGCTCTCATCAGGGGAAGTGCCGTCAACCAGGACGGCGCCTCGAACGGGCTAACCGCGCCCAACGGCCCGTCGCAGCGGCGTGTAATCACGCAGGCGCTGGCAAACGCGCGCTTGACCCCCGACCAGGTCGACGCCGTGGAGGGTCACGGCACCGGTACGACTCTGGGGGACCCGATCGAGGTCCAGGCGCTGCAGGCCACGTATGGTCTGGAGCGCCCGCCGGAGCGCCCTCTTTGGCTCGGCTCGGTGAAGTCGAACATCGGCCATACCCAGGCCGCGGCCGGGGTGGCAGGGGTGATCAAGGTGGTGCAAGCGATGCGTCACGGCATCCTGCCGCGGACGCTGCATGTCGATCGGCCGTCGACCAACGTGGACTGGTCCTCCGGCGCGATCTCCGTGCTCGAGGAGCCGGTGTCATGGGGGAGCGCTCGTCAGGACATACCCTTGAGGGCAGCGGTCTCCTCATTCGGGATCAGCGGCACCAATGCGCACATGATCCTCGAGGAGGCTCCGCCGCGCCCGCCGTCCGGGTCGGCCGGCCTCTCGGGTCCCGGCGCAGGGGATGCGGATGTCATAGGTGCCCCCGCGACGGGCGGCGCCGGTGGCGTGGACTTGACCCCGTTCGTGCTGTCGGCAAAGAGCGAGCAGGCCTTGCGCGCTCAGGCCGGGCGGCTGTTGGAATGCATTGTAAACGGCGACCCTGGGCTCGAGTTGGCGGATGTGGGCTTCTCGTTGACCACTCGTTCCGTATTGCCATACCGGGCTGTCGTGTCAGGCGGTGAGCGCGGCGAGCTGTTGGGCGGCCTTTCGGCTCTGGCTAAGGGTGAGTTCGCGGCGGAGGTGCGGCAGGGCGTCGCTTCAAGCTCGGAGCCGGGCGGTCTGGCTTTCCTGTTCACCGGTCAGGGGGTCCAGCGCATCGGTATGGGCCGCGAGCTGTACGGGGCCTTTCCAGTCTTCAAGAGCGCCATGGACGAGGTCTTCGCCGAGTTCGACGGACAATTGGAGCGGCCCTTGCGCGAGGTGATCTTCGCCGACGCCCCACCGATCGAGGGGGCTCCGTTCCCATCAGGGTCGATAGATCAGACGGCCAACACCCAGGCCGCTCTGTTCGCGCTCGAGGTGGCCCTGTTCCGGCTTGTCGAGCGCCTTGGTCTGCGTCCCGACTTCCTCATCGGCCATTCGATCGGAGAGCTGAGCGCCGCTCATGTGGCGGGAGTGTTCTCGCTGCCGGATGCCTGCCGGTTGGTTGCGGCGCGGGGACGGTTGATGGGGGATCTGCCCGCGGGCGGCGCGATGGTCTCGATACGGGCAGCTGAGGAGAACGTGCTCGCGACGCTGGGCGATTTCGAGGGCAGGGCGACGCTCGCGGCGGTCAATGGGCCCACCTCGGTGGTCGTATCCGGTGATGAGGACGCCGTTCTTGCCGTCGAGAGGCTCTGGCGGAACCGGGGTACCAAGACCAAGAGCCTACGGGTAAGCCACGCCTTTCACTCTCATCGCATGGACGGGATGTTGGAGCGATTCAAGGAGATCGCCGAACACGTCTCGTTTTCGGCACCGGCGATACCGATCGTCTCGAACCTGACGGGTGAGCCCGTGGCGCCCGGGAGGATCTGCTCGGCTGAGTACTGGGTGGAGCATGTGCGCGAGCCGGTGCGCTTCATGGACGGAATGCGCTGGCTCGGGGCCAATGGGGTCAGAAGCTTCCTGGAGCTGGGTCCCGACGGTGTGCTCTGTGCGCTTGCTGAGGACTGCCTCTCCGGGCCCGGCGCCTTGGCGTCGAACGGCGCTGTCGGCGTGAGCGACGTAGCCGCGGGCGAGGACGATCTCGTGGCCGTGCCGCTGTTGCGTGAGGGGTGGCCGGAAACGCGGGCGCTGAGCAGTGCCCTGGCCCAGGCCTGGGTGCGGGGCGTGAGCGTTTCCTGGAGTGCGCTGTTCGAGAACTCCGAAATCAAACGCGTGAGTCTGCCCACATATGCCTTCCAGCGCACCCGCTACTGGCTGCAAACCCGCACGGAAGCGGGTGACGTGTCCGCGGCTGGTCTGGCTACCGCTGGCCATCCACTGCTGGGCGGCGCTCTGACATTGGCCGACGGCAAGGGCTGGCTGTTCACGGGCCGTATTTCGCTCGAGTCCCATCCGTGGCTTGCCGAGCACATCGTGTCGGGCAGCGCGCTGCTGCCGGCCGCCGTCTTCCTGGAGTTGGCTTTGCATGCCGGCAGCCAGCTTGGGATGGGGGCGGTCTCAGAGCTGGTCATGCAGGCGCCGCTGACGCTGCCGGAGGGAGCTGGGGTCGTGCTGCAACTGTCGGTCGGCGAGGCCGCCGAGGACGGTCTGCGCCCAATCGTCATCTACTCATGTCCCGCGAAGGCCGTTGACGGCGATCTCATTAGCGGTGAGCGGTGGGTGCGTCACGCCAGCGGGCTGCTGGCTGTGGATGGCAGTGCTTTGAACGGTCGCGCCGCCGCGGCGAAGGAGCAGGCGTTCGCGCTGGGTGCAGAGGCCTGGCCTCCGGTCGGCTCCCGCGAGGTGGACGTCAATGCTTTCTATGAGCGCCTGGCCGAGGCCGGAATCGAATATGGACCGACGTTCCAGGGGTTGCGCCGGGCGTGGCGATGTGGCGAGGACGTGTTCGTCGATCTGGCCTTCTCTGAGGACCAGCGCGATCAGGGCCGGTCCTATGGTCTGCATCCCGCGCTGCTGGACGCCGCGCTGCACGCCACGCTCGACAATCCCGCCGATAGCGCGGCCAGAGGCGGCGGTCCGCGTTTGCCGGTCTCTTTTACCGGCGTGCGACTCGATGTCACGGGGATCTCCTCTGCTCGGGTAAAGCTCTCGCCGATTGGCGAGGATGCCATGTCCGTGGTGGTAGCCGACGAGACCGGTGGGGTCGTTGCATCGGTCGACTCGGTTGCTGTACGTGAATTGTCCGCGGCAGAGCTTGGGTCCATTCACGATGTCCGCACAGACGCGCTGTTCAAGGTCGGCTGGACGACCGTTCTGGATCTGCCGGACGCCGTCGCATCGAACGCTGTGTTCTTGGGTCAGCAGGAGCGCGCTCTGGTCGAGTCTCTCGCTGGCGCTGGATACACGACTGAGCTACATACGAGCTTGCAAGCCTTGGAGGAAGCGTGCGACGGCGCCCTTGGGATCTCCGGCCCCGTAATCGTAGATTGCTCAACCCCTCAGGTGGAAGGCTCCGCGGAGTGGAGGTCCGCCGCGGCTGGAGCTGATCGCGGCGACCGCGGCGACCTGGCATTGACGCACGAGACCGCTCATCGCGTGCTCGACATGATTCAGACATGGATCTCGAATGAGAGCTTTTCGGCCTCGAGACTGGTGCTGCTGACTGGGGGGGCGGTGGCGGTATGCGAGGGAGAAGGTCCCACGAGCTTGGCTCAGTCACCCGTCTGGGGCTTGGTGCGCTCCGCGCAGTCGGAGAATCCAGATCGGTTGATGTTGGTCGATATCGATCAGGAGGAGGACTCTCTCCAAGCGCTTTCCCGTGCACTGGCTCTGAACGAGCCCCAGCTTGCGATACGTAATGGCGTGGTGTACGCACCGCGGGTCGAGCGGGTGGTGGATGCGACCGATCGGCATGCGCCAAAGCTCGATTTGAGGGGTACGGTTTTGGTTACTGGTGGTACTGGTGCGCTTGGTGCTTTGTTGGCGCGGCATTTGGTTGAGGTGCATGGTGTTCGTCGGTTGTTGCTTGTTAGTCGGCGTGGGTTGGGTGCTGAGGGTGCTGTTGAGTTGAGGGGTGAGTTGGAGGCGTTGGGTGCGAGTGTCACGGTCGCGGCGTGTGATGTGTGTGATCGTGAGGAGTTGGAGGCGTTGCTTGGTTCGATTCCTGGGGAGTGGCCTTTGTGCGGGGTGGTGCATGCCGCGGGGGTTCTTGATGATGGTGTGATTGGTTCGTTGACGGCTGAGCGTTTGGATGGGGTGTTGGCGCCGAAGGTCGATGCGGCGTGGTATTTGCATGAGTTGACGGCGCATATGGATTTGTCGCTGTTTGTTTTGTTTTCGTCTGCGGCGGGTGTGCTTGGTAGTCCTGGTCAGGGTAATTACGCGGCTGGGAATGTGTTTCTTGATGCTTTGGCGAGTTTTCGTCGGGCGCGGGGTTTGTCTGGTGTGTCGCTGGCGTGGGGGTTGTGGGAGAGGGAGAGTGGGATGGGGGGTGCGTTGAGCGATGTTGATGTTCAGCGTATGGCTCGTTCCGGTTTGCGTGTGCTTTCGGTTGAGCATGGTCTGAGGCTCTTTGATGGTGCGGTTGTTGGGAGTGAGGCGGCGGTGCTCCCGGTCGTGATGGATCACCAGGCCCTACGCACCCAAGCCAGAGCAGGAATCCTGCCGGCGATCCTGAGTGGGCTCATACGGACGCCGAAGCGCCGTGGGTCCGACGCCAAGGCTTCGCTGATAGGAAAGTTGGGCGGAGAGCCTCGGGAGAGGTGGAGTGCGATCGTATTGGAGCTTGTCAGGGCGAACGTGGCGGCCGTGCTCGGCCATGGTTCGCCGGCAATGGTAGATGGCGAGACCGCGTTCAAAGAGATGGGCCTCAGCTCATTGGGGGCCGTCGAGTTGCGCAATCGGCTCAGCGTCGCGACCGGGTTGCGACTGCCCTCGACACTGGTGTTCGACTACGCCACACCGCTCGCGGTCGCCGGATACCTGTTGGACGAGGTCGTAGCCAATGATGACATCGCCACGAGCAAAGACCCAGACCGGACCGTGCGCGAAGTGCTCACGACAATTCCGCTTTCACGATTGCGCAGGGCCGGATTGATCGAGACGTTGTTGGAACTGGCCGATTTGGATGATGGGACCGGACTTTCGAATGCCCAGGAGGATGAAGATCAGATCGACGAGATGGATATCGAGAGCCTTGCAAGATTGACCCTCGAGCACGCCCGAGAGAGGGGGTGACGTCTTGTCCGATTCCGGTGATCTGGTCGGCAAGGCGCTGAGAACTGCCCTCAAGGAGACCGAGAGGCTGCGTCGCCAAAATCAGCAGCTTCATGCGCGGTGGGAAGAGCCGCTTGCGATTGTCGGGATGAGCTGCCGTTATCCGGGTGGCGTATCCTCGCCTGAGGAGCTTTGGAGGCTCGTGATATCCCAGCGAGACGCCATCTCCGCCTTCCCGGCGGATCGCGGCTGGGATTTGGATGGTCTCTACGACCCGGATCCAGATCATCCTGGGACCAGCTATGTGCGTGCCGGCGGGTTTCTCGATGGCGTCGACAGATTCGACGCCGGGTTCTTCGGCATCAGCCCGAGAGAGGCGTTGGCGATGGATCCTCAGCAGCGACTGTTGTTGGAAGGCGCTTGGGAGACCTTTGAGGACGCGGGCATAGACCCGGTGTCCCTGAAGGGCAGCCAGACCGGTGTATTCGCGGGCATCGGCTCCTCCCATTACGGTCTGGGTCTGAGCGGGCCGGCTTCCAGCGAGGTGGAAGGCTACCTTGCCACGGGCGTCTCAAGCAGTGTTGGGTCGGGCCGGGTGGCGTATGTCTTTGGTTTGGAGGGTCCGGCTGTGTCGATTGACACGGCGTGTTCTTCTTCGCTTGTGGCGTTGCATTTGGCTTGTCAGGCGTTGCGTGCCGGTGAGTGTTCGCTGGCGCTGGCCGGAGGAGTCACGGTCCTGGCCTCGCCTGGGTTGTTCATCGAGTTCGCGCGTCAGCGCGGCCTGTCGCCTGACGGTCGCTGTCGAGCCTTTGCCGATTCCGCCGACGGAACCGGTTGGTCCGAGGGTGTTGGCATGGTGTTGTTGGAGCGTTTGTCGGATGCTGTTCGTGGTGGTCGTGAGGTGTTGGGTTTGGTGCGGGGTAGTGCCGTTAATCAGGATGGTGCTTCTAACGGGTTGACGGCGCCGAATGGTCCTTCTCAGCAGCGGGTGATTAGGCAGGCGTTGGCGAGTGCTCGTCTTGGTGCGGGGCAGGTGGATGTGGTTGAGGGGCATGGTACGGGTACGACGTTGGGTGATCCGATTGAGGCGCAGGCGTTGATTGGGACGTATGGTGTCGGCCGGGCTGCGGATCGTCCGTTGTGGCTTGGGTCTGTGAAGTCGAATATTGGTCATGCTCAGGCGGCTGCTGGTGTGGCGGGTGTGATCAAGATGGTGATGGCGATGCGTCATGGTGTGTTGCCGCGGACGTTGCATGTTGATTCGCCGTCGTCGCATGTGGATTGGTCGGGTGGTGGGGTTTCGCTTTTGACTGAGGAGCGGGTGTGGGAGGGGGGCGGTGATCCGCGGCGGGCGGGGGTGTCCTCGTTTGGGGTTAGTGGTACCAACGCGCACGTGATCTTGGAGGAGGCGTCGTCGTCTCCGATCGTCGAGGAAGATGAGTCGCAGTCGTCTTTGTCGGCTGGGGTCGCGGTGCCTGGGGATTCTGTGATGTCTGACGTTGGCCGCATTGGTCGCGGTGGCGTGGTTGGTGGTGGTGTTTTGCCGTGGGTTTTGTCTGGTAGGAGTGTGGGTGCGTTGTGTGCTCAGGCTGGGTGTTTGGGTGGGTTTGTGGAGGGTGAGTCGGGTGTTGCGGTGGGGGATGTTGGTTTGTCGTTGGTTTCGCGTTCTGTGTTTGAGCATAGGGCGGTGGTGGTTGGTGGGGATCGTGAGGGGTTGTTGGGGGGTCTTTCTGCGTTGGGTGGTGGGGTGCCTGGTGTTGGGTTGGTTTCGGGTGTGGTGATGGGTGGTGGTGTTGGTGGTGGTTCGGTGTTTGTGTTTCCGGGTCAGGGTTCGCAGTGGGTTGGTATGGCTGTTGGTTTGTTGGATTGTTCGGGTGTGTTTGCTGGGTTGGTGGGTGATTGTGAGCGGGCGTTGTCGGGGTTTGTTGATTGGTCGTTGGAGGGTGTGTTGCGTGGTGTTGAGGGTGAGCCTGGGTTGGATCGTGTGGATGTGGTTCAGCCTGTGTTGTGGGCGGTGATGGTGTCGTTGGCGGGGTTGTGGGGGGAGTGTGGTGTTCGTCCTGGGGTGGTGGTTGGTCATTCTCAGGGTGAGATTGCTGCTGCGGTTGTGGCTGGTGGTTTGTCTTTGGAGGATGGGGCGCGGGTGGTGGCGTTGCGTAGTCGGGCGCTTGTGGGGTTGGCTGGGTTGGGTGGGATGGTGTCTGTTGTTGGGTCTGTTGGTGAGGTGGAGGAGCGTCTTGGGTGTTGGGGTGGTCGTGTTGGTGTGGCGGCGGTGAATGGTCCGTCTTCGGTTGTTGTGTCTGGTGAGCGTGGTGCTTTGGAGGGTTTTCTTGGGGAGTGTGTGCGTGATGGTGTGCGGGCGCGGGAGATTCCTGTTGATTATGCGGCTCATTCGTCGCAGGTTGAGGGTATTCGGGGGGAGTTGTTGGAGGGGTGTGCTGGTATCGAGCCTCGGTCTGGTGGTGTGCCGTTTTTCTCGACTGTGACTGGTGGTTTGTTGGATACTGGTGAGTTGGATGGTGAGTATTGGTATCGCAATTTGCGTGAGACGGTTCAGTTTGAGCGTGCTACGCGGGCGTTGTTGGGGGATGGGCGTCGGGTGTTCATCGAGGTCAGTCCTCATCCGGTGTTGACGGTCGGGGTTCAGGAAACGGTTGAGGGTATGGTCGGAGAGAGAGAGCAGCGGGGCGTGGGTGGTGGTGGCACGCCTGACGCATCATTGCCGGATACGCGGGATGGTGGGGATGGTGGGGATGGTGGGGATGGTGGGGGTGTGGTTCGCGATGGTCGGGATGGGGTCGTGGTCGTTGGTTCGTTGCGTCGTGAGCAGGGTGGTCCTGAGCGGTTCGTGAAGTCGATGGCCGAACTCTGGGTGCGTGGTGTCGAGATCGACTGGCGGGCCCTGTTCACGGGCACTGGCGCCAAACGCGTGAAACTGCCCACCTACCCTTTCCAACGCGAACGCTACTGGCTGCAACCAAGACCAAGCCCAGGGAACGCACCCGCGATGGGCCTGTCCGGGAGTGATCACCCATTGCTTGGCGCTGCCGTGGCGCTGGCTGACGAGAAGGGCTGGTTGTTCACCGGGCGCGTATCGTTGCGGGACCACCCGTGGCTTTCAGATCATGCGGTACTGGGCAGCGTGTTGTTGCCGGGCACAGCGTTCCTTGATCTCGCTCTTCACGCCGGTGGGCGGATTCTTGCCGGCGGTGCCGTCGTGCGAGAGCTGACATTGCAGGCCCCACTGGTACTCAACGCGGACGAGGCAGTCGTGTTGCAGCTGGCGGTCGGCCCGCCTGACGAGAACGGGCAGCGCTCGCTGAGCATCCACTCTCGTGTGCAACCAAACCCAACCACCGCCGACGCAGAAGAACAGGAAGAGGCTGGAGATGGTTGGACACTGCACGCCAGCGGCGTGCTGGCACCCCCAACAGAGACCACCACCACTACCGGCCACAACGACGGTCATGCACCAGGCCCGGCGCTCCCATCACAAGAACACACACAAATCCTGTCAACCGACACCTGGCCCCCGCCGGACGCCCAAACAATCGACCTCGACGGCCTCTACGACCAACTCAACGAACGAGGCCTCGAATACGGACCCACCTTCCAAGGCCTCAAAGCAGCATGGCAACACGGAAACGAGATCCTCGCCGAAATCGCCCTCCACAAAGACCACCAGAACAAGCAAACCCAATCCTTCGACCTGCACCCCGCACTCCTGGACGCAGCACTCCACGCCGGCCTGAGCACTTTGGTCGACGGCGACGAGATGGCAGAGAAGGAACACCGAGAAGATCCTGACGGCAGCGGCAGCGGCGGGGGCGGAGTGCGCATGCCGTTCTCTTTCACCGGCGTCGAGTTCCATGCTAAGGGTGCCGGCACGCTGCGGGTATGCCTGCGCAGGGTTGGAGCTGGCGCGACGTCTGTGTTCGTCGCCGACAAGGATGGCAGGCCCGTCATCTCGATCGAGTCGCTCATCGCGCGCGAGGTATCCGCTGCCCAGCTGGATGGCGCTCGCGGCTTGCACCGCGATTCGCTGTTTACGATCCGTTGGCGCCAGCTCCAAAGGGCTGCGCAGGGCACCGTCGACGGTTGGGCGGCGCTGGGGGACGAGGACTCCGCTGTCGTCCGAGCGCTGAGTGTCGCCGGAGTTCGTGTTGACGCATATGCGGACGCCGGCTCGCTGGATTCGCTGCTGGATAGTGGTGGCGAGGTCCCCAGGGTCGTGCTCTTTGACTGCGGCCGCGAGAGAGCGGGCGAGCTTTCAAGGGAGGAGGATGGTGCAGGTGACTCCGAGCCGGAGGCGGCGCTCCATGGCGTTCAACGGGCGCTGAGTTTGCTGCAGGATTGGCTTGCTGATGAGCGCTTCGCGGACTCCGCTTTGGTCTTGGTCACCACGGGCGCTGTCGCCGTAGAGAGCGCAGAGGATCTGCAGGGCCTCGTTCAGGCGCCCGTATGGGGCCTCGTGCGCAGTGCTCAGTCAGAGAACCCCGGCCGGTTCGTCCTCGTCGATACTGACGGCGATGAGGATTCCACCGCGGCGCTCGCCGCCGCGGTGGCCACGGGCGAAGCGCAGATCGCTCTGCGCCGGGGCGAAATATTCACCCCCAGACTGATACGCCCTGGGGCGGGTGAGTTGAAGGTTCCTGAGGATGCCAACGGGTGGCGTCTGGACGGTGGTTCGAGGGGGTCGCTGGACGGTCTCGCGCTGGTATCGGCTCCCGAGCCGGAGCGGCCGCTCGCGTCCGGAGAGGTACGCGTCGGTATGCGGGCTGGAGGGGTGAATTTTCGTGATGTGATGATCGCGCTGGGCATGTATCCGGACAAGGCCACCGTGGGCAGCGAGGGCGCCGGGGTCGTGCTGGAGGTCGGCGCCGATGTCGGGAGCCTGACCCCTGGTGATCGAGTGATGGGCTTGCTGTCTGGATTCGGTCCCGTTGCCGTTGTCGATCAGCGTCTGCTTGCGCGCGTACCCGACGGATGGTCTTTCGCCCAGGCCGCGTCGACGCCGATCGTGTTCTTGACGGCCTACTACGCGCTCGTTGACCTGGCCCGCCTGCGGTCGGGCGAGAGGGTACTCGTGCACGCCGGTACCGGTGGGGTTGGGATGGCGGCCATACAGCTGGCCAGGTACCTGGGCGCCGAGGTGTTCGCGACCGCCAGCTTGCCTAAGTGGGCCGTGCTCCGAGAGCTTGGCTTGGATCAGGCCCACATCGCGTCATCCCGGTCGCTTGAGTTCAGGGACCGTTTCCTGGAGGAGACCGGCGGGCAGGGAGTGCACGTGGTGCTGGACTCTCTTGCCGGCGAGTTCGTGGATGCCTCGCTGCGGCTCCTATCCGACGGTGGTCGTTTCATCGAGATGGGTAAGACCGACATCCGTGATCCTGGTGAGGTCGCGGCGGCCCATCCGGGAGTGGTCTATCGGGCGTTCGATTTGACTGAGGCTGGTCCTGAGCGTCTCCAAGAGATGCTCGGCGAGCTGCTGGAGCTGTTTGAAACCGGTGCGATCGAGCCGCTGCCGGTCAGGACATGGGACGTCCGTCGCGCTCACGAGGCGTTCCGATTTATGAGCAAGGCGCGTCATACCGGCAAGGTCGCGCTGAGTTTGCCACCTGTTCTGGATCCGAAGGGCACAGTTCTGATCACCGGCGGCACGGGCACGCTTGGCGCCCTCTTCGCCCGTCGTCTGGTCTCAGAGCACGGCGTAGGTCATCTCTTGCTGGCAAGCCGGCGGGGCTCGAACGCCGAGGGCGCCAGCGAGCTGCGCAAGGAACTCGAGTCCTCGGGCGCCAGCGTTGAGATCGTCGCCTGTGACGTCTGCGACCGCGACCAGCTGAAGGCGCTCGTGGAGTCGGTCCCGGTCGAGCGTCCGCTCAATGCGGTGATACATACCGCGGGAGCGCTCGATGATGGTGTGATCTCATCCTTGAACGTCCGGCGTATGGGCGAGGTCTGGGGGCCAAAGGCGGCCGCGGCTTGGTATCTCCACGAACTCACCGAACATCTGGACCTGCGGGCGTTCGTACTGTTCTCCTCCGCCGCGGGTGCACTCGGCAGCCCGGGTCAGGGAAACTATGCGGCCGCGAACGCGTTTCTTGACGCGCTGGCGGCCTACCGCCAGGCAAATGGTCTCCCCGGCTGCTCGCTTGCCTGGGGTCTCTGGGAGCAGGCCAGCGCAATGACGGGAGGCCTGAGCGAGGCGGACATCGCGCGGATGGAGCGATCAGGCCTGCGCACGCTTGGCACCGAGGAGGGCCTCGCGCTCTTCGACCGGGCTCTGGACGTCGCCGAGACGTCGGTGCTTCCGATTCCGCTGAATCTGACGGCGCTGCGCGTTCAGGCCAGGATGGGAGCGCTCCCGGCGCTGCTCAGCGAACTCGTGCGCGATGCCCCTTCGCGCGCCTCGAAGAGCGCGCATAGCGCTGTCCTGGCGCGGCGCTTGGCCACCATGCCCGAGAGCGAACGCGAGAGCGTCCTGCTGGAGTTGGTCAGGAGTCAGGTCGCCGCGGTCCTTGGCCACGCCTCTCCCGATACGATCGGCACCCGCCGCTCATTCAAGGAGCTTGGCTTTGACTCGCTGACGGCCGTGGAGCTGCGCAACCGCCTGAACGCGGCCACGGGACTGCAACTGCCCGCGACGCTCGTTTTCGATCACCCCACGATCTCGGCGGTCGTTGATCAACTGCTCCAGGAGTTCGGCGGCGCAAGACTTGCGCACAGGGTCGCGCCGAATACGAAAATGATCGCCGCCGGCGCGACCGAAGATCCGATCGCGATCGTGGGGATGAGCTGTCGCTATCCGGGTGGGGTGCGCTCACCGGACGAGCTGTGGGAGCTGGTCGCTGGGGCTGCTGACGGGATACGCCCCTTTCCCGCGGATCGTGGCTGGGACCTGGATGGTCTGTATGACCCGGACTCCGACCGACCGGGTACGACCTACGCTCGAGAAGGTGGCTTCGTCGATGACGTCGACGGATTCGACGCTGGGTTCTTCGGAATCGGTCCGAGGGAGTCGCTGGCGATGGACCCCCAGCAACGACTGCTCCTGGAAGGTGCCTGGGAGGCGTTTGAAGACGCGGGCATCGATCCCGGCGCGTTGATGGGCAGCGAGACTGGAGCGTTCGTCGGGATCAGCTCGTCGTTCTACGGGGTCGGCGCGGGAAGGTTGGCCTCGGGGGAGCTGGAGGGATACGAGCTGACGGGTGTCACAAGCAGCGTAGCCTCCGGTCGGCTCGCCTACACGTTCGGCCTGGAGGGCCCGGCGGTCTCGGTGGACACGGCGTGTTCCTCCTCGCTTGTAGCTCTGCACCTGGCCTGTCGGGCGCTGCGCGCGGGTGAGTGCTCGCTGGCGCTGGCTGGCGGTGTGACGGTGTTGGCTACGCCGGGGGTGTTCATCGAGTTCGCCCGCCAGCGCGGGCTGGCGCCCGACGGTCGCTGCAAGTCCTTTGCCGCGATGGCCGACGGCGCGGGTTTCAGCGAGGGCCTTGGAATGATCTTGCTGGAGCGCCTGTCCGACGCGAACCGCAATGGACACGAGGTGCTTGCGCTGGTGCGCGGGAGCGCGGTCAACCAGGATGGCGCGAGCAACGGCCTGACGGCGCCGAACGGTCCCTCTCAGCGGCGTGTCATCGCCCAGGCGCTCGCCGACGCCCAACTCTCGCCCGACGAGGTGGATGTGGTCGAGGCGCACGGCACGGGCACGACGCTGGGCGACCCGATCGAGGCGCAGGCACTGATCGCCGCCTACGGACAGAACAGGCCGGCGGACCGTCCGCTGCGGCTCGGCTCGGTCAAGTCGAACATCGGCCACACCCAGGCCGCCGCCGGGGTGGCCGGCGTGGTCAAGATGGTGATGGCGATGCGCCATGGCGCGTTGCCAAAGACACTGCATGTCGATGCGCCCTCGACAAAGGTGGACTGGTCGAGCGGTGCAATCTCACTGCTCACCGAGCAGCTGTCTTGGGAGGCCAACGGGAGGCCGCGGCGGGCCGGCATCTCCTCGTTCGGCATCAGTGGAACGAACGCGCATGTGATTCTCGAGGAGGCGCCGCCCGCGACCGTCATCGAGCCTGCGGCGGATGTGGATGGCGACGAACTCGCCCCGGCCGCGTACGGCCTACTGGAGGACGGTCCATTGCCGTGGATCATCTCAGCCAAGAGCGAGCTTGCGCTACGTGAGCAGGCGCGGCGTCTGCTGGATCGCATCGGCGACGCGGCCGAGGTGGAGCCGCTCGATATAGGGCTCTCACTGGCCGGTCGCCCGACACTCGAGCATCGCGCGGTCGTGCTCGGGTGCGATCGGGAGGAGTCGTTGGGGGGCTTTGCGGCGCTGGCCCGTGGTGAGCTTTCGGCGAGTGTGGCGCAGGGTGCGGCCCTTCAGGGGTCGCGGAGCGGGCTTGCGTTTCTATTTACCGGCCAGGGCGCACAGCGCGAAGCGATGGGGCGGGAGCTGTACGAGGCGTTGCCGGCCTTCAGGGACACCATGGACGAGTTGTTCGCCGAGCTGGACCGGCACTTGGAGCATCCTCTGCGCGAGGTTCTCTTTGGAGCCGCGCGCCTTCAGCGCTCCACACTCGAGCGCGCGCGCGGGGAGCCTGTCGAGGAGGCCACTGATGTCTGCCTGCTTGACCAGACCACCTACACGCAGACCGCCCTGTTCGCGCTGGAGGTAGCACTCTTCAGATTGCTCGAGACGTGGGGGGTACGGCCGGACTTCCTGCTCGGCCACTCGATTGGTGAGCTGGCCGCGGCGCATGTGGCGGGGGTGTTCTCGCTCGAGGATGCCTGCGCGCTGGTCGCGGCTCGCGGCCGGCTGATGGGGGCCCTTGCGCCCGGTGGGGCGATGGTCTCCGTGCGGGCCCCAGAGGCGGAGGTGCAGAGGGCGCTCGCGGCCTATACGGGGCGCGTCTGCTTGGCGGCCGTCAACGGTCCCGCCAGCGTTGTCATTTCCGGCGACGAGGATGCCGTGCTGGAGATGGCGGACGCCCTCCGCGAACAGGGCATGAAGACCAAGCGCCTGCGGGTCTCACACGCGTTTCACTCCCACCACATGGATGCGATGCTCGAGGAGTTCGAAGCGGTGGCCTCTGATATCTCCTTCGGCGCGCCGCGGATCCCGATCGTCTCCAACCTCACCGGCGAGCCGGTGGCTGCCGAGCGCATCGGCACTGGCGAGTACTGGATGGAGCATGCGCGCAATCCGGTTCGCTTCGCGGACGGAATCCACTGGCTGACCGGACATGGTGTCCGCAGCTTTTTGGAGCTGGGCCCCGACGGGGTACTGAGTGCGATGAGTCGAGAGTGCGTGCAGAGTGTGGATGGGGCGGATGGCGCCGATGATGGAGATGGGTTTGACGCCGATGCCGCCCCGTTCCTGGCGATCCCGCTCCTGCGTGGTGAACGTCCAGAGGCACAGGCGCTGTTCGAGGCCTTGGCGCGGATTTGGGTGAACGGAGGGAGCGTGGGCTGGGCCGAGTTGTTCAACGGCTCGACCGCCAAACGGGTGCCGCTGCCGACGTACGCCTTCCAACGCGAACGCTATTGGCTGCCCGTGAACGGGACGGGGGCAGGGAACATGCTCGCTGCCGGTCAGCTCGCCGCCGAGCATCCGCTGCTGAGCGCCGCCGTCACCCTGGCGGAAGGCCAAGGCCAGATCTTCACCGGGCGCGTCTCGTTGCAGTCACATGCGTGGCTCGCCGACCACGCGGTCATGGATGCGACGCTGCTGCCGGGGACCGCGTTCGTGGAGCTGGCCCTGTACGCGGGAGCACAGCTCGGCTGCCCCGTGCTCGCGGAGCTTGACCTGGAGGTTCCGCTGGCGCTATCAGAGCAGGGCGCCCTGGCGCTGCAGCTGCACATCGGTGAGCCCGACGAGGAGGGGGCGCGCGTACTGTCGATCCATTCGCGCCCGGAGGTCGCGAACGACGGCGAAGCCTTCGCCCAGGACGACTGGACACGTCACGCCCGAGGCGTACTTGTTGCGGGTGATGCCCTCAGCACTCGGCGGTCGGGTGGCAATGAGGACGAGCTGATAGACGAGCGCGCCCGGACGCTTAACGGAGAGTGGCCTCCGACGGGCGTAGAGGTCATCGAGGTCGATGGCCTCTACGACTCGCTGGCTGAGTTCGGCTTTGCCTACGGATCCTGTTTTCGGGGGTTGCGGAGGGCCTGGCGGCGAGGCGCGGAGATATTCGCCGAGGTGTCACTGCCGGACGATCGTCGGTCGATGGAGGCGGAAGGATCCTTCGGCATGCACCCCGCACTCCTCGATGCGGCACTGCACGCCGGGCTGAACAACTTGGTGAAAGGCGAGTTTGGGGAGGGGGATCAAGATGGAGGCGATGTGCGCCTGCCCTTCGCCTGGTCGGGCGTCCGGCTGCACGCGAGCGGCGCCTCTGCGCTGCGTGTCTGTTTGTCTACGGCTGGCGTCGGGGGGGCATCCCTGGTGGCGGCCGATGAGTCAGGAGAGCTGGTCGTCTCGGTGGATCGACTCGTCTCGCGGACGCTTACCGGCGAGCAGCTCGCCAGCGTGCACCGTAGGCATGGCGGTGCGCTGTTCAACATCGATTGGGTCACCCCGCCCGCAACAGCGTCGACGCCCCCCGCGGAGCTGGCGCTGCTCGGGTCAGAGCGCTCGGCGCTCGGTGAAGCCCTTCTTGCCGCTGGGCACGTGGTCTTTGAGCACGGCGATCTGAAAACCCTGCGCCAATCTCTGGACGCCACCGAAGATGGCGAAGTGGCGGCGCCGGAGATCGTGCTCGTCGAGTGTGCGCCAGCCGACACCGAGGGTTTCATCGACGCGATGCACCGGAACGTCCACCGGGTGCTCGAGCTGATGCAGGAGTGGCTTGTGGACGAGCGCTTTGCCAGGTCGCGACTGGTGCTGATCATCAGGGGGACACTGAGCGTCAGCCGCGCGGAGCGCGATCTCTCGGGGCTCTCACAGGCTCCCATCTGGGGACTGGTCAGATCCGCACAGGCGGAGAACCCCGGGCGATTGGTACTCATCGACGTCGACGAGCACGCGGCCTCGAATGCTGCGTTGGCCGGTGCGCTGGCCTTGACCGAACAACAGTTGATCGTGCGCGAGGGTGAGGTGCGCGTCCCGCGGCTCGCGCGCGCCGGCGCGGCGGCCGAGCCGGCCAAGCTCAACGCCGAGGGCACGGTTCTGATCACGGGGGGCACAGGCGGTCTGGGTTCACTCCTAGCGCGGCATCTGGTTAGCCGCCACGGCATGAATCACCTGTTGCTGGTCAGCCGCCGCGGAATGGCGGCTGAGGGCGCCTCACGGCTGCGGGAGGAGCTGGAAGCCATGGGCGCCCATGTGAAGATCGCCGCATGTGACGTCTCCGCGCGCGACGCGCTGGAAAGCTTGTTGGGATCTGTCGCGCCGGAGCACCCACTCACCGCGGTGGTGCACGCCGCCGGAGTGCTCGACGACGGAGTGCTCAGCTCCTTGACCCCGGATCGCGTCGAGGGGGTCCTGAGCGCGAAGGCCGACGCCGCGTGGCATTTGCACGAACTCACCGCCGGATGTGAACTCGAGGCGTTTGTGCTCTTCTCTTCGATGGCGGGCGCCATGGGCAGTCCCGGGCAGGGCAATTACGCGGCGGCTAACGCCTTTCTCGACGCTCTGGCCACCTATCGTCAGGCGCAGGGTCTCACCGGGACGTCGATCGCATGGGGTCCTTGGGAGGGAGTCGAGGGCATGGTCCAGGGCCTTGGCGATAGCGATCGCCGGCGTCTGGCGCGCACGGGCACGCGCGCGCTCTCCGCCGAGCAGGGGCTCGATCTTTTCGACCGGGCCCTGACCGCGGGCGACGCGCTTGTCCTTGCCACGTCCGTCAACATTGTTGCGCTGCAGGCCCGGGCACGGACGGAGGAGCTTCCCGCGCTACTTAGAGGGCTGGTCCGCCTGCCGGTCCCGCGCGTGGATGAACGGAGCGGATCGCTGGCGCGACGTCTGGCCGCGACGCCCGAGCCGCAACGCGAGGGCGTCGTGCTGGCGCTCGTTCGCGAACAGGCGGCGGCGGTGCTCGGACATCGCTCGGCGGAGGCGGTATCGGACGGGCTGACGTTCAAAGATCTGGGCTTCGATTCGCTGGCGGCCGTCGAGTTGCGCAACCGCCTGAGTTCGAGCGCGGGACTCCGCCTGTCCGCCACGCTCATCTTCGACTACCCGACGCCGGCCGAGCTGGCGCACCATTTGCTGGAGCAGGTCACGGGCACGCAGCGCGCCGCCGTCAGGGCGCCCGCGGCCGTGAGGGGCTCACTTCCGGAGGAGCCGATCGCGATCGTGGGCATGAGCTGTCGCTATCCGGGGGGCGTGTACTCGCCCGAGCAGCTATGGCGACTGGTCGCCTCGGGTGCCGAGGGGACCTCCACCTTTCCCGCCAATCGCGACTGGGACCTGGATGGTCTGTACGACCCCGATCCCGCTCATCCCGGCACCAGCTATACGCGTGAGGGCGGGTTCCTGCACGACGCCGGAGACTTCGACGCGGAGTTCTTCGCGATCAGCCCCAGAGAGGCTGTGGCCATGGATCCTCAGCAGCGTCTGTTGCTGGAAGGCGCCTGGGAGGCGCTCGAAGACGCCGGCATCGATCCGCTTTCGCTCAGAGGTAGCCAGGCGGGGGTGTTCGCGGGATTGATGTATCACGAATACGGGACCCGGCCGATCGGGTCGATCTCCTCGGATCTCGAAAGCTACGGCCTGACGGGCGCTTCCGGCAGTGTCTTGTCGGGTCGCGTGGCCTATACGTTCGGCCTCGAGGGTCCGGCGGTTACGGTGGACACTGCCTGTTCGTCGTCGCTCGTGGCGCTGCACTGGGCCGGGCGGGCGCTGCGCGACGGTGAATGTTCGCTGGCGCTGGCCGGGGGTGTGACGGTGATGGCCTCGCCCGCGACGTTCGTCGGCTTCAGTCGCCAGCGCGGTCTTGCCGCCGACGGTCGCTGCAAGTCCTTCGCCGACGCCGCCGACGGTGTCGGTTGGGCGGAGGGCATGGGCATGCTGCTGCTCGAGCGTCTCTCCGACGCCAGGCGCAACGGCCACAGAGTGATGGCGTTGCTGCGCGGCAGCGCCATCAATCAGGACGGAGCATCCAACGGCCTCACGGCTCCCAACGGCCCCTCTCAGCAGCGCGTTATCGCCCAAGCGCTTGCCGGTGCGCGGCTCGCGCCGGCGCAAATAGATGTGATCGAGGGTCACGGGACGGGCACCACGCTCGGCGATCCGATTGAGGCGCAGGCGCTGCTCGCCGCCTACGGGCAGGACCGTCCCGAGGATCGTCCGATATGGCTCGGCTCGATCAAGTCGAACATCGGCCACACCCAGGCCGCGGCCGGCGTGGCGGGTGTGATCAAGGTGGTGATGGCGATGCGTCATGGCGTGATGCCAAGGACGCTCCACGTGGACAGGCCCTCCGCGCACGTCGACTGGTCGGCGGGAGCCGTCTCACTACTCACCGAGGAGCGGCCTTGGGAGCGCAACGGCGAGCCACGGCGGGCTGGCGTCTCCTCCTTCGGCATCAGCGGCACCAACGCGCACGTGGTCATCGAGGAAGCCGTTGTGGATGGTGCCGATCGCGACGTCGACGACCTCCCTGCCGGCGGCCCTCAAGGAGGTGCCGTCTTGCAATCAGGCGCGTTGCCATGGCTGCTCTCGGCTTCCAGTGCGCCGGCCCTACGGTCCCAGGCGGAGCGTCTGCGGCGGTTCCTCGCGGGATCCCCAGACGACGAGGACCCGGCCGAGGTGCATGACGCTGACATAGCGCTCTCTCTGACGGCTCGCTCTACGTTCGCGCACCGCGCCGTACTGCTGGCCGGCGAGCGCGGCGATTTCCTGGAGTGTCTCGGTGCGCTGGCGGGGGGGCATCCAGCGGCGAAGGTGATCACGGGATCTGTCCGTGCGCGCGCCGGCTCGGTTGCGTTTCTCTTCACCGGACAGGGCGCCCAGCGGGCCGGCATGGGCAAGGAGCTGTACGAGGCCTTCCCGGTATTCAGCGATGCGCTCGACGAACTCTGCGGCGAGTTCGACGCGCATCTGGAGCGACCTCTGCGGGAGTTGCTCTTCACCGCGGAAAGCTCGCCGCAGGCTGCGCTGCTCGACGAGACCCGGTACACCCAGGCAGCCCTGTTTGCGCTCGAGGTGGCGTTGTTCAGACTGCTCGAGAGTTTTGCTGTCCGCCCCGACTTCCTTCTCGGGCATTCGATCGGCGAGCTGGCCGCGGCCCATGCGGCCGGTGTCTTCTCGCTGTCCGATGCGTGCACGCTGGTCGCGGCCCGCGGACGGCTGATGGACGCTCTGCCGTCAGGCGGTGCGATGGTCTCGGTTCAGGCCACAGAACAGGAAGTGCTGAAGGCGCTGGACGGCTTCGAAGAACGGGTCTCGTTGGCGGCCGTGAACGGGCCCGCCTCGGTCGTGATCTCGGGAGACGAGGACGCCGTTCTCGATCTGACCGGGCTATGGCAGGAGCAGGGCCGCAAGACAAAGCGCCTGCACGTATCCCACGCTTTTCATTCCGCGCGGATGGACCCGATGCTTGCGGACCTGGTCGAGGTGGCCCGCGATGTCTCGTGCTCGGCGCCCGCGATCCCCGTCATTTCCAACGTGAGCGGCGAACCGCTCACCGTCGAGGAGGTCTGCTCGCCCGAGTACTGGGCCCGGCAGGTGCGCGCGCCGGTGCGCTTCGCCGACGGGATTCGCTGCCTCGTCGGGCAAGGGGTCGGGAGTTTCATCGAGCTTGGTCCCGACGGCGTGCTCAGCGCGGTCGCCCACGCATGTCTGGACCCAGGCTCGGCTTCTCGCGGTGCCGTCGCGGGCGATGGCACGAGCGCCGACCGTGCCGGCATAGACGATGCCGGGGACAGCGACCCCGATCCTGGCGTCGCGGTGGCGCTGCTGCGCGCCGGACAGCCCGAACTCGGCGCGTTCATCGGAGCCCTGGCCAAGGTGTGGACGCAGGGCGCAGACGTTGATTGGGGCGCTCTACTCGGTGGCACCGGTGCCCGGAGGGTGAAACTTCCGACTTACGCCTTCCAGCGCAAGAACTATTGGCTGCAATCGAGGGTCGACTCAAGCGATGCCACCTCGATTGGCCAGGCATCCGCCGATCATCCTCTGCTGGGCGCGATGGTAGCCCTGGCGGGCGATCGCGGCTGGCTGTTCACGGGGCGGCTCAGCCCGGAGCGCCACCCGTGGCTCCTGGATCACAACGTGATGGGCTCTGTGCCGCTGCCCGGCGCGGCGTTCGTGGAGATGGGCCTATATGCGGGCAGCCGGATCGGCTCCCCGGAACTGACAGAGCTGGTCCTGGAGGCCCCGCTGATCCTGCCCCCACGGGGCGCTGTGCAGTTGCAGGTCACGGCCGGCGAACTCGACGACACGGGCAGTCGTCCGCTGGGTATCTACTCACGCCCCGAGCGGGTCGCGGGTGGCGGGGAGCGCGCTGATGAGCAGTGGACGCGCCACGCAAGCGGCATGCTTGCCGCTCCCGCGGGCGAGCGATCGCTGCCAGAGAAGGAATCCGAGCGGATGCTCGAGTTCGCCTCCTGGCCCCCCGCGGGCGCGGAAGCCGTCGATGTCGAGGAGCTGTACGACCGGCTGGCCGAACAGGGTCTCGAGTATGGCCCCGCGTTCCAGGGACTGACGGCTGCGTGGCGGCGCGGCGAGGAGATATTCGCCGAGGTGTCCTTGGCGAATGGTCTGCGTGATGAGGCCGCGTCCTTCGCCATCCACCCAGCCCTGCTGGACGGGGTCCTGCACGCCAGCGGCCTGATCCTGTCGGCCGGTGAGGGCTCTGAGCACGACATCGGCGGCGCTGGCCCCGAGCCGGAAGGTGCGCGTCTGCCGTTTTCCTTCCGCGCTGTCGAGCTTCGCGCGGAGGGCGCCTGTGCGCTGCGTGTAAGCATGTCCCCGGCGGGGGAGGGAGCGATCTCGATGCTGGTAGCCGATGAGGCCGGGGAGCCCGTTGTCTCGATCGACTCGCTCGTCGTGCGCGAGCTATCGCGCTCCCAGCTCCAGGACGCCCGTGGCGCCGGTGGCGATTCACTGTTTGGTCTGGACTGGACGGTCGTTCCCGTCCCCGTTGATCCCGTCATGAGCGAGCTTGTGCTGCTGGGCCGCGAGGACTCGCCGCTCGCCCGATCCCTGCGAGAGGATGGCCGCTCGGTCGCCGTGTATGCCGACCTGGACAGCGTTACCGAGGCGCTGGATGGTGGTCCGACGCCAGAGGTGGTGCTCGCGGACTGCGCGATCGATGAGATCGAGCGACCGTTTGACCGGGAGGCCGGTGCCGTCCGTGACACCGCCGGCTCCAGTGAGCTGGGTCTGGCGCACGAGGGCGCTCACCGCGCGCTCGGCCTGCTTCAGAGCTGGCTTGCCGACGGGCGCTTCTCCGTTTCGCGGCTTGCGTTCGTCACCTGGGGCGCGGTATCCGCCAGCTCCGAGGACGATCTGCCGGCGCTCGCCGAGTCACCCGTGTGGGGGCTGGTGCGCTCGGCGCAGTCAGAGCATCCCGGGCGCTTTACGCTGGTCGATCTCGACGGCGATGTGGCGTCCCGCGATCTGCTCGACAGAGCCCTGGCCCTTGGGGTCGACGAGCCGCAGCTTGCGCTGCGCGATGGTGCGGCGTACGCGCCGCGGCTGGCGCGGATGAGTTCAGGCGGCGCGTTGGCGGTTCCGGAGGGCACCGCCGAGTGGCGGCTGGACGCGGGAGCCGAAGGCTCGCTCGAGGATCTGTCGCTCATACCCGCTCCCGAGATGTCCAGACCGCTTACGGCCGGAGAGGTTCGTGTCGGGGTGCGGGCCGGTGGGCTGAACTTCCGTGATGTGCTGATCGCGCTGGGCATGTATCCGGATAAGGCCAGCGTCGGCAGCGAGGGGGCCGGAGTCGTGCTGGAGGTTGGCCCCGGGGTGGAGGACCTTGCTGTCGGCGACCGCGTGATGGGGCTGCTCGGCGGATTCGGTCCGGTGGCGGTCACAGATCGTCGCCTCGTCACACCCATACCCGAGGGGTGGTCGTTTGCTTCGGCCGCGTCTGTGCCCGTCGTGTTCCTGACGGCTCATTACGCGCTTGTCGAGCTGGCGTCTGTACAGCCGGGCGAGAGGGTGCTGGTACATGCGAGTACGGGCGGAGTCGGCATGGCGGCCGTGCAGCTGGCCAGACATCTCGGCGTCGAGGTGTTCGCCACGGCGAGCCCTCCGAAGTGGGATGTCCTGCGCTCGATGGGGCTCGACGATGCGCACATCGCCTCTTCCCGGACGCTCGAGTTCGGGAAGCGTTTCCTCGATGAGACCAGCGGAAGGGGAATGGACGTGGTCCTCGACTCTCTTGCCGGAGAGTTCGTGGACGCTTCGCTCGACCTGCTTGGCGAGGGCGGACGTTTCATCGAGATGGGCAAGACCGACATTCGTGATCCGGATGAGGTCGCAGGCGCCCACCCGGGGGTCGTCTACCGGGCATTCGATGTCATCGAGGCCGGTCCGGAACGTATCCAGGCAATGTTCGGTGAGCTACAGGGCCTGTTCGAGTCAGGTGCGCTCCGACCGCTGCCGGTGAAGGCTTGGGACGTTCGTCGTGCGCCGGAAGCGTTCCGTTTCATGAGCCAGGCCCGCCACACCGGCAAGATCGTGCTCAGCCAGCCGCCGGTTCTCGATCGGGATGGCACTTTCTTGATCACCGGCGGCACCGGCACGCTGGGCGCCCTCATGGCCAGGCATCTGGTGAGCGGGCATGGCGTCCGTCACCTGCTGCTGGCCAGCCGTCGAGGCTCGCGAGCCGAGGGGGCGCGCGAGCTTCAGGCGGAGTTGGAGTCCCTGGGTGCCAACGTCACGATCGCCGCCTGCGACGTATCTCGGCGCGAAGATCTGGCTGTATTGCTCGACTCGATTGCGACGGAGCACCCGCTCGCCGGGGTCGTGCATACCGCGGGACTACTCGATGACGGCGTGATCGACTCGTTGACGGCGGCACGCATCGACGAGGTACTGGCTCCCAAGGCCGATGCGGCCTGGCACCTGCACGAACTCACCGAGCACGCGGACCTGTCGCTGTTCGTCCTGTTCTCCTCGGCGGCGGGCACGCTCGGCGGCCCCGGGCAGGGCAACTATGCGGCCGCCAACACGTTCCTCGACGCGCTGGCGGCCCATCGCCGCGCGCGGGGCCTCCCTGGCGTCGCGCTTGCCTGGGGTCTGTGGGAGCCGGCCAGCGGGATGACCGCGGAGCTGGGCACGGCCGACCGCTCCCGGATGGCGCGCTCGGGCGTGAGGACGCTCTCCCCAGCTGACGGACTCGCGCTCTTCGATGCCGCCGTCGAGGCGGAGAAGGCGTTCGTGCTGCCCGCTCCGCTCGAGCTGCGCGCCCTGCGCGCGCAGGCAAGAACGGGAACGCTTCCGGCTCTGTTCAGCGATCTCGTGCGCGTGCCCGCGAACAGCGCGAGCAAGCATGGGGCCTCGCTGGCGCGGCGTCTCGCGGCCGCACCGGCGCCCGAGCGCGACGGCATTGTGCGCGAGTTGGTCAAGACTCAGGTTGCCACGGTCATGGGCCACGCCTCCGCGGAGGCGATCGACGCACATCGTGCCTTCAAAGATCTCGGCTTCGACTCGCTGGCCGCGGTAGAGCTGCGCAACCGCCTCAACGCCGCCACGGGCCTGCGGCTGCCCGCGACGCTCGTGTTCGACTTTCCGACGGCCGAAGACGTCGCGAAATATTTGTTGGATGAGCTGTCTCAGGACGGACCCCTCACGAGTTCTCCGCTGGAGGCAGCGCTCGACAAGCTCGAGGGCATGCTCTCTTCGACGACCGCAAAGGAGACCGAGCATGCACGAATTGCGCATCGCCTGCAGGCGATGCTGGCCGGCTTGGGTGTCTCCGCCGGCAATGGTCTTGGCGCCGGCACTGAAGAGGACGTGGACCTCGAGTCGGTCAGCGACACCGAGATGTTCGATTTGATCGACAGAGAACTCGAAGGGCTGTAAGGCGATGAGTTCTGTGCCTTCATCTTCGGACACGGTCGTGATTGAGGAGAACGACAAGTTTCGGGATTACCTGAAGCGGGTAACAGCCGACCTGCGCAGGGTTCGCCGGCGCCTGGAGGAGGTGGAGGGCCAAAGCCGCGAGCCGATTGCGATCGTAGGGATGAGCTGTCGCCTTCCGGGGGGCGTGTCCTCGCCTGAGCAGCTATGGGAGCTGGTCACGGCGGGCGCTGAGGGGATCGGTCCCTTCCCGGCCGATCGGGGCTGGGACCTGGATGGTCTCTATGACCCTGATCCCGATCATCCCGGCACGAGCTACACGCGCACAGGCGGCTTTGTCGACGGTGCCGACAGGTTCGATGCCGAGTTCTTTGGCATCAGTCCCAGGGAGGCGTTGGCGATGGACCCACAGCAAAGGTTGCTGCTGGAGGCTGCGTGGGAGGCAATCGAGGATGCCGGCATCGATCCCATGTCGTTGAAGGGCAGTCAGACAGGCGTCTTCGCCGGGATCGGCTCTTCCCACTACGGAGTTGGTTCGAGCGCGCCGGCATCCGGCGATCTCGCCGGGTACGGGTTGACGGGCGCGATTGGCAGCGTCGCCTCCGGGCGGGTCGCCTACACGTTCGGCCTGGAGGGGCCCGCCGTCTCGGTGGACACAGCATGCTCCTCCTCGCTGGTCGCGTTGCACCTCGCCTGCCAGGCGCTGCGCGCGCAGGAGTGCTCGCTGGCGCTCGCCGGAGGTGTGACGATCTTCGCGACGCCGTCGATATTCGTGGAATTCTCGCGCCAGCGCGGTCTCTCTCCGGACGGGCGGTGCCGATCATTCGCCGACTCGGCCGACGGCACGGGCTTCTCCGAGGGTGTTGGCATGGTGTTGTTGGAGCGTGTCTCGGACGCTGTACGTAATGGCCATGAGGTGTTGGCGCTGGTGCGGGGCAGCGCTGTCAATCAGGATGGTGCATCGAATGGGCTGACGGCGCCCAATGGACCATCTCAGCAGAGGGTGATCAGGCGGGCGCTCGCCAACGCGCGTCTCTCTCCTGATCAGGTGGATGCGATCGATGGGCACGGCACGGGTACCACGCTGGGTGATCCGGTTGAGGTCCAGGCGCTGCTTGCGACGTATGGCCGGGACCGGCCGGCGAATCGTCCCCTGTGGCTAGGGTCTGTGAAGTCGAATATTGGTCATGCTCAGGCGGCTGCCGGTGTGGCGAGTGTGATCAAGATGGTGATGGCGATGCGTCATGGTGTGCTGCCGCGGACGTTGCACATAGATAAGCCGTCGTCGCACGTCGACTGGTCGGCGGATATCGCGCTCTTGACGGAGCAACGGGCATGGGAGAGTTGCGGTGAGCCTCGTCGCGCGGGCGTGTCCTCGTTCGGTATCAGCGGGACCAACGCGCACGTCATCATCGAGGAGGCGGTGCCTTCGGTTTCAAACGGACCCAGAGCGGGCGAAGGGGTTGGTGGCGGCGAAAGTGTTAATTCGGCGAGTGGTCCGGCTGGTGAAGATGGTGCTCTAGCTGAGAGCCGGTCCATCAGCGGGGATCTTGTCCGGATCGATCTACTTGGCGCCGGCATACAGCCAATCCCGCTCTCGGGCCGGAGCCGGGAGGCCCTGTGTGCTCAAGCTGAACGTGTACGGGAGTTTGTGGAAAGCGAACCGGAACTCGCGATGGAAGACGTTGGTTTTTCGCTGGCTCATCGTTCTGACTTTGAGCACAGGGCGGTGGTTTTGGGTCGCGGGCGCAAGGATATCTTGAGTGGTCTTGCTGCGCGGGCGTCGGCGGAGTCAGCGGCCGGCGTGACGAGCGGCGTGGCCAGTGGCACGCGGGATACCGGAGTGGTGTTCTTGTTCCCGGGGCAAGGCTCGCAGTGGGAGGGGATGGCGCTCGAGCTGCTGGACTCTTCACCTGTGTTTGCCGAGCGGCTATGTGCCTGTGGCGAGGCGCTTGCAGAGCACGTCGACTGGGGTCTTGAGGATGTGCTGCGTGGTGTCGAGGGCGCTCCCGGGCTTGATCGTGTAGATGTGGTGCAGCCCGTGTTGTTCGCGGTGATGGTGTCGTTGGCTGAGTTGTGGGGCGCGTGCGGCGTGCGCCCTGCGGTGGTCGCGGGCCATTCGCAGGGTGAGATAGCCGCGGCGTGTGTGGCTGGTGGTCTTTCGCTCGGAGATGCGGCGCGGGTGGTGGCGTTGCGTAGTCGGGCGTTGGTGAAGCTGGCTGGGAGGGGTGGGATGGTCTCGGTCGCCCTGCCTGTCAGGGAGCTGGAAGGGCGTCTGGAGCGGTGGGGGGATGAGATAGGGGTCGCGGCGGTGAACGGGCCGTCGTCAGTCGTCGTCTCCGGTGGCCGCGAGAAGCTGGATGAATTTTTGAAGGGATGTATCGATGATGGTGTGGGGGCACGCAAGATCCCGGTTGACTATGCCGCGCACTCCGTGGCGGTTGAGGAGATCCATGCAGAGCTGTTGGAAGGGTGCGCGGCGATCAAGCCCGTCCGGGGTGATGTCCCGTTCTTCTCCACCGTGACGGGCGGATTGCTCGATACCGAGCAACTTGATGGCGAATATTGGTATCGCAACCTGCGCGATACGGTTCAGTTTGAGCAAGCCACGCGAGCCCTGCTCGGGAATGGATATCGGACGTTGATCGAGGTCAGTCCGCATCCGGTATTGACAGTAGGGGTCCAGGATAGTGTCGAGGAGGCGCTCGAGGATCCGGGTGAGGTCGTCGTGGTTGGGTCGCTGCGCCGCGAGCAGGGTGGCCCGGCATGTTTCTTGCATGCCCTGTCGGAGCTTTGGGTAAAGGGTGTCGAGGTTGATTGGAAGGCCCTCGCAAAGGGCTCCGGCGCTCGGAAGGTGAGCCTGCCCAAATATGCCTTTCAGCGGGAGCGCTACTGGTTGGAGGCATCTCCGGGCGTCGGGGATATCGCTTCTGTCGGGCTGTCCTCCGCTGCTCATCCGCTGCTGGGCGCCATGGTCGAGTTGGCCGACGGTGAGCGATGGCTGTTCACCGGGCGTATCTCCTTGCAAAGTCATTCGTGGCTTGCCGATCATGCGGTGCTGGGTAGCGTGCTGTTGCCGGGAAGCGCATTTCTTGATTTGGCTCTTTGTGTTGGCCAGCGGGTCGGGTGTGCCGCGGTGCGGGAGCTGACATTGGAGGCTCCACTGGCGTTTTCTGAGCGGAAGGCTGTTGTGTTGCAGCTGTCGGTTGGTGAGCCTGATGAGGATGGGCATCGATCGCTGATCATCCACTCCCGGCCGGAGGGCAACACTGAGAACGCTCTGGCCGAGGAGCAATGGACGCGTCATGCAAGCGGGACGCTCGGCTTGACAGAGATTGTTCTGAACGGGCACGCCGGGTCGTCGAGGGAGCGTGTGAGTGCGCTGGCTGGAGAGTCATGGCCTCCGCACGGCTCGGAGGTTGTGCAGGTCGATGATCTGTATGACCTTCTGGTGGGACGGGGATTTGAATACGGGCCGGCCTTCCAGGGTTTGCAGGCGGTTTGGCGGCGTGGGGATGAGCTTTTTGCGGAGGTGGCTCTGTCTTCAGAGCAGCGGGACGAGGCTGCATCTTTTGGCGTGCATCCCGCGCTTTTGGATTCGGCGTTGCATGCTGGGCTTAGCTCGCTCGTCAGCGGCGGATTCGATGCGACGGGCGAGGCTCGGAGGCGAGCTGCCGTGCGTCTGCCGTTTTCCTTCAGCGGTGTCGAACTCCAGGCCGCGGGCACGTCCTCGTTGCGGGTCTCTCTATCCCCGAGCGCGGACGGCGCGATCTCCTTGGTGGCTGTCGACGAGACCGGCGAGCCTGTCGTGTCGGTTGATGCGCTGGTGGCGCGTGAGATTTCGGCGGAGCGGTTGGACGGCGCCCGCGGCATGTATCGCGACTCGCTTTTCAGGCTCGCCTGGAACGTGCTCTCGGTTTCCCCGTCGCAGACTCCTACCGGAAGGCTGGCGGTGTTGGGTGTCGAGAACGCGTTGCCGACTGGGTTTCTCGAAGGAGCTGGGGTTGATATCGAGGTGTATGCGGATCTCCGAGCTTTGGCTGAGGCGCCGGACGGCGAAGGCCGCATGCCTGGGGTGGTGCTGACGGACTGTGCCTTTGGCAAAGCTGAGACGGGCGGAGTCGCTGCCGAAAGAGGAGACCGCGACGACAGCGAGCTTGCCCTAGCGCACCACGGCGCCGGCAGGGTACTCGAGCTGGTGCAGGATTGGCTTTCAGACGAGCGCTTCTCCGACTCTCGCATGGTGTTGGTCACAAAGGGCGCTGTGGCCGTAGAGGAGGGAGAGGATGTACCGGGTCTGGCGCAAGCGCCCATATGGGGTCTGGTGCGCTCAGCACAGGCTGAGCACCCTGAGCGGTTCATGCTTGCCGATATTGATGGGGTTGAGGCCTCCTGGCGTGCGCTGTCAGGCGCGTTGGCTTGTGGTGAGCCGCAATTGGCGGTGCGAGAGGGCACGGTGCTTGTTCCCCGGATTGCGCGCGCAGGCTCGAACGCTTTGGTGGTCCCCGAGGGTGTCTCTGCGTGGCGCCTAAGCGCGGTAGGAAGTGGCACGCTCGAGGATTTGTCGCTTGTGCCCGCTCCCGAGATGGCGGAGCCGCTCGAGCCGGGGCAGGTTCGCGTTGGTGTGCGATGCGGAGGGTTGAACTTCCGCGATGTGATGGTGACCCTGGGTCTCGTATCTGTTGAGAGGACATCCGGTCACGAAGGAGCGGCGATTGGTGGTGAGGGCGCCGGAATCGTCCTGGAGGTGGGCGCGGGAGTGGAGGGTTTGGCCGTGGGGGACCGCGTGATGGGGTTGCTGTCTGGGCTGGGCCCGGTCTCGCTGACCGATCGACGCTTGATTGTCGGGGTGCCTGAGAGCTGGTCCTTCGCTCAAGCGGCGTCGGTACCGGTCGTATTTTTGACGGCCTATTACGGGCTGATCGATCTGGCCGCGTTGGAGCCGGGACAGAAAGTGTTGGTACACGCTGGGGCGGGCGGTGTGGGTATGGCGGCTGTGCAGCTGGCCCGGCACCTGGGCGCCGAGGTGTTCGCCACCGCGAGTCCCGCCAAGTGGCAGGCGCTCCGGTCGCTGGGGTTGGATGATGGGCATATTGCTTCGTCTCGCACGCTCGAGTTCGGGAAGTGCTTCTCGGATCGCACCGGTGGGCGTGGCATGGATGTGGTTTTGAACTCGCTCAGCGGGGAGTTCGTGGACGCCTCGCTCGATTTGCTCACAGAAGGCGGCAGGTTCATCGAGATGGGTAAGACCGACATCCGTGATCCAAATGAGATTTCAGAGGCTCGTCTCGGCGTGTCTTATCGCGCCTTTGACCTGATGGAGGCCGGCCCTGACCGTATCGCGGAGATGCTTGGTGAGCTGCGTCAGCTCTTTGGAGCAGGGGTCCTCGGACCATCACCGGTCAGGGCGTGGGATATACGCAAAGCGCCGGAGGCGTTTCGCTTTATGAGTCAGGCCCGGCATACCGGTAAGATTATTTTGACAACTCCGACTCACGCAGATTCGCGGGGAACGGTGCTGATCACGGGCGGTACGGGTGTATTGGGTGCGCTCGTGGCGCGCCATTTGGTCTCGAGGTACGGCATGCGGCATCTTCTCTTGGTCAGCCGCCGTGGTGGGGACGCCGAGGGCGCCGACACGCTCCGGGCTGAACTCGAGTCACTGGGAGCCGAGGTCAGGATCGTGGCCCGCGATGTCTCTCGACGCCAAGACGTGGAGGAATTGCTTGGCTCGATCCCCGAGATGCACCCGCTCTGCGGGGTGATACATGCCGCAGGTATGTTGGAGGATGGTTTGATTGGCTCTTTGACCCTGGAGAGCCTTGATCGGGTACTGGCCCCCAAGGTGGACGCCGCGTGGTATTTGCACGAACTCACGGAACATATGGATTTGTCGATGTTCGTGCTGTTCTCCTCGGCGGCAGCGGCATTTGGCAGTCCCAGCCAAGGCAATTATGCCGCCGCGAACGCGTTTCTCGACTCGCTGGCTTCCCGTCGTCGCGCTCGTGGTCTACCCGCCCAGTCCCTCGCCTGGGGTTTGTGGGAGCAGGCCAGCGAAATGACCGGCGGTCTGAGCGAGGCCGACCGTTTGCGAATGAGACGCTCGGGCTTGCGACATGCGCTTTCCTCGGAGGAGGGTCTCGAACTCTTTGATGGCGTTCTGAGCGCAGGCGAAGCTTTGACACTTCCGATACCCCTGGATCTTGAGGCGTTGCATGCCCAGGCCAGGATGGGAGCGCTACCCGCGTTGTTTGGTGATCTGGTGCGTGCGCCGACCCGCCGCCCCGGCGACCTGGGGGGATCGCTGGCGCGGCGCTTGGCTGCCGTGCCCGAGGCTGAGCGTGAGGATGTTGTGATCCAGCTCGTAAGGGCTCAGGTGGCGATTGTTTTGGGGCACGCCTCGCCGGAGGCAATCGACATGCAACGGACCTTCAAGGAACTTGGATTTGACTCGCTCACCGCAGTCGAGTTCCGCAATCGCTTGAACGCGACGATGGGACTACGACTGCCCGCCACGCTCGTATTCGACTATCCCACCGCCGCCGCTGTCTCCTCTCATCTGGTGGGCGAGTTCTCGGGTAAGCAGGATGTCGGCGAGCCGTCGGAGTCGCCCCTGTCACCCGATGAGCCTTTGGCGATCATTGGCATGAGTTGCCGGTATCCCGGCGGTGCGCATTCACCGGAGAGGCTGTGGCGGCTCGTGCATTCTGGGACCGACGCTATCGGTGAGTTTCCATCCGATCGTGGCTGGGATGTGGAAAGTTTGTATGACCCGGACCCCGAACGCCCAGGGACGAGCTACGTGCGCAAAGGCGGGTTTGTTTACGATGCTGACAGATTCGATGCCGGGTTCTTCGGTATCAGCCCCCGAGAGGCGTTGGCGATGGATCCCCAGCAGCGATTGTTGCTGGAAGGCGCATGGGAGGCCCTTGAAGATGCGGGCATAGACCCCAGGTCCCTGAAAGGTAGTCAGACCGGGGTGTTCGCGGGTGTCATTTCCTCGGACTACGGCCTGGCTGGGTCAGCGGCCGACGGTCTCGAGGGCTACCAATTGACGGGCGCTACAACCAGCGTGGCCTCTGGTCGCATCGCCTACACCTTCGGTTTGGAGGGCCCCGCCGTTTCGGTGGACACGGCTTGCTCTTCGTCGCTCGTGGCGTTGCATCTGGCGAGTCAATCATTGCGCTCAGGGGAGTGCTCGCTGGCGCTGGTCGGCGGCGTGACGGTGCTGGCTACGCCCGGGGCGTTCATCGAGTTCTCTCGCCAGCGCGGCCTTGCCCCCGACGGTTGCTGCAAGTCCTTCGCGGCGGCGGCGGATGGGACGAGCTTTAGCGACGGCGCGGGATTGATCCTGCTGGAGCGTCTTTCGGACGCTGAGCGCAACGGTCACCAGGTGCTCGCGCTGGTGCGAGGCAGTGCCGTAAACCAGGACGGGGCAAGCAATGGGTTGACGGCGCCCAATGGTCTTTCTCAGCAACGCGTGATCGCCAGGGCGCTCGCCAGTGCGCGCCTGTCACCCGGACAGGTGGATGTGGTCGAGGCTCACGGCACGGGCACTACGCTCGGCGATCCGATCGAGGCGCAGGCATTGATCGCAGCCTACGGACAGGACCGTCCGCAAGATCGCCCGCTGTGGCTGGGATCTATTAAGTCCAACATCGGTCATACCGAGGCGGCCGCGGGTGTGGCTGGAGTGATCAAGATGGTGATGGCGATGCGTCACGGTGTGATGCCCAAGACGCTGCACGTCGATGCGCCATCGAATAACGTGGACTGGTCGGCGGGTACGGTTTCGCTTCTGACCGAGAACAGGTCGTGGGAAAGTGATGGCGAACCGAGGCGAGCGGGAGTGTCCTCGTTCGGGGTCAGCGGCACCAACGCGCATGTGATCCTCGAGGAGGCCTCGCCGACAGACGTGATTACTTCGGCTACGGATTCTGGGACGACCCCGGACCTTGGCGCCGCTTGCGGGGATCACGCCGCAGTCGGCGACGATGTTTCCGCGGGAGCTTGCCCTCTCGGTGGTGAGACCGCTTTTGACCTACTCCGTGCCGGCGAGCTGCCATGGGTGTTGTCGGGGAGGGGCGCTTCGGCGCTGCGGGCCCAGGCCGGGCGTCTGCGGGAGTTCGTGGACGACGATCCCGCGCTTACCCTGGTTGACGTGGGCCTCTCCCTGGGCTCCCGCCCGGTCTTCGAGCACCGAGCAGTCTCGCTGGGTGGCGAGCGCGAGGAGCGGCTGGGCGTGCTTTCGGCCCTGTCCTACGGCGAGTCCGTAAAGAACGTGATCGAGGGTATTGCAACGAGGCGTGGTGCCGGTGCCGTATTCCTCTTCCCCGGCCAGGGCTCGCAGTGGGACGGTATGGCGCTCGAACTGCTGGGCCGCTCACCTGTGTTTGCGAAGCACATGCACGCCTGCGAAGAGGCGCTTGCGGAGCACGTTGATTGGTCCCTCGAGGAGGTGCTGCTGGGCGTTGAGGGCGCGCCCGGGCTCGACCGAATCGATGTCCTACAGCCTGTTCTGTTTGCGATAGTGGTGTCACTGGCTGGCCTGTGGCGTTCCTGCGGTGTGCGTCCGACGGCCGTGGCGGGTCACTCTCAGGGTGAGATAGCCGCTGCTCATGTGGCGGGTGGACTATCGCTCGAGGACGCCGCGCGGGTGGTGACTCTGCGTAGCCGGGCCCTGGTAGACCTCGTCGGGAAGGGAGCGATCGTGTCGGTCGGGCTTGGCTTGGGTGAGCTGTCTCCGCGCCTTGCGAAGTGGGGTGATCGGATCACGATTTCGGCGGTGAATGGACCATCGTCAGTGGGGGTTGCCGGTGATTTAGGAGCGCTCGAAGGGCTGCTCGAAGAACTCAAGGCCGACGGCGTGAGGGCGCGGATGGTTGCCGGAACAGTCGCTACGCATTCTCCGCAAGCGGAGGCTCTGCGTGAGGAGTTGCTGGATGCGCTTGGGCCGATCGTTCCGCGCGCGGGAGATGTGCCCTTCTTCTCAACTGTGACCGGGGGGCCTCTGGATACCTCGAAGCTTGACTGTGAGTACTGGTATCGCAATCTGCGTGAGCCTGTTCAGTTCGGACAGGTCACACATATGCTGCTCGAGAATGGGCAGCGGGCCTTCATCGAGGTCAGTCCACATCCCGTTCTGGCGACGGGGTTGCAGGAGAGTGTCGAGGAGCTCATCGACGACCCCGACGATGCTGTGGTGGTTGGATCGCTGCGTCGTGGGGAGGGCGGTCCTGAGCGTTTCCTGAGGTCCGTGGCCGAGGTGTGGACTCGCGGCGTCGATGTCGATTGGCAGGCGCTGTTCGCCGGCTGTAGCGCTCGCAATGTGTGTCTACCCACCTATGCGTTTCAGCGCGAGCGTTACTGGCTCCTTCCCACGCCGGGGGCCGGAGACGCGATCTCGATTGGCCAATCCGCGGCCGGCCATCCGTTGCTGGGCGCCGCGGTCGCCTTGGCCAAGGAGCGGGGCTGGCTGTTCACCGGCCGCCTCTCGCTCGAGGCGAATCCATGGCTGGAAGATCACGCATTCGGGGGGCAAGCTCTCATGCCTGGTGCCGGCTTCCTGGAGCTGGCGTTGGCCGCGGGGGAGAGGGTTGGTTCGGAGATCGTCGAGGAACTTACCCTTGATGCCCCATTGTCGTTCGCCGAGGAGGGCGCTGTACAGCTTCAGCTCTCGGTATCTGAGGCCGACGAGCAGGGAAGGCGCTCGTTCGGTATTTATTCCCGCCTGGAGAGGGCCTCGGCAGCTGATCTGGGGGTCGAAGAGGAGTGGACTCGTCATGCCGCGGGCGTGCTCGGTGGAACCGGTGACGGCTCTTTTGCCGACGGTCCGGGCATGTTTGACCGTGAAGGCTCCGAGAGTCGGGTCGGTGGCGTATGGCCTCCCGAGGGTGCGCGGGAGCTGGACACGGATCTCCTTTATGAACGGCTGGCCGACACTGGCTACGACCGCGGGCCTATCTTTCAGGGACTTGGCTCGGCCTGGAGGCTTGGAGACGAGCTTTGCGCGGAGGTAGAACTCGATTCTGAGCAGACGTCCTCCGCGGACGGGTTTGGGATACATCCAGCGCTGCTCGATGCCGTGTTGCATGCCGCATGCCTGGATACGCTCGACGGCGGGCATGCGGACGAACTGGAGGTTCCGTGTGCTTTCGCGGGCGTGTGTTTGTTTGGGATGAAATCGAGGGTATTGCGTGTACTTGTCCGCAGAGATGGAGGTGAGGGTGCGCCGAGCCTGACGGCCTTCGGGGAGGACGGCACCCCGGTGCTCTCGATCCGGGCCATGCAGCTTCAGGCGGTCGACCGTAACCGAATGCAAGCCGCTGGGCGCAGTCACAACGCTTTCTATGAACTCGATTGGGTGAGGTCCCAATGCGCTCCTGCTGGTGGCTCCCGGTTCCGCTCGGCGGTCCTCGGCGAGCCTGACGATTGTGAGGTCGCGGGCGTCGAGTTGGAGCGACATGCCAGCCTGCAAGCGCTTGAGCGCGCTGTCGAGGGGGGCGCCGCCGTGCCGGATTTCGTGCTGCTCGGGGCCAAAGCTCTGGCTGGGCGCGTGATCTTCCGCGAGGACCGTCCCGATCCCGACGGCTACGCCGAGAGCGTCCAGCAGGGGACCGCGCAAACGCTCGAGCTGCTGCAGGCGTGGATCGCCTCGCGGCCCCTCGCGGAGGCCAGGCTTCTGGTGATCACCGAAGGCGCGGTCGCCGTCCGCGGCGGTGACGTGCCCGACCCGGCTCAAGCTGCGCTCGCGGGTCTCGTGCGCTCAGCCCAGTCCGAACACCCCGGCCGCTTTGGTGTTGTCGATCTCGACGGGAGCGAGCTTTCTGGTGATCTGTTTTACGGCGCCCTGGTTAGCGATGAGTCCGAGCTTGCGCTGCGTGAGGGCGCGCTGTACTGCCCGCGGCTCGCTCGTCGACGCGGGACGCATGCTCCCGATCCGCTGGCCGAGGCCAAGGCCGATGACCCGTCGACCTCGCCTGAGGTCGGTGGCACGGTTCTGATCACCAATGGACCCGACGGTCTGGGGGCCTTGCTGACGCGTCATCTGGCGGGCGCCTACGGTGCTCAGCGCCTATTGCTAGCGAGTTCGGATGGGCTTGGGGTCGACGGCGCGAAGGAGTTGGAGGCAGAGTTGCGAGGGCTGGACTGTGAGGTGCGAGTCGCCGCGTGCGATGCGTCGGACAGAGCGCAGCTGGAGAGCCTTCTGGCGTCGGTGCCCGACGCGCACCCAGTGAGTCTGGTCGTGCACACCACAGGAATACGCGACGACGGGGCGATGGAGTCGCTGGACGGAGATCGCCTTGAGCGAGTGATGACCCCGACGGTGAACGCGGCGATCAATTTGAACGAGCTGGTCGGGCATGCGGAGATGATCCTTTTCTCCTCTGCCGCAGCCGTCACAGGCAGCCCGGGACAGGGTTGCTGCGCGGCCGCCGGTGCATTCCTGGATGCTCTCGCTCTGCGCCGGAGTGCTCGGGGTCTACGGGGGATGTCGTTGGCTTGGGGTGGTTGGGATCGGACGGCCGACGGAGTCGGGAAGCTCGAGCCGTCCGAGCGTGCGCGCTTCGAGCGCCGGGGGATCGTGCCCTTCTCGGACGCGCAGGGGCTCGAGCTTTTCGATATCGCGCGGGAGATCGGCGAGCCTTTGCTGTTGCCGATATGCCTGGACACGGCTGCCTTGCGTCTCGCCGCCAAGCACGGCATGTTGCCTACGAGCTTGCGGGGGCTGGTCCGTACCTCCATCCGTCGCGCCGCCGACGCTCGCGGCGCGCTGGCGGACAAGCTTGCCGACTCCCCCGAAGCGGACTGGGACGGCATTTGCGTCGAGTTCGTCAGAGAACACGTCGCTGGTGTGCTCGGGTACGTCTCGGATGAGGCTATCGACCCGCGGCTTCCCTTCAAGGACGCGGGCTTTGACTCGTTGATCGCAATGGAGTTCAGGAACCGCTTGGGCAAGGCCAGCGGGCTCAAGCTGCCGGCCACGCTCGTCTTCGATCATCCCACCCCAACGGCCGTTGCGGAGTTCCTGCGCCTGAAGGTGATTGACGGGAGATCGCAGAGTTCAACGATTGACGAAGCAATCGACACGCTCGAGAGGGCGCTCGCCTCGCTCACGGCGGGCGTCGGCGAGCGTGAGCGAGTCGGCGGGCGCCTTCGCTCTCTGCTGGCGCGGCTGGCCTCTGAGGACCAGGTGGGTGGGAACGCTGGTGTCACCGTGGAGATGATCGAGTCGGCGTCGGCTGAGCAGATCGTGGAGCTGATCGAGATGGATCTCGCGGAGTCGTGAGCGGCGTGTCTCGCGAAGACCAACTACTCCCGCACCTGAAGCGCGTGATGGTCGAGCTGCAACAGACCCGCGCACAGCTGCGGGAGTTCGAGCGGCGCGCCAGCGAGCCGATCGCGATCGTGGGCATGAGCTGCCGCTATCCGGGTGGGATCTCATCGCCAGAAGAGCTGTGGCGGCTGGTCGCGTCGGGCGCAGACGCCATCGGGCCTTTCCCGACCGATCGTGGCTGGGATCTAGAGGGCCTGTTCGATCCCGATCCGGACAGTCTGGGCACGAGCTACGCCCGCCATGGAGGTTTCCTATATGACGCAGGGCAGTTTGACGCCGCTTTCTTTGGGATTGACTCGCAAGAGGCGCTGGCTATGGATCCTCAGCAGCGACTCCTGCTCGAGTGCGCGTGGGAGGCTTGCGAGCACGCCGGAATCGATCCGGAGTCGCTGAGAGGAAGCCAGGCGGGCATCTTTGCTGGGGTCGCATTTTCAGACTACGGCTTGGGTGTGGATCTGCCGGAACTCGAGCATCTCCGTCTGATCGGTAGCGCGACGGGCCTCATCTCCGGGCGTGTCGCCTATACCTTGGGCCTGGAGGGACCAGCGATCAACGTTGATGCCGCCTGTTCCTCTTCACTCGTGGCGATTCATCTCGCCAGCCAGGCGCTGCGCGCTGGGGAGTGCTCGCTTGCGCTGGCCGGCGGGGTTTCGGTCATCGCCACTCCTACCCTGTTTATCGCCCTCTCCCGTGACCGTGGCCTCGCGCCGGATGGGCGCTGCAAGTCCTTCGGCGCGGGCGCGGATGGTGCCGGCTTTTCAGAGGGAGCGGGCCTGCTGTTGCTGGAGCGTCTCGCGGACGCGCGCGCAAACAACCACAGAGTGCTCGCCTTGCTACCGGGCTCGGCGGTGAACCAGGACGGTGCTTCCAACGGTCTGACCGCACACAGTGGACCCTCGCAGGAACGGGTGATCCGCCAGGCGCTCGCAAGGGCTGGCATCTCCGCCGCGGAGGTTGACGTGGTGGAGGCTCACAGTACCGGCACGCCCTTGGGCGACCCGATCGAGGCACAGGCGATCATCGGGGCGTACGGCCAGAATCGCGGCGGCGAACGATTGCGGCTTGGCACGGTTAAGTCCAACATCGGCCACACTCAGGCCGCCTCCGGTGTTGCGGGTGTGATCAAGATGGTGATGGCGATGCGCCACGGGCTGCTGCCGAGGACTCTGCATGCCGATGAGCCTTCGGCGCATGTCGATTGGTCGGAGGGAGAGGTCGAGCTGCTCGACGCGGCGGTGTGCTGGCCCAGCGGTGATCGTACCCGCAGGGCGGGAGTCTCTTCGTTCGGGATGAGCGGCACGAATGCGCACGCGGTCCTGGAAGAGGCGCCGCCGTCATGCTCGCAGGCATCCTCACAGCGATCGCAGGGGTCCGCCGATCGTCCAGATCGTGGCGTGATAGCCATGTCGCCGGTGCTGCCGTTCCCGCTCTCAGCCAAGGGCAGCGAGGCTCTGGTCGCACAGGCCGAGCGCCTGCACGCGCATCTGTTGGCACATGTTGAGTTGACTTTGCCTGACATCGCCGCGACGCTTGCGCGCCACCGTGCACATCTCAGTGAGCGCGCGGTGCTCCTGGCCGCGAGTCGTGAGCAGCTGCTCACCGGTCTGCGAGCGCTGGCAGCCGGTGATGCGACCGCTTGCCTGATCCGCGGAGTGGCTCACCGTGAGGGCCAAGACGGTCTCGACCCTCGCCTCGAGGGAGAGTTGCGAGAGATCGGCTCGGCTTCAGCGGACCGGGCGCTGGAGACCCTCTGTCGTGTCGCGGAGGCTCATGTGCGCGGGGTGGTGGTCGACTGGGATCCGCTCTTTCCCGTGGCGAGTTACACCTACGTGGAGCTTCCCACATACGCCTTCCAACGCCGTCATTACTGGCTTTCGACCTCAGTCGACGGCGCGCAGGTCGGCTTCGTCGGTCGGGTTTAGGTTCTCAGTGCAAGGCGCGTCTGTCAAATTCAAACAAAGGAGTCGTATATGTCATCCACATTCGACAAGCTCGCCGGTCTGACTCTGGAGATCGAGTCCTGTCACCTGAGGGGGCTTGAGAAGAACTTTGGCTTCGAGCGGCTGACCACCGTCGTGTGTCTGCGTGGCGGGGGCGAGGAAGGTGTCGGTGAGGACATACTGCCTTTCGCCGACGACCATCGTTCGTTCCAACGGGAAGGCGCTCCGGATCTGGCCGGATCGTGGACGCTGGCCGAGTTCGGCGCCCACATCGACGGGCTCGATCTGTGCGCGACGCAGCCCATCTTCGAGGCTTTCCGAACCTGGCGACGCTGGGCATTTCACTCGGCGGCGCTCGACCTCGCGCTGCGCCAGGATGGCCGCGCGCTGCACGAAGTGCTTGGGCTGGAGCCAAAGCCGCTGGCGTTCGTGCTCTCGGCGCGCCTGGGCGAGCCGCCCTCAGCGGAGGGGCTGCACGATCTGCTTGGCCGCTATCCGGGGATGCGCCTGAAGCTGAACGTGGTCGCTTCATGGGACGAGCGGCTGCTGGGCGAACTTGCCGAGCTTGATGCGATCGAAACGCTCGACTTCAAGGGCTTTACCCCCGATCTCGGTCCTCTAAATCCGGTCGACGCCGATCTCTGCCGGCGGGTCGCAGAGGCCTTTCCGAACGCCTGGCTCGAGGATCCCTACCTGGCAACCCCTGAGGTTGGTGCCGCGCTCGCGCCATATCGCGACCGCATAACGTGGGATTCGCCGGTCCGCTCGGTCGCGAGCATCCAGGCGCTGGAGTTCGCGCCACGGATGGTCAACATCAAGCCGTCGCGCTTCGGCTCCTTGCGGGCGCTGTGTGACGGATACGACTTCTGCGCTGAGCACGGCATCGGCGTCTACGCTGGAGGTATGTTCGAGCTGGGACCAGGCCGCGGTCAGGCGCAGTACCTGGCGTCTCTCTTTCACCCCGATGCCCCCAACGACATCGCCCCCGCCGGCTACGACGACACCCCGCCGGCCGACGGGCGCCCCATCCCTCCTGACGGGCTGCCGTCCAACCCTCCCGACGGCTTGCCCACCAGCCCGCTCACGCTAGCGCCCGCCCCGACGGGATTCCGCTGGGAGGAGGAGCTGACGACCGTCCCAGCCTGACGCTGCCCTCTTTCAACGGCCATCCCGTACCGGGCGAGGAGTGTAAGCGCCGTTAAGCCGGCGAGCGAGCGTTGTCGACGAGCTTGGAGACGGCTGCCCGCTCTCGATCGCGGCCACGACCGTCGCGGGCATGGCGTTTACGCTCGCGTTCGAGGGCTTTCAGATACGGGAAAAAATCGACATGGATGGCGCGAGGGCCGGTCGCGCCGAAGCGCTTTCGTCGCCGCCGGTATTCACGCGCAATGACCTTCTTCATCTGCGCCGCCGGCGGCAGCTGCGCCTTGCCCTCGATCAGGTCGGCAACCCACTCCGCCTGCTGCTCTGAGAGCGGGTTCACTGGACCCGCCAGGTCGACCAGCCCGATGAAGTACAGACCCGGCCGATCGGTGTGGACCACCCGTTGATAGAGAGGTATCTCCTCGCCACTCGGGTCGATGATCTCTGGCGTCAAAAAAGGTAGGGCGATCCGGTAGCCGGTGCAGTAGATGATCGCGTCGATGGTCTCACTCGACCCGTCGACGAAGTGGACCTGCTCACCGTCCATTCGTGAGATCCACGGCTTTGCCCGCACGCGCCCCTGACCGATGCGCCCCATGATTTCTGAGGATGCTGCGATGTGGGCCCTCGTCAGCTTTGGGTCCGGTCTCGGCAGTCCGTGATCCTCGGGCCGGCCCTGGATCGCGCGGATCTTACGTGCGAACAGCGTGCTGCCGAGACTGAACAGCGGGCCGCTTGCGAGCTCGCGAGCGATCGGGACGCGGGACTGTAGCTTTCTGCCGACCTGGTCGATCGGCACGCCGCCGAGGTGTTTGGGGACGATCCAGGCACCGCGCCGGGCGCTGATAAAGGTTGTACGAGAGGTGCGAGAGGTGTCGCAGGCGATGTCCATCGCGGAGTCGCCGAGCCCGAGGACGAGCACGTTCTTGTCCGAGAAGCCCTCCGGTGTGCGGTAGAAATGAGAATGAATCTCAGATCCCGCGAAACTCCCGGGCAGAGGGGGGTCGGGCAGTCGCGGGTCCCAGTGGTGTCCGCTGGCGACGAGTACCGCCGCGTAGTGCTCGCCCTGGGTCCCGCCGCCGATATCCCGCCATTCGACGTCCCAGCCATTCTCCACGGGCCGCACCCCGATCACCTCGGATCGGAAGCGAATGCCATCGCGCAGGCCGAAATGGCCGACGTAGTCCTCGAGGTAAGCGAGAACCTGCGTGTGATGCGGGAAGTCCGGGTAGTAGTCCGGCATCGCACGACTCTCGTATTGGGCGGTCTCGCGGGAGGTGTTCATGTGCAGGCAGCTATAGGCGGATGCCATCGCGTTGTCGTTTTCATATCGCCACAGGCCTCCGATGCCAGACCCCTTCTCAAAGCAGTCGAAATGGATTCCGCGCTCTTGCAACACCCTGCAGGCCGCGATTCCCGAGGGGCCGGCGCCGATGACGGCGACCCTGCTGTTGTCATTCGAGTTCATGTCGTCACAGCTCCGCGAAGGTCATAGGTCGTATTCAGACGTGCGCACATTTTGTTAGGCGCTCTCAGCGGGTGTAGTGCGAGTAGCGCCAGATCGAAAGAGGGACCGTTATCGCAATGATGGCGGCGATCCAGACCAGAGCGAGTGTGATTTCGTGTGTCAACGGCCCGCTCGCGCTCGTCGTGAGGATGCGCAGCGCGTTGTCGACGTGGGTGACGGGGCTTGCGCCCGCCACGCCCTGCAGCCATGACGGCATCGTGGACACGGGGACGAAGCCCGAGGAGATGAAGCCGGCCAGGATGAAGATGAGGACCGCAAGGCCCTGCGTGGTTTCCAGCGAGCCGCTCCACATCCCGATCACGATCGAGATCCAGGCAAACGCGATGCCGAGTGCGAGTACCAGACCGCAACCGAGGAGGATGTTGGGCAACGTCCCGCTGAAGCGAAAGCCGACGGCCACTCCGAGCAGCCACATGAGGGGAATGACGAACAGGTTTCTCGCCGTGTCGTACAGCACACGTGCGGTAAGGAATCCGGAGCGCGTGATCGGCAGCACCCGCAGGCGATCAACCGCGCCGGAGATGAGATCCTCGGTCAGTCCTCCGCCGAGAGAGGACGATGCGTTGATGATGGCGAGTGTGACCACCGCCGGTATCAGGTACTCGATGTAATTTACTCCCGGAATGTGAATCGCTCCGCCGATCACGTAACGAAATAGAAGCAGCAAGATGAACGGCTGGATGAGGATGAAGATGATCACATCGGGCCGGCGCTGGTAGCGGATGAGGTGACGCCGCATCAACGTGACGATGTCGGTCGTCGCTTGCCGCCAATTGCCGGATGTGCCGATCGCGCTCTCTCCGGTATCGACGGCGGTGCCGTGACTGCTCATCGCGCAGCCGCCGTTTCGCGCTGGGGTGCGTTCGCCTGCCGGGTTGTGCCGGCTCCGCGAGTGAGCTGCAGGAAGGCCTCGTCCAGCGTCGGGCGGCTGACCATCACATCGGTAATTGCGATGCCCTCAGCATCCAGGCGCTGCAGAATCATCAACAGCGGAGGACTGGACTTCAGCAGGATGAAGCTCAGTACCTCAGGCCTCTCTCCTGGCGGCGAGGGATCTGTCGTTCCCTCAAGCGCCTCCAGCGCCGACTCTCTCTGGTCTGGGTCCGTCAGCGTCAACTCCACAACGCTGCCACCGATGCGATCCTTGAGCGCGTCGGGTGTGCCGCGTGCGATGATCCGTCCCTGTGCCAGCAGGATGGCAGACCCGGCGAGCGCGTCGGCCTCCTCCATGTACTGGGTGGTGAGCAGCACGGTCGCGCCCGCGCGTGCGCGCCGGCGGATTGCGTCCCACAGACGCTCACGGCTGTGCGGATCGAGGCCGGTAGAGGGCTCGTCGAGAAAGAGCACCGCGGGGTTGCCGATCAAGCTCGCCGCAATGTCCAGGCGTCGGCTCATCCCACCCGAGTAGCCGCCGATCCGGCCGCGGGCAATCTCCTCGAGTTCTAGCTCGGTCAGTAGCGCCGCGATCTCTTGCTTGCGTCGTGAGCCGGGGATGTGGCGCAGGCGGGCGACGATATGCAGGTACTCCTCGCCCGTGAGGAAGCTGTCGAGCACCGTCTCCTGGGCGGTCAATCCGATTGCCTCCCGGACTCGCGGCGCTTCGCGCACGATATCCCTGCCGGCTACACGCGCTGAGCCCGAATCTGGGGTGGACAGGGTCGTGAGGATGCGGACCGCCGTCGTCTTGCCCGAGCCGTTCGGGCCCAGCAGCGCGAGTATCTCGCCGGGCTTGGCCGTGAACGTCACCCCGTCGAGGGCTTGTACCTTGCCGTAGGCCTTACGCAAATCCTTGCATTCAATCCCTTGCATATGGCAGCACTCTCTTCGTAAGAGACGGAGACCTTTGCAGCGCGCAGACATCGTCGGTGCACGTGCCTTGGAACCGGCGCGCGGAGATGGTTTCAGCCAGCCCGACCGCCCAGCAGGTCGGGCAGCCGCGGAACGCGACCATCGCGGGTGGCGCGAGCAGGAGCGCCGCCGGCCCCAGACTGGGGGTCAGCGCGACCGCCGAGACGACCAGTCCGAATCCGATTGCTCCACGCGCGAGCTGGCGAGCGAGGGGGGAGGCGTAGGCGGGAGATGTCAAGGCTGCCTCGGGTGCTCGCGATGCCTGCCCGTCCGGATCAGCCACGAGAGCGAGCCCTCCGGACGAGCACGCAACCACAGACGACGACAGCGCCTACCACGACATAGATGACGACCATTGGTGCTGGGTCTCCTCTCGCATCGGATCTGAGAATGACGACACGCATGTAAGAGCCGCCCGGCGGCAGAAAGGATTCATCTCTCGATGCCGGCATCGGCGCGCAGAGCAGACGGATGGCGCTCGCTGTCTGCGCCCCCAAGGAGGCCGTCTCGCCATCCTGGGGCCGATCTGCGCGGGCTAATCGGGCCGCGCGGATCGTCGGACTCTCGCCAGCGCGCGTTTGGGTCGGCCCGAGGAGGCCGCGACCGAGGGGAGAGGGCGACTAATATCCGCGGGAGTGGAGTCAGTTGACGACACGCCGCAGGGCATGGGAGAGGGCGCGGGTCGTGTTCCCGAGGGGGAGCACGAGTTCGAGTATCACTCCAGCGAGGTCGACCTGCTCGGCGATCCCGACGACGATCGCTGGGCGATCCGTTGCCTGGACGTGCACAAGCGGCTCGGAGGAGCGCCGGTCCTCAGCGGCCTGAACCTCGCGATCCCCGACGAGACCGTCACGGTCGTGCTGGGCCCGTCGGGCACCGGCAAGAGCGTCCTGATCAAGCACATCATCGGCCTGATGTTCCCCGACTCGGGCGAGGTCGTCGTCAAAGGCCAGGCGGTCAGCCAACTGACGCTGCCGAAGCTGCTCGAACTGCGACGCAAGATCGGCGTGCTCTTCCAGGACGGCGCCCTGTTCGGCTCGATGTCGGTATACGACAACGTCGCCTTCCCGCTGCGCCAGCACACCGACATGTCCGAGGCGCAGATCTCGAAAATCGTCAAACGGCGCCTGTCGGACGTCGGCCTGTCGGAGGCGATCGACTACATGCCCTCCCAGCTCTCGGGCGGCATGCGCAAGCGGGCGGGATTCGCAAGGGCGCTCGTGATGGAGCCCGAGATCGTGATCTTCGACGAGCCCGACTCTGGCCTTGACCCCGTGCGCACGGCCTTGCTGTGCGACCTGATCCAGGAGATGCACCAGCTCTACGGCGGCGCCTACATAGTCGTCACCCACAACATCGCCTCCGCGCGCCAGATCGGCGAGTACATCGCGCTGCTCTGGCGCGGGCGCATCGTGGAGGCGGGCGACGCCGAGCGGATGTTCTCTTCGGAGAACCCTTTCGTTCGTCAGTTCCTCAGCGGGTCCGCCGAGGGCCCCTTGACGATGGACTGACGGATCGTTTTTGGCCCATTCGCGCGCGCGTGGGGCCGCCGGCGGATGACCTGACGAAATCACGGTTGGGGGTGCCGCGCGCGCGCGGCGGGCCGTTGGCTATGTGTGACGGATCGGTCTTGGCGACCCGACCGGACACGTGCGCGCGCGTGTGCGTGTCGGTCAACCCGCCGGTTGATCTCGGCCGGACCATATGCGAACATACGTTCGCATCATGGTCGTCTGCGTCTACTTGCCCCGCTTCGAGCTGACCGTCGCCGCCGGCGGAGAGGGGTTGCTGGGCCGGGCCTTGGCGCTGGCTCCCCGGATCGGCGCCGACCGGCCGGGATCGGGCCAGCGCATCGGCGAGATCTCCGGGGCCGCCGAAGCGAGAGGCGTGGGGGCGGGAATGATGCTCGGCGAGGCGCTTGTCCGCTGCCCAGAGCTGGTACTCGTACCGCCTGACCCGCTTGCCGTGGGCGATGTGTGGGAGGCCGTCTTGTGCGGTTTGGAAGGGATTGGGGCTGCTGTCGAGCCGGGCCATCCGGGGCTGGCCTGGTTCGCCGCCGAGCCGCTGCGAGGGCTGTATGGCGGCGATGAGGCCACGCTGAGCGCGGCCGCGCGCGCGGTCCGTGGGGGCGATGCCGCTCGCCAGCCGCGCATCGGCGCCGGGCCGACTCCTTTCTGCGCCCTGGCCTGTGCCCTGGCTGTGCGCTCGCGCAAACCGTTCGCCGTCGCGGACGAGGAGGCGCGGTGCTGGCTCTCTAACCGGCCGGTCGAGCTGCTCGGCTACCGTCCCCAGACGGTGGCGCTCGTCGAGCCGCTGCGGCGCCTGGGCGTGGGCACGCTCGGGGAGGTGGCCAGGCTTGGGCGCCATGCGCTCGCCGACCGCTTCGGCGCGGCGGGCGCCTTCGCCTGGAAGCTGGCCGTCGGCAAGGACGAGCCACTGAGACCGCGCAGTCCCGGGGAGCGCCTGCGCGAGACGATGAGCGTCGGCGATGCCAATTCCGGCCAGGCACTGGAGCGGGTTCTGGGCGTGCTCGTCGACCGGCTGCTGGCTCGACCCGAGCGGCGCGGGCGCGCGCTGGGGGCGGTCGCGATCTCCGCGCGCCTGGCCGGCGGCGCCCACGCCGGGACCTGGCACGAGCGGGCGGTGTTCAGACAGGCGCTCAGCGACCGGCGGCGGATCTGCCTGGCGATCTGCTCGCGCCTTGCGCTGCTGCCGGGGCCGGTCGCCGAGCTGGGGCTGGCTGTCGAGCGTTTCGGTCCCCCGGCGGGAACGCAGCGCTCGCTGCTGGATCGCTCGCCTGAGGAGAGCAGAGCCGTGCGCCTGCGCGAGGCGATCGCCCAGATGCGCGCCGTCGCCGGCCTGGACGCGGCGCTGCGGGCAGTGTGCGTGGACCCCGACTCGAGAGTGCCCGAGCGGCGCACGCTGCTGGCGCCGCTGCAGTGCTGAGGGGATCGTATGGCGGCGCGAGCCCTGAGCACGCCCCGGCCCGCACGCGTGCGCGCGGACGGCACCGGCGCGCCGGTCGAAGTCGACGGCGCGAGGATCGAGCACGTGCGCGAGTCCTGGCTCGTGGAGGACCGCTGGTGGGCCTCCCGGCCGCTGCGCAGGCGCTACTGGGAAATCGTCAGTGTGCGCGGACGCAATCTGGTGGTCTTCAGGGACCTCGTAGGCGGCGGTTGGTTTGCGCAGAGATAGCCAGATGGCCGCGCAGGGATAGTCCAGATGGCCCGCACGCCGCCATACGCCGAGCTGCACTGCCATTCGGCGTACTCGTTCCTGGACGGAGCCTCGCTGCCGGACGAGTTCGCCCGGCGTGCGGGCGAACTCGGCTACGGGGCGCTCGCCGTGACCGACCACAACTCGGTGTCCGGCTCGATGGAGCTGGCCCAGGCCGCCGCTGGCTGCGGGGTGCGCGCGATCCACGGAGCCGAGATCGACGTGATCATCGAGGACGCCGTCGTCGCGTCGGGGTGCCGGGCGGGCGCGAGGAGTGCCGGGAGTCGAGTCGGGGGTCGAGCCGGGAGCGCCGGGGACCGCGCCGGATTCGGTGAGACCGGCCACCTGACGCTGCTGGTACGCGACGCGCAAGGCTGGCGCAACCTCTGCCGCATCCTGACGCTCGCCCACGCCCGCACCCGTGAGGGCCCTGGCGGGCACCGCGAGCGGGAGGAGCCTCGAGTAAAGCTGCGGTCGATACTTGACCACGCCGAGGGTCTGGTCTGCCTGACGGGTTGCGCTGGGAGATCGATGGTCGCGGGGGAGGCGCGCGCGGGTGGCGCCTACGGCGATCCGATCGCCAGGCGCCTGCTCGACGCGTTTGGGCAAGAGGGTCTGCGCGTGGAGCTGCAGCGCCCTTACGCGCGCGACGATCGCGCTCGCAACCGCGGGCTGGTCGCGCTTGCCAGGCGGCTGGGGGTGAGGTGCGTGGCCACCGGCAACGTGCACGCGCATGGGCGCGGCAGGGCGGAGCTGCAGGACGCGTTCGTGGCGCTGGCCAACCACACGACGCTTGATGCCTGCGAGCCGCTGCGCCGAGGCAACCACAGCCATGTGCTGGCCTCGCCACAGGCGATGGCAAACCGCTTCGCCGAGCACCAGGATGCGGTCCGCGAGACGCTGTTGCTGGCCGAGCGTCTGACGTTCGACCTGCGGACCGACCTCGGCTACCGCTACCCCGGCGCCGAGGACGTAAGTGCGGACAGGCGCTTGGCGCAGCTGTGCGCGGCCCGGCTGGAGGACCGTTACGGGAGCGGGCAGAGAGTTTCAGATGCCCACCGCCGCGAGGCGCGGGCACGCCTGGAGCGAGAGCTGCGCGTGATCGACCGGCTCGGACTGGCCGGTTTCTTCTTGCTGCACCACGACATGCTCGAGCTTGCCCGCGAAGTCGCGCGAGAGGTGCGCGGGCCGGACTCGGTGCGCGCGCTGTTGGCGCCGGGGCGCGGGCGGGGCTCGTCGGTGTCCTCGATCGTCTGCTACCTGACGGGCCTCTCGCACATCGACCCGATCGCCAACGACCTCTTGCTCGGGCGCTTCCTGCACGAAGGTCTGCACGGTCTGCCCGACATCGACCTCGACTTTCCGCGCGATATCCGCGAGCGGCTGATCCCGAGGGTGCATGAGCGCTACGGCAACGACCACGCGGCCCTGGTAGCGGCCTTCCCGACCTTCAGGGCGCGCGGGGCGATCCGCGAGTTGGGCAAGGTGCTGGGCCTGCCCGCGGGCGAGATCGAGCGCGCCGCGCGCACGGCCGATGGCTACGGCCCCGCCGAGCACGACATCGAGACTCCGGCCCGCTCAGAGCGCTGGCGCTGGCTGGAGCGCCTCCTCGCCGAGTCATACGGGTTGCCGCGCCATCTCTCACAGCACTCCGGCGGGATGATCGTCTCGACCAAGCCATTGATCGACTGCTGCCCGGTCGTGCCGGCGGCGATGGAAGGCCGGCAGATGGTTCAGTGGGACAAGGACTCCTGCGCGGACGCCGGCTTCCTGAAGATCGACCTGCTCGGCCTGGGGATGCTCTCCGCCGTGGAGCGCTGCGTCGAGGAAGTCGCGCGCACACGCTCCGAACGGATCGACCTGTCGAGGATCCCTTTCGAGGACCCTGACACGTTTGCGGCGATCAGGGCGGCCGACACGGTCGGGGTCTTCCAGATCGAGAGCCGCGCCCAGATGCAGTCCCTGCGCAGGACCCGCCCCAAAAGCCTCGCCGACTTGACGATCCAGGTCGCGATCGTAAGGCCAGGGCCGATTCAGGGCGGTGCCATCAATCCTTATATCGAGCGCCTGCGGCGCCTACGCGAGGATCCTTCCTTCGAGATCCCCTACCCGCACCCATCGCTCGAGCCGGTCCTGGCGGAGACGCTCGGCACGGTCATTTTCCAGGACCAGGTCATGCAGGTCGCCGAAGCGTTCGCCGGTTTCGATCCCGGCGAGGCCGACGGGCTGCGCCGCGCGATGAGCCGCAAGCGCTCACACGAGCAGATCCAGAGCCATCGCGAGCATTTCGTTGAGGGCGCCATGCGTCATGTCGGCGCCGACCGCCAGACGGCGGAGCGCGTATGGGCGATGGTCGAGGGTTTCGCCGGCTTCGGCTTTCCCAAGGCTCACGGCGCCGCGTTCGGGCTGCTCGCCTACCAATCGACCTGGCTGCGTGTCCATTATGGCCCCGAGTTCTTGTGTGCTCTGCTGAACGAGCAGCCGATGGGCTTTTACGCACCGGACAGTCTCGTGCACGAGGCCGAGCACCGCGGCATCGAGGTGCTCGGGATCGACGTCAACGCCTCGCGGATACCGTGCACGGTCCAGGACGCAGGCGTGCGGCTCGGCCTCGGTTACGTCAAAAACGTGACCAAAGCGGAGATCGAGGAGCTGGTGGCCGAGCGCGAGCGCGGCGGCCCGTTCGCCAGCCTCGGCGAGCTGGCGGCGCGCGTGGGGGCGAGCCGGGCGACGCTCGAACAGCTGGCCTGGTCGGGCGCCTGCGACTCCCTCGTGGACATGCCCGCCACGGCCTCCCGGGACGCGCGCAGGCGCGTGGCCCTGTGGCAGCTGGGCCTGGCGGCGGCGGCCCGGAGCGTGCCCGAAGACGGCGCTACCCAGCTGGCCCTGCCCCTGGCGCTGCCCGCCCCGCCTCGCCTGCGTCCGCTCGGACGCTGGCAGCGCCTGGTCGCCGACTACTCGACGAGCGGTGTGACCGCGGGCGATCATGCGCTTGCGATCCTGCGCCCGCGCCTGGCCGTCCCGCTGCTCGCGACCAGCGCACAGCTCGCTCGGCTGCCATCCGGTGGCTCGGTCGCGGTCGCCGGCCTGGTGATCGCCAGGCAGCGTCCTGGAACCGCCAACGGGACGATGTTCTTGCTGTTCGAGGACGAGCACGGCACGATCAACCTGATCGTGCCCAAGGCCGTCTACGAGCGTCACCGCACGCTTGCGCGCGCCGAGCCGCTGCTGCTCGCGCACGGACGCCTGGAGCGCTCCGAAGGAGTCATCAACGTGATCGTGCGCGAGCTGGTCGCGCTGGAGCGCTTCCTGGAGTCTGTCCCGGGAGCTGAGGACGGCTTGGCCAGCGTTCGCCGCCTGCCGGGCGCCGAAACTGGGGGCGGCGCCGGCGAGCAGGCAGAGGCGGGGGAGGGGCGTGAGGAAAGGGCCGCCGCGGTCGGGCCTGACATGCGTGCGGTCGTGCCGCCGATGCAGAGCTTCGGGCGGGGACGGCGCTAGCCAGTAAGCTCCGCCGGTGCGCTACCGCAAACTCGGCTCCAGCGATCTGTCGGTCTCGGAGATCAGCCTCGGCTCGTGGCTGACCTACTCGGGGGGCGTCGCCCGCGAGCAGGCCGAGGCCTGCGTGACAGCGGCGTTCGAAGCGGGCATCAACTTCATCGACACGGCCAACGTCTACGGGCGCGGCGCTTCCGAGACCCTGCTTGGCGAGGTGCTGAGCGGGCGCGAGCGCTCCTCTTACGTGCTCGCCACGAAGGTCTACTTCCCGATGTCCGACACCGACTACGGCCTGTCGGCGGCTCAGATCCACAAGCAGATCGACGCCTCCCTGAAGCGCCTGCAAACCGACTATGTCGACCTCTACCAATGTCACCGCTACGACGATGAGACACCGCTTGCGGAGACGATGCAAGCGCTGACCGAAGTCGTGGCGGCCGGCAAGGCCCGCTACATCGGCTTCAGCGAGTGGCCGGCAACGCGGATCGAGGAGTCGCTTGCGCTGCCCGACGTCGAGCGCTGGGTCTCCAGCCAGCCCCAGTACTCGATGCTGTGGCGCCAACCGGAGGCAGAGGTGATCCCGCTGTGCGCGAAACAGCAGATCTCCCAGATCGTGTGGTCGCCCCTCGGCCAGGGCGTCCTGACCGGCAAGTATCTCCCTGGCCAGCCGCCGCCACCCGACTCGCGGGCGGCGAGCGATGAGATGAGCGGTTTCATCGGCCGGCTCACCGCCGAGCCTGTACTCGAGGCCGTCCAGCGCTTGAAGCCCGTCGCCGACGAAGCCGGCCTCACGCTCGCCCAGCTGGCCCTGGCCTGGGTCCTGCGCGAGCCGAACGTAGCCTCCGCGATCGTAGGCGCCAGCCGCCCCGAGCAGGTCCACGCCAACGCCTCCGCGTCGGGCATCGAGCTGACCGCCGACACGCTCGCCGCGATCGATGAGGCGCTCGGCGACGTCGTCGTGCGTTGAGAGCGCCTAACGCCGTGCCAGCGGACCGCTAACGCGGCTGAACCACGAGGGTCTGGAAGGCTCGTCCGACCGGGCCGTCCAGGTCGTGGACGACGCTTTCGGCGGTGCCGCCGCCGCCGTCCATCAACACGGTCTTGGCGTCCAAGCCGATCCACTCGCCGCGGGGTGTCCGCCACAGGTGGACCGTCAGGTCGGCGTTGATGAACAGGTAGTTCTCGAAGTCCAGCTCTCTGCTGACGCCGTTACCGAAGTCGGCGGTCGCGACGAGCCTTGCCAGTGGGCTGGCCGGCTCCTCACCGACGATCGGCTGGGCCATGCGCATCCACACGCGGGCCGGCCCCAGCGCCCAAGGGTCGCTCAGCCAGCGCATCTCCATGCCGCTCGTAGCGAAGCTCTCGACAGCGGTCGTGTCGAGCGCAAACACGATCGGCTCGCCTTCCTCCGGCCCCGGCATTGTCTCGACAGCTCCCGGACCAGGAAGCTGGCGTCGTCCATCGAGGTCGGGCAGCCCGGCAGGGACTGCCTGTATGCGCAGGGCGTTGGCCCTGCCGATCAGCTCGCCATCTCCGTTCTTCTTGCCCGCCCCAAAAGCCCTCAGCTCTGCCGTCAGCTCCTGGACTCGCCTGCCGTCGCGTATGACCCGTACCGGCACGGACAGCGCGGCGAACGGGATCGGTTTGACAAACTCGAACCCCAGCCGGGCGATCAAGGGCGCCTGGCGTGGCTCGGGGCTTGACTGTGACCCGTGCTCGACATCTTCGTCTGCCGTGCAACGCTCCTCGCCGGCTCCAGCTTGCTCGAGCGCCCTGGTGAGTAGTGCCGCCGCCGCGCCGCCGTGCAGCGCTCGCGGATCCCAGGGGCCGCGCGTATGGGCGGATGGCGTGAAGTGTCCATTCGCTGACTGTGTAAAAAGGCTGCCGGCCATGTCGCCGGCATCCTATTGACGCGCCGCATTCGTCGAACCGCGAGCTCGCCGCCGAGATCGGATCCTGTATGACGGGGCGCCAATCGTTTGCGACCGTGTGGCGCGGGATCGACGGCACGCTACGCCATATTGGCGCACCACGAGCGCGGTCTGGGGAGATAGACAGTGAGAACAGGCAAACGCGATGTTCGAGCCGGAAAGAGAAGGATGGAGTGGAAAGATCACATTTTCATACGGGCGAGAAGCACGCTCGATGAGTGCCACCACTTCGCCTTGGCTGACCGAGCGGGTTATCAGCGCCGCGCGACGAGGCGATCCTCAGGCGATCACGACCCTTCTCGACGGCTCCCATCCATATGTGCGGCGCCTTGCTCACTCCCTTTGCTCGAGGCCCGAGGACGCCGAGGACGCGGCACAAGAGGCTCTGATCATCCTCTACCGGAAGATCGGAACGCTGCGTGCGACGGCAGCCTTCGAATCCTGGATGTTTCAGATCGTGCGCAACGAGTGCATGCGAACGACGCGACCGACCTTTCTCGGACCAACGTCGATTCTCACGGATGAACCGTCCGCCGAAGACGCCACGCTTGCACGGCTCGAGTTTGAGCGCATCGTCGACTCAATTGCCGGCCTTCCGCCGGAGCAGCGTACCGTCCTCGTTCTACGTGACATCCAGGGTCTGGCCGGAACGGCGACAGCCAAGGCTCTGGGCATCAGCAACCCGGCCATGAAGTCACGGCTGCATCGCGGACGTGAGGCGCTCCGGGAACGGCTCGAAACCTCGCGTGATATCGCCTGCTGTCCGTAACGCAAAAGGTCGTGTCAGGAGACCTCGACATCGACAGCGCTTGCGGGCCGCCGGGTCGCGTCGGCGTCAAAGTGCGCTGAGCTGTGTGTCTTCAATGCGCTCGCCAGGCGGTCGATCAGCTCGCCGCTTCTGGGCACGGCTCTGTCCATCATCAGAAAGCCGTGCATCTGGTCATCGGCGTGCACGTGCTCGACCGCGACCCCGGCGCCAGCGAGCCGCTCGGCATAGGCTGTGCCCTCGTCACGTAGCGGGTCGAACTCGGCGGTCATGATCAAGGCCGGCGGCAGCCCGCTCAGATCGGAGGCGGCGCCGGGAAAGAGGTAGGGGTCCCGGGGGTTCCACTCCGGGGGGATGTAGTTGTGTAGGTACCAGGCCAGAAAATCGCGATCGAGCGCGTACCCGGTGCCGTGCTCTGAGAACGACGGCCAACTGTCGCTCCGGTCCATGACCGGATAGGCAAGGACTTGATACGTCGGCATCGGTCCGCGGATGTCACGCAGCAGAAGCGTCAGCGCGGCCGCCGTGGTGCCCCCGGAACTCTCGCCGAGGAGTGCGCGGTGCTTGACGTCGGCTCCGATGCGCCCGGCGTTGTCCAGGAGCCAGCGGTATGCCAGGTGTGCGTCCTCGAGGGCCGCGGGATGTTTGTGCTCAGGCGCTCGCCGATAGTCGAGTGACGCCAGCAGCCAGCCAGACCGTCTGGCAATGCGCCGGCACAGCCTGTCGTGGGTATCGACGTCGTTGAGTGTCCAACCTCCGCCGTGCAAGAAAAGCGCCACAGGAAGCTTGCCCTGCTCGGGTCGATACAAACGGCAGCGCAGCGCGCCCGCCGGGGTTGGCAGCCACAGATCTTCCACCTGCTCGACGGCGACCGGCTGGTCCCTGGCGACGAAAGTCGCCCGCATCCGCTCGCGCGCGTCCCGCACCGAAAGAGTGTGTGTGGGGGCTGTGCCCATCGCGGCCATCACGTCGAGCAGCGACTGGGCATCTGGATCGAGCCGCTTGGTCATCGGTGCGCGCTCAACCAGGCAGCCGCGCCACGAAGTCGGCCAGCTTGCCTGGGTCACGCAGCGGCGCGCCGTGCCCGAAGCACGCGAGCGCCGGCCTCAGCGCGGCCAGCTTGCGTGCCGACTCGCGGTTGCGGGCCGGGTCGGGCGTGAAGAGGTTCGGCGGCAGGTGCAGGCCGGGCATGCCTGTTATGAAGTGCATGTTGCCGAGCACGTCGCCCACGATCAAGGTGCGGTCGGCTTCGCGCCACAACGATATGTGGCCGACTGAGTGTCCCGGGGTATCGAGCACCATGAACCCGGCGACCTCGTCACCCTCGCTGAGCGCCCGCGCGATCGGGTGGGGGGGACCGGTCCATGTCCGTTCCTGAAGCCAGTTCAGCCAGCCCGGCGCCTTCGGGTTTTTGATCGCGCCCGGGGTCTCCATCGCGGGCACGTCACCTTGGCCACACCACAGCGGGATTCCCAAGCGCTCGCAGATGGCGTGGCTTGAGCCCTGATGGTCAGGATGGGCATGCGTGACCGTGTGCGCCGCGATCTGGCGGCCTTCGATCTGGCGCATGATCCGTTTCTCGGCCAGCCTCGTCGAGGCGTCGATAAGGACGTCGCCGATCACATATACGTTGATCGCGTTCTTGGGCCGTCCATCCAGTTGGTAGACGCCTGCGGCCAACTCCTTCATCTCTGCCCGCCTCCTTCCAGGTCGCGGCACGGGTCCCTCGCTGGAGGGCGCTCTGATCTGGCCATACCCTATCCGCGCCGCTGCTCCCAGGTAAATCCTTTGACGGCAAGCCATACCCCGAGCACGCCCCACAGCCCGATCACGGCCAGACCGTCGAGGTTTTCGCCGAGGCTCCGGCCGCTGACCATCGCCCCGTACAGCCCCTCGATCAAAGGCTTCAGCGGCAGGGCGTCGGCGATCGTCTCGACGAAACCCGGCGCCTTGGCGGTGTCGAAGGCATAGAAGGACACGAACACGACTGGCAAGAACACGGCGTTGACGTAGGCGGCCGTGGACTCGAAGTTCGGGATGGCGTGCGCGAAGGCGACGCCAAGGGAGGCCATGCAAACGACACCGGCAACCACGAACACGATCAGCTCGGGCCAGTCCTTGGGCCAGCCGATCCCGAACACGAGCCTGCCCGCCAGCACCACGATCGCGATCTGCAGGGCCGTGTTTGTTACCGCGTTCGCCGCCAGGCCGCCCACATAGGAGCCGGTCCGCACGGGCGTGCCCCTGATCCGCTTCAGGACGCCCCGCTCCCTCAGGAACACCACGTTATAAGCCAAGGCCGTAAATGTGGTCGACATCACGCTCATCCCGGCGATCGCCGGCACCAGCTTGTCCAGCTGGCTCTGTTCGCCGCTCAAAATCGCGCCCCCGGCGATCAAGAACAGCAAAGGCAGCACGAAGTTAAAGAACGCCGCGCTCGGGTTCCGCCAGAACATCCTGCGCTCTAGCCGGTACTGCCGCCAGGTTGACGCAATCGCCTCAGACATCGGCCGTAAGCTCCAGATAGACATCCTCCAAGGTCGGCCGCCCGACGCTCAGCTCCGCCAAGGTATCGCCATTGGCCAGGGCTTCGCCCGTAAGCTCGTGCAAGAGCTGGGTCGGGTCCTCGGTCTGGCGCTCGTGGAACTCGCCGCTAGCGTCTCGCCAGGTGACCCGGTAGCGCGTGGCGGCGGACGGGCTGGTTCCAGGTGGATGGGTTATCAATTCCCGCGGCGGCCCGATCGCAAGGACGCGACCGTCCTTGATGATCGCGACCCTGTCCGCCAGAGCCTGGGCCTCGTCCAGGTAGTGGGTCGTCAACAGGACCGTCTTGCCGAGGTCGCGCAGCCTCCTGATGGTCTCCCAGGCGCCGCGCCGCGCCTCCGGATCGAAGCCGGTCGTCGGCTCGTCCAGGAACATCAGCTCTGGGTCGCCGACCAGCGCGAGCGCCAGGTCCAAGCGTCGCAGCTGGCCGCCCGAGAGCTTGCGGCTGCGCGTATCCCCCTGGTCGCTCAGGCCCGACAGCGCCAGCACCTCCTCGACGTCACGGGGCGCCGGATAGAAGCTCGCCCAGTGCGCCAGCGCCTCGCGCGGCGTTACCTGGCTGTAGATGCCTCCGCTCTGCAGGACGATCCCGATACGCCTCCTCAGCTCGATTTGCCGGAGCGCCGGATCGTGACCGAGCACGGATACCTCGCCGCTCGTACGCTTGCGGTAGCCCTCCAAGATCTCGACGGTCGTCGTCTTGCCGGCGCCGTTGGGGCCCAGCAGCCCAAATACCTCGCCGCGCCTGACATCGATGTCGATGCCGCGAACGGCTTCGTGCTCGCCGTAACGCTTCCTCAGGTCCCTGACCTCGATCGCGTTCCCGCCGGCCCCGGCCGACAAGACGGGGCTTGCGCTTGCGCTGTCGGTGCCGGCTACCAGTGCACGCCCCGCGTCAGCGTGGCCATCGCGATCTGCTCGAACGAGGCTCGCTCCTCGACGTCGCGCTGTCCCTTGGCGGCGGCCGAGTCCGGGAACACGCGGTAGGCCAGGTGCAGGATCCTGTCCACCGACTCAGGCGAGAGCGCGTAGGCGACTTCGCCGAACTTGCCCAGGCGCGTGCCCATGTGCTTGGGTCGTGAACGGAGCGCCTCGCCGATCATGTCCGCCGCCTCGTCCGGGGTGATCGCCGGGAACGCGTCATACATCCGGGTCGGCGCGATCATCGGCGTGCGCACCAAGGGCATGTGGATCGTCGTAAACGTGACCCCGTCGCCGATGACCTCCGTGGCGACGACCTTCGTGAACGCGTCAAGGGCCGCCTTGGAGGCGACGTATGCCGAGAATCGCGGCGGGTTGGCCTGGACGCCGATCGAGCTGATGTTGACGATGTGACCGGAGCCGCGCTCGCGCATGCTCGGCAACAGGCCGATGATCAGCTTGACGGCGCCGAAGTAGTTGAGCTGCATCGTGCGCTCGAAGTCGTGGAAGCGGTCGTAGCTGAGCGCGATCGAGCGCCTGATCGAGCGGCCGGCGTTGTTGACGAGCATGTCAACGTTGCGGTGGTCTGCTAGGACGCGCTCCAGCAGTCGATCGACCGACTCCATGTCCGCAAGATCGGCCGCATAGACGTAAGCGGTGCCGCCCGCCGCCACGATCTCCGCGCGCGTCTGCTCCAGCTTCTCGACGTTGCGGGCCACCAACAGCGGCACCCCGCCGGCGGCGGCCACCTTCAGCGCGGTTGCTCGCCCGATGCCGGAGGAGGCGCCCGTGATCATCACGCGCCGGCCCTCCAACGCCTCTTTCAAGGTGCGCCCGCGGGGCGCGTTGTGGTCCATCTCGTGTTCCCAGTAGTCCCACAGCTTGTTCGCGTAGTCGTGCAGCGGCGGCGGCTCGGCCAGCGGTGAGCCGGCCAGCGCCCGACCGGCCTCGCGCGTGTCAAAGCGCGGCACCAGCTCCATGTGCCCGAGCAGCTCCTCGGGAATGCCCAGCTCGCGCAAAACCGCCTTCTTGGCCTGGCGCCACGGCGGCAGGGCGAGCGCCAGCGCCAGCGGCCACTTCGGGATCGGGTCGGTCAGACGTTTGTCGATGCTGAGCGCCACCCTCGGCGCGTGCGCCGCGTGAGCGAGTTCGTTGATCAGGTCCTGTACGCGCTGCCCGCTCGGGTCGACCAAATGAAACGCTTTGCCGTCGAGGCCCGGCTCGTGGGCGATGTGCTCGAGCGCGCTCGCGACCCAGTCGACCGGCACCACGTTCGTGGCGCCCAGGTCGACCCCGACGAGCGGCGCCCACTCGGGCAGCAGCTGCCGGGCGCGCTGGATCGCCTTGAAGAAGTAGTACGGGCCGTCGATCTTGTCCATCTCGCCGGTCTTCGAGTCACCGACAACGATTGCCGGCCGATAGATCCGCCACGGCAGGTAAGACTGCTCGCGCACGATCCGCTCGGACTCGAACTTCGTGCGGTGATAAGGCGAGGGCAGGCGCTGACCCTCGTCGAACATGCTCTCCTCGAACACGCCTTTATAGGTGCCCGCCACCGCGATCGAGGAGACGTGGTGCAACCGCTCGGCGTCGAGCGCCCGCGCCAGCTCGATCGCGTGCGTGGTCCCGCCCACGTTGACGGCCGTGTTCTGCTCGGCCGGCGCGGTCATGTCGTAGATGGCGGCCAAGTGGATGAAGTCAGCGACCTTGCCCCGCAGTTCCTGCACGCGCTCGCGCTCGACGCCCAGCAGCGGTCGTCTCAGGTCGCCGAGCACGGGCACGACCCGTTTGCCGGCGCTCTGGCCAGCTACAGCCTTCCAGCGCTCGATCAGGTCTTCGAGCTTGCCGGCCGAGTCGGGTCTGACCAGCACATACACCTTGCCCTGGCGCTTGTCCAGCAGCTCCTCGACGAGCCTGCGCCCGATGAAACCGGTCGCTCCTGTGACGAAATAAGCCATGCTCAGGCGAGCATATCGGGGCTGGGCGGGATCGAGGACGCCGTTCGCTTGATGTCAGGCGCCGGCGCCCGCTCCGCCGCGGCCCTCGCCGGCGGCGAACCGGGCGGCTCCGAGGGCCCCGTCCGCGAAGACCTCGGGTCCGGCCTGGGCCTCGAGGGCCAGGCCGTCCGCCAGCGGCATCCCCAGGCCCTCGATCGCGGCGCGCCTGTCGGCCAGCATTGTGCGCTGCGGAAAGCGGGACAGGCCCTCGGCAAGGGCGAGCGCGCGCTCCAGGTGCGCTCCAGCCGGCACGATCTCGGTCAGGAGCCCCATCTGGAAGGCCTCGTGGGTGTCGATCATGCGCCCGGTCAGGATCAGGTCCAGGGCGCGGCCGAGTCCGACGATGCGGGGCAGGCGTTGCGTTCCGCCGTCGATCAAGGGCACGCCCCAGCGCCGCTCCGGGTAGCCCAGGGTCGAGCCTTCGGTGGCGATCCGCAAATCGCACCACAGCGCGATCTCCAAGCCGCCGGCCAAACAGAACCCCGAGATCGCGGCGATCGTCGGCTTGGACGGTGTCAGCCGCGTGAAGCCCATCGGCCCCTCCGGCGTCATCAGCCGGCCGGCCATCGTCTCGGTTGCCTTCAGGTCGGCCCCGGCGCAGAACGAAATTCCGCCGGCGCCCGTCAGGACCAGCACGCGCGCGTCGTCGTCAGCCTCGAAGCGTAGGTACGCCTCATAAAGTCTGGCCGCGGTCTCGCCGTCGACGGCGTTACGGCGATCCTGGCGATCGATCGTGATCACCGCCGCCGAGCTGATGCGCTCGTAGCGGACGGCGTCGGGTTCGTTCATGACGGTGCGATCTCGGCGGGCTCCGCGGCGCCCGCCGGGGGCGCGGCCCGCGGTTCCGGCTCTACCAGCCGCCGCCGAAGTCGACCTTGCGCAGCTGCTTCTTGGCGGCTTTGCCGGCCGCCTTGCGCTTCTCGAGGCGCCACTGGATCATGCTCATCACGAACACGAACAAAGCGAAGAACGCGATCACCATGAAGCCGGCGTTGGTGACGACCTTGTCGTTGGTGGCGCCATAAGAGCCGCGGCCGTCGTTTTCGGCCAAGGCGGCCGGGGCGAGTGCCAGCGTCAGCAGCATTGCGCTCGTCGCCGCGGTCACGGTTCTGTTCAGCCGGCTCATTGGCGCGGATGCTAGCGCAGCGTGCGGGCGTGGGGCCAGCTGGGGCGTAGGCAGAGGTTTGCGTGTGGGCGTGCGCTGTGTCCGCGCCTACCATCACCTGCGATGGCTCTCTTGATCGCCTCGGACATCAACATCGACATGGCCGGTCGGCCTCTCCTGAGTGGCGTCTCGTTCAAGCTGGAGCGCCGCGAACGGATGACCTTGGCTGGACGTAACGGTGCCGGCAAGACGACGCTCTTGCGGGCGCTCGCCGGAGAGGCCTCGATCGACCGTGGCGAGCTGAGCGTGGCCAAGGGGGTCCGGATCGCGCTGCACGATCAGCGTCCTCCGCGCGCGCGGGGCCTGCCGTTGCGCGAGTATCTAACTTCGGGCTGTGTCGAAGAGCTGCGCGTCGAGACCGAGCTGGCCGAGCTGGAGGCGCAGATGACCGGCGGCACAGACGACGAGGCCACGCTCGGCCGCTACGCGCGCGCGCAGGCCCGCTTCGAAACGCTCGGCGGCTACCTGTGGCGCGATCGCGCCCACGCGATGGCCCACGGGCTCGGCTTCGCTGAGGCCGACCTCGACCGCGCGCTCGATACCTTCTCCGGCGGCCAGCTCACACGCGCCTCGCTGGCCAGGGCTTTGGCCACGAACGCGGATGTGCTGCTGCTCGACGAGCCGACCAACCATCTCGACATCGAGTCTTTGGAGTGGCTCGAGCAGACGCTCGTCTCGCTGGAGGCCGCCGTGGTGCTGGTCGCCCACGACCGCTGGTTCCTGGAGGCGGTCGGCACGTCGGTATTGGAGCTGGATGGGGGCCCGCCGGCGCGGGCGCGCTTCTTCGCCGGCAGCTGGCACGCCTGGCGGCGCGAGCAGGCGGCGCGGGAGATGGCCCTCGGCAAGGCGATCGACAAGCAGAAGGCCGAGATCGAGCGCATGGAGCGCTTCGTAGAGCGCTTCCGTTACAAGGCGACCAAGGCGAAACAGGCCCAGGCGCGGGTCAAGAAGCTGGCGAAGATGGATCGCATCGAACGGAATCCGGGCGACGGGCAGGCTCTCGAGTTCTCCTTCAAGCCTCCGGCTCGTTCCGGCCGGGTCGTGTTCGAGCTGGGCGACGCGCGAGTCCAGGTCGGCGAGCCGGCGGTGACGTTGCTCGAAGGCGCCGAGCTGTGGCTCGAGCGCGGCGAGCACGTCACGCTCGTCGGGCCCAACGGATCGGGCAAGACGACATTGATCGAGACGATCGCCGGCCGCCGGCCGCTTGTTGACGGCAAGCTGAGTACGGGCCACAACGTGACGGTCGGCTACCTCTCCCAGCACGCGGACGAGCTGGGCGGTGGAGCCGGCGGGGCGGGCGGGAATCCAGACCCGACCGTGCTCGAAGCGGCTCAGCACGCCACCGGCCTGACCCCGAACAAGGCCAGAGCGCTGCTCGGCAGGTTCCTGTTCTCCGGCGAAGAGGCCGAGAAACCGCTGGCCGGCCTCTCTGGCGGCGAGCGCAGGCGGCTGTCCTTGGCGGTGCTGGTCAGCTCCGGAGCCAACGTTTTGATCCTCGACGAGCCGACCAACCACCTCGACATCGAGTCCAGGGAGGCCCTCGAGGACGCGCTGCGATCGTTCGCGGGCTCGATCCTGCTCGTCTCTCACGATCGAGCGCTTTTGGATGCGGTCGGCACGCGCACGATCGCGGTCGAGGATCGGGCGCTGCACAGCTATGTCGGCGGCTGGCCCGAGTATGTGCGGATACGCGACGAGCGCCGAGCCGCGGGCGAGGGCCCCGGCGCGCCGGGTGCCGACGGCCGAGCGGCGTCGGCTTCGAGCAATCAAGCTCGCAACGGGGCCGCGAGCCATTCCGATGTGGCGCTGGCTGGAGCCAAATCCCCGAACGGCGCGAAGCCCAAGCCCACGCCTAAGTCCAAGTCCAGGTCCAAGCCGACCGGGCCGTCGAAGAATCGTTTGAACGACCAGCGACGGGCCGAGCTGGCGATCGAAGAGGCCGAGGCGGCGCTACGTCAGGTCGAGGACGATCTGGCCGACCCGGCAGCATGGGTCAGCAAGTATGAGTCGGCCAAGTCAGAGGCCAGGCACACGGCCGCCAAGCGCGCCGTCGAGGCCGCCTACGCGCGCCTGGAGGAGCTTGTGGAGTGACATCGTGTGGACCTTCGACGGCCGAGCCTTTGTCCGCGGACGGCCGGCCAAGTTGGCCTCTCGAGGATATAAACATGTACGTTGTCAAATGACAATCTCCCGATAAGAGGCGTTCAGGGCACCTTTTTTTAGCTCATACAAATCGGTTGAGTCCAGGAAATGGAGCGAGTGAGAAACGCCCCTGGTGTTTAAGCTTCGACCGTGGCACATTGAGGGGCATGCCGAGCGATGGCCTCCCTGAGGAGGGGTCGCGTCACAGGGGTCCTATCTACCCCAAGCTGCGGCCTCGCCCCCACGGGCCCTCCCGTGAGGAGGTTGTCCGCAATCAGCGTGAGCGTCTGCACGGCGCAATGATCGAGGCGGTCTGCGCGCGTGGCTACGCGGCCGTAAGCGTCGCCGAAGTCAGCCGCTTGGCTGGTGTCTCCAAGCGGACTTTCTACGAGCAGTTCGTCAACAAGGAGGCCTGCCTGCTCGCGACCTATGACAGCGTCGTGGCCTGCACGCTGGAACGCATCGCCAAAGCGCGAGCCTGGCACGAGCGCGATCGGGAGGGTGAGCTGCGCGCCGCGTTCGAGGCGTTTGTGCTCGCCGCCGTGGAGCAGCCGAAGGCGGCGCGGCTCGCGCTGATCGAGGTGCCAGGCTCGGGACGGGCGGCCGACGCGCGCGTGGAGCGTGCACGGCACGAGTTCGAGCAGGTCGTCGCCGACGCCGTCCGCAAGGCGGCCGACGGGGCGTCTCTACCTCCGACGGTGGTCCGCGGGATCGCATACGGCGTAGAGCACGTCGTGCGCGCGAACTTGCTGGATGGCGCTCTGGATCGGTTGATGGCGGCCGCCGGCGAGCTAGCCGCCTGGGCGCTGGCCCACGCATCTCCGGCGGTCGCGGAGCTGAGCCGTTCGGCTCCTGTCGACGGCAGCCGAACGGCTCGCTGGCCGCGTGTACGCGCGCGCCACGACGAGCGCGGGCGTCTGCTGAGGGCCGCCGCCGACATCGCGGCACACGACGGCTACGCGCGGCTCACGCCCCCGCGGATCGTCGCCCGGGCCGGTGTTTCCGAGCAGGCGTTCGCGTCGAACTACGACAGCGCAGAACAGTGTTTTCTGGAGGCGATCGACCTGGTCGGCCTGGAAGTAATCACCTCCGCGGCCGCCGCGTCTCGCACGGCGGGGGACGGGCCGGCTGGTGCCTATCGCGGTATCTCGGCCCTGATCGGCTACGTAGCCGAGGATTCGGTTCTGCGCGGGCTGATCCTTGTGGACGCGTCGGCTGAAAGTCTCGCGCCCGTCGCATACCGGGAACGGGCGCTCGGACGCTTCACCGATCTGCTTGCCACCAGGTTGCCGCACGCGCAGCGCCCTCCGAGCGTGGTCGCGCAGGCCACCGTCGGCGGGGTATGGGGCATCATCCGCCACTACGTGGCCGGTGACGCCGCCCACTTACTTCCTGAGCTGGCCGGCCAGACGGCCTACGTCGCGCTGGCCCCGGTCTTGGGGCCGGAGGAGGCCGTCCGCACGATCCTCGCCGAGCAGAACGGCGGCGAGGCGGACGTTTCTGGCTGATCTGTCTCTGACTCGCTCGGATTTCGTCGACGACGCGAGAATCAGCCCCCACCATCAAAGTCCAGATTTCGAAGATTCGGCTTCGGGCGGTGTATGGATATAGCGCCTTGCCGACACGGACTACCGATTGGTAAAACTCGCACTGTCTCTCGACTTGATCGCGTCCAGATTGACGCGATCAGGGCTGTGAGGCGTTAGCAATGCGGTACCGGAGCGCCGCCTTAGACACGACGTCCCGGCACCGGCATCACCGCCCTGGCTTCAACGACCTCCTGAGGCCATGGCTCCCAACACCAGGAGCATAAGCGAATGAGCACGAAGTTCCCAACCGCGATGTTCCGTCAGCCGGTCCCGGCGTGTCCGCCGCGGAGGCCTCGGTGGCGGTTCTCAGACGATTATCGTCGAGAACCAAAAACGGGTGCTTGCGAAAGCTGCTGGAACTTGGCACGGTATCCATCGAGGAGGGGGCTTCGTGCCATTCCGTAGCTCCTCAAACAAAGAGGGGAAGAAATCCACGGACAGGCTCTCGAGCTACGAGGATAGTGCGGGAATAAGCGGCAGGACTGGAAATCACGGACGGTCGGCCCTCTCATCGGGCGGTTCGTCTGGCTGAGCGGTTCCGCGGCTATACAGGGCCGCGGCGCACCGCCGACCCGCGCGTCAAGGACGTAGACCGGCGGGAGAGGGATGGAGAATGGAGATGGGGGAGAGGCGGGAAAATGGAGGAGGGGAGTTGGAAATGAAACGGCGCGCCGCGCGGCACGCCCGAGCCCGCCTCCGACCACAAGCGTGCATCGAGCCGGATGTCTCACACGCCGGGCTCGATGACGAGCGGGCGTGGGTGCGGCGGTGTCCGCATCCGCGCGCGCTGTCTGTACATCAGCGACTGGCTTCGGGGTGTATTCATCCGTTAGAGGGGTGTCTCCGGGCCGGTCAGGCGGATCAAAGCGAGGAAAAGGAGAGATGGAGATGAAACGCATCAGGATTGTTTGGCTGTGCTTGGTCGCCGTGTTCGCGTTCAACGCGGTCGCTGTGGCGAGCGCGTCGGCCGAAGGACCGGAGTACATGACGTGCGTCAAGAAGAAGGGCGGCAACTACGAAAAGGGCTGCGCGACGAAAGCCGCTCTCGCGGGCACGGGCAAGGCCGAACTGGAACCGGTGGTCCCTGGAACCAAGTTCACGAGCAAGAGCAAGGGCGCCACGTTCGCGATCGGTACAAAAGTGGTGAAATGCAAGAAGGACACCGACGAAGGCGAATTCACCGGTGGCCCGTATGACAAAGAGAAGATGACATTCTCCGGCTGCGGTATCAACGGCAACAAGAAGGAACCGTGCGGAACCGTAGGGGCGGCTGCGGGGACGATCGAAACAAACAAACTAGAGAGTGTGCTGGAGTGGCTGAGCGAAGCGGAAAAAACCGACGTGGGCGTGGGACTCGATGGCACGGGTGCTGGCTTCAAATGGGCGGAATTCAGCTGTGGTTCTGAAAAAATTACAATTGTCGGCGCCGTGCTCGGCAAGATCGAAAACAACAAGAAGGGTGAGAAGATCACCTTTGTCGTCGAAGGCGGGCTGCAGGAGCCCACGACCTACTGGGAAGCGGGGATAGAAGAAGAAGCTCCCAGTCTGTCCGCTGGGGCCGAAAGCGTGACCTTTGCGACCGTCGACGAACAGGGACCCAAGGGTGTCGGCGCCTATTAGCAGACACTAGTCGAGGCGGTACGTGTGTGGGGCCTTCGGGTCCTGCACACGGCTTCGCTTCGCTGAACGGAAAGGCAATACCAATGTTTGGAAAAATGCGATCTCGTCTCACACCATCCACGGTCATAGCCACATTGGCGCTTGTCTTCGCGATCACCGGAGGGGCATACGCCGCCAGACGCTACTTGATCACCTCGACGCGCCAGTTCAGCCCGAAGGTGCTCGAACAGCTGCAGGCCAGGGCGGGTACGACCGGACCGACGGGTCCAATCGGGCCCGCGGGTCCCGCCGGAACGAGGGGCGAAACGGGCCCGGCCGGAGAAAAGGGCGCAGCCGGCTCGCCGGGCGCGAACGGTAGGGACGGGACGAACGGCGAAAGCATCACGAACAAGGAATTCGTGGGCGAAGCCGGCGAATGCACCGAAGGAGGCACGGAACTCAAAGCGGGAACGGGCGCCCCCACGTATCTCTGCAACGGCGAAGAAGGGACAAACGGCACGAACGGGAAGAACGGTGCGACGGGACCGCAGGGACCGACGGGACCGGAAGGAAACATCAAGGAAACGCTCGCCAGCGGCGAGACCGAGACGGGCGTATGGGCTGCCGCCACCGGCAAGGCCGGCAAAATACTCGGCGCCGCAAAGGGCGCGCTCGCCGCGATTTCGTTCACGATTCCGCTCGGCGAAGAACTCCTGGTGGCGAACAATCAGGTGCATATCATCGGGGAAGGAAAGGAAGGCGAAGGCAAAGGCTGTCCGGCGGGGAGCAAAGCGGCGAAACCGGAAGCCGAAGCAGGCAACCTCTGCATATTCGTCTCCAGTCAGGAAGGCGTAGCCGGCATCACGCCGACGTCGCTCGAATCCGGCGGCGTAGGCGCGGGCAGAACAGGTAGCGTCGTGTATCTCGCGACCACTGGCTCAGAACTGCATGCCTCGGGCACGTGGGCGGTGATGGCGAAGTGAGCAGCTGAGGGAGCGACAAGCGGGGCGTGCGCGGCGCGGGGCGCCGCACGCCCGTACCGGGAGACCTTTAGAGCGCCTAACAAAATGTGTGCACGTCTGGATACGACCTATGACCGTCGCGGAGCTGTGTCCTCGGGACTCGACTTGGCACCGCCAAGCATTCGCCCCTGCGTCCTTGCTCCACTCGGCCCTAGCCCGTCCCAACCGCACCCACATTTTGTTAGGCGCTCTAAGAGCGATGGGGTCGCCACGGCCAGGTGGCCCTTCGGTGTCGGGCGGCGTACGTCGTGCTGACGCCCCTCCCGGAGGCCAAGGAGGCCGTGCGCATGAGCCGTGCCGATCGTGACAATGCAGGCGTTTCTGGATGGTCTGTTTCCCACTCGCACGGGAGGCGCTAATGGCGTCCAGGGTGGTGTTAAGCGCGTCCATCTCAGTGGCCTGGATGACCATCCAGGCCTCAGCGTGTCGACGCTCAAGCGGTGTATGGACTCAGCTACCTTTCCGTAACTCCACCGCATGATAGAACTCGCTCTGCCTTCTGACTCTACCATTGTGGTTCGGGCCGCGAGGCAGGTAGCAACGTGGTCTCGGAGCGCCGCGTTTGACGTGACGTCCCGGGACCGGCATTACTGTCCTGGCCTCAATGACCTCCAGAAGCCGGGGCTCCCAACAAATAGGAGCATATGCGAATGCGTACGAAGTTCCCCAACTGCGGCGCTCTCCCGAGCCAAGGCTTGTCTGTCGCCCGCAGCTCGGTCGCAGCTCTCGGGCGATCATCGTCCGAGAACCAAAAACCGGTGCTTGCGGCAGCGTCTGGGGCTCGGCTACAGTGCTTGTCGCGGAGGGGGCTTCGTGCCATGCCGTTGCTCCTCGAGACAAGAGGAGTAGTTAGGAAATGAGACATATACGTATTGTTATGCTGAGCTTGGTTGCGGTGTTCGCGCTCTGTGCGGTCGCCGCTTCGAGTGCCTCGGCCACTGAAGTATTATTCAAATTGCCTAGTGGTAGTAGCTATCCGGTGTTATTCTCATCGAAAGCCGGCGCAGCCCTTCTCGAAACCGAAGGTGGCACCAAAATCAAATGCACAGCGGTAACCAACCATGGTTTCATTGAAAATGCTCATTTAGGGAGCGTTGAAATCTTATTCACCGGCTGCACGACAAAAGTCCTCTTTACCCTTAATTGTCAGAACGGCTCGACCACTGGGGACATTCACCTTGCCAATGCTGTATTCCATCTCGGATTAGCGCATGTAGGCGGGGAAGACAAGCCAGCGATCCTGTTCTTACTACCAGTCAACGGCAGCGGAGAACACGAATTCACATTCGAATGCGGCGGCAGTAGCGTCAAAGTGACGGGCGACGTGATCGGGTTGCTGGAAAAAACAGGTGGTGGCGCGCCCCCATTCAACGAACCAGTTGAAAACGCGTTAGTGTCGTTTACGCAGAGTAAAGGCAAACAGAACACGACTGAATTCTTATTATCGTTAACAGAACCAGAAAATGAACTCATGACAGGCCAGTCGCTTACCTCCAATTCGGAACTCTTTGGGGTGTCCGGGTCTGCGGAGCAAGTCGACGACGAACTCTATGGCTTCGGCAGCAAAACTATCGAACTGGTACATGGCTAATCTGGAGCGTTGGGTAGGGATTAAAGTAAAACATGAGGGGGCGTGACGTGTGTCACGTCTCCTCACCAGTCCCCGAAGGGGAAAATGTGCGGGGAGCGTTGGGTGCAAATGAGCGGAAATCGTTGGGAGGGGTTGTGAGGACTGCATGGATGTCGCAGGGGCGAGTATCCGGTGGCTGTCTGCGACGGGTTCGGTGGGTGGCATGTGTGTGCGCGATGTGCGCCCTCGGATTCATTGGAACGGCGCCCACGCAGGGGTTCACGTTTCACAAGTACCAGCCGTACCAGCCGCCCGCCATAACCGAAGTTCCCCCCGGCTTGGGCGTCCTTTCCGGGAAGCTCAAACATGTGTCGGGGGTGGCAGTGAGCGGGGGGCACCTTTGGGTCGGCGATCTTCGCCCCCCCGAGGGTAACTCCAGGATCGATGAGTTCAGCGAGGCCACGGGTGAATTCGAATTGCAGCTACGGGAAGCCGTCCCTCTCCTGGAAGGACTTCCGACCGGGATCGCGATCGGTGAAGTGGGTGGTGAAACACAGCTTTATGCCAGATCTCTAGATACGGAGCCGCTCGCGGTTTTCAACGCATCGTCGGGGACGTTCCTGAAAGGCTGGACAGGTGCGGAAACGCCGAGCAAAACGTTTGGGGAGGGTGGAGGCGTGGCCGTGGACAATTCAAAGAGCGTTCTGGATCCAAATGCCGGAGACGTGTATGTAGCGGCTACCCTAGAGCACGCCGTGGACAGATTCGCTTCTCGGGCGGACGGCTCGGAAGAATATATCGGGTCGGTAGAAGTGCCGGAACTCGGCGACGAACCGTTTCGTCTCCCTGAAGCGATCGCGGTCGATGAAGTGAACGGAGATCTGTTCGTTGTCGATTCCAAGGAAGAAGGGCACAACAGCCAGCGTCCGTTTGTGGATATCTTCGAACCGGAGGCGCTGGGCGAATATCGCGTCGTTGGGAGGATAGCGGGGACGCCGAGCGGCCCGTTCGGCCTCGACGTCTCTCTCTCTCTGGCCGTCGATGGCCCTGAAGGCGACATCTACGTCTCCGAACCGGCGGAAGAGGTGGTCGACGAGTTCAGGCTCAACGGTGAATATCTTGGTCGCATCACCGACGAAGAAATCAAGCGCCCGGGAAAGCCCTTTGAAATTCTTAGAGGGGTGGCGGTTGATCCAGGATCGCACGACGTGTTCGTCGGCGATTCTGACAACAACGAATTGGGGAGCGAAACGCACCTCGGAGAAGTAGATAGGTTCGGGCCGAACGTCACAATCCCGGACGCCTCAACTGAAGCTCCCTCGAACCTCAAGTTGCAGGCCGATCCCGAAGTGGGCTCCAACAGGTGGAGCGTGAGGCTGCTCGGCAGCGTCAACCCCGACCAGGCGGGGGCGGCCTCGTGCTGGTTCGTGTGGGGAACATCCAAGCCGCCAGACCGGGTTGCGCCGTGCACGGCCGGCGTGCCAAACGGCAACGGTCCGGTGCAGGTGCGTGCGAACCTGTCCGGGCTGGAACCGGACACCACCTACTTCTACCGCCTGGAGGCGAGGAACGCGAACGGAACGACCACGGGCAACGAAGTGGAAGACGTCGAGTTCACCACTCCCGGTCCGGGGCTGGGCAGCGAGTCGGTCTCGGAAGTCACGTCGTCGAGCGCAAAGCTGCAGGCTACGCTCCTTCCCCACGATGCGCCCGCGGGTATAGGCGATCTTCAGGAAGCCACGATCACGCCGGCGACTTACTACTTCCAGTACAGCACCGCCAGCACGGTTGGCTGCGAAAACGAACCGGAAGCGTGTGTGAGCGTGCCGATGACGGCGCGGAGCATCGGCTCGGGCGCCGGGGAAGTGGAAGTGAGCGCGCGGCCGCAGGGGTTGAGCCCGGGCACCGTCTACCACTACCGCGTTGTCGTGGCCAACGAAGCGATGCCGGCGCGCAGGCTCGAAAGGTGCAAAAAGGAAGAAGAAGAAGGGATAATTCCTTGCAAAGATAGGATCGAACCGATCCCGTTCGGAGGCGCCGATCGGACGTTCAGGACGCTGATGCCGGAAGCCAGCTTGACGCTGCCAGATGGGCGCGCCTGGGAATTGGTCTCTCCCGCCGACAAGCGTGGCGCGGTGATCCTGCCGATCGCCGAAGCCGGTCTGGACCAGGCGGCCGTTGACGGTGCGGCGTTCACGTTCCTGACGAGTCTGCCGACCGAACCGGAACCAAAGGGCTATGGCGACCTCGTGCAGGTGCTCGCGCGGCGTGGCGCGGCGGGCTGGTCGTCGGAAGACCTCAACCTGGCGCGCTCCGCCACGGTCGGCGTTTTCCCGGGAGACGGTCACGAATATCGCTACTTCTCCGAAGACCTGTCGACGGCGGTTGTGGAACCGCAGGGCGCGTTCTCGCCGCCGAAGAGCGGTGAAGCTTCGCCGCCGGCGAGCGGGCGGACGCCGTATTTGCGGCACGACCAGGCCGGATTCTTCGGCGCACTTCTGGAGCCCCTCGTGACCGGCTGCCCGTCTCCCGGCCAGCCGTGCGCGCCCGACCTGCAGGAAGGGGCCGACGTGCCCCCCGGAACCGAATTCAACGGCGAACGGGAATTTCCGACCCCGACTGGCAATGCGAGCTTCGTCGGCGCGACGCCCGACGCTGAGCACCTCGTGTTGAACTCGTCCGTCCAGCTGACGGAAGCCACCGCCCCCTCCGGTGGGTTGTACGAGTGGTCGGCGGGGGAGCCGGCGCCCGAACGTCTGCGGCTGGTCAGCGTGCTGCCGGAAGGCGCGGGGGCGGCGCCGGGCCCGGTCCTGGGTGGGGCCGGGAACGCGATCTCCAGCGACGGCTCGCACGTGTTCTACGCGACCGAAGCCGGCCATCTGTACATGCGCGACGTTCCCGCCGAAGAAACCGAGCTGCTCGACGCTCCGGAAATCGGCTCGCCCCCGGCGAGTGGACGTGCCCGGCTCCAAGCGGCGAACGCCGATGGAACAGAGGTGTTCTTCACCGACGGCGAACGCCTGACCGCCGAAGCCGGTGCGATCGGTGCAGACCTGTACGTGTGCGAAGCGACTGGGATCGGCGGACCCCAGCCCGCATGCAGGCCGACCGACATAACGCCGGTTCCTCAGGCGGGACAGCCGGGCGCCGGCGAAAGCGCACAGGTGGGAGCGGTGCTCGGGACCGGCGAAGGCGGCGGCTACGTGTACTTCGTCGCCGATGGGGTGCTGGCCGCGGGGGCGAGCCCCGGCGACAGCAACCTCTACGTCGCCCACGAGCAGGGAGGCGCGTGGAAGGCCACGTTCATCGCCACGCTCTCGGCCGACGACGCGCCCGACTGGGCCGGCGAACTCAATGCCAGGACCTCGCGTGCATCGCTGCACGGCACACGGCTGGCGTTCATGTCCGACCGGTCGTTGACCGGCTACGACAACCGCGACGCCAAGAGCGGCAAGCTCGACGAGGAGGTCTACGAGTACGATGCCGCGTCGAACAAGCTCGTCTGCGCTTCGTGCGACCCGAGCGGAGCGCGCCCCGAAGGCGTCGAATACGGCCGGTTGAGCGGCGGGCTTGCCGGCGGCGATCGGGTCTGGCCAGATGGCCAGTGGCTGGCGGCGAACGTGCCGGGCTGGACCCCGTACTCGCTCGGCGTGGCGCTCCACCAGTCGCGTTACCTGTTCGACGACGGTCGTTTGTTCTTCAACAGCGGCGACGCGCTGGCGCCGCAGGACGGCAACGGCAACGAGGACATCTATGAGTACGAGCCGCCCGGGGTCGGCGGCTGTACGACGTCCTCGACCACGTACGGCGAACGCTCGGAAGGCTGCGTCGGGCTCATCTCCTCCGGCCGGGCCGCGGGTGAATCGGCCTACCTGGACGCGAGCGAAGAAGGTGGCGACGTGTTCTTCCTCACGGCCGAAAAGCTCGTCAAGCAGGACACGGACACGGCGTTGGACGTGTACGACGCCCACGAATGCACGAGCGTCTCGCCGTGTCCAAGTCCGCCCGCCGAAGCTCCGCCCCTTTGCGAATCGGCATCCTCGTGCCGGGCGGCGCCTGAACCGCTGCCCTCGCTGTACGGTGCCCCGCCGAGCGCGACCTTCTCTGGAGCCGGCAACCTCGCGCCCGAAACACCGGTCGTCACGACCGGGGGCAAGAAGAGCGCAGCCCAGATCAGGGCCCAAGCGCTCGCCAAGGCCCTGAAGGCCTGCCGGGCCAAGCCGCGCGCCAAGCGCGCCGCCTGCGAACGGGTCGCCCGCCGCCGCTACGGCACTGCCGCCAAGGCCAAACGAGCCGCAAAGCGCAAACACGCCGCCAGGCAAAGCTCTCAGCAGAGGAGGCGGTCCTGATGCCCGGTTCGACGAAGACCCGTCGGAGGCTCCTCAGCGGTCTCGTCGCCGGCTGCGCGCTGCTCGTGTCCCCGCTCGGCGCGGGCTCCGCGCACGCGGCGTCCGTCTGGTGGGGCCTGACATCGGCGTCGTGGCCGGCGCGGTTGCAGCCCGGCGGCACGGGAAAGATCGTCGTGACGGCCGAGAACCTCGGCTACGCGAACGCGAACGGGGGCGTCGACCCCGTGATCCTCAGGGACACGTTGCCAAAAGGGCTGGAAGTTCTCAGGAACGCCGGCGTGCCCGAGATCGAAGCCGTGGCGGGTGACGTGGAGCTTGTCAAACGCGGCACGGTGGTGTGCACGGTCCCCTCCCAGCACGAGGTGCTGTGCGAATTCGACGGGATGTTGCCGCCTTTCGAAGAGATCGAAGTCGATATCGCGGTCGGCGTCAGCAACGAAGCGTCACCGGCCGAAGCCAACGAACTGGCGGTCTCTGGGGCGGGCGTCGCGGGCGGGTCGCTGACGCGCCCCCTGGCGGTCGGCGCGGAGGGCAGTGGCTTCGGCGTCGAAGATTTCGCGATGAACCTCGAAGAAGAGGGCGGCGAAGCCACGACGCAGGCGGGTAAGCATCCGTTTCAGCTGACGAGCGTTCTCGCTATGAACGTTAGTCATGTCAAGGACAACCCGCACTATATATTCCGCGAACTGGAAGACCAGCAGCCGGCCGGTCTCGCCAAGGACGTCAAGATTCAGCTGCCGCCCGGCTTGATCGGCAACCCGACGCCTTTCCCGGCCTGCTCGAGCGCGCAGTTCGTGCAAGAAGAACCCAAAACCGAACACGACGAGTGCTCGCCGAAGACGGCGGTTGGGGTGGCCACGATCACGGTCAACGTCCCCAAGGGCGGCGAATACACGACCAAGACGGTGCCGGTGTTCAATCTGCAACCGCTTGAAGGGGAGCCCGCGCGGTTCGGGTTCGAAGTCAAGGGCTTCTCGGTGACGATCGACACGTCGGTGCGCACCGGTGGCGATTACGGGGTGACGACGAGTATCAGCAACATCACCGAGATCTCTGGGTTCATCTCGGGCAAAGTCACCTTCTGGGGAGTCCCCGGCAGTCCCCTGCACGACAGCTCGCGCGGCTGGAACTGCATCGAAGACGAACGCTTCGGCCCCTGCGCTCCGCTTCAGGAGAACCAGCCGCCGCCCCTGCTGTCGCTGCCCACGGCCTGCACCTCGGCGATGCGCGCGAGCGTGCAGGCGGACTCGTGGGAAGAACCGCACCCGGCCCAGCCGTCGCAGGCGCCGCTGTTCCGCGAATTCGACATGGGCCCCGTCGACGGCTGCGACGGCCTGCAGTTCGAACCGTCGATCAAGGTCGTGCCCGACCTGTCCGAAGGCAGCCGTGCGAGCGGATTGCGGACCGACGTGCACGTCCCCCAGACTGCCGTGCTGAACGCGGAAGGCCTCGCCGAGTCCGCCGTCAAGGACATCACGGTCGCGCTGCCCGAAGGCCTCGCTCTGAACCCCGCCGGCGCGGGCGGGCTGGAAGCCTGCCCGGAAGGAATGGCTGGCTTCACCGGCTTCGCCGAACTCGAACCGGGCACGCAGACCGCGACGTTCACCTCGACGCTGCCCGAACCGCTGCGGCCTGGAGTGAACTTCTGTCCCGAAGCGGCGAAGGTCGGGACGGTGAAGATAACGACTCCGCTGCTTCCCAACCCGGTCACGGGCGCGGTGTACATCGCGACCCAGAACCAGAACCCGTTCGGCAGTCTGCTGGCTATGTACCTGGTCGCCAACGACCCCGTCTCCGGGACGCTCGTAAAGCTCGCCGGCGAAGTGGCGTTGAACCCGGCGACCGGGCAGTTGACGGCGACGTTCGAAAACAGTCCCGACCTGCCCTTCGAAGACGCCGAACTGCGCTTCTTCGGCGAAGAACGCGCGCCGCTGGCGACGCCGGCGCGCTGCGGCTCCTACACCACCGACGCGACGTTCACGCCGTGGGACGGCAACGGCCCCGTGGATGCGTCGTCGAGCTTTCAGATCACCACGGGTCCGAACGGTAAGCCCTGTCCCGGCGCCACGCTGCCGTTCTCGCCGTCGTTGACCGGCGGCACGACCAACATCGACGCGGGCTCCTTCAGCTCGTTGACGACGACGATCGGCCGCGAAGACGGTCAGCAGAGCCTGCGATCCGTCACGCTGCACACGCCGCCGGGGCTGTCGGGGCTGCTGTCGGGTGTCACGCTGTGCACCGAAGCGCAGGCCAACGACGGGACCTGTCCGCGGTCCAGCCAGATCGGCGAGACGACGGTCAGCGCGGGCGTCGGCTCCGATCCCGTGACCGTCACCGGCGGCAAGGTCTACATCACCGAAAAATACCACGGCGCGCCGTTCGGGCTGTCGATCGTCAACCCCGTGAAGACCGGGCCGTTCGACCTCGAGCGCGACACCGCCAACCCCAGTCAGAATCCCCTGTGCGACTGCGTGGTCGTCAGGGCGAAGATCGAGGTCGACCCTCACACGGCGGCGCTGACGGTTACGACCAACTCCGAAAGCGAAGGCCACGCGATCCCGAGCATGATCGACGGCGTGCCGGTGCAGTTGAAGAACGTGAACGTGACCATCGACCGGTCCGGGTTCACGTTCAACCCCACCAGCTGCGAACCGATGAAGATCACCGGCGACATCACGGGCACGGAAGGCGCGATCGGCGCACAATCCGTCCCGTTCCAGGCCACCAACTGCGCGGTCCTCGAGTTCGCGCCCAAATTCGCGGCGAGCACCCAGGGCAGGACCAGCAAAGCGGGCGGCGCGAGCCTCAGCGTCAAGTTGACATATCCAAAGGCGCCGTTCGGCTCCCAGGCGAACATCAAGAAAGTCAAGGTCGAACTGCCCAAGGCGCTGCCGTCCCGCCTGACCACGCTGCAGAAGGCCTGCACGGCCGCGCAGTTCAAAGTCAACCCGGCAGGATGTCCTGCGGCGTCGATCGTCGGTCACGCCAGGGCGGTCACGCCGCTGATCCCGGTCCCGCTGGAAGGTCCTGCGTATTTCGTCTCCAACGGCGGCGAAGCGTTCCCCAACCTGATCATCGTGCTGCAGGGCTACGGCGTCACCGTGGAACTGGTCGGCGACACGTTCATCAGCAAAACTGGAGTCACGAGCAGCACGTTCAACACGGTCCCCGACGCCCCGGTGGGCTCATTCGAACTCACTCTGCCCGAGGGTCCCTACAGCGCGCTGGCGGCCAACGGCAACCTCTGCTCGTCCGCCAAGACCGTCCTGGTCAAGAAGAGGGTGACCGTCGAGATCCACGGCCACAGGAAGACCGCGACAAGAAAGGTCAAGAAGAGGGAGTCGACCAGGCTGAAGATGCCCGTCACGTTCACGGCTCAGAACGGGGCCGTCACGCACCAGGCCACGACAATCGCCGTAACGGGCTGTCCGAAGGTAAAACCAGTCAAGAAGACGAAGAAAAAGAAGAACGGGAACAAGAAATAACACTCGCGATCTCGCGCACGCTTTTCGACTCGTGAGGTCATCCTTGCGACGACCATCCGCCGAACCAGAATGGAGAAGAAGCAATAGATGTTTTCTAAACTACGCAGACCTTTCACCTATGCCAATGTCGCGGCCACGCTGGCGCTCGTATTCGCGATGGCCGGCGGGGCATACGCCGCCAAGCATTACCTGATCACTTCGACGAGCCAGATCAGCCCAAAGGTGCTGGCGACGCTGAAGGGTAAGGTGGGCACCAACGGCTCCGCCGGAGCGCAGGGCCCGCAGGGGCCCGCCGGCGGCAGCGGGGCAAAGGGAGACGCGGGCACGAATGGTACGAACGGCACGAATGGCACGGATGGAGCCAATGGTTCGCCGGGCGCTGCTGGAAAGAGCGTCGTGATCGGCGAAGCTGGAGGTAACTGTCCTGAAAACGGCACGAGCGTCGAAGTCGAAGGCTCCGGCGCCAAGCGCTATGTCTGCGACGGTGAAGCTGGGACCAACGGTGTCAATGGCAAAACCGGGCCGACCGGGCCGACCGGGCCGGCGGGGCCGACTGGGCCGACCGGTTCCCCGTGGACGGCCGGTGGGACGCTGCCCCATGGCTCCACCGAGAGCGGAGTGTGGAACGCTACCGGGATGCCCGCGACCAACCCCGGTCTTGGCGCGCACGGCGCGATCTCAGCTTCGATCTCGTTCTCGATCCCGCTCGCGAAAGCTCCCGAACTAAACGTGATCGAACTGGGAGAAGGCGAACACGAAGCCGGCGAAAACCTGCCTGCCGGTTGCAAGGGCAACGTGAACGAACCGAAGGCCGAACCCGGCAACCTCTGCATCTTCGCTGGTGAAGGCGCCGTCAATGCAAAGGAAATCGATGCGGGCATAGTCGAATCGGCGGAAGGCGTAGTCGAACCGGGCAGGACCGGCGCATCGATCCTCGGGCTCGCCGAAAAAAGCGAAGGCATGTCGATCGCCGGAACCTGGGCGGTCACAGGCGAATAAGAGCGTAAAGGCGCGCCCCCCGGCCCCGCCAACAACTCCCCGGGCGCCGCCTCCCGGTCCTCTCCCGTGCGGCGCCCGGGGACACCCTCGCGGATCACAGATCGCGAGGGTGTCCCCATGAACCAGGCCAGCGGTGCCTCTAAGCTTCCTGTGTGAGCGAAACCCTCAAGACCACCCGCAACGTAGCGATCATCTTCTTGATCGCCGCCGCCGTCTACTTCCTGCCCTCCGGCGGCAAAGTGACGAACACGTTCGAAGCCGTGCTCTACATCGGCTTCGGTGTGGCCATCGGCTACATCGGCTTGCGCTTCTACCGCGAGAACAGGGTCGCCATCCACAGCCTCGGCGACAGCTATCGGGGCATGCTCTACGGCGCGATCGCTCTGGCATTGCTGCTGTGGATGTCGCGCGTGCGCATGTGGCATACGGGAGTCGGCGAGCTGCTGTGGTTCGTGCTCGGGGCCGGTGTCGTCTACGCGCTGTTCGCGATCGTGCGGCGCTGGCGGGCGTATTGAGCGGAGCCGCGCAACACAGCGCGCGCGCGGGCACGCTGGCCGCGCAACGCCGTGGGCTACCCGACCAGCCCGGGGTCTACCTGTTCAGAGACGACCACGGCAAGGTGATCTACGTCGGCAAGGCCGTCTCGATCCGCAAGCGCGTGGCGTCGCACTTCAGCAAGGCTCAGGTTCCGTCCAGCCCGGGCCACGCCGAGATGGTGACCTCGGTCGCGAGCGTCGAGTGCGTGGTTGTCGCCTCCGAGGCCGAGGCGCTGCTGACCGAGCAGGGCTTCATCAAGCAGTACCGGCCCCGCTTCAACATCAGGCTGCGCGACGACAAGTCCTACCCGTTCATCGCGATCTCGCTCGACGAGGACTTCCCGAGGGTCTACTTCACCAGGGAGCGCCACCGTCCCGGCAGGGCCTACTTCGGCCCGTACTCGAACGCCAAGCGCGTGCGCGCGACGCTCGAGGTCCTGGCGAAGGTCTTCATGTTCAGATCCTGTAACGGCCCGGAGCCCGGCCGGCGCAGCGGCAGCCCGTGCCTGGACTACTACATCAAGCGCTGCGCGGCCCCCTGTGTCGGTTATGTCTCGCGGCAGGAGTACCGCGCGAGCATCGATCAGGTCATGGACTTCCTGTCAGGGCGCTTCGTCTCGATCGAGCGCGACATCGAGGCCCGCATGAAGGCCGCCGCGGCAAGGGAGGAGTTCGAGCAGGCCACGCTCGAGCGCAACCGATTGCGCGCCGTCCGCTCGCTCTTGGAGCGCCGCCGTGTGGCGGGGGCCACCGGCGGCACGTTCGATGCTGTCGCCGTGGCGATCGACGGCACCGACGCCAACGCTCAGGTCTTCCAGATCAGGGACGGCATCTTGACCGACCGACAGTCGTTTTACCTCGCCAACGAGACCGAGCGCGGGGTCGCTGATGTGGCCGAAGAGTTCATGCTCCAGTACTACTCCGGCCATCTCTCGATCCCCGCTTTGATCGTCGTTCAGCGCGAGTTCTCCGAGGAGGCGGGCGTGGACGCCCAGCCGCTGGCTGACGCCCTTGCCAGCCGTCGCGAGGGCCCGGTCGAGATCAGGCCCGCCGAGCGCGGCGAGAAGCGACGGATGCTCGAGCTGGCCGAGCGCAACGCCCGGCTGGCGTTGGACACCGAGCGTCTGCGGGCAGAGCGCAGGCGCCAGAGCAGGGTCGACGCGCTCGACGGCTTGCAGCAGGCGCTTGGCCTGGACGTGCCCCCGATCAGGATCGAGTGTTACGACATCTCTCACCTCGGCGGCACCCAAACGGTCGCGTCGATGGTCGTCTTCGAGGGCGGCGCCCCCAAGAAGTCCGACTACCGCCGCTTTCGTGTCCGCTCCCTGCCGAGCGGTGCCTCCGACGACTACGCCGCGATGGCCGAGGTTCTGCAGCGCCGCTACTCCCGGTGGGAGGCCCAGTCCGATCTCTCGCCGCATGACCCGTCCTATGACGCAAGCTTCGCGACGCTGCCGAGCCTCGTTGTGATCGACGGCGGGCCCGGCCAGCTGGCCGCCGGCCTGAAGCCGCTGCGCGGCTTCAGTAAGCGCGGCGTTGCGGTGATCTCGCTGGCCAAGCGCATCGAGGAGGTCTTCATGCCCGGCCGCAAAACTCCGCTCGTGCTGGATCACTCGACGCCCGAGCTGCAGCTATTGCAGCGCGTCCGCGACGAGGCCCACCGCTTCGCGATCACCCACCACCGCGCGCGGCGCGACCGGGCGATGACGGGCTCGCTGCTGGATGACCTGCCCGGTGTAGGTCCGGCCCGCAAGCGCGCTCTGCTGACCCACTTCGGCTCTCCTGAGGCCGTCGCTGGGGCCTCCAGCGAGGAGCTGCAGGCGGTCCCCGGCCTGCCGGCCAAGGTCGGCCGGGAGGTCCACGCGCACCTTCATCGCGCGGGCTGACCAAAAACGTGCACGAATAATTGACACGATCGTCCGCTAAACGCGGCACAATCGGAGTGATGGCGGTAATCAGGCCCCTAAGACCGCTGCGCCCGGCGAGCAAGCCGCCCGCCGTCGTGGAGTCGCGTTTGCAGGATCTGGTCGTGATCACCGGCTTCTCGGGTGCCGGCAAGTCGACGGCGATGAACGTGTTCGAGGACGCCGGCTACTTTTGCGTCGACAATTTGCCGCCCGAGATGATCAGGTCTTTGGTCGAGCTGTTCGTGCACGGCGGCTCCAAGGTCGAGCGCGCCGCCGTCGTCTCGGACGTTCGCGGCGGCGTCTACTTCGAGGCTTTGCGGGCGGTCGTCGACGACCTGGACGCGCTTGGCATCGATCACCACGTCCTGTTCTTGGAGGCCGCCGAGCAGACACTCGTCACTCGTTACAAGGAGACCCGTCGCCGCCACCCGCTGGCACCCGACGGCAGTGTCGCCGCCGGGGTCGCCGCTGAGCGGGCGCTGCTCGAGCCGTTGCGCAGCAGGGCGGACCTCGTGATCGACACGACCGGCGTGTCCGCCGCCAGCCTGCGCGCCCGCATCGCCGACGAGCTGCTGCCCGCCCAGAACGCGGGTCGCCTGGCGGTCACGTTCATGAGCTTCGGCTTCAAGCACGGCCCCGCCCGCGACGAGGATCTCGCGTTCGACGTCCGCTTCCTGCCGAACCCGCACTACGAGCCCGAGCTGCGCGAGCTGACCGGCCATGACGAACAGGTCGTCGAGTACATCGCCAGGGATGGCCGCCTGGACGAGCTGTATGTCCGCTTGCACGCTCTGCTCGACTTTCTGCTGCCCGAGTACGTCGCCGAGGGCAAGGCTCACCTGGTGATCGGGATCGGCTGCACCGGCGGGCGGCACCGTTCGGTCGCGATCGCCGAGCACCTTGCCGAGCGCTACCGCGACCGCGAGGACCTCGACGTGACGGTCGCCCATCGCGACATCGACAAGGGCCCGGCGCGGTCTTAGGCGATCTCGGTGGGCTGTATGCCCGTCGGTCGTTCTCGATAGACGTGTTTGCGTGCATACGCGCGCGCGCGGGCACCACCAAAAGGACGCTTGATAGCCTTCGCCGTGACGCCGGGCTCAGGAGCCGACTCCGAGACCCGGCCTCATTCGTTTTCGCGCGAGCAGCGCCCCAAAAAAACCAGGAGGCCGTGCCTATATGTCAGTACGCGTGGGAATCAACGGTTTCGGCCGGATCGGCCGCAACGTCTTCAGGGCCGCCCAAGCCAGAGATGATGCCCACGAAATCGAGTGGGTCGCCGTCAACGACCTGACCGACGCCGCCACCTTGGCGCACCTCTTGAAGTACGACTCGATCCTGGGTCCCTATCCTGGAACCGTCGAGGCCGTCGGCGACGACGCGATCGAGATCGACGGTCGCAAGCTGAAGGTTCTGGCCGAGACCGACCCCGCCGCGCTGCCTTGGGGGGAGCTTGGGGTCGACGTCGTGATCGAGTCGACCGGTCGGTTCACCGACCGCCCCAGCGCCGCCAAGCACTTGGCCAAAGGAGCCAAGAAGGTGGTCATCTCCGCGCCCGCCACAGACCCGGACGCGACGGTCGTTCTTGGTGTCAACTTCGATGAGGTCTACGACAGGGCCAAGCACGACGTGATCTCGAACGCGTCGTGCACGACCAACTGCTTGGCGCCGGTCGCGAAGGTCATCAACGACACGGTCGGCATCGCGCACGGCCTGATGACGACGATCCACGCGTATACAGCCGACCAGCGCCTTCAGGATCTGCCCCACAAGGACCTGCGCCGCGCCAGGGCCGCCGCGATCAACCTGATCCCGGCTTCGACCGGCGCCGCCAAGGCGATCGGCCTGGTGATCCCCGAACTGAAGGGCAAGCTCCACGGCTTCGCCGTCCGCGCGCCCGTGCCGACCGGCTCGGTCGTGGACCTGACGGTCGAGTGCTCGCGGGCGACCACCGTCGAGGAGGTCAACGGCGCCCTGAAGGCAGCCTCCGAGACGGGGCCTCTCGCCGGGCTGATGGCTTACACGTCCGACCAGATCGTCTCGACCGACATCGTAAGCTCGCCGTTCTCCTCGATCGTGGACTCGTCGCTGACGGCCGTCATCGACGGCACGATGTTGAAGGTCGTCGCCTGGTACGACAACGAGTGGGGTTACTCGAACCGCCTCGTAGACCTCGTCCAGAGGGTCCTGTGAGCCGCCGGTGAGAAGCATCGACGACCTCGACGTGCGCGGGCGGAAGGTGCTCGTGCGCGTCGACTTCAACGTGCCGCTCGGCAAGGGCCCCGACGGCCGGGCGATCGTAGGCGACGACACCAGGATCAAAGCTGCGCTGCCGACGATCGAGGAGCTGCGCGCGCGTGGTGGCCGGCTCGTGTTGGTCTCCCACTTGGGGCGCCCGCACGGCGAGGTCGTGCCCGAGCTGTCGATGGCGCCCGTCGTGGCTCGGCTTTGTCAGCTGACCGACGCGAAAGTCACGCTGGCGCCGGCCGTCGTCGGCCCGGAGGTCCGCGAACTGAGCGAGCGACTCGAGGACGGCGAGATCTTGGTCCTGGAGAACGTGAGGTTCGAGCCGGGTGAGACCGATGACGACCCTGAGCTGGCCAAGGCTTTGGCTGAGCTGGCCGACCTTTATGTCGACGACGCGTTCGGGGCGGCCCACCGGGCCCACGCCAGCACCGAGGGCGTCGCCCGGCTCTTGCCAAGCGCGGCGGGGCGTTTGCTGGAACACGAGGTCAAGACATTGAGCGCGATCCTCGAGGACCCGCCGCGCCCGCTGGTGGCGGTGCTCGGGGGCTCGAAGGTGGCCGACAAGATCGCCGTCATCGATCGTTTCCTCGGCCTGGCGGATGCGATCATCATCGGCGGCGCGATGTGCTTCCCGTTCCTCGCCGCCGAGGGCCACGCCGTCGGCGCTTCGCTGTGCGAGCTTCAGGACGTCGAGCACGCCAGAAGCGCGCTCGCCCGCGCCGGCGAGTGCCTGCCTCGGCCCGACCGCTCCGCGCTCCTAGCCGCTCGGAGCGGCGGCGGCCCGTCGCAGGGCCCGCCGCCTGCCGCGCGCCTGTGTCTGCCTAAAGACCTCATCATTGGCGAGCATCTGGACGCCGACTCGCCCGCGAGGGTGCTGCCCGGCATCGAGGTGCCGGCCGGCTGGATGGGCCTCGACATCGGCCCGGCCACGGCCGAGCTGTACGGCGAAGAGATCGCCGAGGCGGGAGCGGTCTTCTGGAACGGGCCGATGGGAGCCTTCGAGCTGGAGCCGTTCGCGGCCGGCACCAAGGCCGTCGCCGAAGCGGTCGCCAAAGCCCAAGGCACGACGGTCGTCGGCGGCGGCGACTCGGCCGCCGCGCTCGTTCACTTCGGCCTCGAGCACTCTGTCGACCACCTGTCGACCGGCGGCGGCGCCACGCTCGAGCTGGTCGAGGGCCGCGCTTTGCCGGGCCTCGAGGCCCTGAACGGGGCCGGGGTGTCGGCATCGTGAGCGGGGCCCAGGACGCGGTTGGCGACGTCGCCGCGAACGGCGAGACGATTGCGCGCACGCCGCTGATCGCCGGCAACTGGAAGATGTACAAGACGGAGGCGGAGGCCGAGGAGTTCATCCAGGCGCTGCTCCCGAGGGTCTCGGCGGCCGAGGGCGTCGAGGTGGCGATCTGCGTGCCGTTTACGGACCTGCGCGCGATGGTCGATTCGGCGCGGGGATCGAGGGTGGAGGTCTACGCCCAGAACATGCACTCCGAGTCCGAGGGCGCCTATACCGGCGAGATATCGGCGCCGATGCTGACGGAGCTGGACGTCAAGGGCGTCGTGCTGGGCCACTCCGAGCGCAGACAGCTGTTCGGCGAGACCGATGCCGCGCTGGCGGCGAAGGTCCCGGCGGCGCTGGCCGCCGGCCTTCAGCCGATCTTGTGCGTCGGAGAGACCGAGTCAGAACGCGACGCGGGGGAAACGCAACGCAAGCTGAGACAGCAGATCCGCGACGACCTAGCGGCGGTGCCCTCCGAGCGCCTGGCCGAGGTGACGATTGCGTATGAGCCGATCTGGGCGATCGGCACCGGCCGCGTGGCGACGTCTGAGCAGGCCCAGGAGGCGATCGGCTTCATCAGGGCGCTCGTCGGCGACCGTGCCCCTGAGGCTGCCGACCGGGTAAGGATCCTTTACGGCGGGTCGGTCAAGCCCGAGAACGCAAGCGAGCTGCTGGCGCTGCCCGACGTCGACGGCGCCCTCGTGGGCGGCGCCTCCTTGGAAGCGGACTCGTTCGCCGCGATCGTGGCCGCCGCCAAGCCATGAGCAAGGTCTGTTTGGTCGTGCTCGACGGCTGGGGCCTGGCCGAGCAAGGGCCCGGAAACGCCGTCTCGCTGGCGCGGACCCCCGTGTTCGACGAGCTGTGGGCCAACGAACCGCATACCGAACTGCTCGCTGGCGGGCGCGCGGTGGGGCTGCCGGAGGGCCAGATGGGCAACAGCGAGGTCGGCCACCTGAACCTCGGCGCCGGAGCGGTCATACGCCAGGATCTGGTCCGGATCGATGACGCGATCGCCGACGGTTCGTTCGCGGCCAACCCGGTCATCGATGCGGCGCTGGCGGATGTCGGACGGGTCCACCTGATCGGTTTGGTCTCAGACGGCGGCGTGCACTCCTCGCTCGAGCACCTGCTGGCCTTGATCGAGTGTGCGCGCGAGCACCCGGCGGCGAAGGACGGCAAAGCAAAAGACGTGATCGTGCATGCCTTTACAGATGGCCGGGACACGCTTCCAGAAGCCGGCGCCGGCTACCTGGATCGCCTCGACGCGACGCCTTCCGCACGTGTCGGCTCGGTCGTGGGGCGCTATTGGGCAATGGACAGGGACAGACGCTGGGAGCGCACGCAGCGCGCCTACGACCTGCTGATCCATGGCCGGGCCGGGCACAACGCCGCGAGCGGGGGAGAGGCGGTGCGCGCGGCGTACGGGCGCGGTGAGACCGACGAGTTCATCGAGCCGACCGTGGTCGGCGCCGACATCGCGATCGCGCCCGGAGACAGCGTGATCGCGTTCAACTTCAGGCCGGACCGTATGCGCCAGATCACGAGAGCTTTGGCCGAGCCCGGGTTCGGTGAGGGCGAGGAGGAGCTGCCCGGCTGGACGGGGCGCGGTGGCGCGGCGCCGGTGGCGCGTTACGTGGCCTTGGCCGAGTACGAGGAAGGTTGGCCTTATCCGGTCGCCTTCCCGCCGGAGCGCCCGACAACGACGCTCGCCGCCACGATCGCCGCGACCGGCGCTCGGCAGCTGCACGTCGCCGAGACCGAGAAGTACGCGCACGTCACCTACTTCTTCAACGGCGGCGTCGAGACGCCACAGGCGCTCGAACGGCGCGAGCTGGCGCCGTCGCGGCGGGACGTGCCGACCTACGACCACGCCCCCGAGATGAGCGCTCGTGAGGCCGCCGCCACGTTTGTGGCCGGCTGGCGCGAGGACGGGCCGGAGTTCGGGATCATCAACTTCGCGAACGCCGACATGGTCGGCCACACCGGCGTCATCCCGGCCGCCGTTCAGGCCGTGGAGACGGTCGATACTTGTCTGGGCGAGGTCGTCTCGGCGGTAACGGAGGCCGGAGGCGCGTGCGTGATCACCGCCGACCACGGCAACGCCGACAACATGCTCGAGCCCGACGGCAGTCCGAACACGGCGCACTCCTTGAACCCGGTGCCCTTGATCGTGGTTGGCGCCGGTGAGCTGACCCTGCGTGGGGGAGGCGTCCTTGCCGATGTCGCGCCTACTGTCCTCGACCTGCTGGGCATCGAGCAGCCGGCGGCAATGACCGGCCGTTCGTTGATCGAGCGCCGCTAGGATTCCGTCATGGACCGCTCTCGGATGGCGCTAAGCGCGTTCTTCGTCGGCGCTGGCGTCAATCACTTCGTGATGCCCAAGCCATACGAAGCGATCGTGCCGGCGAGCGTCAAAGACGACGCCGGGCGACTGGTCGCGATCAGCGGCGCCGCTGAGATCGCGGGCGGGATCGGGGTGTTGCTGCCCGCCACACGCAGGCTCGCCGGGCTCGGTCTGATCGCGCTGTTGGCGGCCGTGTTTCCAGCAAATCTGTATATGGCGCGCAACCCGAACCACTTCAAGCGCATTCCGCGCTGGGCGCTGTATCTGCGGTTGCCGCTGCAGCCGCTGATGATGCGCTGGGCTTGGCGGGCGACCAGGTCGTGAGTCGCGTGTGCGAGACGTGGCCCGAAAGAGGGCATCCGACGCTGCTATATCTTGGTTTAGCAAGATCGTCGTAACGATTGTCACCATGTCGAGCGCGACCGCGGTCAAGATCCCAAACGGCGAGCAGGAGTTGCTCAGCGAGGGAGAGCTACGCGCCTGGCGCGGCCTGCTGAGGGCCCACTCATGTTTGGCTAAGCGCCTGGATGCCACACTTGAGCGCGAGCACAGCCTGCCGATGAGTTCATACGAGGTCCTGAATCGTCTCGACGAGGCGGACTCGGGGCGGATGCGGATGTGCGATCTGGCCGACCAGGCCCAGCTCTCGCGCAGCGGCCTGACCAGGTTGGTCGATCGTTTGGAGCGCGACGGCTTGATGGAGCGCTGCTCCTGCGAACACGACGCCCGCGGCTCCTACGCGTGCCTTACCGAAATCGGCCGCGAACGCCTCGCGCAGGCGCGCACAACACACCTTGCTGTCGTGCGCGAGCACTTCTTTTCGCGCTTCTCAGAGCCCGAGCTGGACGCGCTCGCGGACATGTGGGAACGGATCGCGCCGTGCGCCGCCAACGGCAACGGCAACGGGCATGTCGCCGGCAACGGACATGTCGTCGGCAGTTTCCACGCCGCCGGCAACGTCCAAGCCAACGGCAACAGCAGCTTCTGAAGACACCGGCCCCGAGCCGGTTTTTTTGTTAGGCGCCTTAGCTGTCTGACTCGCCCGAGACGGTCGGCGTTTGCGCGGGCTGTACCGGTGTATCGGCGTGATCGAGCGTCTCGCGCATCCGGCGCCGGTGGCGGCGATGGGCCAAGAACGCCCCGCCGCCGGCCAGCAGCAGGGCGACGAGGCCGTAGATGCCGAACGCCTCGATCGCGTTGCCGGCGGCGGTTCCCAGGAAGTAGGCGATCAGGCCGATGGCGGTCGCCCAGCAGATGCCACCGAGCGCGTTCCACAGAAAGAACGAGCGCCATCTCATCTTGGTGGCGCCCGCCAGCCATGAGGCCCAGACGCGCAGCCCGAGGATGAACCTGCCGAAGAAGACCGCCTTCGGGCCGTGCTTCTCAAAGAATGGCTCGCCCAGGACAAGCACGTCGCGGCGCTGGCGCTGAAAGCGCCCCGGGCGCTCGAGCAGCCAGCGCCCGCCCTTACGGCCGATCTGATAGCCGATATTGTCGCCCACGATGGCCCCCGCCGCGGCGACCGCAATCACGATCCCGATCTCCATTTTGCCCTGCGAGGCCAGCACCGCCGCCGTGATCAGGCCGGTCTCGCCGGGCACCGGAAGGCCGCTGGACTCGGCCATCACCACCAAGAACAGCAGCGGGTAGCCGAACGTTTCGACGAGTTTGCTTACGTCTACGATCGCCGCGAGCATGGCCTCGGCCCGGAGTGCATCCCCTTAGGATGGCGCACCGATGCCCAACTTCACGATCGAGGCCCGCGATGCCTGCACACGCGCGCGCGCCGGGACTCTGCGGACGGTCCACGGCGAGGTTCTGACGCCGGCCTTCACGCCCCTGGCGACGAAGGCCACGGTCAAGGGCCTGTTGCCCGAGGAGGTCGCCTCGCTCGGCTATCAGATGGTCCTCGGCAACACCTTCCACCTGCTCTTGAACCCAGGCCCCGACCTGATCGAGCGCTTCGGCGGCCTTGGCGCGTTCATGGGTTGGCCGGGCCCGACGATCACCGACTCCGGCGGCTTTCAGGTCTTCTCGATGGGCCACGGCACCGTCGCCGAGGAGATCAAGGCCCGTGCGCGTTCGAGACCGGGTGAGCGCGACGGGGCGATCCTCGAGATCGGCGAGCAAGGAGTCCGCTTCCGGTCATACGTCGACGGCCGCATCCGTTTCATGAGCCCCGAGGATTCGATGGCCGCGCAGGCGGCCCTTGGCTCTGACATCGCGCTCGTCTTCGACGAGTGCACGCCGTTCCACGTCGACCGCGAATATACGCAGCGCTCGACCGAACGCACGCACCGCTGGCTGACACGCTGCCTGGACTGGCATGCCGAGCACGGTCCGGCAGGCCAGCTCGTCTACGGGATCGTCCAGGGCGGCGTCCACGAGGATCTGCGCCGCGAATCGGCCCAGATCGTGCGCGCCAGCGGCTGCGACGGCATCGCGATCGGCGGTTCGCTCGGGGCCGAGAAGGCCCAGATGTATGAGGTCGTCTCCTGGACGACCTCCGAGCTTGGCGCCGACTTCGAGACGAAGCCCAGGCATCTGCTCGGCATCGGCGAGATCGACGACCTGATCGCGGGCGTCGAATCCGGGATCGACACGTTCGACTGCGCGATGCCGACCAGGCTCGGCCGCCACGGCACCGCGCTGGTGCCAGACCCGGCCGCTCGCTGGCGCCTGGATCTGACCAAGGCAAGCCAGCGTGAGTCCGATCAGCCGCTGCTCGAGGGCTGCCCCTGCCCGGCCTGCTCGAAAGGCTTCTCGCGCGCCTACCTCAGCTACCTGGCGCGTGCCGCCGAGCTGACCGGCACGAGGCTGATCGTCCTCCACAACCTCGCTTTCATCGCCGCTTTGATGAAAAGTTTGCGCCTCGGCATCCTTGATGGCAACTTGGATTCCGTGGCCTCGGCCTGGCGCGCCGGTGAATCTAGTAGTCTGACAGACGATACGTGACGGGTATCGGGCGAAGGTCCGCTTTCGGCGGGCCTTTCGCCTTACTTCGTGTTTTCTTTGACCAGCTGGCCGAGTTCCTGCGACGCCTTTTCGACGTCGCTGTAGACGACGTTGCGCAAGACCACCTTGGTCGGTCCCGGAGCGGTGGCCGCGACGATCGCGGCGATCACGCCGCCGAGCGCCAAGAGCGCCAGCAGCGCCAGTCCAAGCCGCCGCCCGGCGCTTCCGCGCCGTGCCGGGGCGGCCTGCGCGACGGGCGCCGGACGCCCGCTTTCGCCGCCACGCGCGGGGCCCGGTCTCGGTCGTCTCGGTGCCACGGCAGCCTTTGTCTTTGGGCCCGCCGAAGATCCTCGAGCCGCGGCCCCGCTGAGCACGCTCGTCGCCTCGGTCGGCCGGTCCATGCTCTCGGCGACGTGCCTGGCGGCGGCCGTTCCCGATGACTCCAGCGGAGAGATGCCGTCCGCGCCGTCGCTGATCGCCCGGCCCATCTCCTTCGCGGTCTGGTAGCGGTCGCGCGGGTCCAAGGCGAGCGCCAATGCGATCGCCTCGGCCAGCTCTTGGCCGACGGCCGCCACGAGCGTGTCCAGCAAGGCCGGCTCCTCGCGCTGCTGCTTGAGCGCCAGCTCGGTCAGCGACGTCGCCTCGTACGGCAACCTGCCGGAGATCAGCTGGTAGGCGACGACCCCAAGCGCATATAGGTCCGCGCGCGGACCGGCCTCCTCGCCGCGGGCCTGCTCGGGCGCCAGGTACGCGGCGGTGCCGAGGACCGAGCCGACCTGGGTGATGCTCGACTGCTCGGTCGCCTTGGCGATGCCGAAGTCGGCGAGCTTGACCTCGCCGTCGCGCGAGCGCAGCAGGTTCCCGGGCTTGACGTCACGGTGAACGACCCCGTGGCGGTGGGCGTAATGCAGGCCTTCGCAGGCCTGTTCGATCACGGCCACGGCCTCGTCGACCTCCATCCAGCCGTCGTCTCTCAGGATCTCCGCGCAGGACTGGCCTTCGATGTACTCCATCACGATGAAATGCCTGCCTGAGCCCTCGTCCAGGCCGGAGTCGAAGATCTGCACGATGTTCGGATGCACAAGCCTCGCGGCGGCCTGGGCCTCGCGCTGGAACCTCGACACGAACGTCGGGTCCTCGGCCAGGTGCTCGGCCAAGAGCTTGACCGCCACTCTCCGTTCCAGCCGCATGTCGAATGCCAGGTGTACGGTCGACATCCCGCCGAACCCGAGCCTGCCCTCCAGCCGGTAACGCCCAGCGATCTCCTGGCCGTCGGCGTCGCTCATTTTCCGCCTTCCTGGGAGTTGCCGGCGCCTTCGCGGCCGCTGCCCGCGCTTTCGTTCGATTCGCCGCCGATCCCCGTACCGCCTCCCGGGCCGGCCGATGGTCCTTCGCTGCCCGGCGCCGCCGTGCCGCCACCATTGCTCGACGGGGTCGTCACCGTCGGTGTGGTCGCCGTCGGCGCGGGCGCGGGCGAGGCCGGGGTGCTCGTCGTGTCGGTCGATGTTGTCGGCTCCTGTTTGGTCGCCGGCGCGGTAGCCGTGGTCGTGCGCGGCGTAGTCGTCGTGTTCGTCTGGGCGAGTGGCTGCGCGCACAGCGCCAGCGCTCGTTCGCGCAGGTTCGAGATACCTTCGCTCAACTTGCCGTGCAATCCCGCATCGACCGACGCAGGCAGCGCCGCGTAGTCGCGCTCGGTTTTGTTGATCGCTTCGGTCGTCGCCGTGCAGTTGCCGTTCCCGGTCTGGGCGGCTTGAGCGACTTCTTCGAAGTCGCTCTGCAGCGGGCCCGCGTTGGCGGTCGGGATCAGGCCCTTGCCGGAGCTGCCGCACGAGACGAGCGCGACGGCAAGGGCTACGCCCAGCAGGGCCGCTGTCAGGAGCCTCAGGAGCATGCGCATCCTCATTGACCGTACTCCAAGCGCTCCGCCAAGGAGTCCGGCAGACGCGCCGCCCGGATCGCCTCCGCGGCGCCGGCGATGTCGTAGTCGGTGCGCCGGTAAGAGGCGGTCAAGTCGTCGAGGTCCAGCAACAGCCACGACGCGCGCGGATCGCCGTCGCGCGGCTGACCTACGCTGCCCGGGTTCAGGAGCCATTCGCCCGCCGATACGTTCAACATTGCGCCCTCCCGTCTTGGTTCGCCGCTGGCAAGGTCGCCTTCGTGGCGCGCGAACGACAGCGCGACATGGGAATGCCCGATCAAGCAGATCCTGCTCGAGGCGCGGTCGAGGCACAGCTCGGCGAGCAGTGCCGACAGCACGTACTCCCAGATCGGGTCGCGCGGACTGGCGTGATACAGGCCGATCGGGCCCTCCTTGCCCTCGGGTCGCAGGCCGGCCAGGAACTGAAGATGCTCGGCGTCGATCACCTCTTTCGTCCACTGCGCTGCCAGGCTTGCCCCGCGCGAGAAGTCCTCGAAAGAGATCTCGCCAGTCACCGCCATGTCGTGGTTACCGGCCAGGCACACGGCCACGTGCTCGGCTGCCAGGGCCACACAGGCATCGGGCTCGGCGCCATAGCCGACCAGGTCGCCCAGGCACCACAGCTCGGCGGCCTCGCTTTCGGCCACGGCTTCGAGCACGGCCTCGAACGCGTGCCTGTTGCCGTGGATGTCTGAGATCACCGCCACCTTCATCGTCGGACCGTCACCGCGTCCCTGCTCCGCCCGGCGGAGATCCGAGGGCGCGGCCGCGACCATATGGTCTACTCCTCCGCGTCTGGAGCCTCGGCGCCGCCATACTCGGGCAGGTTCTTGATGCCCTCGCGGGTTCGCCACTTCGAGTAGTTGTCCTCCATCGCGTCGATCAGCTCTCTCATGAACCTCGGCGACAGGTTCACCCTCGAGACCACCACACCGGGAACCTCTTCGGCCTCGACCTCATGGTCGACTCTCGCGAAAGTCACCGTGAACTCGTAGTCGGAGTGGCTCACGTTCGCGAAGTTCGCGTACACGCCACCCATGATCTCGGGCGACAAGTGGATGTTGATGTGGCGCTCGGCGCCTTGGTCTTGGTCGTTCACATCGAGGTCTTTCTCCGGGGGGTGGTCGGGAGGGGGGCCTGACCCCCTCCCGTGCATTGGCGCTCGGCGCCTTGGTCTTGGTCGTTCACGTAGTTAGTATCCCAATCTGTGTCTCAGATGCATGCGACCGGTGCGGCGGGCGCCTCGGTGCGGGACCTGCGCGAGGCTGTGCTCGCCGGCGCCCACGAACTGGTTCATCCAGGCGAGGTTAGCGACTCCGGGGACGGGCTCGCCCGACCGGAGGCGATCACGCTCGAACGCCCGCCAAATCCCGACTTCGGCGACTACGCCACGAACGCCGCCCTGATCCTGGCGCCGTCATTGGGGTCTACGCCGCGCGAGGCAGCCGACCGTCTCGGGGCCGAGCTGACCGGGCGCTTGGGCGCGGACCTGCGCCGCTACGAGGTCGCCGGTCCCGGCTTCTTGAACCTGTTCGTAGCCGATTCGTGGCTGCGCGCGTCTCTGGCCGGCCTGCTCGCGTCCGGCGATGCTTACGGCGCCGGCGGTGCGGCGGGCCCGCAGCGCATCCTGATCGAGTTCGTGTCGGCTAACCCGACGGGGCCGATGCACGTCGGCCACGCTCGTAACGCCGCCTACGGAGATTCGCTCGCCCGCGTGCTCGCCTTCAGCGGCCACTCTGTCGAACGCGAGTTCTACGTCAACGACGCCGGCTCCCAGATTCGCGCTCTCGGCGCCTCGATCTTGGCGCTCGCGCGTGGCGAGGAGATCCCCGAGAACGGCTACCGCGGCGACTATGTCACCGAGCTTGTCGAGGAGGTTGCGCCTGGACTCGCGGGAGTGGCGGTCGCCGAGGCCGATCCCGGCGAGTTGGGCCGCGCCGCCGTGACCGTGATGATCGCCCGGATGCAGTCCTCGCTGCGGGCGTTTGCCGTCGAAGGCTTCGATCACTGGCAGTATGAGAGTGCGCTGCACGCCGGCGAACCGAGCCCCGTAGAGCACACGCTCGATTTGCTTGCGGCCAGCGGTCATACCTACGAACACGATGGCGCCCTGTGGCTGCGGAGCACCGACTACGGCGACGACAAGGATCGCGTACTCGTGCGCTCGACCGGTGAGCACACCTACTTCGCCTCCGACATCGCCTACCACCAGGACAAGCGCGAGCGCGGCTTCGAGCGCCAGATCGACGTCTGGGGCGCCGACCACCACGGCTATCTGGCCCGCATGAGGGCCGCTTACGCCGCTCTCGGCGGCGACCCTGAGCACCTCGAGATGCTGACGATGCAGCTCGTCCACCTCGTCCGGCGTGGCGCGCGCGCACAGATGTCAAAGCGCGCGGGCGAGTTCGTCACGCTCGAGGATCTCATCGCCGAGGTCGGCGTCGATGCGGCCCGCTGGTTCCTGCTTTCGCGCTCGCACGACACCACGATCGACCTCGACCTGGACCTCGCGCGCGCGCAGTCCCGCGAGAACCCCGTCTACTACGTCCAGTACGCCCACGCCCGCATCGTTTCGGTGCTCGCCAAGGCCGGTCCTGGCCGCGTTGGCGCCGCCGTTGGCGCCGCCGCCGGCGCCGGCGACGCTGCCGAACACCCGCTGGAGTTTGCCGAGCGCGAGCTGATCAAGCGACTGATCTCCTTCCCGCAGGAGGTCTCCGAGGCGGCCGTGCGGCGCGCGCCGCACCGGATCGCCGCCTACGCGCTGGCGCTCGCCCAGGACTTCACCGGCTTCTACGAACGCTGCCGCATCGTCGGCGCCGAGCCCGTCGGCTCGGAATCTTTTCGCCTGGCCCTCGCTTCCGCGTCCCAGCGCGTCATCGCGCGCTCGCTGGACCTGCTCGGGGTCGACGCTCCGCTCGAGATGTAAGGGACCGTCTTGGATCTTTCAGGCGCCGCCGGGTTCTCCCCGGATCGGTGCCGCGCGCGGAGGGTTGCGCAAGCCCGGATCGGCGGCGACCTCAGCGGTCAAAGCGCGCTAGATCGGCGTCCAGCCTGGCCGCGTCCGCCGCGCCGAGCGTCGGCGTGTCGGGTTGCTCGCCGGCCTGTCCGCGCGCGCGCGTACGCCACCGCGGCAGCAACAACACCAGGACCCCGGCCAGCCCGATCACCGCCGCCAGCGGCACCAGGTAGGCCGCCAGATCGAAGCCGCTCGCCTTTGGCAGCGCCAACACCGCCGGTCCGTACTGGCCGACGAGCGCGCTTTCGACCTGGACTTCGGTCTTTCCTTCGGCGATCAGGCCCTTTATGTATTCGCGCTCGCGATCGGCCTGTTGGGAGTCGGCGACCATCAGCGGGATTTTGCAGGTGACGCACATCACCCGCCGTTCGATCGCCGGCAGCGACGTCTTGGCGGGCCGGGACGCCTGGGCGCCGCGCGTGGCTCCTTGGGCCGCTTGTAGGGGCGCCGTCGTGGCCGACGCTCCGGGCGCGGCCGCGAGCGCGAGGATCGTAGCCCCCGCTGCCGTCACCAGCACCCGGGCGGTCTTTCCAGGCCTTGGTGTCCATGCTCTCATTGGGTCGTTTCGGCGAGCTTGATCGCCTTGTTGAGGAAGCCCTTTTCGATCTCGCCCCTTCTGATCGCCACGATGTGGCCGGTCCGGTCGATCACGAAGCTCTCCGGCAGCTGATCGGTGCCGTAAGCATGGGCGAATTCGCCGGTCGTGTCCCGCAGACTCGGATAAGTGATGTGGTGTTCGCCGACGAAATGCTCGGAGTCGGGCGAAGCGTCGAGGTAGGTCACGCCCAGCACCGTCCCGCCGTGGCGTTGCAAGCTGCCCTGCGCCCGCTCCAGCAGCGGCGCCTCGTCTTGGCAGGGCACGCACCAAGAGGCCCAGAAGTTCAGCACCACGACCTTGCCCCGGTAGGCGGCCAGCGAATCGCCGGCGCCGGGCGGGCTGCCCGTCAGCGCCGGCAGCGTGCGCGCGGCCTGCGGCGCGGCCGGGTCTTGGCCGTCGGCCAACGCTTCGTCAAGGGTCCGGCTCGCCGACCGCGCGGTGACGCCGTACACGAGCAGCCCAATCAAGCAGAGGCCGGCCAGCGAGATCGCGATCGGCAGGACACGGCTTCGCACTCGCACCACAATAGTTGCCCGTGAGCGTCGCCGGCGAGGTCGTTTGACGGCGACGCTCGCGGAGTCGCGATAGCCGCCGGTCAGGCGTAAGATGACGGCGATGCGGTGGTAGCTCAGTTGGTAGAGCGCGAGCTTCCCAAGCTCGAGGTCGCGGGTTCGAGGCCCGTCCGCCGCTCTCCGCCGCGCAATGCGTGAGAATCAACGTATGCACGTGACCGCCAAGGCCGACTATGCGGTGCGCGCCGTGATCGAGCTGGCTTCCGGCAGTCGCGATGCGCCGCGCAAGGTCGACGAGCTGGCCCAGGCCCAGGCGATCCCTGTGTCCTTCTTGGAGAACATCTTGACCCAGCTGCGCTCGGCTGGAATCGTGCGCAGCCAGCGTGGTCCGGAGGGCGGCTACTGGCTGGCCAAGCCACCCGAGGAGGTCAACCTCGCCCAGGTCATCAGGGCGGTCGAGGGACCGCTCGTCGGCGTGCGCGGTCTGCGTCCCGAGGAGGTCGCCTACAAGGGCTCCGCCGAATCGCTGCAACAGGTCTGGCTCGCTCTGCGCGCCAACCTGCGCAAAGTCCTCGAGCACGTCACGCTCGCCGACGTCGCGTCCGGCAAGCTGCCGCCCGACATCGTCAAGCTGACCAAGCAAGAGGAAGCCTGGACAACCCGCTAGACGGACGCGGACGCGGCGCGGGACTTTGTCCTCCCTCGCTCATGTGTCAAGACACACTTCGCTCGGTGCGTCCGCGTCCCGCTTGGTCCGCGACCGTCTAGATCTGGTACTAGGTCGGCTCAGATGCGCCCAAAACGACCTGAAACACGGTAGGCTTAGCCGAAGCGGACAAGTTGTAGGTCCCGGTTTTCAGCGTCCGCAGCCAACCCGATGCCGGCAGAAGCCGGCGTTCAGCGAACACAAGGAGATTCTCGCCTGATGTCAGCAACCCCTGTGGCCACTCCCGAGGAGCGCACGGAGGCCGCCGAGGCGGCGGTCGAGGCGATCGCGAACTCGGCCGGGCAGGAGGCCTCGTTCTCGCTGAGCTTGAACCAGGACCAGAAGGACATCAAAGAGTGGGTCCACGGCTTCGCCGCCGACGTGATGCGGCCGGCCGCCCACGAGTGGGACGAGAAGGAGCAGACCCCGTGGCCGATCATCGAGGAGGCCGCCAAGATCGGCCTCTACGGCTTCGAAGGGCTCGCCCAGTTCTTCGCCGACCCGACCGGCCTGACCCTGCCGATCGTCAACGAGGAGCTGTTCTGGGGCGACGCCGGTATCGGCATGGCGATCATGGGCACCTCTTTGGCGGTCGCCGCGATCTTCGGCCAGGGCACCGGCGAGCAGATCGGCGAATGGATCCCGCGCTGCTTCGGCACGCCCGACGATCTGAAGGTCGCCGCGTTCTGCTCGTCTGAGCCCAATGCCGGCTCTGACGTCAGCGCCATCAGGACGACAGCCAAGTTCGACGAGGCCACCGGCGAGTGGATCCTCAACGGCCAGAAGGCTTGGGCCACCAACGGCGGCATCTCCGACGTCCACGTCATCATCGCCTCCGTCGACCGTGAGCTGGGCTCGCGCGGCCACGCCGCGTTCGTCGTGCCGATGAGCGAAGCCTCCGGCATCAGTCAGGGCGCGAAGGTCTCAAAGCACGGCCTGAGGGCCTCCCACACCTCCGACGTCTACCTCGACGACTGCCGCATTCCCGCCGGCTACGTGCTCGGCGGCAAGGACAAACTCGACGAAAGGCTCGCTCGCGCGCGTGAGGGCAAGAAAAACAAGTCCAACGCCTCGATGGCAACGTTCGAGGCATCCAGGCCTACCGTCGGCTCTCAGGCGCTCGGGATCGCCAGGGCCGCCTACGAGTACGCCCTCGACTACGCCAAGGAGCGCGAGCAGTTCGGCAAGAAGATCATCGAGAATCAGTCGATCGCTTTCACGCTCGCCCGGATGAAGCTCGAGATCGACGCCACCAGGCTGCTCGTCTGGCGCGCCTCCTGGATGGGTCGCAACCAGGTCCCGTTCGAGAACGCCGAGGGCTCGATGTCAAAGCTCAAGGCCGGCGAGGTCGCCGTCTGGGTGACAGAGCGCGCGATCCAGATCCTCGGCGGCAACGGCTATACCCGCGAGTTCCCCGTCGAGCGCTTCCATCGCGACGCCAAGATCTACGACATCTTCGAGGGCACCGCCGAGATCCAGCAGCTCGTGATCGCCAGGGCGATCTCGGGGATGCAGATTCGGTAGGGCTGTAGAGCCAAGTCTGGGGTATCGTCCTCACAAGAGGCGACCTCGATGGGGTCGTGTAGCCTGCGCGTCCGGTGCGCGGCGTCTCGATCAAACGACTCCTGCTCGCCGTCCTGGGTGCGTGCGTGTTGGTGGTCGTGGTGCTCAACTGGACCTACGGCCGCCTACCCGCTACGCCTACTCCCACCGGGAACTTCGTCGGGCTCGCGGGTGGCCTGCGGTTGCACTACATCGAACGGCCCGGCGCCGAACCGGCGGTGCTACTGATCCACGGGCTGCCGGGTACCGCCGAAGATTGGAACCTCGTCACGCGGCTGCTGCCAGGACGGCGGACCGTGGCGATCGACCGTCCGGGGTTCGGGTTCTCAAGCGGCGGGTACTTCCCGGAGGACCGACAGCTACAGGCAATCGAAGAACTTATCGCCCGCCTGCGACTGGGACGGCCGATCCTCGTCGGGCACTCCTACGGCGGAACACTGTCGCTCGCATTCACCGAGCGCCATCCAAGCCTCGTGCGGAGACTGGTACTTGTGGACGCCGCCGCCGGCACCTGCCAGCACCACAGCGAGACCAGCGCCGCGGAGGTGCGACTGTTGCAAGCGATGGAGCTACCGGTCATCAACCAGATCGCGAACGCGACGTTCTCGCAGTTGCTGCTCAAGCGCACAGCCGAACAGGTCGACTCCGAAGCGTTCGCGCCGGCCCCAATCGCCCCGGCTCACCTGCACCGTGCACTGGCGATCAACATGAAGCGCGGCAACCTACAGGCATGGGCCGAAGAGTCACTGGTGGCCCTGAACGTGATCGACGCGGTCAACCGCGGCCTGCGCTCCATCCTCACGCCCGCGGTGGTGATCGAGGGCGAGCACGACAACTTCGTCAAGCCTCAGTGCGCCAGGCAGTTGGCGGCGACACTGCCGCACGCGCGACTGGAGATGGTCAGCGGCGGACACATGGCGCCCTATACCCACCCCGTCACGATCGTCACAGCCGTCGAAACCTCTCGCGGCAAAGCACCCAGTCGCCTCGGCATTCAGGCTAAGAAGGGCCTTGTTGTGGCGGATAGCGATGAGCGTGCCCTTCGCAATGCTGGCGCCGAGATTATCCAGTCCCTGGATGAGATCCCAGAGTTCGTGACCCATCGAGAGGCGCGTTGATGAGTCGTAAGCACGCACTGGTCCTGCTTGGCATATCGACCGTGGTGTTTACGGTGGTCCTCGAACTGATCGACCCGTCGCATGTCTCGTGGGGACCGACGATCCTCGCCTTCGAGTTCGCCGGCAGCAGCTCCCACGCGGCACGGATCGTGGCCGAATGGGGAGCGAAGGGCAGGAGCGCCGCGCACCTTTCGCTGTTGCTCGACTACGGCTACATGCTCTCTTACGGACTGTTCTTCTGCCTGGCTGGCTTAGCGACCCGTGACGTTGCGAGAGACCGCGGCTGGCGGCGCCTCGTGGCCGCGGGTACCATCATCCCTTACTTCGCGCTTGCCGCCGCGGCATTCGATGCGGCCGAAAACGTCGCATTGCTGTTCATGCTCGCCGGCAGCGGTGGCGGTTTCGCCCCGCCGTTCGCGGCGGTCTGCTCGACCATCAAGTTCACGCTCATCACCATCGCGATCCTCTATGTGCTGTGCGGCCTGGCCCTCCGCGCGGGAACGCGCGTATCCAAGCCGCTCGGAGCGTGAGGCCGCCTCGGTCGATGACCGCAGTCAGCGCCTACGCCAAGCCTGCGCCGAACTCAAGATCGCCGGCTCCGCAGAATTCTCAATGGTGAACATAGGGTCTAGCGCGCGGAGTGTGTGCCCTTGCGCTGCAAGAGCCTGTGCATCCACCCTGGAAGCAGCGGGCGCGTTCCACTGAGGCCTGGTGTGACGACCTGTCTGAAGTGACGATCGCCGTAAGCCTTCGTTTCGGTGCTGCCAGCGTACGCCTGCTGGGAGGTTTTAGTGGGTGACTCGATGACGCTCACTGTACTAGTCGTCCCGCGAGTTCCACGATGATCGCCAGCACCAGGAATGCCAATGCCCGGTCGAAAAGCGGGGCTTTGCGGGCCAGGGCCTGTTCGTTGGTCTCGATGTCGTCCGCGAGGTCGTTGAGGAGCCACTCTTCTAGGCTGCGATCATCTTGTGCCCTACCAGGCCTGATCGGCCCCGCAGTGCGGGCAGGCGACGGTCGTGGAGACCGACGCGGCGAACACGAAGCCGCAAGAGCACGTATAAGACGCGTTGTCCATCGGCCCGCCAGCGCTGCGCGCCCGCACTATCGCATCCTGAACAGGGCCCAGGGAAGGGAGCGGCGCTGGTGAGGCGACCGCTCGTAGCGCTGGAGCCGAGCCGGTTCGCGTACGCCTGCGCAGGCGCTTTGGCCGTTTGCGCTTGGCTACGGAATCGTCGATGGGACGGGGGAGACGGTGCAGTAGGGCGGCGGCTCGCATGGCTATCTACCTATAAGGACTCTCGACACCGCCATTTGTTTCGCTGCTGGCCGGCGATTTCCTAGCCCGAGCCGGCGATTGCTGAGTCCGCTTTTGCGATACTTCGCGGCGATGAACCCGGCGCGCAAGCGAACCGTGCGGCTGACGGTGGCCCTCAGCGCCGCTGTCGTCCTGGCGGCGGCTCTGATCTATACGAGCTTCAGCGCCGCCTCGCCGGCGCTCACGCCCAGCCAGCTCCTGGCCCAGGCCAGGCCCGGGCACAGCTACCAGCTGACGGGCAAGGTCGTCGCCGGCTCGGTCCACCGCAGCGGCACGACGCTCGACTTCTCGGTCGAGAATCGCGCCGGCGGCGCGGTTGTCCCGGTCGCCTACACCGGAACGGTGCCCGACCCCTTCAAGGAAGGGCGCGAGGTGATCGTGACGGTCGAAAAGCGGCACGGCGCGTATGTCGGCGAACGGGACTCGCTGATCACCAAGTGCCCGTCCAAGTACAGCGCCGCGCCGCCGAGCGGCAAAAAGCAGAGCTTCTGAGATGGCGAGCCTCGGCGGCGCCTGCCTGCTGCTCGCGCTGGGCGTTTGCATCTACGGGATCGGCGCCTCGCTGTACGGGGTCAAACATTCGCGCCCGGAGTGGTCTGACTCGGGCCGGCGGGCCGTCTATGCGCTTGCCGGGATCCTGACCGTCGCCTTCGCCGTTCTCGAGATCGCTTTTCTGCGCAACGACTTCACGTTCAACACGGTCGCTGATACCTCCAGCCGGACCACGCCGACCTTCTACCGGGCCGCCGCCGTCTGGTCCTCCCAGGAAGGCTCGCTCCTGCTGTGGGCCTGGCTCTCCTCGCTGTGGTCGAGCCTCGTCCTGTTCCTGACCCGCAACCGGATGCGCGATGTCGCCGCGTACGCAACGGCGATCCTGCTCGGATTCGCCGGGTTCTTCGTTTCGCTGATGGTCTTCTACGCCAACCCGTTCGCCACGACGAGGCCGGCCCCGCTGGAAGGCGCCGGCCTCGATCCGCTGCTGCGCTTTCCGACGATGATCATCCACCCGCCGATGCTCTACTCCGGCTACACGCTCTGCACGGTGCCGTTCGCGTTCGGCATGGGCGCGCTCCTGGCGCGCCGCGTCGACGCCGAGTGGATCGGCGCGGTCAGGAGGTTCGCGTTCGCGGCCTGGTTCTTCCTTGGAATCGGCATCCTGCTGGGCGCACGCTGGTCCTACGCCGAGCTTGGCTGGGGTGGCTACTGGGGCTGGGACGCGGTCGAGAACGCCTCGCTGATGCCCTGGCTGATCGGCACCGCCTTCCTGCACTCCTTGATGATCCAAGAGAAACGGGGGATGCTCAAGGTCTGGAACGCTTCGCTCGTCCTCGCCATGGGCACGCTCGCGATCATGGGCACGTTCCTGGTACGCAGCGGCGTCCTCAATTCGATCCACGCGTTCGGCGGCCAGACATTGGGGGTGCCATTCGTGTGCCTGATCGGAGTCATGATCGCCGGCTCGATCTACCTGGTCGTCAGCAGGCGCGGAATGCTGCGCTCAGAGCACCGCCTGGACTCGCTGCTCTCGCGCGAGTCGATCTTCTTGGCCAACAACCTGGTGCTCGTCGGCCTCTGCTTCGTGATCTTCTGGGGCACCTACTTCCCGCTCATCTCCGAGGCCCTGACCGGCCACGAAGCCTCGGTCGGTCCGCCCTGGTTCGACCGCTATACCGTCCCATTGGCCCTGATCCTCGTGCTCTTGAGCGGTATCGGGCCGGTGATCGCCTGGCGCCGCGCGACCTTCGCCAACGCGCGCCGCAACTTCATGGGGCCCGCCCTCATCGGGATCGGAACGGTGCTCGTGCTTTTGGCCGCCGGCGTGCCCGGCGACCCCGGTGCGCTGGCGATGTTCGGCTGCGGGGCTTTCGTCTTCGGATGCGTCGGCCAGGAGTTCCAGCGCGGCGTACGCGCCCGCCGGGCGATGTCCGGCGAGTCGCCACCGGCGGCGCTCATCGCGCTCGTGCAGCGCAACCACCGCCGCTACGGCGGCTACATCGTGCACGTCGGCATCGCCGTCCTGTTCATCGGAGTCGCCGCCTCCTCTTCCTTCCAGCACACCGTCGAGCCGACCCTGTCGGTCGGGCAGGCGCGCAAGGTCGGCGCCTACACCGTCCGCTACGTCAAGCCCACGGCGACCGTCTCGCCGGCGCAAGACGCCGCACACACGGGCTCGACGCTCGCGCTCGGGGCCGTGCTCGACGTCACCAAGAACGGGCGCCACGTCGCCACCCTGCGTCCGAGCGAGGGCTTCTATGCGTCCGACGAACCCTCCCAGGGCTCCGTCGGCAGCCTGATCGGCGGCCAGCCCGTCAGCCATATCGCCATGAACGCCGGCATCACCCGCGACGTCTGGACGGCAATCGCGCCCGATATCGAAACCACCCAGCTGAAGCACATCATCGAAGTCGGCAACCACACGATCCCGTTCTCCAGCCCCGAAGATGCTCTGATCGCGGTCGCCTTCCTCGCTCGCGCCTACCTCCAGCACCCGCCGCCGGCGCAGTTCCATTTCATCGTCTCGCCTCTGGTCATGTGGATCTGGATCGGCGGCATCATCGGAGCGCTCGGCGGCTTGATCGCGATCTGGCCGGCTCCCAGCAGGCTGCGCCAGAGTGCCCGGGCGCTCTCCCGGGCGAGGTCCTCCCGGCGCCGCACCGGCGCGGCGCAGGGTCTTGCGCGCGTCTAAAACCGTCCATAACCTCTCCGGTCGAGCCCGACCCACGTGAACGTCATCGTCGCAATCTGCACGGTCGTCCTGCTCGGCCTCGTCATCATCGTGATCAGCGCGCCCCTGCGCGCCGCCCGCCGCCCCGAGTCCGAAAGCGTCGATCTCGCCACCCTGCGCGTTTCGCGCGAAACCAAGTACCGCGAGATCAGGGACGCCGAGCTTGACTACCGCACCGGCAAGCTCTCGCAGGCCGACTACGAAACAGTCGATGCCACGCTGCGCTCAGAAGCCCTCTCGATCCTCGACCGCTTGGCCGAGCTGGGAGAGGAGCCTGGCGACTGAGCACAACGCGGCGTGGTGGCACAGTGTGCTTCCAGAGCGTTGCTGGGCAAGCGATGCTAGGACGCAGGGAGCGTGGCGTGCTTTTAGCACGCGAGCGACCGAGGACAACGCAGCGCGCCGCCCAGCAACGCCCCAGCTACGCCCAGGGGCGCTTGAGCAGCAAAAACGCGTTCAAGAAGAACAGCACCGCGAAGAAGACCGTCCAGCGGTTCAGGTTGCGCTCGACCATCGAGCCGCCGCCCAGCGGGCCCTGGCCGCTGCCGACCCCGAAGGCGCCCGACAGGCCAGAATCTTTGCCGGAGTGCATCAAGATCAGGAATACCAAGACCACGCTGATCCCGACCTGGATTACCGAAAAGATCGTTTCCACGGCCTCAGCCTACTACGGACGGACCCCGTCATGGGGCCGAAGCCATGCTGGAATGTCTCTCGACAGGCCGGCCGCGCGCCTTGGCGCACGGCCACGCGCGCTCGCTACTTCGGGCACGGGATCGTGATCTTGTTTGTAACGGTCGAGCCATCCTCGAAGCCGATTTCCGACTTGGCCGGCCAGCCGCCCTTCGGACAGGTCTTCGGGGTGACGATGCCCTTAACGTGAAGCAGCTTCTTTTTGCCTTTGACCTTCTTGTAGTAGGCGATGTTTTTGGCGCCGGCGCTAAAGAAGGCGGTCAGCGCTGAGGCGTCCGAAGCTTCGGGCAGCACTTTGATCAGCGGCACTTCGACACTGAAGCCAAGGCCGTAAGGCTTCGGCTCCTGGATCACGGGCGCCTTGAAGACCATCTGGATCGAGACGGGCGTCGAGCCGTCCAGATAGATCAGCAGTTCGACGTGCCCCGGCTTGTTGTCGGCCAAAAAGAAGTCGAGCGCATATTCCTCGTGAATCGCTTCGTGCGCGATTTCATAGGCGCCAAGGCCACCGCCGAAACCGGCCTTGGAGTCCGCCGGGCAGCCCGAAGGCCCTTGGTTTTCGAGGATCGCCGCCGTACAGGTACCCGTCCCCGCGAGGTCCAAAGTCAGGCCGGCCGGGCCCATCACGTTGACGTGGACGATCGGCGAAGGCAGCGGCGTGTTGGTGGAGCCGATCGTTGCCTTGCCGAATACATTGGTCGGCACCCCCAAAGCATCAGGCGAGAAGCCCGCTTCGGTGATGGTCACGGTCTCTTCGGCCCGCGCCGCCATGGCGCCGGTGCCGAGCGCCAGCGCACAGCCGGCAAGCAGGACAGGGACGATCCGAAGTTTGGACTTGGCGAGCATTGGCGACCCTCCCTCTCTTGCGCCCGCCCGGCTCTCGACCGGTGCCGACGCTCCATGACTCAGAAACCCTCGGCCACCAACAATAGTGCGCTCCGAACACGATTGCACCGCAAACTGCGACGTTCCGCCGGGAATCTCGCTACGGTGCCGCTGTCGAGTCGACGGCTGACGTGATTACGAATCCTTTACGGACTTGTGGTTCTTTGCCGATATGAATACTCCCGGCGTGCCCCCCGATCACGGGTCAGCGGCGCCGACCGACGATCTGTGATGAGCACGAACGACCGCGCGACGACGAGTTCCACACCGACCGAGACCGAGCATCCGGAGGCTCACGGGTGAGCGCTCGGCGCGATAGCCCGCCGCGCTGGACGCGATCGTGGCGCGTCCTGATCTCGGCGCTCGCCGGCGGCGGTCTGACGATCGCCGGCCTCGGCGGGCCGCTCGCGGGCGGGGCTTTCGGGTCCGAAGCCGGCACCGGCACGACGGGCCCAGGCAACGAACCGCCCGCCAGTACGACCCCCGAAAGCGGGACCTCCACGACCGGCGCCTCGACGACCTCGACCCCGACGACGAGCACCCCCGCGCCGACGACAACCACGACCGAAACGACCACCACCGGCTCGACGACGGCCCCCTCGACGACGGCCCCGGCGACGACACCCGAGCCCGCGACACCTCCGGCGAGCACCTCTGGCCAGGGCAAGGTCGAAGCCCCGACCGTTGTCGTGCGTCGCAAGCAACGCAGCACCCCAAGCAAGCCCTCTAGTTCGAACGTCACGACCACCGGCGCCGGCGCCAACGGCCAGGGGGCCGGCAGTAGCAAACAGGGCTCGCCCGGCGCCGAAGCCAACGCTCCCAACAACGTCGCGCCGCCACCCCAGCTCGTCGCCGCGCAGGCCAGCGCCCTGGCGGCGCTGCTGGACGGCTCCGGCCAGGCTTCGGCTCAGTCCCTCAACTTCTACCGAATCCCGCTCTTCCTGCTGCCGATCTACCAGGCCGCCGCCGCGCGCTACGACGTTCCGTGGCCGATCCTCGCCGCGATCAACGAAATCGAGACCGACTACGGAATGGACCTGTCGGTGTCGAGCGCCGGCGCCGAGGGCTGGATGCAGTTCGAGCCCGGCACCTGGCTCCAGTACGGGGTCGACGCCCTGAACGCCGGCTATGCGGACCCCTACAACCCCGTCGACGCTATCTTCGCCGCCGCGCGCTACCTGAACGCCGCCGGGGCCGCCCACAATCTGAGCGCCTCGATCATGGCCTACAACCACTCTGAAGCGTATGTCGAATCGGTCCTCTTGCGCGCGAAGCTGATCGCCGCCTATCCAGGCCAGGTGATCGCCACGCTGACCGGCATGATCGACGGACGCCCGCCGGTCACCGGCAAGCGCATCGCCTGGGGCGCGCCCGTCGCGCTCCCTGGAAGCGTCCCCAAGGCGGCCGCCGCCGGGTCCACCGCAGGCGCCGCCGGCGCCGCTTCACAGCTCCCGAGCACATCCACCGCGACCGCCGGAGCGACACCTCTGAGCACGTCGGCCAGTACCGGTCCGGCAGCCCAGGGGTCGACCGCTACGCCTGGGTCGACTGACGCCCCCGCACCGGCCGCGGCCGCGAGCGCCCCGACGGCGCCTAAGACCCACAGGCAAGGAGTCGATGTCGCGAGCGCGCCGAACGCGCGGGTCGTTGCTGTCCAGGACGGGCGCATCATCAAGCTCGGCTACTCACGCGCGCTCGGCAGATACGTCGTGCTCCAGGACATCTACGGCGACGTCTTCACCTACGCCGGTCTCGGCGGCCTCGCCCACAGCTACACGCCGCCCAAGGCCGACGCCCTCGGCGGCGCCGTCTCACAGAACGAAGAAAGCGCGGGCCAAAGACCCGGTCCGCTGAGCGGCCCTTCGCATACCGGTGCCGGCAAGGTCCGAGTCTTCGCTCATCCCGGCGCCGGCAACCAGGACGCGCGCGCGGCGGCGGCCAGCGCCAAGGCGTCGGCCGGTATCGACGGACGCCAGCCCCTGCGCGCCGGCTCGGTCATTCCCGAGGGCACGGTGCTCGGGCGTGTCGGCCGACCGCCGAACGCCAAAGACGGCCACCTGCTGTTCGCGATCCGACCCGCCGGCGACTCCGGCACGGTGGACCCCCGTGCGATCCTCGAGAACTGGGTCCAGCTCGACGCCGCGCTGCACCCGCAGGGCGCGAAAGGCAACCCGAGCCTGCTAGGCGCTACCGCCACCGACGTATTGCTCCTCTCCAAGAGCCAGCTCGAGCGTACGGTCCTGGCCGATCCCGGGATCGCGCTGTCGGCCTGCTCGCGCCACGAAGTTGCCTCCGGCGCGGTCGACAAGCGCGCGCTGGCGGTGCTCGCCTTCCTGTCTCGCAGCGGCCTGAAGCCGACGGTCGGCACGCTTCGCTGCGGCGCCTACGACGCCGCCGGCTACGTGCAATCCGGCCACGCCGGAGACGCCGTCGCGATCGTCGCGATCAACGGCATCCCGATCACCGGCCATCAAGGCGCGGGCACGATCACCGATACCACCATCCGTACCTTGCTGACGCTCCAAGACGAATACGCGCCGGCTCGGATCGTCAGCCTGATGCGCTATCCCGGCGCTATCAGCACGCTTGCGCGCGCCGATCACGGCAACTACATCGAGATCGTCTTTCCTCCGGCTCTCAGCCGCGCGGTCACGCTAGCTCGCGCCAAGAGCGCCGCGGCCGGGCAGGCGGCCGGCGCCAAAACCGTCGCCCCCGTTCCGACCGCGATCGCCCAAGCGCTGAGCCCGGCCCAATGGGAACAGCTGATCGGCCGCGTCTCCGCCCTTCCCGCCCCGAGCGTTGCTTACAAGCCGAGTTCTACGGCGATCCCCGATCATCCTCGGGCCGCGTCCAAGTAGCCACGACCCGGGCCGGCGTCACGACCGGCCGATGCGCGATCATCGAACGCGTGGCCCTCTATGGCGGGATCGATCTCGGCGGCACCAAGATCCAGGCGGTGATCGTCGACGATGACAATAAGGTGCTCGGTTCGGCCCGGCGTGCCACGCCGACGAAGGGCGGCCCCGAGGACGTGGCCGCCGAGATCGAGGTCACGCTGCGCGATGCGGCGCTTGCGGCTGAGATCGAGCCGGCTCGCCTTGGCGGCATCGGAATCGGCTCGCCTGGGACGATCGACGAGGATGGCAGCGTCACCAGCGCGCGCAACCTGCCCGGCTGGCAGGGCACGTTCCCGTTGGCCTCGAACGTGCGCGAGGCGCTCGGGTTGGGCGGAATTCCCGTCAAGGTCGGCAACGACGTCCAGGTGGCCACCGACTCCGAGTTCAGGCTCGGCGCGGGGCGCCTGTACAGCTCGCTGCTCGGCGTCTTCTGGGGGACCGGTGTCGGCGGCGGGCTGATCCTCGACGGCAAGCCCTGGGTCGGGCGCGGCGGGGCCGGCGAGATCGGCCACATGGTTGTCGAGATAGGCGGCGCGCGCTGCACGTGCGGGCGGCGCGGCTGCATGGAGGCCTACGCCGGGCGCGCCGCGATGGAGATCCACGCCCGAAAGCTGCACGAGGAGAAGGGGCGTCACACCGATCTGTTCAAGCTGATGCACGAGCGCTCTCGCGAACGTCTGACCAGCGGCATCTGGTCGCGGGCGCTCGTTCACAAGGACAAGCTCGCCGTCGAGATCGTCGATCGCGCGGTGCGCGCGCTCGGCGCCGGGATCGCCTCGGCCGTGAACCTGCTCGACGTCGAGGGTGTGATCATCGGCGGCGGCCTTGGCGTCCGTCTCGGCCATCCCTACGCCGAGCGCATCGCCGAGGCGATGCAACCGCACCTGTTCGCCGACACGCGTCCCCCGCACGTCCATGTCGCCGCGCTCGGCGATTTGGGCGGCGCGATTGGGGCGGCGCTCTTGGTCGAGCCCGGTAACGGTCGGCCGAGGAGCGCATCCAAGGGCGCTACAGCCCGGCGATCGTGACGATCACGAGCACGATCGAAAGCGTCGAGGCGACTATCGCCGTGACCGCCATGGCGGCTCCGAGGACCGGTCCGCTGCGGAAGCGACCCATCAGGCTCTCCGAGCGTGACAGCCGCCAGATGAAGAACAGGTTGATCGGCAGCAGCAGACCGTTGACGACCTGCACACCGACCAGCAGCGAAATCACCGGGATGCCCGGAATCACCGCCACGACGGTCGAGACGGCGATCATCGCCGTGATGATCCCGACGAACACCGGCGCCTCCTCGCGGCGACGGCCGATGCCCTTCTCGTAGCCGAAAGACTCGGAGATGGCATAAGAGGTAGCGATCGGCAAGATCGCGCAAGCCAGCAGGCTGGCGCCGAGCAGCCCGACGCCGAACAGGACCTCAGCGTAGCTACCGGCGAACGGGCTCAGCGCGCGCGCCGCTTCGGCCGCGTTGCCGATGTTGTGGATGCCGTGCGTATACAGCGTCGCGCCGGTCGCGATGATGATCGACGCGGCAACGATGTTGGCAAAGACGGCGCCTCCGACCGCCTCGCGCTGCTCGTGGCCGAGTTCCTCCTCGCGCACACCGCGCTCGACCACCGCCGACTGCAGATAGAGCTGCATGTATGGAGTGATCGTGGTCCCGGCCGTGGCGATCAGCAACAGCAGGAAGGCCGGTTCGGCGTGGATCTGGGGCACCACGAGGCCGTGCGCGACTTCGTGCCAGTCCGGATTGGCCAAGATTGCCGCGAGCGGATACGCCAGGAACGGAATCGTCAGCCAGATGAACGTCCGCTCGGCCGAGCGATAAGAGCCACGGACGATGATCGTCCAGATTGCCAGCGCCGCGATCGGCACCGACACCTGTACGGGTATGCCCGCCAGTCCGAGTGCAGCGCCGACCCCAACGAAGTCGGAGATGCAGATCCCCAGGTTGGCGACCAGGACCGCGCTCGTGGCGATTGCCGACCAGCGGATTCCGTACTCCTCGCGGATCAGCTCGGCCAGGCCCTTGCCGGTGGCGACACCCATGCGCGCGGCGAGCATCTGCACGATCCCCAGCGAGAAAGTGATCAAGAGGATCGTCCACAGCAGGCTGTAGCCGTACTTGGCGCCGACCGAGGAGTAGGTCGCAACCCCACCGGCGTCGTTGCCGGCGTTGGCCGCTATCAGCCCCGGGCCGAGCAGGCCCAGGAGAACGACCAGGCGCGTGCGTCTAGGGTGCAGACGGGCAGGCAGGCGCGGTCGGCCGCTGATGGCCGATCGGACCCGGCGCATGACGGGCGGTACTCGGACCGCCATCGAACTGTCCCGTTTGCGTGCTCACGCGGCCAAGTGTATTCAGCAGAGGTCGCCATGGGCCTTCGAGGGCGGGTTCTTGCGCAGGCGCGCTCGGGCGAAGCCCACCGGCGGGCCGGTCGCACGTAGCTGGGCGTCGTTTCTCAGTCCTCGCCGAGCAGTCCGAAGCGCAGGCGCCAGCCGCGCGGGAGCATCGCCTCGAGCACGTCGTCGACGGTCACGACTCCGACCATACGGTCGCCCGAGTCGACGATCGGGATCGCCGTCATGTTGTAGTCGGCCATCAGTCGCGCGACCTCCTCGAAGGAGGCGTCGGTAGGCAGGCACGGGCTCTCGTGCTTGACCAGTTGCTCGAGCCTTTCCCCCGGCTCGGCCCTCAACAGCGCCGTCACCGGGACGCTACCCGCCAGCGAGCCGTCGCCGCTGCTGACGAAAACGGTCGTCAAAAGCTCAGGTGAGACCGGGCTGCGCCTGACGGCACGCAGGGCGTCGCCGGCGGCCGTCGTGTCGCGCAGCAAGACGAAGTCCGGGCTCATCAGGCCGCCGGCCTCGGCCGGGTCGTAGCCGAGCAGGGCCCTGACCTTGACGCGATGGCTGACCGGCAGCAGCGCCAGGATCGGCTCGCGGCGATGCTCGTCCAGCTCGCCGATCACGTCGGCGGCGTCGTCGGGCGCCATCCTCGCCAGGATCTGGGCTACCTGCTCGTCGGGCCGGTTCTCGAGGAACTCGCGCTGATGCTGATCGTCAAGCTCCTCGAAGACGTCGGCCTCCAGCTCGCGGTCATCGTCGCCCACGGCCTGGATGATCTCCTCGCCCTCGCGCCGCGACGCGGCCTCCACGAGGTCGGCGATCTGGGCTGGGTGCAGCTTGGCGAGCTTTGGATGGGGGACGCGCAGGCGCACCGTCGGCACGTGACCAACGAACGGCTCGACCCCCGCCCAGTCCAGGAATTCGCCGGTCGCGATGTGCGAGCCGAGCCGCTTGCCGAGCAGCCGGCGCACGCCTCCGCGCGCGCCGGTGTCTACGCCGACCACGCGCCAGGAGCCGGCGACGAGCGCCAGCTCGATCTCGTTGGCGCGCACCAGCCGCGCGCCCTTGACGTTGATCAGCTGGCGATCGAGCACGTCTTCCTTGAGCAAGACCTCCTCGGGACGGCGATCGAAGCGGCGCAGGTCGAGCTTTGCCTTGCGCAGGACCACGCCGCCTGGGCCGATCTCCGAGACTCGCTCCATCCCGAGGAATGAGGTCCGCCCAGCGACCTTCACCAGGAACCCGGTAATCGGCGGATAGCCGGTGCCGCCGAGCCTGACGATTACGTCCTGAATCCTGCCCAGCCGCTCGCCGTCGGAGTCGCGCAGCGGGCTGCCCACGACTTCCGAGAGGTGCAATATTGGTGGCGCCTGTCTGTCGGGCGCGTTCATGCTGTGCATCCTAGGGCGCGGCCAATGCCGACGTCCTAGGATCAGTCCCCAGCCAAACTCGTAGGCAGCGGCAGGCCGCGGGGCGGGGGGTCGTCGAGCATCAGCTTTGGGACCGTGACCGGGTGCAAGCCTTTGTGTCTCAGCCCTTCGATGATCGCCGGCAGCGCCGCGACCGTCTCCGAGCGGTCGCCGCCAGCGTCGTGCATCAGGATGATCGCGCCCGGGTGGGCGCCCGCGAGCGCACTCTGGACGATCTCCGGCACGCCGGGCAGCGTGTAGTCGTCGGTGTCGGTCGACCACAGCACCATCAGCAGCTTCAGCTTCTTCAGTTGCGCGAACGTCGTCGCGTTGAACGAGCCGTAAGGCGGCCTGAACAGCCGCGGACGCGGCCCGCCGAGCAGTTCTATGCGGGCGCTCTGTTCGAACAACTCTTCGTGCTGTTCGTGGGCGGACATCGAGGCCAGCATCGGGTGCGTCTCGGTGTGGTCTCCGACCACGTCGCCCGAGCGCAGCTCGAGGACCGTGCCGGCCGAGAAGTAGCGCTCCTCCTCGCCGATCGCAAAGAACGTCGCCTTCACGCCGTACTTGTTCAGGACGCCTACCAATCGCTGGGTATATGGGCCCGGGCCGTCGTCGAAGGTCAGGGCCACCTCATTCCCGCGTGTGCCTCCCGCGGTGATCGCCGGGGTGTAGGACAGCACGTGGTCGATCGCCCCTTCTTCGGCCTTCCTGGTCAGGATCTGTTCTTCGGTGGGCGTCCGCTTTACGGCCGTCCGCGCGCGCGCGTGCGCGACCGTCGTGGCGTTTGAATGCGGGCTGCCGCCGCCGGAGCCGACCGTGGCGATCAAGAGCGCCACGAGCGCGATCGCCACGATCGCCGCCGCGCCACGACGCCGCCGGTATACGTGCTGTCTGCTCGGCTTTTGGGGGGCGCTCATCGCGCAGAGTCTAGGCCGACGTCCCGCTGTCTCGTCGCGGCCACGCGCGGCGCCACGGCCTCGCTTCGGGGCGCCGGACGGCCCGCTGGACCGCATCCCGTTGGGATCGGAGCGAATCACTCCCGACATCCTCGACTCATCCGCCCAACTTCTAACCACCTTCTGCGTCTACTTGGATGACGCTCACAGGCAGCGGACCAAGTTATCGATCGAGGGGAGATCACCAAATGAAAAGAATGATCTTGTCGCTGGTCGTTCTGGCGTTTGGGTTGATGGCCGTTACGGCGGCATCGGCCAGCGCAGCGACGACAACGTGCGAAAACAGTGGAACGATCAAGCTTTCGCCGGGGCTGAGCAACACTCCGACACCGCAGAACGTGACCATCAAGGGCACGCTGGCAAACTGCTCAGGCGAAGAAAGCAGTGTCACGGAAGGCAAGTACCTCGCGCATCTCAAGACCGAAGCGGTGACATGTGAAGCGCTGATAGGTGAAGGTGCGCTCCTGGCCGAATCGAATGTCGTCTTCAAGTTGAAGCCGAAAGAAGGCGCCAACTCGATGGGAACGTTCGACTTCCCGGTGACCGAAAAAGCGGGCGTTAGCCTCAGTGGGCTGGTCGAAAGCGGAGCTTTCGAAGGGGGTGCGATCGGCGGCAGCGTCTCGCAGGCCTACACCGGCGGGCCGACGTGCGGCGTCGAAGGCAAGAAGAAGGCAAAGAAGGTCAACAAGGGGACCTTCACCGGAAGCTTGTCGCTCTAGGCCTCCCTGCCCCCATCCGGGGGGAGAGGAAAGAGGGGGCTCCAGGATGGGGCCCCCTCTTTTTGATCACATGTGGTCCGGGCCCGTAGTAATGGACCGTGTCGGTCTGAGGCCAGCTCGGACGCAGGTCCGCCACGAGCCGATCGCTTGTAACGCATTTGAATTCAAAAGGTTGGCGGTCTAAGAAAAAGAACTTCTTTTTACGGTTCGCCGCACGCCAGGTTCAATCCAGGTTGGTAATAGCGTTTGCGACGGTCTGTGCGGAGGAGTACCCTTGATGGACGTTCAGTTCGCCGCGACAGAGGGGCCGAGGGGCAGAGGAAACGATCGGATGGCCGATGGCAAGAGACTCATCTCTGGGTCGCGCGTTCGCCTGAGGCTGGTAGGCGACGATCGCTTGCTGGCCGCCATCCGCCGAGGCGATGCCGCGGCGTTCGAGGCCCTGTACGATCGCCATGCCGGCGAGCTGCTGTCCTTTTGCTTCTACATGCTCGGCTCGCGCCCGGACGCCGAGGATGCTTTGCAGGCCTCGTTCGTCTCGGCCTATCGTGCGCTGCTCGCGGACGGCCGGCCGGTCACGCTGCGACCGTGGCTGTTCACGATCGTTCGCAACGAGTGTTTGAGCGTCCTGCGCAAGCGGCGTCCGACCGCCGAGCTGAACGGAGAGGTGGCGCTCACGGGCGATCCCGTGAAGCGCTTGGAGTTGCGCGAGGAGATCCAGAAGATGCTCGCGGACATGCGCATGCTGCCCGAGCGCGAGCGGGCCGCCCTCGTGCTGGCGGAGGTCCACGGGCTCAGTCAGCGGGAGATTGGCGTGGTGCTCGGCGTCAGGACCGAGCAGGTCAAGGCCTACATCTATCAGGCGCGATCGAACCTTCTATCCGAGAAGCGGGCGCGCGAGGTCGACTGCGTAGAGATACGCCAGGAGCTGGCGAGCGCCCGCGGGGCCGCGCTTCTGCGGGGCCGTCTGCGCCGGCACGTGCGTTCGTGCGAGGGCTGCCGCGCCTACGCTGACGGCGTCGCCCATCAGCATCGCCAGCTCGTGATCCTGTGCCCGGTGGGATCCGCGTTTGCGCTCAAGTACGGGGCGCTCGAGCAGGCTTTGGGTATGGTCAGCGCCGACCCGGCGACGGCCGCGGGCGGGGCGGCCGTCGGAATGACGGCGGCGGGGGCTGCCGCCGAGATCGCTGGAGGCGGGATCAAAGCGCTCGCGGTCAAGCTGGCCGCCGGAGCGCTTGCCGTAGGTGCGGGCGCGAGCGTCGGCGCCTCAGTGCTCGAAACCCGGCCGGCCGGTCCCGGCGTGCGTGCGTCGACGACCGCCGCGGATGCCCGTTCCAGGGCGACTTCGACCGATTCGGCGGGCGGGATCGCAAATCGCCGCTCGTCGCTAAGCGGCGCCGGCACCCGCGGTCAGCGGGCCGGCCGGTACACAGCCGCGCTCCCGAAGGCTGGCGCACCGGGCGCCCGCCCGGGTATGTCAGGCCGCCGAACTCGCGAAGGGTCTGCGCCGACGACATCCGTTCCCGGGGACGCTGGTACCGAACCGGGGGGAGTCGGCGGGCCCGCTATTCCATCGCGGCCGGTGTCTGGGGCGGCTGCTCCCGCCCACGAAGAACGACAGCCGAAGGGCGGCGCTCCGTCGGCCAAGAACGAAGAAACTCAGCGCGTGCGCGAAGAACGCGCTCGCGAGCGCGAAGAAGATCAGCGCGAACGTGAACTGCGCAAGACCGAAAACGAATCGCACTCACCCGCGGCCGAAGAAGAAGCCGGCCAAGAACACGAAGGGGTTGGCGTCTCGCGTTCCCCCAAGACCCCTGAAGAACGCCGACTCAAGAACGAAGAACGCCGGCGCAAGCGCGAACAGCGTCAGCTGGAAGAAGGCGAACAGGAACAGACGCCGCCCGGCTGAGTCCCAGTCGATGTCGAGTTGAGTCATCTACCCGGCAGCGCTGAGTCGTCCTCGCCCGGTCGCCGCTGAGGCGACCCTCCTCAGGCTATTTCTTTAGATATTTGAAGCTGACTTTCTTGACGACCGCACTCGTCCCCGCGGAGGTCGTCACGGTGACATTCACCTTGGAGCCGGCCACGCCGGGGGGCGAAACGGCTGTGAGCGACGTAGAAGATTCGACAGTAACTTCCGTTGCCGCCACTTCTCCGAAGTCGACGGTTGCCGGTCCAGCGAAGTTGGACCCCGTGATCGTCACTGTCGTGCCTCCGCCCGGCGCGCCCTTCTTCGGCGTTATCTTCTGGACTATCGGCAATACCGCTGAGCGCTGGGCGCAGCCGCCCGCTTCGTTGCTCCACTCCTGCTGGTAGTAGTAGAGGCCGCCGTCGATGATCTGGTTGTACTTAGCGCCGTTCGACGCGTAGCCGAGCGGTTCGCCGTATTCGGTCGATTCTTTGAAAGTGCGACACTTGTCGCCGATCTCTTCTCCCTTGACGTCATACCAAGCATCGAGTTCGGGGTCGGTAACGGACTCGCTGTGCTCGTGGGAGAGTCCACCGCCGATGGTGGCGTCGGACGGGTTGCCGTTGGGATGTTCTTCACCAAAGTCGCATTCGGTGCCGTCGACGTATGGGTCGTTGGCATAGACGATCGTGCCGGCGCTGGCCGAGATATAGCCGTGATACGCGCAGTAGGCGGCGTGACCGGCTCCGGCCGAGCAAGCATGTCCGGCGGCTTCGAAGCAGCTTTCGACGCCGGACGGCGTGAGCATGAAGTACTCATGGCTCAGGCCAGTCGGCAGACCGTGCCCTTCCACGTATTTGGCGATCTCCGTCCGGAGTTGCTGGTCGGTGAAGCAGATCGGGGCCGCCGAGCAGCCGTTGGCGGGATAGGGGTCGGTGTCGATCAGGGCCCCGCCGAAATGAGAGTCGTAGTTGGCATGTTCGCCGGCCGTGTCGTAGTACTGCGTAAGCACCGAGTCCGTATTCTTGTTGCCGCCGCTGTCGTGGGCCAAATCTTCGAAATACTTATCGAGTCCCTGTTCGTACCCCGCCGGATACGTTGGTGCGCCCGACGGATCCCAGTAGAGGGCGTAGTTCGTGTTCGACGTCATGACCGGGCCGCCGTTGTATTCCAGCGGTTTGCCGGCTTTTGCCTTACCGCTGGGCGGCTTGGCGTTGACGAGCGGCGTGATCAGTGCGGGCGCGGCGCCGGGGAGCGGCTGATAGCCGAGTGTCTTGCCTTTCAGGTGCACAATCAGCGCAAAGGCGTCGCCAGAGCCGAGACCGAGCACGGCGAGCACCGAAAGTCCCAAGACCAAGGCCGTACGCCGGCGAGGCCATCTGCCTGCCGACCGGGTTGCACGCGCCCGGCGGGTACGGCGAGTCACGTGCGCGCTGTCAACCGCCATGGTCTTTCCATCGCCCATTAGCTGCATCGTGGTCCCCTCGATCGCCGTTCGTCCGTGATACTCGGTTGATTGTACGCCTTCCCGTTTGGCTCCGGCCGTATGGCTCCGGCGCGCTGTTCAACTTAACGCCGCGTCCGAGGCCAGGTTGGCGGCCTGGCGATCGAGATCACTTTCCGCGGCCTGTCGCCGCCGAGCTTCGCCGTCCAACCTTTGCTCGCTCTTTGGCTCTCAAGTAGTAGTGACAGTCAGAGGCGGTCAGCGACCGGGAGCATCGCAAATGAGCGTTCAGCCTTCTATTCAGCACCAAGTTGACGGCGGGCGCCGTCGGGTGTGCGTGTCAGGTGAGATGAACATCAGGACCGCTCCTTCCCTGACGACTCTCGTGGGTCGGATCTGTGCCGACTTTGGTGAGATCGAGCTTGATCTGCGTGAGGTGACGTTCATCGACACCGCTGGTCTGCGTGCGCTCTTGAACGCAAAAGCGATCTGTGCCGAGCACTGCGCCGACCTCGTGCTCATCCCTCCCGGCTCAGGGTCGCGGTCGGGGCGGCGTCGATGGCAAACACACGGAGCCTGAAGGGTCCACGTGGAGGCTTTGAAGGGTCCAGGATAGGCGGGGCCCAGGGGAGGTGGGTCAGAACGCCCGTCATCGGCCGGCAGGCGAACGAAACCCGCGAGCAGGCACAGGGCCGGGAAGCCTTATGTTGGTCTCCAGGTGGCGCTCCCGTTCTGGATCTCGATCGCTGTGCTCTCGCTGTTTCAGGGCGTTACGGTGGCGTTGCCGCGGGCCTGGGACGCCGGGAGCCTTCGGCGTCTGCGCAGCCGCCGCTGGGCGCTCGTGCCGCCGGTTTCGGTCGTCGGTTTCGTGCTGGTCGCGAGCTTCGCCGAACGGGCAAGCGCCGACGGGCTGACCTACCTTGCGCTCGTCGCGGTGCCGCCGCTGGCGGCGCTGGCGCTCGGCTGGCTGGCCTTTGACGCCAGCCCGCCAAAGCCTTGGCGGGCGTTGCTCATAACACCTGCTCTGTTCGCGCTCGCCTGGGCCGACCACAACGGCCTGGCCGGCCAGGCCGCCGCCTGCTGTCTTTCGGTGCTCAGCTGCGCCGCGCTCGGGGCGCTCCTGGCAGCAATCACGCCGCCTGGCTGGCTGGCCGGCGGGATCGTGGCAATGGCGCTCGCCGACACGGCCCTGGTCGTCTCAGACCTGTTGCAGAAGCCGAACTCGGCTCTGAATGCGGCCCACCCCGCGGCGGGTCTGCCCCAATTGCAGTACGCCGCCTTCGGCTCGGCGGCGATGGGCTACGGCGATCTGTTCGTCGCGGGCGTCCTCGGGGGTTTGCTCGCGAGTGCCATGGGGCGGGCCTGGCAGTTGCGCGGCGCTGCGCTCACGGCCCTGCTGGCGTGCGCTTTCGATCTCTTGTTCTTCTTCGTAAACGAGTTGCCGGCGACCGTGCCGGTCGCGCTCACGCTGCTCTTGGTAGGGGCAGCCTCGCGGCGGTCTCGATCTCGGCTGGAGGCTCGATCTGGCGCTCAGAGGAGATCCCGGCCTGCTCGATCGCGCGTATCTGCGGGATGAGCTTGTGCTCGAAGGAGCCGACCGCTTTGTTGTAGGCGTTCACGGCCGAGTCCAGCTGGCGCCCGGTCTTGGCCAAATGCTCCGCGAATGGCCCCAGGCGTCGGTGCAGCTCACGCGCCGAGGCGGCGATCTCGCGCGCGGACTCAGCTATCCGCTCCTGGCTCCAGCCGTAGTGAACGGCTCGCAACAGACCGATCAAGGTCGTCGGCGTGGCCATCAGGACCTGCTGCTGGACGCCGTACTCGATCAGCGCCGGGTCCTCGGCCAGGGCGGCCTGGTAGATGCCGTCGGAGGGCACGAACATGACGACCAGCTCGGGCGTTGACTCGAACTGGCGCTGATAGCCCTTCGACGCCAGTTTCGTGATGTGTTCGCGGGTCTGCCGGGCATGCCTGGCAAGGTTCAGCTGGCGCTGGTCGCGCTCATACACGTCGCCGCGTTGTTCATGTCCCTCACCGCGCCCCTGCCGGCTCCCGGACTCGACAGCCGCCAGGTAGGCGTCGAGCGGAACCTTGGAGTCGACCACGATCACCTTCTCGCCCGGCAGCCTGACCAGCAGGTCGGGCCGCAGCCGGCCCTCTTCGGCGGCGATCGTCGACTGCTCGACGAAGTCGCAGTGGGCGACCATGCCCGCCAGCTCGACGACCCTCCTCAGCTGGATCTCGCCCCACGAGCCCCTTGTCTCGGGGCGCTTGAGCGCGGACACCAGCTCGCTTGTCTCGCGGCGCAGCGTGTCGGTGCCGCTGCTCAAAGCTCTGACCATCTCCGAGAGCTGCACCTGCGAGTCGCGCCGCTCGCGCTCCAGGCGCGCCAGCTCGGACTCGACCTTGCCGAGCTTCTCGTTGACGGGCGCCACAAGGCCCTTGATCTCCTCGGCGCGCTTGGCCATCTCCCCGGAGGCCCGCTCCTCGTCGGCGCGCCTGGCCTCGGCCACGTGCTGGGTCAGCGACTCGCCCGCCTGCGCGAGCACGTCCACGGAGATCGCCTTCAGTTCGTCGCGCATCCGCTCGCGCTCTTCGCGGCGACGCTCCTGCGCGCGCGCGCCCGCTCCACGACGTCCGAACGCGAGGGCGCCGACCGCGCCGAGCGCAAGACCGACTATCAAGAGAACGAGGCTCACGGTCGATTGACGATGACAGGCCGCGCGGACGGCCTTATGATCTGGTCCGATGACGGGCGCGGCGGTCGCAACGGGGCTCACCGACGGGTACGTTGACCTCGGCGACGTGAGGCTGCACTACGTCGAAGAGGGCCCCTCCGACGGCCCCTTGGTCGTCCTGTTGCACGGCTTTCCCGAGTTCTGGTACTCGTGGCGCCGCCAGCTGCCGGCGCTCGCGCGCGCGGGCTACCGCGTGGTGGCACCGGACATGAGGGGCTACAACCTGTCGGACAAGCCCAGCTCCTGGCGAGCCTACGACGCCGAGCACCTTGCCGGCGACGTCGCCGGCCTGATCGAACATCTCCAAGCCGAGCGGCCAGACGCGCGCGCGCGTCTGGCCGGCCACGACTGGGGTGCCGCCGTCGCGTACTACGCCGCGATGCTCAGGCCCGAGGCGGTCGAGCGCCTGGCGATCCTCAACGTGCCGCACCCGGCGCGGATGCTGGCCGGCTTGCGCACGCTCAAACAGCTGCGCAAGAGCTGGTACATGTTCTTCTTCCAGATCCCGAAACTGCCCGAGCATCTGCTGGCACGCGAGCATTACTCGTTCGCAAAGCGCTCGCTGCGCGCGAACGCCGCGCGCGGCTCGTTCACCGACGAGGACCTCGAGCGCTACGTCGAGGCCTGGTCGCAGCCGGGCGCGCTGACCGGAATGATCGACTACTACCGCGCCGCGCTGCGCCGCTCGCCGCGTAGGGCTTCGGCCTCGCTGCGGCCGATCTCAGTCCCGACGCTCGTGATCTGGGGGGAGCGCGACGCCTACCTCGGCGCCGAGCTGGCAGAGCCCGAACAGAAGTGGGTGCCGGACGTCAAGGTCGAGCGTATCCCGACAGCCTCGCATTGGGTCCAGCACGAGGAGCCGGGCCGGGTCAACGAGCTGTTGATCGAGTTCTTCGCGCTCGACGAGGCTCAGGCCACGAGCCTGGCCTCGCCGAGCCCTCGGTAGCCGGTGGCGACCTCTTCGAGCACGGTTAGCATCGCCGGAGCCGCCGGCAGCAGCCGCGCTCCGGCGGCCGTCGCGGCTATCACCTGGCGTACGGGAGGCCTGGGGGAGAGGGCCTTGACGAGGATGTCCTCGCGCACGACGTTCAGCGCCAGCTCCGGGATCAGCGCGACACCGACTCCCGCCGCGACCAAGCCCTGGACGGTCTGGTAGTCGTCGCTCTCGAACGCCACGTTCGGCTCGAACCCGGCTGCGTGAGCGCTGCGCACGACATGTCTCGCGCACGGGCTCTCCTTCGAGGTCTGCACCCAGGCCTCGCCGCTCAGGTCCTCCAGGCGCAGTCGTCTGCGTTTTGCGAGCCGGTGATCAGGCGGCAGCGCCAGATACATCGGGTCCTCCAGCAGGTGCACTCTGCGAAGGTCGAGCCGCCCGCCTGTCCGCCGGGTGGCGTGGCCGTCGGTCTTTCTGCCCGCGTTCCGGCCCGCCCGTCCATCTTTCTGCGAGCCGGCCGCCCGTCCATCTGTCCGTCCGAGCGTCTGTCCTTCTGTCTGGGAGCCCGTACGCGCGCGCGCGTACGGCGCGGAATCGGTGATGCTCGCCGGCGCGCTCGCGGGCTCCTCGAACTCGAACAGCAGGGCCAGGTCCAGCTCGCCGGCGCGTAGCCGGGGCGTGACCTGCTCGGGCTCGCCCTCGGTAAGGGTCAACTCGACGGCCGGGTAGCGCTCTCTGAAGGTGGCGATCGCCAGTGGCATCAGCGTCGCCCCGGCGGTCGGGAAGGAGGCCATCCTGAGTCTGCCGCCGCGCAGGCCGGCGATCGAGTCGAGCGCGTCTTCGGCGGCCTCGACGCCGGCGAGGATGCCTTCAGCGTGGCCCATCAGCGTCTGGCCGGCGGCGGTCAATCCGACGCCGCGCGGCCGGCGCTCGAGCAGGGTCATGCCGGTTTCGGCCTCGAGCGCCGCGATCTGCTGGGAGATGGCCGACTGCGTATACGCGAGTGCGTCGGCCGCGGCCGAAAACGAGCCCTTGAGAGCGACCTCTTTGAGGATCCTCAGCCGCTGCACACTAAGCATAAGCACAGCTTATCAGTCTAATTAAGAACTTCACTGGCGCTTATACAAGGAGGATGCCACTATGAGTACGAAAACAACCAACGGCATCCGCTAGATGCAGCCGTCGGTCTTCAAGCCTTGAGACCGTCCGGCCCCGATCCTCAAACCTTGAACCATCCCCAAGAGAAGGAGCCCACCATGTCCGCCAACATCATCGTCTCTTATGATGGAACCGCCAACGAGGACGACGCGATCGCCCTCGGCGGCCTGTTCGCAAGGGCCGGCGCCAAAGTCTCGCTCGCCTATGTGCGCCACACCCAGGAGCCCGACCTCGAGCGCGAGCAGCTGGCTCAGGAGGAGGCCCAGGCACTGCTCGAGCGGGGTGCTCAGCTCCTCGGCGCGCCTGTTGCCGGCACCCACGTCGTGACCGACCGCTCGACCCCTGATGGCCTGCGCGCCCTGGCCGCGCAGATCGGCGCCGACGCCGTCGTGTTCTGCTCGGACTCCCATACAGCGCCCGGCCACGTCACGATCGGCAACTCCGCCGAGCGTCTGCTCGTCGGCGGCCCGATCGCCGTTGCGATCGCGCCCGCCGAGCTGGCCGAGGCCGGCCGTTTGCAGGTGAATCGAGTCGTAGCGGTCGGCGAGGCCGGCGGCTCCGGTGGCGCCCAGGCGACCGCGTCCTCACTCGCGAGTGCGCTCGGCGCCGAGGTCGTACCGGTCGCCGACGATCAGGCCGACCTGCTCGTGATCGACTCCCGCGCCGACGCCCAGCCCGGCCGGGTCTCGCTCAGCTCCTCGGCCGAGCATCTGATCGAGATCGCCACCTCGCCAGTGCTGGTCCTGCCCGCAGGCACCTCGCTGCAGTTCGGCGCCCAGGCCGTGGCCGCGGCATAACGGCGCGCTCCCAGGGCACACGGCCGGGCTGCACGCGCGCGGGCGCGCGTGCAGCCCGGTTCCGCCGGTTCCGCGACGAGCGCCTTCCGCGAGCGGGCTTCTCTCTAGCGCGGGGCCATGCCGCGCGCCCGCGCGAACAGGTAGCGCGCCAACGCCTGGCCGAAGTCGAGGGCACCGCCGATGAGGTGGCCGATAGGGCCCGTCCACAGCCACGTCTCGAGACCGCTCAGCGAGGGAGGACGCGTGCGCGCGGGAGTGGCCGACATCGGCGGGACGATATCGTGGCCGGGCAATGGCCCAGCCCGTCCAGACGAACGTCACCGAGTTGCCGGACTCGCGCGTGCACGTCGCCGTCCAGGTCGAGCCCGACCAGGTCCAGGCGAGCGTCGAGCGTGCCGCCCGCGAGCTGGGGCGCGAGCTGAAGCTGCCCGGGTTCCGCAAGGGCAAGGTCCCGGCGCCGCTCGTGCTGCAGCGCCTCGGTCGCGAGGTCGTGCTCGAGCAGGCCATTCGTGACGGCCTCAGCGGCTGGTACGTCGAGGCCATCCGCGCCTCCGAGATCGTGCCGGTCGGCGATCCCAAGATCGACCTCGGCGAGCTGCCCGACCCCGGCACGGCCCTCGCGTTCTCCTTCGAGATCGGAGTCCTGCCGAAGGCCGAACTCGGTCAGTACGAGGGCCTCGAGGTCGGCCGGCGCGAGCCGGCTGCCGACGAGGAGCAGATCGAGCGCCAGATCGAGACCATGCGCGAGCGCTTGGCGCGCCTGGAGACGGTCGAGCGCGCCGCCGAGCAGGGCGACCACCTCGTTGTCGACTACATAGGACGCCTGCCCAACGTCGAGGAGGCGACCGGCGAGACGACATTCGTCCCGTTCGCCGGCGGCGAAGGGCGCGACCAGCTGATCGAGCTGGGCTCCGGCAACCTGATCCCGGGGTTCGAAGACGGCCTGCTTGGCGCGAGCGCCGGAGAGGAGCCGCGCATGGTCGAGGTGACGTTCCCCGGCGACTACCCCAACGAGGCGCTCGCCGGCCGCGAGGCGACGTTCGAGATCGACGTCAAGGAGGTCAAGCACAAGCAACTGCCGGCGCTCGACGAGGACTTCGCCGCCGACGCCGGCTTCGACGACATGGACGAGCTGCGCGAGGACGTGCGCGCGAAGCTTCTGGCCGAAGACGAGCGCCGCGTGAACGAGGAGTTCCGCGAGGCCGCACTCGACGCCGCCGTGGCGGTAGCAAAGGTGCCCGTCACGGCCGAGCTGGCGCGCGCGCGAGCCCAGGAGATGTGGGAGCGGATGCTGCACTCGCTCTCCCATCGCGGCATCTCGCGCGAGGCCTATCTGCGACTCGCCGGGCGTCCCGAGGAAGAGATCATCGCCGAGACGATTCCCGACGCCGAACGCGCCCTGCGCCGCGAGGCCGTGCTGACGGCTGTTGTCGCGGTTGAGCGGATCGAGCCCTCCGAGGAGGATCTGCTCGAGTACTTGACACCGGCGGCCGAACGCGAGTTCCTCGAGCCGGCCGAGGCGCTCGAGAAGCTGCGTGCCGACGGGCGCCTGCAGGAGCTGCGCGAGGACCTGGCCGCCCGCCAAGCGATCGACCTGATCGTGGCGCGCGCCGTGCCGATCCCGGCGGAGCAGGCGGCCGCGCGCGAGAAGCTGTGGACGCCCGAGAAGGACGCCGTCGCCGCGGTCGAACCCGCGGGCGCGGGCGCGACCGGCTCCGGCGGCTCGGGTGGACTGTGGACACCCGGTGACGGCGGATCGGCCGGCTGAGGCACCGGCCTCAGCTAAGGTGGGTTGCAGGAATAGAGGCGGCGAGGAGAGAATGAAGCGAGCACGATGAGCCCTCTGGTACCAATGGTCGTCGAGCAGACCTCGCGCGGTGAGCGCGCGTTCGACATTTACAGCAGGCTGCTCAACGAGCGCATCATCTTTCTCGGCACGCCCGTCGACGACCAGATCGCCAACCTGATCGTCGCCCAGCTGCTGCACTTGGAGTCCGAGGACCCCGAGAAGGACGTCTCGCTGTACATCAACTCACCCGGCGGGTCGGTCTACGCGGGCTTGGCGATCTACGACACGATGCAGTTCATCAAGCCCGACGTCCAGACGATCTGCGTCGGCATCGCGATGTCGATGGGCGCGTTGCTTTTGGCCGGTGGCGCCGAGGGCAAGCGCATGGCCCTGCCCAACGCCAAGATCCTGATCCACCAGGTCTCATCCTCTTTCCAGGGCCAGGCCACGGACATCGAGATCCACGCCAAAGAGATCATCGACGTGCGCCAGCGTTTGGACGAGATCATCGCCAAGCACACCCACAAAGATCTCGACCAGGTCCGCAAAGACACTGAGCGCGACTACTTCATGAGTTCCGAGGAGGCCCGCGAGTACGGCATCATCGACCGAGTGATCTCCGAGCATTGAGAACGATGCGGGTGTCTGGCAAAGAGACGACAGAGGCGAACGTTAGTTAGACACCATGGCACGACCGACAGACTCAAACGAGCAGCTGCTGTGCAGCTTCTGCGGCAAGTCACAGCGCCAGGTCAAGAAGCTGATCGCCGGTCCCGGCGTCTACATCTGCGACGAGTGCATCGATCTCTGCAACGAGATCATCGACGAGGAGCTTTCCGCGCCGCCGGCTTTCGACCTCGAGAACCTGCCCAAGCCGCGCGAGATCTACAAGGTCCTCGACGAGTACGTCGTCGGCCAGGAGGCCTCCAAGCGCACGCTTTCGGTCGCCGTCTACAACCATTACAAGCGCGTTCAAATGATGAGCGCCGGCGATGAGGAGATCGAGCTGCAGAAGTCGAACATCCTGCTGCTCGGCCCCACCGGCTGCGGCAAGACGCTGCTCGCCCAGACGCTGGCCCGGATCCTCAACGTGCCGTTCGCGATCGCCGACGCGACCGCCCTGACCGAGGCCGGCTACGTCGGCGAGGATGTCGAGAACATCCTGTTGAAGCTGATCCAGGCGGCCGACTACGACGTCAAGAAGGCCGAGACCGGGATCATCTACATCGACGAGGTCGACAAGATCGCGCGCAAGGCCGACAACCCGTCGATCACAAGGGACGTCTCCGGCGAGGGCGTCCAGCAGGCGCTCTTGAAGATCCTCGAGGGCACCCAGGCATCTGTGCCTCCGCAGGGCGGGCGCAAGCACCCGCACCAGGAGTTCCTGACGATCGACACGACCAACGTGCTGTTCATCTGCGGCGGCGCGTTCGCCAACCTCGACAAGGTGATCGAGCGGCGGGTCGGCAACAAGGGCATCGGCTTCGCCTCGGCGATCGAAGCCAAGGCCGAGCGCGACACCGGCGAAATCTTCGAGCAGTGCCTGCCGGAGGACCTGATCGAGTATGGCCTGATCCCCGAGTTCATCGGGCGCCTGCCCGTGATGAGCGCCGTTCACCAGCTCACCCGCGAGGACCTGGTCTCAATCTTGACCGAGCCCCGCAACGCGCTGGTCAAGCAATTTCAGCGCTTCTTCTCGTTCGACGGCATCGAGCTGGTCTTCGCTGAGGACTCGCTCGCGGCGGTCGCCGAGCGCGGCCTCGAGCGCGAAACCGGAGCGCGCGGCCTGCGCTCGATCATCGAGGAGATCCTGTTGGAGGTCCAATTCGAGCTGCCATCGCGGCGTGACGTCAAGAAGTGCGTCGTCACCAAGGAGACCGTCGAGCGCGGCCTGACCCCGACGCTCGTCACCGAAGCCGCTCCCGAACAGGACGACGACGACGCCCCGCGGCTGCGCGAGGAGTCCGCTTAACCGGGCGTTTGGCGCGGGGCCCGCTCCGCTCCGCCGCACGAGCCGGCTGGCGTGCGCCGCGCGGCCTAAACGCCGCCGTCCACGGTCGGCTACCATCGCGCTGTGCCCAAGCTCAAGTCAAAGGCCCCGGTTGAGGAGTCTAAGATCAGGCGCACCGTGAGAGCGGTGCCATGGATGACCATCGCCCAGATCAGCGTGATCGTCGGTAGGCGCTGGGCCGCGCTGTCGGCGAAGGAGCGGGCCCGTATGGCCGAGCTCGCCCACCGCTCAGGCGGGCGCTTCCGCAATCTGAGCGTCCGCGAGCGCATGGAGTTGCGCAAGCTGGCACACAAGCTCGACCTGCGCGGCATGGGACGCGAGCTGTTGGCGCTGCGCCACGTCCAGCGCCGGCGTCGCCGTAGGCGCGGGCGCCGCGGGAAGCGCGACTAGCCATGGCCGAGCCGTCCATGGCCGAGGATCTCGACAAGCTCTCGACCCACGAGTTGCACGATCGCGCGATCCGTCGCGCCGAGCATCACCTGGACGTGAAATTCTTGTGGTCGCTGCTGGAGATGATCCCGGCCGCCGAGTTGGCCGGTGGGGACGAGGGGGAGGCCGACTTCGACATCGAGTCCTCCCGCGGGCTGATCTCAGATGCCGTCCACAGCGGTGATGGCGCGCTCGGCGAGGCGCTGCGTCCCGTCTTCCTGGAATACCTGCGCAAGCATCCCGACGCCTGAGGCGTCGCGAGACCGGGGCGGTCACATGGACCCAGTCAAGGGCAGCGCCTGGACGGAGGCCCAGGCTGAGCGCCACCTGCAGTCACTCGAGCTGTTCGGCATGCGCTTCGGGCTCGACCGGATGCGTCGGATGGCGACCGCGCTCGGCTCGCCCCAGCAGGCCTACGAGTCGATCCATGTGCTCGGGACCAACGGCAAGACGTCAACCACCCGCATGATCGCCGCGATTTTGCAGCGTCACGGACTATGCACCGGAGCGTATATCTCGCCGCACCTGATCTCCTACTGCGAACGGGTCCAGATCGAGGAGCGCGACCTCTCCGCACACGAGTTCGCGGGTGCCGTGGCCCACGCCGCGCGGGCGGCGGAACGCGTCAATCGCACCTTGGCTGAGGACGACCACGTGACCCAGTTCGAATTGATCACATCCGCTGGGCTGTGGGAGATGGCCCGACGTGAGGTCCAGGTAGCGGTCGTCGAGGCCGGGCTTGGCGGTCGCTACGACGCGACCAGCGTGATCGAGGCACCCATCAGCGTGCTCACGAACGTCGGCCTCGAGCACACCCGTTGGCTCGGTCCGACGTTGACCGACATCGCCGAAGAGAAGCTCGCGGTCGTCCGTCCCGGAGGCACGCTTGTAATCGGGGCTTGGCTGACGGCGCAGGCGCGTGTCGTCGCCGAGCGGATCGCGACAGAGCGGCAGGCCCGGATAGTGACCGTCGCGGAGCCGGCCACCGAGAGCCAGAGCCGGCTCCCGCGGGCCGCCGCCGGCTCCTTTCAGCGCCGCAACTTCGCACTCGCTCGGGCCGCCGCCGGCGCGCACCTGCAAAACGCCGGGATCGTCCTCGACGAGGGGGCTGTTGATGCCGCCGAGCAGACGACCGCCGTTGCCGGGCGCCTGCAGAAACTTTCGAGCCATCCTTTGACCTTCATCGACGGCGCTCACAACCCCGATGCCGTTTTCGCGCTCGTGCAGGCATTGCCCGAAGTGCTTGGCTCGAAGACAATAGGGCTCGTGCTGGGCGTGCTCGAGGACAAGGACGCCGCAAGCATGCTCGCGGCGCTGCTGCCTTGCTGTGAGCGGGCCTGGTTCACCGCCCCGCCGAGCCCGCGCGCGCTCTCGCCGGCGGCGCTCGAGTCGCTCGCTCGCCAGCTTTCCTTCGATAACGTGGCCCGCGAGCCCCAACCGTTGCGCGCGCTGGCGGCGGCACAGCGCTGGGCGGCGAATGAGGAGCGCGCCGGCGAGGAGCGCGCCGTGCTCGCGACCGGCTCGATCTATCTGGTCGGCGAGCTGCTGCGCGGAGATTTTGCCGAGCTTGACCGCCGCACCAGTGTTCGGCGACACTGACCGGCAATGCACGACGACGGCCCATCGGTACTCACGATGATCGGCGCGGTTGCGCTGATCGTCGCGCTCGTCATACTTGTGTTCTTCGCCGCCGGCTACGGATTTGGCCGGTTGTTTCTCTAAACTCGCCCGGCCCGATGCTCCCACTCGCATATTTCGGAATCGAAAGCAGCGGCTTGAACCTGGTCATCGACCTGCTGATTCTGTTCGTCGTAGTCCTGTACCTGTCGCTGATCTACTGGACATACGCCGATGCCAGACGACGTATCGAGGACCCGATGCTGGTCGGATGCGCGACGGCGGCCTCGCTGTTCCCGTTCGTCGGCACCGTCATCTACGTGATTCTGAGGCCGCCCGAGTACCTGGAGGACATGCGCGAGCGCGAACTGGAGATGCGGGCCGCCGAATCGAGACTGCACGACCTCGATCATGCGCTGTGTCCGCACTGCGACTACCGCATCGAGCGCGACTTCGTTCGCTGTCCGAGCTGTCTGCGCAAGCTGAAGGAACGCTGCGTGGCCTGCCAGCGTCCGCTCGACCAGGCATGGACCATTTGTCCCTACTGCGAGACCGAGGTTCCCGGTGCCATCGCGCCGGCCAGGCGTGCTCGCCGGCGCCGGCGCACGACTGAGACGGGGCGCTCTGAGATCGATACCACCGCGCTCGAGGCCGGCCAGGAAGCGTTGCCCGGCGATAAATCGTTCGGTTTGGACCGCGAGAGCGGGCTTGAGGGCGCCGGACTGGAGATGCCCGCGAACGGCCCGGACGGAGAGGAGCTGCGCGTCGACCCCGTGGCCGGCCCCGAGCCGGAGACCGTCGTGGCGCCAGACCCCTCCCCGGCGCGCCCCCGTGCCACCGGGCGCGCTCGCCGTCCGCGCTCAGGTTCCTGAAGCGAACGTATCGCGCGAGCGCGACCATAAGCAAACGAAGTCCTTCTCATAGACCCCTACCCAAAGGAATGCCCGAACCAATGGACCGCACCCTGATCCTCGTCAAGCCCGATGCGTTCGCACGGGGGCTGACCGGCCAGATAGTCGCCCGCTTCGAGCGCAAGGGCCTTCAGATCGTCGCCATGCGCCACATGACCGTGACGCCTGACTTGGCCGAACGCCACTACGCCGAGCATGCCGAGCGCCCATTCTTCGGCGAGCTGGTCCAGTTCATCACCTCCGGGCCGATCGTGGCCATGGTTTTGGAGGGCAAGGACGCGGTCAAGGCAGCGCGCCAGGTGATCGGCGCCACCAATCCGCTGGAGGCGGCGACCGGCTCGATCCGCGGCGACTATGCGATCGAGATGGGCCAGAACATGGTTCACGGCTCGGACTCGCCCGAGTCGGCCGCGCGCGAGGCTGCCCTGTTCTTTCCTGAACTGGCCGGCAGCTAGCGCGCCGAACGGCGCCTTGGAGCGGCCCGGGCCGGCCACGAAGATCGCGATCCGCGGATGCCGCCCCACGCCGATGTGATCCTGGCGTCGGGCTCTCCCCAACGACGCGCGCTGCTGGCGCGCCTGGGGGTCGAGTTCACGGTCCGCGCCCCTGACGTGGCCGAGCTTGAGCGGGGCGATGATCCAGCCGCGGTGGCCGTCGAGAACGCGCTGCGCAAGGCGCGCGCCTGCACCCGTCCCGGCGCGCGGGAGCTGGTGCTCGGCTGCGACACGATCGTTGTGCTCGATGGTGTCATCTACGGCAAGCCACCCGACCCCGCGGCGGCCCGGCGCACGCTGCAAGCGCTGAGCGGGCATACCCACGAGGTGCTCAGCGGTCTCGCCGTGCTCGCCCCCGACGCAAAGGAGCGCACCGCGCTGGCGCGCACCAAGGTCACGTTTCGGGAGTTTGACGCCGAGCAGCTCGACTGGTATGTCGCGACCGAGGAGTGGCGGGGGCGGTCCGGCGGCTACGCGATCCAGGGAGCCGGCGCCAGGCTCGTGTCGACTGTCGAAGGCGAAGAAGAGAACGTTGTCGGACTGCCACTCAGAACGCTGCTCGAGCTGTGTCCGGAGCTGCTCGGCCGGTGATCTCGCCGGACGGCCGACCGACGCGTATTGCCTGCAAATACGCTGGCAGGCGTGGAGACCGTACGAGGTCGTTCGCTAGACTCGCCCAGCAGGATCGGCCGCCGGACACGCTCGGCATCCAACGGGCGCAGCCGAGCTGGAGCGCGTGTGCGCACTGGCCGATTCGAGCTACCGACCGATGAGCATCTTCACCTACCTGACAGGCTTCGGCGGCCGCGACATGGCGGTCGACCTGGGGACCGCCAACACCCTTGTGTATGTGCGGGGCCGTGGGATCGTGCTGTCTGAGCCGAGCGTCGTGGCGATCGACTCGCGCACCGGCGAAGTTCATGCCGTCGGCATCGAGGCCAAGCGCATGCTCGGACGCACTCCCGGCACGATCCAGGCGATCAGGCCGCTCAAGGATGGTGTGATCGCCGACTTCGACGTCACCGAGGAGATGCTCAGGCACTTCATCCAGAAGGTCCACCAGAATCGCTGGGCGCACCCGCGCGTCGTCGTGTGCGTGCCCTCGGGCGTCACCGGCGTCGAGAAGCGGGCGGTCGAGGAGGCGTGTCTGTCCGCGGGAGCCCGCACCGCCTACCTGATCGAGGAGCCGATGGCCGCGGCGATCGGTGCCGGGCTGCCGGTCGGCGAGCCGACGGGCTCGATGGTGGTCGATATCGGCGGCGGCACATCCGAGGTCGCGGTCATCTCGCTCGGCGGGATCGTCGTCTCGCAGTCGATCAGGGTCGGCGGCGATGAGATGGACGAGGCGATCATCAATTACGCCAAGAAGGAGTACAAGCTCTTGATCGGCCAGCAGACCGCCGAGGAGCTGAAGCTCGAGATCGGCTCGGCCTGCCCGATGGCCGAGGAGCTGCAGGCCGAGATCAGAGGGCGCGACATGGTGTCGGGGTTGCCCAAGACGGTTGTCCTGACCAGCGAGGAGATCAGGCAGGCCCTCTCCGAGCCACTGAACCAGATCATCGATGCCGTCAAGGAGACGCTCGACCGCACGCCTCCAGAGCTGGCCTCGGACATCATGGATCGCGGCATCATGCTTGCCGGCGGCGGCTCTTTGCTGCAGGGCCTCGACGAGCGCCTGCGCGAGGAGACCCAGATGCCGGCGCATCTTGCCGAATCGCCGCTGACGTGTGTGGCGGTAGGCTCGGGACGCTCGCTCGAGGAGTTCGAGGCGATACACCGCTCCAATAGAAATTCGCGCGGCCGGCGTCGCAGATGACCCAGGCGGGTGTGGGCCGCCCGGGCGTGAAGCGCGGATCGTGAGCGCCGCGTACCCTTCGATGAACGCGTTGGAAGGCCATCATTCGTGTATGACAAGACGGTCCGGCGTCGACGGGCGGTGCTCGCGCTGCTCGTCGTGCTCTCCCTGATACTCCTGACCGCCTACTTCGGCGAGGCCCCAAGTGGGCGCCTGCACTCGGTGCAGCGCGGCTTCTTGACCGTTGTCGCGCCGATCCAGGACGGCGCCAACAAGGCGTTGAAGCCGGTCCGCGACCTGTTCGGCTGGTTTGACGGCATGGTCCACGCCAAAAGCCAGAACACCCAGCTGCGCAAAGAGAACGCCCGCCTGCAGCGGGAAGTCGTCGCTGAGCAGGCCGAAAAACGCTCCTATCGCGAGTTGCTTGCCCTCTTCCACGTCGATCAACTCGGCGTGAACGCCTACCACCCCGTCACCGCGACCGTTGTCGGCAAAACGCCGAACCTCTGGTATTCGACGGTCGACATCGACAAGGGCGAATCCGCCGGCGTCCACGAAAACGATCCGGTCATCAACGAAAACGGCTTCCTCGTAGGCAGGGTCGCCGAGGTCGCTCCCGACGGAGCGCTCGTCGACCTCATCACAGACAGTTCGATGGGGGTCTCCGCCAGGGTCGGCTCCAGCAACGCCACCGGCATCGTCCAGCCCAAGGTCGGCAACCCCAACGACCTGCTGCTGACCTACCTGCCCGCCAACGCCCAGGTCAACGAAGGCGAATACGTAGTCACCTCGGGCACGGTCTCGAGCCCCGACGATTCGCTCTATCCCCCCGGCCTCGTGATCGGACAGGTGACTTCGACCGGTGAAGAAGGTGGCTTCAAGTCCGTCAACGTGCGGCCGATCGCCGATCTGCACGAACTGGACACCGTCCAGGTCCTGACGTCGGTCGCTCACAGCCAGCCCGCTCAGCTGAGCAGCCTTGTCACGAACCTGCCCGCCGGAAAGCAGGCGAACGGGGAAACGAGCACGTCCGGTCAGCTCGCGTCTACGGGGACAGGCTGATGAACGGTCAGGGTGTCTCGAGCGGCCTGGTCGTGCGCCTGGCGGTGCTCTCGGTGGCGGTGGTCTTCTTTCAGATCGGCGTGGTCTCGGAGGTGCCGGTGTTCGGCGTGACTGTCGATCTCTCGACATTGCTGGTCGCGTTCATCGGCCTGCTGTGCGGCTCGCTCCTCGGGGCGGCCAGCGGCTTCGCGATCGGGCTGCTCGTCGACCTGGCGCTCGTCCAGACTCTCGGCCTGACCTCGCTCGTGTTCACGCTCGTCGGCTACGCGTGCGGGCGTTTGCGCGAGCTGCGTGACCCTCAGGCCGCGCTCACCCCGCTGCTGATCGGCGCCGGCGCCAGCGCGTGCGCGCTAGTCGGCTACTCGGCGATGGAGTTCATGCTCGGTGTCGACGCGCCCGTCAGCTTGCAGCTGCTGCGCCAGATCGTGCTCGGGATCGTCGTCAACACGATCGTCGCGCTGCCGATGTGGCTACTGGTACGGCGCTGCTTGATCGGCGGTCTACCCAAGGATCCGCGCCGCCGGCGCCGCCGCGCGTACACAACCGGCGGTCTTAGCCCACTCTCCAGGACGTGACCCTCAGATGAGCGCGATCGCACGCTTCCGGCCGGACGGTGGATCGGACCGTGGCTCCCAAGGTGATGCTTCCGCTCCGGGCGCGTCCGGGCGGACTCCGCCAGGCTCCCCACAGATGGCATTTCGGGTGGCGATCCTCGGGGGGGTCGCGGTCGTGATGTTCGGTTTGATCTTCTTCAGGCTCTGGTATCTGCAGGTTCTGACCGGCGAACAGTACGTCCAGCAAGCCGCGGCCAACGCCGTTCGCCAGCTGCCGATCGCCGCTCCGCGCGGACAGATCCTCGGTCGCGAAGGCCAGCCGATCGCCGCCAGCGTCGTGACCAACGCGGTGCAGATCGTGCCCTCGGCGCTGCCGCCCGAAGGCCGACCGCGCCTCGAGCTTTACCGGCGCCTTGGCAGGCTCCTGGGAATGAGCCCCGCCCACATCCAGGCGCTCGTGATCAAGGGCCGCACGGCTCTGCCCTACGCTCCGGTAACGATCAAGACGGCCGCGGGACCAGGGGTCCTGACCGTGCTCGCCGAGCAGCAGGCCAGGTATCCGGGCGTCACCCAGCAGCCCGTTTCGATTCGCTCCTACCCGTTCGGACAGATGGCCGCCAACGTGCTCGGCTATGTCGGTCAGGTGTCCCCGGAAGACCTGAAGCGCAAGGCCTTCAAGGGTGTTCAACAGGGTACGGTCGTCGGTCAGGAAGGCCTCGAGTACTACTACGATCGTTACCTGCGCGGCCAGGACGGCGAGCAGCGCGTGCAGGTCAACTCCTCCGGCTATCCAGTGCCCACGCGCCTGCAGCCGACCCCGCCGAAGGCCGGCTACAGCCTGAAGACGACGCTCGATCTGCCGCTGCAGCGCGAGGCCGAAAAGGCGCTCCTGCAGGGGATCGAAAACGCGCGCGCCGGCGGCAAACCGGCTACCGCCGGGGCGTTTACGGTGCTCGATCCGCACAACGGTGAAGTGCTGGCGCTCGGGTCCTGGCCGACGTTCGATCCCAACAGGTTCGCCAAGCCTCTTACCGAACGCGAATACCATGAACTGGAGGGTCTGACGGGTAGCGTCGGCGGCGAGGAAGCAGCGCCGCTCGTCGATCGCGCTACCAACGGCGCCTACCCGACCGGCTCCACGTTCAAGCCGATAACCGCGATGGCGGCCCTCGAAGCGGGCGTCATCAACCCGGGCGAGGGTCTCGGCGGCGGGCAGTGCATCGACGTTGGCGGCGAGCAGTTCTGCAACGCCGGCCACGCCGACTACGGAGCGGTCGGCTTGGTCGAAGCGCTGAAGGTTTCCTCTGACACCTACTTCTTCACCGTCGGCGAGCTGGCAAACAAGTACGGCAACGTCATCCAGAACAAGGCCCACGAACTCGGAATCGGCAGGCAGACGGGAATCGACCTGCCGAGCGAGACGACCGGCACCGTGCCAAGCCGGCAGTGGCTCGTCGAACAGAACCGGGCCGAAGCGCGCTGCCAGCGCGCGCATCACGGCAACCCCTGCCACATCGTCGCCGAACCAGGCGAGCCGTGGACCGTCGGCTACAACATGGACCTGGCGGTCGGCCAGGGCAGCCTGCAGACCGACCCCTTGCAGATGGCGGTCGCCTACTCGACGCTTGCCAACGCCTATATGACCGGCGGCGACGGGGTGGTCGTACGCCCGCACATAGGCGCCGCGATCGAGAATCCCCAAGGCCAGCTCGTGCAGGCCCTCAGCTTCCCGCCGGTCAGACACGTACACCTCAACTCCGCGGATCTCGGTGGCGTCATGCAGGGCATCCACGAGGCCGCCAGCCAGCCGGGCGGCACCTCAGCGGACGTGTGGACCGGCTGGAACCAGGAACGGCACCCGGTCTACGGCAAGACAGGCACGGCAGAACGCGCGGGCCAGGTCGAACAGTCGTGGTACATCTGCTACATCGCCGATCCCTCCAGGCCGATCGTGATCGCCGTGACCGTCCAGCAGGGCGGCTTCGGCGCCGAAACGGCGGCGCCGGTCGCCAGGCTGATCGCCTCGCGATGGTTCGGTGTCGCCGAGAAGTTCGTGGCCGGGAACTCGAAGACCTTCTGAGTCGTATTTGACATGAGTCCTACGTCCCTGCCCAGTCCGATCCGAGCCGCCGAGCCGCCGGCTGTACCGGTCACGGGTCCCCGCACGCTCAGACTGCCGCTCGACCCCCTCCTGACGCTCGCGGTTCTCGGCCTGGGGATCGCCTCGGTTATGACGCTCGGCACCGCCACCCGCGAACTGATCCCCAGCGACCCGAACTACTACGTCAAGCGTCAGGTGATCTACCTCGTCGTCGGTGCTCTGTTCATGCTCGTGCTCTCGCGCATCGATTACGCGCGTCTGCGCCAGCTCAAAAACGGGATCTACGCGCTGCTGCTGCTCAGCATCCTTGCGGTTCTGGCTGCCGGGCACGCGACCAACGGCGCACAGCGCGCGATCAGCCTGCCGTTCTTCTCCTTCCAGGGCTCTGAGCTGGGCAAGGTGCTCCTGATCGTGGCTCTGGCCGCGTTCATAGTCGATCGCTCGCGTCGCTTGCGTGAGCGCGACACGACCGTCCGGGTCCTGATCGCGGCGCTCGCGCCGGCGATGCTCGTGATCGCCCAGCCGGATCTGGGCTCGGGCCTCGTGTACATGGTCATCGCGCTCGTGCTCCTGTTCGTCGCGGGCACGCCCTGGCGCCAGCTGGCAGCACTCCTTGCGCTCGTGTGCGTGTCGGTGACGGTGGTGCTCGTGGCCGCGCCCGCCCTTGGCGTGCACGTGCTCAAGCCTTACCAGTCCGAACGTTTGACGGCCTTCCTGCACCCCTCCTCCAACTTCGAGGAAATCAAGGAACGGGAATCCAAGACCAGCGAACCCGATCCCGCCTTTCAGCTCGCCGAGTCCAAGATCGCGATTGGCTCGGGCCAGAAGACCGGCCAGGGCTCGAACTCGACCCAGCTCACGGGCAGCTACCTGCCGGAGGCCGACACCGACTTCGTGTTCGCCGCCGCGGCCGAGCAGTACGGTTTTCTCGGCGCCGGCCTGGTGCTGTGCCTGTATGCGCTGCTGCTCTGGCGTGCCCTGCGGATCCTGACGATGTCCAAGGATCTGTTCGGATCCCTGATAGCCGCCGGAGTAGTGGCTATGCTGATGTTCCAAGTGTTCGTGAACGTGGGAATGACCATTGGGATCATGCCCATCACCGGCGTCACGCTGCCCCTCATGAGCTATGGCGGCTCGTCGGTGATCACCACTCTTCTGGCCGTAGGTCTGCTGCAGTCGATCTACGTCCGGGCGCGCGCCACGGCCGCGCTGAAGGGCCGCGTGCCGATCTGATGCCATGACAATGACAAGACTGGATAAGAAAATTGAGAAAGCAAGTGCTTGTGAGCGTCGACCGCGCGGAGACGCGCGTCGCGCTACTGGAGGCGCCCGACAAGCAGGGCGCGAAAGCCGCGACCAAAGGCCGGCGCCGGAGCGCCACCGCCAAACCGGGGGCCGGATACCGGATCGCTGAGCTTTACATCGAGCGCCGCGGTGGGCGCTCGATCGTCGGCAACATCTACAAGGGCAAGGTCGACAACGTCCTGCCGGGCCTGGAGGCCGCGTTCGTCGACATCGGCCTCGAGAAGAACGGCTTTTTGCACGTCGATGAGATCGTGCTGCCGGGCGTCGAGATCGCCAAGCGCGGTCGCGGCTCGACCAAGATCGCCGAGTTGCTCAAGCCGGGCCAAGAGATCGTCGTGCAGGTCATCAAAGACCCCTTGAAGACCAAGGGCGCGCGCCTGTCGATGGAGCTGACGATCGCGGGCCGCTACATGGTCTACGCGCCTACCGGCGAGGGCGTCGGCGTGTCTCGGCGCCTGGAAGACAAAGAGCGTGAGCGCCTGCGCAAGCAGACCGCCAAACTCGACCTCGGCGGCGGCGGGGCAATTGTCAGGACCGCCGCCCACGGCGCCAAGCGCGAGGACTTCGAACGAGAGTTGACTTACCTGCACAAGCTGCACGAGGTCCTCGACAAGCGCGTCAGTGAGACCGTCGCCCCCGACCTGGTCTTCCAGGAGGCCGACCTGTCGGTGCGGGTCGTGCGCGACATCTTCTCCGAACACTTCGAGCGCGCGATCGTCGACGACGAGCAGCAGCATCATCGCCTGGTCTCGTTCTTCGCGCGGACCGCTCCAGAGCTGGTGGAGCGGGTCGAGCTGTGGGAGGGCCCCGAGCCGCTGTTCGAGGCATATGGCGTTGAGCGGGCGATCGAAGGCGTTCTCTCCAAGCGCGTCGACCTGCCCAGCGGCGGCTATCTGATCATCGACTACGCCGAGGCCCTGACCGTGATCGACGTCAACTCCGGCAGCTTCATCGGCCGCGGCAAAGGCGCGGCGCTCGAGGAGACGATCACCAAGACCAACCTCGAGGCCGCCGCCGAGGTCGTCAACCAGTTGCGGTTGCGCGACATCGGCGGGATCATCGTGATCGATTTCATCGACATGGCGCGCGCCAAAAACCGCGACGCCGTGATGAAGACACTGCGCAAGACCCTCGATGAGGACCGCACCAAGACGTTCACGGCCGAGATATCCAAGCTCGGCCTGGTCGAGATGACCCGCCAGAACGTGACCGAGGGCGTGCGCGAGATCATGAGCAGGGCCTGCCCGACGTGCGAGGGCGAGGGCGTGATCAAGAGTGAGGAGACCATCGCCATCGAGTTCGAGCGCCGCCTGCGCGACGTCGCCGTTGAGCATCCCGATGCCGAGGCTCTGCTCGTCCAGATGAACCCGCGCGTATCTACCCAGTTCACCGGCCACGGCTCGCGTGTGCTGCACGCCCTCGAGGCTCAGACTGGCAAGTCGTTCCTGTTTGAGGGCTCCGAAGGCCTTTCGCTCGACCACTTCGCGATCACCTTCGTCGGTACCCGTGAGGAGGTCGAGGAGCGCGCCCTGCCGTTCCGGCCCGGAGAGGAGGTCCTGGTCGAGATCGTCGAGCCCCACATGTACGACGTCGACGATGCCGTCGCCAAAATCGACGGCTACATCATCTCGATCGCCGGCGCCGCGCCGCATGTCGGCGAGAAGCGGATGGTGCGGATCGACCAGGTCGGGCGGACCGCGGCCAGCGCACTGCTCTTGGACGAGTCCGGAGAGGTGATCGTGGCGCCCCCGAGGACGCCCGCTCCGGCCAAACGCCGGTCGCGGCGACGCGCCTCCGCGCCCAAGTCCAGTGGGCCCCAGACGCCGGACAAGGTCGATGAGCAGGCCGCACGGTCGCAGTCCCCGGAGCCCGCTTCCGCGCCGGCATCGAGCCAGCCCCCGGGCTCCGAGCCCGAGGCGAGCACCGAGGCCGGCGAGGATGGCCTACAATCCAAACCTCGGCGTCGTGGCCGCAGAGGCGGGCGACGCCGTTCGACTGCCAAGGCCAAGGCCGCGGCGGCCGAGGCGGGCCCAGAGTAGACCAGAACAGCAGCAAGCAAGACAGGCGCCCGGGTGGCGTGTGTAAGAAGCGGAAAGGGTTTTGGCAGCGTCATGTATGCGATCGTGAAGACAGGCGGCAAGCAGTACCGCGTCGAGCGCGGCCAGCGGCTGCTGGTCGAGCGGCTTCCAGACGCCGAGGGTTCGGAAGTGAGTTTGCAGCCGATCCTGTTCCGCTCCGAGCAGGCCGTCTTCGACAAGGACGGCCTCGCCGAGGTCAAGGTCACGGCCAAGGTGCTCTCGCACGAGCGCGGCGAGAAGCTGCGCGTCTTCAAGTTCAAGCCCAAGCGCGGCTACAAGCGGCGCACGGGCCACCGCCAGGAGCTGACCCGGATCGAGGTCACCGAGCTGGGACTGGGTAGCGCTAAGGGCACCAAGAAAGCCAAAGAGATCGCCGCCACGGAGCCGGTCCAGTCGAAGGCCACCGCCAAGCCAGCGGCCGCGAAAGCGCCAGCCTCGAAAGCGGCTTCCGCGGGGGCAGCCAAGGCGGAGGCCGCCGAGACCGCGGCCGCGCCCGCCAAACGGGCGCCCGCGAAGCCGGTCGCCGCCAAACGGGCTCCGGCGAAACCGAAACCGCAAGCGGACGCGAAGGAGGCGAGCGAGGATGGCGCATAAGAAGGGGCTCGGATCGAGCCGTAACGGGCGCGACTCCAACGCGCAGCGACTCGGCGTCAAGACGTTCGCCGGCCAGACCGTTACCGGCGGCGAGATCATCGTGCGCCAGCGCGGCACCAAATTCAAGCCCGGTGCCGGGGTCGGCATCGGCAAGGACGACACGCTGTACGCGCGCGCGGCCGGGACCGTGCAGTTCACCGCCGGCCGCCGCGGACGCGTCGTCAACGTGCTCCCGGTCGGCGACTGAGCGTCGAGCGCGGGACCGTAGTCCCGCGCCAGCGTCTTGCACGATCGCGCGAAGATCCACATTCAGGCCGGTGCCGGTGGCGACGGCTGCATGAGCTTTCGCCGCGAAGCGAAGGTGCCGCGCGGCGGGCCCGACGGAGGCGACGGCGGGCGCGGGGGAGACGTGGTGCTCGTGTGCGACGCCTCGCTGCGCGATCTCTACCAGTTCCGCCACCGCGCCAGGTTTCATGCCGGCAGAGGCGGTCACGGCGAGGGCTCGCTCAGGCACGGCGCCGACGGTGACACGCTGACGATCGTTGTGCCTCCCGGCACCGAAGCGATGGCGCTCGGGGATGGTGAGGACGACGGAGGCCACACCGGTCAGGAGAGCGACCTTGCCGGCCGCCGCTGGGAGCTTCTCGCCGGTGGACAGCGCGCCAGAATCGCCCGCGGTGGCCCGGGCGGTCGCGGCAACAAGCGCTTCGCGACGCCCACCCGCCAGGCGCCCCGTTTCGCCGAGCGCGGCCTCTCCGGCGAGGAGGGCTGGATCGAACTGCGGCTGCGCCTGCTTGCCGACGTCGGCCTCGTCGGTCTTCCCAACGCAGGCAAGTCATCGCTGCTCGGGCGCCTCACGCGCGCCGCGCCGAAGATCGCGAACTACCCCTTCACGACGCTCTCCCCGGTGCTTGGCGTGCTCGAAGACCAAGACGAGCGCACGCAGCTCGTGATCGCCGATATCCCCGGCTTGATCGAGGGCGCCAGCGAGGGAGCGGGGCTCGGGCACGAGTTCCTCGCGCACGTCGAGCGCACCAGACTGCTCGTGCACGTGCTCGACCTGGCGCCCGAGTTCTCCGGCGGCGAGCAGACCGACGCGCTCGCAAACCACGAAACGATCGAGCGCGAGCTGGCCGCCCACGATCAGCGTCTGTCCCGGCTGCCACGGGTTCTTGCCCTCTCCAAGAGCGACCTCGTCACGCCCGCGCGTGCCGGTGAGGCCGTCGAAGAGTGGCGGCAACGTCTCGGTCCCGATGTGCCCGTGATCGCCACCTCCAGCGCCACCGGCGCTGGGATCTCCGAGCTTGGCAAGCTCCTTCTGCGCACCGTACCCGCGGCCGATCACGCCGGTGCCGCCGGTGGCGTGGGCGGACTCGGTGCGGCTGGGCTCGCCGCCGCGGGCCCGGGCGCGGCTTCGGACTTGGCGGCGGCGGAGGCGGGCTCCGGCCTCAGGTCGCAGACCTCTGAGGACGGCGAGGAGCTTGCCGAGCACATGGTCTTCAGGCCGGCCGGCAAGACGCGCGGATACGAGGTCAAAAGGCTCGGCGCCGGCGTCTTCGAAGTGAGCGGTCGCGGGATCGAGCGACTGTTGAGCCGCTACGACGTCGAGAACGAGGACGCCCTCGCCTACGTCGAGGAGCGTTTGCGCCGCATCGGCGTGCTGGACGCGCTCGAGCGCGAGGGCTTCGCCCCCGGCGACGAGGTCCGCATCGCCGGGGTTCCGTTCGAGCTGGACCCCGACTACGCTCCCTAACGCGATGAAGCGGATCGTGATCAAGCTGGGTTCCTCGGTCGTGGCCGACCCCGACGGAGAGCTACGCGAGGACGTGCTCGCGCGCGTCTGTGGTGCCGCCGCAAAGCTGCACTCGACCGGCGGAGAGGCCGTGATCGTCACGAGCGGCGCGATCGCCAGGGGCATGAGAACGATGCGGCTCCCGCAGCGCCCCCGTACGGTCGGCGAGCTGCAGGCCGCGAGCGCGGTCGGCCAAGGCAAGCTCTACAGGGTCTATGACGAGCTGCTGCGCGCGCGGGGGGTCACGAGCGCCCAGGTGCTCCTGACGTTCTTCGACATGTCCGCGCGCACCCACTATCTGAACGCCCGGCAGACCCTCTCGACGCTTCTGAGTTGGCGGGTCCTGCCGGTCATCAACGAGAACGACACGACCGCGACCGATGAGATTTCGTTCGGCGACAACGACTTCCTGGCCGCCCAGGTCGCGGTCTTGATCGGCGCCGACGAGCTGGTGCTCCTGACCGACATCGACGGGCTGTTCACCGCCGATCCACGCATCCGTACCGACGCCCGGCTGATCGAGGACGTCGCCGACCCGGCGGCCTTGGATGAACTCGAAATCGGCCACACGACCTCACCTCTGGGGTCCGGCGGGATGCGCTCGAAGGTCGTTGCCGCCGACATGGCCACCGCCGCCGGGATCGCGACCACGATCTGCAACGGCCTGTCCGACGATGCGCTCACTAAGGTGCTGGCCGGAGAGCGTGCCGGCACCCGCTTTGCGGCGCGAGAGGCCAGATACAGCTCGTTCAAGCTGTGGCTCAAGTACGCCAAGCCCGCGCGCGGCACGCTCGTCGTCGACGCCGGCGCCGCCCGGGCGCTCGGCGACGGCAGCGCGAGCCTGTTGCCCGTAGGGGTGGTCGACGTCGCGGGCGACTTCGATGCGGGCGACGCGGTCTCGATCGTCGCCCGCGAGGCGGCGATCGGCGTCGATGGCGGCGCGGACGCGCACACGAGAGAGCTGGGCAAGGGGATCTGCAACTACTCCGCCGAAGAGCTGCGTCGCGTGATGGGGTTGCAGTCCGCGGCTGTACGCAACCTGCTGCCCCGCGCGACCGAGGAGGCCATCCACCGGGACTATCTGGTTCTGGACTGAATGTCAGCTCTATGCTTGTCTGACCGATGAGCACCGTCACCGCATCCGTCGAGGAGGTCTGCTCCGCGGCCAAGCGCGCCGCGCGCGAGCTGGCGCGGATAGACACCGACCGCAAGGACGACGCGCTGCGCGCGATCGCGCGCGCGCTGCGCGAGCGATCGCCAGAGATCCTGGCCGCCAACTCACTCGATATGGCCGCTGGCCGTCAGGACGGGCTGAGCGAGGCCTTGCTCGACAGGCTTGCCTTGGATCAGGCCCGGATCGAGAGCATCGCCGCGGCGGTCGAGCAGATCGTCGCGCTGCCCGACCCCGTCGGCGAGTCGATCGAGGGGCGGCGACTGCCGAACGGCCTGGACGTGCGCAAGATCAGGGTGCCGCTGGGCGTGGTCGCGGTCGTCTATGAGGCCCGACCAAACGTCACGATCGACGCCACCGCGCTGTGCTTGAAGTCCGGCAACGCGATCGTCCTGCGCGGCTCCTCGACAGCCTCCAATTCGAATGCCGCGCTTGCGCGGATCGCCACCGAGGCCGCGGTCGGAGCGGGGTTGCCCCAAGGCTGCATCGGTCTGGTGGCCGGCGCCGGACGCGAGGAGCTGGCCGAGCTGGCGACCCAATCACAGACGGTCGACCTGATTATTCCCAGGGGCGGCGAGGGCTTGAAGGCGGCCCTCCAGGAAGTGGCGACAGTGCCCGTCATCTATGCCGCCTCCGGAAACTGCCACGTCTACGTCGACGCCGCCGCCGACACCGACCAAGCCGAGGCGATCGTTCTCAACGCCAAGACCCAGCGCCCCGGAGTCTGCAACGCGGCCGAGACCCTGCTCGTGCACTCGGCCGTCGCGCCTACGTTCCTGCCGCGTATCGCTGCGTCACTGAGCGCGGCCGGTGTCACACTGAGAGGGGACACGCGCGCGCGCGGATGGGCCGACGGCGCAAGCGTCGCGCCCGTTGGGTCGGCCGCGAATGGGGTGGCGCCTGTGAACGGAGGGGCCCCGGCGAACGGTGTGGCGCCCACGAAAGCAACCGAGTCGATCGTGGTCGGGGAGGCCGGCGAGGAGGACTGGGCGACCGAGTACCTGGCGCTGACCCTCGCCATCGGTGTCGTCGACTCAGTCGAGGAGGCGATCGAGCACATCGCCCGCTATGGCTCGGGCCACTCCGAGGCGATCGTTACAGGGGACACCGGGGCGGCGCGGGCGTTCCAGCTGGGCGTGGACGCGGCCTGCGTATATGTGAACGCGTCGACCAGGTTCACCGACGGGGGAGAGTTCGGTATGGGCGCCGAGATCGGAAACTCCACGCAGAAGCTGCACGCGCGCGGCCCGATCGGGCTGCGCGAGCTGTGCACGTTCAAGTACCTCATCGACGGCGACGGCCACGTCCGCGATTGAGCGTGGCGCGGGTCGGGATTCTCGGCGGGACGTTCAACCCGCCGCACGCCGGCCATATCGCCCTGGCCAGAAACGCGCTGAAACAGCTCGACCTCGACGAGGTTCTGCTGATGCCAGCGAACATCGCGCCCAACAAGCCGGCCTCCGGTGATGATCCGGGAGCTGCCCATCGCCTTGCGATGTGCCGCCTATCGGTTGCCGGCGAGCCCTGCATACAGGCGTCGGAGCTGGAGATAGCGCGCGGGGGAGTGTCCTATACAGTCGATACCCTGTCCTCGATCCATGACAAAGAACCAGAGTCCGAGCTGACGCTGATCCTGGGAGCCGACACCGCGCGCACATTGCCCGGCTGGCGGGAGCCGGAGCGGTTGCTGGAGCTGGCTGCTCTGGCGGTCGCCGAGCGCGATGGTCTCGGAGAGGAAGAGATCAAGGCGGCGATCGGCCATCTCTCGCACGCGACTACGCCGCCCGACGCGCGCCACGGCGCCGGGCGCGGTGGCGTCTCGCAAACGCTCGTGCCCGTCCCGCGAATGTTGCGAATGGAGAAGATCCCGGTCTCCTCCTCGCAGGTGCGCGGCATGGTGGCCGCCGGTCGGCCCGTCGATGAGCTGGTCGGCGAAGCCGTCGCGGGCTACATCGCCGAGCACGGCCTCTACCGCGCGACGGCGACCGCGCCCGCGCCCGCGCTCGACGAGGAGAGCCGATGAGTCCCGTGTCCGAGCCGGCCTCCTCTGAGCCCGTGACCCTCACCTCTGAGGGGCTGCTGGCTGAGATCGCGCGCTATGCGGCCGACAAGAAGGCCGGCGAGGTGGTCGAGCTGGACCTGCGCGAGGTGCTCGGCTACACAGACTGGTTCGTCATCTGCACCGGCAACACCGAGCGCCAGACCAAAGCGATCCACGATGGCATCCTCGAAGGCTGCAAGCGCGAGCACCGCGTCCTGCCACGCCGGGTCGAGGGCATGAGCAAGGGCGATTGGATCTTGATGGACTACCTCGACGTGGTCGTCCACATCTTTACCCCGGCAACGCGGGACTACTATCGCCTGGAGCGGCTCTGGGGAGAGGCTCCGGCGCGCGCGGTCGCCGACACCGTCTGACGTCGAAATAGTTTTGTGACGCAACTGACCGATGGTATGGTGTCGGCGGATGCTCGGCTCCGGCTACCAAGACCAGAACTGCTCGATCGCCCGCACCCTGGAGCTTGTCGGCGAGCGCTGGACCTTGATGGTCCTGCGCGACGTATTCGTCGGGGTCCGGCGCTTCGACGCGATGCAGCGCGACCTCGGTGTCGCGCGCAATGTCCTGTCTGTCCGGCTGGAGCGTCTGGTCGGCGAGGACATCCTCACGAAGGTTCCATATTCTGAGCGTCCGCTCCGCTATGAGTACAGGCTCACCGAGAAGGGCCTCGACCTGTGGCCGATCGTCGTCGAGCTGTTGCGCTGGGGCGACCGCTACGCCGCTCCGCACGGACCGCCGGTTGTGCTTCGTCATCGCGAGTGCGGCGGGGAGCTGGGCGAGCGGCGCGTCTGCGCTCGCTGCGGCGAGCCGCTCGGTTTCCGTGATGTGCTCGCCGAGCCCGGCCCCGGCGCGCGGGGCGAGCAGCCCGGCCGCGCGGCCTGACCGATCCTAGCCGCGCCAGAGGGCTCAAGTTGATTGTTGGCGCTACTTATGCGCTTGGCCCGGGTTATAGGGGTAGTCATAGATGGACGCACGCGAGTCGAGTCTCGCGAAAAAGGAACCGGAAAGCGCTCCTGGCAGGGGTGGCTTCGGGTTCTGCGACTGTCACTCCAGAGGAGGCGTTTGAAGCATGCACAGAATCAAGGGTCCAAACAAGCCGCGCATCACATCCGCTCTTCTGGCAGTGCTCGGCTTGGGCGTGATCGCCCTGCCCGCGTCGGCGGTCGCGGCCCCGACGCTCACGATGAAAGCTGAAGCAGTGCCGATTCCGGGCTATCCGCACACTGGCAACATCCTCGGGGCGGGTGCGGCGCTGCAAACGAAGTTCACGATCTCAGGGACCGAATACGGCGGTTATCCGCCGCCGCTGATGGGAGTCAAATTTTATGGCCCCGCCGGGGCCAAGCTGAACACCTCCGGCTTTGCGACATGCTCGCCGGCAACGCTCGAACAGAGCGGCCCCTCCAGATGCAGCAAGGGCTCGCAGGCGGGTCCCAAGGGCAGCGCGTCGGGTGTCGTCAGCTTCGGCACCGAACGCGTCCAGGAGACGGTCTCGGTACAGCCATTCTTTGCTCCCGGCGGCGGGCTCGCGTTCTTCGTCGACGGCACGAGCCCGGTCTCGATCGAAATCCTGTCGAAGGGCAAGATCGTCAACTCCTCGCCGCCCTTTGGCCCGACCGTCATCGCCGAAGTGCCGTTGATCGAAACGGTGCCTGGCGCGCTGGATGCCTCGACTCAGTCCATCAACGTCAAGGTCGGCGCCGCCCACAAGAACAAGAATGGCAAGAAGCCGACCTACTACATAACGGTGCCCAAGAAGTGCCCGAAGGGCGGGTTCCCGCTGAAGACGATTATGAGCTTTTATGGCGGCGCGACCGCCGAAGCGACGGCCAAGGAGCCCTGCCCCAAGAAATAAGAGATAACGAGGTAGGTGGCCGAAAGAGCATCGACTCGGCTCCATTTCCTAACGGATCAGATCGGACCTCCATCCAGGCGAGGGCCGTGACAGCTCAAAGTCGAGCTTGTCGCGGTCCTCGTTTCAGCGCTCGACTCCGACCGGATCGCCGTCGCCCGCGGCGCCCTCGATCGACTCATAGTCTTTTGCCAAGAAGAACTCGGCTCCCTCGATGCTCATGTGCGGAACGATCCGGTCCAGCCATTTGGGCATGTACCAGTTCATCTTTCCCATCAAGAGCATCAACGCCGGCACGAGCAGGCAGCGCACGACGGTCGCGTCGAGGATGACCGCGACCGCGAGGCCGACGCCGAACTGCTTGACGGTCGGATCGCCGTTGAGCACGAAGCTGCCGAACACGAAAACCATGATGAACGCGGCGGAGGTGATCACGCGCGCGCTCGTGACGAGGCCGGAGACGACCGATTCGCGGTTGTCCTGGCCGGCGTGTACGTGCTCCTCGATCTGGCTGACCAAGAACACCTCGTAGTCCATCGACAGGCCGAACAGGACGGCGAACATGAACAGCGGCACATATGAGACCACTGGTACCGGCCCTTCGAGCCCGATCAGGCCGCTGAGCCAGCCGTACTGGAAGATCGCGGTCAGGACGCCGTAAGCGGCGGCGATCGACAGCAGGTTCATGACGGCCGCTTGGGCGGGGATCACGACCGTGCGGAAGGCCAGGATCAAGAGGATGAAGCTGAGCGCGATCACGACCAGGATCTGGAGGGGCAGCTTTTCGGAGATCCGCGACGCCAGGTCGACGAAGCCGGCCGTGCTGCCACCGACGTGGGCGGTCATGTCCGTGCCGTGCTCGGCTTCGGGGATCGTCTCCTCGCGCAGCCTTTCGACCAGGTCTTCGGTCGCTTTTTCGGCGGGGCCGGAGTCGGCGATCGCGTTGAAGTAAGCGGTCGTCCCGGCCTTGTCGATCTGGGTCGGTGTGATCGCGGCGACGCCTTTGGTCGCGGCGACGTCCTTCTGCAGGGTCTGCAATCGTGGGTCGCCGGCGCGGGGGTCTCCTTGAGTCGACGCCGAGGAGCCCGAGGTCCCGGACGAGCCGCCGGCGGAGGAAGACTTCTGCGTGTTCGACGACGGGGCCTGGGCTGGGGTGCCGAGCGAGATGGCGATCAGGAGCGGGCCGTTGACGCCAGGGCCGAAGTTTTGCTCGAGCAGGTCGTAGGCCCGGCGCGCGGTCGTCGAGGTCGACAGGGCCGCGTTGTCCTGCTGGCCGAGGTTCAACGACAGCAGCGGGATCATCAACGGCAGCAGGATCGCCAGCGCCGCCAGGCCGGCGATCAGTGGGTGCTTGGCGATGTCGTTCGCCCATTTCGCCCACAGCCCTTCTTTGGTCTCTTGCTCGGGACGCAGCTCGCGGTGGGGTGCCCGCACGCGCAGCATTTCGATCCTGGGGCCGACGATCGCGAGCGTCGCCGGCAGCAAGGTCAGCGCCGCGAGCACGGCGACGACGACCGCCACTCCCGCCATCAAGCCCATCGTCGTCACGAGCGGTATGTGGGCTACCGCCAGCGAGACGAGCGCGATCGTCACCGTGCTGCCGGCGAAGAACACGGCTCCGCCGGAGGTCGCGGCCGCCCGGGCGATCGACTCGTTCATGTCCAGGCCATCGCTAAGGCCCCTGAAGTGGCGCGTGACGATGAACAAGGCGTAGTCGATGCCAACGCCCAACCCGATCATCGTCGCGAGCGTTGGCGCGACGCTCGGCACGGTCGTCACGTGACCGAGCATCCTGATAATCGCCAGGGCGCTCAGCAAGGCCAGGATCGCGTTGAAGATCGGCAGCAGCATCGCCACGATCGTCCCGAACGCGAACGTCAGGATCACCATCGCCGCGATGATCCCGATCAGCTCGCTGGACTCGGTCGAAGGCTTTGAGATCTTCTGGCCGAGCGGCCCTCCGGTCTCGACCTGCAGGCCCGCCGCCTTGGCGGGCCTTTCGGCCGCTTCGACGATCGTCTCGGCTTCGGAGACCGACAGTTCGCCGGGGCTGACTCCAAGCGTCACCGACATGTAGGCGGTCGCCTTGTCCTTGCTCAATGCCGAAGCGCCCTGGGGCGTGAGCGGGTTCGTGACTGAGGCGACGTGCGGTGCCTTGGCCACGGCCGCCACGGCTTCGTTCACCGCCGCTTCGTACTTCGGTTCGGTCAGCTTGCCCGTGTGGGCGTGCAACACGATCGGACTGGATCCGTTGGACTGGTCGGGAAAGGCCTTGGCCAGCGTGTCTGTGGCCTGCTGGCTGTCGGTACCGGGCAAAGACAGGTTTTCGCTCGTGTTTTCGCCGAGCCGATGGGAGATGCCGACCAGCGCGATCGTGCCGATCAGCCACGCCGCGAAGACGGCGAAGCGGTGGCGCACGCAGAAGCGCGCAAACCCGTACAACACGCCTGTCATCGTCCGTCCGCCCCCCTGAGTGTCAGATCCGCGATCGCCAGAGCAGCCGCATCCTTTCGCGCGGGAATGCGGCTGTCAAGGATCGCGTTGGCTGGCGGCCGTGCCGAGTCCGCCGGCCGCGTCGGCCGTGTCGCCGCCATCCACTGTGCCGGCCGTGCCCAGCGTCGCCTCCAGGGCATCCGCGGCCCCGCCGGCGCCACCGGCGCGCGCAAAGGCCTCGCTGACCCGCCGCGCGCCCGCCCGGGCGCCGAGAGCGGTCTGGACGGCCGCGAGCAGGCGCTCGGGGTTCAGCTTGCGCGGCGAAAGCCATGCTCCGGCGCCCGCGACCTGCACGCGCCGCGCGGTCTCCCGCTGGTCGCGTCCGAACGGGACCACGACGACGGGCACCTCGGCGGCGAGCGCCTTCTGGGTGATGCCCATACCGCCGTGGCAGACCACGCACGCGGCTCGCTCCAGTACCTCGTCGTGTGAGACGTAGCGCACGACCCTGCTGCCCGGCGGCGCCTCGAACTCGGCCGGGTCGTGCGCGGCTGAGGTCGCGAGCACCGACATGCCCGCTCCAGGCAGCGTTCCCAGCGCGACATGCAGCAGACGCTTGTCGCGCTGGTGCTCAGTCGAGCAGGTCACGAGGACCAGCGGGTCGTGCAGCTCATCCAGGTTCGGCTGTCGGTGTCCCGTGCCACCCTCCGGCTCGCCGGGCGACCAGTTCATCGGGCCGACGAATCTCACGTTCGCGGGCCAGTCCGAGCGCGGGTACTCGAAGCCCTCGGCTGTCAGCGCCAGCAGCAGGCGCGGCTCGGCGAGCAGTCCCTCGAAGTGCTCGAGCTTGGGCAGTCCGTGACGCGCTCGCAGAGGGTTGAGCGTGGGCAGGACCGTCCTGTCGATCGCGATCCTGTTGGCGGCGCGCACGACCGCATTGCGGGCGTGGCCCAACGGGCCGCCGATCGGCGCCAGTCCCAACCCGAACGGTGGCGCTTGGCGGGAGGAGAGCATCAACAGGAACGGCGAGTACATCGCCCACGGGCGCCCGGAGGCCTCGACCACCGCGGCCGCGCCCCAGCAGTTGACATCGATGAGCACCACGTCCGGGTCATGGGCTTCGAGCGCCCGGGTCAGATCGAGCGTCTCGGGCCGCGCCCGCCTGGCGAAGGTCGCCAATGCGCGCAGCCCCATCTCGGCGACGGTGCGGGCGCGGTAGTCGTCGAGTTCGATCCCTTCGACCTCGGGCGAGAGCGGCCACGTCTCGATGCCGAGCGAGCGCACCCGCTCGACTTCGCCGGCGAGCCCATATAGGACCGTCTCGTGGCCCCGATCTTTCAGCTCGCGCGCGATCGGCACGGCCGGATAGAGATGCCCGCGCGCGGGCGAGGTATAGATCAGAAAGCGTGCCATCAGGCCTTGAAAAGATCTTCGAGAATCTCGGTCAGCGCGGCTTCGGTGTCGGCTACGTTCAGTGCCATGTCATGGCGAAGCAGCTTCCACGTATATACGTCGCAAACGGCCACCAGCTGAGCCTTGCGGAGCCTGCGCGCCCGCGCGTCGAGCGCGGTCAGCTGGGGCTCGAACGTGCTCTGCACCCAATCGTGGTGCACCTGGCGCCCGTGGTCGGCGATCTTGCGGACCAGCGCGCTGCGGTGCTCTTCGGCGAGCATCCGCAAGACCATGTCGCCCCAGCGCTCGTAATGGGTCAGGAGGTTCTGGATGGCGCCGGGGATGTCGTCGGTGGGCGCCTGGGCGCGTTCGCGGCGCACGATCTCGCTCACGCGGGCGATTGTCGCCTCGAGCAGGCCGTCCTTGGAGCCGAAGTGCCGCAGTGCCGTCTGCTTGGTAACGCCGGCCTTCGCCGCCAGCGATTCGAGTGACGTCTTGGCCCACCCGCCGCGGCCCAGCTCTTCGTCGGCGGCGTTCAGCAAGGCCTCGCGGGTCTGCTGCTGGGAGCGCTCCCGCGCTACCTGACGGTACGGGCGGCTCATCGCTGGCTGGCTCACTCTTGCAACGCCAGGGCGGCGGGCACGGAGGCGGCCAGGTAGCCGGGGACGGCGAGGATCGCGGTGGCGGTGGCGGTCACGAGCAGGAGGCTGCCGAGCGCGGTCATCGCCGTGATTGAGTAAACGACGGGGAAGTTGATCGTCTGCGCGAGCGCTCTGTCCGCCAGCTGCTGACCGTAGAGGCCGAACAGCGCGCCGATCAGGCAGCCGACGCCCAGCAGCAGCAAGCTTTCGAAGAGGATCGTATGCCACAGCTGTGCACGTGCCAGGCCCTCGAGCTTGAGCTTGGCCAGGCGCGGGCGTCGTTGCCAGATCATCGCGCCGAGCGCCGCGGCCATCGCCAGCACCGCGGCGATCGGGATCAAGGCGGCGATCTGGGTCAGGCGAGAAAGCGCTTGGCGGCTGAGCGCGTTCTGAGCGGCGGCGTGCTGGGCGGTGCTCTGCACGGCCAGTCCCGAGCCAGGTCCCAGGGTGTCGCGGATCTCGCGCACCGCTCGGGCGGACGGAAAGCCGGGGGCGAGCGCGATCTCATAAGCGCTTGGCTCCGCGCTCGCCCACGCGCGCGCGTAGGTCCGCGCGCTCATGACGATCGCGCCCGGCGCCCAGCCGAGGTTCGTCGAGAGCGCCGCCACTCGCAGCCGCGTCGGTTCGGGGCTCGGCAAAGTGAACGCCTGGCCAACGTGCAGGCCGTGTTCGGCGGCCAACGCTTCGGAGACCACCGCCCATCCGCCCGAGCGTAGCCGGGCTTCGGCCAGGCGCGGTTCCCCGCCCGAGAGCTGGCCCGCCGCGAGCAGCGGTTCGAAGCCTGCCGGCGGGGCCATGACAAGCGCTCGCCGAGCGCCGTAGTCGAGCAGCCCGCCGCGATAGAGCCCGACCGATCGTACGCCCGGCAGGCCTTCCAGCGTGCGTTTGCCGGACGACGCGAACGGAGTCGTGCTCAGCAGGTTGTAAGAGCCGGCGGGGGCGACGATCACATCCGCCGATCCATTCGTTTCGCGGGCTGAGCGTTCGAGGCCCGCGAGCAGATCGCCGTGAGCGCCCTGGATCGCGACGCTGCCGAAGATAGCGGTCGCGCCCGTGGCCGCGATCGCCAGGGCACGGGGCCCCGCCGAACTCAGCTCCATCGTGGCGATATGGGGTACCGCGCCGACGAAGCGCCGTGCCGCGCGCGCGGTCAGCGCGAGCGCACTCTGCAGGGCGAACGGAAGCACCAGCAGGAGCGCGGCGACGAGCAGGATCATGCCGGGGATCGCCGCGTCCGGTGCGGCCAACAGGATCGCGGTGGCGGCCAGGAAGCAGGCCACGCCCGCCAGCGCCAGCCCACCCGGGCCGAGCCTGGTTGGTGCTGAGATCCTGGCGAGCCCCCGCGCGGCGGTACCGGTCGTCTGCCTCGGGGCGATCGCGGCGAGCGGGTCGCGGGCGAGGATCTCGCGCAATGGGACGAGCACCGCGACGGCGGCCGCGAGCATGCCGCCGGCGACCGCCAAGGCCACGTCCCGGGCGTCGATCGACCGCTCGTTGCCGACGGCGAAGGCGAGCGACAGGAAGGCGGGGTCGGAGTGCAGGACGTGGATCGACAGCTCGTCGCCGAGCACCAGCCCGAGCGCGCAGGCGAGCGAGCCGAGCACGAGCGCGTCAAACGCAAGCACGGCGGTCACGGTGCGCGGCGTGTAGCCGTCGCGGCGCAGGTCTGCGATCAGACGCCGGCGCTGAGGGACCGTGAAGAGGACGGCGTTGAACGCGAACAGGAAGCCAACGAGTGCGCTGATCGCCGCGAACAGCGCGGTCGACTGGCTGCTGGCCGCCGCGGCGGTTCTAAACAGCCGTTCTTCGTAGTCGATATCCGCGACGTTCAGCTTCTCGCCCGCGATCGCGGCCAGCTCTGACCGTACGCGCGCCTGCGCCCCCGGTTGCGGCTGGACGAGGATACGGCTGAGCCGCCCGGGCCGGCCGGTCAGTTCCTGGGCGAAGAACAAGGGCACGATCGCCACCGAGCTGGCGGCGAGCGGGCCAATCTGGTTTGCCGACAGGCGCTCATACAGCGGCGCCTCGGTCTTGCGGCCGGCGACCTGGAGGATCACTTCCTGGCCGAAGCCGCTGACGCCGATCGTCCGCGCAAGCGGCGCGGGCAGCGCGATCGCGCCGACCTTCCCGAACGGCCTCAGGTCGGCGTGGCGCACGAGCTGGCCGCCGAGCTTCGACAGGTCGGAGTCGGCGCCGATCAGCTGCACCGGGGTGCTCCCACGCGGACCGCTCGCCTGTGCGCTCGCTTCGAGCACTGGCGCCGAGACTCGTATGCCAGGCAGGGAGCGCACGCGGGACAGGACGCTTTCTCCGAACCCCTGTGGCGAGCGCGCGACGAGCTGCAGCGTAGCGTTGCCGGCGACTCCTCTCGAGAGCAGTCTGACCGAGCTTTGCAGGCTGGCGCTCGAGATCTGAGAGGCGAACAGCAGAGCCACGCCGGCCGCGATGCCGACAAGAGCAAGGCACTCCTGCAGCCAGCGTGCCCGCAAACGGATGCGGTATAGGTGAAGGACGTTCGCCGGACTCATGGCCGGCTCGCGTCGGCGGATACGGCCAGTTCCTCCCGTTCGGCCAAGGCGCCGGGGCGGGTCGGCGCGGGCGCCTCGGCCACGCCTGGGCGTTCGGATGCGGTCGCGCGCTCGTACAGACGGCCGTCGCGCAGCGTGAGCACGCGGTCGGCGTAGTCGGCGGCCTGGGGGTCATGAGTAACGATTACGGCAGCCACCTGGCGCTCACGGCATATCTCGCGCAGCAGCTCGAGTACTTCGCCGCCTCGCCGGGTGTCGAGGCTGCCGGTCGGCTCGTCGGCGAGCAGCAGGCGGGGAGAGGTGGAAAGCGCTCGGGCGATCATCACGCGCTGGCGCTCGCCCATCGACAAGGTCTCCGAACGGTGGCGCAGGCGCTCGCCCAGGCCAAGGCGCTCGAGCAGGGGCGTGATCTCCCGCCGGGCCTCGCGCCAGCGCATGCTCGCCAATAGCTTGAGCGTCGCGTTGTCGATCGTGCTGACGCCAGGCAAAAGGTCGAAGCTCTGCCTGATGAAGCCGAGCTGTGAGAGCCTGAACCGCGAGGCTTCGCGCTCGGAGAGCGTGGCGACGTCACGCCCGCCGATCAACACTTTGCCCGCGGTTGGCTCCAACAGCATCGCGATCATCAACAGCAGGGTTGTCTTGCCCGAGCCGCTCGGCCCGTAGAGCGCGACCGCCTCTCCCGGCGCGACCTCCAACGAAACGCCCTCGATCGCCCGCACCGCCTCGCCGCCGATCGCCGGGTAGTGCTTGACCAGATTTCGCAGCTCCAGCACCAGTCTCAGCTCCAGCGTGCGTGGCGCTCAGCTCGACACGATGCCGCTCACGTGCACGGTGATCGGATCGTGGCTCGATTCCGCGATCGTGCCGCTGAAGCTCAGTCCCGATCCGTGCACGCCTGCGTAGCTTCCGGTGCCGCGCTCGATCGACATCGAGCCCGAGAAGCTGATCGTCGCCGCGCCCCGGCGATAGGTGCCGGTCCCATAGCCGGTCAGCGAGCCGCCATGCGGGTAGATGTTGATTTCGGCCGTCACCTTTGTGCTCGAGACGGTTGTCAGGTGAACGTAGATCTTGCCGGCCGCGGTGCCTGACGCCGAGCCCTCCTCGTTGAGGGTGAAGTTGTGTCTGCTCGTCTCGAGCAGATGGCCCGTCTCGTTCAGCGCGATCGTCTTCGCGACGTGCGCCGGCGGAGCTTTTGGGCTCGAATCCGCTCTTGCGACCGCCACGGCCATCGCGGCCGCAAAGACGCCGGCCGCAAGGACGCTCACGATCTGTTTGGTCGGTGCGGTCATCGCCGGCATGGGCTCTCGGCGGCGGCGCTGCCCGTGGAGCCGTCGGCGTAGGTGAATTCGGCGGCGAACGGAAGGCCGCCGGACGGACAGCTCGGGGGCAGGCGAACCGTGTCGTTGACGGGGCCTGTGTGATCGGCGCTCGCGCCGATCGTCAGCGAGAAGCTGACGACCGAGGCTTCGGGCTCGAACACGAGGGTCGGGATCGGCGGAATCGTCATCACCAGCTCTTCGCCATATGGTGGTTCGGCGGGGAGCACTTCGCCGCTGATCACCTCCTCCTGATCGAGCGGCGTATAAGCGTGCGCGAAGATCTCGACCGTCGCGCTCAGGTTTCGCGGCGGTCCGAGAAACGCCCACAGCGTGGCGCTCTCCGCTATGTCTTCGGTGCCAGCGCGCGCCTCCAGCAGCGCGTGGCCGCCCCCGAGCCGCGACCGGGCCGGACAGCCGCCCGGGCCCTCGGCGAGCAGCCGGGCCCGGCTGCAGCTGCGCAGCACCGGGATTTCCAGGCCGAGGCCTTTCGGGAAGCGCAAGATCGAGCGGCGCACCGGGGCTGGCACCCCATAGCCGCCGCCGGCCGAATAATGGATCTGGAACGTCAGCGCAGACTTCGCACCGACACGATCGGGTGTCAGCGACGGCGCGATGCTCGCCGATGTCGTCCCCGAGTTGCCGGCCTGCGCCGAGAACGCCAGTTGGGCCTGCCAGGCGGATGCGACGAGGATCGTCGCCAGGGCCCACACGGTATGCCTCATGTCGTCGCCCTCATCCCGCTCATGGTTATCGCTCCTCCCCGTCTGATCCCGTGTGCGGCAAAAACAACTGTACCAGATCTATATAACAGTAAACTTGGTTTCATCGGTGAGGTTCGCGCAGTCGGTACATTCAGATCGAACCTCGGCCGGCTGTTCCCGCGCTACCCCCCGTGCTCTCCCCCGCTAGTCGCACCGGACAATTCACATTACTGACGGTAACACGAAGTCGTGGTCGCGTCAACCGACGGTCTACGAGTCGGAAAGCGGCGCGGCGCTCTGATCGGCGAGGGTCGCGACCACGACCCCGCGTCCGCCCTCGCCCAGCTCGGCCGCCGCCTCGCCGAGGCCCGTGCAGACGAAGGTGACATCGGTCGGCGTCAGGGACTCGGACCAGTCGGAGTCGACCGCCCGGTCGAGCCGTTCGGCGGCGGCGCCGCCGGCGACGCGCCTCGCCATCTCGGCCGTCAGCTCGGCCGAGGCGTCCCCGTCGGCGAGCAGGGTGCGCACGCTGCCAAGGCGCTCGGCGTCGCCGTGCACGATCGCGACCGGCGCCGGCCTGGCGCTGGCGCCGGCAATGCCGGGCAGCAGCTCGGAGCTCTGGGACTCTGGCTGGTCGGACCCGGGTTGCTCGGAGACGAGCACGAGCGTCGCTTCGTGGGCCGCGCCCGCCCGCCGGGCGCCGTGCAGCACCGATCTGTCGACGATCGTGGTCGGCAGGCCGTCCACGCCGGTCGCGGCCACGACCCGGGCCAGGCGATCGTGGGCGGCGCGTGGAGCGTAAGGAGCCGACTCGGGCACGACCAGAACCGGATGCACGACGCCGCCGTCGGCCCTCGCGATCCGCACGGCGATCGCCAGGGCTCCCCGCGCGCGGTCAGGGTTGCCGACGCCGACGACCACGCGCGCGCCCAGCGGCTCCCCGCCGCGGTCGGGCGCCTGCACCTGCCTGCTGGCGCGAACGCCCGTGATCGTGGAGGCCAGAACGCTGACGAAGATCAGGACGAGCACCGCGTTGACGACCGCGCTGTCGAACAGCCCGAGCTGAAAGCCGATCACGGTGGCCGCCAAGGTCGCCGCCGCCTGGGCCGAGCTGAGCGAGAACAGCAGGGTCGTTTGGGCACGCGAAAAGCCGAGCGTGCGCCCGGCCAGCCACGCGGCCAGCACCTTGCCGCCCAGGCAGGCGAGCACGAACAGGCCGGCCAGCTCGAGCGTTTCGAGTTGGAACATGACCGCCGGGTTGAGGATCAGTCCGACCGAGACCAGGAACACGGGGATGAAGACGGCGCCGCCGAAGAACTCGATGCGCTCCATCAGTTGGCCCTCGTTGGGGACCAGCCTGTTGAGTGCGAGGCCGGCGAAGAAGGCCCCAACGATGCCCTCGATGCCGAACAGCTCCGCCACCGTCGCGGCCGACAGGAAGGCGGTGATGGCGACGATGTAGCGGACGGGACGCTCGGCCCCGAGCAGCCGGAAGGCCCAGCCGGCGAGCAAGGGCAGGACGAGCATGCTGAAAGCGATCAGCACGGTCAAGCCGACGACGATCTGGAGGGCGATCTCGGGGCCGGAGCGGCTGCCGCCGACCGTGCCCGCCACGGCCGCCAAGACGGTCAGCGTGAGCGTGTCGGTCAGCACGGTCGAACCCACCGCGGTGGCCACGGCCGGGTCCGAAGAGAGGCCCGCGTCGCGTACGGTCGGATAGGTGATCAGCGTGTGCGAGGCCAGCAGCGAGCCCAGCAGGATCGCCGCCTGCACGGACCAGCCCAGGGCGAAGCCGACGAGTGAGCCGAGCGCCAAGGGCAGCGCGAACGTGAGCAGCCCGAACAGGATCGTCGAGCGGCGGTGTTTGCGCAGCAGGTTGAGGTCCAGCTCCACGCCGGCCACGAACATGAGGTAGAGCAGGCCGAGCTGGCCGAGGTCGGGGAGCGTCGAGTTGCCGGCGCCGATCACGCCGAGGCCATGCGGCCCGATCGCATAGCCGCCGACCAAGAGACCGATGATCCCGGGGATGCCGGCCCGTTTGAAAATCACCGGACCGAGCAGCAAGACCGCGAACACGACCAGGAACTCCCATTGCGGGCCTTTGGGCGTCGACAGCTCGACGAGCGTCGCGAGAGGCGCGAGCGCCGCCTGGACCGACGCCACCGAGACGGAGACTGGGATCGGTACCGGGATCGGGAGAGCGGCGATCATTCTTCTTCGGTCCTCAGGACCGGCACTTCTTCGGCGCGGCCACTCTGCAGGCCGGTGTGCAGCCAGCGTCGGCCGAGGCGTTCGATTGTGCCGTCGGCGCTCATCGCGCGCAGCGCGGAATCGACGGCTTCGAGGTTCGAGGAGCCCTTCGGCAGGGCCGCCGCCAGCTCATCTTCGCTTTTGAGCTGCGCCGCGACCGCGTATGCGCGCGGCGATTGGCGCGCGTAGGCGAGCGCCACGGGCAGGTCCAGCATCACCGCGCTGACCTCGCCGACGCGCAGCGCGTTCAGGACTTCGCGCTGGTGGTCGAGGACCAACGGCGCCTGCTCGGGTTCGATCGCTTCGCTGAGAGCGCTCTGCAGAGTCGTTCCCGTCTGGACCGCCCAGCGCAGGCGCTGCGCGGCGTGCACGTCGGGAGCTTCGGTGCCCGGCTTGACCATGATCGATGGGGGCGCGCTCAGGTAAGAGGTCGAGAAGTCGACGTGTTCGGCGCGCTCGCTCGTGACCGTGATGTCCGACAGGGCGAGGTCGGCGCCCCCGAGGTCGCCGGCGATCAGCTTGGCGAACGGGACCTCGATGACCTGGACTCGAGCGAGCCCGAACCGCGACGCCAGTTCCCGGGCCAGCCCGTACTCGAAGCCGCCGGTCGGCCGGGCGAACGTGCCTGCCCACAGCCCAGGGTCGGGAACCTCGGCGGTGGCTACCGTCAGCGTGCCCGCGTGGCGCGGTGTGAAGCCGCCCGCCGCGCCGCCGCCCGCGCCGGCGCAGGCGCCGAGCCAGACTGAGGCCGCGATCAGGACTGCCGCCAACGCCGCTCGTCTGGCTGTGTTTGGAGGGGTCACGAAGTCGTGACTCTAGTAGTTGCCGTCGGCGTGCCGACGGGGCGATCCAAGTGGCGTCTGGCCGGACCTTATGATCGCGGGATGGGCGCCTCGGACCCGGGTCTGTTCGCGCTGAAGGGCGCACTGCGAGCGGCGATCGTGGTGCCGGTCGCGTTCGCGGCGATCGGCAGCGAGCAGATGGCCCTGTTCGCCGCGTTCGGCTCGATGGCGCTGCTCGTCTTCGTCGACTTCGCCGGCGCCCTGAGGGCGCGCATCCGCGCATACCTCTTTCGCGGCCGGCCAGGGCGCCTTCTCGCTGGTCGTGCTGGTCCTCTTCAATCTGGTTGCTCCGGCCGGCTGGCGGGTCGGGCTGGTGAGGGTCGAGGACGTCGCGATCGGCGCCGGCGTCAGCCTCCTGGCGGGCGCCCTGATCTGGCCGCGCGGGGCGACCGCCGTGCTGCGCGAAGCGTTCGGGGCCGCCTACGCGCGCGCCTCGGCCTATCTGGGCGTAACGATCGACACGCCGCTGGACGGCGCTGGGGGGACCGTTGGGGAGGCTGGTGGAACCGCGTTGGCTGGCGCGACGGGCGGGGCCGACGATGGGCGAGCCGCCGCCGGGGTCGTGCTCGAACGCTCGGCCGGCACCGGGGGTCTGCCGTCGGGCCTGGCGATCGCCTGGGCCCATCGCCACCTGCTGGCTCTGGCCGAGCTGGAGCCGGCGCTCGCCCAGGCTTGTGAGAAGGTTTCCGGGCGGACCTAGCGACCCGGCGGCCTGCTCGGACCGAACGTCCTGGACTCCACCGAACTGGAGAAGCTCATGTGGCCACAGGCTGCGCGCTGGACTATCGAAAGTATCCGCAATTTACGGAGATTCATTTAGTCCAGATATCCCACCTATTGACTTGGTTGTCTTCGCACGCATAGAGTCGTCCCATCTGCCCGTCAACTGGGCTGCGGGTGAATCATCGATAGGGGAGGCAGGGTTATGGCGGCTGGCTGTCGGCGCATGGTGTCCATCTTGCTGGCCTGCGGCGTGGCTGGGGTATTGGTCTGGCTGGCTTGGCCGTCAGGTAGCGCTCCAGCCGGAGGTGCGGAGTTGGCGAGCGTTCCCAGCGAGCTACAGCCGAAGGATCCGTGGGTTTTGGGTTCCTTGATCGTCCCGGGTGTGCAGGAGATCGATGGGGATCAGCAGACGTCTGATGCTGAATGGGCCCGGCATGCAAGTTCGGCGGCGTTTGTCGCTCGGGAGCGTTCGCGTGCAGAGTTCGCGCATCTAGGGGCAGCGCGGGCCGCGCATGTGGCTCGTGAAGTGTTTCCGGCGCTGGTGGAGAAGCGTGACGGTGGGATGCCGGCGCTTCGGCCGGGGGAGAAGCTCCGGCGGTTCAGCGCCGCGAACGTCGCGCAGATCTCCTTGCCCCATCACGACCGGGGGGTAGTCGAATCGCTCGAGCCGATAGCGATCCGGATGGCGTCCGGACAGTTCAAGCCGATCGACCTTGCGCTGAGGGATGAAGGCTCCTCTTTCGCGCCTGTCACTTCGCAGGTGGCAGTGCAGATCCCTAAGCATCTGCAAGGGGGAGTCCGCGCTTCCCGGAGCGGCGTCTCGCTGACTCCGGTCGATGCCAAGGGAGATGCGCTCGGGGGATCGGAAGGCTCTGTGGACGGCGCGAGTGTTATGTACGCCAACACGCAGACCGATACCGATACGCTCGCCAAGCCGACGAGTCGTGGCTTTGAGCTGAGCGCGATCCTGCGCTCGGAAGCGAGCCCGCACACGCTCGACTACCGTCTCGGACTTCCCAATGGCGCGAGCCTGGTTCAGCATCAGCGGCATAGGCCGATGCAAGTCGTCAAGGAAGGCGTCACGGTCGGGATGTTGATGCCTCCCACCGCAGTGGATGCGGCCGGCAAGCCTGTGCCAGTCACGATGGTCGTCGATGGAAATCTTTTGACCGTGGAAGTGCAAGACGCCTCAGGTGAATACCAGTACCCGATCCAGGTAGATCCAGAATATGCCACGGGCAAGGATCGTAGCCTCACAGGTGGAGTATGGCCGGTCGAACATCCAAGGGAAGGTGAAACAAACTGGGTGCCTTTCCACTCTGCTGGGTTTAGTGAAGAACATACGTACAAAAAACAGTACGGGCTGGGCGGCAACCCGGAATGGTATGAACAAGCATGGTACATCGAACCTAACCGGGAATACAATGCGGGCGAATTCGCCGGTCTGCGGTATCGGACGCAAGGTGAATCCACGATCTACAATCTCGAAATGTCGGTGGAGGGAGAAGACGAACCAAGCGAGACCACTACGACGGTCGAATACCGCTATGGTCCTGAAGAAGAAGGACAAAACAATCACGATACATTGCAGGCGTGGGAAGGTGTACATAAAAGTCGCTACGAAAATAAGCCTCTGTCGATGACGTCGGGATATCTCCACAGTCCGTTGGAAACGCCTCGTAACAATGACGTGAGACTCATGGACTATACGACTCAGCATGAGTCTTCCTATGGATTCTGGACGTGGATCTACGATGCTCAGGTTTATGTTGCTCAGGAAGAATCGAAGTATCCAGAAACGGAGTCAACATCTACCTGCCCGCAATGCGGGTTCAACACATCGAGTTCAACGATCGCGGGAGCAGGGGGGCGGGCCAATGTCCTGCACGGCTCTGGGACTTGGTTGAGCCCTTATCAAGGTGCGTTCGAAGCAACCGCCCACGATCCCGGCATAGGGGTCAGCTTCGCAGGGTTTACGGGCACGGTCGGGTATCACCCGCACTGGATCCGTAACGAAGAAGGTAAGTGTCTTGGTATCCAGTGCCCGGAGACCTACAGCGACGTGATGACGTATAACGAAAGCATGCCTAATGGAGATGATGGAGTCGAGTTTTTCGCGGAGGATGCCGCAGAAATGATCAGCACAAATAGTCAGACTGTAAAAGTCGACGCTTCGAAACCTTACAATCTTGGCTTCACTGGCATGCCTGAAGTGGCTGCTGAAATCAGCGCCGCGCCGCATAAGCTGGTCGTACATGCGACTGATGGGAAAAAACCGACGCCGAGCTCGGGGATAAAGTCGGTAGGCGTCTCTGTTGATGGTGGTCCGGAAACTGTCCTCTCCGGCGCTAACTGTCCAGAAGGAGAATGCACCGCTACTGGTGAATATGTACTCCATGCCGAAAACCTATCGGAAGGTGTGCACAGGCTGATTGTAGCTGCGATCAGCAACTCGGCTGAGTCTGCATCAGAAGAATTTGTCTTCGATGTGCGCCACGCGAGTCCGGTGTCCGTGGGCCCGGGGAGGGTAGATCCGACTACGGGCCAGCTCTCGCTATCTGCAAATGATGTCTCTCTCGGAGGGTCGAGCGGCGTGGCGCGCACCTATCAGTCGCGTGAATTGACGACTGGCGTGGCCGGGCCGCTGGGGCCACGGTGGGCGATGAGCGTTGGGGGTGGCGAGGATCTTACAGTCCTGCCGACTGGCAGTGTGTCGGTCGTTTCAGGCAGCGGCGGGCAAACCACTTTCTCGTTGAACAGCAAAGAGGAATTTGAATCACCGAAGGGCGACGAAAATCTCAAGATGGAATACAAGGGCACAGAACACAAGTATGTGCTGACGGACGCCAATGCGGGCACCGAAACAGTCTTCGAACAACCGGTCGGCACGGAAAGCACACCTCCGACATACGTCAACCAATTCGGTGGCGGCGCGATAGGACTTAACTCCCCGACCGGAGCGGCTGTCGACGCAAGCGGCAATGTATGGATCGCGGATCAAAAGAACGACCGACTTCTGAAGTTCTCTGCTACGGGGGAACTCCTTGACTCTGACGGCTGGTACGGGACCGGAGACCAAGGCCTCAACGACCCAAGAGATGTCGCGATCAACGCGAGTAATGGCGACGTATATGTGTCAGACGAAGGCAATAGTCGCATAGTAGAGCTTAATTCATCGGGATCTTTTATCGAGACCTTTGGGTGGGGAGTAAAGAATGGCAATGCGGAATTCGAGATCTGTAAAAGTAGCGAATATTGCGAGGCTGGGATAGCCGGCGGGGGGGCTGGACAATTCCACGAACCCAAGGGGATAGCGATCGATTCGAGCGGGAATGTGTGGGTCGCGGACCTTGCCAATGACCGCATCGAGGAGTTCAGCTCGAACGGGAGCTACCTACAAAGCTTTGGTACGGTGGGGTCCGGCGAAGGACAGTTCAGCTCCCCTAGTGGCATTGTCATCGATGGCGGTAATCTCTATGTCTCTGAAGCTGGTAACAATCGTGTTCAGGAGCTGTCGACGGCGGGCAAATATATTAACGCGTTTGGTAAAACCGGTAAAGGGAGTGGGGAATTCGAGGAACCAAAAGATCTTGCGGTAGATCCAAAAACCGGTAACCTGTACGTGAGCGACACTGGAAATAATCGCGTGCAGGAGTTCAATTCAGGTGGTGGTAAACCGATAGCGATCTTCGGTACGGGCGGCTCAGAAGGAGGACAATTTAACGCACCGCGAGGTGTTGCTGTCAATTCATCAGGCGATATATACGTAGTGGACTTTGGTAATGATCGTGTCGAGGAGTGGTCCCGCCCGACCTGGTGGCCTACGAGTGCCAAAGGAGCGCTTCCATCGCAGAGTACCTATGTCTATGCTCCGGTTGAAACGAGCGAAGGCACGACCTTGATGGAGCCGCAGGAGGTGCTTTCTCCGACCCCCATGGGAGTCACTTGCGGCACCAAAATAGAAGAACTCAAAGAAGAAAAAGACAAGGGCTGCCGCGCGCTGACGTTTAAGTATGCGACCGAAACAAAAGCCAAAGGCGAAAAAGAGAGCGAATGGGGCGAATACAAGGGCCGTCTTAGCGAAGTCTTCTTTCATGCGTGGAATCCGGCAACCAAAGCAATGGAAGAAAAGGAAGTAGCAAAGTACTCATACGACAAACAGGGTCGCCTGCGGGCCGAGTGGGATCCGAGAATCGAAAAAAGCACCACGTGCGGAGGGACCTGTTCCGCACTAAAGACGACTTACGGATATGACGCCGAAGGACACGTTACGGCGCTGACCCCGGCTAGACAGGAGTCGTGGGCGTTTACATACGGGACGATCTCCGGCGACGCCAACACTGGTCGCCTGTTGAAGGTGACTCGATCTCCGACGTCAGTCCCCCTGTGGGGCGGGGAACCGGTTACAAACACGAAAAATCCCGAACTGTCAGGGACGGCAGCTATCGGGATGCGAATGAGCGTCACCAACGGCACATGGAGCAACAGCCCCATCGTTTACGACTATCAATGGCAGGACTGCAACTCCTCCGGCGGAGAATGTGCGCCCATCCTTGGCGCCACCAACGCCAACTACATGCCCAACAGTGGTGATGTAGGCCATAGGCTCGTCGCAGAGGTGCTTGCGACCAACGGTGATGGCTCAGTCATAGCCTCCAGTACTGCTAGTGCCGTAGTCGTGTCCAAAGCCGGTGCATACACACAGGCACTCGACAGCGGCAGCAGTCTAAACGCGATTTCCTGCTACGTCCAGACGCTCGAAGGCTGTGTCACGAGCGACAGTAAAGGCAATCTTTTCTCGGCGACAAGCGTGAGTTCGTCTTCGCCGTCGAGCTGGAGTTCGTGGAGCGGGCCGAGCGGGCAGAGCCCCAGTCAGGCCGTCGCGTGCCCGTCGACATCTCTTTGTGTAGTAGCGGACGGGAAAGAAGCCGCTGGCGGGAAGCTCTACTACGCGACGTCGCTTGGAGGCTCGTGGACCGAAGCCTATAGCCCCAGCTACGGCGTCGATGCGATCTCCTGCGCCAGCTCGTCGTTCTGCGTTGATGGGCAGGATGGCGAAGGCTATTTCCGCTACTCGACGAATCCAGGATCGTCATCATGGACGCTTGAGGACCAGGGCTCGGCCGCGATGAAGGCCGTCGTCTGCCTTTCCACCTCGTTCTGCGCGATCGCCGACAGTGCAGGCAAAGTGCATATTGCCACGAGCACGGCCAAAATCGAGTCGTCCTCATGGAAGGAAACCGATGTAGATGGCTCGACCCCGCTCAACGGAGTCGCGTGCGCTTCGACAAGCTCGTGTATCGCCGTCGACAGCGCGGGCAATGTCGTCAATCTCGCGGTCAAAAGCACCGGTGCGGTTACGGCATCTACGCATGACATAGACGGCACGAACAGTCTCACTGCGGTAGCGTGCAGCGGCAGCAAAACGTGTACGACGGTAGACAACGCGGGCAACGTCTTTGTATCCCAGAACGGAGGCGAAACTTGGACTAAACTATATGCGCTGGCAGACAAACTGACCGGCGTCTCATGCGCCTCGGCGTCGCTCTGTGCGACCGTCGATACGACGGGTAATGTAACAGCGTTTAGTCCGGCGACTACGATTACCGAAGGCGAAGCGCGATCGCCTCAGCCCGGTTCGACAATCGAGTACCACGTGCCACTGTCCGGTTCTGAAGGCTCATACCTGCCAAACGTAACGAAGGAAGAAGTAGAAACGTGGGGGCAAAAAGACGCAAATGAATACGAAGATAACGACCCCGCCGAAGGCACGGCTGTCTTTCCGCCCGATGAACCGCAGACCTGGCCCGCGTCAGACTACAAGCGTGCGACGATCGACTACATCAACAACAAGGGGCTAAACGTCAATACCACGACGCCGACAGGCGGCATCGCGACGACCGAATACAACGAACTCAACGAGACGGTGCGGACGTTGAGTGCTGGCAATCGCGCCGCCGCGATGAAAGAAGGATGCAAATCAGTCTCCAAAAAAGAATGTAAATCGGCCGAAGCCTCAGAAAGGCTCGACACCAAAACAGAATACAACGCCTATGGCAGCGATATTCTGAAAGTAGTGGGTCCGGAACACAAGATTAAACTCTCAACCGGGGAAGAAGTCGAGGCCCGCGCCGTCACTCACAACCACTACGATGAAGGCGCCAAGGAAGCGGAAGAAAAGAATAAAGAAACCTACAATCTGGTGACCATGACCACCGGTGGCGCCCTGCTGTCCAATGGAGAAGAAAAGGATGTCCGTACCGAGGCTACATCGTACAGCGGACAGGAAGACCTGGGCTGGAAACTGCGCAAACCGACATCGACGGCGCTTGAACCTACGGGCCTGGATTTGGTGCACAAGACGTTCTACGAAAAATACACAGGCGCCGTGACCGAAACGCGCGCACCCGCGGGCAATTCCGAAAAGGTGTCACCACCGTCGTTCTCGTTGCATTTTGGCGGAAGTGGGACCGGTAACGGCCAGTTCAAAGAACCGTGGAGCGTTGCGCTTGACTCGGGTGGTAATGTGTGGACCCTCGATACGGGTAATGATCGTGTCGAGAAGTTCTCCGGCACGGGTATCTTTAGTGGAACGTACGGCAAAGAAGGCACTGGCAATCTGCAGTTCAAGGAACCAAAGGGTATCGCGGTCAATCAGACGACAGGTAACGTGTATGTTACGGATACCAAAAACAACCGTCTAGAGGAGCTGAACTCTTCCGGAGCGTTTGTGGAGACTATCGGCTGGGGAGTAAGCGACGAAAAAGCCGAACTAGAGGTCTGCAAAAGTAGTTGCAAAGCCGGGATCGCTGGTTCGGGCAATGGGCAGCTCAGCAGCCCTATCGGGGTCACGATCGACACACAGGGCAATATTTGGATTGTGGACAGCGGTAATGACCGCATAGAGAAGCTCTCTGAAGCGGGAGCGTATGGCGGACAGTTCGGCAGCAAAGGGTCAGGCAACGGGCAACTAACCGAACCCGCTGGGATCGCGATGTCCGAAGGTAGCCTGTACGTCGTGGATCACGGCGATGATCGGGTAGAGCAGTTCTCGACATCGGGCCTATATCTGGGACAGTTTGGCAGCAAAGGTTCAAGCGCGGGCAAGTTCAATGAACCGTACGGCATCGCCTCGAATCAAAGCACAGGCGTCCTTTACGTGTGTGATACCGAAGACGGACGCATGGAGGAGTTCTCCCCGGCCGGGAAGTTTCTCGCCGAATGGGAGACCTGGGGCTCGACTCACGAACAATCTTGGCCGCGTGGCGTGGCGGTGGGTTCGACCGGTGATCTGTATATCATCGATCCCGGCGCTAACGAGGTGGGCGAGTGGATCCCACCGGAAGCTGGCGGCGCGCATCTAAGCTACGGCACTCAGTTCGGCAGCAAAGGCACCGGCGAAGACCAGTTCAAAGAACCGGTCGCCGCTGCGATTGACGGCACTGGCAACGTTTGGATTACTGACTACGGCAATGATCGAGTGGAGAAGTTCGGATCTGACGGCCGCTTCAGTGCCGCTTACGGTAAAGAAGGATCGGGCGAAGTGCAGTTTTATGGGCCTTCGGGGATAGTGATCAACAAGAGCACAGGAAATGTTTATATCTCGGACACGTGGAATAATCGTGTCGAGGAGCTGACATCGTCGGGGACGTATGTCGCCTCTTTCGGCACGTCCGGTTCGGGCACGCTCAAAGAACCGGCAGGGATGGCGATTGACTCCTCCGGCGACGTTTGGGTTGCTGATCGCGGCAAGGATCGCATCGTAGAGTTCTCCTCCACAGGCACCTACATAGCGGCCTACGGTAACGAAGGCTCAGGTGAACTCCAGTTCAAGGCGCCAGCCGCCATAGGGTTTTCCGGGGAAAACGTCTACATAGCCGACAGCGCCAATCACCGTGTCGAGGAGCTTACGAACAAAGGCGCCTACGTCCGCGCATGGGGTATCGAAGGCAGCGGCAGCGACGAATTCTATACACCAGAAGGCATTACGACGGACGCAGCAGGCAACCTCTATGTATCAGACATAAACGCAGACCACGTACAGGAGTTCTCGCCCAGCGGCGCCTACAAAGGCACCTTTGGGAGCGCCGGCACCGGCGAAGGAGAGTTCACCCACCCCGAGGGCATCGCGATGGACTCCGCTGGTGACCTGTACGCCGTCGATCAAGGCAACGACCGGATCGTGAAGTGGGAGAACAACGAGCAGACCGCCCATGACATGAAGACCGTCTACTACAGCGCCAAAGAAGAATCCCCGATCGCAGCTTGCCGCAACCACCCGGAATGGGCCAGCATGCCGTGCCAGACCGAACCAGCGGCGCAACCCGATCACGGCCTGCCGGAACTGCCAGTATCGACTGTGGCGTCCTACAACATCTGGGACGAGGTGGAAAAGACCGAAGAAAAGTTCGGTAGCGGATCCAAAGCCGTAACGCGTACCAAGACCGAGACCTACGATCCGGCCGGACGCGCGGTGACTAGCGAAGAGACCGCGTCGCCCGCGACCGACATCGCACTGCCCACGGTCACAGACCAATACAATAGTGCGACAGGCGCGCTTGAAAGCCAGAGCACGACAGCAGGCACGATCACGAGCAAGTACAACACGCTCGGCCAGCTAAGCGAATACAAGGACGCCTCTGGGAACGTGGCGAAGTACAGCTACGAAGAAGGTAGTGACGGGCGCCTAGAGGAAGTCAGTGAAGGCAAGGGCAAAGAAGCCGAAAGTAAAGTGACCTACTCGTACAATCCGACTACTGGCTTTATGGAAAAGCTGATCGATACGGGCGGGGGTATGGGTCCGTCCGAAGGCACATTCACGGCGAGCTATGATGTCGAAGGCAAGATGGTCAGCGAGGTCTATCCCAACGGCATGTGCGCCAACACGACGTACAACTCGGTCGGCGAGGCGACAAGCCTCGAATACATTAAGACGCGCAACTGTGCTGAAAGCGGCGCGGCGGTGTGGTTCGACGACAGCATCGTGCCCTCTATCCACGGCGAAACACAGCAGCAGACGAGCACACTCGCAAAAGAGAGCTATGCCTATGATGATGCGGGACGCTTGCTCGAAACGCAGGAAACACCAGCCGGCAAAGGCTGTGCCGTTCGTGTGTATGTATATGAAGAAGAATCGAACCGTACGAGCGAGGCCGCACGCGAACCCGGCAGCGAAGGGAAATGCGCGAGCGAAGGCGGCACAGTCGAACGGCACACCTACGACGAAGCGAACCGTCTCACCGACGAAGGCGTCGAATACGAAGCGTTTGGCAACAACACAAAGATGCCGTCCGGGGACGCTGGCGGACACGAACTCGTGAGTACGTACTACGTCGATAACCAGGTTGCGAGCCAAGAACAAAACAAACAGCTCGTAGACTACACGTACGATCCGCTGGGAAGAACCGTGGGAACGACTACGGAAAACAAGGAAACCAAAGCAAAATCAACGAAAGTCTTTCAATATGCAGATGCCGGTGGTGCGCTGACGTGGACAAGCGAAGGAACCGAAAAATGGACTCGTAACATCCCAGGGATCGATGGGACACTCTGCGCGACTCAGGAAGCCGGCAGAGCTCCCGTTCTACAGCTGCACGATCTTGCAGGCGACGTAGTGGCGACAGCAGCCGACAACGAAAGTGAAACAAAACTACTGTCAACATACAACAGCACCGAATTTGGCGTGCCCAACGAAGGCAAAACGCCGCCTAAGTACGCCTGGCTCGGGGCTGTGGGCGTCTCGACGGAAACTTCCTTTGAATCTGGGGTCGCCACACAGAACGGCGCGTCCTACGTACCGCAGGTCGCCCGCGCGCTACAGACGGCTCCCATCGTGCCGCCCGGAGCATTCCCCAATGGCTCACCTGGCACCCAGTTCACCGCTGCGATAGTGACCGCCGGTGCAATATCAGGCGCTCAGGCAATCGCAACGCAGTTCTGGCAAACGGCAGAAGCCGAACGACAAAAAGCAAAGGAAGAAGAAGAAAAAAAACAACTTGAAGAATGTCAGGCCGAGGGAGGGTGTGGGGCGGGTATCGTAGATCCAATTACCACTAATTTGTACGGTTATCAGGAACTTTATCAACTAGCAACATATTGGTATGACCTGGCTCATGATGGTAAGCGAGCAGGGGAACTTCTTAGTGCAATTGAAATTTCTACGGGGACGGTATTGTTCGGCGGGGCTGTCGCAAATTACTCAAAGTGGCTGGAAGCGAGAGCGCACGAAGTTTGGCTTTGGGCCGAGGCGGCGGAACGAGAATGGGACCATGTGCTTCTCGCGGCGGTCTACGCGGTGACGTTCAAGTACTACCCAGTGTATAACCAGGTCGTTCCGGTTGAGCTATGGCCGGAGGTTAAGTGCAACTTTGCCGGATGGACAAGTAGCGGTACTGATTTTAATTGCGGCACTGGTCCGATCGAACTAGAAGGTGCACTTTGGTAAGACGTCGACGTAACAAATTTTCGATCTATTATCGCTGCCGGGTGACGGCAGCGGCAGTATCTGTTTGTACTGCTGTGTTGTGTGTCATGTCGTGCGGAAACTCGTCACGTGACAAGACGGCGCCCAACCACGCGATAACGGTCCAAAGGGAACTAGTACAGGGTAAAGCGCCGCAAGGTTATCGAGTGCGTAAAGTCGGTGGATGCCTGCCCAAGAATGGCGTTCGACTTGTCTCTCCTCGTCATGCTAGGCCCGAAGTTCTAATCGGGGGGAAAGAAGCGCTTGGACGCAATGGCTTGCCATTGACGGCGGCCGAGTATCAGCAAATATTGAGAAAGTGTGGCATCTAAGATCGTCCAATAGTGGTGCTAACTTATGTCGCACGGCCCAGGCGCCGCTCGGTGTGCTCCACGGCGTCACATGCGCGCTCTCCCAGTCGCGTATCTGCTCAGACTGCTCGGGTCGCGGTCCAAGCGCATCGTCAGGGTCGGCGATCTCATACTGGACCCGGTAGCGCGCGGCGTGGCGCACACCATTCTCCCAGGCATCGCCTCCGCGAGAATCCTCGGGTCGCTCGCCGAAGGTGGACGTGACCCATGCGCCGGGTTGTGCAACTCGCGCTCGGCCAGCTTGTCACATAGGTTGGTCCGCTCACGTACCGATCGCCCCAGCTCGCGCTCAAGCCCGTCGCGTTCGCGTCGGATCCTGCCGGGATCCACCAGCTCTCGGCGCAGCTGGTCGCGCTGCGTGAGGACGCTGTCGAGCTCGCGCTCGCCCGCGCGCAGAGCGCTGGTCAGGTGGGCGCGTTCGACCGCGTGGGGATCGTGCTCGCGTCCGAGTCGCCAGCGACGTTCTGACAGTTCGGCGTAGCGTTCGCTGAGCTGCTCTCGCTGAGTGCTCAGCGTGATTGCGCGCGCGTCGAGGTCATCAATGCGTTGCAGCTGGCGGCTGGGCAGTGCGTCGAGTTGCGCCTGCAGACGCTCGCTGAGTTCACGCAGCTCGCGCAGGTGAGTAGTGCTCGCCTCGGCTTCTGACGTGGGCTCCGCAAGTGCGGCCGCACTCCCTGAGAATCTTCGCCGAGCGCGCCGAGGTCGTGCTGAACCGTGCGCGCGGCTTGGTTCATCTGTCGCACCAACCTGCTATACTGAACTAGATGGTTCAGTATCAGGACGAACTCGACAAGGCGTTCGCGGCGCTGGCGGACCCGAACCGCAGAGAGATTCTGCGGCGGCTGGGTACGGCCGGGAGCGCCACCGTCTCAGAGCTGGCGGGGCCGCTGGGGATGACGTTGACGGGCACCAAGAAGCACGTTCGCGTGCTCGAAGACACCGGCTTGGTGCGCACCGAGAAGGTCGGGCGCTCACGCCACTGCACGCTCGGGCCCCAGCGCCTCGAGCAGGCTGAGCGCTGGATCGGGCTCTACAGACAGATGTTGGAAGGACGCTTGGACCGACTCGGAGAGCTGGTCGAAGCGGGCACTGGCCCGGACGGCCAGGACGCACAGCCCGATGCCGAGCAGGCTTCCAGTGCCAAGACGGACAAGACGACAACAGGCCGGAAGGAGCGATAGCGATGACAACGGTTGGATACGAGACGAAGGAGGCCGGCATGGTCGGAAAGACAACGCTGAGCACGCCCACCGACAGGGAGATCGTCACGGAGCGCGTGTTCGACGCTCCCCGCGACCGCGTCTACGGGGCGTTCACGAGCCCCGAGTTGATCCCGAGGTGGTGGGGACCGCGGCGCATGACGACGACCGTCGATGAGATGGACGTCAAAGTCGGCGGGCGCTGGCGCTTCGTGATGTCTGATCCCGGCGGTCCCGACCAGGCGTTCAAAGGCGTCTACCGCGAGATCGTGCCGAACGAGCGGGTCGTGCAGACCTTCGAATGGGAGGGCCTGCCCGGCCACGTGATCGTCGAGACGGCCGAGTTCGAGACTATCGGCGATGGCACGCGCGTCAGGACGACCTCGCTGTTCCACACGACCGTCGAGCGCGACGGCATGCTCGCCTCCGGCATGGAGGGCGGCCTGACCGAATCGCACGAGCGTCTGGAGGGGCTGCTCTCGGAAGGGGTCTGACCGGAGGGGCCGGCCTGGCTCTACCAACTATCCACATACCGGCGGCCCGGCTCGCGCGGCACACCGGCGGCGGCCGTCAGCGTCGCGGCGATCACAGACCGCGTCTCGGCCGGGTCGATTACGTCATCCAGCTCGAACAAGGTCGCCGCGTTCAGGGCCTTCGCGTTCTCTTGGGCCGCCGCCGTCAGCTCCTTGACCCGGCGCTCGCGCTCGTCCTTGTCCTCGATCGCCTCCAGCTCCCGGCGCAAGGCCAGCCTGACCGCACCTTCGAGGCCCATCGGGCCGAGGTGCGCGCTCGGCCAGGCGACCGTCAACAGCGGCTCGTGCAGGCTGCCGCCGGTCATCGCCTGCGCACCCAAGCCATAGCCCCGTCTCAGGATCACGGCGATCAGCGGGACCCGCAGGGCGGCGCCCGCCAAGAGCAGCCGCGACGCGTGCCGGACGAGGCCGGTCTGCTCAGCCTTCGGGCCGACCATGATGCCGGGGGTGTCGACCAGCGAGACGACGGGCAGACCGAACGCGTCGCACAGCTGCATGAACCGCGCCGCCTTGTCCGCCGCGTCGCTCGTGATCGCGCCGGCCATATGCATCGTGTCGTTGGCGATGATTCCGACCGGCCTGCCTTCGATCCGGACCAAGGCCGTCGCCAGCTCGGGCGCGTAACGCTCGCGCAGGAAGGTCGTTGAGTTCTCGTCGGCGAGCGTCTCGATTATCGGCTTGACCGGGTACGCCCTTCGCTCGCGCGCGGGGACCAGCTCGCGCAGCTTCTTCTGGTCGGGCACGCCGCCGCTGGCACGATTGCCGTCGCTGGCTTGATCATCGCCAAAATCGTTCTCCTCGTTGGCGCTATCGGTCGAAGATCGGCCAGCGCGCGCGCGTACGGCGGGGGAGGGGCAGGGGAGCGGACCCTGGAAGTAGCCCAAGAGGCGCTTGACCTCCGCGACGGCCTCGTGCTCGTCGGCGACGACCAGATCGACGACGCCGTTCGGAGCCTGCATCGAGATCGGGCCGACGTCCTCGGGCGCGACCTCGCCGAGGCCTCCGCCCGCGATCATCGCCGGGCCGCCCATCCCGATCGAGGCGTCCTCGGTGGCGACGATCAAATCCGAGCATCCCGCCAGCATCGCATTGCCCGCGAAACACATGCCCTTGACGACCGCGATTCTCGGGACCAGGCCCGAAAGCTTTGCCCACAGCGCGAAAGCCCGCGTGTCGAGGGCCGAGACGACGGGAAAATCTGTGTCGCCGGGCCTGCCGCCGCCGCCCTCCGCGAACAGGACCGTCGGCAGCTTCATCCGCTCGATCAGCTCGAACAGCCTGTCCTTCTTGCGGTGGCCGAGCGCTCCCTGGGTGCCGGCCAGAACCGTGTAGTCGTATGACAGGACCGCGCATGCCGCGCGCTCCGCGCCGAACTCTCGGCCGTTGATCCTCGCGGTGCCCGCGATCAGGCCGTCGCCCGGCGTGCGCTCGATCAGCTCTTTCATGTCCCTGCGCGCGCGCTGCGCCGCGATCGCAAAGCGCCCGTACTCGACCCACGAGCCTTGGTCGATCAGCTCGCTTATGTTCTCCCTGGCGGTCCTGCCTCCGCGCTCGTGCCTGCGCGACACCGCCTCGGGCCGCCCGGTGTCCTCGGTCAGCGCCCTGCGCTCGAGCAGATCGCGCAGGTCGGTCCGCTCGTCGGCCATCGGTCCGGCGAGGCTACCAGGCGCCGAGCTGGGCGCGCTTCGACATGATCCGCACCCCCGGCGATCCCGACGAGTACCGGATCAAGAATATTCTGTACCACTTAGGCGGTCCTATTCGGTACCGGATACCTGGTACACTATGGCCAATGGCCACTGTGCTCAATCCATTCATCTGGGATCGTCCGCTCGACGACCCGTCGAAGATCATCGGAATGGAGGCGTTCGCCCACGAGGTTGCGCTGACGCTCAAGGGCCAGACCAACGTGGCGCTCTTCGGGCCGCGTGACACTGGCAAGACGACCTTCACGAATCAGCTGGCCTTCGAGCTGGCCAAGAAGCATGGCGCCGGTGCGCCGCCGTTCGATGTGATCAAGGTGAACCTGCAGCGGGTCGTGAGCATCCCGGGCTTCATCGGCTGCGTGCACGATGCGATGACCGGCCACCCGGTCAAGCACGTGCGGCGGGCGGCGCAGCGTCAGATCGGCGTCTTGGAGAAGGAGATCGGCTTCGACATCAAGGTCGTCAAGGGCTCGGTCAGGAGCTCTCCGGTAAGTCCCGCGCAGGACGCCGAGACGCTGCACGCCCAGCTGCTGGCGTTGCGCTCGGTATCGGACAGGCTGGTGGTCGTGTTCGATGAGTTTCAGCGGCTGAGGCACTGTCCGGGCGATCCGCTGGCGATCATCCGCTCGGCGCTCATGAGTTCGGGGGCAAACCACGTCTCGCTGCTGTTCACAGGCTCGATTCGAAACGCACTGAGAATGATGCTCGAGAGTTCTCACGAACCGATCTTCGGCGAGGCGGCGCAAATGCAGCTACCCGTCATCAGCCGGGTCGACTTTCTGGAGTATCTCGACTTCCAGTTCCAGGACACCGGTAAGCCCGCCGACGAGGATGCCCTGAGCCATCTGCTCAACGCGACCCGTGCGCATCCGCGCAGCACTCAGCAGCTGGCGTGGGAGTGCTGGACGAGCACGCCCGCGCGACGGCGCGTGACGCTTGACACGGTGTTCCGCGCGCACGACCGGCTCGTACAGACCATCGAGCGCTCCGAGTTCGCCTCGGTGCTGAACGTTCTGATGAGCGGCGACGAGGCGGAGGCCAACGAGGTCAGGGCGTTGCAGCTGCTGGCCGACAGGGGGGGAATGAACGTCACCAGCCGCCCGGTCGCGACCCGATACGGGTTCTCCAGCCACTCCCGTGTACGGCCGGCGCTCGAACGGCTCCAAGGACGCGGTCTGGTCGACCGGCGAGACGACGTCTGGTACATCGTCGATCCGCTCTTCAGCGAGTGGTTGAGACGGGCTTCTCCGCTCGCAGACGGGACCAGATCGGAGGTGTTGGACAGCTAATGTGGACCGGCTATACGGTACTTTTTTGTACCTACTAGCAGGTACAGATTGAGTATGACCCGCTCGCGATCGGCTCCGTGTGGACCTCGACGGAAGCTCGAGTTGAGGACCTGGCGGCGCCCGAGGGGCGGGCGGCGGCGCGGGGCGCTCAGCTAAGAGGCTGCAAGCGCGTACGTTCGACGTGCGCCAGCTTGCGGCGCAGCCGTTTGTATTCGCGCTCCTGGGCGGGGTCACGTCTGTGGTGCTTGTAGGCGAGGTTCGTGCGCTCGAGGGGATCGGCCTTCAAGTCGTACATCTCCCATTGGTCGGGAACCCTTGCTTCGGCGTCGTAGTAGCGCGCCAGCTTGTAACGCTGTTCGCGGATGCTGACGATGTGGTTCGGCGGCTGCGGGTACGGGCCCTTGGCCTGGCCGGACTGCCAGTCGTCGTAGGTGAAAACGGTGTAGTCCTGGGGTGAAATCTGGGAGGCGCTGAGGATCTGTTCGGAGTAGTCGATCCCCTGCCAGGGCGCCCTCGCCGAGGCCGGCGCGTCGACGAGGCTCGCGAGCGTCGGCAAGAAGTCGACATGTGAGACGAGCGCGTCGCTTGTGCGGGGCCGCTTGAACAGTTTCGGGTTCGAGTAGACCAGTGGGACGCGGATCGACTCCTCATAGAAGTTGAAGTTCTTCTGGCGCAGGCCGCCGTGGGCGGTGCCCATCTCACCGTGGTCGGCCGTCGCGATCACGAGCGTGTTCTCGAGCAGGCCGGTTTTGGTGAGCGTATCTAGGATCTTCACCAGATAGGCGTCCGAAGCCTTCATCAGATTGCCGTAAAAATTCAAGTAATTACGTTTCATCTGTGGAGTCGGTAGCGGCCCGGAGGCGTTGAACAGTTTCAGGAACTGCTCTTGGACCGCCGGCTTCTTCGACAGGCTTTCGCTGACCGTCGCCGGCAGCCCGATCTCGCCCGCAAGCCACGATTCGTCGTAGCCCCCTTCGGTGTAAGTCTTTGGGTAGAACAGCACGTCGTGGGGGTTGACCAGCGAGACGACCATGAAGAACGGCTGGCTCTGCGCGGCCGTTCCGCTCAGGTACTGGATCGCGCCCTCGGTGCCAGCTTCCGGTGTGCCCTGAGAGTTGATGAAGCGCCCATCGTTGTCATAGACGCCGCCGCCCTCCTCCGGGATGTCCTGGTTGGCGCCCGCGTCCGGCGGGTCCCAGCGGGTGAACCCGTACTTGTTGACGTCCTCCGGAACCCAGGTCGTGCCGTTGGCCGGCTTGTTGCAGTGGAACTTGCCCTTGTAGACCGGGTCATAGCCGGCGGCGGCCACCACGCTCGCTGGGTTCGCGAAGCCGGTCCCCAGTTCGACCTGCGGGTATTCGGGGGCCGGCATGTCGGTCTCGAGCGTGTACTTGACGCCGTGCTGGGCCGGAAAGTAGCCCGACATCAAGGTCGATCTCGCCGGCGAACACATGCACGCGTTCGTGAACGCGTTCACGAACGTCAGCCCGTTTTCTTGCAGCCTCGTCACGCCGGGCAGGTTGCGCGCCGACCAGCCCGGCGGGAAGTGCTGGATCGCGCGCTGCTGGTCGGTCAAGAACAGCACCACGTTCATGCCCGCGACCTTCCCGTTCGCCGGCGCTGTGCGCCGCCGCCGCGAGCGCGTCGCGGCCGCCGCCGCTGCCGCCCGCCCGCCGAGCAGGATCCCGGGGGCCGCCGCGGCCGCCGTCTTCAGCAGATCGCCGCGAGTGATCCCCTCGCGCTCGGCCTCATCGTCCTGCCGGGGCGCCTCGTCCTGCTCTTGATGGCCGTCCGGTCTGTCCATGCCATGCGCTGCGGCTGGCTGCCGCAGCGATGCCAGACTAGCAGGTTTTGTTGGCTAGATGGACTTTCGCGTGTCCGACGGTTCGACGTCCGCTGCCCCTGCCGGGACTCTCGGCGGCCGCTCGTCGATGAGTTCCGAGCCGCTCTTCTCGACGTATGTACGAGTCGAGGTGTACATTACGCCGATCCATTCGGCCGGTTGCGCGCACGGACGATGCGCACGAGCGGGGGGCTGCGAGACGATGTCCAAGCCTCCCCGGCGTACACGCACAGAACAGGGGACGACACCATGACAGCGATGCTGAAGATCCCACGTAGAGCTTTGATTCACCTGGTCGCGGGCGACCGGCGACCGGCGACGGCGATCGCGCTGCTGGCCTGTGCCACCGCCTGCCTGGCGATGATCGCTTCGACCGCGGCCAAGGCCGAAACCTTCACCTCGACCTACTCCGCTACAGCATCGATCCCGGTTCCGCCCGCCTCGAACTTCGCCGGCAGCGGCGGCGGTGACGGCTGGGCCGTGGCGCTCTCCGAAACGGCCGTCTACAACATCTTCCACCACCAGCCCACGATGCAGCTCGCCTGCCACTATCAGAGCAACGCCGAACCCTGCTTCTCGCCCGAGACGATCACCGAAACGGGCACGGGCGCCAACTTCGCCACGTCGGGGCAGCCCGGTCTGCACTTGGACCAGCACACCGGCAAGCTCTACGTCTACGCGACCAGAGCGACCGACGGGACCGCAGGCGTCGTTTGCATCGACACGACGCTCGCGCCCACCAACCCCGACCCGTTCTGCGGATTTACCGAACTCACCGCGAAAGGCGATGCTCCGCTCATCGGCGGTATCAGCGGCGCGAGTGCCCCTATGCTGATCGGCAGGCACTGGTATGCGTTCAGCTTTGTCGACGGCGTCGGTCAGGAAGGCACAAAGAACGAGCTGCTCTGCTTCGATGTCAGCACCGACCAGTCATGCTCAGGTCAGCCGTTCGCCGTCTCTCTGGGCGCAGGTACGGTGAGCGACGGCGGATTCCCGTCGCCGGCGACGGCTGCGATCGGCAGCAAGGTAATCATCCCGCTGGACATCGGAGGGACCGACCGGCTCGCGTGCTTCGACGACACGACGCAGAGCAGTTGCGGCGGCTCCTGGCCCGTCGCGCTCCCAAGCGTCAACTACGCCTCCGACAACGGCGCTCCCTTCCCGTTGCTGGACGCGACCGGGAAGCTCACCGGCCTGTGCCTGCCGACTGGAACCGACCAGTGCTTCAACCTCGAAGGCGAAGCAGCGGCCACGCCGGCGGGGATGAGTTCCGTGATCGAAGCTTCGTCCCCATGGAACGGCCCCGCGCTCGTGCTCGGGCCGAGGGTGTACGTGCCGAACGGCAACTACGGAGGCGACGTCGGCGACGTCGAGTGCTTCGACTACTCGACGGGAGCCAGCTGCACGGGCTACCCGAAGACGTTCACCGGCCTCGGCTACCTCTACACGGTCAACCAGGACCCGCAACGTCCGACCTGCATCTGGGTCAACTCGGACGACGGCGAACACCAGATCCAGGACTTCGACGCCTACACGGGTCAGGCGTGCGGCGAAGGCACGATCCGCGTGCTGGCATCGCAGTTCGTGGTGCCCCAGCCACAGTGCACGCCTGCGAACTACGTCTCGCTGCAGGTCCTGCAGCCCGCCCGCGGCTCCTACACGAGCGGGTCCATAGCGTTCGACGACGGCGATGGGAACCAGATCCCGGGCCTGGGTGAAGTCGAATTGGACGCAACCGGGACCGCCAGCCTCAGCGGACTGGAACTGAACACGCCCACCGGCCTGCCGCAGTTCCTGTTCACCATCAACGGCGAGACCGGCAAAGTCGGAACCGTCGAAGCAACGCTCACCTGGGAAGGCGACTACAACGCCACTTGCGTCGGCGAAGGTACGACGGTCACCAAGCCGCAGCCCAAAACGACGCCCACACCCACAGCGGCGACCCCCAAGACTGGAACACTCCCCTTCAAAGCCGTAACTCCCAAGGCGTGCACCAGCAAACGCGACATCACGATCCACATCCAGCACGCCAAGCAGCTCGGGCTCGTCTCGGCGGTCGTCAAGATCAACGGCAAGGACAAGAAGACGTTGACCGGTAAGCGTCTCTCAACCGCCATCAACCTGGTCGGACTACCGCAAGGCACCTTCACGGTGGAAATCGTCGCCCACCGGCGAAACGGGCGAACGGCGAAGGGCAAGCGCACCTACCACACGTGCGTCAGCAAACTGCCAGGGCACGCCTACCTGCCGCTGTAAGGCGATTGGGGTAGAGGGGAGCCGGAGGGGGGTCCTCCGGCTCCCAAGGGAGCGAACGCCGCGAGCAAAACCAGCTCGGATGGGGCCGGCCTGCTCCCGCACTGCCAGGCCGCTGCCGGCTAGGAGATCTCTCCGAGCGGCGCGGGCGGGGAGATGACCTCGACGCGCCCTGACGCGATGTCGTACATGACGGCTGAGGCGATCAGCGTGCGAGGGATGAGCGGGTTTGCGCGCAGGAGTTCCAAGTCGGTCTGAACCGACTCGATGGGATCGGTGAGGTGCTTGGCCGCCACCTCGTCCTCGTCAACGCCGAAGAAGTACGCCATCAGTCCCCGCTGCTCGGGTCCGTCGAGTCGTGCCAAGCCGCAGTCGGTGTGGTGCATGATGATCAGCTCAAAGCCGGTTTCCAGACCCTCGATCTGGGCAACTGTTGCCAGCACCGCGAGTTCTGAGATGAAGGCCGGCGTCACTCGGCCGCCCGGGTTGCGCAACACGACAGCCTCGCCGAGCCGCAGGCCAAGGACCTGCGCCGGATCGACGCGGTGGTCGGCACAGGTCAGGACAAGCGCGTGCAGATCCGGGGTCAGCGTGAAGGACTTTGCGCTGAGATCCTTGCTTAGCTCGGCGTTGCGCTCGAGCAGCCTATCGGTTGCCGTGGGGGCCGTTGCTGACATTGCTGTGTCTCCCTGTCTCGTGCTCCGTGGGTTTATGTCTTTCGAGCTCAGCTCTCCAGCCGACGCGGGCGTGTTCGATGCCCGTGCTGTCGTCCAGTAGCTGTCGTTGCCAGTTGGCGGCCATTCCGAGCGCGTTCAGCCGGAACGCCATCGCGGCCGAGTCGACGTTCTCGGCAAGCTCACCGGCCGCGATCGCGGCGTCGACGTTAAGGCTCAGGACCGTTAGCCATTCGCGCATGACCGCCGCCACGGCGTCACGTACAGGCCCCGGGCGGCCGTCCATCTCGGTGGAGGCCGCACACAAAAAGCACCCCCCGACGAACGAATCGGAGAGGAAATAGTCACACCAGGCATCGCCGATGGCAAGCAGACGCGGAAGCCCCTCTGGGGCGGGGAGAGCCGGGACGAGCACGAGCCCGATGAGCATTTCGCGGGCGGCGGCGAGGGTAGCTAGCTGAAGCTCCTCCTTGGATCCGAAGAGCGCGAATACGTTGCTCTTGTGCACGCCTATGTCCGCGGCCAGCGCGCCGACGCTGAGACCTTCCATGCCGTCCCGCGAGGCCAGCTGCACCGAGCGCTCAACGATCGCCTTGCGGCTGCGCATCCCTCTCGCGCGGCGCCCGTCCGACGGCTCACCGCCAGCCGCGGGCTTGGCTAGCGGCTGTGATGGTTGCTTGGTCATTGCCTCGACGCGTCGTCGCGATCGAGGCAGATAGCGAGCGTCTGCATGACTCTACAATATAGCTATGCGATCGGTTATATTCTTGCCGTGGTCGCATCGGTCCTGAGGCGGGCGGCAGCAAATCACCTGGCGCTTGCCGCCCAGGGGGTGTCCTCATGAGCTATGTAGGCACATGGGATTGGGCGCTGGTGACGGAAGGGAGCCTTCGTCGTCGAGACCGCATCTGGCTCATCGGCCAGGGAGTATCCGCGCGGCTCGAACGGATACCGAGCCAGTGGCGCAGCAAGATCTTTGGTGAGCATGCGTCGCCGCGGCTTCCCGACCCTCCCGACAGCGCACTCGCGCGCGAAGCCGAGGAGCGCGTCCGCGAGTTCTCGAGCCCAGCCCTCTACGGACACTGCGCTCGCACGTGGGCCTTTGCGGAGCTGTTCTCACAACGCGATCGCGTAAAGCACGACGGCGAGTTGCTCTACCTCGCCTGCATGCTGCACGATCTTGGCCTCACAGAGAAGCACTGGGGGCGCGACACGCACGCCAGATGCTTCGCCGTCGAGGGCGCCCGTGCGGCACACGCGCTCGTGCAAGCGGGCGGCGCGAGCGAGGAGCGAGCCCGCAAGGTCGCCGAGGCGATAACGCTGCACCTGAACGTGAACGTGCCGGCCCGCCTTGGCGTCGAGGCACATCTACTGAGCAAGGGCGTCTCACTCGACGTCGTCGGCAGACGCCTACATCAAATCGCTCCCCCGACCGCACTTGCAGTCAACACGCGCTGGCCGCGCGACGGGTTCGCCTCCGAGCTCGCCGCGTCCACCGCCAAGCAAGCCCAGCTGCGCCCCGGGTCGCGCTCTGCCCTTCTGCACAAGCTCGGCTTTGTCAAGCTCATAGAAGGAAATCCAGTCGAGCGCCTGAGCGGGTGACCGTTCTCGCGATGATGCGCGAGAACCCAATCGAGGACTCGTTGCCGGCCGCCCGAGCCTGGGAAGCCGAAGCCCCGGCCCCTTTACCAGGGGCCAGGGCGTTTCGACCTTCGTCAATAACCAACCGACCTCAAGTCGAACCGCTCCGCGCGGCTTCCGGCGGGCGGATGTCGTTTGACGAAGCGGAGTAGCGCCCGTCGAGTTGCCATGAGGTAGCCGAAGTGAACGAAACCCCGGCGGTTTGGCCTGTCCCCGGAGGGGACTGCGCAGGGACCGTTCCCGGGTCTTTGCATTTCAGCGTAGCGCTGACGATCGCCGGTCACGGCCGGCGGAAGACCGAGTGTGTGCCGATGCGTCGCCAGATGACGTGCGGCTCGCCCGGCCGAACCTCTGCGCCATACTCGAAGGTCGCGCGGCCGTCCGGCGCCCAGGTCATCTCCCAGACGCCAGGATGACCCTGCACCCGCTTGACGCGCAGGCGCGGATGGAAGTTCAGGCCTCCACTGGCGATGTCGGCGATGAACTGCACTATCGCTTCGCGGAAGGCTCGCTGCTGCTGCGGGCTCAGCCGGTCCCAGTCGCGCCAGAACGACGCGAGGACTTCACGCGTGGGCATCGAGCGGCTTCGCCCGCTCGTCCAGGGCCGCTAGGAACTCATCGTCGTTCTCATAGCGAGTGACGCGACCCGACGCGAGGTCATCGTCTGCCTCGCGCTCCTTCGTCTGCCAATCGTGTGTCCAGAACCACGCCTGCTCAGGGTCGATGCGCCCATCGCTGATCTCCCCCAAGAGCATCGCGGCGCCATCGACTGCCCCGTCCGGCAAACGGTCTACCAGTTCGTGTAGCTCAGCCTTGGTCATGCTCTGATTGTCGCACGGATGCTCCCTGTTCTCGGCAGCGGTTCGACCACCGTCAGAAGCGCACCCCAGAATCCGCTGCAAATCAGCGTCGATGGAGCTAGTCGGGCTCGAACCGACGACCTCTACCGTGCCACGGTAGCGCTCTCCCAGCTGAGCTATAGCCCCGGGGACGCCAATCCTAGCGCCTCTCGCCAGGCCCTCGGCGTCCTGGACGCCGTATATGCTCCGCCCCAATGCGCGCCACCTTCCGCTGGCTGACCGCCATCATCTTCGCCCTGGTCGTCGTCCAGGTCGGGCTCGCCGCCTTTGGCGCGTTCGATGCCGTCCACAAATCAGAAAGTGCCGCGATCGGCAAGAAGACGACCGAAGACGCGTTCGGGGCCCACGCGATCCTCGGCTCTTTGATTGTCCTCCTGATGGTCGTCCTCTTGATCGTCGCCGCCGATCGGCAGCCTTGGCGACGCCAAGGTCAAGTGGGCGGGCGCGATCGTCGGCCTCGGCATCGTCCAGTACCTCCTCGGCGTCGCCTCGACCTCGGTACCCGCCCTCGGCTTCCTGCACGGCGTCAACGCGCTCGCGATCTTCGTCGCCACCGGGATGCTCGCGCACAGGACTTGGAAGGCCGAGCGGGCGGCCCCTTCGGACGCGGCGCCCGCGCGCTCCCCGGCCTCGGCGGCCTGACCGGCCTCGGCCCGTTTCGCCCAGTCTCGCGGCGGCCGGCAACGGCGTCGGGTCTCGCCGCTCGCCCGGTCCGTCCCGCGGCGGCTCAGCCCGGAGGAATGAACTCCGGCACGTCGAGGTCTTCGCCGAAGTCCTCTCCCCGGCGCGCCCCAGTCCCGCCCGCGTCGTCTGCGCCCGAACGCGCCCCCGCGCCGGCTCCCGCCCCCGGCCCCGCCTGATCCAGCCGCGCGGTCATGCTGCCGTGCGCCAGCCTCACGTCCCGCAACAGCCGGGCCGCGTTGTTGCGCATCGACGCGGACAGATCCTTCAAGTTCTTCGACATCTCAGAGCCTTCCCTGACGACGTCATACGCGACGGCGTTTGCCTCGCTCACGATCTCCCTTGCCTGCGCCCTTGCGAAAGCCTCAATCTCTTTGGCCCTCCCTTCGGCCCGTTCACGCGCGCGTGCGCCCTCCCGCTCGGCCTCGATCCGCGCGTCCTCGACCAGCCCGCCCGCTCGATCCTGGGCGCCCGCCAGCTCGCGGCCCGACTCCTCCCGCGCCGTCGCGACCGCCTCCTCCGCCTGCGCCCTTGCGTCGTCGAGCGTCTTAACGGCCTGTTCACGCGCGCGCGTACGCTCCTCATCGGCCTTCTCATACAGCTCGCCCACCGACGCCAAAGCCTCGTTCCTGGCGGCCTCGGCCTGGACCTGGGCGGCCCTCACAATCTCGGCCGCCTCCTCCTCCGCGGCCCGCACCCTGTGCTCGGCCGCTCTGTCGGCCTCCGCGATTCGCTCCCTAGCCTTCGCCTCGGCCTGCTCTCTCAGCTGCGCCGCCGTTCGCTCGGCCGCCGCCACGATGCCCGCCACGTGTTCGCCTGTCGCCGCCGGATTGTCTCGCTGAGGCTCCACTTCCGCATCGTAACCGCCGTTCGCCCGCCGCGCGGCCGCCGTGCGTCGCGCGACCACCACCGGTTCTCCTTGCCGCGGACCGTCGTGTCACCACCGCCCGCGACGGTCCGGGGGGCGCCTTGGCGAGCGGGGATCGTTCGATACGCAGATGGCAGGTATCGTTTGAAATATGTCCTTGCGGACAGGCCCTCAATCGGCCAAGATCGACTTATGACCAACTCGAGCAGCGCTCCCAAAGACGTGGTGATCGTCGCCTATCACCAGACTCAAAGCCTCGACTTCATCGGCCCGCTCGAGGTCTTCGCCGGCGCCCAGCGCCTGATCGAACTGACCGGTCGCACCGATGCCAGCTATCGCGTCGCGGTCGCCACCCTCGACGGCAAGCCGTTCCCGACGTCCAGTGGCCTCGAAGTCGTCCCTTCGTTCAGCCTCGCCGACGCTCCCACACCGATCGACACCCTGATCGTCGCCGGCGGTGACGGCTCGCGCGACGCCAGCGCCGACCCCGACTTGCTCGCCTGGATCAAGGCCGCCGCGCCCCTTACGCGCCGGGTCGCCTCTGTCTGCACCGGCGCCTTCGTGCTCGCCGCCGCTGGCCTGCTCGACGGGCGTCGCGCCACCACGCACTGGGCCTCCGCCGACAGCCTCGCCAAGCGCTTCCCCGAGGTCGATGTCGACCCCGAGCCGATCTACGTCCGCGACGGCCAGGTCTGGACCTCCGCCGGCGTCACCGCCGGCATGGACCTCTCCCTGGCCCTGATCGAAGAAGACCTGGACCGCGACGCCGCCCTCACGATCGCCCGCCACCTCGTCCTGTTCCTGCGCCGGCCCGGCAACCAATCCCAGTTCAGCGCTTCGCTGGCGGCCCAGCAAGCCGACCACGAGCCCCTGCGCGAGGTCCAGCGCCATGTCGTCGAGAACCCCGCTTCCGATCTCACCGTCGAGGCTCTCGCCGAGCGCGCCCACATGAGCCCCCGCCACTTCGCCCGTACGTTCGCCGCCGAGACCGGCGTCACGCCGGGCCGCTACGTCGAGCGCGTTCGCCTCGAGGCCGCCCGCCGCGCGCTGGAGGACACCGCGCGGCCGGTCGCCGCGGTCGCCGCCGCCTGCGGTTTCGGGACCCCCGAGACGATGCGCCGCTCCTTCCTGCGCGCGCTGAACGTCGGCCCCGCCGAGTACCGGCGCCGTTACCACCCCGCCGGCATCTCGCCGGGCGGGGTCCCCGCCTGACCGCACGCGGATCCAAGCGAGCGGGCGCGACCCGGCCCGCTCGCTAACCTGCGCTCACCCATGTCCGAGCGCAGGTACGACCCCAAAGAGATCGAGCCACGCTGGCAGGCTGTCTGGGCGGACGAGCGCACCTGGGAGGTCGCCAACGAGGGGCTTGGCGCGGACGCTGAGGGTCACGTCCTCCGGGTCGGTCTCGGATCGGCAGAGGCCAACGGCGCCGACCGGCACGACCCCGCCAGCTCTTACGTTCTCGAGATGCTGCCCTACCCGAGCGGCGAGCCCCACATCGGCCACCTCAAGGTCTACTCCGTCGGCGACGCGATCGCCCACTACCACCGCCGCCTCGGCCGTAGGGTCCTGCACCCGATGGGCTACGACTCGTTCGGCCTGCCCGCCGAGAACCACGCGATCAAGACCGGTGTGCACCCGCGCGTCTCGACCGACGCCTCGATCGCCTCCTTCCAGAAGCAGTTCCGCTCTTGGGGGATCTCGATCGACTGGTCGCGGGAGCTGGCGACCCACGAACCGACCTATTACAGATGGACGCAATGGATCTTCCTGCAGCTCCTCGACGCCGGTCTCGCCTACCGCAAGGAGGCCGCCGTCAAGTGGTGCCCCAAAGACCAGACCGTCCTCGCCAACGAGCAGGTAACAGCCGAGGGCGCCTGCGAGCGCTGCGGCGCGACCGTCGAAGTCAGACAGCTCGAGCAGTGGTTCCTGCGGATCACCGACTACGCCGAGCGCCTCCTGAACGACCTTGCTTCGATCGACTGGCCCGAGCACGTCAAGACGATGCAACGCAACTGGATCGGGCGCTCGGAGGGCGCCGAGGTCACGTTCAGATGCCAGGACCTCGGCATCGACTACCCCGTCTTCACGACCAGGCCCGACACCCTGTTCGGCGCGACCTTCTTCGTGATGGCCCCCGAGCACCCCGACGTGTTGCGGATCGTGGCCGGCACCGAGCGCGAGCAAGAGGTCCGCGACTACGTCAGCCGCGCGATCACCGAGTCCGGCGAGGAGCGCTCGAACGTCGAGAAGCAGAAGACCGGCGTCGCCCTCGGGCGCACCGTCGTCAACCCGGTCAACGGCCTCGAGATCCCGATGTACGTCGCCGACTACGTGCTCATGGAGTACGGCACCGGCGCGATCATGGCGGTCCCCGGCCACGACGAGCGCGACTACGCGTTCGCGCGCGCATATGGCCTGCCGATCAAGCGTGTCATCGAAGGAACTCCCGAAGATGGAGGAGACGAGCAAGGGCTTCCCTACCTTGGCGACGGCCCCTTGATCGACTCGGACGATCGCTTCGACGGCCTCCAAAACCGCGAGGCTCTGACCGCGATCGTCGCCTGGCTGCAAAGCGAAGGCAAAGGCCATGCGTCCGTCAACTACCGCCTACGCGACTGGCTGATCTCCAGGCAACGCTACTGGGGCTGCCCGATCCCGGTCGTCTACTGCGAGCAGTGCGGCGCGGTGGCCGTCCCCGAGCGCGACCTGCCGGTCGAGCTGCCCGACATCGAGGACTACGCGCCCCAAGGACGCTCGCCGTTGGCGGCCGCCGAGGACTGGGTCAACACCACCTGTCCCGAGTGCGCTGGCCCCGCGCGCCGGGAGACCGACACGATGGACACGTTCGTCGACTCCTCGTGGTACTTCCTGCGCTACTGCGACGCGTCCAACGGCGAAGCGGCCTGGGACCCGGCGGCGCTCAACGAGTGGATGCCCGTCGACCAGTACATCGGCGGGGTCGAGCACGCGATCCTGCACCTCATGTACGCGCGCTTTCTGACCAAGGCGCTCGCCGACCTCGGCCAGCTCGACATCCAGGAGCCGTTCCGGGCCCTGTTCACCCAGGGCATGGTCACCAAGGACGGCGCCAAGATGTCCAAGTCGCGCGGCAACGTCGTCTCGCCCGCCTCGATCGTCGAGCGCTACGGCGCCGACACCGCCCGCTGCTACATCCTGTTCATCGGCCCGCCCGACCAGGACGCCGACTGGTCGGACGAGGGCATGGAGGGCGTACACCGCTTCCTCGGCCGCCTCTGGCGCTTGGCGTCTGAGGTCGCCGAGGAGGACGGGGGAGAGGCGACGACATCCGGTCCCGAGGACGTCGAACTCCTGCGCAAGGCCCACTGGGCGATCGACAAGGTGTCGGGCGACCTGCGCCGTTTCGCCTTCAACACGGCGATCGCGGCGGTTATGGAGCTGATCAACGAGTGCTCGCGGCTGCGCGAGCGGGCGGGGTCCGACAGCCGCCAGTTCGCGCTAACAACGGCCGCCTCGCTGCTGTTCCCGTTCGCGCCGCACCTCGGTGCTGAGGTCTACGAGCGCCTTACCGGCCTACGGGTCTGGGAGCAGCCCTGGCCTCTCGCCGAAGAGGAGTACCTCGAGCAGGACACCTACGAGCTGGTCTGCCAGGTCAACGGCAAGCTCCGCGACCGCGTCCAGGTCTCATCCCAGGCTGCCCCCGAGGAGCTGAAGGAGCTGTGTCGCGCCGCGCCCAACGTGCGCGCCCACGTCGACGGCAAACAGATCGTCAAGGAAGTCGTGGTGCCGGGCAAGCTTGTGAATCTAGTCGTCCGATAGGCAGCGTCCGTTGCCCGCTCTCAAGCCCGTTTACCTGGTCCACGGCGAAGATCATGGCGCGATCGCCGAGCGGCGCGCCGGGCTGCGGGTCTTGGCCGAGCGCGAGGCCGGGCCCGGCAGCGTTGAGGCCCTGGAGGGCGAGGCTGCCACGCCGGCCGGGGTCGCGGGCGCGCTCGCCGCGATGACGCTTTCACTCGGGCGCCGCGTGATCCTCGTGGATGGCGTCGAGCGCTGGAAGCAGGCCGACGTGGAGCGGGACCTGGCGCCCGCTCTGGCGGCGATGCCGCCTGACACCACGCTCGCACTGTTCGCCCGCGAGGAAGGTCGCTCGAAGGCGCCGGCCTCTGTGCACAAGCTGGTCGAAGCCGCCGGTGGCCAGGTCGTTACCCAGGCGACCGTCAAGCCTTGGGACTTGCCGAAGTGGGCACGCGCCCAGGCCGCCCGCCTTGGAATCGACCTCGACCCCGCCGCCGCAAAGGCCCTCGTCGACCAGGTCGGCGAGCGCCAGCAGCGGCTTTTGCGGGAGCTTGAGAAGCTGGCGCTCGAACGGGCGCCCGCGTTCGCCGACGTCGACGCCGACGCGGGCAACGGCGGCGGCCGCGCCGGCACAGGCGATGGTGCCCGCACGGGTACCGCCGGTCCGGGTGCCGCGCGCGCGCGTGTCAGCGCCGAGGACATCGAAGCGCGCGCCGCCTACTCCTCCGAGCAGCGCGGCTATGCGCTCGCGGACGCCCTCCTCGGCGGCGATCCGCGCGCGGCCACGCGCACGCTCATACGCCTGCGCGCGCAGGGCGAGCGCCTGCCCGGCCTTACCTACCTGATGGCGGCCCGCCTGCGCGACGCGCTCTCGGCCTCCGTTCGCCTGCGCGCCGGCGAGTCGCCCGCCGAGGTCAAGCGCGGTCTGCGGATGCCCTCACGCGCGGCCGACCGCTTCCTGGCCGACGTCGTCAGGACCGAGCCCGAGCGCCTGCGCGGAGCCCTGGCCGTACTCGCCGACTTCGAACTCGACACCCGCGGCGGCTCGCCGCTCCCGGAGGCCCGCTCCCGGATGTCCGGCTTGACCGAGGACACTCTGGCGCTGCTCGCGATCGAAACGATCGCCGGGAGCGGCTAGTAGTTCAAGATGAGGGTGAGGCGGAGGAGTATGCTCTCCTCTTTTTCAAAACTACCATCGTATATACTATATGTATATACGTAAGTAGTTAACGAAAAATATAGAGACTTTCAGGAAGAGCTGCCGGCGAGCGTGCGCGCGGCCTTTGACTTCTTGCGGGCGCCCGTGTTCTTGTGCAAAGCGCCGCGCTTGACGGCCTTGTCGATCGTGCTCACCAAACGCCGGTGCTCGCGGGCCGCGGTCTCTCCGTCGCCGCCCTGAACGGCCGTCTCGAGGTGCTTGAAGTAGGTCTTGATCGCCGACGTATACCGGCGGTTCTCCAAGCGCTCGCGCTCGGAGCGCAAGATCCGCTTCTTCTGTGAATGAATGTTCGCCATCTTTAGAGCGCCGTACTATAGCGGCCTTGTCGAACATCCCACCAGCGGACGACCCCCCCGGAGGGCCGCCGCCGCAAGCGGAGGAGCCCCCCGCCGGGTTGCCGGCGCAAGCGGAGGAGCCTGGCGCCGACCCGTCACGGCACGCCGACGAACACCCCACCAGGCAACTGTCGCTCCAGGGCGAGGACGCCGGACCGGCCGGGAGCGCGAGCGGGCAGCCGGCCGATCCCCGCCTGGAGGTCATCGGCATCCCGGACACCAGCTTCGGCGAGGAATACGGCGGCCTCGGCCAGCCCGAGCCCGGGCAGATGGAGGCAGGTGGCGCGGGGCCTGAAAGCGGCGGCTCCGAACGGGTTGCTCGTAACACCGCGATCTTCTCAATCGCCACCGGCATCTCGCGCGTGCTGGGGCTCGCCCGGGAAATTGTCGCGGCCGGCTTCTTCGGTACGGGAGGGCCGGCGTCGGCGTTCACGATCGCCTTTCAGATTCCGAACCTCGTCAGCAACCTGTTCGCCAACGCGGCGCTGTCAGCCGCGTTCGTGCCGGTATTCACGGACCTGTTGCAGCAGGGCAAGCGCAAAGAGGCGTTCCGGCTGGCCTCGACCCTGTTCTGGGTGATGCTGATCGTGCTCGGCGCGATCACCGCGATCTTCATCCTGTCGGCCGGCTTCATCATGCCCTTGTTTACGGGCGCCAAGTTCAACGCACCGCTCGACGCACTGACCGTCGGGCTCTCCCAGGTCCTGTTCCCGGTCGTACTCTTGATCGGACTGATCGGTCTGATCGTCGGGATCCTGCAGTCCTACGAACACTTCACGATCCCCGCGATCTCGCCGGCCGTCTGGAACCTCGTGATCATCGTGCTGCTCGTCCTGCTGCGGCCGCACTTCCAGGGCGGCTACAAGGACGGCGATCAGCTGTACGCCTACGCGGTCGCGATCCTGGTCGCCACTTTCGTGCAGCTGCTGATGGTGTTCGGCGCGCTCCGCCGAATCGACTTCAGGCTGCAGTTCTCGATCGACTGGCACGATCCGCGCATCAGGCAGGTCTTCACATTGATGCTGCCCGTCACGATCGGCCTCGGCATCGTCAACCTCGACCAGCTGATCAACTCCCTGTTCGGCACGCTCGTCTCCGAAGAAGCGCCGCGGGCGATCGACAATGCCTTTCGCATCTACATGCTGCCCCAGGGTCTCTTCAGCGTGGCCGTCGCGACCGTCCTGTTCCCGACGCTCAGTCGCATGGCCTCGCGCCGGGCCGTCGGAGACATGCGCCGCACTATTGGCATCGGCATGCGTCAGATCAACCTCCTGCTGATCCCGTCCGCCGTGTTCATGCTTGTCCTGACCACCCCGATCGTTCGGCTCGTCTTCGAACGCGGCCACTTCGACGCGCGCTCGACCAGCCTGGTCTCCGAAGCCCTCTTCTGGTTCGCCCTCAGCCTTCCGTTCGGTGGCCTGAACCTCTTGCTGACGAGGGTCTTCTTCTCGGTGCAGCGGCCCTGGATCCCCACGAAGTTGGCGGCGATGAACATCGTCGTCGACATCGTCGTCTCCGTCGGCCTCTACAAACCCCTCGGCATCGCCGGCCTGATCATCGGCACGGTCGCCGCCAACGCGGTCATGACCGCCCTGCAGTACCACCGCCTTCGCATCGGCTTCAATGGCACGCTCGAAGGGGCCCAAACGGCGATGATCACCGCTCGCATCCTGCTCGCCTCGGCGCTGCTCGGGGGAGTGTCGTGGGCGGTCTGGTCGATCCTCGACCACCTGCTTGGCGGCTCGCTGCCGGCCCAGATCGTCAGCGTCGGTGGGGCCGCCGTGGCCGGGACCGTCGTCTACGCGCGGTCGGTGCTCTTCATGCGCATCCCCGAGGCCCACCAGGTCAGCCGGCTGATTCGGACCCAGCTTGGACGGGCCTGATCGTGAGGCTCAGGCGGGTCGAGTGGGTGGGGACGCGCCGCGGCCCGTGGTCGGATCTGAGTAGACCGGGCGAGCCGATGGCCCGCCCGGTCAAACCGGTCATGGATTGCCGCTGAACTACTACGTCCCAGGACTTGTGTCTTATGCCTGGGCGGCTTGACACTCTCGACACCTGGACAGGCCGCCCGCCGAAGCGAGCGCGTTGCCGCGGCTGGACCCGAAGGCCCGCGTCGAGTGGGCGATCCGCCGGTAAGCAAAGGCTAGCGCGTCTAGGCTTTAGCCCGCGATGGATCAAAAGCACATCCGCAACTTCTGCATCGTCGCCCACATCGACCACGGCAAGTCGACGCTGGCCGATCGCATCCTCGAGCTGACGCACACCGTCGATCCGCGGGCGATGAGAGCCCAGCTTCTGGACTCGATGGATCTCGAGCGCGAGCGCGGGATCACGATCAAGGCCCAGGCGGTGCGCGTCTTCTACGACGCCGCCGACGGGCAGACCTACCAGCTGCATCTGATCGACACGCCCGGCCACGTCGACTTCACCTACGAGGTCTCGCGCTCGCTGGCGGCGTGCGAGGGAGCGCTGTTGGTCGTCGACGCCGCCCAAGGCGTCGAGGCGCAGACGGTCGCGAACACCTATCTGGCGGTCGAATCGGGCCTGGAGCTGATCCCGTGCCTGAACAAGATCGATCTGCCCGGCGCAGAGCCGGAGCGGGTCGCGGGCGAAGTGAGCGAGCTGATCGGCGAGCCACCAGGGTCGATCCTGAAGATCAGCGGCAAGACCGGAGCGGGCGTACCGGAGGTGCTCGAGGAGCTGATCCGGCGCGTGCCGCCCCCCGCGGGCGAACCGGACGGCGCTCCCCGAGCGCTGATCTTCGACTCCGAGTTCGACCAGTACCGGGGCGTGATCGCCTACATCAGGGTCGTCGACGGCGTCTTCAAGAAGGGCGAGGCGATCCGGGCGATGGCCACCGGTACCGAGGCCGACATCGACGACATCGGCGTGTTCAGCCCCCAGATGATGCCCACCGATCAGCTGGCGGCCGGCGAGGTCGGCTACCTGATCACGGGCCTGAAGGACGTCACCCAACTGCGCGTCGGCGACACGCTGACGGTGCGGGCTGGGTCGTCGCGCACGCACCACGCCGAGGCCACCGAGGCGCTCCCCGGCTACCGCGAGGTCAAGCCGATGGTCTTCTGCGGCCTGTTCCCGATCGACTCCGACGACTATCCGGACCTGCGCGACGCCCTCGAGAAGTTGACGCTCAACGACGCCGCGCTCTCGTGGGAGCCCGAGACCTCCGATGCGCTCGGCTTCGGCTTCAGGTGCGGCTTTTTGGGGCTCCTGCACATGGACATCGTGCGCGAGCGCCTCGAGCGCGAGTACGACCTCGAGCTGTTGGCGACGATGCCCTCGGTCGGGTTCGAACTAACGCTTGCCAATGGCTCTGAGCTGGAGGTCCACAACCCGTCGGACATGCCCGACCCGGGCACGATCGCCGAGATCAGAGAGCCGCTCATCGCGGCCTCGATCATCGCCCCCAAAGAGCACGTCGGCGCGGTCATGGAGCTTTGCCAGGAACGCAGAGGCGAGCACACCGGCATGCACTACCTGTCTCCCGAGCGCGTCCAGCTCGAATACGAGCTGCCGTTGGCCGAAATCGTGCTCGACTTCTTCGACCAGCTGAAGTCGCGCACCAAAGGCTACGCCTCCCTGGACTACGAGCTGAGCGGGACCAAGCCTTCGGATCTGGTCAAGCTCGACGTGCTGCTCGCCGGCGATCCCGTCGACGCCCTGTCGATGGTCGTGCACCGCGAGAAGGCTTACGAGATCGGGCGCACCCTGGCCGAGAAGCTGCGCAAGCGGATACCCAGGCAGCAGTACGACGTGCCGATCCAGGCGGCGATCGGCTCTCACATCATCGCCCGCGAGACGGTCAAGGCGTTTCGCAAGGACGTGATCGCCAAGTGCTACGGCGGTGACATCACTCGCAAGAAAAAGCTCTTGGCCAAGCAGAAGGAAGGCAAGAAGCGGATGAAGCAGGTCGGGCGCATCGAGGTTCCCCAGGAGGCCTTCCTCGCGGTCCTGGAGCTGGGCGAGGAGTAGTCAGGTGTCCCCTCGAGAGGAGGCAGTCGGGTAAAGAGGTGTGCACCCTGACACTTTCGACAGCCGCAGGCGGCTGTACCTGCTCGGGCGATTGGTCGTCTCCAGGCACTACCGCAAGCCGCTGACGCTGGCGGCGGTCGCCAAGGCCCTGTCGACCTCGCCGCGCCAGCTACAGCGCGCTTACGCCCAGTTCGAAGACTCCTTCCACGAGGACCTGCTCGGGCGGCGGATGTCGGTGGCCGCGCAGCTCCTTGCCGAGCAGCGCTCGATCCCGATCGCCGACGTGGCGAGACTGGTCGGCTACCGGCAGGGACCGGCGTTCGCCAAGGCCTTCAGGCGCCGTTACGGGCTCTCGCCGCACCTATTCCGCAAGCAGGCGGCACGCCACGCGCTCAAACATGTTCGGGCTCCATCGCGCGGGGGCCCAAGCCGAGTTCATCGCGATCGAGCGGCTCGGCACCGGGCAGAATGACGCGCATCAGAGTCCCGCCACCCGGGGCGCGCTCGGCGCGGACGGTGCCGCCGTGCTGGTCGACGACCTGTCTGACGATCGCCAGGCCGAGCCCCGAGCCCGGGCGCCCGCGGGCCTCGGCGCCACGGTAGAAGCGGTCGAACACGTAGGGCAGATCCTCGACGGAGATGCCGGGACCGTGGTCGCGCACGGTCAGCTCTTCGCCGGCCAGCTCGATCTCGACGGGCACGCCCTCGGGGCTGTACTTGACCGCGTTGTCGAGCAGGTTGACGATCGCCCGCTGCAGCCGCGCGGCGACGCCGCTGATCAAGACCGGCTCGATCCGGACCTCGATCGGCGTCGTCGGAGAGTTTCGTCTCGTGCGCTCGACGACCTCGAGCACGACGGCGTCAAGGCGCACGTCCTCGGCTCCGCGGTCCTCCTGTTCGCCGCGTGCCAGGTCGATCAGGTCGTTCATCAAAAGCGTCAGCTCCTCGATCTGGTCGACCACGTCGCCGAGCAGCAGCGCCCGCTCCTGCGCGTCCATGTCGTCGGCCTGCTGCAAGATCTCGATGTTCGTGCGCAGGCTCGTGACCGGGGTGCGCAGCTCGTGAGAGGCGTCGGCGACGAGCTGGCGCTGCGCGTGCACGGACGCGTCGAGCGCGCCCATCGAGGCCTCCAGCGCATCGAGCATCGCGTTGAAGCTGACCGCCAGGCGCCCGACCTCGTCGCTGCCGGTCGGCGCGATGCGCCCAGACAGGTCCTGGGTCTCGGCGACGTGCTCGGCCGCGCGCGTCAGCCTTCGCACAGGGGCCACCGCGGCCCGGGACACCAGCTGGCCGAGCGCTGCCGCAAGCAGGATTCCGCCGAGGCTGAGCAGGATCAGGATCAGGCGCAGATGGCCAAGCAGTTCGTCGACTTCGCTCAGCGGCTGGGCGAACTGGACGGCCCGCTCAGGCGCGATGTGCTCGGCGAGGATGCGCACGTCGACGCCGCCGACCGTCGCGTCCCTGAAGAAGCTTTCGCCGTGGCCGGCGGCCAGGGCCCGCGTGCGCGCGTCGACCGGCAAAGTCGCCTTTTTGATCGACCTGAACAGGACGTTGCCCTTGGCGTCGACGAGCTGCTGGTAGCCGCGCACCTGGTTGGGCCTCGGCGAGACGTTGCCGAGCGCTTCAGGCTGGGCGGGCGCGCTTTCGAGCAGCTGCTGGGCCTTTGCGCTGTGGTCACCGAGAGCGTCGAGCAGCCCGTCGCGGGAGCGCAGAGGATGGTGCTCGATCAGCCTCAGGTTGTCCGAGCGGTTGCGCAGCTGGTCGTCGATCTGGCGGTGCAGCTCGTTGGAGGTCAGCACGTACACGAGCGCCGAGGCCAGCAGCACCGCGACGGCGACCGCCGCGGTCGAGGCGAACGTGATCCTCCGTCTGAAGCTCATCGGTGGCTCATGGGGATTGACGGGTCATGGGGATTGCCGGGTCATGGGATTGGCGAGTCATCGGGATTGATGGGTCATGGGATTGGCGAGTCATGGCGCGCGCAGGACGTAGCCGACGCCGCGAACGGTGTGCAGCAGCCGCGGCTCGCCGTCGGCCTCGGTCTTGCGGCGCAGATAGCCCATGTAGACGCCCAGCGAGTTCGAGGTGGCGCCGAAGTCGTAGCCCCAGACGTGCTCGAAGATCGCCGACCTGGTCAGGACCTGGCGCGGGTGCCTCAAGAACATCTCCAAGAGCAGGAACTCGGTTCTGGTCAGGGCCAGCAGCCGCTCGCCGCGCCAGGCTTCGTGGGCGAGCCGGTCCAGGCGCAGGTCCTCGAAGCTGAGCGTTCGCTCCCGCTCATCCTCGTCCTCGTCCTCGCCCGCGCGCCGCAGCAGAGCACGCACACGAGCGAGCAGCTCGCGCAACGCGAACGGCTTGACCAAATAGTCGTCGGCGCCGGCGTCCAGGCCGGCGACGCGATCGTCGATCGTTTCGCGGGCGGTCAACATCAGGACGGGCGTGCGATCGCCGCCTTCGCGCATCCGCCGGCAGACCTCGAGGCCATCGACCTTCGGCATCGCCACGTCGAGGATCACGGCCTCGTAGGGGTCCGCGCCGAGGCGTTCGAGCGCCTCGTAGCCGTCCATCGCCTGGGCGACCGTGTAGTGCTCTAGCGTAAGCGCACGGGACAGAGCACTCTGGACCGCCGGCTCGTCGTCGACGACGAGGATGCGAGCGAATTGCTCGACCATGGGTCTGATTAAAGCGAAGGATCGACGCGATATCGCCGGAGAGAGCCACATAGGAGAGGGAACCAAGACGCGGGCCGACGCGGACGATCCCGCGCCACGGGCCGACGGGCCCGCCGCGCCGGCCAACGAGACCGAGGCGCCGCGGGAGGACATCGGGGTGCAAGCCGACACGGCGGCGGCGATCTCCCAGCAGTCGCGGACGCTGCGCAACAGCCTGATCGGCTTGGCCGTTTTCTTCGGTCTCGTCGCGGGTCTCCTGCTGGCTGTGCCCGGGCTGCGTGCCGCGGCCGATCGCATCGGCGACGCAAAGGCCGGCTGGGTGCTTGCCGGGATCGGCTCCGAGCTGGTCTCGTGCGCCGGCTACGTGGTGCTGTTCGGCCTGGTCTTCGGGATGCTCGGGCGGCGTCTTGTCTCGCGGCTGTCTTTGTCCGAGCTGGCCGTCAACTCGGTTGTGTCGGTCAGCGGCCTTGCGGGGATCGCGCTTGGCGCCTGGGTCCTGCGTGCGCGCGGGCTTTCGGTCGAGCGGATCGCCAAGCGCTCGGTCCTGATTTTTGTGCTCACGAGCGCGGTCAACGTTGGCGCCACGGCCGTGATCGGCCTGTTGATGTGGGTCGGGCTGCTGCCGGGATCGCGCAACCCGCTGCTGACATTGCTGCCGGCGGTGGCGGCGCTGATCGTGATCGCGGGGACGATCGCCGTGGCCGCCTGGGCCAGGCGCGGCGCGGAGCGGCGGATGGCCACGCGCGGACGGGCCTACGTGGCGCTGGTCGCGATCAGTGGCGGCGTGTTCGACGCGCTTGAGCTGATCAAAGCGCGCCGGGACTGGCGCCTGTTGGGGGCCGTCGCGTACTGGCTGTTCGACGTGGTCACGCTGTACGCGTGCCTGTTGGCCTACGGGCCGGCGCCATCGTTCTGGGTGGTGGCGATGGCCTACCTGGTCGGGATGCTCGCCAACTCGTTGCCGATCCCGGCTGGCGTGATCGCGGTCGAAGGAGGGCTGATCGGGATGTTGCTCCTGTTCGGGGTGCGCCCCGGATCGCTGGTGCTGGCCGCCGTCATCACCTACCGCGCGATCTCGCTGTGGATACCGGCCCTGATCGGCTCGGCGGCCTTCCTGAGCCTGCGCCGCGAGCTACGGCCGCCGCCGCCGGCGACGGCGGCCGTCTGAACGCTCTTGTCGAAGGCGAGCTGGGCGGCCGCTTCCTGGCAGGCGTGGCCGGGCAGGTCGGCCATCGTGCGCTGCAGGTCCGGTTCCTGGGGGCCGTACAGGACCGGGCAGTAGACCGGCTCGGGCAGGGGCTTTGCGGAGGAGCCGGTGGCGTTCAGGGGGCGCAACCGCAGCGCGCCGGCGTAGGCGCGGGCGGGGCTGTTAGAGAAGATGTCGATCGCGAGGCGGCCGCTGTACAGCTCGATCGAGCGGCCTTCGTCGTAGACGGTCGCGGGCACGCCCCTGATCAGCAGGTTGCGTTGGGGGCCGAGCGGCCGGTTGGAGTGCAGTCTGTAGACGACCGTTGTCACCTGCAGAGGCAAAGTGCACGAATCGCCGGCGCCGCCGAAGACGCCGTGCGTTTCGGTGCAGTCGCCGTAGTAAACGGAGTCGCCGATCTCGCTGTTGTAGCCCTTGCGGCCGTCGGCGGCGACCAAAGGCCGTCCTTCGAAGCGAGGCCCGGCCCAGTAGATCCGGTAGTACGGGAAGGTCTCGGCTTCGGCCAGTTCGCCGGCGGCGATCGGCCCCGGGTGCGAGGTCGTTGCGCCGCAGCCGCCCGCCAGGCCCACCAGGGTGCCGAGCGCGGCGGTTGCGAAGAGGAGCTTCAGGGCGGCGTACGCGCGCGCGCGGGCTCGTTGTTGGTGGTGGAAGGGGCCGCGCGCGCGCGCGGCCCCTCGCGCGGGGGATCGTTGTCGGTGGTCGGACGTCATGATCTGGGCGTGTCGCGCGAGGCCATTATCGCCGCAGGCGCTACTTCGGAGGCGCAGCCGGGTTCGAAGGAGCGACGGCCGGGGCCCGGGCGGGTAGCGCACCGGGCGCCGGCCGTAACGCGTCCGATCGCCTTCCCGGTGGCGCCCTGCCTGGCCGGCCTGCTGCTGGCGGCCTGGCTGTTGGCCGACCCGCGCACCCCGGACCTGGCCGCGCAGGTCTACAGGCTGTGGCTCTACGAAAGGGCCGGCTTCGGGATCTACGACACCCACTGGTACGGCGGCCACGACCTGCCCGGCTACAGCCTGCTGTTCGGGCCCTTGGCCTCGCTGGCGGGCCTGAGGGCGCTGGCGGTCGCCTCGGTCCTGGCCTCCGTTGCGTTCTTCGAACGGACGTCGGTCGGCGTGTTCGGGCGATCGAGGACGGTCATAGCCGGGTCCTGCCTGTTTGGGGTCGCCGCCGTCGGGGACGTGTGGAGCGGGCGGGTCACGTTCGCGCTGGGGGTCGCGTTCGCGGCGGCAAGCGCGTATGCGGTCTGGCGGCGCTCGCTGCCGGTGGCGGCGCTCCTGGCGGCCGCCAGCGCGGCGGCCAGCCCGGTCGCGGGCGTGCTGTTGGGACTGATCGGCCTCACGTACGCGCTCGCGTTCGGCCGGTGGCGGGTGCTGGTCGCGCTCGCCGGGCCCGCGGTGGTCGTGGTCGTCTCGGTGAGGGCCCTGTTCGGAGAAGGCGGTTTCGAGCCCTACCCGGCGACCTCGTTCGGGGCGACCGTCGTGGTGGCGCTGCTCTTCTTGGCGGCCCTGCCGCGCGGTGGCGACGGCCGGCTGCGGGCGCTGCGGATCGGAGGGGTCCTGTATCTGGCCGTTTGCGTGGCCTGTTTGGTCGTGAAGACGCCGATGGGCAGCAACGTCGAGCGCTACGGGGTCCTCTTGGCGGGCCCGCTCCTGCTGTGCGCGCTCGCGGTTCCCGCGCTCGAGCCGGCCGGCGCGGTTGCGGGGACCGCGCGAGGGGGCGGGCGGTGGCCGCTTACGGTCCTGCGGGCACTGGCGCTGTCCGCGATCGGGGTCTGGATCGTGTGGGGTCCCTGGCGCGAGACCGCCGCCGTGGCCGGCTCGCCGGCGAGCACGGCCTCCTATTACGCGCCCGTCGAGCGCTACCTGGCGAGTCACGACGGGGGTCTAAAGCGTGTGGAGGTGCCTTTGACGAGGTCGCACTGGGAGGCTTCGTTCCTGGCCGAGAGCGTGCCCTTGGCGAGGGGCTGGGAGAAGCAGCTGGAGGAGCGCTATGACTCGGTACTGCTCAGCAAAGGTTTGACGGCGGGCTCCTACCGGCGTTGGCTGGACGAACAGGCGGTCGCATACGTGGCGCTGCCGGATGTTCCGCTGGACGGTTCGAGTGCCGCGGAGGGCAAGCTGATCGAAAGCGGCTTGCCGTATCTGGAACCGGTCTTCGAGAGCCAGCATTGGCGCGTCTGGGCGGTCCGCGAACCGACGCCGCTGTTGGCTGGGCCGGCGCGGTTGACCGCTCTTGGCTCGGAAGGCTTCGCACTCGACGCGAAGGCGCCGGCGAGGCTGCTGGCGAGGGTTCACTACACGCCTTATTTCGCGGTCAAGTCAGGCGACGCGTCCGTGACGGAGGCCCCGGGCGGCTGGACCTACGTGGACGCGAAGGCGGCCGGCCGGATCGCGGTCGCCGCCAGATTCTCGCTCGGGCGCGCGTTCGGGTAGCCCACGGCGCCACGCGGTTGGCCTCCGTGGCGATCCAGACCCGCGTGGGCTGGTGCTGGGCTGAGGTCGTTCCCAAGACTTGGTCGGTCGTGCCTGAGTCACTTCGGGGCGAGGCCGTAGAGGCCGGTGAGCCCGGTCAAATAGATGTTTTGGCCGTCGCTGACGACGGGATCGAAGGAGCCGGTGTTCTTCTGGAAGACGACTTTGCCGGTGGAGATGCCGAGGCCGTAGGTGCGGTGGTAGCCGAGGTCCGCGAAGTAGACGACCTTGCCGACGATGGAAGCTGAGCCGGAGATGCGCCCGCCGGGATGGAACTTCCAATCGATGTGGCCGCTTCGCGCGTTCAGCGCGTAGAAGGATCCGTCGTAGGAGCCGACATAGACGGTCGGGCCGAGGCCGGGGGCGGCGACGATCGCGGGGGAGGCGTACACGTAGGCGCCCGTCTGGACGGCCCAGTCGAGGCTGCCGGTCCGGGCGTCGTAGGCGTAGACGCGCCCGTCGGTGTTGCCGAGGAAGACCCGGCCGTACATGACGGCGGCGGTCGAGTAGAAGGTGCCGCTGCCGAACAGGGCCCCTTCGGAGCTGGCCCTCCAGACGCGTTTGCCGGTCCGCTCGGAGATCGCCTGGACGTGGCCGGAGTAGTCGCCGAAGTAGAGCGTTCCGTTCCAGAGGGTCGGGCTGGCCTTGACCGAGCCGCCGGCGTGGTAGGTCCAGATCACGTCGCCGTTCTTGGCGTTCAGCGCATAGACGGTGCCGTTCTGGGAGCCGAAGAAGACGCGGCCGTCGGCGATCAGCGGCGAGGACTCGGACGGGCTGGGCAGGGCCCGCGACCAGAGGACCCTGCCGGTGGCGTAGGCCAAAGCGAAGGCTTCGCCCTTCTTGACGTTGTCGCGCCGGGCGAGCACGGTCGCGTAGACGGTCCTGCCGACCGCGGCGGGGCTGGAGGCCGAGAGCGAGCCGATGCGCCGGCGCCAGAGCGTGTGGCCGGAGCGCAGGCTGATCGCGGCCAGGGCGCCGTCGTCGGCGAGCTGGAAGATGTGGTCGCCCTGGATCGAGGGCGGGAACTCGAGGAGCGAGTCGCCGGGATGGATCCAGAGTCGCTTGAACGGCGGGAAGACCTTGCTCGGGGCCGGCATGAAGCGGGTGTGGTCGGTCGTGTAGCCATACATCGGCCAGGACCAGCGTTCGGCCCCGCGTTTGACCTTGGTGGGAGTCGGCTGGGGCACGAACGGGGCGTTCGGGTGATAGACGGAGCCCGTGCGGCCCCGCTCGTAGAAGTAGCCGCCGATCGCGAGGGCGGCGAGCAGCACCGCGGCGACTGTCCCGGCCGCGATCCAGCGCGCGCGCCTGGTCTTGGGCCAACCGGGAGGCACGCCCATATGATCGCGTCCATGGCAGACGACGACGACAGTTCCGAGATCTTTCGGCCGGGCCTCTTGGACGGTAAGGTCGCGCTCGTCACGGGTGGCGGCACCGGTCTCGGCCTGGCGAGCGCGATCGAGCTGGCGCGCTGCGGGGCCTCGGTCACGATCTGCGGGCGCAGGGCCGAGGTCCTGGAGGAGGCCGTCAAGGACCGGATGAAGGGAACGACCAAGGCCGACTGGATCAGCGGCGACGTACGAGACCGCCAAGACACGGAGCGCCTTGTCGGGACGGTGCTCGAGCGCAACGGCAAGCTCGACATCCTGATCAACAACGCCGGCGGCCAGTACTTCACGCCGGCCGAGGCGATCGTCGCCAAGGGCTGGCGCGCCGTCTGGCGTTTGAACGTCGGCGGGATCTCGAACATGGCCGAGGCAGCGGTCGGAGCCGGGCTTGGGAGTGGGGAGGGGGGCAACGGGACGATCGTCAACGTGACGTTGTCGCCGCACCACGGGATGCCCGGGATGGCGCACTCGGGCGCGGCTCGGGCGACGGTCGAGGCGTTGACGAAGGAGATGGCGTCGCGCTGGGCCGATCGCGGGGTCGCGGTGACGGCGGTCGCGGCGGGGCATTTCGATACGGAGGCGATGTCGAAGTACCCGGACACCGTCCGGGCGGGCATGGCCAGATCGGTGCCGATGCAGCGTTTGGGGCGCCCTGTAGAGCACGCGTGGCTGATCGCGCTGCTCTGCTCGCCGGTCGGCAAGGCGCTGAGTGGGTCGACGGTGACGTTGGACGGCGCCCGGGACAACTGGTTCGGGCCCTGGCCGCCCCCGGGCTTGACGGGCGATAGCGGCGAGGTGCCGGTCGAGGAGCGCCGGGCGGCCCCCTAAGATGGCGCCGAGATGAGCGCGACCGGATACGCCGCCGACCTGGGCCAAGCGCGCACGCAGACCCTGTTCGGCAGGGTGATGGGTCTCGTCGCCGTGACGGTCGCCTTCGCGACGTTGGGCGTGTATGGGGCCAGGGAAATGGGCGGCGGCGGCTGGTTCATCGCCTGGCTGATCGCGTTGGGCTGTTTGGTCGGCTTGAACGTCGCCAACGCGAAGGGCAACCGGGGCTTGGCGTTGGTCTTGCTGTTCGCGTTCGGGTTGCTGTTGGGCGCGAGCGTGAGCACGACGATCAACTACTACTCGGCCGTCGACCCGACCGCCGTCCGGCAGGCGTTCGGCGCGACCGCGCTGTTCGTGGGCGGGCTCGGCGCGGGCGGCTACGCGATCAGGCGGGACCTGTCGTTTCTGTATCGGTTTCTGTTCTGGATGCTCTTGGCTTTGATCGTGGCCGGGATCGTGTTGATCTTCGTGCACATCGAGGCCTTGTACGTCGCGTATGCCGTGGTCGGCTTGGTCATCTTCGGCGGCTACACGATCGTCGACTTCAACCGGCTGCGGAGGGCCGGCACCGAGGAAGCGATCCCGCTGGCGGCGGGGATCTTCTTGGACGTGTTCAACATCTTCTTGCTGTTCTTGCGGCTGTTCGCCAGCCGGTCCTAGAATGGGCGGTCATGCGGGCGAAGTGTTATGGCTGCACAAGACCCTTCCAAGGTTTTAGAGCGGGTTCGATTCCCGTCGCCCGCTTGACAGTGCGCTTGAGATCGGACGCGATTTAGAAGGTAGTGTTCGTGTTTGTAGGCGGCTTTGCAGGCTCGGCAGTAGTTGTCTCGCTGGTCCGGTCCTTGCGACGCCAGGCAAAAGTCCGAGATCGGTCGAAGCTGTTTGCAGCGGCTGAATGTTTGGAGGCGGTGGGACCGGCGCGTGATACGAACGTATGTTCCAGATGTGATCGGACGACACCACCAGCGCTTGTCCGTAGAATCGAAGCAGCCACGGGGAGTGGCGCAGTCTGGTAGCGCACCCGGCTGGGGGCCGGGCGGTCGCAGGTTCGAATCCTGTCTCCCCGATCACGAGAAGAACGCCGCAGCGACGCGAAATGTCGGTCTGGCGCTTGCGAAACGCCGCGAAATGGCGCGAACGCGGGCGGGTAAGCGTTCAGTTGGTTGGGGGGACATAACTCTGCTTTGTCGAATTTTGGGGTGTGGAGCGGGTTGAGGCGGAGGCGATCTATGACGCTGGGCGTGAGGCGGTCGTTGAGGTGTTGTTGCGGATGGACGCTCAGATCGGGGCGTTGACCGCGCGCGTCGCCCGCCAGGACGAGCGCATCGCCCAGCTGGAGCGCCGGCTGAACCGCAGCTCCCGTAACTCTTCGATTCCCCCGAGCGCCGATCCGCCCGCCGGCGCGCCGAAGCGTGGCAAGGACCCTTCAGGGCGTTCTCAGGGTGCTCAGCCTGGTCATAAGGGCAAGGGTCGCCCGCTCCTGCCGGCGTGGGCGGTGGACGGGGTTGTCGAGTATTGGCCGGAACGCTGCGGGTGTGGTCATGCTTTCGCGCCCGAGGAGCGTGTCGCGGTCGGCGAGGCGGTGCGCTGGCAGGTCGAGGAGCTGCCCGTGACACAGGTCCAGGTCACCGAGCATCGTGCAGTACGGGTGCGCTGTCCAGGCTGCGGGAAGCAGACACGCCGTGAGCTGCCGGGGGAGGTCACCCAGAGCGCGTTTGGCCCGCGTTTTCAGGCGGCCGTCGCGACCCTCTCGACTCGCAACCGTGTCTCTCGCCGGGATGTGGTGGAGCTCTGCGAGCAGCTGTTCGGCTCGAGGATCAGCATAGGGACGGTCGACGCGATCCTCGCCCGCGTCAGCGACGCGCTCGCCGCGCCCCACGCCGACCTGCTGGGCGCGCTTCGCGGCGCGAGCGCTGTGAATATGGACGAGACGGGCTGGCGCACCGCGGGGCAGCGCCGCGCACTGTGGGGCATCTTCGACCGGCGTCACGCCTATCTACACGTCACCCCTGACCGTCACGAGGATCACGCCAAAGCTCTCCTCGCCGATACGAAGGCGATCGTGACGTCTGACCGCTGGTGGGCCTACGCGCATCTCCCGTTGGCTCGCCGCCAGCTTTGCTGGGCGCACCTGAAGCGAGATTTCGCCGCGCACGCCGAAGGCCTGGGCGCGGAGAAAGAGTTCGGCGAGCACGGCCTCGCATTCTGCGAGCGAGTGTTCTGGGCCTGGGAGGTCTTCCAGCACACCAACGACCGCTCAGGGCTGAAGCACACGATCCGTAGGCTACAGAAGGACTTCAAGCCGATCATCCAGAGTTACGCCTCGAAACGGGCACGCAACAAGTACTGCCGCGGGATGGCGCGCAACCTCATCAAGGCATGGCCCGCCCTCTGGACCTTCGCCGCTCACCCTGGGGTCGAGCCGACCAACAACCACGCCGAGCGCTCCCTGCGGGGCGCGGTCATCTACCGCAAACTCAGCCTCGGCACCCAATCCGAGGGCGGCGAACGCCGCATCGAGCGGCTGCTCTCCGCGCACACCACCTGCCGCCTCCAAAGCCGATCACTCTTCGTCTACCTCACCGACACCCTCACCGCCCACGCCCGCGGCGACCCGACGCCGCTGCTCACCTGAACCAACCAACTGAACGCTTACGCGGGCGGCTCGATTTGCAGGGGATTTGCGGTGGCCCACGGCGAAACTACAGCCACGCTACAGCCGGGAGGGTGCGAGACTACAGCCGACATTCGCACGAGGGCATGCCAGGTAGCCGACAGACGCTCGCGGCCCGGCCACGTACGTTCTGTAGTAGTTCCGTCCGATCTGTGAGTAGGGTTTATGAGCATGAGGTCGAACGTGCCGGGTAGAAGAAACGGAGAGGCCAAGCGGCCAGGCTCGACCTCTCCGCAGGTGCTACGCGCTACTTCTCGTGTTTCGCTGGTTTCGGCGGTCCGTACCCTTCGCCCGCGTTGGGCGTCGGGGGCAGGGGCTTACCCTGCGTAGACACAACCTGCTCACCGGTCTTGCCGCCAAGCGGACCTACACGTGGGTAGATCCCGCTGACGGGGGCCGGGTCGCCAGGGTGCAGCTTAGGCGCTTTAGGCATCTGCCTTTTCTCCTTTCTGGTCTCGCGTAACATTCGGGCCTGGCAGTCGAGCCATTCGACTGCCAAACCTCCAACGACATTGTGGATCGACCACCGGACGATGCCTTTGTGCCGACTGCCCAGGGCGGGGCTGCACCCGTACAGCCCGTACAGGAGGGATCAGCAAAACTCGCCCTCGGCTCTGCTAGCCGCTCTGCACCACGGTTGCGTTGCTGAATTGCTCCAGCAGTATCTGCTTGATCTCCAGCGCGGCCTTCGCGCCGGCTGGGTGGTTATCGGGAGAGGCCAGCGTGTCGAGCCAGTCGAGGATGTCACCGAGGTTCGCCCAGACTTCGGGCTCGCCTTGCTCGTTCTGTCGCAGATGGTTCCTGATCGTCGCCACGGGTTGCTCCGTTCCTTTCGGGATCGAACGTACGTACGTGGCAAACGGTACTCGCCGTTACGGCGGACCCGATGGGTCTTCGCGCCGGACTACCGGGTCGCTGCGACGATCGTGGCGGCCAGCGTGAGCACGGCGAAGGCGACAAGCAGCTTTGTGGACCTAAGCATGCGCTCTTGTTGTTTCGCGGCCTGACGATCCCGCTCCGCGGCTCGCTCGTCCCGCAGATCCGCCTGCTCCGCAGCTTCGCGCATGACTCCGCGCATCTCGACGGCTGCACTCCGAAGCGCCTCCGTCTGTCTGACGCGGGCTCCTGTCGTGAGCACCCAGAACGCGATGAACGCCGCCGTAGAGGATGTGGTCCTCCAGTCTTCCTTCACGTTCTCGCCCCTGTTTGCGCGCACGATCTTGTCAACCCAAGAGATCGACGCCGCGAAACCGCTCAGGGCGAAGGCAAGGAGGCCCACGTCAACGCCATCGACGTTCGCCTTCAACCAGCCAGGGACGCGCTTGTGAGTCATCGCCGCAGGACACTAGGACGCCGCGCGGATAGCTCCGAGGAGCCGCACAGCCGCGCGGGGAGGGCAGGGGCCGGTGTGCCGGCGACCGAAGCGAGAGGGGCATGGTCTTCGCCCGAGAGGAATGTCTGGAAGATGCCCTTCGAGTCGCGCAACGAGGGCGACGCTAGCAGGGCTCCCTGGCGGCTTCCCGGTTGGGGATTGTGGGTCTTCGGGGGCCGTCGCCATACAGGACCCCACCGTCGTTTACAGGAGGCGGAGGCTAGGGGAGGCGTTCTGCTTGGCGCATCGCGATCTTCGCGGGCATTGTGTACAGGAGGTCGATGATCGTCTCTGTGAGTCGCGCAACATCCTTGGCCTCATCGATGGAGACATCACCGAACAAGTCGGGATGCGCCCCGGCGTTGCCGTATAGGCGAACGTGATCGACCCAGTTTCCAAGTGTTGCGGTCAGCCCGCCGTCGGCGACCATCTGCTTGACCTTCTCCTTGAGATCGCCCTTGGCCTTCGCCTCTGGAGAGCCCTTGTCATCCACTATCCAGGTCATGGCGGTTCGCAGCATCGCGACCGCTCCGTTGGGTGCTCCAGCGCTTAGGCAGCGAATGCCCTCCCGGTAGGCACCGGCCACTGCGGCGGGCACGACGTCGCTGGGATTGCCGCTGCCTGGCGTCGGCCACCAATAGACGCCCTCCCAGGTGGTTGCCCCGCCTCTGCCTCCGCGTTGGCCACCCACGAGTTCATCCTCGATCACGACTATCCGGTCCCGACAGCCGCTGCACTGGAGGATTGATACGCGCTGGTTCGCGATGCGTTCGGGAACGCCACTTTGACCAACCGCATAGCTCCCATCTTTTCGGAACGTGACGGCTTCCGATCCGCAGACCACGAAGCTGGCGACCCTGCCACAGCGGGGACACGGCCCATTCGGGTCCGTCGAGTCGGGGGGCTATCTGGGTTGGATAGAGACTGCTCGTCAGACACGAATCGAAGGGTATCCAGGCTCTCGCCTGGAATCGTGACGCGGCGCTGCGTTAGTCGCCGGGACGGCCAACGACAGGCTTTCCCGCTTCGATCTCCTCGGCCAAGCAGACGATCTCCGAGACCTTGACGCCGAGAGATGTCGCGATCCGCTTCAGCGTTCCGAAAGCGGGGTTGCTGCCGCCCTCGATGTGGGAGATCCAGGTCGGGTGCAGATCGGCACCGTGTGCCACCTCCTCTTGGCTGAGGCCGCGAGCAAGGCGGGTCTGTCGGATCGCTTGCCCAAGCGCGAGCTGGGGGTCTGAGCGTGGAGCCATGCCCAGCACCCTTCCGGGCAGCGCCAGCGATGACCATAGAGTCCAACTCAAGTAAGCTACGCGGCTGAATCACAGCCATGTGGAACTTGGGTCTAGGAGGTCGTATGCGAGCCGCAGCGCGAGGTCGAGAACGTGAAGCGCCGCTTTGGCTGGGCCGCACAGGAATTCAGGGTCGCTGGATCTCGGGCGGTCTCGTGCTCGTCGCCGCCATGATCGCCTCGTTGTTCTGCGGACTCGTAGCCCAGGCATACAGCGCCGCGCCCGTAGCACTCGGCGTTTCTCCCGCATTCAGATCAATCGTGAACTCGGGCAGCAGCGTGACGCTCTCTTGGCCATCGCCCTCTGCTGAAACGTATCCGGGCATTGAAGTCAACGGGCTGGGTCTGGTCATTACGGAGGATTCGGGCTTCTTTGAGGGCGTTCCGCCCCACAAGGGTCAGATCATCGTTATCCCGATCAAACCCGGTCAAACGTCTCTGACACTTCCTTACTCACTTCCAGCAGGCGTCGCACTCTACTGGGCGGTAGACGAATACCTGGCACCCCAAGGGGAAATCTCTCACTTTCCGGTTGTTGGGGACGATGGTTCTCCGTTCGTTTTCGGCGTGGCTAACCCTGCCACCGCGCACAACGCGAAAAGATACATCGGCCGCGTGATCGAATACTACGTGAATCACCCCGCCCGATTTGAACCGATGGTGAAGTGCGGCAGGCCAAGCAATGGTCACATGAGCTGTCGCTTCAAGGGACGCGACAGCGGAGAGGACGTAACCGGCAGAGCTACCCTATCGACCGGAGGCAGCACATTCGTGAACGTCACGATCTCAGGTACGCTGACCGGGACCTTCGGCGCACCTGGAGAAGGTGAACACACCATTCGCACCCCGATCACGCTACGAGACAAGGAGGTAGCACAGGTCTGTAGCTCAGGAGGACTGCCGGTTTATCCGCCTGGGACCACCAAGTGGGAAGGTGTCAACGTGGAAGGCCCATCGTTCTTCTGCAACCCCATCGAAACCCCGCTTGGGGCCTAGTTGCGGGAGTGATGCAAGGTGATTACCCATCAGTGTCACGTCTGTCGAGGAAGATGGACTGACAACACCGACAATCCTCAGCAATGTCCCCTTTGTGGGCACTCCCTCACAAACGGATGCGTTGTTCAGCAACACCCGCCGCAGAGCCTGACGACGCGCGGAGAAGGAGGATGGGGAAGCTGGCCGTTCGTCTTTCTCGTCGTCTGCTGGCCTATAGGTATTCCTCTCCTCATTCTATACCTATCGTGGCATCTTTGGATAGAGGAACCAATTCGGAAACTGCTAAGACTTACCCCTAGATGGGAAGTTGAGAAGTTGCAGAAGGAAGTGCAGGAAGAAGCTGCGGAGGTACATAGAGCGGCTATGGAGAAGGCAGTCAAAGAACGTGTGCCGAAGGCTATGGAGCAAGCCTCTCGAATACCTCCATGCCCTTTGGGTACACCGGCAGGCTGGTATGTGGACCCCTTGGGACTACACCCAGAACGTTATTGGGGAGGCCGGGAGTGGAACATTCACTGTCGGAAGAACGGTTGCGTCTTCGTATCTCAACCTTGATCCAGGGGCTTCCAAGCGAAGAGATCGGGGAGCAGAGCAGCGAGCAGAACGCTATGCAGCCGAAGGCAACACGGCGATGTCCGAACACACCCGCAAGCTCTATAACCTCCAGGAGACCTTCGACGCTCAAGCTCGATTCATCTAGAACCTGAGCACCCCATCTGTGCCGGCCGGTAGACCACCGCGATAATACTTGCGCGCGCAATCAGTGCGTGATATATTACCGCCATGCTTACGGTGAGGCTCAAGCTCAGGATGATGAGTCTTGCTGCATTGCCTGACCCTCCCAGTGGAGCGTTTGAGGCGTTGTGAGGGCACTCGGCTATGTTCGTTGCTCGACCGCCGAGCAGGCGGTAGAGGGCATGAGCCTCCAGGCGCAGCAGAGTCGTATCGCCTCGTGGTGTGAAGCGACGGGCGCGGAGCTTGTCGAGGTCATCGAGGACGGTGGGGTAAGTGGCACTCGGCCACTCACGGACAGGCCGGGCGGCACTCGCGTCGCGCAGTTGCTCGTCGCACGAAAGCCCGACGTTGACACGGTGATCGTCGCACGGCTTGATCGCCTTGGACGGGATGCGGCCGAGACCTTGAGTTACCTTCGTCAATTCGCCAAGGGATCGCTCGGCTTGGTATCGGTGGCCGACCGCATCGATCTCAGCACGCCGCAGGGCAGGGCGATGGCACAGATGTCCGCTGTCTTCGCCGAGCTTGAGCGGGCACTGATCGCGCAGCGCACCGCCGATGCCCTCGGCGAGCTTCGCTCCCGCCGACAGGTCTACGGAGCAATCCCCTACGGGTGGAGCCGAGCAGGCGAACATCTCGCCCCTGATGAAGCCGAGCAGCGCGTGATCGCCCGCATCAAGCGACTGCGTACACGCGGCCTGAGTTACGGCCGCATCGCTTGCTCCCTCAATGGCTCGAATGTGCCCGCGAAGCGAGGCGGCATCTGGCACGCGATGGCGGTTCGCTCAGTGTTGCTCACCGTGACGAAGATCGCCGTTTGAAGGCGGGGGAGGGACAGCCTGATGACGAAACCGTTGCGAGTCGACAGTGAACGCCGATGCGAGTGCGGAGCAGCCCTGTGGTGGGAGTACCGCGAGACACCAAAGGGAAAGCGCTGGCTGGCACTCTGCGTAAGAAGGTCTTTCAAAATGAAGGGGTTGGGCGCTGAGTCTTGAATCGTTGGGGTATGTTCCCGAGGATTGGAGGTTGTGGAGGTGCCCTCTCGATTCGAGATCACTGATGAGCTGTGGCGGGAGATCGAGCCGTTGATTCCCGTGCGTGAGCGTCGTCGTCGATACCCGGGGCGCAAGGCGATCGACGATCGGCTGGCGCTCAACGGGATCCTGCATGTGCTGCACACTGGGATCGCGTGGGAGGACTTGCCGCGCGAGTACGGCTATGGCTCCGGGGTGACGTGCTGGCGGCGACTACGGACCTGGCAGAAGGCCGGGGTCTGGGACGCGCTTCACCAAAAGCTGCTGGTGAAGCTGAACGCCGCGGGGAAGATCGACTGGTCCCGCGCATCGGTGGATGCCAGTCATATTCGTGCTCTTTTGGGGCGCTCCTGACCGGGCCATCCCCGGTAGATCGTGCCCGCACAGGCTCAAAGCACCATCTGCTCGTTGACGCCAGCGGCATCCCGTTGGCGATCAGATTGACCGGCGGGCACCGCAACGACGTCACCCAACTGATCCCGTTGCTCGAAGACCTCCACCGCCGGCCGATCACCGGAAAGGTCGGTCGTCCACGCCAGAAGCCCGACCGGCTCCTTGCCGACCGGGGCTATGACCACGACAAGCATCGTCGGCTGCTACGGGCGCTTGGAATCACACCCGTGATCGCTCGCCGCGGCGCAGCGCACGGCTCTGGCCTCGGGCGCCAGCGCTGGGTCGTCGAGCGCGGTTTTGCACACTTGCACAACTTCCGGCGCCTCAGGACCCGCTACGAGCGCGACCCCGAGATCCACCTCGCCTTCCTCACACTCGCCTGCTCAATCCTCTGCTGGCGGAGGCTCCCGTCATTTTGAAAGACCTTCTAAGAGGCCGTCAAACGGGTGCCACTCCAAGCAGAACAAAACGTGCAACACACGCATACAGACATTCGGATGCGGGAGGTAGCCCTTGATGTCTGCCGTCCTCGACCGTTGCTCTCGCCGGCTCAAATCCGATGGCCGTTTGCCGCCGTTCGTGGTCAGTACCCACATGCACGAGTCCGGCCAAGATCGGGCGGCGGCAACCGGCGAGCTGCTCACCGCGGAGGAGGTCGCCTCCCTGCTGCGGGTCACGCCCGCGTAGGTATATGCCGAGACGCGCCGGCATCGCATCCCGCACATACGCCTCGGCCGGTATGTGCGCTATCGCAGCGAGGCGATAGGTCTCTGGATGGACGAGTTAGAAGACCGGTCGAACGTGGTCCGGGGGCCAGGGCTGGGCAGGTCCGAGTCTGTTAATGGCGCTTTCAGGGCGACCGACATGCGATCGGGTCTGTCCCCAGCACCTGTCGGTCATCACAACCGACGCGCCGCGTATAAACGGACGCCATGACCAAGCGCATCTACGGCACGGGGCACCACCTGTACGAGAAGTCTGAGTCCTACTACGGTCGCTGGCGCACGAGCGAAGGTCGCCAACTGAACCGCAAGGTCGGTCCGGTTCGCAACGCGGGCGAGAGCGACGGCCTGACGCGCGCGCAGGCCGAGCGCGAGTTCCGGCGCCCGCAGGACGCCGAGGAGTGGGCGCCCAAGCCCGTCCGTGGGACATCCAGGCCGACCGTCGATGAGGTCGGCGCCGGCAAGTCGGACCTGTCCACACGGCGCTCGGTGCCGATGACCGACAGGCTCGCGGGTGAGCTGGACCGCTGGTCTCAACGCACCGAGTACCACGGCGATCGCGAGCTTGTGTTCGCCCACCCGCAGACCGGCTTGCCGCTCGACCGCTCGAAGGCCACCAAGCGCTTCAAGTCCGCTTGCCGTTCAGCGGGTGTCCGGGAGGTCAAGTTCCACGATCTGCGCCACACCTTCGCCACGCGCCTGGCGGCATCCGGGCAGCCGCTGCGCACGATCCAGGAGTTCCTCGGGCACGCTGACAGCAAGACCACGCAGATCTACGCCCACTATGCGCCGTCTGAGCGCGAGGTGCAGATGGTCAACGAGGCGCTCGCCATCGGGTCCGAGGCAGAGTCGGAGAAGGGCCTGCCTATTCCTGAAGCCTGAGTCGCTGTCACAGTGTTACAATGTGACGCCATGCCAGCTCTTGCCACCAAGGCACTTCGCATCTACGAGGGCGATCATGCGCCGCTTCGGCTGATTGCCGAAGTCGAGGGTCGCGGCCCCGCTGACGTAGTCCATTCCGCCCTTGAGGAGTACCTGGCCACCCACCGCGATGCGCTCGCAGAGTCCTTTTCTAAAGCGCAGCGCGCAATCGCCAGCGGCGATATCGCAGGCTTGGCCGCGATTGCATCGGGGGCGTCGCGGCGGCGCGCGCAGGCAGCCGTGAGACGCCACGACAGCCTCTGACAGTCGCCTATCTAGCGAAAATCGTGGCGTCGAGACCGGATGTGCACGTAGGGTAGTTGCGTGACCCGAGAGCAGGATGCCGTGCCGTATGAGCTTGCCGCGACAGAGCGGTGCGTACGTCGTGATCTCGACCTGCCCGCGGATGCCGTCGCCGAGGCGCCGCCGGCGCAACGTGAGCGCCACGCGCTCCTGGAGGCCTTCTACGCTCGCAAAGAGCAGTCGCCCGTAGGCCAGGAGACGATCGAGGGACTTCAGGCCAACATAGTCGCCTATTCGCTGCACGCGGGACGTTGGCGTGGGCTCACCTGGCACGACACGGAGTTCGCCGTCGTCTGGCTGCTTGCGGGCCGCTATCACCGCTCAGGCGAGCGAGACGACTCCTACCCGCACTTCCGTGGTCTGGCCAGGCATCAGCTGCTGCCCACCGAAGAGGATTACGAGCGCATCTTCGATCGGGAGGCGCAGTCCTTTGCGGAGACGGTCGTGGGCGATGTCGCCGCGATTGCCGAGCAAGCTCGCGCTCAATCTGGCGATATCGTCCCAGGGCGCGTCGCCAGCCGAATCGCGGTACGTGCCGTCGAGCGGGACGGAAGCCTGCAGGTGGCGGTCAAGATGCAGCTCTACCCGGGTAATGAGCAGGTGCCCGCCGAGTGGCTGATGACGGTGCTGGCGGCGTTCTTCCCGGACGCTCCCTTCGAGAACCTGCTCTGGGGGTACGAACTCGTCGGTGCCCGCGTCGCAAGTGACGAGCACGTGTTCAGTCTGCCCTCGTGAGATGACGGGGAACGAGACAGAAGGCTACGATGGGGTCTTCCCGATGCGAGGTGCTGGAATGTGCAAATCCAAGGAAAGTGCAGTCTTCGCTGAACTCTTGGCCGAGGTGTTCCCAACCGCCGAGGAGCGTGTCGCCTACGAGCGCGAGGTCGCCAAGCACCAGGCCTGTGGGAGGCGGAGGCGTTCGTGTACGCGCCGGGGAGACGGGCTAGGCACGGGTGTCCGCACCAAGAAGACAGATTACTGGCTTCTTTCGGTCCGGCGATGAGCCGGTGACCGCATCCCGTGGAGGAACAGATCGAGGTGGTGCTGCCAGTCCCAGTCGGGCTTGTTCGCGCCAATCGTCGCGCAGATGCCGCACATGACCATCGGGATGTCGCTTGCCTGGAAGTCCTTGTGCAGCTCGCCGGCGCGGTGAGAGCGCCCTACGAGTTCGCCAACGAGGAGCATGAACTGCTCCATCTCTGAGGCGGCGTTGGCGAAGACGCGCTCCCCGCCGCTCCCCGCCGCTCCCCGCCGCTCCTATAGTCGCGGATGCAACCGGAACCGGAGGTCATCTTCCAATGAACTCGCTTACCCACCCCCAAACGCCATCGCTCGACACGCCCCGCGCGAAGAATCTGGCGCTGATGCTCTTGGCGATGACCCAGTTCGTGGTCGTGATCGACGCGTCGATCGTCAACGTCGCGCTTCCCTCGATCGGCGCCGCCTTGCACTTCTCCCGCGATGACCTGTCGTGGGTCGTCAACGCTTACACGCTCACGTTCGGCGGGTTCCTGCTGCTCGGTGGCCGCCTCTCCGACCTGCTCGGGCGCCGGCGCATGTTCATGATCGGCCTCGTCGTGTTCTCGCTCGCCTCGCTGGCCGGCGGCCTTGCCCAGTCGGAGGCGTGGCTGATCGTCGCACGCGCGACCCAAGGACTCGGCGCGGCGATCGTCTCGCCGGCTGCGCTGTCGATCATCACGACGACGTTCGCCGAAGGAGCGGAGCGCAACCGCGCGCTCGGCGTGTGGGGCGCCGTGGCGGGCGCCGGCGGCGCGGCCGGGGTGCTGCTCGGCGGGATGCTCACGAGCGGCCTGTCCTGGCGCTGGGTGCTGTTCGTCAACGTCCCGATCGGCCTGATCGCCGCGACCCTCGCGCCGCGGATCCTGCTCGAGAGCCGCGCCGAGAACGGCACCGAAGGCTTCGACATCCCCGGCGCGGTGACCGTCACCGCCGGATTGGCCCTGCTCGTCTACGCGGTCGTCGACGCCGTGAACGTCGGCTGGGGATCGACCAGCACGATCCTGCGTCTCGCCGGATCGGCCATCCTGCTCGCCGCGTTCGTCGCGATCGAGCGCCGCCAGCGCCACCCGCTGCTGCCCTTCTCGATCTTCCGCCTGCGCACGCTGCGCGGCGCCGACATCGTCGGCCTGCTGATCGGGATGTCGCTGTTCTCGATGTTCTTCTTCATCTCGCTCTACCTCCAGAACGTTCTTCACTACTCGCCGATCAGGGCCGGGGTCTCCTATCTCCCGCTCGCGGTCGGGATCATCCTCTCCGCCGGCGCCGCCTCACAGCTGGTCACGCGCGTTGGCTTCAAGCCCACGCTGATCGGCGGCTTGCTCCTGATCGCTGTCGCGCTGCTGTGGTTCTCACGCGTGCGAGCGCCCGGAGGCTCCTTTGCCACCGACGTCCTCGGGCCGTCGATCGTCGCGGCGTTCGGACTCGGCTTCTCATTCGTGCCCGTGACGATCGCCGCGGTGACGGGCACCAAGCCACACGAGGCCGGTCTCGCCTCCGGCTTGATCAACACCTCTCAACAGGTCGGCGGCGCGCTCGGCCTCGCCATCCTCGCCACCGTCGCCAACAGCCGCACCCAGAGCCTCCTGCACACAGGCGTCCACAGCACATCGGTCGCTCTCACCAAAGGGTTCGACCGCGCGTTCCTCGTCGGCGCGGGCTTCGCCATCACCGGAGCGATCCTCGCCGCCATCCTGATCTCATCGAAGGACAGCCGCGAACACTCCCGCGAGGCACGCGGCGAGAGCCTCGCCAGCGCCTCTCCGGAAACCGAGCCGGCTCGGGTGTGATGCGCCGCGATCGGCTTGCCCGAGCGAGGATCTTGCTCTACCCGGGCGGGACACCCGGCGCCCGTCTGCCCGGGCTCTACTCGAACTCCGGCGCGCTCCAGCCCGGGAACACGTCCGGCAGGCCCTCGCTGGCACGGTCTTTGAACTCGGCCGGGCGCTTCTCCAAGAAGGCCGTTATGCCCTCCGCCGCGTCCGCGGAGCGCCCCCTGTAGAGCATTCCGCGCGAGTCCGCCCGGTGGGCGAACATCGGGTGCGGAGCGCCGAGCATCTGCCAGAGCATTCGCCGCGCCAGCGCTACCGAAACCGGCGCTGTGTTCTCCGCGATCTCGGACGCCAGCCCGCGCGCGGCCTCCAGCAACTCGCCAGCCGGGTGGATGCTGCGCAGCAAACCGCCCTCAAGGCCCTCCTCAGCGGAGAAGACCCGGCCGGTCATCGCCCACTCCTGCGCCTGGCCGATCCCGACGATCCGCGGCAAGAACCAGCTCGAGCAGGCCTCCGGGACAATCCCACGGCGCACGAACACGAACCCGATCCGCGCGTCTTCAGAGGCAAGGCGGACGTCCATCGGCAAAGTCATCGTCGCCCCGACCCCCACCGCCGGCCCGTTGATCGCCGCGATGATCGGCTTGGTGGACTCCCACATCCGCAAGACCACCTGCCCGCCGTTGTCGCGCGGGATCTCTCCCTCCTCGCCATCCGGCGGCGCGTCTTCGGCGCCACTCGCGCTCTGCGCGCTCTCTCGTCCCTTCTCGCTGTCCTCGCCCGGCTTCGCCTCGACCAGCGCGCCGCCGCGCTTAGCAAAGGTCTCGCCGCCGTCCGCCAGGTCCGCGCCCGCGCAGAAGGCTCGCCCGGCGCCCGTCACGATCACCGCGCGCACCTCGTCGTCGGCGTCCGCCCGGTCGAACGCCTCGATCAGCTCCCGCGCCATCGTCGGCGTCCACGCGTTCAGCCGCTCCGGGCGATTCAGCGTGATCGTGAGGATCCGGTCGCTGAGGTCGGTCGCGATCTGCTCGAAATGGGCCATCGGCCCGGGAGTCTATTCGGGCGGGCTCCAATTCCGGCCGGCGACGCTCCGCGGGCAAGCGCGCGTCGGTTGGACGGACAGCTGAAAAGATTCCTCTCCATCGATTACGTCCGGCAACTTCTGAACAATACCCGCGTGCTGGTGCCCGCGCTCATCTTCGTCGTCTGCCTCTGCGCGGGCGTCTGGGCGAGCTCGCGCTGGCTGCCGCCGCTCGCGGACGGGCCGGTCGGAGGCCTCGCGTTCTTCGCCGTCTGCGGATTGCTCGGAGCGGGCCTCGGCCTGGTGGGGCTGCGCATCTATGGGATCGTCCGCACACTCGAAGAACGCAGTCGTGGGCTGGGGGTCTCCGACAAGGGCGACTTCCTGGCCAGCGGCCTGGCGGGGATGCTCTACGACGGGGGAACGATCTTCGGGATTGCTCTGATCGTCTACCTGCTGGCGCCCCCTGACGAGGCGCTCGAAGAGGGCCCTCCCACCTGAGGTCAGCCCGAACGACACGCCAGCAATACTCACTGCCATGCCCTCTGCTTCCGCAAACGCCGCGGACCACGCGGCGGCGCGGGTCGCCGTGGTGCGCGACGATCCCTTGGCGCGGCGCGCGCTCTGTGCCCGGACTTATGACGACCCGATCGGTGGAGTCGCTCGATATCGCCGGTTTCGGCGGGCGGCGTTGTCGTTCATGGGATGGCAGGTCGATCGTGGCGTCCTTGCAGGGCTCGACGCTGAGGTGCCCGGCAGTAGTTGGTGGCGGGCAGTCAACGAGCGTTTGCTGCGCGACGGTTGCGAGATGGTCGCGCGTGGCGATGGGCTAAGTGGTCCGCCGTCCTCCTCGACGATCGATCTCTGGATGGAGTTCGCCACCGATCCGAGTGCCCCCAGCTGGTACAAGGCCCACAACGCGAGCATCGTCGCCGCGTACATCGATCATCGGGATCTGGCTGAGCAGGAGAGCCCAGTGGAGCGCTTCTTCATGAACGTTGTCCTCCTCCGTGTGCTCTACGCGCACCTGCTGGTCGCGGCGCCGAGGCTGTCGCTGGGGCGCTTCGCGCCGCTCAGCAGGTTGCTCGGCGACCCGCGTCTGGGCATGGCCGGCGCGTTCCTGTCGCTGTCTCGCATCCTTCCGTCTCGTTATCCCGACGCCGCCGACCTGCATGTCTATGTCGACGCCGAGAACAACCTCGGGCGGCTGCTCGACTACGGAGTAATTTTGCCTCGCCTCCAACTGCTCTACGAGTGGTCCGCCGAGGAGCTCTGCCAACCCGCGCTCACGGGGCTGGTACGCGACGGAGTTCCGAGCTATGTCGCACCGTCAGAGGCCGCTCGGTACTGGCGCCCCGTTCCGGCTCCCGCGACGGTCCGTCTGCTTGGACGTGTCACCAGGGCGCTGCCCGCTACGCGCCGTGCTTCATGACGCCCCGTCCGGGCTCGGCGGCAAGAGAACAATGCGATCCGGTGAGAGCGCCGCGGGCCATCCGGATGCTCGTGCCGGACCCTCTAGGCTAGGTCTTCAAGATGCCCAGCTGTGAGCACCTCGACCACGTTCGCATCGACCGCTTGCCGGAGTCGGTCGAGGGCTGCGAGGACTGCCTGGCCGGCGGCGGCGAGTGGCTGCATCTGCGGATCTGCTTGGAGTGCGGGAAGGTCGGCTGCTGCGACAGCTCTCCGAACCGGCACGCGCGCGCGCATGCTCACGGCCAAGGACACCCCCTGATCCGGTCGATCGAGCCGCACGAGACGTGGTCTTGGTGCTTCGAGGACCGCGTCGCCCTTGCCATCGAGGGCATCGAAGGCGAGACCAAGATCCCACCTTCGCCGCTCGGATGACCGAGATGGCTGGGCCCGTCAACAGAGTGCTCTCCGATACGCAGCTGAAGATGTTGGCCGGTTACGGCGAGGAGCGCGAAGCCGAAGCGGGGGAGACGCTGTTCGAGATCGGCGACGCCAGCTACCCGTTCATGGCGATCCTCGAAGGCGAGGCGGCCGTCCTGGACGGGGCGGGACGCGAGGTCGTCAGGCACGGCCCGAGAGGCTTCCTGGGCGAGATCAACCTGCTCTCCGGCCAGACGGTCTTTTTGACAGCCGTCGTGACCGAGCCGATGCGCTACATCGCCGTCGATCGCGAAATCCTCAGGCGCCTCTTGTTCGAGGACGCATCGCTGTCCGATCTTCTGCTGACGGCTTTCGTGGAGCGCCGGGAGCTGCTCCAGCAGCGCCAAGGAGTCGGCTTCGAGATCGTCGGACCGCGCGAGTCGCCCGACACGCGGCGGCTGCTCACCTTCGCGAGGGTCCAGCGCTTGCCCCACACCTGGGTCGATCCGGCCGGCGCGCCCGGCGCGGAGGCCCTGCCGATCGTGCGGCTGCCGGGAGGCGCCGAACTTCAGAACCCGAGCAACGGCGAGCTGTCGAGGGCCCTCGGGATCGGCCTCGAGCTGGCGCGGCGCGAGGAGGTCGACCTGCTCGTGCTCGGCGCCGGCCCCGCCGGCTTGGGCGCCGCTGTCTACGGCGCCTCGGAGGGCCTGGACACCCTGATCGTCGAGAGCACCGGCTTGGGCGGCCAGGCCGGCACCTCGAGGCGGATCGAGAACTACCTCGGCTTCCCGGCCGGGATCAGCGGCACCGAACTGACCAGCAGGGCGATCACCCAGGCCCGCAAGTTCGGCGCGCGCGTGGCCTCACCCTACCGGGCGACCGCGCTCGAACCGGGCGAGCAACGGCACGTCGTCAAGCTCGACGAAGGCACCGAGGTCGCCGCCAAGGCCGTCCTGCTCGCGACCGGTGCCGAATACAGGCGCCTGCCGGTCGATGACCTGGACCGTTACGAGGGGATCAGCGTCTTCTACTCGGCCGGCCCGCTCGAGGGCCAGCTCTGCGGCGGCCAGCGCGTCGGGGTCGTCGGCGGTGGCAACTCCGCCGGCCAGGCCGCCGTCTGGCTGGCGCGCGGGGGCGCGCTCGTCACGTTGATGCACCGCCGCGCCGACCTGGCCGAGACGATGTCGAAGTATTTGATCGATGAGCTGGATCGCTACGGCGTGGCGGTCCGGGACCGCTCCGAAATCAAAGAGCTGCACGGCGAAGACGGCCAGCTGGAGGCGGTCACGTTCGCGGACGCCACCACCGAGCCCGTCTCCTTCCTGTTCTTGTTCCTCGGCGCCAAGCCGTGCACCGACTGGCTCGGCGACGCGCTTGCCAGGGATCCCGACGGGTTCATCCAGACCGGGTCCGAAGCGCGAACCGGAACAGGCGCGGGATCAGAGCCCGGGCCCGACAGCCTGTTCGAGACCAGTGTGCCCGGCGTCTACGCGGCTGGGGATGTCCGCGCCGGGTCGATCAAGCGCTGCGCGACCGCCGTCGCCGAGGGCGCGACGGTCGTGCGCCTGGTCCACGACCGGCTCGCCTCCTTCGCCGACACAACCGCGAGCGCCGGCGCCGCCGGCGGCTAGGCGTGACGCGGGCTCATCCGGTCGTCTTGCGCCGGTGCGCGGCGAGCGTGACGGTGTTGCCGGCGCCCGGCGTCCCGTCTTTACCCAAACCCGTCACCGTCACAACCGCGCCGCTTCCCGGCGTGACGTTCGGGATCGACACGAAGTACTTGCCGCGGACGATTTCGAGCAGCTTGCGTCCGTCGGCCAGCTTGACGACGACGTCGTAGCGGGCCGCTCGCGCCGCCCGGTCCGGGCTGCCGGCGGGAGTCCAGTCGACGGCGAGGGCTTCCTTTACGCGGCGCACCGTCACGCTCGGCACGCGCGCTGGCCCCGACTCAGCGAACGCGATCGCCGGCTTGTTCGAGGAAATGGGGTCGCAGTGGATGATGGCTTCGCCGGTGAGCGCGGCCACCGCGCTGCCCTCCCAGCGGCCGCCGCCGGCTGGTACGTCGCAGGTCAGTGGCTGTTGAGCGCCGTTGGGCGGCGGGGCGCAGGGCGTGGTCGTCGTGGAGCCGTCAGCGATGTAAGAGAGGCACAGGTCCTTGATCTGCGACCGCCCGACGTAGGCGTTGGCGACCTGGGCTCGGACCGCGTCGGTGTGAACGCCCAGACGATCGGCGCGCACGCCGACAGCGGCCGTCAGTCCGCCGGCGTTCCGGTCGGGACCGTCACGAAAGACGTTCGGCAGTTCGAGGTTGCCGACGAGCTTGGCATAGCGGATGCCGGTCCCCGATTCCCAGCCGAGCCTGAGCGAGGCCGTGCCCGCGACGGTCAGCCCGAACAGCTTTTGGCCGGTCGGAATCGGAAGGGACACGACTTCCTTTTCTTCGCCTTCCCTGGCCGCCGGCAGCTTCCAGTTGAACCAACCTTTGGTGAGGTCGACGCCCGCGAGGCTGAGCGTTGCCGCGGCCTGGAGCACTCCACCTGGCGAGGAAGGCGTAGGGCCGGCGATGATCAGATGGGTGCTTGGCAGCGGCTGCAACGTCATGCCGTCGACCGTGATCGCCTGTTCAGTCTCCCAACGGATCGGCGTGACTTCGAGGAGACAGCCCGCGGTGGCTTCGATCAGCCCGAAGACGACCGGCCCGCGGGCGCATGGAGGCACCCCAGACGACCTCGCCGCAAGCCGCGGCTGGCGGGGCGTGCTGTCGGCCGAGAGGCCCAGCTGGCGCGGCGTGCTGTCGGCCGAAAGGCCGAACGACAGGGCGAGGACTCCCAGTAGGACGAGCACGATGCGCCTGAATCCCCACATGGCACGCCCCTCCTCGACGCCCGTTGATCGGCCACCAAGAGGAACCCTAATGAGAATGTTGTCTTTGTCAATTAGTCGGAAACAGGGCTCACCGTTCGCGGGCCGCGTCCGCTTCGGCGCGCCTTCGCGCTATCCCCTCGAAGGAGCTTCGCAGCTCGGAAAGACTGTCGGTGAGGGCCGCGAAGTCGGACCGCGGCAGCACGAGCACATCGACGGCGCTCGCGGCGATGGCGCTCGCGCTGCGAGAACCGGCGCCGAGCAGGGCCATCTCGCCGAAGTACTCGCCCGGGCCAAGCTCTCCGATTTTGGAATCCTCGCCGGCGAGGAACTTGCGGACCTCGACTTTGCCGGCCAGGATCATGTAGAGGCTCTCGCCGGCGTCGCCCTCGGCGAAGACGGTCTCGCCCGGCTCGTAGTGGGCTTGTCTGGGCCCTCTGGTCTCGCCGAGGTTCAGCTGGACTGGGTGCGCCGGCAACGCGAGGTCGGCGAGCCAGGAGGCCGCCACTTTCGCTTTGCGGCTGGCGCCGGGCAGCTTGAACCAGTAGATGCCCCGCCACATGGCCCACGCCAGGGGGCCCTCGACCGTGATCTTGCCGGGCAGCTCGGCAACGGCGCGTCTGTGTCCGAGCGCGCCCAGCTTGCCGAGGCCCGTAAACGTGAACTTTCGCGGGCGCCCGCCTTGCTGGGCCGCCGCGATGTTGGCGGCCAGGACCTTGGCCTGCCTGATCGCGTGCTGGGCGGTCGGCGGGCTGGCTTCGCCGTTCGCCATCGGCACCTCCGCGCAGTCGCCCAACGCCCAGACCCCATCGCCGCCGCCTGCCTTCAAAGTCTCATCGCAGCGGACCCGCCAGCCAGACCGGTCGAGCCCGGAAAGCCGCTCCAAGAGCGGGTTCGGCGCGCTCGGCACGGTCGAGATCAAGGTCTTGGTCTCGATCTTGAGGCCGTTACCGAGCGTCGCGCCGTGCGGGCTGGCGGCGACGAGGCGCTCGCCGAGCATTAGCTCGACGCCCTGCTCGCGCAACGTCTTGGTCGCGTAATCGGCCAGGCCGTGGGTCAACTCGCGCTCCAGGACCCGCTTGCCGCTGTGCACGAGCACGACCCTGACCTCGTCCTCGGCGATCGTCCGGTAGTCGTGGCCTTGCCCGACCGCATTCCTCAGAAAACCGTTCAGCGAAGCGGCCGCCTCCGTGCCCGAGAAGCCTCCGCCCGCGATGACGAACGTCAGCATGGCCTCCCTTTGGGCCTCGTCTTTGAGGACCGACCCCTGCTCGAGTACCCCTATCGCATGGTTCCTGATCGCCACGGCATCTGACAGCGTCTTGAACGGCAGCGCGTGCTCAGCAAGCCCCTTGCCGGCCTTCGCGCCGGTCGTGGTGCCGAGGGCGATGACCAGATGGTCGTATTCCAAGGTGTGCTTCCTTGGCGAGAAGCCGGCGCCCAAGGTCACGGTCTTTTGCTCGATGTCGATTTCCTCGATCTCCTGGACCCAGACCTCCGTACGCTTCAGGAGCTGGCGCAACGGGCTGACCGTGTCCGTGATCCCGACGTCGCCCGCGATCACCTCGCCGAGCATCGGCTGGAAGACCATGTAGTTCTCGCGGTTGACCAACACCACGTCCAGCGGCGCCCCTTTTGCGATCAGCCGCTCCAGGTAGATAGCGGTGTAGACGCCGCCGAAGCCGCCGCCCAGGATCACAACCTTTGCGCGGCCGGCCGAGGCCCTGCCTGAGGTGAGGCCGCCGTCTGTCACGGGCAGATTATTGCCGCTCGCCGGGGCGCGCGGCTAAACTGCGCCGTCCCGGGCCGGAGTAGCTCAGCTGGTTAGAGCAGGGGAATCATAATCCCAAGGTCGGGGGTTCGAGTCCCTCCTCCGGCACCATAATCTTCGGATTCAAACCCCGGTCCCAAGAGGGATCGGTGGATTCAGCGCCCACAAGAGCCAACTCTGGCTCGCGTGGGCGCTGCTCGTTCTCGCGCCTAGCGCGATCGATCGCGTCGGTGAGTGCTTCTGCCTCGCGGGCGATCACGGCACGCCGTAGCTCGTCGCCGAGGATCACGTCGAACGGCTCGGCCAGTTCGCCCGAGACGCTGTATTCCTCGTCAATCAGCAGGCGCTTGAAGAACGCGAGATTGAATTGCCGGCGCATTGAGCCGGATGCCTCGCTGTAGGCACGTTGGCAGTCGCCGGCTCGCTTCAGGGCTCGCTCAAGGTTCGACTCTGCCGTTTGGAAGTCTGCGGCGATGGCTGACAGTCGGCCTTCTGCGGCGGCGGCTTCGCTGGCGATCCGGTCCTGCTCGCTCTTGAGCAGGTCCAGCGGGATCGCGTCGGCGTAGTGCGCTGCAAGGAGCTTCGAGCGTTCGCCATCGAGCTTGCGCAGCCGGCGCTCTTGGACGGAGCGTTCCCGGTCGGCGTCCGTGCGGAGCTTGGCCAGTTCGTCACTGAGAAAGGCGCGGAGCCGCACGACCTCATCGTCGGGAAGCTGCACCGTCCCGTAGTGGGCGAGGACGGCCGCCTCGACCGATAGGTGTCCTCACCCATCGGACTGATCTTGAAAGCCGCGTCAGCCGTCCGAGACAACATGGCGGCGTTGTGCAGAGCGACCGAGGTCGCAAAGGCTCCGGCGTTGATGCGGGCGGCCGCCACGATGCCGGGCCGCTCGGCCTCGGCTATGTCGGCGCTTAGGCGTTGGTCGGGATGGACGGCCGGTTGAGGTCGGCGGATGATGGCCATCGGGGATCAGCTCCTTTGGACGGGCGGGTGTTGTCGCATGGGCAGGTCGAGCACGGCAGCTCGTCGCCACAACTCAGGCAGAAGCACCGCTCGGGCTCTAGATCGAGAGCTGCGAGCGGCCATACGTCGGGCTCAGGGTCGAGAGGCTGGGCGGCGGACGGAGATGGCATGAGTAATCGACTCCTTCTTGGGAGGCTTTTTCGACCGCTCGATTTCGACCACGGCCGGTACGCTGTGCTGATGGCTGGAACACCGTCAGGACCACCCGGCGTGGATGACCTAACAGCTCGTGGAGCGTCCCATCCTCCTCTGCGACGGGCCAGACAAGATCGGGTGGCCAACGCCACCCGGATTGCACCCGGCTCAACGCCAGGTCAGCCGGCCGACGATGAGGACCCCCTTTATCGCGAGCTGATGACTATCGGCAAAGACGAGAAGTCAATCCGTCCCGAGGCGCTTGCGAAGTATCCGCGCCTGCTGGCATCCAGGGAGGTCGAACTTAGGTCTGCTCCGGGAGCTGACAACGCCACACTTGCGAAGGGTGCGTCCAAAGCCCTGCATGACAAGATCGACAGCATGGTCGAGACAACCGATCGTCTTGTGGCCCAGGCTGCCCTCGCAGCAACGCCGGAGTTTGAGGGGCTGACGATCAGTCAGCGAGAACGGATGCTGCCCGGCATCTCCGAAAACGTCTTCAAGGTGCGGCGACGCAACCTGTTCCACGATTTCGTGGCCTACCTACATGGCTATCCACCGACACTAGACCCTCCACTCGACACCGAGATACCACTGTCTGACAAGCAGCGCTTGTACATCGGCTACGGTCTCACCAGCCTGGAGACATCAGCCTTTGCGTTGCACTACGCAGGCATTGCTGCACAGTTTGAACGGTACTTGGCAACCGAGATTCATGGTGAGTCGCCGCCCAGGTTTGCACTACGCCATGAAGCGTGTGCGGAACACCTGTTCTATAGCTTCATACATCTTCTTGCGCGAGGCCAGGCATGGCGTGACATTGCGCCGGCCTATCGCAAAAAAGGCGTTCACAAGTTGTCTACTGATATGGACGAGACCATCGTGGCGTATGTCCAGAAGCTCCTTGATACCTGGCCGCTCGCCCACGACAGGGAAGCGGTCGAGCGACGGGGCTTGGTCTATCCCTTTGAGGCTGTATTGGAACTAGGTGGAAGTTTGTACCACCGCGACCTGTTCGATGACATGTGGCGACGGTGGTACGAGAACAACGTGCGTGGCATCAACGGAGAACATGGGGTCGTGGTGCTAACAGAGAACAGCGGCTTGTTGGGCGAAGCCATTGAGCCATACCGTCGTATGCGTTCGTCCCCTCCGCTAAGTGACGCAAAGCACTTTGCAATGAGGGCTATCGAAGATGTCAGCGGGTATGAGTGGCGCACCGTCGTAGCAGACGGCGAGACGCTCCAGGAGATTGCGAGGCCGTTCTTTCACACAAAGCTCTGTCCATTGCTAAAACATGGCGATGTAATATAAACTAAGAAAAAGTAATACCTATGACGCACTGTAGGCTGGATGTAAGCAATGACAAACGAACGATGGGACCACGCGAAAGAACTAGCGTTTGAGGACTGGGATAGTTACTTCAAGATGCGCTACAGCGCCAAGCGGGCTCATCGTTACCTAGAAGCCAGTTGGCAAACTGATTCCGACCAGCGCCGCCCCTTAGAACGCATGGCGCTCTGGCACGGTGTCTTGGTTGGTCGCGCGTGCGCCGATGCGCTTTCCCCCGGCCACGTTCTCCAGCTCTGGCCCCCCGGCGTTAGCGTGGAAACACGTTATGGCCTACAAGCAGCAATGAGGATGGTCAACGCGACGTTGCCTTTCACGGCAGAAGAACGTCACAGGCTAGCTGAGCCACTCCAGGCATTTCTCGGCCCAGCGGGAGACGTAGAAAGCGATGAGCTGGCAGCTCATGAACCGGAGCTGGTTGAGCGCTGGCACAAGTGGCTATGGACGGACGAGTTTGGCCTCCCGCATACACAGGGCGAACTGCTCGGCCCGAGTGCCGTGCTTGATGAGAGCTATAAAGAGCTGGCGACCCACCTCCACGAGATACTCAAAGACCCACTATCTGAGCCGATGTAGTGCCGAGCCGACGACAGGCGTGACGGCGTGTGGCACATCTACCACCGTCCCCCAGGTTCACACGCCTGCTGTTCGGGCAGGCCACAGGGCAAACCCGGACGCAGATACGCCTCTTGGCTGACCGCCGCATGGCTCTCAGCCTTGCCGAGCACCGCTAGGGCCTGCCCGTCGAGCACCTGTAGCTCAGCGGGCGTCATCTCTGCTTCCTCAACGTGATCTTCAACCTTGCCAGTCGTCCAGTGATCGTCCGCGTGGAAGGTATGGCCGATCCCGACCACCCAATTGCCTTCGTTGAGCCGAGCATTGCCGCCCGGTGCTATCTCAAAGCTGTAGAGCACAGACACTGACCCGCCAAGGTGGTACGGCCCCCGCGTCCTGCTCTCGCTGACTTTGATCTGGTCGATGCCATGAGGACTCGTGACCAGCGTGAGGTTGTAGACGCCGTAGCGCGCCGCCTTGCCGGGCCGACTCCGCTCGTCAACTTCCAGCGCGACGACGCCGCAGCACCCATGCACGACATTGACGACAGTCATTGACCCACCCCGCCGTGCCGCAGCTCTGATCCGCCCAGCGAGATAGGCTGCATCATGGGCCGCCAGCCCGGCGACCTCCCGAGACGCAGCATTTGCCGATGGTGCCGACCGAGCCGGCAATGACCCGACAGCCATCCACAGGACCGCGGCTGCCAGAGCGGTAAGGACGCCGAACCTCCGCATCGGCGCTCGGCGCACGCCTGTCTCGACGCTCAACATACGCCCAACGCTTCACATGACAGCCCTGGATGCAGGAATGTCTCTGGCGTAACCGGCGCATGGCTCTCGGCCTTGTGCAGGACACCGAGCGCTTGGCCGTAGAACGGACTGAGGTTTGCGGCGGTCAGTCGTGTGATCTGTTCATGGGGAGACGATGCCCGCGTCGTGTAGTGGAGTTGCGCCCGTTCGATATAGCTTGCGTCGAGGGTCCAGGCACCCCGCGTTTCGGCGTCGAGCTGGAACAGGTAGGTCGGCGTGCCGATCGTTGCCCCCAGGTGGTACGGACCGTGCGTTGGAAACTCAGCAATGAGTACCCCGTTGCTGGTGCTCGGGCTCAACCGTCCATGCGTGAAATAGCCCCGCAGCTCATACGCCCCGTGCTTGGCATAGCTGCCGGGCTTGGCGAGGTAGAAGACTTCGATGGTCCGCACTCCACAGCACCCCTTTTCCAGCTTCGTGATGACGTCTCGACCGCCCCGCTGGTAGTCGCGCAGCACGTCTGAGGCCAGCGTCCGCAGATCGCTCGCCGCAGCCTGCCGAGCGGCGACCTGTTCGGGCGTTGATTCGGCCGAAGCTCCCTGCGCCGCATCGATCGCGGAAGCCAGCACAACGACCCCGACTACGAAGGCGCCGACGACTCGCATCCACAGGCAAGAGGGCGTCTGCATCAGGTCTGGTGTCTCCTTGTCGGTCGGGGATAGAGCCACGCGCGAGTCCATCGTTCCCGGAGTAGCGGGCCATATCCTATATCACGGGAAACGGCAAGGAGCCCGGCCAAGCGGCTCGTAGCCTCCGTGGATGACAAGTCCGCGAGGCAACACCGAGGCCAGCCGCGCCCTCGCCCTAGGCGCCCTGGTGCGCAAGCTCCGGCGTGAACGCCGCATGACGCTCAACCAGCTCGCCGAGCGCGTGCCGATGTCGGCCTCCAACCTCTCCCGCATCGAGCTCGGCTCCCAAGGACCACCGGCTGACGAGATCATCGAGCGCATCGGCCTGGCGCTGGAAACCGACCCGGCCGAACTGCTCCGGGCCGCCGGTCGCTACGCCACCGGCAAGACGTTCGAGGAGGCGGTCCTCGCCCGCTTGGATGCCATCGGTCGAGACGTGCGCGAGGTTAAGAAAGCGCTCATCACCGCCCGCAAGACCTGATACCCATACTTGTTACAGTTGCCCGAGATGGACGATGGGGGCTTGGAAGACGCTGTTGTCCTAGCGTCGCAGGACGTCGCTCAACGCCGGGCAGCCGATGAGAAGCAGCGGGAGGCGGCGGAAGCCGAGGGCGCACGAATACGCGACGCCAACCGGCCGCATTACGAACGTGCGATGCAGGCAGCGCGAGCCTGCGCACAGCGCGCACGAGCCGCCAAGATCCCGACGGAGCACGTCAAGTGGATCAGCCGGGAAACGGTCGAGGGAATCTTCGGCAAGAGAGTTCGGGAACGGAAGCGGGCCGAGAAGCTGTGGATCTTGCGCGGGTCCCACTACCCGACCCGAGAGGAGGCATCCGAAGCTGGCCGTGCGGGCTGGTATTTGACCGTCGATGGCCGCTTGCTTCAAGGTTCTTACGAACCTGGGCATGACTATCCGCCGACTTCGCTCTCTGATTTTTCGCCCTATGACGCGGAGCTGACCGACGAGCTTGTCCGTAGGATGGCCAACCTACTGACCGGCAGACCAAATCCTTGAGCGTCGCGTCGGACGACCTGGCCCGTCTGGATGCCATCGGTCGAGACGTGCGTGAGGTCAAGGAAGCGCTCATCCCTGGCCGCAAGACCTGATACGCTCGTCCCGCTCGCCGGGCTATCTGCCGGGCAGGCGCAAACACCACATAAGGCAAAAAGTGGCCCCGCGCAGCTTGTGACTGCCGGGGCCGTGGCACAGGAGGTTGCGCTCCCATGCAGGCCAATAGTAGATGCACCAATGACTCGGGGATGGCCCAGCGAGCCATCGTCCGTCAGGTTCTCCGCACCGATCACCGCGAAACCTGCTCGCTCAAGCAGCAACAACGCACGCTCTCAGGCGCGACACCGAAGGCCATCATCGAGGCCGTAGCTCTGCTTCATGCCAACGGCGTCATTAGCTGCCCCGATGAGCCCTCGGGAACCTCGCCCCCGGCGCGGCCCTTGGACTCGCTGTGCGAGTCGATGGCCGTCGTCGATGCCATCGTCCGGCTTCACGCCGACGGCGTCATCCTCCGTCTGGACGAGTTCGTCGGCGCCTCACGCTGCGCGAGGCACCTGGACGCGCTCGGCCTGATCGCCGGCTGACCGGGGCGGGCAACCATGCGCGTCACCGAGCTGGACATCAGCGCCGCGGCCTTCGCGTGCTTGCAGGTGGTCGGCATCAAGAGCATTGAGGACTTCCGTCAGCACCCCTGCGACGAGCTGCTGAGTAGCCCGCACTTCGGCGCGCTCGAGGTCTACCAAGTCATCCGCGAGCTGAACGAACACGGCCTGACCCTGCCGCGCGTTCCTGGGGGCAGCATCCAACTGCCCTCGACCCCGAAACACGAACTCATCCGTCTGCGCATGATCGACGGCCTGACCTTCGCCGCCATCGGGGAGCGAGTCGGACTGACTGACGGACGGGTCCAGCAAATCCTTCGCGCACACTACGGCCTGAAAAGCCGGCCGCCAGCGGTGGGCGCTCGCAAGCGCCGAGAAACGATCGAGCGGATATGGACGGGGCGATGACGTGATGCCAGCGAAGAAATCGCCCGCAAACCAAGCGCTCGGCAAAGCGATTCGCTCTGCTCGCGAGCATCGCGGCTACTCACAGGAGGGATTTGCGAGGAAAGCGAGCCTGGATCGCTCCTACTACGGGGCTATCGAGCGCGGCGAGTTCAACGTCAGAGTCGATACGGTCCTCAAGATTGCCGCCGCCTTGGAGCTGACGGCGTGTGAGCTATTCGGGCGAGCCAAGCTCTGAGCCCGAGTTGTGAGCACGACGGCGCTAGACGCCCTCCTCGCCGTCCAATGGCACTTGTGCGACGTGTCCAACGGGTCAGCTATTCGCCATGCTGGACGTCGTCTGCTGATGGGTAGATAATGGACCCATGCTCGCGAGCACTCATTTTGGCCTTACCAGAACAGCCGCCGACGACTGGTTCGACACGATTCTCGATGTTGACACCGAGCTTTTCGTTGATCCGTTCCTCATCTTCAAGGATCAAGATCAACGCTGGTCGGGCGCGCATGATGCCCTAATCGCGCACTTCGACGCAGCCTTCATGCTGGTCGCGCAAGGCAACCGCCAGCCGAACAGCATTCCGTACCGTAAGGCGGTAGACCTCCTGTTGTTTAAGGAGCCTCACGAGTTTTGCCTCGGATACACGGCGCGGGGAACTAAGGGCGCTGGCAGCGGCCGCGGATTCGCAAAAGCAATCGCAGCAGCTATCGCAGATGCCATAACTCGTGGGCTAGCTCGTCCCTCGCACTTTGAGGAGCTAGGCATTTTGCGTCGCGGCATAGGCCCGGACCGTATCTCTGATGCGACATGCACGATATTGAAGCCCCGTTTGATTGCATACACGCAAGAGATAGCCGCGAGACACGAGATGGACTTGCATCCCCATCGTCTATATGGCGCCGACTTCGATCAACAACGTCAGCGGTTCCGCACCGAGATCGTCAACCTGCCGACGAATCCCGCAACAAACGGGCCGCTTCTGTTCGTGCCCGAACGATTCCTAGACGAGCTACCAACCATTAACGACGAGGATTGGTGGAAATACTACGAGGCCCAGTGCCTACGTGATGACCTGAACTACGAGATCTTGGGGAAGGTATCGAAGGAACGGATCGTTGCCGCCGCGCGTCAGAATCCCGAATCCGTCCGAGGGTGGGCCGAGACGCAGGAGTCGGAACCGGCTGAACCCTATGACATGCAGCGCGATCGCAAGGGCGTGGTGCTGTGGGAGCAGGCCGCAAATGACTTTACGCTCCAAAACCCTCTCGCAATAACCCCGCCAAATGATGCCGCTGCGTTTGAGCAAGTAATCGAACATATCATTGCGAGGTTCCGTCTCTTTATAGAGCAACAAGGCGGCTGGCGATTGCTTTGGGATCGAGCCAAAGATAAGGAAGAGCTTGCCGCCCAACTTGTATTCTACGGAATAGCGCGTAACTATTGCGAGGCGAACAACATTGTCGTGAGCAGGGAGGTTGAATTGGGTCGTGGCCCGGTCGATTTCACTTTCTCTAATGGTTACACCAACCGTGCTCACCTTGAGGTCAAGAAGCTACACAACGGGAAGTTCTGGAATGGTCTTGACCGGCAGTTGCCCTCGTATATGGCCTCAGACGATGTAGAAAAAGGCTGGTTCCTCGCGATCCGCTACCGCGAGGGAAGAAAGTGGAACGATCGCGCTGCCGCATTGCCGGGCCGAGTGCGAGCGGCTGCCAACGCGCACGGGCGCGATCTACGGTCGGCCCTTATCGACGCACGACCCCAGCCATCAGCGTCAAGACTGTAGGAGCTACAGTCGCTCAATGCCGCTTTTGCGACGTGCGTCTTGTCTAGCGCTCCGGAAGTGGTAGCTCTACTGAGTCACCACGTGCGCGCCGGCTTTGCGTAGCCGTGCCACAGTGGGGGCACGTCGGTCTACCCGGAGAGGGCTCAATGGGTTTGCAGCTTCGGTCTCGCGGCTCAAAACGGAGGCAACCAAGCGACGCTTTCTGGTTGATGAGCCCGCCAAGCATTAGCAGAAAGTCGGTAGCACCTTGTGCTGCTGACAGCGTGTTGAATGTAATGACGCTCGGGGCGGGTATCTCGTCTACATAGCGGTTGCGCTCTCGCTCCGACGCTCCAACCGATTCTTCTTGGACCTTCGTGCTATCGATACGGCCGTTGCAACGGAGGCAGCCGGAGTACGGCAGGATCAGGCGCACGTTCGTGCGTATGCCTCCAACATCGCCGGTGATTTCGTCAACGTCGATCCGCGTGCCCATTTGCACGACGGGAATCAGATACTGATGAGCGATGACGTTCACGACCATCCGTGCCAAATGCGAGTCGGCGGCAAGAAAGATGAAGTCGCAATCAACTAGCTGTCTAGCGGCATCTGGTTCTGCGATATTTTTCGGTATGCCTACGAAAGTGGCGTTGGGGTTGGCTCGATGGACTGCCCGGCGCGCAAGCCGAACCTTGCGAGTGCAAAGCCGGTCGGCGAGACGCTTCATTCGCGGGCGGCCCATTCCCGGTAGACGGCGCAGTTGCATCATCGCGTCGAGTCGTCGCGCCTCTGGCATCCTGGGGAGGTTCTCGGGCTCCAAGCGGTCTGGATCGATGACGGAAATCTGTCCGACGCCGAGTCGGCCAAGCATCGTGGCTAGTGGGAGTCCAACGCCTCCTGCACCGACCACCGCCACCTTCATGCGTGACAAGACCTCCTGCCCCCTGTCGCCGAGCCATCGCACTTGCCGGTCGTACTCCGCATCAGCCTTCGGTGCCGGCGGTGGAGGCGATGGGAATATTCGGCGCATCGTCGGGCCTACTACGATGGTTTCGCTGATAGTCCGACGTGAGCGATCGGGCATCCAGATATCACCAGCGAGCGCATTGTCTGCGAGCACGAGACCGCCGACGGGCTGCCCTGAGATGTCGAGTAGCGCTGGATAGCCTCGCTCATGTGAGCGATTGTCGGGTTCGCTGAATCCGACCTCATCGCGACCGCCGTGATTGTGTATGCCGAGATAAACCAAGTGTTCGTCTCGGCAGTAGCGGATTCGTTCTCGCACGAACGCAGCGGTGAGCATACGATAAGCGTTCCGACCAGGAACGAAATCAACTCCATCAGTGGCCTTGAATAGCGTCCGAGCCAGCAATCGTGTCCCGCGAGCAGTCTCTACAATCCCGGCAGCAATCACGGCACCGTGCTCGTCGTCGTCTCCTGGGAAGAGGTGTGCAAGTAGTTCGTCATACATGCGCGCGTCTATCGTGAGAGTCCAAGCGCTATTCATCGCTATCTACCGGGTTTTCAGGAAGTCGATGACTCGACGCAACTTGTATAGCGCCGTGCCGGGATTCTTTGATCGTCGCGAAATCTGTATCGCGGCCCTATCGAAGTGCGGCAGAGCTTGCCCTCGCGAAAGGGCAGTGGGCAGGTCGCCATCGGGATGCTGATTGGGCGTTGGGCCTTCGCCTACGTACTTGACGCCTGCATCGATGAAATGTGGATATACGTCCGCTTCGGGATATGAAAAGGTGATGTGAAAGCCGATCCAAGTCTCTGATGGAGCAAACCGTGAGCCAATGTCGATCGGCTCAACGAGCACAAATGCACCTCCATCGCTGTCTTCCACAGCGGTCACAGTGGAGTCCGGTAGGCCCTCGACAAGTTCCTTTATCCCATCTACGACCGCCTGCTTCATCTAGGAATCTTCTTCGGCATCGTTAGCCAAGAACTCGGAGTGCTTCGTGACAGTAATCTTCTCGTCGTCTGTGATGGTTCGAGCAGGTTTTTTGTCGTGAGCCTCCTCGGTCAGCTCGAAGTCGAGCTTAATCTCGACGCCCTGGGCGATAGCGGCCTCCTTGATCTGGAGCCCGGTGACACGATGAGACGGCAGCTCGACCGGCTTTTCATTGACCTTGATCGTTACTGGCTTGTGGACCTCTGGGTCCTCAGCAGTTGGCGCAGCCATGTGTCCTCCTACGTAGACGCCGCTAGACGGCGTAGACTTGCCCAAGGCATGACCCAAGGGCCTTATGACGTTCTGTAATCCAGTATAGCATATCGCTATGAACGCTAGGTCTACCATCTCTGCCCGTGTCTGAGACCACTACGTGGGTCGCCCAGCGAATCCGCGAGAGCCGCGAGAGAACTGGCCTGAGCCAGGCGCAACTTGCCGAGCGCCTTGACCGAACGCAGACGTCCGTTTCGCTATGGGAGTCCGGCAAGCGCACCGCCGGCCTCGATGACCTGATCGACATAGCCGATGCCCTCGGCGTCGAGGTCAGCACATTCCTTCCGCCCAACCGAGCGCGAAGGCCCGTTGTAGCTTTGCTTCGGGCTACTGCCGAGCGACTGGTCGATAACCAGCTCTATGAAGCCATCGACCGGCTTGTAAGCGACGCAGAAGTCGCGGCCATGCCACGGGCGGAGCTGTCGGTGTCTGCGGCAGGGCCGTCCCACGCCGCCAACGAGCTTCTTGAGAAGGCCAACGTCAACGCACCGCCGATAGATGTGCTCAGCCTCTGCGGCCGATGCGGTGTGCTCGTCCTAAAACGCTCGTTTCGAGAAGCCCTCTCAGGCTTTGTCTTCGCCTACGAAGACGGCGCGGTCATCGGGATCAACGACGATCAACTGAAGACACGCCAGCGATTCACGATGGCGCACGAGCTGGGCCACTATCTGCTCCGACACCATGAGCGATCCGACTATGGAGGCCGCTTTCATATCGACCTCGCGGAGGGCACGCCGCCTGGCTTCGACTGGCGAGCAGAGCGAGCAGCAAACGAGTTCGCAGCCGACCTACTCATGCCGCGTCGTCTGATGGCCGCTTCGTTCGCGGAGTCCCAAGACCCGATAACGCTCGCGTCTACGTTCGACGTCTCCCAGGTTGCAATGGGCATTCGTCTCGACGCTCTCGGACTCCGCTAGCCCTCCCCGTGCTCGTCAAGACCGAGGATCGTCTTCAAACTTGATGATGGGTTTGAGAGCTGTCCTACCAAGTGCATCGAAACGTCAATGTAGACGGGCCGCGACAGGTCGAGACAGGCCCAGCGACCACAGGCGTAAAGCACTGCCTGAACGGAACTTGGCGAGACATTTCCGTCGTGGTGCCAACGTCTTTCGGGAGCAACTAGGGAGCAGCGCCCGGGTGTTTCCTGCATTCGCGTCCTATCGCGAGAGCGCGGCCCGCGCCGGTCGCACGATCCCGATCCTCCAGCTGGCCTCCAGGTAGGCGCCTCAGCGGGTTTTCCGCGACGGCCTGACCGGTTACATCAACCGAGCCCGAGCAGCCGCGACGCCACGACATCAGCGATGGTGAGGATGCCTTTGAGAGGCAGCGTCAGCAGCCGGACGACCGCGCGCCGAGCGGGACTCCGCCTGGCTGCCAGCGACGGGCCGACCGCCGAAGCGAATACAGCGATATCCACGAGGGGCCGGATCAGGACTCTGATCTCCGTGATGCTGCCCTGCCCGTCATAGCTCAGCAGATCGGCGCCCTCGATCCACCGGCCCGCGACCTCAGCTCGCCAGAAGAACGCATGATTGTCCTTGCCGGCAAGCTCGCTGGTGATCTTCATCTCACCGAACGTCTCGAACAGGACGCCGTAGAGTTCCCTGGCCTTTGAGCGTCCTCGAAACGGCTTGCGCACGACGGGCGAGCGCAGCACGATCTCGGGTGAGAGGGCCTCGATCCACTCATCGAGGTCGCGCGTACGCCACGCCGCCCGGAACGGATGGTCGACCATCGTGCCGAACTCTAACGTGCACACACCTCTCGCAACCCTTGCGCACCAGGCCAGCGACATTCGTGGTCGGTATCTTGGCCGCCCGTGTGGCGCGATCTGCGACTGGTCATCTTCGACTGCGACGGCGTGCTTGTCGACAGCGAGACGATCTCAAACCGCGTACTCGCCGAGATGCTGAGCGATGAGGGCCTGCCCACGACCCTTGCGCAGTCACGACGCGAACATCAGGGGATGCTGCTCGCCGACATCCGGACCCGAGCGGAGGAGCAACTCGGCCGCTCGCTGCCAGGGGATTGGATTGCGCGTTACGAGACCGAACGTGACTCCGTGTTCAACCACGAACTCGAACCCGTTGCGGGAGCGATCGAGACGGTCGGGCAGGTCACTGCGGCGGGCATCCCTGTGTGCGTAGCGTCTCAGGGCAAGCTCGCCAAGATCGCCCTGTCGCTGAGATTGACGGGACTGGACCGCTTCTTTGCCGAGACCGCGCGCTTCTCGAGCTACTCAGTCGCCAACGGCAAGCCGGCGCCTGATGTCTTCCTGCACGCGGCCGACTCGATGGGAATGGAACCGTCCGACTGCGTGGTCGTGGAGGACACCCCATCCGGAGTCACAGCGGGGGTCGCGGCCGGCATGTGTGCCCTGGGCTTGGCGGCGGACAGTGACGAGCAGGCGCTGCGCGACGCCGGGGCAACGGAGATCCTGCGCTCGTTGGATGAGCTTCCAGGACTACTCGGACTCGAACCGTTGTAGCGCTGGTGCGTCCGCTGCTGGTATTCGTGTCGATCATGGCCGAGTGGAATATCCGCAGCGCCGTTGAGCGGGATGCCCAGACTGTGCTGGAGCTGTGAGCGGCTGCGGAGAGTCTGCCGAGAGTCACCGACACGCCCGAGGGCCTATTCGCTCTGCTCCTCGCGGACGCGGAGGCGCTGCTTCTGGCCGAGATTGACACGATGGCGATCGGAACGTTGATCGCCGCGTGGGACGGGTGGCGCGGCAGTATGGGGTCGAATTTGGCAGCAAGCTGCTGCCAAATTCAATCTGGGCTCGTATCGAGCTTTTCGTCGTCGTAGATCACGTTCGCCGCCTCGGTGATCCCGCTCAGCTCTGCGGCGAGCTCAGGTAGCTCGGGCAGGGCCGGCCTGAGCGCATTGGGGGTCTCGTCGGTCATGATGGTGTCGCCGGTCGTGTACCGAGCGACCGCGACCGGAGTATCGAGGCCGCGCAGCGCCCACTGAGTCACGGTCTTGTTGCGTCCCGGGCACAGCACGAGACCGATTGTTGCTGCGTCGCCCTCTTGTCGCTCGAGTTCGTCGACGGCATTGAGGTAGAAGTTCATCTTGCCGGCGAACTCCGGCTTGAAATCCTCGATCTTCAGGTCGATGACAACAAAGCGCCGCAGCCTGTAGTTGTAGAACAGCAGGTCGAGGAAGAACTCGGACTCCTCGCCGCTCTCTCCGTCGGGAACCCGAAGCGGAAACTGCCGTCCGACCAGGGCGAATCCCCGGCCCATCTCCATTAGGAAGCTCTGCACGTCGTTCAGGAGCGCGGCCTCCAGGTCACGCTCCTTCGCGTCGGCCGAGAGGCTGAGGAACTCGAAGTTGTATGGGTCCTTGATCGCGTCGCGGACGAGCTCTGAGTCAGGCGCCGGTAGGGCGTGATCGAAGCTGGTGAGGGCCGCGCCCTGCCGGCCGCGAAGATCGCTGGCGATTTGGGCCTCGAGGACCTTGCGCGACCAGCCATGCTCGACTGCCGTGCGCACGTACCATGCGCGCACATCGGCGTCCGCAATCTTGTCGAGCAGCACCATGTGATGTCCCCACGGCAATTTGGCAGCAGGTTGCTGCAACATTTCGTTAGCGCTCTGCGCCGGCCATGCGCGCGCAAACTCGCGCATGTAGCGAAGGTTACGAGCGGACAGCCCTCGCATATCGGGAAACTCACGTCGCAGGTCAGCGGCCAGCCGCTCGATCACCTTTGCGCCCCAGCCCTCTCGGTCCTCACGCGCGATGATGCCGGTGCCGATCTCCCAGTACGCTGCGAGCACGGCTGCGCTGACCGCCAGCGCGGCCTGTGATCGTGCAGTCGAGACGGCGCGCTTGACCTCCTCGAGGAACCGCGGGTAGTCGGCCGGCAGGGTTTCGCCGCGACGTACGGGCACATTACGTCTTGCCATTGGAACGATCGTACCCCCAACGATCGGGGAGGCGACGATCGGAATCGAACCGGCGTTTGTCCCGGTCGTTGGTCGGCTCTGCCAGACGAGCAGCCGCTCGCCGACGGCGACGACTCGACGTGCGGCCGTCGCCATCCCGCGGCAGTCTGTGTGAGTCCAGGCCAGAAAGCATGCCGATCTGCCAGCACGCGCCCGCCGCTAAGTTTCGCCGGAATGGCCGACTACGCAGCGAATCGCGAGCAAGAGGCCATGCGGCTGGGTCTTCCGGCAAGAGATGTCTTAGATTGCTAGGGCAAGACCGACGAACTGGAGCCAAGCTTGGTGGAGGCACGCGTGGGCGCGACCTGTGCGTGCCGGGGGTTCGAGTCCCTCCTCCGGCATTTGCTCCTGGCGGTGCCAAACATCTCCGAGGGCCGGAGCGAGGTCGCCATCCAGGCGATCGCCGGCGCCTTCGCCGGGTCCGGAAAGGCCCGGCTCCTGGACGTTCACTCCGACCCAGACCACGATCGCTCCGTCTACACGCTCGCCGGTCTGTCCGGTGCGCTCGCCGACGCGCTGTTGGACGGGGCCCGCGAGGCGGTCGCCCTGGTCGACGTCGTTGCCGACGCCGGTCCGCGTCCCGGCCAGCACCCCCACGTGGGCGCGCTCGACGTCGCGCCGATCGTTTACCTCGACGCGGCCGATCGCGGCGCCGCGATCGCCGAGGCGCTCGTCCTTGCCGACCGGATCGGCGAAGAGTTGTCGGTGCCGGTCTTCCTTTACGGAGAGCTTGCAAGCGGTCGTACGCGCGCACAGCTGCGCGCCGGCGGCGTCGCCGGCTTCGCGCGGCGCCTGGAGTCGGGCGAGCTGCGCCCCGACTTCGGCCCCGCCAAGCTGCACCCGACCGCCGGTGCCACGCTCGTGGCCGCGCGCGAGCCGCTGGTCGCGTTCAACCTGCAGCTCGCTCCGCCCGCGACGATCGCCGACGCGCGCGCCATCGCGGCCTTGATCCGCGAAGGCGGCGCCGAGGGCCTGCCAGGCGTGCGCGCGATCGGCGTCGAGCTTGACGCTACCGGCGGGGCGCCGCCGGTAGCCCAGGTATCGACGAACGTCGAGCACCCGCTCGAGCTGCCTTTGGCGGCCGTGCTCAGCCATGTGCGCGCGCACGTGCCGGTCGCGAGCGCCGAGATCGTCGGGCTGGCGCCCGAAGCCGCCCTGGAGGGCTTTCCGCCGGACGTGCCGATCGTCGGTTTCGACCCCGACCGTCAACTGCTCGAGCGCGCTCTGGGATCGCCCGGCGGCTCTGCCTGATGAGTTTGGGCTCGCCGGGCGGCTCCCTCGAGCCGCCCGGCGAGTTGCGCCCCGAGTTGCCCTACGAGACGGTGACGGTCAGGCTGGTGGTCGCCGTCTGGTGGGTCTTCTTGGTCGAGTCGGTCGCCTTGACCGTGACCGGGAAGGTGCCGCCGTGCGGGTACTTTCTGGCGCTCACGGTCCCCGACAGCAGGCCCGCATGGCTCAATTTCAGACCTTTGGGCAGCTTGCCGTCGACGGTGATCAGTTTCCACTCGTACGGCACGGTCCCGCCCGTCGCCTGCAACTGCTCGCTGTAATGGACTCCGGGCGTGACCTCGGGCAGCGACGAGGTAGTTATGTGTAGCCCCAAGACCTTCAGCCTGAACTGCTGGACACTGTTCGCGCCCACTCCGTTTTCGGCGGTGAACGTGATCTCGAACGTGCCGGTCTGGGTCGGGGTGCCGGACAGCACGCCGTCCGTGAAGCTCACCCCTTCCGGTAGCGTGCCCCACTTGGTGATCGTCGGCGCCGGAGTGCCGGTGGCGGTGACTCGGAATTCGCCGTGTACGTGATCGTCGAACGTCGCTTCCGCGGGCGAGTCTATGACCGGGGGCGCGTCGACCGTCATGGTGAAGTGCTGGACCGCGTTGGGGGAGACGCCGTTTGAGGCGGTGAATTCGACGTGGAAGACGCCTTCCTGGGTAGGAACGCCCGAGAGGGTGCCGCTGAATGGTTCGAACGTCACGCCTTCAGGCAGTGTCCCGGACTCAGAGATGGCCGGCGCCGGGGTGCCGGTGGCCGTCACCTCAAAGCTGCCTTCCGCGCTCTTCGTGAACGTTGTGTCTTCGCCGGAGGTGATCGCGGGCGCTTCCTGCACGTTCTCGGTCGTGTGGCCCGTAGAGCCGGCATAGTTGGAGTCGCCCGCGTACGTTGCCGTCACTTCGACGCTGCCGGCCGGCGACTCGTGCGTGGTCGTGCATGTCGCGGTGTCGGGCGAGCCTTCGTTCAGTTTGGCTTCCGAGCATCCGGCGATCGAGCCGTGGCTGTCCGAGAAGGAGACGGTCCCCGTCGGGGTTCCGGCACCCGGCGCGATCGGCGAGACCGTGGCGGTGTAGATGACGGGCGCGTCAACGAGGCCGGCGCCTCCGTCTGAAGCGCTCACCGTCGTTTCGGTGGCCACGCCCGGCGAGGTCGCGGAGGTGAGTTTCATCGTCATGATGTTCCGGTACAGCGCCGGGTCCTTTTCGGAGACCGTGTACTGGGAGGCCAGGTTGGTCCCCAGTTTCGTGCCGGCGCTCGCTACCGGCTTGGGCAGCCGGTAGCCGGAGAAGACCATCGTCAATGTGCCGTTCGGGTTCTGCACGATGGACGGGCCGTAGGCGCGACCGGAGTAGTAGCCGCTGATCCCGAGCGGCGAGTCGATGTGGCTGGCCAGCGCTTCGTCCTGTTCGCGCGAGGCCTTGAATTCGTATTCGGTGCTCAGCACGACCTTCGGCACCGACCATTCTTTGCCGTTGCTCGATTCGGAATAGAAGATCTGGTTGAACGCGTCGCTGTCGCCGTCGCTCGCCCACGACCCCGACAGGAACATGCCGTAGGTGCCGTTCGGGTTGGTCACGATCGTGCCGCGCGAGCCGACGTAGCGCAGCTGGATCTGATCGGAGCTGCCCTGCGCCAGGCTCGTCGGGCCGGTCGGCGTCGGCGTGGCGACGGTCGGTTCGGTGCTCGACTTCGGGCTGCTCTGCTGGTCTGGGTTCGAGACGTCGTTGTATGAGCCGCTGTTGTTGCCCGTGCCCGAGGTCGTGCCGCTGATCGCGCCGAGATCGTGGAAGTCGACGCCGTTGGTCGTGTAGGCGGCCCTCAGGACCGTCAGGTCCTCGTTGTTGCCGAACAGCTTCTGCGGGCCCTTGCTTTTGCCGTTGTTGCCCTCACCGATCTGTTCAAGCGCCGAATACGGGGCGATCGCGGCGCCCGGGCCGCCGATCCAGTTGCCTTCCTTGACTTCGCCGGTGCCGCCGGTGCAGCCTGTCAGGTTCCTGCTGCCGGTCGGTACGCCGGCCTGGCTGGCGGCAACGTTGCCGGTGCACGTGATTTCCTGGATCGGCGATCCGACGGCCGTGCCGAGATATACCTTGAACGAGCCGCTTTCAGGCAGTGCCTGCTCGCTTTCGGTGATCGAAGGCGTGTAGTTGATCGTGCTCTTCGACAGTTTGATCGTCTTTTTTTCGAATTTCGTGCCTTCGATGTAACCGTTGGTCGTGCCCTCGATGAAGTAAGACAAGATCTTCTTGGTGTACAGCACGACCGTCGAGCCTTCGGGAGCGCCCGGGTAGGTCGGCAGCGTGCCGACGATCCCGTCGGGAGCTTCCAGGCCGGTCGTCATCCGCGTTTCGGGCGGCAGGATCGGGTCGGCCGTGATTGCGTCGCCGGTGTGCACGCTCAGCGCGCTCGCGCCCGTGGTCGTGCAGTCCTCGAGCTTGGTCGTCGGGTTGGCGTTGGCCTGCGTGCAGTACACGATCTGCCCGTCCACGTAGATCCGGTTCGGGGCGTTCAGGTTCATGATGTAGGTGATCAGCGGTGACACGCTCACGTTGCCGTATGTGAATTTCAGTTCCGCGAGGCCGCCCGTGCCTTCGGTGTTGTTCGGCCCCTGAGGGATCGTGTAGTTGGCTTCTGCTTTGGCGATCACCTGCACGAGATCGTCGTCGGCCTTCACCGACAGCGGGCTCGCGCCCGAGACGGTGCAGCCGGTCAGCTCGGCCGGCGAGGCGTTGACGCCGGCGCAAGTTACGATCGAGCTTGCTGGCGAGGCCGCGTTGTAATCCTCGTAGGGGCCGGCCACGATGTGCTCGGGCGAGCCCGCTTCGCCGAGCGTCGAGACCGGGATGTTCGCGGAGCCGCCTTCGGCGCTGTCGGGGATGGGGACTTCAGCGGTCGCAAACGTGTTCGCGTCGACGCCGACCGGCTGATCTTCGGGCAGCCCTTCCAGCGGGTCGGCCGATGCCGGGTGGACCGAATGAACGAGTAGACCGATGCCGGTGTTGTCGCCGGCCGGGCGCTGCAGCGTGTACAGGTCAGTGTTGCCGCCAACCGACATCGCGTAGGGGTGGCCCTGGCCGTCGTCGTTGGTGTCCGCCGTCGGGCAGTAGCCAGAGTTCTCGCCGAGCGCGTCGCCCTCGGTCATCCAGCTCGCGCCGTTGTCGGTCGACTTCGCGACCGTGATCGCCTCTTCGGCGTCCTTCGGCCGGTAGTCGAAGTAGCCGGTCAGCGAGCCGTCGGCGTTGCGCACGACATCCGGGAAGTAGTACGGAGCCATCGGTAGCGGGCGGCCGGGCTGGGGCACTGGCGTGCCCGTCTCGGGGTTGGCGCCGAGGCTCGAGCAGTAGCCGTCGAGCGGGCCCGGGGTACCCGCCACGCCGCTCGGATACGGGACTTTGGTCGCTTCGATCGCCGGGTAGACGGCCAGGTTTGGAAGTTCCAGGCCGCCGAGGCTCGTCATGCTCCCGCCCGGCGTGTACGTCGGTAGGAGATCTTCTTCCTGATAGGCCGCGCCCGCCGAGGAGTCGCCCTGTGAGGTGTTCCACGGACCGCCCGTCACCCTGTCCACGACCGGCGCGCTCGGCGTGTAGATGGTGCTCGCGGACACAGGAGCCGCGAGCGCGCTCAGCGCCGCGATGCTGGCAAAGATCGCGGTTGCGATGGACTGCAGGGCACGGACGCTGCGCACGGTCTCTACCTCCTCGTGGATTCAGGTCCGCGCCTTCTACCATCCGCCGTGCTTCGTCAGGAAGGCAGATCACCGGATGTTCACGCCCTCGCCGCGATCTTCACCGAATCGCCACATGTCGGCCAGGCGGGTCCTCGCAACGGGCTCGGGTAGGCTGTAACGCGATGGCCCAGACAAAGCGCAAGCGCCAGACCAAGCATCGCGGCAACGCCGCCGGGATCGTCGAGTCGCGCGGACGTACGGGGCGCAAGCCGACGACAGCCGAGAAGGAAGGCAAGCGCGAGGAGCCGAAGCTCGCGCGCCAGGATCGGCCGCCCACGTGGAAGGGGGCTTTCTATCGGGCGATGATCGCCGCGGTCCTGATGCTGCTCGCCAGCCTGGTCCTGCTCGGCAAGCACGGCAACCAGGCGATTGCCCTGTTCCCGATCGTGCTCCTTGCTTACTGGCCGATCAGCTACTACACCGACCGTTGGATGTTCGACCGGCGGATGCGCAAAAAAGCGCTGCAAGAGGGCAAGGCCCCGGCGCGATGAGCGATCCGGCGGACGGCACCGCGGGCGCCATGGCGGGCGGCTCGGAGAGCGGCCTCGACGTCCGCTGCTTCACGGTCGGCCCGGTCCAAGAGAATGCCTACATCGTGCGCGTCCCGGACTCCTCGCGGGCCGTCCTCATCGACCCGGGCGATGAGCCCGAGCGCCTGATCCGCGCGATCGAGGATCTCGGCGTCGAGATCGAGGCGATCCTGATCACCCACTGCCACTTCGACCACATCGGCGCGGTCGCCCCATTGGCGCGTTCTACCGGTGCGCCCGTCTACTGCCCGGAGATCGAGCGACCGGTCTTGGAGAATCCCGCGCTGGGCACGCCCCCCGGCTTCGGCCCGTTCGAGGGCTATCAGCCCGAGCACCTGCTTGGCGGCGGTGAGTCCCTCAGCGTCGCGGGTCTCGATTTCGAGGTGCTTCTCACGCCCGGCCACAGCCCTGGCCATCTCACCTTCTCGCTGCCCGATCGCGGCGCCATCCTCTCCGGCGACGTTCTCTTCCAGGGCTCGATCGGGCGCACCGACCTGCCGTTCGCCGACCATCCGACGCTCGAACGTTCCCTCGCCATGCTCATCGACGCGCTGCCCGGCGAGACCGTCGTGCATCCCGGCCACATGGGCTCGACAACGCTCGCCCGCGAGCTGGCCACCAACCCGTTCCTCGTCGAGCTGCGCCCCGCACAAACACCTTCTTGACGAAGACACAGCAGATCAAAGCCCCGCGTGGCTGCAGCGACGTGCTCGGCGAGCAGTCGGCGGCGCGCGCGGCGCTGGAGGCGAAGGCCCGGACGATCCTGGAGGGCGCGGGTTACGAGCGGATCGAGACGCCGACCTTCGAGGCCACCGAACTGTTCGCGCGCGGCGTCGGCGCCTCGACCGACATCGTGCAGAAGGAGATGTACACGTTCGAGGACGCCTCCGGGCGCTCGCTGACCCTGCGACCAGAGGGCACGGCGCCGATCTGCCGGGCCTATGTGGAACACGGCATGCACAAGCTCAAGCAGCCCGTACGCCTCTGGTACCTGTCCAGCTTCTACCGCTATGAGCGCGCCCAGGCCGGGCGCTACCGCCAGTTCTGGCAGATCGGCGCCGAGGCGCTCGGCTCGGAGGATCCGGCGCTCGACGCCGAGTCGATCTGGCTGTTGCGCGCGATCCTCGAGCAGGCCGGTGCCGGCGCCGGCCTGCGCCTGCGCCTGTCGAGCCTCGGCGGCCCCGCCGCGCGCGCCGAATACCGAGATCGACTGCGGGCCCATCTGCGCGCCAACGAAGCGGCGCTGTCAGAGGACGTCCGTTCACGCATCGATCTGAACCCGCTGCGGGCATTCGACTCCGAACACCCCGGCACCGTCGAGACGATGCGCGGCGCGCCGCTGCTACGCGACTTTCTGAGCGCCGAAGACACCGATCATTTCGCGGAGGTCCGCGCGCGTCTGGATGCAGCCGGCGTCGCCTACGAGCTTGACCCGACGCTCGTGCGCGGCCTCGACTACTACACGCGTACCGTCTTCGAGCTGACCTCCGATGCGCTCGGGGCCCAGAGCGGGGTCGGCGGTGGCGGGCGCTACGACGGCCTCGTCGAGCAGCTCGGCGGACCTCCGACGCCTGGGATCGGTTGGGCCGCTGGAATCGAGCGGATCCTGCTGGCCGGCTCGCCGCCGCTCCTCGCTCCGGCGCCCGTCGACCTGTTCGTCGCCTACGAACCCACGAGCGCAGCTCGGGCGGACGAGCCCACCACCGCGCCGGCGGGCGCTTTCGCCCTGCTGACCGAGGCTCGCGGTGCCGGTCTGACCGCCCAGATGGAGTTCGCCGGACGCTCCCTGAAGGGCCAGCTCGGCTTTGCCAACGCCCTCGGCGCGCGCTACGTGGCGATCCTCGACGGCGACCGTGCAACGCTGAAGGACATGGGCGACGGCGGTCAGGCTCAGATGGCGCCTGGCGAAGTCGTGCACGCGGTCCTGCGCGGCCTGCACACGCTTTGACGGGGCCGGAACCGGTTCTGAAATCGGCGCGTGGCCCCCGCGCGGGCGAGCCGGACACGCTCGCGGGGGTTAACTCTGTCGCGCGATCTGCCGACACTGAGCTTGAAGATGACTCACGTCTCCCGTCCCTTCCAGATCTTCATGGTCGCGTTCGTCCTGTTCGTCGCGGTCTGGTTCGTCGCGTTGCGCGACCACACCTCGAGCACCACCGGCGCCGGTTCCAGCGTGCCCGCTCCGCCGTCGGTGAAGACCGCGCCGACCAAATCCGTTCAGATCACCACCCACGCGACCGTCGTCCACAAGACAACCAATGGCAATATCGCTGGCGCGACCGTCGTCCACAAGACGACGACAACCCACGCAACGGTCGTCAAGCACTCCGCCACGACGCACCGGTCAGCGATCGCCGCCGCCACGCCAACTGGCGTTCACGGGGCGGTCGTCGTCACGAAGCCCTCCGCCGCCAAGCCCGCTCCGAGTGCCGCTACCAAACACGCGGCCGGGCTGCCCAAGATGCAGGCCGCGGTCGAACGACAGCTGCAGCAGAACAAGACCGTGCTGATCCTGTTCTGGAACCCCAACGGCTATGACGACACCGTCGTACACGGCGAACTGCCGGCCGTCCAGCGTTATGGCCGCGGCTCCGTTGTCGTTCATTACGCGTCCGCCAAGCAGGTCGGCGAATACGGCACGATCACAAACGCGGTCCAGGTCAACCAGACCCCGACCCTTCTGATCGTCGAGCCGCACGGTCAGACGACGACGATCACTGGCCTCACCGAAGCCTTCGCGATCGACCAAGCGATCGCCGAAGCCCGCCACGCGGCCGCCGCCAAGTAGTCCCGCAAGGCCGCCGCGAAATAGTTTCTGTCGAAAACGTGGGCCGCGCGCGCGCGTAGGCCTCGCCGGCGCCGCTTACACTCAACACGTGAGTTCGGCGACGGGCTTGGCCCTCCATCTCGAAAGTCCCCGCGGGCGCGGGCACACCCCGAAGGGGGCCCACACCGGCGCCGCCGGGGGCGCGGCATGCGGCGATTTGATCCGCGTATCGCTCGCCGTCGACCCGGGCGATCCCCGGGGGCGCATCCGCGACGCCGGCTTCGACGCCAGCGGCTGCTTGGCGAGCGTCGCGGCCGGCAGCGCCGTCGTGGCGCTCCTACTCGATGGCGCCTCGCTGCTCGATGCGGCCAGGATAGGCCCCGAGCGGATCGCGACCGCGCTCGGCGGCCTGACGCCGGCCAAGCGCCACGCCGCCGAGCTGGCCGCCGACGCGCTGCATCGCGCGCTCGGCGCGGCCCTGCGGGCGGATGCCCAACTGGCGCCGGCGCCCGGACGAACGCTCGTGGCGATGAGCGGCGGCGTGGACTCCGCGGTCGTCGCTCTGCTCGCCGGCGAGGACGCCGTCGCGGTGACGCTCGAGCTGTGGGCAGACCCCGAGAACGATGGTTCGCTGAGCTGCTGCTCGGCGCAGGCCGTGCGCGGCGCGCGCACGCTTGCCCATGGCCTCGGCCTCCCGCACTTCTCGATCGACCTGCGCGCCGAGTTCAAGGCCGGCGTGGTCGGCCCGTGGCTCGAAGGCCACGCCGCCGGCGAGACACCGAACCCGTGCGTGCGCTGCAACGGCTCAGTCCGCCTTGACGCGATGCTCGAGCTGGCCGACCGTCTCGGCGCCGAAGCGCTTGCGACCGGGCACTATGCGCGCGTGCACGGCGGCCGGCTGCTGCGCGTCGCCGCCGATCCGGCCAAGGACCAGAGCTACGCGCTCTCAGGGCTTTCGCCGACCTCGCTCGCGCGCCTGCGCTTCCCGCTCGGAGAGCTGACCAAGACCGAGGTGCGCGCGATCGCCCAGCGCGCCGGACTGCCGGTCGCGCGCCGGCCCGACTCCCAGGACCTGTGCTTTCTGGCGGGCACCCGGCACGGCGCTTTCCTCGCCCGCCACGGGCGCCTGCGCGCGCGTCCGGGGCCGCTCGTCGATCGCGCCGGCCGTCTCCTTGGCAAGCACGCCGGCGCGCACACGCTGACCGTCGGCCAGCGGCGCGGTCTTGGCTCGGGGCCAGGCCTCGATGCCAGCGGCGAGCCGCTGTTCGTGCTCGCCTCGGACGCCACCTCCAACACGGTCACGGTCGGTCCGCGCCGCGAGCTGCTGACCCGGACGGTCCGCGCGCGCCAGGTCACGCTGCATCGCGGCGCCGCCTTTGTGGACGCGGTCAAAGTGCGCTATCGCGGCGCTCTCTTGCCGTGCCGGGTCGCGGGCGCCCACGATCAAGGCGTCCACGAGGAGATCGAGCTGGAGCTGAACGACCCCGCCGAGCGCACGGCACCCGGCCAGATCGCCTGCCTGTACGCGGGTGAGCTGATCGTCGGCCAGGGCACCATCTGCATCTAGGATCATTTCGACGATGACCTCGGACGAGATCAGAGAGCGCTACCTGGAGTTCTTCGCCGAGCGCGAACACCTGCGCATCCCTTCGGCCTCGCTGGTGCCGCCCGCCGAGGATCGCACGGTGCTCCTGACGACGGCCGGAATGCAGCCCTTGAAGCCGTACTTCCTCGGTCGCGAGAAGCCGCCCGCGCCGATGTTGACGAGCTGCCAGAAGTGCTTCAGGACGCCCGACATCGACCATGTCGGCAGCACCCTTCGGCACCTCACGTTCTTCGAGATGCTCGGCAACTTCTCGATCGGCGCCTACTTCAAGGCCGAGGCGATCCGCTACGCGTGGGACCTGTCGCTGGAGGTCTTCGGGTTCGACCCGAACGACATCTGGGTGACGGTGTTCGCGGGTGAGGAAGCGCTCGGCCTCGGTCCCGACGAGGAGGCGATCGAGCTGTGGCTGGCGGTCGGCGTGCCGCGCGAGCGGATCGTCGCCTGCCCGCGCTCAGAGAACTTCTGGGAAGCCGGGCCCGTCGGCCCGAGCGGTCCCTGCTCGGAGCTGTACATCGACCGCGGCCTTTCCTTCGGGGCGCCCGACGACCTGCCCGGCGGCGATAACGAGCGCTTCCTGGAGTACTGGAACCTCGTGTTCATGCAGTACGACCAGGACCCCCACGACCACCTCCAGGCGCTGCCGACCCGCAACATCGACACCGGTCTCGGGCTCAACCGCCTCGCCGCGATCCTGCAGGGCAAGGACTCCGTCTTCGATACCGACCAGTTTCAGCCTTTGATCGCGCTCGGCGGCGAGCTTGCCGGCCGCCGCTATGGCGAGGACCCGGTCGCCGACCGCTCCCTGCGCATCCTCGCCGACCACGCCCGCGGCATGTCGTTCCTGATCGCCGACGGCGTGGTGCCCTCCAACGAGGATCGCGGCTATGTGCTGCGCCATCTGACCCGCCGCGCGATCCTGCAGGCGAGGCGCCTGCGCATGGAGTCCGGCTTCCTGGTGCGCTACGCCGCCGTCGTGCGCGAGCTGATGGCCGGCGCCTACCCGGAACTGAACGACCAGCGCGAGGCGATCGAGCGCTGGCTGTCCTCTGAGGAGGACGCCTTCGGGCGCACGCTCGAGCAGGGCACCAACCTGCTCGACGAGCTGATCGAGCGCGCCCGGGCGGACGAGAAGCACGCGATCGCCGCCGCCGACGCGTTCGCCCTGCACGACACCCACGGCTTTCCGATCGCCCTCACCCGCGAGCTGGCCGCCGAGCACGGCCTCAGCGTCGACGAGCCCGGCTTCGAGCGGCTGATGGATGGCCAACGCGAGCGTGCCCGCGCGGCCGCGTCGGGCTCCGGCGCCGCCGCAAACGGCGGGGTCGATCCCCGCGAGCGCGCCCGCGCGCTGGCCGCGGAGGCCGGCTTTCAGACCCACTTCACCGGCTATGAGACAGAGTCCCAGCAGACGACCGTCGGAGCGATCCAGGAGGTGGAGGGCGGTCGGCTGCTCGTCAAGCTCGCCGAGTCGCCCTTCTACGCTGCCGGCGGCGGTCAGATCTCCGACACAGGCACGATCGAATGCGAGCATGGTGATTGCCGCGCCCGCGTCGAAAGCGTGTTGCGTCTAGGCGATGACCAGGCGCTCGAGGTGGCCGTCGAGCAAGGGTCGCTCCAAAAAGACGAGCCGGTCCTGGCCCGCGTCGACGCCGCGGCCAGGCGTGCCACCGAGCGCAACCACACCGCCACCCATCTGCTGCACGCCGCCCTGCGCGAGCGCTTGGGCGCCCACGTCAGGCAGGCCGGTTCCTACGTCGGTCCCGACAAGCTGCGCTTCGACTTCTCTCACACCGGCGCGCTCAGCCCTCAGGAGCTGCGCGACGTCGAGGACGCCGTCAACGCCAAGATCGCCGTCGGAGAGCCCGTGCGCGCGATCTCGACGACCCTTGCTGAGGCCAAGCGCCTCGGCGCGATGGCCCTGTTCGGGGAGAAGTACGGCGACGTCGTGCGCATGGTCCAGATCGGCGACGGCTCCTATTCGCGCGAGCTGTGCGGTGGCACCCACGTCCACAACACCGCCGAGATCGGTCTCTTTCATATCGTCGCCGAGACGTCCTCGGCCGCTAACGTGCGCCGCGTCGAGGCCCTGACCGGTGCCGGCGCCGGCGAGCTGCTGCGCGCGCGCGAGCGTGAGCTGGCCGAGATCGCCCAGACGGTGCGCGCCACGCCCGACCGGGCAGCCGAAACGGTGCGCGCGCGCGAGCAGCTCTTCCGCGCTATCGAGAAGGCGGCCGGCGTCAAGGCCGACCGGATTCCAGCGCGGCTGGAAGCCCTCACCGCCGCGAACGGCGCCGGCCAGCCCGGCGGCGGCGGTCCGGGCGCGGCCGCGGGGGCTCACGACGCGGCCTCGCTGGCCCAGGCCGCGGACTCCGTCGACGGGGTGCCCGTGCTCGTCGCTACCGTCGAGGTTCCCGACGCCAAGGCCCTCCCCGACCTGGTCGACCGCGTCAAAGGACAGCTCAAAGGCGATGCCACGATCGTGCTCGGCGCGGTCGTCGAGGATCGCGTCGCCCTCATCGCGAGCGTCGCCCCGGCGCTCGTCGCGCGCGGCCTGCGTGCCGGTGAGATCGTCAAGTTGGCCGCCGCATGCGTTGGCGGCGGCGGCGGCGGCCGCGACACGCTTGCCCAAGCCGGCGGGCGCGATCCCGACGGCCTCGGGGATGCGCTCGCGGCCGCGCGCGCCGCGATCGGGGACGCGCTCGGTGCCGCTGAGGCGGCGTCCCCGGCGCCGGGGGGTGAACGCGAGCGGTGAGCAGGGTGCTCGGCCTCGACTATGGCAGCGCCCGCTGTGGTTGCGCTCTCAGCGACCCCTCCAGAACGATCGTCACGCCGATCGAGGCGATACCGAAGCCGGCGGGGCGGCGCGGTCTGGCTGAGATCGAAGACCTGATCCGCGAACGTCAAGTCGAGCGGGTCGTCATCGGGCTGCCCATCTCCCTGCACGGCGGCGACTCCAACCAGACCGTCGAGACTCGGGATTTCGCCAGGCGCCTGTCTTTGCGCCTTGGCGAGAAGATTCCCGTCGAGCTGCACGACGAGCGCTTCACCACCAAGATCGCCCGCCAGGATCTCGGCTCCCACCGCGCCGGCGAGGACTCCCGCGCGGCCGCCCACATGCTCGAGAGCTGGCTTCATGGCAAGCGGCGTCAGGCTTCGTAAGAGCCGGGTCGCGGGCGTTGTGGTCGCGCTCGCGCTCCTTGCGCTCGCCGCGGGCCTTACGATCGCCAAGCTCGAGCGCAAGGCGAAGCCCGCCAGTACCGTCGCGGCGCCGATCGTCGTCAAGGTGCTCGTGCCCGAGGGCGAAACCCGCTCCCAGATCGCCGCCCGCGCGCACGCGGCCGGCCTGACCGGCAGCTATCTGGTGGCCGCCAAGCGCTCGCCGGCGCTCGACCCGGCCCGCTACGGCGCCCCGGCCGGCACCCCCAACCTCGAAGGCTTCCTGTTCCCGGCCACCTACGAACTCTATTCCGGCGCGCCGGCCGCCCAGCTCGTCCACGAGCAGCTCGAAGCCTTCGCCGAACGCTTTGGTCGGCGCCAGATCGCGCGCGCCAGGGCGCTGCATTTGACCCCCTACGAACTACTTATCGTCGCCTCGATCCTCGAACGAGAGGCCCAGCTGCCCGGCGACTTCCCGAAGGTCGCCGCGGTCATCTACAACCGCCTGCGCCTGCACATGCCGCTCGGCATCGACGCGACGATCCGTTACGCCCTGCACGACTACTCGAGCCCGCTCACCGCTGCTCAGCTCGCGCTCTCCTCTCCCTACAACACCCGCATCCACGTCGGCCTGCCGCCGACGCCGATCAGCAATCCCGGGATCGCCGCGATCGAAGCCGCCGCACATCCCGCCCCCGCGTCCTATCTCTACTACGTGGACGCGCCCGACGGCTGCGGCGAGCTGGTGTTCTCCGATAGCTTCGCCCAATTCGAACACGACGCGGCTGCCTACCGCGAAGCGCTGAGCGCCAACAACGGCAATGTCCCGACCTGCAAGCACAAGCCATGAGCGCGGCCAACGTCGAGCCGGCCGCGGCGGGCGGCGAGACGCCCAGGCGTCGCCTGGGCGTGCTCGGCTGGCCGGTCGCCCACAGCCGCTCGCCGGCAATGCACAACGCGGCGTTGCACGCCCTCGGCTTTGACCTCGACGGCTGGCGCTACCAGCTCCTGCCCGTCCCGCCCGAGCGTTTCGCCGAGACCGTGCGTGCGCTGCCGGCCGCCGGCTTCGCGGGCGCAAACGTCACGATCCCCCACAAGCACGCCGCCCTCGAGATCGCCGACACGGCCACCGAGCCGGCCCGCGCGATCGAAGCAGCCAACACGCTCACCTTCGGTCTTGACGGTTCGATCGCCGCCGAGAACACCGACGCGCCCGGATTTCTGGCCGCGCTGGACGTCTCGCCGAAGGGCATGAGCGCGCTCGTGCTCGGCGCCGGGGGGTCCGCGCGCGCGGCCGCTTGGGCGCTGAGCGAGGCAGGCGCGCGCGAGGTGTCGGTCTGGAACCGCACCCCCGAGCGCGCCCTCGAACTCGCCCGCGACCTGGGCGTACGCGCGGTGCCCCATCCAGAAGGAGCCGATCTGCTCGTCAACTGCACGTCGGTCGGCCTACAACAGTCGGCCACTGGCTCTGAGGCGCTCAACTCTCTGGAGCTTACGTTCGATCAAGTCGGTACCTACGCCCATGTCGTCGACTTCGTTTACAGCTCCTCCCCAACTCCTCTGCTCGCAGCCGCCCAGGCGCACGGCGCGCACGCCGTCGGCGGCCTCGAGGTCCTACTCGGGCAGGGCGCTCTCAGCTTCGAGATCTGGACTGGCAGGCCGGCACCATTGGAGACCATGCGCGCGGCGCTCGCCGGCTGAGCGCGGGAGGGCGGAGCGGTGAGCGACGTCCCCCAACACGCCGGCCCCGACCTGCACGCGATCTTCGGCATGGACCTAGACGCGCAGGCGTCGGCCGATCCCGTCGTCGAGGTCGAGCCCTACGAGGGCGGCTCAGACGATGCCGAGATCGAGGTCTATGACCCGTCCGGTGCACCCGCGCTCGAAGCTGGATCCATGGGCCTCGACCCGGCGGCCCTGGCGGCGGATGGTGAGGCGAACGTCGGCGGTGAAGGACTCGCCGACGGTGGGACGGCGGGCGAGCCGGCCAAGGGCGAGTGGGCGGGTATCACCAGGCCGAGTCGCCGCGGCTCCTCGTCGCGCTTCTTGACCGACGTGATCGTCGACATGGGCCTTGCCTCGCGCGGGCAGGTCCAGGAGGCGATCGAGAGTTCGCGCAACATCGGCACCACGCCCGAGCGGGTCCTGCTCGAGAACGGGGCGATCACCAACGACGGCCTCGCGCGAGCCCTCGCCGAGCGCTACGGACTCGATCACCTCGACCTCGGCATGTTCGGAGTCGACATGTCGGCGGGGAACCTGGTCACGACGGCCGCCGCCAAGCGCTACAGCGCGGTGCCGGTCGCGTTCGTCGACAAGCGCACGCTGCTGGTCGCGATGGCCGACCCCTCGAATGTGCTGGCCGTCGATGACATCGCGATCATGACCGGCTACGAGGTGCGGGTCGCGGTCGCCCCGCCCGAGGACATCGCCACGCTGATCTCAAAGCTCGATCGCCTGGAGGACGTCGTCTCCGATCACGACGGCTTCTCGGTCGCCGAAGAGGAGCAGGACGCCGAGGTCGTCGACCTGCACGAGACGGCCGAGGACGCGCCCGTCATCAAGCTCGTCAACCAGATCGTCGCCCAGGCGGTAGAGCTGCACGCCTCCGACGTGCACCTGGCCCCCGACGGGCGCGAGCTGAGGGTGCGCTTCCGCGTCGACGGCGTCCTGCAGGACGTCACGACCGTGCCCCGCAGGATGGCCGCCGGCGTGATCTCGCGGGTGAAGATCATGGCCGAGCTGAACATCGCCGAGAAGCGCCTGCCCCAGGACGGGCGCGTCGGGCTGGCCGTAGACGGCAAACACGTCGACCTGCGCGTCGTCACGCTGCCGAGCGTCCACGGTGAGGCGATCGTGATGAGGGTGCTCGACAAGGAGTCCGTCGTGGTGCGCCTGGACACGCTCGGCATGGCGCAGGACGAGCGCGAGCGCTTCGAAAAGGCCTTTCACGAAACCCACGGCGCGGTGCTCGTGACCGGGCCGACCGGCTCAGGCAAGTCGACGACCTTGTATGCGGCTTTGCAGAAGCTGAACACGCCCGAGAAGAACATCATCACGGTCGAGGATCCCGTCGAGTACGAAATGGACGGCCTCACCCAGGTCCAGGTCTCCCCGAAGGTCGGCCTGACGTTCGCCGCGGGTCTGCGTTCGATGGTGCGGGCCGACCCCGACGTGATCATGGTCGGGGAGATCCGCGACCGCGAGACCGCTCAGATCGCGGTCGAGTCGGCGCTGACCGGCCATCTGGTGCTCTCGACTTTGCACACCAACGACGCGCCCTCAGCGATCTCCCGCCTGGTCGAGATGGGGATCGAGCCGTTCTTGGTCGCCTCGGCCCTGGATTGCGTAGTTGCCCAGCGTTTGGCCCGGATGCTGTGCCCGCACTGCAAGCGTCGCGCGATCGTGCCGGCCGAGATTCTGCGCGAGAACGGCTACAAGGCGCTCGTCGACCTCGAGGCCTACGAGCCCGTCGGCTGCCGGCGTTGCGGGGGGTCGGGCTATCGCGGGCGCATCGGCCTGTACGAGGTGATGAGCGTCACCCCCGAGGTCCAGACGCTCGCTCTGCAGCGCCGTCCCGCCGAGGAGATCCGCGACGTCGCCGTGCGCCAGGGGATGCGCCGGCTGCGCGACGACGGCCTCGAGAAGGTCCGTCAGGGCCGCACCTCGATCGCCGAGATAGCGAGAGTAATAGGCAGCAGCTAAGGCTACCGACCTGTGGTGCCGATGGGGGAGGCATGGATATCGATTTCGCCGAGCTGCTGCTCGAAGTCGTATCGAGACGGGCCTCGGATCTGCATCTGAGCGCGGGCGCTCACCCGACGATCAGGGTCCGCGGGCGCCTGAACCCGCTGGAGGATTACCCGCTGCTCTCGCCCAGCGACACCCGCGAGATCGTGTACTCGATCCTGACCGGCGACCAGCGCCAGCGCCTTGAGACCAACTGGCAGCTCGACTTCGCTTACTCGATCCCCGGGCACGCCCGGTTCAGGGTCAACGCTTACTACCAGCGCGGCGCGATCGGCGCCGCCTTCAGGCTGATCCCGTTCGGCCTCACCTCGATCGACCAGCTGGGGCTGCCGACGGCGGTCCACGACTTCACCAAACGCCCTCGCGGGTTCGTGCTCGTGACCGGCCCGACCGGCTCGGGCAAGTCGACTTCGCTGGCGGCGATGATCGATGAGATCAACACCACGCGCGACGAGCACATCATGACGATCGAGGATCCGATCGAGTTTTTGCATCCGCACAAGCGGTGCCTGGTCAACCAGCGCGAGCTTGGCTCCGACGCGCAGAGTTTTGGCGAGGCCTTGAAGGCCGCGCTGCGCCAGGATCCGGACGTGATCCTGGTCGGCGAGATGCGCGACCTCGAGACAATCTCGACCGCGCTGACCGCGGCCGAGACCGGGCATCTGGTGTTCGCGACGCTGCACACCCAGGACACGGCCCAGACGATCGACCGCGTGATCGACGTGTTCCCGTCCCATCAGCAGGGCCAGGTCAGGGTGCAGCTGTCGGTCGCGTTGCAGGGAATCATGACCCAGCAGCTGCTGCCGACCTCTGACGGCGCCGGCCGCGTCGTCGCGACCGAGATATTGGTGCCCAACCCGGCAGTGCGCAACCTGATCAGGGAGGGCAAGACCCACCAGATCTACTCGGTCCTGCAGACGAGTTCCTCGCAGGGCATGCAAACGATGGACGCCTCCCTGGTCTCGCTCGTGCGGGCCGGCAAGATCACCCAGAAGCTCGCCGAAGCGAGGTCCTCGACGCCCGACGAGCTGAGGCGGCTGCTGGGCGCGACCTCGCTGGCGGCCGCGTAGGCGGAGGATCGGCGCATGAGCACTTACGTCTTCAAGGCGATGGACATAGCCGGCGTCAAAGCCAAGGGCGAGGTCGAAGCCGACTCCAAGCAGGCTGTCTCCGACCAGCTGCGCGCGCGCGGGCTGATCGTCTTGGACATAGCCGACAAGCACTCCTCGACGGAGATCAACCTGCGGTTCATGGAAAGCGTGAAGGCCGACGAACTGGCGATCTTCGCGAGGCAGCTGGCGACGATGATCTCCTCGGGAATGAGCATCCTGCGGGCGCTGTACGTCCTGGAGGAGCAGACCGAGTCAAAGCTGTTGAAGGAGACGATCGTCGCGGTGCGCAAGGACGTCGAGGCGGGTCTGTCGCTGAGCGACGCGCTGGCCAGGCATCCGAAGATCTTCAACCCGCTGTTCGTTGCGATGACCCAGGCCGGCGAGATGGGCGGTGTGCTCGAGAGTTCGCTGCTGAGGGTCGCCGACCAGCTCCAGGACGATGCCTCGCTGCGCAAACAGGTCAAATCGGCGATGATCTACCCGGCGCTCGTGATCATCGTCGCGGTCGGGATCATGCTTGCGCTGTGTGCCTTCTTGATCCCCGTGTTCGAGAACGTCTTCAAGGAATTCGGCGGCGAACTGCCGGCGATCACGCAGGTGTCCGTGTTCGCCTCCAAGGTCGTGACCGGCTACTTCTGGGCGATGATCGCCGTCACCGCGATCCTGACCTTCGCTTTCATCAAGTGGAAGAAGTCCTCGTGGGGGCGCCCCCAATGGGACCAGTTCAGGCTGCGGATCCCTCTGAAGATCGGCACGATCGTCCAGCAGGTCGCGGTCGCCCGGTGGTCGCGGACCCTGGCTTCGCTGACGAGCGCGGGTGTGCCGCTGCTGCAGGCTCTGGAGATAACCGGTCGCACGGCGGGAAACGTGGTCGTCGAAAAAGCGATGGACGGCGTGATCGCGTCGGTCAAGCGCGGCGGCACGATCGCCGCGCCGCTCGCCCAGGCGCCGATCTTTCCGACAATGGTCACGCACATGGTCGGCGTCGGCGAGGAAACCGGCGCCCTGGACACGATGCTCGACAAGGTGGCCGAGTTCTACGAAGATCAGGTCGAGGCCTCTGTCAAGGCGCTGACATCGATCCTCGAGCCCGTCATGATCCTGATCATCGGCGCGATGGTCGGCTTCATCGTGATTTCGATGTATCTGCCGCTCTTCGAAGTCTACAACCGGATCGAATAAGCGGACCGGGCTTTCGAGCCTCGGACCGGGCTTTCGAGCCTTGGTCCGCAACCGAGCCTCAGGGCCTGCCGTGGGCTCCCCGGATCGCAATAAGCGCTCGCCTACGAGATCCGCAGGCGCGGGGATCCGGGCGCGTCGTGGTCGACCGACAGCGAGACGCGCCCATCGAGCAGCTCCAGCAGCTCGCGGCCGACCAGTTCGCGGCGCCAGCCGCGCAGGGTGCGCACGTCGGCCTCGCCGGAACCCTGACGCCAGGCGCTGACGATCGCCTGTAGGTCCGCGCGCGAGGCCAGCAGCTCATACGCAAGGCCGGTCTCGTTGGCGCGCGCCCGAACGAGGGCCTCGGCGAGCGCGATCACGGGCGGGTCGTCGGTGTCGATCGCGGGCGGCTTGCCGGCGGCGGGCAACTCTTCGGGCGGGCGTTTGGCGCCGCGGGCGACCGCGTCGAGCAGGTCCTGGCCGCTGCGGCGCAGGCTGCCCTGGTTGACGCCCCTGATCTGGGCCAGGCGCTCGGTCGTGTCCGGTTTGCGCTTGGCGATCTCCATCAGGGCGGCGTCGGAGAGGACGCTCTGCACGGGGCGGTCCTGGTCTGCGGCAAGCCGCTCTCGCCAGTCCAGCAGCTCGCGCGCGACTCCCTGGGCGGGCACGCCAAGGCCCCGGACACGCGGCAGCTTGGCGAACACGACGTCGAGGTCACGCGCGTCGGTGGCGCGCGCGATGGGCTCGCACTCCTCGCGCGCCCACCGCAGGCGCCCGAGCGCATCCAGGCGCCGTTCCAGCTCTCCCGCGAGGGCCAGCAGATGCACGACGTCCTCGCGCGCGTAGGCAAGCTGCTCGGGCGAGAGCGGTCGCAGGTCCCAGCGGGTGAAGCTCGCGCTCTTGGCGACCTTGACGTCCAGCAGCCGCGCCAGCAGCGTGTCGTAGGAGGCCTGGGCCGCCAGCCCCGCGAAGCCGGCGGCTATCTGGGTGTCGAATACGTTGGTTACGTCCGTCTGGAAGTGCCTGCGCACGAGGGCGACGTCCTGGCGCCCGGCATGCACGACTACCTGGATGGACGGGTCGGCGAGCACTTCCGCCAGGGGGCCGCCGTCGAGGTTCGGGTCGAGCGGGTCGAGCAAGTCGATTCGCTCGCCCTGGGCTGGCCGGGCCGGGTCATCGCCGCGATCGGGCACCGCGAGCTGGATCAGACACAGGAGCGTGCGGTAGCGGCCCTCGCCCATGAACTCGGTGTCGAACGCGATTCGCCCGGCTTCCTGGGCGGCCCTCGCGATCTCATGGAGGTCGGGTTTGGGCAGCACGGTCGGTCCATCGCCGTGCGCGTCGCCTCCGCCTGGGCGGTTGCCACCACCGCGGCCACGGCGAGGGTGGGGGCGGGGCGTGTAGCTGTCGGGCTCGCTCACGGCTTGGCTCCCGGCAGCAGGTACAGCAGTCCGGGCCGCTTCAGGCCGGCCGCGCGCGAGACGTCGGTTCCGTGGGCCCTGATCCAGCGTGAAGGCGCCGAGCAGGCGGCGTTGTTGGAGTAGTAGGTGGCGCTGGCGCCGCAGAAGGTGTTCAGGAACGCGTATCGGACTTCGCCTTTGGCGATCAGGCGTTGCAGTTGGGGCACGGTCGTCAGGACGCGCGCGTCGTAGGTGGTCAAGATCACAACCGGTTCGCGGTCGGCCACGATCAGCGCTCCGATCTCGGTCGCCGACTCGGCCGCCAGCTCGTAGCGGGCGCCCTGGCGGTGGGCGCGTATGTAGGAGCTGATTGCATTGAGCTGTTCGCCCGGCAGCGCGCCCACGTAGCCGGCGTCGGTGACGTCGTTTTCGATCGCGCTGACGTCGATTCTGAGCGGCAGGGCCAGGATGGCCGTCAGCGTCAGCGCGATCGTCGCGCAGGTGAGGATCGCCTGGCGCGAGCGGGGTCGGCCGACGCTCGCGTGCGGCCGGGTGGCGTCCGGCTCAGCGGCGGCGGACTCCTCTGGGCCCGCGGGTGCCGGACGCAGGCGGGCGTAGACGGCGAGTGTAAACGCCCCGAGGGCCGTCGCCAGCGAGACCCACCAGACACCGGTACGGCCGTACTCGAGCAACTCGACGTAGACGACCGTGGCGAGCAGCGCGATCCCGAGGGCGATCAGGCGGATGTCGTTTTCGAGCGCCGCCGCGCGCGCGCGGGGGGCGCGCGCGCGGGGCCTCGTTCCGATCGAGCAGGCCCAGGCCACGCCGATCCCGAGCAGCGCGGCGACCGCGGGCAGGAATCCCTCGACATAGCGGGGATGCAGCCTGATCATCTCGCTGAACAGCACGATCCCGGTCAGGTTCCAGACAATCAGACAGGCCGCCGTGGCCCGCCGCAAGCGTGGCGTCGGTCCAGGGCCGGCGAGCGGGGTCTCGCCTGGCGTGAGCGGGTCCAGATCCGGCTCTGGCCCGGGCCTGGGGAGGGCGGTCGCGCCCCCGCCGGCCGCGACGCGGCGGTCGGCAAGGACGCCCGCGATCAGCGCCGGAATGCCAAGCAGTAGGGCGATAATCAGCTCCAGGCCCAGCCGCTCGCCCGAGAGCGGGCCGATGCGAGCGAACAGGCGTGTGACCGAGGGCGGCACGATCGGGATGTGGTCGCGCTCTTCTTGGGTGGCGACCGGGTAGTGGTAGCCGGGCCTGTAGGTGGTCTGCTGGGGTTCGGGCGATTTGCCGCCGAGGCGGTCGGTTCCGTTGAACACGAACGCGGCGTTCCAGGCGCTGCCGTTGGTCGAACCGATCGCGTAAGGGCGGTCGTGGGCCGGGACCAGCAGCGTCGCGGTCAGCCACGCCAGCGCGACCGCCACATACAGTGCGCCCGCGCCCGCCAGCCGCACGAGCCGGCGAGCCGGGGTGCCGGGCATCCCCATGAAGGCCAACAGCGCGAGGCCAGGCAGGGCCACGAGCGACTCCAAGAGCTTGACGTCGAAGGCGACCCCGAGCGCGGCCGCGCCGGCCAAGAGCCAGGCGTAGCGGCCGGTCTCACAGGCGCGCACGATCAGCCACAGCGCGAGCACGATCAGGGCCATCATCAGGCCATCCATCGTGTCGCTGCGCGAGGTGATCACCTCGACCGGCAGCACCGCCAGCCCGACCGCGGCCGCCAGCCCGGCGGCCGTGCTCCACATCCGTTTGACCGCCGCGAACAGCAGCGGCACGGCGGCGATCCCGGCGAGCGCCTCCGGCAGCTTGACGGCCGCGCGACTGAAGCCGAGCAGTTCGACGCTCGCCACCTGCAGCCACAGGTCGACGGGCGGCTTGTCGATCGATGTCGCCGCGCTCGGGTCGTACGCGCCGAAGAAGAAGTTGTGCCAGGAAAGTCCCATGCTGCGCACGGCCGCGTCGTAGAAGGGGTCGGACTCGATCCTGCCGATGTGCCACAGCCGCAGCACCGCCGCGCCGAGCGTGATCAGCGCGACCGCGCCCCACACGAGCGCCGAGCCGCGGTTGCCGCGCGGGAGACTCATGGCCGGGACCCGCTACCCTCGACGGCTGCGTGGCAAGCGAGAACGACGACAGCGAACAGACGGCGGGCGCGGATCAAGCCGACGGGTCTCATGGACCGCGGGAGTGTATGCCCTGTCGCGGCACCGGCAAGGTGATCTCCAACCTCGGCGGCGCACCCAGCCAGCAGGACTGTCCGTGGTGCGAGGGCACGGGCACCCGGGTCCCCGGGATCGACGCGCAGGCGCATTGGGCGGGCGAGCCGGCAGGCTCGTAGGGCCTGAGTCCAAACTCGGACTCCGTAGGTGGCCGCCGATTCATCTGGGCCGGCTACCGAGAAGCCGTAGGTCATGCGTCCAACTCGTTTGCAGTGCTAAAGGTCCCGCGTGTGAAAGTCGATGCAGGCGCTGATAACAGCCAGTGTCAGGACGCCAGGGCAACATCCCAAATGGGTGTGTGGCAAAGCCGGCGTCTCTCATAAGCCGGGGGGCGTATCGCCAAGATGTGGCGATGGAGTCCTTGGGGCTGGCCTAAGAAACCAGATCCTAGGAGAACTCATGTTGAACTCACTACGCCAGCGGGCCGGCGATGAGGGTGGTTTTACCCTCATCGAACTCCTGGTCGTTATCCTGATCATCGGCATTCTCGCCGCGATTGCCATCCCGGCGTTCCTTAGCCAGAAGAGCAAGGCCTATGACTCGTCAGCAAAGACGCTGGCGCAGACTGCACAAACAGCCGCGGAGACTTACTCGACCGAAAGCGGCAAAGAATACGAAGGTATCTCCGCAACAGAACTAAAGAAAATCGAGCCATCGATCAATACTACGAACGCCAATGAAGCTAAATTGGTAACGGCCACGGCTCCTGCTTCAAATGAATACGTGATCACGGTAGAAGCGGCCAATACTCACGATAAATATATAATCACGAGAGAATCGACCGGTAACGTAAAACATACGTGTACCAGTACTGTTGAAGGTTGCCCAGGTCATGCCAGCTCCAGTACTACCTGGTAGTGGCGCGGTTCTGAGCTGAGCGCTCAGGCCTAGCAGGAGAAGGGGCGGCCTCGGGCCGCCTCTTCTGCGTTCAGGACTCGACCGCGCCGGCCCTCAAGCGCAACGCCGCCGACGCCGATCAACCTCTCATGGCGGCAATCGCGTTCACAGGCGTCCTCGGGGCCATCGTCGGCTCGTTCCTGAACGTGGTCGTCCACAGGCTGCCCAAACACGAATCGGTCGTCAAACCGGCTTCCAGGTGCCCCAACTGCGGCGCCCAGGTCAAGCCCTACGACAACATCCCGATCATCTCCTGGCTCCTGCTGCGTGGGCGCTGCCGCGGCTGCGGCGAGGCCATCTCTCCGCGCTACCCCTTCGTCGAGGCGCTGACGGCGATCCTCTGCGTAGGTGTCATCGTCGCGCAGGACACCGCGGCCGGGATCGCGCTCGGCATCGGCCTGATCCTGATCGTGATTCCAGCGGCGTTGATCGACTCCGAGCACCGGATCATTCCCAACAAGATCACCGCCCTTGGCGCGGTCGTCGCGATCGTGCTCGGCACCGCGCTTGACCCGTCCGGCGAGCTGACACGCCTGATCGCGGGCGCGGCCGCCGCCGGCTTTTTGCTGCTCGCCGCGCTTGCGTATCCCGGCGGGATGGGTATGGGCGACGTCAAGCTTGCGGGCGTCATGGGTCTCTTCCTGGGCGCCGCGGTGGCGCCCGCGATCCTGATCGCGCTGCTGTCGGGGGTCGTTGTCGGCGCCGTGATCATCGCGCGCAAGGGCGCAGAGGCCGGACGCAAGACGGCGGTCCCGTTCGGCCCGTTCCTGGCCTTTGGCGCGGTCATGGCGGTCTACTGGGGCTCACAGCTCGTCGACGTCTATTCGAAGCACTTCTTGCACTGAGCCCAGAACTCGCTCTTGCGCTCAATTTGGACTCAAGCGCCAGCTCGCTGGCGCCGATAGGCACCGTGATGAAGGTTCCCTCCTTGAAGATCAACCTCGGCCGCTCCGCCGCCAAGACCGTTGTCGGCCTGGACATTCAGCCCGGCCACGTCGCGGCCGTGCAGGCCCGTGTCAACGGCAAGGTCGTCGCCGAGCGCGCGGCGGCGCTGCCGCTGCCGGCCGACACGATGCGCGAGGGCGAGGTCCTCGACGAGGACGCGCTCGCCGAGACCCTGCGCGAGCTGTTCGCGCGGGCCGGCCTGCCGAAGGAGGTCCGCTTCGGCGTGGCCAACCAGCGCGCGGTCCTGCGCACGCTCGAGCTTCCGCCTGTCATCGACGCCAAGGAGCTTGATGCGGCCGTCCGCTTCCAGGCCCAGGAGCAGATCCCGATGCCGCTCGGCAACGCGACCCTCGACTTCAACGCCCTCGGCGTCCATGACACGCCGGATGGCCAGCGCCAGCAGGTCGTGCTGGTCGCGGCCCAGCGCGACATGGTCGCCAAGCTGCTGGCGGCGGTACGCGCGGCGGGCCTGCGCCCCGAAGGCGTCGACCTGTCGGCCTTCGCCCTGATCCGCTCGCTCTATCGCGCCGACGCCGAGCACGAGGGCAGGGTGCTGTACCTGAACGTCGACGGTCTGACGAACATGGCGATAGCGGAGGGCCAGGTCTGCCGCTTCACGCGCGTGGTCGGCGGCGGCCTCGAGGCGATGGCCGGCAATCTGGCCGAGCGCCTGACGATTCCCGTCGTCGATGCTCGCGACCAGGTCCTTGCCGCTGATTTGACCTTCGCGCCCGACGAGGAGTCCATCTCGGAGGTGCGCTCAGTGCTCGACGCCGGCATCCGCGAAATCGCCGGCGAGGTCCGCAACTCGCTCGATTTCCACCGCTCCCAGGAGGGTGGAGGCGAGGTGGACCGCGTCGTGCTCAGCGGCGCGGCGCTCGACGTCGCCGGCTTCGCCGACGCACTGCAGGCCGAGCTGGGCGTGAACATCGTGCGCGAGACAGTCGGTCTCGCCGACGACGCCCTCAAGGATATGGGCTCCGTCTCTCCCGAGCGTCTGGCGATCGCCGCCGGGCTCGCGGTCCAGGAGGGCCCCAAGTGAAGGCCGTAAACCTGATCCCGGTCGAGGAGCGCCGCGGCGGCTCCGGTCTGAGCGGCGGGCGCTCCGGCGGCGCCATCTTCGCCGTCTTTGGTTTGGTCGCCGGGCTGGCGGTTCTCGCACTGCTCTACGGGACCGCGTCCCACCAGATCTCCAGCAGCAAGGCCGAAGTGGCCTCGCTGCAGGCCCGCACCGCACAGGCCCAGGCACGCGCCACGGTACTCTCGCCATACACGAACTTCGTATCGATGCGCGAACAGCGCGAGCAGGCCGTCCAGCAGCTCGTCGACTCGCGCTTTGACTGGGCCCAAGCCTTTCACGAACTCGGGCGCGTGTTGCCAGCCAACGTCTCGCTGACATCGCTGAGCGGCACGATCGGGTCGAGTTCGGGCTCGTCCGGGTCGAGTTCCTCCACGACTTCGGCCGCCAAAGCGAGCGCGGCCACCGGCGCCACCGGCGCCTCGGGCGCGCCGGTCTCATCGGCGACACCGCCCGGCAGCGTGCCCGTCTTCACTCTCGCCGGCTGCACGACCAGCCAGGCCAACGTCGCGATCGTGCTCGGCAGGCTGCGCCTGATCAGCGGGGTCCAAGAAGTCTCGCTGCAAAGCTCGACCAAAGCCGGCCCCTCTGGCAGCGGTGGCGGTGGGGTCGCGAGCGGAAGCTGCGAAGGCAACGACGCGGCCTTTGACGTGACCATCACATTCCAGGCTCTGCCCAACGTCCCGGCATCGGGCTCGGCAGCCAGCACGACCGTCGCCGCCACGACCTCCACAGCAGGTACCGGCGCCGGCTCAGGAGCGCCACGATGACCGGGCGCGATCGCATCGTCGTCGTCTCGCTGGCCGCCGCCGCCATCCTGGTGGCGGTCTGGATGCTGGCCGTGTCGCCCGAGCGCCAGCAGGCGTCCAAAGCGGCCGGTGAAGTCGCCAGCGCCCAATCGCAGCTCCAGAGCGCCGAAAGCCAGGTCGCCAGCGCCAGCGCGGCGCAGGCCAAGTACCAGGCGGCGTACGCCGCGATCGTAAGCCTCGGCAAAGCCGTGCCGGCCAGCCAGGAAGTGCCCTCCTTGATGTACCAGCTTTCCAAGGCCACCGGCCAGAAGAACGTCGAATTCGCTTCGATCACATCCGGCTCGGGCGGCTCCAGCTCAAGCTCCTCGTCGACCACTTCGGCGGTCGCCGCCAGCGCCGGCTTCACCCAGATGCCGTTCACGTTCGTCTTCAACGGGACCTTCGACAGCCTCTATGGCCTCTTCAACCAGCTCGACGGCTTCGCCCAGCGCACCACCGCCGGCGACGTGCTCGTCAGGGGCCGTCTGCTGACCGTCCAGAGCATCAAGCTCGCGCCCTCGACGGCCGGCGCCCCGGCGTCCGGGTCGGGCAAGACCGAAGAAAAGCTGACGGGCACGATCACCGCGACCGCCTACGTCCTGCCCGCCGGCCAGACGCTCGCCGGCGGCGCCACGCCCGCCGGGCCGGCCGGGGCCACGCAGACGGCTTCGACCGGCGGCTCAAGCTCGACCAATGCCCCCGCCGTGATCGGAGCCAACCCATGAGCGACTTCTTCAGATCCCTCGGTTCAGATCTCCGCGACCGGCGCTTCCTGCCGATCCTCATCGTGCTCGGTGTGGCGCTGATCGCCGCGCTCGCGTTCGCCGTGCTCGGCGGTGGCGGCGGCACCTCCTCTCCGTCGACGTCGGCGCCGAGCGCATCCAGCTCCGGCTCGGCCGGCAAGGTCGGCGTGATCGCGATCGTCAAAGCGCCCGATACGTCTAGTGGCCAGGCGGTCGCCGAGACGACCAGCGGTTCCGCCCAACACGGCTCCGGCGCCCCGCGCAACCCCTTCAAGCCGCTGTCCTCGCCGAAGGCCAGCTCCGCCTCGACCACTGCCGGCGCCGGTGCGCCAGGCCCCTCCAGCCCCTCCATCCCGCCGGCGTCATCCGGGTCCGGGTCCTCCGGGTCCGGAGGCTCAACCTCCAGCGGTGGCTCTGAACCGGCGGCGTCCAAACCGAAGCCCGCCAAGCCGAGGTACTACGTCCACTTCCACACGACCGTCCAGTTCGGCCTCGTGCCCGTAACGCCAGAAGGCGCCCAGCCGCAGCCGGCCCAGCTGAAGACCTACCCGAACATGGCCCTCAACGAACCGCTGCCGTCCAAGGCCGAACCCCAGCTTGTCTACCTCGGCGTGACCGTCAAGACCGGCAAGGACGCGGCCTTCGGTCTGACCGGCGAGGCGATTCTCAAGGGCAGCGCCGTCTGCAAGCCGAGCCCCAGCCAGTGCGAAGCGCTCGAGCTGCAGGCAGGCCAGTCCGAGACGCTCGAAGTCATCGACGCGACCGGCCAGGCGAAGGTCTACGAACTGAAGCTGATCTCGATCGAGAAGACGCTCTCGAGCACCGCCTCGACCGCGCGTGTGGCCGCCAAAGCCGCGGCCGCGGTCGATCGCAACGGCGCCCTGCGGGCGTCCGGCTTGCGCTTCTCGCCCGGCAGCGGCGGGCTCGTGTTCATCGGGCGCCGAGCCTTCGGCGCGCACGCCGCACGGCACCGCTGAGAGCAGCCCAAATATGCTGGGGCTCGAGATGAGCCTCCGCCTGATCACCGCCGGGGAGTCGCACGGCCCCGGTCTGACCTGCATCGTCGAGGGTCTGCCGGCCGGCCTGCGCCTGGAAGAGGAGTCGCTGAGCGCCGACCTTGCCCGGCGTCAGCTCGGCCATGGCAGGGGCGGGCGCATGAAGATCGAGCGTGACCGCGCCGAGGTCACCGCCGGCGTTCGCCACGGGCTCACGCTCGGAGGGCCGATCGCTTTGAGCGTCGCCAACAGGGACTACGCCAACTGGGAGGAGCGCATGAACCCGTGGCCGGTCTCAGAGCCGGTCGAGGAGGTGCACCTGCCGAGGCCCGGCCACGCCGACCTGGTCGGCATCCAGAAGTACAACCAGACCGACGTCCGCAACATCCTCGAGCGGGCCTCGGCGCGCGAGACCGCCGCGCGCGTGGCCGGCGGCGCCCTGTGCAAGGCGTATCTGGCGGAACTCGGCGTCCAGATCAGATCGCACGTGATCCAGATCGCTTCCGTGCACGCCCCGGAGCCGACGGCGCCTCTGAGGATCGAGGACTTCACCGAGGTCGACGCTTCGCCCGTGCGCTGCCTGGACGGAGACGCCACCAAGGCGATGGTCGCCGAGATCGACAGGCTGCGCAAGGCCAACGAGTCGTTGGGTGGCGTCTTCGAGGTCCAGGCCTTCGGCCTGGTCCCGGGCCTCGGCTCGCACATCTCCTGGGAGGAGCGCCTCGACGGCCGCCTGGCGATGGCGATCTGCTCGATCCAGGCGCTCAAGGGCTTCGCCGTCGGCGACGGCTTCAAAGTCGCCGGCCTGCCGGGCTCGGAGGCCCACGACGAGATCTTCTGGGACGAGGCCCACGGCTACCGCCGCGAGACCAATCGCGCGGGGGGCCTGGAGGGCGGGATGACCAACGGCGAGCCCCTGATCGTGCGGGGCGCGATGAAGCCGTTGCCGACACTGACCAAGCCGTTGCGCTCGGTCGACACCGCCACGCACGCGCCCGCCGCGGCCCTGCGCGAGCGCACCGACTCGTGCACCGTGCCCGCCGCCGGGGTCGTCGGCGAGGCGATGGTCGCGCTCGTCTTGGCCGGCGCCTACGCCAAGAAGTTCGGCGGCGACCACATCGACGACGTCAAGCAGGCCTTGGGCGCTTACAGCGAGAGGATCGGGTGGCGCTCGTCCTGATCGGCTTCATGGGCGCCGGCAAGTCAACGCTCGCACAGCGCCTCGCGCGCGCGCGCGGCACCGACGCCGACGCCGGCGACAGCGACGTTCTCCTGGCCGAGCGCTTCGGGCACTCGGTCGCTGACGAGTTCGAGCTCAACGGCGAGCAGGCCTTCAGGGAGGCCGAGGAGCAGGTCATAGGCGGTCTCATGGCCGATGCCGGCCCGCGCGACGTGATCGCGCTCGGGGGCGGCAGCGTGCTCTCAAAGCGCACCCGCGAGGCCCTCGCGGATCACCTCGTGGCATTGGTCGATGTCGACGTCGACGTCGCCTGGGAAAGGGTCCACGCCGAGAACGAAGGCTCCGACAGGCCCCTGGCGCGCGACCGCGACGCCTTCGGAGCGCTCTACGACGAGCGCCGCGAGCTGTACGAAGAGGTCGCGGACGCCCGGCTGTTGTGGGCCGAATCGGCCTCCGGCGATTACCCCGTACTGATCGGTTCGGGGCTGCTCAGCGCCCTGCCTTCGGCGTGGCCGTTGGACCTGACCTCATCGCGGCCATGCCTGGTCACCGACACGACCGTCGCCGGGATCTACGGCGAGCGCCTTGGCGACCTGGGAGCTGGCGATCCTCGCTCGCCGTCTGTCGGTCCCAAATCCCTAACCTCGATCGCGATCGAGGCCGGGGAGGAGCACAAGACGCTTGGCAGCGCCGAACACGTGTGGCGCGAGCTGGCCAAACAGCAGATGACCAGGGCCGATCACATCGTCGCGCTCGGGGGCGGTGTCGTCGGCGATCTGGCCGGGTTCTGCGCCGCGACCTACCAGCGCGGCGTGCCGATCGTGCACGTCCCGACGACGCTCGTCGCCCAGGTCGACTCCGCTTACGGCGGCAAGACCGGCGTCGATCTGCCGGACGCCAAGAACTACGTCGGCGCTTACCACCAGCCGGCCGGTGTCATCGTCGACCCCGACACGCTTGACACGCTGCCCGCCGCCGAGCTGGCAAGCGGCTGGGTCGAGGTCCTGAAGACGGCCTTGATCGCGGGCGGGACCCTGTGGGAGCGGGTCAGCCGGTCAGACGGTTGCGAGGTCGACGAGGCCATGATCCGCGAATGCGCTGGCACCAAGCTGGCTGTCGTCCACGAGGACGAGCGCGACGGCGGGCGCCGGCAGGTCCTGAACCTCGGCCACACCGTCGGCCACGCGATCGAGACCGCGACCGGCTACCGCGGCTATCGCCACGGCGAGGCCGTCGGTCTCGGCCTGCTCGCTTCGCTGCGACTCTCGGGGGCCGCCGAGCTGCGCGATCAGGTCAAGGAGATGCTCGAAGCCCGTAACCTGCCGGTCAGCCTGGCTGGGATTGGGACAGACCCAGGCTTTCCGGTCGACGCGGATGCGATCGTGATCGCCACCACGCTCGACAAGAAGCGAATCGGCAAGGAGTCCGTGCCGTTCGTCCTGGCTCACGCCCCCGGCGAGGTCGAGATCGGCAAGCAGGTCGCCGAAAGCGATCTGCGGGCAGCCGTCCAGGAGCTGATGCCCGCATGACGGCCGAGCCGATCCGGCCGGTCCGCAGAATCGAGGTCATGCATGGCGTCAACCTCGACATGCTCGGTCGGCGCGACCCCGAGCACTACGGGACGCTCACGCTGATGCAGCTCGAGCGACACGTCTCTGAGTTCGCCGGCGAGCTGGGTCTCGAAGTCCGCTTCCTGCAGACCAACGCCGAGTCTGAGTTCGTCGAGCACCTGCACGGTCTCGTCGACATGGTCGACGGGATCGTCCTGAATCCGGGCGCCTGGACGCATTACTCGTGGGCGATCCACGACGCCCTCGAGCTGACCGGCCTGCCCGCCGTCGAGGTCCACCTCTCCGACGTCGCCGCGCGCGAGCCGTGGCGCCGGCTGTCGGTGATTAGCGACCTCTGCCTTACCACCGTCTCCGGCCTTGGTGTCGACGGGTACCGGGTCGCGCTGGAGCGCCTGCGCGACGCGTTCGACGCCGCCGGGGCCGCCACGTGATCGTCGCGCGCGTCGAGCGCCTGATCGACGGGCTGCGCGCGCGCGAGGTCCCTCCGGACGTCCTGCTCGTCGCCACGCCCGTCTCGATCCGCTACCTGACCGGTTTCACCGGTTCCAACGCGCTGCTCCTGATCGCCGCCAACGAGTCCGCTTTCGAGCGATTCGGCCATCGTTTCGTTACCGACTTCCGTTACGCGACCCAGTCCGCCGAACAGGTTCCAGACCTGTTCGCGCGCGAGATCGTCGCCGGCGAAGCCCTCGAGGCGGCGCTCGCGCCGCTGTCCGAGGACGCCGCAGCCCCAGGCGGCCGCTTCGGCTTTGACGACGCGACGCTGACCGTCGCCCAGCACTCCCGTTTGCGCGAGCTGTTGCCCGAGACCTGGGAGTTGATCCCCTGCGGGGGCGCCGTCGAGCGGCTGCGCCTGGTCAAGGAGCCGGCCGAGGTCGCTCGCATCCGCGCCGCCGCCGAGCTGGCCGACGAGGCCCTGCTCAGGGTCCTCGAACGCGGCCTTGCCGGTCGCGCCGAGCGGGACGTCGCGATCGACCTCGAGTTCGAGATGCGCCGCCTCGGCGCTGTCGGCCCGAGCTTCCCGACGATCGTCGCCTCCGGCGCTCACGGCGCCCTGCCGCACGCCGAGCCCCGGCCCGAGCCGATCGCCCGCGACGTGCTCGTCACGATCGACTGGGGCGCCTTCCACGACGGCTATTGCTCGGACTGCACTCGCACCTACGCCACCGGCGATTCTATCTCAGAGGTGGCCCGCGAGGTCTACGAGCTGGTGCGCTCGACCCAGTCCTCGGCGGTAGCCGCCGTACGGGCCGGTCCGAGCGGTGTCGAACTGGACGCGGTCGCGCGCGAGGCGATCGATGCCGCCGGCTACGGCGAGCAGTTCGGTCACGGCCTCGGCCACGGCGTCGGCCTCGAGATCCACGAGGCCCCCAGGCTGTCGCGCACCGCCGGCGATGACCCGATACCGGCCGGGGCCGTCGTCACGGTCGAGCCCGGGGTCTACCTGCCCGGCGAGTGCGGAGTACGGATCGAGGACCTGCTCGTCGTCCTTGACGACGGCTACGAAACGCTGACCGGCTTGCCCACCGAGCTGACCGTCATCTCCTGAGCCGGCTCGCCGCCGGCCAGCGCCTGAGCCGGCGATCCAGTCGCGGGCAGCAGGCCCGCCGCCAGGGTTCGGTGGTTGGCCGGCCGCCACAGGCCGACGGCGAGTCCCGGCGCATACAGCCGCAGCGCCAGTCCGGCCATCAGCGGCAGCGTCCAGATGAGGAAAATAAAGGCCTCGAGGTCGGGGTTCGTGTGGTCTGCGAACAGCTGACCCATGACAAACCAGGGCGCGAGCACGCCGGCCAATGTCACGATCGGGAACCGGCCCTCGCCGATCGTCTCCCAGGTGAGCAGGGCGATCGAGAATGGCAGCATGTAGTAGCCCGTGTCCCAGGTGTCCAGCACGCAGCGCGCCAGCAGCACGAGCGCGAGCAGCAGCAGCGCGTCGCCCAGCGGCACGTTGCCCGCGCCGCTGCTTCGCCGCCGCACGAGCCAGAGCGTTGCGGCGGCCGCCAGGCCGGCGGCGACGATCAAGGGATGGGCGATCTCGCCCGTCCATGCCGGACCGACGCGGTAGCCGGGCAGGGGAGTGCCTTCCTGGATCACGAGCCCGGCGTGCCTGCCCAGGAACCACCAGACCTGCCACGGCTGGAAGATCGGGAAGCTCGCGGTCGTGCTCGTCACAGCCGCCTTGCCGAGCACCGTCGAGAAGGCGCCGCCGGCCAGCGCCAGCGGGGCAAGCACGGCCGCCCCCGTCGCGCAGGCCGCGGCCAGACAGGCCAGGCGGGCGCGCCTGAGGTCGGGCAGCGCCAGCAGAACCGGCCCGGCAGCCAAAAGCGCCCACTCCTTGTTGGCGATGGCCAATCCCAGCAGGACGCCGGCCCAGAGCGCCCGGCCGCGCGCGGCGGCGAGCACCGCGGCGGCGCACATGCAGGCGCCGAGCAGTTCCTCGGGATGGCCCAATTCGAGCGCCTGCAAGGTCATCGGGTTGGCGACGCAGACCCCGACCGCGGCCGCCCGCCACAGCGCCGGCCGGCCGGCGCGGCGCATCTGGGCGCAAAGCCACACCGCGAACGCCGCGCCGGCCAGCAGGCACGGAAACGCCACCATCCGGTAGACGGCCAGCTGGCCGCCTCCCCATAGGCCCGGCAGCAGGGCGAAGGGCGCCCGCTCCACCAGCGAGCCGCCGTAGGCGGGCGCCAGCCTCAAGAATTCGAGCACGTGGCCGTGCGTCAGGGCATCGAAGGCCGGCTTGGCCTCGATTTCGTAGTCGCTCCAGGCGAAACCGGACAGCCCGAGCCAGCCCACCACGAAGCTGGCAGCCCCGGCGGCCAGCGCGCAGAGCGCGTTCTCGCGCACGACCTTCCTCATATCTGTCGATTTCATCGGCCTACGGGAAGGCCGACTTGAGGAGGCCGCTCCCACAAAGCTAGGAGCGGCCGAACCAGCGGGCCCTGCGACTGGCGCCGAAGCGCTGCTTCTCGGCGACCAGCTCCGTCGACGGTGCCTGGTAGGTGCCGGTCGGCTTGGGGCCCGACAAGAAGTCGACATCCACACGCCCGACGCGGCCGGCCCCGAACTCGATGTAACACGAGCCGCGTCCGTCGTACGGCCCCGGCGGCTTGGAGCCCTGCAGCTCGGCGACGATCTCGGCGGCGACCACCTTGGCGGCGCCCTCGGCGAAGACGCCGGCTTTGGGGACGCCCGCGGCCGTAACATCGCCGACCGCATAGACGTTCGGATGGCGGGTCCGCAGCGTCTCAGAGCTGACCGGCACATAGCCGTCCTCGGTCATGCCGCTCTCGATCACCACGTCCGGCGCCCTGTGCTTGGGCACGCCCAAGAAGAGGTCGTAAGCAAGCTCGCTGCCGTCGTCGAGCACCGCCGCGCGGCGCGCCGTGTCCAAAGAGGCGACCTTACGGTTCGGGATGAACTCGATGTCGCGCTCTACGAAGGCCTCGATCAGCGCGCTCGAGGTTTCGGGAGACGGCGGCACCGGAGTCCCGAACGGGATCACGAACGAGATCTCGCAATCTCCGCGAACGCCCCGCTCGGTCAGGTGGTCGTGCAGCAAGAGCGCCGCCTCGCTCGGCGCCGGTGGGCACTTGAAAGGGGCTCCGCAGACACCGATCACGGCTTTGCCGGTCGTGAAGGACGGCAGCAGCTTTGCCATGCGAGTCGCGCCGTTCACCGAGTAGAACTCGTTGTCGCCGTCGGCGAGGCCCGGCGTCGCGTCCATGTCGTAGTCGGCGCCAAGCGCGATCACCAGGTGATCGGCTTCGTATGCGCCGATCTCAGTCGTGACCCGCCGCGCGTCCGGATCGATCGCCGTGATCGTGTCCCTCACGAGGCGGACTCCAGGCTTTACGAAGTCGCTGTATGGCAGCTTGACCGCGTCGAGCGTGGTCCTGCCGAACAGTACGTCGAGCTTTGAGTAGCCGAACACGAACGCGTCGTTCTTGTCGATCAGCGTCACCTCGACGTCCTCGCCGAGCCGCTCCGAGAGGATCGTCGAAAGCTCGAGACCTCCGAAGCCGGCGCCCAAGATCAAGACCCTGGTCTTCATCAAAGCGATCCTACCTATTGCAGCCGTACGGGCTCAAAGGCCAGCACTTCGGCGAGCACGTCGTAGTAGCGGTCGACATGGAGTACGGCGGCTTGGTGTTGCTGGGCGCACGCCGCAATGAGGAGATCGGGGATAGGAAGGCGGTGACGGCCTTTCTTTCCGAGTTCCCGGTGTGCCGTCAAAGCCGTGTGGATTGTCTCCGCGTTTACGCTCAGATCGCGAAAGACCGAGAGGTTGTCCTCGATCTTCGTGTAGTCGTCCGCGCTTCTGGCGCTGTAGAGCATCTCAAGACGCACGAAGGCACAGACGCAGATCTCTCCGAGCTCGAGTGTTTCCGGGGTGGCCCGCTCCAATGCGGACTTGTCAGCGAGCAGTAGCCCGCCTAGGCCCATGCCTGGTCGTCCCTGATCGCTCCCCAATCCACCGTGCGTTGCAGATTCGCGAGCGCTGCGCGCTGTCGCTTCCGACGATCGCTCTCCTCGGCTTCGGCTCGATTCAGGTGCAGCGAATCGTGGCCTGCTTGTGCCAAACGCAACAGCAACTCCTTGCGATCCCTTATCCCCGGCCATCGACGCTGGGCATCGTCAAGCAGGGCACTGACAGAGCCAGTGTCCGTGATCGTGTAGCGCGGACGGGTTGTCGGCATCCAGCCAGTGTAGCACCGATTTGTAAGGTGCCGCACCGACCGTTATCGGCGATTCGTCTGCTCGGTCAGCCACTCTTCGAGCATGGACCGGGTGAAGCGGACGTGATTCACCCGCTATCGTGACCGGCCGCAGCGCTGCTCCCGCGACTGCTGAAACACATCGAAATTTGGCTCTAGAAAGGGCTGATCGACCATCATCACGACCAACCAGTTTAGGAATGTGTCTAGACCGTATTACCCTCGGACGGAACCCTGGCGGCCGGGTAGTGGGTCAGTTTGAGCGGGGCGGACTATGATTGCTCGATGGCTGATGAACGCTATGTCCTGATCGACTTCTCGTGGGCCACTGACAGCGAGCACCAAGGGGCCGAAGCTGAGATCGTGAGCAACTTGCTTCGCGAAGGCTGGGAGGAGGTCGACGCCAGCGACTGCACGCGGACGCTGCGACCACCCGATGGCGACGACTTCGCCCAGGCGCTCGCAGGTGCGCAGGCCCGCGTTGGCGCGGCGCTCGTGTCGAAGGCGTAGCAGCAGCTGCGCCCCGCGCCACCTTTTCGGCATAGCGCGCTGATCGGGCGTCCGGTACTGTGCGGGCGTCGTGAAGGGGTTTGCGGTGATCGCGGTCGTGGTGCTGCTTGCTGGCACGGCACTGCTCGTTCGGCAGGGCGGAGCTACCGCTCAGGCGCCGGCGAGTCACGCGTGTCCCCTAGTCCCCACGCTCAACGGCTTCAAGAGAGCCCGCACAATCCGGAGCTTTACGCACGACGTGTCTTGCGCGGAAGCATTGGCGATCGTGCGGGCGATGGTGTCGAACGTTGGCGTGACTTTCATCGGCAACCCTGAAGGTGCCGCCTATCAGTTCCGCTGGAAGCTCTACGGCTTTCCTGGCTGGACGTGCTACGGGGACGGCAGCGGCTTCCCAGAAGGCGGCGCTGGCGGTCACTGTTCAAGGGGCGGCGCCACCGTCGAATGGTGGCACGCCGACTAGCGCTGCCCAAACTGACCCACTATCGGCGATCAGGGCCGGCGGCGGTATCCTGGATAAATGGCTACGCGCAAGATCAATCTGACGCTAGACGAGGAACTGGTCCGGCGGGCCCGCGAGCAGGACGTGGGGGAGGGCGCCAAGAGCGACGCCCAGGTGGTCGAGGATGCGCTCTCGGTCTTCTTGGGTCTTCGTGCTCTCGATGAGGCTCGCGCCCAAGGCACTCTGGGGTCAGAAGAGGCCGACGAGCTGGCGGTGGCCGAGGTACGCGCGGTCCGACGAGCGCACAGTCGCGCTTGACCCGTGCCGTCGTAGATCCGAGCGTCCTTGTCTCGGCGTTCATCGGCGATCCCGAGGCTGGGCCGGGTCGTCTCGTCACAGCATGGCGGGACCGCCGATTCGTGCTCGTTGTATCTCCGCAGCTTGTTGACGAGTTGACAGACGTGCTTGGCCGGCCCAAGTTCGAGCGTTGGTCATCGCAGGGCCGGGCGCATGCTTATATCGCTGCGCTTCGTGCTCGAAGCGAACATAGATCGGACACGCTCTCGGCACAGCCCGTCGAGGTGCGCGATCCGGACGACCACTATCTCGTCGCACTTGCCCGCGAGGCCAAGGCGGACCATCTGGTGTCAGTCGATCGTGACTTGCTCGATGCCGAGCTGGACGTGCCGGTCGTGGACCCGGCTGTGTTCGTGGCGGGATTGCATGATCCCGTCGAGGGCGAGCACTTCTTCACCGGCAGGACACAGGCCGGACGCGAACTGCGTCTCTACTACCAGGGATCGGTCAACCACCCAACTGGCGTGAAGATCACCGGCACGCTCGACGGCGTCGCCATCGAGATATCGGGGATCACGCAGCGTATGGGTAAAGGCGCCGAAAGCTCGGTGATCGTGCGCAGCGATCAGGGGACGTTCACGGCTGTTGCTGACTCCAATGCGCCTGCGGAGGCTCATTCGGCGGCGCTCAGGCTCTACATGGAGCGTCGGCCGTCCGGCGGCTGGCGAACGGAAGTCGAGCACTCCTGCCTCGAGGATGGCGAGTGGCGATTTGATGTGTTGGTGACGAACGATCGCGTCTCGGCCACTGTTGAGCTGAGGATGAGCGAGGCGGTGGCGAAGGCTTGGGTCAAGGGGGCGCAGCCCCCTCCGTTGGATCAGGCGGTCGCGGAGCATGTTGCTGTGATGCTGCGTGGTGCTGACTGGTCCGCTGTACAGCGGCGTGCGCTCCATACGACGACTGTGCTCGGCGAACGGCTGCGGCGTTAGCCTCGGAACGCAAAACGGCCAGCGAGCCTCGGGCACTCAGAGTCTGCGGCCTTAAACCGCGGGTCGGTTCGACGGCCCGGCACCCGGCCTCAGTGCCGATCGGCGGTGTACCGTGGGTTGCCATGACCAATGCGGTCGAGATGAGTCCTGAGGAGCGCGAGGCGATTCGCGTGGACTTCTACCGGGCGCATCGTGCTCAGGATGGTTTGTCGTCGGTCGCGGTACGGCACGACCGCGAGCGTGATCATTGGTTTCTCGACGCCGGTACGACCGCGCCGGTAGATCTACCGAGCGCCTATCGTGGTCTCGAAGTTCGCGTCAAGCATGTGGCCGGCGGCGTGAACGCCGTCGCGCGTCTGGACCAGCTCGTCTAGCCTGGGCCGCCTGTCGGTCGCGACTATCTTCGGGGCTGGTTCGTCTACGGCGACGGTGTCCCTTCTGCGCGGCCCGGCGACTCCGGTTCGATGCCCTCGCCGAGCTGGCTCAGCTGGCGGCGGTCCTGTCGGATCGCCGCCGTGAGCAAGTGAGGCTGGGTCCGGAGCCGTCCTTCGGATCGGCCCCGGACCCGCGCGCGAAGGCGTAGGGCGGTTTTGCCATGCGCACATGTAGCCGCGCTTGCGTGCGGATTCACCCGCGGATTGCTCCGCGGGTGTGGAATCCGGTCAACGGCCCCGGCAGGCCGGGCCCGTTGACATGGTTTGGTTTTCGATCGTCGCACCCCTTCGGTGCACGACGATCGAAAACCAAACCACCACGCCTTCAGCGGGTAAGGACGCAAAGGAGAGCGCGGGAAAAGACAAAGAGTCACCGCTCGATGGGACCGCGACGAGGTCGCGGCCCCATCGGCAGGAATGGTTCAAGGCAAGAATCCACGGTATGCGGTCAGACGCAGGCGACTGGTAAGGGCAAGACGACGCGATTGCGACCGCCGGCCGCGATCTATCACACCGCCCGAGCAGCTCTCAGCTCCCACAATGACGAGAGCGCACATAATTGACCGACGATCGACGAGTGCATGGCACCCGTCGATCGACCTAGCCGGCACGAGCAGGGAGCCGAGCGCGGCTCCTCGTCAGGGTGTCGCACGCCGGCGGCGCGAGTTCGCTGTCGACGAAGCCCGTGGAGCATCTTTCCCCGTTTGTGTGGGCGCGAACGCAAAATGCATCGGTGGTGTTGGGCAGAGGACTGCCCAACGACTTCAATTATGGGGCTGTGCAGGGCTCGGGGTGCGCCGGCGTCAAGCCCCTTGCGGGGCTCCGGCCGGCCCGGCGGGCCGGCCTTGACACCGGCTCATCGGCTAGCTCGATGGCCTCTCTGTGGCAGTGCCGCTGCTGCTGACGCTGTCGGCCCTGCTGCGGACGCCATCGCTCGGCAGGTCTGCACGACGATCTGACTCTGTCGGCCCGCTGAGGCCTCCGGCGCTTGCGGCGCCGGATTCGTTGCTGCCCGCTTGAAATTGGTAGGGGGGTCTGGGCTGGGATTCGATCGACATGGGGTGGACGGTGGTTGTCGTCGATCGCGCCAAGGAGACGTCATGCAGACTACGAGAGATGCAGAAATCAGCCCCAGCGAGGCGTAGTCATGGGTCGGCCGGTGAGGACAGATCGCAAGCCCAAAGAGACGCCCAAGCGGCCTGTGTCCACGTCGTTGCTCGACGATGCCAAGCAACGAGCTGGGTACGACATAAGTCCCGCAACCCGCGGTGAGCTTGAGCGCCCCGAACCGAACTGGAAGCCTGGCTGGCAGCAGGAGGTCCTGGCTCGCCGGATGGGCCGCTCGACTGGGACCCCGAGCGCTGGAATGCCGGCAGTCGCCCGCGAGCGTTTGGAGCGGGCGCTATGCGGTGTGCTCGAGCGCCGCTACCCCGGGCAGCGGTTCACCATGAAAGGCGAGCAGGACGCGCGGGGGCAGGGGTCCGCGTCCACGGGTGACGCGGACGGTCTGAAAGACGGCCTGTAGGACGGTTGTCAGCTCCTCGGGCGCGAGGCCGTCCAGTAGCTCGACGGATGGGATCTCGATGTCGGGGGCGCGCATCGTGTCGACGTGTTCGCGGTAGGCGAGGCGCGCGGCCTCGGCGCGCTCCGCACGGGTGCGTAGCGCGGCGGCCCATGCGGCTCGGCCAAGCAGCTCTGCGGCGGTTGGGTCGGATGCGAAGCGCTCAAGCTCGGCCTCGGCTGCCTGGACCTCGTCCTGGGCGTCCTGGAAGCTGGCGTCCGTGTCGGTGTCGGGGACATTCGCGGCCACGTCTGTGCTGCCGCCTTGCTCGTATGCCTGCTTGATGCGTTGCACGAGGTAGTCCTCCAGGCGGTCGGCGACGACGTTCACAGGCGCGGAGCAGCGCTCGCCCTTCCAGCTCGTGAGCGATGCGCGGCAGCGGTAGGAACGTTTTCCGTTTCCGTCCTTATCGATGCCGCCACGGCCGCCTACGAGGGTCTCGCCGCAACCGGCGCAGGTGGCGAAACCGCTCAGCGGGAACACGGCGGGTGGTCGGCGCTGTGGCCTCTCCTCGCCGGGATGGGCGCGCTCGAAGGTGACTCGGTCCACGAGAGCGGGATGCGAGTCGCGCTCCAAGCGCTCGCCGTAGCGTGTCTCGCCGAGGTAGGTGCGGTTGCGCAGCAGCCGACGCACGGTGAACGCTGTCCATGTGCGATGGTCGAGGGTGCGCTTGCGGCGAGCGCCCTGCCGGGAGGGGGACGGGTCGGCGGGGGCCTTCTTGCGCAGGTAGTCGAGCGCGGCGTCCACGCCGTCTCGCGCGGCGAGCTTGAACGCTTGGGTAACGATGCGCGCCCACCGTGGGTGGGGCTCCAAGCGACCCTGAGCGTCGCGTCGGTAGCCGAAGGGCGTGGGTCCCATACGCGCTCCGCGGTCAAGCGCGCGGGTCTTGGCCTCTTCCCACGCGTCGCTCATGCGGCGGCGTTCCATGCGGGCGAGAGCGAGCATAATGGTCATGCCGAACTCCCCGAACGGCGTGGTCGGGTCGATCCCGAGGTCCACCGCCGCGATCGAGCCGCCAGCATCGGTGATCTGCTCGACGAGCCTCAACGCGTCGGCGACGCCAAGGCGGCTGAGGCGGTCGAGTTTGGAGACGATCACCCCGTCCGTCTCGCCGGAGCGTATGCGAGCCAACAGCGCGGTCAGGCCGGGCCGATCCAACTTGCCGCCGGACTGGTCGAGGTCTTCGTGGACCATTGCCACCTCGACGCCGCGGAGCTTGGCCCACGCCTGGCCCTGCTCGCGCTGCACGTCGGAGGAGATGAAGCTCTCGCCCTCGCGTCCACCGACGCGGCTGACCCGCACATACTGGTCCATCCGGCTAGGCTTGCCAGACGTTTTGGGCATTCGACAAGGATAGCAAGATACGTGCTAGGCACAAACCAGTTCAAGAACGGCAACCACATCGAGGTGGACGGCACGATCTACAAGATCGTGGAGTTCCAGCACGTCAAGCCAGGCAAGGGCGGGGCGTTCGTGCGCACGAAACTGAGAAGGGCCTCGGACGGGAACGTGATCGACAAGACGTTCAGGGCCGGCGAGAAGTTCAGGGCCGTCAGGACCGAGGCGCGCAAGATGCAGTTCCTATACGCCGACGGCAGCGACGCGCACTTCATGGACAGCGAGTCCTTCGAGCAGATCGCGGTACCCGAGAGCGCCGTCGCGGATGCTCTGCGCTGGATCAAACCGAGCACCGAGGTCGATGTGCTGTTCATCGACGACTCGCCGTCCGATATCCAGCTGCCGAGCGCCGTCGATTTGGAGGTCACGCAGACCGATCCCGGGCTGCGCGGCGATACCGCGTCCGGCGGGGGGACCAAGCCGGCGACGCTCGAGACGGGCGCGAGCATCCAGGTGCCGCTGTTCGTCGACATCGGCGAGCGCGTCAGGGTCGATACCCGGACCGGCGACTACGTCTCGCGCGCGTGAGCGCGGCCCGCTAGATGCGCCGCTCCGAGCAGCGCCGGGCGGCGGTCGTGGCGCTCTATCAGAACGACCTCACGAGCAGGCCCCTCGATCAGACGCTTGCCGCGGACGCCTCGCCGATGACCAAGGCTCTTGCCCAGGCCGCCGCCGACCGGGCTGTCGAGCTGGACGCGATCCTCGACAGGCACGCCCACGGCTGGTCGGTGCAGCGGATCCAGCCGCTTGAGCGCAGCATCATGCGGGTAGCGCTCGTAGAGATGCTGGCGCCCGACTCGATCCCCGCGCTCGAGCCGATCCCGGCGGAGGGGGCGATCGAGGAAGCCGTCGAGAGCGCGAAGGTCTTCTGCGGGGCGGACGCTCCAGGCTTCGTCAACGGGGTCTTGGCGGCGGTCTTGCGCGAAGTGCGCGAGAATGGCTCAGGAGCCGACGAGGGCTAACAGATCGGCGATCTCCCGAGCGGTTCGCCGGCCGGCGCGCAAAGCCACGACCAAGGAAGCCACATGAACGAGACCGAAGAGGCGCCCAACGAGCGACTGGACGAGCTGATCTCACAGCTCGAGCGGGCAGCCGAGCAACTGCGCTCAGGCGAGCTTTCGCCCGACGCCGCGGCAACCCTGGTCGAGGACTGTGCCGGCCAGGCAGGCGAGGCCGCGGCTGAGTTGGAGCGTCGTGCCCGGGCCGAGCGGGCCGCTCCGGTCGCACCCGGCCAGGACTCCCTGCTGTAGTCCGGGAGGCACCGATGAGCGCCGACGCGACGGCAGGCGATCCCGAGGCCGGCCCCGCCGGGCAGGAATCGTCCCCGAGCGCGCACCCACAGCAGGGCCCGGCCTATCCGGAGGGCCTGCGCGCCGAGGTCGAGAGTTATCTCGAAGGGATGCGCTTCTCGAACGAATCGCTGACTACCGGCCTGGAGGAGGCGATGCGGTACTCGCTCCTGGCCGGCGGCAAGCGCATCCGGCCGGTCCTGGCCCTGGCGAGCGCCCGCGCGATCGGCCTTCAGCCGCGTGAGGTGCTGCCCTTGGCGGGCGCGATCGAGCTGATCCACACCTACTCGTTGATCCACGATGACCTGCCGGCGATGGACGACGACTCGCTGCGCAGAGGCATGCCGACCTGCCATGTCAAGTACGGCGTCGACGTGGCGATCCTCGCCGGCGACGGGCTGTACGCGGAGGCGTTCAAGCACCTGCTGACAGCCCAGTGCTCGGAGCCCGAGCGGCTGCTTGCGGTCGCGGCCGAGCTGGCCGACGCGACCGGCGTGGACGGAATGGTCGGCGGGCAGTACGCCGATGTCAGGCCAGACGTTCCGGACGGCCCTCAGACGCTCCGTCGCGTGCACGAGCTGAAGACCGGTCGCCTGATCGGCGCCTCCGTGAATTGCGTGCTGACGCTGGGAGGACTCGACGGACCTGCGACAATGTCGTTTCGGCGATTTGCGGCCGAGTTGGGCGTCCTGTTCCAGATCGTGGATGACATCCTCGACGTCACAGGCACAGACGACGCGCTCGGCAAGCCCCAAGGCAGCGATGAGCGGCACGGCAAGCGGACATACGTGAGCGAGTTCGGCATCCACGAGGCGCGCAAGCTGGCTTCAGAGTCCCACGCGACCGCGCGGGCAGCCCTTGCCGAGGCGTCCGCCACGGGTCAGCCAGGCGCGGCGGACGAGCTGGAGCAGATAGCTGATTTCATCTACACCCGCACCTCATGAGCATCCTCCAGCGCATCGAAAAGCCCCAAGATCTGCACTCGCTCTCAGAGGACGAGCTGACTCAGCTGGCTCAAGAGGTACGCGAACACATCATCGACACCGTCGGCGAGATCGGCGGCCACTTCGGGGCCAACCTCGGCACCTGCGAGCTGGCCGTCGCGCTGCACTCCATACTCGACTCGCCCCACGACAAGATCCTCTGGGACGTCGGCCATCAGGCCTATCCCCACAAGATCCTCACCGGCCGCCGCGACGCTTTGAGCACGATCAGGCAGTACGGCGGCCTGGCGCCGTTCTGCTCGATCTCAGAGTCCGAGCACGACATCATGGGAGCCGGCCACGCCTCAACCTCGATCGGCTACGCGGTCGGACTCAAGGAGGGCATGCGCCATCAGGCCCGCCTAACGGCTGAGGCCGCCAAGAGCCTGGGCGCGCCGGGGAGCGCCCCAAATGAGCCGGGCACCGCGCGGGACGGCAACGTCGTCGCCGTGATCGGCGACGGCGCGATGACCGGCGGTGTCGCGTTCGAGGCGATCCTGCAAGCCGGCGGGCTCGGCACTCCGATCGTGGTCGTCCTCAACGACAACGGCATGTCGATCGCCCCCAACGTCGGGGCCCTGTCCAGGTACTTCAACCGTATTCGCCTGAATCCGAAGCTCTGGCACGCGCGCGCCGGAGTCGAGGGCGGCCTCGTCAAGCTGCCCGGCGGCATCGGCGCCGCGTTCGAGCGTCTCGGGCCCCAACTGAAGGAGTCGATCAAGGCCTTCTGGGCACCCGGCCTGTGGTGGGAGGAGCTGGACTGGGCCTACATGGGAGTCATCGATGGCCACGACGTTCCCGCGCTCAGAGAGGCCCTGCGCGAGGCGTTGGCGGCCCAGAGGCCCGTCGTCGTCCACATCGCGACGGTCAAGGGCAAGGGCTTCGCCCCCGCCGAGGAAGGCGGCCTGGAGGGCATGGAGAAGTGGCATGCCGCCAAGCCCAACTCGATCATGAACGGCTCGCCCGCGCCACCGCCCGCCGCCGTCCAAAGCGCGCCGTCGCCCGCCAACGGGGCCTCCGCCAAGAAGGCTCCGCCCCAATACACCCAAGTCTTTGGAGAGGCCCTCGTCAGAGAGTGCGAACGTGACGAGCGCATCGTCGCCATCACCGCGGCGATGAACTCCGGCACTGGTCTCAACATCCTCCAGAAGGCGATGCCCGAGCGCTACTTCGACGTCGGTATCGCCGAGCAGCAAGCAATCCTCTTCGCCGCCGGCCTCGCGCTCGAGGGGATCAAGCCGGTGGCCGCCATCTACTCGACGTTTCTGCAACGCGCTTACGACCAGATCGTGCACGACGTCTGCCTGCAGAAGCTGAACGTAGTCTTCGCGATGGATCGCGCCGGTCTCGTCGGCGACGACGGGCCCACACACCATGGCGCCTTCGACATCGCCTATCTGCGCTGCCTGCCCAACATCGTCCTGATGGCGCCCCGCGACGAGGCGATGCTCGTGCACATGCTCCACACCGCCCTTCTCTACGACGCCGGGCCGATCGCGCTGCGCTACCCACGCGGCGAAGGGACCGGCATCGAGCTGCCAGGCATGCCAACGGCCATCAAGATCGGCACAGGCGAGATCCTCAGCGACAGCGGAGTCGCCGCTCCGAGCGGCCGCCGTGTGGCCTTGATCGGGTATGGAACCGGCGTCGCCAAGGCATCCCAGGCCGCCGCCGAGCTGGCCAAGCACGACATCTTCGCGACCGTCGCCGACGCGCGTTACGCCAAGCCGATCGACACCGGCTTGATGGCCCAGCTCGCCGGCGAGCACGACCTCTTGGTGACCATCGAGGAGGGCGCTCTCGCTGGCGGCTTCGGCTCAGCCGTCTTGGAGACCCTCAACGAGGCTTGGCCCGCCGGGCCAGGCGGGTTCGGCGGGCTCCGGATCATCCGGGTCGGCCTGCCCGACCGCTTTGTTACCCACGGCAAGCCCGCCCTCCTGCACGAGGAGGTCGGCTACACAGGCCGCCAGATCGCCGAACGCGTCCTGGCGGCCATCGGAGCGCGCGAATCGGCACCGATCGTGTAGTCGAATACTCGGTCCGGACGCCGACATGCGCCTCCATTCGTCCCGGTCGGCTTAAATGAAACGACCCGCTGGGGAGGCGGGCCGTTTCGGGGAGGAGGGATGCTGCTGTACTTCGGGTCGATCACTATGTTGCCCGCCCCCGCCCAATCTATGTGTGATATCGATCACAGAGCCGCCCTCGACTACGTCTCGCGCGGCGGAATCAAGCTCGAGAACGCGCTGAGCGCATCCCGTTTGGAGGTCGCCGGGCGCAGCGCGATCGACGTCGGCGCCTCGACCGGAGGCTTCGGCGACTGTCTACTGAAGCGCGGCGCCGAGCGCTTGATAGCCGTCGACGTCGGCTACGGCCAGCTCGCCTGGAGCCTGCGCACCGACCCCCGCGTGACCGTCATGGAGCGCACCAACGCGCGCTACCTGACGCCCGACTCGCTTCCTTACGCGCCCGACCTGGCGACGATCGACGTCTCGTTCATCTCGCTCGCCCTGATCCTGCCGGCCGTGCTCGGCTGCCTGGCGCAGCCATACGACGTGCTCGCCTTGGTCAAGCCCCAGTTCGAGGTCGGCCGCGAGCTGGCGTCCAAGGGTCGCGGCGTGATCCGCGATCCGGGCGACCGCCGCGAGGCACTCCTGGCCGTGGGCCGTGCCGCGCGCGCGCTCGGCGCTTCGGTGCTCGGCTACCACTACTCTGGCCTGCCCGGTCCGAAGGGCAACCGCGAGACATTCATCCACCTGGCCGAGGCCGGCCGCGCCGGTGGGGCTAGGGGAGAGGGCCAGCTCGAACAGATGGCCTTTGCGGCTGAGCCGGCGTAAGGGCCTTCCGGGATAGGCCCTAAGCTTTAGGTGGTGAGCGACGCGTCCCGGTCAATGACGGTGCTCACGCACCGACGCCCCGAGGACACGCTCCAGGCGCTGCACGAGCTGATCGCCGCCGCCGTCCGCGCCGGGGTGACGCTGCGCCTGGACGAGGAGGAGACTCTCAAGCATCCAACGCTTGAAGCCGGCCCCGGTCTCGAGCTGAATGCGCCCATAGCGGAGGACGTCGAGCTGTGCTTCGTGCTCGGCGGAGACGGAACGATCCTCAAGGCGCTGCGCCTCTACGCCGGCACTCAGGTGCCGGTGTTCGCCGTCAACTACGGCGAGATCGGTTTCCTGGCGACCGTCGAGCCGTCCGAGCTGAGCGCCGGCATCGCGCGTGCTCTGAACGGCGACTTTGAGCTGCTGCAGCTACCCGCGATCGCGCTTGCGGACCCTGACGAGGAGTTCGCGAGCGCAGACGCGCGCGCGCGCGTCGGCATCAACGACGTCGCGATCCACCGTCGCGTCGGCGAGCGCGTCGCCGAGATCGCGTATGCCCTCGAGGACGAGATCGTTGGCAGCGTTCGCTGCGACGGCCTTGTGATCGCCACACCGGCGGGCTCGACCGGCTACAACCTCGCCAACGGCGGTCCGGTCATGGCCTGGGGCGTCGAGGGCTTCGCCGTCTCGTTCATCGCGCCGCACTCGCTGACGGCGCGCGCCCTTGTCGTGGCCCCCGGTGATCGCCTGACGATCCACAACCGCTCCCGCGACCCGCTCGACGTCGCCGTCGACGGCCGTCCGGCGGGCGAGATCGCGGCTGGAAGCTCGATCGACGCTCGCTTCGTTGACGCTGTCGGCACCATCGCCCTGTTGCCCGGCTCCTCCTTCTATCGCCGGCTGCGCGTCAAGTTCGGGCGCTTGGCCAGCTGATCGCCTTCCGCGCGGGCCGACGATCTGGCAAAAGGTCTATGCGGCCTGTGAAGCGTGGTGAGGTGGAGAGGCCTTGTCTGGCTCTAGCGAGACGATGAAGCCGTCCAGTTGGGCCTTCGAGAAGCGGCGCTGGCCGCCGGGCGTGCGGTAGCACGCGACATGGCCGGCGTCCGTCCAGCGCCTGATCGTCGCCAGCGAGACGCCCAGATAGGCGGCGGCCTGCGAACTCGTGAACACGAGCTGCTGGCGCTCCTCGCCGGTCCGCTGGCTCGGCATCGTCGGGATCGTCGGGATAGTGGTCATCTGCCGCAACTCCTTAGCTCGTACGGCCGGGCCGTCACGGCCACGTCCGGCGCGGAGAACCGCCTGTAGCCAGGCGTCCTGCCGCCACGCTCTCCCTATCGCCTCAAGGGTCGCCAAACCTGAGCGAAACGCACATTTGTGGACCTTTGACCGGCCAAACCTGCGTCGGGACTGCAGCCAGACTGTCCTTCTCGTGCAATCAATCGTGCACAGACCTGCTCATTCTGGACATCTCGTCCAATCCCGTTATTATGCTACGCAAACCTACTCAGTGGGTGGTGGGCAAGTCCTGTGGATGGAGACAAACAGGGCCGCCTCGCAAACGGCCTCTTGGGCCCAGGCGAAGGAGACCTAATATGCGTTGGCACAAATAAGAGCTGTTTCAGGAGAGGTCGCCATAGCGGCCTGACTTGAGGGCGTCACGCCGGCATGATGCGGCACGACGCCCTCGGTCGTTAAGCGCTCAGAGAGCAACGCCCGCATGGACGGCCGCCTGCTCTTGGCGCAGCGTTCAGGTGAGAGCTGGCTGGGCGATCTTGCGTGCCCGGCGCTCGAACGCAAGCTCCTCCTCGAAGTCCGCGTCATCGCCGTGGGCGAACGTAACCGGGCCCTCGCGCTCCAGCAGGGCAATGAACTTCTCCACCAACTCCCCGTCGAGTTGGCGACCCGCGACGCGCCGCAGCTCGGTCATCGCGTCCTGCGGGGTCATCGGCGAGCGGTAGGTCTCGCGCGCGGTCAGCGTGTCATAGGTAGAGCAGACCGCGATGATGCGCGACGCCAGCGGGATCTCATTACCGATTAGCCCCGCCGGGTAGCCACTGCCGTCCACGTGCTCATGGTGGTAGAGGATCGCGTCCGCGACAGGCCCGTATCCGTCGAGGCGTCCGACGAGCGTCGCCCCGTCCTGAGGATGGCGCCTGATCACCGCCCAGTCCTCGTCGGAGAGCACCTCGGCTTTGAGGATCCTGTCGGGCAACGCGAACTTGCCGATGTCGTGCAGCAGGCCCGCCGTATGGATCAGATCCTGGTCGGCCTCAGAGCAGCCCGCCTCGATCGCCAGCGCTCGCGCGTAGCGCGCGGTCGCGGCGGCATGACGGGCTGTGATCTTGTCGCGCAGCGCGAGCGTCTCGACGAGCGTCGTCAAGACCCCGAGCTGCAGCGAGGCTAGGTGCACCGAGCGCGCTTCCAGCTGGTCGGCTCGGTCCTCGGAGCGCAGCAACGCGACCATCAGGTGCTGGAAGATCAAGATCACCAGCACCGACCCGAACAGCACCGGCAGGCCCAGGTTGGTGTAGGCGACCGCCAGCACCGCCGTCAGCGCGCCCGCGGCGACCTGTCCGGGCAGCATCGGCACGAACAGGTCGCGGACCTGCCCCACCAGCCCCCGGTTCTCGACGATGCGATTGTCGAGCGCGATCACGCTGAAGTTGAGCGCGTTCGTGACCATGAACACGGCGAACACGATCAATCCGAACGTGACTTCGCGGGGCAGCTGGTTGGCGGGATCGTGCACGTTGCCCGCGAGCGCCTGTACCAGCAGGCCGCCGACGAGCGGGAACACGGCGAAGGCTGCGAGGTTGTTCAACCAAGCCGACGGCGGCAACTGCCGGCCTACCGAGATGAAGACCGCCGCGGCAAGCGCGATCGCCACCGCGGGCGCCGGTCCCAGCAGGCTGATCGCCAGCACCTGCGCCACGAACCCCGCTGACAGGTGCTGGCCGCGGATCGTGAACACCAGACGCTGTCCTCCCAGTGACAGCGCGAGCAGCAGAACGACCAGAAGCCGCGGCTGCCATTCTTCGGCGTTCGAAAGCAGCGCCGCCGCGCCGAGCGCCACGGTAAGCGCGAGGGCCTCCGCCGCGCAGAACATCCTGATGGTCAGCTTCGGGTTTCTCATGGCGTTGGTCGTGGTGTCGTACTTAACGACCGATCCGCCGTTGTCCTTAAGGTGCGCTTGTCGCCTTGGACGGCTCGGTTTCGTGCCTGGCCGGCAACTCCTGCGCCCATTCGGGCTCGACGTGCACGTTCGCGCCCAGCTCTGAGCCGATATCCGGCGTCGCCGCGGCCGCGGCGAGCTTGCCGAGGGGCAGTCGCATGAAAGCGATCGTGCAGACGCACGCCCCCAAACCCGCCACCAGCCAGGCGCCGCGCGGCGAAGTCGTCGCGGCGATCGCGCCGCCCAAAGCAAAGCCGAGGCCGGGCGAGATCGCGCCGATCGATTCGACCGCGCCCATCAGCTGAGCGTGCAACCGCTCGGGTGTCAGCCGCTGAACGGCGCTGATCAGGGCGGCCCATTGGACTCCGTTGCCGATCCCTCCGATCAATCCCGCCGCACATGCCGCTGTCAATGACGGCGCCAGCGCCCAGCCCAAGTACGCGATCCCGAGAGCCAGCGTGGAAACGGTGATCAGGACACCCAGCGAGCGTCTGATCGAGCGCGCGAACACGACGCTGCCAATCGCGGCGCCCAAACCCCACACCCCCAGCAGGATTCCGTAGCCACCGTCGCCGGCGTGCAGCGTGCCCTTGGCGTATGCGACCTCGATCGGCGGGGAGAACTCGAAGAACACGAGCGCCACCGCTTGCACGATCAGGAGCCTGGCCAGCACCGGAGAGGCCGTGATGTGGGCCCATGCCGCGCTCAAACGCGCGCGGACGGTCGATGTCTCGGAGTCCTCGACGTGGGGCGTCAGATCGACGAGCATCGATCCGCAGATCAAGAACGACACCACGTCGATCCACAGCGCGGCGGGTACGCCGAAGCTCGAGACGATCGCGCCCGCGAGCGCGGGGCCGACCGTGAAGGTCATCGCAAAGCCGATGTTGATCGCAGCGTTGGCTCTGCGCTCGGCCTCCTGGGCCGTCTCCTCGACCGGCCCCGCGGCAGCCTGGTCCTTGCCGTTGGCGCTCGGGTCGCGGTCGGTGGACCGCAGGACGTACCCACGGGCCGCGCGCGCGGCGGCCGCCCGCAGCAGCGCGCTCGCGGCCAGAGCGGCGGTGCCGTCGAGCGCCGCCAGCAGCAGCAAGCCGGGCAGCGAGAAATGCCACATCACAAGGCCCGCCATGGCGGCCGTGGCGAGGGCCTCGAACAGGTACAGCCGGCTCAGCGCGCCTCTGCGCGTGGAGGTCTCTACACGCGCGACGAGCGCTGGCACCAGGAACGCAGGCAGGACCTGGGCGCAGAGCAGCAGTCCCGCGACCGCGGCGACGCTGCCGGTCGTGTCGTAGACCGCGATCGCCAGTGCGATGAACCCGAACCAGGTGCCCAGCCTGTTGACGGTGTAGGCGGCGACGATTCGCCGCACCCGCCCGTCGCGCAAGGGCGATGATGTCTTCGTCGGGGCTGGTTGTCGGTTCGCGGAGGATGCCACTGAGGGGCCACGCTACGGGCCGTTCGGGTGTGCGTCGAGCTATGCAACGGCGCTCGCGTTCGCCATCGCGGCGCGAGCGGTTCGCCGGGCGCCTGGTGGGCGCTCAGTCGCGTCCCGGTGGGCGCTCAGTCGCGTCCGGAGCGTTCGCGGGCCCGGACTCGTGCACTCGGATGACCGGCAGCTGGGGATGGCGACGACCGAGCAGTCGTACGAGCGACTCCCCGTCGGCGTCGTCCAGGTCGCCCGTCAAGATCACCATGCTGCTCTGAGGGGCACGCTCGAGCACTTCCGTGACCTCACCCGCCTCGCAGAAGCGCGTCCGGGCCGGAAGCTTGGCGCCCAGTTCCATGCGCAGCATCGTCCGCCGTCGGACGTCTGCGCCCGCCAGCAGCACCGCCGCCCCCGGAGTGCCGCCGCCCGGACCGGCATCGGCCGGTATCGCCTCGGAGGGCGCGCAAGCGTCCGTCCGAGGGTCAGAGGCCGGGTTCAGGCGCCGACCCAGGACGGTCCCGCGGATGGGCTCGTCCGGCTCGCCGCGCGGCGGACGGGAGCTGTCGGACCGGCCGCCGATGATCCCGAGGGCCGGTCGGTGTGAGCGCTCGCGAGTTCGCAACGCGGAGACGAGCGGGCTCATCCCAGCAGCCCCTTCGGGATCGGTGCGCCCGCGCCGACCAACGCGTCGGTGCGCGTCAGCGACGGGACACGGTCCGCCTGCGTCGCTTCACGGGCCGCGGCGCGGCCGAGAAGCGACAGCCACCCGTAGCCGGCGGCCGTCAGGGTCAACCAGATGGCGGCTATGCCAAGAACGATCATCTCGGAACTACCTCCTCTGTGGCCGCCTGCCGCGACCACTTGGCTGGTGTGTGCGTCATAGCCGGCATGATGCGCCCTCGCGGGCCGTTTGTCTGTCGGCCAGACGGTGCCGATCGTGTCGTCCTTTTGGTGTCGATCTATGTCGTCCTCGACGGCCGTCACGAGTGTCTGGAGGACCCGCTACGGTGTGCGCCATGGAGGCGAGCGTGTCGGGAACGCCAGGCGTGGACGGGCCGATCAGGGTGATCATCGCCGACGATCACGCGGTCGTGCGCGACGGGATCAGGATCGTGCTCGAGCGCGAGGCCGGCGAGTTCGACGTCGTCGCCGAAGCGGCTGATGTGCCGGCGACGATCAAGGCGGTGCGAGAGTACAAGCCAGACCTGTTGACGCTCGACTTGACGATGCCGGGCGGATCGAGCCTCGCGGCGCTGCCTTCTTGCTTTGTCGCGCACCCGACGCTCGCCGTGGCGATCCTGACGATGCGCGAGGACCCCGAGTACGCCCGCCAGGCCCTGCGCGCCGGGGCGCGCAGCTACGTCTTGAAGGAGGCGGAGCCCGCGGAGCTGCTGCAGGCGTTCAGGCTGGCCGTCGCGGGCAGCAACTACCTGCACCCGCGGCTCGGCGCCCAGATGGCCGCCGGCGATGAGTCCGCGACCGACGGGGTCGCTCTGTCTGAGCGCGAGCGCGAGGTCGTGCGCTTGATCGCCAACGGTTACACGAACCCCCAGATCGCCGAGCAGCTGCACGTCGCCGAGCGAACCGTCAAGACCTACCGGGCCCGCGCGATCGAGAAGCTCGGTTTCTCTTCGCGCTCGGAGATCACCGCTTACGCGCGTAAACTCGGCCTGGTCGAGTAGTCCTGACAGAGACCTCGCCAGAGCTTCATACACTCGTGCGATGACCGACCGCGGCCGCTGGATCGCCCTTTACGTGCTGTGCACGGGGATGCTGATGATCGTGCTCGACGCGACCGTCGTTAACGTCGCCTTGCCGACGATCCAAAACGACCTGCACTTCTCGCAATCCAGCCTGGCTTGGGTCATAAACGCCTATTTGATCGCCTTCGGCGGCCTGCTCTTGCTGGCCGGGCGCCTGGGTGACCTGGTCGGGCGTCGCCGGGTGTTCATGGCGGGCCTGACCGTGTTCACCTGCGCCTCCTTGACTTGCGGCCTGGCGCAGAGCCAGGAGATGCTCGTGGCGGCCCGCTTCGTGCAGGGCGTTGGCGGCGCGATGACCTCGGCCGTGATCCTCGGCATGATCGTCACCATGTTCCCCAAGCCAGGCGAGCAGGCCAAGGCGATCGGGGTCTACGGCTTTGTGGCTTCGGCCGGGGGCTCGGTCGGGCTGCTGGCTGGCGGCGTGCTGACGCAGGCGCTCGACTGGCATTGGATCTTCTTCGTCAACGTCCCGATCGGCATCATCACCGGCTTCATAGCGCTGCGCTTGCTCGAGAACGATGAAGGGATCGGCTTCGGCGCGGGCGCCGACGTCCCGGGTGCGGTCCTGATCACCGGTGCCCTGATGTTGAGCGTCTACACGATCGTCAAGCCCGCCGCGCAGCATGGCTGGGGCGCCGCGGAGACGCTCGAGCTGGGGGCGCTGTCGCTGGCGTTGCTCGTGGCGTTCGTCGTACGCCAGGCGCACGCTCGCAACCCGCTGATGCCGTTGCGCATGTTCCGTTCGCGCAACGTTTCAGGCGCGAACGTCGTCCAGGCGCTGATGGTCGCCGGGATGTTCGGCCTGTTCTTCCTCGGCGCCCTCTACATGCAGCGCGTGCTCGGCTACGACGCTCTGCAGATCGGCTTGGCGTTCCTGCCGGCCACGCTTGTCATGGGTGTCCTGTCGCTGCGCTTCTCCGAGCGTCTGATCATGCGCTTCGGCGCCCGGACGCTCCTGTTCCCCGGCATCGTTTTGATCTGCGCCGGGCTGCTCCTATTCGCGCGCGCCCCCGTCGACGGCAACTACGTGGCCGACGTATTGCCCGTCATGCTGCTGCTCGCGCTGGGGATCGGCGGCTCGTTCCCGGCGTTGATGACTTTGGCGATGTCCGGCGCCACCCCGCAGGACGCCGGCTTGGCCTCCGGCCTGGTCAACACCTCGGCCCAGGTGGGCGGCGCGCTCGGCCTCGCGGTCCTGGCGACGCTGTCCGCGACCCGCACTGAGCACCTGCTCGCGAGTGGAAGCTCGACCGACGCGGCGCTGACCGGCGGCTATCACCTGGCGTTCCTGATCGGCGCTGGGCTGATGGTCCTCGCGTTCGCGGTCGTCGCTCTGGTGATCCGGCCGGCGAGCCCGATGTCGATGCACGCGCCGGTCGCCGCCGATGATGCGTCGAGCGCCACAGGTGATGAGGCCGGCCAGGCGGCACTCTCAGAAGCCGCTTAGTTAGGTGCTCTTAGGCGACTCTCTCGGAGGCCACGGTCGGCCGCCCCGCCAACGGCACCGTCAACCGCATGACCGTCCCTTTCTCGGGCGCCGGGACCAGCTCTAGCTCGCCGCCGACAAGCTCGGCGCGCTCGCGCATCCCGGACATGCCGAAGCCGCCCTCCAGGCCGTCTCCGCGGGGTCCGAGCCGGTCGGCTTCGGGCAGTCCTTTGCCGTCGTCGGTGACGGAGGCCCTGATGATGCCGCCCCGCTCGGTCACGCTGACAACCGCGCTGGTGGCTTCGGCGTGGCGGCTGACGTTGGTGAGCGCCTCCTGCACGACCCGGTAGATAGTGCTCTCCAGCTCCGGGTCAAGGCGCTCGTCCTCGTCGTGGCCGGGACCAAGGTCGATCTCGGTCTGCACGTCGAGCCCGTCGATCGCCTGGGCGCGCCTGGCCAGCGCCTGCAAGGCCGCCGCGAGGCCGAGGTCGTCGAGGGCCGCGGGTCTAAGCTCGGTGATCAGATGGCGCAGGCCGTCGATCTCCTCGCCCAGGCCCTCCAGGACCGCATCGACCGCTGAGCTGAGCGCGTCGCTGGCCGATCTTCGATCGGTATCGAGGTCGCGCGCATTGGCGAGCTTCAGGCGCAGCGCGCCGAGGCCTTGGACCGTCTCGTCGTGGATCTCTCGTGCCCAGCGCGTGCGCTCGCGCTCGCGCGCCTCCATCCCGTAGCGCAGCCGTTCGATCTCGACCGAGCGCTCGGCTTGCAGGCGCTGCGCGACGCTCGCGGCGAACGCGCTGAGCGCTTCTCTGTCTGGGCCTCTGAAGCCGCCATCCTTGCGCAGCGCGATCACCAGGCCGCCGCCCTGGCCCTCCATGCTCAACGGCTCCACCAGGACGGCCCTGGCCTCGACGCCCAGTTCGTGCAGGAGCGCCGCGTCCTTGCCCCGCGGGCGGTCGAGCGCCAACGGCTTGCCCGTCAGGTAGAGCGCGCCCAGGGCGCTTCCTTCGACGGGCACGATTCGCAGGCGCGGCGCGCTTTCGCCGCTGGCGGCGGCCACGCGCAGCTCGCCGCGCTCCTCGATCACCATCAGCAGCGAGCTGGCGTCGAGCAGCGCCAGGCCGCGATCGGCCATCAGGCGCAGCAGCCATAGCTCCGAGCCGGTGAGCACGGCGCGAGATTATGGACTATCGATCGGCGCCTCCGCGCCCGCGGCCGCGCGCGTCTGCGCGAGCAGCTGCTCGGCGCTGAGATCCTCACACCAGGCGGCCAGTCCGACCGAGACGCGCAGGGATCGGCGCACGCCGTCGCTTTCGATCTTGATCGAACGCAATCTGTCGATCACGCGTCTTGCGACGATCTCCCCGCGTGGGCCGTCCGCGCCGGGGAGCACGACCAACAGCTCGCTCTCGCTCGGGCGCCCGACCCGATCGAAGCGGCGCAGCTCGCGCATCAGCGCCGGTCCGGCATAGGCGAGCGCCTGCTCTGAGAGATCGCTTCCGTGCAGCGAGGCCAGTTCCGGAAGATTCTCGATCGAGACGAGCAGGCAGCTGAGCGGCGTGCCGTGGCGACCGGCTCGGTTGACCTCCTCCTCCAGGCGGTCGGCGAGCGCCGGTCCCGACAAGCACTCGATTTGGGCGCGCCAGCCGGCCGGCGCCTCTGAGGACGCGTCGGAAGAAGGGTTGACGGTACGTCGCTGGGGGTCGCTGGCAGCCATGCCTGTGCTCGCGGATGAGTGTAGGTGTGAGTCGGCGATCCGCTTCCGCGCAGGATCCGTCCCGCCGCCAGCACCGATTATGCCTGCTTCCCGGCGTTTTGTGTGGGCGCAAAGATCCATCCCCATCCGCTGGTACACATGCGAACGTATGTTGCGCGAGCTGAACGTCGAGAACCTGCTCTTGATCGAGCGTGCCCGGCTGCGGCTCGCCCCTGGCCTGAACGTGCTCACGGGGGAGACGGGCGCCGGCAAGACGGTGCTGGCGAGCGCGCTCGATCTGCTGCTCGGCGGGCGCGCGAAGGCCGGTTCGTCAGCGGCGCTCGTGCGTCCCGGCGCCGGCGAAGCGTACGTCGAGGGGGTGTTCGAGGTCTCGTTGTCGCTGCGCGAAGAGCTGGGCGAGCGCCTGGCTTCAGGCGCCGACGAGGTTGTGCTGGCGCGACGAATAGACCCCGATGGGCGGACTCGTGCCTATGTGAACGGACGTACGGCTACGGTCGGGGATCTGCGCGAACTCGGCGGCAGGCTCGTTTCTTTTTATGGCCAGCACGAGCATCGCAGGCTGACGCTGGCCGGGGCGCAGCTTCAGATCCTCGACTCCGTGTGTGGACCTGAGCAGGCTGAGCGTCTGGCCGCCTGCGCGCGAGCGCACCGCGAGAGCGCCGCTTTGCAAGCCAAGTTGCACGAACTGAGCGAGCTTGCCAGTGCGCGCGAGCGAGAGATCGATCTGCTCGAGCACGAGCTTGCCGAGATCGACGCGGTCGCGCCGGATGAGTCCGAGCACGAGCGCCTGTTGGCGGCGCGCGAGCGGCTGCGCCGGTCGGACGCTTTGCGCTCGGCCGCCGGGTTCGCCGCCGAGAGTCTTGACCCGGAAGCGGCCGAGCAGCCCGGCGCCATCGCACTGCTGGCCGGGGCGGGCACTGGCCTGGATGCGCTCGCGGACGTCGATCCGGGCCTTGACGCACTGGCCGAGCGACTGCGGGCGGTGCTCGTCGAGTCCCAGGACTTGGCCACCGAGCTGCGCGACTACGGCGAACGTGGTGCCGGCGAGGAGGGCTCGCTCGAGGAGGTCGAAGAGCGTCTGGCCGCGACCGAGCGGCTGATGCGCAAGCATGGAGGCTCAATCGCCGAAGTGCTCGTATACGCCGAGAGCGCCCGCGCGCGCCACCGGGAACTGGAGCGGGTGGAGGTCGCGCTCGCCGACACGGAAGGGCTCCTGGCCGGAACGTGTGAGCAGCGCGAACGGCAGGTGAAGGCTTTGCGCAACGCCCGCGAAAAGGCCGCTCCGCGCCTGGCGAGCGTGATTCGTGAACAGTTGGCGGGGCTCGCGATGGGCGACGCCGGATTCGAGGTCTCTCTCTCCGATCAGCCTCCCGGGCCGAGCGGCGGCGACGCGGTGGAGATGCTGCTGGCCGCCAACCGCGGCGTCCCGGGCGGGCCGTTGCGGGAGATCGCATCGGGCGGGGAGCTGTCCAGGGCGATGCTCGCGGTGATTGCCGCATCCGGCGCCTTGGCAACCGACGGAGTAACGGGAGCGCAGACGGCGACGCTCGTGTTCGACGAGATCGACGCCGGCATCGGCGGTCATACCGCGCGCGCGGTTGGCGAGCGGCTGCGGGCGCTGGGCAAGAGCAGGCAGGTCATCTGCATTACCCACCTGCCGCAGGTCGCCTCGTTGGGAGCGCGGCACTTCGCGATCGTCAAGGACGCCTCAGCCGACCCCACGGTCGCCGAGGTCGTGCAGCTCGGCGAGGGCGAGGTCGTATCCGAGCTTGTGCGCATGCTCGGCGCCGCCGAGGGCGATACAGCCGCGCGCCGCCACGCCAGAGACCTGCGCAAGGCCGCGTAGTCTGCGCATGTGCTGGCCGCGTGGCGTCGGTCGTGAGACGGTCGCCATGAGTTTGCGGGCGCGTGACGTGTGAGCCCCGCGCCCGCCAAAAGCCCCGCGCCCGCCAAAAGCCCTTTACCCTCAGGAGCTGTAATGGCCGCCACCAAGCAGCCGTCCGGCGCCGACGCTGATCCCCGCGATGCCGGCGCGTCTTCGCCGAGCCTTCCGGGCATCGCTCCGTGGCGCACGGTCACCGGTCCGGCGCGGCTTAGCCGGCGCACGAAGCTGCTGGTCAAGCATCTGGCGCGCGGCGACGTCGCGGTGATCGACCATCGCGACATCGATCGCGTCTCGGCCGAGGAGCTGGTCGCGGGGGGTGCCGCGGCCGTGCTCAACTGCGCGCCTTCGAGCAGCGGGACCTACCCGAACATGGGTCCTCAGATACTGGTCGAGGCGGGTGTTCACCTGGTCGATCTGCCAGACGACGGGCTCTTCGGAGAGCTGACGGGCGGCGAGTCGGTCACAGTCAGCGACGGCCGGGTGCTGTTGGGCGAGCGGGTGCTGGCCGAGGGAGAGGTTCAGGACCTGGCTGGGGTGCGCGCCGAGACCGAGGCTCGCCGGCGCGAGGTCGGAGAGGCGCTGGAGCGGTTCGCGAACAACACGATCGAGCACATGCGCGAGGAGCGCGAGCTGCTGGCCGGCCGGATCGAGATGCCTCGTTTCCGGACCGACTTCCGCGATCGCTCGGCCCTCGTTGTCGTGCGGGGCGTGGACTATCAGCGTGACCTACGCGCGCTGAGGCCCTTCATAAGGGACATGCGCCCGGTGATCGTCGCGGTCGACGGCGCCGCCGAGGCGGTCATCGAGGCCGGGCTGCGTCCGGACATGATCGTCGGTGACATGGACTCCGCCGGCGAGACCTCGCTTTGTTGCGGCGCGGAGCTGGTGGTGCACTCATATCCGGACGGCCGAGCACCCGGACGCGCGTACCTGGAGCGGCTCGGCCTGTCCTTCGAGCTGGTTCCGGCGCCGGGCACGAGCCAGGACGTGGCGATGCTGATCGCGGCCGAGAAGGGCGCGCGGCTGATCGTGTCCGTCGGCTCGCAGTTCAATCTGGTGGAGTTCTTGGACCGCAACCGGAAGGGTATGTCATCGACGTTCCTGACGAGGCTGCGCATCGGTGAGATCCTCGTCGACGCCAAGGGTGTCGGGCGCCTGTATCACCCGCGGCCGGGACTGACTCCGCTGCTGGTCGTGATCGCGGCGGGGGTGGTCGCGTTGATCGCGGTGATCGCGCTGACGCCAGCGCTGCGGGACGTCGCGGAACTGCTGTGGCTGAAGCTGGAACTGCTGCTTGGCCTTGGCTAGATCGACGAGTACATGCTTGACGAGATTTAGCCCTTAAGGTTTTCTACCTCCCCACTTGTGAAGAGTTGTTACTTTAGAAAAGGTGACAAAAAGGTGCATAGGGTTTTCTTAACCCCTTCCTAGACCCTATACCCGAGCCGCCGGCTGTCCCGAGCCGCCACGCCATGCAACAGTTCAGAGAATGTTCGACTATCGCTACCACGCGCTGTCACTGGCGGCCGTCCTGCTGGCGCTAGCGGTCGGCGTCCTGATCGGCGTGGCGATCGGCGACTCCAACCTGGTGTCCTCGGCCAAGAGCGGGATCGTCGCGAACCTGGACTCCGAAGTCGACGGCGCGCACAAGCAGGTCGGCCAGTTGCAGAACCAGCTCGCCGAGGAGGAAGCGCTCGCGAGCGGTCTGTACCCGCTGGCGGTCCACGGCCTGCTCAGTGGACACAACATCGGCCTGGTGTTCCTCGGCAGCTCCTCAAACGAAGTGGACGGCTTGGTTCGGGCCGCGCTCGCCCAGGCCGGCGGCAGCTTGACCGCGGTGGCGGCGGTGCGCGAGCCGCTTGACCTGAAGGGCGTCGAGCAGGAAGCGACGGGGACCCGCTACGCCGCGCTGGCCGGCAAGCCGGCGCTCGTGCAGCGCTTCGGCGAACTGGCCGGCCGCCAACTGGTCAGCGGCGGTCCGCTGGTCTCAAAGGAGCTGCTCAGCAGGGTGCGTGGGAGCCTGCTCAGCGCGTTCGACGGCCAGCTCTCGCGACTGGGCGGGCTCGTCGTGATGAGGGCCGAACCGGCTGGGATGAGCCCCGAACAGAGCGAAGCCAGCGCGGCGTTCGAGACGGGCCTGCTGAACGGGGTCGCCGCCGTCGGCGTGCCGACTGTGGGCGTCGAGCAGACGAAGACAGAACCTTCGCAGGTGCCTTGGTATGAGGGCAAGAACATGTCTTCTGTCGACGATCTCGACACGCGCGCGGGCCAGGCGGCGCTGATCTACGCGTTGGCCGGGGCTCACGGCGCCTACGGGGTCAAGCCGACGGCCGATTCGCTGCTGCCGAGCGCCATACCGTAGCTTCCCGGGATGCGCGCCCTGCCGTTCGTTGTCGCCCTCGCCATCGCAGCCGTGCTCGCGCGGCCCGCGTTGCGAGTCCTGCGCGACGGTGGGCACACCCGGCGCAACTACCGCGCGCGCGATCTGCCATGCCCGTTCGGCATCGTGATCGTCGCCGCCGCGACGCTCGCGCTCGTGCCGGTCCTCTTGATCGAAAGGCTCGGCCACACGGCGGTCCTCTACCCAGAGGTCGCGGTCCCGGTAGGCGTGTACGTGCTCGGCGTCGCCTGTCTCGGTTTGATCGACGACATGTTCGGCGACCGTCCGGGCGCGACCGTCACGCGCGGATGGCGCGGCCACGCGGGCGCGACACTGCGGGGCGAGCTGTCGACCGGCGCGCTGAAGGCAGGCGGCTCTGTTGGGCTTGCGTTGCTGGCGATAGCCTCGCTCGACCTCGCCGTCGGGCGCTGGCTGCTGGCCGTGGCGGTGCTCGTGCTGGCGACCAACGCGCTGAACCTGCTCGACCTCAGGCCGGGCCGCGCGATCAAGACGCTGGTCGTGCTCGGCGCCGGCCTGACGATCGGCACGGGCGATCTGAGGACGCTTTGGACGCTCGGCATCTTCGCCGGGCCGGCGCTGGCGGTCGGCTGGTGGGATCTGCGCGAGCGGGCGCTGCTGGGCGACACCGGCTCGAACCTGTTGGGTGCGCTCGCGGGGCTGTGGCTCGTGCTGAGCCTTGGCCAGACGGGCCAGCTGATCGCTCTCGGGATACTGGTCGCGCTGAACCTCTACGGCGAGCTTCACTCGATCTCGGAGTTCGTCGAAAAGGTGCCGCTGCTGCGGAGGCTAGACTCCATCGGAAGGCCAGCATGAGCACCTGTAGATGACCTTGCACAGCACCGACCGCCACGCTGACATCCCGTCGAAGACCCGGTTCATCTTTGTGACCGGCGGCGTCGTGTCCTCGCTCGGCAAGGGGATCGCCGCGGCCTCGATCGGGCGCTTGTTGGTCGCCAGGGGGCTGAGTGTGGCGATGCAGAAGCTCGACCCCTACATCAACGTGGACCCGGGCACGATGTCGCCTTACCAGCACGGTGAGGTGTTCGTGACCGAGGACGGCGCTGAGACCGACCTGGACCTGGGCCATTACGAGCGCTTCACAGACGCAAATACCAGCAGGGCCTGCAACGTGACGGCGGGCGGCGTCTACGACACGGTGATCAGGCGCGAGCGCCGCGGGGATTACCTCGGTGGGACCGTGCAGGTCGTGCCGCACATAACCGACGAGATCAAGCAGCGGATCGCGTTGATCGCCGAGTCCAGCGACGTCGACTTTGTGATCACCGAGATCGGCGGTACGGTCGGGGACATCGAGTCGCTGCCGTTCTTGGAGGCGATCAGGCAGTTCCCGGTCGACGTCGGACGGCGACGGTGCATGTATATCCACCTGACGCTTGTGCCGTTCATCGGGCATGCCGGTGAGCTGAAGACCAAGCCGACGCAGCACTCTGTCAACGAGCTGCGGCGCATCGGCATCGCGCCGGACATGTTGATGTGCAGGTCCGAGGCCGCTCTCTCGGATGAGATCAGGCGCAAGATCGCGCTGTTCGCGAGCCTGCCCCTCGATGCCGTCGTGTCTGCCAGGGATGTCGATGACATCTACAAGGTGCCGCTCGCCTTCTCTGAGCAGGGCGTCGACGCTTGCATTCTCGAGCACTTCGCGCTCGAGGCCCCGCCGCCGCGGCTCGAGGACTGGCGCGAGCCGATCGAGTGTGCCAAGCGGGCCGAGCGGGAGGTGAAGATCGCGATCGTCGGCAAGTATGTGCAGCTGGCCGATGCCTACCTGTCGGTCTCGGAGGCGCTGCGCCACGCGGGTGCGTCGCACGGCTGCAAGGTCGAGATCGAGTGGGTCGACTCCGAGCGTCTGGAGGACGGTGGCTCGGGCGCGGCCGAGCAGCTCGAAGGCTCCGATGGCATTCTGATCCCCGGCGGCTTCGGCGGACGCGGGATCGAGGGCAAGATCGAAGCCGCGCGGATCGCACGTGAAGGGCGTATCCCGTACCTCGGGATCTGCTTGGGGATGCAGGTCGCCGTGGCCGAGTTCGCGCGCCACGTGGCCGGCATGGATGGCGCCAACTCGACCGAGTTCGACCTGGAGACGCCTTATCCGGTGATCGATTTGCTGCCCGAGCAGAAGGAGGTCGCGGATCTCGGCGGCACGATGCGGCTCGGGGCGGACCCGATCAAGTTGCACGACGGCACCATCGCGCGGGAGATTTACGGGGAGGCGGTCGTGTATGAGCGCCACAGGCATCGTTATGAGGTCAACAACCTGTTGCGTAAGCGCCTGACCGATCCGCCGGGGCTTGGCGAAGACGCTGGGCTCATCGTGTCCGGCACCTCGCCGGACGATCGCCTGGTCGAGACGATCGAGCTTGCCGACCACCCTTTCTTCGTGGCCTCGCAGTTCCATCCCGAGTTCAAGTCAAGGCCGCAGCGCCCGGCACCGCTGTTCAGGGAGTTCGTCGCGGCGGCGCTGACTCGTTCGCGGGCGGGCGTTGGCGATGTGCCGGCGGTCCACCCGTGACCGTAGATACAGGGGACCGTCCGACGTTGCGGGTAAACGCGGTGTTTCACGTTGCCGACACTGAACACGCCGATCGGATTGCGGCGGAGATGGTCAGCAGGGCCCACGAGCTGGCGAATACGCCTGAGCTTGAGTGTGACGTGGACGTCAGCATCGAGTCGGCGGCGCCGCTACAGGCCGGCGCCGGCGATCGTCAAGCACGATAGCTTGAGGCATTCACGATGCTGAAGCTGCGACGCGCAACCGTCATGCACGCCGGGCCCCCCGACGGTCCCGAGCAGGCGCTCACGATCGAGCTTGACGGGCGCGCGCGCAAGGCGATCGCCGACATTGCGCTTGTTGGTGCCGCCCAGGCGCGGGACGAGGTAATCGTGAACACAGAGGCCCTCGACCTCGGCCTCGGTTCGGGTGGGTTCGACGTCGTGCACGTGAATCTGACCAGAGGTCTGTCCGGAGATCCGAGCGCCGCCAACAGGAGCCCCGCGGATTCGATCCCAAACGGGCCGGTGATGAAGCTGAACTACACCTCGATCCAGCACGTTGTCGACCCCGTCGAGGACGAGCGTACCCTTGAGCTGCCTCTCGGCGGTCCGGTGGCGGTGCTCGCGTTGCACGGCCAGTTGGCGCCCGTCGCGTGGGCGTTCGCGAATGCGTGCCCGGGCGCGAAGCTCGGGTACGTGCAGACCGAGGGGGGCGCGTTGCCGGGCGGGCATTCGCGCACCGTGCGAGCGCTCCGGGCGAAGGGCCTGCTCGCCGGGCATCTGACCGCGGGCGCGACGTTCGGCGGCGAGGGCGAGGCGGTCACAACGGCGGGCGCGCTGCACCATGGTTTGGCCGTGCTCGGCTGGAACGCGGTCGTGTGCGGACCGGGTCCGGGCATCGTCGGGTCGGGGTCGCCGTTGGGCCACGGCGGCCTGGCGGCGCTCGACAGCGCCCATACGGCGCTGGCGCTCGGCTGCGAGACGCTGCTCGTGGCGAGGATGTCCTCTGGCGACCTGAGGGCGCGCCATCGGGGCATTTCACATCACACCTTGACGGTTCTCGATCTGTTGCTGGCGCCCGTGACGGTCGCTTTGCCGGCCGGTATGCGCTCGCCCGTGGGCGCCGACCTGCGGGCGGGCTTGGGCGCTGTCTTCGGTGGCCCGTTGGCGGGCAGGCCCGGGATCGAGCTTGACGCGGAGCGGCCGGCTCGCATCAACAGGCACGACTGGCGCCGCGCTGTCGTGGACCTGCCCGCTTATGCGGCCTCAGGACTGCCGGCGCAGGCGATGGGTAGGGGTCTGATCGAAGACCCGCTGTTCTTCGGCGCGGCACTCGCGGGCGGTGCGGCTCTGGGCGGGCTGGTTCGAGACGGTGATGCGGCCTTGGCGGCGGAGGAGTCTGAAGCGCGGGATGACGCGGAGGCGGGAGTCGAGGCCGGAGCGGACGTCGTGGCGGGGCCGGGAGTCGAGGTCGAGCAGGCAGGAGCGGGGGAGATGGACGCGAAGCTCCGTGTGTGAGCTTCGAAGCGACTGCCAATCGGACCGTTTCGTTGGCGCTCGAGTTCTTGGCGTATCTCGAGCTGGAGCGGGGCTGTTCACAGAACACGTTGGTCGCTTACAGGTCGGACCTGCTGCAGTTCGAGCAGTTCTTGGACGCGCGCGGCACTGGCCTGCTGAGGGCGGAGCACGACGATCTGGCCGCGTTCCTGTCGGCGCTGGCCGGCCAAGGGGTCTCCGCGGCGACGCTGCGTCGCAAGGCGGCGTGCTTGAGGTCGTTCTATAAGTATCTACGCCGGGAGGACATGATCGGCCACGATCCGGCCGCCCAGCTGAGGGGGCCGCGCCGGACCCAGCGCCTGCCGGGTGCGCTTACCAGGGGCGAGGTGAACGGGCTGCTAGGCCAGCCCAAAGGCACCGAGCCGCTGGCGCTTCGCGATAGGGCGCTGCTCGAGCTGATGTATGCGTGCGGGCTGCGGGCCTCAGAGGTTACGGGGATGGAGGTGGCCGACGTCGATTTGAAGGAGGGGTTTTTGCGGGCGCGGGGCAAGGGCGCCAAGGAGCGGGTCGTTCCGGTCGGGTCGAGCGCTTTGAAGGCGCTGGAGGTATACGTCGCGCGTGGGCGTCCGAAGCTAGTGGGCGTGCAGGTGCAGTCGAGCCTGTTCGTGAACAGCCGGGGCGGGCGTTTGACAAGGCAAGGGCTTTACAAGATCGTCCAGGGCCACGCAACTGGCGCGGGCCTTCAGGGCAGGATGACTCCGCACACTTTGCGCCATACCTTCGCGACGCACCTGCTGGCGGGCGGCTGCGATCTGAGATCGCTGCAGGAGATGCTCGGTCACGCGGACCTGGCGACGACTCAGGTCTATACACACCTGTCGGCCGAACGCTTGAAGGACGTCTACTTCGAGGCTCATCCCCGGGCGAGGCGCCGCTAGCGGGGGCTGAAGCGCGGAGCGGCAAGGTAAGGGTGGCGAGGCGCGGACGAACATCAGGAGCGAGACTGCCGGAATGAACGCGGATCTGAGGACACCGGCGGGCAGGCGCGCGTTCGTGCTCGTGATCGACGCGTGCGGCGTCGGCGCTCTGCCGGACGCGGCGCGTTACGGCGACGAGAACACCAACACGCTGAGCCACGTCGCCGACGCGGTCGGCGGGCTGGCGCTGCCGACGCTGCAAGCGCTCGGTCTCGGCTCGATCCTGGCGCTCGAGGGCGTCGCGCCGGCGGCCGATCCGGCGATACACGGACGTTTGCATGCTTTGGGGCCGGGCAAGGACTCGACAGCGGGCCATTGGGAGCTGATGGGGGTCGTCTTGGAACGACCGTTGCCGACCTATCCAGACGGCTTCCAAGTCGCCACGATCGCGCGACTGCGGGAGGCGATCGGCCGGCCGATCATCTGCAACCAGCCATATAACGGCATCGCCGCGATCGAAGACTACGGCGCCGAGCACCTTAGAACGGGCGCTTTGATCGCTTATACCTCCCAGGATTCGGTCCTGCAGCTCGCCGGTCACGTCGAGCTGGTCACGCCGGGAGAGCTGTACCGGGCGTGTGAGGCCGCGCGCAGGGTGATGATCGGCGAGGACGCGGTCGGTCGCGTGATCGCACGGCCGTTCGATGGCTTGCCGAGGGCGTTCGAGCGCACCGACGGGCGCCGCGACTTCGCTCTCGAGCCTCCGTCGCGCAGTTACCTTGACGAGCTTTCCGATGCGGGCGTCGCGGTGCACGGCGTGGGCAAGATCTCGGACCTGTTCGCGGGCGTAGGGGTCGCGTACTCCCATCCGGGCGCGACCAACGCGCGGGCGCTGGCAAGCGCGGGCGAGCTGCTGGCGCGGTTGGACGAGGGCCTGGTGTTCGTGAATCTGATCGAGACCGACCAGGTCTACGGGCACCGCAACGACAGCGCCGGCTTTTACGGTGCCCTGCGCGCGATCGACGCCGAGTTGGGGCGCTGGCTGGCGATGTTGCGTGAGCAGGACCTACTGGTCGTGACCGCCGATCACGGCGTCGATCCGGATCATCCCGGGACCGACCACACGCGGGAGTATGTCCCACTGCTGGCCTTGACAGGCGAGATGGCGCGTCGGCGCAAGGCCGGCGAGCGCCACGACGGGCCGCTGGCGGACGTCGGCGCGACGGTCTTGCGGTGGCTGACAGGTCGGGACGCGGAGGGCCTGCCGGGCGAGGCTTTCATAGGCTGAAGGACAATGCCCGAGCTGCCTGAGGTCGAGACGATCAAGCGCCAGCTGGCCCCGCTCGTCGAGGGCCGCAAGCTCGAGCGCTTGGAGATACTCGACCCGCGCTGGTCGCGGCCGCTGGCCCCCGAGGAGCTGTCGAGCGGGCTCGAGGGCCGGCGAATCGAGGGTCTTGGCAGGCGCGGCAAGTACCTGGTCTGGAACTTCTCGGGTGACGTGTATCTGGCCCAGCACCTGCGCATGACCGGGTCGGTTCTGGTCGATCCTTGGCCCGAGCCGGCGCATACGCGCGTGCGCGTGTTGCTGCGCCCGAAGCTGCTTCTGGCGATCGCCGACCCGCGACGCTTCGGGACGGGCGAGCTGCTGTTGGGGGGCGAGGCGCTGGATGAATTCATGGACGCCAGGCTCGGCTCCGAGCCCTTCGACGAGGAGTTCACCGCCGAGCGATTGCGTGCGCTCGCGCGGGGGCGGACGGCGCCGATCAAGGCGTTCTTGCTCGACCAGCGAAAGATCGCCGGTGTCGGCAACATCTATGCCGACGAGGCCCTTCACAAAGCCGGCGTCCATCCGCTGCGCCCGGCCGGCAAGCTCTCGCGCGAGCAGTACGGCCACCTGCGCGAGGCAATCTTGCAAGCGCTCGGCGCCGGCATCGACGCCAAGGGGGCCTCGATCAGCGACTACCGCGACGTGGACGGCGTCAGAGGATCCTTCCAGGACAGCTTCACGGTGCACCGCCGCGCCGGCGAGCCTTGCCCTGAGTGCGGCTCTACGATCGTCAAGCTGAGGGTCGCCGGCCGCGGAACATATGTGTGCGAGACCTGTCAGCCGCGGCCAAGGTTCAGGCGACCGAACCGGTAGACACTCGCTACGCTCGCATCCCCGAACCGGCCAACAGTTCGTCCAAGCGCCCGCTCTCGGCGGCGGCTTTCAACTCCGCGAAGCCGCCGATCACGCGATCGCCGACCAGCACCTGCGGGAAGGTCATCATCCCGGTCTTGCTCGCCAGAGCTACGCGTCCGTCGGGGTCCTTCGACAGGTTGACCTCAACGAAATCGAAACCCTTGGCCTTCAGCATCGCCTTGACGCGGGTGCAAAAAGAGCATGGGTCCGTACTGTAAACGGTTATCTGACTCATTACTTCATAAAGTATAGCCGCAGATTTTCGCCGACTTCCGCTGGGCCCGCCGTGATCGTCTGCCGGGGCCGGGCCTAGACTCGAAGACCGAATGTCAGGACCGGTCAAGACCGAGGCGGTCGTGCTGCGATCGCTGCGCTACGGCGAGGCCGACCGCATTCTGCACCTGTATACGCTCAGGCGCGGGCGGATCGGCGCGATCGCAAAGGGGGTGCGCCGGGCTCGCAGTCGCTTCGGCGGTCGGCTGGAGCCGTTCTTCAGGCTGCAGTTGGATCTGCATGAAGGCAAAGGCGAGCTGATGACGGTGACTGGCGCCGAGACGGTCGACGCGTACGCGCGCCTGCGGGCCGACGCGGGCGCCCTGGACGCGGCCGCCCGCGCGTGCGACGCCGTCGGACGCCTGTTCGAGACCGAAGAGCCTCATCCGAACGTGTTCAACCTGCTGTGCCGCCGTCTGGCCCTGCTCGACGCCGGCGCGGGCGCCGGGCGTTCGGGGGCCCTTGCGTTTCGGCTGAAGTTGATGCTCGCCGCGGGCCTGGCGCCCCAGCTGGGGGCATGCGCCGGCTGTGGCGAGCAAGACCATCTCGCCGGCTTCTCGCCCGCGGCCGGCGGCGTTGTGTGCGGGGCTTGCGAGGCTGCTTCTTTTCCGTTGAATCCGGACGCCTACCGTTTCATGCTCGACGCGCTCGGACGGCCCTTGGCGGAGGCTCCCCAGGCGCCCGACCCGGCGCTCGGCCAGGTCGAGCGGGCGATCTCAGAGACGCTCGAGCACCACGCGCACGTGCGCCTGATGCCGGCGTCCGGCCTTGCCGCGTAGGGCCCGCGCGCCGCGGTTTCCGGGGCCTCGCCTCGCGACCATGCGCGGCGATTGGACGCGCGAGCGCCTGCTCGCGGCCGGCGTCCCGGTTCGGCTTCCGGCTTCACCGCAAACTCTGTCCATGACTGCGATCGCCGCGATGGGTGCCACAATCGAGCGATGGGCCAAGCCACCAGCCCCGACTCGATTGCCGCCGAGTTCGCGGCGCGCATTGAAGCCCAGGAGGAGGTTTCGCTCTCGCCCCTGGCTGCCCGTTCCTATCCGGCGCGGCGAGCCCGACAGGAGTTCGACTGCGCGCTGAGGACCCCCTTTCAGCGCGATCGCGACCGGATCGTGCACAGCAAGGCGTTCAGGAGGCTGACCCACAAGACGCAGGTGTTCGTGGCGCCTGAGGGCGACCATTACCGAACGCGGTTGACGCACACGCTCGAGGTAACCTCGATCTCGCGCACGGTCGCGCGGGCGCTGCGTCTGAACGAGGACCTGACCGAGGCGATCGGTCTTGGTCACGACCTCGGCCATCCTCCGTTCGGGCACATCGGAGAGGAGGTGCTCGACCGTTGCCTGCGCGAGCGCTTCGGAGGCGGCTTTCGCCACTACGAGCACTCGCTGCGGGTGGTGGATGTCCTCGAACCGGCGCCCCGGGGCCTGCGGCCGGGGGATGGTGACGGAAATGGGGATGGCGGCGGCGGCCCCGTCGAGGGAGATGTCGGCGGCCGCGACCGCGGCGGCGGAGGGCTCAACCTGACAGAGCAGGTCCGCGACGGGATCGCCAGGCACTCTGGGCGTGCCGAGCCGCCCGCGACGCTCGAGGGCCGGATCGTGCGGCTGATCGACCGGGTCGCATACATCAACCACGACATCGACGACGCCCTGCGAGCCGGGCTCCTGCGCGAGCGCGACCTTCCGGCCGAGCCGATCGCGGCGCTCGGGGAGACCAGCTCGGCCAGGATCGACGCTCTGGTCCACGACATGGTCGAGCGTTCGGAGGTCGCCGGTGACATCGTGCAGGGCCCTGTCGCCGGTCCGGCTATGGCCGAGCTGAGGGAGTTCATGTTCGAGAAGATCTACCTTGGGCCCGCTGTCAGGGCCGAGCACGACCGCATCGAAGGCGTCGTCAGCGCGCTGTTCGAACACTATGTCGAGCATCCAGATCTCCTGCCAGAGCCGCGCTTCGGCGAGGTTCCGGAGGGCGAGCAGGGGTTGGCCCAGCGCGTCACCGACTACCTGGCGGGCATGACCGACAGGTATTGCATCAGGGAGTACACGGCACTACAGGTGCCCCAGGCCTTCGCGCGGTAGTCCGGCGTGCGCGGGCACGGCCCCACGATGCCCGAGGCGCCCGCACGCTAGCGTTGCCGGTGGATGGCCCTTTATACGCGAGAGTCCAGGGACAGGGTCCGCGACGCGGTCGACTTCGTCGAGCTGGTCTCCGCGCGCACCGATCTGCGGCGGGCCGGCCAGAACAGCTACGAGGGCTTGTGTCCGTTCCATGAGGAGCGCACGCCGTCGTTCGGGATCGATCCCGTCCAGAAGCTGTACTACTGCTTCGGCTGCCAGGCCGCAGGGGACGTGTTCACGTTCGTACAGGAGACCGAGTCGGTCGACTTCAAAGGTGCCTTGGAGCTGCTGGCCGACCGCTGCGGGATCGAGCTGGAGCGCGAGCAGGAGGATCCCAGAGACGCCGAGCGTCGGCAGCGGCGCGAACGCCTGCTGAATCTGCTGGCGCGCACCAGCGCTTACTACGAGCGCTGCCTGTGGGAGTCCGCTGAGGCCGCCCGCGCGCGGGCGTACTTGGCGGAGCGGGGCCTTGAGGAGGAGACGCTGCGCCAGTTCAAGGTCGGCTACGCGCCCAGTGCCTGGGACCGGGTGCTGACGGGCTCTCTGCGCGGGGGTTTCTCTGAGGCCGAGCTGTACGAGGTCGGCCTCGTCCAGCGCTCGCGGGAGTCAGGACGCGTATATGACCGCTTTCGGGCCAGGATCATGTTTCCTTTGGCCGACATGCGCGGGCGTGTGCTCGGGTTCGGGGCCCGCATTCTGGAGACGGACTCCGGCCCAGCGCCGGACGGGCGCGGCGGGCGGACGGGCGTTGCCGGCGGCCGGAAAGCCGATTCGCGCGAAGAGCGGCGCCCGAAGTATCTGAATACGAACGACAACTCCATCTACCACAAGGGCGAGCACCTCTACGGAGCCGATCTCGCTCGTGCTCACGCGGCCCGGTCGGGCAGCACGATCCTGTGTGAGGGCTACACCGACGTGATCGCCCTCCATCAGGCCGGCATCCGCAACACGGTCGGTCTGATGGGTACCGCTCTGACCGACGACCAGGTCGGCGAGCTGGCCCGGATGGCGCCGACCGTGCTGATGGCACTGGACGCCGACAGCGCCGGCCAGGAGGCGATGCTGCGCGCCGCCGGCCTGGCGGCCAAACGCAAGCTCGAGCTGCGCGTCGTGCCGCTGCCGGAAGGCGCCGACCCGGCCGAGCTTGTGCAGCGCGAGGGCGCCGGCGCGATCGAAGCCGCGATCGAGCGGTCCGTTCCCTTCGTCCGCTTCCGCGTCCAGCGGATCCTCGACTCCGGTGATGACACGAGCGCCGAGGGGCGCGACCGGATCTTGGAAACGCTCCGACCCGTGTTCGCGACGATCCCGGCGAGCGCGCTGCGAATGGAGCTGACCCAGGCCGTCTCCGAGCGCCTCGGTCTGCCCGGGAGCCTGGCCGAGCGCACGCTCGCGGAACGCGCCGCCTCGCGAACGCGCCCGTCGGAGACACGCGTCGGGTCGGGAGGACGGACGCGGAACGGCGGGGGCGCCGATGGGCCGGCGTCCAAGTCTTCGGTTGGGGCGCGCGGCGAGGGCACTGAACGGGCGTTCTTGGCCCTTTGCATAGCCGACCCCGATGCCGGCGCCAAAGCGCTCGCGGAGATCGATCCCGAGGTTCTGTTCGCGAACGCGACGATGCGACGTGCTGTCGAGCACCTGCGCGCGCACCTGACCGATCCGGGGGCTGGACTGCCCGAGGACGATCCCGGCCTGGCGGCGCTCGTCGCGGAGATCGTCGTCGAGGCCGGGCGCGAGCCCCGGGCTCCGGCGATGCTCGAGTCCCAGCGTATGCAGCTCGAGCTGGCTCGCATCGATCGTGAGATCGCACGCGCGCGCGGCCAGGAGTCAGGCGAGGTCTCCGAGTTGGCGCGCCAGCGCGCCGAGGTCAAGCACGAGTTCGACCGCGCCTACGAGCGGGCGTTGGAGCAGACAGGGTGAGGGGCGAATTATCACGTTCCTGACACAGGGTTGAGCGTCTTGGTGCGCGGTTCTTACCGATGTGCCTGCGACAATGCACTACATGGATCGCGAGTCATTGGAGCAGATGTTGGGTCGGGGCCTGTCGCTGGCTGAGATCGGGCGGAGGTTCGGCAAGCACGAAGCGACGGTTGCCTACTGGGCTCAGAAGCATGGTGCCGCTGTATCGCAGCATTGGAGTTTCATCACCTAAATCCATCGGAGAAGAGCTTCTCATTGAGCCATCGAGGGGTGGCTCGATCCCTGGAGAAGGCGAAGGCGGAGGCGAGCAAGTGCGTGCTCTTATGCGCCAACTGCCACGCCGAGGCGGAGACCGGATTCGTCCGTCCCGATGTAGCCGCTCTCGTTCGCTTAGAATGCCCGTGAGCCTCGTTTGTGCATACGGGGTAGCTCGATCCGGGGTAGCTCAACTGGCAGATGCGCTCGACTGTTAATCGAGAGGTTGTGGGTTCGAGTCCCACCCCCGGAGTAAACGATTGCACAACGGCTCTAGGCCAGTGCGTAGTGTGGTGGCGCCACACGGGGACCGAGCACAAGCGCGAACAGGATCGTCGCGAACAGTGGCCTCAGGTGTGCTCGGCGCGACGGGTTGCGGCGAGCCGCTCCACGAGCCCGGCGGCCAGAGCGCCCGCGTCGTGGCGCTCCGCCCACGCGCCCAGCTCCCGCGCCCGTGCCCGGATCGACGGCTCGCCGAGAGCCCGTTCGACCGCTAGACGCAATGGCCTGGGGGAGACGAACCGCCGTGGCAGCCTCACGCCCGCGCCGGCCCAGTCCAGGCGGGCCGCGTTCTCGTTCATGTCGCCCGTATGCGGGCACGCCACCACCGCGCAGCCGCTGGCCAGGGCTCTGACGAGCGTTCCGTGGCCGGCGTGGCAGACGACCGCATCGCAGTTGGGCATCGTCTTTGAGTAAGAAATCCACTCGACGATCTTCGCGTTCCTAGGAACGGGCAGCGGCCGCGGAGGCAGGCGCCGATTCCAGGTCGCCAGGACCTTTACAGGAGCGTCCGCCAAGCCCTTCAGCGCCGCTTTCAGCAGCTCGTGCTCCGGGTCCTGGGCGGTCGAAGGCGCGATCAAAACGAGCGGGTCCCGACGGGGGTCGGCGCCAGGGCCGGCGCCGGCGCGGGGGCCATCGTCGTCAGGCTTGCCACTGGAGCCGTCCCCGGGCAGCTCGACATCGCCGTAAGGCGGCTCCCACATCAGCGGGCCGACGACGTGCGCCCATGGGGGCCAAACGCGCGGATACTCGAGCTGTGGAAACGTCGCCACGAGCGCCAATTCGCGGCTTGTGCCGCCGTGGCCGTAGTCGAGCGCCGGCAGGCCCAGACGGGCCCTGGCTTCGTTCAGCTCGATCCGGCCCAGCTCCACGCCGCGCTTGATCGGGCCCTGAGCCCAGCGCCACAGTCCGCGGCCTGCCTTCGTGCGCGGCAGCCTCGCGCCGAGCGAGTAGATCGGGGCCTCCGGTTCGTTCTCCGGATAGACGTGCGGGATCAAGGTCGCCTTGGGGACTCCGGCCAGCTCCGCGGCGAGCGCCGGCGCGAGCGTCAGGATGTCCGCCACGACCACGTCTGGCCGCAGCTCGCGCACGAGCGGCTCGGTGTCCCTGGTGGCGTGCACGACCGCCTCATAAAAGGCGAGCGGCTCAGGGCCTCCTATCGGAAACACGTCGTACTCGGGAGCGGCCGCGAACGCCATTCCCTCGGCCTCGACATGCGACTGCCAACGCCGCCAGGTCTGCAGTGTCACGTCGTGGCCCCTTACGCGCAGCGCCCGGCCGAGTGCGATCATCGGGAAGGCGTGGCCCGGGTCGCCGAACGCGCCCAGCAGGATGCGCAGCGACCGGGTCGTGGCCACCGCCGTAGCGCTCAGGAGGCCAGCTCGGCTACGAGCCTCAGCTGCTCGAGACGGTCGGGCGCCGTGAAGGCGATCGGGGTGAGCCCGAGGGTGCCGACGCCCGCCTCTCGGTATACGTTCAATCGTTCTCTGACGAGTTCAGGTGGCCCGCACAGCGAGACCTGGTCGATCAGCGCCTCTGGGATCGCCGCCATCGCCTCCTCGCGCTTGCCTTCCAGGTAGAGATCCTGAATCTTGGCCGCCTGCTCCTCGTAGCCATACCGGCAGACCAGATGGTTGTAAAAGTTCTGCTTCCTCGAGCCCATCCCGCCGACGTAGAGCGCGATAAACGGTCGCATCGCGTCTCGCGCCGCGGTCAGGTCGTCGGTCACGAAAACATTGACGGTGGGCGCTATGTCGAAGCCCGCCAACGATTTGCCCGACCGCGCCGCGCCCTCCTCCAACAGCGGCCGCAGCTCGGAGACATGCTCCGGCGAGAACAAAGTCGGGATCCAGCCGTCCGCGATCTCCCCCGCCAAAGCCGTGTTCTTCGGGCCGATCGCGGCCAGATAGATCGGGATCTGGTCCTGCACCGCGCCGATCGTCAGCTTCAGCGCCTTGCCGGGACCGTCGGGCAGTGGCAGCTCCAAGGTCTCGCCGCTGAACTGGACCCGCTCTCGCGCCAGCGCCATCCTCACGACCGCCACGTACTCGCGGGTGCGCTGCAACTGCTTGCCGAAGCGCTGACCGTGCCAGCCCTCCGCCACCTGCGGCCCCGAGGAGCCGATCCCGAGGATCATGCGCCCGTTCGAGAGCTGGTCGATCGTCGCGGCGGTCATCGCCGTCATCGCCGCCGAGCGTCCCGGCATCTGAAAGATGCCTGAGCCGAGCCTTATTTTCGAGGTCTGTCCGGCCAGCCAGCCGAGCACGGTCGCGGCGTCAGAGCCGTATGCCTCGGCCGTCCAGACAGAGTCATAGCCGAGCCGCTCCGCCTCTTGGACGATGTTCAGCTGGTCCTCGCTGGTCAGGCCGAGGCCCCAGTAGCCGATATGCACGCCGAGCTTCATCGCCAGAACCCTACAGGGAGTCGCCCGGCCTGACGAACATCATCTCCGGGACCACGCACGCGGGGGAGACCTTCAGCAGGTACCGGACCGCCTCGGCGATGTCCTCGGGTCTGATCATCTCCTCGGCCGGTACGTGCCCCTTGACGAAGTCCGTCATCGGCGTGTCCACGAACGCCGGGCACAACGCCGTCGACTTGATCCCCTTCGCGCCAAGCTCCTTGTTCATCGCTTCTGTCCAGCCGACGACGCCGTGCTTGGCGGCCGAGTACACCGACAGCCACGCCTCGCCGCGCTTGCCGCTGATCGAAGACGTGTTCACGACCAGCGCGTTCTTGTGCTCGGCGCCCGCCTCTTCGAGCATCGCCACAGCTTCCCTGTAGAACAACACGACCGACCGCAGGTTGATGCCCAGCTGCATGTCCAGCCGCTTGGTCTCGATCTCTCCGACCGGCGCGCCGACGCCGACGCCGGCGTTGTTGACCAGCACATCCAGCCTGCCGTAGCGCTCGCGATGGGCGTCCACGACCCTTCTGATTTCGGCCTCCTCGGAAACGTTCGCCGCGATCGCCTGCAGCTCGTAGCCCTCGGTCTCCAGGACGGCCGCCGCGTCTCTGAGCTTCTCCGGGCGCCTGGCCGCCAGCGTCAACGCGTAACCCTCTTCTCCAAGCATCTTCGCGATCGCCAGCCCGATCCCGCTCGATGCTCCTGTAACGATCGCCGCACGGTCGGCCATTCTTTAGCTCCTCGCTCTTGTCTGTCGTGCCCAGTCCGGTCCGAGCCAGCCCCGTCGGCGGCCGGACCGCGCCACCCCTCGGGGAGGCAGCCGCCGGAGCATTCCACATTGGAGCGCTTCCAGGTCCGGCCGCTGGTAGCGTCTGTGCGGCCGTGTCCGTGCTCGCGGATCGCTTGCTCGGAGCGGCGGAGGGCCCGTAGCTCAGTTGGTTAGAGCAGTCGACTCATAATCGATTGGTCCCAGGTTCGAGTCCTGGCGGGCCCATCAGCAAGCGCTGCAAATGTATACATTTCGAGAGGAAGCTGGACGTCCGCTGAACGTCCTGGCGTCCCCTATTTGACTACAAGGAAGAAGCGCGAACCACGATCTCCGCCAACCCGGTCCGGCGCAGCTCGTGGTCGAGATTCGCCCGCGTGTCTCCGAATTGACGCGGCGATCTTCCGGTTATGTGGAATTGCTGTTTACAGGGCTTTGTTTGGGTCGTCCCGGCTAAGCGTGGTTCCGGCCTGTGGGTGTGCGGATGGGCGGACTTGACAAGCCCCCATGGCCGGGTAAGAGTCTATGACAGTTTCTCGGACTGGTTAGATTATCTGGATCACATAGTGCGAGGGGCCGAGCACGCTGGCGCGTGGATCTGACTTCCTCTGGGCCTGGTCTTTGGCGGCGGCGTTCTTTCAAAAACAAACGCTCCGGTCGAGGCTGGAGCGGATGGAGGTCGTCATGTCGAGAATCAAGGTATTGCTGTTGGGCGTGTTCGCCGTGTTGGCGGTAGCCGCTGTCTCGTCGGCGTCGGCGTCGGCGTTAGTATGGTTAGAATGCTCGAGCCCGGCGAATGGGACTGGCAATGGGACAACCTACGGAACTCGGACGGAATGTTTAAAAAATGAAAACGGCGGAGCGGGAAAATCCTGGGAAAGGTTACCGCTCTTAGGAGAAGTGGAGGTAACGTCCTTAGGCGGGTCTCAGACGCTGACAGGCGCCGGCGGTTCATTGGAAATCGTATGTACACATGTCGCATCCGAAACCGATTTCTTCAATGCCAGTGGCATGGGCAGGGGTTTAAATTTATTTACTAGGTACAGCGGGTGCGCGGTCAGCAAACCAACGGGTTGTGGTTATGTCACCAGTAGTAATGTTGATGTCAATGGGACGATCCAACTGGTGCCGAACCTACCGTCATTACTGGTGACCGTTGGCGGAGTGGACGAGGATGAAATCTCGCAAAACAGCAGCAGCGGTGAATTCGTAAACATCATACTGGAAAAATCGCAAGGTGGCGGTAAATGTGGCCTCCTTTCAAAAGAAAGCAAAGTCACGGGTTCAGTGTTAGCAAAAGTCAATAATACGACGGAAGAACTCGAATTCGAAGGTAAAAGCGGTGAAAAATTACTGATGGCCTTTGGGCTCACGTCTACATACAGTGGCAGTCAGCAGACTACCGGTTCGAATATGGTCTGGGCCAGCTAACCCTGATCCACCGTTAGCGTTCTGAGAGAGCCCTCCGGGAGTGTCCTCCTGACGCTTGAGAATGCGGTTGCGACGACCGACTCTCAAGGCCAGGAGGGCACCCGGAAGGTGTGAAGACACAACAATCTCGGTGTGCTGAGCGGCCGGCGGGCGTTGTTCAGGGATGTGGCCTCGCAGACCACCGCCCACCGCGTGCTCAGGTCGATGGACCTAGGTGGGCTGAAGGAAATCCCCGCTGCCCGTGCCAAGGCCTTGGAGCGCGTCTGGAGCGCCGGTGCCGACCGAAGGGATGTCCGCTGCTTTCGCCCGCAACCAGGCCTGGCTGGAGGTCTCCCTGCCGGCACGGGCCATGCTGCGCCGGGCGGCGCTGCTCTGCCTGAGGGGCGAGCTGGCCAGAAGACGGCCATTATCAGGCGGCTCGACGCCATGGCGCAGCTGTTACATAATTGACACAATAGTGTCGCATTTCCGTATGAGTCGGTTCGCATACTACCTACTCTGTGATGCTTAGTTCGAGAAGTGACCATGCCGGCGTGACGATCATTCTGCCGACGAACGAGGAGCTCGGTCGGTCCATCCGACGCTTGCGTCGCAAACAGCACATGACCATCGAAGACCTGGCTCATGCCGCTGACATACATCCGACCTATCTTTCGGGCATAGAGCGGGGTATACGGAATCCGACCTGGACCAAGCTCGCAAACCTGGCGCGCGGGCTGGACACGCCGCTGTCGAACCTAGTCCGCGACGCCGAAACCGAGGCTCAGCTGTCCTCGCGAATGCAGGCAGCCCGCAACGAACTCGGTCTGTCAGAGCGCTTCGGCTGATCTTAGAGGGACCCCTCCGGCGAGGGGATTAGGCTGGGGATCGATGAGCGACCCCCGCGGCGCACTCGAACGGCTGGCTGTGATCGACCTTGGCTCGAACTCGTTTCGGCTGGTCGTGTTCCGGGCCGACGGCGGTTGGTGGCGTCGCACCGACGAGATCTATGAGCCGGTACGTATCGGCGAAGGCCTGGCCGCGACCGGCCTGCTCGGTGAGGAGCCGATGCGCAGAGCTTTGGCGACGCTCGACGTGTTCGACCACTTCTGTCGAGCGGCCGGGCTGGAAGAAGGGTCGGTGGACGGAGTCGCCACCAGCGCGATCCGCGACGCCGCGAACGCCGACGGCTTTCTTGCGCTCGCACGCGACCAGACGTGCCTGCCGATCCGGGTCCTGAGCCGCGAGCAAGAGGCGCGCTACGCGTACCTGGCGGCGGTCAACTCGACGACGCTCTCGGATGGCTGCGTGCTCGACCTCGGCGGCGGCTCGCTTCAGATGGTGCGCGTCCGCGATCGCCTCGCGTGCGAGCTGGGCTCCTGGCGGCTGGGAGCGGTACGCATGACCGAGCGGTTTCTGCCCGCCAACGGCCCCGCCAAGAGCCGTCAGATCGAGGCGGTGCGAAGCCATGTGGCTCGTGAGCTGGCCGGGGCCGAGTGGCTTGCTGACGCGGGACCCCGCCTGGTCGGGATGGGCGGCGCTGTGCGCAACCTCGCCGTCGCCGCCCAGCGCGCGACCGGGCTGCCGTCTGGCAGCGTTCAGGCCGCGGTCGTCTCGGGGGAGGTCCTGGATGAACTCGTGCAGCGGCTCGCCGCCCTGCCCGCCTCGCAACGAAGCTCGGTGCCAGGAATCAAGCCCGCTCGCGCCGACCTGATCCTTGCGGCGGCGGTCGTGATCCAGGGCGCGCTGCAAGCCGGCGGCTTCGACCAACTCGAAGTCACCGAGTCGGGACTGCGCGAGGGCGTCTTCTTCGAGCGACTACTGGCCGATCGTTGGCCGATCCCGGACGATCGGCCTCCGCTGTTCGCCGATTTGCGTCGCACGAGTGTCTTGAACCTGGCCGCTCAATACCGTCCAGACGGTCCCCATACCGATCACGTGGCGAATCTGGCCCTGGGTATGTTCGACGAGCTTGCGCGCCTGGGCCTGCACCCAGGCGATCGCGTCGAGCGTGAACTGCTGTGGGCGGCCTGCATGCTGCACGACATCGGCATGTCCGTCGACTACGACGACCATCACAAGCACTCCCGCTACCTGATCCTCAATGGCGGTCTGCCCGGCTATTCGCCGGTCGAAGTCGCGATCATCGCGCAGGCCGCCCGCTACCACCGCAAGGGCATGCCGGACCCTGGGCCGATGGCGGCCCTCTTTGGGCCCGGCGACGCCGAGCGGCTGGACCGCTGCGCCGTCCTGTTGCGCCTGGCTGAGGACCTCGAGCGCTCGCGCGACCAGCTGGTGCGCGGGACCCGTTTTGCTTTGGCTTCCAGCAATGGTGCGGGTGATCCCGGTCAAGGGATAGAGCTGCGCCTGATCTCCGACGGGGAGACGGCGGTGCCGCGCTGGGCGGCTCGCCGTGAGAGCGAGCTGTTCGCGCGGGCGTTCGGCCGATCTCTGCTGGTCGCGGCCTGATCGCGGCCCTTGCGCGTGCGGGCCGGGCTCTCAGCTCGCCCGCAGGGCTCGCTCACGCCCGGCGCAGTCGAACAACAGAAGTGCGTTCGGGTTGACGGGCCGCGGCTGCCAAGCCGTCGCCGGAACGACCGTACACGCCTTGATCACAGCGCTCGTGGCGGCGTTGCCGCCGCGTTCGGAATAGGCGCCCCCAAGCACCACGTATCTGGCCTGCCCGCGTTCGACGAGTCGCGCCAAGCTGGGGCCGTCGAGTGCCGGATCATTGCCGCTGTAGCCGCCCATCGCGCCGGCGTCATAGCCAAGGAGGATCATCGGCGCGGCGGTATCGGAGGCCTCGGTCAGCACATCCCAGCGAGTCCCGGGCCGATGGGCTGTGACGTAGACGGCGAGCGCCCTGGTGACACGTAGGCCGGGCGGGTCGATGCCTAGCGGTCCGACCGAGCCGGCGGTGTGCGGTCCGGCCGCCGGGAACGTGCCCTCGACGGGGAATTCCCAAGTGGTCGCGGCGTAAGCGCCGGGCGCGATCAGGAGCAGGCACATCGTCAGCGCCAGCGCCGGCTTGGCGGCACGCCGCAACACGAGCGCGGCGAGCACGCCGACGGCGCAGCCGATGATCAAGGCCGGGCGAAACCAGTGCATGTAATGGTCGTAACCGAGCAGTTTCAACTGGGCGGCGACCGTCGTTGCCACGGCGGCCGGCAGGAGAGCCAGGCGCAGCCAGCGCAGCCGTCCCGGCGCCAGGAACGCGACCGCCCCTCCGCCGATCATTGCCGCCGCGCCGGGGCCGAGCGCCGAAACGTAGTACGGGTGAACGATCCCCTGACCGAAGCTCAACACGATCGCCTCGACCAGGAACCAGCCGCCGAGCACGATCACCCCAGCCAGGCGTGGCCGGTCGAAGATCCGTGTCGTCCAGTCCCGCCCGCTGCCCCCGTTTTCCGGGGGACTCCCAACGGCGGCGTGGGCCATGTCATCGCTCGGGAGGGTCTCCCTGGGCCGGGTGCCCTTTACTGGTTGCTCGCCTTGTAGCTCTGCGCCAGAGCCGCCGCGAAGCGACCACAGAGCGAGCGCAATCAGACCGAACAACGCGAACGGGAGCATCCAGCCGGCCTGACCGCCAAGCTCGACTTTGAGCAGGCGCAGCGGCCCCGCCTGGCCCCCAAACGCCGTCGGCACGCGGGCGCGGCCGTTAGGCAGGTACTTGGGTCGTGGTTTGCGCTTGGGCACATGGCCCCGTGGCGGTGTCGACACGAACGGCGGCGGCGGGGCCGGCGGCGCTTCGCCGCGAGCGCGAGCCGTCGCCACCGCCCCACGATATGCGCGCGCGCGCAGCGCTTCGCGTTCGATATGCGCCAACGACCCGTACTTGACCACCACCGGAATGTGCCCGGGGCCGCCGACCTGGCCTTCGACGCGGCCAAGGCCGTTGTAGTCGAACGTCAGATTGTGCTCGGTGTTGTTCGTCGAGCCCCCGACGAAAGGCCGACGCGAGGCGGGCGTCAGTTCGACGATCAGCGACCACGATGCGCAGACCGCGACCAAGACCACGCCCGCGGCCGCCAGCTTCCACAGCCGGCGCACGAACGGCTCGGGCGCGCACACCAGATAACCGAGCGCGAGCCCGGGCACCACCAAATAGGCAGCGAGCGTCTTGGCGTTGAATGCCAGTCCGACGAGCACCGCGCAGCCGAGCAAAGTGCGCAGCCGCCCCGAGTCGATCGCGCGCAGACCGACACCGCAGGCAACGGTCATCAGCAGGATCAGGACCGAATCGACCCCGTTCTCGCGCGAGATCGCCACGAACGACGGGTACACCGCCAACGCCAGTGCGCTCAAGATGCCGGCCGCGGGACCGAACCTCGGAGTTACGACCCAGTAGATCGCGGCGACCGTCAGCACGCCCATCAGCGCCTCAGGCAAGAGCAGGCTGAGCGGGTGAAAGCCGAAGACCTCAGCGCTCAAGCCCTGGACCCAGAGGGCCAGCGGCGGCTTGTCGACGGTGATCAGGCCGCCGGGATCGTAGGAGACGAAAAAGAAGTTGTGCCACGACTTCAGCATCGACTTGACCGCTGCCGCGTAGAACGTGTTCCCGTATTCGTTTTTCGCCAAGCGGTTCACGTTCAGCACGGCCGACAGCGCCAGAACGGCCGTCAAAGCGAGATATCGCACGGCGATCAAGCCCCGTACACCCCGTCTGGACGCGGCTGAAGTGGCTGGCTCGGCGCCGAGCGAGGGCGCGCCCGGCAGGGCTGTTGTTTGCTCCGCTGAACTCATCTGGTCAGGGTTCGCTCATGACGAAGAAGAAGTTGCTCATGGACGGACCCTCAGCGCCGTCAACAGGCGGTCGAGATCGTCCTCGTCGTTCCACGCCCCCACGGACGCTCGCAGCCACGGCGTGCCGGGAATGTTACGCAGGATCACGCCCGCCGCGAGCAGCTTCTCACGCTCGGCCTCGGGATCTGGGCTTTGAAAGGAGACGAGCGTCGTCTGTCCGCGCGGGGCAACCGCGCGTCCGCCGCGCTCCAGCAGTTCCGCCAGCCGGCCCGCCAGCTCGCGCGCTCGCTCGTGCACGAGCGGCCAGCCCGCCTCGCCAAGCACTTCGACGCCCGCCACGGCGCAGGCCAAGGTCTCGGCGCTCAGCGACATTGCGTCCAGTCCGCGCCCATCGGGATGAACGCCGGCGTCCAGGCCCGCTTCGGGTGCCGCGAGATTGCCGTACCCGCGACGCCGGACCTCGATGTGCTCGCGCAGGGCTTGGCTCACGAACAGCATGCCGGTGCCGTCCGGTCCGCACAGCCACTTCTGGCCGGCCCCCGCGTACGCGTCACAACCCAGCGCGCGCACATCGACGGGAACGGCGCCCGCGCCCTGGGCGCCGTCGAGCAGGACGGGCACCTGTACGTCCGCCAAGCCGGCCGGAGCGAACTGGCCGCTCATCCAGCCGACGTGCGAGCAGGCGACCAGGCGCGTCCGCCTCGGGTCGACCGACTCGGCTATCTGAGCGAGCGCGACCATGCGCACGCTCACGCCGCGCAGCTCGCGCGCCGCCGCGAGCGCCCCCAGCAGCCCCGGGTGCTCCTCGTCGCTGGTCAGGATCTCATCGCCGGGGCCGAGCCGCAGGCCGTCGATCACCTGTGCCATGCCTTCGCTCGTGCAGCTCGTCAGCGACAGCTCGCCGGACTCGCAACCGAGCACCGCGGCGTAAAGCCCACGCAACCGAGTCCCGAGTTCGCGGCGGCGCTCGAAGTGCGCGCCACCGCGGCCCTCGCGCGCCTCGCGCTCGAGTTCCAGGGTGCCCGCCCGCATCGCCGCCGCGGACAGCGGCCCGTCGGTGCCGGCGTTCAGATAGGCGAGGCCCTCTCCGAACACGGGGTACTGGGTGCGCAGTAGGGGTGACACGTCCACGGCGAGCGAGCATAATGGCTCGCATGGAGGGGACTTCCGAGGGGGCGCTGCTTTGGAGTCCTTCGCCGGAGTGGTCTTCGGGCACGGAGATGGCCCGCTTCATGCGCTTTGCGAGCGAGCGCGCCGGCAAGTCTTTCGGCGACTACGACGAGCTGTGGCGCTGGTCGGTCACCGAGTCCGATGCGTTCTGGGCGGCAATCTGGGACTTCTGCGGAGTGGTCGCGTCGCGGCCTTACGAGCGTGTGCTCGACTCGCCGGCCATGCCCGGCGCGCGGTGGTTCGAAGGGGCGCGGCTGAACTATGCGCAGAACATGTTCGCGCGGTCACGAAAGCCCGAAGAGATAGCGGTCATGTGCGCGTCCGAGTGCAGGCCGCAAGGCTCGCTGACCTGGGCCGAACTCGAAGGCCAGGTCGCCGAACTCGCAGGCGGGCTGCGGGCGCTCGGGGTCGGGCGTGGCGACAGGGTGGTCGCATACATGCCGAACATCCCCGAGACGATCGTCGCGCTGCTCGCGGTCGCGAGCCTCGGCGCGATCTGGTCCTCGGCGGCGCCCGAGTTCGGGGCGCGCTCTGTGATCGACCGTTTCGCTCAGATCGAGCCGGTCGTGTTGCTCGCGGTCGACGGCTACAGGCACGGCGGCCGCGACTTCGATCGCGGCGAGCAGCTCCACGCGATCGCCGCCGAGCTGCCGAGCCTGCGCCACACCGTTCTGTTGCCGTATCTGGCTGCCGACGCCTCACCGGGGGGTCTGCCCGGGGCGATCACCTGGCGCGAACTGAACGATCTGGGCGCTGGCGCGGAGCCTCGCTTCGAGCAGGTGCCGTTCGAACACCCCCTATGGGTGCTCTACTCGTCGGGCACGACCGGCCTTCCCAAGGCGATCGTTCACAGTCACGGCGGGATCCTGGTCGAGCAGCTCAAGACGCTGCTGCACCTCGACCTGCGCCGCGGCGATCGCATGTTCTGGTTCACGACGACCGGCTGGATGATGTGGAACTTCTTGGTCGGATGCCTGCTCGGAGAAGCCGCGATCGTGTTGTACGACGGCAGTCCCGGCCAGCCCGACATGGGCGCGCTGTGGCGGCTCGCCGAAGGCACTGGGATGACCTGCATGGGCGTCTCGGCCGGCTATCTGGCCGCCTGCGAGCGTGCGGGCCTCGCTCCTGACCGCGAATTCGACCTCTCGTCGTTGCGCGCGATCGGCTCGACCGGTTCGCCGCTCTCGCCTGAGAGCTTCCGCTGGGTACACGATCGCGTCGGACCGGACACATGGCTGTTCTCGACCAGCGGCGGCACCGACGTCTGCACGGCGTTCGTCGGCGGGTGCCCGCTGCTGCCCGTCTACGAAGGCGAGCTGCAGGCGCGCTCGCTCGGTTGCGCCGTCGAGGCATACGACGAAAGCGCCAACAGCGTCGTAGACGAGGTCGGCGAGCTGGTCTTGACCAAGCCACTGCCCTCGATGCCGCTCTATTTTTGGGGCGAGGATCCGCCTACGCGCGACGGGGGCGGGGGAGAGCGCTACCGGGACAGTTACTTTTCGATGTATCCAGGCGTCTGGCGCCACGGCGACTGGATCAGGATCACACCGCGCGGGGGCGCTGTCATCTACGGCCGCTCGGACTCGACGATCAACCGGCAAGGGGTCCGCATGGGCACGAGCGAGATCTACCGTGCGGCCGGCGCGGTCCCAGGAGTGGAGGACGCTTTGGTCGTGGATGTGCCGCGTCCTGACGGGGAGCTGTGGATGATCCTGTTTGTCGTGCTTGCGCCGGGGGCCGTGCTCGACGAAGGGCTGCGCGCCGCGATCGTCAAGCGCATCCGCGAGGACTGCTCGCCAAGACACGTGCCCAACGAGATCATGCAGATCCAGGCGGTCCCGCGGACCCTCTCCGGCAAGGTCCTCGAGGTGCCGGTCAAGCGTATCCTGATGGGCGTTCCCAAGGAGCAGGCGGCGAGCGTCGATTCGCTGTCGGACCCGAAGTCGCTGGACTTCTTCGTGGACCTCGCCGGCGCGCGTACGGGGTAACCGATCGGCGCGAACGTCGCGCTCGCGGATCGATTTCGAGCCGTAGCGGGTATTCCGAGCAGGAGTGCGGACCGCCGATGTCGAAACAGACCGCCGATGAAGCGAACGGCTACTCCGACCGCCCCGACGCCTCCCGTCAACGGCACGAGCGAGCACCAGAGCCTGTCCAAGTACATCCAGGCGCGCTTCGATGAGTGTTCGCGCTCACAAAAGGATGTCGCTCAGTACATCGTCGATCACCTCGACGAGGCGGCCTTCCATACGGCCGAGGAGCTGGCGCGCCGTGCCAACACGTCCTCTTCGACGGTCGTTCGCTTCTCGCAGGCGCTCGGCTTCGAGGGCTTTCCCGAGCTGCAGGCCGCCGCGCGCGAGGAATATCGACGCGTGCATGGGAAAGGCGGCGCGGGCGGCGCAGCGAGCGAAGCCGCGGCCGGCTCCACGCCCCTGTTCTCGCTCGACCAGAACGAGTTCGAGTCCTCGCTTACAGCCGACTACTTGAACGTCGAGGAGACGGCCCGCAAGGTTTCGCGCAGCTCGGTCGAGGCGCTCATCGAGGCGATCGTCGACGCCGAAAAAGTGCTCGTCGCCGGGACCGACCAGATGGCGTTCTTCGCGAGCTATCTGAGGCACCTGTTGATGCTGTTGGACCTGCGCGTAGATGTCGTCGCAAGCCCGTCCCAAGAGGCGCTCTCGAGGCTGGGCCGGATCGATCAGGGCACGCTCGTGATCGGCCTGTCCGCCGGGCGGCCGCACCCGCTGGTCGTCAGGGCGATGAAGCTTGCGCGCCACCGCAAGGCAAGGACGGCCGCGATCACCGACGCGACGCTCTCGGAGGTCGCCAAGCTCGGCCAGATCAAGCTCTACTACTCGTCGAACTCGCCCGCCTACGTGCGCTCGCATACGGCCCTGTTGAGCATCATCCAAGCCCTCGCGTACGGCGTCTATTCGCGGGATACCGCTTCTTATGACGACCGCATCAAGGCCTTCCGTTTGAAGTAGCGCTCGTCGGCGCAAGCTAAACTTGAGCCTCATGCGCGACGAGGCGACATTCAGGGTCAAGACCGGCTTGGCGGAGATGTTGAAGGGCGGGGTCATCATGGACGTGGTCACGCCCGAGCAGGCGACGGTCGCCGAGGAGGCGGGTGCCGCCGCGGTGATGGCCCTCGAGCGCGTGCCCGCCGACATCAGGCGCGACGGCGGCGTTGCCAGGATGTCTGACCCGGAGATGATCGCCGGCATCCAGGAGGCCGTCTCGATCCCGGTCATGGCGAAGGCCCGGATCGGGCATTTCATGGAGGCCAAAGTGTTGGAGGCCTTGGAGGTCGACTACGTCGACGAGTCCGAGGTCTTGACGCCGGCGGACGAGTCGAACCACATCGACAAGCACCAGTTCAAGGTGCCTTTTGTGTGTGGCGCCACGAACCTCGGCGAGGCTTTGAGGCGAATCGGCGAGGGCGCGGCGATGATCAGATCCAAGGGCGAGGCCGGCACCGGCGACATCGTCGAGGCCGTCAGGCACATGCGCGCGATTACCGGCGAAATCAGGCGCCTTGCGACGCTCGAGGAAGCTGAGCTGGCGAGCGCCGCCAAGGCGCTCGGAGCCCCGGCCGACCTCGTGCGGCTTCTCGCCGCCGACGGCCGCCTGCCGGTCGTCTTGTTCTGCGCCGGAGGCATCGCGACACCGGCCGACGCCGCCCTGATGATGGCGCTCGGCGCGGAAGGCGTGTTCGTGGGGTCCGGCATCTTCAAGTCCGAGGATCCGCCCGCCAGGGCGCGGGCAATCGTCGAGGCGACCACGCACTGGCAGGATGCCGCCCGAGTGGCATCGACCTCGCGCGGATTGGGGCCGGCGATGGCGAGCCTCGAGAGTTCGAAGCTGGAAGGTGACGAGCTGCTCGCCGGCCGCGGCTGGTAGCCGGCGCGTGCCGACCGTTGGAGTGCTCGCTCTGCAGGGCGGCTTCGAGGCCCATGAGCGCGTCCTGCGCGGCCTCGGTGGCCATGTGCGCGAGGTCCGCACGGTCGCCGACCTGGCTGGGCTGGACGGTCTCGTAATCCCTGGCGGCGAGTCGACGACGATGACGCTGGGGATCGAGCGGGAGGGCCTGGCCGAGCCGCTGCGAGCGCTGGCGCGCGAAGGCGTGCCGGTCCTCGGCTCGTGCGCCGGTCTGATCATGCTCGACCGAGACCATCTCGGCTTGATGGACATCAGGGCCGAGCGCAACGCGTTCGGCCGCCAACTCCGCAGCTTCGAGGTCGATCTCGACGTACGTGGGCTCGATGGCGAGGTTCGTGGCCTCCACGGACGAGACGGAGGCGGAGATGGGGAAAGGCCCTTGCGTGCTGTCTTCATCCGCGCTCCCTGGATCGCCGAGCATGGTCCCGACGTTGAGATCCTGGCGGAGGTCGACGGCCATCCGGTGGCCGCTCGTCAAGGCCACGTCCTGGCGGTCGCCTTTCACGCCGAGCTGACCGACGATGACCGGCTGCACCGTCTGTTTCTTGGCGAAACCGAAGCTGGGCGCGGCGCTCAGGCAGCCTGAAAGCGAACGACGCCGTCCCCGACGGCATCGGCCTGTTCGACTACACGGCCCTCCGCCAGCAGTAGATCAACGTGCCCAAGGACCTCAGAGATCGTCAAGAAGGCCTGCGTCACGGCCACGTTGCCCCACAGCGATGAGGCGATCTCGTGTGCGTTGCGCGGTTCTTGCGCGATCAGCCTGTAAATTTTCTCGGCTCTGCGCCTGTGCAAGCGGAAACGCTCGTCGATCAGCGCCTTGTGGTCTGTGATCGGCTCCCCGTGGCCGGGCAAGACGAGCGCCAGCTCCTGCTCTTTGGTCTGCTTCAGCGAAGCTATGTATTGGACGAGCGCTTTCGGCCTTGGCCCGTCGAAGTCGATCCCAGACCCGAGTGGCCTGGCCAGCAACGGGTTCGAGGAGATGTGCTTGATCAGGTGGTCTGCGGCAAGCATGATCTTCCTGGACTCGTCGACGAAGACCGTGTCCGACGGGCTGTGACCTGGCCTGTGCCACACCCGCAATGTCCTGTCGCGCAGCGCCAGCTCCTCGCCGTCGTGCAAAGGCCTTGTGATCTCGACGGCCGAGCCCCAGGCCCTGAAGCTGGCGGAGACCGCGCGCAGCGCCGTGACGACGTCGGCCGGGATGCCGTTGCGCAGCATGACGTCCTCGGCGAACCTGTCGTCCAGCTCGGCCTGGTCCTTATAGCTGCTCAGGTATGGGGCAACCGCGTCGAGCGCCGCGACGTCCGCTCCCGACCGGCGCGCCAAGATCGCGGCCAGGCCGAAATGATCGATGTGCTGGTGGGTGATCACCAGCAGCTCGATGTCCTCGATCCGGTGGCCCCTATCAGCCAGTGCCCGCTCAAGCTCGTCCAACGACTGGGCCGAGTTTGGGCCCGAATCGATCAACGTCAGCGGCTCGTCCTCGATCAGGTAAGCGTTGACGCGCCCGACCTGAAACGGTGTAGGGATCGCCAGGCGGTGGATGCCCTGATCGGCGCTCTGCGCAAGCAGATCCTGCTCGGCGCTCTGCTCCGGTGTCATCTCGGCCAGTATCGCACCGGGTCGTCTCGGCGCAGGAGATAGGGTTCGGAGAAGATGAGTGACCGTGTGCTCTTGCTCAGCTGGGAGTACCCGCCCCTGATCGAGGGCGGCCTCGCGCGCCACGTCTGCAAGCTGGCCGAGGCGCTCGTCCGGCTTGGGGTCGATGTCGATGTGCTCACCAGGGCGCCCGCCGGTGAGGCCGACCCGACGGGCATCTCGGTCGAAACGAGAGCCGGCGTTACGGTCCACCGCGTCCCCGAGCCCGGCTGGCCGCGCGATCTCGACCGCTTCGTTGCTTGGGTCGAGCGGATGAACGACGACATGCTGGCCGCCGGGCTCGTGTTGGCGGCGGAGAACGAGTACGACCTGATCCACGGTCACGATTGGCTGGTCGCACAGGCCGCATCCGCGCTGTCAGAGCGCCTTCGAATCCCTTATGCGACGACGATCCACGCGACCGAGCACGGCCGCCATCAAGGCTGGGTCCAAGACCCGCCGCAGTCGCACATTCACGCGGTCGAGCGTTTCATGGCCCACCGGGCGGATGCCGTGATCGTCTGCTCTTATTACATGCGCGGCCACGTGGCCGACATCTTCGACATCGACGAGGGTCGCGTCGTGGTGATCCCCAACGGCGTCGATCCCCGCGACCTGCAGCCCGTCGGCGACCTCGACGCGCTGCGGGCCGAGTTCGCGGAGCCCGAGGAGCGACTCGTGCTGCTCGTCGGGCGCCTTGTCTACGAGAAGGGTTTTCAGCTTGCGCTCGACGCTCTGCCTGGTGTGATCGAGCGTGTCCGCGAGCTTGGCGGCGGTGTGGTTCGCTTCATCGTTGCCGGTTCGGGCACGCACGAGTCCGAGCTGCGCGCTCAAGCGCAGCGGCTCGGGCTCTCCGAGCACGGCGTCTTTCTCGGCTGGATCGGCGACGACGCGTTGCACTCGCTCTATCGCATCGCCGACCTCTGCGTCGTGCCTTCGATCTATGAGCCCTTCGGCATCGTCGCTCTGGAGGCGATGGCCTGCGGCTGCCCTTGCATCGTCGCCGACACCGGCGGCCTGCGCGAGGTCGTGCCGGCGGGGGAGCGCGTCGGTTTGCGCTTCAACGGCGGCGACGCCGAGCACCTCGGGGTCATGATCGAGCGTTTGCTCGTGGACACCGTTCTGCGCGACCGCTTGGTGACGGAGGCCTCCGAGCATGTGCTGCGCTTCGACTGGGACGATATTGCCGCGCGCACACGCGAGGTTTACGATGGTCTCAGGCGCTTGGCGCCGACGGGGAAAAGAACGAGCTAATAAGGGATGCACAGATGCTGCCGGGCCTGATGCAAGACGACTTTCCGCTGACGCTCGCGCACGCTCGCCGGCGCATGCGCGATTGCCATCCTCAGGCCCAGATCGCGACGCTCACGCCAGACGAGGTTATGCGCGCGAGCTATGGCGAAGTATGCGAGCGCGTCGATCGCCTGGCGCGCGTCCTGCGGCGCCTTGGCGTCGAGCCCGGGGATCGCGTCGCGACGTTCGCCTGGAACAACCAGCGCCACTTCGAGCTTTATTTCGCGATCCCGTGTTCAGGAGCCGTCCTGCATACGCTGAACGTGCGGCTGTTCGCCGAGCAGATCGTCTACATCGTTGGCCATGCCCAAGACAAGCTGATCTTCGTTGACGACTCGCTCGTGCCCATCCTCGAGCCGCTCGCGCCCCAGCTGACCAGCGTCGAACACTTCATTATGTTGGGCGACGGCGACGCCGGCTCTTTGCCGAACGTGCTGCGCTACGAGGAGCTGCTGGCAGAGGCCGGGCCCGGCGATTTCGATTACCCGGTGCTCGACGAGCGCCAGGCCGCTTCGCTTTGCTACACGAGCGGCACGACCGGTAATCCCAAGGGCGTGCTCTACTCGCACCGCTCGATCTGCCTGCACGCCACAGGCATGCTGATGGCCGACAACCTCGGCCTCTGCCAGCGCGAGCGCGCTCTGGTGGTCGTGCCCATGTTCCACGTCAACGCCTGGGGCATTCCCTACGCCGCCGCGCTGTGCGGAGCGGACCTTTTGATGCCCGACCGCTTCCTGCAGGCCGAGCCTTTGGCGCGCGCGATCGAGTCCGAGCGCCCGACCGTGGTCGGCTGCGTGCCCACGATCTTCGCCGATCTGTTGCGCTACGCCGACACCCACGAAGTTGATCTCTCATCGCTGACCAACGCCGTCTGCGGTGGCTCCGCCGTGCCGCGCCAGCTGATGAAAGATTTCCAGGATCGCCACGGTGTCCGCATCTGTCAGGGCTGGGGCATGACCGAGACGAGCCCGGTCGTCACCTTCTCGAACCCCTCCGAGGAGCGTGGTCACGACGAGCGCTACTGGGACGAACGCGCCCTGCAGGGCAAGCCCCTTCCCTGGACCGAGCTGCGCCTGATCGGCGATGACGGCAAAGAGGTCCCCTGGGACGGCGCCTCCACCGGGGAGATCGAGGTGCGCGGCCCCTGGATCGCCTCTCGCTACTACAACGACCCGTCCGGCGATGCAAAGTTCGACTCCGGCTGGCTGCGCACCGGGGACATCGCGGCGATCGACGAGCAGGCCTGCGTGCGTATCACCGATCGCTCAAAGGACGTGATCAAGTCCGGTGGCGAGTGGATCTCTTCCGTCGAGCTGGAGAACGAGGTAATGGCCCACCCTGAGGTCATCGAAGCGGCCGTCATCGCCGTTCCCGACGAGCGCTGGGCTGAGCGGCCACTGTGCTGCGTGGTCCTTTCCGAGGGCGCGACTGTCGATGCTCGCGCCCTGCGCGAGCACCTGGCCGGGCGCGTCGCCAAATGGTGGATACCCGAAGAGTTCGCTTTCGTCGCGGAGCTTCCCAAAACGAGCGTCGGCAAGTTCGACAAGCGCACGCTGCGCGTGATGCTCGCCGAGGACACGCTCGACGGACGGGTTTCGGTGTCGGCGGGTCGCCCCTGATACGAAGGATCCCGACGCGGTGGTCGTTCTGAGCGACCGAGCGGGTCGAGGCCCGACACCGATTTCGGCAGGCGCTACGCGGCCGGCTCGATAGAGCGTTCACAGGGCGATCAGCTCCAGCTCATCCAGACGTACGGTCGCGCGCGAAGCCCGAACAGTGGGCCCTTCGAGCGCGATCACGTCCTCTCCGTCGAGTCGAGCCAGCGCGCTCGCGAGCGCGTCCGGCGCGACGTCGTCCAGCGCCTCGGCCAGATCCGCGCGCGAGCAGCGGCGGTCGCGCCCCTCTCCGACGACCCTCAAGACGATCGCCCTCTCCAACCGCTTGGTGTTGTCTTCTTCGAGAGTCTGTTTGGTTTGATCCCGCATGGAACCTCCTTCCGTGCCGGCCTCGGGTGGTGGCAGCCGCGCCGAGGCGCCTTCGAACTTACCTAGTTGTGACTGATAGTCCATAGACTAATAGTCTTCGCGGCGGAAAACTATTGGGGGTGGCGATCAGATCTTCCGCACATGCGGCGTTCGGTCAGGCGGTGCGCGATATCCGGCATGAGCGGGGCCTCTCTCAGGAAGGCTTGGCGCTCGAGTGTGGGCTCGACCGGACCTATGTCAGCGGCATCGAGCGGGGGGTACGTAATCCGAGCTTGGCGAACGTCTTCAGGGTCGCCGCCGCGCTCGATGTCGGGCCCGTCGAGCTGTTCGCGCGAGCGGAGCTGGTAGCCGCCAGGCCCAAGAAAGCTCAGGTCGCCCGCATGAAGGTCAAGGCCGAGAGCTAGCCGCGCCGTGCCAGCGCCCCCATTCCCGATCCCGCCGAGCGTCTTCCGCGCCGGACTCGGACTGCGCTCGCGCCTGCTCGACCTGGCCGATCTCGTGCTGCCCGCCGAGGGCGCGCTGTGGGACCTGACCGCGGGCATGCAACGCACCAAGCTCGCGGGCCTGCTCGTCACATCTGGGCTGGCGGACGCGCTCGCACGGGAGCCGCGGGAGGTGGGGGAGCTGGCGGCCGAACTGGAACTGGACCCTGATGTCACTCAGCGCGTGCTGCGGGCGGCGACGGCTTCGCGGCTCGTGCGCCTGCGCCGCGACGGCCGTGCCGTCCTCTCACGGTTGGGGGGGCCGCTCGCCAGCACGCATCCCAGTTCGATCGCCTCATGGGCGGCTTACGTCGCCGCCCCCGCCAATGCCGCCGGATATGCCGAACTCGAAGGCCAGCTACGCGATGGCCCTGAGCCCTCGGGGCATCGGCGCGCGTTCGGAGGCTCGATCTGGGAGCACTTCGGCAAGCATCCCGACGAGGAGGCTCGCTTCGCGCGCGCGATGCGCGAGTTGACCGCGATCGATGTGCTCGCCCTGGCGCGGGCATACCCGTGGCCGCGCCGCGGCGTGATCTGCGACGTGGCCGGCGGAGTCGGCGCGCTGCTGGCGGCGATCCTCGATCGCCGCCCCGAGGCGCGCGGCATCCTGATCGACGCCCCGAAGGTGCTCGCCGAGGCCGACCCTTTCCTGCGCGCCCGCGGGCTCTCGCGGCGCATCGAACGACAGCCAGGGGATCTGTTCGGCCAGCTCGACGCCCGCGCCGACGTATACGTGCTGAAGTGGATACTCCACGACTGGAGCGACGAGGCATGTCGCGGGATGCTGGGTCGCGTGCGCGCGTGCATGCCCGCCGGTTCGAGGGTCGTCGCGATCGATCAGCGCCGCGATCCCGGCCGACCGAGCCCGGTCACGGCGATGGTCGACCTGCACATGCTCGTCGAGTGCGAGGGCGGGCGCGAGCGGACGCCGGCCGAGGTCCACGGGCTGATGCGCGACGCCGGCCTGCGACCTGGCCAGGTCCGCCACTCGGGCGTCCACATGCTCGTGGAGGGCATCGCCGGGTAGTTGCTCGGGCTCGATGGCCAAGCGCGCGAATGAGCCGATGCCCGAGCATCTCCCGCCGATGCTCGCAACGCCGGGCAAGTTGCCGCGTGGCGATCGGGACTGGGCGTTCGAGGTCAAGTGGGACGGCGTCCGCGCCATCGCCTGGTGGCAGCCGGGGCGGCTCCGAATCGAGAGCCGCAAAGGCGAGGACGTCGGCGAACGCTACCCCGAGCTGCAGGCGCTCGGCAGCCAGCTCGGCTCCCGCGAAGCGGTGCTCGACGGTGAGATCGTCGCCTTCGACGAGCACGGCCAGCCGAGCTTCGCGCGCCTGCAGCGGCGCTTGAACCTCAACTCGCCGAGCGTGATTCGCCGGCGCACCGGCGAAATCCCGGTGACATACGTGATCTTCGATTTGCTCTATCTCGACGGCCGAGTCACGATCGACATGCCCTACCGCGAGCGCCGCCGCCTGCTGGAGGGCTTGCGGCTGGACGGACCGTCGTGGCAGACACCCGCCTACCAGCAGGGCAAGGGTCGCGCCTTCTTGGCGGCCACCTCAGAGCACGGCCTCGAGGGGGTCCTTGCCAAGCGCCTGGACGCACCTTACCGTCCCGGCGAGCGGACTCGGGAGTGGCTGAAGATCAAGAACGTCAACCGCCAGGAGTTCGTCATCGGCGGCTGGCTGCCCGGCAAGGGGCGGCGCGAAGGGGTACTTGGGGCGCTCTTGGTCGGCTATTGGGAAGATGTCGAGGGCGCCGGCCGCGGCGGTGTCGGCGGCGGTGGTGAGCGCGTTGGTGGTGATGCTGATGATGGCGTTGGTGATGGGCGTACGTTGCGCTATGCCGGGCGCGTCGGCACCGGCTTCGACGACGCCGAGCTTCTCAGCTTGACCTCCGAACTCGCTGCGCGCGCGCGCGTGTGCAGCCCGTTCGTCGACCAAGGCGTGCAGCCCCCGCGCCAGGCCCGCTTCGTCGAACCAGATCTGCTCGCCGAGGTTCAGTTCTCGCGCTGGACCGATGACCGCATCCTGCGCCACTCCGTCTATCTCGGGCTCCGTCCAGACAAGCCCGCCTCCGAGGCCGTGCTGGAGGTTCCAGCCCGCTCCGATATCTCCGACTCCGATGACGGCGCGCCTACGGAGCCCTACGAGGTGCTGCGCGAGTACGGACGCCACGCCGAGATCGCGGTTGGCGGACGCAGGCTGAGGCTGTCCAACCGCGAGAAGGTGCTCTACCCGCGGGCAGGCTTCAAGAAGGGCCAGATCGTCGACTACTACGCCGCCGTCGCGCCCGCCCTGCTGCCGCATTTGGCGGGCCGGGCGCTGACGCTCAAGCGCTACCCCGACGGCGTTGACCGGGACTTCTTCTACGAGAAGCGCTGCCCGTTGCATCGGCCGAAGTGGGTCCAGACGGCGGCGATCTACAGCGAGCGTGAGCGGGACACGATCGACTACTGCGTGGTCGCGGACTTGCCGACGCTGCTGTGGGTGGCGAACCTGGCGGCGATCGAGCTGCATCCGAGCCTCGCTCTGGCGCACGCCGCGCAGATCCCCACGATGATGGTCTTCGACCTGGACCCCGGCGCGCCCGCCGGCCTGCGCGAGTGCTGCGGGGTAGCGCTGCTCTTGCGCGAGCTGTTCGAGGCCATCTCGCTGCGAACTTTCGTCAAGACCTCAGGGATGAAGGGCCTGCAGGTATACGTGCCTCTGAACACGCCTGTCGCCTACGCCCAGACCAAGCTGTTCGCCCGCACGGTCGCGGAACTGATCGAGCGCGAACATCCCAAGCTCGTTACTTCGCGCATGAAACGAGATCTGCGCGCCGGCAAGGTGCTGATCGACTGGAGCCAGAACGATGAGCACAAGACGACCGTCTCGGTGTACTCGCTGCGCGCGCACGTCCGGCCTACGATCTCGACTCCTTTGCACTGGGAAGAGGTCGAGCGCGCCGCCCGCGGCCGTCGTAGCGGCGATTTGAGCCTAAGTGTCGAGCCGGCGCGGCTGCTGGCGCGGATAGAGCACGACGGGGATCTCTTTGGGCCAGCGCTCGGTCTCCTCCAGCGGCTGCCCGACTTCAGCTCGGTTGGGATTCGGCCGGAGGCCGCAGAACCGTAAACACGACGTCTGGCGAGGGGCTCCCGCGCGCCTCAGGGTGTCTGGGGAAGCTGAGGAGGGCGTCCGGGGAGGGCGAGGGGAGCTTTCCCCGGACCATGGAGGAGATGGATCAACGGCAACGCTCGAGCACGCACGCCCGCATCACCGGGATATCGCCAGCGGCGTACGCCTGGCGTCTCGGTGCGTCGGAACTGGTGTGCATGGATCGAGCATTGTGCACTAAGTTTATCGACATTATTTGCTTTGTCAAGGGGGATGCCGTTCGGCACCGCGTCCTGCCGGGCAAACCTCACGGCATCTAGCGCCGTGTGGGCGAATCTTGAACAACCGACGATATGGCTGTTGCCCAAAGCTGACAGGGCTGTGGCAGGCGCATCTCTGCCAATGCGGATGAGAGGACTCGAACCTCCACGGAGTCTCCTCCACACGGACCTGAACCGTGCGCGTCTACCAATTCCGCCACATCCGCGTGCCGTAGGCCGGGCGACGATATCGCATGGGCGGGCGATGTCCGTGCCGGGGGCCGGCGGGCCGAGGAGCGCTCGGCGGGCACTCTTTGCAAGGCGGTCTGGTCCGGTCGCTTGGTGCCCCCGTTTCCCGTGTTCGCTCCCGGCGCTTTGCTAGCCTCGACGCTCAGCTCTACTGGCCGCCATCGTCTAGGGGACTAGGACGCCGCCCTCTCACGGCGGTAACACGGGTTCGAATCCCGTTGGCGGTATGGCGTCTGGCCCCGCGTTTGCGGGGCCTTTCGCGTTTAGGGATGCCGCAAAAGCGGCACGGCGCACCAGTAGCGGCGCAGCGCGACACGCTCATCAATGCGGCGACCGCTTCGCCGGGCCAGGCCTCGAGCGGCTTCAAGCGTGCTGGATAATGAAGAAGCTGTTGCCGTCTTGGTCGCGGAAGAAGAACATGGGCGGCACTGGGTCGCCCATGCGCATGACGTCCGGGTCGACGTCCACGCCGCGCGCATGCAGGTCGGCGTGGTCGGCGTCGATATCGCTTGTGCTGAACGATACGCGGGTGGGGATCCCTGTTTGTTCGCCTTCGCGGGGAGGCATCAGCGCGAGTGTCGTCGCCGCGCCCGCTGGGGCGACTTCGACCCAACGGTCGCCTCTGCCGAACGGGATGTCGGCGCGCTTCTCGAAACCGAGCTTTCCGCAGTAGAACTCGAGTGCCTCGTCTTGGTCTTTGACCGGAACGATCACGGTCGCGATTTGGGCGATGCGGGTAGCGGCGCTTGCGTCGGCCATCTTCATGCCTCCTGGGGTCTGGGGTTTGTGGTCGGCTGTGCCGCTCCAGCTCGTGCTCTGGCGCACCGCGCTAGAGGTAGGCGAGGTCGTTGGCGCCGACCAATCGTAGGCGAGACGTCCGGTCGGCGAGTTCCAGCGTCTATTCGGCATCTCCGGTTCCCGAATCGAACTGGCATTTGGCATCTGCAGACATAAGTGCCCGCTCCAGGGATAGTCCGAACAGGCAGTACGAAAAGTAGGAGACGCGTCTCGACTTTGGGTCTTTCACCTATGAACCTCTGTGTGGCGTATACGGATCGTCAGCTGGTCCGTTCGTAGCTGGGTTCTCTTGTGCGGCGCCGTGGCCTCGCGGAGAACAACAAATTTCAGACTCGAACAAGACGACCAGGCGGGCGAAAAGAGATGGCTTCAACTGACAAAACGAAGACAGCCGGTTCGCGGTTGCGCCCTGGTCCCAGCGCGCTGCCGCGGGGTCAGGTGACGGAGATTCAACGCTCGAGGATGCTCACAGCCGCTGCGCAAGCGGTCGAAGAGGTCGGATACGCGCGGATGACGGTCGCCCAAGTGATCAGCCGTGCAAAGGTTTCACGCAAGACGTTCTATGACGTATTCGTCGATCGCGAAGACTGCTTCTTGGCGACCTTCGAACAGGCCATCGCGCAGGCTCGCGGGCCGGTGATCGAAGCCTACGAACAGGAGACGAGCTGGCGAGAGGGCGTTCGGGCCGGGCTGGCGCGGATGCTGCGGTTCATGGATGAAGAGCCGGGTCTCGCCAGGATCTCTGTGCTCGAGGCGCTGGGGGCCGGTCCCCGCGTGCTCGAAGTACGTGCCCAAGTCCTCGACGAACTGGCCGCTGTCGTCGATCGTGGCCGATCCATCGGCGGCGCCAGCGCGCGCGAACCGCCACAGGTGACGGCTGAAGGGGTCGTTGGCGCGGTGTTCGCGGTGATTCATACCCGCCTGCTCGAACAGCGCCCGGGATCGCTCACGAGTCTGCTCGGGCCGCTGATGAGCATGATCGTGCTGCCATATCTCGGTGCGCGCACGGCGGGCAAAGAACTGTCACGCCCTGCTCCCCGTGCACGTCGGCGCGCACGCGGAACAGCAGGCGCTCCGAGTCGTGACCCGCTGGAGGGTCTCCAGATGCGCCTCACCTATCGGACGGTGCGCGTGCTCGTCGTCATCGGTACCCAGCCGGGAGCCAGCAATCGCGAGATCGCCGAGGGCTCCGGCATCACCGACCAGGGTCAGATCTCGAAGCTGTTGACGCGCCTGCAACGGCTCGAGCTGGTCGAGAACCGGGGTGGCGGGCAGGAACGGGGGGCGGCGAACGCCTGGTATCTGACCGAACGTGGAGCTGAAGTGGAGCGCGCGGCCAGACCCCGCTGAGGAGTCGGTGGGCGCCTGGTCGCGGTCAGCGCCAGGCGCCGCGCACCGCGATCGCCGCCTTGAACGTGTCTGCCCCCGCGGTTGGTGTGCTCGCGAGGGTTGCCTCAACGCCGAGGCCGCCGTTGTCTGAGTTGCGCACCATTCGCCGGGCGAGCGCGCCGAGATGGACCTCGGCTTTGCCTGTGCTGTGCGGAGGAATGGCAAAGGTGCTTGCCCCCAACCACGCTCCCCGCGCACGATGGGCGGATCTCGCGTCCAGCGTGATCGTGCCCTCGCATGTGGTCGTGGAGTGGCAGTAGATCGACACCTTGACCGCTCCGTGTGCGTTCATCCCGTCCAACTGTGGCGTGGGGATCGTGAGTGTGGGGAACACGTGGTGTTTGACCAGGTGAACGCCCTTGGTTCCGCCGCAGATCGGGGTCGCGTCGGCCCCGGTCGCAAGCGTCGCTTGGAGCATCAGCTCCTGGTCCTGATTGGTGGCGAAGCCATCGTTGGGCCTGACTTCGCCCGGTGAAAAGACGGCACCGTTTCCGACCCCGTTGTTGGCGATGAACGAGTCGAGCGCCGATCCGTTCACCGCGCCGATCACCATGTAGGGAACGCCGGCAGGGTACGGCGGCGGCCCGTTCTGGGCGCCGACGAAGCCGCCCTCGTCGTTGAAAGCGACGAAGTCGCCCCGCGAAACGCACAGGTTGGTCGGCTGGTAGGTGCTCACCGTAGCGCCCGAGGCGCCGTGTTGTCCGCATATCGGGATTTCGAAGGATTGGCTGGTCAGTTCCACCTTGGTGCCGCCTCCGGGCTGTGGCTGGAGGGCTTGAAAGTGGATCTGGGTGAGCGGCGTGGGGCCGTTTGGCTCGGCGCAACCCTCGAGGCTGACGCTCACGACCTGGCCGCCGGCGGGAGCGGTGGGGATCCCGGCCGCAAGCTGGGTGTTCCAAAGCGCGGTGTCGGCGCCGTCGTGGGGGATGTGGAAGACGGAGCCTGGAAGCTGGACGTTGGTGCCTTGATAGCCCAGGTCGTTGGCCGTGTTCTCGGTCGCTGGAACCGCAAGGGAGCTGCCGAATGTCATCGTCGCAGCATTCGCCTGTCCCGGAGTGCTCGCCGAAATGCCGGAAAGGGGTGCCGGGAGGCTCCAGGCGGCGAGCATGGCAGCCGTGACGAGCAAGAGCCGGCGCATACGCCGGCGCTCGGCTCCCGGCGTGCGGGTCGGCAGCAGATGTACGTCCATCGCAATACTTGCATCGATCGTGCCAGGCCCCGGCTTGAGCGGCGCCGGTCGATCTGGACCGCCATTCGGGCCCCGGCGCCGGTGTTGGACTCGATCGGGAAAGCGCTCCTCCCTTTTTACATACTATAGTATTAGCTTATCATATATACATAAGTATTTTCCAAAAAATATAGAGCATTCCTACTAGACGCTCGTCCCGGTCTGGGGCTGGAGTCGGAACAAGTAGATGACGTGCTCCGCTTCCTGCTGTGGCGAATAGTTGGCCTGATCGCCTTCATAAGCGCGATCGCGATCACCGCCTGGCTGCTCGGTGGTGGGATTGGAGCGGTGCTGCGCGGGAGCGCGCCCGGGCCGACATTCGCTGACGGCCTCAACCTCGCCTCCCGCTCCCTGCTGGGCGCGTGGCGTTGGGCGCCGTTTGAGGGCGTGCCCGCTATCCGGGCGATCCTGTACGCCCTTGCACCCGTTCCAATCCTGCTGGGGTGCGTGCGCCTGCGGGCACGCGCGCAGCGGCGATATGTACGCCACCGTGTGGAGGCATACCGTGGCGATGCCGCCAGCGCCGAGGCCGTTGTGGCGATGTTCGAAACGCTTCATCGGCGTCTGCAGCGTCGCTGGTGGCGTCGGCTGCTCGCCGGCCAGCCGTCGCTCGCGCTCGAGGTACATCGTTGTGCGGACTCAGCGTGGCTTGCGATGAGTTGTCTGGAGGGCTCACAGGATGTCGTCCAGAGCGCGCTGCGTACCGCCTATCCCAACTGCAGACTCGTGCCCGAAGTCAGAGTGCCGGACTCGCCGCCAGCCCTCTTGCGGATCAAGAAGCACGAGGAGTTCATCAAGCGCGCCAAGGTGATCGACCGCTTCGAGCACGAGCGCGAACCGGCGATGAACCGGCTGCTGACGACACTCGGCGCCTGCGACTGCGAAGCCTATGTGCAGCTCGCGCTGACGCCTACGCCCGTTCTCTTCGAGCAGCGCGCCAAGCGCCTGTTCCGCCGTCACGAGGAACATCTGTCGAGGAGGCGTTCAGATCACCTGCGCGTGCTCGACCGCTCCATGGTCGAGCAGGAGGAGCTGCGAGGTGGTCTGGAGGTCCAGCACAGGCCGTTGTTCTTCACCGATGTCCGCATAGTCGCCCGCGACCGCACTCGCTGCGAGCTGATATCCGCGGAGCTGCGGTCAGGGGAGGCCGAGAACCGACTCGTCGAGCGGGGAACCTCCGTACGTCAGGGGCTCATCGGTCTCTACGACCGTCGCGTCTGGCGCGGCGAGGGAAACCCGTTGCCCTCATGGCACACCGGCGTGTTCGCCGCGACCGAGTTGGCGGCGATCTGGCACCTGCCGTCGAGCGACTACGCGACCGTACCGTTGCAGCGCAGCGTCCTGCCGGTCGCGCCCGCGCCGCCCGCGATCATGCGTCCGGCTGACGGCCGGGGGACGCTGCGGGACGCACTCGGGCCGGTCTGCATTCATCCTCACATGAGGCGTCAGAACACGGCGGTGCCCGGAACGGTCGAGCAGGGCAAGTCGAGCTATCTCGTGGCCACGGTCGCCGAAGACCTGGGCCGCGAACGCTGTGCTGTGATCGTGCTCGACCCCAAGGGGGACGCCGCTGAGGCGGCCGTGAGCCTGGTCCCAGAGGCACGCACGTGCACGCTGCTCGACCTCGCGCATCCGACTTGCGGATTCGATCCGCTGGCCGCTGATGCTCCGGGGGATGTGATCGCCGACTACGTCGTGGGCGCGCTCAAGCAGCTTTTCAGCGATGACGGCGACATATTGCACGTGCGATGAGTAGCCGCCTGACCCCGAGAAATGCCAGTTCTCAAGCGGAATCTCTGCATCTTGACGCCTACATCCGCGTCTCCAAGGTTGCCGGCAGGACGGGGGAGAGCTTCATCTCTCCGGAGGTGCAGCGCGAGCGCATAGACGGGTGGGCCAAGGCTCATGGGCACAGCCTGTTCTGGCATGACCCAGAGCTGGACGTGAGCGGGGGCACGATGAAGCGCCCGGTCTTCGAACAGATCATGCGGCGGATCAAAAGTGGCCAGAGCGACGGGGTGATCGTCGCCAAGCTCGATCGCTTCGCGCGCACGCTCGTGGGGGCGCTGGGCACGATCGAAGAGCTTGAGCGCCATGGTGCGGTGCTCGTCAGCGTGGCTGACAACATCGACCTGTCGACGCCAGTGGGCAAGGCGTTCCTGCGGATTCTGCTCGTGTTCGCGGAGCTTGAGCGCGATCGCATAAGCGAGTCGTGGGAGATAGCGACCTCAAGAGCGATCGCACGGGGGATACATATCGCCAAGTTCACGGTCGTCGGCTATGAGAAGGGGCCAGACAAGCGCCTGATGCCAGGCCCAGAGGCGTCAGCGATCCGCGAAGCGTTCCAGATGCGTGCGGCGCAGCGGGGCCGAACGGAGATCGCGCGCCACCTGGATCGAGTTGCGCCGCGTAAGGAAGGCGGGCGCTGGACGCGGCCAATGGTCGACAGGGTGATCAAAAACCGCGTCTACCTTGGGGAGGCAAGGCGCGGGCAGAACGTCAACCCCAACGCGCACGAGCCGATCGTGAGCCTCGCCGAGTGGCAGGCCGCCAACCTCGCTCCGGTCCGCGCGATGCCTCGCAGCAACAAGCCGAACCTGCTCGGCGGGATCGCGCGCTGCGCCGCCTGCCGCTACGTGCTGGCTCCTAACCAGCCGAGCGCGACCAAGTGGCCGGCCTACCGCCCCAGCTACCGATGCCGCAAGGTCCACACCGCTGGCGTCTGCCCCGAGCCGGCATTCATGAACATGCAAAAGCTCAACGAGCACGTGGAGGGCATCTGGCGCGAACAGATGACCACGCAGGCCATCGTGGTCAAGCAAGATTCAGATGCCCTGCAGAAGGCCGCGCAAGCGCTCTCAGAGGCCCAGGAGGAGATGGCTGCCTTCGCTGCGGACAGGACCGTGCGCAGGGTGCTCGGCGACGGCTACCACGCCGCGCTTGAAGCCCGCGCGAGTGCTGTCAGCAAGGCTCAGGGGCAGCTGCAGCGCGTAAGCGCGATCACTCCGAACGCCGACGTGATCGATCGCTATGACGAGCTACCCCTCGAGGATCGCAAGCGCATCATCGGCAGCTCGATCGACGCAGTGATCGTCAGACGTGTCGATGCCCGTGTTCCGATCCATGAGCAGGTCACGATCCTGTGGCGCGGTGAAGGGCCGGAAGACCTGCCCCGGCGCGGGCGTGCCAACGGACCCGTTCGTCCCTACTTCGCATAGAGGCAGAGCAATCACACCCGGATGCCGTTCGCGCACGATGAGCGCAAACGTGCAAATCGCCGCGTCCATTGCGGACCGCGGCATTTGCCGGGAAGTCGGAATGACATTCGCCACTATCCTCTATCCCGACGGGGTGCGCGGAGAGAGACAGCACGAGTCCGTTGTTGCTTGCTGACCGGAGCGAGCGCGCTTGTGTCTAGGCGCCATGATTGTCTGCGTGCCTGGCCGGTGAGGACGACCCGACGGACGTCCTCACCGGCCAGGGCATCGTGGAGGAATCCGCAGTGCGGATTCCTCCACGGATAGCGGTGCGGATTAGAAATCCGCACCGAAAGACCGGGAGTGCAATGCGTAGTGGCGGGGTCGGTTCTCGACCGTCGCGGCCCTGTCAAAGGTGGCGAAGTGGATGAACGGAGCTACGGGTTCGTACGCGCGGTATGCGGCATATCCAGGGCGGCCACGACGGTCGAGAACCGACAACGGCGCTCAGTGGGACGAGCACGGTCTGGGGGGTGCGGAAAAGCAGGTACGAATAGGGATGTGACCGAGGGTCACATCCCTATCGGAGATTGTGGGGCAGGCGGAGACCAAGCCAGCTGTCCGGCCCCGGCAGGCGGCCAGGCGGCCGGCTGGGCGAAGCGGAATCGAAATAGTCATCCGGATGGGGTGGGGGCTCATCGAGGCGACGAGGACGAAGTCGGGAGGCCGGGCAACGATCGACAAGCGCAAACGCCTGTCGATCGCTGCGGGATCTCGTGGTCGTCGGGGGCGAGAAGGTCACATACCGCTGGCCTGCGCCGCCACTCCTCAGCATGTTGCAAAGCACCGTGATCCCTTCTGTTCTGCTTTCGTCGCCTGTTTGAGTGCAAACGCAAAAGGCAGCAGTAGTGTTGGGCAGAGGACTGCCCAACAACTGCAATTGTGGGGCTGCACAGGGCTCAGGTGCGCCGGCGTCAAGCCCTTTGGGCTCCGGACGGCCCTGCGGGCCGTCCTTGACACCGGCTCATCGGCGACCTTCATCGCTTTACTGCGGCGTGTCACGTTTCTAGTGATTGGGGCGATCGGTAATGCTCAGCGTTCCTGAAGTTGGCTGGACCCGAGCCGCAGCGAGGTGGGCGCAAGTCTCGCGCTGGCCTATGCGTCGGCGGCGGGTTTCAGCTCGTCGGGCGTGATCACGAAGCCGAGGCGATCAGCACCGCGCCTGAGTCGACCGTCGACTGTCAAGAGCCGGCACCCGAGCATATCGGCAAGCGCTACAAACTCGGCATCGTATGTGCGCGCCCATCCCAGTTGCTTGGCGATCTCCCATGCTCGGCGCCCGAGCTTGGGGGGATCGCGCCGCTCAACAGGGGCTGCTTCGAGGCGGTCAAGCATGGTTGTGGCTCTCTCGTTACTGATCTCACCTGTCCAGTGCTTCATGCACAAGGTCGCACGAGCCTCCGACCACAGCAACGGGGGAGCAGCCAGCCGTTCGCCGTTACCCACCCCGATCGCCTGAAAGCCGTCAGCGCGGCCGCACGCGTGGACCGCGATGTTCGCGTCGATTACGAGCATCAACGCTCGCGGCGAATCTCATCGAGCGTTGCCATCCAGTCTGGCTGCGGTGTGCCATCGTCGAATGTCTTCAAACTCTCGGGCAGTCCGACGATTTCGGGCTCGCCCCACTGGCTTTCCCACGACCCCTTGCCTCTGGAGGCGAGGATCTCGGCAACCGATCCAAGCTCGGCCTCAGGCAGTTCGTCAACCAGCATGTGTACCTTCTCTCGCGCTGTCATGCCACACGAAGTCTAGCGTCGCTGAGATGGTCGACATCTCCAGAAGGCGGGGCACATCTATGACCTGCTGTTCGCCTGCCAGGGGCTCGTCTGGCGCGCACCACATACTGAGATGGGCGACGGTCTTCAAGTGGTCAAAAACCCCGGAAAATAAGGGCCTCTGACGTGCAAAAGTATTCCGTCCGACGCGGATATCCGTGCCTCGTCGGACCGGTACTTGCGCAACGCGATCATCGCGGTTCTTGCTTACGACCGTTCGAGCACGCTGTGGGACGCCGCTCGCCTGCTGTCGGTCGGCGAGGAGGGCTACGCCTATCGGGCCAGGGTCGGGACGCGCGTACGGGCGCTACCCGAACTGAAGGAGATATCAGAGTTCTTTACCGCCGAGCTGAGCGCACAGCTGGCGGACTCGCGCAGCACGACCACCGCCAAGCTCGACGCCCCGGTCAACAAGCTGGCCCGTCTGTTGAACTCGCCTTCGATCAAGCGCGTTCTGCTCAACGACTCGCTGAGAGTCGACTTCGACCGGATCATCGCCGGACGCGAGGTGCTCGTCGTCAAGGGCGCCCTGGGTGCCATGGGCGCCGGCAATACCGCGGTCTTGATGCAGTTGCTGGTCGGCATGCTCGATGCGGCCCTTGCTCGCCAGCAGGACCTCGTGCCCGCGGAGGAGCGCGTGGCTGTCGCGCTCAAGGTCGACGAGGCCCCGCTCGTCCTGAACCGGGGCTTTGCCGAGACGATGGCCCTGAAGCGCTCCGCTGGTCTCGAGACGGTCGCGTGCTGGCAGACGGACTCGCAATGGACCGAGCGCGAGCTGCGCGACCAGCTGGACGCGCTGTTCGCCCATCGGGTCTACTTCGCGACCGGGTCGGTACGCGACGCGCGCTCGGCGGTCGGTCTGACGATGGCCGAGTTCTCCGACACGGTGCGTCCTGAGATCAAACGCCTCTCGGCGCTCGGGCGACCCGACGTTCGTCTGCATCTGCCCCGTCACCACGCGGTTGTCAGTTGGAGCACCCCGGAGGGGCGTCAGCCGCCGTTCGTCGCCGAAACGATCCCTTTGCGAGTAGCGCCAGAGCGCTTGGCGTTTCATGCGGCGCGCCAAGCCGAGCGCGGCGGACGCTATCTGTCGGACATGCGCCAGCCCCACTGGGATCGAAGAGGAGGTCCCGATCGCGGTCGAGCCGGCGAAGACGGTCATCGCGCGCCGGCGAGCACCGTGTCGGCGGCGGCCCGATCTCGCGCGGAGGAGATGTCGGTGGATGAGTCTGGCGGCGGCGATAGGTCCAGGGAGTCGGGCCTTCCAAGCGGCGCGGGCCCGCGCGCGCACACGGGCGTACGCGCCGGCTCGATGCCGAGTGGTGGAGTCCGGACGGCTACGTCCGCGGACCTCACGAGCGAGGGCTACCGTGAGCTTGTCGCTCTCGACCGGGCGCACAGCGCACGCAGCGTCAAGGCGGCCGACGAGCCGCTCGTGCTCGACCCGGACCCGCTTGACATCGAGATTCTTGTGCTCGTAGCGAGTATGGGCCACGTGCTCAGCAGCCAGATCCATCGCCGCTTCAACCCGCGCCGGGCGATGACGACAACCCAACGCCGCCTGAAGCGACTGTCCGATGCCGGAATGCTCGAGCGCCTCCAGTTCCATCGTCGCGATGGTGGCGGCGTTCCAATGTGCTGTTCGATCACGCCCGCCGGCGTCAGGCTGCTGGAGGCGAGCGATCGCCTGTCGGAGGCTGGCAACGAGGACGGCGGCGGTCGCCCCTCTGCATCCGGCGCCACTCGCCGGAGGGCTACAGGGGAGCGCCTGCTGGCCCAGGCGCGCCACGAGGCGCACACGACCGGCTGGGCGCTAGGCCTGGAGAGCGCGCTCGGCGGCCGGCCGTTGCCCCTGCGCGGAGCGCGCTACTCGGCACTCTCGCCGCCGCTGCGTTCGACGGCCGTCGGGCCCAGAGCGCTGGGGCCGGCAGACCTGGCCCTGCCCGGTGGTCGCGTTGCGCACGACTTCTTTCGCAGCGACGCAAACGGCGAGCGCGGGCCGGTCGAGCGCTTTGAGACGGTCCGCCCGGATGCCACGATCGAGCTGCCGGGCTCACTTGTCACGGCGCCATTCAGAGGGCGAGTGGCGGCGCTGGATCTGCTCGTGGAGTTTGACGATCGCCTGGCTCCCGGTCCGGTCCGCGGCAAGCTCGAGCGCTACGACCATCTGCTGTCCGGCTGGACGGTGCACACTCGCAGGTACGGGCCCCGCGAGCGAACAATGGCGATCGTCGTGTTCGTGTGCCGTGATCGCATGCGTGCCCGGGAGTGCGCGCGCCGTGCCGACGACGTGCTCGGAGCATGTCGGGCCTACGCGGGCGAGTACCCGGCCGACTGGGAGTATCCAGGGCGCGAGGCCGTCTTGTTCGTCGCCGAGCGAGACGTATATGGCGGTTCGCTGCATGCTTATGGCGTACCCAGGCTGCCTCCGCATGTACGCGTGTCTCTCGCCGGCGGGGACCCCGTCATGGGTCAGGCTAGTGCGGAGCGGCGGGACCTGCCCATCGCGATGCCAGCCCGCTAGGGCCCGGGACCTGGCGACTCGCGGGAGGCTCTCGGCAGGCGCGCATACGCTCGCGCATTTGCCCGGTCTCAACCCGCAGTTGCCCTGGAGACCGGCGCAGTCGCGGGGGCCAGATTGACGACCGATCGCGCAGTCGTACGAGCCTTCAGGTGCCGGCTGACTGCACACTTGGATCCCGCGATCGGCTCTGCGGAGCCAAATCGGAAGTGCCGGCATGGTCGGCTCGAGCTTCGCCGCGCTCGCGTGCGGACGGACGGCACGGGCGGAACCGTGGACCCCTAGGATGCCTCGCTCCCACTTTCCTTTCCCAGTCATAAGAGGCCGTCACGCCTTAACGCCGGTCCTGGCCGCGATCGGACCGCTCGCCGCCTGAATACGCACACCAGAGGACGGATTTCGCTCCAGCAACGTCGCGTTCGCGCCAAGTTCTGGTTGATATGCGCTGAGCAGGCTCTACACCGAGACCCCCTTAAGGGGTCTCGGATTGACTCAGTCCTTTCTTTGGGGTACGCGGCCGACCTTGATGGCGCGCACACCTCGCTCTAAAGAAGGGCCCCTCAGATCTCACACGGCCGCCCGCAAGGGCCAGAAAGGGAACCAAAATGACACGGCTAGTCACTGCTTGCGCACCGACCGCCCGCCGCGGATCCGCGCCGACCCGCCAGTCTGCCCGAAATCGCCCGCATCGAAAATTGGCCGAGGGGCGTCGGCACGGTCAGCGGCCGGTCTGTTCGGTCTCGGCATTGCCGGCACCCGGGCGCGCAGACTGGCCGGCTCCCGAAGTGGAGCTGCTGGGCTCATACGCCGACGCCACTGGAGGTCGTCGCGAGGTGATCGCGGCTCGCCGACGCGACGGCTGTGTGCTCGTGATCGATCGCGACGAGCTGACTCTCCGCGACCGTCGGCTGGTCGCGCATATCGGCGCGGAGGAGCCGGCCTCGAACGCGGCGTTGATGTTTGCGCTGTACGTTGCGGATCGCAATCGAGGCCGCTGTCGAGGAGTGCGTCCCGAGGACCTGATCGATCCGCCGGTCAGCGCGCGGTGCGAGGAGGTTGAGGGGTCACGCTCGCGGATTCCGCACGCGTGCGAGCTGCTTGCGTACAACACCGACGGCGAGCAAGAACGCATCTACAGTCTCGAGCCTGTCGAGGCCGATCGTGCGGTCGCGGAGCTGCGCTGGCGGGTGCGCCCGCGCGCGCATCCCGCCGCCACTCCGCGATCTGTCTCCTTGCGGCAGGTCGTCGCGGCGATCGAAAGCTACGAGCCCGTCTTCGAGTCCACCCTCGCCGCCCTGGCGGCCCACGAGGCCGATCCGGAGGTCTCCGGGACCGCTCTGCGCCAGGAGTTGGAGCGCATGCAAGAGAGCCCGGTCGTCCTGAATCGGGGGTTGCGCGAAGCCGTACGCGCGGCGGTCGAGCGGGGTGTCAGCATGGGTGAGATCGCGTCGCGTTGCAACAGAGTCAAGCGTGACCGGCACGGCAACGGCAGCGGCCAGACAAGCTGGTTGGCCCGGCGGATCGGGCTGGCGCCCGAGAGTGGAGGCTCACGACCGACGCCCTGGATACACAGCGAGGTGCTGGCGCTGATAGCGCGTGAGGGGCTGGGTCTCGGCCCACACGAGGTCGAACTCTGATGGCCGGCTGCCAAGCGCCGGCCAGTTTGGATAGCGCTCTGAGTCGGGGTAGCGCGGGCGCCGTATCTCACTCTGGTATTTCTGTGCGCCGCGCAAGAGGGCCGATCCTCGTCGTGGACGCGAGCGCGGAGGTCGCGGGCGCACTCGTCGAGCAGCTGCTGAGCGACGGCTACCAGGCACAGAGCGTCTGTACAGCCGAGCACGCGCGAATGCTGGCGTGGCGATGCCCTCCGCGCCTGACTGTAATCGGCGATCTCGGCTCGCCACATGGAGCACTCGAGCTGCTTGGGCAGATCAGGCAGGCGGCTGGTGAGCGGGCGTCGAGGATCCGCGAGACACCGGTGATCGTGCTCGGCAGCGGCGTTGCTGAGGCGGACGTGCTGCGGGCATTCGAGGCGGGCGCCGATGATTTTTTGGCTGGTCCGGGACGCTATTTGGAGCTGCGAGCCCGAATGAGGGCTCTGTTGCGCAGGATCGAGCAACCGGCCCAATCTCGAGCGCTGACGATCGGCCTGCTGTGCATCGACCCGCGCAGGCATGCTGTCAGCGTGCATGGATCGCCGGTCGCGCTGCGACGCCTGGAGTTCGAGCTGCTCGCGCACCTGGCGTCAGACCCGGAGCGCGTATTCACCAAGCACGAGTTGCTGAGTGCGGTCTGGGGCTACCGCTCCGACGGGTCAACGCGCACGCTCGACAGTCACGCAAGCCGTCTGCGGCGCAAGCTCGAGCGCCAAGGCGGGCGCTGGGTGGTCAACGTGCGGGGAGTCGGCTACAGGCTGCGTTAGCGCGAGGGCCACGCTCGAGCTGAGGCCCGAGCACCACTCACGATCTTGACGGCGAGCCGATGGCTCGCCGTTTTGCGTTCGACAGTCGCATCGATCACGTGCTCGTACGGCGTGGCCGCACTTTCGGACGAGTCTCGCCGACGGCGCCTGGCACAGGACGCCGCCGGTCGTCAACCAGAACGACCGGCACGCGCCGGTCGTCCTAAACCGAAAGGAGGCGGCTGAAGATGCCGTCATCGCAATACTCATACGAAACGGCGCCCGATCCGCTGGCGCCGGCGGAGGAACTCCTCCATTGGCTGACCTCGGCCACGATCCACCTGACACTCGGGCTTGCGCTCGGGCTGTTGGCGGCGCGCATCATGCATGCTCGCCACACGCACTGGAGCTGGGCGGCCGTCGGGCTGGGCGCCGTCCTGATCGGCCATGCGATCATCGGCGGGAGTCTCGCATCGACACTCGGCATGGCCACGCTGGTGGCTGCGGTACGCGGCCGGCGCTGGCATCGGGAAGACATCGATGCCGGCGCGGACCTGGCGGTGCTTGCCGCGGCAAGTTCAGGGCCGCTGGACGCGCTGCGCGGGACGGCCGGTTGGGCGGCCCGGCGGTTTGGCCCGCTGCCCGATCGGGAGACGCGATCGGAATCGGGGCGCTTGATCCTTGGGCAGGACGACGGGCGCCATGCCGTGACGATCCCGCTGGGCACGGCTGCGGGTGGCGCCCATGCGCTTGTGCTCGGAGCGACACGGTCGGGTAAGACGGTGACGATGACGTGGATCGCTGTTAATGCGATTGGGCGCGGCATGGGCGCGATCGTGGTCGATCCGAAGGGCGATGGCGACTTGCGCGTGGCTTTGCGCGAAGCGGCGTCGCGGGCAGGGCGCCCTTTCCTGGAATGGACTCCGTCGGGCCCTTCGATCTATAACCCATACGCGCGTGGCAGCGAGACGGAGATCGCAGACAAGGCGCTGGCGGGCGAGCGGTTTACAGAGCCTCACTATCTGCGCCAGGCTCAGCGGTATCTCGGCCACGAGGTCCGCGTGTTGCGCCGCGCCGGCATCGAGGTGAGCCTGAAGGCGCTGGTGGAGTATCTGGACACCTCGGAGTTGGAGGTGCTGGCTCGCGGCCTGTCTGAGAACGAGGCGCTGCATGCACACAGGTATCTGGACTCCCTGACGCCCAGGCAGCGTTCGGAGCTGACGGGTGTGCGTGACCGGTTGGCGATTCTCGTCGAGTCGGACGTCGGCAGTCTGCTCGGCCCAGATACGGCTGGAATCGATCGCATCGACCTGCTGGAGGCGATGCGGGCTCGCTCGGTCGTCTACTTCAGCCTCGAATCCGATCGCCGGCCGTTGCTGTCCCAGATGATTGGGGCCGCGATCGTGCAGGACCTGCAGACGGCCGTGGCGATCCTGCAAGAGCGGCCGTCGCCGACGCTCGTGGCAATCGACGAGTTCGCCGCGATCGCTCCCGAGCGCATCGTCGGCCTGTTCGCCCGTGCCGCCGGGGCCGGCATCAGCCTGGTCCTCGGGACCCAGGAGTTCGCCGATCTGCGCCTGCCGGGCGCCGAGCGGGTGCGTGACCAGATCGTCGGCAACCTGTCCACATTGATCTCCCACCGCCAGGCGGTTCCGGCCTCGGCCGAACTGGTCGCGAGCATGACCGAGACGGTCGGAGCTTGGAAGACATCCCGTCACGGTGACGCTGGGCTGACCCGCACACGGACCCTCGAGCACGCACTCCGAGCGCACCAGATCACGAGCCTCAGGCAGGGCTGGGCGGCCGTGATCGACCTGGCGGGCGGCGGTCACGCGAGCATCGCGCGGATCCGCTCATCGCACCGGCGCGGTTAGCCCGAGCTACCGCGCCGTTCCCGGCAAACACCTCGACGAATACCCGCGGTGGCACACGCGCGTGTACGTGCGTGCGGTCGCCGCGGGCACGAACAGAACCATGAGACATCGAACAGGAGGATCAGAAATGGCTGCAAGAGAGTTGACACCTTCACCCGAGCGGGTCGCGATCGTGCGGTGGACAGCCCGACTCGGCGCGATCACGGCGGACTCCCTGAGTGTCCACCAACAGACGACGGTGGCCGCGGCGCGCGCCCGCCTGGGAGCGCTGGAGACGGCGGGATGGCTCGTGCGCGAGCGCCCGCTGACGGGCCGGCCGGCTCTTTACACGGCGACGCGGACCGGCCTACAAGTCTCTGGGCTGCGCGGACTGGGACCGTGCCGGGTAAGCGCCGCCGGCGCCCAGCACCTGATCGAGTGTGCTCGCGTGGCGGCCATCCTCGAACGTCGCTATCCCGATTATCGCCTGGCGGGCGAGCGAGAGTTGCGCCGCGATGAGCGCGAGCGCGGAGTTCCGCTGGCCAGCGCTCGTATCGGGACGGGCCGGCGGGGCGAGCCGCTCTTGCATCGTCCGGACATCGTGCTCTGGCCTGGGGCGTGCGCAGGCGAGTGTCTCGATGCCGGCCGCGGCGAGGATCGCGAAACGGATCGACGCGTTCCGGCGGATGGGCGGCCGATCGCGGTCGAGGTCGAGCTGACGGTCAAGGCCCCACGGCGTCTGGCGGAGATCTGTCTGGCCTGGGCCCGTTGCTCAGAGGTTGCCGGGGTCCTGTATTTGGTGGAGCCCGAGGTCGGACGGGCGCTGGCACGAGCGATCGAGCGATCCGCGGCGCACGAGCAGATCGTGGTGGTCGGACTGGACGCGCTGTAAACTGGCGCGCCGCGGTCGCGACGGCGACTCGCCAGTGACCGACAGCCCGTGAAGGAGCCAACCAGGTGCCAGTGAACACCAAAGCGATCGGCAAGCAGTACGAGCCCACGACCTATGCGGTCGGCCGGGAGAAGATCAGGGAGTATGCCCGCGCGGTGGGGGAGACCGACCCTGTGCACCTTGATGTACAGGCGGCCCGCGACGCCGGCTACGCCGATGTGGTGGCGCCGCCGATGTTCGCGGTCGTCTACAGCGCCCCGTCGGTCGGGCCGCCGATCTTCGATCCGGAGATCGAGCTGAATTTCGCCCTGATGGTGCACGGCGGGCAGGAGTTCGTGTGGGGGCCTTTGGTTGTCGCGGGCGATGAGATCACGACCACCGCGAGCGTAAAGGACATCCGCGAAAGCGACGGACGCGGTTATTACGTGTTCGAGTCCGTATCGACCAACCAGCGTGGCGAAGAGGTATGTCGCGGCACCTGGACGAACATAGTCAGAGGAGTGTGAGGCCATGAGCAAGCTGGAGGTCGGCGAAGAGATTCCCGCGGTCAAGGTCACGCCCGACAAGTATCTGACCGCCCGTTACGCCGGTGCGTCGGGCGACTTCAACCCGATCCACATCGACGAGGAGTTCGCGCGCGCGGTGGGTCTTCCCGGGCGGATATTGCACGGTCTCTGGACGATGGCTCAGGTCGCCCGGGCGCAGACCGAGGCAGCGGGGGGACCGGCGCACCTCAAGCGCTTGGCGGTTCAGTTCCGCGGGATGGGTGTCCCCGAGCAGGAGGTCGTTGTCACAGGTACCGTGCGGGAGCGCCGCGACGGGAAAGTGATCGTGGACACGGTCGCCGAGCAGGCCGGCAAGCAGATCGTGCGCAACGCCGAGGCCGAGCTGGAGGCCTGAAGGCCGCGAGCCGGATCCGAAGGTGCCACGGTGCGCCTGGCTGTCGAGTCGCCCGCTCGAGTCACCTCCGCCCCGTTGTCGCGACGCCCCTCCGATTGTGGCGTCCGGGGCGGAGACCTAGAATCGGTCGCATGCTGACATTGACGGCCCGTCAAGAGACGATCCTGCGCACGGTGGTCGAGGGCTACCGGCGTACCGGACAACCGGTCGCCTCCAAAACGATCGCGGGCGATCCGAGACTCGACTGTCGCGCCTCGACGGTGCGGGCCGAGCTGGCGCTGCTCGAGGAGCACGGCCTGCTGGCTCATCCGCACGTCTCGGCGGGCAGGGTGCCGACCGATGCCGGCCAGCGGTATGTGGTTGATCGGATGCTTGCCTCGGGACATGGCCTGCGGACCGCCAAGCAGGGAAAGCCGCGACTGGAGCTGTCGCTGACCAGACGCGAGATAGAGGAGGCCGTGCGTTCCACCACGGAGACGCTTTCCAGAGTCACCAATCTCCTTGCCGTGGTTTCGGCGCCGGCGCTGGACACCGCGAGCATACGTCGGGTCGAGGTTCTGGCGCTGCAGCCGCAGGTCGTCGTGGTCGTGATCATCACCTCAGCGGGTGGCGTCTCCAAGACGACGATCGCGTTCGAGCGCGCCGTCGATCCGGGACTCGTAACGTGGGCCGAGGAGTATCTGAACGAGCGCCTGCTGGGTACTGGGCTTGGTGCGCGCATGCTTCAACAGCGCCTGATGGACCCGGCCCTATCGGCGACCGAGATGGCGTTCATGGAGAGGCTGGCCCCGGCGTTCGGTGCGATCGATCAGGAGGGCGAGGACGCGTTGTACGTCGGTGGGACGGCGCGCCTGTTCGCGGCCGGCGCGATCGAAGACAGCGAACAGATCAACGAGCTGATGAGCATGCTCGAGCGGCGCGTGGCGCTGCTGCACGTGCTGAGGACGGCGCTCGGCGAGCAGGGAGTGTATGTGCGTATCGGTCACGAGAACGAGATTCCAGCGATGCGCTCACTCGGGCTGGTGGCCACGGGCTATGGTGTGGCAGCCCGCAACCTGGGCGCCGTGTCGGTAATCGGACCGGTGCGAATGGACTATGCCGAGGCGATCGTGACGGTGCGCGAAGCGGCGAGCGAGCTGTCGCGATTCGTGGAGGACGCATATGCAGGCGCCTGAGACAGGACACTGAGCGGTGGCGAGCCGAACCTCGCGCCCGCGCGACCCATATGAGGTTCTGGGCGTCGAGCGCGATGCCTCCGGGCAGCAGATCAAGAAGGCGTTCAGGACGCTGGCAAGAGAGCTGCACCCGGACGTCAACGCGCACGATCCCCAGGCCGAGGAGAAGTTCAAGGAGGCGGCGGAGGCGTATGAGATCCTTTCCGACTCCGAACGTCGCGCCACCTATGACCGCTACGGCTACGAAGGTCTGCGCTCAGGTGGATATGCCCCGGACTTCGAGGGGTTCGGCTCGATCGGAGATCTGTTCGATGCGTTCTTTGGCGGCGCCGGTCCGTTCGGGGCTCGCGGCGGGCGGGGAGGGCCAAGCCCGGGTTCAGACGTGGCGGCGTCGGTGGAGCTGGATCTCCTGGAAGCGGCCGAGGGCGCCCGTGTGGATGTCTCCGTCGAGGTCGTCGAGCGTTGCGAGCACTGTCACGGCAACGGCGCCGAGCCAGGCACACCGATCGAAGCGTGCGGGCGCTGCGGCGGAAACGGCCAGCTGCAAGCAGTCACGCGGACGCCGCTCGGACAGATGGTCAGGACCGTCGTCTGCGATACCTGCCACGGCGACGGACGCGTCGCCAAGCAGCCGTGCGCCGAGTGTCGAGGACGCGGTAAGCGGGCCGGGCGCCGGACCGTGACGGTCGATGTGCCCGCGGGCATTGCCCACGGGCAGCGTGTCAGGGTCTCCGGGCAGGGTCACGCGGGGGACCCCGGCGCTCCGCCGGGCGACCTCTATGTGCTCGTAGAAGTGCGCGAAGACGAGCGGTTCGTGCGCGAAGGCGCCGATCTGATCGCCGCGCTTGACGTGCCGGCTCCGTTAGCCGCGCTCGGGGGAACGCTGCAGGCGCCGACCCTGTCGGGAACGACCCCGATCGAGCTGATCCCTGGAACGCAGCCCGGGGAGATCGTGAACGTACGCGGTGCAGGAATGCCCTCGCTTGGAGGCGGTCGCAAAGGCGATTTGAAGGTGGTCGTCAACGTTGTGATCCCGAGGCGTCTGACCGAGGAGCAGCGCGATCTGATCGGACGTCTGCAGGAGACGCTCACACCGGAGAACCTGCGCTCCGATGAGTCGATGTTCGCCAAGCTGCGCCGGACTCTGCGTCACCAGGGACAATGATCAGGTTGGCGGTGCGTGTCGCCGCCGCGGACGCTGAGATCGTGCTTGCCGAGCTTCTGGAACTCGCCCCGGGAGGTGTCGAAGAGGTCGAGCTGGAGGGCGGCGCGCGTATCGAGTACGCGGTTTATGGCTCGCCTGGAGAGCTGCCTGAGATAGGAGACCTGCATGCCGTGGTGGGGGCGACACCGGTCGAGATCTCGGGCAGCGAGGTGGCCGAGGACTGGGCCGAGCGTTGGAAGCTCTACCACCGGCCGGTTCTCGTCACCTCGCCCCGGCCTCAGGCTGCTCCGGACCTGTGGGTACGCCCTCCGTGGGAGGACTCGCGCGCGGAGGCGGGCGCGGCCTTGGAGGTCGTGATCGACCCGGGCCAGGCCTTCGGAACCGGTGCTCATGCGAGCACGAAGCTGTGCTTGGAGTTGCTTTTGGCGCTCGCCGCCAGCGAGCCCGCCAACGGGAAATGTGCCCTCGACGTCGGCACCGGCTCAGGGGTGCTGGCGATCGCCGCGGCCAAGCTCGGCTACTCGCCGGTGCTCGCCATCGATCACGATCGCGAGAGCGTGCGCGCGGCCACGCAGAACGCCGAGGCGAACGGGGTGTGCATCGAAGTCGCGCGTGTCGACCTGCGAAGTGAACGGCTCCCGGTCGGAGATTCGGAGCACCCGACGGTGGTGCTCGCGAACCTGCTCCGTCCACTGCTGCTCGATCTGGCCGTCGCGCTCCCGGCCGCGCCCTCGCGCCTGCTGGCAGGCGGCCTGCTGCGCGGTGAGGTCGATGAGATCGTGGACGCTTACGGCGAGCGTTTGGGCATGCGCGAGCGCGAGCGGCTCGAGAGCGGCGACTGGGCGTCTGTTTGGTTGGAGGCGGTCGGCGGCGGCGCATAAGGAAAGCGCCTTATATTTTTTTGCCAACTACTTACGTATATATAAAATGCTAATACGATGGTAGTTTTGAAAAAGAGAAGCACTACTCTCCCCGCCAGACCTACATCGGCTGGGCTCAGGCCGGGTCGTGGATCTCTGTCGCCGCGCGAACGGTCGCGCGGTAGACGAGATCGATCGCGGCTCGGACCCCGTCGGGGCTGGCGATGAGCGTGCGGGCCGCGCTGAGGGCCGATCCGATCGTCTCGAGCGCCTCGCCGAGATCGCCGGGCTCAGGGTCGCGGCAGGCGGCGAGCGCCATGTCGAGCATCGCCACGGCCTGCTCTGGCACGCCCGCGAACAGGGCGGGGCCGGTGAGGCTTGCGTAGTTGTAGACGCGGGCCAGGCGGCCGGCGAGGACGATCGTCTCGCTCCGCACCGGAGCGTTTGCGGCGGGCAGGCCGCGGCCGTCGATGAGGTCGGCCATCGTCGACCCGAGCAAGCCCCGCGTCGCCTCCTCGCTCAACCTCGCCTGTGCCGCGATCCGCAGCGCCAGGTAGAGGGTGGTCGCGGGCATGCCGTAAGGGGGATCGGAGGCGAACACGACCCGCTCGGCGGGGACGCGCGCGAACAGCTCGACGACGTCGAGCGGGAAGAAGCAGGAGATGTCGTACAGAACACCGGGGTGCTCGGCAAGGCGCGATGTGAGGATGCCCTGGTCGCAGATCGCTCCGTGGGCGAGGATCAGGGCGACGCTCGGATAGCTCAGCGCCAGGTCTGCCAGGCCGTCGGCGAGGGGTGGCAGTCCGCGGCCGGCATGAATCAGGATCGGCACGCCGGCGCTCTCGGCCAGCGCGAAGATGGAGCGCATTTCGGGGCCGTCGAACACGAAGTCCTGAGCGCGGGGGTGCAGCTTGATGCCGCGCGCTCCAGCCGCCAGCGCGCGCTCGCCCTCGACGATCGGGTCTTCGGCCGGGTCGAGCCTGCAAAACGGAGTCAGCCGACCTTCCGATTCCTCTGCCCAGCGTATGACGCGGTCGTTGGGGACGCGATAAGAGGGCTTGCGCTCGGGGTCGTGCAGCGGGAACACGCACGCTCGGCGCGCGTCGGCCGCATCGAGTTGGGCGAGCAGCTGGGCGAGGCCGAGCGAGCGTCCGTCCTCGTCGAGGCCGAGGTGTGTGTGCGCGTCGATCACTTCGGTATCGGGCGGGCGCAGGCGTCGCGTTTCGGCCAGGAACGGGGCCAGTGCGTTGGCATAGAGGGCGTCGTCCACGGACGGCACCCTATCGCTCGTGCGCGCCCGCGCCCCCTCCAGCCGAGGCGGCCCATGCTCGCGACGGCGCGCCGACGGCGCGTCGACTGCGCTCGCCGTTCCGGGATCGACACATCAACCCCGCCGCGACGGCGTATCCTGGGAGGGGATGGCGATCATCGACACCGTCAAGCAGGATCTGAAGGACGCGATGCGGGCCGGCGAGCGTGAGCGTGTGGGTGCGCTGCGACTGGTGCTCTCCGAGCTGCAGAAGGCCGCCAAGGAAGGCTCGGACGACGAGCTGGCGGTGCTGCGGCGCGAGCGCAAACGCAGGCTGGAGGCCGCGAAGGCATACAGAGAGGCGGGGCGCGACGATCTGGCTGAAGGCGAGGAGACCGAGGCGCGGCTGATCGGCGGCTACCTGCCGGCGGAACTCTCCGAAGATGAGCTGCGCGAGATAGTCGAGCGAGCGGTGAAAGACAGCGGGGCGCAGACCGTCAAGGACATGGGCCGGGCGATGGGGACAGCGATGGCGGCGGTCGACGGGCGCGCGGATGGCGGGCGCGTGTCGAGCCTGGTCAAGGCGGCGCTTGGGGGATGATCTGGCGATCGGACGATCGCGCGGTGCGCCGGGCGCGCGGCGAGGAATGAGAACCCAGATCGAGCTGCCTGGTGACGTCGCCACGGAGCTGGCGGGCAGTCAGGATGCGGTGTTGCGCTCTCTGGAGGAGCACCTGCGCTGCAAGGTCTTCTTGAGGGGCAACCTGATCACCTTCGACGGTGAGCAGGGCGATACCAAGGCCGGCGAAGAACTCGTACGCGAGCTGTCCGAGCTGATCTCCAGAGGCCACCAGATCGGGCCTGGGACGATCGCCGCGGTGACGGGCGCGCTTGACGCGCACGAGTCGCCGGCGCATGTTCTCGAGGACATCGTCTGGCGCCATCGCAGCCGCCAGGTCGCGCCGAAGACCGTCAACCAGAAGCGCTACGTCGACTCGATCCGCGAGCACACGATCACTTTTGGGGTCGGTCCGGCAGGGACCGGCAAGACGTTCCTGGCGGTCGCGATGGCGGCGGCGGCGCTGTCGCGGCACGAGGTCAACCGCATCATCCTGACCAGGCCGGCCGTGGAGGCCGGCGAGCGTCTGGGCTTCTTGCCGGGCGACATGATGGCCAAGGTTGACCCCTATCTGCGGCCCCTGTTCGACGCTCTGCACGACATGCTCGACCCTGAGAAGGTGACTCAGCATTTGGAGCGCGGTGTGATCGAGATCGCGCCGTTGGCGTTCATGCGAGGACGGACGCTGAACGACTCATTCGTGATCCTCGACGAGGCTCAGAACACGACGCCTGAGCAGATGAAGATGTTCTTGACCAGGCTGGGCTTCGGCTCGCGGATGGTCGTCACCGGGGATGTCACCCAGGTCGATCTGCCCCGGGAGCAGCAGTCGGGGCTGATCGCCGTCGGTGAGGTGCTCGGCACCGTCGAGGGTGTCGAGTTCGTGCGCTTCGGCGGTGAGGACGTGGTCAGGCACAGGCTCGTCCAGCGGATCGTCGAGGCCTACGACGCGCACACCCACCAGGACGCGCCCGGCCGACCGACCGTCCTTCAGCACCCGGCCGAGCGTCGCAGCGCCTGAAGGGCACTGATTTGCTCGAAGTGGAGGTCTTTGGGCGCGTACCGATCGGCGATCAACGGAATGGCCGATCGGCCAGCACGCCATCGGTCGCCGAGACGGTACGTCTGTGCACGCTCGTCGCGGCGTCGGTCGGCATCGCTGACGGGCACCTCGCGATCGAATACGTCGATACCGAGCGGATCACGCACCTGAACGCCGAGCACCGCGGTAAGGCTCGGCCGACCGACGTGCTCTCGTTTCCGATCGACGGCGCCGGTACGGGGGATGGTACGCAGCGTGAGCTTGGCGATGTGGTGATCTGTGTCGAGCACACCGAAGACGTGAGCCTGGCGCTCGTCCATGGGACGCTTCACCTGCTCGGCTTCGACCATGAGACCGACGCCGGGGAGATGCTCGAGTTGCAGGACCGTCTTCTGCGGGAAGCCCAAGCCAGATGACACGCAGCGGTTTCGTCGCGCTGGCGGGGCGGCCGAACGTCGGCAAGTCGACGCTGGTCAACGCGATCGTGGGTGAGAAGGTCGCGATTGTTTCCGATCGTCCTCAGACGACCAGGCGCGCGATTCGCGGGGTCCACACGAGCGGCGAGGACAGCCAGGTCGTGCTGGTCGACCTGCCGGGCGTGCAGCGTCCGCGTGACGCCCTGACCGAGCGGATGGCGGGGAGTGTGCAGCGCGAGTTGGAGGGCTCGGACGCGGCACTGCTGGTCTTGGCGGGAGATCAGGTCCTCGGACCGGGCGATCGCTATATCGCCGGAACGCTCGCTCGTTCGGGATTGCCGGTCACGATCGCCGTCAACAAGGCCGATCGTCTCGATCGTCCCGGCACGGTGACGGCCCTCGCGCGGACGGGTGAACTTGGGCTTCAGGGCGAGGTGTTTCCGATCTCGGCGCGCACCGGCGTGGGGGTGCCGGCACTGGTCGAGCACCTGCATGGGCTGATGCCCGAGGGGCCGCTCCTGTTCGCGCCGGACGCGCGCTCGGACCAGCCGCTTGCCGTGCTGCTTGCCGAGCTGGTGCGCGAGGCGGTGATCAGACGCACGCGCCAAGAGGTGCCCCACGCCGTTGAGGTGATCATCGAGGAGATCGAGCGCAAACATGACGGGCTTGTTCGCGTGCGTGCCTTGATCTGGGTCGAGAGCGCCTCGCAGCGGGGGATCATCGTCGGTTCGGGTGGTCGCATGATCAAGGCGATCGGCACCGCCGCTCGCGCCGAGCTTGAGCGCGAGCTGGGTTGTCAGGTGTACCTGGAGCTGTCGGTGCGGGTACGCAGGGACTGGCGCACCGACGAAGGGTTGCTGGATCGTCTCGGCATCACATGAGGTCCCGTGAGGCCTGTCTCGGTTGGGCCGGGCCGGTCGGTTGGTCTGACTGATTCCATCGGTGAGACGCAGCGCGCCTCGGGATCGGGTACCGTCTGGGGATCGCTACAACGATCTGCTGGTGGGAAATCAGGAAGCTGACCGATGTCTGCTAAGCATGCGGTCCTGGGCCTCGTGATCGAGCGCCCCGACTATGGCTACCAGCTGACGCAGCGCCTGGAGGAGCGCTTTGGAGCGTCTGGCTTCGCGCCTTCGGGCGTCTACTCGGCGCTCGACCAGCTGATGCGCGACGAGTTCGTGCGCAGCGCCGGCGAGCTTGGCCCGGGCCCAGCCAGGCGGGCCGCGCCGCGCACCATCTACGAGGCGACGCCCAGCGGCGTTGAGCACTTCGAATCCTGGATGTTCGCCGCGACGCCGACGCCGCCTCTGCGCGATGACCTCCAGATGAAGATCGCGCTGTGTCGGCCCAGCGACGTGGCCCGCCTGATCGACATGATCTACGGCCAGGAGCTGGCCTGCCTAGGGCGCCTGCAGGATCTCCGACGGTTGGGCGCCGAGAGGCGCGCCGGCGCGCCCGACGAATGGTCGCGCCTGATGCGGGGGCTCGCCGACGAGGCCGAGGTCTCGTTCTGGAGCGCGCGCATCGAGTGGCTGCAGGTCGCTCGCGCGCAACTCGAGCGCCTGCGTGCCAGCGGGTCGTGGCAGTCGCGTCAGGGACGCCGGCTGCGAGCATGCTGAAGCGGACGTTCGGCCTTCGCCAGATAGATTGCGCCAGACTATTCAGAACTGAATATTCAGTGCGGTCTTGGCAAAGACGGACTTCTGCGACATCCTTGAAGACCTGATGCCAACCAAGAGCACAACTCAGCGTCGTAGCGTGCGTTCGGGCGACGGTGCGCGTCCCGGCGCCGGCGCCGGGCGGCCCGGACGGCACCGGAACGGGACCGCGTCCACGAATGGGCGCCCGGTAGCGCAGGATCAGCGCAACGGGACGGCGAGCGATGAGAAGATCACGATCGAGCTATCCAAATCGCAGGTCGATCAGGTCGTGCGCGGCGCCGGCTCGGGCGGAACGATGTCGATCCTGCTGACAGCATTGCGCTCGCCGGAATGGACGCTGTCGGTCGACTCCGAGGCGTATCCCGAGCAGATGGACGATCGCCGGCTCTCGCGTTCGCTGCTGGCGGGCCTGCTTGTTCTGTCGTGCTTCCCGGTCGATGGTGGCTATCTGGGAATCGCCGAGCTGGCACGGATGCTCGACATGAACACAAGCACAACGCACCGCTACGTGACGACGCTCCTGGCGGTTGGCCTGATCGAGCGCGACCCGGCGACGCGCCGCTACCGGATCGCCTCGGCTTAGCTTCTTTCTCGGTCGCCTCCGTCGATGGGGTGGCGCCCGCCGGTCAGGTGGCGCCCGATGCGCAGTACATCGTCGAGACCCAGCGCGGGGGCGAACACGAACGGGACGGTCAGCACGGGCAGGCCCTGACGGCGGAGCCTGGCTATCTGCTTTTGCTGGGCGCGCGCGCGCTCGTGGGCGACCTTGGCGGCAACCACAGCCGCGCGTGGCGTCCCGTCTCCGTTTGGAGCCAGGCGGTCGATCCGGTCGATCTCGGCCGTGCTGAAGCGGCGGGCGGGAAGGACCGAGTTGACGATCGCGCAGCTCAACTCGACGCCGAGTCCAGAGCGCAGTCTGTCGCGCAGATCGATCGTCTCGCTGCTCGCCATCTCGGTCGGCAAAGCGACCGCGACATAGGCGGTCGCGGCGTCGTCTTGCAGCAGCTCGCGGACATGCTCGGCCTGGCCGAAGATCGGGCCGACCCTGGCGATCGCGCCGAACGTCGATGGTGCTTGGAGCAGGCCGAGGGCGTGGCCGGTGGCGGGGGCGTCGAGCACGACCAGGTCGTATCGCTGGGCTCGCCGGCGCCAGCGCTTGTCTGAAGTCAGCTCTGAGACCTTGACCATGCTCACCAGCTCGCGAGCGCCGGGGGCGGCGGCGGCGAAATACTGGAACGAGGAGCTGCCGGCCAGGATGCGCCCGGGCACACGCCCGCCGAGCGCTTGCAGCCACTCGAGCATGGCGCGGTCCTGATCGATCGTTACCCCGAACAGGCCGTCCGCCAACTCGATCTCTTCGCCGGGCTCGGCCCGGCCCGGGGCTTGGGTTGCGTGTGGGCGCGCAAACAGCGCCGGCAGGTGGCTCTGGTCGCCGAACTCGACAACGATCGTGCGCAGGCCTTTGGCGGCGGCGGAGAGCCCGAGCGCCGCGGCGATCGTGCTCTTGCCGACGCCGCCCTTGCCGGTGACGACGACGAGCTTGCGATCGAACACCGAGAGCGTTGTCGGTGGGCGTCGTGTCATGGGACCTACAATCCCACAAGTGAGCACGCCGGCTGCCAGACAGACGACAGAAGCGCTCGACGCCGAGGTTCTTTACGACGATCACGGCTTGGTGCCGTGCGTCGTACAGGACCACGACACGGGCGAGGTCTTGACGCTGGCATATATGAACGCCGAAGCGCTGGCTCAGACCAGGGCGACGGGCGAGCTTCATCTGTACAGCAGGTCGCGCAAACAGTTGTGGCACAAGGGCGAAACGAGCGGCAACGTGCAAATCGTTAAGGCTCTGCGTTTGGACTGCGACGGCGACACGCTCCTGGCGCTGGTCGCGCCGGCGGGCCCTGCCTGTCACACGGGGGAGCGCACTTGTTTTCACAGGGGTGAGCTGGAGCCTGTTTCGCCTCATGAGGTGTTGCCTGAGCTTGAGCGCACGATCGGAGCGCGCGCGAAGGATCGGCCGGAGGGCTCGTACACCGTGACGCTGCTCGACGACCGGGAGCTGGCGGGCGAGAAGGTGCGCGAGGAGGCCGAGGAGGTGGCGCGCGCGGCGCGCGAGGAGTCCGACGAGCGCGTCGACGAAGAGGCGGCAGACCTGCTGTATCACCTGCTTGTGCTGATCAAAGGGCGCGGGCGCGGGCTCGCCGACGCCGAGCGGGTGCTCGATGGCCGCCGTCGCTGATCCGACAAAGCATTACAACCTGACTCCGGTCTGTGAAACGTTCATCGCGGACTGCGAGACGCCGGTGTCGGCCTTTTTGAAGCTGAGAGCGCTCGCGCCCGAGGAGCCCAGCTTCTTGCTGGAGTCGGCCGACCAGGGTCAGCGTGTAGGGCGCTGGTCGTTCATAGGCATCAAGCCGAGAGACGTCTTGCGGTGGTCGCTGGCGGACGGCGGCGACCCGTATGCGCTCGCGGCCGAGCGCGTCTCCCGCTACCGGCAGGCGCCGCTGACCGAGGCGGCCGGCCGGGGGCTGAGCGTGCCCGCGGGCGCGCGTGCGGGCACGGCCGGGCACCGATCGACGGCTCCGCTGAGCGACGGCCCTCCGTTCACGGGCGGCGCGGTGGGCTTCTTCGGTTATGACCTGGTGCGTACCATCGAGCCGCTCGGAGAGCCGGCCAAGGACACGATCGGGCTGCCGGACATGGCGCTGATGTTGACCGACGCGCTGGTCGTTTTCGACCATCTCAAGCACACGATCACGATCATCGCCAACGCCGAGGAGGAGCGCGGGCCGAGCCCGCGGGACGCGCTGGCGCGGGCAAGATCGACGATCGATGAGATCCGCTGCGCGCTGGCCGGCCCGGTGCCGCATTCGGAGCTTGACCAACCGGCCAGGACGATGCCGGAGTTCAAGTCGAACATGGAGGAGTCCCAGTTCGAAGGCATGGTCGAGCGGATCGTGAAGTACATCTATGCCGGCGACGTTTTCCAGGTCGTGCCCTCACAGCGCTGGTCGGCGCCGACGCCGGTGAACGCGTTCTCGATCTACAGAGGTCTGAGGGCCGTGAACCCGAGCCCGTACATGTACTACTTGGACTTCGGCGACTTCCAAATCGCCGGCGCGAGCCCGGAGCCGCTCTTGACGGTCGGCTCGGGCGGACGCGGCGACGGGCGGATGCGGGTAAGCACGAGGCCGATCGCCGGCACGCGCCCGCGCGGCGCGAACGTCGCCGAGGATGAGCGGATCGGGGCCGAGCTGCTGGAAGACGAGAAGGAGCGGGCCGAGCACGTGATGCTCGTCGACCTCGGCCGCAACGACCTGGGCCGCGTCTGCGAGCCGGGGACGGTCGAGGTGGAGACGTTCATGGCGGTCGAGACCTACTCCCATGTGATGCACATCGTCTCCTCAGTGACGGGTCTGTTGCGGGAGAGTGTCAGCGCGATGGACGCGCTGCGTTCGGTCTTGCCGGCGGGGACGTTGTCGGGGGCGCCGAAGGTACGGGCGATGCAGATCATCGACGAGCTTGAGCCGATCAAGCGGGGAGGGTACGGCGGCGCGATCGGCTACCTGTCTTACGGGGGCGAGATGGACACCTGCATTCACATCAGGACGGTCGTCGTCAAGGACGGCTACGCGCATGTGCAGGCTGGGGGCGGGACCGTCGCCGACGCCAAGCCAAAGTACGAGTTGGCGGAGTCCAAGGCCAAGGCGAAGGCGGTCTTGGAGGCGATCGAGCTGGCGGTCGAGCAGCCGGAGTGGCCATAAGACGATGAAGGTCTTGGTGATCGACAACTACGACTCGTTTACATACAACCTCGTCCAGTATCTGGGCGAGTTGGGCGCTGAGGTGATCACGGTCCGCAACGACCGCGCGACGGTCGATGAACTGCTGAACGGGGGATACGAGCGCTGTGTGATCTCGCCGGGCCCGTGCACGCCCGACGAGGCGGGGATCTCGCTGGAGGTGGCCAGGCGCTTTCCGGAGGCGGGCATTCCGACGCTGGGCGTGTGTCTGGGCCACCAGGCGCTGGCGCAGGCGTTCGGGGGCCGCGTCGTTTTGAACTTGCCGGTGCACGGCAAGGCGACGACGATCGAACACGATGGCCGCACGATCTTCGAGGGCCTTGCGCAGCCGCTGACGGTCGGGCGCTACCACTCGCTCGTCGTCGATCCGGAACTGCCGGATTGTTTGCGGGAGTCGGCGCGCGGTGGCGGCGTGTTGATGGCGCTGCGTCACAACGAACTGCCGGCGGAGGGTGTCCAGTTTCACCCGGAGTCGGTCCTCACCGAACAGGGCCGCGAGCTGCTGTCGAACTTCTTGTACAGAGACACGGGCAACGGCGATCGACCGAGCGTGACTGGATCGCCAAGAAGCGTCCAAGACCAGGCCGGGCCTGTCGCCGCCGAGGCCGGCTGAGAGCGATGCCGAACGCGATCTTGACGCGCGCGATCGACGCGCTGGCCCAAAGGCGGGACCTGAGCGCGGACGAGACCGCCGAGGTGCTCGATGAGATCATGCACGGCGAGGCCTCAGAGACCCAGATCGCGGGCTTCTTGATCGCGTTGCGGACGAAGGGGGAGACCGTTGATGAGCTGACGGGCCTGGCGCGCACGATGCGCGCGCTCGCGAAGCCCGTGTCGGTCGAACGCGACGATCTGCTCGATACGGCCGGCACCGGGGGCGGGCGAAGCACGTTTAACGTGTCTACCACGGCCGCCCTGATCGCCGCGGGTGCGGGCTGCGCCGTGGCCAAGCACGGCAACCGCTCGGCGACGAGCCGCTCGGGCTCGGCCGACCTGCTGGAGGCGCTGGGCGCGCACATCGACCTGGAGCCTGAGGGCGTGGCCGCGTGCATCGAAGAGGCCGGCTTCGGCTTCATGTTCGCTCCCGCGCACCATCAGGCGACGCGTTACGTTGTCCCCGTCAGACGCGAGCTGGCGGTGCGCACGGTCTTCAACTTCTTGGGCCCGCTGACCAACCCCGCGGACGCGTCGCGCCAGCTGATCGGCGTTTCGGACGCGGCCTTCCAGGAGACGATCGCGGGGGCGCTCGCACGCCTGGGGGCCACCCGGGCGCTGGTCGTCTGCGGAGAGGATGGCCTCGATGAGATCTCGATCGGCGCGGCGACAAAAGTGATAGAGGTCAACGCCGGCGAGCAGCTCGATCGCTACACGTTGACGCCGGCCGAGGTCGGAGTTCGGGCGCTCGACGCGGGCTCGGGCGATGGCGGGGTCCTGGTGGGGGGAAGTCCAGAAGAGAACGCGCGCGTGACCGAAGCGATCTTCGCCGGCGAGCACGGGCCGGCGGCCGAGCTGGCCGCGATCAACGCCGGCGCCGCCATCTATGCGGCCGGTGGCGCTGACTCGATCGCCGAGGGCGTGGTGGCCGCCCGCGAGGCGATCGCGGATGGGCGGGCGACAGGTGCGCTGGCGCGGTTCGTGGCGGCGAGCGCCAGGCACGCTCCCGACGGTGTTGAGGCGGGCGCGCGATGAGTGCGCCGCCGAGCGTTCTTGCGGGAATCCTGACGAGCACGCGATCAGAGTTGGAGCGGCGTAAGGCGGAACTGCCTGAAGCGGAGCTGCGAGACCAGGCGCTCGCGGCCCCGCAACCTGAGCGCGGCTTTCGGGCCGCGCTCGCCGGCGGACAAGAGATAGCGGTCATCGCCGAGTTCAAGCGGCGCTCACCGTCGGCCGGCTCGCTGCGTGAGCGAGTGGACGTGACGGAGATCGCGCGCGCGTATGAGCACGGCGGCGCGAGCGCGATGTCGGTGCTCACCGAGGGCCCGAACTTCGGAGGCTCGCTCGAAGATCTGAACGCGGCGCGCGAGGCGTGCCGGCTGCCGTTGCTGCGCAAGGACTTCATCGTCGATCCTTACCAGCTCTACGAGGCGAAGCTGGCCGGCGCGGACGCGGTCCTGTTGATCGTCGCGGCCTTGGACCCGGTCGAGCTGGAGACACTCGGGAGCCAGGCGCGCGCGTTGGGCCTCGACGCGCTCGTGGAGGTCCACGACGCCGCGGAGCTTGATGTCGCGCTCGCGGCGGGCGCCGATCTGATTGGGATCAACAATCGCGACCTGCGTGATTTCACAGTCGATGTCGAGCGTACGTTCGCGTTGCTGGCGGGCGTGCCGGCGGGCGTGCCGGTCGTCTCGGAGTCGGGCATCAAGACGCCCGAGCAGTTGACGCGCCTGCGAGAGGCCGGTGCGCGGGCGGTGCTGGTCGGTGAGTCTCTGATGAGGGCCGAGAACCCTGAGCGGGCGCTGCGTGCCTTGAGCGCCTATCCTGCCCAAGCCGAAGCGCGCCCCGTGTGAGCGTCGCCGGGGCGCTCCGGGCACGCGTAAGAGGTTTTAGAAAGACAGATGTTTCGCTTTAGATGTTCTTCATGGCCTGCCACCATGCTGTCTTTCCGAGAGTCGCTCAGATCGGACCCGACCACAAAGGCACAGGTTTGAAGACCAGATGAATCGCTCGACTAAGTCCTTCGCAATCCCGTTCGTAGCCGCCCTGATCGGCGGCGCCGTCGTCGCGGTCGTGATCGCGGCGGCCGTCGGTTTCGGCTCCGCCACCAAAACGGTCACGACGGTCCAGGCGGCCGCGGCTCCGATCGCGCCGTCGAACGCGTCGCACACGAGCAGCGGCCTGACTCCGCACGCCATCTACGTGCGTGACGCCCCTGGCGTGGCATTTGTGACCTCGACGGTCGTCGAGCAAGGCGAATCCTCGCCGTTCAACCTCTTTGGTGGCGGCGAAACCCAGCGTCAGGGCCAGGCGACCGGCTCGGGCATCGTGATCGACAACAACGGCACGATCCTGACCAACTACCACGTCGTCGAGAACGCGGTCAAGGTCCAGGTCAGCTTCGAAAAGGGCAAGAACGTCGAAGCCAAGGTGATCGGCAAGGACCCATCTCACGACCTCGCGATCTTGAGGATCTCGACCGACGGACTCACACTTCACCCGCTCACGCTCGGCGACTCCGGCATCGTGCAGGTCGGCGATCCGGTCCTGGCGATCGGCAACCCGTTCGACCTCGAACGGACGCTCACGACCGGCGTGATCTCCGCCCTGCAGCGCGAAATCACGGCGCCCAACGGTTTCAGAATCAACAACGTGCTGCAGACCGACGCGCCGATCAACCCCGGCAACTCCGGCGGACCGCTGCTCAACGCCGCGGGTGAAGTGATCGGCATCAACTCGCAGATAGAGACAGGCGGCTCGGGCGGCGGCAGCGTCGGCATCGGTTTCGCCGTGCCGATCAACCTGGCCAAGTCCGAGCTGTCGCAGCTCGAGAAGGGTGGCACCGTGCGCGGCGCCTACCTTGGCCTCGTCTCTTTGACGATCGACGGTTCGCTCTCAGCGCTGAACCTGCCGGTCAAGAACGGCGTGCTCGTGCAGAGCGTCCAGAAGGGAACAGCCGCCGAAAAAGCCGGCATCAAGGGTGGCACGGCGACGACCGAAGGCGGCCAGATCGCGGTCGGCGGCGACGTCATCGTCTCGATCGACGGCAAGGCCGTCAACAGCTCCGAAGAACTGGCCAGTGACATCGAAGCCAAGAAGCCGGGCGAGACGATCTCGATCGGCCTGTTGCGTCCCAACGGCAAAGGCGGCTGGGAACACAAGACGGTCACGGCCACGCTCGGCAGCCGTCCGAACTCGGTGCCGAACCCGAATACGCCCGAAGGCTAGGCCCGGCCGCCCGGCCCGCCCGCCTGTCCGCGTGTTTCAGGGGTCGCACGCTACCGTTGGAGCATGTCTGCGACGCGCGTCAAGATCTGCGGTGTCACCGACGTCACCGATGCCGAACTGGCGGCCGAGTTGGGGGCGTGGGCGGTCGGCATGGTCTTTTATGAGCCCAGTCCGCGGCGCTGCTCAGTCGAACAGGCCCAGCGCATCGCTTCGGCCCTCGACCGCCGCGAGATCGAGCTGTGCGGCGTTTTCGTTAACGCCACGTTCGAGGAGATCGAACACCATGTGCAAGACCTCGGGCTGAGCCTGATCCAATTGCACGGCGACGAGGGCCCGACTTTCTGCGTCGAGGCCGCCAGGCGCACGGGAACGAAGGCGATCAAGGCGATCCAGATCGCGGGCGCCGGTGACGTGCGCCAATTGGGGCGGTATCATGTCGATTTTCATCTCGCCGACGCCAAGGCGAGATCGCGTGAAGCCAAGAGGTTGCGCGGAGGCACGGGCGAGACGTTCGACTGGGAGCTGTTGGCGGCCAGACGCTCCGATACGCCGCTGATCCTCAGCGGGGGTCTCGGCCCTGAGAACGTCGGCGAGGCGATCGCAAAGGTCCAGCCGTTCGCGGTCGACAGCGCCAGCGGCACCGAGCGCGCCCCTGGCCACAAGGACGAAACCAAGCTGAAAGCGTTCTTTCGGGCGGTTCAAGAGGCGGACGCGCCCGCCGAATCCGACGTTCCGGCGATCCCGGCATGACGGGCCCCGACGGGATGGCCGGCGCCGGCGTGGCCGGCGGCGACTGGCCTACGGCGCGCCGGGGACGCTGGTCGAGCACCGCTTCGGCCCTTACGGCGGCCAATACGTGCCCGAGACGTTGATGCCGGCCCTCGAAGAGCTGGAGCGCGAATGGCTCGCGGCGCGCACCGACCCGGCCTATCGCGGCGAGCTGGAGCGGCTGCTCGGCGAATACGCCGGCCGCCCGACGCCTCTGTATCGCGCGCGAGGACTGTCCGAGCGCCTGGGGCGCACCGTCTATCTCAAGCGCGAGGACCTGAACCACACCGGCTCGCACAAGCTCAACAACGCGCTCGGCCAGGCGCTCTTGGCCAAGCGTATGGGCAAGCGCAGGATCATTGCCGAGACCGGCGCCGGCCAGCACGGCGTGGCGACGGCGACGGTTTGCGCGCTGCTCGGCCTGGAGTGCGTCGTTTACATGGGCGTCGAGGACACCAGACGCCAGCGACCGAACGTGCAGCGCATGGAACTGCTCGGCGCGCGTGTCGTCGGAGTTGACGCCGGCGCCAGGACCCTCAAGGAGGCGACCTCAGCGGCGATCAGGGACTGGGTCGAGAACGTCGGCGATACCCATTACGTGATCGGCTCGGCCGTCGGCCCGGCGCCATACCCGGCGCTCGTCAGAGACCTTCAGCGGGTGATCGGCGATGAGGCCCGGGCCCAGATCCTTGCGCGCGAGGGCCGGCTGCCTGGTCGTGTGATCGCTTGTGTCGGCGGCGGCTCGAACTCGATCGGCACGTTCACGGCGTTCCTCGACGATGCCGAGGTAGCGCTTGTCGGCGTGGAGGCCGCCGGTGATGGAATCGACACACCGCGCCACGGCGCGCCGCTGACCGTCGGCGGCCGCGCCGGGGTCCTGCACGGATCGCTGTCGGCGATCATGCAAGACGAGGAGGGCCAGATCCTCGAGGCGCACTCGATCTCCGCCGGCCTCGACTATCCCGGGGCTGGGCCTCAGCACGCTGCGCTCCGCGACAGCGGCCGGGCGCGCTATGTGGCCGTAACCGACGCCGACGCGTTGGCGGCCTTCAAGACGCTGACACGCCTTGAAGGGATCATCCCGGCCCTCGAGAGCGCGCACGCGCTGGCATGGACGCTCGCCCAAGACGACGGCGATCTGGACCTCGTGTGCCTGTCCGGGCGCGGCGACAAGGATCTGGCCGAGGTACTGGCGGCCGGCGAGGACACCGGAGCGGCGTCGGCGTGACCGCGCCCGGCGCGTACGACGGTGGACGGGACGGCGTAGCGTGAGCACGCGGCCGCAATACGGCACCGAGCGCATCGCCGATGCGTTTGCGTCTTGCGGCAAGCGGGCCGCGCTGATGCCATACCTGATGGGCGGCTATCCGACGCTCGACGGATCGCTTCAGATCGGCAGAGCCTGCATCGAAGCCGGCGCCGATCTGATCGAGCTGGGAATGCCTTACTCCGATCCCCTTGCGGACGGCCCCGTGATCCACGCCGCCGGTACCCAAGCGCTCGCCGCTGGCGCGAACGTGACCGGCGTGCTCGAGGTCGCCAGGGCGCTTGCCCGGGAAGTGCCGGTCGTATTGATGTGTTACGTGAACATGGTGCTCGCCCCCGGCGCCGACGCGTTCGTCGCGAGGCTGGCCCAGACGGGCGTCTGCGGGCTGATCGTCCCGGACCTGCCGTTGGAGGAGTCCGGCGCGATCGCGGCGGCATGCCGGGAGCACGGCCTCGCGCTCGTGCCCTTGATCGCGCCGACGACGACGCCGCAACGGATGGCGGCGATCGGGGCCCAGGCCGAAGGCTTTCTGTATGCGGTCTCGGTCGTCGGCACGACCGGCGAGCGCGCGGGGGAGACCTTGGCTGAGCGTTACGCCGAGATAGCGGCCTCAGCGAAGGCCTGCACCGAAGTTCCGGTGGCGCTCGGTTTCGGTATCGGCACGCCCGCGCAGGCCCGGATGGCCGCCGACGCGGGCGCTGACGGGGTGATCGTCGGCACGCGTCTTGTGCGTGCCGCCGGCGAGGACCCCGAGCGCCCCGCTGGCGCCGTCGGGGCGGTCGTGGCGGAACTGGCCGGCGCCCTGACGCTCTGACCGCCCCATTCGGCTCCTGGCTTCGGTAGGATGCCGCGCCATGGGACTCGTCCTCACCGTCACGGCCGGCCTGGTCGTCTGGGTCGTGCTCTGGGCGCTCGGCGCCAAGGGCTTCGACGCGTTCATGCTCGCGACCTTGGTCATCGTGATCGGAGCGACCGTCAAGATCCTCTCCGGCTACCTGCCCGGACGCCGCGGCTGAGAGCGCCGGTGCCTGCCGGGCGGCTCTGGCAAGCGGCGGGCGCGCTCGCTTCGCTGTTCGTCGCCGCGGGCCTGGTTGTGGCCGCGTCGGGCTGCGGCGGGGTCCCCGGCGCCGCCGCGACGCTCAGCAATCAGTTGACCATCTACTCGAGCCTGCCGTTGCAGGGACCGACGGCCGGCATCTCCCGGCAGATCGTCGACGGCGAGAAGCTGGCGCTCTATCAAGCCGGCGGCCGCGTCGGTCCTTTCACTGTCAGTTATGCCTCCCAGGACGACTCGGACCCGACCAGCGGCAAGTGGGACCCCGGCATTACCGCCGCGGCCGCCAAGACGGCCGCCGACGATCCGACCACGATCGCCTACCTTGGCGACTACAACTCGGCGGCGAGTGCGATCTCTCTGCCGCTGATCAACGCCGCCGGCATTCTTCAGGTCAGCCCGGCCAGTCCCTATGTGGGCCTTACCTCCTCGCTCGACGCCGGCCAAGACGAACCGGAGCGCTTCTATCAGACCGGCAAACGCAACTTCGCGCGCCTGCAGCCCGGCGACCCCAAGCAGGCTCAGGCCCAGATCCGTCTGATCAAGGATTTGGGCGTCAAGAAGCTGTACGTCCTCGACAACCAGAACCCGTTCCAGGTCCCGTTGGCGGAGATGGTCGCCACCGACGCCGAAGAGGCCGGCATCGTGCTCGCCGGACACGACAGCCTCGATACGACCGCCACCACCGAATTCGCCGGCGAGGCCAAGAAGATCGCCGAAAGCGGCGCCGAAGCGGTGTTCTTCGCTGGCGAAACCGACGAAGGCGCGCTCGCCCTTTGGAAGCAGCTCTACGCCGCGGACCCGAAGCTCTGGCTGTTGGGCTCGAGTGCGCTGATCGACCCCAAGTTCACATCGGCGATCGGATCGGCCGCCCAGCGAACGCTGATCACGAACCCGATCCTGCCCGTCAGCAGCTACCCGGCCTCCGCGCAACGGGTCCTGGCCGCCTACCGCAGACACTTCGGAGAACAGCCAGAAGCTTATGCCCTGTTCGGGTACGCCGCGATGAGCGCGGCGCTCGAAGCGATCCGGGACGCCGGCGCCCACGGCAACGATCGCCAGGCCGTGATCGATCAGCTGTTCGCGGCCGCTCCTCGCAACTCTGTGATCGGCCGCTACGCAATCGAATCGGACGGCGAAACCACGCTCTCCAGCTACGGTGTCGATCGCGTCTCTGGCGGCCGGCCCGTGTTCTGGCGCGAGGTCGGCGCCGGCTGAGCGGGCGGCTCAGCGCAGCGCCGCGGCAAGCGCCTCGCGCAGCTCTGGGTGCGCGAACCGGTAGCCGAGCACGAGCGCCTTGGCTGGCACCGCGCGCACGCCGGTCGTCACGATCTCGGCCATCTCCCCGTACAGGACCCGCAACGCGAATCCGGGAACGGGCAGGATCGCGGGACGGTGCAGGGCCGCGCCCAAAGCGTGAGACAGCTCTCTGTTGGTGACCGGCTCGGGCGCGGTCGCGTTGAACGGGCCCGACCAGCGCTCGTCTGAGAGCGCCGCCAACATCATCTCGACGACATCGTCGAGGTGTATCCACGCCACGTACTGGTGCCCGCCCGCGACCGGGCCGCCGACACCGAGCCTGAAAGGGGGCAACATCTTGGCGAGCGCTCCGCCGTTGCGGTCGAGCACGACGCCCGTCCGTACCTGGACGTTACGCAAGCCCAGCTCCCCGGCCGCCCGGGCCGCGGCCTCCCAGTCCCGGCACACGTCCGCCAAAAAGCCGGCGCCGGCCGGTGCCTCCTCGTCGATCGGCTCGATGCCATGGTGGCCGTAGTAGCCGATCGCGGAAGAACTGATAAGGACGCCCGGAAGCGCGGCCGGCTCCAGGGTGCGCAGTCCCGCCATGAGGTTGGTCGTGCCCGTCACGCGGCTCTCACGGATCGCCTGCTTGGCCGTCTCACTCCAACGCTGGGCGACCGGCGCGCCGGCCAGATGCACGATCGCGTCACGCCCCTCGAGCGCCCCGCCGGGGGCCGCTTCCGAGAGCGGGTCCCAGCGCTCTGACCTCACCCCGGCGGGCAGCTTCGCGCGTGCGCTTTTTGGGTCGCGCGAGAGCACCGTCACCTGCTCGCCGCGACTGATCAGCGCCGACACCAGTGAGCGGCCGATCAGCCCGCTCGCCCCCGTGACCGTGACCTCCATAGGTCCATACTAGTTCCGGGGCCCGGCCCGGATTGGGCGCTGGGCGCTCAGGGCCCCGGGCGCTCAGGACCGCGCTTCGGACCCGGCGGACCCGGGCAGGAGCGGGTGGACGCTCCTCGGCGTTTCGCCGTGGGCGAAGCCGACCTCGTTGCCGGCGACCTTGGCGATGCCGCTTGACCTTGCCTCCTCGGCGACCGCGGCGGCGACCGCCGGAGCGACGTCGCGGTTGAAGACCGACGGGATGATGTAGTCCTCGCTCAACTCGCCCTCGCCCACGATCTCGGCGATCGCGTGGGCGGCGGCCATCTTCATCGCGTCCGTGATCGCGCCCGCGCGCACGTCCAGCGCGCCTCTGAAGATCCCAGGGAAGGCGAGCACGTTGTTGATCTGGTTCGGGTAGTCCGAGCGTCCCGTCGCCATGATCCGCACGTACGGGGCCGCCTCCTCGGGCACGACCTCCGGGTTCGGGTTCGCCATCGCGAAGACCATTGCGTCCGCGTTCATCTTCGCCAGGGCCTCCGCGGGCAGGACGCGAGCACCGGAAAGGCCGATCACCAAATCGCAACCGTCGATCACCTCGGCCGGCGCGCCGTCGCGGTGTTCGGGGTTCGTCGCCTGCGCGAACCAGCGCTTGTTGGCGTTCATCGTGCCGTCCAAATAGTCGGCGCGCTCGATGTGCAGCGCGCCTCTCGAGTCGGCGCCGATGATCTGCTTGACACCGGCCTCGAGCAGGATCTTGGTGACGGCGATCCCGGCCGCGCCAAGGCCGATGATCAAAACCTTCAGCTCGCCCATCCGCTTGCCGGTCAGCTTCACCGCGTTCAGCAGGGCCGCCATCACAACGACGGCGGTGCCGTGCTGGTCGTCGTGGAAGATCGGGATGTCCAGCTCGGCCTTCAACCTGTCCTCGATCTCAAAGCAGCGCGGCGCGGAGATGTCCTCGAGGTTGATCCCGCCGAAGGCGGGCGCGATCCGCTTGACCGTCTGCACGATCTCCTCGGCGTCGGTCGTGTCCAGGCAGATCGGGAACGCGTCGACGCCGGCGAACTCCTTGAACAGGCAACACTTGCCCTCCATCACTGGCATCGCCGCGCGCGGACCGATGTCGCCCAGGCCGAGCACGGCCGTTCCGTCGGAGACGACCGCGACCGTGTTGCGCTTGATCGTGTACTGGAAAGCTCGATCCTCGTCTTCCGCGATCGCCAGGCACACCCTGGCGACACCCGGCGTATAGGCCATCGACAGGTCGTCTCTGGTCTTCAAAGGGTGCTTGTTGTGCTGCTCGATCTTGCCGCCGACGTGCAACTGCAAAGTGCGATCGACACTGTCGATGATCCGGACTCCCTCGATCGCCTGCATCGCGGCGAGGATCGCCTCCCAGTGCTCCTGGCCGGCGGCGTCTATGACGATGTCACGCAGGCTGTGCCCGGCCTCGATCTCGACCGGGTCCACGGCCGCCACCAGCCCGCCCGCCTCACCGATCGCGGCCGTCACCGCGCCCAACAGGCCCGGGGTGTCCTCGATCTCGACGCGCACGTTCAGTCTGTATTGGGCGCTCGGGGTGATGCTCGACATGGCGGCCCGGCATGTTATGTGCTCAGAGCTTTCCTGACCGGCACCTCGCCTCCGAGTCCCCTCGACAAGCGCCCGGGATAGAGTCCCGCCAATGGCACGAGGATCGCGGCGACGGCTGTTCTTGATCGACGGTCCGAGTCTCGTCTACCGGGCCTTCTTCGCCCTGCCCGAGTCGATCGCGACCTCGACCGGAGAGCCGACCAACGCGATCTTCGGGTTCGCGTCGATGCTCGTCAAGATCGTCACCGAGTACGGCGTCTGCCCGACGATCGTCGCCTGGGACGCCGGCACTTCGGGGCGCACCGAGGTCTACGCCGACTACAAGGCCACGCGGCGCTCGCGGCCGGACCTGCTCAAACTGCAATGGCCGGCGATGGAACCGATGGTCGAGGCGTTCGGCTACCTGAACGTCTCGCTCGAGGGCTACGAGGCCGACGACGTGATCGCCTCACTGGCCGAGCGATCGCGCGGCGCCGGCCAGCCGGTCACGATCGTCACCGGCGATCGTGACGTCTTTCAGCTGATCGATCCCGACGGCCTGATCGAGGTTATGGCGACCGCGCGGGGGATCACCGAGACCAAGATCTATGACCGCCAGGCCGTCATCGACCGCTACGGCATCCCGCCCGAGCTGGTCCCCGACTTCTACGGCCTGAAGGGCGACACCTCCGACAACATCCCCGGCGTTCCCGGGATCGGCGACAAGACCGCCTCCGATCTGCTGCAGACCTACGGCTCCTTGGACGACGTGCTCGGCCACATCGACGAGATCGGCGGGGCCAAGCGCAAACAGAACCTGACCGAGCACGCCGATGACGCCCGCACCTCGAAGCTCTTGGCGACCGTCCAGCGAGACCTCGACATCGACGTCGACCTCGACGCGGTGCTCGCCGATCCACCGGATCGCTCGCGTATGCGTGAGTTCTTCAGGCACTACGAGCTGCGCGACCCGCTACGCCGTCTGGAGGAAGCGCTCGGCGAGGACGAGCTGGAGGCCGGTTCGGATGGCGAGGGAGCTATCACCGCCGAGCTGAGGCTGCGCGCGCGCGTACGGGCCGGCGCGGTCTCCGACATCGCGCGGTTCAGCGAAGGCGGCGAGTTGAACGTCGTCGTGCACGAGATCGAGCCGCCCGAGGGTGCCCTGTTCGGGGAGGGCTCGCCGTGGCGCTTCGCGCTCGCGCCCGCCGCCCCGCCGCCGGCCGTCGAGCCCAGTCAGGATGGCGAGCCCGTCGAGGTGCTCGCCGGCGACTGCGACGGTCCCGAGGAGGTCGTCCGCGCCTGTCAAGGCCGGCCCGTCGTCGTCCACGACGCCAAAGCGTTGCGCCTGGTGCCCGACAAGCTCGCGCACGACACTTTGCTCGGCGCCTACCTCCTGGAGCCGGCGCGGCGCGGCTACCCGTTCGCGGAGCTTTGCGAAGAGCGCGGCTTCAGCTGCGCGGCCGGCGAGGACAAGCTCGCCGGCGAGGCGGTCATGCTCGGCGCCTTGGCGAGTTGGCAGCGCGCGCAGATCGCTGAGCGCGGCCTCGGCAAGATCATGGCCGAGATAGAGCTGCCCTTGGTTCCGGTCCTGCGCGCGATGGAGCTGGCCGGTGTGCGCCTGAACGTCGAGCGCCTGGCCGAGATCACCGGCCGGGTACGCGAGGAGATCGACGAGCTTGAAGGTGAAATATTCGCGTTGGCGGGCACCGAGTTCTTGATCGCCTCGCCGCAACAGCTCGGCGAGATCCTGTTCGAGAAGCTCGGCCTCTCGCGCAAGCGTCGCGGCAAGACCGGCTACTCGACCGACGCGCGCGTCTTGCAAGCGATTCGATCCGAGCACCCGATCGTTCCTCGGATCGAGCGCTGGCGCGAGCTTTCGACCCTGATCAAGACCTACCTCGACGTGCTGCCCGAGCAGACCGACCCACAGTCGCGCATCCACACCACCTTCCTGCAGGCGGTCGCTCAGACCGGGCGGCTGTCGAGCACTAACCCGAACCTTCAGAACGTGCCCGTCAGGACCGCGCTCGGGCGCGAGATCAGGGGCTGCTTCGAGGCGGCGCCTGGAAACGTCCTGATATCGGCCGACTACTCCCAGATCGAGCTGCGCGTGCTCGCCCACGCCGCCGGCGATGAAGCGCTCGAGAAGATCTTCGAGCGCGGCGAAGACGTCCACACCGCGACCGCCTCCCAGGTCTTCGGCGTCACGCCTGATCAGATCGATCCCGGGATGAGGTCGAAGTCGAAGATGATCAACTACGGGATCGTCTACGGCCTCTCCGACTACGGCCTCGCCGATCGCTTGAACATTCCGAGGGTGCAGGCCAAAGAGTTCATCGACGCCTACCTGGAGCGCTTCCCTCAGGTGGCCCAGTTCATAGCGGACACGATCGAGCAGGCCAAGCAAGACGGCCACGTCACGACCCTATGGGGCCGGCGCCGTCAGATCCCAGAGCTGAAAGCCCGCAACTACCAGGTGCGTACGCTCGGCGAGCGCCTTGCCGTAAACACCGTCATCCAAGGGACCGCCGCCGACATCATCAAGCTCGCGATGGTCCGCTGCCACGCCGCGCTCGAAGCCGAGTCCCTTGCGACGCGACTGATCCTCACGATCCACGACGAGCTTCTGTTCGAGGGCCCGCCCGGCGAGGTCGATGCCGCCCGGGGCCTGATCGAGCGCGAGATGTGCGGGGTCTGGGAATTCGAGCCGGCGATGGCGGTCGACGTCGGGGTCGGCTCGAATTGGCTTGCGGCCAAGTAATTCGCGCGATCAACGCGCCCCGAGTTCGGGCGATCAACGCGCCGCGCGCACCTCTGAATACGCCTCGCCCAGCAGCTTCACGCCCTGCTCGATCGCGGGCTCTGACAGGTTGGCGTAGCCGAGCAAAATGCCTGGCGGGCCGCCCGGCAGAAAGCGGTGCAGCGCGAGGCCCTCGACGCCGACGCCGCGCGCGGCGGCCGCTCGCACGAGCGCGTACTCGTCGGTGCCGTCTGGAAGCATCGCCAGCTCGAACAGCCCCGCCGCGCCGCCCGCCTCGCTGGGCCGTACGGCCGGGAGCCAGCGCGCGAGCGCCGTCAAGAGCACGGTCCGGCGGTGGGCATAGTCCAAACGCATGCGTCGCACGTGGCGGTCCAACTCGCCTCTCGCGATGAAGTCGCCGAACGCGAGCTGCCCGATCGTCTCCGAGCCCGCGTCCTCGATCGCCTTGGCGCTCGTCAGCTCCCACGTCAGCCACGACGGCATCAGGACCCAGCCGAGCCTCATCCCCGGGGCCATTCGCTTGGAGGCCGAACCGATATAGGCGACTTGCTCCGGGGCCAAGCCCTGCAGAGCGCCCACCGCGCCCCGGTCGTAGCGGTACTCGGCGTCGTAATCGTCCTCGACGATCAAACGCTCGTCCTCGGCCCACTCGATCAGGGCCGCTCGTCTGGCCGGGCTGAGCACCGCGCCCGTCGGAAACTGGTGTGCCGAGGTGACGAGGACCGCGGCGGCGTCGCTCTTGATCAGCTCCCGCACCCGCAGACCCTGCTCGTCAACGGGCACCGGCACGACCTCCATCCCGGCCGCTTCGACGATCAGGCGGTGCACGTGCCAGCCCGGGTCCTCCAGCGCGATGCGCTCGATGCCGCGCGCCCTCAGGATGCGGCAGAGCAGCGCGAAACCCTGTCTGAAGCCGTTACACACAAGCATGTGCTCGGGGTCGGCGTCGGCGCCCCTGACGCGCGCCAGGTATTCGGCGAGCGCTTCCCTCAGCAGCGGAGTGCCGCGGGGGTCGCCGTAGCCGACCGCCGCGTGCGGCGAATCGCGCAGCGCCGCCCGCAAAGAGCGCAGCCACCGCTCGCGCGGGAACCGGCCGAGGTCGGGCAGGCTTGGATTGAAGTCGTATGCGCGGCTCGGCACCAGCGAGCGCGCGGGCCCGCGCGCTGGAGCACCTCGAACGGCGCCCGCCACGCGCACGGGCGCGCCCTGGCGCGTGGCCAGGTACCCCTCAGCGGCCAGCTGGCCGTAGGCCTCTGTCACCACTCCGCGCGAGACCCCCAGCTCCTGGGCGAGCGTCCTGGTCGATGGCAGCTTCGTGTCGCTCGGCAATGCCCCCGACCTGATCCGCTCGCGTAGAGCCCGCTCGATCTGCTCGTGCAGCGCCAGCTCGCTGTTTCGGTCGAGCGCCAACAGCAGGCTCGGCCCGCCACGGTCAAACGAAACTGGACTTCTCTGGCGTGCCATCACTGGAACTGTAAAGGAGGCCAGTGTTGGCGTAGCCTGCTTGGCGCAATCCCGGATCCCTCGCCCGGCTCGGCAAAAAAGAGTCGGCTTTCCGAACGGAGGCACACGATGACCAAGCCATATCTGACCACGGCAAACAGTGGCGTGACCCCGACGGCTCCGATCACGATCGTCGGGGCGGGCTTGGCCGGTCTCGTGGCGGCCATAACCTGTGCCGAGGAGGGCGCCCAGGTCAATCTGCTCGAGGCCCACTCAGCGCTCGGCGGGCGCGCGCGCAGCACTGACGGCCCCTACAAAGCCAACCTCGGTCCCCATGCCATGTACAAGGACGGCGGCTTCTGGGCTTGGATGAAAGAGCGCCAGATCCTGCCGGCCAACGTCAGTCCCAGGCTCACAGGCGCGCGCCTGCGCATCGACGGCGAGTTGCGCCGCACCCCGCCGCTCGGGTCGCTGCCGGCGGTGCTGCGCCTGCGCGGGCGTAGGGCCCCGGCCGACGTCGACTTCAGGACCTGGGCCAGCAACCACAGCGACGAGCGCACGGCGGAGCTGCTGTCCGCGGCGTGCGGCGTCTTCACGTTCCACCACGATCCGGGCGAGCTGTCGGCGGCGTTCGTGTGGCAGCGGGCGGTGAGGCTGCTGCTGACCGCGCCTTCGATCGTTCGCTACCCCGTCGGCGGCTGGAGCACCTTGGTCGCCTCGCTCGAACGTCGCGTCCGCGAGCTGAACGTCAACGTGCAGACCGGCAGCCGTGCCCAGACGCTGCCCGAGCCGCCGGTGATCGTCGCGACCGAGCTAGAGCAGGCCGCGGAGCTGCTCGGCGAGCAGGGTCTGCGCTGGCACAGCGGCCGGACGGTCTGCATCGATCTCGGCGTACGCCACCGTCGCGGCGATCCGGCGGTCGTCTCTGACATGGACGAGGCCGGTTGGATCGGGCGCTACTCGACCACCAACCCCTCGATCGCGCCCGGCGGCGAGGAGCTGATCCAGGCGCAGATGCCGATTCGCCCGCACGAGTCGGCCGACCAGGCTGGACTGCGGCTCGAAGGGCTGCTCGACGTCGGCCTCGAGGACTGGCGCGAGCGCGAGACCTGGCGCCGGCGCCAGGTCATGGATGGGCGCTCCGGGGCCCTCGACATGCCCGGTGAGACCTGGCGCGACCGCCCGGCCGTCGATCGTGGCGACGGTGTGTTCCTCGCTGGCGACATGGTCGCCGCGGACGGCATGCTCGGCGAGGTCTGCTGGTCGAGCGGCCTCCAAGCCGGACGCCTCGCGCTGGCGGCTGCCCGCACGAGTCGGCCTTCCTTGCGCAGGGTCGCCTGAAGGCGCCGCGCGCTCTCAATCCCGACGCGCGCTTTCAATCCCGACGCACGTTCAAGCCGCAAGAAAGTGTCCTATATTTTTTGCCAACTACTTTCGTATATATAAATTGCTAATACGATGGTAGTCTTGAAAAAGAGGAGATGCGAAAGGGGAGGCGCTCAGGCGGCCGCCACCACCGAGCCGGCGGGGCGCTGCCGCTGAGTACCCGGTTTGCGCGGGCTTTGCCGTGCGAACGACGGCGGAGCGATGTCGAGGTAGTGAGTAAAAGACCAATACGCAAAGCGCTTTGACTCCAGCGAGCGCGACAGCAACGCGGGCACGCGCGTAGGCGTCAGCTGGCCGACCGCGCGCTGCACCCTCAACAGCCACTCGTATTTGCGGGCATGCCCGTCCGAGAAGGCGCCGTAGGCCGCCAGTGCCCGTGCCCGCGCGGCCCGCACGCCGTCCGCGTCGCCCGCGCTCGCCGCGTGAGCGCCGCGCAGCTCGCGCGCGCAGGCAAGGCCGAAGTAGAGCGCGGTCCTGATGCCCTCGGCCGTCAGTGGGAGACAGTGTCCGGCCGAATCGCCGACGAAGAAGACGCCGTCCTCTACCGCTCGGCGCAATTGGTGCGGGATCCAGTTGCCCTGATAGCCATCAGGTGCGAAGCCAAGCTCGCCGGTCAGCTTGACGGTCGGCTCGCGCACGTGGTGCTCGGGCCAGAACGAGCCCGCGCCGATCCTGACCTCGTCGTCCGCCGGAAAGCTCCACGCGTAGCCGGACCGCACGTAACGATGGTCGATCCACAGCTCAAGCTCCGTTCCGGTGCCGGCCGGATGAACCTCGAGGCCCCGTGACAGGCGCGCGTTCGGGGGCTGGATCGCCGTCGACTTCGACAGGACCCGCCGCCAGCCGAGAGCGTCGATGACGAACGGGGCCGTCAGGTCGCCGCGGTCGGTGTGGACCGTCAGGCCGGTGCGACCGGTGACGGTGGCGGTCTCGAACTCTGTCAGCTCCGGGTCCGCTTGCGCGTAGAGCAGAGCGCACAGCTCGCGATAGTCGAACGTCGAGAACGACCACGGCAGTGGCCAGCGGGACTGACGCGGCCGCGAAAAACGACTCCGCGGATGGGTATGTACGAGCAGCGTGTCGAAGGTCTGGCGCAGCGAGCCCGTCAGATCGAGGGCCTCCATCCACGCCGTCGGCATCGCGCACGCCGAGGTCTGGCGCTCGCCGATCTCGTAGCGGTCGATCAACAAGACCTTCATGCCCGATCCCGCCAGCTCGCTCGCGACCGCCAAGCCGGCGAACGAAGCGCCGCAAATCAGGACGTCACAATCGCGCGCGCCCAAAGGGGTCCGCTCGGCTCCCCGCTTCGTCGCTCGGGTCGGCATCGCCGCCGATGTTATAGCCCGCCGGCCCTCCGGTCTTAGCCTGTTTGTCCCTCCAGACCCGCGTTCTGGCGCGAAAGACCGCGACGGCCGTCTCGACCGGCCGATCCGTGCTCGGCCTCTGCGCTACGCTTCGCCGAGTGCAAACCTTGACCGAGAATCCCCAGGCCGCTCAGGTGGTCGCGGGGTCCAATGGACTGCTGCTCGAAATCGACGGCCAGGTGGTCCCCAACTACGACGCCACGTTCCGCGAGATCGAGGAGGGCGAGGTCGTCACCGGCAACGTCGTCAGGATCGACAAGGACGAGGTCCTGGTCGACATCGGCTACAAGTCCGAGGGCGTCATCCCCGCCAACGAGCTGTCGATCCGCAAGGCCGTCGACCCCAAAGACGAGGTCCATCTCGGCGAGGAGGTCGACGCGATCGTCCTCACCAAGGAGGACCAAGACGGCCGCCTGATCATGTCCAAGAAGCGGGCCCGCTTCGAGAAAGCGTGGCGGCGCATCGAAACGGCCGCCGAGTCGGGCGAGCCGGTCGAGGGCACAGTGATCGAGGTCGTCAAGGGCGGCCTGATCATCGACCTTGGCGTGCGCGGCTTCCTGCCGGCGTCGCTCGTCGACATCAGGCGGGTCCCGAACCTGGACGAGTACATGGGCACCAAGATCGAGACCAAGGTGATCGAGCTGAACCGCTCGCGCAACAACGTCGTGCTCTCGCGCAGAGCGGTCCTCGAGGAGGAGCGCAAGGAGGTCCGCCAGCAGATCCTCGACCGCCTGCAGCCGGGCCTGGTCGTGGAGGGTCAGATCTCGAACATCGTCGACTTCGGCGCCTTCGTCGACCTCGACGGCATCGACGGCCTGATCCACATCTCCGAGCTGTCGTGGTCGCACGTCAACCATCCGAGCGAGATCCTCAACATCGGCGACACCGTCCAGGTGAAGGTGCTCGACATCGACCGCGACCGTCAGCGCATCTCACTCGGCCTCAAGCAGACCCAAGAGGACCCCTGGCAGCGGATCGTCGACACCTACAGCATCGGCGACGAGCTGACCGGCAAGGTCACGAAGGTCGTCACGTTCGGCGCGTTTGTCGAGATCCTGGACGGAGTCGAGGGGCTCGTCCACATCTCCGAGCTGGCCGGCCACCACGTCGAAAGTCCACGCGAGATCGTCCATCCGGGCGATGAGATCCGGGTCAAGATCCTCGAGATCGACTCCGAGCGCCGGCGCCTGTCGCTTTCAGCCAAGCGCGTCGAGGACCAGATTCTGCCGGTCTCCCGGCCAGACGAGCCGGCGGGGAAGGCGCAGGACGAGGCCGAGGTGGCGGGAGTAGAGGAGCCGGCCGCCGATGGGTCTGCCGAGGTGGTAACGGAGGCCGCCGGGACGCCAGAAGAGGCTCAGGCCACGGAGGCACCCGCGGCGGAGGAGCAGGTCGCGGACGAGCCCGTCGGCGCGGCGGAGGAGAAGGCCGCGGACGAGCCTGTAGGCGAGGCGACCGCCGAGGCGCCCGACGCCGAGATTCCCGTGGTCGCCGAGGAGCCGGCCACCGAGGCGGAGCCCGAGGCTCAGGATTCCTCCGCCGATGGCCAGCCGCCCGCCGCCGAGTCCCTTGCCGAGACGCCAGATGCCACCGCGAACGGCGATGGCGCCGCGAACGGCGATGGCTCTGAGCTGGCGCCCGCCGGCGAGCCGGCACAGGACTGACGAGCCAGCCAAGCACGGTCTGGGGAGACGGGCTCGGCGGGATGGCAGCTGAGGAAGTGCCGCTTCTCGGCCTGACCGGAGGCATGGGTGCCGGCAAGTCGACGGCACTGGCCGCGCTCGAGCGGTTGGGGGCCGCGACGCTCTCGACCGACGCGGTCGTGCACGAGCTGTACGAAGGAGACCGGCTGCGCGAGCTGATCGTCGAGCGGTGGGGCCCCGAAGTGGCTCGGAGCGGCGTCGTCGACCGCGACCGTGTCGCCGCCCGAGCTTTCGCCGAACCCGAGGAGCGGGCGTGGCTGGAGGGTGTGCTCTGGCCGATGGTCGGCGAGCGGATGGCGCAGTGGCTGGCGGCTACACGCGCGCGCAGCCCGGCGCCGCGAGCGGCGGTCGTCGAGGTTCCGCTGCTGTTCGAGGCAGGCATGGCGGGCGCTTTCGACGCGACGATCGCCGTGATCGCCGAGGAGTCAACTCGCGCCGAGCGCGCCGCCGCCAGGGGTCATGCCTTCGAAGACGCCCGCGCCGCCAGGCAGCTCTCCCAAGAGGAGAAGGCAAAGCTGGCTGACTACGTGGTCCGCAACGATGGCAGCGAAGCCGAGTTGGCGGAGCAGCTGTCGGGCGTGCTTGAGAAGCTTGGACGATGAAGGCAAGTCGCTCTCTTCCCGCGAGCGGGGCCAGTGCAGGAAGCGGTTATCGAATGGAGAGGCACGCGCGCGCGCGTACGACGACAAACAGAAGCGGACAGCCGGGCCGGCGCCGTCGCGCGGTTGCGGTCCTGGCGGTCCTCGGCGCGATCGTCGCGCTGGCGATCGTGTTCGGTCCGCGACTCGATCACACCGTGCGCAAGCTGGCCTTGCCTTTGGACAACGAACAGGTCATCCGCGAACAGGCCGCCGCCAAGCACCTGGACCCGGCTTTGATCGCCGCCGTGATCTATGCCGAGACGAAATTCGACCCGCGCACGTCCAGCACCGGGGCCGAGGGCCTGATGCAGATCGAGCCCGCCACGGCCGAATACCTGGCCAAGCTGTCGGGTGGCTACAAGTTCACGACCAAAGACCTCGGCACACCCGCTGTAAACGTCGCCTACGGCAGCTACTACCTGCGCTACCTGCTCGACCATTACGAAAACAACGAGATGCTGGCGATCGCCGCTTACAACGCCGGAGTCACGAACGTCGACGGATGGGTCGCGAAGGCCCGCGCGCAAGACCGGACTTTGACCGTGAGCGAAATCCCGTTCGCGCAGACCCAGGCGTACGTCCAGAAGGTGATGGCCGCCCAGAAGGAATACAGGGCGCTGTACGGGCCACAGCTGGGGCTCGGCTGAGGCTGGACCTATTGAAAGATTGGGCTACTTCTAGGGTCTATCGAGATAGGCCCTACCGCCGCCGCGCCGCGGCGAACAGCTCCGCGACCTCCAGCCGGGGCAGCGCGAGGGCCTGCGCATCGACTGCGCCGTCCGATGGAACCCGCTCGATCGCCTGATAGCCCGTCTCGGTGGGGTTGCGGTGCACCACGACGACGCCGGCATCCAGGTCAATGACCCAGTACTCGGTTATGCCGGCATTCGCGTAGAGGACGGGCTTCTGGCGCAGGTCGCGGTCCTGGGAGGACACGGCCACCTCGATCACGAGGACGGCCGTCGCCGGATGGTAGGGGCGGGGCGCGTCGACTCCGATCACGGCCAGGTCCGGCTCGGGCTCGGATCCGCTGAGCGTCAGGGCGGTCTGCACGCCAACCTCGAACCGCTCCGCGTTCACGGCTGAGATCAGCCAATGCGTCAGCCACCTGATCGTGTTCTCGTGCTCCGCCGTCTTCGGACTCATGTCGACAATGACCCCCTCGATCAGCTCCACGCGCGATGCCTCGTCGAAGCCGCCCGACTCGACCAGCTGGTGGTATTCATCCAGCGAGAAGCGATGGGCTTGAGTGGCGGGCAGTACGACGTCAATGGCCATCGGCACGATTGTAGGACCTGCTTGGACCGGCCGACGCTAACGTAGAGCGCGATGCCCGAGTTCAAGCTCGACGCCGCTTTCACTCCGACCGCTGACCAGCCAAAGGCGATCGAGGCTGTCGCCGAGGGCATCGTTGAGGGCGAGCGTTACCAGACGCTGCTGGGGGCGACGGGCACCGGCAAGACGATGACGATGGCCGGCGTTATCGAGGCGGTGCAGAGGCCGACTCTGGTGATCGCCCACAACAAGACCTTGGCCGCGCAGTTGTGTAACGAGTTCAGGACGTTCTTCCCGGAGAACGCGGTCGAGTACTTCGTGAGTTACTACGACTACTACCAGCCCGAGGCTTACGTGCCGAGCAGGGACCTGTACATCGAGAAGGACTCCGCCATCAATCAGGAGGTCGACCGGCTCAGGCACGCGGCGACGGCAGCGGTGTTCGCGCGCAGGGACGTGATCGTGGTCGCATCGGTGTCGTGCATTTACGGCCTCGGCTCGCCGGAGGTCTACGAGATGAACATGCAGATCCTCAAGCGCGGCGAGAGCATCGACAGGGACAAGCTCTTGAGAAAGCTGGTCTCGATTCAGTACACCCGCAACGATACGGTTCTGGCGAGGGGCACGTTCAGGGTAAGAGGGGAGACGCTCGAGATCTTCCCGGCGTATGCCGAGACCGCATACAGGGCCAGCATGTTCGGCGACGAAGTCGAGCGCCTGCAGCACTTCGACCCGTTGACGGGCGAGCTGATCGAGGACGATCTCGAGCACGTCGCGATCTGGCCGGCGACGCATTACAACGTCAGGGAGGGCACGATCGAAGCGGCGGTGGCGGCGATCGGCGCCGAGCTGAACGGGCGCTGCAAGGAGCTGGAGGGCGCGGGCAAGATGCTCGAGTCCCATCGCTTGAGGCAGCGCACGCAGTACGACATGGAGATGCTCAGAGAGCTTGGCTTCTGTTCGGGGATCGAGAACTACTCGAGGATCCTCGACGGGCGCAAGCCAGGGGATCGGCCGTACTGTTTGATCGATTACTTCCCGAAAGATTTCGTCTGTTTCATCGACGAGTCCCATCAGACCGTGCCCCAGATCGGTGGCATGTTCGAGGGCGACCGCTCCCGCAAGCAGACCCTCGTCGACTACGGCTTCAGGCTGCCGAGCGCCTTGGACAACAGGCCGCAGACCTTCGAAGAGTTCCTTCAGATCACTCCTCAGCTGCTGTTCGTGTCGGCCACTCCCGGCGAGTACGAGCGCAGACGCTCGACAAAGGTCGTCGAGCAGATCGTCAGGCCGACCGGGATCGTCGACCCGGCCGTCGAGGTCAGAGAGACCAAGAATCAGATCGACGATCTTATGAACGAGGTCCGCAAACGGGTCGATCGCGACGAGCGCGTGCTGGTCACGACCTTGACCAAGAAGATGTCAGAGGACCTGTCTCAGTACCTCCTGGAGATGGGCTTCAAGACCAGGTATCTGCATTCGGAGATCGACACCTTGGAGCGGATCCAGATCATCAGGGACCTGAGGCTCGGCGAGTACGACGTGCTCGTCGGCGTGAACCTTTTGCGCGAGGGCTTGGACCTGCCCGAGGTCTCGCTCGTCGCGATCTTGGATGCCGACAAGGAGGGCTTTTTGCGCGGCGAGACCTCGCTGATCCAGACGATCGGCAGAGCTGCCCGCAACGTCGATGGGACGGTCTTGATGTATGCCGACAAGGAGACCAAGGCGATGAAGGCCGCGATCGAGGAGACCGAGCGCAGGCGCGAGATCCAAGTCGCTTACAACGAGACCAACGGGATCACGGCCGCCACGATCGTCAAGGGCATCTCCGACATCGCCGAGTTCTTGCAATCCGACTCGAAGATCCCGGGCAAGACCAGCAGGCGCGCCGCCGAGCGCAAAGCCAAAGCGAGCGAGATGGGCACCCACGAGCTGGAGCGGATGGTCGTCGAGCTGGAAGAGGAGATGACCGCCGCCGCCGAGGATCTCAGGTTCGAGTACGCCGCTCAGATCCGTGACGAGCTGCGCGAGCTGAAGCGCGATCTGAGGGAGATCGAAGCCAACGAAGGGCAAGCCCAGCCGGCGGGCGAGGTCGCATAGGTCGCGGGCCGGCCGGGGCGTTCGCTACGCTTGCTGGCGAGTTGGATCTGGACAGGCAGAGCATCGAACGGCGGGACTTCCCGATCGGCCGGCGCGGGTACGATCCGGCCGCCGTCGACGCCCATCTGCGGGCCTTGGCGAGCGCGGTCGAGGAACTGCGGCAGTCGATTGCCGACAGGGCCCCGGACACGCTGGCCGCCACCGCCGGCAGCCAGGTCCAGGCGATCGTGGCCGCCGCCGAGGTCGCGGCCGCCGAGATCGAGAGCGAAGCCAAGGCTGACGCCAAGCAGACGAGGGCCGAGGCCAAGGCAGATGCCGAGAAGACCAGGGCCGACGCGATCGCCAAGGCCCAGATCCATGTGGCGGCCGTAGGCCGCGCGACCGCTGCCCTGCTGGCCCGCGTCGAGTCGTTGGACGGCGAGACGGGTGCTTTGGTGGACAGCTTGAGGGCCGGGGCGACCCGTTTGGCTGGCGATTTGGCGACCGTGGAGACGAACATGGGCGAGCTTTATGACGCGGCCGCTGGCCGGATCGCCACGACGGACACCGTGTCGGCGGTTGCTGGCGATCGCCCCGAGCCGCACGTGCCGCCCATGCCTGACGATGTGCCAACGCCGCTGGTCGCGGCGTCTTCGTCCGCCACGAGCACCTCCGCGGCCGGCATCGCCGGCGATGCCCAGGTCCAGATGCGGGTTTCGTCGGGGCCCTCGGAGTCATCGGCCGAGCAGATTTCGCCAATCCCGGCGCCCTTCGGCCAAAGCGTTTCCGCCGATCAGCCCGCCGGCGCGAACGGCGACTCGGAGGGCGCCAGGCTGGTGGCCCTGAACATGGCTTTGAACGGCGACTCCAGGGAGGAGACCGACCGCTATATAGCCGATAACTACGAGGTCGAAGACCGGGCGAAGCTGCTAGATGAGGTGTACGCCGCGATCGAAGGTTAGGCTCTTAAGGTCAGTACGGGGGCTCGAGGTCGGGGAACATCGGGAAGTGGCGGACGTTGGTTGTCAGAAGGTCCGCCTCACAGACGATGCTTGTAGCGGCGATCAGATAGTCCGCGTCGTCGATGCCCGTGTGCGCCTTGCGATAAGTACGTGCGAGCGAGCCCGCGGTGCGAGCGATGCCCTCGTCGACCGCAAGCCAGAAGAGAGACGAAAAGAACTGCTCCAGGGCATCGATCTCGCTCGGGCGCACGCCGGCAAGCAGCTCGAAACGCACCAGCTCGCTCGCCGCGAGCGTCTCATCTTCGTCTGTGAGTCTGGTCATCAGTCCGACGGCTGCCTCCGTACCGCGCAGATGGTCGACGGCGACCGTCGTGTCAATGACCTTCACCGCAAGCCGAGTCGGTGCAGACGATCATTGAAGTCGCCGCGAAGCTCGTCCACGTACTTGGCGCCTGTCAGGTCCCGGCCTTTCCACGAGCCGGCGCTCGCTCGCAGGGCACGCAGCCTCTCTGCCTTGGGGGTCGTACCGAACGACTCTCGGACAGCACGTCGAATCAAGGCGGATCGAGACGCCCCGGTCGCCTGGGCGGCCTGGTCGAGGAGCGCCAACTCCTGCTCACCGAGATATACCTGGGTGCGGCTCACGACACCATTATACACCTATAGGTGGCCTTATCTAATCAAAGGCGAACGTCTGTTCGCCCGACTACAATGCGGCGAGCATGGCCTCCAGCAACCAGATCGTCGTAAGCGGCGCCAGAGAGCACAATCTCAAAGACGTCTCGCTGGCGCTCCCGCGCGACGCGTTGGTCGTGATCACGGGGCTGTCGGGGTCGGGCAAGTCGAGCCTCGCGTTCGACACGATCTATGCGGAGGGCCAGCGCCGCTACGTCGAGTCGCTGTCGGCGTACGCGCAGGCAGTTCTTCGGCCAGATGGACAAGCCCGACGTCGACTCGATCGAGGGGCTCTCTCCGGCCATTTCGATCGACCAGAAGACGACCTCCCGCAACCCGCGCTCGACCGTCGGCACAGTCACCGAGATCTACGACTATCTGAGGCTGTTGTGGTCTAGGGTCGGCAAGCCGCACTGCCCCATCTGCGGCCGGCCGATCGTCGGCCAGTCGGCCGAGCAGATCATCGACCAGGCGATGGAGCTGGGGGAGGGCACCCGCTTCATGGTGATGGCTCCGCTCGTCAGAGGGCGCAAGGGCGAGTACGGCAAGCTTTTGGAAGAGCTGAGGGCCGACGGCTACCAGCGCGTCAAGATCGACGACCGGATCAGGATGCTCGAGGAATCGATCGTCCTCGACAAGCGTTACAAGCACGACATCTCGGTCGTCGTCGACCGCTTGGCGATGAGGCACGACGTGCGCAAGCGTTTGGCCGACTCGATCGAGACGGCGGTCGGCCTCGCCGAAGGGCTCGTCGAGATCGAGATCGTCGGTGGGCGGCGCGATGCGGGCGAGCAGCCCGAAACGGATGACCTCGGCGAGGGGCGCCGCGCGCGCGCGACCGGCGCCAAGGGGGTACGCGCGGCCGCGACCCAGATAGTCCCCGGCGAGGTGCCCAAGCCCGGGACGGTCTTCACCTTCTCCGAGCGTTTCGCCTGCCCTGAGCACGGGCCTTCGCTGGTCGAGCTGGAGCCCAGGATCTTCTCGTTCAACTCGCCGCACGGCGCCTGCGAGCGCTGCACCGGCCTCGGCGCGCAGCTCGAAATCGACCCGGACCTGCTCGTTCCGGACCCGACGTTGTCGGTCTCGGAGGGGGCGATCGCGCCGTGGGCGAACAGCGTGTCCAACTATTACGCTCAGGTCGCCGAGGCGATCGCCGAGCGCTATGGCGTCGATCTGGACGCGCCCTGGACCGATCTGGGCCAGGAGCAGCGGGACCTGTTCTTGCACGGCACGGACGGCGAGCGGCTGCAGATCTCTTACCGCAACCGTTACGGCCGGCGGCGCTCTTACGCGACCCGTTTCGAGGGGATCGTCTCGAACCTGCAGCGCCGCTACCGCGAGAGCGAGTCCGAAGGGACCAAACAGAAAATCGAGCAGTACATGTCCTTGCGGACCTGTCCCGAGTGCGGCGGCGCGCGCCTGAGGGCCGAGTCCAGGGCCGTTCTCGTCGGCGGGACCCGCATCGAGGACTTCGCCGCGCTTTCGGCCAGGCGGGCGCTGCGGTGGCTCGACGATGTCGAGCTGTCCGAGACCGACAGGCACGTCGCCAGGCTGATCCTCAGGGAGATCTCCGAGCGTTTGCGATTCCTCGAGAATGTCGGCATCGGCTACCTTTCGATGGACCGCGCCGCCGCCACGCTTTCCGGCGGGGAGGCCCAGCGGATCAGGCTCGCCACACAGATCGGCAGCTCTTTGGTCGGCGTCCTTTACATCCTCGATGAGCCCTCGATCGGCCTTCACCAGCGCGACAACTCCAAGCTGATCGCCACGCTCGAGCGTCTACGCGACCTCGGCAACACCGTGATCGTGGTCGAGCACGACGAGCAGACGATGCGCTGCGCCGACCATCTCGTCGACCTCGGTCCCGGCGCCGGCGAACACGGTGGCCAGATCGTCGCCCAGGGAACGGCCGCCCAGGTCCAGCGCGTCAAACAGTCGCTGACCGGGCAATACCTGGCCGGTACTTTGAGCGTTGACGTGCCCGCGAGGCGGCGCGTCCCGAACGGGTACGTCGAAATAGCGGGCGCCGCCCAGAACAATCTGCGCGACATCGACGTTCACATCCCGCTCGGCGTTCTGACCTGCGTCACGGGCGTATCGGGCTCCGGCAAGTCGACCTTGGTCAACGAGGTTCTCTACAAGTCCGCCTCCAACCGCCTGAATCGCTCTCGTACGCGCGCGGGCGCGCACCGCGCGATCAGAGGTCTCGACCAGCTCGACAAGGTGATCGCCGTCGACCAGTCCCCGATCGGGCGCACGCCGAGATCGAACCCGGCCACCTATACCGGTCTGTTCGACGTGATCCGGGACATGTTCTCCAAGACCCAAGAGGCCCGCGCCCGCGGCTACAAGCCCGGCCGCTTCTCGTTCAACGTCAAGGGCGGGCGCTGCGAGGTCTGCAAGGGCGACGGCCAGATCAAGATCGAGATGCACTTCTTGCCCGACGTCTACGTGCCCTGCGAGCAGTGCCACGGCAAGCGCTACAACCGCGAGACCCTGGAGGTCAAGTTCAAGGGCAAGTCCATCGCCGACGTCTTGGACATGCCGATCGAGCAGGCCCTCCACTTCTTCGAGCACATCCCCAAGATCAGGCGGCGCCTGGAGACCCTGAACGCGGTCGGGCTCGGCTACGTCAGGCTCGGCCAGCCCGCGACCACGCTCTCCGGCGGCGAGGCCCAGCGCGTCAAGCTCGCGACCGAGCTGTCCAAGATCGCGACCGGCAAGACCCTTTACATCCTCGACGAGCCCACCACCGGTCTTCACTTCGCCGACGTCCAGCGCCTCCTGGATGTGCTCTCGAGGCTCGTCGCGGCCGGCAACAGCGTGGTCGTGATCGAGCACAACCTCGACGTCATCAAGTGCGCCGACCGCCTGATCGACATGGGCCCCGAGGGTGGCGAGGAGGGCGGCATGGTGATCGCGGCCGGCACGCCCGAGGAGGTCGCCGCCGAGCCGGCCTCCCACACCGGCCAGTTCCTGGCCGAGTTGTTGCCGGATACGCCCGCCCTCGCGCCGGCCGCGAAGGGCGCCCAACGCAAGCGGCGGCGCGCGAAGGTCGCCGCCTAGCGCGATGACCCAGGACTCGGCAGCTCCATCCGCCCCATCCGCGCCGTCCGCCGTCTCCGCCCACGACGTTCGGGCACTCGCCGATCAGGCCAAGCTGTGGGCCCAGAAGTGGCGCTCCTATGAGCGCAACTCCTTGCCCTGGAACCGGGCCCTTATCCACTGGCAGATGCTCAAACGCGAAGCCTTCATACGCTGGCCTGTCCACGGCAACGTGCTGGAAGCGCTACGGGATGGGCGCTTGGAGATCGGGCCGGGCGTGCTGCTTGAGCCGAACGTCTGGATCACCGCGCCCGGAGCCGCGCGCATACGTGTCGGCGCCGGCACGTTCCTGAACCAGGGGGTCATGGTCGCCGCCCAAGACCTGGTCGAGATCGGCCCACACTGCATGCTCGCCAACGGCTGTTTCGTCAGCGACTCGAGCCACCGCTACGACGATCCCGGAAAGCCCGTGCCGTGGCAAGGTTTCGAGAGCAAGGGCCCGACCAAGATCGGCGAGAACTGCTGGCTCGGCGCCAACGTCGTCGTCACCAGCGGCGTAACGATCGGCGAGCGCTGCGTGATCGGGGCCAACAGCGTCGTCACCAAAGACATCGAGCCCCACACCATCGCCGCCGGAGCGCCCGCCAAGGCGATCAGACGGATCGACTATGCGAGGCTCGCGCGCAGCTCCGCCAGCTCGGCCGGGTCGATCGAATAGGTGTGCTCGGGTCCGGGGTAACGTCGCGCCCTGACATCCTGCGCGTAGGCCGTCACGCCCGCGTCCATTTCGCGCTGGAGGTTGGCGTAGCGCTTTACGAACCGCGCACCGAGACCGTCCCTGATGCCGAGCAGGTCGTGGAACACGAGCACCTGGCCGTCGGTGTCCGGTCCCGCGCCGATGCCGATCACGGGGATCTCGATCCGCGGCATCAGCTCGGTGGTGACGGCGGCCGGGATCGCCTCGAACACCAAAGCGAAACAGCCGGCGTCCTGCAGCGCCAGCGCCTGCTCTCCAATCTGGGCGGCCGCGGTTGCGGTGCGGCCCTGAGCCTTCCAACCCCCCAGCGCGGTCGCGGTCTGGGGCGTCAGGCCGACGTGGCCCATCACCGGAATGCCGGCGGCGACGATCGCGCTGGCCCGGGACACCGAGCACGGTCCGCCGCCCTCTAGCTTGACGGCCTCACAGCCCGCCTCCTTGACCATCCTCATCGCCGTGCCAATCGCCTGCTCGTCGGAGATCTCATACGAGCCGAACGGCAAATCGCCGATCAAGAGCGGCGTCTTCAGGCCGCGCCTTGCCGCCCTCGCGAGCACGAGCATGTCCTCGAGGTCGACGGGCGTCGTCGAGCTGTAGCCGAGCACGGTCGTGGCGGCCGAGTCGCCGACGAGCACCAAATCGACGCCGGCGGCCTCCGCCGCGCGCGCGCTCGGGTAGTCGTAGGCCGTGACCATCACGATCGGTTCGGCCAAACGCTTCTTCTCCGCCAGCAGTGGCAACGTCATCGGCAGGCGGCCAGGGTCGCTGGGGGCTTGGACGGTCGATACGTGGCTTGACATGGTTGTTCGGTTCCTCTCTGACGTCGGTTGACGCCCGCTGGCTCTGAGCCTCAGGCCAGCAGGGTCGCCACCTCGTCATCGATGTTGATGATCCTGTTGGTCTGTGCCTGCACATGCACGACACGCGGCTCGTAGCGCGCCAGCTCGGCTTCGTCGTACTGCCCGTAAGAGATCACGATGATCGTGTCGCCCCTGTGCACGAGCCTGGCCGCGGCGCCGTTGACCTTCATATCGCCCGAACCCCTGACACCGGGGATCGTGTAGGTCTCGAAGCGAGCGCCGTTGTCGACATCGACCACGTGGACCTGCTCGTACTCGAGCATGTCCGCCGCCTCCAACAGGTCCGGGTCGATCGTGATCGAGCCGACGTAATGCAGGTCGCAATCGGTGACGGTCGCCCTATGGATCTTCGACTTCAGCATCACCCGCTGCATGCGGTCATCGCCTTTCCGTTGTTTGAGATGGAGCCTGAGTCCGTCGAATCGAAACGCGGGTCCGCCGTGTCCGCTGGTTCTGTCTGGTCCGACGGTCTGGCCTGCCGGGGTACTGCGCTCGGCTCGAGTACCACGTTGTCGATAAGCCTGATGGGGCCCACGCGCGCGGCGAGCACGAGCAGCGCCGGGCGATCCAATTCCTGAACGGGCGCAAACGTGTCTGGATCTACGAGCGCGACGTACTCGGGCTCGACTCCGAAAGGGGCCATCGCGGCGCTCGCCGCGTCGGTCAGCACGCTGGCTGAGCGCTCGCCCTCGGCGCTCAGTGAAGAGGCGGCTTGGAGTGCCTCCGGCAATGCACGCGCGCGCGGGCGGGCGGGCGGATCGAGCAGCACGTTGCGGCTCGACAGCGCCAGGCCGTCAACCTCGCGCACGGTCGGGCCGGCCTCGATCCTGACCGGCAGGTTCAGGTCCGCGACCAGACGTCTGATGACGACGAGCTGCTGGGCGTCCTTCTGGCCGAAGTAGGCCACGTCGGGCTGGGCCATCGACAGCAGCTTGGCCACTACCGTGCTGACCCCCCGGAAGTGGGCTTGGCCGCGGATCTCGCCCTCGAAGCGGTCGGTCACGCCAAGGACCTCGACAGTCGTCGCGAACCCCGCCGGATAGACCTCCTCGACGGCAGGCGCGAACAGCAGGTCCGCTCCGGCCTCGGCGGCCAGCGCGGCGTCCTGGGTCTCGCCGCGGGGATAGCGTTCGAGGTCGGCGCGCTCATCGAATTGGGACGGGTTGACGAACAGCGAAACCACGACCACATCGCATTGCGCCCGAGCAAGCCTGATCAGCGAGATGTGGCCCTCGTGGAGAGCGCCCATCGTGGGCACCAGCCCGATCGTCGCGCCCGCGCGGCGCCTCGGCGCCAGCGCCACACGCAGATCGCTCACAGAGCGCAGCGTCCTCATGGGCGTGAACGAAGGTAAGCGTTCTCGGTCATCTCAAGCTCGGTCCAGTTCCCTACGGGATACCGGTCGCGACAGTCAAATCATAGCGCCCCGGCGGCCGTCGTGTTGGGAGACGCGCGCCTGTGGATGTCGTCTGTGAGGAGGGGCGATGTGCATATATTATTTTTGGAAAGTACGATAGTCTATACGATATGTATATACTATAGAAGTCAACAAAAAGGAAGTGTTGTATGGAGGCCTGCCCAGGGCACACCCCAGGGCCCACACGCCCACTGAGACGCCGCAGGCCAGACGAAGGCGTACGATCAGCCCGTGCCGCCAGAACCAAGCACCGTCTTGTCGGCTCGCGAACGCCGCGAGGCCTTGAAGGAGGTTTACGCCCAGACACAGGCCTGCGTACGCTGCGCCGAGCTTGCGGCGACACGCAAGAAGGTCGTGTTCGGCGCCGGCAACGCCGACGCGGACCTGATGTTCGTCGGCGAGGCGCCCGGCGCCAGCGAGGACGAGCAGGGTATCCCGTTCGTCGGCCGCGCCGGCAAACTTCTGGAGACGTTGCTCGGGGAGATCGGCCTGGAGCGCAGTCAGGTGTGGATCTGCAATGTGCTCAAGTGCAGGCCTCCCGGCAATCGCGACCCGCTGCCGGCGGAGATCGCCAATTGCAACGAGTATTTGTTCCGCCAGGTCGAGCTGATCCAGCCGACCGTGATCTGCACGCTCGGCAACTTCTCGACCAAGCTCTTGCGCGAAGACCCCACCGGCATCACGAGGCTGCACGGCCAGGCCGAGGTCCGCACGCTGGGCCGGCGCGCGGTGCGGCTGTATCCGATCTTCCATCCGGCGGCGGCGCTGTACACACCGCGGATGCTCGAGACACTGCGTGAGGATTTCAAGGGCCTGCCGGGTCTGCTCGCGCAGGGGCCGCCCGAGCAGCCGTCCGAGCTGGAGGTCCCAGAGATGGAGCCCGACGCGAGCGAGACCGGCGCCCACGCCAGCGGCGGCGACGGCGGGGCCAGCCGTGAGATCCCGCCAGAGCCGGCCGAGCCCGATCAGCTCGACCTCTTCTGAGAGCGCGATCTCGAAAGCGGCCGACCGGGGCGCACAGGGAAGTCGGGCAAGACATCGAAAAAAAGTGTCCAGAGCCCTAAAGCCGGTTGCGGCGGCTGCCGATACAGGCCCTGTCTCCATCCTCCCTAGCAGTGACGATCGACCCGCGACTCCCCTCTTCGCGGGTCGATCGCGTTAAGTGCCCAAGCCAGGCGGCGGATGGCTCGATCGGTGGTGGATGGCTTGGAGCAAGGCTGGACGGCTCGAGTCGGGCGGCGAGCTGGAAGCGGCCCTGCGCACGCGGCTCACGGTCGGGCAGCCTCTAAAGTCTCGTCGTGGCCGTACGCCTCGTTCAGACCGCAAACGCCCGCGACACCGAAGCTCTAGGGGCCGACCTGGCCGGTGAGCTGAATCCGGGGGATGTCGTGCTGGTGCTCGGCGAGTTGGGGGCAGGCAAGACGACACTCGTGCGCGGCGCCGCGCGGGCCCTGGGGGTCAGCGACCCGGTCACGAGCCCGACGTTCAGCATCGGGCATCGCTATCGGGCGAGGAACGTGGTCGTCTCGCACCTCGACCTCTACAGACTCGACGCACTGGAAGCCGAGGACCCCGAGCTGCTGGACGACTATTTCGGCCCCGGACGGATCGCGTTCGTGGAGTGGCCCGAGGCCGCGGGCGAGACATTGGAAGGCGTACGCCTGAGGGTGACACTCGAGCACGCGGGGCAGGACGCCAGGCGCATTGAGATCGCCGAGCCGGCGGCGCGGGTGCTCGCCCGATGATCGTGCTCGGGTTCGACACGGCTACTCAGGCGACGGCTGTCGGACTCAGGCTCGCGGACGGAACGGTGCTGCAGGCCCGCGACGATCCCGGCGAGCATGAGCGCCCGGGCCACGCCACCCGGCTGCTCGCGATGGCGGCGCGGCTGCTTGGACAGGCGGGGATTTCCTGGAACGAGCTGGAGCGCATCGCGGTTGGCGTTGGCCCGGGCCGCTTCACGGGTCTGCGCGTCGGTATCGCGACCGCGCGCGGCCTTTCGCAATCGCTGGGGATCGAGCTTGTGGGGGTCTGTAGCCTGCGCGCCTTGGCCCGGCCGGCCGGCGAGGATGCCGAGGCGGTCTTGGCGGTGATCGACGCCCGCCGGGGCGAGGTCTTCGCGGCGGCTTACGCGGCGGGCCGGGAGTCGACCCCGGCGGGCGCCGTGGACCCGGCACGGCTGAAGGACCTGACGGCGGCCGCCGCCGGACCGTGGCTCGCCGTCGGCGACGGGGCGATCCGCTATCGAGACCACCTGCTGGCCAACGAAATAACGGTGCCCGACATCGACTCCGGGCTGCACCGAATCGCGGGCTCCGCGGTCTGCGAACTTGCCGCCGAACGCGAGGCGCAGGCTTCCGAGGCTGTGCTGCCGGACTACCGGCGGCGTCCCGACGCCGAGGTTTCGCTCGAGCGGGCCGCCAAGCCCGTGGACGGCTCTTCCGCCGTGTCGGACTCCGTGCCGGATACGCCTGCCGCGGGGAGATCCGTGCCCGGTGCGGCTGGCGCGGCCGGTGCGATCGGCGCGGCGGCGAGGAGCGTGCGATGAGCGCCCGCTGGGTGGCCGAGCCCGGCGTGCAGGGGTTGGACGAGGTCGAGATCAGGCGCCTCGTGTATCCGGACCTGCCCCAGGTGATCGCGATCGAGCGGCGCGTGTTCCCGACGCCGTGGTCGCTGGCGATGTTCGTTCTGGAGCTGTCCAAGCGCACGGGGATCTGCCTCGCCGCGATCCAGACCGGGGAGGGCGGCAGGCGGCTGATCGGCTATCTGATCTGCTCGCGATACGAGACGGTCTGGCACGTGATGAATGTGGCGGTCGCGCGCGAGTGGCAGGGACGCGGGGTGGCGTCAGCGCTGCTGGCCGAGCTGTACGAGCAGGTCGGCGACCGCGACGCCCGCTACACGTTGGAGGTCCGGCGCTCCAACCAGCCAGCGATCAGACTTTACGAACGCGAGGGCTTTCGCGCCGCCGGGCTGCGCAGGCGCTATTACCAGGACAACGGCGAGGATGCGCTCGTGATGTGGCGGACTCCATCGACATTGGCGGGAGCGCTCGACGACGTGCCCAACCCTGGCCCGGTATGAGCCAGGCGGAGCGAGCCGAGCCCCCGGCGATTGCTTTCGCGGAGAGCGCCCATCGGGTGGCGCTCTCCGCGAATGGGCACGGTGAGGCGATCTTGGCGATCGAGACGAGCTGCGACGATACGTGCGCCGCCGTACTCGACGCGCGCGGGCGGATGCTCGCCAACGTGATCTCTTCTCAGGGTGTACACGACCGTTACGGCGGGGTCGTGCCGGAGATCGCCGCTCGCCACCATCTCGAGATCCTCGGCCTGGTCGTCGAGCAGGCTCTCGGGGAGGCGGGCGTCACGCTGGATGAGGTCGGGCTGGTGGCGGCCACCCGTGGGCCGGGACTGATCGGCGCCCTGCTCGTGGGGCTGTCGAGCGCCAAGGCGATCGCGGCCGCGCGCGAGCTGCCGTTCGCGGCGGTCGACCATCTGCAGGGTCACGTCGCCGCGAACTTCATTCCTCTGGCTGGCCAGCCCCACGGGTTCGAGCCCCCGTTCGTGTGCTTGATCGCGAGCGGCGGACACACATTGCTGGCGGAGGTGACAGAGCACGAGGGCTACCGTACTCTCGGCCGCACGCTCGACGACGCCGCCGGCGAGGCTTTCGACAAGGGCGCCCGGATGCTCGGGCTCGGTTATCCGGGGGGCGCGGCACTCGAAAAGCTGGCGATCGGGGGCGACCCCCGGGCCTTTACGTTTCCGGGGTCTACCGCCGATCGCGCGCGCGGCGGCAAGGGCAGCGGCAGGCAAGCATTCGAGGAGGGCCTTGACTTCTCGTTCGCCGGCCTGAAGACGGCGCTCCTGTATCGGCTGCGCGAGATGTCCACCGGGGAGGCACGCGCGCGCGCAAACGACCTCGCGGCCTCTTATCAGGCCGCGATAGTAGATCGGCTGATCGCAAGGGCGTGCCAGGCGCTCGAGCTGACCGGCTGCGATCGCCTGGCAATCGGGGGTGGCGTTGCCGCGAACGGCGAGCTGCGCAGGCGCGTGCAAGAGGAGGTCGGGGCCGCGGCCGTGCACGTGCCGGAGCGGGCGCTTTGCACCGACAACGCGGCGATGATCGGCGCGGCGGCACGCCACGGCGATCGCCTGCCTTACCCCGACTACCTGAGCCTCGACGCCTACGCCACAGGTGAGCGTCCCGGATGAGCGTTCTTACCGTCTACACCGCGCCCGGCTGCCACCTCTGCGAAGAGGCGATTTCGAAGCTGTGCGAGCTGCAGGCCGAGTTCGGGTTCGAGTTCACGGAGTGCGACATCAACCGCCAAGAGGCCCTGCACAGGCTCTATTTCGAGCGAATCCCGGTCGTGACGCTCGACGGCGAGGAGATCTGTGAGTACGTCGTCGAGGAGCGGCATCTGCGCGAGCGTCTACTAGAGTCACGACGATGAGGTCACGGCGATGAGCTACCACGAGTCAACGGCCGGCGGCGTCGAAAGCGCGGAGCGCAACGGCGCGGCCGTCGCCGATCGGCTGTCGCTGGGCGTGGCCGCTCGGCTGTCGCGCTATCTGCAGGTGTTGACCCAGGCCAAGAAGATGGGCAAGGAGACGATCTCCTCCCAGGAACTGTCGGACTACACCCACGTCAACTCGACCCAGATCCGGCGCGATCTGTCGGGCTTCGGCAAGTTCGGCAAGCGTGGGGTCGGCTACAACGTCGAGGCGCTCGTCTCGCAGATTCGCAAGATCCTGCGGACGGCGGGGCAGCACAACATCGCGCTGCTCGGGGCCGGTCATCTGGGCCAGGCGATCGCCTCTTCGGACATCTTCGCCGACCACGGCTTCCGGGTGGTGGCGATCTTCGACGTCGACCCGGACAAGGTCGGCACCACCGTCGGAAATCAGGTCGTATGCCATACCGACGAGCTGCGGCAGATCGTCGAGGACGAGGACATCGTCGTCGGCGTCCTTGCGGTTCCCACCGATGCCGCGCAGAAGCTCGCGGACGAGCTGGTGCGGGCGGGGGTCAAGATCATCTTCAACTACTCGGAGTCGCTGCTGGCGGTGCCGCCGGAGGTGACCGTCCACACCTCGAGTCCCGCGGTCGACCTGCTGTATGCGCTGTACTTCTATCTGACCTGATCGGAGCGTCCCGAACGTCTAGGCTCTGGGCCGAGCGCCCGAGCTTCTAGGCTCGAGAGCGCAGGCGTCCGATCGCCGCAGAGACCGCAAGGCCCCAACGCAGACCGACAAAGCGATTCCTTGACCATGACCCGGAGCCTGGACTTGGACAGTGTGGAGGAGGCGTTTGCGCAGGCGCCCGACGGCACGGTCGGCGTGGAGGAGGAGTTCGCGATCCTTGACCCCTCGACGCTCGACATGGTCCCGCGCTTCGATGAACTGCGCACGCGGGCCGAGGACGATCCGACCCTGCACGAGCACATCACCGGCGAGCTGATTGCCTCGGAGATCGAGATCATCTCCGGTGTCGGCGGGGACCTGCACCATGCGATCGAACGCCAGCGCGAGCATCGGCGACGCCTGTTCGCGCTCGCCGACTCAGGTGGCGTCGCGCTCGGGGCGACGGGGACCCATCCGTGGGCCGACTACCGCGAGCAGCGGATCATCGACACCGAGCATTACCGGCGCGTCGAGGAGGGCCTGAAATACGTGGCCTGGCGCAACAACACGTTCAGTTTGCACGTACATCTTGGTGTGCGTGATATCGATCGCGCCGTACGCGCCTGCGACCGTTTGCGCCCGGTGCTGCCGCTGCTCTTGGCGATCTCCGCCAACTCGCCATACCTGGACGGGCGCGACTCCGGGCTGCATTCGGCGCGGACTCAGAGCTTCACCAAGAGCTTTCCTCGCTGTGGGGTGCCCGACGTTTTCGGAGGTTGGCCGTCCTACCGAGAGTACATCGAGCTGCTGCGCGACACGAAATCGATCGTCGAGTTCACTCAGGTTTGGTGGTCGGTCAGGCCCCACTTCAAGTTCGGCACCGTCGAGGTCCGCATCTGCGACGCCCAGACCAGCGCCCAGGAGTCGGAGGCGCTGGCCGCGCTGATGGTCGCGAGCATCGCGCAGGCGGTACGGGACGTCGATGAAGGAGTGCCACACGAGGACCAGCCGCCCCGGCTGATCGAGGAGAACATGTGGCGCGCCATCAGGCACGGCCTGGATGGGCGGCTGATCGATTTCGAGCGCGCCGAGGAGTATCCCGCGCGCGGGGCGATCGAGCGTCTGCTCGCCTGGACGGCGCCCGTGCGGGGCGAACTAGGCATCGAGCCTTCATTTCCGGATCAGAACGGCGCCCAGCGCCAGCGCCGCATGATCGAGGCCGGCGCCACGCGCGAGCAGGTGCTCGCGGAGATGGTCGCCCAGACGCGCCAGACTTATACCCAGGAGGTGACGGTGTGAGCACCGAGCAGGCAGACCCCCAGGTGGGGTCCGAGGCGAGTGAGCAGGAGCTTCGTGCCGCATACGAAGCCGAGATGCAGCGGATGACCAGCGCCGACATGTTGCTGCAGGCGACAGTGTCACTGCTGAACATCGGCGGCTACCGGCTCGGACTGGCCGCTCCCGGGCAGGGGGCGCAGCCGAGCGAGGATGTACGTGACCTGAACCAGGTGCGCGAAGCGATCGACGGCGCGCGGGCGCTGCTGCCGATCCTCGAACGTACAAGCCCCCAGGAGCTGAGGCCGCTGCGTGACGCGCTCTCGCAGCTGCAGATGGCCTATGCCCGCGAGGCCGGCGCCCAGGCTCAGCCCGGGCAGGCCGACGCCCAGGACCAGCCCGGGAAGGCCGGTGCTCGGGTCCAGCCGGGACAGCCTGATGCCGGCGCTGGGCAGACCGCGGGCGCCGGTCAAGCCCAGAGTCCGGGCGCCCCAGCGGCGGGTCCGGGAGCGGGCGCCGAGGGAGAGCGGGACGCCCAGCCCAAACCGTCTGGTCCGGGCCCGGCCGAGTCAAGCGGCAGGCTGTGGGTACCAGGCCGTTAGTGCTACTGGCGGCCTGGCGTCGTATGGCTGCTCGCCCGTCCCCGCTGAACGATTTGGCCCGCCGCCGAGCGTTTCGCCGGGCCGCACGATAGACTCCCCGCGCGTTTAGGCCGTTCATGGCGCTTGTCTCGGAAGAGGGGCGTCACGGACGGCCAGAAATGTGCGCGCGAAGATCCTCGCGCGGCACGTCAATCAGACCGCGGAGGACTTTCTGTTGAGCAGCTTTCTGACGAACCATGGGGTCGTCGTCGCCCTTGTTTGCGCCGCCTGCGCCGTCGTCTACGGCCTGGTTACCACGCGATCCCTGCTAGCCCTTTCACCCGGCAACGAGAAGATGCAGAGCATCTCGCTGGCCGTCCAGCAGGGCGCGCGCGCATATCTGAACCGCCAGTACACGACGATCGCGATTGCGGGCGTGGTGCTGTTCGTCGCCCTGATCTTCATCCAGAACATCGCGGTCGCGTGCGGTTTCGCGATCGGCGGCATCCTGTCCGGCTCGACCGGATACATCGGCATGAACGTGTCGGTGCGCTCCAACGCGCGCGTCGCCGAGGCCGCTCGCGGCGGCGTCTCGCCGGCACTTGGGGTCGCATTTCGCGGCGGCGCGATCACCGGCCTGCTCGTTGTCGGTTTGGCGCTGATCGGCGTCGCCGGCTACTACGGCGCGCTGACGTCGTTCTTCAACGACAGCCCCAAGACAGCGGTGGATGCGCTGATCGGGCTCGGCTTCGGCGGATCGCTGATCAGTGTGTTCGCCAGGCTTGGCGGCGGTATCTTCACGAAGGCGGCCGACGTCGGCGCCGATCTCGTGGGCAAGGTCGAGGCCGGCATTCCCGAGGATGATCCGCGCAACCCGGCGACGATCGCCGACAACGTCGGCGACAACGTCGGCGACTGCGCGGGCATGGCGGCCGACCTGTTCGAGACCTACGCCGTCACGGCGATCGCCGTGATGCTGCTCGGGGTCTTGACCTTCCATGAGTCCACGCGGGTCGTGCTGTATCCGCTTGTGATCGGCGGCGTGGCGATCATCGCTTCGATCATCGGCACGTTCGCGGTGCGCACGAAAACCGACAATGTCGAGCGCGCGCTGCTGCAGGGCCTGATCGTCTCCGGCGTGATCGCCGCGGCGGCGTTCGCGCCGATCACTTACTGGCTGATGCGAGACATCACCTTCAGGGTCGTCGGCAACGCGGTCAACGCTCCGAGCTGGGGGCATCTGTACCTGTGCTCGCTGATCGGCATCGTCGTCACGGCGCTGCTGTTCGGACTAACGGAATATTACACCTCGACCCGCTTCTCGCCGGTGCAGAAGACCGCGAAGGCGTCGATCACGGGGCACGCCACGAACATCATCCAGGGCTTCGCCTCGGGGCTGCAGGCGACGGCGCTGCCGGCGATCGTGATTGTGCTCGGCATCCTCGGCTCGTGGAAGCTCGCGGGCGGCGGCATTACCGGGATCTACGGCATCGGCGTGGCGGCCGTTGGGCTGCTGTCGCTGACCGGGCTGATCGTCGCGCTCGACGCGTTCGGCCCGATCACCGACAACGCCGGCGGGATCGCCGAGATGGCGGACCTGCCCGAGGAGGTGCGCAAGGTCACCGACCGTCTCGACGCCGTCGGCAACACGACCAAGGCCGTCACCAAGGGCTACGCGATCGGCTCGGCTGTGCTCGCCGCGATCGTGCTGTTCGCCGGCTTCGAGAAAGAACTCGAGTTCAAGGCCAGACACCTGATCGCGTTCGGGATCAACGAACCGCCCGTCCTGATCGGGCTGCTGTTGGGTGGCTTGATGGTGTGCCTGTTCGCGTCCCTGTCGATCGAGGCGGTCGGCCGCGCCGGCGGCGCGGTCGTCGAGGAGGTCCGGCGCCAGTTCAAAGAGCACCCCGGGATCATGGACTACAGCGAAGAGCCTGACTACGCCAGGTGCGTGGACATCGTCACGAAGACCGCGCAGCGGGAGATGATCCTGCCGTCGCTGCTGCCGATCCTGCTGACGCTGATCGTCGGGTTGATCGACGAGCAGGCGCTCGGCGGTCTCTTGATCGGCGTGATCGTCGTCGGTTACTTCTTCGCCGTGCTGATGACCGCCGGCGGCGGGGCCTGGGACAACGCGAAGAAGCTGATCGAGGACGGCGCCTTCGGCGGCAAGGGCTCAGAGGCCCATGCGGCCTCGGTGACTGGCGACACGGTCGGCGACCCGTTCAAGGACACGGCCGGGCCCGCTATCAACCCGATGATCAAGGTCGCCAACATCGTCGCCATCCTGATCATCCCGCTGATCACCTGATACCGGTAGGCCTCGACCTGATTCTCGCAAGAGCTTAAGCTCAGGCGAAGAGATGACAGGTCGAGGCATTCACCGCGCGAGCACGCTGGTCCTGTCGCTGCTGATGGCCGCGATCGGCGTGGCGCTGCTCGCGCAGGCGATCGGCCAGGGTGGCAGCGTGCTCTCGCCGAGGCTACTGCTGGGCTTGCTGTTCATCGTTGCCGGCGCCGGCCGGCTGTACATCCTCAGGCGCAAAGGCAGACAGACATGAGCGGGCCCGCCGAGGGGGGCTCCGGGCCCGACGACCAGGGTCTCGAGCACGCCGCGCGGGAGCTGGGGAACGACGCGGCGCGGGCCGAGCGCGCGACCGCCGAGCTGGCGTCCAGGTCAAGGGTTATCGTCAGGCGCTCGATCGGATCGCCCAGGCTGTTCGCGATCGTCTATACGTCGCTTGCAAGCGCGATCTACTTCTCGCTCGGCGTCATCGCCGGCCACGCGCTCGGCCTGACCCCGCTCGTGTTCCTGCTGGGCGCGCTGTTCTTCGTGCTCGCCGCCTTGACCTACGCCGAGGGCGCATCCCTGCACCAGGACCGCGGCGGCGCGACCGTGTTCGCGCGATACGCCTTCAACGAGTTCGTCAGCTTCATCGCCGGCTGGGCGGTCCTGTTGGACTACATCATCTTGATCGCCGTCACGACCTACACGGCGACGCAATACCTCAAGGTCTTCTGGCATCCGCTCGGCGAGAGCGACGAGGCGCTGCTGCTGTCTTTTGCGTTCATCGCCGGTGTAGTGCTCGCCAACATTCGCGGCTTCGGCAGCCGCCGCGCGCGGCGGGTCGGGATGCTCGTGATCGCCGACCTCGCGCTGCAGCTCTTGATCGTGGTGCTCGGCCTGGTCCTGTTCTTCGATCCGCGGACGCTGCTCGGGCCGATCCATCTCGGCAGCGCGCCGACGTGGTCGAACTTCGTCTTCGCCCTGACGATCGCCGCGATCGCGTTCACAAGCCTCGAGTCGGCGGCCGGCGTGGCCGGCGAGGTACGGATCGGCAGGGCCGGTCTGAAGCGAATGGTCGCCAGCGGCGCTGGAACGGTCGTGGTCGGCTATGTCGGCATCGCCATCGTGGCGGTCACCGCGCTGCCTGTTCACGGCACCAGCACCGAGCTGGCAACGCGCTATTTGAACGACCCGATGGTCGGGATCGTGACCCAGATGAAACCGCAGTGGCTGGCCGAAAGCCTGCGCTACATAGTCGCGGCTCTCGCGACGCTGACGCTGATCGCGGCAGCCAACTCGGCGATGTTGGGACTCTCGCGGCTGGCCTACTCGCTGTCGACCAACCGCCAGATCCCGAGCGGGCTCGGTCGTTTGCACCCGACGCGCTCGACGCCCTACGTTCTGATCGTGATCGCCGGCGTGATCGCCGCCGGCCTGGCCGCCTCCGAGAATCTCGACTTTCTGGTCGGCCTGTACGCGTTCGGGGCGATGCTGGCGTTCACGATCGCGCACGTCTCGATCTGCAAGTTGCGCTACTCCGAGCCCGCGCGCGACCGTCCCTACAGGATCCCCTTGGCGGTCAGGGTCCGTGGCGGCGAGCTGCCGCTGCCGGCCCTGCTCGGCGCGCTCTTCTCAGCGGTCGGCCTGGCGGCCGTGTTCGCCGTCCACGAAGCCGCCCGCTACGTCGGCCTTGGCTGGATGGCGGCCGGGATCGCGCTGTATGTGATCTATCGCAAAGCCGACGACGCGTCGCTGCTGCGCCGTGTGACCGTCGCCCCGTCGATGCTGACGCGCTCAGAGCCCGCCCCCGAACGCGACTACGGCTCGATCCTGGTTCCCCTGCTCGGAACCAAGCTCGACGATGACATCGTGCAGACCGCGGCCCTGCTCGTCGCCGGCGAGCAGACCGACGAGGCCGCGATCGACGAGGCCACGATCGAGGCTGTCTGGATGTTCGTGATCCCGATGTCGTTGCCTCTGGAGGCGCGCTTGCCCGAGGCCCAGGTCACGCACGCCAGGCAGGCGCTCGCGAGAGCCAAGGCGGTGGGGGAGGAGTACACCGGGGTTCACGTCGCCACCGCCACCATCAGGACCAGACGCGCCGGCTACGCGATCGTCGAGGAGGCCAGGCGCCGCGGTGTCGAGGCGATCGTGCTCGCGGCGGAGGAGCCTTCGCGTGTGCGTGGCGGGGCGCGCTTGGGCGGTCGTGGCGGGCCGCTCGAGGACTTCGTCGGAGATATCACCAAGTACGTCGTCGCCAAGGCCCCTTGCCGCGTGATCCTGACCGCCCCGGCGGCCGGGGACGAGCAGGCGCTGTCCAGCGAGCAGGCAACGAAGGTCGGCGCCGGGTCCTCGTGAAAGGTCACGACTGGCGACCCGCTGCACGGGCAGGGTCGTGAAGGGTGGCGGGGTGGCCCGACAGTCGCAACCGGGCCGTGAAAAGTTTGGCTGAGAGCCGGACGCGCGCGTGCGTGAGTGGCGCCGGGCGCATCGTCTAACCTGCGGGCTGATGAGTCCGGCCGATACTCCGTCGAAAGCTGTGGCGATCTCATGTTCGTGATGATCGTGGGTGCCGGCAGGGTCGGCTCGGCCCTGGCGAAGTGGGCTCTTGCCGCCGGTCACGAAGTGTCGGTGCTCGACGAGGATCCGCTCTCGCACGAGCGCCTGGACGCCGGTCAGAGTCGTAGCTGGGAGGACGCCGAAGGCCAGTTCACGGTCGGCACCGCCCTGGAGACGGACGCTCTGATCGCGGCGGGGATCGAGCGCGCCGACGTGTTCATCGCTTCGACCGACGGCGACAACACGAACCTGATCATCGCCCAGATCGCCCAGCGCAGGTTCGGGGTCAAGAAGGTGGTCGTCCGCGTGATGGACCCCGCGCGCGCGAACTGGTATGGCGAACAGGGCCTCGACACGATCTCTCCGACCAAGCACGCGATCGAGATGTTCGAGCGCGCCCTGCAACCTGAGCCTGAGCCCGCCTGAGCGGACTCGCCACCGCCAGAAGAAACGAGAGCGAAGGCATGTACGTGATCATCGTCGGAGCCGGCAAGGTCGGGCGCAGTCTGGCTCGCGAGCTGATGGCCAAGGATCACGAAGTGACCTTGATCGAGTCCTCGCGGTCTTGTTATTTGGCGATCGAGGAGGAGTTCGAGCACGCCGCCCAATACGGCGACGCGACCGAGCTGTGGGTCCTGGAGCGTGCCGGCATCCAGCGCGCCGACCTCGTGATCGCCGTGACCGGCGACGATGAGGACAACATGCTCGTCTGCCAGGTCGCCAAGGAGAAGTACCTCTGCGACAGGATCATCGCCAGGGTCAACAACCCTCGCAACCACGATCACTTCAGGCTGCTCGGCATCCAGCCGGCCGTCTCCGCGACCGACCTGATCCTGAGGCTGATCGAGCACGAGGTGCCCCGCTACGGGCTCGTGCACCTGCTCGCTCTTGAAGAGGAGCGCCTCGAGATCATCGAGCTTGAGGTCAGCCCAAACGCGCCCGCCGTCGGCAGGCATGTCGCCGACATCGACCTGCCCGAGGGAAGCCTCATCATCTCGGTCCTGCGCGACGGCTCCGGTTTCGTTCCCAAGCCCGACACCGTCATCCAGGACGGCGACGAGGTTCTGCTCGTGCTCGACCCCGGTCTCGAGCAGGCGATCACGACATTCTTCGCGCCGGAGGCGGCCTCCGCGCAGGCGTAGAGCACGGCAGCGCAGTGTCTGCCGCTATTCTTGGTGTCCGATCCGGGATGGTGTAACCGGCAACACGCCTGCCTCTGGAGCAGGAATTTGGGGTTCGAATCCCTGTCCCGGAGTATTTCTTGTGCCCGCGTCCAGCGGCGAGCCCGAGCTGATGGACGGTCGTTCTGGTCTACGCCGCCGCCTGCGTAGCCCAGTCCCGATACAGCTTGTGGTAGCGCCCGCCGGCGGCGACGAGTTCATCGTGGGTGCCCTGCTCGACGATGCGGCCTCCTTCGAGGACGATGATCCTGCCGGCCTGCCTGATCGTGGAGAGGCGGTGGGCGATCACGATCGCGGTGCGCCCGGCAAGCAGCCTGCGCAGGCCGGTCTCGATCCGGGTCTCGGTGTGGAGGTCGACGTTGGAGGTCGCCTCGTCGAGCACCAGGATCCTGGGGTCTGAGATCAGGGCCCTCGCGAAGGCGATCAGCTGGCGCTGGCCTGAAGAGAGCTGCGCGCCGCGCTCGCCGACCTCGGTGTCATAGCCGTCGGTCAGCTCCGCGATGAAGCGATCGGCGCCGACGGCCGCCGCGGCTTCGTGGACCTGCTCTGGCGTGGCGTTGGGCCGGCCGAATGCGATGTTCTCGGCGATGGTGCCGCTGAACAGGAAAGCCTCTTGGGGGACTATCCCCATCTGCGAGCGCAGCGATGAGCTGGTGATCTGGCGCAGGTCGTGCCCGTCGATCAGGATCTGGCCCTCGGTCGGGTCATAGAAGCGGGCAATCAGCTTGGCCATCGTCGACTTGCCGGCCCCCGTAGCGCCCACCAGCGCGACCGTCTGGCCGGGCGGGATCGTCAGATCGATCCGCTCCAGCGCTTTGACTTCCTCGGGCTGTTGCCCGCCGGAACCATCGAGTTCGCCAGGATCGCCTGTCCCGGACTGGCCGGGGCGTCCGCCCGGCGCTCCGTCGCCGACCCGCTTCGCGCGCTTGCGCGGGTTGTAAGCGAAGGAGACGTTCTCGAACCTGACTTCGCCGCGGATCCGCTCCAGCTCACTCGCCCCCTCGCGGTCGCTCAGCGTCGGAGCTACGTCCAGGAGCTGGAAGATCTTCTCGAGGGCGGCCATCCCGGACTGGTAGGTCGTGTACAGCTGGGAAAGCTGCTGGATCGGTTCGAACAGGTATGACAGGGTCCCGACGAACGCGACGACGGTGCCGGCGGTGATGTGGCCTTCGAGCGCCTGATAGCCGCCGAACAGCACGATCACCGCCAATGCGATCCCGGACAGCATTTCGACGGCTGGGAAGTAGGAGGCGTTCAGCCGGACCGTGACCATGTTGGCATCGCAGTTCTCGGTGTTCAGCCGCGCGAACTGGGCTTCGTGGCGGGGCTCTTGGCCGAAGCTGCGCACGACCCTGATGCCAGACAAGGTCTCCTGCAGGTAGCCCGTGATCGCCCCGATCGTCTCACGGGTGCGCCTGAACGCTCCGGCGGAGACCAGCCTGAACCAGATTGAGCCGGCGGCGATGAAGGGGACGATGCAGAACGTCAACAGCGCGAGCTTCGGGTCGAGGTAGAGCAGCACCGCGACCGCCCCGATCAACGTCAAGCCGGCCTGGAACAGGGTCACGACCGAATCGGTGACGAGGTTTTCGAGGGCCTCGACGTCGTTGGTGATCCTCGAGATCAGGACCCCCGCGGGCCGGCTCTCGTAGAAGCCGATCGGCTGGGATTGCAGGTGCTTGAAGATCTTGATGCGCAGGTCGGCGAGGACGCGCTGACCGACCCAGCCGACGAGATAGGTCTGGGCGTAGGTCATCGCCCAGACGAGCACCGCCGAGACCAGGAACGCGATCACGACCAGCACGAGCGTCGTCGTGTCGTGGTTGCCGATGCCTTCGTCGATCGCGATCCTCGCCAGCAGCGGCGGCGCCAGCGAGGCGGCGGTGCCGAGGACCAGTGCGACGAGCATCACGGCGACGCGCAGCCGGTAGGGCCTCAACAGCGCCAACAGGCCGCGCAGGTTGCGCCCCCGGCTGGCCCTGCTGGCGCGCTCGCCGGTCCATTGCGACATTCCGCGGCCCATGCCAGGGCCGAGCGCCCGCATCGCGCCGGTTGTGTTCGGCGCCCGTCCGGCGCCTCCCCGGCCACCGCCGGTACCGCCGAAGACGCTCATATTCCGCTCACCTCCCGCGCGCGGCGCTCGCGCGTCTCGGTCGTCATGAAGACGTGCTCAGGCAAACCCTTTTCTACGATTTCGCGGTACAACTCGGACGCGTCGAGCAGATGCTCGTGGTCTCCTTGGGCGACGATCCGGCCGTGGTCGAGAACCACGATCTCATCGGCCAAAGCGATCGTCGAAAGGCGGTGGGCGATCACGAAGGTAGTGCGCCCGCGCATCGCCTCGGCCAGCGCGAGCTTGATCGAGCGCTCGGTCGAGGCGTCGACCGAGGAGGTCGCGTCGTCGAGGATCAAGATCCTCGGGTCGGCCAGCAGCGCTCTCGCGATCGCCAGGCGCTGGCGTTGACCGCCCGACAATGTCAGGCCGCGCTCACCTACGAGCGTGTCGTAGCCGTCGGGCAAGCGCTCGATGAACTCGTGGGCCTGGGCACGGCTGGCGGCGTCTTCGATCTGTGGGCGCTCGGCCGCCGGCTTGGCGTAGGCGATGTTCTCGGCGACCGATGCCGAAAACAGGAACGGGTCGTCGCTGACGACCGCCACTTGCTGGCGCAGCGAGCGCAGGCTGACCTCGCGCACGTCGGCGCCGTCCAACAGGACCTGGCCCGAGCTGGCGTCATAGAGCCGAGAGATCAGCGACACCAGGCTCGTCTTGCCTGATCCGGTGGCGCCGACGAGCGCGACCGTGAGGCCGGCCGGCACGTCGAGGTTGATGTCGCTGAGCACCGCTCTGGCGGTTCCCTCGCGAACCGATCCGTTCGCGCTCGGCGTTGCGATCGAGCCGTTGCGCGCGGCGGCCGCGGCCGTGCCGGTCAAGCCAGCGGACGCGGGGGAGGGGGTCGCGCCCGTCGAGACCCCGTGCGCGGAGTCGCGCGCAACGGAGAAGGCCGCTCCGAAATCGTCGGCCCCTTCGTAGCGCAGCGTGACGTCGCGCAACTGAACGTGGCCGTTGCCGGGCGGCAGCGCGGGGGCATTGGCGGGCTCGCTCATGCGGGGCGAGCGGTCGAGGACCTGGAACAGCCTCGCGCCGGATGCGGTCGCGCGCTGAGCCAGGTTCAACATCACGCCGAGCGAGCGCATCGGCGCGATCAGCATGTTCAGATAAAGGTAGAACGCGGTGAACTGGCCGAGCGTAAGGTGCGCTTTGATCACCGCTTGGCCGCCGATCAGGAGCACCGCCGCCAGGCCGAGCTGCGGCAGAAAGCCGATCATCGGGTTGTATCTCGCTTCCAAACGGGTCGCGACCATCGCCTGGCTGAACACGCGCCCGACGCTGTTCTCGAAGCGCCCGAGCTGCCGGGGCTCGCGCGCGAAGGACTTGACGACCCTCACGCCCGAGATGTTCTCCTCGGCGTCAGCGGTCAGCTCGGCGATCCGCTGCTGGGTCTCCTGGATCGCGGGCCTCGCGCGCCGGCCGTACCGGTAAGAGATCACGATCACGAACGGCACCGGCGCCAGCGCGATCAGGCCGAGCGCCGGTTCGGTGACGATCATCACGATGCCGGCCAAGGCGATCGTCAAGATCGACTGCAGGATGAAGACCAAGCCGTAACCCAAGAAGAAGCGAACGGCCTGCAGATCGACTGTCGCCCGGGACATCAGCTGGCCGGTCTGCTGATGGTCGAAGAAGGACAGCTCCAGGCTTTGCAGATGGCCGTAAAGCCGCTCGCGCAGGTCGTATTCGACGCCGAGCGAAACCCGCCCGGCGATCATTCTGCGCCAGTAGGTCAGCGCCCAGCGTACGAGCACCGCGAGCGCGATCGCGCCGGCGATGAGGGTCAGTTCGTGGTGCTCGTCGGCTTTGGTCGTGGAGGCGGGATGATGGCCGCTCGTGCCGATGATCTGAACGGCCTTGCCCGTCAACGCGGGCAGGAGCACGGTCATTACCATCGCCAGGCTGGCCAGCAGCCACGAGACGGTCAGGCCCCGCTTATATGGGCGCAGAAATCCGAGTAGGCGGTAGAACGTAGTCATAGTTGTTCAGTCAACTATTATTGCAAGAGGCCCGGAGCGCTGTATGTGCGGACGGTCTGAGTGCCGGGTATGGACGGCGCGGCAGCGCGCGCGGGCCGCGGGCACGCCGTTACGCTCACGGTATGGCCCCGTCGCGAAGGCCCCGACCGAACTCGATCCCGAACGCGGGCCTGTGCAACGGTTGCGAGCACCAGGTCCAGGTTCCGAACACTCGCGGATCGGTCTTCTCGTTGTGCGGCCGCTCGCGCACCGATCCGTCCTTTTTGCGGTACCCGCGTCTGCCGGTGCTCGAATGCCGCGGCTACGAGCGGCGTCAGAGGCCGGGCGCCTGACGGTTCGCGGTCGGCGGGTCGCCGGACCCCGGCCCGCGCTCCGGGCACGCTCCGGGGCCGCGTCAGGCATTGCTGAGGTTCTTTGGTAGCTGATCCTCCGGGAAGGAGGCCGCGGCCTGGGCTTCCAGCTCGCGGATGCGCCGCCGCACACGCTTGCGCGTCTCGCACAGCTCGTTCTTCAGCTTGGCCAGCTCCTCGGCTCTGCGGTCGACCAGTTCGAGCTGGCGGTCGATGTGTCCGAGCGCCTCGCCCAGCAGCTCGCGCCTGCGCGCCGGAACGACGTCCTCGCGGCGCAGCTTGGCCCGCACGAGCGCCCGTGCGTCCTCGGCGGCGAGCAACGTCTTTAGCTCCTCGAGGGTCACTCCCAACAGGTCTTTCAGACGCATCACCTCGCGCAGCCGCTCGACCTCTGCCTCGCTGTAGGTGCGGTGGCCTCCGGCCGGCCGTGCCGGTGCGTGTGGCAACAGGCCGGTCTCCTCGTAGTAGCGGATCGTCCGCGGCGTCGTGCCGACCAGCTTGGCGACGTCTCCGATGCGGAGGTTCGGAGTTTGCCCGCCCGGCGCGCTCATGCCGCCCTCTGGGTCGCGGGTTCGGGCCCGGCGCCGGCCGGCGCCCGGGCGTGGCTGGGGCGCAGCAGGCACACGAAGGCGCCGATCAGCGAGGTTCCCGCCAGGACCCACAACGCGACGTGCATGTTGTGGATGAACGGAGCCAGCTTCTGCTCTGAGAGGCCGTGAGAGAGGCCCGAGAAGACCGCGAACAAGGTCGCTTTGGGGACCGACGAGGTGACGATCGCAAGCACGAACGCGATTGAAAGGACCGCGCCTGTGTTCTGCACGAGGGTTCGCGCGCCGGCCGCGATCCCGCGTCGCTTGGGCGGGACCGCGCCCATCATCGCGGCCGTGTTGGGGCTGTTGAACATGCCTGACCCGACGCCGACTACCGCCAGCCAGAGGGCGCTCTGCGCGTATGGCGTCTGCACGCCGAGCGTCGTCATCCCGGCGAGGCCGACGGCGCTGAGCAGCATCCCGAGCGCGGCCAAGCCTCGCGAGCCGTGCCGGTCGGCGTAGGCCCCGGCAAGCGGCGAGGCGATCAGCATGCCGAGCGCCAACGGGATCAACTTGACGCCGGCTTCGATCGGAGAGTTGGACTGCGCGCCCTGGTAATAGAACACGAAGATGAACATCAGCGCGAACCTGGCCAAGCCGTTGATGAAGGCCGCGGCGGTAGCCGCCGCGAACAGCCTGTTCTTGAACAGGCCCAGGTCCAGCATCGGCGCCTTCGAGTGCTGCTCGATTACGACCCACATCGGAAGCAGTACCGCCGAAACGGCGAGGCTGGCGATCACGACCGGCTCATCCCAGCCGCTCAGCCCGCCCTTCGATACGCCCAGCACGAGGCCGGTCAGTCCGATTATGAACGTGGCGGTGCCGAGCACGTCGTAGCTGGGCACGTGCTCGCGCTGGGCCAGCTCGCGCAGCACGAGCGCACCCCAGGCCGCGCCCGCGAGCGCGAACGGCACGTTGAACCAGAAGACCCAGTGCCAGGAGATCGCCACGAGCGCTCCGCCGAGGACCGGCCCCAGAACCAAGCCGATCGCCGCGACCATCGTGTTGGCGCCCATCGCCAGTCCCAGTTCGTGCTTCGGGAACGCGTCGGTCACGAGCGCCGCCGCGTTGGCGAACAGGAACGCCGAGCCGGTTCCCTGCAGCACCCTCCAGAGGATCAGAACGGTCGCGTCAGGCGCGAAGCCCGCGCCGAGCGAAGCCGCCGCGAACACGACGAAACCGCCGACGTAGGCCTTCTTTCTGCCGAACAGGTCGCTGAGGCGGCCGGCCATCAAGACGAGCACCGTGGCGGCGATCAGATAGGCCAGGATCACCCAGACGAGCGCCAGCAAGCTCGTGTGCAGCGAGCGCTCGAGGTCCGGCAACGCGATTATCAAGGTCCCCGAGTTGGTCGCGGCCAACAGCATGCCGAGGCTCGTGCACGACAGAGCCCACCATCTGTAGTTGGCGTGTTCGCCGCCGACACCGATGCGGCTGCCGGCGGAGCCGAGCGATGACGATGTTGAAGTTGACGTGAACGTAAGGATCAGCCTAGCAGGCGGACCGCTTGCGTGCTAGAACTGAAAAGCATGAGCGAGCCTGAGGTCGTCAAGTCGGACGAGGAGTGGCGCGAAGAGCTGAGCCCCGAGCAGTACGAGGTTCTGCGCAGGGCCGGCACCGAGGCGCCGTTCACCGGCGAGCTGGTCTACAACAAGGACGCCGGCTCCTATATGTGCGCTGCCTGCGGTACCGAGCTGTTCGGCTCGGACACCAAGTTCGACTCCGGTACAGGCTGGCCCAGCTTCACAGAGCCGGCCGTCGCCGAGGCCGTCGAGCTGAAGCCAGACAACTCGTTGTTCATGAAGCGCACCGAGGTCCTGTGCAGGACCTGTGGCGGCCATCTCGGCCATGTCTTCGACGACGGTCCTGGACCGACCGGCCAGCGCTACTGCATCAACTCGGCAGCGCTCTCGTTCAAACCGTCTGACGACTCGCAATAGGCTTAGGTCGCTGATGATCATGATGGATCAGTCAAAGCGGCTGTCCGAGCCGCTGCGCTGGGGCAGACGCGAGCGGGCCGCGGTCGGCGTGTTGCTCGCATGTGTCGTGCTGGCGGTCATCGGCCTCGGTGCCGTCGCCCTGACGAGTGGCTCTTCAACTCGCCGCAAGGATTGCGTCGAAGTGGTGTTCGCTTCCACGCTCGGCGGCGCCGTCGAGCACGCCTGCGGAGGACGCGCGCGCGCGTTGTGTGCTTCGCCCCAGGCTTTCAAGAGTTCGGCGGCCGAACTGCGCGCGTCATGCCGGCGTGCCGGCTTCCCGTTCGGCTGACGGTCCGCTCGCGCGCGATCCTGGGGCCGTGCGTGGGGCGTGTGGGGCCGCGCGGCCGGCTCTCGACAAATGTCGAAAGCCTTCGGCTAACTGTTGGCCAATGTGTCCCTACCGGGCGTCCAAGGCAGGCGTTTACATAAGCCCACCGCAACTGTCGCGTCCCCGCCCCGCTCGGGCGGGTCGGGGGCGCGGCGGCACCCGATAGGAGAAATGGAGGCGTATGTCCGTCCTTGCGACAGCAGAATGGCTCGCGTACCCGAGCTGGCTCAACGCCGGAGACAACGCGTGGCAGATGACAGCCGCGACGTTCGTCGGCCTGATGAGCCTTCCCGGCCTGGCCGTGCTCTACGGCGGGGTCATGCAGAAGCGCTGGTCGGTCAACAGCATGATGCTCACGTTCGTGGCGTTCTGCCTGGTGCTCGTCGCCTGGTGCCTGTGGGCGTTCAAGATGGGCTTCGGCACCCCGATCGGAAGCGGTAAAAGCTTCTTGGACACGTTCTGGGGGAAGTCGGGCACGGTCCTGTCGACCGGCGCCGAGGAGGGCCAGGCGATCATCCCGTCGATCACGACGGGGCCGCCGTTCCACTTCCCGGAGGCCTCGCTCGTCTACTTCCAGTTCGTGTTCGCCGCGATCACGCCGATCCTGATGCTCGGCTCGGTACTCGGGCGGATCAGCTTCAAGGCGTGGATTCCGTTCGTCTTGTTGTGGATCACGTTCGTATACACGGTCAACGCGTTCCTGATCTGGGGCGGCGGCTATTTCGCGGCGCACGGCGCGCTGGACTACTCAGGCGGCTACGTAATCCATCTGGCCGCGGGCATATCGGGCTTCGTTGCGGCGGCCGTGATCGGGCCGCGACTACAACGAGACCGCGAGATCGATGCGCCGAACAACCTGTTGATGGTCGCTTGCGGTGCGGGTCTGCTGTGGCTCGGCTGGAACGGCTTCAACGGCGGCGATTCTTATTACGCGGGCGCCAACGCGTCGGCGGCCGTCGTCAACACGAACCTGTGCACGGCCGTAGCGATGCTCGTGTGGATCGCCTGGGACTACATTTTCCGTGACAAGCCGTCCCTGATCGGCTCGGTCAACGGCATGATCACGGGGCTCGTTGCGATCACTCCGTCTGCCGGTTTCGTTAACGGCTTCGGCGCGATAGCCGTCGGCGTGATCGCTTCGACGATCGTGTGGATGTCGATCCGGTTCCTCAGTCGAGCGCCCGTCTTCAGACACGTGGACGACACGCTCGGGGTGATATATACCCACGGCATCGCCGGCCTGTGCGGCGGTCTGATGGTGGGTCTGTTCGCGGACCCCAAGCTCGTCGAGTACATCGGAATCGGAGGCGCCGAAAGTCTGCCCGGATTCGAAAGCGTCTTCAACGGCGGCAGCTGGAAACTGCTGCGTTGGCAGGCCGAGACGGCCGCGTGGGTGATCGTCTTCAGCGGTATCGCGACGTTCATCCTGTTGAAGCTCGTGGGTATCTTCATCCCGTTGCGACTCTCCGACGAGGAGCTCGAGATCGGCGATCACGCGATCCACGGCAACGAGGTCTACCCTTCGGACGTCCCCACGCTCGGCGGTCCCCACCCGCCGGCCTGGCAGCCGTCCGGCGGCGAGCCCGCGCTCGGAAGCGCTACGTAGGCGGGCACGCAAGCCCGGGTCGCGAACCCCTCGCAGCCAGACCCCACACGGGCTGCGGGCGGGTCGCGATCCGGGACATCACGAAAGCGACTTGCGGCCCCGCCACGGCGGGGCCGCGGTCGTTCAGGCCTTCGTCAGCCCGACCGGGCAGGCCACGCCGGTGCCGCCGAGGCCGCAGTAGCCGCCAGGGTTCTTGGCCAGGTACTGCTGGTGGTAGGGCTCGGCGTAGTAGATCGGGTTGGCGGGGGCGGCGGGCGCGATCTCGGTCGTGATCTGGCCGTGACCGGCCGCGGCAAGCATGCGCTGGTAGGCTTCGCGCGAGGCATCGGCGGCGGCGCGCTGGGCGTCGCTGAGATAGTAGATCGCGGAGCGGTACTGGCTGCCGAGGTCGTTGCCTTGGCGCATGCCTTGGGTCGGATCGTGGCCCTCCCAGAAGAGCTTCAACATCTCGTCGAAGCTGGTTTTGGAGGTGTCGAACGCGACGAGTACGACCTCGGCGTGGCCGGTCTTGCCCGAGCAGACCTCCTCGTAGGTCGGGTTCGGCGTGTAACCGCCGGCGTAGCCGACGGCCGTGGTGTACACGCCGGGGGCCTGCCAGTAGACGCGCTCGGCGCCCCAGAAGCAGCCCATTCCGAAGACGGCCGTCTCGACGCCCTCCGGGAAAGGTCCTTTTAGCGGGGTTTGAAGGACCTCGTGGCGCTCGGGGACCTGCATCGGCTCTTCGCGGCCGGGCAGCGCCGAGGCCTGATCGACCATCGTCGGCTGCTTGCGCGCGAACAGCATCTCGCTTCCAGGGTATCGCCTTCACCTGGCGGCGCCGGGGCCGGCTCGGACAGCGCACCGCCCGATGAAGATGGGTGTTTCTGGGGGCTGACAGCATGGGTGAGCGTGAAGGTTTGTTGTCAGGCATCCGTCAAACTCAAGCCTGGCGGGGGGCAGACCGAATAGTCCGGTAGGTGGCCGATAGAACCGACAGCACACCGCCGCGATCCGAGGACGGGCCGCGGCGGTTTCATCTGCGTCAGCACGGCGAGGGGTCCGTGCGCGTGAGCGTTCGCAGACCCCCGATGGCAGCCGCGCTCGCCGCGCTTTACACGTTCAAGGCATCGATCTGCCTGGCTGTGCTGATCTTTCCGATCAGCGCCGCCGAGCCGGTCGGTCTGATCTCGAGAGTCGGTCTGCTCGGACTCCTCGCCGCCGGTGCGGTCTGGCTGTTCGGGGACCGCATTTCGCTGCTCGGTTTCGAGCTGCTGACGGCCTTCGGGGCGCTGGCGACAAGCTGGCTGATCGTCAACGCCGCGACGCCGGGCGGGATGATGATCGCGGCGTTCGCGTATCCGTGGATCGCGATCTACGCCGCCCACTTCTTTCCGAAACGTGCCGCGATGGCACAGGCCGCCTTGATCTCGGTCGCGTTTGGGGCCGCGCTGGCGCTCGGGTCGCTGCGGGACGTAACGGTCTACTGGTTCATCGTGACCGTCACGATCTGGTCGATCTGTTTGCTGTTGGGGCGGCTCAGCGAGAATCTGCGTCGCGAGGCGGGGACCGACCAGCTGACCGGCCTTCTCAACAGGACAGGTTTCCAGGCGGCGGCGCTGCGCGAGCGCGCGCTGGCCGACCGCACGGGCAGCCCGTTGACGCTGGCCGTGCTCGATCTCGACGGTTTCAAGCAGATCAACGACCGCGAGGGCCATGCCGCCGGCGACCGGCTTCTGGCCGGCCTTGGTCTCGCCTGGCGAGCGAGGGTGCGCCCGGGGGACATCGTGGCCAGGCACGGCGGCGATGAGTTTGCGTTGCTGCTGCCCGCCACGACGCCGGCCGGCGCGGACGCCGTGCTCGAGCGGCTGCGCGGCGAGGAGGACCTCGTCGGCTGGTCGGTCGGCGTCAGCGAGTGGTTGCCGGGCGAGACGCTCGAGCGGGCGATGGTGAGGGCCGACGGTTATCTGTACGGCGTCAAGTCGGCCCAGCGCGGCGAGGCCGTGGCGGCGGTGCGCGGCGCGGAGAAGGCGCGTTCCGACGAGGACGGGCGTTCGGTGCCGAGCGCCGCGCTGGACCTGGCGTACTGAGGCGCGAGGGCGTAAAACAATCGCCCGGACAGCCGCTCGTGCTCGCGCCACGGGCGCTCATGGAGCAGGCGAAGCTTGATCGACTCAGGTCTGGGCTTGGCGGGGGGCGTAGCGATGGTGCAGCATCAACGGGTTGCCGTCTGGATCGTTGAACATGGCCATGTAGCAGACACCTGTGTCCAGGGTGTCGCCCCTGAACTGGACACCTTCGGATTCGAGTGTCTGGCGGGCGGCCTGAACATCGTCCACGTGCAGAGCGATCTCGTGGCCCCTGACCTGGTGGGTCATGCCCATCTTCTCGGCGTCGATCACGCTCAAGGTCAGGTTGCCGGTCTCGAACTCGGCGTAGCCGCGCTCGTCGAGGTGCACCGACATCGGCAGGCCGAGAGTCTGACCGTAGAACGCGATCGCGCGGTCGAGGTCTTTCGTCGAGACGGCCACGAAATCGACTCCTGTGACGAGCCTTGGTGATGTCGTGTCGGTCGCTGCCATGATCGCCACGACACCGTATCGAACATCAGGTGTACCCTGGCGTTCCCTAAGAGTGAGCCATTCACCAACCGAAGGCGAACTATGAGCGCCACCCTGCAGTTCGACGAGGACGCTTCCCGGCGCGTAGAGAGGATCTACACCACGCCCGATGTCGCCGAACAGCGCCAAACGATCCTGCGGTCACTTGCGCTCCAGCCCGGCGAGCGCGTGATCGACATCGGCTCGGGTCCTGGTCTACTAGCGTGCGAAATGGCCGTTGCTGTCGGGAGGAGCGGGCGGATCTGCGGGGTGGACGTCAGCGAGAACATGCTTGCCCTCGCCAAAGCGCGCAGACCACCAGCTGGCAGCGGCCCGATCGAGTACCAAGAAGCTGGCGCGCACACGCTCCCTTATGCGGACGCGAGCTTCGACGTCGCGGTCTGCACACAGGTCTACGAGTACGTCGATGATGTTCCCGCCGCGCTGCTGGAGCTAGGGCGGGTGCTGCGGCCGGGAGGCCGGGCGCTCGTGCTTGACACCGACTGGGACTCGATCGTATGGGCTTCGAGTAACAACGAGCGCATGGACCGGGTGCTCGCCGCGTGGGAGGCGCACCTCGTTCACCCTCATCTGCCGCGTACGCTCACACGGCTGCTGCGCGATGCTGGACTTGAAGTCACCGACCGCCAAATCGTGCCGTTGTTCAACGCCGGATATGACCCCAACACCTATAGCGCCGGAATGCTTGAGCTGATCGCCAGGTTCGTACCCGATCGCAACGGCGTGAGCGAGGCCGAAGCCACGGCATGGGCACAAGACCTAACCGAACTCGGCCCCAACTACTTCCTCAGTCTCAATCGCTACCTTTTCCTGGCGCACAAGCCCAACTGACGACCGGGGGTATCGTCACCGAGGGGCAGGAGAATCGGGCAAGCGTCCCCGCGGCCGCACAGCTCGCTTGTGCTCAGGACGAGGAGAGCAGGGGCATCGGGCAACTCAACGCGGAGAGTCGCTGTCTGCCATAACGAGGATCACTGCCAGATGGTTCATTGCGTGCCCCCAGGAGTGGAAGCGCACAAACTACTACGGCGCCGATGAGTTGTTAGCACCTTGAACGACGGGTCGCGCAGCGCGCACGACTTCAGAAGCTTCGGGTCCGTCAACAGATGGATCGAGGCCGAGGGCGTTCCACTCTCGGAAGGATGCGGCCTGTCGCAGGACAGCGAGCACATCGCCCAAGCCGGCTGAGGTGTGTGAGAAACGACAAAGCCCCGGCCGCATAACCCACGAAGGGTCCTAGGCGGTACCGGGGCGTCTCATGTAGCTTAGCCGGTCGTGGACGAGAAGCAAGCAGCCGAGTGGCTTTCCGATCAGCGATTTCAGCCCTTCCTCGATGCGACCGAAGGCGACCATCGGCGTGCAGTAGCGATCTACGCCCGACCCTGACGACGGCAGCCAACCGCCTGCGCGTGGCAAGTGTGATGCCACATGCTTTCGAGAGCGTGTTGAAGGCTCAACTTGATGTGCGCGGCTTCGACATGCACAACCCACACGAAGGCCGCATTCGCAGCGTGGGGGAAGAACACGAAGCCGACGACGAGCTACCCACATACTCCGTCGTGGCCCCTTGAACCCGACCCAGAAAAGCAGAAAGCCCCGCGATTTGCGGGGCTTTCGTGTCAAGCGGATGAAGGGATTCGAACCCTCGACCTTCGCCATGGCAAGGCGACGCTCTAGCCAGCTGAGCTACATCCGCGCGTCCGCGCCAACTATACCTGCCTCAATCGTTCTTCCGGGCGTCTGGGGGCCCGCGCCAAGGGCCGCCGCCTCAGAGCGTGCCGCGCCGGCTCAGAGTGTCCGAGCGCACCGCCACCTCCAGGGGCGCCTGCCGGCTCAGAGCGCCCCGCCAAGCAGTCGCCCGAGGGCGACCGCCGTCAGTCCGAGCAGCACGCTGACGAGCACGTTCGCGATGGCGGCGGGCCGGCGATCGTCTTCGCCGAGGCTGTGCGTCTCGAGCATCCAGGTCGAGAAGGTCGTGTAAGCGCCGATCGTGGCGCCGCTGGCCAGCACCAGTGCGTTGCCTGTCAGGGCCAGGCCCGCGATCAGGCCGAGCATGAACGTGCCGGTCAGGTTCACGACCAGCGTGCCCGCCGGCCAAGCGAACGGGAGCTTTGAGCTGACGAGGTCCTCGACCAGCAGTCGTGCCAGCGCGCCGACCGCGCCGAGCCCGGCGACGGCGATCCACACCGGCGCGCTCACGCCCGGGCCTCGCTCCTCGACGCGGCGGCGGCCAGCGCCGCTCGACCCGTCACCTTCGCGGCAAGTGTCACCGCCGTGTAGCCGCCGACCAGGCTGGCCGCCAGGTAGCCGGCCGCCAGGCCGTAGCGGTCTTGATCGAGCATCTGCAACAGCTGTAGTTGCATCGTCGAGAAGGTCGTCAGCGCGCCGCAGAAGCCGGTCCCGAGGAGCCTGTACATCGGGATCGAGATCGGGCCGTGGCGTAGCCCTGTCATCAGGCAGCCCAAAATAAAAGCCCCAGCGATGTTCGCCGCCAAGATCGCCCACGGCCAGGCTCCCGGCGCGCTGGGCCAGGCCTGGCTGGCTCCGACCCGTGCGAGCGCGCCCAGCGCGCCACCGCCACCCACCGCGAGCAGCTCCAGCCCACCGATCCGCGGGTGCGCCGCCCTGAATCTTGGCGGCAGTTCGGCCAAGTCCTCGATCTGGACCGCCGAGCGCTCGGGTTCGGGCGCTTGCTCTGAGCTGATGGTGTCCACCGAAGTGAGTTCTCCCGTTTTGGGTTCCGTCGTTGTTCGGTAGAAGCCATCAGCGGGCATGCCGCGGTTATGGAGCGGGCCTCATCGCTCTTCGGCTTGGTTATGCCGACGAAGCGAAACGATAGCCGAGCCCCCGGCCGCTTTCCGCAGGCCGTCGTTCAGTCGGTCGTCCCCCAGCCAAGCTCTCACGCGGCACGTATCGGCCGCCGTCGCCTCTGCCCAGCAGGCCCATCACCTCGAGTTCGGCGAGGGCCAGCATGATCTCGCCCGCGTCGTCCCCCGGCCCGGTCAGCTTGCCGGGCGTGTCACGGCCGGCGCCCACGCGCTCGAGGATCGCTCTCAGGCGGGGTTCCAGCTCATGCGCGCCCGAATCTTCCATGCACTGCTTGTCACCGCTTGGCTGGATTCTTCCTGTGCAATCCGCCCCTGAGCCGTCGGACCTGGGTCTCCAGCCACCACGCGCCTCCACGCCGAGTCCCGACAACAATTCGAGCGCGTCCGCCCCGTCGCGAACGAGCGGAGCGCCCTCGCGCAGCATCAGGTTGGTACCAACACTCGCCGGCGAACTCACGCGCCCGGGCATCGCGGCCACGGTCCGGCCAAGCTGTCTCGCGATCCGAGCGGCGATCGTGTCGGCCGGAGCATCGCCGGCCTCGACCACGATCGTCAGCTGGGCCAAACCGGCCACCGCGCGCCTGCCGGCGGTCACCGCCCAACGGCTCTTAGGCTCTTCGCACGCCAGCTCGGAGATCGCACAGCCGTGGCCCACCAGCTTCTCGATGGCGGTGCGTCTGTTCGCCGGCACGCCCGCGTCCAGGCCGCCCGTCACGACCGCCAAGACTGGTCCGTCGACCTCCTGGGCCCCCGCGAGCGCCGCCGCGGCGATCCCGCCGGCGAGCGTGCTGATGATCGTCACGCCGCTGGCGCCGAGACTCCTGGCGAGGCTGCGCGCCATCTCCATGCCGTAGTCGGTCGGCTTCGCACCGCCGACGATCGCCACGGCCGGTTTCGCCGTCAGGTTCGCCAGCCGGCCGGCCCCGCCGCGTACGTACAACATGTGAGGGCCCCCAGCCTGATTTCGCAGTGCTCTCGGGTAGCCGGCGCTGTGCCGGCACATCGTCTCGATCCACTGGCCATGCTCACGCGCCTCTGGTTCGAACCGCTTCCACGCCTGCCTGATCTCGCGTCTGCGCCGGCCGCCGACCGCGTCGATCAGATCGTCGTCTTCCAGTTCCAGCAGCTCCAGCAGCCGGGTTTCGTCGCGGCTGCGGCAGTTCAGTCGCACGCTCAACACACCCATCAACCAGCCGCGCCTTGCGCATTCAGGGCATGCCGCCCGGCCGTCCATCACGCCGCCCGCCCGCCGCGCAGGTCGGTCTCCGGGCGCAGCGTCAACGCCACGCCCACGTCGCGTCTGCTTATCCGGTTGCGCCCATTCAGGTCGGCGATCGTGCGGGCCACCCGCAGCGTGCGGTGCTGGCCCCTCGCGCTGAGCGTGCCCCTGGCGTGGGCTGCTTCGAGCATCCCGCGACCCCCCTCGTCCAGGCGCGCGCAGCGCTCCAGCCGCCTCGCGTCGAGGTCTGCGTTCAGCGTCGCCCGTTCGCGACACTCGCCGCGCAGGCGATGCGCCTGGCGTTCCCGGGCGAGCCGCACTAGCTCCTTTGCTTTCGCCGAGCTTGTCCACGGCTCGGCCGCCAGACCCTCGGCGCCCGTGTTCTCGAGCTTCGCCTGCAGATCGATGCGGTCCAGCAGCGGCCCGCTCAGCTTGCGCCGGTGGCGGGCCATCTCGTGTTCGCCGCAGTTGCAACGGTCCTGTTCGCCGGCGTATCCGCACGGGCACGGGTTGGTCGCCGCCACGAGCATGAACCGCGCCGGATACACCTCCGAATGGCCGGCTCTCGCGATCGCGACGCGTCCGTCCTCCAGCGGCTGGCGCAGCGCCTCGAGGGTCTGCTTTGAGAACTCCGACAGCTCGTCCAAGAACAGCACGCCCCTGTGGGCAAGCACGATCTCCCCGACCCAGCCCTTACGCGCGCCACCGACCAGACCCGCGGTCGTGATCGAGTGATGGGGCGCGCGAAACGGCCTGCTCTGCACGAGTTCGCCCTCGGACTCGCCCACGATGCTGCGGATGAGCGTCACCTCGATCGACTCGGGCTTGCTCAGCTCGGGCAAGATCGACGGCACGCGCTGGGCGAGCATCGTCTTGCCGGTCCCCGGCGAGCCGCTCAGCAAACAGTTGTGCCCGCCCGCGGCGGCGACGATCAGCGCGCGCACCGCGTGCGTCTGTCCGCGCACCTCGCACAGATCCGGCATCGCGGCCGACGCCCGGCCGGGGTCAACAAGCTCCTCCTGTGGCGGCTGGTCCGGCTCGCCGCCGCTCAGGATTCGCACCGCGCTCTCCAATGTCCGGGCCGGGGCGACGTCCAGCCCGTCCACCAGCATCGCCTCCCGCGCGCGTCCCACCGCCGGCACGAGCGTCTGGGTGTCCGCCTCCAGGCACGCCTGGGCGACGGCCAGCGTGCCGTGCGCGCCGCGCAGGCCGCCGTCGAGCGCCAGCTCGCCGAGCAGAACGTGGTCGTCGAGTCGAGCCCCCGATAGCTGTCCGCTCGCCGCGAGCACTCCGCACGCGAGCGCCAAGTCGATGCCCGGACCGACCTTCGGCACGTCGGCGGGGGCCAAGTTCACGGTGATCCGGCGCGCCGGAAATTGGAAGCCCGAGTTCAGGATCGCGGCCTGGACACGCTCGCGCGCCTCGCGCACCGCGGGGCCGGCCAAGCCCACGATCGCAAAGCCCGGCAGGCCGGGCCTGATGTCGACCTCGACCGTCACCGGTCTTGCCTGAAGGCCGTCGATCGTGAATGTCTTCGTGCGTGCCAACACAGTCTTCGTCTCCGTCGATCTGTAAAGAGGCCAAGCTAGGCGGCTACGGGCACGGTATTCTCGGCCCGGGCTTTCACGGCGGATGACCGGCCCTTAAGGGCCGGTCCTTTTTGGCTGGGAAGTCGCTTTCAGGACTTGGCGAAGGCGAGACCGTCGGCAAAAAACGTTGCAGACCTCCTCATGTGATGCGGATTGCAGCGATATCTGTTAGTTTGCCGCCCGTTCGTGCCGAGTCCTTGGCCCCACGGGGTCGAGGAGCGGGGGACCCAATGCGATCGGCATATACCGATCGCGGGGGCGAATCGTCACCAGTGTGTGGCGTAGCGCATTTGCGCGAGCCCGACAGCTAACCCCGTAGGCGCCAAAACCAAGCCGAAAGGACGTATGGCGCATGCCGGGAGAAGCCGTGTCCCGTGACCTTGCAGTTTCAGATCTGTGGGAGTCCTCGTATGCCCGCTCGCGGGCTCGCCGTGAACGCGGCCGTGGCGGTCGTCGCCGCAGGGCCGCCGGTATCCAGGCTCCGCCAACGCTGTCGGCGCTGTTGAGCGCCAGTGCGCGCAAGCCCGGCATCCGCGACCTGACCGAAGCCGAGACCTGGCAGCTCTCGTTGGGGCGCTCGCGTGCGCGCAGACGGGCCCAACAGCTCCGTTTCGTGCCCGCCGGGACGATGGCCAAACGGATCTCTCTTGGCACGCTCGTCGCGCTGGCCGCCGGCCCGAGCGCCAGCATGGCTGAAGGCAACGGACCCGTCGGAGCCGCGGCCGGTCCGCCCACAACGACCGAACACAGCATCCTCTTGATGGAAGGCAGCGAAGGCAGGCAGGTCGAACTGCTGCAGAAGGCACTCGGCGGGCTCACAGTCGACGGCGTCTTCGGCCCCGAAACAGAGACGGCCGTCGAAAAGTTCCAGGAAGGTAAGGGCCTGTCCGTCGACGGCGTGGTCGGCCCTCAGACCAGCGCCGCGCTGCGCGGTCAGACCGCCGCCGCGGCGACTTTCGCGAGCTTCAGCGAAACCGCGCCCGGCGAAGCGCCATCCGCGGGCAGCAGCACGGCGGCCGCCCAGGCGGCCCGCGCGCTCGCGACCTACACGCCCGCCGGCTCCGGCGCGGCGACGAGTTCAGAAAGCTCACAGAGCGGCTCGGATGCGACGGGCGGCGCCGAAGCCGGCGCCGAAGCCGGCGCCGCCGAAAACCCCGGCGAAGCTGGTGCCGGCGAGGCTACGACCGCGGCTGCCGGTAGCGCCACGGAAGCAGGCGACGGTGCAAGCGGCGGCACCGAAGCGGGCGCCGGCACCGAAACCGAAGCAGGCGCCGGGACCGGCGCGAGCGCGTCCTCGGAAGCGGCCAAATGGGACGCGGTCACGAGGCTGCAGGCGGCCCTGCACGTGAACCCCGACGGCGACTTCGGCCCGGAAACCGAGGCCGCGATCAAGCGCCTGCAGGCACGGCACGGACTGACCGCCGACGGCGTCGTCGGACCCGCGACCTGGAACGTGATCGGGGTCGGCGGCGAGCAGACGCTGAAACCGCCGCCTTCGGCGCTCGTCCGGCAGCATTCCGCGAACGCGACCGGCGCTCAGAACGGCCCTGGCGGGACCACGGCCGGCGCGAACACGGCCGGCACATCCTCCTCGGGCGGCTCTTCCTGGAATGCGGTGACACGCCTTCAGGCCGCGCTGCATCTGACCCCAGACGGTGAATTCGGTCCCGAAACCGAGGCCGCGATCAGGCGCTTGCAGGCCCGGCACGGGCTGCATGTCGACGGTGTCGTCGGCCCGGCGACCTGGGAACTGGTCGGCATCATCGGCGAGCGGACGCTCACACCATCGCCTTCGGCCGTCGCGGGGGCCCGTGAAGAGGCGGGCGCAACCAGCAGCGCCGGCGGCGGTGGGGCCGGCGGTGAATCGAGCAGCGCCGGCGGCGGCGAAGGCGTCATCGCCAGAGTGATCGCGGCGGCCGATGAAATCGCCACGCGACCGTACGTGTATGGGGGCGGCCACGGCTCGTTCGAGTCCGATGGCTATGACTGTTCAGGCTCCGTCTCTTACGCGCTGCACGGCGGCGGTCTGCTCAGCTCGCCCGAGGACTCGACAGGGCTCGAGTCCTACGGAGAACCGGGCCCCGGCAAGTACATAACGATCTACGCCAACGCTGAACACGCCTACATGACGATCGACGGGCGCCGCTTCGACACGGTCGCCTTGGCCGAAGGCGGGTCGCGCTGGTCGAACTCGGTTGGCGAGGACGGCGGCGGCTTCGTCGAGCGCCACCCGGCGGGGCTTTAGGCGAATTCGATCGTGGTGGGGGAGGGCCGCACATGTGCGGCCCTCGGTAGCGCCACATGTGGCGCTACCTCTGACCGGCGCATGCGCCGGTCAGCCAGTCGGTGCATGCACCGACTGGAACAGCAGAAACGGTGACACGCATTGCTGTGCGCTGCTAACTTCGCTCAGCAATGCGCCCTCGTGGCCCGCGACCCCGCATCCTGCTGGCGCTCGCCGTCCTGCTGGTGATCGCCGGCGGCGTCGCGCTGCTGACCGTCGGCTCAGGGCCCCGCCTGCAGGTTGCCGGCGCCACGCCCAGCCACGGCAAGTTCCGCGCCGGCCTGGTCTTCTCGCCCGCCACGCCAGCGCCGCCGATCGCCCTTCACAACTACCTCGGCCAGCCGGTCGAACTCAGCTCCTACAAAGGCAAGGCGGTGCTCGTCACCTTCCTCTACACCAACTGCCCCGACGTCTGTCCTTTGATCGCCGCCGGCCTGCACGCGACCCTCGAACTGCTGGGACCCGCCGAGTCAAAACACGTCGAGGTCATCGCTGTCTCGGTCGATCCCCACGGCGACACGCCCGCCGCCGTGGCCGCGTTTCTGGCCCGCCACCGGATGACCGGCCGCATGCAATATCTGGTCGGCTCGCCCCACGAACTGGCCGCCGTCTGGAAGGCCTGGGGGGTGGGCTCCGAACGCGACGTCACCCAGCCCGAGTTCGTCAACCACACCGGCATCGTCTACGGCATCTCCGCCTCTGGCCGGCGTACGACCGCCTACGCCTCGAACTTCACTCCCGGCGAAGTCGCCCACGACGTGCCCCTGCTGGCCGGCCGTTAGGCCGGTCGGCGTTCGTTGCGATCCGGTCAGCCTCCTGACGGCGGTGAGTAGACAGACAGCCACGCAAACAAGCTCGTCGTCGCCGCCTCGGTCTGGAGCATCTCCGGTTCGGCGTCCTTCGCGGGCAGCGCTTCGCCCAGCCACGAGAGCAGATACAGCCCTTCGGAGTTCGCCGCCCTCGCCTGGGCGTCACCGGCGTTCACGGCCGCCAGCCGGTAGAGCCCCGCGTTGCCGTCGAGCCCGTACAACGCCAAGAGCCACTGCAAGTAGATCGCGTCGTACCGCGGCGCGAAGTTCAGTTCCTCGCCGAAGCGCTTCAGCGCCGTCCCGGTCAGGCCACGCCCCGCTGCGCGAGCGCCAAATACGCCTGTTGCGGCGCGCTCAGCGCGCTCGCCTGCGCCGGAATGGCGAGGCCGCCCAGCAGGCATATCAAGAGGCTCAGCTTGCGCACAGCCTCGTTAACCATGCCGATCCGCGATCGGGCCGGTTTCGTGGCTGGAAGAGTCGTTCCGCGGAGGCTGGTCGTCGTGCGCGGTCGGATCGGCCGGCTTCTTACTGCCAGACCGCAAGCCTCATCAAGGCCTTGCTCGGCACGTCTTTCGCCACCAGGATGCACGTGTGGCCGGCCCGTCGCCAGGTCAGCACTGTTGCCTTGTCCACGCTCAGGACGTGAAATTCCGTTCCGTTGCTCGTGACTGCCGGGCCACCGGGGGTCGGCAGCGCTTTGCCTTCTACGATCGCGTAGCCCACCCGTCCGTAGCCTTCGCCGGGGCCTGTCTGCGCGCCCGTCGAGGCGGCTCCCGGGCCGGCCGCGGCCGGCTCATAGAAGACCGTTGCGACCGTCCGCCCGTCGAGGCGGTCGCTGCGCGCCCCCGAGGCCTGCCAGCCCAGGCTCGGCTTCCAGTTCGGGAACGGGATGCCGGCGGCTGAGCGGTTCAGCGTTGCCGTATCTGTCGGGCTCGTGCCCGGCGCTGTCATCGTCGCCGGTGCCAGGCCGAAACGGGCCGCCCGCGACACGTCCGCCTGGAGCGCGCCCGGTCCGGCGTGCCGCCCCGTCCCGAGCCCGATCGCCAGCGCGGCGACGGCCGCGATCGCGGCCGCTCCGAGGACGCCCGCCGCTATCCATCGACGCCGTACGCGCGCGCGCGTACGGCCATCCGACGTGGCCAGCACACGCCTGCTCTGGCCACTTTCTCGACCGTGCGAGTCCACGAGCCCTCGCCGGACGCGCGCGGCGAGCCCGTCCGTCCTTTGAGCGGCTCGCTCGGAGGACATCGCGGCGACGGCCAGATGCAGCGTTTCCGGTGCCTCGAGGTCTTGCAGCGGGCCGAGCAGCGTCCGCGCGTCGTCGCTTTGGGCACCGTCGTCCACCGGCGCAACGCCGCTCATGCCGGCCCTGATGTCTGGCTCGTCGTTCATGTGGGCCCTCGCTGTAGAAGACTCCGTTCAGGCGCCGACCCTTCCCTTGCGATATCCCGAGTGGACGCGCCGCGCGCGCGCGTAGGGCTCGCTGGGAGGTCAACCCCAGGCTCCCTAACGACCTCTGAAAGCGGCTCACGGGCCGGCCCGAGGCGCGCAAAGGCACCGCCATCGCGGGGGGCGGGCTTGGCGGTGGCCTCGCCGGCAAGCTTCTTGGCAAGGCGCTCGCGGGCCCTGAAGACGCGGGTCGCGATCGTCGCCTCGCGCGTGCCGAATGCTTTGGCGGCCTCGCGGTGGGAGAGCCCGACCAGCTCGACGGCGACGAGCGCCAGGCGCTGGTCCTCGGAGAGCGTCCCGATCGTGGCAAGCAGCTCGCGGACCTCGGCGGCCTCCTCGGGGCGCTCGCCAAGCCGGAGGTCGGGCGGCTGCAGCTCTTCGACCGTTATCGACGCGGGCGCCGGGCGCCTGGAGGCGGTGCGTCGGCCGGTCAGGAACGTGTTGCGCAGGACCTTCATCAGATAGGCCTTCTCGTCGGTGCCGCGGAGCACGCGCCGGCGGGCGAGAACCTTGGCGAACGTCTCCTGGACCAGGTCCTCGGCGTCCTGGCGCGAGCCGCACAGAGCGAGGGCGGCGCGGTAGAGCCGGTCGGTGTGGACCGGCAGCGAGTCTGGGTCCAGCGTGGTCATCGGAGCCGGCCCGGTGCGCGCGCGCGTAGGGCGTCCATGGAGAGGACTGTAGCGACGGTGAGCGTCGCCCCACAAAGAAGGGACGAATCGCGACCGGGACTCGATTGAAAAGGAGGGAATGTTTGGAGCGCGACGGCGTCTAAGTGAGAGAACCAAGAACGAAAGGAAAAGAACATGGGCTCAGATGGCATCCGGAGTTCGATATCGATCAGCGGATCTAGACAGAAGTGGCTGGGCGCGGCGGTGGCGGCCGCGACGGTAGCGCTGGCTGGCTCTCTTGCGGCGCTCGCGTTTGCGGGTGGCTCGTTCACCGTGAGTTCGGCCGCGAACGGCCGGCTGCACGAGCAGGTCCTCGTCAACGTGCAGGGCCGCACGCTGTATGAGTTGAGCCCCGAGACGGCCGGACATCTACTGTGCAAGAGCAGCGCCTGTCTAGGCGTGTGGCCGCCGCTGACGGTGACTTCGAGCGGCGCGAAACTGACGGCGGGACCGGGAGTACACGGACATTTGGGACTGCTTGCGCGCGGCAAAGGCGAGTGGCAGGTGACGATCGGCGGGCTGCCGTTGTACCGGTACTCGGGCGATGGCGCCGCGGGTCAGGCCAACGGCCAGGGCCTGCACAGCTTCGGCGGGGTCTGGCATGCGGCCCGTCCGTAAACGAGTGGTCGACGGGCGCACACGCGGGCCGGCAAATAGAGCAAAGAGAGGAAGAAACGACATGAGGCTTCCATTGAGATCACTGCCTGTACTCGCCTTGGCCGCGACGTCGCTGACGTTGGCGGCTTGCGGCGGCAGCAGCTACAGCTCGGGCGCGAGCAGCCCGGCGGCGTCGGCTACGCAGCCCGCCGCCACGGCGACGAGCGCCGTCGCCGTAAAGACCACGTCCAGCCCCACGTTCGGCACGATTTTGGTGAACGGTCAGGGCATGACGCTGTACGCGCTGAGTGCCGAGCACGCCGGCAAATTCATCTGTACTTCGAGTTCCGGCTGTCTTGGTATCTGGCACCCGGTGACAGTTTCCGCGGGCGCCGCCCCGAGTGGCTCGGTCGGCTCGCTGGGGACCGTCAAGCGTCCGGAAGGGACCGTCCAGGTGACATATAAAGGCGAGCCTTTGTATACGTTCGCCCAGGACCACCAAGCCGGCGAAGCGAGTGGGGAGGGGGTCAAGGACGTAGGCACCTGGAGCGTGGTGAAGGTGGGGACGAGCGCAACCCAGCCGAAGGCGTCCGGCGGTACCTCAGGGCCGGCCGGCGCGCCCTCCTCGTCCGGGGCCTCGGGGTCGGGCGAAGGCGGCGGTTACAAATACTGAAGCGAAGATTGCCAGGTGCGCCAAAATCAGGGAGTGCCGCGAACGCCGTCATCTCTGGCCGTGACCTGGGCCGGGCACGCGACCGTCCTGGTCGAGCTTGACGGAACGAGGATGCTCACCGACCCGCTGCTAGGCAACCGTGTGGGACCGCTCGTGCGCGGCTCGGCTCGCGTGAGCGGAGAGATCGGCAGACGGCTCGACGCGACGCTGCTCTCGCACCTGCACGCCGATCATGCGGACATACGCTCGCTGCGGATGCTCGGAGGCTCCGCGCCGGTGCTGGCACCCCGCGGGGCCGGTCGCTGGCTCCGGCGACACGGCATACACAGAGTTATTGAGCTGAGCCCCGGCGAGCGCGTCGCCATCGGAGCGGTGCGCGTGAGCGCCGTCCCCGCCTCGCATCCTTCGCGCCGGTGGCCTTTCGGAGTGCGCGCCGAGCCGATCGGCTTTCTGATCGAGGGGACGCAGTGCTGCTATTTCGCGGGCGACACAGACCTGTTCGAGGGGCTGTCCGAGCTTGCCGGACGCGTCGATCTCGCGCTGCTGCCGATATGGGGTTGGGGGTCAAGCGTCGGGCCCGGACATCTCGACCCTGACCGAGCGGCGACCGCCGTGCGGACGATCGCTCCGCGAGTCGCCGTTCCGATTCATTGGGGCACGCTCTCACTGCCGTGGCGTGCCGGCAACGTTACGGATCGCCAAGACCCCGCAAATCGTTTCGAAACGTTCACGCGAGCTAGGGCTCCGTCGGTGGAGGTACGGATCCTCGCGCCAGGCGAGCGCACCGAGCTGTCCCGTCGCGCCGGCGCTCCTGACCGCGGCGATCGCGGTCGACGGGACGTACTCAATCACGAGTAGACGGACTCGCCGGATTCAGGGCGCCGAGCGGCCGACTCGTTCTGCTTGCGCTGGAGCAGGTCTCGCCAGCCGAGCAATACCTCATGCACACGTTCGGCGCCGAGCACCGGAAATGTCGGATCAGGGAGCGTTACCGGGTGCAGCACGAACGGGCGTGTCTGTGGCCCGCCGAGCCCCCCATGAAAGGAGATCAGCTCCTCGAACGCGCAGCCCTCTTCGAGCGCTGGATCGTAGAAGCTGCCGACCAGCACGTCGGGGGCGTGCGCGAACGTGTCGCTGCGCAACAGATGTTTCGGCGCGGTGGCCGAGAAGAGCGCCAACGGATCCTCGCCCCGCACCTCCCCGGTGGCGAGCACCCGCTCGCCGTCATTTCCGAGCACCACCGCGCCCTCCGCGCGCGAGCGGACCATTATCCAGCCGACGTGCTGATGCTCGCGCAGCGCGCCCAGCAGCCTCGGATGGCGCTCTTGCAACTCCTCTCGGGTGAGACGCCGGGCCTCCTCCATCAGGTAAACGAGCCCGAGATTCCCCGAGCCGAGCACCACCGCGTTGTGATCGCCGACGCTGCCGTCGCCCTTCTTTCGCTTGCGGGCGTGGCGTCCGGTGGCTTCGTCGAGAGCCTGGCCGACGATCGCCTGCTCGCGGTCGCCCGCCGCCATACCCACCACCTGACGATGCTCGAGGGAGCGGCGCACCAGCTCGTCGAGTCCGTAGCCGTTGCGCTGCAAGAACGTGGCGCCCTGGGTCTGGCCGTGGTCTGAGAGGACGACGATCTCATACGGACGGGGCGCGTAACGACGGGCGCGGTCGATACGGGCGAACTGGCGGTCGAGCTTGCGCAGCGCCTCGAGCGTGTCGGTGCGCTCGAGTCCGGAGTGGTGGGCGACCTCGTCGTAGCTCGAGAACGTCGCGTACACGGCCGGGCAGCCGCGCATCATGTCGGTCAGCACCGCGTGGACGATCAGTTCCGGCAGCAACACGCACATCGCGGCCCGCAGCATCGGGTAGATGCCGCCCCTGTGCCCGCGTGGACGGACGTCGCGGCGACGTTGACGCGCCGCCGCCGTCAGCTCCAGGAAGATCTCGAAGACGAACAACACCACACAGCGGGTCACGTTGTAGCCGTTGCCGAAGAACGCGCGGTAGCCGGGGTTCGCTCTCAGCTCGGCCTCGCCGCGGCTGGCCGTCAGGATCTGCGCCTGCGCTTCGCCGGACAGTAGGTTGCCGCGGCTTGCCCCGCCTTCCGCCAGCAGTCCGAAACCGCTGCTGCAGCGGCGCTCTATCTCGGCGCAGTCGTGCGGGCTCGAGCAGCTCATCAGTGCTCCACGCTCCTTCTCGACCCACCGGAACGCTGGAATGTCCGCGTTGTGGCCCAACAAGATTCCGGCCTGGCTGGCGCCCGTCTGGGAGGACAGATCCGTCTCCCACTCGAACATCCTGTGCGACCCTTGAGCCAGCCAGCGTGCCATGTTTGGAGCGCTCCCGTCCTGCATCGCGCGCCTCAAGATAGGCAGGCCGAGTCCGTCGATCTCCAAAAAGATCAAGCCCGGGCTGTCGATCGACTCGTGGACGCCCTGCCGGCGCGCGATCCGTTGGGTGACGCGCAACGTATATTCATCGTCGTCGTCGATCCCGGCGAGGATGCCGAGCGCCGCCGTGACAGCCGCCATCACGAGCGCCGTAAGCAGCGCGTCGCCGAAACCGGCGACCGTGATCGCTTCGTCGGTCAGAGAGCTGGCCCACTGGATCATCAGCGCATCGAGCGCCAGCACGAGCAGGAAGCCAAGCGCCAGGGTCGCCGGCAGTCTCAGAGCGGCGAACAACGGAGGGACCAGTGCGTTCATCAGCCCGATCAAGGCCGCCACAACGAAAGCTCCCGTGACGCCCGCGATCGTCACGTCGGGCAGCAGCGCCGACGCGATCAAAAGCGCGGCCGCTGAGATCAGCCATGAAAGCGCCAGCCGCGGCACGCGCAGGCGTGGCCTCGCCGGGTGCCAGCCGAGTGCCGTGTCGTGCTCGTCGTCGATCGCTTCCACCGACCGTGACCCTATCCGAGCATAGGCTTCTCAGACCATGTACTTGCGCTGCCAACGGGCGGGCTCGAGAGGAGCGAGCCGCGGAGCGCGATGCGCATGGATTCAGGGCAGGCTTGACGAGTTCCGATAAGGACCGTATGCGTCGTTTGCGCACGGATCGCGGCCTCGCGGCGACGATCATTACGGCTTTCTTGCTGGTACTCGGCTGCTTGGCCGGCCAGGCAGCCGGCTATTCGCCCGGTTGTGGCCAGATCCCGATCGTCTACGGGATCCCGCCTTGGGGCTTTCACACCGGTCCTCCGATCGGCGAGATCGGCAGCTTTGCTCGCGGCCACGGCCAGATCGATCTGGAAGCGAACACCGTCTCCGGGGTCATCTGCCAGGAAGACCGCGTCCGAAACCGGCGCACCCGGGCGATCACGATGACGGTCGAGCATCACCTCGCCTATCACTCCCATTACGCGGAGATGTGGGGCTTCCCTGGGAACGTCATGAAGATCGTCCTCCGCGTGCGGGCCAGCAACGATCCGAAATGTGAGGTCGGAACCGTCGGACGCGCGACCCTGTTCGCGAGTTACAACGGCGTCCGCAGCGACAGCGTCCAATTCTTTTTTTCAGCTTCATGCCGGGATCACGACCACCTGTACCACGGGGCGCAGGTCGACAACCAGGTGCCGCCGCTTTAGACGGAACACGCCGCCTATCGCAGAGAGGCGACGACCGGAATCGAACCGGTGTAGACGGCTTTGCAGGCCGCTGCGTAGCCACTCCGCCACGTCGCCAGGCAAGCCACATCGTATCGGCCCCGAAGTGAGGGCCGCGCGCGCGCGCGCGGCCAGCCCGCCAGGGCGCTTGGCGCATCGCCCGGGCAGCGCGGCCCCTTACCTGGCTGTTCGCAATCCGTTAGCGGCCTTTTGGCAAAGCCTTAACGAACCTTTCTCGGTTCGTCAGGCGCCGTTCAAGGGGGTCTCAGATCATCTCAAAAGCATCGACCCGACAGAGAGGTGATCCATGAAAGGCAAAGCTGTTCCCATCCTGTTTGCCGCATCTTTGGGCGGCCTTGCCGTGCTCGTCGCGGTGATCGCCTTCGGCGCCTCTTTGGGCTCGTCAAAGACCCGCTCCGGGACGACAATCCCCAGCACCGGGGCTGCCGCGACGGCGAGCGGCTCGCGCCGGGAGGTCTCCTCATCGGGATTGTCCGCAACCCAGATCTATGAACGCGACTCGGGGGGCGTCGTTGCGATCAGGGCCGTTACCGTTGAGGGCGAAGACCTTGGGACGGGCATAGTCCTCAACGACAAAGGTCTGATTCTGACCAACGACCACGTCATCGCGGGGGCCTCCTCGATCGTCGCCGGTCCGGGGACCTCGCCGAAGACGACCAAGCCGGCGGCCGTCGTCGGCGAAGAAGCTAACAAGGACCTTGCTCTGATCAAGATCGACCCGGCCGGCCTGAACCTGCACGCGCTTAGTCTCGTTTCCTCTAAATCCGTCCAGATCGGCGACCCGGTTTACGCGATCGGCAACCCTTACGGTCTCGACGAGACGCTCACCAGAGGCATCGTCTCCGCCCTCGGCCGCGCGATCTCCGCGCCCGACGGATCTGGCATCGAAGGCTCCATCCAGACCGACGCCGCTTTGAACCCGGGCAACTCTGGTGGACCTCTTTTGAACGACCAAGGCTTCGTGATCGGCGTCAACTCCCAGATCGCCTCCGACGCGGCCCGCACCGAAGGCTCCCAGCCGGGCTCGACCGGCGTCGGTTTCGCTATCTCGTCGGACACGGTCGCTTCGGTGGTCAAGAAGATCGAGGCCGGTGAAGGCGTCGCTTCCTCGAGCGCTTCGTCCGGCGGCCGCGCCGTCGAACGCGGCTCCGGGGCCGGCGGCGGGGGAAAGACCCAGACGCCTTACGGCCAGGCCAGCCCTTACGGCGAAGCCGAAGGTTCCGGCGGACCGTCCGGGGAATCCGGCTCCGCCGGCGAAGGCTCAGAAGGGTCGCCCAGCGAAGGCTCCGGCGGCTCTGAAGTCATCGTTCCCGGCGGCTCTGCTGCCGGCGGCGCCTCTGAAGCCGAATCTGGCGCCGGCCCCGCCAGCGAACCGGGCCGGGTCGTGATCGTGCCCTGACCTCCATCAGGTAACAGCCACGCCCGTCCGGCTCCTTGTTAGGAAGGCTGGCCGGGCGTGGCTATCTCTGCGGGGCTGTCCGTGTGTGTCTCTGTGTGTGTGGACAGCCCCGCAGACGCGTGTGTGTGTGCGCGCGTGCGGGCGAAGTGCGGCTAGGCCGGCGGTCGTTGGATCGGCAGGCCCCCGTTGATAGGCTTCTGGCCGAGTCCCAGGGCGATTAGCTCAGCTGGGAGAGCGCCGCCTCGACAAGGCGGAGGTCGCAGGTTCGAGCCCCGCATCGCCCATCAGCGAAAAGCCCTGCTAACGCCGGGCTTTTTGTAAGCGTTCAGTTGGTTGGGGGGACATAACTCTGCTTTGTCGAATTTTGGGGTGTGGAGCGGGTTGAGGCGGAGGCGATCTATGACGCTGGGCGTGAGGCGGTCGTTGAGGTGTTGTTGCGGATGGACGCTCAGATCGGGGCGTTGACCGCGCGCGTCGCCCGCCAGGACGAGCGCATCGCCCAGCTGGAGCGCCGGCTGAACCGCAGCTCCCGTAACTCTTCGATTCCCCCGAGCGCCGATCCGCCCGCCGGCGCGCCGAAGCGTGGCAAGGACCCTTCAGGGCGTTCTCAGGGTGCTCAGCCTGGTCATAAGGGCAAGGGTCGCCCGCTCCTGCCGGCGTGGGCGGTGGACGGGGTTGTCGAGTATTGGCCGGAACGCTGCGGGTGTGGTCATGCTTTCGCGCCCGAGGAGCGTGTCGCGGTCGGCGAGGCGGTGCGCTGGCAGGTCGAGGAGCTGCCCGTGACACAGGTCCAGGTCACCGAGCATCGTGCAGTACGGGTGCGCTGTCCAGGCTGCGGGAAGCAGACACGCCGTGAGCTGCCGGGGGAGGTCACCCAGAGCGCGTTTGGCCCGCGTTTTCAGGCGGCCGTCGCGACCCTCTCGACTCGCAACCGTGTCTCTCGCCGGGATGTGGTGGAGCTCTGCGAGCAGCTGTTCGGCTCGAGGATCAGCATAGGGACGGTCGACGCGATCCTCGCCCGCGTCAGCGACGCGCTCGCCGCGCCCCACGCCGACCTGCTGGGCGCGCTTCGCGGCGCGAGCGCTGTGAATATGGACGAGACGGGCTGGCGCACCGCGGGGCAGCGCCGCGCACTGTGGGGCATCTTCGACCGGCGTCACGCCTATCTACACGTCACCCCTGACCGTCACGAGGATCACGCCAAAGCTCTCCTCGCCGATACGAAGGCGATCGTGACGTCTGACCGCTGGTGGGCCTACGCGCATCTCCCGTTGGCTCGCCGCCAGCTTTGCTGGGCGCACCTGAAGCGAGATTTCGCCGCGCACGCCGAAGGCCTGGGCGCGGAGAAAGAGTTCGGCGAGCACGGCCTCGCATTCTGCGAGCGAGTGTTCTGGGCCTGGGAGGTCTTCCAGCACACCAACGACCGCTCAGGGCTGAAGCACACGATCCGTAGGCTACAGAAGGACTTCAAGCCGATCATCCAGAGTTACGCCTCGAAACGGGCACGCAACAAGTACTGCCGCGGGATGGCGCGCAACCTCATCAAGGCATGGCCCGCCCTCTGGACCTTCGCCGCTCACCCTGGGGTCGAGCCGACCAACAACCACGCCGAGCGCTCCCTGCGGGGCGCGGTCATCTACCGCAAACTCAGCCTCGGCACCCAATCCGAGGGCGGCGAACGCCGCATCGAGCGGCTGCTCTCCGCGCACACCACCTGCCGCCTCCAAAGCCGATCACTCTTCGTCTACCTCACCGACACCCTCACCGCCCACGCCCGCGGCGACCCGACGCCGCTGCTCACCTGAACCAACCAACTGAACGCTTACGGCTTTTTGTTTGTCCGGGGTCCGAAAGGCGGAGGTCAAGCGGGGTTGCGACCGCGTAGGCGACCGCGTAGCAGGTGCGGCGTGCGCCTGCGGTCCGTATAGGCCGCGAAACGCTGAGGCTGTGGGTAGGGGGGTGCCTCGACCAAATCTAGGGCCGTACGTGTGGCCCTATGTGGCATTTACGGCTCTACGCCGGGGCCTGCCCTATGGTGATGGCTATGGCCATCATTGAGATTGACGACGGGCTCTACCTGGACGCACTTCAGTACATATGGGGCGGCGGGGAGAAAGAGGGTATAGGCGCTGCTTTCGAGCATTGGGTTGCGGCCTCGGATCGCTTCGAACCCTGGGAGAAGCAGAACCTAGCCAGCTTGTTCGCTGGTTTGATTGGTCACTACAGCGGCGAGTACGATGTCGAGTCCGGATGGAGCAAGGAAAAGCGGATCGTCTGGAGCTTCTACCGAGCGTGGCTTGACCGCGACGGCGTATCTCATTGAGAAGGGCTCTCCGCCGACACGCGCAGCGGTCAGAGCAGCGGAGTTGTCGTTCTAGTGCGTCCAGAACGGCGAAACCACGGAGTGGCTTTGGACACCTCTCCGGGGTCTGATCAGATTCAACCGGAACCACCTGCGGCGTCCTGACCGGGCAGGCGCGTGACGTTGTCGGGAGGGTTGGCGGCCTCGTCGTGGGCGGCGTCGAGGCCGCCGATCAGCGTGGCGTCCAGGCCGTCGAACAGATGGCCGTAGCGGTTCATCGTCGTCGTGATGCTGGCGTGATTTCGGTTGCGATGTGCTCGGGTTCCTTCCTCATCGGCGTTTTGACTTGGGTCTGGTTGTGCCGCAAGGCGCTCAAGTTAGGTGCTGAAATCGAGGGTGGGATCAAGGTTATGTCGTTGACCTTCTGGCTTCGCTTGTCCCCTCCAGGCCGCGAAGAGATACCCAGGGAGCGACCAGCACAAAGGGCGGCTGTAAAGTCCACCGTTGAAGACGGTGGCGGCAGCAAGCAACCGGCTGCGTTGTAAATGTATGGCTGACTTGGGGTCGGCCCCCTTGGGGCCAGACCGACGCTCGCGCGATCGCCCGTGCGGTGCTGCGCGAGGGTATCGAGCAGTTCCCCGCCGCCTTCCTTGACGAGCAGGCCGTCGAGATCCGGCTGCTGTGCGATCACCGCGAGATCCTCGTGGCCGAGCGGACGCGGCTGATCAACCGGCTGCGCTGGAACCTCGTGATCCTCGACCCCGAGCTGGAGGCGACGATCCCGTCGCGCAAGCTGGACTATCCCGGCCAGATCCAGCGCATCACCCGCCGGCTCAGAGCGATGCCACAGACCGCCAGAGTTCGCGTCGCCCGCGAGCAGGTCTGCTACGCACCAACGCATGGTCGTCGGCAAGCACAACCCGGATCGGCAACGAAGCCGACGAAACCAGATCCCCGTCACCGAGAGCCGGCGCCAAACGCAAATGCGAAGCCATCCAATCAAGCTAAGGGCCAGCCACAGCGCCCGCCAGCCGTATAAAGCATCGGGCTCTGACGTGGAAAGCCTCCGGTCAGCGGACCGCGACAGGAGCACGCCGTTCGCGGCGATCTGATTGGACAGACTGCGGGCCGCTAGACCTGTGGCTGGAACATGGGGAGTAGTGTGAGGTTGACTAGGCGCCGGACGGAGTTTGGGTCCTCGAGTGTGATGGTCCCGTCGCGGGTGAGTAGTAGTGAGATCGCGAGGCGTGCGATCACCTCAGCGACACCGTCGATGTCTGTGCTCGCGGCGCGGCCCGCGTTGACTTCGGCTTGGAGCCGGCGGGCGATGAGTGATCGGTAGAGTTCGAGCACGGGTCCGCCATCGATGGTGAGCGGCGGCAGCAGGACATCGGGTTCGCTGCGCAACAGCCGATCGAATAGTGGGTGCCCGCGCACGTAGCGCCCGGCGAACTCGAATCCCGCGACGAGTCGGTCCTCCAGTGTTTCCGCGCCTTCCCATAGGAGGTCGAGTTCTTGCATTCCGCGGTGGACCTCGCGTGCGATGACGATCTCGACGAGGCGTTGCTTGCTTGCGAACCGGCGGAAAACGGTCATCCGTGAGACGCTGGCGCGGCGGGCGACGTCTTCCATCGAGGTGCGGCGGATGCCGTGCTCGGCGAACTCGTCGAGCGCCGCCGCGGCGACGCGGTCAAAGAGCGCGTCCTCTCCCACGACGGAAGCCATCTCGAGCAATTCGGCGATAGGCACCATTGGATACCATGTTACTCTATTTCGCACAGAGTAACTAGAGAGGGATATGTCTCATGGACCAAACGCTCACCGACCTGCCCAGACTGCGGCGCCCCGCGGCCCTCAATGCCGCCCAGTACTGGCTGGCCCCGGAGCAGTTCGCGCGCCACTGCCAGCGGCTCGGTGACCGTTTCCTCGTGCCGATGCCGGCGACGGGGCCGTGGCTATGCCTGACCGATCCCGAGGACATCAAGCGCGTCTTCACAGCCGACACCGACGTGCTTCGCCTCGGAGCGGCGCTGGCGAAGGCATCCGCGCACCATCTCTTTCTCGGCCCAACCGGGCTCACGAACATCGACGGCGTTGAGCACATGCGCAGGCGACGAACGCAGCTCCCCCCGTTCCACGGAGACGCGTTGAGCGGCTACCACGACACGATGCAGCACAAGACCGAAGAGGTTCTCGCACGCTGGCCCTACGGGCACCCCACGCCCTCCCAGCCGCACATGGAAGCGATCAGTCTCGAGGTGATCATGGCCACCGTGTTCGGGGTCACCGACCCCGCGCGCGTTGGACGGTTGCGTGCGGCGACGCTCGCGCTGCTTGCCGAGGGCCACTCCCGGCGGTTCTTCCTGCAGACGATCATCGCGACCAGCCGAGAGAACGGATGGGACAGACCATTCCCCCGAGTCCGCCGCGCGATCGACGCGGTCGACGCGATCGTGCTCGAAGAGGTCGCCCACCGGCGCAGCACCGATCAACTCGACGGCCAGGACGTCCTCGGAATGTTCCTGCGCACACCCGATAGCCAGGGCCGCCTGATGAGCGACGAGGAGATCTGCGACGCGATGCGCACCCTGCTGCTCGGTGGCCACGACACGACCGCTTCCACCCTGACATGGATACTCGAGCGCGTCAGCCGCTACCCCGACGCGCTCACACGCCTCCAAGCCGCGGCGCTCGACGGAGACGACGAATACCTTGACGCGGTCATCAAGGAGGCGATGCGCTTGCGCCCAGCATTCCCGCTCACCGCACGACTCGCAACCGAGCCGTTCGACCTACCTGGGCTGACGATCCCCACCGGCACGATGGTCGTCCCCTACATAACGCTCGTGCATCGCCGTCCCGAGCTCTACCCCGACCCGCTCACCTTCCGCCCCGAGCGTTTCCTGGGCACACGCGCTGGCACCTACACCTGGATTCCCTTCGGCGGTGGACCCAGACGATGCATCGGCGCCGCCTTTTCCCTCACCGAGGCGCGAATCGTGCTCAGGACAATCCTGCGCCACGCTCGCCTGGAACCCTCTCACCAGCGAGCAGAGCGAGTCGCGCACCGCAACGTGTTCGTCGTACCCGCACGCGGCGGACGCATCACACTCCAACCCCGCACACCCCACCCCAACCACCAGCCAAACGCGCTCCCACGCGACCACGCCGCAGTCGCCTGACCGTCAACCGCGGGCCCCTTCAGCAGTTTGCACTCCCGATCGTCTTCGGAGGGCACGTCCTCGCAATTTCCGAACTTCGCTTGACATAGGAGCAGCTGGCCTTGGACGACGGCGAGGGAGGGGTCTCGCGGCGCTGTCTGGGTAGCAGGCGATGTCGGCGACGCTATCGTTCGGTTCAGTTATGAGTGCGGAGCACGAGTTCGATGTTGTGATCGTGGCCGAACCGGAAGGCGGTTACAGCGTGTTCGTGCCCGCGCTGCCGAACGTGGCTACGCAGGGCGAGACGATCGAGGAAGCGCGCGCCAACGCCCGCGAGGCGATCGAGGGTTATCTCGAAGTGATGCACGAGGACGGGCTGCCAATCCCCACAGTGCACCGCGACCGTGTAGCCGTCCAGGCCGCGTGAGCCAGACCTCGGCCGTCACCGGCAAACAGCTCGTCAAAGCTCTCGAAGGTCAGGGCTGGTACGTCAAGCGCATCCGCGGCAGCCACCACATCCTGCGCACCCCAGCATTCCTGATGCGCTCCCCGTCCCGGTCCACGGGCAACCAGCCGATCAAGAAGGGCACCCTCGGGAACATTCTCCGTACCGCTGGTCTCAGCCGCGAGCAGTTCAACCAACTGCTGTGATCGGGAGGGCACAAGACGACCGCCTGCGGAGTGCTGGGATCGGATTGGCGTCGCCGGGCCAGTGATCGACAATTTAGATGGCGGCTTTTCGCGGCTCAGGGTCATTAACCATGATGGCCGCCACAAAGCCGCCACAGGACGCGCACGCCTGACTTGCCGGCAAGCACCTGAGCTGGCGCAGCGTTCCCGAAGCGGTTTGTCGATTCGCGACGCTGTAACGATGGCTCGCGCACCTGCTTTCAACAGTAGGCGTGCGAGCGATCGTCGTCAGCGCCGCGAATCGCGCGGGCTTGGTAGCAATCTTGGTAGCAATTTGAGCAAACCTGAGCCGATCTGACAGCCTCGTAGGCCAGTAAAACTGGGGCTATGTGGCCTTACCTGGGGGCCAGGCGCGAGTTCGAGCCCAGTTTCGCCCACTGCGATAAGCCCGGTTTTACGGGGCTTATCGCGTTCTTGAGCTTGGTGGCCGAGTGGGCTTGGGCGCCGTTTCCCCACATATTTTCCAGCTCTTGGTTGGCGGCGGCAGTTAGCCGCGCGGCGGTTCCAGCCATGATCCTCGGCATGGCGGGAGTGGCCCCGCCTCTAGAGTTGGCCCAACTAGGGTGGCGGTAATCCGCGGTCTGAATGCGAGGATTGTCTGATGGACGCTGACGAGCGACCGCGTGCTGGCCGTCTGGCGGCGCAGCGGCTGACGCCGGCAACAGCGTGCAAGAACGCCGAGGAAGCGGCGTTGGCTGTCATCGGTGTCCACGCTCAGGATCTGCGCGCCGCGGCTCTTGCACTGCGCTCGCGCGTGCCCGGCCTTACCCGAAGCGCGGTCCGCGCCGCGCCGCTCCTGCGCACATGGACGGTTCGCGGCACGGTGCATTTGATTGCGGCGTCCGATCGCCCCTGGCTGCACGCGCTATTCGCCAGGCGAAATGCCCGTGTGTTCGGCGCGCGCTTCGCGCGCTTCGGCATCGTGGAGGAGGTAAACGCCATGCGCGGGGACGTCGTTGAGCTCTGCGGCGAGCGCCCCCGCGACCGACCGTCGCTGCTGCGCGCGCTCATCGAGCGCGGCCACCCGTCGCTCGAGCAGGGTCCGATCAACACATTGGTTCCGTGGCTCTCGACGCAGGGGCTCATCGTCACCGACACTGCCGGCCTGCTGCACGCGGCCGATCCGCCCCCGGCCGTAGACCTCGACGAGGCACTCGCGATCCTTGGCGCCCGCTACCGCGCAGGCTACGGCCCCTGCGACGCAACCGACCTCGCGAAGTGGTCCTCGCTGCCAGTCACACAGGCGCGCCAGGCGCTCGAAGCCGCCGGACCGCCGAGCGACGTTGACCTGTTGCCCATCGATGACACGCCGTCCTGTCTGCTGCTCGCCGCCTTCGACACGCTGATGCTCGGCTACCGCACTCGCGAACCATTCGTCGCCGCCGAGGACGACCATCACATCCTGAGGGGCGGTGGGATGCTCAAACCCGTCGTACTCAATCGCGGAACAGCAACGGGTACTTGGTCCATCAAGAAGGGCCGTCCCGAGCCGGCGTGGTTCGCGCGGCCCACGTTCGCTCCGGCGCTCGCCCGCGAGACCGCGGATATCGAACGCTTCCTTGCATCGTAGCTTCGGGTAGCTCCATGGAGCAGGTCGCGCGAGACAATGGAGCCGTTCTGTACTCAGGCGAGCGTCCCCACCGGCGCTTGGGCCCGCAAGTCGCTGAGAGCTGCGGGGTACTGAGCTGGGCTGGTGGCGACGCGCGGTAGTGCAAGCAGTGAACAGCGTGCGTGACGTTGCAAATAGTCAGAGGTGCTGCCCAGCACCAGACGTGCAGCTTTCCCTCGACGGGCTACGTAGTAAGTCGCGTCCCCGATCCTCCTCAGCTGACCGTCCTTGGGGGACGGCGACGGTTGGGGGTACCGCATCTCCGTATAGATCACTGAGCAGCTTAGGGGGAGGATGCGGAAGACGGATCCCACCTCAAACGGAAATATGGACCTCCATGAAACGAAACCGATCCGGAGGATCGACAGCGATGGAGGCGATGACGATGGCCGCCAAGACGGCGAACGCAAAGGGCGCGGCGTCCTGGCCGTACGGCCAGGCTGACTCAGATGGACGACGCCTCGCGGCCGCGGCCGGTGTCGCCGATCGCGAACACCTGCTCGACCGCTTGCAACATCTTCGCGGCATCCTGCCGGTGTTCGCCCAGGAGCTGGCGAGTTCCCGCCGTCAGGCGGCCGCGCTGCGCATAGAAAACCGTGGATTGCTGGAAGAGGTACGCCGGCTTAGAGCACAGCGCGAGCGCAGCAACTCCGCACGAGACTGACGTCGTCGGAGTGACTTCGCCGTCGCGGACTCACCGTGTGTTGGCACGCTCAGGCGGGCAGTGCCTCCCGGCCCTGGTGTGTCGTTGTGTCGCAGAACCCAGCGTCGCAGCTCATCTGCACCCCACACAATAAACGGGTATGGGAGCAGGAACGCGAGGTCGTGCGCGGGTAGTGCGGCTGTACCCAGCAGCGACTGCAGGGGCGGTGCGTACACGAACACCGCGGCGAGCGCCAGCTCGGCCACGATCGCGCCGAGCAGGTAACGATTGCTGAACACGCCTACCGAACGCAGCGAGGCGCGCCGAGTGCGCACCGCGAACGCTGTGCCGATCTGGCCGAAGATCATGCCCAGGAACGTCATCGTGGTCGCCTGCAGGTAGGCGTGGTGCAATGGGTGTCCGGCACCGGTCGGATCGCCGCTGTGCCAGCCGGCTTCGGTCAGGACATAGAAGAACCCGGCCAGCGACAGCCCGGCGACCATCACGCCCAAGAACAGCCATGCGCGCACGAGCATCGGCGCCTGGATGACGCCCTCCGAGCGTGGGCGTGGGGGGCGGTCCATGATGCCGGGTTCGATCGGGTCGCGGCCCAGCGCGAGCGATGGCAGCGTCTCTGAGCCGATGTCGAACGCCAGCAACTGCAGCACTGTCAGAGGAAGCGGGATGGCCCCGCCGGCGAGCGCGAACACGAGAAACGGCACGACCTCTGGCGTGGCGTGGGCAAAGATGTATTGGATGAACTTGCGCACGTTGTCGTACACCTGACGGCCTGCTTCGATCGCCACGACGATCGTTGCGAAGTCATCGTCGGTCAGCACCATCGTCGAGGCCTCGCGTGCGACGTCGGTCCCTGAGCGGCCCATTGCCACGCCGATGTCTGCGATGCGCAGGGCGGGGGCGTCATTGACGCCGTCACCAGTCATCGCGACCACATGACCTTCAGAACGCAGCGCCTCGGCGATCTGCAGCTTGGCCTCCGGCGATGCCCTGGCGAACACCAGCTCTGAGCCGTCGGCGAGCAGCTCACGCAGCCTATGCTCATGGGTGTGATCGATGCGGCTGGCGTCGATCGCTCGCGGCCGCTCGCCCCCGATTCCCACTTGGCCCGCGATCGCGGCGGCCGTGAGGGGGTGGTCTCCGGTGATCACGATGATGCGGATGCCGGCGCTGTGGCAGCGCGTCACCGCCTCGATCACCTCGGAGCGGGGCGGGTCGCGCATCGTCACCAGTCCCAGGAAGCACAGCTCGCGCTCGGCGTCCGCGCGGGTCGGGGTCGCGCCTACCGTGGCGGGCATGGCTCTGCGCGCGAGCGCCAGCACGCGCAGACCATCGCGGGCGTAGCCCTCCACCTGCTTCATCACGCGCTCGTGCTCATCACGTCCCAGGGGGCGCAGTTCACCGGCGACCGACAGAGCGTCGGTGCAGTGGGCCAGCACGGCCTCAGGGGCGCCTTTGGTGTGCAGCCACCGGGCGCTGGGGTCGCCGCCGGCGTCGAGCGTTGACATTAGCTTCAGCTCGGGATCGAAGTTGTACAGATGCCCGCGCCCGCGCTCGCGCCGCTCGGGGTCGACGTCGGCGCCGAGCGCTCGCGCCGCGCTCAACACGGCCACCTCGGTCGGGTCTCCCGTGCCGCTCTCGCCGTCGTCAAGCCGGGCGTTGTTGCACGCGGCCGCCGTGTCTGCCAGTGCGCGCAGGACGATGTCGTGCGAATCTCGCGCTGAGTACTCACCGTTCTGGCCGGTGAGCGTCACCTCTGCGCTCGGTGTCCACACAGCCGTTGGACGCATGCGGTTTTCAGTCAACGTGCCCGTCTTGTCGGTACAGATCACATCGGTGGAGCCGAGCGTCTCAACCGCGCTCAGCCGCTTGACCAGCGCGCCCCGGCGTGCGAGCGCGCGAACGGCGACCGCCAGCGCAAGGGTGATGACCGGCAACAGACCCTCAGGCACGTTGCCGGCGAGCAGCCCCACAGCGAACACGACGCTGTCCTTGAGCGACAGGCCCGCGCCGAAGATCGCCAGCGGGATGAAGGCCACCGCCATACCCACAGCCACCCCGGCGATCAGCCACGCCACCCGGCGCACCTGGCGCTCAAGGGGGCTGGGCTCTTCCTTGACGCGCTCCGACAGCGAGGCGATGCGACCCAGCTCGGTGTGCATGCCGGTCGCGAACACGACACCCCGGGCCTCGCCCTCCAGACAGGTTGTGCCGCTGAACACCAGATCCCTCGCGTTCAGGCGGGGCACGCCATGATCGATCAACTCGCTTGCGCGCAGCACCGATACCGACTCGCCTGTCAGCGTCGACAGATCGACCTCGACGGCGCCGCTCAGCAGTCGCATGTCCGCGGCGATGCGATCTCCTTCATCCAGCAGCACGACATCGCCCGGCACCAGCCCCACAGCCTCGATCGTCACCGGGGCGCGGTCGCGCAACACCCTGACGTGTTGCGGCATGAAGCGAGCGAGCGCCTCGACCGCTCGCTCGGCTTGCATCTCCTGCACGAACGCGAACGTGGCGTTCAGGAGGATCACGAGCAGCACCGCTATGCCGACCGTATCGTTGCCCACGGCGAAAGACAGACCCGCCGCCAGCCACAACAGCAGCGCCAGCGGATGAGTCAGCTGGCGTCCCAGCTCTCCCGGCCAGCGACGCCCGCCTCGGCGGCGCAGTTCGTTGGGCCCGTACTGCGCCACCCGGCGCTCAGCCTCGCTCGTACTCAGTCCCGCAAGCGAGCTGCGCAGATCGCGCAGCAGCAGTTCCGCGGCCTCCTCCACCTCGATCTCCCCCGACACGGGAGTGCTGGCGCCCTCTGTCATCTCACCCGTGCCATCCACCACTCGCGGTATGCAAACCGAAGTCCACGCGAGGAACCATGAGCCGCGATCTTCGAGCAACACGCGCCGGCCGGCATCGGGAACTCACCCTGCTCACACTGCGGAGAACTACGCGCGCACGGTTATCCAAGGAGCCTGACGCCCGCCAGCGGGGTTATTACGGAGGGTCAATGAGGCGGTCTCCCGATGTGCTGCGAGCGGTTGTCGAATAGCGTCGCCGATCAATCGCCAACCAACTGAAACAGGGAGAACCCGGAAGGCTGGCCGATGGGCGTAGTTATCCACGGTGGCTGGCCGGGAATCGACCGATGGCGGTTGGCTTCAACGGCGGTACGTTCACTTGGAAATGCGCTGTATCGACCCCGCCTTCAGATAATGGCTGCTCTTGGCTTGACCCTGATCATCATGGCCGTGGTGTTGCTGCTGGCTGAGGCGCATCTGTCGACCGGTGGGCTGATCGGAGCGTGTGCGAGCGTGGCCGCCATCGGCGGCGTGGTGTTGCTGGCGCTCGCGGCCGGCGCGGGCGCGGTGGCCGTGCTGATCGTCGCGCTGTGCGTGGCGGCGGCGTCGATGTCGTTGCTACTGCTGCTCAGACGCCGCGTCCTGCGCCCGCTGCGAATGCGCCCGCGCACCGGCAGGGAGGCGCTCGTCGGTCACGTTGGCATCGTCCGCTGTGGCGACGGTTCCGAGGCACAGGTCTTCCTCGACGGGTCGCTGTGGCGCGCCGAGCCGAGTCCGATCCACCAAGAAGCCGAACTGCACGACGGCGAACGCGTTGTCGTCGAACGTGTCAATGGTCTGACCTTGTGCGTGCGCAAGGCCGAGGAATGGGAGCTGAGTTCATGATCGTCACGATCCTCATAGTCATCTTGGTCGTATTGCTGCTGCTTGGTTTGATCCTCGCTTCGGCTTCGGTGCGCATCCTGCGCGAGTACGAGCGCGGCGTCGTGTTCCGCCTCGGGCGCCTGCTTGACCAGCAGGGACCGGGAGTCGTGCTGCTGATCCCGTTCGTCGATCGGATGGTCCGCGTCAGCCTGCGCACGGTCACGCAGCAGATCCCACCGCAGGAGGTGATCACCCGTGACAACGTGCCGGCCCGCGTCACAGCAGTCACCTACTTCCACGTCGTCGACCCCAACCGCTCGGTCGTCGAGGTCGAAGACGTCCTCGCGGCGACCTCCCAGATCGCCCAGACCACGCTGCGCTCGGTGCTGGGCAAGGCCGAGCTTGACACGCTGCTCGCCGAGCGCGAGCGCCTCAACGAAGACCTGCAGAAAATCATCGACGACCAGACCGAGCCGTGGGGCATCAAGGTGACGGCCGTAGAGATCAAGGATGTGGAGATCCCGCCGGACATGCAGCATGCGATCGCGCGTCAGGCCGAGGCTGAGCGTGAGCGCCGCGCGAAGATAATCAACGCCGAGGGCGAGGCCCAGGCCGCCGCCAAGCTCGGCGAGGCCGCCGACGTGATCAGCCGCAACCCCGTCACGATCCAGTTGCGCTACTTGCAGACACTGCTCGAGATTGGCAGCGAGCAGAACTCAACGATCGTATTTCCTCTGCCGATCGATCTGATCGGACCGCTGATCCAGGCCGTTGCCGACCACCGGGACGTGGCCACGCCATCGCCGCTGCCCGATGGTGCAACCGCAACCCACACACCCAACGGTTCACCAGCAGGCGCAATACCGGCGTAACCGCGGTGGCTCCGGAGCGTCGCGTCGATCCGCAAGGGCGTATGGCTCGTTAGGGTGCTTCCGTAGTTTGCACCAGCGCTGCGCGGTAGACGCCTGATGTCCGTGTGACGAGGTTTATCTAGATTTGGCTGCTGTGAACGCAATAACGGCCAGCCTGCTTCTGATGGGCCGGCACCGCGTCCGTACACAGGGGGCGATAAAGCCGCGCGACGAGATCGCGGTGGAGGCGGAGGTCATGGGTGCGCTGTATGGCGACTCCTCCGCGCGCCGGCGGGCACGCAACACGCGTGCCCGCCCCGGACAAGTCCCCAATCCGCAACCGTCGTCGATGCACTGATCCAGCGACGCATCCGCGCTACCAAGATGACCACCGCTTACGACACCCAGGCCGCGACACCGGCTTGCCGAGAATCCCACATGGGGACAGCCGGCGTGACTGCTGCGGTCCCGCCGCGCGCGGGCCGCGGGACTCCGAAGGAGGAGGTAGGGTGTCCATGACGATCGAGCGGCCTGGCGAACGCCGGACGGGCGCCATCACGTCCCTCGCGGATCCTCCGGTGTTCGTGCCCAGCGCGGTCCGCTTCCAGGATCGCCGCGACGCAGGGCGGCGGCTGGCCGCGCTGCTGGAGCCATTTCGCGATGAGCGGCCGGTGGTCGTGGGTATTCCGCGCGGTGGCGTGCCGGTCGCGGCCGAGGTCGCGCGGATGCTTGGCGCGCCGCTCGACGTCGTGATCGTGCGCAAGATCGGCGCGCCGCAGAATCCCGAGTTCGCGATCGGGGCGCTCGCCGAGGGCGGCGTTCACGTGCTCAGTGAACGGACAGTGCGAGCGCTTGGTCTTTCCGACGTTGAGCTGGGGGCCCTGATCGCGCGGGTCGAGGGCGAACTCGCCGAACGGCGCTTGCGCTACCGGGGCGCGCGGGGGCCTGCCCAGCTCGGCGGGCGCACGGCGATCCTCGTCGACGATGGCCTTGCCACCGGTCGCTCCGCGCTGGCCGCAGTGCGGTCGCTGCGTGAGCGCGGCGCGAGTCGCGTGATCCTCGCCGTACCGGTCGCCGCGCCCGAATCCGCCGAAGAGCTTCGCCGACACGCCGATGAGGTGGTGTGCGTGGAGGAACCCGCCGATCTCTGGGCCGTCGGCTACTGGTATGAGGACTTCCGGCCAACGACCGACGATGAAGTCGCGGCGTTGCTTGCCCAGTACGGCGATCCGGTCGCACCGCGGACGGTCGCCATCTCCCTGACCCCGCATCTGGCGTTGAGCGGAGACCTCACCGTTCCACCACGAGCGCAAGGGGTCGTCGCGTTCGCTCACGGCAGCGGCTCGAGCCGCCTCAGCCCGCGCAACCGCTCCGTCGCGAGCGCTTTGAACGAAGCCGGTTATGCGACGCTGCTGCTCGACCTGCTCACGCCGAGCGAGGAGTTCGATCGCGGCAACGTCTTCGACATCCCGTTGCTCGCCGACCGGCTCATCGCGGCGAGCGCCTGGCTTGAGGAGTGCGACGATGTCGGGGACCTGCCGCTCGCCTACTTCGGGGCGAGCACGGGGGCGGCGGCAGCGCTGACGGCCGCTGGTGAGCTGGGCGGCCAGGTGGGCGCTGTCGTCTCGCGCGGCGGGCGTCCCGACCTCGCCCGGAATCTGGGCGCGGTGCGAGCGCCGACGCTGCTGATCGTCGGCGGGGCCGACCGGCAGGTGCTCGAACTCAACCGCGAGGCACAGCACCAGCTTCGCTGCCCGAGCGAAGTCGCGGTCGTCCCCGGTGCGACCCACCTCTTCGAAGAGCCCGGCGCGCTCGAGCAGGTGAGTCATCTGGCGATCGACTGGCTCGACCGTTACCTCACAGCGTTGCGCCCGACTGAGACACATGTCGCAAATCGTTGACCCCGACATCGAGGTCCGGCCTCAGCGCGTGGGTGGGCAGGGCGTAGTCGGATTGCGGTGTTACACGGACGCGGACAGAACGCCAGTCGCCTAGCGTCTGGCCCAGACAACGACAGGACAGGAGGAGCGCCGAAATGGACACGATGCGGGCATATCAGCTCGTTGCTTGGCAGCAGCCTCCGGAGCTGCGCGAGGTGCCCATCCCCGAGCCCGGGCCTGGTGAGGTCCTGATCAAGGTCGCCGGCGCGGGTGCCTGCCACTCGGATCTGCACCTGATGGAATGGCCACCTGGCCAGATGCCGTTCGAGCCGCCGTTCACGCTGGGCCACGAGAACGCCGGCTGGGTGGAGCGTGTCGGTGCGGGTGTGGACATGGTGCGGGTCGGCGAGGCGGTGGCCGTGTACGGACCTTGGGGTTGCGGGAGCTGCCCGGCGTGCCGGCGTTCGAGTGAGAACTATTGCGAGCGCCAGGCCGAGATCGTGACGATGGGCGGCGGTCTGGGGCGGGACGGCGGCATGGCCGAGTACATGCTGGTGCCCTCGGCGCGCCTGCTCATCGGACTGGGAGAACTCGACCCTCGCGAGGCGGCCCCATTGAGCGACGCCGCGCTTACTCCCTACCACGCGATCAAGCGCTCCCTGCACAAGCTCTCGCCGGGTTCGAGCGCGGTGGTGATCGGTGTGGGCGGACTCGGTCACATGGCGGTTCAGATCCTGCATGCGATCACGGGTGCGCGGATCGTGGCGGTAGACAGCTCGTCCGAAAAGCTCGCGCTCGCCGCCGAAGTCGGCGCCGAGGTGACGGTGCACTCGGGGCCGGCCGCGGCGGAGGCGATCCTCGAGGCCACCGGCGGGCGTGGAGCGGAGCTAGTGCTGGACATCGTGGGTAGCGATGACACGCTCGCGCTGGCGGCGCGATGCGGGCGCTTTGAGGGAGACATCGCGCTCGTCGGTCTCGCCGGAGGAACCCTTCCGTTCTCGTTCTTCTCTCAGCCGTATGAGTGCTCGGTCTCGACCACATACTGGGGCAGCGCAATCGAGCTGATCGAGGTGCTGGAGCTGGCACGTGCCGGTCAGATTCACGCCCATGTCGAGCGTTATCCCCTGGAGCAGGCGGACGAGGTCTATGAGCGCCTGCGCCGAGGTGAGATCTCCGGGCGTGCGGTGGTGTGCCCGCACGGATAGGCGTGTCTGTGGTCGGCGTCACCGACTTCGCGGTCGCCGACGACCGGGTGCTCGAGAATCCCATCCATATCGTTCTCCTTGCCCGCCTTGCGCCGCGCGCGCCGGGAGCGCGAACACACGGATCGGCGGCCCTCGTTCTGGCCTGGGTGGCGGCTAGGCGCCTCGCTGGGTCGAGGAGCCCAAGATGAGCGGCCCTGGACGCCGGTGTCGCGCTGCTGACCGGAGTGGATCCCCCGACCGTCCTTGACAGCGAGATCTACCGCCGGCTGGCGGGCGACCTGCGTAGCAACGGAGTACAGGTAATCGCCGATCTCACAGGCCCGGCGCTGAAGGCCGCGCTGGCCGGAGGTTTGGACGTGCTGAAGATCAGCGAGGAGGAGATGCTCGCCGAGTCACCCGCCGACAGCTTCGCCACGAAAGACCTCACAATGAGACTCGACGAACTGCATGTGGCCGGCGCCGAGACGGCGATCCTCTCGCGCGCCGAGCAGCCAGCGCTGGTGCTCGACGGCCCCAACGGACGCTATCTGGAACTCGCGGGTCCCCGCGTCGAGACCCTCGAGCCACGCGGCACCGGCGACTCTATGTTCGCCGCGCTCGGCGTCAGCCTCGCGGGCGGCCAGGACCTGGACGCCGCGCTGCGCTTGGCGATGGCGGCCGGCTGCCTGAACGCCACCCGGCATGGACTCGGCACGGGAACTCGTGAGCAGATCGAGCAGCTGAGCCACCACATCGAGATCAGGGAACTGAACCCCGGCGCAAAGAGAGCGTGAGTGCCGTCGACTTTGCGGCTGACGCCGCTGGCCGGTTTGGCGGTCGTTCCTCGCGGAACACTCACGCTCTCAACGTCGATACTGACCGCTTGCGGCGAACATCTCATCCCGGCAAACCGCCCGACCGTATCCGGAGTTGCCCGCAGGGTATGCCTGGCCCGCGACTACGTAGTTGGCCGTCGCGGGACGCGGCTGTATGCGGACGACCTTTTCTTGGCACGCATCTAGGTTCGGGATATGCGGGCCTTCTTGATCGGTGTGATGGTTATGTGTCTTGGTGGCGTGATGGCATTTCCAGCGCCAGCGGCCACAAAAGGCATCTACGGCGGGGTGATCGTCGTCGGTCGCGCGCGGCGGGAGCGACGCTGGGCATGACTCGTCCAGGTGTCGAGTTGGCCCACGGGATGCGGTCTCGGGGCGTATGATGACGTGATGGAACTCTACGTATGCTACGGCACCTTCTCCACGCCACGACCAGGGGGACATCCCTGCGCCAACGCCTACCATGCGCTGCGCGACGCGGGATACGAGCCGGAGGTCGTAAAGTCCTACGGGCTCGGGGTTCTGCCGAGTGTCTTCAACCGCACGCGCGGCCGGCGCGAGGTCGAGCAACTTACGGGCAACCGCATGGTGCCCACGCTCGTGCTCGACGACGGCACCGTCATCGACGGCTCGCGAGAGATCGTGGCCTGGGCGGAGCACGACGCGACGTAACCCAAGATTGATGCGAGGGCGGTACCGGTCTTCTTACGGCCGCTACGGGTATCAAACGCCCGGTGCGCACGCCCCCGGCTGAGGGACGTGCGCACCGGAGCTACTCAGTACCAGCGGCGACTAGGTGGTCACCACGGCTTCACCATCTTCTCCGCCAAAGAAATAGAACGTTCCTCTATATTCTTTTTTGGCTTTTTTGACCTTGGTCACTGTAAAAGAGCCGGCTTCTTCGCCGCGCAGGTAGAAGACGTACGTGGTCGCTTTGCCTTCCTTTGCAAACGAGCCCTGGAGCGGTTCGACGCATGCTTCTGCTTCAGTGATGCAGATTTCTGGAGCGATCCAAGAGTGGGTTTTCGTGTAAACTTCCAACGTGCTACAGAACCCAATCGTGAGACAGAGACTATAGATTTTCGGTTTAGGTGCTTTAGTCGTCGGTACAGCATTGTCATGCACTGACGCCATACCCAAACCTGGCGTGCTCGCCTCCGCGGCCGTTGCCGCGAACGCAAAGCTACAAGCTCCGCACGCCACGCATGCTGCGAGTGTAAGAACCATTCTCCTTGCTTTCATTCCACCGCCTTCGCCTTCCGTCGGTTTCGATCGTCCCCTCGGTGTCGAGGGTTTGCGGGTAGACCATACACGCACGTGGGGCGGATCACCGACAATGTGATCTTAGGTACGCCATCGTCATTGCACGCCCGTTATCCCGCTCACAGCATGTCTATGTCTGGCTGTTTTGGGGCGGTTCGCGCGTGAGGACGGTGAGTGTCGCGGTTTGCCGTACACGGAAGCCGAGCGCTTCGTAGAGCTTGATCGCGCCCGTGTTGGTGCTCAGGACGTGCAGAAATGCGCGCTCTGAGCGCTGGTGGATACCTGCGATCAGCGCGCCCATGAGTCCGGAGGCAAGGCCCTGGCCGCGATGGCCTGGCTTGGTGCAGACGGCGCTGATCTCGGTCCAACCGTCCAGACGAAACCGCTCGCCGGCCATCGCGACGAGCGTCCCGGCGCGCCGGATCCCCAGGTAATCGCCAAGCTCGATGGTCCTCTTCAGAAACGGCCCCGGCTCGGTCTGGGCAACAAGCTCGAGCATCTCGGGCACATCGGCGGCCCCGAGCAAGATCGCCTCCGCGCGGTCGTTCCCGCTGACTTGCTCCTCGATCATCTGCACCAGATCAAACGCCTGAACGGCCCGCCAGCCCTCTGGCGGCTCACTCGCGTCGCACCGGCCGGCCACATAAGTTCCCGGTGCGACGAGCGCGGCGGCGTCGCGCCAGTCCTGTGCCGACGGGGGCCAAGGGAGGGCGAGGAACGGCGCCACATCGGCCGGATATCGGCGCGCGCGCCCACACACCTGCGCGAGCCGATCATGTGGGCCGCACAGCGACCCGTATGCTGGGTTATCGAGCAGGGCTTCGTCGGTCAGCGACATCACCCTTGAGATACCACGCCGTCGACCGCTGCCGCACGCGGTTCGTCCCTCGCAAGCCCTGGCGGCGCGGTTGAACCTCGTAACAGACGTGGCTAACGTGGTCCTCGAAGATGTCGTTTGGACGTCGATGACATCGACGCCGCGGCGAAGATCGCAGGGGAGTGGCGGCCGCCGCCGCTGCGCCCGCTCGACCGGTTTCGCATCAGCGCGGGCCTGGTCCTGGCCGCGCTTCCGGGTGCTCTCGCGCGCAAGCCAAAGCTCGAGTTCGACATACGCGGCCGGCGCCATACGCGCGCGCGCGACGAGGCCGCCGTGAGATGCCACTACGACGCCGGCAACGATTTCTTCGGCCTGTTCTTGGACGACGCGATGGTCTATAGCTGTGGCGTCTACTCGCGCGGCGCGAAGACCCTCGAGGAGGCCCAGCGGACCAAGCTCGACCTGATCGCGACCAAGCTCGGCCTAAAGCCGGGCGGGGTACGGCTTCGACGCCGGCCTGAACGTTGTCTGCCGGGTCAGGGCCCATCGTCCGGCGGCGCCGACGGGGACGAGCCGCCCTTCGTGAGATACTGAGGCCATGCCCGGCCTCGGACTCGGAACGATTCTGACCGCGATTGTTACCCCGTTCGACGCCGACGGGGCGATCGACGAGGACGCGTTCGTTGGCCTGATGAGATATCTGGCGAACAACGGCTCAGACGGTTTCGTGGTGGCCGCGACGACCGGCGAGGCGGCGACGCTGACCGACGAGGAGCAGCTCAGGCTGATCGGTTTGGCGGTCTCAGAGCGCCCGCCCGGCAAGAGCATCGTGGCGGGCACCGGCACCAACGACACGCGCCACGCGGTCTTCTTGACAGAGCGGGCGACCGAGCTGGGCGCCGACGCCCAGATCTCGGTGACGCCTTACTACAACAGGCCCAGCCCGCTTGGCCTGACCAAGCACTATGAAGCGGTCGCGGCGGCCACCGACAAACCGATCCTGCTTTACAACATCCCGAGTCGCACCGGCACCAACATCGGCCCCGAGCTGCTCGCGGAACTGGCTCAGATCGAGCACATCGACGGCGTCAAGCAGGCCAACCCGGACGAGCTGGCACTGATCGACGGCCTCGAGCTGTTCGCCGGCGATGACGGCTCGCTGGCGAAGGTGCTCGACCTCGGCGGCGCCGGCGGTGTCTGCGTGTCGAGCCACATAGTCGGGACCGAGATGAAGCGGATGGTCGAGGAGCCTGAGACTCGCGCCGAGATCGACGCTTCGCTGCGCGACGTTTACGAGACCTTGTTTTTGACATCGAGCCCGACCTGCACGAAGGCGGCGCTGAACCTGCTTGGGCTGCGCGGTGGGACGACACGCCTGCCGATCGTGGACGCCACGCCGCAGGAGACCGATGCGGTGCGGGCGATGCTCGTGCGCCACGGCCTGCTCGATGGCGCCGCCGCGCCCGCCGGAGCGACCGTCTCGTGAGGGCTCCTCACGCCCTTCCGCACGGCGATTTCGCCGGGAACCGCCGCTACCGCGCCAATGCGGCGCCGGGGCCCGCGTGAGCGCGACGTTGAGGGTCCTCCCCCTGGGCGGCCTCGGGGAGATAGGCAAGAACATGACGGTCGTCGAGCACGACAACCGGATCATCGTGGTCGATGTCGGGCTGCGCTTTCCGACGCCGGAGATGGTCGGGATCGACCTCGTGTTGCCGGATTTCTCATACCTGAGGTCAAGGGCCCGCGAGATCGAGGCGATCGTCGTGACCCATGGCCACGAGGACCATCTCGGTGCGCTGCCTTGGGTTTTGCGCGAGCTGGGGAATGGAAGCCCACCCGCCCCGATACCGCCCGTTTACGGCGGCCCGCTGACGCTGGCGATGGCGAAGTCCAAGCTCGAGGAGCACAAGCTCAAGGAAGTCGAGCTGAACGAGGTCGGTCCCGGCGAGGCGCTCGAGCTGGGGCCCTTCGAGCTGGAGCTGATCCACATGACCCACTCGATCCCCGACTCTTCGGCGATCGCGCTCGGCACCGACCTCGGCACGATCCTGATAACCGGCGATTACAAGTTCGACCAGACCCCCGTCGACGGCCCGCCGGCCGACGTGTCGAGGCTGGCGGAACTGGGCAGGGAAGGCGTCTTGTTGCTTTGCGGTGACTCCACGAACGTGGATCGCGCCGGCTTCTCGCCGTCGGAGTCGGGCGTTGGTCCCCATCTGGAGGAGGCGTTCGCGCGCTGCGAGGGCCGGATCGTGGTCACGAGCTTCGCCTCGAACATCCACAGGGTCCAGCAGGTCGTGGACGCGGCCGAGGCTCTGGACCGGAAGGTCGCTTTGGTGGGGCGCTCGATGCGCAAGAACGTCGCGATCGGCCGCCAGCTCGGACACATCGACGTGCCCGACGGGATGCTTGTCGGAGCCAGAGAGATCAACGACTTCCCGGACGAGCGGGTCGTGATCGTCTCGACCGGCTCTCAAGGCGAGCCGCTTTCGGCGCTGCGCAGGATGGCTTACCGCGACCATCCGCAGGTGCAGCTGCGGGCCGGCGACACGGTCGTCTTCTCGGCGACGCCGGTCCCCGGCAACGAGCGCGCCGTCAACGAGACGATCGACCGGCTCTACCACATCGGCTGCGACGTGATCACGACCGCCGACGCGCCCGTCCACGCCTCCGGGCACGGCTACGCCGAGGAGGTCAAGCTGATGCTGAACCTCGTCAAGCCCCGCTACGTGATGCCCTTCCACGGCGACTTCAAGCGCCTGCGTTTGCACGCCCAGCTGGCCGAAGCGGTCGGCGTCCCGCCGCAAGACATCTTCCAGGGCGACAACGGGCTGCCCTTGGACCTCGACGCGAAGGGGGCCCGCTTCGGCTCGCGCGAGCAGTCGGGGATGATCTTCGTCGACGGCGTCGACATCGGCGACGTCGCCGACGTGGCTTTGCGCGACCGCAGGATGCTCTCAGCCGACGGCATCTTCATCGTCGTGGTCACGCTCGCCGAGCAGGACGGGCGCTCGGTCGCCGACCCGGAAGTGATCTTCAGAGGCGTGCCGTTCATGGATCAGGCCGACGGCCTGATGGGAGAGATCAAAGAGACCGTCGAAAGCACGCTTTCGCGGGCCGCCGGCGAGGAGATCAGAGAGGTCGACCTGCTCCAACAGGTGCTGCACGACGACCTCGCCAAACTGGTCTATGACCGGCTCAAGCGGCGGCCGATGGTGCTGCCGGTCGTGGTTGAGGTTTAAGAGCCTCGGTCGCAGCGGGCAGCTCCACCACGAAGCGAGCGCCGTGCGGGGAGATGTTTTCGAGTGTGACGCTGCCGCCGTGAGACTCGGCGACCGCCTTGACGATCGCAAGGCCCAGGCCGAACGAGCCGCCGCGGTCGCCGGCGCCCCTTACGAAGCGCTCGAACAGGTTCGGCGCCAGCTCGGGCGCCACACCCGGGCCATTGTCCTCGACGATCAGCTGCGCGCGCGCGGCACCGTTCGTCCCGCGAGCGTCCTCCGGCACACCCGCGCCGGCCGGTCCATCGACGCCGAGCAGACGCGTCGAGACCCGGATCGCGCTGCCTGGAGGCGTGTGGCGCAGGGCGTTCTCGATCAAATTGATCGTCAAGCGGTGCAGCTCGTCGCGCGCTCCGTTGACCGTTACCGGCTGCACGTCAAGCTCGATGTCGTGGGCGTCGCTGACGGGCCCCAGCTCGGCGGCCGCCTCGACCACGATCTGGTCCAGCTCGTAAGGCTCGTGTGCGACGACGCGCCCGACGTCGGTCCTGGCCAGCAGCAACAGGTCGGCCACGAGCCGCCTCATCCGTTGAGAGGAGCGCAGGGCAGAGCGCGCCGCCTCGCCCTGTTCGCCGTGCAGCCCGTCGGCCAGCAGCTCGAGATTGGCCAGGACGCTCGTCAGGGGCGTGCGCAGCTCGTGTGAGGCGTCGGCCACGAAACGGCGCTGCCTGGAAAGCATCGCCTCGGTCTCGCCGCGTGCGGCGTCCAGCTCGCGCAACATGCTCTCCAGGGTGCTGGCCAACTCCGCGACCTCGTCTTGGGCCGCCGGCTGGGGCACGTGGCGGGAAGGATCTCTGGTGCGCGCGATCTCCTCGGCGGCGCTCGTCAGCTGCGCGATCGGCACCATCGCGCGCCTGGCGATCGTCACGCCGGCGAGCAGCGCCAAGGCAGCCCCGGCGAACACACCGAGCAACAGAAACAGCTCGACCCTGTCGACCGTGTTTTCGGTGTCCGCCAACGAGCGTCCGTACTGGATCACGACCCGGCCGATCGGTTCGCTCGTGCTCGCGACCCTGATCAGCGCCGGCTTGCTCACCACGTAGTAGCCGGACGAGGTGTGCGGCGATGGCGTCGGCCCGCCCAGGCTGGGCGCGTTCGCGGGCGCCTGTTCGACCGTGGCCCCGCCGAGCGTCAGCACCCTGATCGCGGCCTCCTGCTGGGGGGAGACCAAATCCGCGAGAGGCGGTTCGATCCGTTCGATCCGGTAAGTGTTCGGGTCGACCTTGATGTCCAGCTGCGAAGGCAGCTGCGCCGCGGTCGTTTCGACCTGGTGCCTGAAGTCAGACCTGATTCGCCTGACGGTCAACGAGCCGATCGCGATCGCGAAACCGCACAAGATCGTGAACGTCAACAGCGCCGAGACGCCCGCCAGCCGGGTCCTGATCGGCAGCCTGTCGAACGCGGCGCTCACGCGGTGGAAGATTTGTGAGTGTCCTGACCGTCTCATGGCGCGGTGGCGAAGGGCGTATTACCGATCGTCCGGGATCGGCCAACACGTCCGAGACGGCGCTTGCCGATCCAGCGCCGTGTCAGGAGGCGGTCAGGCTCGGAGGACGTATCCGGCTCCCCGGATCGTGTGCAGCAGCCGCGGCTCATCTTCGGCCTCCAGCTTGCGCCGCAGGTTGGAGACGAACACCTCGATCGTGTTCGTCGTCGAGAACGGATCATATCCCCAGACCTCGTCCAAGAGGCGCTGCCTGGAGATGACGATGCGCTCGTTTCTCATCATGTACTCGAGCAGCTCGAACTCGCGCTGGGTCAGCTCGATCGAGCGCTCGCCTCTGACGACCTCGTGCGTGTCGATGTTCAATGACAGGTCGGCCACGCGCAGCGGCGCCGAGCCGCGCGGCGGGCGCCTGCGCAACAGCGCCCGCATCCTCGCCAGCAGCTCCTGGCGCTCGAACGGCTTGACCAGGTAGTCATCAGCGCCGGCATCCAGGCCCTCGACGCGCGACTCCAAGGCATCGCGCGCGGTCAAGATCAGGATCGGCACATCATCGTCGGCTCGCAAATGTTTGGCGACCTCCAGGCCGTCGATGCCGGGCAAACCGAGGTCGAGGATCACGAGGTCGGGCGCGAACGCCTTGCCGTGCTCGAGCGCCGCCGGGCCGTCGAGCGCGGCCCTCACCTCATAGCCCTCCATGCGCAGCGAGCGCTGCAATGCCTGGGCGATGTCTTCGTCGTCCTCGACGACCAAGACTCTCGGTGCGCGTGAGAAGTCGTTCATGAGCAGGTTCTTTATGTAAGCGCTTAGCGCTAAAGCGATGGTAAGGGTCTACGCACCTTAAGGGTTGGGCCGGTCGCGGGCGGCCCTGGCGCGCCGGCGGGGCCGGTGGACGATCACGTGCTGACGGGTCCACGCTGCAGGACCGGCACGGCCGGCGTCGAAGTTGCGCCAGATGAGCACGACCAGGCGCCGCGCCGCCACGCCTAAAAAAACTGGACAAAAACGGGGGGCCCCCGCACGCGCGCGTGCCCGTCCCCGCGCGCGGCGCCGTCGCTCGAGCAAAGCAACACTCTCGTCCGGCCGGCTCTTCGCCGCGGTCTGGCCACCGCGCAGACCCGAACTCGACCAGCGCCAGCGCGACATGCTCGGGTTCGCGACGATCGCGCTCGGCGTCTTCCTCGGCTTCATCCTTTACGGCGGCTGGAACGGGGGACGCGCCGGCCAGGCCCTCACGGAAGCGATCGGCTTGCTCGTCGGCGAAGCGAAAGTGTTCGTGCCGCTCCTGCTCGTTCTCGCCGGCGGCCTGCTCCTGGCCGGGCCAGAATGGCCCCAGCTGCGCCCCTTGCGGGCCGGCCTGACCTGTCTCGGCGCCGCGATCACGACGGCGATGGCCGCCGGAATGCTCGGCGTCACCCAGGGCGCTTCTCCCAATACCGGCGAATCGTCCTGGTCGAGCGTTTTCGTGCAGGCCCACGGCGGCGTCATCGGCGAGGCCCTCTACCAAGGTGCCCACCGCTCCGTGCAGACGGTCGGCGTCGACCTCTTCGTGGTCGTCCTGCTGTTCGTCGGCGTCACCCTGATCACCGGCTCCTCACCCGCCGCCACGATCCGCGCGGCCGCGACCCACGCCGTCGCGTGGACGAAGTTCGCGTTCACGCATGTACGCGCGGCCTCCGCGCGCAGGCGCCACGCGAGCGCCGGCGAAGGTGCCGCGAACGACGACTCGACAGCAGGCTTCGATCCGGGCTCAGGGCCTCCCGCCACCGGCAGCGAGTTCTCGTCGTTGATCCCGCCCGACCCGGAGCCCCAAGAGCTGATCGTGAGGGCCACCCACGTCGAGGCGCCCGCGCTGGAGGCGTCTTCGCTAGAGACTTCGCCAGGCGGTGAGCGCGAAGGCGATCCAGACAGCGATTGGGACGGATCGGAGCCAGGAGACGGTTCCCACGAGAACCCAGACTCGCCTGACGACCATCATGCCGACCGCCAGTTGTCGGTCGGCGAGGAGGACCTGACTCCCCAGGGCCGCTACCGGGACAGCGTCACCGAGGACCCCGACTTCGTCTGGGAACTGCCCAACGCCGAGCGCCTGTTGACGCGCTCAACGGGCGAGCAGGCCAAGCCCGACACGGCCGGTCAAGAGCGCACCGCCGCCAGCCTCGTCGAGGCGCTCGGGCATTTCGGCGTCGAGGCGAAGGTGATCGGCACCGTCGCTGGCCCCCACATCACCCGGTATGAGCTGCGCCTCGCGCCCGGCACGAAGGTCGCCAAGGTCGCCCAGCTCAAGGACGATCTCGCGTACGCCCTGGCCGCCACCGACATCAGGATCTTGGCCCCGATTCCCGGCAAGCAGGCGGTCGGCGTGGAGGTTCCCAACGCGAGGCGCCGGATCGTCAGGCTCGGCGACGTCTTCCAGGCTCCGCCCGCCGACTGGTCGCCGCTGACGGTCTGGCTCGGCAAGGACGTCGCCGGCAAGGCGATCGGCGCGGACCTCGCCAAGATGCCGCACCTGCTCGTCGCGGGCACGACCGGAGCCGGCAAGTCGGGCGCGATCAACGCGATGCTCGCGAGCGTGCTCCTGCGGGCCAGCCCGCACGAGGTCAGGCTTGTCCTGGTCGATCCCAAGCAGGTCGAGCTGAACCACTACGAGTCTATCCCGCACCTCCTTACGCCCGTCATCACGAGCCCCCGGATGGCCGCCAACGCGCTCCAGAACCTGGTCAAAGAGATGGAGCAACGCTACGGCACGATGTCCCTCGCCAGGACCCGCAGCCTCCTCGAGCTGAATCGCGCGCGCGCCAAGCGCGACGAACCGCCCCTTCCTTACATCCTGTGCGTGATCGACGAGCTTGCGGACCTGATGATGGTCGCCCCCGCCGATGTCGAGGACTCGATCATCAGGCTCGCCCAGAAGGCCAGGGCGGTCGGCATCCACCTGGTCCTGGCCACCCAGAGCCCGCGGGTGGATGTGATCACCGGGATGATCAAGGCCAACGTCCCCTCGCGCATCGCGTTCGCCGTCTCCAGCCAGACCGATTCGCGGGTCATCCTCGACCAGAACGGCGCCGAGTCGCTGCTCGGCCAGGGCGACATGCTCTTCAACCCCGTCGGCTCCTCCCGTTTGCAGCGCATCCAGGGCGCCTACGTCGACGAGGCCCAGATCGCCAAGCTGACCGACATGTGGCGTCGTCAGGGCGAGCCCGAACTGCGCGAGGAGCTGTTGGAGGAGGTCGAGTCCAGCGACTCCGGCTCGGATAACGCCGCCGACGAGTTCGACCCCGACGAGGACCCGCTCCTGAAGGACGCGATCGTCCTCGTCGCCGAAATGGGCACCGCGTCGACCTCGATGCTCCAGCGCCGCCTGCGCCTCGGCTACACGAGGGCCGGCCGCCTGATCGACATGCTCGAGCGTCGCGGCGTCATCTCCGGCTATGAAGGATCGAAGCCCCGGCAGGTCCTGGTTGCCGAGGGCGATGTCCCGCGGGTCCTGGCCGCGCTGGACTCCGTCGCGCCCGGCTCAGGTGCAGAAAACAATGCCGATGACGTCGTGACGCCCGCCAGCCACTAGCCTTCACGCGGACATGGCCGAGATCGGTGCAACGTTGCGCGAGGCACGGATGCGCGAGCGCATCGACGTGTCCGAGATCGAGGCCACAACCAAGATCCGGGCGAAGTATCTGAGGGCGCTCGAGAACGAAGAGTGGGACCTCCTGCCCGGGCCCACCTTCGTCAAGAGCTTCCTGCGCACCTACGCCGACACGCTCGGCCTGGACGGCAAGGCGCTCGTCGAGGAATATCGCCTGCAATACGAGCACCCCAGCGAGCCGCTCGAGCCGATCGTCTCGACTCCGAACCGTGGTTCCCGAACGCCGACCAGGCAGAGCGCAAGCGGGGCCAGGGGACCCTCGCGGGGCTACATGATCCTGGCCGGCATCGTCATGATCGTGATCGTGCTCTTGATCATCGGTCTTCTTTCAGGAGGCGGCAACAGCTCCAACAACACGCAGAACACGAACGCCGGCAAGACGGCCAAGAACACGCACAGTCACTCCGGCGGGGCACACGCGCGCGCGCGTACGGGCACGCGGACGGGCGCGGCGGGTCGTGCGACGGGTGACGTTTCGCTGACGCTGCGGGCCACCGGCACGGTCTACGTGTGCCTGATCGGCGAAGCTGGCCACCGGCTGATAGCTGGAAAGACGCTCGAAGCCGGCGAACGGACCCCCACGTTCACCGCCAAGCGCTTCGAGCTGACGCTGGGCAACAACTCGGTAACGCTGACGATCGACGGCATCCCGAGGGTGATCCCGGCCAGCAGCCAGGCGATCGGCTATGTGATCACGAAGGCCGGTCGCCGGACGCTGGCGCCGGCCCAGCAGCCCACATGTACATGAACCTGAGCCCGCCAGACGCCGCGAGCGCGCGGGCCGGTCGAGCGGCCACGGCCCGATGAGCGTCCGCGCCGGCATCGTCGTCACCGGCACGGAGGTTCTGTCCGGGCGTGTACGCGACCGCAACGGCCCTTGGCTCGCGGACAGATTGGCCGAGCTGGGGGTCGATCTGGCGTACGTCACGATCGTGGGGGACAGGCCCGAAGACATGCGGGACGCGCTGCGGTTCATGGCGGGCGAGGAAATCGACCTGGTGCTGACGAGCGGCGGTCTGGGACCGACCGCCGATGACCTGACGGCTGAGGTCGTGGCCCGCTTCTACGGGCTGGAGCTGGAGTTGGACGAAACGCTCGAGCGGCGCATCGGCGAGATCGTGGCGCCGCTGCTCGAGCGCTGGCCGAACCTGGACCGCGACGCGCTGGCCGAGGGCACCCACAAGCAGGCGCTCGTGCCGCGCGGCGCGACCATTCTCGAGCCGGTCGGCACCGCGCCCGGGTTCGTGGTTTCGGGGACGGCATCCGAGGAGACGGAGGCGGCGGCCGAGACGGCCGCGGCGAGGGAAACAGAGACTGCGCGCGTGCCGGGCCGGGGAGCGCGTGGCCTGACAGTGGTCGTGCTGCCGGGCCCGCCGCGCGAGCTGCAGCCGATGTGGGCCACGGCGTTGAAGACCGAGGCGCTGCGCGCCGCGATCGCGGGCGCGGGCGTATTCGAGCAACGCACGTTGAGGCTGTTCGGGATCCCGGAGTCTGAGATCGCCGAGACCCTGCGCGAGGCACGGCGGCGGGGGGTCGAGCTGGATCGCCTGGAGATAACGACCTGCTTGAAACGCGGCGAGATCGAGATCGTGACGCGCTTTGAGCCGGCCTCGGCGGCGATATACGAAGCGTTCGCCGCGGTCGTGTCCGAGCGTCATGCCGACACGCTGTTCTCGAAGGACGGGAGCACCGTCGATCAGCAGGTCGCGGCGCTGCTGTCAGGCGACGGACCGCACGCGAAGTGGACGATCGCGGTGGCCGAGTCCTGCACGGGCGGCGAGCTGGCGGCCCGCTTGACGGCCCCGGCGGGCGCCTCGGAGTACGTGCGGGGCGGTTTGGTCGCTTACGCGAACGAGGCCAAGGTGCATCAGGCTGGAGTCGATGAACGACTGATAGCCGAGCACGGGGCGGTCTCCCAGGAGGTCGCCAAGGCGCTGGCCGGGGGGATCAGGACGCGCATGGGCGCCGATATCGGCGTTGGCGTCACGGGTGTCGCCGGTCCTGGGGGCGGCAGCTCGGAGAAGCCGGTCGGACTGGTGTGGCTGAGCGTCGCCGGCCCGCATGGCGCCGAACTGACGCGCTCGGTGAACCTGCCTGGTGGCCGTGCGGACGTACGCGACCGGGCGACGACGGTCGCGCTGCATCTGGTGCGGCGGCTGCTGCTCGATCTGCGGTCGGTCGCTGAAAGCGACGGCTGAGCGGTCGAGATCGCGATGGCCCGTGCGCAGGCAACGGCCCGCCTGTTCGTGGCGGTCGATCCGCCGGCTGAAGTGTGCGAGCGGTTGGTGGCATGGGCGAGGGTCGCCGTGCGCGGTCTGGGGTTACGGTTGAGCTCGTCGGGGTCGGTCCGCGTGCTCGATCCCGAGCTGCTGCATGTGACCCTCTGCTTTCTGGGCGAGCGTCCGGTGCATGAGATCGAGGCGATCGCGGACGCTTTGACGGAGTGCGCGAAAGCGGTCGGGCGGCTTCAGATCGGCGCGCCGCTGTGGCTGCCGCCGCGGCGGCCACGGGCGCTGGCCGTGGAGGTCCGCGAAGAGGATGGCGCCGGTCGTGATGCAAGCCTTGTGGCGCTGCGGCGCTGTCTGTGCGGGGCGTTGGCGCGGGCGTGCGGATATGAAGAGGAGCGAAGGCGGTTCCGGGCGCACGTAACGCTCGCGCGCCTGGGCGGCGATCGCCGTACTCGTGGCGCCGGGGTCGAGCGCGAGCTGCCCGCGACACCGGCTCTGTCGTTTACGCCGGCAGCCGTTGTGCTGTACCGGTCGCGGCTCTCGCCGGCGGGCGCGAGCTATGAGTCGCTGGCGGAGAGCGCGCTGGTGCCGTCGTAGGCGAGTGTCCCGAAGTGAATGGCGGCGGCGTCGGGGGTGTCGGAGGGCGGCCTGCGGGGGAGTCGAGTTGTCTGCTTTGAGGCTCGTCAGAAGGCGGGCCGCGGGGGAATCGAGTTGTCTGCTTTGGGGCCTGTCAGGGGGCGGAGCGCGGGGGAGATGGGTTGTCTATTTCGGGCCGTCCGCGCGCGCGTGGGGCGGTCTGACGAGACCTTCATCGGGCCTATTCGTCTTCTTCTTCGACTTCTTCTTCGGCTTCTTCGCTGGAGCCGGATTCCGATTCGCAAAGCAAGGTCGAGCCGCCGTTGGCGACGACGGGGGCGAAGCCTTCGCCGCAGCCCGGTTCAGAGCCGTTGGTACAGGTGAAGGATCCGTCGCCGGAAGCGGTCGCGTTGGTGCCGTCCGAGCAGCTGGCCTGGACCGCCGCCGGCTGCCCCGAGCCGGCGCCTGGACCGGCGTTGGCGCCATGCTTGCCGTGGCGCTTTGCGTGGTGGCGGCGGGAGGGCTTGCTCTTGTGATGTCGTTTGGCTTTGCCCGGGGCACAGGGGCGTGAGGCGTGTCCGGCATGGGTCGAAGTCGTTACGCAGGCGGCTCTGGCGGGACGCGCGCCGGCCTGCTGAGGAGCGGTGAAGGTGAGCGCAAGCGCTATCGCGGCCAGCGCGAGTGAGATGGCGGTGAGCGGTCGCGGGCGGGCGCCGAGGCGGGCGGAGAGGGACTGGCGGGTCATCGTGGTTGCTCCTGAGGGGCGGAAAAGATCGGGGAGTACGTTTGTGTTCTTGACCTCTCGATCGGCGATTGGCGCCGCGGACGCGAGCGCGAATGTCGATAGATGGACGAACGACGGCTGAAACGGGTGGACCGTGCCGCGCGCATACGAACAGACGTTCCGTCCGGAGTGACCTCTAGCTTGTTTCGTCCAACTCGACGAAGGAGCCGGACATGCCCGTGAACGAAGAGGAGAAGGCCGCCAAGGCACGCGACGCGGCCCTGAAGGGCGCGCTGACGCAGATCGAGCGCGAGTACGGCAAGGGCACGGTCATGAGGATGGGCGACGAGGGCGCGCAGGTGCGCTGCGAGGTCATCCCGACCGGCGCGCTGTCGCTCGATCTGGCGCTCGGCATCGGCGGCGTGCCGAAGGGGCGCATCGTGGAGGTCTACGGCCCTGAGTCCTCCGGTAAGACAACGCTGATCTATCACGTGCTCGCCGAGGCCCAGAAGCTCGGCGGAGTGTGTGCGTTCATCGACGCCGAGCACGCGATGGACCCGCTGTATGCGAAGGAGATCGGCGTGGACATCGACGAGCTGCTCGTGTCCCAGCCCGACTATGGCGAGCAGGGCCTGGAGATCGCCGACATGTTGGTGCGCTCGGGCGCCGTCGACGTCGTCGCGATCGACTCGGTCGCCGCGCTCACGCCGCGCAAGGAGTTGGAGGGTCAGATGGACGACACGAGCGTCGGCGAGCAGGCGCGGATGATGTCCAAGGCGATGAGAAAGCTCGCGGGCAACCTGAACCGGACGCAGACGCTGTGCATCTTGACCAATCAGATCAGGGAAAAGGTGGGCGTCATGTTCGGCTCGCCCGAGACCCAGCCGGGCGGCCGGGCGCTCAAGTTTTATGCCTCTCAGCGTTTGGACATCAGGCGCATCGAGACGCTCAAGGACGGCACCGAGGCGGTGGGCAACCGCGTGAGGGTGAAGGTCGTCAAGAACAAGGTCGCGGCGCCGTTCAGGCAGGCGGAGTTCGACATCGAGTTCGGCAAAGGCATCTCGACCTCGGGCTGTTTGCTGGACATCGGCCTGGAGCACAACATCGTGGCCAAGTCGGGCTCGTTCTTCTCATACGGAGAGGACCGTCTCGGCCAGGGCCGCGCCGCCGCCAAGGCCTACCTGGACGGCAATCCGGCGGTGGCCAAGGAGATCGAAGGAAAGATCTATGCGGCGCTCGGCATCGGAGCCGACCAGGCGATCCCGATCGACCGCGACCGGGTGGCGGAGCCGGCGGAGCCGGGCGCGGCCGAGGAGGCTAAGCCGATCGCGGCCGTGGCCTGACCGGCCGGTCGCAAACATAGAGCCCTAAGAGGGCCCACGAGCCGTCCCGGCGTCGCTAGCCTGTCAAGGCGATGAAGCGCTATCACCTGACGACGTTCGGCTGCCAGATGAACGAGCACGACTCGGAGCGGATGAAGGGGATGCTCGAGTCGATTGGCTACAGCGAGGCTGGCGAACGGGCGCAGGCGGACTTGATCCTGTTCAACACGTGCTCGATCAGGGAGACCGCTGACAGCAGGTTCATCGCCCATCTGGGCGAGGCCAAGCGGCTGAAGAGGGAACGGCCCGAGCGTGTGGTCGGGGTTGGGGGCTGCTGGGCGCAGTCGGTCAAGGAGGAGGTCTTCGAAAGGTTCCCGTTCGTGGACGTGGCCTTCGGGCCCGGGCAGGTCCACAAGCTGGCGGAGTTCTTGACCAGCGATTCGCTGAGCGCGCAAGGGTATTTCGAGTTCGAAGGGTTCACGGGGCATCTGCCGGCGCGCCGCGAGCGCCCGTTCCAGGGCTGGCTGCAGATCAGCGTCGGCTGCAACTGCAGGTGCTCTTACTGCATCGTGCCCTCGACGCGCGGGCGCGAGGTCTCAAGGCCCCAGGCCGAGCTGGTGGCGGAAGCAAGGGCGATGGCCGAAGAGGGCGTGCTCGAGGTGACGCTGCTCGGGCAGAACGTGAACTCTTACGGGCGCGATCTGCGGGCGGCCGGACATCCGCCAGCCACGTTCGCGGGACTCCTGTCAGAGATCGACGCGATCGAGGGGATCGAGCGCATCAGATATACGAGCCCGCACCCGAAGGACATGCGCGAGGACGTGATCAGAGCGCACGCCGAACTGAGAAGCGTTTGCGAGCACATCCATCTGCCGCTGCAGTCCGGTTCGAGCAAGATCTTGAAGGCGATGCGGCGGACCTACGATCGCGAACGCTACCTGGACAGGGTGGCGCTGATCAGAGAGCACGTGCCTGACGCTTCGATTACGACCGACATCATCGTCGGTTTCCCGGGGGAGACCGAGGAGGACTTCAAGCAGACCCTCGACGTTGTCGAGCGGGTCGGTTACGACGGCGCGTTCACGTTCATCTTCTCGCCGCGGCGCGGCACCGAGGCCGCCGGCATCGCCGATGGAATCGTGCCGCATCCCGTCAAGGTCGAACGCATGGAACGGCTGATCGAAACCGTCAAGAAGGGCGCCCACGAGCGGGCTCAGCGCTTCGTGGGACGCACTTTGGAGGTGCTCGTCGAAGGCCAGTCGCGCACCGATCATGAGCGCTTGCGTGGCAGGACCAAACACAACAAGGTCGTCAACTTCGACGGCCTGGCGGCGCCCGGCGAGCTGGCCGAGGTCGAGATCGAAGCCGCCACCAGCCAGACACTCTCGGGATCGGAGCGCCTGCTGGTGAGGGCCGGCGGCTGAGCCGCCCCTGCTGGTGGGGGCTGGTGGCTTAGCCGCTACTGGTAGGACGCACCGGCTCAGGCCGCGGAGCGGCCAAGGACGCCGTATCGCTATCGCGCAGTACTGGAGCTACTGAGACGTGCGCTGAGCAAGTGAGACAAGGACGCAGTGAGCGAAATGTGCTTTGCACATGTGCTGGCCGATCGGAGATCGCATTTGATCTCCGATCGGTAAGGACGCAGTATCACGCAGTTCAGCGCACGTCTCAGCGCTTGGGGGCGGTGCCGGCCGCCACATCCGAGGCGATCTTGTCGGCCCCCATGCGCCGGCTGAAGTTCGCGGACAGCTCAGGTGCCAGTCCCGCGATCGCCGAGCCGAGGCGCAGTGACAGAGGCGCCACATCGACCTCTGCCCGGTTTCGCTCGATCGCGCTTACGACCGCCTTTGCGACGTCCTCAGGCGAGCGGGTGCCGACTCCCGGCGGCAGTTTGGTGCCCGAGTCGGCGAACATGCCCGCTTCGCGGATGAAGCCCGGAAATACAGACGATACCTCGACGCCGCTTCCGTGCAGATCGGCGCGCAGACCCAACGCGAACCCGCGCAGGCCGAACTTGGTCGCGTTGTAGATCGAGGTCTGGGGGGTGGCGGCCTTGCTGTTGAGCGAGCCGATGAACGACAGGTGGCCACGGCCCCGCTCGAGCATGCCGGGCAGGAGCGCGTGGGCAAGCGCGATCGGCGCGCGCAGATTGACGTTCAGGGCGCGGTCGACCTCGGTCATTGTGAACGACTCCAGGCGACCGGTCGCCGGCAGGGCCGCGTTGGCGATGAGGATGTCCACCTGGCCGGCATCCGCGACGAGGCGATCGACAGCCTCAGGGTCGCTGAGGTCGGCGGCCAGCGTGCGGACGCTTTCGAACTCGGCCGCCAGTGGATCCAAGACCTCGGCGCGCCTGCCCGTCAGGATCAGCTCGCCGCCGCGCGCGTTCAAGGCCCTTGCGATCGCGTGCCCCAGACCGCCCGTCGCGCCCGTCAAAAGAATCTTGGAGCCCGAGATCCGCACGCAGATGAGAGCCTATGGCAATGCAGATCGTCGCGCTGTTCGGGCCGACCGGGATCGGAAAGACCGCCGTGGCGATCGCGCTGGCGCGAACGCTGCGCGCGCGCGGAGAGGACCCGGTGGCGGTCTCCGCCGACGCCCTCCAGGTCTATGCGGGCCTTCAGAGGTTGACGGGCGTCGCCAGCCCAGCCGAGCAGGCCGAGCTGGAGCATCGCCTCGTCTCATTCGTCCCGCTGACCGAGACCTACAGCGCCGGCCGCTACGCCAAGCGCGCGCATGCCGAGATCGACAGCCTCTTGGCGGCCGGCCGCCGGCCGATCGTCGTGGGGGGGACAGGGCTATATCTGCGGGCCGCCCTCACAGAACTCGACTTCAAGCCGCCGCCTGAAACCGGTGTCCGGGAGCGCTTGCTTGCCGAACTCGAGCGCTTGGGCGCCCCCGCCCTGCACGCCGTCCTCGCCGAACGCGCGCCCGCGGCGGCCCAGGACATCAACCCCAACGACTGGCGGCGCGTTATCCGCGCCCTTGAGATCCAAGAAGGCGGCCACGGCACCGACGAGAAGAGGTCGCAGCTGTGGAGCGAAGAGATGCGCCGGCCGACTCTGCTCGTCGGGCTGACGATGGAGCGCCACGCTCTGTACTCCCAGATCGATGCCCGGGTCCAGGCGATGGTCGACGCCGGCGCGAGCGAGGAGGTCGTGCGCGCCGACCGCGCCGGCGCGTCGATCACCGCCCGCAAGGCGCTCGGATTCGATGAGCTTCTGGTCGGGGACGTCGAGGCCATGAAGAAACGGACCCGCAACTACGCCAAGCGCCAGCTGACCTGGATGCGCAAGCTCGCCGGCGTGTCCCTCATCGACGTGACCGATCGCGAGCCGAACGCGGTGGCGACGGAGATACTCGCCGCGCTCCGGGTTCGAAGTGCCCATGCGCCGGAGCGCAAACGGTCTTGGTAGGGGCGCCAATGACACCGGTGAGCCGGGCGAGCGGTAGTCCACGTCATAAACTCAGCCGCCGTGCGCTTCGAGAAGTGGCAGGCCTTGGGCAACGACTACGTGATCGTCGAGCGCGACGAGCTGCCGTTCGAGCCGACCCCTGCTCGCCTGCGCCTGCTCTGCGATAGCCACTTCGGGCTCGGCGCCGACGGCGTGCTCCTGCTCTCGCCGCCCTCAGACCCCGAGCACGTCGCCGACCTCCAGATCTTCAACCCCGACGGCTCGGAGGCCGAGCTGTCTGGCAACGGGGCCCGCGAGGCGATCATGTACCTGCGTAAGCGCGGCTGGACCGACGCCAACGAGTTCGCGATCCATACCAAAGCGGGCGAGATCAGGCCACAGATCACAGGTCCTGACACCTGCAAGGTCGACATGGGCCGCGCCAGCCTCCACTCCAAAGACTTCCCGGACGGCCCCGAAGATGGCCTTGCGGAGGTTCGGGCCGCCGGCCGAACCTGGCCCTTTCAGCACGTATCGATCGGCAATCCCCAGTGCGCGATCCACATCGACTCACTTGACGAGCTGAATCGTCTTGACCTGGCCGCGATCGGCCCCGAAATCGAAGGCAGCCCGATCTTTCCGAACCGGACCAACGTGTCCTGGTATACCGAGATCCAGCCGGTCTCCACCGGCGGCGCCGGCACGATCAGGGCGCGCATATTCGAGCGCGGCGTCGGCGAGACGCTCTCCTCGGGCACCGGCGCCACGGGCGCGGCGGTCGCCTACACGCTTCAGAACCGCTCTGCCTCGTTAGACCGGCTCGTATCCCAACAAGACCCTTCCCTGTCCGACGGCTCCGACGGACGGTCCGCGCCCGTTACCGTCGTGCTCGACGGGGGCGAGCTTGAGGTCGAGGTCGGCAACGACTTACGCATACATTTGACGGGCTGGGCCAAGCCGGTCTACGAGGGCTTGCTCAGCGAACAGCTGATCGACGAGTTGAAGGAGTTCGATGAAGCCTAGTTCACGTTTGGACCGGATACCGCCGTACGCGTTCGCCGAGCTGGAGCGCAAGATCGAAACGAAGCGTAACGAAGGCGTCGACGTGATCAGCCTCGGGATCGGCGACCCCGACCGGCCGACGCCGGCCCTGGTCGTCGAGGCGATGCAAGAGGCCGTCACCGAGCCCGGCACCCACAAATACCCGAGCAACCGCGGCCGCCGCGAGTTCAGAACGGCCGTCAGCGACTTCTACGAGCGCCGTTTCGACGTCGAACTGGACCCCGAGACCCAGATCATCCCGGCCTTGGGGGCCAAGGAGGCGATCTTCAACCTCAGCCTCGCCTTCCTCGACCCGGGCGACTATGCCCTTGCCGCCGACCCCGGCTACCCGGTCTACACCGGCGGGCCTTTGCTGGCCGGCGCCGAGCCTGTTCTGATCGCCCTGGAGCCAGAACTCGGGTTCGTACCGGATCTCGGCGCGATCGACGGAGAGGTCGCCCGCAAGGCCAAGCTCCTGTTCCTGAACTACCCCAACAACCCGACCGGCGCCGTCGTGCCCGACGGTTTCTTCGAGCGCGTCGTCGAGTTCGCCAAGGCCTACGAGATCCTTGTCGTCCACGACAACTCTTACTCGGAGATCTCCTACGGCTCCTACCGAGCGCCCTCGTTCCTGAAGACACCCGGCGCCCAGGACGTCGGCATCGAGGTCTTCTCGCTCTCCAAGGGCTACAACATGACCGGCTGGCGCTGCGCGGCCGTCGTCGGAAACGCCGCCGCGATCGAGACCTACTGGCGCCTTAAGACGAACATCGACTCCGGCATGTTCGACGCCGTGCAGCTCGCGGCCGTAGCCGCGCTCTCGCCAGACGCCGACGCCGAGGTCGCCTCGATGAGCCAGCTCTACCGCAAACGCCGCGACCTGGTCTGCGACGCGCTGCGCAAGATCGGCGTCGACGTCGAGGTTCCGCACAGCACGATCTACGTCTGGGCCCCCGTACCCGCCGGCTTTCGGAGTTCCGAGGAGTACTGCGGGCACGTGCTCGACCGGACCGGCGTCGTGCTCTCACCGGGCGCCATCTACGGGCCGGCGGGGGAAGGCTGGTTCCGGATCTCCCTTACCACCCCCGACGATCGTCTGCTGGAGGCTGTCGAACGACTTGGAACGCTCGGGTCAGGGGCCTAGACTGTTTGCTGCTAGATGGAACAGACCCAGCGCGCACGCCAGCGAGCCCTCTGCATAGCCGCCCTTCCCGAGGGCGATGATCTGCACGAGCTTGGCGAGCTGCTCAAAACCGCCGGGGTCGCGGTCGTGGGCGAGCTGGTCCAGCGCCGCGAACAGCCCCATCCGAACACCTATCTAGGTCCCGGCAAGGTCCAAGAAGCAAAGGAAGCCGCCGCCACGGCCGACGCCAATCTGATCGCCTGCGACGACGAATTGAGCCCCAGGCAAGAGCGCAACCTCGAACAGGCGCTCGGCTTGCCCGTCGTCGACAGGACCGCGATCATCCTCGACATCTTCGCCGACCACGCCGCCAGCGCCGAGGGCAAGCTCCAGGTCGAGCTTGCACAATTGGAATACAACCTCGCGCGCATGAGAGGTCTCTGGAGCCACCTCGAGCGTCTCGGCGGCGGGATCGGCACCAGGGGGCCCGGCGAGAGCCAGATCGAGACCGACCGACGCCTCGCGCGCGACCGCATCTCCGCCTTGCGCAGACGTCTCGAGCACGTCAAGGGCACGCGCGCGGTCATGCGCGCCGAGCGCGAGCGCGCGGCCCTGCCGACCGTAGCCCTCGTCGGCTACACGAACGCCGGCAAGTCGACCCTCCTGAACGCGCTCACCGGGTCTGAGGTCGGGGTCCGCGACCGCCTGTTCCACACGCTCGACCCGACTGTGCGGACGTGGCGATCCGCTGGCCGGCGATATCTCCTGACCGACACGGTCGGTTTCATCAAAAAGCTGCCCCACCAGCTCGTCGACGCCTTCGGGGCGACCCTCGAGGAGACCCGGCGCGCCGACCTGCTCGCCCATGTAATCGACGCCAGCGCCCCCGCGCCCGCTCGTGAAGCGGTCAGGCGCTCGGTATCCGAGACCCTTGCCGAGATCGGCGCCGACGAGGCGCCGCTCGTGACGGTCTTCAACAAGACCGACCTGCTCAACCACCAACAGCTCGAGGACTTGCGCACCGTTCATCCCGACGCCGTCCTTCTCAGCGGCGAGACCGGTTCCGGCCTTGACGAGTTCGGCTTGCGGATCGAACGCGAGCTGGCCCACACGTTGCGCTCGATCGAGCTTCTCGTTCCCTACGCCGCCGGCAACAGCCTCGCCGAGCTGCACGAACTCGCCGGCGACATCGCCCGCCAGGACACGCCCGACGGAGTCTTGGTCAGGGCCCTTGTCCCGGCCCGCCTTGCCTCCCGCTTCGCCCGTTTCGCGGTCGCGCCGAGTTAGCCGCGACACCGCGGCGCGAGCGCGCCGCCCAGCGTCGCTCTAGCGGTTATCGCCGTCCCCGGAGAGCACGCCTCGGCGCTGTCTGGAGAGCAGCTTGTCTAGGTTGGCTTGCGCGATCTGGTCCAGCTCGAGGTCCAGCTCGCTCGCCAGCTGGGCCACATACCACAGCACGTCGCCCAGCTCAGCCGACATCTTGGCCCGTCGCTCGGCCGAGATCTCACCGCCGTCGTCTCTGATCGCCTTCTTGGCGTGCTCAGCCACCTCGCCCGCCTCGCCAGACAGGCCGAGCGCCGGATATGAAAGCCAGGCCTCCCTCGGATACTCGGCCGTGCGGCGCGACGCGCTTTGGTATTCGGAGAACTCCACCGCCGGCATCGTACGCCCGCACCGCGCCCTGCGCTCTCTCGCCGCCGCCGGCCGCCCGCACCGCGTTGCCGACGACTGTCAAAGGGACCAATTCGGCGGCACTCCGTCGGCCGCGAATGGGTGTACTGTTTCAGTTGATGGAGGGTCTGCTGTCGTTGCGGGGGGTCTGGTTGAGCTATCCGAGGGGCCGTCGACACACGGTCAGGGTGCTCACCGATGTCTCGCTCGACGTCCAGCCCGGCGAAGTAGTGGTCGTCTTGACCCAGCGCGCCCAAGGCAAGACCTCGCTGTTGCGCGTCGCGGCCGGGATGCAGCGCCCAGACAGGGGCAGAGCGCTGTTCGCCGGCCAAGACATGTGGCCGCGCGAGCCCGGGCGTCACCGGATCGCTCGTCGCGGCCACCAACGCCCGTGGCGCGGCCAGATCGCCTTGGTCAAACGGAGCGCGCCGGACCTCCACGTGCCGGCCATCGAAAGCGTCGCGCTGCCGCTCGGGGCCAGGCACGGCGCGCACGAGGCGCGCCTGCGGGCCGAGCGCGCGCTGCGAGAGGTCGGAGCCAGCGGTTGCGCCGACCGCGGCTGGGACGATCTCGAGAATGGCGACCAGGTCCGCGTCGCGCTTGCTCACGCGCTCGCGCGCGAACCGAAGCTGCTATTGATCGACGACCTCACGGCCACACTCGGGCTGACCGATGCCGGCCGGATCGTCGAGCTGATCCACACGCTTGCCAAGACGCGCCGCATGGCCGTCTTGATGGGTGTCGGCGACGCGCGCGCGACGGGCTTCTGCGACCGCATGGCGACGCTGGCCGGCGGCCGTCTGCTGTTGGCGCCCGCCCCGCCCGTTGTCGACCACGACGGTGGCGCCGAAGTGATCGACTTCCCCGGTACCGGCTGACGCCCAGCGGGATCTGTCCATCGAAATCGATTGCCTCAAGCAAACCGCGACTTCAATACGATTCAAACCATGGCCAGCACGGTCCAGCAATCGGAGATGTCGGCGAGTGAGATTGTCCTCGGCCTCCTGATCGAACGCCCGGACGCCTGCTACCAGCTCGACAAGCGCATCGCCGAACGTCTCGGCTCCGCCCAGTTCAGCCGCGGGTCAGCGGCCGGTGCCGTCAAACGACTGCTCGAGCGAGACCTCGTCCGCGCCGTCGATGAGGAGCGGGCCGTCGGAGCGGGCGGCCTGCGAGCCATCGACGGGCGCCGCAAGACCGTCTACGAGGCCACTCCCGCCGGCGTCGAGCACTTCCGTCGCTGGCTGCGCTCCTCGACCCAGACGCCGCCCGTGCGCGAGGAGCTGCACGCGAAAATCGCGCTCTGGGGCCAAGACGACCTCTCGCGGCTGATCGAGATCGTGCGCGAAGCCGAGCTTTCGAGCATGCTTGCGCTTCAAGAACTGAACAGGCGCACGCGCGAGGAACGCCAGCTGCCCGAGGCAAGCGATTGGGAGCTGAAGATGCAGCTGATCGTCAGCGCCGGCGAGGTCAGCTGGTGGGACTCCAGGATCAAATGGCTCCAAGACATGCGGCTCTACCTCGAGAAAGAGCAAGCGCACCGGCAAGCATCAATCAAGGCGGAGCCCGGATGGACCCACAAGCGTTGAACCCCCCGCTGCTGTCGCTCTCCGCGACCTGGCTCAGCTTCCCGCGTGGTGCTCGCCACCGGGTCCAGGTCCTGGCCGATGTCTCGCTCGAGCTTTACGCCGGCGAAGTCCTCGCCATCCTGGCCCAGCGCGCCCAAGGCAAGACCTCGCTGTTGCGCGTCGCCGCCGGTATGCAGCGCCCCGACCGCGGCGAAGTGCTGTTCGCCGAGCGCGAGATCTGGGGCCTCTCCGACCGGGGCCGTTCGCGGCTTTTGCGCGACGAGATCGCGCTCGTCGGGCGTACCGCGCCGCAACTCGACGTGCCCGTTCTCACCGGCATCGCCCTGCCCTTGCTCTCCGTTCACGGCCGGCGCGGCGCCTACGAGCGCGCCCGCCAGGCGCTCGCCGACGTCGGCGCTGAGGAGTGCTCACGCACGCACTGGAGCGACCTCGCCGACTGGGAGCGCGCTCTGGTCGCGCTCGCGGGCGCCGTCGCGCGCGAGCCGAGGCTCCTGCTCGTCGATGACCTGGCCGCCACGCTGGGGCTCGGTGAGCGCGACGAGCTGGCTGGACGGCTGCGAGCGCTTGCCAGCGAGCGCGACGTCGCCGTGCTCAGCTGCTCCGACGACGCCGGCCTCACGAGCGGCAGCGATCGTGTCGCCTCCTTGGCCGACGGCGTCCTGGTCGCACCCGCGCCGAATCCGCCGAGCGCTCCAGGCAACGTGATCGCCTTCCCCGGCGAGCACTCGCGCCAGGCATCCTCTTGACGGGCGCGATGCTCGAGCTGCGCGACCTGGTCAAGCACTACCACGTAGGCGACACCGAGCCGGTGCGCGCCGTCGATGGTGTGTCCTTGTCGGTCGCCGCCGGCGAGCTGGTCGCGCTGTATGGACCAAGCGGATCCGGCAAGACGACGCTCCTGACCTTGATCGCCGGCTTGAGCATCCCCGACAGCGGCGCGGTCCTGCTCGACGGCCGCGACATATCCTCGCTCTCCGACGTCGAGCGCTCGCGCTACCGCCTGCGCGACCTTGGCTTCATCGACCAGACCTCAGACCTCCTGCCCGGTGGCAGCGCCCTCCAGAACGCCGCCATGAAGCTGTGGCTGCTCGAAAACGCCCGTGACGCCGAACAACGAGTCGAACCCCTGCTCTTACGCCTCGGCCTCGACGACCGGCTCAACCACCGGGCCGACCAGCTCTCGATGGGCGAGCGCCAGCGCGTGATGATCGCGCGCGCCCTCTCGACCGAACCCAAGCTCGTCCTCGCCGACGAGCCGACCGGCAGCCTCGACACGCAACGCAGCCGTGAAGTGCTCGAACTGCTCGCCGAGACATGTCGCGAGCAGGGCGCGGCGGTCCTGCTCGTCACCCACGATCCCCTTGCCACCACCGTCGCCGATCGCGTCCACGCGCTGCTCGACGGCCACATCGTCGACTACGAGCCCGATCTGCTCTTCGCGGCGGCCCCCACGCACCAAGCCGCCACGTAGAACGCCATCCCAAGCGATGCGGATTTCAAACATCGCGCACCTCTACATGGTGCGTCTGAAAGCTCGGGTCGTACTCGTCCAAGAGCTGTTCGCCGTCCTCGGGATCGCCGTCGGCGTCGCCCTCCTGTTCGCCTCCCAAGTCGCCAGCACGAGCCTCAACCAGTCAGTCACCGAACTCACCAAAGGCGTAGTCGGTCACGCCACCTATCAGTTGAAGGCTCGCGGCTCGAACGGGTTCGACGAATCGCTGTTCACCCAGGTCCAGCACATGCCGGGCGTCATCGCCGTCGTGCCGGTGCTCGAGACCCCGGCCACCGTGACCGGTCCGCGCGGCAGCGAGTCGGTCGACCTCGTCGCGACCAATCCCCGTTACGTGCACCTCGCGGGCGCGCTCCTACGACACTTCTCGACCTCCCAGCTGGCACACACTCGGGTCCTCGCGCTACCGGCGCCGATCGCCAAGCAGATCGGCGTCGGGCCTTTGGAAGTCGTCAAATTGCAGGTCGGAGCCAAGCTCGTCAGAGCGCTCGTCGGCTTGGAATTGACGGCCCACAGCATCGGAGCGCTAGCCAACAACCCGATCGTGCTCGCCCCGCTCGCCTACGCACAACGTTTGACCGGGATGCAAAACCGAATCACGAGACTGCTCATACGGGCCAGGCCAGCGGACCAGAACAAGGTCCACGCCGAACTGCTACGCCTGGCCGCCGGGCATCTGAATGTCGAGCCGGCCGAATATGACGCGACGCTCTTCCGCCAAGCCGCGGCGCCCGTAAATCAGTCGACCCAGACGTTCGCCGCGATCTGTGCCTTGGTTGGGTTCATGTTCGCCTACTGCGCGATGTTGCTGACGACCGACCTGCGCCGCGGGTTGGTCCGCGAACTGCGCCGCGGAGGCGCCACCCGGGCGGAGACCGTCAAGACCCTCCTGTTCGACGCCCTGGTACTCGCCACGGTCGCCGCGGTGTTTGGTCTCGCGCTTGGAGATGCGCTCTCAATTCTGGCCTTCAGCTCGCCCCCCGGATTCCTGTCCTTCGCCTTCCCGATCGGCGCCCAGCGGATTGTGACCTGGCAGAGCGTCGTGATTGCGGTTGGCGCCAGTGTGGTAGCGGCGTGCGTGGGCGTCCTTCTGCCGCTATCTGGGATTTCGTCGCGTCATGGTCGTCAGAGACCGACCGATGAGCGGCGTACGCGTAAGTCCCTGACGCCAAGGCTATTGACAGGAGTGTGCGCCTGTTTGGTGGGCACGGCGATAATCCTGGTGGCGGCCCCGAGGCTGGCGGCCGTGGACGTCATCTTCCTTATCGGTGCCGTAGGGGTGGCTTTTCTCATCGGCGCGATGATCCTGCTGTTGCCGCCTGCCCTGGAAGCGGCTATTGCGGGCTTCGCGCGTTTGCAGCACGCACGCGGCAGCGGTGCCACGGCGCTCGCCATCGTGCAACTGCGATCCCCGGCTACTCGCAGCAGATCGATAGCAATCGGTGCGACGGCTGCCGTTGCTGTGTTCGGCAGTATCACCATCTTGGGGTCGAGAGCAAACTTGATAGGCGGGCTCGACCAAGTCGCCCGTGACACCAACGGCATCAGCCAGCTGTGGATTGCTCCACGAGAAGAACAGGACCTGCTTCTGACAACTCAATTCGCAGGTGTATCAGCTATGCAGTTCCAACGGCTGCCAGGCATTGAGTCTGTCGGAGGGTACCGCGCGAGCTTTCTGGACTACGACGGCAGGCGAGTTTGGGTCTTTGCTCCGCCGATCGCCGTCTCCTCACCGATACCGCCAAGCCAGGTCGTGGATGGTGACTTGACGACGGCGAATGCGAGGATGCGCAAGGGTGGTTGGGCGGTGATCTCGAGAACTCTTGCCAGCCAGCTTCATTTGAAGATCGGGCAGACATTCACACTGCCGTCATCTAAAGAAGCCGTACTCAGAGTCGCCGCCCTAATCACCAATCTCGGCTGGCCGCCCGGTGCGATCATACTCAATGAACGAGACTACGCAAGCGCCTGGCAGTGCAACAATCCGAGTGCGTATACAGTGGCGCCCGCGCCAGGGGTAAGCCTCAGCCAAGCTCAGCAAACAATCGCCACTGCGCTCGGTAACGGTTCGGGACTAACCGTCGAAACGTCAGAGCAACGAGAAAAGAAGCAGCAGACCGCCAGTCGTCAAGGATTCAGCCGTCTCACCGAGATCGCCCTGCTCGTGCTCGTGGCGGGGGTCTTGGCAACGGCGACGGTAATGGGCGCAATGATCTGGCAGCGACGTCGCCAGTTTGCGCGGATGAAGATACAAGGATACGAACACGCAGGTTCTCTGGATGTCACTGCTCTGGGAGAGCGGCTTGCTGATTGGAGTTGGCTCCTTGATGGGAGCCGTGTTCGGCATCTTCGGACAGTTTCTCCTGAGCCGCGCACTCACGACAGTAACCGGTTTTCCTGTCGTCCTCTCGGCAAACCTGCCGATCGCAATCATCGGCTTTTTCGTGGTAACTGTCGCGGCGGCTGCATGTATCGCGATACCCGGATACAGGGCAGCCGGCGTTGAACCTTATCCTTGGCAGAACATATAATCGACACGCTCACTCCAAGCACTCGCCATGGCTAAGGATCGATTATCGGACATGATCAAAATAGACGTCTTAGCGCCCGGCTAAGCTTAGGATATCGGTGTCATTGGGAATACTGGCATTTCCTCGGTGTCACTGGCGAGAGCCCAGGCACTGCTCGTCGCTACGATGCGCGGCCTGTGGTGGTGTCGACGTGGAGCATCGCGACAGGTTCGATATTGGAGTGAACGAGCCGCGGCCATTCCCGACGAGGCGATGCGTGCGGATGCGCTCGACGCCTTGGTCAGAAAGCGCGAGAACATCGAGGGGGCATCGCTGTTTTTGGTGCTCTCGAAAGGCCGCAATCCGCATCTGCTGAAGCTACTCGTCGCCTACCAGGCGCTATGGGATTTTCTAGATAACGTAAGCGAGCGCGGTGCGGACGTTGGTCATGAGAACGGATGGCAGCTACATCGGGCGCTCGTGGAGGCACTGAATCCCGACGTGCCGGTTTCAGACTATTACAGGCACCACCCCTGGAAAGAAGACGGCGGCTATCTGCTTGAGCTTGTGAACACATGCCGAAGCATATGTGCCACTTTGCCGTCATACCGACAGGTCCGCTTACCGATGCTGGAAGGCGTAAGGCGTTGTGCGGTTCAGAGTCTCAATCACGAGCCGGATCCCGCTCGCCGTGACGCCCTGCTGAAAGCATGGGCGGATGCCGAGCTTGATGTGGGCGATGGAGCGTTGCTCTGGTTCGAGCGTACGGCGGCGGCGAGTGCATTCACGCCATACGTATTCTTGGTGCTCGCGGCAAAAGCGGAATGCGACGAGAGCGAAGTGCAGTCCGTTCTCGCCGCCTACTTCCCGTGGGTGTCATTGACGATCGCGATGCTCGACAGTTACGTCGATCGGAGATTGGACTCAGCTACCGGCGGTCACAGCTACATTGCCCATTACGGCACCGAATCAGAGGCGGTGGATCGCCTCAGGGAGATCGTCACGCGGACGTTGTCCGAGGTCTCGGCTCTTGCCAAGGGCGACGCCCACTTCGTGATCGCTTCCTGCATGGTCGCGATGTATCTATCAGATGACAGCGTCGCGATCGGAGAGCGGCGCATCCAGGTCAAAGCGTTGGCGCGAGCAGGGGGAGCGATGACGATGCTGCTGTTGCCGGCCGCGCGTCTGTGGCGCAAGAAGATCCTGACACGTTCGACAAGGAGGAAGACAGACGTCCAAAGACTTCCGCCGAGCGTCCCCTTGCCGGTCATAATCCAGACCTACCTGATGTGGATAACGCCATTCTCGTACATGAAACTCTGTGCAGAACGCCATAGCGGTCGTTTCACGCTGAGAATGATCAACTCACCGTCTTTGGTCTTCATCTCAGACAGATCCGAGATCAAGGCGATGCTGAGTGCGCCCGCGGACGTTCTGCATCCGGGTGAGGGTGGGAACAAGATCGTGCCGATCGTGGGGGAGGGGTCATTCATGTTGCTCGATGGCGACGAGCATCTGAGCGGACGCAGGGCGGTGCTCCCGGCGTTCAGGAAGGGCCTGCTAGATAAGGACTCGGCGTGGGTGTTAGAGACTTTGCGTCGCGCGGTCGATGATTGGCCGAGGGACGTGCCCTTGCGTCTTCATTCCCGGCTGCGAGCGTTGACCTTGGAAGTGATCCTGCGGCGGATATTCGGCGGACAGGCGCCCGAGCAGCGACTGTCGGCGCTTCGGGACCGGGTTTTGGCAATGCTGACCGTGACGAGTTCTGTGGTCCTTCCTGTACCCGCTTTGCGTCACGGACCGGGGCGAAAGGTGTGGCAGCGGTTCCTGCGCGACCGCGCGCTCGCGGACGAATCGATCCACGAGCTGATCGACGAGCGCTTGGAGGGTGACGGCACGGTCGAAAACGAGGATGCGCTGGCAATGCTGCTGCGCGCGCGCAACCCGGACGGCACCTCGTTAGGCCGCTCGCAGCTGCGCGACAACGTGATGTCGCTGATCCTGGCCGGCCACGAGACCACGGCCTCCCAGCTCGCCTGGGCATTTCAGTTGCTGGCCCACAATCCGGGAGTCCAGCGGCGGCTGATCAGAGAGATCGACGACCCGGCGAAGGGCGATGAGTATTTGAGCGCGACGGTTCAGGAGATTCTGCGCCACCGGCCGGTGTTTCTGTTCGCGATCCCGCGTGCGGTCAAGCGGCCGATCGAGATCGGAGGCTTCCTGTATGAGCCTCCAGTGCACCTGTTGGCCTGCATCTATCTGCTGCACCACGATCCTGACGTTTACCCGGACCCCGACCGGTTTCGGCCCGAGCGATTCATGGAAGGGCAGCCAGGACCCTACGCGTGGCTACCGTGGGGAGGGGGCCGTAAGCGCTGTCCAGGCGCGCGCCTGGCTACCCTTGAGATCCGGGCTGTTCTGCGCGCCGTGCTCGAAAGCGTCACGATCTTGCCTGTTGCAAGACGGATCGAGCGGCCGCGGTGGCGGAGCGTGATCGTCACGCCGCATCGCGGCTCGCGGGTGGTGCTTTGTCCGCGTAAGCGCGTCGTGTCCGTTCGCTGCCATCGCGTCGACGCCTCCCGGGGCGGCTGCCCAGCTACTCCCACGGGCCAACCAGGCTCGGAACGTAGCTTATAGTTGAATAGATAGCGACGTGTCGCTATACAGAGCGGTCTCGAGAGGTCAACATCCGGCTGGGTGGCAGACCAGGGCGACACCGACGAGACACGGTCCATCATGGAGAGGGGGATCAGTGTTGCGCGCGGGTTTAGCCTCGCGTCTGCCCCCGTTTCTACCAGAGAAGTGGGTCGGGCGCACTTGCATGGCGTCCGACCCACGATCAACGACGGCACTGTCGCCGTCCTGTCACGACTCGTAAACCGCGACCTCGCTGCGCCCGCAGGCGCGCCGGCGAAGACATGGGGGACATGACGATGCCGATCCGCTCCGGATCTCGTTATCCGGATACCTGGAGGATCCCTGATCTTTCTGAACCGAGATATTCGCAGTCGCTGGAGCGCGGCTTGGCGATCCTTGAGGCCTTTACGCCCGAGCAGCCGGTGCTCGGTATCGCCGACATCGCCGACCGGCTCGGCATGAGCCGCTCCACGACGCACCGTTACGTGACGACGCTCGTCGCGCTCGGCTACCTGGAGCAGGGCGCGCGACGCAAGTACCGGCTCGGGCTGGCCGTCACGGGCCTCGGGATGGCGGCGCTGAACGCGACCGATCTGCGTGAGCACGCCCACGCGGACCTTGCGGAGCTGTCCCAGCGGACAGGCTTCACGACGAGCGTGGCCGTGCTCGACGGCGACGAGGTCGTGTGCGTGGATCGCGTGAACGGACTCCGCCGCAGGCTGGCGGCGGCGGGCCCGGACGTCAAACCGGGATCGACGTTGCCGGCCCACTGCACCGCGCTCGGCAAGGTCCTGCTCGCATATTTGCCCGAGCGGGAGCGCAAGGACGCGCTCAGCCAGATCGAGCTGACCAAGCAGGGGCCGAACACGATCACCACCAAAACGGCGCTGCGCGAGGAGCTGGATCACGTGCGCGAGGAAGGACTGGCCGTCGAGGACCAGGAGCTGGCCGCGGGGCGGGTAGCGATCGGCGCCGTGGTCTTGAACGAGGCCAGCGAGGTCTTCGCCGCGATCGATCTGACGGCGAGCACATCCGCGATCGCGATCGAGGAGCTGGCCGACGCGCTCGGCCCGCACCTGATCTCGACCGCCGACCGGATCTCCGCGCGGCTCGGCCATCGGCGCGAGAGCGAAACGACAAGCTGACCGAGGGGCGAGTCTGACACGCGGGGGCGCGTGTCAGACTCCCGCGGCGCGCCTGGCGTTTGCGTGGGCGGCGTGCTCGAAGGCGTCGTCCAAAGGCGTTAGCTCGCCAAGATCGACCTTGAGGGCGCTCGCGATCAGCCAGTCCGCGAACGAAGCGTTCTTCGGCAACAGAGGGCCGTGCAAATAGGTTCCGATCGTCAGGTTTTGTTGGGCGCCCTCAAAGCCAGAGCGCCCGTCGTTGCCGTGGCCGCGCAACACGCGTCCGAGCGGCTTGGCGCCCGGCCCAAGGGTGGTGCGCCCGCCGTGGTTCTCAAAACCCGCCAAGACCTTGGGCGCGCCGGCGCCGCCCACGCTCTCGTCTTGCTCGCCTCCGCGGCCGGCGCCGGCACTGACGCTGGGGAGTGAGACCTCGATCGCGACGTTGCCGATCAGGCGCGGACCGGGCTCGCGCACGGTGTTGACGTCGAGCAGGCCGACGCCTTCGATCGAGTCTTCGCCGATCGCATAAGAGCGGCCGAGTAGCTGGTAGCCGCCGCAGATGCCGAGAATGACCGCGCCGCGGGCGTTGGCGGCGTGCAGAGCGTCGCGCTTATAGGCCAGCAGGTCCTCGGCGCACAGGCGTTGATCTCGGTCCTGGCCGCCGCCAATGTAATAAAGGTCGTTCGCATCGCCGTCAAGCGGCTCCGAGAGCCCGCTTGAAGTCAGCTGAAAGCCGATCTGGCGCCACTCGCAGCGGCGTTTCAAGAGCAACAGATTGCCGCGATCGGCATAGATGTTGAGCAGGTCGGGATACAACGCGCAGACGCGCAACGTCCGGCCTGAGATTGCGCCAGACGCGCTTACAGCCACGAGCTGAGGGCCTCTCCGCGCCCGACCAGCAGCTCGCGGAGGGCCAGCATCGCGGTATAGGTCGGCAGCACATACAGCGGCGTTTCACCGTTCTCGGGCGGGCGCTGCGCCGCCGCTCCGGCAAGCGCTCGGCCGAGATCTTCTTCGACGGAGATCCGGTCGGGCTCGATGCCCGCGTACTTCAGGCGCAAGGCCAGCTCGGGCGCCCGCGTTCCAGCGCACGTAACCAAACGGACCCGGTCGGCAAGCAGCTCGAAGTCGGCGTCCCAGATCCAGGACACGTCATGACCGTCGGCGGTCGCGTCGTTGAGGACCGCCAACAGATCGTGGCGGCCGGGCTCCAAGGCGAGCGTGCGCAAGACCTCGGTCGCGCCGACAGGGTTCTTGATGAGCATGATCTTGGCCTTCCGTTTCGCGATCGTGACCGACTCGGCCCGTCCGAAAGCGGCTTTCGCGCCGGCCAGACCCGCGACGATGCGATCCAGTGGGATCTCGATCGCGAACGCGAGCGCCGCGGCGGCAAGGGCGTTGTAGACGTTGTAGAGGCCAGGCAAAACGAGTTTGACTTCGGCCGAGCCATCAGGGGTTCGCAAACGGAAGCGCGCGCCGCGGACGCCTTCGAGGACGACCGATTCGGCGAAGACGGTCGGGGAGGGGCGTCGCTGGCCGCAGGAAGGGCAGTGGTAGCGGCCGAGGTGGCCGAGGTAGACGGCCTCGAACTCGTAGGGCGCGCCGCAGCGCCGGCAGTGCTTGGCGTCGGCGGCGTAAGCGACGTTCTCTGACGCGAGCGAGTCGTCTTCGACGCCGAAGTAGACGACGTCTTCGCGCTCTGAGCCGAGGTCGGCGATGAGCGGATCGTCGGCGTTGCAGACCAGGCGCGCGCGCCGGCCGGCATCGCCGTCGACCGTCGCCGCCCAGCGTTCGGCGATCGTATCCAGCTCGCCGTAACGGTCCAGCTGATCGCGGAACAGGTTGCCGAGCACGATCGCCGTCGGTTTCAGCTCGTCGGTCAGGCGATCGAGCCAGAACTCGTCGACCTCGAACAGGCCGAACTCGCCGGCGATCGATCCGTGGGGTCCGGCCGCCGCGAGCAGCGTCGAGGCGATCCCGCCGGCCATGTTGGCGCCGGCCTGGTTGTGGACCAAGTCGATGCCGGCCTCTTTCATCACGCTCGCCGCCAGGGCCGCGGTCGTGGTCTTGCCGTTGGTCGCCGAGATCAACACATTGCCCTTCGGCAGGCGCGCCGAGAGCACGGTCAGCGCGTCCGGCGCCAGCCCGAGCAGGACCTTGCCGGGGGCGCTCGTCGCGCCGCCGCCGCGCAGCCTCGACAGCGTGCCGGCGGCGCGCGCGAGGGCGAGCTTGGGGCCAAGCATCTTCGTCATGGTTCTTCTTTGGGCCGGTTCGAGGCCGCCGGCCCGACGTGATCGGACCGGATCGCCTTGGACGGTCCTCTGGTGAACGCGTCGACGCCGTCAGCATGCTCGGGTACCAAGACCGTGATCGCTCCGGCCAGCGCGCGTACGCGTACCGGCAGCTCGCCGATCGGGTCGCCGTCGGCGTACATCGTGAACGGGCGGTCCGCTTCGGCCACGATTTCGCGGGCCCGCATGACGACCACGCCCGGCTCGTCGACGTGCTTGCCGCTGAAGACCTTCGGCAGGAGCCGTGTCAAGAAGCGCAGCTTGCCGATCCGCTCGAGGACCATGATCTCGAGCAGCCCGTCGTCGAGCCGCGCTCCCGGCGCGGCGCGCATCCCGCCGCCGTAAGACTGCGAGTTGGCGGCGCCGAACGTGTAACCGGTAAAACTGCGGCGCTTGTTGGGCGGGTCCAGCTCGAGCGTGAATGTCGCCGGACGCCAGGCCAGCAGCGCGCGCAGGGCGCCGTACGCGTAGACGAGGTTGCCAAGACGAGAAGGCGCTTCGTTGGCGATGCGGTTCGCGTCGGAGTCAAAACCGGCCGAGGCGATCCCAACGAACGCCGTCACCCGATCGCCGGCGCCGGCGCCCGACACCTCGCCGAGGTCCATCTCGCGGGCGATGCCGCCGGCGACGGTCTCGCAAGCCTGGATCGGGTCGAGCGGGATGCCGAGCGTCCGCGCGAGGTCGTTGCCGCGACCACCCGGCAGCACGGCCAAGACCGAGCCGGGCAGCTCGCGAAGGGCGTCCGCGACGGCGCCGATCATGCCGTCGCCGCTGAGCACGGCGACCGTCTCGCCGGCTGACGAGGCCTCACACGCGAGCTGCTTGGCATGGTCGAGGTCGCGCGTGTCGCGGCGGCTGACTTCGAGCCCCAGTTCGTCCAGTCGCGTTTGGACCTTCGGCGCCAGCCGGCCCGCGCGACCGCCTCCGGCGGCGGGGTTAACCAGCAAGCAGACGGCTTTGGGCACCGCGCAAGAGTATTGCCCGGCGGGCCCGCCGCGCGCGCGCGTGTGTGGGCGCTCAGTGGTCCAGTCGGCGCTCAGCGGGTCCAGCCCTGGGCGCTCATGAACTCGATGACCTCGTCGGGCTTGTCGGTGACCACGTAAGCGTCGATGATCGCGCCGGAAGTGTTGATCGTGATCGACAGCCCGGAGTCGACCTTGCGCGCCTTTGAGATCGTCGCGACCGGGCGCCCGGCGCCCATCCGGGGCTTTACCCGGCCCGTGGCGACCCTGTGCACGGCCTCGTGCTCGGCGAGCGTGTCGAGCAGTCGCCTGTAGTCCTTGCGCGAGGTGTGCTTGTGGTGGGTCTGTTTGGCCACACCGACATCTTGGCGCAACGCCGTTCTTGGCGGCGCCCGTTGTCCGAGACGGAGACGTTCGGCGGGTGTGGCGCCGCCGTGCCGGGTGTCGTCTGGGAGTCGTTGCGGCCGGCGGTCAGGTGCCGTCGCGGCCGGTGGCCAGCGCGCGGTCGCGCCGGCGTTTTCCGATCGTCGCGACGATCGCGAGCACCGCGGCGACCAGGAACAGGCCGAGCAGCACGCCGGGAGCGACGCCGATGCCGCCGAACGGAAGCGCGATCAGCTCGACGATGCCAAGGCCGAGCAAGAGCAGCACGATGATGAGCAAGACGATCAACAGGATGCCCCTGACGCGTGCCACGATGCCGGCGGAGCTGGGGGGGATGAGCAGGCCCATCGCCCGCAGCGCGAACAGCTGGCGCCCGCTCGGCGGCGCCTGCCCGAGACGCTCGACGGCGTCCTTCAGATCTCCGGCCCGTCGTTCGGCCAAGGCCAAGGACGCGTCGGCCATACGCCGCAACTGCATGCGCTCCTGCGGGCGAGCCGCCGCGATCGAGCGCTGGAAGTAGCCGCGCGCCGCCTCGGCGTCAAAGCGCTCGGACGCGCGCGCGCCGAGGATCGCAAGGGCGGCCGACTTGTACTTGGTCTCGTTCTCAAGCTCCTCGTCGGAGCGCTGCTCGAGCGCCTGGATCGCCTCCATCGCGCCGCGCTGCTCCATCCTGATCTGCCTCTGTTTGGGGGCCATCGCGCGGTCATTCTACGGTTTGTCGGGCCGGCCGCCGATGACAGGCGATCGGAGGGGCCTAGACGTGGCGCCAGCGGCCGCGACCCGGCCGCGATCTCTGCTTGCGAATGTCTCGCAAACGGTATGCTCGGCTGCGTGTTAGTCCCGATCGGCCACCGGCTTTTCTCGCGCCTGTCATTGCTCTGCGCAACCCTGGCCCTGGCGGCCGGCTTGGCGTTTGCGCCCGCCGCGAGCGCGGCCGCGAGTGGCGGCTCCGGGAACGCGTTCAGCGAACTGACCGAAGGCAGCCAGGAAAGCTCGAGCACCGCTACGGCGGCCAAAACGAATACGACCGGCGAATCGGGCACGACCACCACGTCGAACTCCAATTCGAGCACGGTCCTGATCCTGGCGCTCGTCGCGGCCGTGGCGCTGATCGGCGGAATCGCGTTCGTGATCCTGCGCGATGCCCGCCGCGTCGCTCCGGTAGCGGACGGCCGGGTTTCGGGCATGGCCAGGGCGGGCCGCGATCCAGCTGTGACGATGCGAAAGCGCCGCGCCAAAGCGAAGGCGGCGCGGCGTCAACGCAAGCGCAACCGCTGAGTCCGAACCGAAAGCGACGGTCAGGACAGGCCGCGTGCCCTGGTGATCCGGCGGTCCGCGAAGGGCGCGATCGCCGGGCGACGAACGCGCGGCGGGGAGGAGGGAGCGGGATCGGAGCCGTGGGGGCCGCGCCGGCGCGGGCGCGGACGCGGCGAGTGGGGGTGAGGGTCAAGCGGCGAGGCCGGCAGTGCCCGGCTGCCGCCTTCGTCTTCGGAGGCGCCCCCTTCTTCGGTGGTGGCGGCGTCCTTCGCCGCCTGCGCCAGATCCCGGGCGCGATCGTTGCGATAAGGGATCCACAGCATCAGGCCGGCAAGCGTCAGCTTCAAGAACCCGATCAAGATCAGCAAGGCCCACCACGACATACTCCCCGCGATGCTACTACTGCCCGGCGAAGGTGTCTGACTGAATGTCCAGCCAAAGAACTTTGGAGGCTTTGGAGCGTGAGGTCATCAACTGCCGCCGGTGCCCGCGATTGGTCGCCTGGCGCGAGCGCGTCGCGCGCGAGCGCAAAGCGGCGTACGCCGACGAGGAGTACTGGGGCCGGCCGCTGCCCGGCTTTGGAGACAAAAGAGCGCGAATACTCGTGCTCGGTCTCGCTCCGGCGGCTCACGGCGCGAACCGGACCGGCCGGATGTTCACCGGCGATCGCTCGGGAGACTTTCTGTATGCGGCCATGTGGCGGGCCGGCTTGGCCAACCAGCCGGCTTCGAGGGCTCGCGACGACGGTCTGCGGCTGCGCGACGCCTGGGTGACGGCGGCCGTCCGCTGCGCGCCGCCCGCCAACAAACCGACCCCAGCCGAGCGCGAAACGTGTTCGCCGTGGACGGTCCACGAGCTGGGACTGCTGCCTTTGGTCACTGTGATCGTCTGCCTGGGCGCGTTCGCCTGGGATGCGGCCTTGCGTCTGAGCGCTCTGAGCGCGGTCGAGGCGGGAGATGGTCCTGGCGCATCGAGTGGCGGGCGATCGGGCACGCGCGCGCGCGTGCCCGACTCTGGGTCGCCGCGCCCTCGCGCCCCGAAGCCAAAGTTCGGTCACGGCGCCGAGCATCCAGCCAGGCGTTACACGCTGCTCGGCTGTTATCACCCGAGTCAGCAGAACACGTTCACTGGAAAGCTGGACGAGTCGATGATCGATGCCGTCTTGGTCCGGGCCCTCGATCTGGCGGACGGCGCCGAACGGGGCGTCACCGAGAACGGCCTCGATGCCGCCAAGAAAAGTTTGGGCGCCGCCGAGCAGGACGCCACCAGGTGAGGTTCAGGCCTCGATCAGGGACCTCAGCTGGTCGGGAACCACGGCCAGGACCGTCTCGATCTCTTCGTCGCTGATGCGCTTGCGCAGAGTGCCAAGGACCGCTGTGACAGCGGCCGATGCCTCGGTTTCGCCGCCGAATCGGCCCTCGCTGACGACGTCTTCCAGGAAGCTGCCTGCTGTGTCTGCCGTGTCTGAGGTGTCTGATCTCATCGGCGGGCGGCCGGGGACCCAGTCCTCGTAGTAAATGCCTCTGATCAGCGTCGGCAGCTGCGTCGCCAGCCTCGCCGCCGCCTCGATCGTCAGCCTGTCGCGCAGCACGTGCAGCACCGCTCTGAGCGCTCTGTACGCGTACTGACGGTCTCCGTCGCCCAACTCGACGGCGACGTCTTTCAACCAGATGTTCGCCTTTTCGGCGCTCCGCTGGATGATCACCGGCTCGGTCTCGGTGTGCTCCATTCCCCTCATCCTCGGCTGTTCTGCTCGATATTGGCCCTGAGATTGCTGGACCTCGAAGGCCGGCGCATCCGGAAAGTTCCGGAATTTTGGTCCGTGAAAACTTCTTACCAGTATTCCAGGTCTTCTAGTGTATTCCGATAGGCGGACGTGCCCACGCATCGAGAAGCACCCTGGGAGAGCGATCGCCGCGAGCGTGCTCGTCGTCGGCGGGTCCTACAGGCACACCGGCGCGCCCGGCGGCGACGTTTGTTGCGCTTTCTCGTCGCTTTCCTGTTCGTCGCCGTCGCCTTGCACCTTGCTTACCCGGCTTCCGGCTGACCCGTCACGTCTGTGGCCAAGGGGGCCTCGTTTTGCGGGCCATTCTGTGACTGGTTTACATAACATAGATTATCGAGCGCGGAGCGGATCGGCGGCTGACGCGTTCCGCGCGAGGCTACGTGCCACCGGATGCACGCGGCGTCCCGATGGCGCACCGCGGTCCAGGCGCCCCTCTGATGCGCTCATCGAGCGTCACCAGCGTCGCTCCGATCAACTCGGCAAGCGCCACATAGCTGGCGTCATAGCTCGATAGGTTGTGGCGCAGCTCCCACGCCCTGGCGGCCAAGAGTTCATACGGCCACAGTTCGATCGCGAGATCCAGCAGATCGACGTGGGCCTGCGCCGCCTGGTCAGCGCTGATGATCCCGGCGCGCTCGTGGCGACGGATGATGTTTGCCGACTCAAATTCGACGAGGTTTGGAGCCGCTAGATCGGATCCGGCGATCGTTTCAGTGACCCACTGGCCATCGGGACCGCTGTCCAGGAGCAACGCGACGAGCGCCGACGCATCGCAAACGATGCGTACGCTCACCGTCGATCGGCGTCGCGCGCGGTCAGGGTCGCCTCGGCGTCGATCTTGACCCCGGTCGCGTCCACGCGAGCACGGGCGCGAGCGACGACATCCCCAACCGACGGACGTTCGGCGGCCTCGAGCAGCATTCCGCGGAGGTACACCTGCAACGACTTTCCGGCCCTGGCGGCGCGTGCCGCGAGCTCGTCGCGCACCTCGTCAGGTACCCCGCGGACTGTGATGGCAACACTCATCCGCGTCATTATAGCAGCAATGCAGTCGAAGTGCAGGCATTGCTACATGTTCACCCCCTCCCAGGCTTGGTCGGGTCCGTCCCGCCCGCCTCGCGTCGTGCGACCGTCAGCATTGCCTCGACGTCCTCGACATCGCTCGGTCTTCCGACCGTCTGCTTCATGCGGATCAGGTCGTCGGCGCCGACTATGCGCACGGCGATGTCGTCGAGGTCGATCGTCAAAGCGCGCCTTCGCATCCCGTCGTACGCGTCGGCGCCGGGGACGTCGTTCAGGATGTGCAGCTCTCCATGCCTGGTCCTCAGCGGCGGCAGGATCGGGGCGACGTGCAGCTGCTCCGCGGTCGGGGCCTTGGCGCTCGGCCCGAACTCAACCGGGTAGGCGTCGAGAGCCACGAGCGCGGCCGCCAATCGCTTCAGGTTCTCCGGGTCCGGTGCCGGCGTGACGTCGAGATCCTTGGTCGTTCGCCGACGTCCATGCACCTGAGCCGCGACCCCACCAATAACCAGATAGTCGACGCCGTGCTCGGCGAGCGCCCGAAACAGCTCTCTCAGATCCAGCGGGCGTTCGGGAGCGTCGCTCACGGCCGTCCGTGACGCGTCGCCGGATGTCCGCTCTCCCGTGCCTGTGCTCCCGCGATCTCCAGTTCGGTTGCGACCAGGTTCCACGAAGCCGCCTCACGTAGCCGCTCGCGCGCGGTAAGCCCCACAACATCGCCGTCCGCGTCGACCAGTCGCACCGTGTCGAGTTCGAGGCGCTCCCCAAGCAACATCAGTAGTTTGGCAAGCCGCTCGAGCGTCGGCGACTCGATGCCGCGCTCGATCCTGCTGATCGCGTCCTGGCTGGTCCCGGCCCGTAGTGCCAGCCGTCGCTGACTGATGCCGTTTCGCGCTCTCGCCTCGCGCAACAGCACCGCCGCAGCGCTTCTTTCACACCGCATACGGTGTCAGAATAGCACCCGAATAGCAACCGCTCAACCGGTCGCCAGCCGCACGATCGCCGACACCCCGACGACCACGATCAGCCCCCGCAACGCTCCCGGCGGCAGGCGCCTGCCATAGCGCGCTCCCAGCTGGGCGCCGACGATCGACGAGCCGGCGATGATCGCCGCCGGTGCCCACTTCACGTCGGCCGCGATCACAAAATACACCCCCGCGACCCCGTTCGTCAGGCCCGCCAGCACGTTCTTGAGCGCGTTGGTGCGCTGCATGTCCTGGGCCAGCGTTACCCCCAAGATGCCGAGCAGCAGTATCCCCTGCGCGGCCCCGAAATAGCCGCCATAGACGCCGGTTATGTAAACCGCGGGGGGTGTCAGCCAAGCGCCGTGGCGATCCAGATCGATCTCGCGCTTGACCAGCCACGCGTTCAGTTTCGGTTGCACCAAGATCAGCACCAGCGCGAGCCCGATGAACACCGGCACCACGGCCTTGAACGTCGCGGCCGGCAGCACCAGCAGCAGTACAGCGCCGGTGATGCCGCCCAGCACCGACATCGATCCAAGCCTGATCGCCCGCCCGCGCTGGCCGCTCAGCTCGCGCCTGTAGCCGATCGCGCCGGATGCCGAGCCCGGGACCAGGCCGACCGTGTTCGTCACGTTGGCCGTCACCGGCGCATACCCGAACGCCAACAGCACCGGAAACGTGATCAGCGTGCCGCTTCCCACCATCGTATTGATCGTCCCCGCCGCCATTCCGGCGAGTCCGATCGCGATCACCTCGCCGATACCCATACTTGCGGGCCGATCCTACCGTCCCCGTCCCGGCCGCCGGCTAGGCTCGGCGCATGATCAGCATGGGCAGCCAGTCTCGATGAGCGTTCTCGGCCAGGCCGCGCGAGTGTTCTGGCCGGCGCCCAACGATCGCCACGGGCCCCTGACGCCGTTGCTCGTCACCCTAACGGTCGTCACCGGCCTGGTCGACGCGACCAGCTATCTGATGCTCGGCCACGTCTTCGTGGCCAACATGACCGGCAACGTCGTCTTTCTCGGTTTCGCCCTCGCCGGCGCCGGCGGGCTTTCGGCCAGCGCCTCCCTGATCGCGCTTGCGGCCTTCCTGATCGGCGCGCTCGGCGGCGGCTGGCTCGGCGCGCGCCACTCCGAGCACCGGGGTTTAATGCTGCGGGGCGCGAACCTCGTACAGGCGCCGCTGCTGGCCCTTGCCCTGGCGATCGCGCTGCTCTCCCCCGCCGCCCCCGGCCAAAGCGCCCGCTATGCCCTGATCGCGACCCTTGCCCTCGCCATGGGCGTCCAGAACGCCGCCGCCCAACGCCTGGCCGTCCCCGACCTGACGACGACAGTGCTCACGCGCACGCTGACCGGCTTGGCCTCCGAAACGGGGAGCGGCTCCAAGCTCGCTCGCCGCGCGATCGCGATCCTGGCGATGCTCTTCGGCGCCGCCCTTGGCGCGCTCCTCGTCCTCAACGTCTCGATCGCGTCCTCGATCGCGCTCGCCTTCGCGCTCGTCTGCGCCGTCGGCCTGATCGTCCACTTCGTCTCTCGCGGCACGCCCGCCGCCTGGACCCGGCCCTGATTACGGGAGCACGCGCGCGCACCCGCGGACGGGCCTCAGTGCACCGTCAGCGTGCCTTCCATCCCTGCCATGCGATGTCCTGGCACCGAGCAAAAGAACTTGTACGTTCCAGGTTTCAGGTCCACGCTGAGCGTCTTGGACCCGCCGTGGAAAGTCGGCGTCGAGCCGACGACCGTCCCCGACGAGGATTCGATCGTCACGTTGTGCATCAGCGGGCTCGCGTTCGTGAACGCGATCGACACCTTGCCCGCATTCGCGCTCAACGACTTCTTGTCGTATTTCAGTTCGCCTTCCTTGTTCGCTTCCAGGCTCAGCCCGTTGCTTGCGTTGGCGGTCTCGCTTGACGACGAGGACGCGCTCGATGTGCTCGATGTGCTCGCCGGCGTGGTCGTCGCGCTCGAGGTCGAGCCGCTGCTCGATGAGCCGCCGCAGCCCGCGATCAGCATCGCGACCAGGGCCAACGCCAGGCCGAGCGTCAATGTCCCACGAGCCCTCCCGCGTCCGGCTTTGCGGTCCGGTTGCACCGATGTCGCGCTCCTCATCCCGTTGCCTCCTCTGTCGCTCGCTCGTCCACGCCGTCCGGGATCGGCCCGTCAGGTCGAGCTATCTTACGCTTCAGAACAGCGTCTCCTGCCGAGGGGCCGGCTGCCGGCCGCCATCGCGCTCAAAGGCGTTCTCCGCCCTCGTCCCCCGCACGCCCATAAAGCCGCCCGGAGGCCGTCCCGCCGGCACGCGCCCCGCCCCCAGGCGACGACGCCCGTCGCGGATCATTCCCGCCAAACGCTCTCGTTCTGGGCTCGGCGCATACGCCCGACCCCGGTACAGCTCCTCGTAACGCTCGACCAGCTCCGGGCGCTCGTCTCCCAGCCAGCCCATGAACACGTCGCGCACCTCCCCCCTCAGGTGCAGCGTCGTCCCGCCGATGCTCCTCGCCCCCGCCTCGATCGCCTGTTCCAGCAACGGCTCCACCTGTTCGGGCGCGTCGTTGATCCCTGGCATCAGCGGAGCGATCAACACACTCGTCGCGATCCCCGCCCTGTTCAGCTCCGCCACCGCCTCCAAGCGGGCCTTCGGATTGGGCGTGTGCGGCTCGGTCGCTCGCCAAGCCTTCTCGTCGAGTGTCGGGATCGACAGGCACGCGCTGAACTTCGTACGTTCGGCGATCTGCTTCATCAATGCCAGGTCCCTCAACAACAGCGGCGACTTGGTCAGCACCGAGCACGGGTTGCCCGCGCCTCCGGCCGCGTCGCGCAGCGCCTCCCAGATGCCGACCATCAGCCTGTACCGGCCCTCCACCCACTGATACGGGTCGGTATTCGTGCCGAGCGCCACATGTTCTCCCCGCCACGACGGTCGCGCCAACTCGGCCCTCAGAACCTCCGGCGCGTTCACCTTCACGACGATCTCCTTCTCGAAGTCCCTGCCCGCGTCGAAGTCCAGGTAGCGGTGGGTCGGGCGGGCGAAGCAGAAATTGCAGGCGTGCGAACAGCCCCGATACGGGTTGATCGTCCAGCGGAAGGGCATCTTCGAGGCGCCGGATACGCGATTGAGGACGGACTTGGCCCGGACCTCGTAGAACCTGGTCTCGAGCGCCTCGGGGGCGTCGAAACGCCTGACGACCGCCTCGTCGCGATAGCCGGGCAGACGGCGCTGCTCGTCCGCACCGAGTGTTAGGTTCGACCAACGCACGAACGTATGTTCGCATGACCGGCGGCGACTGGGGTGCACGCGCGCGTGCAGGGCCCCTCAAACTTTGTCCAAACCGAAGCCAAGAAGGACGATCGAATAGCTCACAAGCCGACACGAGACAGGCCCAAAGGCGCTAGACGGGCCGCTCGAGACCATCGAGCCGGCCGGCGTTGGCCGCGGCGCGATGTTCCGGGCAGCAGGGAGCCGCGTACATGGTGTCGAACGACACGACGACCGACCCTTCACAAAGAATGATTGACAACGCAACTATCCCAGCGTATAATTCCGACTCAAGGCATCGGATTAGAAGGACCCAACATGGCAGAGAACATTCGTAAGACCCCAAAAACAACCGCTGACAGCGCGGCGCTCGCGCTGGACAGCTTCATCCCCGAGTCGGTCGACCAGCTGCTGGCGCACTCCAGGCGCTACCCGCTGCTTACCCCGGCCCAGGAGATCGAACTGGCGCAGAAGATCGAGCGCGGCGACCTCCACGCCAAGGAACTGCTCGTCAACTCCAACCTACGCCTGGTCGCCTCCAACGCCAGGCGCTACCAGAACCAGGGCCTGCCGCTGGCCGACCTCGTACAGGAGGGCATGCTCGGGCTGATCAGGGCCGCCGAGAAGTTCGACTGGCGCAAGGGCTTCAGGTTCTCCACGTATGCGACCCTCTGGATCAGGCAAGCAATCCAGCGTGGCCTCGAGAACTCGGGCCGCACGATCAGGCTGCCCGTCCACGTCGCCCAGCGCTCGCGCAAGGTCGGCCGGGTCGAGCGCGAGCTGTCGGTCAGGCTCGGGCGCGAGCCCACGATCGAGGAGCTGGCCGCCGAGACGGGCCTCGAGATCGAGCAGGTCGAGGAGGTGCGCCACCAGCGCGCGGCGCTCGTCAGCCTCGACCAGCAGGTCGGCGAGGACGGCGACACCGCCCTCGGCGACCTCCTGCCCGCCGACCAGGAGGCTCCCGAGGAGACCGCCTGGGACAACGAGCGCGAGCGAATCGTGCACGAGGCGATCGCCCAGCTGCCCGAAACCGAGCGCACCGTCCTGACGCTGCGCTTCGGCACGGGCCGCGAGGAGCCCCAGACCCTGACCGCGATCGGCAAGCGCCTCGGCTTCTCCGCCGAGCGCGCGTCCCAGCTCGAGCAGCGCGCCCTCAAGAAGCTCGCGGAGTCGCCAGAGATGGCCGCTTTGCGTGAGGCAGCCTGAGCAAGCAGACAGTCGCGGACCCCTGTCAGACCCTCGGCGTGCGTCTGGCGGGGGTCCTAGACTGCTGCTCTGAAGTTCGAGAAAGACCCCCGCGCGGACAGGAGCGGAGATGGCCGGAAAGAGCGCTTGGGAGCGGACGGTCGAGCTGACGATCTCGGTCGGCGAACGGATCCTGGCGCCGATCGAGCGGTTCATCGGCCGCAGGTCGCTGGTCGGCGACGAGACATTCTTCTCGAACGAGCTGTTCCCGTGGATCGCTGAGATCGAGGCCGAATGGACGACGATCCGCGAGGAGATGGCCCGCCTGCTCGAGGATCGTGAGGCCCTGCCGAACTTCCAGGACATCTCGAAAGACCAGATCGAGATCACCGACGACGATCATTGGAAGACGTTCTTCCTTTACGGCTTCGGCTTCGAGGCCAAGCTCGGCGTCGAGCTGTGCCCGAAGACGGCAGCCCTGATGCGCCAGATCCCGGGGATGAAGACCGCGATGTTCTCGATCTTGTCCCCCCGCAAGCACATACTCGACCATCGCGGCCCCTATAAGGGCGTCTTGCGCTACCACCTCGGCCTGATCGTGCCCCAGGACGCCCAGGCGTGCCGGATCAGGGTCGGCGAGGACATCAGGCACTGGGAGGAAGGTCAAAGCATGATCTTCGACGACACCTACAACCACGAGGTCTGGAACGACACCGACGAGACCCGGGTCGTGCTGTTCGTCGATGTGCTGCGCCCCCTCCCCTCACCCTGGGCCCAGATCAACCGGGCGATCGTCGCGGCCATCCGCTACTCACCGTTCGTGCTCGACGCCAAACGCAACCAGGAAGCCTGGGAACGGCGCTATCGGGCCAGCATGCAGGCCCGCGAGACCGCGGCGAGCGCGCCCGCCGGCTGAGGACCTGAGCCCGCCTCCCTCCCACTCCGGCTCGGGCTCTTCCGCGCAGCGCACCGCGCTAGCCTCGGTCGCGGCCGCCGCGGCGCTCGTCGCGATCAAGCTGATCGTCGGGCTCCTCGCCCACAGCCTCGGCCTGATCGCCGAGGCGATCCACTCCGCCACCGACCTCGTGGCCGCGCTGCTCACGTTCTTCGCCGTGCGCGTCGCCGGCCGGCCCGCCGACCGCGAGCACCCCTACGGCCACGGCAAGGCCGAGCACCTGTCCGCGCTCGCCGAGAGCGCGATCCTGATCCTCGCGAGCATCGCGATCGCCTACGAGGCGATCTACCGTTTGGCCGGGCACGGACCGACAGTGGACGCCCGCTGGTACGTCCTCGCCGTCGTCGGCGCTGTGATCGCGATCGACGCCGGACGCTCGCGCACGCTGCACCGCGCCGCCCACGAGCACTCGAGCGCCGCGCTCGGCGCCAACGCCCTGCACTTCACGCTCGACCTGGTCGGCTCGATCGCCGTCCTGGTCGGGCTCCTGCTCGTACGCGCCGGCTACCCGCAGGCCGACTCGATCGCGGCGCTGCTCGTCGCCGGGCTCGTGCTCTTCTCCGCCGGCCGTTTGATGCGCGGCAGCGTGCGCGTCCTGATGGACACCGCCTCGGCACCCGCCGAGCAGGCCGCGCGCAAGGCGATCGCCTCGATCGAGGAGCCCGTCACCGTCCGGCGCCTGCGCCTGCGCGAGTCCGGCGGCCGGCACTTCGTCGACGTCGTCGCCGGCGTCGAGCCCGACGCCGACCTGGCCCACAGCCACGAGATCGCCAGCGCGATCGAGGCCGCGATCGCGCGCGAATTGCCCGGCAGTGACGTCGTCGTTCACGTCGAGCCCGACCCTTCGCTTGGCTCGCGCCACCTCAGCCACGGCCCCCGCGCCGTCATCACGCTCTGTCTCGGCCCCGATCACACTCTCGCCGACGCGCGCGCGCTCGCGGACCTCCTCGAGCGCGAGATCAGAGCCGCGCACCCCGACCTGATCGACGTCTCGGTGCACACCGACCACGACTGAGGCGCCCCGCGCGCGCGCGCACGCTCACACGCTCGACACGTCCAGGCCAGTGCCCTGCAGCAAACTGTTCGCCTGCGAGTTCAGCGTCGTGAACTCGCCTGTCAGGATCAGCAAGCCAAGCCCGACCATGATCGCGCCGCCGACAGCGATCACGACCGGAAAGTGGCGCTTTACGACCGCCAACGCGTTCGTCGCCCGCTCGAACGCCAAAGCGATCGCCAGGAACGGGATCGCCAGGCCCAGCGAATAGAACGCCAGCAGCAGCGCGGCATGCGCGGCTGAGCTGGCGACAGCGGCCTGCGTCAAGATCGCGCCGAGCGTGATGCTCGTGCACGGCGTCCACGCGATCGCGAACGCCGCGCCCGCGATCAGCGGGCCGCCGCGACCGGCCAGCCGCTGCAACGACTCCGAATGCCACTCGAAGTTCAGCCGATCCACGAACGGCGTCGCCAAGAACACCAACCCCATCGCCACGATCACCGCGCCGCCGATCAGTTCGAGCGTCTGTTTGTGGTCGTTCAAAGCCGAGCCGATCGCGGTCGCGCCGAGACCGAGCAAGATGAAGATCGACGAGAAGCTCGCGATAAACAAAAGACTCGGGACCAGCACCCTGCGCGCCCCGGTCTGTCCCATCTCCGCCGGCGACACGCCCACCACCGTCGAGAGGTAGCCCGGCACGAGCGGCAACACGCACGGCGACAGGAACGACACCAGCCCCGCCGCCAGCGCGATCGGTATGCCGACGGTGCTCGTCGAGGTCGCGATCATGGTTGTACGGTCGCGCGCAACTCGGCCACGGCGCGCTCCAGCCTCGCGACGCGCTCCCGCAGGCTCGCCAAGCCCTCCGAACCCTCCACGGAAAGCGCCGCCGCGGCCTGAACGCTCGGCGCTGTGTCCGCGAACCCCTCAACGGGCGCCGCGGCCGCGAATCTCTCGCCGGGCGTCGTTGCGGGCGAGCGCTCGGCGCCGTCCTCGCTCAAGAGCTGCTTGTAGCGCTCCTCCTTCTGGCCCGGCCTGCGCTCCAGCCGCCGGCAAAGATCGCGCGCGATCAGCCGCTCGAGCGTCTCGTGTACGGCGTCGAGGCCTGCGAACGGATACATCCGCTCGGCGCGTTGCTTCAGCTCGCCAGGGGTCTGCGGGCCGCGCAGCATCAGCACGCAGATCATCGCCCGCTCGTCCGCGCCCAACGGCAGCGCCTCCTCCAGGAGGTGCCTGTACTTTGGGGCCCTGCCGCGCCCGCTCGCCAAACGAGCCCAACCGCGACGCTCCAGGCGGTGCAAAGCGTCGCGCAGCGTCGCGTCGTCGTAGTCGAGCACCGGATCTCTGTTCGTCGACTGGTTGCACGCCAAACGCAGGCCGTTCAGCGTCAACGGATAAGCGTCAGGCGTCGTCACCTGCTTTTCAAGCAGGCACCCCAGCACCCTCAGCTCGGACTCGGACAGATCCATCGGCGTAAATCCTACGACGCGACTACAGTCGTTGCGTGAGCGCGCAGCCGTTTTCTCAAGGCCACGGTGCAGCCGGCGGCGGCAATGGCGCTCAGCGTTCGCGCCGATCCGGGCCCGCCCCCGATCTCGACAAGGACCAGGTCCGTCCAGAACATGTCTCGCTGAAGCGGATCGGGCGCCTGTTCGTCCCTTACAGGCTGCGCCTCGGCCTGTTGCTCGGCCTGATCGTGCTCGGCTCGGTATTGAGCGTCGCCTCTCCGTTCCTGCTGCGCGAAGCGGTCGATGAAGGCCTCATCAACCACAACCTGACGGTCCTGACCTGGATGGTCGCCGGCATGATCGCCCTGGCCGTCATCAACGGCGTGATCGGCGTCGCCCAGACCTGGATCTCAAACGAAGTCGGCCAGCGCGTCATGCACGACCTCAGGGCCGCCGTCTACGAGCATTTGCAGCGCATGTCCTTGGCCTTCTTCACGAGGACCCGCTCGGGCGAGGTCCAGGCCCGGATCGCGTATGACATCGGCGGCATCGACGACGTCGTCACGAGCACCGCGACCTCGACCGTCTCGACCGTCGCGACCGTCACCGCCACGGTCGTCGCGATGTTCGCGCTCAGCTGGCAGCTGACCGTCTTCTCGCTGATCTTGCTTCCCTTCTTCGTGTGGCTGACCAGGCGCGTCGGCAACGAGCGCCGGCGCATCCAGTCGGTCAGGCAGAGCCGGCTCGCCGACATGTCGACGCTCGTCGAGGAGTCTCTGTCGGTCTCAGGCATCCTGCTCGGCAAGACGATGGGCCGCTCGCGCGAGCTGACCGAGCGCTTCACCAACGAGTCCTCCGGGCTGGCCGACCTCGAGGTGCGCGCGCGGATGGCCGGGCGCTGGCGGATGGCCTCGGTCCAGATGAGCTTCGCGATCATGCCCGCCGCCGTCTACTGGTTCGCCGGCTACACAAGCGTCCACGGCTCAGCCGTGATCTCGATCGGCACCGTCGTCGCGTTCACGACCCTGCAGACGCGCTTGCTGTTCCCGATGCAGCAGCTCCTGTCGGTCGGCCTCGAAGTCCAGACCTCCTTGGCCCTGTTCGGGCGCATCTTCGAGTACCTCGACCTGCCCGTCGACATCGCCGAACGCGCCGACGCCCGCGCGCTGACTGACGTGCGCGGCGACGTAAAGCTCGAGAACGTCTGGTTCCGCTACGACGAGGACGCGGCCTGGACCTTGCGAGAGATCGAAGCTGAGATCCCGGCCGGCACGAGCACGGCGCTCGTCGGCGAGACCGGCTCCGGCAAGACGACGCTCGCCTACCTGGTCGCCCGCCTCTATGAGGCCCAGCGCGGTTGCGTCTCGATCGACGGCGTCGACATCCGCGACCTCACCCAGCGGTCCCTCGCGTCCACCGTCGGCTTGGTCTCCCAAGAAACGTACCTATTTCATGCTTCGATTCGAGAGAACCTGCGCTTCGCGTGTCCCGAGGCGAGCGACTCTCAGGTCGAAGACGCCGCCAGGGCCGCCCAGATCCACGAGTTGATCGCGGGCCTGCCCGACGGCTATGACACGCCCGTCGGCGAGCGCGGCTACCGCTTCTCCGGCGGCGAGCAGCAGCGCATGGCGATCGCCCGGACGATCCTTCGCAACCCGCCCGTCCTGATTCTCGACGAGGCGACCTCGAGCCTCGACACCGAGACCGAGCGCGCGGTCCAGCTTGCCCTCGACGAGCTTTCGAAGGGCAGGACCACGATCGCGATCGCCCACCGCCTGTCCACGATCAAAGACTCCGATCAGATCCTCGTGCTCGACGCCGGCCAGATCGTCGAACGCGGCACCCACGATGAGCTGCTCGCGCGCGAAGGGCGCTACGCCGCTCTCCTCAGCGGCGCCGAGATCGGCGAGGACTACGCCGTCGCGTCGATGTTCAGGCGCACGTAGTCCACGACCACCGGTTCGCCCAGCTCGGCCATGACCTCGTCCATGAACGGCTCTTTCAGTTGGTCCGGCAGATGCTGAACATGAGGACCGAGCACGATGGTCGCCAAGAAGTCTCGCGGGTGGCCAGGCTCGGTCGGTGCGGGCGCCAGCCAGCACTCGGCGTCCGTGAAGCCGGTGTTTCGCAGTTGCGCCTGTGTCTCGGCGGCGCCCGCGTAGTTCCAGGGCGCTTTGAAGGTCTCGAAATGTTTTGCGTAAGGCTCGCGCTCCATGACCCTTGCCGCCCGGCCGCGCAGCCCTGTGATGTTGCCCTCTCCCCCGCATTGGGCGCACAGCTTGCCGCCGGGCTTCAGAGTGCCGTGCAGGCGCCTGAACAGCGCGTCGTGGTCGGCGATCCAATGGAACGTGGCGGTCGAGAAGACCGCGTCGACAGGCTCTTCGAGTTCCAGCTCCAGAAGGTCGGCTTGCCTGATGTCCGCGTCTGGGCCCAGCCGCGCGCGCGCGGCGCCAACCATCGAGGCCGACGCGTCCACCGCGATCACCTTTCCTTCCGGCAGTCTCTCGATCAGCCGTTCTGTCAGCCGACCTGACCCGCAGCCGGCGTCGAGCACCGTCTCATCGCCGTTCAAAGGCAGCCGTTCGAGTACGGCCTCGCCGAGAGCCTGCATCGGGCCCGATATCCGGTCATACGTCTTGCCGTCCCACGCTCTCACCTCTGGCATACGTCTGTACGTTATCACGGACGAAATCCCGGGTTTGTTGGGGTGGGCCGGCCGGTGTCTCCCTCGAAAGTGTCTTACTCTTTTTCAAAACTACCTAGGTATCTACAAAAAGTATATACAAAAGTACTTAGCGGAAAGGGGATGCATCACTCGGCTCTCGATTTGTCCAACCTCACATGCTCACCGGGAGGCCCTAAGGCCGAGATATGCGCCCAGCGAGCCCGAGCAGCGCCTTCGAGAGCTGGCCTCCCTGCCACGCGATCGGCGAGCGGGCCGGCGGGCCGGCGTCCTCGACGATCAGCTCGGCGCCGTCGATCATCTGGGCATAGCGTTCGCCGACCGCCAACGGATGGCTCGGGTCGGCCTCGTCGCGCGAGGCCACCACGAGCGTCGGAGCCGCGATTGCCGCCAAATCCTCGACCCGCTCGAACGGGCGCGAGCGCGGCACCACTTCCAAGGCGTCGGCCACCGCCTGGGGGTGCTCGTGCTGGGACAGGCGCTGCCTGACGACGGTTTCCACAGTCGCCCGCCACACCTCGGGAACCGCTCCGAAATCGTAGGCGGCCATGAACCCATCGACCCCGCCCTTACGCAGGCCTTCGGCAAGGGCATCCCAGGCGGCGAACGCGTCCGTCTCGGCCTCCTCCCCGACCACGTTCCCGGCGGCGGCGGTAATGGCGGTCTCAGCGCCAGTGGCGTCCGGTGTAGAGGCGGGCTCTCCCGGCAGGTAGGCCGGCGTGATCAGGCCTAGCGCGGCCACCCGCTCGGGGTAATCCAACGCGAACCTGACGATCGTGTGCGCGCCCATCGAGGCGCCCGCCAGGATCGCGCGATCGAGCCCGAGCCAGTCGAGGACCGCCAACAGATCGGCGGCCAGGCGGTCATATCCATAAGCGGTCCGGCCAGGCGCCGGGCTCGACTGGCCGTGACCGCGCGCGTCGTAGGAGATCGTCTGAATGCCCGAGCGCTCCAGCAGGCGTGAGCCCATCACCACGTATCGCCTTGTCGCGGTGATTCCGTGGAGCAGCACGATCGGAGTGCCGTCAGCGATTGGCGCGCCGTCGGCCGTCAACGTGGCCCCGGTGTCCCCCGCCTGCTCGCCCGCCAGCGTGACCCCGTCGTCGGTGAGGACGCGCAGCGGCGCCTGTTCGTTTGGGGCGCCGGCCATGTCGTGTTCAGACGGGCAGCGCGAGCTGGTCGCGCGGTCTGGGTCGGCTGACGGAGGAGCCGGCGGGAGAGTCCACTGGGGATTCGGAAGCGGACACTTGCGCCGACTCCGGATGCCGGTCGGGCGCCGTCAGCCCGGCGACGCGCACCCCGAGCAGGCGCACCGGTCGCTCGGGGGCGTACTCGTGGAGCAGGCCGAGAGCGACGGATGTCACCTGCTCGACGTCGTTGGTCGGCCGCTGCACCGTGCGGGCCCTGGTGACGGTCGTGAAGTCGTCGAGCCTGACCTTGATTCCGATCGTGCGGCCCGCGCGCGCGTGGGCCGCGAGGCTGGCGCACAGCTCGTCGGCCATAGTGCCGAGCGCCTCCCTCATCATGGCCGGGTCCTGGACGTCGTGGTCGAACGTGCGCTCTCTGGACTCTGAGACGACCTTGCGCTCCGCGCCGACGATCCCGTCGTGTTCGAAGCGTGCCCTCCTGCCCAGCTCGACGCCGAGGTTTGGACCGAACCGTTCGATCAGCACACGCTCCGGCGCGGCCGCGAGTGCTCCGAGCGTGGTCAGCCCGAGCGCCGCCAGCCGCGCGGCGGTCTTGGGCCCGATCCCGGGGACCAGCCCCGGCGGCGCGTCCGCGAAGCGCTTGCGGGCCTGTTCGCGCGTCAGCGCCACGAACCCGGCCGGCTTCTCCGCGTCGGAGGCGACCTTGGCGACGAGCTTGTTCGGGCCGATCCCGACCGAGCAGATCAGCCGCGTGCGGTCCTTGATCTGGACGAGCAGCTTTCGCATCGCCGCCCGCGGCGAGTAGAGCCCGCTCAGGTCGAGATACGCCTCGTCGAGTCCGACGACCTCGACGCGCTCGACATGGGCCCTGACGATGTCCATGACCTCGCGCGATGCTTCTCTATAGGCGGCGAAGTCCGGCGCCAGCACGATCGCCTGCGGGCAGAGCCTCTTCGCGCGCGCGGCGGGCATCGCGGAGCCGACTCCGTAGGCGCGCGCCTCATAACTCGCCGTCGTCACGACCGCCCTTGGCCCGCTGCCGGAGACGATCACCGGCTGGCCGCGCAGCTCCGGCTTCCGACGCAGCTCGACCGAGACGTAGAAGGCGTCGGCGTCGAGGTGGGCGACTCTCAGCTCGCTTGGCTCGGCAGACACGGTCAGCCGAATCTAGCGCCGGGGGCGGCGGCCGTATGGGTCGTTGGGATGCTGGAAGCGGTCATAACGTGGGATACGGACCGCGCAGGCACTGCGCACCTCAGCCGCTTTCGGCCCCTGAACCCGCCGGTGGCCCCTACCCACCCGCCGGCGGCGCACCTTCACCGGCGGGTGGACCGCCTTCAGCGCCTGCGGGTGGTTGTCCGCCACCGGGCGGTCGACTGCCGCCGAAGGCGCCTTTGAGATCGGTTTGGCACTTTTTTTGTGCGTTCTTGAACGTTTCGCTGGAGGTGTCAATGCCTTTGGTGTTGAACACGGGGCCTTTGCCGCTGGTATTCGGCGCGGGCAGGTTGACGCCGTTTTCGCGCATGCACGCGGAGTACCTGGCCAGCGCCGCTTTTGCGGTTGCACTGTCGAGTCCGGGGCGGGCGCCGTTGGGAAAGCCTGCGCCTCCGCATTTTTTGATCGCTTCCTGGAGCTTGGTGCGGGAGATGCCTTCGGGGAGTTTGAAGCCGCCCGGGCCGCCGCTTGGGGGTCCTCCGCCGCCCGGCTGGCCGGCACCGCCGGAAGGCGCGGACGGAAGGTTGATGCCTTCTTTGCGCAGGCACGCCTGCAACGAGGCGAAGCGACCGGAACGCGCGTCGCCTGGTTTGGTCGTGCTGGCGCTGCTCGTGGTGCCGGCGCTCGAGCTGGATGAGCCGCCGCAGGCGCTGAGCGTGACGGCGAGGACGATGATCGCGATGAACGCGATGAGCCAATGCAATCGGCGACGCGCCGGGGGTTCGAGATGGGTTGCTGTGTTTGCTGGCATCTTGTTGGGGTCCTTGTCGGTCTCGGTGTGTGAAAGTGGATACGGGTCTGGTGCTAACCGGCTCCGAAGAGCTGCGGCGTTGAGCTGCCTGCGCCGCCGCCGCCGCCCGTGCTCGAGCCGCCGGTGGCGCTGGTGCCAGACCCGCCAGAGGAGCTGATGGTGATCGAGCTGGCGCTGACGCCGCCGTTTTTGTTCTGGGTGCCCCTGACGATCACGGTGTCGCCGGGATGGATGGCGTTCACGCCTGTGGTAACGGTCTTGCTCACTTTGATGCCCCGCGGCGCGCTGACCTTGACCGTGTTGCCTTCGCTGCTGGTCACATACAGGGTGTTCCCGTTGGCGAAAGAAACTTCACCGGTCGCGATACCACCGCCCGCGAGGCCACTGGCGCCGGGAAAACCACCGCCGCTCGGGAAGCCAGCGCCGGAGCTGCCCGTCGTGCTGCTACCGCTGCTCGACGTCCCTCCCGTTCCAAGGCGACCGCGCAACGCGGCGAAACCGGAGGGAAGACCTCCGCTCGCGCTGGAGGAGGTCTGGCCCTTCTCGACCTCGACACCGGCGAAAAAGGCGCCGGCGAGCAGCAGGATCACGAACAGCGCGAGGGCGATAGGGCTTCCACCCGCCCCGAGCAGCTTGCGACGGGGCCGGCGCGGCATCTCCTCGTAGGGCTCGTCGTCCAGCCAGTCCTCTTCGGCCAGCTCCTCCATCTCGGGCTCCTCCTCCGTGGCTTGCGTGTCAGCCGTCGCCTCATCGGCGCCGGCGCCGTAGGCGAGCGTGTCGGTGTGGATTGGGGTGTCGGCTGGGATATCGGTCGAGCTGTCCTGGGTCATGTGCTGCTCCTGGTCCGGGTACTCCTGATCTGCTTGGTCTGTGGGAAGCGGGTCATCGGTCATCACTCAAAGCGCAGCGCCTCGATTGGCCTGAGCGCGGCCGCCCGTGCCGCGGGGTAGGTGCCGAAGAACAGGCCCGACAGGGCTGCCGCGCCGAAGGCGAGGAAGATCGAGTACAGGGCGATCTCGGGGTGCACGCCGGCGATTTCGAACTGGCTGCCGATCACGCCGACCGCGACACCGGTCAGCCCTCCGATCAGCGACACGAGCACGGCCTCGGTGAGGAACTGGGTGAGGATGTCCGATCGACGGGCGCCGATCGCCTTACGGATGCCGATCTCGCGCGTGCGCTCGGTGACCGACACGAGCATGATGTTCATCACGCCGATACCACCCACGAGCAGCGAGATCGCGGCGACCTCGCCGAGCAGGGTCGTGAACACGCTCGAGGTGGAACTCGAAGTTTCCAGCAGCGAGCCCTGGTTGAGCACGCTGAAGCCCGGTTCTTCGGTGTTCTTGATCTTGTGGCGTTCCTCAATGATCTCCTTGACCTCGCCTTCGGCGGCGTCCAGCGCGGATTCGGATGTCGCCTGCACCGTGATGGAGTCGATCGCACCGACGCCGGTCAGCGAGTCTTGGACGGTGCTGATCGGCGCCATCACCACGTCGTCCTCGTTGGTCGTGCCGTTCGTGCCCTTTTTGGCGAGCACACCGACGACTTCGTAATTGGACCCGTTGACCTTCATCGTCTGGCCGACCGCACCTGAGCCGCCGAACAGTTCTTTGACGACTTCCTGACCGATCACGGCCACGCGCCGGTGCTTGACGACATCTTCGGAAGTGAACGAGGAGCCTTCGGCGAGCTTGTAGCTGTGCGCCGTCAAGTAGGAAGGGGTGGTGCCGATGAATGAGGAGGGTTCGAAGCTGGTGCCGCCCGAGACGAGCGTGACGCTCGACGCGTTCACGACGGGCGAGGCGCTCTTGACGTCGGGCGCAAGGCTTGAGTTCTGTAGCGCTTCGGCGTCGGCCTTGGTCAGCGAGATGCTGCTGGCCGTAGCTGCCCCCGCGAAGCGACGCAGCCCGCCCGCGCCCTGCACGACGAGCACGTTGGTGCCGAGGCTTTGGATCTGCGACTGCACCGCCTTGGATGAGCCGTTGCCGACGGCGATCAGCACGATTACCGAGGCGACGCCGATCGTCATGCCAAGGATCGTCAGTCCCGAGCGCAGCTTGTTGGCGGTGATCCCACCCCAGGCGATGCGCAGCGTCTCTCGGCCGATCATGCCCGTGCCTCGTTGAGCTTCTGGGGTTCGTTGAGTGTCTGGGGCTCGCTGAGCGTCTGAGCCTCACCGAGCGCCCGAGTCCCGCTGAGCGGATGGTGGGCGGACTTCTGGTGGTGCAGTACAGGTGGCGGCTCGTGCACGCCGACACTGCGACTGTCCTCGATAACCCGTCCGTCGCTGAGATGGATCACACGCTTGGCCTGTTCCGCCACGTCGGGCTCGTGTGTGATCAGCACGACCGTGCGCCGTTCCTCGTTGAGGCGGGCAAAAATACGTAGTACGGCCTCGGTTGAACGCGAGTCGAGGTTGCCTGTCGGCTCGTCGGCGAGGATCATCGTCGGGTTGGTCACCAAGGCACGGGCGACGGCGACGCGCTGCTGCTGACCGCCCGACAGCTCGGAGGGCTGGTGGTGCACGCCGCTTGGCCATGCCGACCGCCGCGAGTGCCTGGGTCGCGCGCTCGTGCCGGATGTGGCGATCGACGCCGGCGTAGGCGAGCGGCAGTTCGACGTTAGCGAGCGCGCTCGTGCGCGCGACGAGGTTGAAGCTCTGAAACACGAACCCGATCTTGCGGTTGCGCAGGTCGGCGAGATCGTCCTCGTCCATGTCGCGCACGTCGGTGCCGTCGATCTCGTAGCGACCGCCGGTGGGCAGGTCGAGGCAGCCGAGGATGTTCATCAGCGTGCTCTTGCCGCTGCCCGAGCTGCCCATGATCGCGACGAAGTCGCCGCGCGTTATCTGCAGCGAGACCTCGCGCAGCGCACGCACCTTGATCTGGCCCAGCTCATAGGTCTTGGAGACCTTCTCGACAAGAATCGCCGGTGCTCGCCGCCCAGGAGTCGCACTGGGTCGCGGCGCCCCGCGTGCGACCAGCGGCCGCTCACGTACCGTACGTATGTCCCGCGCCGGTCGTATGCCGTGTGCCGACCGTGCGTGTGGGGACCTGGACGGCATCACGGAGGCCCTCCCCCAGGGAAGCCACCACCGCCGACGGGGAATCCACCACCGCCGAGCCCGCCGCCGAGCCCTTTCGAGCCGCTGATACGCGAGCCGAACGGGGAGCTGGAGGATCCGGTGCCGGTGGCGGTCGGCAGGACCACGGTTTCGCCGACCCGCAGGCCGCTGAGAACGATAGTCGAGCTGTTGCCGGCCATCCCCGTCGTCACGAATTGAGAGACCTGCTTGCCGTTGCGTAGCACCGTGACCGAGCCGCCTTTGATCGCGCTTGTCGGCACGTTGATGCCTTCGGCTTCGCTCACCACGATTTCGGCGGTGGCGCTCATGCCGGGCTTCAATCCCGCTTCGGTCTGATCGAGCTGGAAAGTGACGTCGTAGGTCACCGCCCCGCTGCTGCTGGTGCTGCTGGCGCTGCTCGTCGAGAGCACGGCGACATTGGTCACGTGCGCCGCGAACTTGCGCCCTTCGAGCGCTTCGACGGTCACGGTGGCGATCTGGCCTACGTGCACGTGCTGGATTTCGGACTCGCTGAGCGCGACGACGAGCTGATAATCGCGTACGTCGACCAGTTCAATAAACGAGCTGCCGGAGCCCGAGCCCGAGCTTGCCCCGCCCGAGCCGCTGCCTGTCGCGCTGCTGCCCGCGGCGGCGCTGGCACCCGTGCCGCTCACACCGGTGCCGGTCGAAGCGGCGATGTCCTCTGTCGTGCCGCCGCCGCTGGTGTCGACAGCGTCGCTCGTCGTCGCGGAGGTGGTGTCGACCGCGCCGCTTGCCGCCCCCGTGCCGGTGCTGCCAGTACCGGTACCACCAGCCCCGCTCGTAGAGCCCGTGCCTGTACCACCGCCGTTCGCGCCTGTGGAGCCCGTCCCGGCGCCGGCGCTGCCGGTCGTGCTGCTTGTTGCGCCCGTCCCGCCGCTCGTCGTCGGACTCGAAGCGCTGCTTGCGGCGCCGGTGTTGCCGGTGGTGGTGCCGTGTGAGCTGTTGCTCGCGGTGCTGCCGGAGTCTGTGGAGCCCGTTTCGCCGGTGGAGCCAGTGCTACCCGAGCCGCTGCCAGTGCCGGTGACGGCTTCGCCGACGGACTTGCTGACCGAGGCAACGACGCCTTCGGCGGGCGCGTACAGCTTGGTCTCTTCCAGGGTCCGGCGTGCGCTTTCGACGCTCAGTTCCGCGCTCTTGACACTGTTTTCGGCGCTCACCAAGGTCGAGTGCGTCAGCGGCGCTGCTTTGGATTCGTTGGAGGCGAGGGTGGACTGCAACGACAGTTCCGCGTTTTTGACGCTGGTGCGCTCCTGCGCGATCGACTGCTGATCCTTGAGTTCGCTGGATGACTGGCTCTGTTTGTCGTTGGCGACCGCGTTGCGTGCCGAGGCGATCGACTGCTGACCCTTCAGTGCCGCGGCGGCCTGGTTGTTCCGCGCGCTGGTGATCGAATTTTCGTCCTGGACGACTTTGGCTTCGGCGGACTTGACCGCGGATTCGGCGGAGCTGACCTTCGTTTCGGCGGCGCTCACGCCCGCCTGGCCGGACTGGCCGGATTCCCCCGGTTTGGATTTTTCTGAGCCGGCGTCTGCGTTGGCGGTTCCCAGTGCGGACTTCGCTTGGCTGAGCTGCGTCTTTGCTTCGGCCAGCGACTTTTTGTCGGCTTCGCGCTGCGCGATCGCCTGGTTGACCAAGTCCTGCTGGCTTTTTGCTTCCAGCGCGACCGACTGTTCGGTCTGCATGAGGCTCTGCTGCGCCTGAGCGACCGCGGCACGAGAGGTTGCCGCGTCTGAGTGCGCCGTCTGCTCGGCTTGAGTCAACGACTGCTTGGCGGAACTCACCGACGCGCGTGACTGTTCGGCGCTGACGTCGTCCTGGCGCTGCTCCGCCGGCGTGAGACCTTCCAGGTCCGACTGGTAGGCGGCCTTCTCGGTCTCCAAGCTCATTTCCGCCGAATGCAGGCTCGATTCGGCGCTGGTCGGATCGATTTCAGCCAATAGCTCGCCGACATGAACGTGCTGGCCCGCGCTTACGTACACCCGTTCGAGCGTGCCACTGCTCGAGAAGTTAACCCCGACTTTGCTCGCCGGCGAGAGCGTCCCTGAACCGGACACCGTCGACTGCACGACACCGCGCTTGACGGTCGTCGTGCGCGTGCTCTGCCCGCTCGACTGCGACGCGGCTCCGATCGCCGTATACGCGGCGACGATCGCCGCAATGCACAGCGCCAGCAACAGCCCGTTGAGCATCGGCCGCTCCCTGAACCCGTCGATAATCCTCACGGATCTCAGCCTGCTGTTGTTTGGTTAGGGTCTGGTTAGAACCTGCTAAGAGGCTGGTTGGAATCGCTCCTGGACCTTTACCTGCGCTTGATCGTCAGCGTCTTCAGCGACGAGCGACGCGAAGGAAAGTGTGACAATCGCGCCACCGTCGGGGGCGTTTTCAGCACCAACGACGGCGTCGTGTTCCTCGGCGACCTTTTGCACTATCGACAGCCCCAGCCCGGAGCCGGGCACTGTCCGCGCGCTCGGTGCACGGTAGAAACGATCGAACACGTGCGGAAGATCGTCCGCCGCGAAGCCGGGTCCGTGATCGCGCACCGTGAGCGTCGTGCCGTGGACTGCCACCTCGATCGGCGCGGCAGGCGGGCTCCACTTGATCGCGTTGTCGAGCAGGTTGACCAGCGCTCGTCGCAGCCGGCGTTCCCTACCGCGAATCACCACGGGCGCCAGCGACGGCACGAGTACAGCGCCGGGATGACGCCGGCCCACGCGCTCGAGTTCGGATGTGACCAGAGCGTCCAGCGAGATCGCGGCAAAAGGCTCCGCGTCATCGCTTTCACGAGCGGACTCCAATAGGTCCCCCACGAGCGTTCCCAACTCGGCACTCTCGCCGATCAGGTCTTCGAGCAGCGGGACGCGGTCCTCGACCGGTAGATCGGGGTTGCGCGCCAGCACTTCGAGGTTGGTGCGGATGCTTGCCACCGGCGTTCGCAGCTCGTGCGAAGCGTCGGCGACCAGTTGGCGTTGGGCGCGCTGGGAGTCCTCCAGGGCGCCCAGCATGTCATTGAACGACTGGCCCAGCTTGCCGAGATCGTCGGTTCCCGGCACGCTGATGCGGCTGCTCAGATCGCCGGTAGAGCGAACGTGCTCGGCTGCCTGTCTGAGCAGGTGGACCGGGGCCGCTGCCGCACGTGCGACAAACAGGCCGAGCAAGCCGGCTAGCGCCACACCCGCGATCGCGATCAAGGTCAAGGTCTCGGCGAGGTCGTGCAGCGTGTTGTTGAGGTCAGTCAGCGACTGCACGGCAAGGACGGCATGACCCTTGCCTGCCGGCGCCACGTACACACGCACGGGCGTGCCACCCGCGGTACCGTCGCGAAAGTACGCCTTCGCCCGTCCGCGCGCCACCTCCAAGTCATGCGCGGTCACGGCGAAGTGCGTGCGATCTCCCGGCCTCTGATAGATGGTCCCCGACGCGCTGAGCAGCGCCAGATCTCCCTGTGTCCGCAGGCTCGGTTGGGGCAGACGGACGGGAAACGACGCTCGCCCTGGGCGAGGTCGATGGATCGGATAATTCCTTGCGCTCGACGCCGTCGCCACGATCAGCGTCGCCTGAGTCTGCAACTGGTGATCGACCCGAGCGCGCATGCTGCCCTGCACAGCCAGGTAACACGCGAACGCGCTGAGCAGCACCGCGAGCGCGACCGCGGACGCGGTGAACAGAACCATGCGCCCGCGCAGGCTCATAGACGTTGCATCCCCATCGGTTGACCCGCGGACTCGTAGATCGACCCGTCGGCTTCAGCGGTCAACCCCCGTCGAACGGTGAGGCCGCTCATTAGGGCTCACGCAGCATGTAGCCGACAGAACGGACCGTTTGGATCAGCCGTCGCTCCCCGTCGGCCTCCAACTTACGGCGCAAATAGGACACGTACACGTCCAGCACCTTCGAGCTGCCCGCCATGTCATAGCCCCACACGCGGTCGAAGATCATGCTCCGCGAGAGTGCCCTGCGGGGATTCTGAAGGAAATATTCGAGCAGCAGATACTCGGTGCGCGTCAAATCGAGCCTGCGCTCCCCGCGAAAGGCCATGCACGCCCCGAGATCAAGGCGTACGTCGGTGAACGTCAACTCCTGCACGTCTCGCTGAGAGGGCGACACGGCCTGAGCACGCCGCACGCCAGCGCGCACTCTTGCCAGCAGCTCGTCGAGCGAGAACGGCTTGACCAGATAGTCATCGGCGCCCGCGTCAAGGCCCGCCACCCGATCCCTCACCCCGTCCTTGGCGGTCAGCATCAGCACGGATGTCCGCGCACCGCGTTTGCGCATTCGCCGGCACACCTCGAGCCCGCTCATCGTCGGCATCGCGACATCCAGCACCACGATGTCAGGCGGACTCAGGACAGCCATCTCAAGCGCTTCTGGACCGTCGGTGGCAAGCATCACCTCAAAGCCCTCCAGCCGCAGCGCCCGCCCCACCGCCTCGCGTAGAGCGCGATCGTCGTCAACCAGCAACACTTGACCAGCCACCACGACCAGTATCGATCGCAAGCGTAAGAGGAAGGCAAGCGGGCCGGCTATGTCGCGGCGTCTCGTCATCGTGGACCGCCAACCACGCGGACATCGCCGAGGTATCGGTACCCGCCAAGACACTGGTTGCCGCCATCCGTTACCGCGTGGTGTAGGCTCACCAGGCATGCTGAAGCGTTGGGGAATCCGTCTCGCCAGCTCGCTCGTCGGGATCGCGGCCGGACTGCTGCTCTCGGCCGCAATCGTCAGCGATTTTTCGGTGACCGCGGCTGCGCTTGTCGAGGCCACGCTCATCTTCTGGGGCGTCCATCTCGTCGTCCAGGTCATGGCGCTGCGGGTGCTGGTCCGCCAGCCGTCGGTAGCGCTGGCCGGACTGCTCGCGCTCGCCTCGACGATCGTCTCGTTGGTGATCGTCAACGCCATCGTCAGCGGGCTCGCTATTCACGGCGCCGCGACCTACGTACCGGCGGCGCTGATCATCTGGATCACGACAGCCATCGGCGACACCGTCGGCGTGCGCATGATCAAAGCCAGCCGACGAGACTGACCCGCCAGGGCCATCCCGAGCGGCCCTTACAGCAGCTCGGCGATACGCCGGGCCGCCCGGGCGGCGCCGTCGGACTCGACATCGCGGTAGTCGACCTCGCGCCCGATCTCATGGGCGATCGCCGCCGCGATGCGCTCCGGCGGGGAGTCGTCGTAGTCCATCGCCTGGCCGGCGCCGTAGCGTTCGAGGCGGTGGCGGACATGGAAGTTCTGCTCGAAGTGATGGCGCAGCGGGAAGTACAGGAACGGGCGCTTTTGGGCGGTCAGCTCCATCGAGGTGGTCAGACCGCCCTGCACGACCGCGAGGTCGCAGGCGGCGAGGTGGCGGTAGAGGTTGTGCACGTAGGGAACGACCTCGAGCCCCTCCCGTGACGGGAGCGAGTCTGGATCGATGCGGGGGCCGGCCACCACGATGATCCGCAGCTCCGGGACCATTTCCTTGGCCCGCGGGAAAGCCGCGATGACTCGCCGCAGCAGATCGGCTCCCACGCCGGACCCGCCGACGGTGACGATGCATACCTGCTCGTCATCGCCGTAGCCCAGCTCGGCGCGCAGCTTGGTGCGATCGCTGAGGTCCACCGGATCGAAGCCGGTGACATAGCCGGTGAAGTCGTAGTTGCGTTCGGTCCAGTCGCGAATCATCGGCAGTTCGGGTCCAAGGCGCTTGGGGACAATGTCATCGGGGTTGCCGACGAACAGCGAGAGGTCGCGGACCTCTGGGTGCTCGGCGATGTGCTCGACCTTCTGAGCATTGTGGTCAGCGGCCAGGAATCGCTCCCGCGCGTCGCCGTCGTCCATCGGCAGGAAACCGACAAAATCAGACAGCCATACGTACGGCGCACGCTTCTCGCGAGGGTTCTCGTGCAGGTAGTAGTCCAGCTCCCACGCCTCGTCCCCGATCCAGAGGTCGTAGCGATTCTCGCGCACGACGTCGTGGAACAGCATGAAGTTGGCGGCAAGGATCTCGTCCATGCGACGGATGGCATGGAAGCAGTGCAGGTCGTGCTCGGCGGACTCTGACTCGAAGTGTTTGGACTCATTGGCAAGGTGGTGACTGGCGGGATGGATGCGCTCGCCCTCGGCCTCGAGCATGCGGGTGACGGGATCCTGCGCGAGCCAGTCGACCTGCAGGTCCGGGTGCATGTGACGCAGCTCACGGGCGATCGCCACGTCGCGCTGCGCGTGGCCGAGCCCGATCGGCGAGGAGACGAAGAGGGCGCGGGGACGGCCGTCGGGGCGGTATACGGTGGGGTCGCGTGACGTTCGCTCCCGGCCGAATGCGTCCTCGGCGAAGTCGCGCAGCGCAAGGTTGAAGGCGACGGGCTTGCGCGCATGCGGCAAATGGCCGGCACCCGCGACCAGGTTCAGCTCACCGCCGCTCAGCCGCGCCAGTGCCCGCCCGTCGCGGGGCGCTGAAATCTTGTCACGCTCGCCGTGGACGACCAGCACGGGACAGGGCAGGTCTCGCGCGAGCCTGCGCAGAGTGCTCCGGCCACGAAGGAATCGGCCGTGTCCGACCGTGGCGGCGAGCGTCTCGGGGTCGGTGTCGAGCATCCAGCCGACGCCGTCTTCGATCGGCTTCGGGGAGTGGGCCTCGGGCAGGCAGCGCGCCATGAACCAGTCGGCGAACCCGCGGTGGTCCTGGCGCCAGTACACCGGGTTCATGTGCGTCCACCCGACAGGTTTGGGCGGATGAACCGAACGGGAGACGGTCTGCACCAGCGGGTCGATCAGGATCGTGTTCGTCGAAAGGGTGTAAGGGAAAAGTGGGCCGATGAATACGGCGCCGACGATTCGCTCGGGGGCGAGCTGCGCCAGCTCGAGCTGATACTGCGCGCCCGTCGAGAGGCTCACCATCACCGCGCGCTCGGTACCGGTCTCGTCCATCACGGCCAGACAGTCGCGCGCGAATTCCGAGGGTGAGTAGCGCTTGGGGTCGCGACAGCGCTCGGAGCGGCCGTTGCCGAGACCGTCCATGCTCAGGACCCGGAAGTGGCGCGCGAAGTAGGCGATCTGCATCTTCCAGTGACGCGAGTGCACGACCGACCAGGTCGGCAGCAGGAAGACCGTCTCCTCGCCCTCTCCATACACCTCGTAGAAGAGTCGCTGGCCGTCGCGCTCGACGAACCCCTCGATGTCGGGATAGCGGGCGCGGCTCTGCTCTCCCCCGCGGCCGGTGGCTCTCGCGTCCGGCCGGGAGAGGACTATTGGCTCGGCGATCGTGTTCATGTCATTGCCTTTTGAGTGAGCCGTCTTCGATCGTGGTACTCATGGCCGGGCCTCGAAGACGAGGTTGAACGGCGTCTCGGCCGCGCGCCTGAAGCGCGTGAACCCACCGCCCGAGACGACGTCGCCGATCCGTGCTTCGCCGGCCTGGGCGCCCAGAGCGAGGCCGACCTCTTGCGAGAGCGACGCGGGGGTGCACAGGAACGTCGAGAAGCCGTAGAACGCGCGGCCGACCGGGTTCAGGTTGTCCTCGACGCGATCGCCGGCCATCGGCTCGACGATCATCCAGGTCCCGTCCGGGGCGAGCATGCGGTGAACCTGCCGCGCGGCGCCGACCGGATCGCCCATGTCGTGCAGGCAGTCGAACATCGTCACGAGGTCATAGCCCTCGCCGTGATCGGAGGAGGCGGCGGCCGTCTCGAAACGTACGCGGTCCGAGACGCCCGCCTCCGACGCCCGCTGGCGGGCTGTCTCGATCGAGCCCTCGTGGTAGTCCGAGCCGACGAACGTCGAAGCCGGGAACGCCTTCGCCATCAGGATCGTGGAGGACCCGTGCCCGCAGCCGATGTCCGCGACCTTGGCCCCGGCCGTCAGCTTCTCGACGACGCCGTCGAGGGCCGGCAGCCACGCCGGGATCAGGCTCGCGTTGTAGCCGGGCCTGAAGAAGCGCTCGCAGCCGTCGTAGACGTCGTGGTTGTGCTCGTGCCAGCCGACGCCGTCGCCGCTGCGGGCCGCCTCGACGATTCGCGGCGAGTCGATCACCGTGCCGAGCGCGATCTGAAAGAAGCCGGGCAGAAAGGCCGGGCTGGAGTCGTCAGTCAGGGCGACCGTCTGCTCGGGCGCGAGGGCGTAGGTGCCGCCGGCGGGGTCGTAATCCACGTAGCCACCCGCCGCCTGAGCGTTCAGCCACTCGCGCACGTAGCGCTCGCTCGTTTCCGTCCGCCGTGCCAGCTCCATTGGCGTCAGTCCGCCGGCGCCGGCCAGCGCCCGATAGAGCCCAAGCTTGTCTCCCATGACGACCAGGGCCGCGTTCAGGGTCGCGCCGACCTCGTCCACCGCTTTGAACACGAACTGCTCCAACTTCTGCCCGTCCACCGGAGCGGGACTCGCGACGGTTGCCATTTTGGCCTCCTCTGATCGATTTCGGCGACCGTAGCTCGATACTCCAAGGTTCGCATCGGGGGGCCTCCTAGTCTTTGGCAATCTCGTTCGGGTCCCGGTCGGGCGCTGTCAGAATCGGACGATGCTTCTGTTGGGCCGCAACGAGGAGCGACTGGCGCTCGATCGTCTGCTTGCTCAGGCCCTGGACGGACGCAGCGGCGTGCTGGCGCTCGTCGGGGAGCCCGGCATCGGCAAGACCGCGCTGCTGGACTATGCGGCCGAACGTGCGCGGGGGATGCAAGTCCTGAGAACTCGCGGCGTCGAATCCGAGGCCGCGATTCCGTTCGCCTGCCTCTTCGAGCTGCTCCAACCGCTGCTGGGCGCGCTCGATCGGATCCCACGACCGCAGGCGCGGGCGCTTGCGGGCGCCCTGGCGCTCGGACCGGCGCGCGCCGGGGACCGCTTCGCGGTCGGCGCGGCCACACTCAGCCTGCTGTCGGCAAGCGCCGAAGTGGAGCCGCTCGTGTTGTTTGTTGACGACGCCCACTGGCTCGATCGTCCGAGCGCCGAGACGCTGCTGTTCGCCGCGCGACGGCTGCTGGCCGATCCGATCGCGATCGTTCTGAGCGCGCGGGAGGGACAGCCCTCGCTGCTCGACGGAGCCGACCTGCGGACGCTGAGGGTCGCCGGCCTCGACCGTTCGGACGCGACCGAGCTGCTCTCTAGTATGGGCGTCACCACGGTCGCCGCCGCGCGCCTTTACGGAGCGACCGGCGGCAACCCGCTCGCGTTGCGCGAGCTGGCGTCGGCGGACACTGAGCCCGCCGGTGTGCCGGGGGCCATGCCGGTCCCGATCTCGACGAGTATCGCCACATCGTTCTTGGCCCGTTTCGGAGGACTGCCCGAGCCGACGCGTCGCATGCTCGTGCTGGTGGCGGCCAGCGACGTGCGCACCCTCGCCGTGCTCGCGCGCGCCGCTGCCGATATCGGCCTGGATGTCGGCGATCTGGCCGCCGCGGAGCAGGCGAACCTCGTCACGATCGGATCCGGTGAGGTCGAATTCAGCCATCCGCTGGCGCGTACGGCCATGTACGCCGATGCGTCCGCCCAGGAGCGCCGCGAAGCGCACGCGGCGCTGGCGGGTGCGCTCCCCGACCGCGACTCCGACCGGAGGGCCTGGCACATGGCGGCGGCGAGCGTCGGTCCAGACGATCAAGCTTCGGACGCGCTCGAGCAGGCTGGCGTGCGGGCGCACGAGCGCAGCGCCTATGCGGTCGCCGCCGCGGCATTCGAGCGCGCCGCCGGCCTCGCCTCGATCGACGATGCCCGCGACCGGCTGCTGCTGGCGGCGGCCGACGCCGCGTGGCTGGCCGGTGACGCTCAGCGCGCGCTCGTTCTGCTCGACCGCGCGCGGGCGTACCTGCCGGCTCCCATCGTCGCCGCGCGCATCGACTACCTGCGGGGCCTGATCGCGATGCGCTGTGGGCCGGTCCTGGACGGATATCCGCTGATCGTCGGCGCGGCGAGGCAGATCGCCGACACCGATCCGGAGCTGGCGGTTGCGATGCTCGCTCAGGCGGTCCACGGATGCCTATACACGGGCGATACGCCGGCGATGATCGCGGCCGCCGAGTTCGCCGTCGAGCTGGCGGGCCGCCAGGAATCCCGCCGCGCGAAGTTCATGGCGACCATGGCGCAAGGCATCGCGCTCGTGGCGGACGGTCAAGGCGAGGCCGGCGCCGCCTCGGCCCGCCGGGCCGTCGAGATTCTCGAAGGATCCGAAGAGCTGCGCGAAGACCCCGAACTCTTGGTCTGGGCGGCGTTCGGGCCGCTCTGGCTGCGCGAGGCCGATACGGGCCGCCGGCTGATCGAACAGGCATCCGAGCGGGTACGCGTCCAGGCGGCCCTCGGGTCCTTGCCCTATCTCCTGCATCTGCTCGCGCGCGACCAGGCGACGACCGACCGCTGGTCGGCCGCCGAGGCGAGCTACGACGAAGCGATCAGACTTGGACGAGAGACCGGTCAGCGCGTCGAAGTCGCCGCCGCGCTGGCTGGACTCGCCTGGCTGGAGGCCAGACAGGGGCGCGCGGACAGATGCCGCGAACACGCGGCCGAGGCCATGAAGATGTGCGACGAACTCGGGCTCGGCCTGTTCGGCGTCTGGGCGATCCAGGCGCTTGGCGATCTCGAACTCGGCCTCGGTCGTCCCGCCGCCGCGATCGAGCACCACATGACTCAGGCGCAGGCGCTGCGCTCGAGCGGGATCGCCGACATCGATCTCTCGCCGGCTCCCGAGCTGGTGGAGGCGCTCCTGCGCCTCGGAGAAGACGAGCGGGCCGCCGCGCTGGCCGTCGACTTTGCGGCTCAGGCCGTCGCCAAGGGCCAGTCGTGGGCGCTGGCGCGTGCCGCACGCTGTCGCGGCCTCGTGGCGGGCACCGGCGAGATGGTGCTCTGCTTCGAGGAAGCGCTCGAGTTTCACGGGCGCACGCCGGACGCCTTCGAGACAGCCCGTACCCACCTTGCCTACGGGGCCCGACTGCGCCGTGCTCGCAAACGAGTACGGGCACGCGAGCAGCTGCGCTCAGCGGTCGAGATCTTCGAGCGCCTCGGCGCGCGGCCTTGGTTCGAGCAGGCGCGCGCGGAGCTTGCGGCCACCGGCGAGACGGCGCACAGCCGCAAAGCGAGCACGCTCGACGATCTGACTCCCCAGGAGCTGCGCATCGCCCGTCTGCTCTGTGACGGGAAAACCACGCGGGAGGTCGCGGCCGCCATATTCGTGAGTCCGAAGACGGTCGAATACCACCTCGGACACGTCTATCGCAAGCTCGGTATCCACTCGCGCGAGGAGCTGCTCGCCGCGTTCGATACATCGACCGAAACGTCCCCTTCCGCGCTCCGGTCGGTGTGAGAGCCTCGCGTCAGGCCTCGAGTTCGAGCTTCAGCTCGCACATGTCCACGGAAGCGCGGACGCCCGGTGTCTCGGAGGCGTCCATCGCGCTGAACGCCTGAGAGCCCTTGTCCATGTCCTCCTTGCTCGCGAAGCGCTGGAGGACAACCGCCGTGCGCTGCTCCTCGTCGAGCATCATCGTCAGGCCCACGGCCGGCACGCCCGGAGGCGGTCCATCGGACTCCTTGACGCGCGCCAGCAGCGCGTTCATTCGCTCTGCGTCAACATCGGTGAACCTCACGACTCGCACATACATAAGACCCTCCTCGTTCGGATTTTCAAAGCATGGTGCTGTGCAATTGTTCGGCCCTGAAGGCGTTCAACCGAGCGCCTCCACACCCAGCTCGCGCTGGATCGCCAGGACCTGATCCCTCATCGCCTCTCCGAGCGCCAGCAGCGCCGTGCGCGGCCGGACCATCACGGTCAGCTCGTCGATCAGCCCGTCTTCGCCGGTGTGCAAGAAGTCGCACCCCTGCAGCTCGCGGTCCCCAACACGCGTCCTGAACACGAGCGCATGGTCGTCGGCCCCCTCGGCGCCGATCTCCCGCTCGTAGCGGAAGTCCTCGAAGACACGCATGACGGCGGTCAGGATCAGGCCAAGCGCCTCGCGCCCGTGGTATGGCTTGAACACGACAGGGCTGTTGAAGAGGACATCCGGCGAGCACAGCTCGAGAATCGCCTCGACGTCGCCCTTTTCGACCGCCTCACGGAATGGATGCATGAGACCGACCTTACCGCAGGGGTCGCACCCGGCGCTACTCCCGGCGCACCCCGGTCTCCGGCGGCGTCAGTGTCTCCAGCGACCCGTAGTGCTCGCGCCAGATCAACCTGTAGACCGGGATCAGGCGCGGGATCGAGCGGATGCCCGGCAGGAATGGGATGCACACGAACAGCAGGCTCAAAACTCCCATCACGATCATCACCAGGATGTCGGCGTTTTCGGAAGACTTGAAGGGTTCGACCTGATACCAGAGCGTGTACAGCCACAGCCAGACCTGGCCGGGGTAGCTGCCGGTCTCGTTCATCATCCCCCACTGCTCTCCCAACAGGTGCTCTGCTTCGGCGCGTTCGGTCAACAGACCGCCGTCGGCCATGAACAGCAGCGGCTTGGTGTAGTCGGTCTGGAAGAACTGCTTGCTGGTCAAGAGGTTGCCGTCCAGCCCGCCGCTCTTGGCCAGGCTCAACAGGCCCGCCATCATCGTCGGGACCGGTCCGGCGCCGTTCGAGTTGACCGTTACCGTGCCGGCGCTCGCGTTGGCCGACACGTCAGCGTTCGGCGCCTTACCTTCTTCGATCGCCGTTTCATATTCTTCGAGCGGCTTTGCGTACGCTTCGCTCCACGCCTTTTTCGTCTTTTCGGGGGCAGCTTCATATGCGGCCAGCGCCCGCTGCAGGGCTGGATCGCCGGGGACCGTCTTCAAGGGATTCAGCACATAGTCTTCGGCCGTTTCGATCGGATGGCTGACGCCGAACCATTTCTGCAGGTAGATGAACGAGGCGTGCTGGCCTTCTCCGTTGTGGTTGTACGGCGGGCCGTATTCGGCGGTGTCGCTTGTGCCGTTCAGCTCCTTGGCGGCGGTCGCCGTGAAGTTGACCGGCTGCGTCCGCGACCACTGCGCGATCGTGCTCGGCGCCTCGTCTGGCGATGAGAACAGCACAGTCAACACGACCGCCAGCAGTGTGATCACGCCCAGCGCGATGCACAGCTCCTTGACCAGGTCATACTCGGCATAGGCGCCCTTCCAAAGCTTGGTCTCGTTCTTGGCCCGCATCAGCGCTCCTCCAGCTCGAACGGAGGCACGACCCCGTGGCGCCTGACCAGCAGCACGTGCGCGATCACGAGCGCCACCACCACCAGCGGCAAGAGCAGGATGTGGTAGCTGTACATCTGGCCGAAGTTGGTCACGTTGAAGAACGCCCCGACGCCGACCGAGTTCAGCCCGTCCTTGGCCTGCGTCGCGATCCACTGGGCGTCGAAGTTCTGCTGGGAGACGTAGCCCGTCAGTGCCGTGGGCACCGCTACCAGAAAGGTGATCGCGCCCGTCACCCACACCCGCCAGCGCCCGCCGCGCCAGGCCGCCATCCAATACTTGCCCCACAGGTGAACGACCATCACGAAGAAGAACAGCTCGACCGCCCACAGATGGATCGAGTTGAAGAAATGCCCGACGCCGGTGTCATGCCACCAGGCGGGACCCTTCAGCGCGAGGATCATGCCTGAGCCGACGATCACGATCAGAGAGGCGATGCTCGCCACACCGAACACATAGATCCAGGAGGCCACGTAAGCCGGCTGACCGTCCGGCAACAGCTTCTCGGGTGGCAGCGCCGCGACGGCCCGTTCACGCGTGCGCGCGGTCCAGGTGCGCTTTCCGGGAGTCACGTCCCCGGCACCCGCCCGCTCTGCACCCGGCGCCGGCGCGCCCGGCACCGGCGTGACGCTCATCGCTCGCCTCCGATCCCGCTGGGCGCGCCGGCCGCGCGCCTGGCCGCCTGCCTGCGCGCGGCGCCCGGGAACGGCAGCACGATCGCAAGCGCGAAGACGACGAGCATCAGGCCGATCACCACGATGTTCGACACAGATAGCTGGATGAAGTGCCAGTGCACTACATGCGCCGGGTTGTTCAGATCGACGATCGCGCCGAGCACGCCTGCCAAGCTCACGGGGCTACCCTCCTAGTCTCGTTTCTCCAGCGCAGCCGCTGCTGTCGAGGACCCTACGCTGGCGGCGGGTCCCTGCGCATCCGTAGTTTTCGCGTGGCCGTATGCGGACATGTCAGCAGAGTTGTAAGCCTTGAATCGCGGCAGCTCCAGCTCCATGCGCGCCCCTCCGGTCCTCGCTCGACCGGCCTCGACGAGGCCCCCGTGGGCGGTGGCGATCGCCTGCACGATCGCCAAACCGAGGCCGGTACCCCCGGACGCCCGGTCGCGGGCCGAGTCGGTGCGGTGGAAGCGGTCGAACACGCGCTCGCGCTGCTCCGGCGCGATACCGGGGCCGTCGTCTTCGACCACGAACCTGATGCGCTGCCCTGGAGCCGCCAGCACGCGCAGAACGACCTGTCCGCGCCCGGGCGCGGTATGGGCGATCGCGTTGCTCAACAGGTTGCGCAACGCCTGCGCGAGCCGGTCGGGATCGGCGCGCAGGGTTCCAGCCGCGACGGACTCAAGCTCAAAGCGCCTGTCGGCCAAGAGGCTCGTCGCGTGCCAGATCTCTCCCACGAACTCCCGCACGTCGATCGGCTCGATCCGCAGAAACTGGCCCTGCTCGGCCCGTGCCAGCAGCAGCAGATCGTCGACCAGCCTCCCGATTCGCGCGATCTCGGCCTGCACCAGACGCTCCACGCGACGTACCTCCTGCTCGGACGGGTGCTCCTGTGCGGCGAGCACCTCCAGTTGCCCCCTGACCACGGTCAACGGCGTGCGCAGCTCGTGCGAAGCGTCGGCCACGAACGCGCGCTGGCTGGCGAAGGCCTCGGTCAGGCGATCGAGCATGTGGTTGAAGGCGTCGGCCAGGACCCTGATCTCGCGGTCGCGCTCGTCGGGATGGATGCGTGGCGCCAGGTCGCCGGCATCGACACGCGCCGCCACCGCCGCCATCCGCCGCAGCGGCCTCGAGATTCTCGTGCCGATCAGATACGCGCCCAGCAGCGCGCCCGCGAGCGCGAGCAGGCCGGCGAGGATGAACGCCTTGGCGACACCTCGCTGCGCACGCGCGACCGGGGCAAGCGGCTCGCCTACACCGATCCTCACATAACGCTCGCCTGGCGCGAGCGTCACGAGGCTGGCGAGATGGACGCCGCTCTTGAGCAGCCTCAGGTTGCCGACGTCGGGCAGCGGCAGCGTCGAGTAGCCGGACCCGGCGATCAGCGCCCTGCGGGCGAGCCCGTTCTCGGCGTTCTGCTCGGCGACCGTCTCGCCGTTGTCGGGAGGCTCGCGGTCGAACAGCTCGGGCCGGTTAGTGATCGGCGCCTGGCCGGGCACGAGCGCGAACAGCAGCGTCGAGCTGGAGCTGAACGGCTGGCTGCGCACATAACGTTCGGCCGCTCGCGCGGCCTGGGCGCGACTGTGCGGCGCCGCCAGCCTGAGGTAGTGGGCGAAGGCCTGCGTGTCTCCCGCTATCTCGGTGTCGATCTGGCCTCTTACCTGCGTGCCCGTGCCCTGGTAGACGGCCACGAACGCGATCCCCAAACAGATCATCACGACGGCGACCACCCAAGCCGCCAGGCGCCAGCGCAGCCCGAGACCTCCGAGTCGCGGCCCGCTTGCGCCGAACCGGTTCAGTGGCGCGCGCACCGTCGGTCTCAGCCGGCTCGGCCCAGGCGGTAGCCGACCCGGCGCACCGTATAGATCGGCGCCGGCTCGCCCGGCCTGGCCAGCTTGCGGCGCAGATAGCCGATGTAGACGTCGACCACATTCGTCTCCGGGTCGTGTTGATAGCCCCACACGGAGCTGAGGATCTGCTCGCGTGAGACAACCTGGCCGCGGTGTCTGAGCAGCAGCGCCAGCAGCTCGAACTCGGTGCTCGACAAAGCCACCGTCTCGCCCGCGCGCTGAACCTTTCGTGTCAGCAGATTCACCTCGATGCCATCGCCGCTGAGCGTCGTCGTGCTCGCCTGGGAGACGATCCGCAGCTGCGCCCGCACGCGCGCGGCAAGCTCCGCCAAAGAGAAAGGCTTGATCAGGTAGTCGACGGCACCGGCGTCGAGCCCGGTCACGCGATCCTCGACCTCCCCGCGCGCGGTCAGCACGATCACCGGCAGGCTCGGCTTTGCCTTGTGCACCGAGTCGAGCACCTCCAGGCCCGGGCGCCCCGGAAGCATCAGATCGAGCACGATCGCGTCGAAGCTTTCGCTCAGCGCCAGCCGCTCGCCCTCGATCCCGTCCGCGGCGGCGGTGACGGCAAAGCCCTCTGCCTCGAGCCCCCTGCTCACGAAATCGACGATGCCGGGCTCGTCCTCGACCACCAGCACTCGCGCGCGCGCGTTCACCCCTCCGAGGATAGGCCCCGACCGCGACGTCGGCCCGGGGCGACGGTTTCCCATGAGTTTTCTCATGCTCGCGTTAGCGAGCGCTTAGTCGGCTCGCGCAGACTTTGGTCGGTGCAGCCAACGCTTTCCCGGACGTCCGTAGCCCCGCCTGCCGGGTCGCACGGGCCCACCGAGTCCCGTGGGCAAAGCGGGTCTCCCGAATCCTCCGGCCGGCCAGGCCCGAGAGCCCTTTTCGCCGGCGGAACGGCCGGCAACGAGTTGCTGACCACCGTCACCGGCGCGACGCTGATCGTGCTGCTGGCGATCATCGGCTTGACGATCGTCAGGATCGGCCCGCTGCTGTCCGTCCACATGTTCGTCGGCATGGTCCTGCTCGGCCCGATCGTCCTCAAGCTGGGCAGCACCGGCTATCGGTTCGCGCGCTACTACACCGGCAACGCGCGCTACCGCGCGGTCGGGCCGCCGGCGACTGTGCTGCGCGTGATCGCCCCCGCCGTGGTGCTCACGACCGTGCTGGTGATGGCCAGCGGCGTGGCGCTCCTGCTCGGCGGGTCCTCCTCGCGCTCCACCTTCTTTCAGATCCACAAGCTCAGTTTCTTCGCGTGGATCGCCTTCACGGCGCTGCACGTTCTCGGCCACCTGCCAGGCCTCTGGTCCGGACTGCGGGCCGACTACGGCGCCGACGCCCGGCTGCACGGGGCGCCGCCCGGCCGCTCAGGGCGCGCGCTGGCGCTCGCTGGCGCCCTGATTCTCGGGCTGGTGCTGGCCGTGCTCGCGCTTTCGCTGCCACAGTTCGGCTCCTGGCTGAACGCGCCACTGCACCACAACTGAGATTCCGGGCCCGGCACGGGGCGCGGTACGCGTCCAGTGCCGAGGAGCCTATCGTCGCTGGCCGGTCTCGATCAGAGGACCGGCGGCGGCCTGTTTTCGGCGCTCGCCAAGAGCTTTGGATCCCATTCGCAGACAGAGCACGTATGTGCGAACGCAGAGCGCGCGAACTCGAGCACCGCGTTATGCGGGTTGGGCGCGGATCGGACGTCGTCCCAGTCGAGTACGTACTCGCCGAGCGCCTGGTCCCAGCGCGCGGCCTCAGGCTTCAGTGTCGCGCTCGCGAAACCGTCTGGCGCCGGATGGGCGTAGGCGTAGAAGGCCGCCCGTTCGTAGCGCCCGTCCCCCGGCCACCAGCCGATAGCGAACTCCTGGACATCCATCGCGTTGCGCATGATGAAGTCCTTCGACGGCGGATCCGCCGGCTGGCCTGAGAACAGGTTGACGGCCAAATCGAACGAGCCCCACCAGGCGTTGACCGGCGTGCAGCGCCCGCGATACGGCGCCCTGAAGGCGGCCAGCGCGATGGCGATGACTGTGACGGCTTTGAAATAGGACGCCACCCGGTCGGCCTCATATCGACGATGTTCGTCGTCCTCGTCAAGGGGGACGCTCCAGCTGACCTCCTGGGGCGTCGGGTCTATCTGTATCGGCCCCGCCAGCTCGCGTGCGCCGGACAACAGCTCTTTCGTGACCGCGCCGACCGGCCTGTCCGGGCCGAGCGCGACGCGCCGCTCGCCGCCGTCGCTGTGTTCGACGACCGCCTCGTGCTTACGCAGGTCGAGCGCCGCGACGATCGTGCCGGAGCCGTCAGGCGCCGGCAGCGGCGCCGTCTCCCAGCCCCTGGCCGTCAGTTTCAAGGCCGCGTGCTGCAGCTGGGGCTCTGGCGGCGCGAGCGCGACCGCCAGCTTGCCGAGCACCTGCGTATGCGCGTGCAACGTGTCGCACGTCTCGCGCCACTCTCTGAAATCGAGCGCCGGCCACGGCTCGGACATGCCCACACGCTAGCGCCGCGTGCTTTCGGTCGCGGCCACGTATCGTTGAGCCGCGACACAGAGACCGGCTGGGCGACCGTCCCGCCGCCAGCGCCGACAGAGGAGAAACACCCGTGGACCTAACCAATCGCCAGATCAAGCTCGCCGCGCGACCCGAGGGCCTGCCGAAGGCCAGCGACTGGGAGCACGTCAGCGAGCAGGTTCCAGAGCCTGGCGAGGGCGAGGTGCTCGTGAAGGTGCTCTACCTGTCACTGGACCCCGCCATGCGCGGTTGGATGAACGACGCCCGCTCCTACGTCCCGCCGGTCGGAATCGGCGAGACGATGCGCGCGCTCGGCGCCGGCCGCGTGATCGCCTCGAGGCATCCCGACATCGAGGTCGGCGCGCACGTGACCGGACTGTTCGGCGCCCAAGAGTACGTCTGCCTGGCCGGTGCGGCGGCGATGCCCGCGGACACCGCGTTGGCGGCGCTGCCGGTGCACCTCGGCACGCTGGGAATGACCGGGATGACCGCCTACTTCGGGCTGCTCGACATCGGCAAACCTAAACCCGGCGAGACGGTCGTCGTCTCGGGCGCGGCCGGCGCGGTCGGCGGCCTCGTCGGTCAGATCGCCAAGCTGAAGGGCGCGCGGGCGGTCGGGATCGCGGGCGGCGAACAGAAGTGTGGCTACATCGTCGACGAGTTGGGCTTCGACGCGGCGATCGACTACAAGGCCGAGAACGTGCTCAGCGCCCTCGGCGAGCACTGCCCGAACGGGATCGACGTCTACTTCGACAACGTCGGCGGCGAGATCCTCGACGCCGCGCTCGCGCGGCTGGCGCTGCACGCGCGGGTCGCGATCTGCGGCGCGATCTCCCAGTACAACGCGACCGGCCCGATGAGGGGCCCCTCCAACTACATGTCTTTGCTCGTCAACCGCGCGTCGATGACCGGCTTTCTGGTCTTCGACTTCGCCGATCGTTATGTAGAGGGCGTGAGTCAGATGGCGGAGTGGTTGCGCAAAGGCGAACTCGTCTCGCGCGAGGAAGTCTTTACCGGCGGGATCGACGCCTTTCCTGAAGCTCTGCTGAGGCTGTTCGAAAGCAAGAACACCGGCAAGCTCGTGCTCGAGGTCGCCGCCGAATGAGCCGGGTCACGCGGCCGGCTCAGGACAGCTTGCGGCCCGCGAACGAAAGCATGTGTTCGAGGTTCGCTTCGAGCGTCGCGAAGTCGTGTTCGCCGGGATAGACCCTGCCGTAGGCGTCTGCGCCGGCGGCCTTGAGCGCGGTCGCGAACGGTAGGTCCTCCGACGGGTCTGCGATCGTGTCATCGGCGCCGCCGTACACGTACGCGCGCAAACCGAGCTTCGAGATCGTGCGGCGATCGGAGCCTAGAGCCGGTTCGAGGCCGTTGAAGAAGCCGAGCCAGCTCTCGACCGTCGAGAAAAGATTCGGGTGCTTGAGCGCGATGTGCATCGCGCCGTAGCCGCCCATCGAGTAGCCGGCGATCGCGCGTGCCCCGCGCGCCGGAATCGTCGGCAGCATCTTGTCAACGAGGCGCTGGACTTCGAGCACGTAAGACTCGTAATGCGTCGAGCCGTGGTTCGACCAGTTGTTGGGGCCCGGCCCGCCCTGGATCATGACCGCGATCAATGGCCCGATCGCGTGGCTCGCGATCAGCCGGTCGAGCGTCGGCTGCACGCCGATCGTCAGGAACGAGCTGTCGGCTTGGTCCTCGCCGTGCAGCAAGTACAGGACCGGATAATGCTTTGTCGCGCTCGCGTAACCGGGAGGCAGATAGATCAGGAACGAGCCTTGGCCCGCGAGGGCGCCGGACGCGAAGTGGATCGCATCGATCGCGCTGCCGGCTTCATCACGGCTGACCGGCGTTATCGCCGGCGGCGGTGGCGGTGCCTCAGCGAGAGAGCGTTCGAGCGCGAGCTGCGCCGCCGAGGGGTGCGCCGCGACGCTGACGCCGAGCAGGCCTTCGATTTCGGTGCGCCCATCGAGGCCCAACGCGATGCACGCGACCGCCAACATGGCGAGAAGCAGGCTTGCGGCGTTGCGTCTTCCCAGGGCGCCTCTGCGCGCGCGTGCGTCCGGGCCGCCGCCGCCGTGCGCTCCATGCTCGAAGCCGCGCGGCAGCGCCGGGACCCATGCCGGCGGCAGCAGCTCGACGGGGGTTTGGTTGCCGCCCGCCGGGCTTGTGGTGGCGGCGACCGCGGCGGCGGCGCCGGGCCAGGCCCATTCGCCGGGCCCGTCGAACCAGTCGTGCGAGCGTTGGGACATCGTGGTGCATTCAACGAACGCCTGACGCCGATGCCAAGCTTTGCATGGCCGATCCCAAGCTGCAGGAATGCGTTCAAACCGGGCCGCCGGTCGGGGCGTGATGGTTCTTCTCTTTTGGGGGTGCCGCGCGCGCGCGTACACGCGCGCGCGGCACCCTCCGTTTTGGGAAGGTATGTAACTCGCCAGGACGGCCTGTCGGGGTCAGGTCGCCCCGTCCGCGAGGCGATCGCTCAGCGCGTCGCCCACACCTCGCCTACGCCGCCGAATCCAAGCGCGCGCTTGGTCGCTTCGGTGAGGTCGAATTCGCGGCCTTCTACGTACGGTCCGCGGTCGATCACACGGACCCGCAGCGATCGCTGCCCATAGCGGAGCGTCAGCAACGTCCCGCACGGAAGCGTCTTGTTGGCGACCCCGATCGTCGAACCGGTCAGCTCGCCGCCGCAGGCCAGCCCGCCGCCGCCGCCATACCAGGAGGCCTCGGCCAGCCTGAACACGTTCAGACGCCCGAGACGCCTGCGCGCGGGCCGGCCCGTCGAGTCGCCGTTGAAGCGCAATCTGACCAGCTCGCTGCCGTCACGGTTTGGCGTGTAACGGATCCGAAAGTGGCCAGCCCGGCCGGTGGCCGTGCTGGCCAGCGTTCGCCAGCCGCGCTTGGTCAGCGCCTGCAGCCTGATCATCTGCCCGGCCCTGCCAGGACGCAGCGCTCCGGCGATCGTGCTCGAATGACCGGCCAGCACGTTCAGCTGCTCGCGTCTAACGATCAGCGAGTCGTGGGTCGGCGTGCTCACGGGCGAGCCCGTCAGCGCAGTCAGCCCGGTAAGCGGCGCCGAGCTTGTAGAAACGCCACCGCTGGCCAGTTCGATCGAAGCGATCGTGGCGATAGGCGCAGCGGAAACAGGCGTCGCGGGGACGTACATCGAGGAAGAACCTCCTTGTTGCCCGCCTACGGGGTTAGCTGTCGGGCTCACGACCGGCTCACACGCGAACCAAACGCGCGCCAGCCGGGCGTTACGACCACATCAGCGGCCGATTCGCCCCATCCAGACCAGGCCCCAGGTCAAGGCCAGTCCGGCAAGTGGGTCCCCCGCTCGCCTCCATCCACGGACGCGACTCGGCAGTGTCGAAATACTCTTATATGAGGCTAGCCCGGCAATTCGGGCGCACTGTGTGACATACCGCACACATGACGTTGCCGGAGTGCTGTAGCCGGGCCCGCCGCGTTTCGGTTCGAATCACGGACTCGAGCGCTGGCTCGTGAGGTCAGAACGCAGCAAGAGAGATGCCCTCACGCGGACCTGAGTACTACTTGAAGCGGCCGCCTTTGCCGCCCAGGTATCCGAGACGCACGGCGGCGAGGAGGAGCAGGATGACAAGAACCATGCCGCCGATAACGGTGATCACGTGACCATCATCCCACAGAGTCGTTCCGGTCTCCATTGACGCTTGGCACCGGACCAGCCACAATCAGAGCAATGGCGAACCCAGACCGCTTGACAGCGCTCGACACGGCGTTCTTGCATTTGGAGGATCACTCGACGGCGCACATGCACGTGGCGTCGGTGATGCTGTTCGAGGGAGAGGCGCCGACGCCGCAGGAGTTGACAGAGCACGTGCTGGCGAGGCTGCACCTGGTCCCGAGGTATCGGCAGCGGCTGGCGTATGTGCCGTTCGACCAGGGCAGGCCGGTTTGGGCGGACGATCCGCACTTCAACGCGAGGTACCACATCAGGCATACGGCGCTGCCAAAGCCGGCTGATGAGGCGGCGCTGAAGCGGCTGGCCGGCAGGCTGTTCTCGCAGCGGCTGGACAGGTCAAAGCCGTTGTGGGAGATCTGGCTGGTTCAGAAGATGGCCGGCAAACGGTTCGCGTTGATCGCAAAGACCCATCACGCTTTGGTCGACGGAATCTCGGGGGTGGACATCACGACGGTGCTGTTCGATACCTCGCCGGAACCGGCGGGCACGGGCAGGCCGCCGGCGCCCTGGACGGCGAAGCCGCTGCCGGGCAAGGCGAAGCTGCTCGGAGAGGCCCTCCGGGAGCGCGCGACCGTGCCGGGCGAGATGGGGCGCGGGACGAGGGCGCTCTTGCGGGCGCCGCGTAAGGCCGTGCACCAGGTCAGGGAGGGACTTGCGAGCGTGGGCGCGACGACACTGGCGGGCTTCAGCGCGCCGGCGCCGCCGAGCCCATTCAACGTGGAGATCGGGCCGCACCGGCGCTACACGTGGGTAGACGCCGAACTGGACCGTTTCAAAGCGATCAAGGACTCGCTGGGCGGCACCCTCAACGACGTGGTCCTGGCTTCGGTGAGCCTGGCGCTTGGCCGCTATTTGAGGGCCGAAGGCCACGACACGGACGGGCTCGTCCTGAAGGCGATGGTTCCGGTCTCGGTGAGAGCAGACTCCGAACACGGCGCGTTGGGCAACAAGGTTGCCGCGATGTGGGCGCCCTTGCCGGTCGGTGTCGAGAACCCAGCCGAGTGCTTGGCCCAGATCAGGGACTCTATGGAGCACCTGAAGGAGTCCGGTCAGGCGGTCGGCGCCCAGGTCCTGACCAACCTGGCCGGGTTCGCGCCGCCGACGATTCTCAGCCAGGCCGCCAGGCTGCAGGCCAGGCAGCGGTACTTCAACCTGGTGGTCACGAACGTGCCGGGGCCCCAGTTCCCGCTGTATCTGCTTGGACGCAAGCTGCAGCGGCTCTACCCGGTCGTTCCGCTGGCGCGCAAGCAGGCGCTTGGGATCGCGGTCATGAGCTACGACGGCCGGCTCGGCTTCGGTCTGCTGGCCGACTACGACTCGGTGCCGGAGCTGGAGGCCATTGCCAAGGACCTCGACCGCGCCATCGCCTCGCTGTCGAAGGCGGCCGGCGTGGCGCCCCCACGCAAACGACGGGCGCCCAACAAAGCCAGGGCCAAGCCCGCACGTGGGGCCCCGGCCAACGGCGCCAAGCGCGTCGCCCCCAAGAAGAGCGCCGGCAAGACCTAGACGGGACGACCCAAGCAAGGGCGTATCGGACGCGGATACGATCCCGGAACCTTGAGGCTGGCTCTGGCTCAGATCAATGTGACGGTAGGCGACATCGAAGGCAACCTGGCGCGCATCCGTAACGGCTTGCGCGAGGCGCGCGCTCGGGGCGCCGAGCTGGCCCTGTTCGGGGAGCTGGCGCTGACCGGCTACCCGCCGGAGGATCTGCTGCTGAGAGACCATTTCCTCGCCGATGCGTGGGCGGCGCTCCAGGAGCTGGCGCGCGAGGTGACGGGCACGACCGCGATCGTGGGCGTGCCGGAACTGGCGGAGGGCAAGGTCTACAACACGGCGGCGGTCCTCGCGAACGGCGCGATCGAAGCGACGTACCGCAAGATGCATCTGCCCAATTACGGCGTCTTCGACGAGCGGCGCTACTTCACGCCGGGCGGCGCCGGCGAGACGATCGAGATCGCCGGCGCGAAAGTCGGCTTGACCGTCTGCGAGGACCTCTGGCAGCCGGGGCCGCCCGCGACGGAGGAGGCGGCGGCGGGCGCGAGCCTGCTGATCAACATCTCAGCCTCTCCTTACCACGCCGGCAAGGGCCTTGAACGAGAGCGGCTGTTCGCTGACAGGGCGATCGAGTCGGATGCGTACGTGGCCTTCTGTGGGCTCGTAGGCGGCCAGGACGAGTTGGTCTTCGATGGGCACTCATTCGTTACTGACAGGTCCGGCAAGACGATCGTCAGGGGCCAACAATTTGCCGAGGACATGGTCGTCTGCGACCTCGACCTCCCCTTGATCGCCAACCCGGCTGGCGGGGTTCCAGGGTCGCATCCGGCCGGCCGGGAGTCGGGAGCAGAGGCCGCGGGACCGGTACGGCCATTGCTGGAGCCGGTCGAGGCGGAGGTCTACGCGGCGCTCGAACTCGGCCTTTACGACTACGTCGCGAAGAACGGTTTCAACAAGGTCGTGTTGGGCCTGTCGGGCGGGATCGACTCGGCGCTCGTGGCCTGCCTGGCGGTCGACGCGCTGGGACCGGACCGGGTCAACGTCGCGATCATGCCCTCGCCGTACTCGTCGGTCGCGACCCAGGCCGACGCCCACGAGCTGGCGAAGAAACTCGGCGTGCCCGTACACGAGCTGCCGATCGGCGTGGCGATGGATGCGTACGCGCACACGCTGAAGCACGAGTTCGCCGGGCTGGCGGCCGACATCACCGAGGAGAACCTGCAGGCCAGGATCAGGGGCAACCTGTTGATGGCCTTGTCCAACAAGCACGGCTGGCTTGTCTTGACGACCGGCAACAAGTCGGAGATGTCGGTCGGCTACACGACTCTGTACGGGGACCTCGCGGGCGGCTTCGCCGTCATCAAGGACGTGCCCAAGACTTTGGTTTACGGGCTCTGCGAGTGGCGCAACTCGCCAGCGGGGTCCCTGGAGGCACGCGCGCGCGCGGCAGGCCAGATCGAAAGTCCGATCCCGGCGTCGATCATCGCTAGACCTCCGACGGCCGAGCTGCGGGAGGACCAACGCGACGAGGACTCGCTGCCGCCGTACGAGCTGCTCGACGCGATCCTGCGCGGCTACATCGAGTGCGACGAAAGCAGAGAGCAGTTGCTGGCCAAAGGGCTGCCCGAAGAGGAGGTCGATCGCACGATCCGTTTGGTCGACCTCGCCGAGTACAAGCGCCGGCAGGCGCCGCCCGGGATCAAGGTCACGACCAGAGCTTTCGGCAGGGACCGGCGGATGCCGATCACGAACCGCTATCGGGGCTGAACCGGGCGTGCGCAAGCGAGATCTGGCCATACTGCTCGCCGCCGCGTCGTGCGCGCTCGCCGCTGGCGGCTGCGGCAACACGCTGCAGGTCCAGCCGATTCCGCACAACGAGCTGGAGAGCCTGCTGTTGACGCCGTATCCGGTCTACTGGCTGGGCGGGTCGTTCGCGGGCTTTCAGATCACCGAAGCGGCGCGCGATCCGAGCGGCTCGATCACGGTCAAGTACGGCAACTGCCTGGCGGGCGGCCAAAGCACGTGCACGACCCCGCTGACGATCGTGACCTCGCCGGACAACGGCTTCGTCCCAGGCGAAGGCGCTCGCACCGAGCACGGCCACATCAGCATTCGCCGGGTGATCGGCTACCGGGGCCAGCACGGAACCTCGATCTCGATCCCGACCGCCGGGGTCGTGGTCGACATCTACGGTGACACCGCGCCATTGGCGCGCGCCGCCGCCGCGAGGGCCGTGCCGATCAACTATCCAGGCGCCCCGGGCAGTCCCCTTGCCTCGCCGCTGCCGAACACGGGCTACGGCCAGCGGCCGCTGCCCTCCCAGATCCCGAACCCGCTGAAGGCGCTCGGCCTGTAGGCGCCGACCGTTAACGGCCGTCCGCGTAGGGACGAACGGCGATCGTCATGCGAGTGACCGCGCACGTGCGGCCTTGATCGTCGCTGAACGTGACGTCCCAGACCCAGGTCGTGCGACCGCGGTGCAGCCGCGTGGCGCGCGCGTGGACGGTGCCGTCGAGGATCGGCCGCAAGAAGCTCGTGTTGTTGGACATGCCGGTCGCTACCTTCGCTTCGCTCATCACGGCGGCGGCGGTCGCGAGCGAGGCCATCGACTCCGCTACAGACGCGTACAGGCCGCCATGGACGAGCCCCATCGGCTGCTTGATCTCAGGGCGCACATCGACCTCGGCGCGGACCTCGTCCTCGGCAATCGAGACGAAACGCAGGCCATACAGACGGTCGTAACCGGTGATGGCCTCGTTCAGCTCGACAGCCGTTGGCATGCTCGTCGGCGTCACCATCGCGGCGCCACGATAGCCTACCCCGGCGATGCCACGATTGGACGAACTGCCGCCCGACCTGCGCGCGACGCTGTCGCTGCTGGTTGACAGGGGCAAGAGCTTCGCCGAGGTCGCCGAACTGCTCGGGATTTCGGAGGCCGCCGTGCGCGACCGCGCGCACGCCGCGCTGGACCAGCTCGCCGGCGCCCCGGACGCGCAGCCGTACAGTCAGCCCGCGAACTCACCTGCCCGCGCCGTGCCCGCCGCGGGCACGGGCGGCGGCAGCGGACCGGCGGGCACCGGGCGCGAGCGCGGCGGACCGGACCGCTCCTTGGGTGGCGGCGGGCTGCCGACCTCCAGGCGCGGCGGTGCCGCCCTGCTGGCCGGAATCGTTGTGGTTGTAGTGATCGTCGTCCTGCTGGTGACAACCGGCGGGGGTTCAGGCGGCGGACACGCCGGCGGCGGCTCGGGGGCCACGGGAGCGACCGGCGCCACCGGGGCGTCGGGGACTGGGAAAAGCCCGACCGTCACCAACCAGTTGACCTTGACCGCTCCGAACCCCGCCAGTAAAGCGATCGGCATCGTCGAGGTCCTTGTCGAAAGCTCGCAGCACGCCTTCTATATGGCGGCCGAACACCTGGCTCCGTCGAACGGCTTCTCTTACGTGGTCTGGCTGTACAACTCCCAGAACAGCGCCGAGGCCGTCAGCAAGGCGACGGTCGGCTCCGACGGGCGCCTGCAAGGGGGCGCCCTGTTGCCGGCAAACGCCGGCGACTACAAACAGATCTTGCTGACCAGGGAGCACAGCGCGCACCCGGCTCACCCTGGGCCGATCGCCCTCTCGGGCGCTTTCAGCCTCGGGCACTGAGCCCCATTGAGTCTCGGGCACTGAGCCGCTCAGTCTCCGGCGCTTGACAACAGCAGCTTGCCGGGGTTCATGATCCCGGCGGGATCCAGCTCGGCCTTGACGGCGGCGAGCGTAGCCACGCCCTCGGGACCGATCTCTCGGCCGAGCCATGGCGCATGGTCGCGGCCGACCGCGTGATGGTGGGTGATCGTGCCGCCGCCACCGACAATCGTGGCGCCGGCGGCGCGCTTGACGGCATGCCATTGCTCGGCCTCGGCGCCGAGACGCTGTTTGGCGATGAACGTGCAATACAGCGACGCGCCGGTCTCATAGACGTGCGAGACGTGGCACATCACGATCCCAGGTGTCCCTTGATCGGCGAGCGCTTTTTCGATCGCGCTTGTCAGCGCGTCGCGCAGGCGTTTGACGTTCGACCAGGGCGTCGCGGTCTCGAGCGTCTCGACAAGGACGCCGTACGTGAGCAGCTCGTCGCGCAGGTACGGCGCCTGGAAGCGGCCCTTCAGCCAGGCGCGACCGGGCGAGCTACCGAGCGCAAGGCCGCCCTCGGCACGGGCCAAGGCAAGCGCGCGGCCGTGCCGGCCGGCGATCTCGGCGGCCGGACCCTCGAAGCCGAAGATCGCCAAGCAGCGCTCGGATGCGCTCTCGCCAAAACCGCGAGCGCTCAGGTAAGCCCGGCCGAGCCGATCCTTGGGGCCACCACCACCGGCCATCGCCATCGAGATGCGCGTCTCAGCCGGGTCCGACAGGCGCGCGACGTCGGGCAGGCAGTGCTCTTGGGCCATCGCGCGCAGCGCATTCAGGCCGGCCACGAAGTCTTCGAACATGACGCCCACGTACTTGCGGTCCTCAGGGGCGCGGCGCACGCGCAGACAGACCTCGTCGATCACCCCGAGCACGCCCTCCGAGCCGACGATCAGATCGCGCAGGCCCGGGCCGGCCGCGGTCGCGGGCATCGCCGGCAGAACGATCTCCCCGGCGGGCGCGGCCAGCCTGACGCCCAGGACCATCTTCGCGATCGCGCCGTAGCCGCTCGAAGCCTGGCCGGCGGAGCGGGTGGCGGCGCAGCCGCCGAGCGTGACGTACTCGAAGGACTGTGGCCAGTGTCCGAGCGTCAGCCCGACTGGCGCAAGGGCGCGCTCGAGCGCGGGGGCCCTCAGGCCGGCGCCGACCGTGACGATCTGGGACTCGCTGTCCAGCGATACGCCGGCCAGCCTGCGCATGTCGAGGGCGAGCACCGCGCGGTGCTTACCGCGCAGCGGCTCGACGCCCCCGACCACGCTCGTACCGCCGCCGAAAGGAACGACCGCGATGTGATGCTCGGCGCACAGGCCGAGCACCGACCGGATCTGTTCGTGCGTTTCAGGCAGCAGCACCGCGTCCGGAGCGCCGGTCGGCGTGCCGGCGCGCAGCCTGACGAGATCGAGATAGCCCTTGCCCGCGGCGTGCGTGACCCGTTCGCGGTGGTCATTGCGCAGGCCGCCGGCGCCGACGATCGCGCGCAGCGCGTCGGCCGCGCCCTCGGGCAGCTCGCTCGGCGCCAGCTTGACTGAACCAAGCGCAACCGGCGGTCGCGGCGTGCCGGCAAGGCCGACGGTCTGGCCGAGCAGATCGAGCGTGTACGGGTCAAGCCCAGGCGCGTACCGATCCTCGCCCCAACCCCACCAGCGCATCTGGCCCGGCTCAGGTTCGGCCACAGATCCGCTCCAGGCCGTCCAAGGCCTCGTCGAGGGTGTGACCGGCGGCGCGCTTGACGATCGGCGAGCCGAGCCTCGGCATCGTCGTAAAGAACCTCGGGAACCCGCCTTTGAGCGTCTGGTCCAGCTCGATTGTCACCTCCGTATGAGTCCCGCCCTCCTCCCGACCGTCTGGCCCCGTGGTCTCGGTGAGCGCGATCGTCGTCTGGGCCCTGGTCAAGATGCGCTCGAAGGGCGTGCCCTGCACGCGCTGCTCCCAGCGCAGCCGGCCGGCTTGCTCGTCGGCTTCGGCGACCGTGAAGTCCGCCCGCACATATTTCCCGGATTTGGTCTGCAACAGCTCGGTGAACTCTGTCGCGGTCACGTCCTCGACGCGGCCGACCCTTGGCCACCAGCGTGGCAAGTGATGCGGGTCCGTGATCGTCCGCCAGATCTCTTGCGGGACCGCTTCGATCGTGCGTGTACGGCGCGCGGTCGGCAACCGAATCCGCTCAGGCTCCGTAGGAGATCAGGGAGTGGACCTCGTGAGGCTCGAGACGCTTACGGCCGTCCAGGAAGGCCAGCTCGATCAGAAAGCCACAGCCGGCGACCTCGCCGCCGAGGCTCTCGACCAGCTCGCACAGCGCCTTCGCGGTGCCGCCGGTCGCGAGCAGATCGTCGTGCACGAGCACGCGTCTGCCAGGACCGAGCGCGTCGGTGTGAAGCTCGAGTTCACCAGAGCCGTACTCCAACAGGTACTCGGCCTTGACGGTCTCGTACGGCAGCTTGCCGGGCTTGCGCGCCAGCACGAAGCCGGCGCCCAGCTCGAGCGCCAGGGCCGGCCCGAGCAGAAAGCCGCGCGCCTCGGCGGCGACCACGCAGTCGACTGCAAGCGGCCTCGCATAGTCGGCCAGACCTTCCACGGCGAGCTTCAGTCCTCGCGGATCGGCCATCAGCGGCGTGATGTCCTTGAAGCCGATCCCTTCTTTCGGGAAGTCTTCGATCTCGCGTATCAGCTCGCGCAGATCTGTCGCTGCCGAGGCCATCGGGCGTCAGCGGACGATCTTGCGCAGGTCGCGGACCAGCAGTAGGTGCTTCAGGTGGGTCGCCACGGCCGCCAGGTTCTCGAGCGCCTCGACGGCCTCCTTGCGGCGCTCGGGGTTACGCGAGCGCAGGGCTGGCGCGAGGATCTGCTGCAGGAGCGTCGCCTCGCGGTCCGCTGAGGACCTGAAGACTCGGAGGTTGCGTCCGCCGACGCCGTAACGGGCCAGCTCGGAGACGGCGCCGACGATCTCGCGCTCGGTTTCGTCGTAGTAGCGAACGCCGCTTCGCGGCTCGCCCTTGATTACGCCGTACTCCTCCAGTTCGCGTACCAGCTTGGCGTCGGCGCCGGTCTCTTCGAGGACGTCTTCGAGCGAGTAGAGCGCGCCGCCGGAGCGCTCGGAGAGCGGCCAGCGCACGCTGACGCTCGTGCGCCACGGACGCGCGCCGTCGCGCGAGCGCTTTCCCGTTGTCGGGGCCGGCTCCGCGCCGGATGCCTCTCCTCCTCGCCCGCTGGCCAGCTCCTGGCGGATCACCCTCAAAGGCAGGAACTCGTCGCGCTGCATTCGCAAGATCGTGCGCAGCCTGGCGACGTCGCCTTGTGTGTAGAGACGGTAACCGCCCGGTGTTCGCCTCGGCGTCAGCAGCTTCTGGTCCTCGAGATATCTGATCTTTGATATCGAGATGTCCGGGAACTCGAGTGCCAAGGCCTTGCAGACGGCGCCGATCGTGATCGACTTCTGGCGCTGCACGTTTTGAAGCCCGGGTGGGCCGCCGGTGCGTTCAAGCTCGGCGTTCAATGCTTCGGCGTCGTCTTGTCGGCTCATCAGCGCGCGTGGAAGGTCAGCTTGTACTTGCCGATCTGCACCTCATCGCCCTCCTCCAAGCGATGAGACTCGATCCGGGAGCGGTTCACGTAGGTTCCGTTCAAGGAGCCGCAGTCATCGAGATACCATTGGCCGCCGCGCTGCACGAGCAGCGCGTGATCGCGCGAGACGGTCACGTCGTCGAGAAAAACCGCGCAGTCCGGACGCCGGCCGATGCTCATGCGCTCGCCTTGGACCTCAAAGCTCTCGCCGACCCGCCCGCCGCCGGTCCGGATGACCAGCGCGGGACCGTGCGCGGTGACGTCCTGCGGCTCGACCGGAACCAGCTCGCCGGCCTCGTCGATCCGGTAGGTGGCGGTCACCGGCTCCCCGGGACTCTCCGGGCGCGGCAGCAGCGCGCCGCATCGCTGGCAATAGTTGGCCCCCTCGGCGTTGACGAAACCGCACTCCGTGCAGTGCAGCGCCATCGCGATCTCCCTCTCCTTGATCCCGCCGTCCGGGACCTACTCGCCGTCTCCCTCGACGGCGGCCTGGTGGCCAGCGAGGATGTCGGTCAACTGCTTGACGTCGTCGCCGGTGATGACCGGCGAGGACCCGCCGTCGTGCTTGGAGCGCAGCCTGTTGACCAGCTCGGCCCTCAAGATGTCGATCTTGCCGTGCAAGATTCGACGCTGATAAGAAATCTCGGTCTCTTCGGCGGTCAGCTCTTTGATCAGGTTCTTCAGCTCGGTGTCATCCAGCGAGCTGAGGTCCGGGAAAGTGTCCATGCGCGCGACTATACCGTAAAGCTGAGCTTGAGACTACGGCTGGGAAGATGCTCGCAACCGCGCCAAGCCCGACCTCACGTACAGCACCGTCGCGGTCAAAGCGAACGCCAAGCCGACGTATATCAAGACCTCGCCAAGCGTTCGCAGGCCGGCCATCGCGAAGAACAGGCCGGCCATAATCGGACCGACTCCGATGCGCCCGGGCCAGTTGATCTTCAGCTCGACGCCCCTGGCCTGGCCGTAACGGCCGAGCGCGAGCATCGCCAGCTCCCTGGCGATGAGGACCGCGAGGGCCCAGCGCGGCAACAGTTCGAAGTGCCAGCACACGACGACCCCCGAGATCACCAGCAGACGATCGGTCAGAGGGTCCAGCAGGGCACCGAGCCTGCTGTACTGACCTGTGATCCGGGCGGCGATCCCGTCGAGATAGTCGCCCCAAGCGATCGCCGCGAACAGCACCGCGCCGGCCGCGCTCGTACCGTCGGAGCTTGAGAACGAGACGACCAAAAAGACCGGAATCAGGGCCAGCCGGCAGAAGCCGATCGCATTGGGGATCGTCAACGGGCGCAACGGCTGTCCGGGCAGCGTCTGCGCGGGCGCGGGCCCGGAGCGGTCCAGGCCAAGCAACCTGCGCGCCGTCAGGCGCTGGCGGCCTGGGCCTCCGCCCGCGTGCGCGGAGGACTGGCCGGTTCGAGCGTCGGCCGTGCCGTGAGCGCCTCCCGGCGGCTCTACGGGAGTCCCCGGCACAGCTCGTCCACCGCCCGGGTCAGCTCATCAGGCCCGCCGGCCAAGGGTATGCCCGGGGCCTCGCCGCGCCCGCGCCGGATCTGGACCTCGATCTCGCCCGACTGAAGCGACCGGCGCCCGACCGTCAAGCGCAGCGGGCAGCCCAGCAGCTCCGCGTCGGCGAACTTCTCGCCCGGGCCGAGGTCCCTGTCGTCGTAAAGGGTCTCGACCTTCGCCTCGCACAGCGCCTCGTACACGCTCTCGGCGGCGTCGTGTTCAGGCGAACCTCGCTTTCCAACCGCAACGAGGTGCACGGTGAACGGCGCCAAAGCAAGCGGCCATGAGATGCCGTGCTCGTCGGCATACTGCTCGACCGCGGTGGCCACGATACGCGCCGGGCCGATCCCGTAAGAGGCCATCCAGACGGGTCGCTCCTGTCCGTTCTCGTCCAGAAAACTGGCTCCCAGCGGCTCGGAATAACGGGTTCCGAGCTTGAAGATGTTGGCGACCTCGATCGCCTTCTCCAGTCTGATCGGCTCGCCTTCGAGGAGGTCCCCGTCGCGCGGCTCCTCCTTGCCGAGCTTCGCCCGCACGACCTCCGCGTTGGCGGCGTAACCGGACTCGGTCAGCACGATCTGATCCTCGCCGGCCGCGCACGGGGCCATGTACTCGTGGGCGCCGACGCCGCCCATCATGCCGACGTCTCCCTCGACCTTATGAAAGCGAAGGCCGGTGCGCTCGAAGATGCGATCGTACGCTCCGACGTGCAGGTCGTAGTTCGCCTCCATGCCAGCCTGGTCGCGGTCGAACGAGTAGGAGTCCTTCATCACGAACTCCCTGGTCCTCAGCACACCCGCTCTGGGCCTCGGCTCGTCGCGCTCCTTGACCTGGAAGTGGTACAAGATCTGGGGGAGGTCGCGATACGAGCGGATCGTTTGGGCGGCATGGAAGGTGACTGCCTCCTCGTGGGTCATCGCCAGGACCAGCTCCGAGCCCTTGCGGTCCTGCAGCTTGAACAGCTCCTCGATCTCGAGCCTGCCGGTCTTGCGCCACGGCTCGGCCGGCTGCAGGACCGGCATCAACATCTCCTGACCGCCGATCGCGTCCATCTCTTCGCGCACGATTGCGACGACCTTCTGGTGCACCCGCCAACCCGCCGGCAGCCACGTCCACATGCCGGCGCCCATCTGCCTGATCAGGCCGGCCCTGACCATCAGCTTGTGCGAAGTCGCCTCCGCGTCGGCCGGAGCCTGCTTCTCGGTGGGCAACAGATATGCGGACAGTCTTGGCATCGTGAAGGCAGAGCCTAGCCGCCCCTTTGATAGAACAGCCTGCACACCCCGATCAACGACCGAGAAACCGACAAGGAGCCGTCATGGCCTACACAGTTCCACCGCTCCCTTACGCATACGACGCGCTGGAGCCGCACATCGACAAGGCGACGATGGAGTTCCATCACGACAAGCACCACCAGGCTTACGTCGACAAGGCCAACGCCGCCCTTGCCGGCACCGAGTGGGCCGAGAAGCCGGTCGAGGAGGTCCTCAAAAACCTCGACAGCCTCGGCGAGACGAAAGGCCCCGTCAAAAACAACGCCGGCGGGCACTACAACCACAGCCTTTTCTGGGAGTCCATGTCTCCGGACGGCGGCGGCCAGCCGACCGGCGATTTGGCGAGCGCGATCGACGCCGCCTTCGGCTCATTCGCCGACTTCCAGGCCAAGCTCAAGGAAACGGGCGTCAACCAGTTCGGTTCCGGCTGGTCCTGGCTCGTACACGACGGCTCGGGCCTTGCGATCGTCGGTTCAGCCAACCAGGACACGCCCCTGTCCGACGGCAAGACGCCGCTGTTGGGCGTAGACGTCTGGGAGCACGCCTACTACCTGGCCTACCAGAACCGCCGGCCCGACTACATCGACGCCTGGTGGAACGTCATCAACTGGCAGAAGGTCGCCGAGCGGTTCGCCGCGGCGTCCTAAGCGAATCGGATCAGTTTCGAGAGAAGCGCCGGCCGGCCACTGGCGAGACGTTCTCGTCTAGAGCCGGTCCGGCCCCGGCGGGCTCGAGCATCGACTCCAGGACGTCATCGGCCTCCTGGGCCGCGGCGGCCTCGAGAGCGGCGACGCGCTCGGGAGTCATCTGGGTGTCGTCCTCGTTCTCGGCGAGCCAGCGCCGTGCCTCCTCGGCCGCTCGCTCGTCGCGCTGGACGGTCTTGCCGGCGGCGTAATAGCGGTCTATCTCCTTGAACAGCTCGTCGACGAGCTGGTCGGTCGGCACCTTCTTCAACGGCTCGCCCTTCGAATAGATCATGCCCATGTCTTTGGCGCCCGTGATCCCGAAGTCGGCGTGCCTGGCCTCGCCGATGCCGTTGACGGCGCAGCCCAGGACGGACACCTCGATCGGGTCCTCGTAAGCTTCCAGGCGCCGCTCGACCTCGACCACGACCGAGTCCATGTCGAACTGCAAGCGCCCGCACGTCGGGCACGCGATCAGGTCGGGGCCACGCTCGCGCAGCTTCAAAGCCTTCAAGATCTCCCACGCGACTTTGACCTCCTCCTCGGCGTGGAACGTCGACAGTGAGATCCGGATCGTGTCGCCGATCCCGTCCGCCAACAGCGTGCCCAGGCCGACGGCCGACTTCAAGGAGCCCGACCACTTCGTACCGGCCTCGGTGACGCCCAGATGCAGCGGGTACGGGATGCGCTCGGACAGCAGCCGATTGGAGGCGATCGTGTTCGGCACGGACGTCGACTTCATCGAGACCTTGAAGTTCTCGAAGTCCAGGCGCTCCATCAACTGGACGGTCTCGATCGCGGCCGTGACAAGCGCCTCGACGGGGTTCTCGTACTCGAGCTGCCTCAGATGCTTCGGCAAAGAGCCCGAGTTGACGCCGACCCGTAGCGGCGTGCCGCGCTGCTTGGCCAAAGCGATTACCTCGGCGACCTTCTCGGGCCCGCCGATGTTGCCCGGGTTCAAGCGCACGCAGTGGGCGCCCGCTTCGATCGCCTTCAGGGCAAGGGTGTGGTTGAAGTGGATGTCAGCGATCACCGCGATCGGCGACTCTTCGACGATCGTCTTCAACGCCTCGGCGTCCTGCTCGCGTGGAACGGCAACCCTGACGATGTCGGCGCCCGCCTCGGCGACCGTCTTTATCTGGGCCATCGTGGCGGCCAGGTTGGCGGTCTCGGTCTTGGTCATCGTCTGGACCGCGACCGGCGCGCCCCCGCCGATCGCTATCCCGCCCACTTTGATCTGGCGCTCGGAAGCCATATAACCATGATTCTACGATGCCTGAGCCCGACTCCGACGTGTATGGAACGGCCAGAGGCCCGATCGCGAAGATCGCCTCTCCCCTGGCCGCCCGCGCGCGAGCAAGGCGACACGAGCGCTTCTTCGCGCTGGCCCGCCTGCCCGCGGGCGCGCGCGTGCTCGACGTCGGCTGCGGCGCGCTCGGCCTACGCGGCCTTGAGCCCGACCTGGACATCACCGGCGTCGATCTCGCCGAGCGCCCAAACTATCCGGGGCCGTTCGTTCGGGCCGACGCCACCGAAAGGCTGCCGTTCGCGGAAAACGAGTTCGACCTCGTCTACAGCTCGTCCGTGATCGAGCATGTTCCGCGCGCGCGCCGCCCTGCGTTCGCGGCCGAGGTCAGGCGGGTCGGCAAAGGTTGGTTCGTGCAGACCCCGGCCCGGTCCTTCCCGATCGAGCCGCACTCGCTGTTGCCGTTCGCGCACTGGTTGCCCCCGCGCGCGCGCAAACCGTATTGGCGTTTCGGGGCGTCACGCGAGTGGGAAGAGATCGAGCTTCTGGGCCGCCGCGAACTGGAAGCGCTGTTCGGCCCGGCCAAGGCCGAGCGCTTCGGCCCCTTCGTCAAGAGCTGGGTCTGCGTGCGCGCGCCCGAGTGAGCGGCGCGCCTAGCCCCCCAGACGGCTGATGTCGTTGGAGAGGCCGTTGATGAACAAGAACACGAACAGAACGATCCCGACCGAGCTGTAACGCCACATCGCGGCCACCGAGATGCGCCGCCCGCCGCGCAGCTTCTCACCGAGCGCCCACACGACATGGCCACCGTCGAGCGGCAGGAACGGGAAAAGGTTTACGACCGCCAAGACGAGCGAGATGAAAGCCAAGATGATCAGGCCATAGCCGGCGCCCGCGGCGACCGCTTCGTCGGCGACCTCGCTGATCCCGATGATCGTGTGCACTTCGCTGCGCTTCTTCGAACTCGTGAACGCCCGGCCGATTCCGGAGACGAGATTCTTCGTCGTCGTCCACATCTCGTTCAGAGCCACCCCCGCGGCGGCCACCGGGCCAAAGTGCTTAGGGGCTTCGCCGAAGTCGAAACCGACCAGCATCCGCTTCGCTTCAGCGTCATAGCGCGGGTAGACCGACAGCACCAGCGTCTGGCCGGCTCGCTTGACCGTCAACTCGACGGGAGTGCTCGCGCTGCAGCCGCCCTTCGGCGCGCCCGCACAGCGATGCATCGCGATCGCTCGCTGCGCCGAGACGACTGTCGCCGGGCGCCCGTCGACCGCCGTTATGTCATCGCCTTGCTTCAACGTCCCGTCGGCGGGCTCACTCGGAAGGACCTTGTGCACCGAGGTCGTCGCGATCCTCGTCTGGATCGACGGGTTCAAGCTTTCGAGCGTCCCGATTCCGTTGAGGTCGCCGACGACCAGGATGCCCCAGAAGATCAAGAACGCGATCAGCAGGTTCACTCCCGGCCCAGCCAAGATCACGACGATCCGCTTCCACGGCGCTTGGTTGCAATAGGCGCGCGCGGCGACCTCCGGCTCTGCGCCCTCGATCTCCTCCGGCGTCATCCCCGTGATCTTCACGTACCCGCCAGCGGGGATCGCCCCGATCATGTATTCGGTTTCGCCCTTCTTGACGCCGAACAGCTTGGGCGGGAAGAACAGCGAGAAGCGCTCGACGCGCATGCCGGTCGCCTTGGCGACCACGAAGTGCCCGAACTCGTGCAGAACGATCAACGCCACGATGCCGAGGATTGTCAGGACCCAGCTCACAGGCTCCAGTGTGGCAGGCGCTCCTTTGGCTGCGTTAAGGGCTCGTCCAGCCACGCAATCGGCGCTCGCTCAACGTCCGGCGGGCGCCCTCGACTTAGACGATCTCCAAGGGGAGGCCGGGATCGAGGCGACGAAGGTCGTCGGGATCGCTCGTGACGACACCCTGACCGTAGCGCCGTGCACAGACGACGACGCTGGCGTCGATCACGTCGTCGCTGGCGCGCTTGCCCAAAAGGAGTCCCACGACGAACGCCGCTGGCCGGTCCAGATCGACGATGCGCGTCTGCTGGAGCTTGAAAAGCCTCATCAAGCGCGCCTGACGGCGCCCGTCTCGAAACGCTTGCGCGGCGACGCCGGCCGGTATGTGAACGACCGCTCCTGGCATCTGGCCCGCCTGTCTGATCAGCGCGTTGACCACCTCGTCGCCGCGTTCGTAAGCGATCAGAGCGCCGGCGTCGAACGTGAAGCCTCTCAATCTGGCTCCGACACGGCCAGCAGCCGTTGTGCCCGCGCGTGCGCCTCGGCGCTGGGCTCTCCGTCCTCGGCGATCAGATCCGCGGCGAGGTCCGCGAGCGTGTCTGCCTGATCGCTCTCCGTCGGCAGAGCGACCGCTGCCAAGGCCGCGGACACATAGCTGGACACACTCGACGCTTCCCCTCTGGCGACCGCCGCCCGCGCCTGCTCGACCTGCTCGGGAGGCAGTGAGATAGCGATCTTGGCGACTTTGGTCATACCACGATCATACCGCGCTGGCGGACGACCGTCGAAGGCCGCTCCCACGACCGGCGACCGGACGAGGTCGCCTACGCTTGGAACCGCGACATTCGGGGCCATATCTCTTTACCCGACAACCCGCCCCAGGCGGGACGCGCGTCGCGTCGCGGCCTCCCTACCGGTCGCGCCGACTCATCCGCCAAACCGACCACATCACACGTAGCGCCGCGGCTACACATAGCATCGCGGCGCTCTAACCGACCCCCGCGACCATCCCGCCCGCGACCTCGCGCGCGCGCCGATCGGCCTCGTACAAGGACTCGAACGCGCGGACCGGCTCTCCCGGCAGCAGCTCGAGCGTGCCTTCGATCGTCTCGGCGATCGCGTTGAACGTGATCTGGCCGGCCATGAACGCGTGCACGGCGACCTCGTTGGCGGCGTTCAAGACGCATGGCGCCGTCCCCCCCGCCTTGGCCGCCTCGCGCGCCAGGCGCAGGCACGGGAACACGTCGAGGTCGACCGCCTCGAACGTCAGCTCGCCGACCGCGGCCAGGTCGAGCGGCGTGATCGGTAGGTCCACGCTCTCGCCGCCGTGCAAGGCATAAGAGATCGCGACCCTCATGTCGGGCGGGCCTATGTGCGCGAGCATCGCTCCGTCCGCGAGGCCGATCAGCCCGTGGACGAGCGACTGTGGGTGCACGACGACATCGATCCGCTCGTATGGCACGCCGAACAGGTGATGGGCCTCCATCAACTCGAGGCCCTTGTTCATCATCGTCGCCGAGTCGATCGTAATCTTGCCGCCCATCGCCCAGGTCGGATGGGCCAACGCCTGAGCGACCGTCACGTCGGCCAGCTCGGCGCGGGTGCGCCCGCGGAACGGCCCGCCGCTCGCGGTGATGGTCAAGCGCTGTACCGCGCCCGGCGGCTGTCCAGCGATCAGCTGATGAAGCGCTGTGTGCTCGGAGTCGACGGGCACGATCCGGGCGCCGGTCGCTTCGCCGAGCGCCGTGACGAGTTCGCCGCCGACGACCAACGACTCCTTGTTGGCCAGCGCCAGATCGATCCCCTCGCCGAGCGTGGCCACCGTCGGCCCCAGGCCGGCCGAGCCGACGAGCGCGTTCAGGACAAGGTCTGCGCCCGACTCGACGACCAGCCTGACCAGGCCCTCCGCGCCCGCCAGGACCTCGCCGTCCGTCCACGCCTCCGCCGCGCGCGCGGCGGCATCCTCGTCTGCCAGCGCGATCCGGCGCACCCCGTGCTCTTCGGCCTGCGCGAGGAGCGCCTCCCACGAGCGCTCGGCCGACAGCCCGACCAGCTCGAAGCGCTCGGGATTGCGCACGCACACATCGAGCGCCTGGGTGCCGATCGAGCCGGTCGAGCCGAAGATGAGCAGGCGCTTGACGTGGGCTCGGTCAGTGGACATACGCGTACCAGACGTAGTAGCTAACGACGGCCGTAAACAGGACCGCGTCCAGGCGGTCGAGCGCGCCGCCGTGGGCGCCGAACACGCTGCCCGAGTCCTTGACATGAGCCTGGCGCTTGACGAACGACTCGAACAGGTCCCCGACGGGAGCGACGAGCGCCACGCCGAGGCCGAGCACGAGCGCGTGCGAGACCGGCATCCATTCTTGGTAGCGCGAGGCCAGCCACACGCCGATCACGGCGAACACCATCCCGGCGATGAGGCCCTCGACGGTCTTGCCCGGCGAGATCGTTGGCGCCAGCTTCCGTTTGCCGAACAGCCTGCCGCCCAGATAGGCGCCCGTATCGCCGAGGAACGTGCCGACGAGCACGTCGATCACGATCCCCTCGCCGTGCGGCAGGTTCCGCAGCAGCACCGCGTGGGCCAGCGCGAACCCGATCCAGTAGATCCCGAGCACCGTCACCGCCATCCCGACGACGCTCGGCTTCGGCTGGGCCAATGTGAGCCCGAACAGCAGCGGCAGCGCCGCGACAGCCGCCAGCAGGATCTGAAACTGCCCGCCGTACTGGGCGGCCGCCAGCAGGCCCGCCAAGGCCAGGAAACCGCCGAGGCGGACCGGATGCGCGCGCGCATACATGCCGTACAGCTCGTGCATGCACAAACACCCGAGCGCGAACACGCCGACGGCGAAGATCGAGCCGCCCTCGATCACCAAGAACAGCGCCAGCGCGATCGCCGGGATCGCCGCCAGCACACGCGCGCCCAGATCCGAGCGCCCCTTGCTCATCGCCCGCCGAACCGGCGCTTGCGTGCGGCGTACTCGGCCAGCGACTCTTCGAGTGCCTGACGCGTGAAGTCCGGCCACAGCTCGTCCCTGAAGACAAGCTCCGAATAGGCGGACTGCCACAGCAAGTAGTTCGACAGCCGCCGCTCGCCGCTGGTCCTGATGATCAGGTCCGGGTCGTGCATCTCCGGTGCGTACAGCCCCTTACGGAACTCGTCTTCGCCGCCGCCTTCATACGCCCGAGCGGCGTCTATGATCTCGGCCCGGCCGCCGTAGTTGAAGGCGACGAACAGCGTGATCCTGTCGTTCGTGTCGGTCAGGTCTTCCGCCCAGGCCATGCGCTGCACCAGCTCGGGCGAGATCCCGTCGCGGCTACCGATGAATCTCATGCGGACGCCCTCGGCGTTCAGCTCGGGGGTCTCCCCGGCGATTCGCCTGTCGAACATCTCCATCAGGCCCTCGACCTCCGCGGCCGGCCGCGACCAGTTCTCGGTCGAGAACGAGTACACGGTCAGCTCGCGCACGCCCAGTTCGACGGCGTCGCGCAAGCGCGCCTTGACCGTGTCCGCGCCGGCGTCGTGACCGTCGTTGACGGGCAGCCCCCGCGCGTGCGCCCAGCGGCCGTTCCCGTCGGTGATGATGGCCACGTAGGAGGCCGTCGAGCGCTCTGAGCCCGCGTCCGCGGCCATCAGACCTCGAGGATCTCCTCTTCCTTGGCCTTCAGCACCGCGTCGAGCTCGCCGATCCTGGCGTCCGTCAGCTTCTGCAGCTCGACCTCCGCGCGATGCTCATCGTCAGAGGACGCCTCGCCGGCTCCCTTCAGCTCGCGCAGGTGCTGCATCGTGTCGCGCCTGACGTTGCGGATCGCTACCCGGCCCTCCTCCGCCAGACCTCGCACGACCTTGACCAGCTCGTGACGGCGCTCCTCGGTCAGCTCGGGCACCGCCAGCCGGATCATGTTGCCGTCGTTGGACGGGTTCAGGCCGACGTCGGACTCGTTGATCGCCTTCTCGATCGTCTTGATCGAAGCCTTGTCGTAAGGCTGCACCGTGATCAGGCGAGCCTCGGGCGCGTTGATCGTCGCGAGCTGGTTCAGCGGTGTCATCGCGCCGTAGTAGTCGACGACGACCCTGTCCAGCAGCGCGGGGCTCGCCCGGCCCGTACGTACCGACGAGAACTCGTGCTGGGTCGACTCCACCGACTTGGCCATTCGCTCGCGCCCGTCCTCGAGCAGCGCGTCGATCATCTCAGTCGCCATCTTCGTCTCCCTTCGCCTTGGTGCGCCGCGCCCGCGCGCCGCCCATCTGCAGCATCCCCGCGGGCCGTTCAGTTGACCGTCCCGCCGGTTCGCGGGTCATCTTGACGCTAGCGTCCATCTGAGTCCGCCGCCGACGAGGACACGAGCGTTCCGACCCGCTCGCCGGAGATTATCCGGGCCAGGCTCGTTTCGTCGTCCATGTTGAAGACGTTCAACGGCATCGCGTTGTCCATGCACAGCGCCAGCGCGGTCGAGTCCATCACACGCAAGCGCCGCTCGATCGCCTCCATATGAGTGATCTCGGGGATGAACGTCGCGTCCGGGTCGATCGCCGGGTCGGCGCTGTATACGCCCTGAACCCCGTTCTTGGCCATCAAGATGATCTGCGCGTGGATCTCGGTCGCCCGCAGCGCCGCCGCCGTGTCGGTCGTAAAGAACGGGTTGCCGGTGCCGGCCGCGAAGATGACGACACGTCCCTTCTCGAGATGCCTCATCGCGCGGCGCCTTATGTATGGCTCGGCGACCTCCGACACACCGAGCGCCGAGAGCACCCTCGTGTCGGTGCCGATCTTCTCCAAGGCGTCCTGCAGCGGCAAAGCGTTCAGCACCGTCGCCAGCATCCCCATGTAGTCGGCGGTCGCCCTGTCCATCCCAGCCGCGGCGCCCTTCATCCCCCTGTAGATGTTGCCGGCGCCAACCACGATCCCGACCTGCACGCCTCGGGCCTGCACGTCGCCGACCTGTCGCGCCACGGTCGCCACGCGCTCAGGGTCGGTGCCGTACTCCAGGCGCCCCATCAGGGCCTCGCCAGAGAGCTTCAACAGGATGCGTTCGAACGCCGGGCCGGCCATCGTCGAGAGCCTATCCGCTCACAACGCTATCCAGGGGGACGTGGACCAAGCAGTGCAACGACTGAGGACGCGGCAATGCGCCGTGTCCACGTTCTCCTGGGGCTACTGACCGACCGCGAACCTGACAAAACGTCGGATCACGACGTTCTCGCCGGTCGTCGCCGTCAGCTCGTCGCGCAGCTGCTGGACGGTCTTGCCGTCGAACTTCGGGTTGTGCATCTCCTGCTCGAGCAAGACGATCGTCTCATACCAAGCGTCGAGCTTGCCCGCGACGATTTTCTCGCGCACGTTCTCGGGCTTGTCTTCGGCCTCCTGCTCGTAGACCCTCGCCTCCGCGTCGCGCGCCTGCTCGGGCACGTCCTCGCGGCTGACGTAGGAGACCGTCGGGGTCGCGGCGATCTGCATCGCGACGTCCCTCGCGAAGCCCACAAAATCTTCGTTGGTGGCGACGAAGTCGGTGTTGCAGTCGACCTCGATCAGGACGCCGACCTTCGCGCCGGCATGTATGTAGGCCTGAACGGTCCCCTCGGTGGCGACGCGCTCGCCGAGATCCTGGATCTTCTTGCCCTGCTTGACCCTCAAAATCTCGATCGCCTGCTCGAGGTCGCCGCCCGCCTCCGAGAGCGCCTTCTTGCAGTCCATCATCCCCGCGCCGGTCCTGTCACGCAGAGCCTTGACGTCTTTCGCTGAGATCTCGACCGCGCTCACGACTTCGCCTCCTCGCCGGCGGCTGCCTCCACGGGCGCCTCCGGCTCCGGGACGGCCTCGGCTGGAGCCTCGGGCGCTGCCTCAGCCTCCGCGGAGGGCTCGGCGGGCGCTTGCTCGGCCTCCGCGACGGGCTCGGCCGGCACAGGCGTAGTCTCGGGCGCCCGCTGCTGCGCCGCCGCGGCGGCGGCGGCTTCGGCGCGTTCGGCGACCGCTTTGTCGGCGGCCGCCTTCTCGTCTGCTTCCCGCTTGGCCTGTTCCTCGGCCTCTCGTTTGGCCTGCTCTTCGGCCTGGCGCTTGGCCCGAGCCTCGGCCTCCAGCCGGGCTCGCTCTTCAGCTTGGAGGCGTGCCCGCTCCTCCTCGGCCCTGAACACCGAATGGCCTTCGGCGACGACCTGGCCGATCGCCTGGGTGATCAGCGCGCAAGAGCGCATCGCGTCGTCGTTGCCGGGGATCACGAAGTCGATCCCGTCCGGGTCGCAGTTGGTATCGACCAGGCCGATGATCGGGATGCGCAAGCGCTGCGCCTCTTTTACCGCGATCACCTCGGTTTTGAGGTCGATCACGAACATGGCGTCCGGCACGCGCTGCATGTTCTTGACGCCGCCCAGGTTGGCCCTCAGCTTGGCCAGATCGGCCTGCGCGGCCATCCGCTCGCGCGTGGGCAGCAGCGCCAGCTGGCCCTCTGTCTCGTAGCGTTCGAGGTCGTGCAACCGCCTGATGCGCTGGTTGATCGTCTGGAAGTTCGTCAACAGGCCGCCCAGCCAACGGTGATTGACGTAAGGCATCCCTGAAGACTCCGCGACCTCTCTGACCGTCTCGCGCGCCTGCTTCTTGGTGCCCACGAACAGGACGGTGCCGCCCCGGTGGGCAAGCGTGCCGGCGAACTCCTGGGCTTCGTTCAAGAGCGCGGAGGTCTTGAGCAGATCGATGATGTAGATGCCGGCGCGCTCACCATGAATGAAGCGCCTCATCTTCGGGTTCCAGCGGCGCGTCTGATGGCCGAAATGAACGCCGGCCTCCAGCAGCTCCGCGATTCCTACCTCAGCCTGAGCCACGGTTATCGGTACTCCCTTTGGTTTCGCTTTGATGATGTCGCCGCCCGGCCGCCGCGGACCCGGAGCTTGCCCTTTGTTGGGCGCCCTCCGAGCAGGGCCGCGATCGATGGTTCCGCGCGGGTCGTAGTTTCCGTAAAGAGCCTGTCAGGATAGCTGTTCGGCGCGCTCCAGTGCCGCCTGCAGGTCTCCAGGCAGCGGCGACTCGAACTCGAGCTGCTCATCCGTGAACGGGTGCCTCAACGACAGCCGAGCAGCGTGCAGGAATTGGCGCGCCAGCCCAAGTTCGTCCTCCATGCCCGTCCCGCCCCGCCGGCCGTACTGGGGATCGCCCACGACGGGATGGCCGATTGCCTGCAGGTGCACCCTGATCTGGTGCGTGCGCCCGGTATCCAAGCGCAGCCTCAGCAGCGTGTAAGGGCCCATTGAACGCTCGATCGCGAAGTGGGTCCTTGCCTCGCGCGGGTGCGCGCCGTCGATCGCCATGCGCGTCCGCTCGCGCGGGTCCCTGCCGATCGGAGCTTCGATCGTGCCCGTCTTGGCCGGCGGGCGACCGTGCACGAGCGCCAGGTACTCCCTCGTGATCCGGCGTTCCGCGAGCGCCCGCTGCAGCCGTGCGTGCGCCTCCTCCGAGCGAGCGACCACGAGCAGACCGGAGGTGTCGCGGTCCAATCGGTGCACGATGCCCGCTCGCTCGGCCTCCGGGCCACCCGCCGCCACGGATTCGAGCAGCTGGCTGAGCGTACCCTCCCGATGTCCGCGGGCCGGGTGGGCGACCAGGCCCGCCGACTTGTCCACCACCAGCATGTGTCGGTCTTTGAAAACGATCTCGAACGGCTCGGTCATCGCGAACGTGCTCTTGGCGACTCGATCACGATCAGCAGCAGTGCCACACCCGCCACGATCGAGACGTCGGCCAGGTTGAACGGAGGCCAGCCAAGCGGCAGCTGCACGAAGTCCACGACCGAACCCTCGCTCAGGCGGTCGATCAGGTTGCCGAGCGCGCCGCCCAACAGCAGGCCCGTCGGCAGCCAGATCAGCGGACGTTTCGAGTGGGTCACGAAGTAAGCGATCAAGCCGATCAGCGCCGCGCCGACGACGACCGTGACCAGCAGCTGATCCTTGGCCGCCAGCCCGAACGCGACCCCGTGGTTGGCCGTGTGCACGAACTGGATGCCCGGCAAGAACTTGACCTGTTCGCCGATTCCGATGTCGTGTTTGACGATCCGCTTGCTGAGCTGGTCGACGACCAAGACCGCCACCAGCACCATCGTCGCCTTCACGTACGGGCTCGAAACGAGTCTGCGCACCGCTTCGGCCCTTGTTCGTCCAGCGGCGACTAGCCGTGGATGAGCCCTTGGATCACGACCGAGTTGACGACCTCCAAGACCACGATCGCCACGATCGGGCTGAAGTCGATGCCGCCGAAGCTCGGCAACACCCGCCTGAAGATCCTCAAGAACGGTTCGCAGACGTTCCTCAAGAAGCCCAGCACCGCGTCCGTCGCCCTCGAATACGGCGGCCTGAAGCCCGCCGAGAGCAGTAGCTGCACGACGATGTGACAGATGATCAGCAGCACATACACGTACACGACCGTCGACAGATAGCCCGCCACCTCGGTTCTTGCGCTGGCGAAAATCATCGCTTGCTCGCCTTGGCCCGCTCCAGCACCGCGTCCAAGGCGTCGCTGAACGCCGCCCGCACCCCCCCGCGCTCGAGCGCGTCCAGCCCCTTTGCCGTGACGCCCCCCGGTGAGGTCACCTCGCGCCTGACCGCCTGTGTGTCATTCCCGCGCCTGGCCAGCAGCTCGGCCGTGCCCGCCAAGGTCTGCACGACCAGCTCGGCGCCCTGCTCAGCCGGTATGCCCCTGCGCACGCCCGCGTCGATCTGGGCCTCCGCCACGAGCGCCACGTACGCCGGACCGCACGACATCAAACCCATCGCCACGTCGACCAGCCCGTCCGGCAGCTCCACGACCGTCCCCAGTTCGGCGAACAGCTCGTGCACCTGAGCATCGATGGCACTGTCCCCGGTGAGCGCCTGCGTTTCCCGCTCCGGGTCGGCTGCCTGCACCACGGCCCCCTTGCGCACCTCGACCGGCAGCGACGGGATGAACCTGTAAACGGGCCTGTCCGGGTAGGTCTCGCGCAGCGTCTGAAGCGTTATGCCGGCCAAAATCGAGGCCACCGCGCGCGCGCGTGGCCCCACCTCCTCAGCGACGTCCTTCAACTGGGCCGGCTTATGGCAGAGCACCACCAGGTCCGCTCTTTCGGCGACCTCGACGTTGCTCGCAAGCGCCTGCCCGCCGACCTCGCCCGCCAGCGCCTTCGCCCTCTCCGCCACCGGGTCTGAGCAGAAAACCGGGCGCCCCCAGCCTCGCGCCAGCGCCTTCGCCATGTTGCCTGAGCCGATCAGTCCTACGTTCATGTTCGGCCCAGGCTACCGGGACGTCTCAAGACTGATTGAAGAAGCCCTTCTCAATCAACCGGGCGCGCTCCTCGGCGGAGATCTCGACGTTGCGGGGCGTCAACATAAAGACCTTGTCGGCGATCCGTTGCATGCCGCCGTCGAGCGCGTATGTAAGGCCAGACGCGAAATCGATCAAGCGCTTCGAGAGGTCTGTGTCCGAGGACTGCAAGTTCAAGATCACGGGTATCGAGTCCTTGAACTTGTCGGCTATCTGCTGGGCGTCGTTGAACGACTTCGGTACGACCAGATGCACCCTGACATCGCCGTTGCCATTGCCATTGCCGCGCCGAGTTCCGACCGACCTGAGGACCGTTGCCGAGGAGGACCGCCCCCGCTGGCCGCCCTCCTGGCGGTCTTCTTCGGCGAAGATGTCATCGAACTCGTCGCGTCGCCTGCGCAGCCTGCGCACATTCGGGCGCTCTCTGTAGCGCTCCTCGACGTCAGATTCGGGACCTACCCCACCGACGTCCTCTTCGTAGTCGTCCTCGTGGTACTCCTCGGCCAAGCCGAAATAGACGAGTGCGCGATGCCAAGAATCTCTGAATGCCATTTTCGTTCAGGTCAGCTTTCGCCTGGTTGCCGGGTTTCCCTGCTAATCCTAACGCCGGGCCCTCCGTTACCTGGGCGGCGGCGTGCGCGCCGAGGGCGCGTCATTGCGGCTCAAGAGTACAGCTTCGTGCCTATACGCACGATTGTCGCGCCCTCCTGCACGGCGACCTCGAAGTCCTGGGAGGTGCCCATCGACAGGCGCTCCAACTGACGCGCCTCGGCCAGCTCGCGCAACTTCGCGAACCAAGGCCTGCTTTCCTCGGGATCGTCGGCGAGCGGGGGCATGCACATCAGGCCGGCGACCTCGATCGGGGCGCGCTCGATGAACGAGTCCAGCTCGCCGGTCCCGATCCCTGACTTGCCTTGCTCGTCGGCGACGTTGACCTCGATCAAGATCTGAAGGCCCGGCTTGGCCAGCCCGCGGTGGCGCTCAAGCTCGCGCAGCGCCGAGTCGCTGGCGACCGAGTGGATCAGGCGCACGTGCGGCACGATCATGCGCACCTTCCTGGACTGCAACGCGCCGATGAAGTCCCACACGAACAGCTCGCCACCGATCGAAGATCGGCCGGCGGCCACCTTGGCGGCGAGGTCTTGGGCCCTGTTCTCCCCCACCAACCTGACCCCCGCGGCTGCCAGGACCGGCAGATCCGCCACGTCCACGTACTTCGTGGCCGCCAGCAGTTCGACCTCGCCCGGGTCACGGCCGGCGAGCACCGCGGCCTGGGAGATCCGCTCGGTCAGCTCCTCCAGTTTTGTTCTGACCCTGTCCGGGTCGTTTACGTGGACCCGCTCAACCACGGGCTTCCCACGTAAGCCAAGCGATACACGCCTGGCGTCCCGCGTCGGAGCCTTCGCGCCGGTACGAAAAGAAGCGCTCGTCGCAGATCGTGCACAGACCGACATCCCGCACGTCGCCGACCCCCGCCGCCGTCAGCCGTTCGCGGGCGATCGCCTTCAGGTCGATGTACCGACCCACGCGTTTGGCATCCCCGAAGGCCGCGTGGACCTCGTCGCCGACCTCATAACAACAGGGTCCGGCACCGGGGCCGATTATCGCCGCGATCTCGTGATCGCCGCCGCGGCCAGCGGCACCCTCGCCGGCACGGCCGTAGCCGGCATTCCCGGCATCTTCTTGGAGCGCGATGAGCGCGCGCACGCCCTCCTCGATCACGCCGGCCGCCAGCCCGCGCCAGCCGGCGTGCACGACGGCGACCCCGTGCTCGCTGGCGATTGCGATCGGCAGGCAGTCAGCCGCCAACACCATCACGCCGACGCCGGGCACAAAGGTCGCGTGGCCGTCGGCCTCGATCGGAGTGCCGTCGACTTCGATCGGAGCGTTGTCGGCCTCGGACGGCGACCGCGCGGGCGCGCGGCCGTACGCCTCCAGGTCGGACTCTGTGCGAATGCTCAAAACGGTCGTGCCGTGTACCTGATAGCCGCGCACCAAACCCTTCAGACCGTGCCGCGCGCGCGTACGCGCGCGCGCGTGGCACCCGTGTTCGGAGCCAAGACCGCCAACCGACGACATACTGCCGTCTGACCGGTTCGTGAACAGCGCTTTGCCGCCGCCAGGCAGCTCGAACAGCAGCTCAACTTCGCTCATCACCGCGAGCGCGCGTCGCGATCTTCTTGTACCAGTTTGGCTGCGCGAGCTGGAGACAGCCGGCCACCGCGGTGCTCAACTCGTTCGAACAGTTCCTTGATCGTTGGCTTACTCGCCTGTACTCCCAACTGAACGAGCAGACACGCCCGCAGCGACTGGCCCGCCTTGCCGGTGCGGTCGCGCAGGATCTGGTGGATGTCAGAGGGCACGTTCTGGCTCTGCACGCTGGGTATGACCTCAGATTAGCGCCATTTTGGCGCCACTTTCATCGAACGGCGCACCTACGCCTCCAGTGCCGCCCTCAGCTCGGCGTCTCGACCATCAGCCAACTCGCCGTCGAGCTTCCGAGCCAGCGCCGCCTCAAGTCTGCGGCCGATCTCGGGGCCCTCTGGGATACCGGCGGCGAGCAGGTCCTCGCCGGTGATGCGCAGACGCACGCTGTGCAGCTCCCTGAGCCAGCTATCGGCCGCGAAGCCGGCATTGCTGAAAGGCCCCGCCCAGGCACCGGCGAGGGCGACGCCCTCCAGCGGCTCACCCGACACCGCCTCATAGATCTCCGAGCCATCTTCCGCGTAACTGAGTTCGTCCGCGAGGACTTCGGCAGCGATGGCCGCACGGAGCACGAGGTCTCGCTCGACCGCGGGGAACTCCCAGCCATCTAGAAGCGTGTACAGATCGCGCTCGACGCCCTCCGCCATGATGTCGGCCGCCAGCAACTGCAGCGCCACTGCCACCAGCAGCAGATCGGGCCGCAGCTCGGGACCGGTGTCGCCCTCGGCCAGGGCCAGGGCCAGCAGCGAGAGTGCCTCGCGGGCGAGTTCCGCGTCGAAGTGCAGCCGCGGGTGCAGCGCCGCGAGTACACCGAGATCGTCCAGCGCCGTCAGCGCCGCGACCGCATCCGCCTCCCCGAGCGCCAGGCGCAGCTCGGCCCCGACACGCGCACGGGAAACCGTCGCCAGCGCGTCTTGCGCGACCGCGGCGGCGGCCAGCCGAACGGTGTGCTCCTCGATCGAAAAGCCCAGCCGCGCGCGGTAGCGCGCCAGGCGGAACAGCCGGGTCGGATCGTCGCTGAAGCTGGCGTCGTGCAAGACCCGCAGCCGGCCGGCCGACAGGTCCTCCAGAGCGCCATCGACGGCACGCAGCTCACCTCGATGCGCCCCACCGAGCGACAGGGCGATCGCGTTGACCGTGAAGTCACGACGCCGCAGGTCCTCTTCGGGTGTGCCCTCCGCGACCTCTGGCAGCGCCCCGGGCGCCGGATAGCGCTCGGAGCGCCGCGTGGCCACGTCGATTCGGTTGCCGTCCCACCAGACCAGCGCCGTTCGAAAACGCTCGTGGGAGCTTGACTGGCTAAAGCACTCCCTTGAGCCCTGGCCCGCGAGAGCGTCGAGGCGGTTTGTCAGCTCGGACGCGAACGTCGCGGCGTCATCGCCCACGACCACGTCCAGCTCGCGCGGAGTGCGACCCAGCAGCAGATCGCGCACCGCGCCGCCGACCAGCTCCACGTCGTCGCGGCCATCCGCAAGCTCGAGCAGCTGCGGGCCGCCCGGTCGATCTCGGAGCGCCTCGAGCACCTCGGCGCCAGTGCGCAGAGACGTCGCTTCACTCATCCGGTCTCGCGCACGTGCACGCCGGCGCCCGCCAGGTACGCCTTGGCCTCGGGGACCGTGAACTTGCCGTAATGGAAGATCGAAGCGCACAGTGCGGCGTCCGCGCCCGCCTGCAGCGCCTGAACCAGGTGGTCCAGTTGACCGGCGCCGCCCGAGGCGATCACAGGGACCCCGACCGCGCCGCTGACCGCGCCGGTCAGATCCAGGTCATAGCCGTCTGAGGTGCCGTCCCTGTCCATGCTCGTCAGCAAGATCTCGCCCGCCCCGCGCTCGACCGCCTCCCTCGTCCAGTCCAGCACCTCGCGCCCCGCCGGGGTGCGCCCCCCCGCCACGTACGCCTGCCAGCGCGTCTCGCCGTCGTCCGTATTCGTCGCCTTGGCGTCGACCGCCAAGACGACGCACTGCGAGCCGAACACGTTTGCCAGCTCGTCGATCAGACCTGGCCTGGCCAGAGCCGCGCTGTTGATCGAGACCTTGTCGGCGCCGGCGTCGAGCACCGCCTGGGCGTCCTTCAAGGACCTGATGCCGCCGCCGATCGTGAACGGCACGAACACCTCGTCGGCCGTCCGCCGCGCCAGCTCGGCAATCGTCTCGCGCCGCTCATGCGTCGCCGTGATGTCCAAGAACACCAGCTCGTCAGCGCCTTCGCGGTCGTAGTGCGCGGCCAGCTCGACCGGGTCGCCGGCGTCTTTGATGTCGACGAATTCGACGCCCTTCACGACGCGGCCTCGGTCGACGTCCAGACAAGGGATCACACGCTTGAGATGCACCCGCCCACCGTAGCGGTCAGCCGTCCAGCGCTGCCAACGCCTCGGCGACCGTAAAGCGCCGCTCATAGAGGGCCTTGCCGACGATCACGCCGTCGAGGCTTTCGAGTTGCCGCTCGGCGCGCAGCTCGGCGAGCGCTTCCAGGTGGGCCAGCTCGCCGATCCCGCCCGACAGGATCAGCCGCCCGTCGCCGACCGCTCCGGCCAGCGTGGCGGCCCGCTCTCCGTCGACGCCGTCGAGCATGCCGTCGTGGTCGATGTCGGTGCACACGAACAGCTTCACACCGTCCGGCCCTTCGCTCCAACGTTCGATCGCCTCTTTGGCGGACAGCTCGTTGGCCTTCAGCCATCCATGCGTCGCCACCTTGCCGTCACGCGCGTCGATCGAGATTAGGACCTTGTCCCGGCCGTACGCTTTCATCGCGCGCGCGGGCAGCTCCGGGTCGCTGAAGATCGCGGTGCCCAGGATCACCCGTGTCACGCCGGCTTCGAACGCGGCCTCGATCGCGGCGTCCGAGCGCAACCCGCCGCCGAGCTGTACCGGCAGCCCCAGCTCGCCGACGATCGTTCTGACGTGTCCCAAGTTGACCGGCTCGCCGCGCTTGGCGCCATCCAGGTCAACGACGTGCAGGTAACGGGCGCCTTCCCGCGCAAACGCTTCAGCCGCCGCGAGCGGGTCGCTGTCATAGACCTTCTGGGTGGCGTAGTCACCCTTCGTCAGCCGTACCGCGTTGCCGCCGAGAATGTCGACCGCCGGATACAGGTTCACGCGGCGACCTTCGCCAAACCACACAACTTCGTGAAGTTCTCGAGCAAAGCAAGGCCATGTGTCGAGGACTTCTCGGGGTGCGACTGGGTCCCGTAGACGTTGCCGGAGCCGACGACCGCCGCGAACGGCCGGCCGTACTCGACGCTCGCCAGGATCGTGTCCTCGTCGTCCGGGTCCGGCGCGAACGAGTGCACGTGGTAAAGATAACTCGGATCCGGCAGGCCCTCGCTGAGCGGCGTCTGGCGGCGCCAGAAGACCTCGCTCCAGCCGATGTGCGGCAGCTTGAGCGCGTCAGCTGAGCCCTCGTTGACCGGCAGCCTGCGCACGGTGCCCGCCAGCAGGCCGAGCCCGTTCGCCCCGCCATGCTCCTCGGAGTAATCGAACAGGAGCTGCATACCGAGGCACAAGCCCAGCAGCGGCACGCCCGCCCCGGCGCGCTCGACGAGCAGGTCGTCGAGGCCCAAGTCCTCGATCGCTTTCATGCCCGCCGGGAACGCGCCGACGCCCGGCAGCACCAGGCCGTCCATCTCGCGCAGCAGTCCTTGATCGCTGGACACGTGGACCGTAGCGCCGACGTGTTCGAGCGCCTTCTCGGCCGACCTTCTGTTGCCCATGCCGTAATCGACAAGGCCGATCTGAGGGGTCATGTCCAGCGTCCTCGATAGCGCGTCGCGGTCACGTCGTGAGTGTGCCCTTGGTGCTGGGCACGGCGCCGGCCTCGGATGGGTCGATCGCGACGGCTTGGCGCAGCGCCCGCGCGAAGGCCTTGAACGCGGCCTCGATCATGTGGTGCGCGTTGGAGCCGGCTTCGATGCGAACGTGCAAGGTCAGCTTCGCGGAGTTCGCGAAAGCCCTGAAGAACTCCTCGGTCAGCTCGTGGTCGAACCCGCCGGTGGCGCCCGGAGGCAAGTCGGCCTCGAACACGGTCAATGGGCGCCCCGAGATATCGATCGCGCAGCTGGCCCGGGCCTCGTCCATCGGGATCGTCATCGCGCCGTAGCGCGTGATCCCGGCCCTGTCGGCGAGCGCTCTGTCAAGCGCCTGGCCGAGCACGATCGCGGTGTCCTCGGCGGTGTGGTGCGCGCCGGTCTGCAGGTCTCCAGTAACAGCGACGTCGAGGTCCAGGCGCCCGTGCCTGGCGAGCAGGTCGAGCATGTGGTCGAGGAAGCCCACGCCGGTCGCGCGCGCGCCGGAGCCGGAGCCGTCGAGGGTCAACGAGACCTTGATGTCGGTCTCGGCGGTCTTGCGCTCGATCGTGGCGTTACGTGTCTGTCTCGCTGTCGTGTCGGTCATCGTTATGACGCTCAGATTAGGGGTCGCCGGCGACAGGACCATCGGAAACCGGGCCGTCCGCGCGCGCGCGCATCGACTCGGCGTGCCACGCAAAGCCCTCGGCCTCGGCCAGCGGGACGCCGGCGGCCGCCAGCTTCTGGGCCGTCTCCCCGCCGGGCGATCCCAGCCGGACCTCGCTCATGCGCCTGCGGAAGTGCCGTGAAGAGAGCGTCGAGGCGAAGCGGGCGGAGCCTCCCGTCGGCAGCACGTGATTGGAGCCGGCGACGTAGTCGCCGAAGGCGGTACCGGCGCCGGAGCCGACGAACAGACAGCCGGCGCAGCGCACGATGGCCGCCAGTTGCTCAACGTCCGCGCCGATCAGCTGCAGGTGCTCGGGCGCGATCGCGTTCGCCAACTCGATCGCCGCTCTGGCGTTGGCGGCGCCCGCCAGCAGGCAGACGGCGTCCCGTAGATCCGGCCCTGGCCGTTCGGCCCGCAGGCGTTCCAATTCCGCGGCCAGCGCGTCGAGCGTGTCCGTGGACGGCGAGACACCGACGACGAGGCTGCCGGTGCCGTGCTCGGCCTGGCCGAGCATGTCGAGGGCGGCCAGTTCGACCTCGCGCGGGCCGGCGCCGGCGCCGAGCACGACCGTCAGATCGCTGGGGCCCGCGAAACCGTCGATCCCGACGACGCCGGAAAGCAGGCGCTTGGCCTCCTGCACGTACAGGTTCCCAGGGCCGACCACGACGTCGACGCGGCGGACAGACTCGGTGCCGTAAGCAAGCGCCGCTATCGCATGGGCTCCGCCCATGCGATAGACGGTCTCGACTCCGCACAGCCGGCAGGCGCCGAGGATCACCGGGTCGATCTCGCCGCCAAGGCTGGGGGGCGAGCAGACCGCGACGTCGAGCACGCCGGCGGCTCTGGCGGTGACGACGCCCATCACGACCGTGCTCGGGTAAGGCGCCCGGCCGCCTGGCACATAGACGGCGGCTGCCTGGACCGGCACCTCGCGCAGCGCGACGCGCTGGCCTTGGGGCAAGTCGACCGCGACGTCCTCGCCGACGCCGGCCTGAGCAACGAGCGCGACGTTCGAGATCGCGACCTGCAAGCTGGCCACGAGTCCGAGGTCGAGCCCTTTTAGCGCCGCGTCCAGCTCCTGTTGCGCGACGACCAGGCTCTTGGGCTCCGCTCCCGCGGTGTCGAAGCGGCGGGTGTAGTCGAGCACGGCCCGATCGCCGCTTGCACGCACCTCGTCAACGATCAGGCGCGCCTCTCGCTCGACGCTCTCGCCGCCGGCAACGAGTCCGCGCACGTGACCAGCCGTAGCGGCTGGGCCGCCGAGCGCGATCGTCTCGGCGTTACTCAGGCGCTCGATCTTCATCAGCCCGAAGCCTTTCCTCAGGTTCCGGTGCCGTTGCCCGTCTGGGCGCCCGCGACACCGGAGACCCCGGCGGCGAGACCGGCCCGCAGCCGCGCCGAGAGCCCGTCGATCTGGCCGGCCTTCAGCTTGTAGGCGACGGGATTGGCGATCAAGCGGGCGGTGCACTCGACGATCTCTTCGCGCACGACGAGGCCGTTCTCGCGCAGCGTCGTGCCGGTCGCGGTCAGGTCGACGATCGCGTCGGCGAGGCCTGTCAAAGGCGCCAACTCGACCGAGCCTTTGACCTCGACGATCTCGCCCTGGCGACCGGTCTGTTCGAGGTGGCCGTTCGCGATGTTCGGATACTTGGTGGCCACCCGCATCGTCCCCAGCCGGCGCAGCGCCTCGGCGGCCGGGTCCTCGCCGCGATCGTTGTGGCGATCGACGGTCGCGAAAACCATCACGCAACGGCCATACCCGAGGTCCAACAGCTCGTAGATCTGGCGGCGCCCGCGCTCGCCGGCGCCCGCGCTGGAGCGCTCGAGCAGGACGTCCTTGCCGGTGATGCCGAGGTCGGCGGCGCCGTGCTCGACATAGGTCGGCACGTCGGACGGCCTCATCGTGATCACACCGATGTCGCCGAACAAGAGCTTACGGTCGTTGCTGCGCAGCTCATCTGTGTCCAGGCCGAGGCCGGCCAACAGCTCGACCGTGCCCTCGAACAGAGCCCCTCTGGGGACGGCGATCGTCAGGCCGTCGAGCGCTCCGCCGTCCCGATCGGACGTCGTCTGGGCGGATCGGTCGCTCACTGGAGCGCCGCCCCAGATGCGGGCTGGCCGACCGGGGACCTCGTCGATCCGCGATCCTCGCCGGCGAGCGCGATGTGCAGCCGTTCGACGTCCAGCGCGAAGCCGACGGCGGGCCTGGGCGAGCCGAAGTTGGCGAGCAACTCGTCATAGCGCCCGCCGCCGCCGATCGGGACGCCGAGCGTCGGGTCATAGACCTCGAAGACCGCGCCCGTGTAATAGCCGATCGAGCGTACGAGCCCGAGGTCGTAGATGACGCGCTCGGCGACCCGGTCCTCGAGCAACTCGCTGACCTGCCTCATTCCGGCGACCGCCTCGCTCGCCGGTCCTTGCGAGGCGCTGAGCGCCTCCGGGCCGCCCCGGCGCTGGAGTGTGCCGAGCAGCAGCTCGGCGTCGGCCGCGGAGGCCCCGCTGCGCGCCAGGCGGCGCTCCAGCTCGACGAAGTCTCGGCCCGCCAGCGCCTCCAAAAGGCCGCTCCTGGCGGATGGCTCGATCCGGAGGCGGTCCATCAGCGTCGCGAACAGCGAGGCGTCGCCGAGGCCGACCCTGTAGTCCTTCAGGCCGGTCGCGTCGAGCGCATCGCAGAGCACGGTCAGCGCCTCGGCCGTGCCCTGGGGCGCTCCCAATCCGATCAGCTCGATGCCGGCCTGCAGCAGCTCACGCGGCTGGCTCCATTGGGGACGCACACCTCGATAGCAGTGCGCGAAATAGCAGAATCGCAGCGGCCCGGCAACGTCCGGATAGCGGGTGGCGACCAGCCGGGCGACAGGCACGGTCATGTCCGAGCGCAGCACCAGCGCGGCGCCGGTCCCATCGAAGACCCTGTGCGCGGGCCCCGTGTCGGCGAGCGGCGCGTTGGCGAACATCGACTCGTACTCGAGCGCGGGCGTGTTGATCTCGCCGTAGCCGGCGCGCTCGAAGACGCCGCGCAGGGCGTCCGTGATCGCACGCAGCTCGTGCGTCTCGTCGGGCAGCACGTCGCGCGTGCCGCTTGGGATCGGATAGATCATCGAAGTGCCATTCAAGCGGACGACGGCGATGGCCTGAGGGCCGGTCGCCGTTCGGTGTGGGAGCCTACGCGTGCACTGGCTCGGTCGCGACCCGCTCGATGCGCGCTCCAAGCTCGCGCAGACGCTCGTCGATGCGCTCGTAGCCGCGGTCGATCTGTCTGATGTTGCCGATCTCGCTGCGCCCGTCCGCGCACAGCGCCGCCAACAGCATCGCCATGCCGGCCCGGATGTCCGGCGACTCGACACGCTCGCCGCGCAGCCTGCGCGGACCGGTCACGATCGCCCGGTGAGGATCGCACATGACGATGTCGGCGCCCATCAGGATCAGCTTGTCAGTGAAGATCAAGCGGTTCTCGAACATCCACTCGTGCACCAGGATCGAGCCCTCGGCCTGGGTCGCGAGCGCGACGGCGATCGAGGTCAGATCGGCCGGGAACGCCGGCCACGGGCCATCCTGGATCTTCGACTTGTAATCGCCGACATCGGCTTGGACGACCAGCTTCTGGTCACCGGGCACGACCACGTCGTTGCCGTGCAGCTCAGTTCGCAGGCCTAGCCTTTCGAAGACGAGCCTGATCATGCGCAGGTCCCCGGGCACCGTGTCCTTGATCTTCAGCTCTCCCCCGGTCACGCCGGCCAGCGCGATGAAACTGCCGATCTCGATGTGATCCGGGGCGATCTCATAGCTACAGCCGTGCAAGCGCTCGACGCCGTTGACCGTCAACAGATTCGAGCCGATGCCCTGTATGTCGGCGCCCATCGTGACGAGCATCCGCGCCAGGTCCTGGACGTGCGGCTCGCAGGCCGCATTGCCGATCACGGTGGCCCCCGGAGTCAGGGCGGCCGCCATCAGCGCGTTCTCGGTGGCCATCACCGACGGCTCGTCCATGAACACATCGGTCGGCCTCAAGCCCTTCGGCGCGCTGAGCACGATCTCGCGGCCGCAGTCAGCCGTCGCGCCCATCGCCCGGAAAGCATCCAGATGGGGGTCCAAACGGCGCCTGCCGATCACATCGCCGCCGGGCGGGGGCATCACGGCCCGTCGGAACCGCGCCAGCAGCGGTCCGGCGAGCAGGAACGAGGCCCTGATCCGCTCGGCCAACTCTGGGTCGATCTCCACCTCATGGACAGCTTTCGCGCACAGCGCTATCTCGTTAGGGCCGCGCCACTGCACCCGAACACCGATCGCCTCGAGGATGCTCAGCATCGCCTCGACGTCCCTGATCCTCGGAACGTTGCCGATCACGACCTCGTCCTCGGTCAGAACCGCCGCGGCCAGGATCGGCAGGGCGCCGTTCTTGTTCCCTGCCGGGGTCAGCGTTCCGGAGAGCGGTGTGCCGCCTTCGATTACGAACTTGTCCATGGACTTGACGGGTGCCCGCCGCCGGCCGAGTATCGGACCGTCGGTCGGGCTTCTGGCAAGCGTAACAGCCATCTGTTGCACTGTTCGTTGGCCACTCCGATCGCCCTGCCGGCCGCCTTTCTCGATCGCCTGACCGGAATCCCACGCAACGTTCATTGCAGCCCTGGTCGCTTGTTTTTGGCTCTAGAATGCGCGATTCAGGTATGACCCGACAGATACGTACATATGTTCGCTCCGTCCGTCCGACGGCTCCCCTATCTTTACGAACACATGTTCCCTTCCAGCCTCCGACCCCCGATCGCGCGGAGCGCCCTGAAGGCGCTCTCCCTGGCCCGCTCGTTCCTTTTGCTCGAGGACGACTACGACGTCGACTGGGAGGTCGACCGGAACGAGCCCGGCCAGGGAGGTCCGCGTGAGCGGAACGAGCACCCTCATCGTGTGTGGCTGCGCGCGCGCGCACGCCGTGTCCGGGGCGGAGCCGTGACACCGGCGCCACAGGTCTGCGTCTGCCCGAAGACCCCGCTCGCGGGACAGGCAGCGCGCGCGCAGCGTCCACAAACGAGTACGAGCCGCCCGCGGGCGGCTCGTACGTAGCGCCAAATCGACGCTGCTTTGAAGAAAAAACCGGCGGCGTCCTACTCTCCCAGGCCCTTGCGAGCCAAGTACCATCGGCGCTGAGGGGCTTAACTGCTCTGTTCGGAATGGGAAGAGGTGTTTCCCCCTCGCAGTAGCCACCGGAAAAAGGCGAGAGACCGAAGCCAAGCAACGGTCCTTCAAAACTGCACAGCGCCACAGCGAGTATCACTTCGCTCCCTGCATTGGGAGCGAATCAAAAAAATCCGTCAAGCCCTCGACCAATTAGTACCGGTCTCCTTCAGACGTCACCGTCCTTCCAGATCCGGCCTATCAACCTGGTGGTCTACCAGGGGTCTTACTCCCTCTAGGGGATGGGAGAGCTCATCTCGAGGCCGGCTTCCCGCTTAGATGCCTTCAGCGGTTATCCGATCCGCACGTAGCTAGCCTGCTATGCCCTTGGCAGGACAACAGATACACCAGAGGTGCGTTCATCCCGGTCCTCTCGTACTAGGGACAAATCCTCTCAACTCTCCAACGCCCACGGCAGATAGGGACCGAACTGTCTCACGACGTTCTGAACCCAGCTCGCGTACCGCTTTAATGGGCGAACAGCCCAACCCTTGGGAGCGACTCCACCCCCAGGATGCGACGAGCCGACATCGAGGTGCCAAACCGGGCCGTCGATGTGGACTCTTGGGCCCGATAAGCCTGTTATCCCCGGAGTACCTTTTATCCGTTGAGCGACGGCACTTCCACTTGCTACCGCCGGATCACTAAGACCTGCTTTCGCACCTGCTCGACTTGTCAGTCTCGCAGTCAAGCTCCCTTGCTACCTTTGCGCTCTACGCACGATTTCCAACCGTGCTGAGGGAACCTTTGCGCGCCTCCGTTACATTTTGGGAGGCGACCGCCCCAGTCAAACTACCCGCCTGGAACTGTCCAGCACCCGGATTCACGGAATGCTGTTAGAAATCCAATACACCAAGGGTGGTATCTAAAGGTTGGCTCCACGCCGGCCGCAACCGGCGCTTCAAAGCCTCCCACCTATCCTGAGCGAGATGCACCGAATCCCAATACCAAGTTGTAGTAAAGGTTCACGGGGTCTTTCCGTCTAGCCGCGGGTACTCGGCATCTTCACCGAGACTGCAATTTCACCGAGCCCATCGTTGAGACAGCGCTGAAGTCGTTACGCCATTCGTGCAGGTCGGAACTTACCCGACAAGGAATTTCGCTTAATATCTTACTCTACTCACTTTGAACAGAGCGGAGGGCGTGTCCTCTTGTGCACCACGCCTTCCCTGCATGTCGCCATGCAGATGGGACCATCTCATGATCCAGTGTCCTGGATCTCTGGCGTATGGTCTCTGAGGATTCTGATCAGATCCTGCCTGGGCTTTTGGCGATTCATCGTCTGAGTGATCTCCGCGATATCCGCCAGACCCTGATGGGTCCGATGGAAACCAGCGTCGATCATTTCCACGCAGCGGACAAACTTCTCAAAGTCCCGCTGCTTTGATGAATGCATGGGGTGTGCCAGAAAGAAAGGAATGATCGTCTCGATCAAATCCTTCCGTCGGCGCACTACATAGCGATACAGGTGCTCTTTGTGGTTGTCATATCGCTTATTCGCGATGAGGCTTCCCACTCCAAAGAAGTCCACAAGCTCATCGAGACACGAAGCGCTCTTCGCGCCCTGCGTCACGGCGAACTCATGAGCCACCTGATAGCCAGTCTTGTAGCCTTTCCGACCTGCTCGGTCATGCTGCCGAACAAAGCCGATGGAGAAGCAACCCTCTCCGTCTACAAAACCAATAACCCAGCCGGTCTGAATCAGCCTTTCCTGCTGATTTTCTGCACCCAACACATTGTCACGATATCGCCCACTGCGGACGGAATCGTAGCGTGGGATACACAGACGTTCCAGCATATGGCCAGATGCTCGCCGTACGGTTACCCGCACGGAGGGCAGCGATCTACCTTAGGACCGTTATAGTTACGGCCGCCGTTTACCGGGGCTTAGCTTCGCTGCTTCGGGTCAAGCCCTAACAACTCCACGTAACCTTCCGGCACCGGGCAGGCGTCAGCCCCTATACGTCGTCTTACGACTTAGCAGAGACCTGTGTTTTTGGTAAACAGTCGCTTCAGCCTATTCACTGCGGCCCCCTCGGGCTCCAGGCGCAAGGCCCTTCACCCTACTGGGGCGCCCCTTATCCCGAAGTTACGGGGCAATTTTGCCGAGTTCCTTAACGATGGTTATCTCGATCACCTTAGTATTCTCTACTTGCCCACCTGTGTCGGTTTTGGTACGGGCACGCGCTTCCTCCCTAGAGGATTTTCTTGGAGGTATGGCGTCGGGGACTCGCCGGCTCAGAGCCAGCTGGCATCGCACCTCGGGTTGAATGCAGCCCCGCATTTAACTAGGGCCGCCCCTACATGCTTACCCCAGGACAACCATCGCCTGGGTTCCCTTAGCCTTCCTCGTCCCCCCATCGGTCAAACGGAAGCGACGTGGTACAGGAATATCAACCTGTTGGCCATCGACTACGCCTTTCGGCCTCGCCTTAGGTCCCGACTAACCCTGAGCAGACGAACTTTACTCAGGAATCCTTGGGCAATCGGTGGAGGGGATTCTCACCCCTCTTTCGTTACTCATGCCGGCATTCTCACTTCCCACGCCTCCACGGCTGGCTTACGCCGCCGCTTTACTGGCATGGGAACGCTCTCCTACCGCGCAAGATCGACCGAAATCGATCTCACACCCGCAGCTTCGGTGACTAGCTTGAGCCCCGTTGAATTGTCCGCGCTCGAACACTTGACCAGTGAGCTGTTACGCACTCTTTCAAGGATGGCTGCCTCTAAGCCAACCTCCTGGTTGTCTATGCATTCGAACATCGTTTCCCACTTAGCTAGTACTTAGGGACCTTAGCTGGCGGTCTGGGCTGTTTCCCTTTCGACGCTGAAGTTTATCCCCCAGCAACTGACTCCCGGAGTAAACGTGATGGTCTTCGGAGTTTGCCTGAAGTCGGTAACCTGGTAGGGCCCCTAATCCAAACAGTGCTCTACGGCCACCACGTAATTTATCCGAGGCTATACCTAAATATATTTCGGAGAGAACCAGATATCACTGAGCTTGATTAGCCTTTCACTCCGACCCACAGGTCATCCGCCCAGTTTTCAACCTAGGTCGGTTCGGCCCTCCACGAGGTCTTACCCCCGCTTCAGCCTGCCCATGGGTAGCTCGCTCAGTTTCGGGTATACCGCCTACGACTGTGTCGCCCTATTAGGACTCGCTTTCGCTACGGCTCCGCTCATCGCTTAACCTTGCCGCAGACGAGTAACTCGCCGGCTCGTTATGCAAAAAGCACGCGGTCACAGGACAAGCCTGCTCCCACCGCTTGTAGGCACGCGGTTTCAGGTACTATTTCACTCCCCTTCCGGGGTACTTTTCACCTTTCCCTCACGGTACTAGTCCGCTATCGGTCACCAAGTAGTACTTAGCCTTGGAGGGTGGTCCCCCCAGGTTCAGTCCGCGTTTCACGGGCGCGGACTTACTCAGGAACGCCTGACGGAAGGCTGTGCGGTTTCGTCTACGGGACGATTGCCCTCTATGGTGCGCGGTTCCACGCGCTTCGACTACCACACAACTTTGTAACTTCCGCCGAGCCGGCCACGGCTCGGATCAGGCGCCCTACAACCCCCACTGCGCAACGCGTGGCCGCTTGCACGCAGCAGGTTTGGGCTAGATCCCTTTTCGCTCGCCACTACTAAGGGAGTCTCTGTTGATTTCCTTTCCTCGGGGTACTGAGATGTTTCACTTCCCCCGCTTGTCTTCCGCCGGCCTATGTGTTCAGCCGGGGATAACGCCGCATTACCAGCGCTGGGTTTCCCCATTCGGGAATCCACGGGTCAAAAGGCTATTCAGCGCCTAACCGTGGCTTATCGCAGCCGTTCACGCCCTTCATCGACTCTTGGTGCCAAGGCATCCACCGTGTGCCCTTACTATCTTGACGGTGATCTGGCCCAACATGGTCGCGCACGCTCGCCGTGCCTCTTGCGAGGCGCCGCTCACGTAGTTGACCGTGCAGGGCCCGGTGATACCCGTTATTCAGCCGCCGCTTATCGATGGCGGCTGATGTGGCTTCTGTGCAGTTTTCAAGGACCGTTAGAGAGTCACTCGCCGGCCTGGGCGCGACAGTTGCGGGCGCGACGTCTTGATGTCGCGACTGCATCGTGCCCCGGCAAGCAAGCCGGTCTCTCAAAACTCAACAGCATGTCCGGCGCTTTAGTTGACCGCGTGCCCGCCAAGTATCGCCAGTAGGAGAGGCGAATTCTTGGGGACGCGCGGAGCGCCGGTCTGGTTCGGTCGACATGCTAGGCCCGACCGCGCGATCACCACCAGGTCGTCGCCGACTCTCGAGGAGCCGGCCGCCTGACGGCCGGTGCGATCGGGGCACTGTTATGTGCTCCCTAGAAAGGAGGTGATCCAGCCGCAGCTTCCGCTACGGCTACCTTGTTACGACTTCACCCCAGTCACGAGCCCCACCTTCGACGGCTCCCCCCCTTGCGGGTTAGGCCACCGGCTTCGGGTGTTGCTCACTCCCGTGGTGTGACGGGCGGTGTGTACAAGGCCCGGGAACGTATTCACCGCGGCAATGCTGATCCGCGATTACTAGCAACTCCGCCTTCATGCAGGCGAATTTCAGCCTGCAATCCGAACCGAGACGCACTTTAAGGGATTCGCTCCACCTCGCGGTATCGCAGCCCTCTGTATGCGCCAATGTAGCACGTGTGTAGCCCTGGACATAAGGGGCATGAGGACTTGACGTCATCCCCACCTTCCTCCGGTTTGTCACCGGCAGTCTCGCATGAGTCCCCAACTGAATGCTGGCAACATGCGACGGGGGTTGCGCTCGTTGCGGGACTTAACCCAACATCTCACGACACGAGCTGACGACAGCCATGCACCACCTGTGAAAGTGCCCCGAAGGGAAGGCATGTTTCCATGCCGGTCACTCACATGTCAAGCCCAGGTAAGGTTCTTCGCGTCGCGTCGAATTAAACCACATGCTCCGCTGCTTGTGCGGGCCCCCGTCAATTCCTTTGAGTTTTAGCCTTGCGGCCGTACTCCCCAGGCGGGCAACTTAATGCGTTAGCTTCGACACAGGGGGAGTCGACACCCCCCACATCTAGTTGCCATCGTTTACAGCGTGGACTACCAGGGTATCTAATCCTGTTTGCTCCCCACGCTTTCGCGTCTCAGCGTCAGTCACGTCCCAGCGAGCTGCCTTCGCCATTGGTGTTCCTCCTGATATCTGCGCATTTCACCGCTACACCAGGAATTCCACTCGCCCCTTCCGGACTCTAGCCTCGCAGTATCCACCGGCATTCCAGGGTTGAGCCCTGGACTTTCACAGCGGACTAACGAGGCCGCCTACACGCTCTTTACGCCCAATGATTCCGGACAACGCTTGCACCCTACGTATTACCGCGGCTGCTGGCACGTAGTTAGCCGGTGCTTCTTGTGAAGGTACCGTCACCTCAGACGGCTATTTACCGCCGAGGCTTCGTCCCAACTGAAAGGGGTTTACAACCCGAAAGCCGTCTTCCCCCACGCGGCGTTGCTGCGTCACGCTTTCGCGCATTGCGCAAGATTCCCCACTGCTGCCTCCCGTAGGAGTCTGGGCCGTGTCTCAGTCCCAGTGTGGCTGATCGTCCTCTCAGACCAGCTACCCATCGAAGCCTTGGTGAGCCGTTACCTCACCAACAAGCTAATGGGCCGCGGGCCCATCTCGATGCGGAGGCCGAAGCTTCCTTTCCCCTTGCGGGCACATCCGGTATTAGCCCGAGTTTCCTCGGGTTGTCCCGGTCATCGAGGCAGGTAACCCACGTGTTACTCACCCGTTCGCGGCTCTGCCCCAGGGCAAGCCCTGGTTCGTCGCTCCACTTGCATGTGTTAAGCACGCCGCCAGCGTTCGTCCTGAGCCAGGATCAAACTCTCCGTGAAGATGGGACGGCCCAAAGGCCGCCCCGACGTTCTCACGTCGAGCTGTCATGGAGTTGCGCTCGGCGCCGAAGCGCCTGACGCGGGCCGGGACCCCATACACAAGGAGATCCCGCACCATGACGGGGTACTGCTTCCTACTTGACTCTTTGGTCCGTCGCCGGATGCTTAGCCGACCGATCAGAGATCGGCGGGCGCGGCTCGACGACGGGTCGAACCTGGACGCACACCGCGATCGATCTCGATCGCAGGTGCGCATGCTGTTGAGTTTTCAAAGACCGCCAGAAGTGCTCTCCCAAGGACTTTAGATGCCTTGCAAGAAGACGAATCAGCCCTACGCCCTTAGGCGTGTTATGGGCCGACCAGCGAGTATAGCGCTCCGGATGGGCGCGTGTCCAGCGGGCCGTGGCGCTCAGCTTGCCTGCAGCTTTGCGAAGCGGCGCTTGCCGGCCTTCAAAACGCGACCGTCGATACGGCCCGCCTCCAGGTCGTAGTCGCCCGGCTGGAGCGGCTCGCCGTCGAGCGAGACCGCGTTCTGGTCGATCAGCCGGCGGGCTTCGGACCTCGACAAACCGAACGCCTCGGCGATGGCCTCAGGCAGGTGTACGGTCCCCTCCGGCCCGACGCGCGCGCGCGCGGACGCAACCTCGTCGGGAACAAGCCTTTCGACCGTGACCCGGTCGAACCGCTCCTCCGCGGCCGTCGCCGCCTCGCCAGAGCACAACCAGGAGACCAGCTCACGCGCCAGCAAACGCTTGGCGTCCCGCGGCCCCAGATCGTCCGGCGGGTCGCGGTGCAGGAGCAGCGCGAAGTACTCGGCGAGCGCCGAGTCCGGGATCGACATCGTCTTGCCATACATCTCGGCCGGCTCGTCGGTGACGCCGATCTGGTTGCCCAAAGACTTCGACATCTTGCGGTGGCCGTCGGTGCCGACCAGGATCGGCATCGTCAGAATCGCCTGCTCGGGCTTCCCGTAAGCGCGCTGGACGTCGCGCCCCAACAACAGGTTGAACTTCTGGTCGGTTCCTCCCAGCTCGACGTCGGCGGCGACCGACACCGAGTCATAGCCTTGCAGCAACGGGTACAGCAGCTCGAGCATCGAGATCGGCTCTTGCGCGTGCCAGCGTTTGGCGAAGTCCTCGCGCTCGAGCATCTGGGCGACCGTGGTCGTGCGCACGAGCGCCAACAGCTCGGTCATCGACATGTCCAGCCACTCGCTGTTGTAACGAACCTCCAGGCGCTCGGGATCGGGGTCGAGGATCAAAGTGGCTTGGTCTTGGAAGGTCTTCGCGTTGGAGACGATCTCAGCCTCCGAGAGCATCGGGCGCAGGCTGGACCGCCCCGACGGATCACCGACTTTCGCGGTGAAGTCGCCGACGATCAGGACGACGCGATGTCCGGCGTCCTGGAACTGGCGCAGCTTGCCGAGCACGACCGCGTGGCCGAGGTGGATGTCGGGTGCGGTGGGGTCGATCCCGAGCTTGACCCGCAGCTGGCGGCCCTCCGAGCGCGCCGCCGCCAGCTTCTGAGCCAAGGCCCCCTCGGGCAGGCTGTCGACCGCGCCCTGCGCCAGCTGGGCGGCCTCATCGGTAGTCTCTTTGAGGACCGCGTCAGTGGCGTCGGGCATCGACGTCCAATGCTAGTGCACGTGACCGATCGCAACGACCGAGAAAGCAAAGCAGCAGACGCGATCGTCAGAGCCGGCCGGCCAGCGCGGCGCGCACGCGGCCGGCGCCGTCCCCCGTCCAGTTCGTAGCCGCCCATGAGCGTTGAGGTTCGCCCCGACATACCGCCAGCCCCGGATCCTGGACAGCCCCCGGCGGGCAGGACTCGGCTCAAGCGGCTGCGTTTCGTGGCGATCTTGTTCGCGATCTTGGTGCTCGGTCTGATCTCGTTCGTATTTGGAATGTTCGTCGCGATCGCTTCGGATCTGCCTTCGCTGACCAAATTCTCGCTTTACAAGAACGAGCAGAGTTCGACCCTTTACGACGACCTGGGCCACCCGATCGGCGTGCTGAGCCAGCAGAACCGGGTGATCGTGACGCCGCGGCAGATCCCGTCGATCGTCAAGGAGGCGGTCGTCTCGATCGAGGACAAGCGCTTCGAGACCGAGGGTGGCGTCGACATCAGGGGCATCGTCAGAGCCTTCGTTCAGGACGTCGTCCACAAAGGCTCGGTCCAGGGCGCGTCGACGATCGAGGAGCAGTTCATCAAGAACGCGCTGCAGGCCCAATCGCATCGCACGATCTTCGAGAAGCTGCGCGAGGCGGCGCTTGCGTATCAGCTGTCGCACAAGTGGTCGAAGGAAAAGATCTTGGCGGCGTACCTGAACACGATCTACTTCGGCAACGGCGCCTACGGGATCGAGTCGGCGGCCCGAACGTTCTTCGGCCACGAACCGACTCACGCCGGCTGCGGCTCCCCCGATCATCAGCTGTGCGTAGAACAGCTGGAGCCCTGGGAGGCGGCCCTCTTGGCGGGGATCATCCAGGACCCGACGGCTTATGACCCGGCGAACCATCCGCAGGCCGCCAAAGAACGACGGGATGTCGTGCTCGGACAGATGTATGAACAGGGCTACCTGACGAGGTCTGTCTATGAACGCAGCCTCCAGCAGCCGCTGCCGACGCCGGCGAGCATCCAGGCGCCCCAAGAGGAGACGGTCGAAGGCGTCGACGCCGGCTACTTCACGAGCTGGGTCCAGCAGCAGGCGATCGAACGTTACGGCGCGCCGAGGACGTTCGACGGCGGCTTGCACATCAAGACGACGCTCGACCTCGGCCTCCAGAAAGCGGCCGAACAGGCCGTCGAAAGCTACTTGGCTTATTCCGGCGACCCGACAGCGTCGCTCGTGGCGATCGAAAACTCGACGGGCGAGGTCAGGGCCATGATCGGTGGCCGCGGCTATGACCAGAGTCCATTCAACATCGCCACCGAGGGCGAGCGCCAGCCGGGCTCGTCGTTCAAGGCGTTCGACCTGGCGGGTGCTCTGGAGGACGGCATCTCGCCCGGCTCGGTATGGACCTCCAAGCAGAAGGAATTCATCGTGCCTGGCAGCTCCGGCAAGGAAAAGTTCGTCGTTCACAACGACGAAAGCGCTTACACCGGCTCGAACACGTTGACGGGCGCGACGGCCTACTCGGACAACTCGATCTTCGCCGAAGTTGGCTTGCGTGTCACGACCCACCGGATCGCCGAGCTGGCCCACCAGATGGGCATAACGACGCCGATCTCGACCAACCCGGCGATGACGATCGGCGGCCTGAAGGTCGGCGTCACGCCGCTGGACATGGCCCATGCTTACGAGACGATCGCCCACAGCGGACAGCGCATCAGCGGCACCCTCGCCGAAGCCGGCGCGCCGGTCGGCATCCAGGAAGTCTCCTCACCTGGCAGGCCCCTACCCGACGGCTCTTATCGAGACATCAACAAGGTGAAGGCCAAGCGCGTCCTGCCACCCGAAATCGCGGCCACCGAGACCGAAATGCTCGAGACCGTGCTCCAGTACGGCACGGCCAAGGCCGCCGCCCTCGGCGAATTCGCGGCGGGCAAGACCGGCACGACCTCTAACTACGTCGATGCTTGGTTCGTCGGCTGGAACCACAAGTACACGGTCGCCGTCTGGGTCGGCTACCCGGAAGGCGCAAAGCCGATGCTGACCGACTTCAACGGCGGCCCGGTACTAGGCGGCACCTATCCGGCTCTTATTTGGCACGACTTCATGGTCTCCGCGCTGCAGATCGATAAGACAAGGGCCGAAGAAGCGTCCGCTAAGGCAGCCGAACACAGCGCCGGCAAGGCCAACAAGACCTCTTCCGGCTCGGGCACGAGCAGCACCGAAGAAGCCATTCCGGCCGGCGGCTCGCCGGGCACAGGCGTCCCGAACGGAGAATCTGGAGGCGAACGGCATGGGGCTCCGAGCACGGGCGCCGGTCATGGCGCCGAACAGGCCGGTGGTGGTGGTGGCGGCGGCGGCGGCGAACACGCCGGCGCCGGGGAACACGCGGCGGCGCCGAGCCCGGCTCCAGCGGCTCCACAGGCGCCCTCCGCGCCGGCCCCGACTCCCGCGGCGCCCGCGCCGGCTGAAAGCTCGCCGGCTCCGAAAACGGGCGGCGGCGGTGCCAGCTCGGAAACGACGGGTGGGGTCAGCGCCAGCCCGTAGGGCGTGGACTGGAGACGTGGCGGTTGCCGGCCGCGCAGAACCGCCAGGGCAGCTCGACGGCCTTGTTGATCCCGATCCTCGTGCCGACGACCGTCGGGTGAGTCCAGTCGGCGGCCCTTCGGCCGATCGTGATCGGGCCATCGGCGAGGTCGATGTCGTTCTGGGCGAGCGTTATGCCGAACGCCTGGGTCAACTTGCCGGGACCGGAGCAGAGATCGTGGTCGGCGAAGGCTCGCCCGGCCGAGCGCTCGCGCCGGGCGCGCATCGATTCCAGGCCGCGGACGGGCTCGAGCGCCCTGATCAGGACGGCGGCGCCGATGCCTTCCGGCTCGCAGACGGCGTTGAGCATGGCGTGGACCCCGTATGAGCGATACACGTAGGCGCGGCCGGGCGGGCCGAACAGTGTCTGCGTGCGTTTCGTCAAGCCGACGTACGCGTGACAGGCCGGCTCGGAGTCGTGGTAGGCCTCGGTCTCAACGATCGTCCCAACCAACGCGGTGCCGTCGGGTCCAGTGAAGGAGACCGTGCAGCCGACCAGGTCTTCGGCGACCTCGACGACCGGGCGCTCGTAGAAGGAGGCCGGCAAAGGCGCCGGCGAGTCCGGCAGGACCGTGGGTGACGCCGCGGGGACGCTGGCGGACCTAGTCTTTGGGCGGGCCATCTAGCTTGGTGCGGGCGAGGTCCAACTGCTCGACGACGCGCGCGCGCGAAGTGCCGCCTTCGGAGACCTTTGACTCCAGCCAAGAGTTCTGGGTCAGGACCTGCCGGAAGCGGTCGGAGTGCTCGGCAAGGACCGGGCTCGCGGTGCGCAGCTCCTCGACGGTCAGCTCAGACAGCGATTGCCCCTTCTCGAGCGCCGCGCGCACGAGGCCGGCGACAATCCCGTGGGCCTCGCGGAAGGGAACGCCCAACGTGACCAGCAAGTCGGCGATGTCGGTGGCGGCGATCAGCTCGTCGGCTGCGGCCGTTCGCAAGCGCTCGGGATCGAAGTGGGCACCGGCGACCATGCCGGTCGCGGCGGCGAGCGCCAGCTCGATCGTGTCGACGGCGTCGAAGAGGTGCTCTTTGTCCTCTTGGAGGTCCTTGTTGTAGGTCAACGGCAGGGCGTGCATGACCCCGTGCAAAGCGGCCAGGTGGCCGACCACACGGGGAGCCTTGGCCCGCAGCAGCTCGGCGGCGTCGGGGTTCTTCTTTTGGGGCATGATCGAGCTGCCCGAACTCCAGGCGTCGGGTAGCTCGACGAAGGCGAACTCGGAGCTGGACCACAGCACCAGCTCGGAGCCAAGGCGCGAAAGGTGGGTCGCACAGACAGAAGCGGCGTGCAGGTAGTCGAACACGAAGTCGCGCCCGGAGACGGCATCGATCGAGTTGGGGATGACCCCGTCGAAGCCAAGCTCGCGGGCGACCGCTTGGCGGTCGGTCTCGAAGCTGACGCCCGCCAAGGCGCCGGCCCCGAGCGGCAGCAGCGAGGCGGCGCGCTTGGCGGCCTCGAAACGGGCGCGATCACGGGCGAGCATCCAGAAGTAGGCGAGCAGGTGATGGCTGAGATAGACGGGCTGGGCGCGCTGCAAATGGGTGTAACCAGGCATCGGCCAGTCAAGGTGCTGAGTCGCCCGGTCGAGCAGGGTCGCCATCAGGACCTCGACGGCGACGCGCGCGGAGTCGGCCTTCTCGCGCGTAAACATCGCGAGGTCGGTAACCACCTGGTCGTTGCGCGAGCGGGCGGTATGGAGCTTGCCACCGACCGGTCCGGCGATCTCCGTCAGGCGCCGCTCGATCGCCATGTGGATGTCTTCGTCGTCTGGCTCGACTTGGAACCGACTTTCGGCAAACTCGGCCTCGACCGCGTCCAGGCCCGCCAAGAGCGCGTCACGATCGGCCTCGGAGACGATCTTGGAGGCGGCGAGCATCTTCGCGTGGGCCTTCGACTGCGCGATGTCGTACGGCCACAGCCGCTGGTCGAAGCCGATCGAGGTATTCAGGCGCTGGAAGTCGGGATGCTGGGGCTCACGGAAGCGGGACATCGGGGGTCAGTGTACGTTGGGCGGCACGTCAGTCCAGCGGTGCGTGTAGCCGCGCTACTCTTCTGTCATGCCAACGCTGGTGATGGACCCTCCCCCCGCTGAATTCGAGGCACTGATCGAGCGCCGCCACCGACTCGGGCTCGACCATCACGACGAGATGTGGGACGGTGTCTACCATATGGCTCCCGCTCCCAACGTCCCCCACGCGCTCACCGGAGGACAGCTCGCGATGCTGCTCGGGCAGGCCACCCGCGCGAAGGGTCTGTATATGGGCTTGGAGTTCAACCTCGGCGTGCGGGACGACCACCGCATACCCGACCTCGGCATCCACCGCGAACGTCCAACTGGCGCCTGGGTGCTCACGGCGGCACTGGTCGTCGAGATCGTCTCCCCGAACGACAAAAGCTGGGAGAAGCTGCCCTTCTATGCCGCGCATGACGTCGATGAGGTGCTGATTGTCGATCCGGGCACACACTCGGTCGACTGGCTCGGGTTGAGTGACGGTGACTACCACCCGATCGAGCGCAGCGGTCTGATCGACCTCGGCGTCAGCGATCTCGTCGAGCAGATCGACTGGCCACCGACCGAGTAGACCGCACCGCGGACGGCTTATCGCTCGAGCGCTTCCTCCAGCGCCTCCGCTACCCGTACCACCTCACCCTCGGTCATCTCCGGAAAGAATGGCAGCGCAAGCGAGCGCGAAGCGACGTCCTCGCAGACGGGGAACTCGCCGGTCCGGTGACCGAAGCGCTCGCGGTAGTAGCTCATCAGATGGATCGCCGGCAGGTAGGGCTTGCTCTGGACCCCGAGTTCAGCCAGCCGGCGTACGGTCTCGTCGCGGTCGACCCCGCGGGGGACCTGAACGACGAAAACGAACCAGCCGCGCACATCTCCATCGTGATCATCGCACGGTAGCCGCAGGGCGGCCGGATCGCTCGAGTCGGTGAACCCAGCGAGCGCCTCCCGGTACCAGCCGGCCACCCGGGCCCGCGCCGCGAGCATCTCGTCCAGGCGCCCGAGCTGGGCGATCCCCAGCGCGCATGCGATGTCTGAGAGCCGGTAATTGAAACCGAGCCTGTCGTGGTCGAGCCAGCCCATGTCAGGGGCGCGTCCCTGATTGCGCTCAGAGTCGATCCTGGCCTTCAGAGCGGGATCGGCGAGCGTGACCATCCCACCCTCGCCGGTCGTCAGTTGCTTGTTGGCGTAGAAGCCGAACACCGCCGGGTTACCCCTGGACCCGACGGCCGGCCCGTCGCCGTGGCGCGCGCCCAACGCCTCGCACGCGTCCTCCACGATCGCCAGGCCGCGCGCGCGCGCGAGGGCCTCGAAGGAGGGCATGTCGGCCGGATAGCCGAAGATGTGAACCGGGAGCAAGGCCCTCGTGCGTTCGGTGACGGCCGCGGCGGCGGCATCGGGGTCGAGGTTCAAGGTGACGGGGTCGATGTCGGCGAACACGGGCCTCGCGCCCTCGTAGACGGCCGCGTTGGCGGAGGCCACAAACGAGAACGGGCTCGTGATCACCTCCTCTCCGGCGTCGACGCCGACGGCCCGCAGCGCAAGGTGCAGCCCGGCGGTGCCACTGCTGACGGCGCTCCCGCAGGGCGCCTCTACCCGGGCGGCAAACAGACGCTCGAACTCCTGAACACGGGGCCCCAACGACAACTGCCCAGAGCGCAGGACCTCGACGACGGCCCGCTCCTCGGCCTCGCCGATAACGGGTTTGGCAAGGGGAATGGTTGCGTGATCAGGACTCAAAGCAGCACCGCCCGAATATGTCCAAGCGGTCCCGAAGCGACTGTGTTCAAGCCCTCGGCGTGACGCCATTCGGCCGGCCGGCCGGCGCCCGCAACGGCCTCAGGACCCGCCATCGACGTCATGCCCGGCCGTCCGAAGGGCGGGCACCGACGAGGGCGTGCCACCAGACATCCCATACTCCAAAGAGTCGACCAGCGCATCCCAGGACGCGGCAATCAGGTTCTCGGAGACCCCGATCGAGCCCCAGACCGCATGCCCGTCGGAGGCATCGATCAGGACGCGTGTAACGGCGCCGGTGCCCTTGGTCTCGTCGAGGATCCTGACCTTGAAGTTGACCAGCTCGATGTCCTTCAGGTGCGGATGGATCTCACCGATCGCCTCGCGCAGAGCCTTGTCCAGAGCATGAACCGGACCGTTGCCCTCGGCGGTCCTCACGTAGCGCTCGGCGCCGGTCCCGTCGGGGTTGGCAGGTATCCAAATCTTGATCGTGGCCTCGGTCGTAGCGTGGCCGTCGGCGTGCTGCTCGACGATCACCCGCCAGGACTCGAGCTTGAACAGGGGCTCATACCCGTCCGGGTCGGCCTCGCGGCGCATCAGCAGCTCCAGCGAGCCGTCGGCCGCCTCGAACTGGAAGCCGGCGTGCTCGAGCTGCTTGACGCGCTCGGCAACGCGCCGCGCAACCTCGTCATCCAGTGCTATCCCGGCCGCCTCAGCCTTCTCGGTTATCGCCGCCCGGCCCGACAGCTCCGACACCAGGACGTCGCCGTGGTTGCCGACGAGCGCCGGGGCGACGTGCTCGAACATCTCACTGGCCTCGCGAACCCCGGCCGCGTGCATGCCGGCCTTGTGGGCGAAGGCGTGCTTGCCGACGTAGGGCTGGGCCGGATCGGGGGCTCTGTTGAGCAGCTCATCGATCAGGTGGGCCGTCTCGGTCAGCCGCGCCAGCCGCTCGGGCGCGAGCACCTCGTGACCAAGCTTGAGCTGCAGGTCGGCGATGATCGTGATCAGGTTGGCGTTGCCGGTGCGCTCGCCGATCCCGTTGATCGTGCCCTGGACCTGCGTGGCGCCGGCCTGGACCGCCACGAGCGTGTTGGCGACCCCGCAGCCGGTGTCGTCATGGGTGTGGATGCCAAGCGGGACATCCGGCAACTGCGCGCGCACGGACAGCACGGCGGCGTGCACGTCCAGGGGCAGCGAGCCACCGTTGGTGTCGCACAGAACGACCCGCTCAGCCCCGGCTTGGGCGGCGACGCGCAGACAGTCAAGGGCGTAGCCGGGGTCGGCAACGAGACCGTCGAAGAAGTGCTCGGCGTCGAACAGGACTCGCTTGCCGTGGGCGCGCAGATGGGCGATCGACTCGCCGATCATGGCCAGATTCTCGGCGGGCGAGACCTTCAGGACGGTCTCGGCCTGCGCGATCGAACTCTTGCCGACGATGGTGCAGACGGGCGCGAAGGAGTCGGCGAGCACGCGCAGGCCCTCGTCGCCGGCGGCGTCGACGCCGCGCCTGCGGGTCATCCCGAAGGCGACGATCTCGGCGGTGTTCAGGCGCTCGCGCTCCAGCAGCTCGAACAGCTCAGCCTCCTTCGGATTCGACGCCGGAAAGCCGGCCTCGATCATGTGGACCCCGAGTTCGTCCAGGGCCCTGACGACGCGCACCTTCTCCGCTGCCGTCAGGCTCATGCCGCCACCTCCCATGCCGTCGCGCAGGGTCGCGTCGTAGAGCTGTATGTCGGACATGCTCTAGCCGGCGGTCGTGGGCCGCGCGCCCTCGCCGGACGGGGTCGTCAGAGGATCTGGCTGGACGACGTCCAGCCACTCCCGGTAGCGCTCCGAGCGCCCATGGATGGCGTCGTCGAAGGCGGCCTGCAAGACGCGCGTGATCTCACCGGGTTCGCCGGTGCCGATCTGGTGGTTGTCGACCTCGCGCACCGGCACGATCTCAGCGGCGGTCCCCGACAGGAAGACCTCGTCCGCCAGGTACATCTCGGCGCGCGCGACGTTGCGCTCGACCACGTCATAGCCGAGGTCCCGCGCGATCTGCATCACCGAACGGCGGGTGATCCCGTCGAGGATCGAGTTGTGCTGGCCGGGCGTAGCGATCTCGCCATCGCGCACGATGTACACGTTCTCGCCGGTCCCCTCGCATACGTGGCCGTGGTCGTCGAGCAGGATCGCCTCTTCGTAGCCGGCCTTCACCGACTCGACCTTCGCAAGCACGCTGTTCAGGTACTGGCCCGAAGCCTTGGCGTGCGGGATCAGCGAGTCGGGGCTGATGCGCCGCCACGAGGAGGTCATCGCGCGTACGCCGTTGCGCATGCCCTCCTCGCCAAGATAGGTGCCCCACTCCCAGCACGCGATCGTCACGTCGACCGGCGCGTCTAACGGATTCAGGCCCATCGAGCCGTAACCGCGGTAGACGATCGGCCTGATGTAACAGGAGCGCAGACCGTTGCGGGCAACCAGCTCGCGGGTAGCCGCGCGCAATTGCTCGTCGGAGAAAGGCAGCTGCATGTAGAACAGCTCGGCCGAGCGGCGCAGGCGCGCGACGTGATCGGCGTTGCGGAACACCGCGGGACCGAGCACCGTGTCGTAGCAGCGCACGCCCTCGAACACACCCGTGCCGTAGTGCAGGCCGTGCGTCAGGACGTGGACCTTGGCGTCCTCCCATGCGATGAAGTCTCCGTTCATCCATATGAGATCCGTCGGGTCCACTTTCATCTCACTCCTGGTTCAAAGGTTGCCGAGCACTGCCTCCGTCGCCGCCGCCGTCCCGTCGCTCCCGCCGAGATCGGGGGTGCGCAGGCCGCCGTCGAGCGCCCTTTCAACGGCCGATTCTACCGCCGTCGCCGCGTCCGGCAGATCGAGTCCGTGTCTGAGCATCATCGCGGCCGACAAGAACATCGCCAACGGGTTGGCCGTGCCCGTGCCCGCGATGTCCGGCGCGGAGCCGTGCACGGGCTCGAACAGGCCGGGAGTACGCGGGTCCGCGTCCCCCAACGACGCGCTCGGCAAGAGGCCGATCGAGCCCGTGATCATCGCCGCCTCATCGGAAAGGATGTCTCCGAACATGTTCTCGGTCAGGATCACGTCAAAAGAGCCCGGCGAGGACACCAGCTGCATCGCGGCGTTGTCGACCAGTACGTGTTCGAGCGCGACGTCTGCGAACTCGCGCTCGTGCAGACCGATGACGACCTCGCGCCAGAGCCTCGAGGTCTCGAGCACGTTGGCCTTGTCGACGCTCGCGACCCGCGGCTCGTTCGAGCGCCGGCGAGCGGCCTGGAAGGCGGTACGCGCGATCCGTTCGACCTCCTCGACGGTGTACTCACAAACGTCGCTTGCGCTTTGCGCGGTCCTCGTCTTCTCACCGAAGTAGATCCCGCCGGTCAGCTCCCTGACGACGAGCAGGTCGGTGCCCTCGATCCGCTCGCGCCGCAGCGGCGAGGCGTCGTACAGCGCCGGCAGCGGCTTGACCGGGCGCAGGTTCGCATACAGGTTGAGCCCCTTCCTGAGTCCAAGCAGGCCCTGCTCGGGCCTTGGCTTGGAGGGATCGGTCGTGTCCCACTTCGGACCGCCGACAGCCGCCAGCAGGACCGCATCGGCCTTGCGGCAGGCGTCCAAGACCTCGTCGGTCAGGGCCGTCCCGTGCGCGTCGATGCTTGCGCCTCCGACCGGATGCTCTTCGAACTCGAATTCGCCCACGACTTCCAGCACCCTCAATGCGGGCGCCATGATCTCCGGACCGATCCCGTCGCCGGGCAGCGTGACGATGTGTTGTGCCATTGGTGAGCGGCGAAGCTAGCAGGCCGCGGCCGGTCAGGCCGGCGGGCGCCTCACAGGACCCGGCGGACCGGCGCTCACAGCGCCGTCGTGGGCACGCGCGCCCAGCCGAGGTCCTCGTGGCCAGCCTCGAACTCCGCCACCTCGGCGGATCGCTCGAGCGTCAGCGCGATGTCGTCGAGGCCGTTCAGCAGCCGATGCCTGATCTCGTGGTCGATCTCGAAAGCGACCTGGCGCCCGGCGAACCTGACCTCCTGCTCGGACAGGTCGATCTCGCCGCTGCCGGTATGCGCGAGCGCGCGGCAGTCCTCGGCGCCCAGCACGACCGGCAACAGACCGATCTTGGTGCAGTTCGAGTAGAAGATGTCGGCGAAGCTCGGCGCGACCAGAGCCTGGAAGCCGTAGTCCTGAAGGCCCCAGGGAGCATGCTCGCGCGATGAGCCGCAGCCGAAGTTCTCGCCCGCGACGAGGATCGGGTTGGCCGGCAGCTCCCAGCCCGGCTCCTTGGCCCAGTCGTAGAACAGAAACTCTCCGAAGCCGGTCCGCTCGATCCGCTTCAGGAACTGCTTGGGCATGATCTGGTCGGTATCCACATCGGCCCTGTCGAGGTGGCTGACCGCCCCGGATATGACGCTTATCGGCTCCATGTCCAAGCTCCTAGTTCCAATTGCGGATGTCGACGAAATGCCCCTCGATGGCGGCGGCGGCGGCCATCTGCGGGGAGACGAGATGGGTTCTGCCGCCGCGCCCCTGACGGCCCTCGAAGTTGCGGTTCGAGGTCGACGCGCAGCGCTCGCCGGGGGCAAGGATGTCGGGGTTCATACCCAAACACATCGAGCAGCCAGCCACCCGCCAGTCAAAGCCGGCGTCGCGGAAGACACGATCCAGGCCCTCGGCCTCGGCCTGCGCCTTGACGTGCTGAGAGCCGGGCACGACCATCGCTCTCACCCCGGACGCGACCTTGCGCCCGGCGACCACCTCGGCGGCGGCGCGCAGGTCGCCGATCCTGGAGTTCGTGCACGAGCCGATGAACACCCGGTCGAGTCCGATCTGATCGATCGGCGTGCCGGGCTCCAACGCCATGTACTGCAGGGCCCGTTCGGTCGCCTCGCGGTCGGCTTGGCTGTCGAAATCCTCCGGCGCGGGCACGGTCTCGGTGACGGCCCTGACCATCCCGGGATTGGTACCCCATGTCACCTGCGGGGAGATCGCGCTGGCGTCGATCTTCAAGTCGCGGTCGAACTCGGCGCCCTCGTCGGTCTTCAGCCCGCTCCAGTACCCGATCGCGCGGTCCAGATCCTCGCCCTTCGGGGCGCCCGGACGGCCCTCTGGCCAGCCGGCATCGGCGGCGCCAGCCCCAAACCAGGCGAAAGTGGTCTCGTCGGGCGCGATCATTCCGGCGCGCCCGCCGCCCTCGATGGTCATGTTGCAGACCGTCATCCGGCCCTCCATCGACAGCGCCTCGATCGCGGGCCCGGCGTACTCGACGACGTGGCCGGTCATCCCGCCGACACCGAGCCTGCCGAGTGTGCCCAGGATCAGATCCTTCGCGGTCACGCCGAAACCCAACTTGCCCTCGTAAAAAATGCGCATCGAGCGCGGCTTGTGCTGGACCATGCACTGTGTCGCCAGCACGTGCTCGACCTCACTGGTGCCGATGCCGAACGCCAACGCGCCAAACGCGCCGTGCGTAGAGGTATGCGAGTCTCCGCAGACGATCGTCATGCCCGGCTGGGTGACGCCCAGCTCGGGGCCGATCACGTGCACGATCCCCTGCCTGTCCGAGCCCAGCGAGTAGACGGGAATGCCGAACTCATCGCAATTGCGCTCGAGCGTTTCGACCTGCACGCGCGAGAGTTCGTCCTTGATCTTGGCGGCTACCGGCGTCCCGTCCGTCGGGGTGTTGTGGTCGGCCGTGGCCAGGGTGCGCCCAGGTTGGCGCACGGTGCGCCCGGCCATGCGCAGCCCGTCGAAGGCTTGCGGGCTAGTGACCTCGTGCACCAGGTGCAGGTCGATGTACAGCAGCCCGTGGGCGACCTCGTGGGTCTCCCAGATCTTGTCGAACATGGTCTGTGGCATGGCGATCGGTCCTTGGTCGTGGTCTAACTACGTCGCAGGCCCGCGCTGACGACCGCCAGGAATGCGGCGTCCGCGTCGCGCTCTTTTGGGTTCTCGAAGTGGTGTGGCAGGTCGGCGTCGAAGGTCACACAGTCGCCCTCCTCCAGGGCATACCGCTGCCCGTCGCACACGAGCACGACCGAGCCGCGCTCGATGAGCGCGGTCTCACGGCTGCCGGGCTCGTGGAGTGGACCCCCGCCCTCCCCGTCGGCCGCGCCCGTCGCGCCCCCGGGTGCGAGCGTGTGGCGCGAAAGCTCAGCGCGCTGTCCGGGCTGGGCGGATGTCAAGACCTCGAAGCTGTGGCCCCTCCGCTTGTTGCCGCCACGGCTGCGTTCGCCGGAACGGACAATCGTCACCGCGCCGTCCTCGTCGAGGCGCAGCAGTTGCGACAGCCGCAGTTCGAGTCCCGCCGCGATCCTTGCGGCGACTGTCAGCGTCGGGCTCGTCTCCCCTCGCTCAACCTGCGAGAGCATCGGCGCGCTGACGCCGCTGCGCTCAGCCAGGTCGCGCAAGGACAGAGACTCGGACTCCCTCAACGCCTTGACGCGCGCGCCGATGACGGCCGGCGTGACGCGCGCGCCCACGACGGCCGGCGCCAGTTCATCTTGGGTAACGGTTGCCATACGTGCGTATGTTATCACGCACGTACGTATGCTGTAATCACGGCGTCGGCTCAGGCAACCCGACCGCATCGGCCGATGCCTCAGCCCGGGCCCTGGCGATCGACAGTGCGCGCACGTACGCGCGCGCGGCGGCGTCGACGATGTCGGTCGAGACGCTCTGGCCGGCGCCCGACACGCCCGCGACCTCGACGACGACCGACACCTCGCCGAGCGCGTCCTGGCCCTCGGTGACGGCGCCGATCGTGAAATCGCCGAGCTTGGCCTGGACGGAGGTCGCGGCGTTGATCGCCCGGAAGACAGCGTCGATCGGACCGTCGCCCGTGAACGAGCCCTCGCCGAGCGAGCCGCCAGGCAGCCGCACACCCACGTGCGCGTGCGGCGGACGCCGCGAGGAGGTCTCGACATCGAACCACTCCAGCGTGTACCCGGCGATGTCCTCGTCGCCGCCGCTGCGCAGCTCATCGGTGATCAGAGCCTCCAGATCCATCGCGGTCACCTGCTTCTTGCGGTCGGCCAGCTCCTTGAAGCGCTTGAAGGCGGTGTTCAGGGCCTGGCCGTCGAGCTTGAAGCCCATCTCCTCCAGGGCGTCGCGCAGGGCGTGCCTGCCGGAGTGCTTGCCCAGGACGAGAGCGTTAGAGCGCAGGCCGACGGTCGTGGCGTCCATGATCTCGTACGTCGTGCGCTCCTTCAGGACGCCGTCCTGGTGGATGCCGGCCTCGTGCGCGAACGCGTTGCGCCCGACAATCGCCTTGTTGGGCTGCACCTGATAGCCGGTCAGCCTCGAGACCAGCCTGCTCGTTCTCGCGATCTCGGTCGTCTCGATCCCGGTCCACAGGCCGAGACTCGGCTCGCGCGTGTGCAGCAACATCACGATCTCCTCCAGCGAGGCGTTGCCGGCTCGCTCGCCGATCCCGTTGATCGCGCACTCGACCTGCCGGCAGCCCGCTTCCACGCCGGACAGCGAGTTGGCGACCGCAAGGCCCAGGTCGTCATGGCAATGCACCGAGACGGTCACATCACGCAGGTCAGGGACCAGGCGGTACAGCTCTTCGAACATCGCCGCGTACTCGCGCGGCATCGTGTAGCCGACGGTATCGGGCACGTTGATCGTGCTGGCGCCCTCCTCCAGCGCGATCTGGATCACCTCGGCCATGTACTGGACATCCGAGCGCGAGCCGTCCTCGGGCGAGAACTCGACGTCGTCGGTGTACTCGCGCGCCTGGGCGACCGCGGCGCGCACCTGTCCCTTGACATCCTCGCGCGTGGTCTGCAGCTTGCGCTCGATGTGGATGTCGCTGGTGGCGATGAACGTGTGGATACGCGGGCGCTCAGAGTCCCTTACCGCGTTCCAGGCGGCGTCGATGTCCTGCTTTGAGGTCCGCGCCAGGCCGCAGATCACGGGGCCTTCGACCTCCCTGGCGATCGCCTGCACAGCCTCGAAATCGCCAGGCGAGGTGATCGGGAAGCCGGCCTCGATGATGTCGACGCCAAGGCGCGCGAGCTGGTGTGCGATCTCCAGCTTCTCTTGCCTGTTCAACGAGATGCCCGGCGACTGCTCGCCGTCGCGCAAGGTCGTGTCGAAGATGCGCACGCGCCCTTGCTCGGTGCGCTCGGGGGATACGTCTGCATTGCTCATGTCGCTCATTTCTTGCTCTCTCTTTCGTTCACCTGCTCTTTCTCCGTTGGTATGCGGCTACGCGGCCGCCACGCACTATTCCCCCCGGAGGGGGAGCAGGAGAAGAGCGAGGGACGAAAAGCGGAACGACATGTGCCACCCAGATTAGCATCGAGCGGCCACCAGGTCACGCATCTACGGGACGAGAATCACCTTGCCGACGTTGCGCCGTTCGGTGATCATGTTCTGTGCCGCGCCGGCTTCCTCGAACGAGAACGTCCCCGCGACGACAGGCTGGGCGGTGCCGTCCGCGGTCAGGTCCGCCAGCGCCGCGCCGATCTCAGCGCGGCGACGCTCGTCTTGGGAAAGCGTATACATGTTCAAGCCGATCACGGACTTCGAAGCGGACATTTGCTTGATCAGGTTGAAGCGGGGCATGCGCAGCGCGGTTTTCAGCGCGGGGATCGGGTTGCGCCGCTCGCCGGATACGACTCCAGAGGCGCCGAACGCGATCAGGCGCCCGCCCGGTGCAAGCAACTCGTAGCTGCGGCGAAAGCTGGCGCCGCCGATCGCGTCCATGATCACGTCGAATGGCGGCAGGCCCCGCTCCCACCCGGCGGTCGTGTAGTCGAGCGCGTGATCGACGCCCAACTCGGTGATGCGGGCGTGCTTGCTTGGCGAGGCCGTGCCGTAGACCTCCGCGCCCTCACGCTTGGCGACCTGCGTCGCGGCGATGCCCACGCCGCCCGCGGCTGCCTGGATCAGCACGCGTTCGCCGGTCCTCAGGCCACCGAAGCGGACGAGCCCCATCCAAGCGGTTCCGTAGTTGACGGGGATCGCCGCGCCCTGCTCGAACGTGAGCCCATCGGGCAGCGGCTGCACGGCGTCGGCGGGGACCGCCACCCGCGAGGCGTAGCCGCCGAACTCGGTGCCCGCGACGACCCGCTGACCGACACTGAGAGGGCGGTCTGGGCTCGAAGCCCCCTCCCCCAGCTCGAGGATCGTGCCCGCGACCTCATAGCCAACGACACACGGTGGCTTGGGCGCGTCCGGGTAGAAGCCCAACCTCGCCATCACGTCGGCGAAGTTGATGCCTGACGCCGCGACCTCGATCAGAACCTCGCCGGGGCCGGGCGCCGGGTCGGGCCGCTCCTGGACCTGCAGGACTCCTGGTCCTCCATGCTTGGTGATGACGACGGCCCTCATCCGCGATCACCCTATCGCGTGTCGATCTCGTCAGCTCAAATCGACCGACCAGCCGCCCACGAAACCCTCGGAGGCGACGATCTCATCGACGACCAAGTTGGGCACGGCCGCGTCGGTCGTGACGACCATCGCCGCCAGGGGCCCGTCCTCGCCGTCGCCGTGGCCGTCGGGGGTGTGGCCGACGGCGGCCGAGGAGATGTTGATGCCGTGCTTGCCGAAGATCGTGCCGACCAAGCCGATCATGCCCGGCAGATCCTGATAACGGAAGACGGCGACGTAAGGCTCCAACTCGATCGTCAAGCGCCGGCCCTGGACCTCCACCAGATGGGGGATCTGGCTGGGGCCGATGCCGGTGCCGGCGACCGCGACACGCTCGTCGCCCGCGAGCACGGTGACGCGGATCAGCTCGTTGAAGTCCTCGGCCTCGGAGACCGCCTTCTCCTCGACCACGATGCCGCGCTGGGAGGCCATCGTCGGGGCGTTGACGAGGTTTACCTGCTCCTCGGTGCGGCCCTGTAGCGCGCCCTGGATCACGGCCAAAGTCAACAGGCGCGTGTCAAACTCGGCGATCCGGCCCAAGAAGGCGGCCTCGATGCGCTCGACCGAACTACCCTCGGCCAGGGCCATCGCCAGGCGCCCGAGCTGTTCGGCCAGCGGCAAGAACGGAGCCAGCACCTCCATGTCCTCGGCGCCGATCGCCGGGATATTGACGGCCGTCGAGACGACACCGCCGCTCAGCGCCGCCAAGACCTGCTCGGCGCTTTGATAGCCCGCGCGGTCGGTCGCCTCGGCCGTCGAGGCGCCCAGGTGGGGCGTGGCGACGACGTTCTGGTAGCCGAACAGCGGGTTGTCGGTCATCGGCTCTGTTGGGTACACGTCGAGCGCGGCGCCCGCCACCTTGCCGGAGTCGAGCGCGTCCTTGAGGGCGGTTTCATCGATCAGGCCGCCCCTGGCGACGTTCAAGATGCGTACGCCGTCGCGCATCTTGGCGAGCGTCCGCGCGTCGATGAAGCCTTCGGTCTCGGGCGTCTTCGGCAGATGGATCGTGATGAAGTCGGCCTGCTCGTAGATGTCCTGCGGCGACTGCGCCTTCTCGACCCCCAGCTCGCGGTAGCGCTCGGCGCTGACGAACGGGTCGAACGCGAGCACCCTCATGCCGAAGCCGCGCGCGCGCTGGGCCACGAGCTGGCCGATCCTGCCGAAGCCGAGGACTCCGAGCGTCTTCTCGTACAGCTCGACGCCCGAGTACTTCGAGCGATCCCATTTGCCTTCGCTAAGGGACCTGTTCGCTTGCGGCACGTTACGCGCGAGCGCCAGCAGCAGCGCCAGCGTGTGCTCGGCCGCTGTCACGACGTTCGACTCCGGCGCGTTGGCGACGACGATGCCGCGCGCGGTCGCGGCCGGGACGTCGACGTTGTCGACCCCGACCCCAGCGCGCCCGATCACCTTCAGCTTGCTCGCCTTCCCGATCAGCTCGGCCGTCATCTTCGTGGCCGACCTGATCAAGATCCCGTCGTACTCGCCGATGCGCCGTTCCAGCTCCTCCTGGTCCCAGTCGATCCCGAGATCGACGTCGAACTTCCTCTTCAGCAGCTCGACTCCCGACTCGCCGATCTTCTCCTTGACCAAAACCTTTGGGCGCTCGCCGGCGGTGTCCGTCGCGGGGGCGCTCATGCCGAAAGCCTTTCAACGGTCCAGTCGATACACGCCGTCAACGCCTTCACGTCGTCCGGCTCGACCGCCGGGAACATGCCGATCCGCAACTGGTTGCGGCCCAGCTTGCGGTACGGCTCGGTGTCCACGATCCCGTTCGCCCTCAGCGTTTTGGCGACCGCGGCCGCGTCAATGCGATCGGCGAAGTCGATCGTGCCGACCACCAACGAGCGCTTGGCTTGGTCTGTCACGAACGGGGTCGCGTAATCGCTGTCTTCGGCCCACACATACAGGTAATCCGAAGACGCACGCGTCCTGGCCACGCACCAATCGAGGCCGCCGCCGTCGAGCATCCAACGGACCTGGTCGGCGAGCAGGAACAGGCTCGCGACGGCAGGCGTGTTGTAGGTCTGGTCTTTGACCGAGTTCTCCAAGGCCGTCCGCAAAGACAGGAATGGCGGAATCCAGCGGTCGGAGCCAGCCAGCCGCGCGATCCGCTCCTGGGCGGCTGGGCTGAGCAGCGCGATCCACAGGCCGCCGTCGGCCGCGAACGCCTTCTGCGGGGCGAAGTAATAAGCGTCCGCCTGCGCGACGTCCACCGGCAGACCGCCCGCGCCCGAGGTGGCGTCGATCAGCACGAGCGCATCGCCGGTCGCGGCCGGTCGCCGCACGGGCACCATCACGCCCGTCGAGGTCTCGTTGTGCGCCCACGTCACGACATCGACCTGCCCGTCCGGCGCCGCAAGCGCACCCGGGTCTGGCGCGTCCCCCGGCTCGGCGGAGACGACGATCGGCTCCTCCAAGAACGGCGCGCCCTTCGTGACAGACGCGAACTTCGACGAGAACTCGCCGTATGTCAGGTGCAGCGCCCTGCGCTCGATCAGGCCGAACGCGGCGGCGTCCCAGAACGCGGTGGCGCCGCCGTTGCCAAGTGCAACCTCATAGCCGTCGGGCAGTGAGAACAGCTCTTTCAGCCCGGCCCTTATCTCGCCGACCAGCGCCTTGACTGGCTTCTGCCTGTGCGAGGTCCCCATCACCGCCGCGCCATCGTTCACCAGACGCACGAGCGCGTCGGGCCTGACCTTCGAAGGCCCGCAGCCGAAGCGTCCGTCGCCAGGCTTCAGCTCGTCGGGGATCGTCAGTTGCGTGTCTGCTGCTGTGGGCTGCGTCATCGGGCTTCCTCGCTTTGAACCTCGAAGGTTGTCGATCTTGAGGTGCCCAGGCGCGCGGCGGTGTGAACATCCCGTCGCTTCCCGGTGGTTATGCCCACCCGTACGCCAGTCGCGACAGTGATCGCGAGTGTAGCGAACCTAGAAAGCCGGCTTGATCCAATCCATGTGCGAGCGCAGCTCGGCGCCGACGTGCTCGACCTGGGTGTCGGCCTGCTCGGCTCGCATCCGCTTGAAGTTCTCCTGGCCGGCCCTGTTCTCGGCGATCCACTCCTTCGCGAAGTCGCCGGACTGGATCTCGGCCAAGATCTCGCGCATCGCCTGCCGGGTCTCGTCGGTAATGACACGCTTGCCGCGCGTGTAGTCGCCGTACTCGGCGGTGTTCGAGATCGAATACCTCATCCCGGCCAGGCCCTTCTCGTACATCAAATCGGCGATCAGCTTCAGCTCGTGCAGACACTCGAAGTAGGCCATCTCCGGGTCATAACCGGCCTCGACGAGCGTCTGGAAACCGGCCTGAACCAGCTCGGAGGCGCCCCCGCAGAGGACGGCCTGCTCGCCGAACAGGTCTGTCTCCGTCTCGTCCTTGAACGTCGTCTCGATCACTCCGCCTCTGGTGCAGCCGATCCCCTTGGCATACGCCAAGGCCAGCGCCCGCGCGTTGCCGGTCGCGTCCTGGGCGACCGCCACGAGACCGGGCACGCCGCTGCCTTCGGTGAACTGGCGCCTGACCAGATGGCCGGGCCCCTTGGGCGCGACCATCCCCACGTCCACGCCCTCCGGCGGCTCGATCTCGCCGTAGTGGATCGAGAAGCCGTGACCGAACAGCAGCATGTTGCCGGGGGCGATCCCATCCTTGATGTCCGTCTCCCACACGTCGTGGTGGCGCTCGTCCGGCAGCAAGATCATCGCCAGGTCGCCGCGGCTGGCGGCCTCCACGACCGACAGCACCTCAAGACCCTGCTCCTTGGCCTTGGCCACCGAGTCCGAGTCTTGGCGCAGGCCGACCACGACCTCGACGCCCGAATCCTTCAAGTTGAGCGCGTGGGCGTGGCCCTGTGAGCCGTAGCCGATGATCGCTACGGTTTTACCGTCCAAAAGTTTGAGGTCTGCGTCGTCGTCGTAGAGCATGGCCCGGCAGGCTATCGAGTCGGGGCGCCGTCCCCAAGTCCGGCCCGGTCCGCGACCCGCACGCCGGGCGTCGCGACGCCGTCCGATCGCGCTCCGATCACGCGCTCGCGGCGGCCACGAGCGTGCGCGCCGGGATCGAGAGCGCCCCGTCGGCTGCGATAAACGGCTCCATGCGGCCCGACAGGCCGGCCCGAATCTCGGCGATCTCGTCCTCCGGACGGCTGAGTACGGCGTCGTGGAGGCTGTTCGAAATGTCGAGCATCGTCTCCCAGAAGTCCTCAAAAGAGTCGTAACGCTGCTCCAAATCGAGCGCCTGCACCTCGATCTCCGCGAACCCAGCCCCGCTCAGCAACTCGCGGACCCTCTCTTGATCGCCGAGCGCGAACGGGCCGGGCTGCCAGCCCGCGTCGGCGCCCGGCGCCGGCGCCAATCCCCGCTCGACCAGCTCCAAGGCCGGCTGCAGAGCCCACGGGTTGTATTGCACGGAGTCCCAAACAGCCAGCGCCAAACGACCACCCGAGCGCAGCACGCGCCTGGTCTCGGCCAGCGCCGCGGACGGGTCCGCCAGCAGCATGTAGCCCCACCTGCAGAGCACCCCGTCGACGCTCGCCAACGGCATGTCGATCCATTCGGCCGAGATCGCCCTGAACTCGACGTTCTCGATCTGAAGCTCCGCGGCTCGGGCTCGGGCGCCCTCGAGCATCGCCTCGGCCTGGTCTGTAACGATCACTCCGCCGGCGGGCCCAACACGCCGCGCGGCCAGCAGGCCGGTCTCCCCCGTGCCGGCGGCCAACTCCAGGATTCGCTGGCCCGGTTGCGGCGCGATCGCCCCGAGCAGCCAGTCGGACACCGGCGCGCCCAGCCTGCGGATCCCCTCCTCACGCCGGCGCCAGCCGGCGGCGGCGGCTTCCCAGCCGTGCAGACTCGCCTCACGATGGGCGTTCGCGTCGAACGCGGCCGCACCGTCGTTCGCGGGATCGTCGCCGTTGGTCACAGTTCCGTTCACGAGAGTTCTCTACGCAACAGCTTGCCCGATCGCGTCCTCGGAAGCGGCACGGTCGTGAAATCGATCTTCTTGGGCACCTTGTAACGGGCCACCATGGCCGCGCAGTGCGCGCGCAGCGCCTCGGCTTCGATCTCGACGCCTTTCCTCACGACGACGATCGCGGCGACCGCCTCGCCCCACTCCGGATCGCTACGGCCGAGCACCGCCGCCTCCAGCACTCCGGGATGAGATTCGAGCGCCGCCTCGACCTCCGCCGGGGCTACGTTCTCGCCGCCGCTGACGATCGTGTCCGCCAAACGTCCGGTCACGCGCAGACGGCCGCGCTCGTCGATCGCGCCGAGGTCGTTCGTATGCAGCCAGCCATCGTTATCGAGCGACGCTCTGGCCACCGTCGGCCCCGCGACCTGGATCTCGCCCGTGCCGTCCTCGCCGCCGGCGACCGCCGCGATGCGCACGCGCGTGCAGAACAGCGGCGGGCCGGCGTCGAGACGATCGGCCGAGGGCGCCCGGAGCGTCGTGACCTGCGAGCAGGCCTCGGTCAGGCCATACGTCAGACCGACCGGCACCCCCGCCTCGCGTGCTCGTTCGACCAACTCCGCCGGCACCGGCCCGCCACCGGTGAGCGCGCACCTCAAAGCCGGCGGCCGCTCCAGCCCGGCGTCCAGCAGCCTGGCAAGCGTGGTTGCGACCAGCGAGACCAGCGTCACGTCCCTTGCCATCAGTCCGTCCAACACACGATCGGTCTCGAAACGCTCGTACACGACCGCCGTCGTCGCATAGATCGCCGAGCGCACCAAGATCGACAGCCCGCCCACATGAGAGACCGGCAGCGTGCACAGCCAACGCTCGCGCTGGTCCAGGTCCAGCGCAACGGCCGATCCGAGCGCGCTCCACAAGAAGTTGCCGTAAGTCAGCTCGACCGGCTTCGGCTCAGAGGACGTGCCCGAGGTGTAGATCACGGCCGCGACCGCGTCGAGGTCGTGGTGTCCGCGCGGATCATTCTCCTCCCACTCGACCTTTCCCGCTGAGGCCGCCCCCCCGCGCGCGTGCTCGGTCGAGGAGATCTCCGAAGGAGCCGCCGTCAAAGGGTCCGCAAGCGGCTCCTCGATGGACAGCGCCGCGCCGGCGCGCACGCGCGCACGCTCGAGTTCCGCCAAACGAATGTCCACAGGCACGGCCACCGCCCCGAGCAGAAGGCATGCGTGGAAGGCCTCCACGAACGCCAAGCCCGGCGCCAGCTCGATCGCGACGCGGTCGCCGCGCTCGACCCCCCGCTCAGCCAGCACCGAAGCACCGGCCCGCGCGGCGCCATACAACTCGGCGTACGAGCGCCGGCCCTCCGGCGTCTCGATCGCCCTCGTGTCCGGTCGCTTTCGCGCGGCGCGATGCAGCCAGCCCTCTAGGACCATCGCCCTAGGCTAGCCTTCCCAACCGAGATGACCGCCAACTGGACAGCCGCCGGCGATTACGGAGACATCCGCTACGAGAAGTCGATCGAGCCGGCCACCGGCATCGCCAAGATCACGATCGACAGGCCCGAGGTCCGCAACGCGTTCAGACCGCAAACGATCGTCGAGATATCGAAGGCTTTGGAGGACGCCCGCGAGGACACCGAGATCGGCGCGATCGTTCTGACCGGAGCCGGCGAGAAGGCATTCTGCTCGGGCGGGGACCAGCGCGTGCGCGGAGACTCCGGCTACCTCGCCGAGGACGCCGCCGGCAAAGCCGGTGTCGGCCGCTTCCACGTGACCGACCTGCACATCCAGATCCGGCGCCTGCCCAAGCCGGTCGTCGCGATGGTCGCCGGCTACGCGATCGGCGGCGGCCACGTCTTGCACTTGGTCTGCGACCTTACGATCGCCGCTGAGAACGCCATCTTCGGCCAGGTCGGACCGAAGGTCGGCTCCTTCGATGGCGGCTACGGGGCTGGCCTTCTGGCTGACCTGGTCGGCCCCAAGAAGGCCAAGGAGATCTGGTTTCTGTGCAGGCAGTACTCCGCCCACGAGGCCCTCACGATGGGCCTCGTCAACACGGTCGTGCCCTTGGGAGACCTCGAAGCCGAGACGATCCAGTGGTGTCAGGAGATGCTCGCCCTCTCGCCGTTCGCGCTGCGGCTCCTGAAGGCCAGCTTCAACGCCGCCGAGGACGGCCTGGCCGGCATCCAGCAGCTCGCCCACGACGCGAACCTCCTGTTCTACGGCAGCGAGGAGGCCCAGGAGGGCAGGAACGCCTACCGCGAGAAGCGCAAGCCCGAGTTCTCGAAGTTTCCGAAGCGCGCGTGAGCACGACCGGGGCCTGGGCCATACACGAGCGCCCGAGCACGGTGCGCATCTGGGTCATGGCCGCGCGCGTACGGACGCTTCCGGCGGCGGTCGCGCCGGTGCTCGTCGGCACCTCCTTGGCCCTCGGCGCGGGCACCTTCCATCCGCTCGCCTTCGTGGCCGCGCTGCTCGGAGCCATCTTCATCCAGGTCGGCACGAACTTGTCCAACGACTACTCCGACGCCCGCCGGGGCGCCGACAGCGAGGACCGGCTGGGACCGGTAAGAGTGACCGCCGGCGGCCTGGTACCCCCCAAGCAGGTCCTGATCGCCACGTACGCGACCTTCGGCTTGGCGATCCTCTGCGGCGTATATCTGGTCGCGGTCGCCGGGCCCGAGCTGATCGCGGTCGGGGCCGCCTCGATCCTCGCGGGCATCCTCTATACCGGCGGTCCGCGGCCCTACGGTTACGAGGGCCTCGGCGAGGTCTTCGTGTTCCTGTTCTTCGGCGTTGTCGCGGTCGCCGGCTCCTACTTCGTGCAGGTCCAAGCCTTGCCCTGGCAGGCGTTCGGCTGCGCGGTGCCCGTCGGCCTGCTCGCGAGCGCGATCCTGGTCGTCAACAACTTCAGAGACATCGACACCGACCGGCGCGCCGGTAAGCGCACGCTGGCGGTACGCCTTGGCCGCGAGCGCACGCGCCGGCTGTACACCGGGATGCTCGCGGTCGCGTTCCTCAGCGCACCCGCCCTGTGGGCGCTCGGCATGTCCGCCTGGCTGTTGCTCAGCTGGCTGGCGATCCCGCTCGCGGCCAAGCTCATACAGACGGTCCGCACGCGCATAGACGGGCCCGCCCTGAACGGCGCCCTGGCGAAGACCGGGCTCCTGCAGTTGGTCTTCTGTCTCCTGCTCTCGGCCGGCATCCTGTTGAGTGGAGGAATCTGAAGTGCGGCTGAGCTGGCGCCGGGTCAAGATACGTCTGCGCGCCCCGCTCGCCACCGCCCACGGCACCATACGCAAGCGCGAACTGCTGGCGGTCACGCTGACCGGCGCCGACGGGCACAGCGGCCACGGCGAGGCGGCGCCGCTGGAGCCCTATGACGGCGTCAGTCTCGATCGCGTGCTCAGCGCGCTCGAAAGCTACCGCCAGGCCCTAGCCGACACCGAGGAGTCAGGCGGCGCCAGCCTGCTCGAAGCCTGTCGCCGCGCCGATGACACGCCGCAGGCGCTCGCCGCGATCGACATGGCGCTCTGGGACAGCGCCGGCCGTCGCGCCGGCAAGCCCGTAGCGGAGCTGCTCAGCGACGAGCCGGTCCGCGCCATCGCCGTCAACGCGACGATCGCCTCCGGCGACCGCGCCGGAGCCGTCGACGCGGCCTCCCAAGCGGTCAGCGAAGGGTTCAGGTGCGTCAAGCTCAAGGTCGGGATCGGCGATGACGCCGCCCGCGCGTCGGCGGTGCGCGCGACCGTCGGCCCCGAGGTGGCGCTGCGCCTCGACGCCAACGGTGCTTGGGGGGTCGAGGAGGCGATCAGGGCGATCGAGACGATGGCTCCGGTCGGCCTGGAGCTGGTCGAGGAGCCGACCCACGGCCTGCACGCCGTCCGCGAGATCCGCGACCGTGTCAGCACCAGGATCGCGATCGACGAGACCGCGTCCGAGCCCGGCGCGCTCGGAGCCGGCGTCGCCGACGCCGTCTGCCTGAAGGTCGGCCGCTGCGGCGGCATCTCCGGTCTGCTCGCGGCCGCCACACTGGTCCGCGCCTCCGGTGCCGAGCCCTACGTCAGCTCCACTTTCGACGGTCCCATCGGGGTCGCCGCCGCCCTGCACGCCGCCGCCGCTCTCGCCTCGCGCGGGCCGGTGCCTCCGTGCGGGCTGGCCACCCTGCGGCTGTTCGACGGCTCACTCCAGGATGCTCTACCTGTCAGAGACGGCTTGATCGCCCTGCCCGACGGTCCCGGGCTCGGGGTCGAGCCGCTTTAGCGCTTCGGCCGGCAAGATCGCGGGCGTCGCCGGCGCCGCGGGCGTCGCCGGGACGGACGCGGCCGGCGCGGGCGTCGCCGGGGCGGACGCGGCAGCGGGCGACGGACCGCCGAGCAGGCGCTCGACGAAGTCGGCCGGCGCGGGCTTGCCAAGGATCGCCCCCTGGACGATCGTCGCTCCCATCGCCTGCAGAGCGCTCAGCTGCTCGACCGTTTCGACACCGCGGACGATCACCGGCAGGTCTAGGTCTCGGCCCGTGACGAGGATCGTCTCCAAGAGCCAGCGCCTGTAGTCGTCGGTATCTGACGCGGCGATCGAGCCGCGGTCTACCTTCAGGCAGCGCAGCGGCATCCGCGCCAGATCGGCGTGCGAGGCGTAACGGCTGCCGAACCCGTCGAGCGCGACCCCTACGCCGAGCCGATCCAGCTCGTGCAGGCGCTCCGCGCCAGGAGCCAGTTCTCCCATCACGGTCGCCTCCGACACGTCGATCGTCAGCAGGGCAGGGTCCAGACCCGAAAGCTGCAGAGCGCGACGGACGTCGGTCAAGAAACCCTCTCGATTCAGCTGCTCAGAGGAGACCCTGACCGACACCCCGACATGACCGTCGCGCCCCTCGACGCCCTCTCCGGCGATGTTCCAGGCCGCTGCGTCGGTGCAAGCCCGTTCGAGCTGCCACCTTCCGAGCGGCACGATCAGACCGGTTTCCCGGGCAAGCGCCATGAAGTCGGCGGGCTCGAGCACGCCCCGCTCCGGATGGCGCCACCGGATCAGGGCCTGCAGGCCCGAGACCCGGTGCTCGCGCAGGTCTCGGATCGGCTCGTACAGCAAGAACAGCTGGCGATCTTCCATCGCGGCGTTCAGTTCGCTCTCGAGCAACTCTTGGCCATCGGTCGTGGCCCTGGTGTTGGCGTTGAACAGCTTGTAACGATCTTTGCCGGCCGCCCGAGCCGCCGTCTCGGCGTCGCCAAGCAGCTCCGCCGGCGTCTCGTAACGGCCGAACGCGATGCCGACTTTCGTGCCGAGCACGAAGCTCGGTCCGAAGCCGGCCAGCTCGACGGGCTCGCGCAGCGCCTCGATCGCGCGCCGCGCGAGCGAATCCAGACGCACCCCCCTGGCGGCCGATTCGACCAGGACCACGAACGCCGCGCCGCCCGGCCGCGCCACGCTGTCGCCGGCCCTTACGACCTGCTCCAAGCGCCGCGCGATGACCCGCAACAGCTCGTCGCCGGCCTCTCGACCAAGTCTGTCATTGACGTCCGCGACCCAGTCGACTTCGACGAACAAAGCACCCGCGATGGCCTCCGATTGGCGTCCGGTCCGGGCAATCAAGCGCTCGGCACGGTCCAGCATCAGCGCGCGATTCGCAAGGCCTGTCAGCGAGTCGTACAGATCTTCGTGAGCATGCTCCGCGCCGCGAGTCTTCGCCTGTCCCGGTGCGAGCGCCACGACCATCGCGCTTGCCGGCGCGGCGGGGCGCCCCCTCAAAAACAGCAGCACGGCCAACAGCACGCTGGCCAGGACGCCGCAGATCAGCAATGCCAGCGCGCCCGCGTCCGCGAGCACGCCTGGGTCGGCGGACGGGCCGAAGCTGGTCATGCTCCAGCCGCCCCTCAACACGACGCTCCTGCTCTGTGGCTTGCTCTCCGAAACACCGTGCGCGTATTCGAGTGCGGTCGCGCCGCCGCCGTAACGCAATCTCGCGGCATAGCCTTCCTGGCCGGCGAGCGCCTCGCCCAGCACGACCCCGGGCACCAGCACCTCGCGCAACCAGCCGACACCCGCGGCCCGGCGTCCGAACACGCTGCGGGGCGTCACCGCGCCGCGATAGACAGGCGTTTCGATCGCCAGCGCCGGCCCCCTGGCCGACGGCACAGCCGAGTAGATGCCCGCCGCGGCGTCGCGACTCGCGAGCAATGCCGTCGAGGCGTCGGCAAGCGGCACGAAGCCGAGGGCAGCCAGCTCCGGATAACGGCTACGAGTGCGCGCCCAAGCCTTCCAGCGCGCGAATTCGGCGGCGCTTGCGTGCGAGCGCTCGCCAAAGAACGTGCTTGCGCTGACGGTCAGCTGTTCCTCGTGCTTGATCGCGACGTTCATGGTCGACGCGATCGACGTCGAGGTCTGTCCGAAGTCGTTGCGGGCGCTCGCGGCGTCGTGTCGAGCGAGTGCTCGCGCTCCGAACGCCGACGCCAGGACGCCCGCGGTCAGGCAGGCCAAGGCCGCTACTCGCCAGACGCGGCCCGCGGAGCGCGGAGGCTCGCCGGATTGTGGTCCGCTCGCGCCAGCGGCGCCCGGTGTTGCTGCGCTCGAAGGATCTGCGTTTGACGGGGACTCGGCAGGGGCGGCGGGCGCCTCGGTCGCACCGCCGCCTGGCTGAAGATTCTCGTTGTCTGGCATGACGTTTTGAATTCCTCAGCGTTCCTGCTTCGTCCCCTCGCTCCGTTATCGGCACGGAGCCCGGCGACAGTAAAATCCTGCAATTCGTCTGGACCGATGCCCGAAGGTCCGCCACCGGCCGGAGCCTCAATCCCAGCGAGTCAGTGCCCGGACGATGGCGTGGGGGCTCTCCAGCGGGAGGCGATGGCCGCCTGACACCACGACCAGCTCGCCGTCGGGCAGCAGCTCGGCCATGCGCTTGCCGAGTGCCACGAACTTGACGTCACGCTCGCCGGCGAGGACCGTCACGGGCATCGTCAGCTCGGCGAGCCGACCCCACAGCGGCTCCATCTCTCCCGTGCCGATCCCGCGTAGGACGGCGGCCAACGCTTCAGGCCGGTTACGCCTGTAGTCGGCGCAAGCCAGCTCGTCCACCGCAAGCGGATCGTCGGCGAACAGTGCCTGCGCGCGCCAGCCGGCCAGGAAGGTCTCGATCCCGTCGCGTTCGAGCGCCTTGGCGAGCCGCCGGTCGCGGACGCCACGGTCGGCTCGCTCGGCGGCGTCCTCGATCCCGGCCGTGCTCGAGATCAGCACCAGTCGCTGGACGCGTTCCGGGGCGGCCAGCGCCACGTGCAGGCCAACGCGCCCGCCGAGCGAGTAGCCGGCCAACACGAAGCGCCGTGGGGCTTCGTCGAGCACGTCTCGAACACAGCTTGCGAACGTGATCGGCCGCTCGACGGCGGCGTTCGCGCCGTGCCCGGACAGATCCAGCGCCAGCGGCCTGTAGCGTTCGTCGTCTGGCAGCGCGCCGATCACCGAGTCCCATGCGCGCTTGGTCCCGCCGAAACCGTGCAACAGGACCATGTCCTCGATCATCTGACCAATCCTATGACCACGAACGCGACCGACACCTATGTCTTGCTGCGGGCTTTCGTCGATGAGCTGGCACGCTGCGGGATGCAAATGGCGTGCACTTCGCCCGGCTCCCGTTGCGCGCCGCTGGTCGTGACGCTCGCCCGCGAGCGGCGTTTGCGCTGCTACTCGCACATCGATGAGCGCTGCGCCGGGTTCTTCGCGCTCGGAGCCGCGAAGTCCTCAGGCCTGCCGGTCGCCGTGACCTGCACCTCGGGCACGGCCGCGGCGGAGCTGCTGCCGGCCGCGATAGAGGCTCACGAGGCGCGCGTGCCGCTGCTGCTCTTGACGGCCGATCGCCCGCCCGAGCTGCGCGAGAACGGCGCCGGCCAGGCGATCGACCAGTTGAAGCTCTACGGAGCCGCGGTCAAGTGGTTCTTCGAGGTCGGTGTGCCCGACTGTGCCAGCCCAGAGCGGCTGCGCTGGATCAGGACGCTCGCCTGCCGGGCCTACTGGACGGCGCTCGAAGGCCGGCCCGGAGCTGTGCACCTGAACTTCCCGTTGCGTGAGCCTTTGACGACCGACCAGGAACTGCCCTCCGATGAGACGGGCCGCCCGGACGGTGCGCCTTATGTGGTGCGGTCAGGTATCGCCTCGCGGGCTGGACGCGCGCGCGCGTACGCCCAGAATGTCGATTATGAGACGGCAGCCGGCGGCACGCCGTCCGGCGAGAGGATCGACGATGCGGATGGCGGCCTCGCGGAACTTGTGGCGCTCGCCAAGCGGGGCGTTGTCGTCGTCGGGCGCGACGAGCGCCGGCCGGCGCTCGGAGCGGCCGTGGCCGCGTTCTGCGAGCGGGCTCGCTGGCCGCTGCTGGCGGACCCGATGTCGGGGGCAAGGCGCGGCCCGGCGGCGATCGCCCACTACGACGCGATCCTTCGCGAAAGCCGCTTCGCTGCGGCATACCGCCCCGATCTCGTCCTACGAGCCGGCGATCTGCCGGTCTCAAAGCCGCTGCGCGGGTGGCTCGGCGATCTCGAGGGCGTCCTTCAGGTCGCGATCGACCCTGAGCGGGCCTGGCAGGACCCGGCGGGGGTGCTCTCGCGTTCGTTGGCGCTCGATCCTGCCGTCACCTTCACAGCCCTGGCCGCCGCGACGGCGACCGGACGTACCGAGCCGGATTGGCTGGCCGCGTGGCGTGGCGCCGACGAGCTGGCCGCCGAGGCGATCGCCGGAGCGCTCCCCTCCAACGCCGTCAGTGAGCCGGCCTTGGCGCGCGAGCTGGGCGTCCTGCTGCCGGGCAAGTCCACGCTGTGGGTCGCCTCCTCGATGCCGGTGCGTGACATCGAGACCTTCTGGCCAGCGCGTTCGGACCCGCCGCGCGTGCTCAGCAATCGGGGGGCCAACGGGATCGACGGGATCGTCTCGAGCGCGTTCGGGGCCTCTGCGTCCGGCGATGGGCCGGTGGTGCTGCTGATCGGCGATGTCGCGTTCGCGTACGACATCGGCGGGCTGCTCGCCGCCTCGCGCCTTGGCCTGTCTCTGACGATCGTACTCGTCGACAACGACGGCGGCGGCATCTTCGATTTCTTGGCGCTCGCGCGCGCTCCGATGACCCAAGAAGGGGACCTTTATAGGACTCACGTAACGACGCCAACCGGCTTGGATCCGGCGAAGGCGGCGGCGCTGTACGGCCTCGGCTATGAGCTTGCCGGCACGATCCCGGCCGTGCGCGGTGCCCTCGAGCGGGCGCTCGCCTCCAGGATCGGCTCGACAATCGTGCACGTCCGGACAGACCGGCGCGAAAACCTGAAGCTGCACGAGCAGATCTGGGGGGCCGTTTCAAGCGCGTTGGCGGGCGCCGGGCTGAGCGACAGCGCCGCCATCAACTTCAGCGATGGCGATGATCCGCCTGAGCCAGGCATCGAAGGCGGGCGCGGCCGGTGAGCGCGGCGGCGGCGTACCGCTTCGGCCGGGCGGTCGCTCGTCACCGTAAGGTCGTACTGGCGGGCTGGGCTCTCGCCTTGATCGCCTGCGCGGCTTTGTATCCGGGCCTGAAGCACTCTTTGGGGCCGCCCAACTACGGTATCGACGGAGCCCAGTCCTCACGGGCCGAGCAGCTGCTCGAACAGCGCTTTCACGGGCACGGCGCCGAGCAGGACGTGCTCGTGTTCGACTCTCCGGATCGCCGCGCGCGCGAACCGGCCTATCGCGCGGTCGTGGCCCGCGCGCTGGCCTCGACCCGCAAACAGCACTACGTGGCCGGCGTCTTCGGTCCGTACGAGACGGGCGCCGACGGCCAGGTCTCAGCCGACGGGCACGCCGCGATTGCACTGGTCGGCATCCTCGGAGATCCGCGCCAGCTGCTTGCGAACGCCAAAGACCTGCAGCGGATCGTCGGCCGGGATGCCGAGGCCGGGGTCTCGGTGTGGCTCACCGGCTATGCGCCGGTCGCGAACGACATTACGGCCGTCGAGAACGAAGACGTCGAGCGGGCCGAGACGATCGGCGTGCCGATCGCGCTCGTGGTCTTGATGCTCGCGCTCGGCGCGCTCGCCGCCGCGTTCGTGCCGCTGGCGATCGCCGGCGGCGGCCTGCTGCTGACCTTCGGGCTGCTGGCATTGCTCGCGACCGTGCTGACGTTCGACAGCTTCCTGACGACGATCGTCACGATGATCGGCGTCGGTATCGGCATCGACTATGCCCTGTTCATCGTCAGCCGCTTCCGCGAGGAGCTGGCTTTGCGGACCCGTCACGGCCAGCTCGACGAGGAGCAGGTTCAGGACGCGGTCGGCGCGGCGGTCGCCAGCTCGGGGCGCACGGTCCTGTTCTCGGGCATCGTCGTCGCGCTCGCTTTGGCCACGCTCGTCACCATCAGGGCGCCGATCTTCAGGGAGTTCGCGCTCGGTGCGGTCGCTGTCGTGACGTGCACGGTGATCGTCGCCCTGACCCTGCTGCCGGCCGTGCTGGCCACGCTCGGGCCGCGGATCAACCGCGGCGCGCTGCCGGCGAGGATGCAGCCCAGGGACTCGCTTGCCGAAGAGGTCGACTACGGAGAGGGCGGCTGGGCGCGCTGGGCGCGGGCGGTTATGCGCCGCCCCGTGCTCGCGGCCGGCGCGATCGCGCTCGTGTTGATCCTCGCCGCCGTACCCGTGCTCGGGCTTCGCACGGGCGTCGACTTCGGTATCGCCTCGCTCGGCGCCACGCCGTCCGGCAAGGGCGAGAAGGTGCTGGCCCGCTCGTTCGGGGCCGGCACCCTGGCGCCGGTCGAGATCGTGCTCAGCGGCCCCCACGACAGAGGTCAGCTCGGCCCCATCGCCACCGCTCGGGCGGCCAGGCTCGCGCGCGAGCTGACTCCGAGCCAACACAACGACATCGCTTCGCTGGCCGTCACGAACGGCACAGACGCGACGCTCTTGACGGTCGCGCCGAAGACCGCGATCGACTCTTACGCCTCCGAACAGCTGGTGCGCCGAATCCGCTCCGACCTGATCCCGCCGATCGAAGCGAACGGCGGGCCCGACGTGGCGGTCGGTGGCGCGACCGCCAAGATCGTGGACCTGTCGGACGTCACGGATTCGAAAATTCCGGTCGTGCTCGGCCTGATCCTGGCGCTGTCGTTGCTTTTCTTGACGATCGTCTTTCGCAGCCTCGTCCTGCCGGTCAAGGCCGTCGCGATGAACCTGCTCGCGACGGGCGCCACCGTCGGGATCGTGATCTGGATCTTCCAGGACGGCCACGCCGAGCATCTGCTCGGCTTTCAGAGCACCGGCTTCATCCAGGTCTACCTGCCGCTCTCGATCTTTGCGTTGCTGTTCGGCTTGTCAATGGACTACGAGGTCTTCCTGATCCGGCGCATGCGCGAGACCTGGCTCTCGACCGGTGACAATCAGGCGGCGGTCGCCGCCGGCGTCGAGCACACCGCCCGCCCGATCTCGGCCGCCGCCGCGATCATGGTCGCCGTCTTTGGCAGCTTCATCACCGCCAGCGTCCTCGAACTGAAGCAGTTCGGTCTCGGCCTCGCTCTCGCGATCGCGATCGACGCGACGCTGATCCGACTCGTCCTGGTCCCCGCCCTGATGAAGCTCTTCGGCGCGCGCAACTGGTGGCTGCCGAGGCTTGGCGGGGGCCCACGCGAGCAGGCCCGCGGCGTGGTGGCAAGCGAGTCAGCCCGCCAATAGCGGCAAGAGCGCCTGCAGCTTGACCTCGGTCTCGGCCAGCTCGGTCCTCGGCTTGGAGTCGCGCACGATCCCGTTGCCGGCGTAACACCTGGCGACGTTGCCGCGCAGCAGGGCGCAGCGCAGGGCAACGCACAGCTCGCCGTCGCCGGTGGCGTCTGTCCAGCCCACCGGGCCCGCATACCAGCCGCGATCGAGGCCCTCCAGCGCCGGGATCAAGGCTATGGCGGCCTCGCGCGGCTCGCCACCGACGGCCGGCGTCGGGTGCATCAGGCCCGCCAGCTCGAGAATGTCGATCGGGGCGGCCAGCTGGGCCCGGATCGGCGTCGCGAGGTGCTGGATGTTGGCGATCTTGACCAGCTCCGGCTCATCCGCGGCGGCGACCCAGACCGAGTGAGGACGCAGCGTGCGCTCGATGCGGCGGGCCACGATCGCGTGCTCCTCGCGGTAGCTCTCGTCGCGCAGCAGCTGCTCGCCGAGATGATCATCGACGGCCGGATCGGCGCTGCGCCTGGTCGAACCGGCGAGCGCGAGCGTGCTGACACGGTGGCCTTCCCTGCGGATCAATAGCTCCGGGCTTGCGGCCACGAGCGTCGCGTCACCGCGCCCAACGCAGAAGCAGAAGCACGCCGGGAACGCCTCTCTCAGGACGCCGAGGATCGCGGCGGGGTCGTATGCGAACGGGGCCTGGGCCTGGACCTCTCTGGCGAGCACCACCTTCTGGATCTTGCCCTTCGCGATCAGCTCGGTCGCGCGCTCGACCGCGGCCTCGAAGTGCTCGGGTGCCATTGTGCTCGCCACCCGGTAGCGCCCCGCCGGCGCTGGATCGAGCAACGGCAGCGCCCCAGATCGCAGCTCGCCTAAACGGCGCTCCAGCCTTGCCAGGACGTCTTCGACATCGTCGTCAGGAGCCACGAGCGCCGCCAGAGTCAACCGCACGTCCGGCGCCGCGGCTTCGCCAGCACGGCCAATCCTTCTGAGAGCTACCTCCGGCACAACCAAAGAGGCCGGCTCGAAGCCCTCCCACTCCGGGGTCCCGCCGCCGTCGGGCGCGAACGAGAAGCCCCCGACCGCAACCGGACCAGAACGGTCCGGGTCGTCGTGAGGATCGCCGACAGCCCTGGCGGCGAGGCTCCGCCAGCGGTCGGCGAGCACCGCGAAGCGATCGGGCCCGCGGGCAGCCAGCCTGACGACCTCGCCAAGCGCCCCGAGGGCCGCGCCGCCGCGGTCGGGCTGCTCGAAGGCGAACCACGGCTCGCCCGGTCGTCTCGACAGGCATACCACGGCGCTCGGATCGACCTCGCCTCCCAGCTTCACCGTACTTGTCGCGAGCGTCGCCTCCCCGCTGCGCCTTGCCCTGCGCAATGCCAGCTCCAGCCGCGCCAGCATGCGCTCGCGATCGGGCTCGCTCAGTGCGAACGGTGAGCGCTCACCGACGGCGGCACGCACTAGGTCTCTGTGCGTCCTCTCGAGATCGCTATCTCCCCAGTGCGCATCATCTCGATCAGACCGAACGGCCTGACCATGCTCTCGAAGGCCTCGATCTTGTCGGTCGTGCCGGTCACCTCGACAATCACCGAGCGCTTCGTGACGTCCACGATTTTGCCTCTGAAAATCTCGGTGATCTGCATCAGCTCTCCCCGCTGGGGCCCGTCAGCGGAGACCTTGAACAGGGCCAGCTCGCGCGCAACCGTGTCCTCGGGCTCGAGGTCCCTGATCTTCAGGACGTTGACCAGCTTGTGTAGCTGCTTTGTGACCTGGTCGATCGGGTGCACCGCGCCGTCGACCGTCAACGTGACCCGCGAGATTTCCTCGTCGTCGGTCGGCCCGACCGTCAACGTGTCGATGTTGAAGCCCCTCCTCGCGAACAGGCCGGCGATACGGGTCAGCACGCCCGCCTTGTTCTCGACCAGGATCGACAGCACGTGCTTTCTGCCCGTGCGCAAGCCCGCCGAAGCCTCCAGCTCTTCGAGGCTCAGTGGCGCCTTCGTGCCGGGCTCGCCCACGACAGCGCTCACCCGACCATCTCTCTGGCCGGCTGGCCGGCCGGGATCATGGGATAAGTGTTCTCCTCGCGGGTGACCCTTACATCGACGAGCACCGGGCCGTCGGTGGCGATCGCGCGCTTGATGTCGTCAACAAGGGTGGTCTTGTCTTCGAAGCGCATACCGGTCGCGCCGTAGGCCTCGGCGAGCTTGACGAAGTCCGGAAACTCGCCCATCTCGACGTGGCTGTATTTGCCGTCCCAGAACAGCTCCTGCCACTGCCTGACCATGCCGAGGTAGCCGTTGTTCATGATGAAGACCTTGATCGGGATCTTCTCTTGGGCGCAGGTCGCCAGCTCTTGGATGTTCATCTGGACCGACCCATCGCCCGCGACGCAGCAGACCAGCCTGTCCGGACATCCGACGGCCGCGCCCATCGCGGCCGGCAGGCCGAAACCCATGGTTCCCAGACCACCGGAGTTGATCCAACGCCGGGGTGCCGGAAAGTCGTAGTACTGAGCGGTCCACATCTGATGCTGGCCGACGTCGCTGGAGATGATCGCCTCGCCGCCCGTCGCCTCCCAGAGCGCCTGGATCATGTATTGAGGCTTGATCTCGTTGTCGGTCGAGTCCTCATAACCGAGCGGATACTTTGCTTTCCAGCCCTCGATCCGCTCCCACCACTCGTTCAGGCGCGAGCTGTCGGCGCTGAGGGCCCGATACTCGATCGCGAGCTTGGCCAGCACGCGCTTGGCGTCGCCCACGATCGGGATGTGGGCCGGCACGTTCTTCGAAATCTCGGCCGGATCGATATCGATATGGATGAACTTCGCCTTCGGCGCGAACTCAGAGAGCTTGCCCGTGATCCGGTCGTCGAACCTGGCGCCGACGGCGCAGATCAGGTCGGCCTCGTCCATCGCATAGTTCGCGGCCCTGGTGCCGTGCATGCCCAGCATCCCAAGCCATTGGGGGTTCAGCTTTCCGTCGGCGCCCGGCTCGCCGATGCGAGCCGGAAACGCACCGAGACCCATCAGCGTGCACGTCACCGGGAACTTGTCGCAGCCCGCCAACTCGACCAGCTCCGGGGATGCGTCGGCGTTGACCACGCCGCCGCCCGCATAGATCACGGGGCGCCGCGCCGCGGCCAGGGCCTTGGCGGCCTGCCTGATCTGCTTCTGGTTGCCGTCGGTCGTCGGCTGATAGCCGGGCAGCTTGACATCGGTCACGGGCTCGTACTCGATCTCCGCTCGCGACAGGTCCTGCGGAATGTCGACGACGACGGGACCGGGCCGGCCGGTCCTGGCGATGTGGAACGCCTCGTGGATCGCCCTTGGAATCTCCTTGGGGTCCTGGATCATGAACGAGTGCTTGACGATCGGGATCGTGATCCCCAGCGTGTCGGCCTCCTGGAAGCCGTCGGTCCCGAGCAGCTCGGTCCGGACCTGGCCGGTGATGAACACGCACGGCACTGAGTCCATCATCGCGTCGGTGATCGGCGTGATCAGGTTGGTCGCGCCCGGGCCGCTCGTCGCGAACGCGACGCCGACTTTGCCCGTCGCCTTGGCGTAACCCTCGGCGGCGTGCCCACCGCCGGCCTCGTGCCTGACAAGGATGTGCTTGACGCCACCATTCACGAACGCGTCGTAAGTAGGCAGGTTGGCGCCGCCGGGCAGGCCGAACACGACGTCCACGCCCTCGGCCTTCAAGCATTCCATGATCGCGTCTACCGCGCGCATGTTGCGAGTCTAACAGCGGGTTAACGCCTAACCACCAGCGGTCCCCCAAACCACTACTAGCGGTCCGATGGCCAAGCCAGGCAAGGACGCACTGAGCGAAGTGTGCCTCTGCACATGAGCGAGGGAGGACGCAGCCTGGCGCCGTGCCAGCGGGCCGCTAGGAGCTGCCGATCGCGATGCCGATCGCCAGCGCGATCAAGCCGCCGACGGTCACGACCAGAAGCGAAGAGCGCATCGAGACGTGCAGGAACCGTTTTCTGATCCAGGCGATCGCGAACAGCTCGACGGCGACCACACAGCCGGCGACCAGTAGCGCCTGGTGCACGTTCGAGATCAGGAACGGCAGCGTATGGAAGATGCCGCCGAGCGTGGTCATCCCACCGGTGATCGCACCGCGCACGACCGCCGAGCCGCGCCCGGTCTGTTTGCCGGTGTCAGACAGTGCCTCCGACCAGCCCATGCTGACCCCCGCCCCGAGCGCGGTCGAGAAGCCGACGAGCAAGGCAGTGCGCGAGTTCGAGGCGATCGCGGCAGCGAAGATCGGCGCCAGCGAGGAGACGGTCCCGTCGATCATGCCGACCAGAGCGGGCTGTACGACCCTCAAGACGAAGTCCTTTTCGTCCTTGAAGCCCCATCTGTGGATCAGCCTCGAGATCAGCCGCTCGTGCGCGGGCGTTCTGGTCGCGTCAACGTTCATCGCCCCGTTATACGCGGCTTACGACTTCGGGCTCCCTTATCTCGAGATCTCAGCAACCCCAATCGAACGGCGAGCCCAGCTTCGGATGGCACGGCCCAGAGTCAGGATCAGGTGGCCGGAGGCTCGAAGGATTCCGGGGCGATCACCTGACTTGGATCCTCGCCCACCCAGTCCAGCTCGGCGCCGCATCTGGTGCACAGCGCGTCATACGCCTTGGTCACACGACCGCAGCTCGGGCAGCTGCGGCGCGGCTCGTCGCGCTCGACCCTGTATGCGATCGCCGCCAACAGGCCCAACACCGGCACGATCCCGGAAATCAAGAACCACAGCCAGAACGAGCTGCCCTTGATTTTGCCGACGATCCCACCCGCCAAGCCGAAACAGAGGGCCAAGAAGATGTAGGCCACGGCCGGGGCCTTCTCAGAAAATGACGCGCAACGCCCAGATCACCGCTACGATCGCGAGGATCACGAGCACGAAGCCGGCCACGGCGATCGCCACGCCGATAAGGACGTGCAACAAGAAGTAGCCGACGAGGAGCAGCACGCACACGGCAACGATCGTCCGAACGATCGAGCTGCCTGTGGAGGACTCCGAAGATGGCGGACTCATCTGTCCACAAGGGTAGACGGTCGAGCGGCCGGGCGCCTGAGATGGCCTACAGGCCGACGCGCCTTACAGGTCGACGCTCAAACGGTGCGACCGGACGGGAATCGCCACCCCGTCCGGCCGCGCCCCGCTCACTTCCGGCCGAGGGAAGCCGGAGGAGACCTGTGCGAGGAGTTGCACTGCACGATCGATATTCGCGTATAGGCCGCGTTCTTTGTTTGGACCGAAGTCCAAAATGTGGCTCGCCCGCATGTGGCGAGTGTGCCGCCCGCCAGTACGGTCAAACGCCGAGCTGTTCGTGCACGAGCTTGGTGACCTCGCCGCCATCGGCCCTGCCCTTGGTCTCACGCATCACGTGGCCGACGATCGGGCCGATCGCCTTGGCGTTGCCTTCGCGTATTCGCGTCGCCACATCTGGATTGGCCGCCAGGGCGGCGGCAACGATTCCCGCCAGCTCGTCTGAGTCGCCGATCGACTCAAGACCCTCCGCCCGGACTATGTCGGCCGGTTCACCGCCCTCCGCGATCAGCTTGTCGAGCACCTGGCGACCGGCTCCGACGCTGATCTGCTTGGCCGCGACCATGCCCGCAAGCTCGGCGAGCGCCCGTGGCGTCACCTGAGCGCCGGCCGGATCGACGCCGTCGCCGAGTCGGCCGGCCAGCTCGGCTGTCACCCAGTTCGCCAAGACCTGCGCGGCGACGTCGACCTGGACGCTAAGCGCAGCTTCAAAGAATCTCCCTAGCAAAGGCCGAAACGCCAGCTCGCGCGCGCTCTGGGCGCTCAGGCCCAGATCCCGCTCAAAGCGTTCAGCCCTGTCGGCCGGCAGCTCCACGAGCGCGTCGTGCGCGCGCGCGAGCATCTGCTCGTCGATCCGGACCGGCACCAGGTCTGGCTCTGGGAAGTAGCGGTAGTCGTGGGCTTGCTCCTTGCTGCGCAAAGATGTGATCGCGCCGCTGTTTGGGTCGTAATGCAAGGTCTCCTGCTCGACCGTGCCTCCACCTTTCAGGATCTGGTCCTGGCGGGCAATCTCGGCGTCGATCCCGCGTTCGATGAACCTGAACGAGTTCATGTTCTTCAGCTCTGTCTTCGTGCCGAGCGCCTCGTTGCCGGCTGGGCGCAGCGAGATGTTGGCGTCGCAGCGCAGCGAGCCCTCCTCCATGTTGACGTCGCTGACGCCCAGCTGGCGTAGCGTCGTGCGCAACAGCTTCAGCCACTCGCCGGCCTGTTCGGCGGAGCGCAGGTCTGGCTCGGTCACGATCTCGGCCAGCGGCGTGCCGCCGCGGTTGAAGTCGACGACCGATTCGCGCGAACCATGGATGCGCCCGCTCTCGCCGACGTGCGTCAGCTTGGCGGCGTCATCCTCGAGATGCACCCGATGGATGCGCACCTCGGCAAGACTGCCGCCCAAGCAGAGCGGTTCGTCGTACTGGGAGATCTGGTAGCCCTTCGGCAGGTCCGGATAAAAATAGTTCTTGCGGTGGAACACGCTCCTCGGGGCGAGCGTCGAGCCGAGCGCCAAGCCGATCAAAAGGCCGAAATGGATCGCCTGGGCGTTGGCGACCGGCAGCGCGCCGGGCAGGCCCAAACAGACAGGGCAGGTCCGGGTGTTCGGCGGCTCGCCGAAAGACAGTTCGCAGCCACAGAACATCTTTGTTCTGGTCTTCAGCTGGACGTGGATCTCAAGGCCGATGACGGGTTCGAAGTCAGGCACGCGCCGGGCTCCCGTCGAAGCCGAGAGCCGTCTCCAGGGCGTAGGCCGCGTCCAGCAGCTCGTTCTCGCTGAACGCCGGACCGGCGAGTTGCAGGCCGACGGGCAGGCCATCCGAGAGCCCGCACGGGATCGAGAGCGCCGGGATGCCGGCCAGCGACATCGGCACGGTGCAGTAGTCGTTCATGTACATCGCCAGCGGGTCCTCGGTCTTGGCGCCCAGCTCGAAGGCGACGGTAGGCGCGGTCGGGGTCACGATGAAGTCGACCTCAGAGAACGCTTCGGCGAAGTCCTCGGCGATCTTGGTCCTGACACGTTGAGCCTTGCCGTAGTAGGCGTCGTAGTAGCCGGCCGACAGAGCGTAAGTGCCAAGCATGATCCGGCGCTTGACCTCTTGACCAAAGCCGTCGTGCCTTGTGCGCTCGTACATCTCCAGGAGATCGCTCTCGGCCTCGCCGCCTCGCGCGCGCAGGCCGTAGCGCACCCCGTCGAAGCGCGCCAGATTGGAGGAGGCCTCGGCCGGCGCCAGCACGTAGTAGGCCGACAAGGCGTGCGGCGCGTGCGGCAGGCTGACGGTCTCGACTATCTCAGCGCCCAGGTCCGCCGCCAGCTCAAGAGCGGCCCGAAACGCGTCGAGCACCCCCGGTTCGATCCCGCCGCCATTCCCGTCTGCCCCCTGCCCGCCGGCGCCACCGACAGAACCGCCCGTCAGCTCGGCGGGTACGCCCAGCCGGACGCCCTTCAGATTCTCGCGACCGGGCAGCTCGATCTCGGCCGGCAACCGCAGCGAGGTCGCGTCGCACGGGTCCCTGCCGACCATGTGTTTGAGCAGCAGCGCCGCGTCGGTAACGTCGCGGGTCAGCGGACCCGCCTGATCCAGCGAGGAGGCGAACGCGATCATCCCGTACCTGGACACGGCGCCGTAGGTCGGTTTCAAGCCGACGATCCCGCACAGCGCGGCGGGCTGCCTGATCGAGCCGCCCGTATCGGTACCGATCGCCCAGGGAGCAAGGCCGGCCGCCACGGCCGCGGCGCTGCCGCCCGAGGAGCCGCCCGGCACACGCCCACGATCCCAAGGGTTCAGGACTGGCCCGAACGCCGAATTCTCGTTCGAAGAGCCCATCGCGAACTCGTCCTGGTTGGTCTTTCCGAGCAGCGGGGCGCCAGCGGATCGCAAACGTGCGACGGCGGTGGCCGTGTAAGGAGGCTCATAGCCGGCCAAGATCTTCGAGCCGGACTGGCTCGGAATGCCGGCCGTACAAAACAGGTCCTTGACCGCGACCGGAACACCCGCGAGCGGCAGGTCGCGCAGCTCACTCGCGGCGCCTGTCCCAGCCGGGGCGAGCCACGTAAAGCAGTTCAGATCGTCGGCCCGCGCGCGCGCGCGGTAGGCCTCGAAGAGATCGTTCGCCGACAGCGCGCCGGTCGCGACCTCGCGCGCCACCTCGGCCGCGGTCAGGGCGATGAGGTCCGTCGAGTTCATGCTTGGGGGCTCGGCACGGCAAAACCTTCGCCGTCGGCGCTGACAGCCGGCGCCTGTGCCAGCGCTACCGCGCGCGGCAGGCACTCGCGCGGCTCGTCTGGACGCAGCGCATCTCCGATCTCGACGACGTGCGAGGTCGGAGCCACTCCGTCGAGGTCCAGTTCGCCGATGCGGGCGACGTGGTCGACGATCGCCGACAGCTCGCGTGCCAGCGGCTCGATCTCATCCTCGGAGAGGCGCAGTCTCGCCAGGCGCGCCACGTGCAGGACCTGTTCACGGTCGATCATCGCGCCGCATTCTAGGGCCGAGGCGCGTCCGGGCTCAGGACGGCGAGGCGCCGTTTGCGGGCGGCGGGGACAATGGCGAGGGCTCGGCGGGCTCGTACAGCGACTTACGTTCGTCGCGCATCGACTGCCACGAGCCGACCAGGATCAGGATCGCACCGGCGAACGCCAGCCAGGCGCCGATACATAGGCGCGTAGCGTGGTCGGGACGCTCCAGCAGACGCACGAGGGCACAGATGACGGCAACGATCCCGAACAGCGTGCTCCAGACCGCCGCCGCGACCGGCAGGGCCGTGCTGCGCTCGGTGATCGTGCTTACGACCAGCGTCAGGGCGCCGGCCGCGGCCGCGATCAAGAGGGCGAGGGCCGGACCGAACGTTTCCCAGGCTGAGAGTTCGGCAAACGCGTTCTCGTACCAGGGCTCGGTCAAGGAGACAATCACGAGAATCGCCCCGACCAGCGCCAACAACTCACCCCAACGTAGCCGCCTGAGGCTCACGGCCCGCCCACCCGCGTCGGGGCGCCGCTGGAATCGGCCGCCGCTATAACCGGCTCCGAATCACCCCCGTCAGACCCCGCGCCCGCCTGGATGCGGGCGGCGTCGAGGGTGTTGCGCAGCAGGCAGGCGATCGTCATCGGCCCGACACCGCCGGGAACGGGCGTGATCGCCGAAGCGATCTCAGCGACGGCATCGAAGTCGACATCGCCGACCAGGCCGCTCTTGTTGCCGGCTTGCGCTGGGGTCAGGCGGTTCATGCCGACGTCGATCACGATCGCCCCAGGCTTGACCGACTCGGGCCCGATCATGCGCGGACGCCCGACCGCCGCGATCAAGACGTCAGCCCGAGCGCAGACACCGGCCAGATCGCGGGTACGTGAGTGGCAGGTCGTGACGGTCGCGTTCTCGCCCAGCAAAAGCTGGGCCATCGGCTTGCCGAACAGGTTCGAGCGCCCGACTACGACAGCTTCGGCGCCCTCCAGCTTGGCCCCGACTTCGGCCAGCAGCTCGAGAACCCCGAGCGGGGTGCACGGGCGCAGGCCCGGAAGGCCGAGCGCGAGCCGGCCGGCGTTGACGGGCGTCAGGCCGTCGACGTCCTTGTCGGGGTCGATCATGTTCGTCAGGGTCGGCCCGTCCAGGTGAGCGGGGACGGGCAGCTGCAGGAGGATGCCGCTGACGGCCGGGTCCGAGTTCAGGTCGGCGAGGGTCCGCGAAACGTCCTCGAAGGAAGCGTCGGCGGGCAGGCGGTGGTCGAACGGGTTCATGCCGGCCTGCGCGCACGCACGCTGCTTGGCGCCGACGTAGACCAGCGAGCCCGGATCCTCCCCGACCAGCACGGTCGCAAGGCCCGGCGGCCGGCCGGTCCGCTCTACGAACGCGCGCACGTCTACGGCGACCTGGTCACGTACACGCGCCGCGACCGCTTTGCCGTCGATGATCGTGGCGGGCATCTGGCGAAACCCTAACGTTTGCTGACCGGCGCGTACTCGGCCATCAGCTTGCGTTCCGAGCCGTCCTTGGCGAACCTCACGACGATCACGCCCCCGGGCTCGAGGCCCGTGACGACACCCTCGCCGAAGGCGGCGTGCACTAGGTCCTCGCCGAGTTTGAATGACTTCGCGGGAGCCGTGGAACCAGTCCCGGACGCGCGTGAGGCCGCCCAGCCGGCTCCTCCGCGCCCGCGCGCGGAGCCAGAGCCCGAGTCGGAGCCGTTGGTGCTCGAGAAAGCGCTCGCCGAAAGCTTCAGCTCGTCCTCGCGGTCGGTCAGCTCGGCTGGGATCTCATCGAGGAAGCGGCTGCGCATCCCGTAAGTGGCCTGGCCGAAGACCGAACGCCGGCGGGCATAAGTCAGGTACAGCTCGCGCTTGGCCCTGGTGACTCCCACGTAAAACAGGCGACGCTCCTCCTCCAAGCCGCCCTCATCCAACGCTCTGGCATGCGGAAAGACGCCCTCCTCGCAGCCGGCGATCATCACGGTCGGGTACTCGAGACCCTTGGCGTTGTGCAAGGTCATCAACGTGACAAGCCCGTCCTCGTCGCTGCGAGAGTCGGCATCGGCGACGAGGGCGAGTTGTTGCAGGAACAGGTCGAGCGTGTCCTCTTCTTCGCGGGCGCCCGCGTCGAACTCGCGCGCGACCTCGACCAGCTGATCGAGGTTTTCGAGGCGCCCCTGAGCCTCGATCGCCTTCTCCGCCCTTCCGAGTGACTCGGACTCGAGCGCCTCCAGATAGCCGCTGCGCGAGAGCACGGCGTCGAGCAGGTCGCCGACCGGGATCTTCTGCTCGACCAGCTCGGCCAGCTCAGCCATGCTCGCCATGAACCGGCTCAGCGCCTTGACGGCGGCGGCGCCGAGGCCCGGAATCTGCTCGGCCGCGGCCGCGGCCTCCCAAACCGAGACGCCGACCGTGGCGGAATGACCGACGATCCGCGAGAGCGAGGTCCTGCCGATGCCGCGCCGCGGCGAGTTGGCGATCCTGGTGAAGCTGACGACGTCGAATGGGTTCGCGAGCCACGACAGGTACGCGATCGCGTCCTTGATCTCGGCCCGCTCGTAGAACTTGGTGCCGCCGATTACCTGGTAGGCGATCTCCCGCCGTACGAGCGTGTCCTCGATGACCCGCGACATCGCGTTCGTGCGATACAGCACGGCGATCTCCGCGCGCGCGGCGCCCTCGTCGACCAAACGCTCGATCTCGCCGACCACGTAGCGAGCCTCGGCGTGCTCGTCTTCCAGCTCGCGCACCTTGATCGGCTCGCCGTCTCCCAGCTCGCTCCACAGGCGCTTTGCGATACCGCCCCGGTTGTTGGCGATCACCGCGTTGGCGGCCGACAGGATCGTTTGCGTCGAGCGGTAGTTCTGCTCGAGCTTGACGACCCTAGCGTCCGGGAAATCGTCCTGGAAGTCGAGGATGTTGCGCACGTCTGCGCCCCTGAACCCATAGATCGACTGTGAGTCGTCCCCGACGACGGCCAGGTTGCGATGGCCGATCGGGGCCGAATAAGACGGCCTCTCAGACGAAGCGGTTCGGGGTTCGCCGTCCGCGTGTGCGGCCCCGGATCGCTCGGACCCGGCGCCGTCCGGCCGCGCTCGGCCGGCGTTGCCGCCGGTGATCAACTGAAGCAGCCGGTATTGAGCGTGGTTCGTGTCCTGGTACTCGTCTACGAGGACATGCCTGAAGGCCTGCACGTAGCGGTCGCGAACGTCCGCATACAGCTCGAACGCGTTGACGGTCCTGAACAGCAGATCGTCGAAGTCCATCGCGTTCATTCGCAGAAGGTCGCGCTCGTATAGCTCGTAAACGTCGGCAACCACCTCCTCGAATGGGCCGCCGACGGTCTGCCTGTAGTCGGCCGCCGACTGCAGCCTGTTCTTGGCGGCCGAGATCTGGCCGTGGATGGATGCCGGGGTGAAGCGCTTGGGGTCGATCCCCAACTCCTGGATGCACCTTTTGGCCAGGCGCCGAGCATCGGCCTGATCGTAGATCGTGAACTGCCTGGTGTATCCCAAGCGATCCGCCTGCGCGCGCAGAATGCGGGCGCAGGCGGCATGGAAGGTCATCAGCCACATGCTTCCGGTGCCCCGTCGCAGAAGCGTCTCCACCCGCGAGCGCATCTCGGCAGCCGCCTTGTTGGTGAATGTGATCGCCAGGATCTCGTTCGGCTGGGCCTGGCCGGTATAGATCAGGAACGCGATCCTGTGCGTCAAGACCCTCGTCTTGCCGCTGCCCGCGCCCGCGAGGATCAAGAGCGGCCCCTCGCCATGCGTGACCGCCTCTCGCTGGGGCTCGTTCAGGCCCGCCAGCAGCTCCTCGACCTTGGCCTCTTCAGCAGGCGGCGTCTGCCCCGGTGGGCGCGGAATATCGAGCTGGACTCCGGCTTCGTCTGGCATCTGATCCAGCATAGATGCGGACTCGGCGGGCTCGGTGCCGGCCTTGCCAGGCACGGCAGTCGCGGGGCCGGCCCAGCCGGTCACCACTGCGCACTCGTACGTCGTCGTGCGCTAAGAACCGATCCGCTGCAGGACCTGATCGCCGCTGCGATGGGGCCGCGGGTTGACCGAGGCGCGGTGATAGCGCCTGGTCTTCGGATCGCGATCGAGCAGGCCCGCCGCGACCAGCGTCGTGACGTAACGGAAGGTCGTGCTGGTCCCCAGGCCAAGGATGCCAGCCAGCTCATTGATGCCGAGCGTGCGGCCGTCTTCAGGGAAGCAGCTGAACACGATCAACCCTGTCAGCAGCGAGCGTGAGATCAGAGGGCCGTCTTTGTCGATCGAGCGATACGCCTCAGCAAGCCGGGCATGATCGGTCAGCCCGCTGAGTGCACCCGCGACTCCCTGCTCCCGCCCGGCCTGGAGGAGCACCTGGTTGACCTGAGATCGAGACAGCGTTATCGAGATCCCGTCAGTCATGATCGTGGCCTAACCTCAAGAATTAGAGGGCCGGGTGCTGTGGGGTAGCACCCGGCCCCATCTCTGGCGAGACTGGGACTAGCGGAACCCATGAGCAGCCGCGTCGCGCCCGCACGCCGTACGAATACGGCGCCTCTCGCGCGGGCGCGATCTTCGGCTTTTCATGGCGGTCCTCGGTCACCGCTACTGATCTTGACGCGTCAAGATCTGCCCGACAAGTCCGCTGGCGGAGTATTCCTCTAGCGGATACCACGTGCCGACCAGTCCTCCCCGCGGCGGACCCGGCGACCAAGCTGAGTCCGGACGGCGAGCGGCAAGGCGATGAAGGAGCCGGCGGGTACGCAGAATGGCCATCGCGGGCGCGGACAGGCCGCCAAGAGCGCCCAGCACGCGTTCGCTGGTCAGACGCGCGCCGGGAAGCCATGCCCGGCTGTCGGATAGGTAGAGGCAGACGATGCCGGCGAGGATCAGGGTGTGCTCGACACCGACAGCGCGCGCGCGAACACAGGCGTCGAGCGTCAAACGCTCCATGCGCGTGGCCATGTCCTCTTCGCTGGCATAGTGCGCAAGCAGATTGTGCTGAGCGTGGACAGCGTCTTCATCGCGGTCGATCAAGCTGTCGAGCAGCGTGTGCAGACCTCCGAGCCACGGCCAGTAGAGCGACTCGATCGCTTCGACACGGCGGCTCGACAGATCCGGGTCCGCCGCGGCCGAGAGCAGTGCCAGCACCCCGAGCGAAGATCCGGCCGCGGCCGCGAACTCCCACCAGCAGCGCCCCGCGCCTCGCGGCTCTTGCAGCTCGCCCCAGCAGGCGAGCGCCGCGTAGCTCTCGGTCCCGCCGAGATTGACATAGCTCTGGTAGAAGACGATCCGTTGCGCGTGCGCGCGGACCGCGTCCGCGACGAGCCCGTAAGACGGCAACGCCGTGAGCATCTCGCGAACGCGCCGCACCAAGCCGATCAGATAGCCACCGTCGTGACGGCATGTGCCGCAGGCGTAGTAGTCGATCTGCGGGCGTTCCGGCGAGAGCGCCAAGACGAGCGCACTATGTAGGCAGCGGGCGTTGGCAGCCGGTTCGGCGCACGGCTGCTCCATCACGGCATCGACATATTGGTAGACGCTTTGCAGCGCGATCAAGAGCCTCACCAGCTCGGGACGACGCTCGGGGGCGGCGAACGCCGCGAACGCCGCGGCGCCCTCGAGGCTTACCCAGTCCCTGCGGAAGCTGTCGAGCGCCAGCTTGCGCAGTGCCGGGTCCGGGATCTCCCGCGCCTGCGCGCGCAAGGCCCGCAGCTCTGCGCGAGCGAGCGGAACGATGCGCAGCCAGTAGCAGATGGCCGCCGATGCGAACGCACTCCCCAACTGATGTCGATCATCGATCTGATGGGACACTCCCAATAGCTTCCCAGCCTTGGAGAGTTCGTACAACCTTTGTCCCTATCCCTCCTGGAAGCCCGCCCTGGGGGAGACCTTGGCGGCCGAGTAGCCCGGCAGCGCTACGACCGCCAGCGCGATCCCGACGAGCAGCAGCAGCGTCAGCGCCACCTGCAGACCCGCGAATCCAAACGGTGCCGGGAAGCCGGAGCTGACCCGCAAATAGCGGTCTCCCAGCGCGTGCGCGTACAGACCCAGGACGACTCCATCCAAACAGCCGATGCCGATCACGACGGCGCTCTCCAGCAACAGGCCGCGCCATAGCTGCCAGTGGTCGAATCCCTGTGCCTGCAGGGCGGCCAGGCGAGCCCGCCGCTGATAGATGGCGGTCGACAGGGCGCTCGCAAGCGCGAGCGCGGCCACGATCAACAGCAGGGTCGAGATGTCGCCGAGCGTCTTGAGCCCCTGATGGACGGACTGCTCGACTTCGGCGACCCGTTCGGTCGAGGTCTGCACACGTAGCCCCGGCTGGCCGGCGAGCAGCGCCTTGACGGCTTCCCTGCCCGCGATCGGTCCCACACCGGGATTTAGGCTCACCGCCAGCGCCGTCGGAGCGTTCGTCCGCCAGTAGCGGCGGTAGTCGGCCACGTTGAGGCTGATCGTCCCCGAGGGCCAACCCATGTTCGTGGTGATCGCCGCGACCCGGAAATGGGCGGGTCCAGTAGGCGTCGGGAGCGTGAACGTCGAACCAAGGCGAAGGCCATGTTCGCCGGCGAAGCCGCTCGAGACGGTCGCCCATCCGCCCGCGCGCAGCCGCGCATTCGCCTCGGCGAGATCGCCCTCGCGCAGCTGGCTGGAAAGGACCATCGAGCGGTCGTTGCCCGGGACGGCGAGGATCCACAGACGATGGGTTCCGAGATCGGCGAAGCCTCCCTGGTGGACGTGCACCGAACCGATGACCCCGCCGCCCGCGACCAGCGCCTTCGGGTGCTGCAGCCTGAAGCTGTCAGCGTCGAAGATGTTGCCGTCGGGCGTTACCCACACCGGGGCCGACCCCCACTCCTGGGAGATCGCGTTGTCCAGGCCATGCAACAGGTCGTGGCGGGCGCCACCCACAGCGACCGAGCCGTAGACCGCCAGCGCGGCCACGCCGGCAAGCGCGATCGAACGGGTGGCGATCGCCTCCATTTCGATCGTCGTGACCGCGAGCATTCCTCCGTGGTGGCGGCGGGCGATGTGCCGAAGCACGGTTGCGGTGGCTCTGAACAGCAGCGGGATCAGGCACAGCGCGGCGAGCGCCAGCAGCACTCCGCCGACGATCGCAAACGAAGCATCGATGGCCACTCCTGTGCCGACCAGCGCAATCAGGGCCAGCCCGAGCGCGGCCAGCCCGAACGCGGTACGACGGGCTATCGCCTGGCCCGGCTCGCCGTGCTCCTGCAGTACCGCATCGACCGGGCGCGCCGGGTGCAGATCGAGGACGGGCGCCAGCGAGACGAGCAGCGCGGCGGCAAGGCCGCAGCCGAACGCCACGACAACGGTGCTCAGATGAACGGTCTGGCTGGCAGTCACCGGAAACACGGTCGTCAGAAAGCTGGGCGTCTGATGAAACAGGCTGCGCGCCAGCAGCTCGCCCGCGAAGATCCCGACGCACGAGGCGAACGCGCCCAACATCAGCGCCTGAAAGACGGCGATGCTGAGGACCTGACTGGAGTCGAAGCCCTGCACGCGCATATCGGCGATCGTGCGCCGCCGCTCGGGCACCGTCAGCAGCATCGCGTTGAGGGCGAGCAGGAATCCGACCATCGCGGCGATGGCCACGAACAACGAGGTCGACTGGTTGACCGGCTTGGCGGCCGTTTCGGCGAGGGCCAGTTCCCGGTCCGCGGGCTCGATGTCCAGGGTCCGACCGGCGATGGCGCGCAGCTCGTTCATGACCTTGCGATAAGCGCCGGGCGCAGGCTCGACGAGCACCTCGCTGATTTGGTCGCTCTCGCCGGTGATTCGCTCGGCGTAGGGCAGCAGCGTCACCACGACCGCCGCTGAGGCAAGCGGTCCGATCGCTTCGGAGTTCAGCACCGCGCGCACGTCCACCGGCCGTCTCACACCGTCGAGAATCAGCGTCGCTGACTGTCCGACTTCGATGCCGGTCGCCTTCGCGAGGCTCGCCGGCACACCAACACCGTGAGCCAGCAACAGCCCTTCGCCGCCAAGGTGCTTGGTGACGGTTCCGCCGAGGGTTGCCAGACCCGCGCCGGCGCCGATGAGCTGCACACGCTCACGACGCGAGGAATTCTCGATCACCGCGCTCTGGCGCAGCAGCGGGGCAGATGCCCGGACGGACGGCAGGGTGGCTATTCGTTCCGCGATCCGTTTGCTGAAGGTGCTCGGCGAGCGGGCAACGACCTGCAGATCGGCGGAGCCGCCGAGCGCGTGGAGGTCGTCTCGCACCGAGCTGACGACGCTGCCGTTGGCGACCAGCACGCCGAATACGAGCGCCACACCGACGGCGATGCCGGCGCCCGCCAGCAGCTCCGTGACGGCATGGTCGCGTAGCCGTCGGGCGTAGAGACCGAGCAGAACGCTCAAACGAACGCCGAAGACGAGCGGGTTCAGGCGCCTGCCCATCACACGAGCGACGCGTGCAGCTCGAGGTCCAGGCCCTCACTCAGCCGGCCGTCGCGCAGCGTGCAAACCCGGTCTACGAACCCTGTCGCCTGCGGATCGTGTGTCACCAGCATGACCGGGATGTTCTGCTCGCGGCAGATCTCAGAGAGCAGCGCCAGGATCTCGCGGCTGCGCTTGGAGTCCAGGTTGCCGGTCGGCTCGTCGGCCAGCAACATACGCGGGCTGTTGGCGAGGGCCCGGGCGATCGCCACGCGCTGGCGCTCGCCCATCGAAAGCTCGGCCGGCGTGTGACTCATCCGCTCGCCAAGACCTACCCGCTCAAGCCACGGATGGGCCAACCGAGCGGCCTCCCCGAGGCTCATGCCGAGCGCAAGCAGCTTCAGCGCCGCGTTGTCCAGGGCCGAGGCGCCTGGCATCAGGTGAAAGGATTGAAAGACGACGCCGGTCTGCTCGCGGCGGTAGCGAGCACTCTCCCGCGCGCTCAGAGTGCTGACATCGCGACCTTCGAACATCACGCTGCCTTTGTCGGGCCGCATGATCGCGGCGGCGAGCAGCAGCAGCGTGGTCTTGCCGGACCCGCTCGGACCGTACAGAGCCACGAATTCACCCGGCGCGATATTCAGCGATACGCGGTCGACGGCGTTGACGGTCTCGCCCGCGCCCACATAGCGCTTGGAAACCTCACATAGCTGCAGCGTCACGATCCACCGGCGCTGACGCCGCCGGTCCCGCTGCGCCGCTCGCTCAGGCTGACCACCTTGCGGCGGCGATCGGCCGAATACATCCGGCCGCCGTCGAGGCTCATGATCCTGATGCGGCTTGCGCCGCGCAGCGCCGCCACCTCTTCGGAGGCGATCATCAGCGCGCAGCCGATGCGCTCGGGCAGAACATGCAGCAGCGCGTACATCTCTTTGGCCTCGCCCGGTTTGGTTATGACCGCCGGCTCGTCGACCAGCAACAGACCCGGTTCGCGCGCGATCGCCCGGGCCAGCTCGACGCGCAGGCGTTCACCCAACCCGAGCCTTCCGATCGACGTGTAGGCCAGCTCAGACGCCTCGACCGTCTTCAGCGCCCGCCGGGCGCAATCCTCGGCCCTGGCGATCGTCAGACCCTCGCTGTAGAGCGGCATAGAGACGTGCTCGATCGCGAGCCTCCCGTCCCTTACCGGCGAATCGCCGCGTACCAGCGCGACTCCGCCACCACGCCTGGCGTGAGCACGCTGGTCGGGCCGCAGCTTGGAGAACGGCCGTCCACGCCAGCGCACCTCGCCCTCGTCGGGCGTGTCGAGGCCGGCCGCGAGTCGCAGCAGCGTCGTCTTGCCCGCCCGGCGCGAGGCGAGCACGCCGACGGTCTCACCCTCGTAGATCTCGAAGGAGACGCGGTCCAGCACGGCGAGCGGGCGCAGGCCATCACGGAACCGCTTTGTGACCTCGCAGAACTCGAGGATCGTGCTCATCGCCGCGGTTCGGCGAGAAACTCATCGAGCGCTCGGCACGCTTCGCCGACCCACTCGGCTTCGGCCTTCAGCCGCTTGTCGACCGCCGAGCGATACAGGCTCATGACCGTTCCCAGCCACGAAACCCTCGGAGTTTCGGTCTCGGCGTTCTCTTCCATCTCTTCGATCAGATCTACCCGTAATTCGTCCAACGCCCGCAACAGCTCGGGAATCTCCTCTTCGGTGCAGAACGCAAGCCGTGTATGGATGTCGGCACGCACGATACTCGCCGTCGGGGGCGCGATGAGCCAATCACGGCGTGCTTGCACAGCCTTCTCGGTCGGGCAATAGAACCGCCGCGAATACGGCGGTTCGTCGATCGGCCGCTCTTCAGACCAAACCAAGCCCGCGTCTTCGAGCTGTTTGAGAACGGGATAGATGTGCTTGGCCTGCACTCGCCAGGACGCGCCCATGCGACGGTTGATGCGCTTGGCGACCTCGTATCCGTAGGTCGGCCCCTCCAACAGCACCGCGAGCGCGGCCGCCTTGACAGGCGGCATGGCGTCGGCAGTCGATACTTCATTGCGTGCTTTTATACTAGTCATTCAATCTCAGCCAGATATCCGAACTTCAGTTACCCACCGGTTACGATCCTACGAATCGGAATATGACAACGAAAGATCCCGCTGACAAGGGGCGTTTCTGACTACGCGCACGGGCACACGCGTGAAATCGGCGCTTCAGAGTGCGCGGGCCGATCCGCCGCGGGCGCTTTCGCTAACCCCCGGCCGGGTTCGGTCCGCGCACCGTGCGCAGCGGCCTGACCTCGGCGACCCGCTCTCCTGGCTGCTCTCCCGAAAGCTCGCCAACGGCCCGCTCCAAGGCGCCGATCCTGCTGGCCAGCCCCTGGATGGCCTCCGCGATCGGGTCGGGCAGGTGGATCCAGTCGGTGTCGGGACCCTCGACACGCCGACCGTCGACGCGGACGGGGTGGCCGGGATTGCCGACGACAGTGCAGTTCGGAGGCACATCGGTGATGACGACGCTGTTGGCGCCGATCTTCGCGCCATGGCCGATCGTGATCGGACCGAGCAACTTCGCGCCCGAGCCGATCGTGACGTTGTCTTGGACCGTCGGATGGCGCTTGCCGGTCGCGAATCCGGTGCCGCCGAGCGTGACCCCCTGATAGAGCGTCACATCTTCGCCAATGTCAGCCGTCTCGCCGATCACCACGCCGGCGCCGTGATCGATGAACAGCCCCGGACCGATCCTGGCGGCCGGATGGATCTCGATCCCGGTCACCGATCGAGCCACCAGGGCGAGCGCGCGCGGCAGCACCGGGACGCCGGCCTCGTGCAGGGCGTGCGCTACGCGAAACGCCAACAGCGCGTGGATGCCCGGCCAGGTTGCCAGAATTTCGGCATCGCCGACCCCGCGCGTCGCGGGATCGCGTTCGCGCGCGGCGGCCATGTCGCGCCGCAGCTCGCACGCCACCCGTGCCAGAGCGCCATCTCCGAACATGGATCAAGCGTAGCGCCGGCGGGCGCCGGGACCCCCGGACGATTCTCAGGGCGCGAAGGACGGCTGCGATACGTAGCGCTCGCCCGAGTCGGGCATGATCGTGACGATCCGCCGGCCCGCGTACTCGGGCCTGCCGGCAACCTGGAGGGCCGCCCACAGCGCCGCGCCGCAGGAGATGCCCGCCAGCACGCCCGCGCGCCGCGCACACGCCCAGGCCGTATGGATCGCGTCGTCGTCAGAGACCGCGATCACCTCGTCCAGCAGCCCGCGGTCGAGTACGGGAGGCACGAACCCGGCGCCGATGCCCTGAATGCGGTGGGGCCCAGGCTGCCCTCCTGACAGGACCGCCGAGCCCCGCGGCTCGACCGCCACGATCCGCAGGTCAGGATTGCGCCGGCGCAGGTAGGAGCCGGCGCCCGTGATCGTCCCCCCCGTGCCGACGCCGGCCACGAGCACATCCGGGCTCTCGCCGCCGAGAGCCCGCTCGATCTCCGGTCCGGTCGTTCGCCTGTGCACGTCCGGGTTTGCCGGGTTCGAGAACTGGTCGGGCAAGAATACGTCGGACTCGGTGGCCATCGCGCGAGCGGCGGCGACCGCCTCGCTCATACCGCCCATCGACTCGGTGATCTCGACCTTTGCCCCGTACAGCCGCAACAGACTCTCGCGCTCCCTGCTCATGCCCTGCGGCAACGTCAGGACCAGCTCGTACCCCTTGGCGGCGCAGACCAGCGCCAGAGCGATGCCCGTGTTGCCCGAGGTCGCCTCCACGATCGTGGTCCGCCCCGGCTCGATGCTCCCCTCCTGCTCGGCGGCCTCGATCATCGCCACACCGATTCGATCCTTCACCGATCCGCCCGGGTTACGCGACTCGAGCTTGGCAAGCAGCTGCGTCCCGCTCTCGGCGACAGCCTCGTCGAGCATCTGCGGCAGTGCGATCAGCGGCGTGCCCCCCACGAGTTCCGCAATGTTGATCGGGATTCGGGGCATCTAGCCCACGACAATAGTGGCCCAAGTAGACCGGCGCCCTCCGAGGTGCCGTTGGCACGGCACGTACGCGCGCGCGCCTACGTACACGTTAGATGTAATACATGCTCGCGCCGGCCTCGCGCGACTCGCGCTCGATCACGTCGGCGATCGTCGTCTTGGCAAGCACAGCGCGCGCGGCGGCCGCGGCGTCAGCGAACACACCATCGGAGTCGCGCCCGATCGGTCCGTCGAGCAGCTCGACGATCTCCAAGACGCTCACCTCGGCCGGATCGCGGGCGAATCGATAACCGCCCTTGACCCCTCGCTGGGAGCTGACGATTCCGGCTCGCCTCAGCGTCGCGAACAGCTGCTCCAAGAACTGCACCGGCATCTCGCGCCGCTTTGCCAGCTCACCGATCGGCACCGGCCCAGGCCCGCCGCTACGACCAAGCTCGGCCAGAGCGTTTACGGCATAAGGAGACTTGCTGGTGATCGAGATCATCGCGTGCTCGATGCTACGCAACTACCGTCTGAGACGGTCAGTGGCCAAGCGGATCAAGGACGCAGGGAACGAAATGTGCTCGGCACATGAGCGACTGAGGACGCCGAGGCGCGCCGGCCAATGATCGTCTCAGAGCCAGCCGCGCTCGGTGGCGATTAGAACCGCCTGGGCACGGTCGACGGCGCCGAGCTTGCCGTAGATGTTGTGAAGGTGTGTGCGAACGGTGCTGGTCGAGAGGGTCAGCTCGTGGGCGATCTGCTTGTAGACCTTGCCTTCCGCCAGGCGCTGCAGAACGCCAAGCTCGCGGCTGGAGAGCGGCGAGGGGTCGACGTGGCGCTGGCGCTGCCCGGCGGCGCTCGGCAGCTCGTACATGACCCGGCGCAGCTCTTGAGGGCCGAGACCGAGCAGACGCGCGGTCTGCAGCATCTCGACCGGGGAGACGGAGGCGCCGCGTTCGTAGTGCGCGAGCATGTCGGCCAGGCGGACCAACGCCACCTCGCCATCGACGTCCTGATTGTGGTGGCGCTCGACGACGGTTGCGATCGCGCTGGGCAGTCCCCAGCGGCGGATCAGGACGCCGCCGACGAGCGCATGGTCGACGCCCAGCTCGCGGCGCTCCTGATGGATGCGTTCCTCAGGGGTTTTGGCGCCGCGGTGCACTTGGGCGGGATAGCCGGGATAGGCGTGCAGCAAGACGAGCTTGCCGACGTCGTGCAGCAGGCTCGTAACGGTCAACCGGTTGCGGTGCGCGTACCCGATCTCCGCGGCCAGGCAATCGGCCGCGTGCTGAGTGGATAGCGCGTGCAACCTGAAGCGCTCGGGCGCCGCCTCCCAAATGCTGGAGCGCTCGAAGAAGTCGAAGGTCCGCATCCCACCGGCCAGAGTCCGAACCGTCTTCTCGCCCAGCAGCTCGACGGCGCCGACGATCGTGTCGATGCGCCCGCGCGCTCCTTGGCTCTGGTTGGCAAGGCGCAGAACGGCGATGCTGAGCGCGACATCCGACTCGACGGCGGTCACGACGTCCGCCGTCGCCACGTTTTCGCCATCCGCGACAGCAAGCAGCCGGTTGCGCGGCTCGGCCAGAGCCGGGAATGCCTCCAGGGCCTCGAACGCGCTGGTCAGGCGCCGGCCGTGACCTTCGGCTCGGGGGCGCGGGGCCGATGGCGCCGCGGGGCCCGCGGGGCCCGTCTCGGCAACGGAGGCGTTGGGCGCAGCCGCTTTGGCACGCGCTACCACGCCCGTACCCTGGCGGGCGGGCACGGCGCTCGCGCTTCTGCGCGCCGCTGGGGAGGGCATCGTCCTGGTGGCAGTCCGTTTGCCTTTGGTCGCCGTCGCTGGCATTGTCGGGGTTCTATCGGCGCCGCGCGACGAATTATTGAGAGGGCACATGCAACTCCTGCTCTCTGGCCGGCCCGACCGTGTCCGTCCAGACCCCTGTCACGCTACCGACACGCGATCTCAGCCAGCTTGCGCAGACTCAGATTCTAGCACAGATTCCAACATTCGGTCTATCCGTGCGAGTGTCTCTGTTCGTCCCAACAGCGCGATGCTCTCGAATATTCCGGGCGAGATGGTCGTGCCGGTGATCGCTACGCGCAGCGGCTGATAGACCTCGCGCGGTTTGACCCCGAGCCGCGCGAGGAGTGCTTCCAGGGCCCGTCCGATCTCGGTCTCGGTGAACTCATCAAGCTCCGCGAGGACCGTCCGCGCCTGGGCCAGCCTGGCCCGCCCGTCTTCGCCGCACCAGCGCTCCCTGGCCTTCGGGTCATCGACGGGCGCCCGCAGCAACGGTCCGGCCAGGGGCCAGAAGTCGGCCAGCGTCGCGATCTTCTCCTGACTGATCGCCACCGCCTGGGACAGCCGCGGGTCATGCGCCGCCCGATCGTGGCCTTCTTCGCGCAGGCGTGCCGCGACGCGCTCGGCCAGCTCAGGGGTCGGCAGCCCGCGGATCCAGACGCCGTTGAGCCACTTGAGCTTGACCTCGTCGAAACGCGCCGGGTTACGGCTGACCTGATCCAGCTCGAAGCGTTCGACAAGCTCGGCGGTGCCGAGTACGGTCTCATCCCCCCCGCCCGGACCCCAACCCAGTAGCGCCAGGTAGTTGCGGACGGCCTCAGGCAGGTAGCCGGCGTCGCGCAACTCCTGCACAGAGGCCGCGCCATGGCGCTTGGATAGCTTCTTGCCGTCGGGTCCATGCAACAACGGCAGGTGCGCGTAGACGGGCTGGGGCGCCCCGATCGCCTCCAGGACGAGCACTTGCTTGGGGGTGTTCGAGAGGTGGTCCTCGCCGCGCACGACATGGGTTATGCCGGCGTCGAGATCGTCGATCGCGACCGCGAAGTTGTAGAGCACCGATCCGTCGGCCCTGGCGATCACGGGATCGTCGAGATGAAGATGCGCGAAGACGGTGTCGCCGCGGATCGCGTCGTGCACGACCGTCTCGCCCTCGTCGGGCACGCGCAGGCGGACCGCGCCGTCGGCTTCGGCCTCGCCGCGAAAGCCACGATCGGCCCCGTTCACGCGCTTGTACTCCTTGACGTCCTCGGCGGTCGCGTTGCTGCGGTAGGCGTGGCCCTCGTGCAGGAGCTGTTCGAGCGCCTGCCGGTGGCGCTCGGCACGCTCTGTCTGCATGATCGGACCCTCGTCCCAGTCGAGTTCGAGCCATTTCAGCGCGTCGATGATCTGCTCGACGTTCTCTGGCGTGGAACGCTCGCGGTCGGTGTCCTCGATGCGCAAGACCAGCTTGCCACCGTGATGGCGCGCGAGCAGCCAGTTGAACAGGGCGGTACGCGCCCCGCCGATGTGCAGGGCGCCCGTCGGCGACGGCGCGAAGCGAACCTTCATTGTCGAACCCTCATAGGATGCGCGGCATGCTAGCCGCCGCCGCCCTCCGAACCTCGCCGTGCTGATCGGCGCCCACGTCTCCCCGGCGGGCGGTTTGCCGAAGGCCGTCGAACGGGGGGTCGAGCGCGGCTGTGAGGCGATTCAGATCTTCAACCAGTCGCCTCGGATGTGGAAACCGACGGCGTACACCGACGAAGACTTCGCCGCGTTTCGAGAGGCCATGTCCGACAGTCCGATCGAAGCGGTCCTGATCCATGCCGTCTACTTGCTGAACTGTGCCAGCGACGATGCTGAGATCCGCGCCAAATCGCTGGCCTCGCTGACGCACTCTTTGCGGGTCGGTCAGGCGATCGGCGCCGCCGGAGTGGTCCTGCATCCCGGCTCGGCCAAGACCGGCCACGTCGGCGACGCGATCGCGCGTGCCGGCGAGACGATCGGCCAGGCCCTCGCCGACAGCGAGGGCTGTGAGCTGCATCTCGAGAACACCGCCGGCGCCGGCGGCACACTCGGGCGCTCCTTCAAGGAGCTGCGCGAACTGCTCGACGCCGCCGGCGGCGACGAACGGCTCGGAGTGTGCCTGGACTCCTGTCATCTGCTCGCCTCCGGCTATGACATCCGCACCGGCCCCGACATGGCCTCGGTGCTGCGCGAGGCCAATCGCAAGCTCGGCGGTCGACGCATACGGTCGCTGCACCTGAACGATTCCCAGACCCCGCTCGGATCCAACCGCGACCGCCACGCGAACATCGGCGAGGGCGAGCTTGGCAAGGAGGGCTGCATCGCGTTCCTGTCGGCCAAAGGGTTCCAGCGGCTGCCGTGCGTGCTCGAGACCCCGGGCGCGGAACGTTCCGGCCCCTCGCGCCAAGAAGTCGAGCTGGCGATGGCCCTACGCGAGCGGGGCCTGGCGGCCGCGCGCCGCTAGCGAGGCGCCGGCCTTCGCGACGTTCGCTCGCCGGCTCGCGCTCTCGATCAGCCGGCCGCGGCCGCGGGCGCCCGATCCTGCGCCGGCAGCGCCGGGGCGAGCGCGTTTTCAAGCTCGGCCCGCAACGTCGGCGTGTTCTGCACCCGAAAGCCTTCTCCCAGGCGCAGCCTTCGAATACCGGCCGAGGTCTCGATGTCGAGCACGATCTCGGCGGGGCCGGCATAGTCTTCGGCGAGCTGCTTGATGTCCTCGATCGCGCCGGCCCGCAGGTCGGCGGCCCGTGCGTGCGCGCACACCGGCTTGGCCAGGGTCACGGCCCGCTTGGCTTCGCTCTCGGCCTGGCCGCGCGCCTCTTCGATCTCCTGCTCCGATGGTGCGAACACCTCGGCGCTTTGAACGATCAGACAGGTCTTGCCGGCTTCCTTGTGGTCGACCCGCCCGCGCACGAGCACCACCTGGTCGGCGGCGAGCGCCGCCTCGTGCTCGGCCAGCGCCTTGCCGAAGACCAGCAGTTCGACGGCGCCACCGAGATCGTCGAGCGTGGCGAACATCATCGGGTCGCCTGCCCGCGTGCGAATGCGCTTGGTCTCGACGACGATCCCGCCGACCGTGACCCAGTCCTTGTCGCGGCGCTCGGCGAGCGCTTGCAGCGGGCAATCGGTGCGCGCGCGCATGATCTCGCGCAGCGGCTTCAGCGGGTGGGCGGAGACGAACAGGCCGATCGCCTCCTTCTCGACCGCCAGCAGCTCGGCCTGCTCGAACTCCTCGCTCGGAATCGGCGGGTGGGTCGGCCGCGCGAACGCGTTGACCGGTCGCGCGGCGTCCGCCGTCGGCGTCTGCTCGGCTTCGGCGAGATCGAAGATCGAACCCTGGCCGATCTGGGCGTCCTGCTGGATCTTCTGGCCGGCCGCCTGGGCCTGTTCGAGCACCGACAACATGCCCTTGCGACTCGCTCCCGTGGAGCCGAACGCGCCGCACTTGACGAGCGCCTCGATCGCCTTCTTGTTGACGGCCCTGCTGTCCACGCGCTCGCAGAAGTCCCACAGCGAGACGAAATCTCCGCTTTCTTCGCGGGCCCGTTTGATCGCCTCCACGGCCTGATAGCCGACGCCCTTGACGGCGTCAAGGCCGAACCTGATGTTGCCGATCAAGCCCCCCGGTCCGGCCGCCCCAGCCGACCCAGCTCCCTGGGCCGCGTGCCCCTCCGGTGTCCCGACCGTGAACTCGTGGTCTGAGAGGTTCACATCGGGAGGCAATATCTCGATTCCCATCTCCTCGCAGCGGGCCACGAAGAACGGGACCTTGTCCTTTGTTGACATCACCGAAGAGATCAGCGCCGCCATGTACTCGGCCGGATGGTTTGCCTTCAGCCAGGCGGTGCGATACGCGATCAGTCCGTAGCAGGCGGCATGGCTCTTGTTGAACGAGTAGTCGGCCGAGCGTTCGTTGGTCTGCCACAGGAAGTCGATCGTGGCCTGGCTCGTCCCCGACGCGCGGCAGCCCTCCACGAACTCCGGCTTGAGCGCCGCCATCGCCGCGCGGTTCTTCTTGCCGATCGCCTTGCGCAGATCGTCGGCCTTGGCCCCCGAGAAGCCGGCCAGCTCCTTGGAGATCTGCATCGCCTGCTCCTGATAGAGGATCACCCCCTTCGAGGACTGCAAGATCGGGCGCAAACGCTCGTCCGGGTATGCGATCGCCCCGGGGTTGTGCTTGCCCTTCGCGTACACCGGGATCTGATCCATTGCCCCCGGCCGGTACAGCGCGTTCAGCGCCACAAGGTCGTCGAATTCGTCGGGCTTGACCTTCTTGAGGGCCTCTTTCATGCCCTCGGACTCGAACTGGAACACTCCGGTCGAGTCCCCGCGCGTCAGCATCTCGTACGTCGCCCGGTCGTCGAGGGGCAAGCTCGTCATGTCCGGGCGCACGCCCGTCGAGCGCTCGATGATGTCCAGGGCATCCTCGATCACATCGAGGTTGCGCAGACCCAAGAAGTCCATCTTGAGCAGGCCGATGTCCTCGATCGGCTTCATCGAGAACTGCGTGACCGTGCGAAACGCGCGCTCGCCGTTCTCGTCCGCGCCGGCGTCGGCCAGCTGCAGGGGCACGATGTCGGTCAACGGCCGGTCCGCGATCACCACCGCGGCGGCGTGGATCGAGCTGTTGCGCACGATTCCCTCAAGGCCCCGCGCCACCTCGACGATCCGCTTGGCCTCGGGCTCGGCATCGCAGGCCTTACGCAACGGTTCCCCCGCTTTCAGACATTCCTCGAAGGAGGGCGCCCTGCCCATGATCGGGTCCGGGATCAGCTTCGCCAGGCGATCGCCGGTGCCGTAGTCGAAGCCCAGCACCCGCGCCGCGTCGCGGGTGGCGGCGCGTGGGAACATCTTGCCGAACGTGACGATCTGCGCGACCGACTCGCGACCGTACTTGTCGGTCACGTATTTCATGACCCGCTCGCGCCCGCGCACCGAGAAATCGATGTCGATGTCCGGCATCGACACGCGCTCCGGGTTCAGGAAGCGCTCGAACAGGAGGTCGTACCGCAGCGGGTCGACGTCGGTGATCGACAGGCAGTAAGCGACGATCGAGCCGGCCGCCGAACCGCGGCCCGGGCCGACGGCGATGCCGTTCTCCTTGGCGAACTTGACGAAGTCCCAGACGATCAGAAAGTAGGCGTTGAAGCCCATACGATCGATCACGCCCAGCTCCATCTCCATGCGCTCGAGCGCCTGTGCCGGGGACGGGTCGCCGTAGCGCAAGGCCAAGCCCTCGAGCACCCGCGCACGCAGGTACTCGCGCTCGCTCGAATCATCCGGGGTCTGAAAGCGCGGGATCAGCTGCTTGCCAAGCTCGATCTCCACCGAGCAGCGCTCGGCGATCTCGAGCGTGCTGGCGATCGCCTCCGGCCACTGCGCGAAGGCTTGAGCCATCTCGGCGTTGTCGCGCAAGAAGAACTCGTTGGTGTCGAACGTCAGCTTCGGCGCCGCCAGCGTGCTCTTGGTCTGGACGCACAACAGCGCCGTGTGATGGTCGTAGTCCTCGCGCCTCAGGTAGTGCACGTCGCCGGTGCCAACCAGGCTGCCGCCCAGCTCGCCTGCGATCGACACGATCCCCTCGTTGCACTTCTCCTGCTCGGCCAGGCCGTTCTTCTGGACCTCGAAGTAGACGTTCTCGGGCCCGAATATGGCGCGCAGGTCATCGGCATGGGCGCGCGCGTCCTCGCGCCTATCCTCGAGCAGGCGTTGACAGAAGCGTGAGGCAAGGCAGCCCGTCAGCGCGATCACGCCGTTCGAGTGGCGCTCGATCTGGTCCAGGTCGACGGTCGGCTTGCCGCGGTTGAGTCCTTCCAGGAAGCCCGCCGACGAGAGCTTGACCAGGTTGCGATAGCCCTCGTCGGTGGCCGCCAACAAGGTCAAATGGTTGCGCTGTACCTTCGGTGAGCCGCCCTTCCCGGAGCCGTCGGCCCCGGAAGCGACCGCATGATCGTCGACCAGGTAGATCTCACAGCCGACGATCGGCTTGACGCCATGCTTGGCACAGGCCTTGTGCAGCTCCACGGCTCCATTCATCACGCCGTGATCGGTAAGCCCGAGAGCCGGCTGGCCGAACTCGGCGGCCCTGGCCGCCAGGGCTTCGATCTTGCAGGCGCCGTCGAGCAGCGAATACTCGGAGTGGACGTGCAGATGGGCGCAGGCCGGAACGGTCACCTTGGTTTGGATGTTAGGCGCCTAGCCGGCGACCGAACGGGCCTCACGCCGCTGTTTGCGGGCATACCGCAGGCGCCCGATCAGCGACATGCTGTGCTTGTGGGGCTTGGGCGCCGGCGTCGGCGTGGGCGCCTGGTGCGCGCGCGCGCGCAAACGCTCGACGGCGGCGGCCAAAGCGTCAGCCATCTCCTCGCGCTGGGGCCCCGACGCGGCCGGCGTGGAGGCCGGCGGGACCGAGGCCGGTCGATCGGCGAGGCCACGCAACCGGATCGTCACGTCCTTCAGCTCGCCGACGGTCTGAGCCATCCGGCGATGGCTTTCGCGGATAACGTCAAGCGCGCCCTCGACGCGCTCCAAACGCTCGGCCAGCTCATCCGTGCGCCGCCTGTCTCCGTCGGCCTCGGCCAAGCGCTGCTGCAAGCTGAAGACGTGGGCTTCGAGTGTCCTGACGGTCGCCTCGGCCGCCTCGGCGCGGCGCAGGAGGGCCTGCTCGGTGGGCTCTCCGGCCCGGCGCGCGCGGCGCTCGGCCAAAAGATCGGGCTCGTCGGGGCGTGGCACGCCCCCGCCGGGAACCGCGGGCGGCGGCGAAGAATATGGCGGTGGCGTTCCCTCGGCGATCGTGCTCATATGGCTCGTCGATGAGCCTACGTGCCCGACCGGACGCGTCTGGGCGGCACCCGAGAGGAGCCGTTTGACGTAACTCCCGGCACTGTACGCGCGCGCGTGTGGACCCCGTCAGGGCAAACCCTGCTCAGCCGCGCGCCGGCAGAGCGACCCCGCTCAGCCGAGATTCAATCGGCCGCGTTGCGCAGTCGCCAGGCAAGGCGGGACTGCAGCGAGAACAGCTCGATGAAACCCGGGGAGGCGGTCTGCGAGAAGAGGCCGCCGGACTCGGCAAACGAGGCGAGGCTCGCGTCGTAGACGGCGTTCGGTGAAAAGCGCGCGACCGCGCGAACGTGGCCCTTGTAAAGCTTCAGCGAGATCGTGCCGGTGACCTGGTCGTTGACCTTGTCCATGTAGGCGTCGAGGTCCGAGCGCAGTGGCTCCCACCAGAGGCCGGCGTAGACGAGGTAAGCCCACTGACGCTCGAGCCCTGGCTTGAACTGGTTCTGGTGGATCGTGCAGACCAGGCGCTCCAGCTCCTGGTGAGCGGTCAGCAGGATCGCGGCGGCGGGCGCCTCGTAGATGTCCCTGACCTTCAGGCCGACGATCCGGTCCTCGATGTGGTCGACGATCCCGACACCGTGCCTGGCGCCGATCTCGGCGGCCCGTTCGATCAGCTCGACCAGCCCCAGGCGCTCGCCGTTGAAGGCGACGGGCACACCGGCCTCGAACTCGACCTCCACCGTCTCGGGCTCGTCGGGGGCGCGCTCGGGCGGGGTGACGAGCTGGAAGACGTCCTCCTCGGGGGCGTGGCCAAGGTCCTCGATCCAGCGGCCCTCAGAGGAGCGCCCCCACAGGTTGTCGTCGATCGAGTAGGGAGGTCCGGACTCGGCTCCTTGGGAGGCCTTGATCGGGATGTTGTGTTCGCGCGCGTAAGCGATCTCCTCCTCGCGGCCCATCTGCCAGGAGCGCACCGGCGCGATCACCTTCAATTCGGGCGCGAGCGTCGCGATCGTCGCCTCGATGCGGACCTGGTCGTTGCCCTTGCCGGTACAGCCGTGGGCGACCGTGTCACAGTTGCTGTCGAGGGCGTACTGGACCGCCAACTTGGCGATCAGTGGGCGCCCGAGCGCCGTAAAAAGCGGATATCCGCCCCCATACAACGCATTGGCCTTGATCGCGGGGACCAAGTAGTCGCTCGCGAACTCCTGTCTGGCGTCGATCACATGGCAGTCCAGCGCGCCAAGCCTTAAGGCCTTCTCGCGGATCACCTCGTAGTTCTCGCCGGGCTGGCCGAGGTTGACCGTCAGGCACACGACCTCGGCTTCGTAGGAGTCCTGGATCCACTTGAGCATCACGCTCGTGTCCAGGCCGCCCGAGTAGAGCAAGAGCACGCGGCCGACCTCGCTTGGGTCGGCCTCGTAGGAGGCGGTTTTCGGGGGGAAGTCCTTTGCTTGCATATCGCTCACGGCCTCGGAACCCTATCTTTCGCCGGCCGGCTCCTCGCCGCGAGCGTCGCCGGCGCGGTCGACGCCGCTTCATCGACGCCGTGCTCGCCCTCGGCCAGCACCGCGCCGAGCCGTTGCAGCGCGCTGTCGATCTCGGCTTCGGAGACGATCAGGGGCGGCAGCAGCCTGAGGGTCGTCGGCCCGGTCGCGTTCACGATCAGACGCTGCTCGAAGAGGGCGCGCTTGACGACCTCCGGGGCGGGCACGTCGAGCTGGCAGGCCAGCATCAGGCCGCGCCCGCGAACAGAGACGACGTGCGGCAGACGCTCGAGGCCGGCATGTAGACGCTCGCCGCACACGCGCGCGCGGCTCAACAATTCCGAATCGTCGGTGACAGCCAACGCCGCCAAGGCCCCGGCGCAGACGACCGGCCCGCCCGCGAACGTCGAGCCGTGGTCGCCGGCCACGAACACGTCCGCAAACCGCTCCCCGGTCACGAGCGCCCCGATCGGAAGGCCCCCGCCGAGGGCCTTGGCGACGGTGATCGCATCGGGCTTGACGCCCGTCTGCTCGTAGGCCCACAACGTGCCGGTCCTGCCCATCCCGCACTGGACTTCGTCGAAGACCAAAGCCGCGCCGTGCTCATCGCAGGCGGCCCGCGCCGCTGACAGCGCCTCTTCGGAAAGCACATGCACGCCTGACTCGCCCTGGATCGGCTCGAGCAGGACCGCAGCCGTGCGCTCGTCGACGGCCGCCATAATCGCGTCCGGCTCGGGCTCGACCGCCCTGAAACCCGGGACCAAAGGCGCGAACGGGGCCTGCTTTGACTCCTGGGGTGTGGCCGACAGGGCGCCGTAGGTGCGCCCGTGGAAGGCCCCGTGCAGGACCACGACGTCCCCCCCGGCCTTTGCCTTGCGCGCCAGCTTGATCGCCGCCTCGTTGGCCTCGGCGCCGGAGTTACAGAAGAAGACCTTGCCGCCCAGCGAAGACTCCGACAGGCGCTCGGCAAGACGCATCCCAGGCTCGGTATAGAACAGGTTCGAGACGTGCATCAAACACCCAGCCTGCTCGCGCACCGCCGCCACGACACGCGGATGGCAGTGGCCGAGGTTCGTTACCGAGATGCCGCACAAGAAGTCCAGGTACTCGTTGCCCTGCTCATCCCACAGCGACGCGCCCTCCCCGCGCACGAACTGAACGGGCTGCCGGGCATACGTCGCCATCACGCGATCGTGCTCGAGCCGCCGCAGATCGGCGAGACTCACGGAGCGGCCTCGATCTTGGTGCCGATGCCCGCGTCGGTGAACAGCTCCAAGAGCAGCGAGTGGGCGACCCGCCCGTCGAGGATGTGCGCGGCTGAGACGCCGGCCCCGATGGCGTCAAGGCATGCTTGCAGCTTGGGCCTCATGCCGCCCTCCATGCTCTCGAGCGCAGCGCCGACATCCGCCGTTGATGCTTGCCCGATCAGCGACTCAGGATCGCCAGGGTCGCGTAGCCAGCCGGGAACGTCGGTCAAGAAGATGACCTTGTAAGCGCCGAGCGCACCGGCGACGGCACCGGCCGCCTCGTCGGCGTTAACGTTGTGGGAACGACCGTCGCGGTCGGCGCCGACCGAGGCGATCACGGGTATGTAGTCGGTCGAAACGTGGTTCAAGACGTCGACGTCGACGTGGTCGATCGAGCCGACGAAGCCGATGTCCTCGCCGCCGGGTCCGTAACGGCGGGCGACCCTGAAGAGCGAGCCGTCGTCGCCGCAGAGGCCGACAGCCGGCTGGCCGTGACGGTTGATGCGCTGGACGATCTCAGTGTTGACCTTGCCGACGAGCACCATCTTGGCGACCTCGACGGTGTTCTCGTCGGAGACTCTCAAGCCGCCGACGAACTCGACGGGCAGACCGAGGCGTTCCATATAGGCGGTGATGTCTGGTCCGCCGCCGTGCACCACGATCGGGTTCAGGCCGACGTACTTCAACAGCACGACGTCGCGCGCGAACTGGTCGCGCAGCTCTTGGTCCTCCATCGCGGCGCCGCCATACTTGATGACGATCGTGTGGCCGTGGAACTCCCTTATGTAAGGGAGCGCCTCCAGCAGCGTTCCTACTGAAGTCCCCCGCCGGCCCTCCGGGCCGTCGTTCTGAGAAGAATGCTCGGCTTCCAGCCTCGCTTGACCGCTCGCCTCCGGCTCGCTCATGACGGGCTCCTCATGTTGTGTACTCGGCGTTGATGCGCACGTACTCGTAGCCGAGGTCCGAGAAGAAGACCTCGGTCTCGGCGCCCTCGCCTGGCAGCGTGATCTCGTACTCGATCTCGTTGCCTTGAAGCGCCTCTGCGAGGGCGTCCTCGTCATAGCCGATCGCCGTGCCACCAGAACAGACGGTGATGCCCTCGATCGCGATGTCGAGCGGCAGCGGGTTCGGAAACCAGTCGCGCCCGGCCAGCCCCGCGCCAGCGGCCTGGACGAGGCGCCCCCAGTTGGGGTCCGCGCTGTGCAGCGCCGTTTTGACGAGCGGCGAGTTGGCGATCTGACGGGCGACGGCCTCGACGCCCTCGGCATGCCCGCCGCTGACGAGGGCCCTGGCGATGCGCCTGGCGCCCTCGCCGTCGGCGACCATCATGATCCCCAGGGCCCTCAGCAGCGCGTCAAGGGCCTCGCCGAAGCGCAGCTCATCCTCGGACTCGGGCTCGACGCGCACGCCGGAGGCGCCGGAGCACATCAGGACAGCCGTGTCGTTGGTCGATAGCTGGCCGTCGACCGAGCAGCGGTCGAACGAGCGCTTGACGCAGACCCCGAGCAACAGATCAGCGGTGTGGGGCTCGAGTTCGGCGTCGGTCTGGACGAAGCAGAGCATCGTCGCGAAGTTCGGCGAGATCATGCCGGCGCCCTTGCACTGCGCGCTGAGCTGGACGGTCCCCGACGGAAGATCGACCTCGAGGCTGGCGCGCTTCTCGAACGCGTCGGTCGTCTGAATCGCCTGCTGAAAGTCGGAATCGCCCTCGCGGCGCAGCTTGGTGCTCGCGTCGAGGATCCCTTTGAGCGCCTTGTCGACCGGCAGGTACCAGCTGATCCCGCCGGTCGAGCCGAGCACGATCTCCTCGGGCTCCACGCCCAATGCCATGGCGACGGCTCCCTGAATCTTGGCGGCGTCGTCCAGGCCGCGCTGGCCGGTCTCGGCGTTGGCGCACCCCGAGTTGGCGAGCACGACCCGCAACCGATCAAGCCGGCAGCGCTCCCGGCTGAGCAGCACGGGCGCGGCCGGGGTCGCGGTCGCGGTGAAGCGAGCGGCGGAGACCGGCGAGTCGGAGTCGCAGACGAGGATGCCGAGGTCGTGGTTGCCGGACGGCTTGATCCCGCAGGCCACGCCCGCGGCCCTGAAACCGCCAGGCAGCCCCGCGGTCGCCGAATCCAGTTCGCGCACGTGCTCCGGCTTCGGCGTCCACCGCGACCTGAAGAACGGCTTGGGCGGACCGCCAGACGTCCGATCGCCCCAGACATCGTTGCCGGCGCTCATGCCGATCCTTTCGATGTCGGAATGAACGCGCACGCGCTCATGCCAGACCCTCAATCTCGTCGAAGCCGAACATCAGGTTCAGGTTTTGGAGAGCCTGCGAGGACGTGCCCTTCCAGAGGTTGTCGATCGCCGACAGAACGACGATCTTCCCGGTGTGGGGGTCGGCGGCGGCGAAGATGCGGCAGTAGTTGGTCTGGCAGACCTCCCGAGTCCCGGGCGGACGGTCAAGGACTTCGACGAACGGCTCGCTCGCGTACGCGTCGGCGTACAGCTCGGCCAGCTCGGACGGCGCGACGGTGCGCGTGGTCGTCACATAACAGCTGGCCAGCTCTCCCTGATCGAGCGGGACGAGGTGGGCCTGGAACTGGACCAAAACGGGGGCGCCAAGCAGCGCCAGCTGCTCCTCGATCTCGGGCGTATGACGGTGGCAGGCGACCTTGTACGGCAGGATGTTCTCGCCCGCGAACGAAAGGTGCGTGGTCTCGTCGAACGTGCGTCCGGCCCCGGAGATGCCCTGCTTGGCGTCGATCACGACGTCCGCGATCAGGCCGGCGCGCGCCAAAGGAGCCAGACCGAGAACCGACGCGGTCGGGTAACAACCGGGGTTGGCGACGATCGAAGCCGAAGCAATCGCCGCCCGATGCAGCTCGGTCAGACCGTACGCCGCTCCGGCGAGCAGCTCTGGGCGCGGGTGCGGCCCGTACCACTGCTCGTACGTCGCCTGCTCGGAGAGCCTGAAATCCGCGCTCAGATCGACGACGCGCACGCCGCGCTCGCACAAGCCCGCGACCGTCGGCGCGGCGGCGGCGTGCGGGTAGGCGACGATCGCGGCATCAAGCGCCGCGGCGATGCGATCCAGGTCGAGTTCTTCGATCGCCAGCGGCACCCGGTAACGGGGATACAAGTCATCCAGGCGCCGCCCGACCTCCGAGCGGCCGGTGATCGCGACCAGCTCGAAACGGGGATGGCGCCAGAGCAGATACGCCGCCAGTGCTCCGGCGAAGCCGGTCGCGCCCGCGACGAGCACCCGCGGCGATCCGGGCTCGAAGACTTGAGTCGGGCCCAGATCAGCCACCGCGCAGCTCGCCTCCCAAGCCGGCCAGCGCCTCGAGTACCCGGCCTCGCGCCGGAACCACGTCCTCGTCGGTCAACGTCCTGTCGAGCGCCCGGAACACAAGGCTGAGCGCCAGCGAACGCCGGCCGGCGCCGACCTGCTCGCCGGCATAGACATCGAAGACCTCGACGTCTTCGAGCGTGTCACCGGCCGCGCGCCGGACGGCGCCCAGAACCTCGCCGGCCGGCACCTCAGCCGGCAGGACGACGGCCAAATCGAAGCGCAAGGCCGGGAACGAGCCGTATGGCTTGAAGGAGACGACCTCAGGAGCGACGTCGGCGAGCTTGCCGAGGTCGATCGCGAACGTGGCCGTGCGCTGCAGGTCCCAGGCGCCGGCCACCGTCGGGTGGACCTCGCCGAGGAAGCCGAGTTCGATCGGCTCGGCGCCAGGTCCATCATCGTCGTTCCGAGCGCCCGCCCGGTTGGCCCCCCGAGCGCCCGCCCGGTCGAGGCCCTCCGTATACGCGACCACGGCGGCGCAGCGGCCGGGATGCAGGAACGGCCAGCGCGACTCGGCAGCCCGCCGCAAGGTCCAGCTGACCGACAGCCTCTCGAGCAGGCCGCCCAGCAGAGCCTTGGCCGCGAAGAAGTCGGCCGCCGAGCGTTCCCCGCGCCAGGCTCGCGGACCGAGGTTTCCGGTCAACAGGGCGCCTAGGGCGTGGTGCTCGTCGGCCGGCGAACCGCCGCCGCCGTCACCGTCACCATCGCTTGCGCCAAACGCTTCGACGGCGCGGTAGACCGTCCCCGACTCGAAGATCGCGACGTCGGGCCGGTTGCGCGACACGTTGTGGCGGGCAGCGTCCAGCAAGGAGCCGAGCAGCGTCGGCCTCATGACCGACTGGTCCTCGGAGAGCGGGTTCTCGATCGTGACGACCTTGCGCAGCGGGTGCTCGCCAGGCACGAGCAAACGGTCGAGCAGCGCGGGCTCGGCGAAGCTCCAACCGACGATCTCAAAAAGGCCGCGACCCGCGAGCGCGTCCTCGGCGGCCCTGCGCACGCGCTGGGCGTGCGTCAGCCGGCCGGCGGCGCCCCTACGCGCGGGCAGAGTCGCGGGGAGCCGCTCCAGGCCGTCGATCCGGGCGACCTCCTCGATCAGGTCGATCTCCCTGGTTATGTCGTCGCGGCGCAGCGCCGGGACCAGCACCAAGAGCGCTTTAGGGATTTCGTCTACGGTCAGGGGCGGGAGTTCACCGTGCGGGAAATCGCTGGTCGGTACCGTCACGAAGTCCAGAGCCGTCAGGATCTCGGCCTGGCGCGCCAGCGGGACGGGCACACCGAGGATCGCGCCGACCCGGGCCTCGCGCAAGCGGATCGTCGCCGGGGTCGGCCCGGAACCGCCGATGTCGATCGTGCCGGACTGAAGGCGCGCGCCGCACAGCTCGACCATCAGCTTGGCGGCAATCGCCTGCGCCTGCAGGCACTGCTCGGGCTGCAGTCCCTTCTCGAAGCGCCCGGACGCCTCGCTGCGCAGGCCCAGCGCCCACGAACTGCGATGGATGTTGGGGCCGTTCCAGGTGGCGACCTCCATCAGGACCCTGCTCGTGCCGGCCCCGACCTCTGAGCGCGCGCCGCCCATCAGGCCGGCGATCGAAGTCGGGCCCTCGGCGTCCTCGATCACGACCATCTCCTCGTCGAGGACCCGCCTCTGGCCGTCGAGCGTCTGGACCGGCTCGCCGGCGCCGGCCCCGCGGACGGTCAACCTGGCCCCCGCGATCCGGTCGAGGTCGAAAGCGTGCAGCGGCTGGCCGGTCAACAGCATCGCGTAGTTGGTGATGTCGACCACGTTGTTGATCGGCCGCTGGCCGGCCGCCGTCAGTCTCGCTTTCAGCCACAACGGCGAGGGCGCGATCGTGACGTCCTCGAACACCCTCGCGGTGAAGCGCGGACACAGGTCGGGGCACGCGACCTCGATCTCGACGCCCGCGACCGGCCCCTCCGAGCCTGGATCGTCGGACCACGGTTCGGGTGCCAGCGCGGCTCCGGTGGCCGCGTGCAGCTCGCGCGCGACCCCGTAAACGCCAAGACAGTCTGGCCGGTTCGGCGTTATCTCAAACTCGATCGTGACGCCCGCGATCGGCAGCACCTCGCCCAGTGCGACGCCCGGCGCCGGACCGCCGTCTGGGCCGATCCCGTCAAGGACCATGATCCCGTCGCTCGAGTCCTCGATCTGAAGCTCGGCGGCGCTCAAGATCATCCCTTCGGAAAGGACGCCCCTCAGCTTGGCGGCCTTCAGCTTGGACCCGCCAGGCATGACCGCGCCTGGCCGCGCCACCGCGACCACCTGGCCGGCGGCGACGTTGGACGCCCCGCAGACGATCGTCGCCGGCTCGGCCTGGCCGATGTCGACGGTGCAGACCTTCAGGCGATCGGCGTCCGGATGCCGCTCGGCGGCGAGCACCGAACCCACTACGAAGTTCTCCGCCGACGGCACGCCTCGGCGATGGATCGCCTCGACCTTCGTGCCGGTCATCGTCAGCCTCTCCTCGATCGCCTCGACGTCAAGGCCCGGATCGCAGTATTCGAGCAGCCAGTCGAGGGGAATCTTCATGCTCGAGCCTCCATCCAGTCGGCTCTGCTGATGGGATCGGCCGCCTTCCAGGCGGCCTTAACCGGACCTTCGGTCCTCATCCGAACTGCTCCAAGAAGCGGAGGTCATTTTCGTAGTACAGCCTCAGGTCGGGGATGCCGTGCCTGAGCATCGCGATCCGCTCGATGCCCATCCCCCAGGCGAAGCCCTGGACGCGCTCGGGGTCATAGCCGGGAGCGTTGGCCTCGGTGGTCGAGATGTAGGAGTAAACGTTCGGGTCGACCTCGCCGGCACCGAGGATCTCGAGCCAGCCCTCGCCCTTGCACAGGTAACAGCGCGAACCGTCGCGCAAGAAGCCGGCGCCGGAGCAGTGAAAGCAGGAGACGTCGACCTCGACCGAGGGCTCTGTGAACGGAAAGAAGTGCGGCCTCAGCCTGACCTCGCGCTCTGAGCCGAACAGCTCCTGGGCGAACACCAAGAGCGTGCCCTTGAGGTCGGCCAGCGTGATGTCCTCGTCGACGGCAAGGCCCTCGATCTGGTGGAACTGGGGCGTGTGGGTGGCGTCGGAGTCGGGCCGGTAGACGCGGCCGGGGATGACCACGTACAGCGGCGGCGGTTTGGCCTCCATCGCCCTGATCTGCATCGGCGATGTGTGGGTCCGCAGGACGAGATCGCCGGGCTCGCCGAGCCGTGCGCTCGTCTTCTTCGGACCCGTGCCGAAGCCCGGTCCCTCGCCGCCGGCGCGCTCCACGTAGAAGGTGTCGGTGCGCGCCCTGGCGGGGTGTGTCGGCGAGTGGTTGAGGGCGTCGAAGTTGTAGTGGACCGTCTCGACCTCGGGGCCTTCCAGGACCGTGAAGCCGAGCCCCAAGAACACGTCTTCGAGTTCGCGGCGTGTTGCGCTCAGGACGTGCAGCTTGCCGATCGGCTGGGGCGGCGCGCCGGGCAGGGTCACGTCGACGGCGTCCTCGAGGAGGCTCCGCTGCAGCTCGGCGCCGGCCAGCTCGCCGGCGCGCCGCTCGATCAGCGCTTCCAATTGCTGGCGCGCCCGGTTGGCGGCCTGGCCGACGGGACCCCTTTCGGCGGGCGCCAGCTCCGCGACGCCGCGCAGCAGCTGGGGCAGCTCGGCGCGGCGGCCGAGATGGCGCACCTTCAACTCGTCCAGCTGCTCGCTGGACTCGGCCGCGGCGATCTCGACCTCTGCCTTCGCGCGCAATGCCTCGATCCGGTCGATCATGCAGGCCGGACCCTAGTCGATGTAGGCCCGCCAGACGCCTCGTAAAGCGCCACGGTCGCGGCCATCGCCGCGTTCAGCGACTCGCCGAAGATCGGGATGTGCGCGACGTGCTCGCACGCGGCGAGGACCTCGGCCGGCAGGCCGTCGCGCTCGGCCCCGACGAGCAGCGTCAGCCCGCCCGCGTCCGGGCCTGGGCTAGCGCCCGGGCCTCGGCTTGCGTCGGACGCGGCACCCGGCCCCCCGTGCTCGATCCGAGCGCAGACCTCGGCTAGGGGCTCGCCTGAGCCGGCCACGAGCGCCACCCTGACACCTGGCAGCTCTGCGACCGTGCGCGCGCGCGCGAGCCCGACCGCGAAGATGGCTCCCATGCTCGCCCTGACGGCCTTCGGCGCGTACGGGTCGGCGCAGTCCGGCCCGAGCGCGACACAGGAGGCACCGAAGGCGTTCGCCCCGCGCAGGACCGTGCCGATGTTGCCGGGATCGCGCAGGCCATGCAGATACACGCACAGAGGCCCGACCGGCTCGGCCAGCCAGCGCTGCTCGTAGACGGCGATCGCCCGGGTGCCGGAGCCGAGCGTCGAGACCGCCGCGAGCGCGGGCCCCTCGACGTCCACGAAGCGCCGTCCGCCGATCCGGGTTCCCGCCAGCCGGTAGCCCTCGAGCGCCGGTTGGCCGGCCTGTTCGGCGGCCGCGATCAGATCCTCGCCCTCGGCGCTGAAGCGGCCCGCGAGCGCGCGCCCGCGCTTGGTGTGCAAGCGCTTCAGCTGCTTCAGGTGTTGGTTGTTTGGGGATGTGATCGATGTCATTGCACAAAAAAGGCGCCGTCCTTTGCAGGTGCGGCGCCCGGAGCGAGTCGATTTCGGCGGCGTGTTCAGGCAGCCGACGCCGACGCCTCGCGGGCGGTCTCGGCGATACGTCGGAAGGTGTCCGCGTCGCGGACCGCCATGTCGGCCAGGACCTTGCGGTCAAGCTCGATGCCGGCCAGTTTCAGGCCGTGAATCAGCTGGGAATAGCTCATCCCGTTCTGGCGCGCCGCGGCGTTGATGCGCGTGATCCAGAGCCTGCGGAAGTCGCGCTTGCGGTTGCGCCGGTCCCGGTATGCGTAGGAGTCGGCCTTCATCAAGGCCTCCTTGGCGCGCTTGTAATTCGAGTGCGCCTCGCCGCGGAAGCCCTTCGTCAGCTCGAGTGTCGCGCGGCGCTTCTTGCGCGCGTTCAAAGAGCGCTTGACCCTCGTCATTTGCGATCACCTCCCGCCGGCATCCGGCCGGCAGGTCCCACCGGGTAGGGAGCCCTCCGGGCTCCCTTAACCAGAAGCTTCTTGACACGCGGTTCGTCGTGCTTTGCGATCACGGCCGGCGTGCCCAGGTGGCGCTTCTTTTTGGGCGACTTCTTCTCGAGGATATGGCTCGTGAAGGCGTGCCTGCCCCGCACTTTGCCGGAGGCCGTGACCTTGAAGCGCTTCTTGGCGCCCGAATGTGTCTTCATCTTCGGCATGGTCGAGCGATCGATTATGACACGGCGCCGTCGGACTCGCCGTCTACCCCGGCGCCGTCGGCGCTCGCAACCGGGTTGCCGGGGGGCCCGGCGCCGTCGGGGCCGTCGTGGGCCTGGACGTCGACGCGACCGGCGAGCACGGCTTTGGAGGGAGCCATCATCATCGTCATATTGCGGCCTTCTTGCATCGGGCGCTGCTCGACGACGCCCAGCTCGGACAGCTCTTCGGCGAGGCGGTCGAGGATCGCCGTGCCGCGCTCAGGATGTGTCACCTCGCGCCCCCTGAACATGATCGTGACCTTGACCTTGTCCTTGTGACGAAGGAAGCGCTCGACGTGGTGCTTCTTGGTGTCGTAGTCGTGCTCGGCGATCTTGGGCCTGAACTTGATCTCGCGGACCGTGATCTGCTGCTGGTGCTTGCGGGCCTGCTTCAGCTTCTGGGCCTGCTCGTACTTGTACTTGGAGTAGTCGAGGATCCGGCAGACGGGCGGCCTGGCCTCGGGCGCGACCTCGACCAGGTCCAGCTCCCGCTCCTGGGCGAGCTTGAGGGCGTCGGGGGTCTTCAAGACGCCGACCTGGTTGCCCTCGTCATCGATCACGCGCACCTCGGGCACGCGGATGCGCTCGTTGATCCTCGTCTGGTCCCGCTCGGGCGGGCGCCGGTCGAACCTGCGTGGTACCGGCACTAGCTGTCGTCGGCGCGCGTCAAGTCGGGCTAGGCGCGAGTCCGTGAAGATTTGCGGGCAGTCAAGGGCGCGGAGTATAGCTCGGTTGCAAGCGCTCGCCGAAATCGGCTACCGAGATCGCGCCGAGATCGCCGCCGTGGCGCTCGCGTACGGAGACGGTCTCCTGCTCGGACTCGCGCTCGCCGACGACGAGCATGTACGGGATCTTGCGCAGCTCGGCGTCTCTGATCTTGCGGCCGACCGACTCGCTGCGTTCGTCGCACTCGACGTATGCGCCCAGCTCGCGCAGGCGCTTGGCGACGCTCAAACCGTACTCGTTGAAGCGATCCGCGACGGGCAAGACGATCCCCTGGACCGGCGCCAGCCAGACGGGCAGCTCGCCGGCGTAGTGCTCGAGCATGATCCCGATGAAGCGCTCGTAAGAGCCGAACGAGGCCCGGTGGATCATTACCGGGGTGTGCTCGGAGTTGTCCGCGCCGGTGTAGGTCAGGCCGAAGCGCTTGGGCATCGAGTAGTCCAACTGGACTGTTCCCAACTGCCAGGAGCGCCCAAGGGAGTCCGTCATGTGCATGTCGATCTTGGGTCCGTAGAAGGCGCCGTCGCCGGGATTCAGGTCATATGCGAGGCCGCGGTCTTCGAGCGCCCGGGCCAGGGCGCTCTCGGCCCGGTCCCACATCTCGTCGTCGCCGATCCGCTCCGCGGGGTCGGCCGGCCGGGTGGACAGCTCCAGGCTCACGTCCAAGTCGAACAGGGCGTAGGTCGAGAACGCCAGCTCCAAACAGCCGGAGACCTCCTGCTGGACCTGGTCCTCGGTGCAGAAGATGTGGGCGTCGTCCTGGGCGAAATGCCTGACCCGCAACAGGCCGTGCAGGACGCCGGAGGCCTCGTTGCGGTGCAGCAGGCCGGGCTCTGAGTAGCGCACCGGCAGCTCGCGGTAGGAGTGGCGTTTGCTGGCGTACAGGTGGGCGTGGCCGGGGCAGTTCATCGGCTTGACGCCCATCTCGCGGCCCTCGGTCTCGAGCGTGAACATGTTCTTCCGGTACTTGCCCCAGTGCCCCGAGGTCTTCCACAGCTCGGCGTCATAGATCAGGGGCGTCTTGACCTCGTCATAGCCGCGCACGGCCGCCATCTCGCGCGATATCGAGACCAAACGATTCCAGAGCCTGGTGCCGGCGGGCAGCCAGAAGGCCGAGCCGGGCGAAACATCCGAGAACGTGAACAGCTGAAGCTCGCGGCCCAGCTTGCGATGGTCGCGCAGCCGGGCCTGCTCCAAGCGCTCCAGGTGCTCCGCCAGTTCGGCTTTGCTGTGAAAGGCGGTCCCGTAGACCCTCGTCAGCATCGTCCTGGTCGAGTCTCCGCGCCAGTAGGCGCCGGCCAAGGACTGCAGCTTGAAAGCGCCGATCGTGGCCGTGCCGCGGGCGTGCGGGCCGCGGCAGAGGTCGGTGAAGGGGCCGTTGGTGTACAGCGAAACCGTCTGGAGTGCCCGGCCTTTGGCCTTGGCGGCGGCAACGAGGTCGTCGATCAGCTCGACCTTGTAGTCCTGGTTTTCGGCGGCGAAGCGCTCGCGCGCCTGGCCGGGTGTCACATCCTGGCGCTCGAATGGCTCGGCGGCCTTGATGTGATCGCGCATCTTGGCTTCGATCGCCGGGAAGTCGGCCTCGGCCGGCGCGCCGTCGGCCGGGAACTCGAAGTCGTAGTAGAAGCCGTTCTCGATCGGTGGTCCGATCGAGATCTTGACGTCCGGATACAGCTCCATGACCGCGGCCGCCAGCACGTGGGCCGCGTCGTGCCTGATCAGCTCGAGCGCGGCCGGCCCGCTCTTGGCGGTGACGATCGCGATGTGGGCGCCGTCTGGCAGCGGCCTTGCCAGATCGCGGATCTCCGGGGCGCCGTCGAGACCCAGGCCCGTGTCCGTGTCCGCGTTCGAGTCCGTGTCCGGCGGGCCTCCCAGGCCCGCGCCGGCAGGCCCGCCCGCGGCGGGATGGCTGACTTCGACCGCCAGGGCCGCCCTGGCCAGGCCGGGCCCGATCGCAAGCGCTGCGTCTTCGCCGGTGGCGCCGTCGGGCAGCCGCAGCTCGTTTCCGTCTGGAAGCGTGACCGTGATCGACATCAGGTGCTGCAGGCTACCCGGCGCCGGGCGCCGGGTGTGGGTCCGGCTGGCGGCGTTCGGTTGGAGGAGTGTCCGTCTCTTTTTCAAAACTACGATCGTATTAGCGTTTTATATATACATAAGTAGTTAACAAAAAATGTAAGACACCTCTGAGACCCAACCGGGGGCCGGGACGCCGCCGATGCGCTTTCCTGGTTGGAGATGGATAAAGAGATGACCCGTAGGCAGCTCTTGCGGTCGGCCGGCGCCGGGGCCCTCGGGCTGGGCTTGGCCGGCGCGGCGACGGAGCTGCTGAGCGGCGCCCCGGCGCGGACGCCAACGGGCCCACCGCGGCCGCCGCGCTGGCGCTCCAGACCGGACCTCGAGATCCCGACGTTGACCGTCCTGCACAGCGAGCAAGGCGTCAGCGGAGACCCGATCTTCATAGCGCCTTACAACAACCCGCACGGCCAGCAGGGCGCGGTGATCGTCGCGAACGACGGCGAGCCGATCTGGGAGAACCCGATCTCGAACAAGGTGACGACCAACTTCCAGGTCCAGAGCTACCGGGGCAGCCCGGTCTTGACCTGGTGGGAGGGCTCGATCGAACTCGGCCACGGCGTCGGCGAATACGTGATCGCCGACGCCGCTTATCGCACGGTCAGGCGCGTGCAGGCCGGCTTCGGGCTGCGCGGCGATCTGCACGAGTTCGTGATCACCGAGCGCGGCACCGCTTTGCTGACCAGTTACGTCGTGCGCAGGGCCGACCTGGCGACGGTCGGAGGTCCACGCGAGGGCACGATTCAGGACGCGATCTTTCAGGAGATCGACCTCGCCAACGGCAAGGTCCTGCTGGAGTGGCACAGCCTCGACCACATACCGCTGCGCGAGTCATACACCGAAGTGACCGCCGATTGGGACTACGTTCACATCAACTCGGTCGGCCTCGACGGCGACGGCGACCTGCTCGTGTCGGGGCGCAGCACCCACACGATCTACAAGATCGACCGGTCCGGTGAGATCGTGTGGCGGCTCGGCGGCAAGCGCTCTGACTTCGAGATGGCTCCAGGCGCGAGTTTCGCCTGGCAGCATGACGCCAGGCGCCAGCAGGACGGGACCTTGAGCGTGTTCGACAACGGCGCCACACCGGCCGTCGAGAGGCTCTCGCGAGGCCTGATTCTCGAGGTCGACCAGGAGTCGATGACGGCGAAGCTGGCCGACGAGTACGTCCACCCGAAGATCTTGTCCGGCAGCCAGGGCTCGGTGCAGCTGTTGACGAATGGCAATGTTTTCGTGGGCTTCGGCGAAGCGCCTCACGTCAGCGAGTTCAGGCGTTCGGGAGAGCTGCTTTTCGATGCCGTCCTCGGCTCCGATTACGAGTCTTACCGGGCGTTCCGTTTGCCCTGGCACGGCCGGCCCGCACAGGCGCCGGACATCGCGACGACGCGCCGTGCAGAAGGGCTCGAGGTGTATGCCAGTTGGAACGGCGCTACCGAGGTCAGCCGCTGGCAGCTGCTCTCCGGCGATCATCAAAGTCGGCTTGCGCCCGTGACGAGCGTGCCAAGCGTCGGCTTCGAGAGCGTCCTGGCCGGGCCCGAAGCGAAGCCTTTCGTCGCGGTGCGCGCGCTCGACTGGGCCGGCACGGAGCTTGGCCGATCAAAGACGGTGAGTGTCTAGAACAGGAGCGACTCGAGCCCGATCACAGGCGAGGTCTCCAGCTCGCCTACGCGCCTGACGGCCAACAGGACGCCCGGCATAAAGGCCTCTCTGCCGGTCGTGTCGTGTTTGATCGTCAGCGTCTGGCCGACGTCACCGAAGATCACCTCCTGGTTGGCGACCAGGCCGGGCAGCCTCACCGAATGGATGGGAATCCCGCCCGAAGGGGCGGGTCCAGATCCACCGCCCCTGGCCTGTGCCATCAGCTCGGCCGTCAGCTTGGCGGTGCCGCTGGGCGCGTCGAGCTTCTGATCGTGGTGTAACTCGATGATCTCCGCCTTCGCCATCTTGGCGGCCGCGATCGCGGCGAAGCGCATCATCAGGACAGCGCCGATCGCGAAGTTCGGGACGATCAAGACGTTCGCGGACGGCTCGCCCACGGCCGGCCCCCCCGCGCGCGCGTCAGGCCCCGATCCGAGCGCTGTCGAGAGCGCCCGCGCTTCGAAACCCGTCGTGCCGACGACCACGTGCACACCGGCCGCCACACAGGCCATCACGTTCGCGAGGGCCGTGTCCGGCCTCGTGAAGTCGACGACGACCTCCGCGTCCGTCAAGACCTCCTCCAGGCCGACCCCCAGCACCGGGTCGGCCTTGGCGACCAGTTCCATGTCGGGGGCTCCTTCGACCGCGGCGCAGGTCGTCGCGCCCATCTTGCCGGCGGCGCCGGCGACGGCGACCTTGATCACGCCGCCACCCTTTCCAAGGGCTCCAGCGCCTTCAAGAAGACGTCTTCGTCGGCACCGACCCCCGCTGCCGACAGGGCGTCGGGGACGAACAGCTCACCCGCCAACTCCTCGAGGTCCTCGACCGTGACGGCGTCGATGCGCTCGAAGATCTCCTCGACCGAGTAGATCGGAATGCCGCCGAGCAGCGCCGAGCCGAGCCGGTTCATGCGCGCCGAGGTCGACTCCAAGGACAGCGCGACCCTTCCCTTCAGGTTCTCGCGCGAGCGCTCCAGCTCGGCGGGCGTCGCCGGTTCTTCGATCACGCGCGCCAGCTCGGCCGCGATCGTGGCGACCGCCTCGCCGAGATTGTCAGGCCTCGTGCCGACGTACACGCCGACCTCGCCGGCGCGGTCGTATTGGGCCGAGAACGTGAACACCGAGTAGGCCAGGCCCTTACGCTCGCGCACCTCCTGGAACAGCCTCGAAGAAGAGGTTCCGCCGAGGATGCCCTCCAGGACCCTTAGCGCGAAGCGGCGCTCGTCGTGCCGGCTGATACCGGGGCCGCCCAAACAGAAGTGGTACTGCTCGGTGTCTTTGACCTTGAACCTGACCCTGCGCTCGAACTCCGGCTCGCTGCCCGCCGGCCTGCTCGTGCGCGCTCGGTCGGATCCGGCCCTCGCGCCGCCGTCGCCTTCGCCCGGACGCGCCGCGTCTTGGCGATCCGGGTCCGCGGCCGCTGCCAGCTCGACCAAGGTCTCGTGATCCAAAGACCCGGCCGCCGCGATCACGACGTCGCTGGGCAGATAACGCTCGGCATGGAAGGCCTTCAACTGCTCGAGCGTCACCGCGCCGACGACCTCGGCGTGGCCGATCACCGCTCTGCCGAGCGGGTGCTCGCCGAAGACCGTCCCGCCGAGCACGTCGAACACGCGGTCCTGCGGATCGTCTTCGTACATCGCGATCTCCTCGAGCACGACCTCGCGCTCGGCCTCCAACGATTCCATGCGCGGGCGCCAGACCATCTCGGCGGCCGCCTCGAACGCGCGCTTGAGGTGCCTGTCCGCGACCCTCGTATACAGCGAGGTCGTCTCGCGGTCGGTACCGGCATTGATTTCGGCGCCCATCCCGTCGAACAGCTCGTCGATCTCGTGCGAGCGATAGCTGTCGGTGCCCCTGAACAGCATGTGCTCCAGCAGATGACTGAGCCCGGCCTGCCCGTCGGACTCCATCGCCGAGCCCGCGCCGATCCAGAAACCGAGCGCGACCGAGCGCACCCCCTCGATGCGCTCGGTAACGACCCTTACGCCGCTGGGCAGCGTACTCGTGCAGTGCCGCTCAGTGGCGATCTCGTCCCGCCCCGTGCCTCGGCCTGCCCGAGCCGCGCTCGCCCTCGCGCCGTGGCCCGCCGGAACCGCCCTGGCCGCCGCCGCCGCCGGAGCCGCCACCGCGGCCGTTGCGCCGGGGCCCTCCGTCGCGCGGCGGGCGTCCACCGCCGCCGCCGCCACCACCGCTGACGGCCGCCATGCCGGCCAGGTCCTCGGCCGTCTTGCCGGCGATCTCCGGGTCCTCGGCCAGGCGCAGACCGATGCGTCCGCGCTCTTTGTCGACCTCGACGACCTTCACGTTGATCTCATCGCCCCTGTTGAGCACGTCCTCGACGGCCTCGACGCGCTCGCCCGGCGAGACGTTCGAGATGTGCAGCAGGCCGTCCGTCCCCTTCGCCAGCTCCACGAAAGCGCCGAAGGTGGTCGTCTTGACGACCTTGCCTACGAACTCGTCGCCAACCTCGACCTCCTTCATCATCATCCTGATGCGCTCCGCCAACGCGTCGGCAAGCTCGCCGTTGGCCGAATACACGAGCACCTGGCCATCGTCGTTGACGTCGATCTGCGATTCGAACTCCTCCGAGAGCCCCCTGATCGTTTCGCCGCCCTTACCGATCAATAGACCGATCTGAGAAGGATCGATCTGGATCGTCTGGATCCGCGGCGCGAACTGTGAGAGCTGCTCACGCGGGGTCTTGATCACGTCAGCCATCTTGTGAAGGATGAACGTCCTCGCCTCTTTGGCCTGCGCCAGCGCGTCCCTCAAGATCTCGAACGTGACGCCCGTGATCTTGATGTCCATCTGCAGCGCCGTAATGCCGCGCTCGGTGCCGGCGACCTTGAAATCCATGTCGCCGAGGTGATCCTCGACGCCGGCGATGTCGGTCAAGACGATGTAATCATCGCCCTCTTTGATCAAGCCCATCGCGATACCCGCCACAGGCCGCTTGATCGGCACACCGGCATCCATCAGCGACAACGACGAGCCGCAGACGGACGCCATCGAGGAGGAACCGTTTGACTCGAGGATGTCCGAAACGACCCTTATCGAGTAAGGGAACTCCTCGATCGAGGGCACCATCGGCGCGAGCGCGCGCTCAGCGAGCGCGCCATGGCCGACGTCCCTGCGCTTGACACCGCCCATCCTGCCCGCCTCGCCGACCGAGAACGGCGGGAAGTTGTAGTGATGCCAGTAATACTTTTTGGTCTCCAAACCGAGCGTATCGATCCTCATCTCCTCCTTGAGGGTGCCCATCGCAACGACGCTCAACGCCTGGGTCTGGCCCCTCGTGAACAAGGCCGAGCCATGGGTCCTCGGGGTGACGCCGACCTCGATCGAGATGTCCCTGATCTCATTCTCCGAGCGCCCGTCCGGGCGCTTCTTGTGGACGGCGATGCGCTCCCTGATGATCGCCTTCTCGAGCTTGTCGAACGCCAACTGGACCGCCGCCCTGCGCTCCTTCGCATGCACGATTTCGCTCTCCGAAGCACCGTCTGAGGCGGGCGGCGCGTGCTGCTCGAGGATCTCCTGCTCGACGGCCTTGGTCGCGTCCTGGCGCTCGAGCTTGTCCTCCACCTGCGTCGCCGCGTCCAGGGCCGTCCCGTGCGAAGCGCGGATGGCGTCGAGCACGGCTTGGTCGACTTTGATCGCCTCGAAGACTTTCTTCTCCTTGCCGACTTTCCCGGCCAGGTCGCGCTGCAGCGCACACAGCTTCTTGATCGCCGCGTGCGCGATGTCCAGCGCGTCCAGGATCTCCGCCTCGGGGATCTCATTGGCGCCCGCCTCGACCATCAATATGGCCTCCTCGGTGCCCGCGACGATCAGGTCCAGGTCAGAACCCCCACCCTCGGCCTCACCGTCGGCCTCGCCAGAGGCTTCGTTGAGAGCCTCCTCGGAGGGATTCACGACGAAGTTGCCATCGATCTTGCCGATCCTCACCGCGCCGACGGGTGTCGGCAGCGGGATGTCAGAGATCATCAGCGCCGCCGATGCTCCGTTCATTGCCAGGATGTCGTAAGGGTGGACGTGGTCGATCGACAGCGGAATCGCTACCAGCTGCGTGTCATAGCGCCAGTCCTTCGGGAACAACGGCCTGATCGGACGGTCGATCATGCGCGCTGTCAGCGTGCCCTTCTCCCCCGGACGACCCTCCCTCTTGAAGAACGAGCCCGGGATTTTCCCGGCCGCATACATACGCTCCTCGACATCGACCGTCAACGGCAAGAAGTCAACGTCGCGCAGCGAACCGGCGACGGCCGTCGCGAGCACCATCGTGTCGCCCTGCCTGACGACCACCGCACCGGAGGCCTGCTTGGCCATCTTGCCGGTCTCGAACGAGATCTCGCTACCCGCGATGTCCACTGAGACCCGGGTCACGGAGTCATTACTACTCATATTCATTCTGCCTTCCTAATGTTCCGCCGTCGGATCGGGACGCGGCGCGCCCCTATGCGGATCGTTTTCTCATCTCTTTGTTCCGAACCAGCGCAGCTTAGCGGACCCGTACGCGCCCGGCGGGCGGGCGCGGGCAGGCGGTCGCGGGGCGGCGGGCGGGCGGCCTGTCGGGCGGGCGGACGGCCCGTTGGGCGAGCGAGTGGCGAGCGGGTGAGCGGCGGGCGGGCGGTCTGTCCGACTCAGCCGGCCGCGGCGGCCTTTGCCGCCGCTAGCCCTTCGCGCAGCAACTCCAGGCCCGGCAGCTCGGCGGGGGTCGGCGCCTGATAGCTCCAGCCCACGACGCCGTTTCGGTCGACGATGACCAGCGCACGCTGCGGGAAGCCGCCCTCGTGCAGCACGCCGAACGCCTCGCACGCCGCGCCCTTGGGCTCGAAGTCAGATAGCCCCGTAATGTGCACGCCGAGCTTCTCCATGAAAGCCCGCTGTGCATAAGCGCTGTCGCATGAGACCCCATAGATCTCGGTCCCGCCGGCCGTCAGCTCGTCAAGCGCCCCGTCGTAGACCTGCAACTGGTCGGTACAGACCGGGCTGAACGCGAACGGATAAAAGACCAAGATCGTCGTATGGCCCTTCAGGTCGGCCTCGGTGAAGCCCTCGCCGTCTTCGCGGACCAGCCGAAACGCCGGAACCTCCGCGCCGGGCTCGATCACGCTCATTTCAGAAAGCCATCAGACGGACGACCGTGGACACAGCTCCGCGCAGTGTCCACGTTCGTCTCACTTGCGTAGGCCAAGCTCTTTGATCAGCGCCCTGTAGCCCTCGAGGTCGGTGCGCTGCATGTAATCCAGAAACCGCCTGCGCCGCCCGACCAGCATCAACAGGCCACGCCTTGAATGGTGGTCTTTCTTCTGCTCGCGCAGATGCTCGGTCAGGTGGTTGATGCGCTCGGTCAGCAGGGCTATCTGGACCCTGGTGTTGCCGGTGTCGCGCTCGTCGGTGCCAAACTTGGCGGCGATCTCGCGCTTGCGCTCTGCGGTTATGGCAGCCATTTGCGCGCCAACGGTAGCAGGTGCGATACCAATGCAGGTCGCGCGTTCAGCCCTGAGCGGTCAGCTCGCGTGTGCGGACCACGTCTTCGCGCATCTGCTCGATCAAGGCCTCCGCGGTATCGAAGCGCCGCTCGCCGCGCAGCCTCGCGACGAACTCCAAGCGCAGCATCGTGCCGTAAAGATCGCCGTCGAAATCCAGGAGATGTGCCTCGATCAGCTCGCCTCGGCCGGTCGCGAACGTCGGGCGCACGCCAATGCTGACGGCCGCGGGCGTCGTGCCGTTGGCCAGGCACGCGTAAACACCGTGCCCGGGGCACGCAAGCGCCTCCTCGGGCACCAGGTTCGCCGTCGGAAAGCCGAGTTCGCGGCCGCGCTGATCGCCGTGCACGACCTCTCCGCGCAGCTGGAACGGAGCGCCCAGGAAGCGGGCGGCCTGATCGACCTCGCCGGCTCCGACCAAGCCCCTGATGTGGCTCGAAGAGACGATCTCGCCGTCGATTTCGAGCAGCGGTCGCACGACCGTCTCAAAACGGCCGTCAGCGCCGAGCAGCTTCGGATCGCCTTGGGCGCGATGCCCGAACCTGAAGTTCTCCCCGATCGCGACCCGCCGCGCGCCGAGCGCGCCGACGAGCACGTCGGCGACGAACTCGCCGGCCGAGCGGGCCGCGAATTCGGCGTCGAACGGGATCACGATCAGCTCCTCGACACCCAGACCCTCGATCAGCTCGGCCTTCGCCTCGAGCGTCGTCAACAGCTTCGGCGTGTGTTGCGGCGCCACGACCGAGACGGGATGAGGCTCGAACGTGAGCACGCTGTCAGAGCCCTCGATCACGGCACGATGCCCGAGGTGCACGCCGTCGAAGGTTCCGACCGCAACGCTGCGCCCGGACCGCTGGGGCTCCTCCGAGGACGACAGGTCGGGCAGCCAGATGACCTTCACGGCCGCACAGCCTAGTCGTCTTGGTCGCGCGGCCGTACCGCCTCGTGCCCGGAGTCCGCCCCGGGCAGCAGCGTGAGCGCCCGTTCCAACTCGATCAGCGGCGGGTCCTCCCAGGCCACGCCGCGCGGAGGCGGCGCCACGGCTTCGCTCACCGAGAACGGCCCGATCGCCGTGCGGCGCAGCTCCAGGCAGTACGCGTCGCCAAGGCCCTCGATCAGCGAGCGCACATATGTGCCCGACGAGCATTCGATCTCGTATCTGGCCTGCTCCCCAGCGCGCCAGGTCTGCTCGAAGCGCAGGACTTCGACGGTGCGCTCAGGCAGCTCGAACTCTTCGCCGGCTCGCGCGCGCGCGTACGCGCGCCTGCCGTCCACCTTGACAGCCGAATAACGAGGCGGTCGCTGTTTGACCTGACCTGTGGGCAACGCCGGCGGATCAGGCGGGAGGCGCCCGGTGATCTCGATCTCTCCCTCGGTATCCCCCGTACTGGAGATGGCGCCCAGCCTGGCGAGCGTCTCGTAACGCTTGACGAGCGCCATCATCTGGGCCTGGGCTTTCGTTGCCCGCCCGACCAGCACGATCAACAGGCCGGTCGCGAACGGGTCGAGAGTCCCGGCGTGACCGACCTTGACGCGGCCGCCGAGGCCGCGCTTAATGAGCGCCACGACGTCATGCGAGGTCAGCCCGGCCGGCTTGTCGATCAGCAGAATGCCGTTCACGCCGAGGCCGGCGCCAGCGCCTTTGCCGGCTGCAGCTGCGCCGCCAGCTCGCGGCGCAAGAACTCGATCAAAGCATCCAGCTCGAGCGTGGTCGTGAAGCCGGCGGCCCTTCGATGTCCGCCGCCGCCCTGGGCGCGCGCGATCTTGGAGACGTCGATGTCATCGTCGGTCGCGCGCAACGAAACTTTGCGGCGCACCTCCTCCGTGCGGGCACGTCCTTCACCGCCGGGCTCATCCGCGAGGCCACCGGCCACGTTGATGGCGTTGCCGCCCTCGCCCAGCTCACGCACGAGCGCCGCCAGCTTCGTGCCCTGGACGGCTCTCAGATGGTCGATGATGCCCTCCGCGAAGCTGTCCTGGGCGTCCGTGCAAGCGAAGTCCTCGGCACTCAGCGCGGCCAGCGTCAGGGCGCCCGCGTCGAAGCGCTGCATGCGTCCAAGCGCCCGCGCCAGGAGCGAAAGCTTGGCCTCGGGCATGTCCTCGTACAGGCGCCTGTACACGTCCTGCACGTCCACCCCGGCGGCGATCAGCTCGCCCGCCATCGTATGGGCGAGCGGTGTCGTGTTCTCGTACATGAAACGGCCGGTGTCGGTGATCAGTCCGATATAGAGCGCTCGCGCCACCTCTGGCGTAGGGCTGACGTCAAGTCCGTGCATCAGGTCCCATACGATCTCGGCGGTGCACGACGCCGCCGGCACGACGTGGTCGAGCGTGCCGAACCTGGTGTTGTCGTGATGGTGATCGATGTTCAGCAGGTTCTTGCCCTCCTGCAAAACGCTCGCCGAGTTGCGGTCGATGTTGCCGCAATCCAGGAACACGACCGTTCGCTGCGCGATGTCGGCGGGCGGCTCGGTGATCAGGCCGTCGAGCTTCAAGAACCGGTACTCGGGCGGCAGCGGCAGATCGTCAGGGGCGACGAACATCTGGGAGTCCTTGCCGAGCGCGCTCAACAGACCCTGCATCCCGACCAGCGAGCCGAGCGCGTCGCCGTCCGGGCTCTCGTGGGCGGCCAGCACGAATAACGAGTCCTCGCGGATTCGCGCCAGCACGCGCTCGCGCGTGACCTCCGGGCTCTCGATGTCCGCGCTCACGCGCCCTCTGTCTCTGTCTCGGTCTCGGTCTCGGTCTCGATCTCGTCCAACAGGGCCTCGACGCGCAATGCCCGATCGGTAGTCGCGTCATAAGCGAACTCGAGGGTCGGCGTACGCTTTAGTTTCAGCTCGCTCGCGACCCTGCCTTGCAGGTAGCCGTGAGCGCTGCTCAGACCGTCGAGCGTTTCCCCGCGCTGAGCCTCCGGCGATGGCCTGCCGTCGGCGCCGAGCACGCTCACGTATACGCGCGCGTGGCGCAAATCTGCGCTTGTCCTGACATCTGTCACGGTCACAAATCCGATTCGAGGGTCCTTCAGCTCTCCAATGATCGCGTCGCCGAGCACCTGTCTGAGCGCCTCGTCGACGCGACGCATACGTCCCGAACTCATCCTATCCCTCCGGGTCGTCTCCGGGTGGCGGCGCCGCCTCGCGGCTAAGACGGACGCTCCAAGAAGTACTTTATATTTTTTGAAAACTACTTATGTATATATAAAAAGCTAATACGATGGTATTTCCGGCAAAAGGAGAACCACATTTTCCCGCCTGGCTCTACTTCTCAATATACTAACGTATCTACACAAACGCTTAATCGCGGCGACAGGGATTTCGAAACGCCTCCTAAGAGAGTTCGCGCTCCTGCAGTCGCGTCTCGTATGTCTCCAAGATGTCGCCCTCACGCAGATCCTGGAAGTTGGTGATCACGATCCCGCACTCGAAGCCGGCCGCGACCTCTCGCACGTCCTCCTCGAAGCGGCGCAGGCTGGCGATGGTCGTGTCATAGATGACGGTGCCCTCGCGCACGATCCGAACCCTCGCGCCGCGTGTCACCTTGCCCTCGGTAACGAACGAGCCCGCGATCGTGCCGATGCGCGACGCTTTGAACAGCTGGCGTACCTCGGCCTGACCGAGCGGTGTCTCCACCTCGGTCGGCTCGAGCATCCCCTGCATCGCGGCCCGCAGCTCCTCGATCGCGCGATATATGACCGAGTAAGACCTGATCTCGACGCCCTCGCGCTCGGCGAGCTGCCTGGCTTCGCCGACGGGCCTGACGTTGAACGCCAGGATCAGACCTCGAGAGGCCGCGGCCAGCATCACATCGGACTCATTGATGCCGCCGACGCCGCGATGGATGATGTTGACGTTGACCTCCTGCTGGGGCAGCTTGGCGATCTCGTCCTCGATCGCCTCCAGCGAGCCCGCCACGTCGGCCTTGACGACCAGCCCCAGCTCCTTGACCGCGCCCTCCTGGGCGAGCTTGAAGACATCCTCCAGGGATACCTTGCGCCCCGAGCGCCTTGCCAGCGCCTCGGTCTTCAGACGGTTGGCGCGCTCACCGGCCAGCTGGCGTGCGCGGCGCTCGTTCTCGACGACCCGCACCAGCTCGCCGGCCTCCGGCACGCCATCGAAGCCGAGCACCTCGACCGGTTGACCAGGCGCGGCGCCTTTCAGACGGGCGCCCGTGAAGTCGTGCATCGCGCGCACCCGGCCGAAGTGCGCCCCCGCCACCAGGGCATCACCGACCCGGAGTGTCCCACGACCTATGAGCACGGTCACGACCGGGCCACGACCCGGGTCGAGCTTGGACTCGATCACCGTTCCCGAAGCGGGCGCGTCGCTATTGGCGCGCAGCTCCTCGAGATCGGTCACAACCTGGATCGTGTCCAGCAGCGAGTCAAGGCCCTGCCTGGTCTTGGCGCTGACGTCCACGAACTCGATCTCCCCGCCCCACTCCGCCGGTTGCAGGCCGTGCTGGGTCATCTCGGTGCGCACCCGCTCGGGCTGAGCCCCCTCCTTGTCGATCTTGTTGACCGCGACGACGATCGGCACGTCGGCCGCCTTGGCATGGTCGATCGCCTCTTCGGTCTGGGGCTTGACGCCATCGTCGGCGGCGACCACGATCACCGCCAGGTCGGTGACCTTGGCGCCGCGTGCGCGCATCGCCGTGAACGCCTCGTGGCCGGGCGTGTCCAGGAAGGTGATCTCCTTGCCGCCGTGCTTGACCTGGTAGGCGCCGATGTGCTGAGTGATCCCGCCGGCCTCGCCCGCCGCCACCTCGGTCTCGCGGATGGCGTCCAAGAGCGAGGTCTTGCCGTGATCGACGTGTCCCATGATCGTCACGACCGGCGGCCGTTCGATGAGGTCCTCCTCGGCGTCTTCGAAGACCGGCTCGACCTCGATGTCGTCGGCGGCATGAACGATTTCGATCTGCTTGTCGAACTCGTCGGCCAGGACCTGGATCGCGTCGTCGGAGAGGGTCTGCGTCAGCGTCGCCATCTCGCCCAGAGTCATCAGCTTCTTGATCACCTCAGGCACCGGCGCGCCCAGATACTCGGCGACGTCCTTTACGGTCGAGCCGGAGTTGACACGCACCAGGTCGGTCTCCTGGATCGCGGCCGTATCGATCGGCGCGATCGTCTCGTCGTAGGTGCCCCGCCTGCGCCTGCCCCGCCGCGGCCGGCGCTGCGGCTGGTTGGCCGGCCCGCCCTGCTGCCGGCGCGAAGCCTGCGAGTCGATCACCACGCGCCGGCGCCCTCCGGGCGCACCGCTCACGGGCGCTCGCTCGCCCGTCCTTGAATCGCGAGTCGGTCGCACACGCTCGGCCGGAGTGCCGGCCGCGGCCTGCTCGCCGTCAGGTTGTGCGGGAGCGGGCGCCTGCTCGGCCTTTGGTTCAGCGGTCGCCGGCGGTTCAGGCTGGGATGACTGGGGCGACGGCGGCTGCTTGGGGGCCGTTATCGGTGCCTCGGGGGGCGTCCGGGCGGCACCGTTGGACGCCTCAGCCGACACGGGCTCCGGCTCGGGCACGGCGGGCGCGGATCGCGGGGGCGTCGCGGTCGCTGTAGCCGTCGCCGTCGAGGCGGCGCCGCCGCCGTTGCCCAAGACGCTCAACGCGGCCGACTCCTCGATCGAAGAGGAAGCCGTCTTCGCCTCCACGCCGGCGGCATGCAGCTTCTCGAGCAACTCCTTGCTGGAGAGGCCCTGCTCCTTGGCTATCTCGTGCACGCGCTTACGACTCATCTCGGTTCACCGATTCTAGGAGTTGATCGGGGGTCACGGCACAGCGCAACGCTCGCGCGAGCGCCCCCTTGCGTAGCGCGAGCGCGGCGCAGTCGCGCGAGGGCTCGCCCGCGGAATCCTCGCGGCAGAGATAAGCGCCACGACCGGGCATCGTGCCTTCACGGTCGAGCACGGCCCGCCGCCGACGCCCGTGCGGCTCTGGCATGAGCGCGATCCTGATCAGCTCCGGCTTGGGCGCGCTGCGCCCGCAGCCGACACACCTGCGCCGCGGTTGACGCGCCTGGCCGGAAGCCGCCACGCGCGCTATGGCGTCGGCTCCTCGGCGGCGGGCTCGGCGACGACAGGCTCATCCGCGCCAGCCGACCCCTCGTTGACGGGCTCCTCCGCGACCGCTGGCTCGGCGGGCACAGCCGAGATCGGCTCGGTGTCGGCGTCGTGGGCGAGCGCGACCGGGTCCTGCGTGCCGGCGTCCGCGGCACCCGTTGAAGCGTTCGCCTGGGCGTTCAGGTCGGCGACGTTGTCGCTTGCGATCTCGGCCAGCGCCTGATGGCTCTCGAGGCCGCAGTAGCGCGAGCCCGGAAGCGAAGCGTTCGGGCAGCGCCTACCGTTGGAGAGGATCGCGGCGCAACGGCCCGAGACTTCCTCCTCCTCGTAGGCGTGCTCGGCCTCCTCGGCCGCGAACTCGGTCTCCGAGCGGATGTCTACCCGCCAACCGGTCAAGCGTGCCGCCAAGCGGGCGTTCTGGCCCTCGCGGCCGATTGCCAGCGAGAGCTGGTCGTCGGGCACGATCACGGTCGCCTGCTTGGCCTCGTCGTCGACCAAGACCTCGCGCACGCGCGCCGGTGAGAGGGCCTTGGCGACGAACCGGGCCGGCTCGTCGTTGTGGGGAATGATGTCGATCTTCTCGCCCCTCAACTCGGAGACGACCATCCGCACGCGCGAGCCGCGCGGACCGACGCAGGCGCCAACTGGATCGACGCCGTCGGTGTTCGAAACGACCGCGATCTTCGATCTGTAGCCGGGCTCGCGCGCCACATTGGCGATTTCGACCAGGCCGTCGGCGATCTCGGGGACCTCCAGCTCGAACAGCTTCTTGATCAGCTCAGGATCACGCCTGGAAACGATGATCGAAGGCCCCTTGGTCGAGGGCGAGACCTCCTTGATGACGGCCTTGATCCGCTGGGAATGGTCGTAGCGCTCACCGTCGACCTGCTCTGACTTGGGCAGCAGCGCCTCGACGCGTTCGCGCAGCTGCACAAGCGTGTACCGAGAGTCCGACTGCTGCACGATGCCTGTAATCAGCTCGCCGACGCGGTCGCGGTACTCCTCGTACATCATGTCCCGCTCGGCCTCTCTGATGCGCTGCAGGATCACCTGCTTGGCGGTCTGCGCGGCGATCCGTCCGAAGTCGTCGGGGGTGACGTCTTGCTCATCGATCTGGTCGCGGTATTCGGCGAACTTGGCAGGATCGATTTCCGGTTCCTCGGGTTCGCGCATCTCCCCCGTCTCGGGATCGATCGTCGTTTCCTCGTCGATCGTCTCGACGATCAGGTGCGCCTCCAGGCGCTCGGGGATTTTCAGTTCGATGACCCTGAAGTCGGCCGTCTCGCGGTCCATTTCCACGCGCGCGTACTTGGCCGAGCCGGGCTGCTTCTTGTATGCGGACAGGAGTGCGTCCTCGAGCGCAACCATCAGCTTCTCGGGCTCGATCCCCTTCTCGCGCGCCAGCGCGTGCATCGCCTCGAGTATTTCGCGTGACATGAGTAGCTGGACTCCTTAATCTTCGACCAGATTCGAACGACGGATCTCGGCGTATGGGATCGTGACGATCCCGTCCGCGGCGGCGAGCGTCACCTCCTGATCGGAGGCCCCGACCAGCTCGCCCGTGAAGTTGACCCTCGGACGGCGATGGCGGACCGATCGTCCGGGATCGGCCAGCACCCGGGCCCTGCGTCCGATGAAGCGCCGGAAGTGCGCCGGCTTGGTCAGCGGGCGCTCTGTGCCGGGCGAGGAGACCTCCAACGAGTAGCGCTCGCGCAACTCGTTCAAGCACGAACTGACGCGCTCGCACAACTCCAGGGTGACGCCCTCAGGATGATCGATGAAGACTCGCAGCTGACGGCCGCCGAGAACCTCGGCGAGCAGCACCTCGACGTCCGGCTCTTTGGCCGCCAGACGCTCTTCGATATCCGCCTGCAGCGCTGTCATCTGTGTTTGCTCACCTCTTTCCCGTCTCATTCGCTCGTTTCCGTCGGCCGCATTCCGGTGCCGGGGATCCGGTTCGTGGCGTAAAAAAAAGCGGGCCGGCGCCCACTCTCGGCACTGCCACCGGCATTCCCGCACCGGCTCGAAAGCTCTCAAGATCGAGGATAGCATCGGGACCGCGGCACATCATCCCGCCGGGACGGTCGGCCGTCATCGGCCTGGGCCCCGGCCGGCCGGTCGCGGCGCGCCGTCTCGCAGGCTCGCGACAACATCGAGGATCGCCTCGGCAACCTCTACCTTCGCGGCACGCGGGACGTGACACTCCCCGGCGCCGGTCACGATCGTGACCTCGTTGTGGTCGACCTCGAAACCGATGTCCGGCCGCGACACGTCGTTGACGACGACCGCATCGAGACCCTTTCGGGCAAGCTTGGCGCGGCCCTCGGCGAGCGCTCGCTCGCCGTGCTCGGCGGCAAAGCCGATCAACGTCTGGCCGGCGCGTCTGGAGGCCGCCAGCTCTGAGACCACGTCGACGGTCGGCTCCAGCTCGAGGTTCAGACTTGCGCGGCCCGCCTTCTTGATCTTGCCGGCGGCGGTTGCCGCCGGCCGGAAGTCCGCGACCGCAGCGGCCATCAGGAGCACGTCGCAGACCGGGAACTCGCGCGCGCAGACCTCTCGCAGCTCGGCCGCCGTGCGCACCTCGCGCCAGGCTACCTCGGCCGGAGCCGGCATTGACACGTTGGCGGCGATCACCGTCACCTCGGCGCCACGCGCGCGCGCGGCCTTGGCGAGTGCAAGGCCCATGCGCCCCGATGAGCTGTTTCCCACGAAGCGGACTCCATCGATCGGCTCGCGCGTACCGCCGGCGGTGATCAGCACCTTCAGACCGCTCCACTCCCCCCCGCCGCCGTTGGGCGCAGCGGCCGGGATGACTGCGCCGGGTGCCGGGGCGACTCCGCCCGCTGGCAAGCCGCCTTCCGGGAGCGCGTTGCCCTCCACGGGCTCGCCGCTAAGGACCGCTTCGCAGGCCGCCAGGATCCGGGCCGGGTCGGCCAGGCGCCCGATGCCGTGCTCGCCGTAGGAGGCAAGGCGCCCGACGTCGGGCTCGACGATCTGGGCGCCGCGCGCGCGCAGCGTGCCCAGATTGGCCTGGGTCGCCGGGTGTTCATACATGCGGTCGTTCATCGCCGGCGCGACCACGAGCGGGCAGCGCGCGGCCAGAGCGCAGCTGCTCAACAGGTTGTCGGCCAAGCCGTTCGCCAGCTTGGCGATCGTGTTTGCCGTGGCCGGCGCGATCACGTACAGCTCGGCGCCGGCGATCAGCTCCAGGTGGCTCAGCGGTTCGTGCGCCGGCAGCGGCTGCCCCGGAAAGGCGCCCCTCGAGGGGTCGCGCTCGAACTCGCTGACCAGCACCGGCGCCCCCGTCAGCGCCTCGAACGAAGCCGCGCCGATAAAGCGCCTGCTCGTCGGCGTTTGCACGACCCTGACCGAGTGCCCCGCGGCCGTCGCCAAGCGCACCAGCTCGAGCGCCTTGTACGCGGCGATGCCGCCGCTGACGCCGAGCAAGATCCGTGACATGACCTACGTTTTAGAGCCGCTCAGCCGCCCCCACAAGTCCCGGCCGCGGTGTTGCGACGTGCAGATCACCTGTAGCTGTACTTGATCTTTCCGGCGGCTACCTCCTCGAGGGCGATCGTGAGGTAGTTCTTGGAGACGGTTTCGACCATCGGCGGCGGGAACTCGTCGAAGGTACCCTCGCCGAGGTTGTGGTAGTAGCTGTTGATCTGGCGCGCGCGCTTGGCGGCAACGAGCACGCTGGCGTAGTTGGAGTCGACGTTGTCGAGCAGCTTGTCGATGCGGGGTGAGATCACTTGGCTTTAGCCTTTCTCGGTTGAAACTTCGATTGTAGTGACTAGTCGAGTTCAGCCGTAACGATCTCCGTGAGCTGGGCGAGGGCGTCTTCGAGGCGATCGTTGACGACCACGTGGGCGAACTCGGGCTGGGCGGCAAGCTCGCCCTCGGCGACCGCAAGGCGACGCTCGACCTCGGTGCCGTCGTCGGTCCCGCGCCCAACCAGGCGAGTCCGCAGGGCCGCGAGCGACGGCGGGGCGATGAACACCTGGATCGCGTCCGGAAGAGCCGCGCGCACCTGCCTGGCTCCCTGGACCTCGATCTCGAGGACGACGGGCACGCCCGCCAACACCCGGTCCTCAAGCTCGGAGCGCAGAGTCCCGTAACTGCGGCCCGCATAGTCGGCATGCTCGACGAAGGCGCCTTCGTCGACCTTGCGATCGAACTCGGGACGGCTCAGGAAGTGGTAGTCGGCCCCGTCGCGCTCGCCCGGTCGTGGCGGGCGGGTGGTCGCCGAGACCGACAGCTGCAGCTGGGGTACGCGCTCCATCAAGCCCCTGATGAGCGTTCCCTTGCCGACCCCGGAGGGGCCCGTTATGACGAACACGCGAGCGATGGCGTTGACCTTAATGTCGTTATCGGCTGGAGTTCCGTCCGCGACCGGGACCGAGCGCCGCGACACTGACGACGGCCAGGAAGTCGCCACCGCTCGAATCAGCGGCGCAGGAGCGAGATCAGCTCGCTGCGCTGGCGATCTGAGAGTCCGCCGATTGTCTTGCTCGGCGAGATCCGGCAGTGGGCGAGGATCTTGTTGGTCTTGACGCGGCCGTACTTGGGGACGGCCAGCAGCATGTCGAAGACCTTCGCCGTCTCCAGGTACTCGGGCGGGTTCAACAGCAGCGCGTGGATCGACAGGCGACCGGCCTTCAGGTCGCGCTTGAGCTGGGCGCGCTTGGTGCGGATGCGGTTCGCTCGGGCGAGCGCGTCCATCCGCTGGTTGAGGGACCGCTCGGGGGCCACAGTGTGCTTTTGACCCGCCAATTCGGTCGCCGTCGCCATGGGCGGCGAGTCTACACGCCGTGGGACGACGATCAAGGGAAACGCGATTAATTCATCTGAACCTCGACCTGAGGTTTACCTATGTCGAGGTTCCTGGACGGTGGTGTATGCCGTTTGCAGGGGTTTTTATCTTGGCCTCGTTTGGCTGTCCAGCCAGCCCATCTGTCCGGGAGACAGCTCCCAACGATGTCATCTGGGCGCCTCGATCGGCGCATCCGACCAGCTCCTGAATCGACGCGGCGCCGACTTCCCGGACACGGCGTGCCAGGTATCTGTTGACGCGGACGGGCCAGCCTGGACCGCCATAGACGAAACCGGTGTAGGTCTGCACGAGCGTGGCTCCCGCGGCGATGCGCTCCCAAACGTCCTCGGGCGTCGCCACCCCGCCGACGGAGATCAGAACCAGACGATCGCCGACCCGGTCGCGCAGGCGCCGCAGAACCTCGACGGCGCGGTTCTTCAGCGGGGGGCCGGAGATCCCGCCGCCCTGGATCGCGGCCAGCTCTGAGGGCCGGGAGAGAACGCTTCGATCGATCGTCGTGTTGACGGCGACGATCCCGTCGAGCGAGAGTTCGAGCGCGAGGTCCGCGATCGCGTCGAGGCCCCCGTCGGCGAGGTCCGGTGAGATCTTGACCAGAAGCGGCGTTCGCGGGCTCGCGTCGGCCAACTCTCGGCGCACCTCGAGGAGCAGGGGCCGCAGCGACTCGATTGCCTGCATGTCGCGCAGGCCTGGCGTGTTGGGCGAGCTGACGTTGACGACCAGGTAGTCGCAGACGGGCGCCAGTTGACGCACGCTCGCGCGGTAGTCGGCCCCGGCGGACTCGACCGGGACGGACATGCTCTTGCCGACATTCACGCCTAGGATCAGCCCTTGGCGCCGGCGCGTGCGCAGGCGTGCGGCGACTGCCTGGGCGCCGGAATTGGGAAAGCCCATCCTGTTCAGGAGCGCCCGGTCTTCGAGCGCCCTGAAGATGCGCGGACGCGGGTTGCCGGGCTGGGGCCGCGCCGTTACGGTGCCCACCTCGACGTGGCCGAAGCCAAGCAGGCCGAGACCTTCAAACCATTCGCCACCCTTGTCAAGACCGGCCGCGACCCCGAGCGGGCCGCTGAACGTCAGGCCGAGCGCCTGGACGCGCAGCGCCGGGTCGTGCGGGACCAGGAGCCGGCGCATCAAAGCCTGAGCGCCGGGGATGAGGCAGACGATCCGCAGCGTTCGGACCGCGAGGCGGTGGGCGCTCTCGACTGGCAGCCGCCGCAGCAGCAGGTCGAACAGGACCCTGTAGATCACCGGTGCAGCTCTTGCAGGCACAGGACCTCGGGCTCACCGCCGGCGTGGGCCCTGGCGATCGCGCGGGCGGCGGAGACGCCGGCGGCGAGGGTCGTCAGGCAGGGGATCCCGTGGGCGACGGCGGCGCGCCTGATCTCCCAGCCGTCGGTCCTCGCACCAGAACCTGTCGGCGTGTTGACGACCAGGTGCACGTCGCCACGCTCGATCCAGTCGAGCACGTGAGGCGAGCCTTCGCCGATCTTGTTCAAGCGCTGCACCGGGACCCCCATGCGCGCGATCGCCTCGGCGGTGCCGCGCGTGGCGACGATCTGAAAGCCGACGTCGTGCAGGGTCTGGGCAACCGCGAACGCGCCGGCCTTGTCGGAGTCGGTGACCGTGATGAAGGCCGTGCCCTCGTTGGGCAGAGGCACGCCCGCGGCGGCTTGGGCCTTGGCGAAAGCGGTCGGGAAGTCGCGGGCGATACCCATGACCTCTCCGGTCGAGCGCATCTCGGGACCGAGCACCGCGTCGGAGCCCTCGAAGCGGTCGAACGGCAGGACCGCCTCCTTGACCGAGACGTGATCGCCGCTGCCGAGCCCTTCGGCCTCTCTGGGGAGGCCCAGGTCGGCGATCCGCTCGCCGAGCATGATCCGGCAGGCGAGCTTGGCAAGTGGCAAGCCGACGGCCTTTGAGACGAACGGCACCGTGCGCGAGGCACGAGGGTTGGCCTCGATCACGTACAGCTCACCGGCGTGTACCGCGTACTGGACGTTGATCAGGCCGACGACGCCGATCGCGAGCGCCAGCTCGCGTGTGGCGCCGCGAATCTGCTCGAGCATCTCTTCGCCGAGCGAGTGCGGAGGCAGCACGCAGGCGCTGTCGCCGGAGTGGACACCGGCCTCCTCGACGTGCTGCATGATCCCGCCGACCCAGACCTCTTCGCCGTCGCACAAAGCGTCGACATCGACCTCGGTCGCGTTCTCGAGAAAGCGGTCCAAGAAGATCGCCGGTCCCTGGGCGCCGGCCGCGCCATCCGGGTCTGCGGGTCCATCCGGGTCGGGCGGCGGCTCCCGTTTGAGATAGTCGGCGAGGCCGGCGTTCGAGTAGACGATCTCCATCGCCCGGCCGCCGAGCACGTAGGAGGGACGCACCAGCAACGGGTAGCCGACCTGATCGCCCTTGCCCAAAGCCTCCTCCACGGAGCGGGCGGTCGCGAAGGGCGGCGCCTTGTAGCCGCGCTCGGCGAGCAAGTCGCCGAAGCGGGAGCGGTCCTCGGCGAGGTCGATCGCGTCGACGCTCGTGCCCAACAGCGGGACTCCCGCCTCGACCAGGCCGGCCGCGAGCTTCAACGGAGTCTGGCCACCGAACTGGACGATCACGCCCTCCGGCCGCTCGACCTCGACCACGGCGAGCACGTCCTGGAGCGTCAACGGCTCGAAGTAGAGCCGGTCGGAGGTGTCATAGTCGGTTGAGACGGTCTCTGGGTTGCAGTTGATCATGACCGCGTCGCGTCCTGACTCGCGTACGGTCATCGCGGCGTGTACGCAGCAGTAGTCGAACTCGATCCCCTGGCCGATCCGGTTCGGTCCGGCGCCGAGGATCACGACCGACGGGCGCTCCCCGCGCACGACCTCGTGGGCCGGCTCGCCGCGCTCTGAGCCGGAGTAGTAGTAGGGGGTGCGCGCCGGGAACTCGGCGGCGCAGGTGTCGACCGATCGGAACGCAAGCTGCCCGGCGAACGGCGCGTCGGGGTCGAGGGCGAGCGAAAGCAACTCGCGCAGGAACCACATGTCGATCGAGGTGCGCTCGTGGACGGCCTCGACGTCGACACCGCGCGCCAGCAACTCGAGGATCGTCTCGTAGCGGTCCGGGCTGGGGATCTCAAGGCTCGCCAGCAGATCCTCGTCGGACACTTCGCCCAGGCACGGGGGCTTGTCCAGCTCGCGCGAGCGCAGCGCCTTGGCGAAGGCCTGGCCGAACGTCCTGCCGATCGCCATCGCCTCGCCGACGGACTTCATGTGGGTGGTCAACGTCGAGTCGGTGCCCGGGAACTTCTCGAAAGCGAAACGTGGCCACTTGACGACGACGTAGTCGATCGTCGGCTCAAAGCAGGCGGGGGTGACGCCGGTGATGTCGTTGTCGATCTCTTGGAGGGTGTAGCCGACCGCCAGGCGCGCGGCGATCTTGGCGATCGGAAAGCCGGTGGCCTTGGAGGCGAGCGCCGAAGAGCGCGACACGCGGGGGTTCATCTCGATCACCAAGATCTGCTCGGTCTCGGGGTTCACCGCGAACTGGACGTTCGAGCCGCCGGTCTCCACGCCGACCGCCCGGATCACCGCGATCGCCTGGTCGCGCAGGCGCTGGTAGACGCGATCGGTGAGGGTCTGCTGGGGGGCGACCGTTACAGAGTCGCCCGTGTGGACGCCCATCGGGTCGACGTTCTCGATCGAGCAGACGATCACGACGTTGTCGGCGTTGTCGCGCATCACCTCCAGCTCGAACTCGCCCCAGCCGAGGACCGATTGGTCGAGCAGGATCTGGCCGATCGGAGATGCCTCGATCCCGCGCGCCACGATGCGCTCGAACTCGTCCTTGGTACGGGCGATCCCGCCGCCGCGCCCGCCGAGCGTGTAGGCGGGCCTCACGATGCAGGGCAGGCCGAGCCCTGGCAGCGCGTCGATGGCCTGCTCGAGGTTCGTGGCGATCGCGCTGGCGGGCATCTCGAGGCCCGCGTCGCGCATCGTCGCGGCGAAGCGTTCGCGGTCCTCGGCGCAGGCGATCGCGTCGTAGTCGGCGCCGATCAGCTCGACGTCGTACTTGGTAAGGGTGCCGTCGTCGTGCAAAGCCTTGGCCAGGTTCAGGGCGGTCTGGCCTCCCAGCGTGGGCAGGAGCGCGTCGGGGCGCTCGCGCGCGATCACCTGGGCGACCGGACCGGGTAGCAGCGGCTCGACGTAGGTGGCGTCGGCGAAGCCGGGGTCGGTCATGATCGTCGCCGGGTTGGAGTTGACGAGCACGATCTGAAAGCCCTCTTCGCGCAGAACCTTGCAGGCCTGAACTCCGGAGTAGTCGAACTCCGCGGCCTGACCGATCACGATCGGACCGGAGCCGAGGATCATGATCTTGTCGATGTCCTTGCGCTTCGGCACTTATGCAGCCGTCCGGATGCGCTCTAGGAAACGGTCGAACAGGTAGAGGCTGTCGTGGGGCCCAGGCCCGGCCTCTGGGTGGTACTGGACGGTCCCGCCGGGCACCTCCAACAGCTCGAGGCCCTCGACGGTGCGGTCATACAGGTTGACGTGCGAAAGAGCGGCCTCGCCGAAGTCGGTCTGCCAGCGTACGGGCTCGTCGCCCTCGATTGTGCGAGCGCCGCCCGGGCCGAGCGCGGCGAAGCCGTGGTTCTGGGAGGTGATCTCGATGCGTCCGGTCTGGAGGTCCTTGACCGGATGGTTGGCGCCGTGGTGGCCGAACGGGAGCTTGAAAGTCTGAAGGCCGACCGCCCGGCAGAGCAGCTGATGGCCAAGGCAGATACCCCAGACGGGCTTTACGCCGACGAGTTCGCGTACGGTCTGAACGACGTAATCGAGCGCGCCCGGATCGCCGGGGCCGTTCGACAGGAAAACGGCGTCGGGGTCCTCGGCCAGGAGGTCGGCGGCCGAGCTGTTGCACGGGTGCAGGCTGAGACGGACGCCACGGCTGAGCAGCTCGGAGACCATCGACCGCTTGATGCCGGTGTCGAGCACCGCGATTCGCGGCCCAACGGCGGCCTCATCACCGTGGCGGCTGACGTCGGCGGGCGTGACGCGGGCGGCGAGGTCCTGGCCGGCCATCGGCGGCTCGGCCGCGATCAGGTCGTGAGCGTCGCGCTCGGACATCTCGGCCGGGAAGACCCCACCGCGCATGGCGCCGCGCTCGCGGATGTGGATCACGAGCGCACGGGTGTCGACGCCGCTGATCGCCGGGACACCGCAGTCGGCGAGCCATGCCAGCCAGCCGCCCTCGGCCGCGGGCGCGTCCTCGCGGTCGCACGCTTCGCGCATGATCGCGGCCCTGGCCCAGGCCCTGTCTGACTCCATCGCTTCGGCGCTGACGCCGTAGTTGCCGATGTGAGGATAGGTGTAAGCGATCAGCTGGCCCGCGAACGACGGGTCGGTGAAGGACTCTTGATAGCCGGACATGCCAGTCGTGAAGACGATCTCGCCGACGGCGTGACCCGCGGCGCCGCAGGCATCGCCGTCATAGCGGACACCATCCTCGAGCAGCACGTACGCGCGCGCGCGCTGGACGATCTTCGATCGGTCGGGACTCACAGAGAAGTAACCCCCATCAGATGATCAGCTTCTGGACCGTCTTGAACTCCGGAGCGCCAGCGCCTTCGAGCAGCTCGAACAAAGCGGACTCGACCGTCGAGACGACGGCGCCGGCGCGCTGCAGGCGCTCGAGGCCGCGCTCGTAGTCGATCTCGTGGCGCGAGCCGACGGCGTCGGCGGGGACGTGCACTTCGACGCCTTTGTTGAGCAGGTCGTGGACGGTCTGACTGACGCAGACGTGGGTCTCGATCCCGCAGACGATCGCCTGGCTGCGGCCTTCCAGGTCAAAGCCGTCGGCTCTGGCGGCCGAGAAGACGGTCTTCTCGATCAGGCGTTCGGCCGGGGAGCCGGTCTCAGGCTCGCCGTCAAGTGAGGGCTCGACCAAGCCGACCTCTGGCGCGGTGTGGCCGAGCCCTTTGGGGTACTGCTCAGAGACGAGGATCGGCAGGCCGAGGATGCGGGCGGCTTGGACGAGCTTGTTGGCCGACGCGACGACCGAGTCGAACGACGCGTAAGAGCGAAAGCCGTCCTGGATGTCGACGACGACGAGCGCCGCCTTGTCGCGTTCGAGCAGGCTCATTAGGCGGCCACCACCGAGAAGACACGCTCGCGGTAGGCGATCACGCCGGCGGCGACCGTCAAGAGGACGCGGCCACGGAGGCGGCGCCCGGCGAAGCAGCAGTTCTCGGAGCGACTCTCCCAGCCTCGCTCGCCGGCGAGGTACTCGGCATCGAGGTCGATCAAGGTGAGGTTGGCGGGCTCGTCGATGGCGATCGAGGGGATCGGCAGGTCAAAGAGGGCGGCGCCGGCGGTCATCCGGTCGATGAGGACGTTAAGGTCGAGTAGGCCGGGCAGCACGAGGCCTGTATACAGCGCCGCGAAGGCGGTCTCGAGGCCGGTCGTGCCGAAGGGGGCCTGCTCGAACGGGACTTCCTTCTCCTCGCGCGCATGCGGGGCATGGTCGGTGGCGACGCAGTCGATCGTGCCATCGCGGAGCCCCGCGATCAGGGCCAGCCGATCATCGTCGCCCGCGAGCGGCGGATTCATCTTCATGCGGGTGTCAAGCGTTCGGACCGACTCGTCGGTGAGCAGGAGGTGGTGCGGCGTGACCTCACCGCTGACGCGGACCCCGGCCGACTTGGCGGACGCGAGCGCGCGCACGGACGCCGCGCAGCTGAGGTGCTGGAAATGGACGCGGGCGTTCTCGAAGGCGGCGAGTTCGGCGTCGCGGGCGACCATCGTGGACTCGCTGACAGACGGAACGCCGGCGATGCCGAGCGCGGCGCTGACGGCGCCCTCGCGCATCGACGCGCCGCGGGAGAGCGTCGGGTCCTCCTCGTGCAGAGTGATTATTCCGCCGCAGAGCCGCTGGTATTGGAGAGCCTTGCGCAGGGTGCCGGCGCTGGCGACGGGCATGCCGTCGTCGGTAAAGCCGATGGCGCCTTCCGAGCGCAGGGTGGCCATTTCGGTCAGCTCGGAGCCCGCGAGATCGCGAGTGATGGCGGCCATGAACCCGACGGGGACGCGCGCGTCGCGGGCGGCGGCGTCGCGCACGGAACGCAGAAGAGGCGGGGAGTCGATCGGCGGGTCGGTGTTGGGCATCGCGATGACCGCTCCGTAACCACCGGCGGCGGCGGCACGGGTGCCGGTCTCGATGTCCTCCTTGTGCTCCTGGCCGGGGGTCCTCAGGTGTACGTGGGGATCGAAGAAGGCGGGCATCAGCGCGCGGCCGCGGCCCTCGACGGTCTCAGCGCCATCGGCCGGCGCGATCGTGTCGGGGTCGGCGATCTCCGCGATGAGGCCGTCGCGGACGAGGACGTCACGGCGCGCGTCCAGCCCGGTGCGGGGATCGAGCGCGTGGACGTCTTTCAGCAGCAGCTTGGCGGGCGCCCCGGGTCCTTTGACGAGCGGCTCGAATCCCATCACGCCAACTGGGGCTCGGGTACGGGGCGGGGAGCGTGGGCGCCGGCGAGCAGCTCGTAGAGGACGGCCATGCGCACGACGACGCCGGCCTCGACCTGGGCGGTGATCAGGGCCTGCGGCGAGTCGACGACCTCGCCGGAAAGCTCGACGCCGCGATTGACGGGGCCGGGGTGCATCAGGAGCTGGCGGGCGGACAGGCGCCGGCCGTTGATCTGATAGCGGCTTGCGTACTCGCGCAGGGAGGGCACCAGAGCCTCGGTCTGGCGCTCGTGTTGCATGCGCAGCGCGTAGACGACGTCGGCGCGAGGAAGCTCGTCAAGGGAGTAGCGGACGTCGCAGCCGAGCATCTCGATCTCGCGGGGGATCAGGGTGGGCGGCCCGGCGACGGTGACGTGGGCGCCGAGGCGCTGGAAGGCGATGATGTTCGAGCGCGCGACCCGCGAGTGGGCGACGTCGCCGACGATCCAGATCTCGGCGCCGTCGATCGAGCCGAGGCGCCGGTGCAGGGTGTAGACGTCGAGCAAAGCCTGGGTCGGGTGCTCGTGCTTGCCGTCGCCGGCGTTGACGATCGCGGCAGGACACCAGCGCGAGACCAGCTCGGCGGCGCCGGCCCAAGGCGTGCGCAGGACGATCGCGTCGGGCTTGTGGGCGCTGAGCGTCTGGACGGTGTCCTTCAGGGACTCGCCCTTCTCGACGGACGAGCCGCTGGGCGCGAAGTTGACGACGTCCGCGGACAGGCGCTTGGCGGCCAGCTCGAAGGAGCTGCGCGTGCGCGTGGAGGCCTCGTAGAACAGGTTCAAGACCATCAGGCCGCGCAAGGCCGGCACCTTCTTGATCTCCCGATCGGAGACCTCCGCGAAACGAAAGGCCTGGGCGACGATCTTCTCGATCGCGGGCCGGTCGAGTTCCTCGATCGAGAGCAAGTGGTTCATGGAGTGAGGGCTTTCTCGGGAACGACAGAAGCGATCGTGACGGAGTCGACGCCGTCTAGCTCGCCAACACGCACACAGACATGCTCGGCGCGGGAGGTCGGCAGGTTCTTGCCGACGTAGTCGGGCCTGATCGGCAGCTCGCGGTGGCCGCGATCGACGAGCACCGCGAGCTGGACCTTCGCGGGGCGGCCGTAGTCGAACAGGGCCTCGATCGCGGCGCGTACGGTGCGCCCGGTATAGAGAACATCGTCGACGATGACGACGGTCAGACCGGTGACGTCGAAGTCGATGTGGGAGGCATGCACGACAGGCGCGGCGGGCCTGCTGAGGACGTCGTCGCGGTAGAAGCCGATGTCGAGGTCGCCGAGCGGGACCTCGACACCGAGCAGATCCTGGAGGATGTCGCGCAGGCGCCGCGCGAGATAGGCGCCGCGGCGGTGGATGCCGACGAGCGCGAGACCGGACGGATCGTCTGCGCTGTGAGGGTTGCGCTCGACGATCTCGTGGGCGATGCGGGTCAAAGCCCGCCGCAGGTCGTCCTCGCCGAGGACCGTCTTCTCGGTGTCGTGCACTTCTGGGTTCTTCCTTCCTGGCCTCTCGGGACCTGGTTAAGGAGCTGCTTCGACTGTATCAGCCGGCGGCGACCGGTTCGGGCGGAGGAGCCTCGCGGGCGCGGCGCTCAGACCAGCGGACGAGCTTCGGCGAGCCGCGCTCGGGGAAGGGCACTTCGATCGTGTCGTAGTCGCGGGGGGCCTCGGTCTGGGCGAACAGCTCGCGGGCCTGCTCGCATAGCTCGCCGCCTGGATAGCGGCTGGAGATATGGGTCAAGGCGAGCATCCGGACCTCGGCCTCACGCGCGACTTCGGCGGCCTGGCGGGCGGTGCTGTGAGAGGTGAGACGCGCCCGGTCAGTGTCGTCCTCGGCGAACGTGGCCTCGTGGACGAGCACGTCCGATTCGTGGGCGGCCACGATCAAAGACTCGCACGGCGACGTATCCCCGGAGATGACGATCTTGCGACCGGGGCGCTCCGGTCCGAGGACCTGGTCGGGGCTGACCGAGCCGACGGTCTCGCCGCGCTGCAGGCGTCCGAAGTCGGGGCCGGGCTCGACGCCGAGCCGAGCGGCAAGATCGGGGTCGAGATGGCCTGGCCGGGGCTCCTCGATCAGGGCGTAACCGTAGGCCTCTCCTTTGTGCTTGACAGGGATCGCCGCGATCGCGTAGCCATCGCCTTGGACCGACTCGGCAGGGTCCAGCTCGATGACGTTCAGCTCGTAGGGAAGCCTGCCGTAGACGAAGCGTGTCTGCTCCATCAGGTTCGCCAAACCTCGCGGCCCGTAGACGCTGAGTGGCCGGGTGCGCTCGCGCAGGCCGAACGACTTGAGCATTCCGGGCAGACCGAGCCAGTGATCGGCATGAAAGTGCGTGATCCAGACGGAGTCGAGGTCGAGCAGGCCGACCGACTTGATCAGTTGGCGCTGGGTTCCCTCGCCGCAGTCGATCAAGATCGTGTCCCCGCCGCGTCTGATCAGGATCGCCGGCAGGCCGCGCCTTGCACTCGGCACCGAGCCGCCGGTGCCCGCGAAGAACAGGGACATGTCCATGGTCCGCTACGGTAGCGGGACCGCGTCGGCGCCCGTAGCTCAGTGGATAGAGCGCTCGCCTCCGGAGCGAGAGGTCGCAAGTTCGAATCTTGCCGGGCGCGTAGGAAGGAGGACCTGCGGTGCGAGATGGCGCAAGAGAGTTCGAGCTGATAGTCCGGACCATGCGCACTGAGCGTCTCGCGGGTGAGATCGCCAATGCTCTTGAACATGCCGGCATCGCGACGCTCCTGCTCAAGGGCTCCGTTCTCGGTCAGTGGCTTTATCCAGGTCAAGTGCGTGTCTACGGCGACGCCGACCTTATGGTGAGCCCAGTCTCTTGGGAACGAGCCCTGGTTGTTCTCGACTTACTTGGTTTCGAGAAACATCCCCGATCGACCGAACGCACACAGTTTGGGCCCACGCATGCAAGGACTCTCATGCGTGACGGCCTCTGCGTCGACTTGCATCGTGCGCTTCCCGGCCTCAGGGGTGACAGCGAAATGATCTGGCAGTCGCTGCTGGCTCGCGCCAGGTGGCAAGACATCGCCGGTGTCGAGGTCCGTGTGCCCGACCGTGCGCTCCTCTTGCTGCACGTCGCGCTGCACGCGGCACAGCACGCACGGGAGCCGATTTCGAAGACCTTCGAGGATCTGAGACGGGCGATCGCGATCGCGTCAGAAGACCAGTGGCGACGCGCGCTCGAGCTGGCCTATATGTATGAAGGCGTTGCGGGATTCGCCAGCGGTTTGCGGATGCTGCCAGAGGGAGAGCAGCTCTTGAACAACCTGGACGTCGAAGTACTGCCCTCGCTTCAGCACGAGCTTCGCCGTCACAGCGATCCGATCGTCGAGGAGATTGGCGGTCTGCTCTGGGCGCCAGGCAACCTGAGATCCAAGATCACCACCGTAATGCAAATGCTCTTTCCGAGCGCCGAGTACATGCGGAATTGGTCGACTCTCGCTAAGCGCGGCAAGCGCGGGCTCGCCGCCTCTTACGTTTGGCGCTTGCTCTGGGCTATCGGTCATACCCCGCGGGCCGCCCTCGCGGTTTGTCGCGTGCATCGCGATACCAAAGGCGAATGGTCAGTTTGACATCAGCATTTGCCGTCCTTAGTTCCGTGAGTGCCGCGTCTCGTCCTGAAGTGCGAGACGTATGAGCGATTCGATCGCGACATAGCCGGCGACGGGCGCGCTGCGCACCGTGCCATCCGATGCGACGAGGATGGCGGAGGGAGTTCCCCAGGCTCCATATGCGTGCATGACGTTTGCTTGCTCGTCGATGAGCACGTCTGCCAGCGCGTGCTCACGCGCGAGCTGCTCGGCTTCCGTGGCCTTTACTGGAGCTACCAACGCTAGGGCCAAGCGTTCGGTTACGGTGTCCTGCCAGCGTGCGAGTTCGGGCAAAAGCAGCTGACAGGGTCCACATCCGGGACTCACGAACGTCAGTACGCAGGCGCAGTCATCGGCCAAGAGATCCTGAAGACTTACGACCCGTCCCTTCGCGGAGGGCAGAGAGAACTGTGGCGCCAGCGCTCCGACCTGCCGGGGCGCAGCGACCGCCCGATCGTTGGTCGAGCGCAGCCGGCGGTTCTCGCGCCACAGAAGAACGGATGTCGTTGTTGCAAGGGTGGCCAGTGAGGCGATCGCGATCAGCCAGAGGTCCGTCGCGTTGGTGCCGGCCGCCCATGAGGTAAGCGAGGGACCCGGGCCCTCGAGCGCGACGTAGGCGGCCAGCACTGCCAGCACGAGGTTTCGCCCTACAGTCGTCCAGCTCGCAGGCTTGGAGTGCACCTGGCCGAAGCAGTGACAATCCGGGGCCTCGCCGCGGCGCAGTACTCGTGTGAGCCCCGCGACGAACAGCGCAAGGAGAACCAGGCCGCCCACGGCCCCCCAGCGAGCCGTAGTCGGAAACAACAGCGCCGTCGCCACCACGAGCTCGGCCGCGGGCAAGAGCAGCACCAGCGGATCGGCAAGGCGGTCCGGCACATCGAAATCCGCCAGTGCCTGCCGCGTACCCGAGCGGTCGACGAGCTTCGCTACCCCCGCGACGATGAACACCGCGGCAAGAAAGAGCCGAACTATCACCAGCGCGTCGTTCATGATCCAAATGTACAACAGCTATGGTCCCCTGTGTGGCAGGTGAAAGCGCAGAGACGGTGGCAGTCGAGGCGTTTGGTGTGACCGTAGCGGTCACCGCCGATTCTCAGCACTTCGCGGCTGTTTCCGATTTCCTGCCTCCGCGCGCCCGTCCGGCGAAGTATCCGCCCGAGCGTGGTCATTTTGCGCTCGTCAAGGACACAGATGAGGCGCTTCTGAATGTCGTGTGCGACGAACAGCCCATCGCGGGCCCGTTTGACCTGCGACTCGCGCTTGGCATTCTCGACGCCGAGCTGCGCATGTACATCGCGCTGCATTCCCCCGACCATGTCTTCGTTCACGCTGGAGTTGTCGGAGTAGGAGAGCAAGCGATCGTGCTTCCGGGCAGGAGCTTCGCCGGGAAGACCACGCTCGTGGCCGCACTCGTAAAGGCCGGCGCGGAATACTGGTCTGACGAGTACGCCGTGCTCGACGCCGATGGCCTCGTTCACCCCTACCCAAAGCCCTTGTCGGTACGTATCAACGACACCCGCGAGACCGACGAGCAGCCTGTCGAGAGCCTCGGCGGACGAGCCGGCGATCGACCTCTGCCCATCGCTGTGATCGCGTTCACGAACTACAGCCCCGGAGTCGCATTTGCGCTCCGCCCCTGCACCACCGGAGAAGGTGCCGTCAAACTGCTGGAGCACTCGGTCGCCGCGCGCTCGCGCCCGGAACAGGTACTCGCGGCCGTGCGCCGCGCCGCGAGCAACGCCGTGGTTTTCGAGGGAGACCGAGCAGACGCCGATCAAGCCGCCAGCGCGCTGCTGTCAGGGCAAGCCAGCGAGTTGACCAAGCGCATCAGGTCGACGCACGCGCCTGCTCACAGTGAGGTCGCGGACACCGGCTGATTGGGGCTGCCCACCACCATACAGTAGCTCTACGCCCGGCCCTTCGTTCGCTGGGATGCGCCACAGTGTGTGAATCGCCGCCGATGCCCACCGCGCATGCCCAATTCTCAAGTCGATGCGCCCGCGGCCTCGGCCGTGAGCGCATCGACTCGACTGTGAACGCGAAGTTACTCGCCAGCCGGGGAATGACACTCGAGACTCTCTATGCTCACCGCAGGCCCACCCAGACCAGCCACAGCATCCAGTAACGCTAAAGCAAGCCCACGGCGCTACTTACGGGTTGCATGCATGTTCTTCTTTAAACTCTAAAAACGCTCCCTTTGTTCCCGTACACCATTCTTTGCATTCTATTTCCGCGTTTGTCCCTGTAAATGCCCCCACACAGTCATTGCAGCAGCGACAGCAAGTGGAGCCTGTTTTAGGTTTACATTCCCATTTTGTAGATTCGGCCATCGCTGGCGTTGCGGCGACTGCGGAGACGACTAGCGGCGCGGCGGCGGCGGCGGCACCGTAACGCCCGACCCGGACGATCGCTTCCCGACGAGAGACACCGGGGACGATGCTCTGCATGAGTCGTGGCTCGGCGACAAGCAGCTCCTTCTCGCGCAGTTCATGAAGCGCCTCGGCCACCAGGTTCTTGCTTGCCCCGGCGAGCTCGGCCAGTTCTGTCATGTCGCGCTCGCCGTCACAATGCCGCCAGACACGGGCTGCGATCGGGCTCAGGCAATGAGCGGTGTGGCTGCCTTGGTCGTAGAGGAGCAACTCCTCGCCGAGAGTCTCTTCAAGGAGACCGCCTCGACGTGCTCGTGGTAGCGATCCGTATTGGCTCATCGGTCAGTCCTCCCTATCTTTACTTAAAAGGGCGTAGATTTTGGAGTAAAGCTTACGTACCCTCCATAATTTTCGTTACAGAAAGTTTCGCATTCAGTTTTGTTCTTGGTTGTATAGGAATCGGCTTCTTTGCAGATGCAACAATTATAGGCTGCCGGTTTGTTGCATTTACCACCACTTTCTTTTTTAATTTCTTCCACAGAGCTGGCCATCGCTGGCGTCGCGGCGACCGCGGAGACGATCAGCGACGCGCCGGCGGTAGCTCCACCGATACCCACGATTCGGCCGATCGCTTCCCGGCGAGATACACCGGGGACCGTGCTCTCCATGAGCACGGTCCCGCCGTCCAGCAGATCCTTCTCACGCAGCTCGTGAAGCGCCTCGGCGACCAGGTCGTCGCTTACCCCAGCGAACTCGGCAAGTTCGGCCACATCGCGCTCGCCGTCGCAATGCCGCCAGACGCAGGCTGCGATCGGGCTCAAACAATGGGCGGTGTGACTGTTTTGATGGTAGAGGAGCAGCTCCTCGCCGACCGCCTCTTCAAGGAGACCGTCCTGACGTGCTCGTGGTAGCGATCCATGTTCGTGCATCGATCAGTCTTCGTCCTATCCCTACATCTGCATGGCTACATACGGGTTCTTCGCTCGTCTAGTCTTCGACTGCCAGTGCTCTGCGTCAAGTCATCCACATACTTCGTCGTTGACACGGAGGGAAAATGGCCTATGCAAGCGAGATCGCTATCTCACGGCGGCCGCTGATATGGCGCCTTTGTTTCTTATCCGCGGTTGCGTGGCTCGCGCGGCCGTGACCCATCAGCGAAGCAGCTCATCGGGCGGTGCGAGGTTGTGGGCAGAGACTAAAACCGTGAACGACGGGTCGCCTCACGTGCGCATCCCGGTCGGGGGTGCGGGAGGGTCGCGATGGGTTGTAGGGGGCCGGACGGGGTCGGTGCCGGGGAGCAGGATGCCGTCCCGGAACAGGCAGAGCGCCTTGTGGTCGGGACGGGCGGCACTCGGGTAGAGCACACCTCGATACCCGCAGGCGTGTAGATGCTCACCGACAGCTTGAAACGGCGCCCATGTCCGTCGTCCCGGCAACGGGATAGGCAGGTCGAGCCGGGCAAGCTTCTCCGGGGTGGAGAAATCCGCGATGCCATCCACGGCGACCTTGAAGCGCCAGAGGTCGCGCGGCATTCCGTGGGTGGGCGGCACCGCGATCTCCGCGAGCACCCGGTACCACTCCGCCCACGCTGTCGCCTCCTCGTCGGCAAGATAGAGCGCCGCGACCGTCTCACCGCGTTGCCAGCGACCGTTGGAGGGAGGAGCAGCGAGCCAAAGCGGATCGGACCCGTGAGGCGCCTGCCGCCACCAGGAGCCGGCGACCGACACGCGGTCGACTGCGGCGGCCACTACGAGAAGGGAGCCTCTTCGAGCGCTGAAACAAGCTCGGCGACCTGCATGTAGTCGCCGCTTGCGATCACGTCTATCGGCTTGTGCTCCTGCAGCGCCGGCACCGGCTTTCGCAGCCAGACCGCGATATAGGATGGCTCCATAACCCGCGCCAAGCGCTCCACCAGCGCCGAAAGCTCGATCAGCCTCTCCGCCCGATTGCCCGTAGGCGAGCGCGTATGCGCAAGCCACGCCCGGGCCGTGCTGCGCGCGACGCCCGTCGCGCGGGCGATGTCAGCGTCCGAGAGCTTCGCGATCTCATGCAAGTAGACCGCCTCACGGATCAGCGGATGCGTCGCGGTAGCCGCCACGGGCCCAGTGTAGCATGATTGCAGCAAATTTGTATGGGCCTGGCGAACAACACCGCGTGCGGCAAGCATCGCGCGCCCCGCGAGATACTGCCGACGTGAAGCGGGAGCCTTACCGATGACCGGCCCGACATGGACGTTCATCGGAGCGTGCTGGATCGCCTGGCTCGTCTACTGGCTGATCATGGCCTTCTCGACCAAGCAGACGATCGAGCGAGGCGGGTTCTTTGGCTATCGCTTGGTGACGATCGTCTTTGCGATCGTCTTGCTCACCGGCGGGCAACTGTTGCACGTCTCCGAGCGGTCGCGGCTTTGGCCCCACTCGCTCGCGCTGGGCATCCTCTGCGACTGCGTCGTACTCGCGGGAGCCGCCTTCACGGTCTGGGCGCGGATCACGCTCGGACGCAACTGGAGCGCGGAGGTCACGTTCAAGCAGGACCACGAGCTGATCGAGTCCGGCCCTTACGCCCTGGCGCGGCATCCGATCTATACGGGCCTGATCGCGATGGGGCTCGGCACGGCGATCGCCTACGGACAGGCCTTCGGCTTTGCCCTGTTCGCGGCTCTCTGTGGCGGACTCTGGTGGAAGGCCAAACAGGAGGAACGGATCATGAGCGCGCACTTTCCGGAGGCTTATGCCATGTACAGGACTCGCGTCCGCGCCATCATTCCGTTCGTGCTGTAAAGGTCGGTCTCAGCCGGCGACCGGAGCGGACGAGCCCAAGACCGCGCCGTTTGCGCCGATCGCCTGCGCAACCAGGTAGCGCGGCGCACCGCCCGCAAGCGCGATCGCGGTCTCAAAGCCCTCGCGCGAGACGCTCCCAAGGAGAGCCAGCGTGTGTGGATTCGATCCTCCGAGCAGACGCCATGACGCGACCGCCGTGGCCCCGTTCCAGCTCGCGTACGCCACCGACCTTCCGTGCGCGCCGGGGCGCACGACGAGCGCCGGCGGCCCGGTCGGCTGGCCCGTCCAAGGGAAGCGCAAGACGGTGAAGGACTGGTAAAGAGGCGGCAGTCGCGCGTCGAACAGGAGCTTGCCGTTGGCCGAATATTCCGAGAAGAACGGTTCCTGGCCCCAGCCCGCGAACCAGTTGCCGCCTGGCAACGGTTGGAAGTCGCCCTGGCTGGCCGCCAACAGCGGGGCCAGGTGCGTGAAGCTCGAGACAAGCGTCGCGGTCATCGTCTGTTTGTCGAGAGCCAACACGATCACGCGCGACTGGGAGTGCACCTTAGGGGTGCCGCCGTTGTCGAAGAACGAGATCGTGCCGTCCTGCTCTTCGCGGGCGTCGTGCTGCCAGGCCGGGCTGGCGCCGGACCCCATCTGAAAGCTCGATTCCTTGCCGCCCAAACGCCACACGATCTGGCCGGTGTTAGCCGACACGTCGTAAGCGGCCCACGTGTTACGGCTGTCAACCAGCAGGCTGGAACCGTGTTCTGAGACGGCATTGATGTGGAAGTAATCCCACGGCGAGACAGGCGTCCCGCCAGCGCCGACCGACTCATAGGAAGCGGCCAAGGCGACATGATCGAGCGCGTGCCATTCGTAGCGCACCAAGCCGGTCCTCAAGTCGATCTCCTGAAAAAGGGTGTCGGCGACCGCGCCTTCGGCGGGGCCGCCGTAAGCGCTCAGGTTGCAACGAATCGCGTCATAAACGGTAAAGATCGCCGTCCCGCGCGGCGTGATTTCGAAGGCGTGCAGGTCCGGCTGGTAACCGTTGCCGGCCCTCACGACCTGGATGTCGCGGTAAGCGCTGTCGGCGATCACGATCCCGGCATCGCGCTGTCCGTCGGCGAGCAGCGGGTCCTGCCACCACGTCAAAACCGGCTTGCCTTCGTCCTGCTGAACCCGCAGGTCGGCGGCCCGTGCGCCTTTCGGAACGGGCTTGAACCAGACCAGTTGGCCTTCGCCGTCGACGATCATCGGCCCGTACTGGCCGGGGCCGGCATATGGGGCCAAGAAGATGTCGCCCGGTTCGTGAACGCCCCGATCGGCGCCGACCGTAACGGCCGGCGGCTGCAGGTCCGACCTCGAGACGAAGCGCTGCAGTTCGCTCGGCTTCGGCGGCGGAGCCGAAGGCGGCGGCGTCTCCAAAGACCGGCTGACCGAGTCGACCTCCGCGACCGTGAAACGCCACGAGAACGGCGTCGTCGTGGCGCCTCTGCGCAGCGCCGCGCTGACCGTGACGACCTCGCCTTCCGCGAATGGCTCGCTCGGCAGGAAGCTCGCCCCGTCACCCTGCGAGTAGGCCTCCAGCCGTCCTTCGTGAGCGCCGCTGCGCGATCCGCTGACCTTCACGCCGACGATCTCGTCCGCCGGGACACCCAGAAAGCTGATCTGGGCCAGATGCGAGGCATCCATCGATTGCGGCGCCGGCGTGACCGTCACCGCCCCGCCGGCAAGCGCCTGTGATACCCCCAGCTTCGAAGGGACGCAGTTCGGGGCCGCCCCGGACGTGCTCGCGCCCGCCCGGGCGGGCCCAAACGCGGCCTGCGAGGCCATCGCCAGCGAGATCACGACCGCCAGCGGTCCAGCCAACCTCCCGACCGGCAGCCGACGCGCGCGAAACCCGCGAGGTTCAAGAATGGGCACGGAAGACATTCGACTCAAAACGGCGCCGAAGCCTAACGCCAGACTCGGCCGTCGCGCGCAGGTCCAAGCTCAGGCTTCTACAGCTCCAGATAGCGCATGACCACGCGCCCGAGCACGATCACATCGCCGCTGCGCAGGTCCGCCTGGATGACGCGCCGTCCGTTGACGAAGGTGCCGTTGGCGCTGCGATCGTCAAGGATCCGAGCGCCAGAACCCCTGTTCACGAAGATCGCGTGGCGCCTGGAGACCGAACCCTCGTCGAGGTGCAGGTCGGCGGCCAGTCCGCGGCCGATGTGAACAACCTCCTGCCCGACCGGCACGAGCAGCTTTTGGGCGCCCGTGCCCTGAACCTCCAGATAGCGTCCGGGTGCAGCCTCTCCGGGCGCGCTCGCGCTGCGACGGCTGCGCTCGTCGAGCCGAGCGATCGCGTCGATCCGTTCGGTCGCTCCTACCTCAACTGGTTGCAGTGCTTGCGTAGACATGCTCTCAGTCAATCCAACCGTACTCATCCATAGCTCAACAGTCGTGAAGAAACATCGAAACTCAAACCGTGATTACCCGCAGTTTGCGATCTCATGCGGACGCTCCGGCCCATCCGTACCTTCCCCTGGACCGCGCTCTGTCGTTATCCTGGCCGCATGTGCGCCGGTTGCGTAATGTGCGCCGCCTCGGCGGCGACCGGTTTCAGGACCTGGCTCCAGACCCACCATTTCGGCTGGCTCACGCCCAAGCGCCTGCGCGCGCTCACAATCGCCGTAATGTCAGCAGCCGCGATCTTCTCGACAATCGGCTTCAGCGGCTCAACGCCGCCGAACCATCACGCCGCAGCGACACACACGAAGACGGCTTCCCCCTGATCTGGGGAAGGTCCGAGCGCCGCTAACTGCCCCCGGCGACGGCTGGCAGGATCGTTAGCTCCGCGCCGTCGGCGACGGGCGTAGCCAAGCCATCCAAAAAGCGGATGTCTTCGCCGGCGAGATACACGTTCACGAAGCGCCTCAGCGAGCCGTCGTCGTCGCTGAGACGCTCGCGCAGCTCGCCGTGAAGGGCGTAAAGCCCGTTCAAGACCTCGCCAACGGTTTCGCCGTCGAGCTGGGCTTCGGCCTCGCCCCCGGCCGCGCCACGCAGTTGGGTCGGGATCTTGACGGTGACCGCCATCAGACCGCGACCGCCTCGCCGACCCCGGCTTCGAAGGATTCGAGGGTCGGCTCGATCGTGATCGTCTCGAACGTGTCACGCACGGCGTCGAGCGTCTTCAGGCCGTCGCCGGTGATCGTTACAACGACGCACTCGTCGGGATCGATCTCGCCACGCGCGGCCAGCTTCGCGAGCACGGCCGTGGTCACTCCGCCGGCTGTCTCAGTGAACACGCCCGTCGTCCGGGCCAGCAACGAGATGCCCTGCTTGATCTCCTCGTCGCTGACGGCGTCGATCCCGCCGCCGCTTACGCGCGCCAGCTCGAGCGCGTAAGGGCCGTCGGCGGGGTTGCCGATCGCCAGCGACTTGGCGATCGTGTCCGGCTTGACGGGCCTGCACACCTCCTGGCCGTTTGCGAACGCGTTCGCGACCGGCGCGCAGCCCTCGGCCTGGGCGCCGTTCATGCGCGGCAGCTCACCGTCGAGCAGTCCAACTTCGCGCCACTCAGCGAAACCTTTGCCGATCTTCGTGAACAGCGAACCCGAAGCTACCGGCGAGACGATGCGGTCGGGCAGCCGAAAGCCGAGCTGCTCGGCGATCTCGAACGCCAACGTCTTCGAGCCCTCCGCGTAGTAAGGCCTCAAGTTCACGTTCACGAAAGCCCAGTCGCGCTCTGCGCACAGCTCGGTGCAGAGCCGGTTCACGTCGTCGTAGTTGCCCTCCACCGCTATAAGCCTGGTCCCGTAGACGCCGGTAGCGAGCACCTTCTGCTCCTCCAGGTCAGCCGGAATGAAGACGTAAGACTCGAGACCGAGCGCCGCGCCGTGGGCGGCGACCGAGTTGGCCAGGTTGCCGGTCGAGGCGCACGCGATCGTCTGAAAGCCGAGTTCCCGCGCCCGCGCGGTGGCGACCGAGACGACCCTGTCCTTGAACGAGTGCGTCGGGTTGGCCGCGTCGTTCTTGACCCACACCTCGCGCAGCCCCAGCTCGGCCGCGAGCCGGTCGGCCCTGATCAGCGGGGTGCATCCGGCGGGCAGGCCCACGCGCGAGGCCAGCCTGCCCGATGGGCCCGGAGGCCCGTCCGGGAGGGGCAAGAAGTCGGCGTAGCGCCAAATGTTCTGGGGTCCGGCCTGGATGCGCCGCTTCAGCTCGCCGATGTCGCCGTGGGCCAGCGCGCTGTGGTCGTAGGCGACCTCCAGCGGACCGAAGCAGCGCTCGCACACGTACAGCGCCTCCAGCGGATACTCCGACTTGCACTCCTTGCACCGCAGATGTGTCACAGCCATATCGGGGACTCCTTTGAATGCCTTCGCCAAAATCGAACGGTGTGGCGAAGAGCAACGAGGCCCGCCACACATCTTCTGGAATTGGCACCTTCCCGCCGTTAGACGGTGGTTGCCGGGGCTTCATCGGGCCAGTCCCTCCACCCCTCTTGATGTGTACTGCTATGTGCCGTCGCAGTTTAGCAAGCCGGAAGACGGTTCGGAGACGGCGCGCGCGATGTGCCTCGAGGGCTCTGCCGGGGCCCGGGTAACGCCCAGCCCGATCCGGTGTACGGCGCTCTCAGATGCCAAGCCCACAATCACAACAGGCCACCGAGCCGTTCGAAGCGCAGACGGAGCCCGGCCCCCTCGACTACCCCCGGGCACCGGTCCAGGGGCCGGCGGACTTCGAGCCCGACAGCCAAGCCACCAAGCGGCGCATGCTGATCATCGTCAACCCCTATGCGAGCACCGTATCGGACAGGCTCCGCCACCTCGTCGTCTACGCGCTACAGGGCCGTTTCGAGGTCGATGCCGTCGACACCGAGGCCCGCGGCCACGCGACCGTCCTTTGCCGCGAGGCCGCCCACGAGGGCTACGACGTGGTCGTCGCCTTCGGCGGAGACGGCACCGTCAACGAGGCCGCCAACGGATTGCTCGGCTCCCCCACGCCGTTGACCTGCCTGCCCGGCGGCTCGGCCAACGTCTTCGGCAAGATGCTCGGCATCCCCGGTGAGCTGATCGACGCGACCGAGCACCTGCTCGCGCTCGCCGACGACTGGCGTCCGCGCCGGGTCGATCTCGGCGTCGTGAGCACCGAAGGCGGTACCGACGGCGATGTCTCTGAGCGCTGCTTCACATTCGCCTCCGGCCTCGGCGTCGACGCGAGCGTCGTCCAGCGCGTAGACGCAAACCCGGCCCGCAAGTCACGCTTCGGCGCCTACTACTTCACGTGGGTAGCCCTGCACACGTTCGCCCGCCGCTACCTAATCCGAGCACCCCAGATGGAGGTCTTTGCGGGCGATGACCGGCTTGCCGCCGTCACCACGATCGTCCAGAACGGCTCGCCGTTCACCTACTTCCAGAACCGCCCGATCGAGATCGCCGACGGCACGGACCTCGACTCGGGCTCGCTCTGCGGCGCCGTGCTGCACCGCGCCACGCCGTTCGCGATGCCCTCGATCGGCCTGCGCGCTTTCATCCGCCCGGCCCACGTCAGCGGCCACCGCCAGATCACCAGCCTGCCCGCCTTCACCGAGCTGACCGTGCGCTCGGCCGACGAGCGTCCGTTGCCGCTCCAGGTCGACGGCGACTATCTCGGCGAGGTCTCCGCCGCTCGCTACTCGATCCGGCCCGGCGCTCTGAACGTCATCGCCTGAGCGGGGCTCCCTCTAAGCGTTCGCTTTGCCCGGCGTCACGCGATAAGCGTCGAACACCGACTCGGTGTTGCGCAGCCTCGTGATCGCGCCCTTCAGGCCATGCGTGTCGGCGACCTCGACGACGAACCTGTTCTTGACCATCGGGCCCATCGACAAACATCTCGCTTCGAGGATGTTCGCGCCCGACTCCGAGAACGCCCTCGAAAGATCCTCGAGCAGACGGTGCCTGTCCCACGCGTCGATCTGGATCTCCACGACAAACGCCGTGCTGCGATCGCCTTCCCAAGAAACCTCCGTAAAGCGCTCGGGATCCCTCATCAGCACAACCGCGTTAGGGCAGTCCTCACGGTGGATCGTGATCCCTCTGCCCAGTGATATGTAGCCGACTATCTCATCACCCGGCACCGGCCTGCAACACTTGGCGAGCCTCAACATCACGTCCTGTACGCCCTCCACATTGATGCCGTACTGGCCTGAAGACTTGGTCGGGCGCCTACGCGAGCGACCCAAGCGCAACAGGTCGGCCTCGCTGTCCTCCCCATCGGCGGCCTCGCCCTGCTTCAAGCGCTGCATCACCTTGTTGACGACGATCTTCGGCGACACCTTGGCCGCGCCCAAGGCGATATAGAAGTCGTCTGCCTTGCGGTAGCCCATCTCCCGGATCACGTCCGCCAGCAGCGGTGAACCGGTGATCTTCTGGGCCGGCAGGCCCTGCTTGCGCAGGTGCTCCTGCAACAGCTCGCGCCCGGAGTGCTCTGTGTCCTGCCTTGACTCGGCCTTGAACCAGGCCTTGATCTTGTTGCGCGCCCTCGTCGTCTTGACCATCGCCAGCCAGTCGCGCGAAGGGCCGCGCTCGCGCTTGGCGGTCAATATCTCGACGATGTCGCCCGACTTCAGCTCGTACTGCAACGGCACGATCTTGCCGTTCACCCTCGCGCCCACGCAGCGATGGCCGATCTCGGTGTGCACCTCGTAAGCGAAGTCCAGCGGCGTCGCTCCGGCCGCCAGCGACTTCACTTCGCCCTTGGGCGTGAACACGTAGACCTCTTCCTCGAACAGGTCCGTCTTCAGCGTGTCCATGAACTCGCGCGGGTCTGAAAGCTCCTTCTGCCAGTCGATCATCGACCTCAGCCACTGCAGCTTGGCGTCCTCACGCGAGCCCGCCGCGCGGCCCACACCATCGTGGCCGCTTTGGACTCCCTCCGGGAGCTGCTTATACATCCAGTGGGCCGCGACCCCGAACTCGGCCATCTCGTGCATCTCCTGAGTCCTGATCTGGATCTCCAACGGTCGGCCCTCAGGACCGATCACGGTCGTGTGCAACGACTGATACATGTTGAACTTGGGCATCGCAATGAAGTCCTTGAACCTGCCCGGCAGCGGCTTCCAGAGCGAGTGGATCGCCCCGACCGTCCCGTAACAGTCCTTCACCGAGCCCACGATCACCCGCATCGCGGTCAGGTCATAAATCTCGTTGAACTCCCTGCCCTTCTTGGTCATCTTCGAATAGATCGAGTAGAAGTGCTTAGCCCTGCCAGCGATCTGGGCGTCTATCCCGAGTTGGGTCAGCTCCTGCGCCAGGTACTCGCCGGCTTCGCCGACATAGCGCTCGCGCTCGTCGCGCTGCTGGGCCACCAGCGCCTTGATCTCCTGGTACTTGCGCGGGTGCAGCGTCGCGAACGCCAGGTCCTCCAGCTCCCACTTGATCGCATGGATACCCAGCCGATGAGCCAGCGGCGCATAGATCTCGAGCGTCTCCCTTGCCTTCTCCATCTGCTTCTGCTTTGGCAGCGCCTCGATCGTCCTCATGTTGTGCAGCCTGTCGGCCAGCTTGATCAAGATGACCCTCACGTCGGTGGCCATCGCCACCATCATCTTGCGGTAGTTCTCGGCCTGAGCCTCGTCGCGCGACTGGAACGTGATCTCGGTCAGCTTCGTAACACCGTCGACGATCTTTGCGATCTCGTCTCCGAACCGGGCCTCGACCTCCTCGATCGATGCGGTCGTGTCCTCGACCGTGTCGTGCAACAGCGCCGCGCACAGCGTCTCGGTGTCGAGCCTCATACCGGCGCAGATCCGCGCGACCCCGACCGGATGCACGATGAAGTCCTCGCCCGACTTCCGTCGCTGATCGGCGTGGTGCTCGCAAGCAAACACGAACGCGTCCTGCACGCGTGCCCTGTCGATCTCCACGGCCGAGTCCGCGGCGTGCTCAGAAACGATCGCGAACAGGTCGGCCAGCAGCCGGCGCTCCAACTCGTTCAGATCCAGCGGCGGCGCCGGCCGCACGGCGCCGCGATCGGCCTGCTTGGCCTCCACGGCCGTCGTGCTGCCTCGTGGTTCTGATGGCAACGCCATGATCAAAGGTTAGGGGACCATCCACCCGGATTGAAGCGTCCTATCTAAAGAGCACCAACTCGCCTAGCTCCTGCTCCTTCGCGGGCTGCACGCGCACGCGCGTAGCCCTCAAGTCCTCGACCGTCGGCGCCCCGGCCGCGCAAGCCCCGCGCAGCACCAGGCGCGGCTCGCTGACCCCGTTCCACTCGTTGACCTCCAACGCGAACGTCGCCTGCGCCGGCTCGCCTTCCTCGACCCCGAGTCGCATGCCCAGCCCGAACGCGACCGCCCGCGCGCGGCCCCCTTTCGTGCGCACCATAAAACGTGCGTGCTTGCCTTCACCCATCGCCCTGACGTCCTCGAACCTGGCATCGGCAAGCATCAACGAAACGGGCGGGTTGCCCTGGCCGAAGGGAGCGAGGTCTTCCAACTCCCGCGCCAGCGCCATGCCCAGCTCCGCGCCGTCGACGATCGCGTCCACGCGCTCGACCGGCACGCCGTCGTCGGGATCCAACACGCCCGCCGCATGCTCGTTCAGCGCCCTCGCGAACTCCTCCACCCTCGCGCGCTCCAGCTCGACACCGGCGGCGGCCTTGTGACCGCCATAACGACTCAAGTGCTCGGCGCAGGCAGTCAGCCCCGCGAGCAGGTCATACGCCTCGCCGCCGCTTCGCCCCGAGCCCTTCCCCCGCTCGCCCTCCAGCGCGATCAGGACGACCGGCTTGCCGTGCTGCTCGGCCAGACGCGAGGCGACGATCCCGATCACCCCGGCGTTCCAGTCCTCGCCGGCCAACACCAAAGCCCTCCTGTCCTGGCCGCCGTCGGCCAGCCCCGCGATCTGCGCTTCGGCGTCGAAGCGAATCGTCCTTTCGGTATCCCTTCGCTCGTGATTGATGCGATCCAGCTCCTGAGCGACCTGCACCGCCCGTGCCCGGTCCTCGGTCAGGATCAACTCGAGCGCGGCATCGGCCCTGTACAGCCGCCCGGCGGCGTTCAGCCGCGGGGCCAGCCCGAACGCGACCGTACGCTCGTTCACGCGCGCCGGATCGATCTTCGCGACCGCCATCAGCGCGCGCAGGCCAGGCTTCGGGGTGCCCGCCAGCGCCCGCAACCCGCGCCTGACGAGCGCCCTGTTCTCGCCGACCAAAGGCACCACGTCGGCGATCGTGGCGAGCGCGACCAGGTCCAGGTCCTCGTTCTGGACCGCGGTGACGGCGGGGGTCTCACCATCCGGCGGAGCCGCGCGATCGCCGCCAACGCGCGGGTCGGCTCGCTCCAAACCTTGCGCCAACCTGTAAGCGACCGCAGTCGCGCACAGGTCCGGGCACGGATACCTACAGACCCGCGGATGCACGATCGGGGCGGCCGGCAGGACCCCGTCGGCGCGCGGAGCGTGATGGTCGGAGACCACTACCTCCATCCCCAGCTCGCGCGCCCTCGCCACCTCCTCGACGGCCGTGATCGCACAGTCGGCGGTAATGATCAGCTTCGTCCCGCGCTCGGCCAGCCGGTCCACCGTGGCCATGCTCAAGCCGTAGCCATCACCAGCACGATCGGGCAGGTACCAGTCGACGTCCGCGCCCAAACGCCGCAGCGAGCGCACGAAGATGGCCGTCGAGCACACCCCATCGACGTCATAGTCGCCGTGAACCGTGATCCGCGTACCCGCGGCGACGTGCTCCGACACTGTCGTGATCGCCTCCTCGATGCCCTCGAACGCGGTGTACGGGTGTTCCTCATCGGCGGCCAAAAACGCGCGCGCGCGCGCCGGCTCCTCAAATCCGCGGCGAACCAGTACCTGAGCGAGCGCATCGCTGACCCCCAGTTCGGCGCGCAGCCGCGCCACCACATCTGGCTCACACTCCGGAATCTCGAAACGGGGCTCTCCCACCGACCAAACCTACGGCCCCCCCTGGACGGAACCGGCGGCGGCTACTCGACCGGAAGCACCGGGCGACCGTGACGTTCGCGTCTTGCGCCCTCGACGTAGACAGCCGCGATCCCGAGTAGCGCACCGGGCACCGCATACAAGACGACCGCAATATCGGTTGCCTTCCGGCCCGGCACCTGAAACGCGCCGACTTTGGCGCCGTAAATCACCAGACCGATCACGACCGCGCCGACCAGCGAACCAACGAACGCGCCAACGATCCCACCCCAGAAGCGGTCTGGCAAGAAGATCGTGAAGTGCCAGATCGCCAAGCCCATCATCACCCAGCCGAGCAGCCCCATCAGCGCAACCCCTTTCGATGTATGGCCATCAGCGCGATCTCCCGTGACGTTTGTTGCGCGTGCGCCTGCGCTTCTCGCGCGGCTTCGGTACATCCTTGAGCACCAGGTCCTCGGGGGTCAAGTCCGCCGTCGGGTCGCGCTCAGGCGGCTGCTCGACCGCCGTCGCGGGCTCAGCCCCGCCGTCGCCGGCGCCGGCGCCGTTGGAGGCTCCGGAGCCCCCGCGCGCGCGACTCTGGCCCGTGCCATCCCCGCGCGCCTGCTTGCCGCCCGAGCCGGTCGCGCCAGCCGTCTCATCGACATCGAGGTCGCGCACCAGTTCCTGGAACTCTTCGCGCGAGAGCTGCTCGCCGGGCTCCTCGGGAACGATCAGCGAGCCGCGGCGGTTGCGCTTGCGCTTGCGCTCGGGCTCGACGTCGACCGGAGCGCCTCCGACGGCCGTCGCGTAGGGCGGCACCTCGCCCAGTTCGCGCACGATCCGGGCCCGGCGCTGGCGGTATGCGCTCTCGCGCTCCTTCCAGTGCGTCAAGACCGGCGAGGCGATGAAGATCGACGAGTACGCGCCCGACGCGATCCCGACCATCAATGCAAAAGCAAAGTCCTGCAGCGTCGCGCCGCCGAAGATGAGCAGCGAGATGACGGGCAGCAGCGTGCAAAAGCTCGTCGCCAAAGACCTCGTCAGCACCTCAGACATCGACCTGTTCACGATCTGCGAGAACGCCGCTCTCGGCATCCGCGGCACATTCTCGCGGACCCTGTCGAACACGATGATCGTGTCGTACAGCGAGTAGCCGAGGATCGTCAGCAGCGCCGCAACGGTCGCCGAAGTCACTTCGCGCCCGGTCAAGGCATAGATCCCCGAGGTGATCAACAGGTCGTGCATCAAGGCGATCAGGACCGGGACCGCATACTTCCACTCGAAGCGCAACGCTATGTACGCCGAGATCACGAGCAGCGAGGCGATGATCGCGATGATCGCGGCGTTGGCGATCGTCTGACCGAACGTCGGCCCGATCGAGGTGCTCGAAAAGTTCTTGGTCCCCAGAGAGCCCGGCCCGTTGCCGAACTTGCGATCCAGCGCGGCCTTCACGTCGTGAACCTTTTCGGGCTTCAGTTTCTGCACGGTGATCTGGTAGCCGCTGCCGCCGACGCCCTTGCTCGCGTACTGCTGGACCTGTGCGCTCGAGAAGCCCTCAGCGCTCATCACCGCACTTACTTCCGACTGGCTGACCTTATGAATGAAGGCCGTCTGGATACGGGTGCCCGACGTGAAGTCGATGCCGAAGTTCAGGCCCTTGCCGCCGATCGCGAGGGCCCCGATCAGGAGAATCGTGCCCGACAGCGAGAAGAACCACTTCGATTTGCCCATGAAGTCGATCCGCCACTCCCGCTTGGGCTTGCTCGCCCCCAGCGCCCACGGGTGGCTGACGATGCGCGAGCGGGACATCGTGCCGAGCGCCGCCCTGGTGGCCAAGACAGCGGTGAACAGCGACACGAGCGTGCCCAAACCAAGCATGAACGCAAAGCCCTTGACTTCAGCGGTAGCCAAAGCGAACAGGATGAAAGCGGTCATAAACGTGACCACGTTCGCGTCGACGATCGCCGCGAAACCCTTCGTATAGCCGGTCGCGATCCCCGAGACGATCGATCTGCCGCCCCTGATCTCCTCCTTGACGCGCTCGAAGATGACGATGTTCGCGTCCGCCGCCACGCCGATCGTCAGGATCGCGCCGGCGATACCCGGCAGCGTCATCGTGACCGGGATCAGCTTGACCAGGGCGAACACGTAGGTCACGTAGACGATCAGCCCGCCGATCGCGATCGCGCCCAGCACGCGGTAGAACAGGAGCAAGAAGACGCACACCACGGCCAGCCCCAGCAGCCCCGCGACGAGGCCCTGGTGCAGCGCCGTTTTGCCGAGCGTCGCCGAGACCTGAGAGTTGGAGATCAGTTCCAATCGGATCGGCAGCGCCCCGGACTGCAGCTCGTCGGCCAGTTCCTGCGCGGATGTGATCGTGAAGCCGCCCGAAATCTGAGAGCCCTGGGAGGAGTCGATCCCTTCCGGGTACTGGGTGTAGTCGATCGAGGGGGCCGTGATCAGCTGCCCGTCCAAGGCGATCGCGAAATGCTGCAGCGCCGCTTCCTTGGGCACGCCCGGTAGCTGTGCTTCCTGGCCGCGATGGGCGATTTCCTTGGTGACCCGTTCGAAGATCGGCTTGCCTTTGGAGGTGAAGCCGAAGTTGACGTTCGGCGCACCCGTGCCGCCGGCGCCTTCGTCGAAGCCCTGCTGCGGGTTGGTGATGCTCGACCCGTTCAGGACAGGGTCGTCGTTGAGCACGTAATAGCTGTTCGGGCTCTGCTGGGTGATCTTGCCGGCCGATGTTTCGACCGGCCGGGCCTGCACCAACACCGTGCCCGGGTTGACCCTTACCGCCTTCGGCTCCGAGCCAGCCGGCGCTTTGTAGCCGTCCGCGTACAGGTTCTGTTCGGTTTCCTCAGGCCCCTTCAAGACCTTTTCGTGCTTGGTATCGAGCAGATACCACTCTCCGTATACGCACCCTTCGCGCTGGGCGGACGTGCACCCCGGCGTCCAGGTCGTGTCCGAGTCGCGCAAAATCGGCGCGCGTTTGGCCGCCCTCAAGACCGCCTGATACTCGGGCAGGCCGGACGTGCTCGACCCCGCCGCCTGGCCGCCCGTTACGGTCGTTTCGGTCGGCCCGGCGGGCTTGCCGTTCGGACCGATCACGTTCGGCTCCCAGTCGTAGAAGTACAGCTGGGCGGTTCTGCCGACCTCGGCTTCGGCGCGCGCCGCGTTGGAGACGTCCGGCAGCGCGACCGTGATTTCGCGCGCCCCCGAACGCTGGATTTCCGGCTGGGCGACGCCCAGCTGATCGACGCGTTTGCGCATGATGTCGATCGAGCGTTCCAGCGATTCGGAGTCGACTTTCGCCTGCGCCGTCGGCTTGCCTTCGTACACGAGCTGTACGCCGCCCTTCAGATCGAGACCAAGCTTCGTGGGCATGGTCACGATCACGACCACCGATGCGGCGAACAGGCCGGCGACGAGCAGCAGCACGAACAGGTTGCGGCGGCGGTCTGTCATCCCTTCATCCTCGCACGGAGACTACTTATCTGGGGTCAGCACGAGCAACAGCCCGCCGTCGTCGTCGTAGGCCGGGAACATGTCGGCCCGGGCGCTGGCGGCCACGTCGCGTTCGCCGCTGACGGTAACGGGCTTGTCCAGCGCCCGCACGCCCCACTCCAGTACGGTCGCGACGGGATCGTCGCCGTTGCCGAAGCTCAGCCCGAGGACCTCCTCGACACGCTGGCCGATGACCTCCTCCTCCTCGAGGCCCGTAAAAGCGAACGAATTCTTGCCGCAGCCGATCACGCGGCCCTCACCATCGCACACGAAGAACGCCGCGTCGGGCGCCGGGTAGTAGTCGTCGAGCAGCTCGAACAGGAACGCGAAGCCGCACTTAGCGCAGCCCTTGCGCTCACGGGTGAAGCCGATGTTGCGATCCAGCTCCGAGGTGCGGTGCCCGCAGTTGGGACAGATGAATGGGTGGGCCATGGGCCACAGACTAGGGCGTCGCGCGCTGACTCGTGTCGCTGAGGAGTGTTTCTAGAAAAGCGGCTCTCCGCCGCCCCGCTTCGCCGTCGCCCCAACGGCCGCCGGGGCTCCCGGCGGGACGTCGAGGCCGAGATGCCCGAAAGCCGCCGGCGTCGCCGCGCGCCCGCGCGGCGTGCGCTTGAGCAGGCCCTGCATCAACAGATAAGGCTCGTACACGTCCTCAAGCGTGTCCTGCTCCTCGCCGACCGCGACCGCCAGCGTCGAGAGCCCGACCGGCCCCCCGTCGAACTTGACGCACACGATCCTCAATATCTCGCGGTCCAAGCGATCTAGCCCGAGCGCATCGACCTCCAGCAACTCGAGCGCCGCGTGCGCCGCGTCGGCGGTCACGACGCCCTCCATGCGCACCTCCGCGTAGTCGCGCACGCGCTTGAGCAGTCTGTTAGCCACCCTCGGAGTGCCCCTGCTGCGCGCCGCGATCGCCAGCGCGCCGTCCTCGTCGAGGTCGATCTCGAGGATTCCGGCGGAGCGCCTGACGATCGTCGCCAGCTCGGCCGTCCCGTAAGGCTCCAGCCGCGCCTGGATGCCGAAGCGGTCGCGCAGCGGGGTAGTCAAGAGGCCCGTCCTCGTGGTCGCGCCGACAAGCGTGAACGGCGGCAGATCGAGCGTCACGACACGCGCGCCCGCGCCCTGTCCGACGGTGATCGGCAGGCGCTGGTCCTCCATCGCCGGATAAAAGGTCTCCTCCAGGCTCCGCGGCAGCCTGTGGATCTCATCTACGAAGAACACGCTGCGGGGCTCCAGCGCCGTCAGAAAGGCCGCGACGTCGCCCTTGCGCTCCAGCGCCGGTCCCGCGGTCTGCACGAACGGGACCTGCAGCTCGGCGGCGACGATCTGCGCGAGCGAGGTCTTGCCAAGGCCGGGCGGCCCCGCCAGCAGCACGTGGTCGAGCGCATCGCCGCGCGCGGCGGCCGCCTCGATCGCGACGGACAGCTGCTCGCGCAAAGTCTCCTGACCGACGAACTCCGCCAGGCGCTTCGGTCGCAGCGAGCGGTCCAGCTCGTCCTCGGCGACCAGGTACGGGGTCTGGATGCGCTCCAGTTGCGCGGCCGTCTCGCTCATCGCCGGCTCATCCTGTTCTGGCCAGCCTCAGGGCATGTGCGATCAGCTCCTCGGCGCTCTCGCCCTCGGCGCCTCGCAACAGCTCGTCGGCCTCGCCCGGCCCATAACCCAACTCCAGGAGCCCGTCGCGCGCTAGGCCCCTTGGTCCGGTTTCCCCGCGACGAGCGAGGATCTGGCCCTCCTGAAGGGCATCGTGGACACCAACGACCTTCTCGCGCAGCTCCACGATGATCCGCTCCGCGGTGCGCTTGCCGATCCCGGGAACCGCCTGAAAGCGGGCCGCGTCCCCGGCGGCGATCGCCCCGATCAGCTCGCGCGCGGGGCCTCCCGAGAGCACCGCCAACGCGACCTTGGGCCCGACCGCCTGCACTGAGAGCAGCATCAGAAACAGGTCGCGCTCCTGCTCTGAGTGAAATCCGTACAGCGTCAGAGCGTCGTCGCGGACGATCAGGTGCGTATGCAGCAGCGCATCCCCGCCGGCGGCCGGCACGTGGTGAAGCGTCTGCGCCGAGACCGCCGCTCTGTAGCCGACACCGCCGCAAAGCAGCACGACATGGTCGGGGCGCCGGACGAGGACCTCGCCCTTGAGCACGCCGATCACGCGCCAGCTCCCGCCAGAGCCCGCGCCAAGGGCGCCCGGTTGCAGTGGCAGATCGCGACCGCCAGCGCGTCGGCGGCGTGGTCGGGCTTGGGCGGCTCGGACAGGCCCAGCAGCGCCGCAACCATACGCGCCACCTGGCCCTTCTCGGCCCGCCCGGAGCCGCACACCGCGCCCTTGACGGCCTGCGGGGTATAGCTCGCACACTCGACGCCGCGGCGACCGGCAGCGAGCATCGCGACACCGCGAGCCTGTCCGACCGCGAAAGCCGTACGCACGTTCTGGCCGAAGTACAGCTCCTCCAAAGCCATGCCGTCCGGCTCATGCTCGGCAAGCAGCGCATCGACGCCTTCGTAGACATCCGCCAAGCGCCGCTCGACGGGGAGACCGGCCCGGGTCTCGATCACGCCTCCGTCGAGCGCCACCAGGCGCCCGTCGCGCCGGGCGACTATGCCGTAGCCGGTATTAGCCAGGCCAGGGTCTATGCCGAGGACGATCATCGTTTTAGATTCTCCGCGGCCGACCGGACGCCTGCCCGCGGGCTGCTCTCGAGCCGGGGTGCCGCGCGCGCGCACGTACGAGCGCGCGCGGCACCCGCTTCTGAGAATGCCTCACTCGACCCCGCCGACGTTCTTTGGAATGCCCTGCTCAGGCCCCCGGCGACGCTTCGAGAATGCTTTCTCAGACTTGGCCGGCCCCGGCCGGCACCCGTCGCCAGGGCGCGGCCCCGGAGGCCCACAGGTCGTTCAAGGCGACCGCGTCCTTGTAGGTGTCCATGCACTCCCAGAAGCCGGTATGCCTGTAGGCCCGCAGCTCACCGTCCGCGGCCAGCCCACGAAGGGGCTCGCGCTCGAGTATCGAGTCCTCGCGCAGCCGATCGAAGACAGGTGGCTCGAAGCAGAAGAAGCCGCCGTTGATCCAATGCTCGGAGCGCGGCTTCTCCTGGAAGCCGAGCACGCGATCGTCGCCGGCCAGCTCGGCCACGCCGAACTGCAGCTCGGGGCGTACGACCGTGACGCTCGCGTTCGCGCCATGGTCTTGATGGAAGGCCAGCAGCCCGGCCAGATCGAGGTCGGCAAGGCCGTCGGCATAGGTCGCGCAGAAGGTGGCCCCCGCGAGCAGCGGCTCGAGGAGCTTGATGCGCCCGCCGGTCGGCGTGTCAACGCCGGTGTCGACGCACTCGACCGATACTCCTTCAGGCCACGTACGCGCGCGCGCGTACGCCTCGATCAAGGAGCCCTTGTAGCCGGTTGCCAGCACGAACCGCTCGAAGCCTTGGGCCGCGTACAGCTCGATCACGTGGCCGACGATCGGCTCGCCACCGATCTCTACGAGCGGCTTCGGGATCTCCCTGGTGTGCTCCTGCAGGCGGGTGCCGCGCCCACCGCAGAGGATCGCCACCGGCGGACGCGCGCCGGATGCGTGAGTCTCGTGCGGGCGAGCCTCGGCGCCTCTAGCCCGCAACGCGCTCGAGAACCTCAGCTGGGGCATCGAAGTTGGCGTGAACCTCACCGACGTCGTCGCTCTCTTCGAGAGCCTCGATCAGGCGCATCAGCTTGGCGGCCTGGCCTTCGTCGATCGGCACGACGTTCGAAGGCCGATAGGCCAGCTCAGCCGACTCGATCGCGATCCCGGCCTGCTCCAGGGCACCGAGGACGCTCGCATAATCAGCAGGCCCGGTCACGATCTCCAAAAGGCCGTCATCCTCGGCGGCGATGTCCTCAGCGCCCGCCTCCACCGCGACCATCAAGTCGTCTTCCCCATGTTTCGAGGAATCGACCGTGATCGTGCCCTTCTTCTCGAACAGATAAGCGACCGATCCGGGCTCGCCCAGGTTGCCGCCGTGCTTGGAAAAGGCATGGCGCACGTCTGCGCCCGTCCGATTGCGATTGTCGGTGACGGCCTCTACCAGGATCGCCACCCCGCCCGGTCCGTACCCCTCGTAAAGGACCGTCTCCAGCGCCGCTTCGCCGTCGCCGCCGGCACCCGTGCCCTTGGCGATCGCCCGTTCGATGTTGTCCTTCGGCATCGACGCCAGTTTCGCCTTGCGGATCGCGTTCTCGAGCGTCGCGTTGGCATCCGGATCCCCGCCGCCATCGCGCGCGGCGACCGTGATCGCGCGCGCCAGCTTCGTGAACTGCTGGCCCCGCCGCGAATCGACGATCGCCTTCTTGTGCTTGATCGAGGCCCACTTCGAATGTCCTGACATAAGGCTCAGAATACTTCCGCAACGCATCCGGTCCCGCGTCCCGCCCACGACGGTCGCACTCAGGGCGCCCCGTAACCGCCTTGACCGGGGTCCGGCTAGGATGCCCGACGCAATGGCACAGATCCAGATCGACCCGTCCATCTTCAAGGCCTACGACATCAGGGGCCTGTACGGCTCTGAGATCGACGGCGACGCGGCCGAGGCGATCGGCCGCGCGTTCGCGCAGGTTTTGGCGAGGCTACGGAACAAGGACGTCCAGGAGCTGACGGTCGGCCTCGGCCGGGACATGCGGCTGACGGCCCCCGAGCTGGCGGCCAGGTACCGGATCGGCCTGCTCGAGGAGGGCGCCGACGTCGTGGACGCCGGCCAGGTCGGGACCGAGATGCTCTACTACCTGGTCGGCTCGCGGAACCTCGACGGCGGCCTGATGTGCACCGCCTCGCACAACCCGGCCGCATATACGGGCGCCAAGCTGGTTCGCGACGGCGCGATCGCCCTCTCAGGCGACGCCGGTATTCAGGACATTCGCCGCGCGATCGAGGACGGCCTCGGAATCGCGCCCGGCGGCGGCAAGGCCAAAGACGTCGAGATCTATGCAGAGTTCCAGGATTTCGCGCTCAAATTCATCGATGTCGAGGTCATACGCGCGCATCCGGGCCGCGAGCGCCCCTTGAAGGTCGTCGTCGATGGCGGCAACGGCATGGCCGGGCCGATGGTCGGACCGCTGTTGGAGCGCTTGGGCCTGGAACTGATCGAGACCTACTGGCAGCCCGACGGGACCTTTCCCGACCATGAGCCGAACCCGTTGCTTGCCGAGAACCGGGAGGCGATCGTCGCGAAGGTGCTCGAGAGCGGCGCCGACCTCGGCGTCGCCTGGGACGGCGACGCCGACCGCTGCTTCTTTATCGACGACACCGGCCAGTTCGTGGACGGCGACTTCATGACCGCCCTGCTCGCGCGGTCCCTGCTCGGCAAGGCCCCCAAAGCCGGCGAAGCGGTCCTCTATGACGTGCGCGCCTCGCGGGCCGTTCCCGACACGGTCAAGGCAGCCGGCGGCGTGCCCTACGTGAACCGGGTCGGTCACGCCTTCTTCAAGACCAGGATGCAGCGCGAAAGCTCTTTGTTCGGCGGCGAGGTCTCCGGGCACTACTACTTCAGAGACTTCTACTGCGCCGACTCCGGGACCTTGCCCGCGCTCCTGATGCTCGAGCTGCTCGCCAAAGAAGGCAGGTCGCTCGCGACGATGTTGGAGCCGCTTCGATCCAAGTACTTCATCTCGGGCGAGATCAACTCCGAAGTGGCGGACCCGGACGCCAAGATGAAAGAGATCGCGGCCAAGTATTCAGACGCCAAACAGGAACAGCTCGACGGCATCTCGATCGACTATGACGACTGGCACTTCAACGTTCGCAAGTCGAACACCGAGCCCCTCTTGCGGCTATGCCTGGAGTCCTTGGTTTCCAGCCAGGACATGGAACGGCGCCGCAATGAAGTGCTCGGGCTGATCCGGGGTTGAAGGGGTCCACCGCGCGGCTCAGCTCGGGCACCCGAGCGGCTCAGCCGCCGCCGTAACTGACGATCAGGTCGGTGGCGACTCCGGCAAGGAAGCCGCCGGCGAGTAGATACAAACCGATGGCGCGGTGTCCGTAGCGGCGCATGCCGGTCCAGATCTCGCCGATCACATAGAGGATCGCTCCGCCGGCAAGCGCATAAAACAGCAGCTCGAGGGGTTCAGAATGGACCTGGTAGCCGACGATCGTGCCCAAAAAGGTCGGTCCGCCCGCGATGAGCCCGGCGAGACCCAGCCATCTCCAGGAGGGCCTGGTGCCGCCGAGCGGGCCCACGATTCCGAAGCCCTCGCTGGCGTTGTGCAACGCGAAGCCGATGATCAGCACGGTCGCCAAACCGATCGCGCCCGCTTTGGCCGATACCCCGATGGCCAAGCCCTCGGCGAAGTTGTGCAAGCCGATCGCGACGGCGACCGTCATGCCTGTTTGCAGCGCGCGCCGGCTGGGCTCCCCCGCGTCAGCTTTGTAAGCGGGGAGCCGCTCCGTGCTTGCGCCGGCCGCGGCTTCGCCTCCCGCGATCGGCGGACGCAGCGGCCCCCGCATTCGCAGGCGACGCTCGACGGCCGAGATGCCGGCGGTCCCGACCGTAAAACCAACCGCGAGCAGCGCGAACAGGCCGAGAACGTGCGCGAAGCTCGTCTTATGGACCTTGAAGCTGGCCAGCGCCGCGTCCACGATTTCCTGGCCGTGACTGGACACGTCCACGAAGATGAACGCCAAGATCCCGACCGAGAACATCGCCAGCCCCACCCGCAAACGATCGTCCACGCGTTCGATGCGACCCACTGGCAGGCCTATAAAGATCGTGAAGCCAGCGATTGCTCCCAACAGCACTGTCTCGGCGAAGCCCATCCAACCTCCGTGGTTAGGTAGCCCTAATTAGGTGGGCCTAATCCATAGCATGGCGATCAGAGTCGCGCCGCGTCGCTGGATGCGGCGATGGACGGAATCTGGCGCGGCAAGTGCACCGCTTCGCGCAAGATTTATTCAGCCACGCGCCTAACGTATGCGGCCCACGACGCCCACGACGGGGCCGAGCGAGTACGACAAATTGTAGCGATCTGTCCGCGACGTCAGGCCGCTCGCTCGACGTATTCGCGCAACGCGGTGCGAGCGATCTCGCTGACGGAGCGGTGCTCCTTGCTGGCGCGGGCTCGCAACGCCTCGGCCAGATCGGGATCGACGCGAACCTGCACGCGGGGTGAAGCGCCGTTCTCGCCGAGGGCGGGGCGACCCATGCGGACGCGCTTGGCCTTCGTCAAGTCATAGCCGCGCTCTGCCTCCTCTGCGAGCGCATCGACGACCTTCTTGGTCAGCTTGGTTCCGCTTCGTGTTCTCAGAGTCGCCACTGCTTGGCCTCCTCGTATTGGGCCCTGTAGATATGCGGTGCTTGGTGGCCGAGCGCGCGAACCGCACACGCTTCTCAGATACGTTAGCACTTCTGTCAGACATAAGTGTCCCCAAACAAGCCCTGCTGCGACGACATGGCCGCTGATGATTCCGATCGCCCCGTACGGTTCTCTCGCACCGCGTCGTTCACGGCATCGGCGTATGCCCCGACGATGCGGTCGAGCGCGCGGCCCTTGTTACGGTGCCCGTAGAGGCGGCGTACGAGGCTCCCGCCGTCCTGGTGACCGAGAGCGAGAGCCACGTCCTCAGAGGGCATCTCAAGCTCGTTGACCATGTACCAGCCAGCGAAATGGCGGGTAGCGAGACAATCGGGGCGCCGGGATTCGAACCCGGGACCTCGGCCACCCAAAGGCCGCGCGCTACCAGGCTGCGCTACGCCCCGCTGCTATGAGGGTACTGCTAGCCTCGCCAGACCGCCCATGGCCGAGATCCAGCCCCTGCGCGCCCTGCACTACGACCCGGCGGTCGCCGGCCCGCTGGCTGATGTCACGGCACCGCCGTACGACGTGATCGACCCGGAACAGAGGGCGGCCCTGCTGGAACGCTCGCCGCACAACATCGTCGCGATCGACCTGCCGCTTGGCGGGCCCGCGAGCGAACGGGCCGCCGACCCCTACACGGCCGCGGCCGCGCTGCTGGCCGACTGGCAGCGCCAAGGAATCATGGCACGCGACCCTGAGCCCGCGATCTGGGCGCAGACCCAGGAATACACGACGCCGGACGGGCGCCGGCTGACCAGGCACGGCTTCTATTGCAGGGTAAAGATCGAGGAGTACGGCCCGGGCCGGATCAGACCGCACGAGCGCACGCATCCGGGGCCGAAGGAGGACCGGCTGAAACTGACCAGAACGACGAAGGCCAACGTCTCCCCCATCTTCAGCCTCTACTCCGATCCCGAGCAGTCGGCTTGGGCGGCGCTCGAGCCCGCGATCGCGCGAGCGCCGTGGGCGGAGATCGAGGACGGCGAGGGCACCATTCATCACCTATGGCGCGTCGGCGACCCCGAGGCCATCGCGGCGGTGCAGAACGCGACGCGTGAGGCGGAGCTGTTGATCGCCGACGGGCATCACCGCTACGAGACGATGCAGACCTACGCCCGAGAGGTCGGCGGCGACGGAGACCACAACTTCGTGCTGATGTGCTTGGTCGCGATCGAGGACCCAGGGCTGACGGTCTTTCCGACGCATCGCCTGATCGGAGGGCTCGATGAGCAGCGTCGCACGGCGCTCAGGCAGGCGCTGCAGCTTGACTTCGAGGTCGAAGAGGTCCCCGTCGAGGAGATCGCGCCGCCCGACCAGCCCGTCGGCGGCCCGCCGAGCCCGCTGCAACTGGGCTACATAGACAGCTTCCACGGGCGCCCGCTACGGCTGACACTCAGAGACCAGGCGATCGCCGACGCGGCCCTGGCCGGCCACTCGGCCGCGTACCGGCATCTGGACACAGCCGTCCTGGAGACGCTGCTGCTGCGCGGCGCTCTCGGCTACAGCGAGGATGACATCTCACACCTGCACGGCCTCTTCTATGCGCGCTCGACCGACGAGGCGCTGGAGCTGGTCCGCACCGGCGCCTACGACGCGGCCTTCTTCATGCGCCCGACGCCGGTGTCCGCAGTCAGAGACGTCGCGGCCGCCGGCGAGAACATGCCGCCGAAGTCGACCTTCTTCTATCCCAAGCTCCTGACGGGCCTGCTCTTGAATCCACTCGCGTAACGAACCTCCGGTCTCGGGCCACCGGACCCGTCCCTCACGTCCGACTTGCGTAACGCCCGCCCGGGAGTAGCATTGTGGGCGAGGGGTCGATCGGAGGGCATTGGTGATCGATAGCGAGGAGAAAGGCGGCCAGCATGAAAGCTACGGCGCGACGTGAGGGTGGGAATGCCCTGAGGCATACGGTCCAGGTGCGCGAGCACCTGCTGACGGTGGACGAGCCGACGGACAGCGGGGGCACGGACGCGGGGCCAGACCCGCAGGAGCTGTTGGCGGTCAGCTTGGCGTCATGCACCGCGATCACGATGGAGATGTACGCCGCGCGCAAGGGTTGGGACATCGGCCACGTCGAGGTCGACGCCCAATACACCCCCGCCGAGCGCGGCTGTCCGACCAAGTTCGAGCTGGTCCTGCGCCTGCCCGACGACATGCCCGAAGAGCAGGCCGAGCGCCTGCGCGTGATCGCGGCGAAGTGCCCGGTGCACCGCGTGCTTGATGGCGAGGTCATGTTCGCCGAACGGATCGAGCGCGTACATATGGTCGCGTGAGCGCGGCGGAGCCGACCGTCGCGGCGGTGCTCGTGCCGCTGTTCTTCGCCGCTGACGGTCGGCCCCACACAGTGCTCACCAGGCGCCGCCCAGACCTGCGCCGGCACGCCGGTGAGATCTCCTTTCCGGGAGGGCGCCACGACCCAGACGACCTCAACCTCGAGGCCACCGCCTTGCGCGAGGCGCACGAGGAGATCGGCCTGCCCCGCGAACTCACCCAAATCCTTGGCCGGCTGCCCGCGGTCTCGACATTCGTGACCGGCTATGAGATTCACCCATACGTCGGCCTGGTCCCGGCGGGCCTGGAGTGGACGCTGTCCCCGCGCGAGGTCGACGCCGTGCTGGAGTTTGGCCTAGAAGAACTCCGCGAAGCCCGCACGCGCACCCAGATCCAGCGCCGCGGGTTCGAGTTCGAGACCGACGCCTATGTCCTTGACGGCCTGGTCATCTGGGGCGCTACGGCGCGCATCCTGGAGCACCTGCTCGCGCGCCAGGATGCGCTGCTGGCCAGGATCAGCTCGGCTGAGGCACCAATCTGATGTACGGCTTGGGCTCCTCCCAGCCGTCCGGGTAGGCCTCTTTGGCTTCGTCGTTCGAGACCGAGCCGGCGATGATGACCTTCTCGCCCTCGCGCCAGTTGACCGGCGTGGCGACCTTGTGCTTGGCGGTCAGCTGCAGCGAGTCGATCACCCTCAGGACCTCGTCGAAGTTGCGGCCGGTCGTCATCGGGTAGACGAGGATCAGCTTGACCTTCTTGTCGGGGCCGATCACGAACACGTTACGGACCGTCTGATTGTCGGCCGGCGTGCGCCCACCCGAGTCGCCGGCAGTATCCGCCGGCAGCATCCCGTAGAGCTTGGAGACGTTGAAGTCGGCGTCTGAGATGATCGGATAGTTGGGGGCCGTCCCCTGCGTCTCCTCGATGTCCTTTGCCCAATCCTCATGCTTCTCGAGCGTGTCCACGGACAGGCCGATGATCTTCACCCCGCGCCTGTCGAACTGGGGCTTGGCGGCGGCCATGTAGCCAAGCTCGGTCGTGCAGACCGGCGTGAAGTCCTTTGGATGCGAGAACAGCACGGCCCATGAGTCGCCGATCCAGTCGTGGAATTTGATGGGGCCCTCGGTCGTCTCGGCCTCGAAGTCGGGAGCGATGTCGCCCAGTTGCAAGCTCATTCGTGTTGGTCCTTTCTATATACGGGTCACTCTCGCGAGAGTGGGTCGTTCGCGCGAGGGCAGTGCCGAAGAACCCGTCTGGTGAATCTCGGTCGGCTTTAGGGGGATTGCCTCTCAGGATAGCGAACCGACCCTTCGGCTCCCGGCTCGAGCAGCCCGCCGATCGCCGACAGCGCGTCGGTCAACCAGACGGCGACCGCATTCGGATCGGCCCTCACGAACGCGACCGGAATCGCGTTGCGGGCGGCCAGATCGGCCACGACCCGCTCGCCCGCGACCGTGGCCGGGTTGGCTGGAGGAGCCTCGTAGACGAAGCCCCTCATCGTGGTGTCGATCGCCTGGCCGACGAACGCCCGCAGGCGCGGACCGTGCAGGGCACCGACCTCCTCTGGCCGGCCCCGGGCGGTCGCCATCAGCCAGCAGGCGACCGTCACCCCCTCGAGCGCACTCCTGAGCGTTCCCAGGCGGCCGGGATCGCCGACGACGCATTCTGCACTCGCGGCTTCGATCGCGGCGCGGCCGGCCTCGGTGCGCGTGACCATCCGCACGGCGTGACCCCCTTCGCCGGCAAGCCGCATCGCCAGCTGCCGGCCGCGACAGCCGCCGCCGAGAATCAGGACCCTGGCCATTGACGGCGATGCTACTCCGGCACCGGCACCTCTCCGCTGGCGACGGCGCGTACTTATCGAGATAGGCCCGCGGACGGACAGGCGAACGCCGGGGGACCTACGGACAGACAGGCGGACGCCGGGGGACCTACGGACAGACAGGCGGACGCCGCGGCCTGGTCAAGCCGCGACGCCCGCCGCGAGGAGACGTGTCTAGGAGAGAGGGTGACAGTCGTCGATCGTCTGAGGAGAGCGCGCTCCGCGTCGGGGTCTGCTCGAGCGCCACCGGAGAGGGTTAATGGGTAGCGGCGCTCGAGCAGACCCCGACACGAGACCGTCGCAAACGGTCTCACGCTCGACTGGATTCCGTTCCGCATGGGGTTGGCTACCGTCCATTGGCATCAAGAAAAGCATAGTTTCTAATGGATGTCAAGGGGACCCGGCAAAAAATTTGTCAACCCTTCTGGGGAGGGTCGTTTGAGCCTCGCCAGAACACGCGCCAGGGCGCCAGACACGCGCCCGGGCCGGACGCCCCACCCGCGTCCAATACCATCCGCCGACCATGACCGACCAAGCCCCGGACACCTCCAAGCCTGCCGCCACCGCCGGCGACGCCGTGACGATGGACAAGATCGTCGCCCTGTGCAAGCGCAGGGGCTTCGTGTTCCCGGCCTCAGAGATCTACGGCGGCGTCGGCTCGACCTACGACTACGGCCATTACGGCGTCCTGCTCAAGAACAACGTCAAGAACGCATGGTGGCGGGCGATGCTCCAGGAGCGCGAGGACATCGTCGCGATCGACTCGGCGATTTTGCAGCACCCGCGAGTCTGGGAGGCCAGCGGCCACCTGGCCGGCTTCACCGACCCGCTCGTTGACTGCAAGACGTGCGGCCAACGCTTCAGGGCCGATCACCTCGACGACCTTCAGTGCGGGCGCAAACCGTCAAAGCACCCCGGCGAGGCGCCGGAGTGCGAGCTGACCGACGCCCGGGAGTTCAACCTGATGTTCGAGACGACCGTCGGGCCCGTCAAGGAGTCCGGGGCGGTCGCCTACCTGAGGCCGGAGACCGCCCAAGGGATCTTCATCAACTTCAAGAACGTCCTCCAGTTTTCGCGCAAGAAGCCGCCTTTCGGGATCGCCCAGGTCGGCAAGTCCTTCCGCAACGAGATCACGCCCGGCAACTTCATCTTCAGGACCAGAGAGTTCGAGCAGATGGAGATGGAGTTCTTCGTGCCCCCCGGCGAGGCCGGCCAGTGGTTCGAGCATTGGCTCTCCGAGCGCGAGCGCTGGTATGTGGAGCTGGGCCTGCGCCCGGACCATCTGCGCCTGCGCGCGCACGACCAGGACGAGCTGTCGCACTACTCGTCGGGCACCAGCGACGTCGAGTACCTGTTCCCCATCGGCTGGTCCGAGCTTGAGGGAATCGCCAACAGAGGCGACTTCGACCTGACCCAGCACGCCGAGTTCTCGGGCCAGAAGCTCGAGTACTTCGACCAGGCCACCGGCGAGCGCTACGTGCCGCACGTGATCGAGCCCGCCGCCGGCGCCGACCGGGCGACCTTGGCGTTCCTGGTGGACGCCTACGACGAGGAACAGGTCTCGCGTGAGGGCTCCGGGGCCGGCGAGACGAGAACCGTCCTGAGACTGCACCCGAGGCTCGCGCCGATCAAGGCCGCGGTCCTGCCGCTCGTCGGCAAGGACGGCCAGCCCGAGCTGGCCCGGGAGGTCTACGAAGCGGTCCGCGAGCGAGTCCAAGCCGAGTACGACGCCGGCGGCGCGATCGGCCGCCGCTACCGCAGGCAGGACGAGATCGGCACGCCGTACTGCGTCACGATCGACCACCAGAGCCTCGAAGACCACACCGTTACGGTGCGCGAGCGCGACTCCTTGGCCCAAGAGCGCCTGCCGATCGCGGGCCTCGCCGAGGAGATCGAGCGCCGGGTGAGCCGACCTTGGACCACACCAAAGCTGTAAAACCGCCGCCCAAGGCGCCAACGAGCCCAGTAGGAGAGATATGGACTTCGACCTGACCGACGAGCAGAGACTGATCAAGCAGACAGCCCGCGAGTTCACCGACCGCGAGATCATCGCCCAATCGCGTGAAAACGCGCGCAACCACCACTTCGACCTGGAGATGGTCAAGAAGGTCGCCGAACAGGGCTACCTCGGCGCGATCGTCCCTGAGGAGTACGGCGGAGCGGGCCTCGACTACTTCAGTTACGGCCTCGTCGTCGAGGAGATCGGCCGCGGCGACTCCGCGATCCGCACCGTCATCTCGGTCCAGACCTCGCTCGTGTGCTCAGGGATCGTCAAGTTCGCGACCGAGCAGCAGAAGCACAAGTACCTGCCCAAGCTGTGCTCCGGCGAGTGGCTCGGGTGCTTTGGCCTGACCGAGCCGGACACCGGCTCAGACGCGGCCAACCAGAAGACCCGCGCCCAGAAGACCGACTCGGGCTGGGTCATCAACGGATCGAAGATGTGGATCTCGATGGGCAACCACGCGAAGGTCGCGATGATCTTCGCCCAGACCGATCCGGCGCTCGGGCACAAGGGCATCGCGTGCTTCCTCGTCGACACCGACCAGCCCGGATACAAAGCCCAGACGATCGAGCACAAGATGGGCCTGCACGCCTCCGATACCGCCTCGATCGCGCTCGAAGACGTCGAGGTCTCCGACGAGGACATGCTCGGCGAGGTCGGCGACGGCTTCAAAATCGCGATGTCGAACCTCGACTCCGGGCGCTACTCGGTCGCCTCCGGGTGTGTCGGCATCTGCCAGGGCTGCGTCGAGGAGTCGGTCAAATACGCCTCCGAGCGCGAGCAGTTCGGCCGGCCGATCGCCTCCTTCCAGCTCGTCCAAGCGATGATCGCCGACATGGTCCTGAAGACCGACGCCTCGCGGATGCTCGTCTGGCGCGCCGGCTGGCTCAAGGATCAAGGCCGACCCAACACTTTGGAGACCTCGATCGCCAAGCTGCACGCCACCGAGGCATCCCTTGAATGCGCCAACCTGGCGATCCAGATACACGGCGGCGCCGGCTACGTCGACGACCATCCCGTCGAGCGTTACTACCGCGACGCCCGGGTCACGACGCTCTACGAGGGGACCTCACAGATTCAGAAACTGATCATCGGGCGCTCCATGACCGGCATCAACGCGCTCGTGCCGAGCTGATGACGATTCTCGTTATGGGTGCACGCGCGCGCGCGTGCACCGCCCCGGAGTAGGTCATGCCCACCACCGAGACGCGCCCGGCGAACACGATCGGCGTCATCGGCGCCGGCACGATGGGCGCCGGCATCGCTCAGCTGGCCGCCCGCTCCGGCGCCAAGACGCTGCTGCACGACCCCATCGCGGAGGCCCTGCGCACGGGTGCTGCGCGCGCGCGCGAAGGGCTCCAAAAAGAAGCCGCCAAAGGCAAGCTCAGCCCCGAGCAGGCCGACGCGGCCGCCGAGCTGCTGCGCCCGGTCGAAGACCTGGAGGCGATGAGCGAGTGCGACCTGGTGATCGAGGCGGCCCCCGAGCGGATCGATCTCAAGCACGACCTCTACCGCCGCCTCGAGCGGATCGTCGGCGAGCAATGCGTCCTGGCCAGCAACACCTCCTCGCTGCCGATCACCAAGATCGCCGCCGCCGTCGCCAGACCCGAGCGGGTCGTCGGTATGCACTTCTTCAATCCGGCGCCGGTCATGAAGCTCCTCGAGATCATCGCCGGCGAGCTATCCGACGAGCGCTCGCTGGCGCTGGCCGAAGCGACCGGCAAGGCGATGACCAAGGCAACGATCAGGGCCGCCGATGGGCCAGGCTTCATCGTCAACCGCTGCAACCGCCCGTTCGGCTTGGAGGCGTTGCGCCTGCTCGGCGAGCAGGTCGCCGACGTGCCGACCATCGATCGCATCGTCAGGGTCGGCGGCGGCTTCCGCATGGGCCCGTTCGAGCTGTCCGACCTTGTCGGCGTCGACACCGGCTTCGACGTGTCGCTCTCCTTCTATGAGCTGAGCTTCGGCGAGCCCCGCTGGCGCCCCTCCCCGATCCAAGCCCAGCGCGTGGCCGCCGGCCTGCACGGCCGCAAGAGCGGCCGCGGCTATTACGACTACGCGAACGACCCCTACCGCCCGCCCGACCCAGACCCGCCGGCCCAGACAGGCGATGCGATCGTCACCGGCGAGGGCCCGGTCGCGCAGTCACTGCGCGACCGTGCGAGCGGCCAGAGCGGCCCCACGATCGAGGTCGCCGGTCTGGGCGGCAAGGTCGCCGGCGAGCCGTTCTACGCGCTCACCCCTTTGGCGCTCGCCGAGACGACCGGACCGGCCGGCGATCAGGCGTTCGCGGCGCTCGGCCTGCCGACCGCCCGCATACGCGAAACGCCGGGCGGCGTACTCGGCAGGATCGCCTGCCAGCTCGTCAACGAGTCCGCATTCGCCCTAGAAGCCGGCGTCGGCAGCGCCCAAGACATCGACAAGGGCATGCTGCTCGGCCTCAACCATCCGCGCGGCCCGCTCGCCTGGGGCGACGAGCTGGGCCTGCAGAACGTGCTCGACCTGCTCGACGAGCTGTGCGACGAGTACCGCGAAGAGCGCTACCGTCCGGCGCCGCTGCTGCGCAGGCTGGTGCGCGACGGACGCTTGGGACGGGCGAGCGGCGCCGGCTTCTTCAGCTACGACGACGCCCCATGAGAACGGGACCTCACGGATCGGCCCCAGCCCACGTTTTATCGGTGTGAGCCCCAGCCTGCCGCCCTTCCAGAGCCTGATCGACGTCCACGGCGAAGACGTCTGGCGGGTCTTGGTCGCGTCGGTCGGCAAACACGATGCCGAAGACTGCTACCAAGAGACGTTCGTCTCGGCGCTGAGGGCCTATCCGAAGCTGCGTCCAGATTCCGACCTGAGAGCCTGGATCCTGACGATCGCCTACCACAAGGCCCTCGACGTCCACCGTGGCCGCGCCCGCCACGCGGTGCCCGTGGCGGAGATCCAGGAGCCCGCCGACAGCAATGGGCGCCAAAGTCCCTTCCCCTTCTCCGACCGCGACGACAACCTCTGGCAAGCGGTCCATCAACTGCCAGGACGCCAACGCTCGGCCGTCGTGCTGCGCTTCGTCGGCGACCTCGCCCACAGCGAGATCGCGACCGCGATCGGTTGCTCCGAGGAGGCGGCCCGCAGATCGCTGCACGAGGGCTTGACCAAGCTTCGAAAGGAGGTCGTTGCCGCATGACCGACGCGATCGAACACATCTTGAAGGCCGGACCCCCACGGGTCCCTCAGGACGCCGCCGGCGCAGCCGTCCGCCTGCGCGACCACATCGCCGATCGAGGTCTCGCCGACATCGTCTACGGCGAGGTCGACTCCCCGTTCGGCGTCCTTCACGCCGCCATCACCAAGCGCGGTCTCGTTCGCCTGGCCTTCCCGGAGGAGCCCGAAGACGACTTCCTGGCGGAACTGGCCGCCAAGCTCTCGCCGCGGATCGTCGCCGGCGACTCAGTCCTCGACCCGGTCAAGCGCGAGCTGGACGAGTACTTCGCCGCCAGCAGGCGCCGTTTCGAGCTGAGCCTGGACTGGGTCCTGATCACGCCGTTCGCCAAACGCGTACTCCGCAAGACCGCCGCCATCCCCTACGGCGGGCACCTCTCCTACACCGAGGTCGCCACCGAGGCCGGCAGCCCGCGCGGAGCCCGCGCCGCCGGCAACGCGCTCGGCTCCAACCCGATCCCGATCGTGATCCCCTGCCACCGTGTCCTGCACGCCAGCGGCGGTCTCGGCGGCTATGGCGGCGGCCTGGACCGCAAGCGCTACTTGCTAGAGCTGGAGGGCGCGCTCACACCCGCGCTTCCGGGCACGCCTCCGCGCCGCCGATAGGCCGGGTCAGACCTCGCCGGCGGCGTCGGACACGGGCACGATCTCGCTGTGCCCGCCGGCCGCGCCGCCCTGAACGGGCTCCCACTGAGCCTCCGCGAGGTCGCCTTCAGGCATACCGGCGGGCGTCGGTACCCCAGGCGTGTCGCGCAGGTACCACTCCGCGTCCAAAGCGGCCTGACAGCCCGAGCCGGCGGCCGTGATCGCCTGGCGATAAGTGTGGTCGACGAGATCGCCGGCCGCGAACACGCCCGGCCGGTTGGTCCTGGTCGAGCGCCCGGCCACCTTTACATAGCCCTCATCGTCAACGTCTATCTGGCCCTTGACCAGCTCCGACTGGGGCTCGTGGCCGATCGCGATGAACGCACCGGTGATCTCGATCTCGCGCTGCTCGCCGGTATGCGCGTGCGCGAGCCTGACCTTGGTCAGGGCGCCGGCCTCACCGGGGAGCAACTCCTTCACCGTGTATGGCGTCAACAATTCGATGTTCGGTTGGGCCTTTGCGCGATCGAGCATGATCTTCGAGGCCCTGAACTCGTCGCGCCGGTGCACGACCGTCACGTGCTCGGCAAACTTCGACAAGAAGATCGCCTCCTCCATCGCCGAGTCCCCGCCGCCGACGATCACCGTCTTGGCGCCTCTGAAGAAGGCGGCGTCGCACGTCGCGCAATAAGAGACCCCGCGACCGCCCAGCTCCTGCTCGCCGGGTACGCCGAGCTTCTTGTGCTCCGCACCCATCGCCAAGATCACGGTCCTAGCGAGGTGCTCGACATCGCCGACCCAGACCCTGTGCACGCCGGGTTTGGCGGGGTCCGATCCATTCGCAAGCTCGACCCGGTCAGCCTCCTCTGTGATCAGCCGTGCTCCGAAGCGCTCGGCTTGCGCGCGCATCTGGGTCATCAGCTCCGGCCCCATGATCCCCTCTTGAAAGCCCGGATAGTTCTCGACGTCGGTCGTCTGCTGCAACAGCCCGCCCCACGCGAAGCCCTCGATCACGAGCGGCTCCAGATTGGCGCGAGCCGTATACAGGGCGGCCGCGTAACCGGCCGGTCCGCTGCCGATCACGATCACGTTCTCGATACGCCCGCCGGCGCTGCCCTTGCCGCTCTCGCCGTTCTCGCTCATCTCATCTCCAGGTCGCTTTACTTTGTAAAGTATACAGCCTGGACGGGCTTCGCGCCGGCCTCGACCTGGGCGCCCGCGGATGCCGGCCCCTCCGATCCGACCACCGTCCTGGCACGCCCGGCGCCAGTAGCCGCGCGCAGCCGCTGGCGATCGCGCCAGCGCGCCACCGTGCGGCGCAATTCGAAGTAGGCGACGGTGCCAGGAATGGTCGGCAGCCAGAAGGAGATGGCCCGATAGGAGAGCACCGCGAGCACCGCCAGATCCAGGCTGACCCCGAACGCGGCCAGGGCGCCGATCATGCCCCCCTCGACGCCCCCCAAGCCGCCCGGCAGCGGCAGCAGGTTGCCGAGCATGCCGATGAAGTAAGCCATCCAGATGACCGTGAACGGCGGCGGGGTCCCGAACGCGTGGAACATCGCCCACAGCACACCGATGTCAAAGCCCCACCAAGCGACGGCGCCCAAGAGCCCCGGGTCGCGCTCGCGCAGCAGCTCGATCGCGGTGCGCACGCCGCTGGCCGCGAGCGCCGGCACGGTCGCGGCCCGCGCTATCCAGAACGCGAGCCGCCCCGAACGCGAGGCCCAGTGGTCCAGGCGGCGCTCGAAGTCGCCCGGCAGCAACGCCATCGCGCCGACGGCCGCCATCAGCACGCCCGCGGCGATCGCGGGCAAGATCGTCAGCGCGAACGATCCGCCGCCCGGAAACAGGCCGGTGCCGAGGCCGATCCCGTCGATCACGACCGAACCCGTGTAAACGGCGTACAGCAGCACGATGAACGCGACCATCCGGCAGGCCACCAGCCTCGGCTCCATACCCGAGCGCCGCAGCGCCCACGCGGTCAGCGCGATGCCGCCGGCGCCCGCGGTCGCGAACAGCCTCGTGGCGGCCAGGCCCGCCATCGTGATCTGATAGCTCTCGCGCCAGCCGATCGGGTCTTCGGGGTCGAGACTGCCGGCGCCCCGCACAACACCGTCGGACCGGGCATCCTCGCGGGCCGCGGAGCCGGACCTGCTGAGGACGAAAACGGCCCTGAACAGGACGACGTAGCCGGCGAACGAGGCCAGCTCGAGCACGACCCCGACCGCGATCCACCACGCGTCACCGCTCTCGAGGTGGCGCAGCGTGGTGCCGACGCCCGCCAGCTTGGGCAGCACGAAATACAGGAAGGCGACGATCGTGACAACGAACAGGCCAAAAGCGACGGTCTGGCGGCGGGTGACGGCGACGCGCGGCATCTCCTCTTCGTGATGCTCGACCGCCCTCCGGTTTTCATCGATCGTTGTGTTCAGCCGACCCACTCCGCCTCACCCGGACCCCTCGTGGGCGGCCGCCTCGAGCGCGGCGAGCACTCGGCCGAGCCGGACCAGCACCGGGCCGGCGCGCGGCCCCAACCGCCATACCGCGCCCGTCAGAGCGGCGCCGGCAATCAGGTCGGCCGCATAGTGCTCGCCCAGGTAGACGAGCGCGAAGCCGAGCGCCGCCATGTAGCCCACGCCGAGCGCGCCGGCGATCGGGCCCGTCTCCGCAAGCAGGAGCGCGGCCATCAGGGATGTCGCGAAATGCAACGAGGGCATTGCGGCCAAAGGATTGCCTCCAAGGACACTGTAGAGAGGCCCCCAGCCGTCTCGCCAGAAATGCTCGCCGTACTCGACCATCATGCGGCGGACGTCCTCGGCCCCGTGGTGCTCGCGACCGGCCACCGAAGCCGCGTACCAAGGCGGGGCGGTCGGCGCCACCCAGTAGACGCTCGCGCCGAGGTCGAACACCGCGTAGGTCATGACCGCCGCGCGCGGAAAGCGCTCGGGCTTGCGGATCAACACGTAAGCGAGCGATCCATGCGGTACCGCGAACCAGACCCAGTGGGCCCAGACCAGGACCTTGTCGAGCGCCCGCCAACGCGGCCTGCCGTCGTCGGGGTCGATCTTGGCCAGTGCACGCTGCAGGCGCAAGGTCGGCAGCTTGCCGAAACCAAGCGCCCTGTCTACGTCGATCGGATAGTCGATGTGCACGCGCTCTGCCTGGCCATCCTCATCGTCGTGTGGGGTCTTGTAGGCCGCCAGGTATGCCCACATCTGCAGCCCGCAGACCGCCACATCCCGGGCGCGCGAGCGCCTCACGGCGACGCACAAGGCTACGGGCGCCGCGAACGCGACCGTCTGGGTGACGAGCGGCGGCGCGCTCACGCGCTTGCGCACCAGCGGCGCCGCGACCCCGGCCGCGAGCACCCCCCAAGCGGTTGTCCTTATTACCCGCGCTCTCGACAGCCGCACTGCCGGACGAGTATACGGGCGTAGGTCGGTGTTCCAAAAAGTGAGGTGCCGCGCGCGCGCGTACGTGCGCGCGCGGCACCCTCCATTCCGAAGAACATCTCTCGGGGTCCGGCGTCGGAGTCCGACGCTCGCCTCATCCGCCCGCCGGCACGGCCCGGTCGGCCGCGCGCGCGGCCGCAGCCGTCACGAAAGCGGAGATCATGCGGCTGGCAGGATCGGCCTCGGGATGCCATTGCACGCCCAAAACGAAATGCTGGGGCTGCCCGCCCTCCCCCGGCCCGCCCTCTAACTCGATTGCCTCGGGCAGATCGTCGAGCGTCGAGACGCCGCTGACGCGAAGGCCATCGCCGAGCACGCCGACGCCCTGGTGGTGATGGGACTTGGTCGCGTGGTGAAGCTCGCCCGCGGCCCGCGCCGCCAGCGAGCCCTCGATCAGCACGACGTCGTGGTCGGCGCCATCGAATGAGCCGACCACGCGGCGATGCTCCTGGTGGCCGTAATGCTCGGGCAGATCCTGTACGAGGGTGCCACCGAGGGCGACGTTGATCAGCTGCATCCCCCTGCAGATCCCAAAGACCGGCAGCCCCCGCGCGATCGCGGCTTTGGTCAGCGCGATCTCGAAGGCGTCGCGCTCGGGCACCGTGTCGACCGTCTCGGGGTGCGCGCTCTGACCGTAAGAGCCGGGATCGATGTCGGCGCCGCCGGCCAGCAGGAGCCCGTCGAGCATGTCGAGCGCCTCCTCAGGATCCTCGACCAGATGGGGATCGACCGGCAGCATCAGCGCAAGCCCGCCGGCCCGCTGGACCGCTTCGACGTAGTTGCTGGGCAACAGCATCGCCTTCATGTCCCAGACGCTCCAACGCGCCCGCTCGAAGGCCGCGCACATGCCGATCACTGGCCTTGTCTCCGTCACGCCTTAGGATTATCGCCGATGACCGCTCCGAACGACGACCAGCCGGCCGACGCGGGCCAGCCGAACGACACCGGCCGTCAGTTCGAGACGGTCGCGGTCGAGCGCGCCGACGGCGTCGCGACGTTGCGGCTGAATCGGCCCGAGGCCTTGAACGCCTGGAACCAGCAGCTCGGCCTGGACCTGCTGGCCGCGGTTCAAGAAGTGGGCGCCGACGAGGCCGTGCGCGCGGTGCTCGTGACCGGCGCCGGCAGGGCGTTCTCTTCGGGCGCCGACCTGAAGGACTTCGGAGCCGAGACCACGCCGGACGGCAGGCCGGACGTCTACAAAACGCTGACCGAGCGCTATCACCCGATCATGGTCGCGCTGCGCGAGATGCCGAAGCCCGTCGTCGCCGCCGTCAACGGGCCGGCGGTCGGCATCGGCTGCTCGTTGGCGCTGTGCTGCGACCTGATCTTGGCTTCCCAGAGCGCCTACTTCCTGCTGGCTTTCGTCAACATCGGGCTGGCCCCCGACGGCGGCTCTTCTCTGTTCGTTCCCACGCGCGTCGGCTTCGCGAGGGCCATGGAGCTGGCGATGCTTGGCGAACGTCTGGGAGCCGAGCAAGCGCTGCAGTGGGGCTTGATCAACAGGGTCGTCTCCGACGAACAGCTTCCCGGGGAGGCCTCCGCGCTTGCCGCTCGCCTCGCCGCGGGACCGACGCGCGCGTACGCCGGGGCCAAGCGCCAGCTGAACAGCTGGCTGTACGCGAAGATGGCCGACCAGCTCGAGCTGGAGGCCCAGGTGCAACGTGAGATGGCCGGCAGCGACGATTTCTTGGAGGGCGCGATGGCGTTCCTCGAAAAGCGTCCGCCGCGGTTCAGAGGCGCCTGAAGAACCCTGGATGAGCGAGTGTCAGACCCAAGTACCAAAAGTCATCAAGCACGTCCCGTCCGGGCCTGAATAGAATCCCGAGCGCCTTGCACGGACTCCTGCTCGCAGCCCCTGCTTTCTTTACGCCCCAGTCGGGTGGTTCGCCGAACGCGGACAACATCGACTCGCTGTACAAGATCGTCCTTGTCATCGGCTTGATCATCTTCGTGGCGGTCATCGGCGGGCTCTGCTACGCGCTCATCAAGTTCAGGGCCCGTAAGGGTGTCGTGGCCGCCCAGATCCACGGCCACACGACCCTCGAGATCGCCTGGACATCGGCGGCCGCGGTGATTCTGGTGGGCCTCGCGATCCTGACGTTCGCGCGGCTCAGCTCGATCCAGAACCCGCCCAACTCCGACGCGGCCGGCACGAACGTCGTCGGCGAAAGCGGCGAGCTTTACGCGACCGCCTCCAAGCACCTGCCGCCCAACGGCAAGTCGCTTGAAATCGAAGTGATCGGCAAACAGTTCGTCTGGCAGTTCGTCTATCCGGGGGCGACCGACCGCAACGGGCTAGGCGCGCCCTACTCGTACGAGGAACTGGTGGTGCCCACGAAAACGACCGTCACCTTGAACATCGTCTCCGAGGATGTCGTCCACTCGTGGTGGGTGCCGGAACTGGGCGGCAAGTTCCAGGCGGTACCCGGCTACCACAACTACACCTGGTTCAAGATCTACAAGCCAGGGCTGTATCGCGGCCAGTGCGCCGTGCTCTGCGGGCGCGGGCACGCGCGCATGATCGCGACCGTCAGGGCCCTGCCGCCGGCCCAGTTCGAAGCGTGGCTGTCAAACCAGAAGAAGCTGATCGCCGAAGCAAACGCCGCGGCGGCGCTCGAGCGCGCGAAGCTCAACCGGGAAACCGGCCCCGGACAGGTCGAGAACCCTTGATCGCCCCACCCCGAGCAGACCCCGAACCCGACCAGAACAGAAACCCGACAGGAGCAACCAGCTAATGGCCACCGTCGCAGCCCAACCGGTCCCCCAGATAGTCGCCCACCGCGCCGAGCGCGAGGCGCGGGGCTGGGTCAGCTGGATCACGACAACCGATCACAAGCGGATCGGGATCATGTACATGGTCACGACCTTCGTCTTCTTCTGCCTCGGCGGCACCGAGGCGTTGATGATCCGGCTGCAGCTCGGTGCCCCCGACAACACACTGGTCACCCCGCAGGTCTACAACCAGCTGTTCACGATGCACGGCACGACGATGGTCTTCCTGTTCATCGTGCCGATGATGGCGGGCCTTGCCAACTACTTCCTGCCCTTGATGATCGGCGCCAGGGACATGGCTTTCCCGCGCCTGAACGCGCTCTCCTACTGGCTGCTCCTGGCCGGCGGAATCGTGTTCTACGCCTCGATCTTCTGGAACCCGCCGGAAGCCGGCTGGATCAGCTTCGTGCCCCTTGCGAACTCCACCTACTCGCCGGGCGGCGGCGAGGACGCCTGGATCTACCTGATCCACCTCACGGGGCTCTCCTCGCTGGTCGGCGCGATCAACTTCTACGCGACGGTCGTCAACATGCGCGCCAAGGGCATGAGCTGGGGCCGTTTGCCGCTGTTCGTTTGGACGATCCTGACCTACTCGGTGCTCTTGATCTTCGCGCTGCCTGTCGTCGCCGCGGCCGTCACGATGCTGCTCGCCGAACGCCACTTCGGCGCCCACTTCTTCGACTCGTCCTCCGGCGGCTCGCCGATCCTGTGGCAGAACCTGTTCTGGTTCTTCGGGCACCCCGAGGTCTACATCATGGTGCTGCCCGGCTTCGGCGTCATCTCGGAGGTCCTGCCGGTGTTCGCGCGCAAGCCGATCTTCGGCTACAAGGCGATCGCGGCCTCGACCGTCGCGATCGCGTTCCTTGGCTTCTTGACCTGGGCCCACCACATGTTCACGGCGCCGATCCCAGAGGTCCTGGTCGTGTTCGTGATGCTCAGCTCCTACTTCATCGCCGTTCCGACCGGCGTCAAGATCCTCAACTGGGTCGCCACCCTGTGGAAGGGCGCAATCGAGTACAGAACGCCGCTGCTGTTCTGCGCGGGCGCGATCGCGATCTTCTTGATCGGCGGCATCTCGGGCGTGTTCCTGGCGACGTTCCCGATCGACTGGCAGGTCAACGAAACCTACTTCGTGGTCGCACACCTTCACTATGTGCTTTTGGGTGGAGCGCTGATGCCGATCTTCGCGGCGATCTACTACTGGTTCCCGAAGATCACCGGCCGGATGCTGAACGACACGGTCGGCAAGTGGAGTTGCGGGCTGATCTTCGTCGGCATCCTGGTGACGTTCATGATCCAGCACGCGATCGGCCTCGACGGCATGCCAAGGCGCGTCTATGAGTATCCGAACGTCGGGCACCTGGCGCTGTACAATCAGATCTCGACGGTCGGCTCGTTCATCCTCGCCCTCGGCGTGATCGTCACGATCCTCAACGTCTGGCGCAGCCTCAAAGTCGGCGCGATCGCCGGGCCCGACCCGTGGAAAGCGAACACCTTGGAGTGGTTCACGAGTTCGCCGCCGCCGGTCAACAACTTCGACGTGATCCCGGTCGTGCACTCAGCCGAGCCGATGAAGGACATCCGGGCCGAGATCGAGCGCCGCTCGAGCGGCGCGAGCGTAGGTGTTCCGGGTACGGCGACGGTACCCGCCGGGGCCACGCAGATCGGGGTCTAAGAACATGAGCAGTGCGCCTCCGAACGGCGCGGCTTCCGCCCTCGCCGCGCCCAGTCCCGCCGGCGCACCGGCGGCCGGAGTGCCGGGCCTTGCGCCGCGAACATGGCAGCTGATCGGCGACTACCTGGAGCTGACCAAGCCGAAGGTCCAGTCGCTGCTGTTGCTGACGACCATCGCCACGATGTACGTTGCCGGAGACCCGTCGCTCGGCTTGGTGGCGTTGACCTGTCTCGGCGGCTATCTGTCGGCAGGCGGCGCGGGCGCGGTCAACCACTGGTTCGACCGCGACATCGACGCCCGCATGACCAGGACCGCGACGCGGCCGATCCCGGCCGGGCGCATACAACCGACAGCGGCGCTCCTGTTCGGCTGCACGCTGGCGGCGCTGTCGTTCATAGAGCTGTCATTGACCGTCAACGTGCTGGCGGCGGCGCTGTCGCTGTCGGGCTTCCTCGGCTATGTCCTCGTCTACACCGTCTGGCTGAAGCGGCGCACACCCCAGAACATCGTGATCGGCGGCGCCGCCGGCGCGGTGCCGCCGCTGGTCGGCTGGGCGGCCGTCACGGGCTCGGTCAGCGCCACGGCGATCCTGCTGTTCGGGATCGTCTTCTTCTGGACGCCGCCCCACTTCTGGGCTTTGAGCCTACTGATGAAGGACGAGTACGCCAAGGTCGACATACCGATGCTGCCGGTCGCGCGCGGCGAGGCCGAGACCAGGCGCCAGATCCTGCTCTACACGGTCCTGCTTTACGCGGTCTCGCAGCTGCCGTTCTGCTCAGGCGGCCTCGGCACCGTCTACCTGGTGGCTTCGATCGCCCTTGGCCTCGGCTTCATCGCGGGCGCCGTACGGCTCTACCGCACGGCCGGCCGATCCCAAACGATCCGCCGAAAGGCGGCGCTGCAGCTGTACCTCTACTCGTTGGCCTACCTGGCGCTCCTGTTCGGCGCCATGGTCCTCGACAAGCACATCTGACGTGCGGCACGTATAGAATGCGCGACCGACCATGATGACCAGAGGATTGGCACGCAGGAACATCAGGACCGGCCTGGTCGTAGCCGGGATCTGCATGTTCATGTTCGGGATCTCCTTCCTGGCGGCCGCCGCCTACCTGTCATGAGCCCGGTCGACCCAGAGGTCCCGCCGACGGGCGAAGAGATCCACCTGCCCGGCCCGTCGATCCTGCCACTGCTGACGGCGATCGGCGTGACGTTGGCCCTTGTCGGCGTGACCACGATGATCGAGCTGACGATCATCGGCACGATCCTGACGATCTACAGCGTCACGCGCTGGATCAAAGACACGCGCCACGAAACAAACGAGCTTCCGCTCGACTGACCCGCCGTCGGCGGGTAACGACCTCCGCCGAGCGCGCCATCGGTCCCCGCCGAACGCGCGACTTTAAGCCGGCCTACCCGCCGCTGACCCCGGCCGGCACGGCACAGATCGCGCCGTCCTCGGTCCAGCACCTGACGATGTCGCGCACCGACAGCACGCCGGCCGGCTCGCCGCCGTCGAGCACGATCAGGTGCCTGAAGCCGCCCTTGACCATCGCGGCGGCTGCCTCCTCCAGCGACCAGCCCGGCTCCGCGTAAACGACCCCGCGCGTCAGGTGCTCGGCGACGACCTCCAGGTCGACGTCCTGGCCGGCCCCGAGCGAGTACAAGATGTCTCGCTCGGTGACGATCGCCGGCCCGTGACCGTCCGGGTCGAGCACCACCGCGGCCCCGACCCTGCGCTCGGACATCAGGCGCGCGACCTCCCTCAAGGTATGCCTCGGTCCGACCGTCAAGACCATCGGGCTCATCCCGTCGCGCACCTGCATGACCGCCTCCTTCCCGGCGCCGTCCCTTCCGAAACGCCCACCGGAGAGATTGCAACGTTTGGCTCAATGTAGTACGCGGAGCAGCGCCGGTCAAGGGGCTGCTTCCAGCAGGCCAACCATCGCGCCTGCGCGAGCCATCTTCCGTGGTGATGATCCTGGAGTCGCTGGCGCCTCAGGGCGCCGCCAGCGTCTCCAATTCTCCCTGAGCCGCGGCGATGACCCCCCGCGCGACGCCCTGCCAAGACCAGTGCTCGCGCACGGTCCCTACGAGCCCGGCCCTTGTCTCTTGCGCAGCCCCGGGTCGGCCGACAGCCAGCCAACGATGCGCTCGGCGATCGCTTCGACGGCCGAGTCGTCTACCGGGAACGACAGCCATTGCCCGGCCTTGGCCGGCACGCTAACGGCGAGCGCGTCGCTTACCTCGGCGAGCCCGGAATGGGCCGCGCTGATCGGCAAGACCCCGCAGGCGGCCGCCTCGGCGGCGACCATGCCGAACGCCTCCGGGAACGTGCTCGGCACGACCATCGCCTCGCAGGCCGGCAAGATCTCGGCCAGCTCGTCGTGGTCGAGTCTGCCCGTCAAGATCACGCGCTCTGGTAGTGCCTCCGCGGCCGCCAGGTAGCGCTCGCGTTCGGCCGGCCCCAGCCCTTCGAAAAAGGCCAGCAGGTGACGCAAAGGCCGCTCCCGCTCCTCCCCGGACTCGAGCGCCCTGCCGGCCCTGGCGATCTCGAGGGCCCCACCGAGATCGCCGTCCGCGAGCGCCGCGATCAGGCGCTCGCACGCTTCGCGGTAAGCACCGAAGCCGACGACGAGCAGCCGCGCGTCCGGTGCTTCAGCCAGCACGAGCGGCCAGGCCGCGAGCAGCAAGTCGATGCCCTTGCTGACGATCAGCTTGCCGACGAACGCGACCAGGCGATCATGGTCAAGATCGATGCGGGCCATGGCCGCCGCCGCCGCCGAATCGTCCCTTGCGAATGCGTCGTTGGCCTCAGGGCCGGCGCCGTTGGCCTCGACGCCAGCATCGTTGGCCACGGCACCGGCTCCGACGGCCTCGACGGCCGTGGTGGTCGTTGTGGTGGTGGCAGTAGCAGCAGCGGCGTGCAGTTGACCTGCCAGCGAACGGAGGCACGCGCGCGCGCGTGCAGGCTCTTTGGGAGCAAACAGATCGACGTCCACTCCGGGCGGCCCGAGGCGCGTGCGCCGTTCGAGCGTCGGGTCCCCGAGCGCGCGCCAAAGGCTGTCCGCTGTGTGCCTGGAGCCGACGAGGATCGCCTCAGCCGCCGCCAAACCCTCCGCGGCGAGCCCCAAGAAGCGTTTGGGTTCAGGCTTGACGGTGTACTCGAGCGCCGAGCCGTGGACCTTGACCGCGTACGGCACCTGGCCGCCAAGGCCACGGGCGAGAATTACGGGGCCCATCACGAGATGGTTGGCGAGGGCGATCTCTGGCTCGACCCGTGCGCACAGCTCGCTGACCGCCTCCACATTGGCGTCGATGTAGCGGGCGACCTCGTCGTCGCTGCACTGGGCGAAGGTCTTGGCCTCGATGTTCTCGTAGCGGTCGGCCACATATACCGGCAGCAGACCGCCGATGTCCGGCCGATAGACAGTGCAGCTTCCGTTCTTCTCGAGCGAGCGGACCGACAGCTTTCCTTCATCCCAGCCCCCGACCGCATCCACGAACGCGTAGCGCTCGGGATGACGGTCCTGGCAGAGCAGGTGGACCTCGTGCCCGAGCCCGACCAGAGCGGCGGCCAGTCTGGCGTTGTAGACGTTCGAGCCGGTGCCCTCCAGGAGGTAGCCGTGGAAGATCAGGATGCGCATCGGCGCAGCCTAACGACGGGCCCCGACCCGACCGGCCGGCGACCGCGCCCGCGAGCCGGCTCGACACATGCTCTCCGGCGCCTCCGCTAGAGTGCACGCGCATGAGCACCGAACAGCGCTACCGCCTGCGCAATCCGGCCAGCGGCCGGGAGATCGTGATCGAGGCCCAGCCCGAGGAGATCTATACGGACCGCGAAACCGGCGAGGAGCTTGAGATCGTCGGCAAGCTGCTGCCGCTGGCGCCTTCGACGTCGAAGCTGCCGTGGGCGGTCGAGAACCTGCGGCTCTGCCCGTGGTGCGAACAGATGGCCCAGCGGGACCTGAACGACTGCCCGACGTGCGGGCGGCGCATGGGGCCGCCCGGCGCCAAGGCTTGAGAGCGAGCGCGTGAGCGCCGGCTCTCAATCGAGGACGAAGGCCGACGGCGGCGGGCCTCGCTTCCGCCGCCAGTGGATGGTTGCGGCGGCCGTGCTGGCGCTCGCGTGCGGAATCGGCCTGGGGGCGTGCGGAGGCTCGAGCAACGTGTCCGACGCGGTCCCGAAGTCGACCCCCGAAATCACGCCACCGACGGATACGAGCGCTGAAAAGGAAGCCGGCCAGACGACCGCCACCGCGACAACGGCCACGACCAAGTCGAAAACGACAGGCGAAACGGAATCAAGCTCGTCTGGCGAATCGAGCGAATCGAGTTCTGAAGCGACCGGCGGCTCTTCCGGCGAATCGGGCGAAAGCGAAGCGGCCGGCGGAACCTCAGCTGGTACCGGCGCCAAAGGCACCGAAGAAGCCGCCAAAACAGAATCGAAAACCGGCGAAGCCGGCGGCACGGGCGCGCCTTAGCGCTGGCGACCGCGCCCCTGCAGAGGCAAGAGGCAACAGGGGCAGGGGCAGGGGCAGGGGCAGGGGCAGGTCGGAGGGCCGACCGACTCTTACGGGGTCGAGATCAAGGTCGCGCTGTATGTCAGGCGCGCGGTGCGGTACAGGCAGTAGTACTGGACGTTCGAGCCGATCGCGGTCTGAGTGGTCTGAGCGGACGTGCTCGAGCAGCTCGCCTTCGGGCGAGATGCCCGCCAGGAGGTCGTGTTTTCGAAGCCCAAAGCCAGGGCCGGCGCCCAGGTCGGGACGGTCAGGGCGATGACGTCGCCCTTCTTGACCTGAATGGTCGTTTCAAGTGGGAACTGGGCGGTCTTGCCGAAATACGGTTCGAGCTTGACGAGCGGGCCCTGAGCGATCAGCTTGTACGTCAGGTTGGGCTTCTTTTGGGGCCTCAGCACGGCGATACCGGCTTCAGACGCGCCGCCCTCGTTGGAGTTGAAGAACTTGGTTTGCGTCGAGTTCGGCTTGCCGAGCGTGATCGTCCAGGCGACGATCGTGCCTTCGCGGGGCGCGCCAAGGATGTTCGTGGACGTGCCGACCTTGACCTGGAATCCGGTCGTCCGGCTGACCGCCAAACAGGGACTGCTCGGGCAGCTCGGGACCGTCGCGGGCGTGGTCGTGCCGATTACGCCGACTTCGCTGAGCGTCGCCCCCGACAGGGCCGGCAGCGCCAACAGAAGCGCGGTGGCCCCCAAGATCGCAGTGATTGTACGTCGCATAATGGCCATCAACACAGACACCCGTCAAAGGATGCGGTGCCATTTGATTCGTGATCAGCGCATCAGTTCCTGCGCGGCGGCGGCGATCTCCTCGGGGTCGCCGGGCGTCGGCACCCAGGGCAGCCGCAGCGGGTCATCGGCGTAGCGCGGAACGACGTGGACATGAAAGTGAAATACGGTCTGCCAGGCGACGGCGCCACAGGAGTTGACGAGATTCACGCCGTCGGCGCCAAGGCGCTCACGGACCAGAACGGCCTGGCGCTTGCTGGCGATCGCGACGGCCGCCAGATCGTCGGGGTCGATGCTCAACAGGTCGGGTGTATGAGTCCTCGGGATCACGAGCGCATGGCCGCGCGTGGCCGGCGCGATGTCCATGAACGTGATCGTGCGCTCGTCTTCGCCGACGATGCTCGCCGGCAGCTCGCCGTCGAGGATCTTGCAGAAGATGCAGTCCGGGTCGCGCATCGCCGGAGTAGCCTAGCTTGCGATCAGGCGTCCAGGAAGGCTCTGGCGTGCGCCAAAGCATCCTCACGGGTACCGACCTCGCCCGCGTACTGGGCGGCGGCAAGCTCGCGCAGGATCGCCCCAAGCTGGGGCCCCTCCGGTATCTCCAGCGCGGCCGCCAGCTCGTCGCCGCGCCACAACGGCCGCGGCGACCCGTCTGCCCGCCAGGCGAGCGCGTCGGTGAGCATCGCGCGCGCGAGGGCCATGTGGGCGGCGATCGACTCCGCCGCGCGATCGCTGTGGCCGACTGAAGGCCCCGCGAGGCGGTTGACAACAGACAGCAAGGTCACGTCGACCTCGACGGGCGCTGTGGTTTGGAGATAGTCGAACACGACGCGCTTGGCCAGCGGCCGCGGCGCGTGCACCAGCAAGCCGAGACGCAGGCGGTGGCGTATGAGCCCGGCAACATGACCGCGCAGACGCTCGCTGGTGCGCAGGCGTGCGAGCACGGCTCGCGCCAAGTCGGCTCCGCGCTCGTCGTCGGGGCCGATGAACGCAACGTGCCCTGCGTCCGGTCCAAGCCCTTCGTCCGGTCCGACGGCACGGGCACCTGTGTACGGCTTGGCGGCATCGTGCAAGAGAGCCGCCCACCGCAACGCCTCGCCACGGGTCGATTCGTCGGCGAGGGGCTCGGCAAGCAGCGCCGCGATCGGCTCGGCCAGCTCGGGGGCGCCAAGCACGGACCCCGGATCGGCCTGCAACGCGATCGTACGGTCGATGACCTTCAAGGTGTGTCCGTAGGCATCGGAATGGTGGGAGCCGCTCTGCTCGACGCCGTGCAGCGCGTCGACCTCGGGTAGCACGACAGGCGTGATCGAAAGCGAGTCCATCAGCGCGAGCCCTTTGAGCACCGCCGGGGAGCCGACGATCTGGCGCAGCTCCATGAAGACACGCTCGCCGGAGACCCGGCCGAGACCGGGCGCCCCGGCGCGGGCCGCGCGGGCGGTGTCGGGATCGATCTCGAAGCCGAGATCGAGGGCCTGGCGCACGAGCCGCAGCACGCGCAGCGGATCGTCTGAGAACGACCGCTCGGAGACCATGCGCAGGCGCCCGGCTTCGAGATCGGCAAGGCCGCCAAATGGGTCGATCGGCTCGCCCAGGCCAAACCCGCCGCCACCTCGGCCGCCCCCACCTCGCTCGCCGCCGCCACCGCCGCCGCCACCACCACCACCCGCGCCGCGCTCGTGATCGCCGCCAAGCGGTTCGACGATCGCGTTGATCGTGAAGTCGCGTAGGCCGAGGTCGGCCAACAAAGAGCCGCCGCGCAGCGGTTGGACGTCTACCTGCCAGGAACGGTCGCGACCAACGATCCGCCAGCCGGCGAACTCTTCGGAAAGCTCGAAGCAGGCAGCGCCGCCGGCCGCCCTGGCGATCGCTTTGGCGGCAGGCGCCGGGTCCCCAGCGATCACGATGTCAAAGTCGACCGTCTCGCGCCCGAGCAGGCGGTCGCGAAGAGCGCCCCCGACGAGCCACGCTTGGGCGTCGCCAAGCGCGGCGTGGACCGCCCGCAGGGCCGCGTCGGCGGCCGAGCCCGACGCGCCCGAGCCCGACGCGCACGGGCTCGAAGCGTACGAGCCTTCGAGGCCGCTTGGCGAGACGCCGCCAGCGGGACGCTTGGCGCTCACTGGACCGCCGGCGAGACGCTCCGGGCGGTCCACGCGAGGCGCGGCACGCGTGGGGACAGGCCGCAGGTGATCTCGTAATTGATCGTGCCGATCCGCTTCGCCAACTCCTCGGCGGTGATCCGCTGGGCGCCGCTGGCCCCGATCAAGGTCGTTTCGGCTCCGCACAGCTCGAGCGCGGCCGGATCTGGGCCGAGGTCGACGGCGACGTTGTCCATGCTGACCGTCCCCACCAGCGGCAGCCTGGCGCCGGCGACGAGCACGTCGGCGTTGCCAGACAGCGCGCGCCGCCAGCCATCGCCATAGCCGATCGGAAGCATCCCGATGTGGGTGTCGCGGCCGGCCACGAAGCGCCTGCCGTAGCCGGTGCTCTCCCCGATCCGGCACAGCTTGACCTCGGCGATGTAAGAGCTGAGCGAGAGCGCGGGCCGCAGGCCGTAGGCGTCGGGGTCCTCGCCGAACGGGTCCATGCCGTAAATGGCGATGCCGCACCTGGCCATGTCGAAACCGACATCCCCTGGATCGCCAAGGCAGGCTTGCGGGTCGGTTCGCCCGCGCGGACCGAGCTTCCGCTGGGCAATGGACCGCTCGCGCAGGACGGCGGCGCTGTTGGCGGCGTGTATGAGCACGTCGGGGTGCTCGGCTTTGACTGTCGCCGCCCACCTCGAGAACGAAGCTAACTGGGCCTTGTAGAAACCGTCGTCGTCGAGGACGTCGGCGGTCGCGAAGTGCGTCATCACACCGGCCAGGCGCACCCCGTCGGTGTTCGCGGCGGCGGCGATGACAAGGTCCGCCTCGTCGGTATCACGCGTTCCGAGGCGGCCCATGCCGGTGTCGAGCTTGACGTGTACGCGAGCGGTGCCGCGCGCGCGCGCGGCGGCCTCGGCGGCGAGCGCGACGTGGCGCTGACGCCAGACCACGATGTCCGCTCTCAGCTCGATCGCCTGCTCGATCGCGGAACGATCGGGCAGAGGTCCCATGACCAGGACCGGCGCTTCGAGGCCCGCGTCGCGCAACTGCTCCGCCTCGCCGATGGTCGCGACCGCCAGCCAGCCGGCGCCGGCGCCGAGCGCGGCCTTGGCGCTGAGCACGGCGCCGTGACCGTAGCCGTCGGCCTTGACGACCGCGCACAGCTCGCGTCCGGCCAGGGCATCGAGCAGGAGCGAGCAGTTGTGGGCGATCGCGTCGGAGTCCACGTAGGCGACGGCCCGTCTCGGGCCCACGGTCTGATTCCCGCTAGCTCCGCCTGCCCGCGCGCCGCCCCCGACGACCTCGCCTTCGATCGAGTGACCGCTACTCATTCCGGCACCTTTCGCGCGGCCGGCAGCGCGGCGATCACGTCGGAGGCGATCACGCCCTCGGCGGCGCCGACCGCCTCCGTGGCGAGGCGTCCGGCGCGGGCGTGCAGCAGCACACCGACCGCCGCGGCGGCGAAGGGCGGTAGTCCTTGCGCCAGCAGCGCGGCGATGACTCCGCAGAGCACGTCGCCGGTACCGGCCGTCGCGAGGGCCGGACTATTGCCGGGACTGACCGCGACGGTGCCGTTTGGATCGGCGATCAGCGTGTCGTCGCCCTTGAGCACGACGACCGCCCCCGCGCGCGCGGCGGTCTCGCGGGCACAAGCAAGGCGCGCGGACGCGATGCGCGCGGCGCCGGTCTCGAGCAGCCTGGCAAGCTCTCCCGGATGAGGGGTCAGCACGGTTGGCGAGCGGCGCCCGGCAAGATCGTCGAGGTGCCCGCCGGTCTTGGCTCGGGCGTGCGCGTTCAGGCCGTCGGCGTCGAGCACGAGCGGTACCTCGGCCCGCGCGGCCAGCGCGCGCGCGAACGCGACCGCGGGCTCGCTGCGGCCGAGGCCGGGGCCGAGCGCGAGCGCGCCGCCACGGCGGGCGCCCTCGAGCACGACCTCGACACCCGTCGGCGCCAACATCCCGTCCTCGTCGGGCAGGCCCCTGGTCATCAGCTCGGGCGGCCCGCCGCTCGCGATGATCGCCTGCAAGGACGCCGGCACGCAGGCCGTGACGTAGCCGGCGCCGGCGCGCATCGCGCCGAGGGCGGCCATGAGCGGCGCGCCGGTCAGCCCCCTCGAGCCTCCGGCCACGAGCACATGTCCGGAGGTGAACTTGGTCGAGCCGGCATCCCGGCGCGGGAGCAGGTCGAGCGCGCCTGGCGCGATCAGGCCGATCTCGGCCTCGACCGGAGCGCCCTTCGGGATGCCGATGTCGAGGACCTCGACCTCGCCGACCTTCGCCTTGCCGGGGTTGATCCAGAGGCCGGGCTTGGCGGCATGGAAAGTGACCGTCACCGTGGCTTTCACCGCCGGGCCTGAGACCTCTCCGGTTGAGGCGTCGACGCCGGAGGGCACGTCGACGCTGACGACGGGCCCAGCCCATGCTTCGATCGCGGCGATCGCAGCCCCGACGGCGCCTTTCGGCTCTCCGGCGAAGCCGGTGCCGAGCAAGGCATCGACCACGATGACCGCCTCGCCGAGCGCTTGGCCGATCGCATTGGTGGCGGCCAAGGCGCCCGCCCCTCCTCCTGCTGGCGCTGGTGCTGTTGCTGACGCCGCCCCTGCCGACGCCGCCTCGGCCCCCGCAGCCGAGACTTCGACCGGTGGCTCGCCGGGGAGACGATCGAAATTGACGCGCGCGTCGCCAGACAGCTTCTCGGCAGAGCCAGCCAAGAAGACCGTGACCCGGCGGCCGGCATCGCGCAGCAGCCTGGCCACGACCAAGCCGTCGCCGCCGTTGTTGCCGGTGCCGCAGAACACCGCGACCGGGCCGTCAGGGTCGAGCCGCTCGACCGCGCGCGTAACGCCCGCGCCGGCACGCTCCATCAAATCGAGCGACGGCACACCGCGCTCATCAATCGCCCAGCGGTCGATCGCCCGCATGCGCTCAGCGTCGGGCAGAGGAGTCAGCCAGTCGGGCAAGGCGACCACGACCAGCGATGCTAGATGACGACCCGGTTACTCGACGGTGACGGTCTTGGCCAAGTTGCGCGGCTGATCGACGTTCAAGCCCCTACGCTTCGCGATCTCATAAGCCAGCAGTTGCAGCGGTATGACCGCCAAGATCGGCTGCAACATCCAGTCGACGGCCGGAACCCTGACGATCGAGTCGGCGTGCGCGTCGATCCGCTCGTCGCCGGCTGTCGCGATCGCGATCACGTGGGCGCCCCTGGCCCTGACCTCCTGCATGTTGGACGCGATCTTCTCGAGGACCGGCGATTCGGTCGCCACGGCGACGACCGGCGTGTGCTCGTCGAGCAAAGCGATCGGGCCGTGCTTCATCTCACCGGCCGCATAAGCGTCGGTCGCGATATACGAGATCTCCTTCAGCTTCAGGGCGCCCTCCAAGGCGACGGGCAGGCCGATGTGGCGGCCGATGTACAAGAAGAACTCGCTACGCCAGTGCTCGTCCGCGATCCTGGCAATCTCGGGACGCACGTCATGCCCGTCCCGCGCCTCAGCCGCCTCGCCGGTCAACTGAGCGATGCAGTGCGGCAAACGCTTGCACTCGGATACCAGCTCCGTAAGGCGCTCAGCGGACAGCGTTTCGCGCAGCTGGGCAAGGCGCAGGCCGAGCAGGTACATGACCGCGACCTGGCACACGAACGTCTTGGTCGCCGCGACCCCGATCTCGAGGCCAGCTCTGGTGAACAGCACGCCGTCGGCGTCCCTGGTCGCCTGCGAGCCCATCACGTTCGTGATCGCCAAGACCTTGGCTCCGCGCTCCCTCGCCATCCGCATCGCGGCCAGCGTGTCGGCCGTCTCCCCGGACTGGCTGATCCCGACGATGAGATCGCCGGGCCCGAGCACCGGGTTGCGGTACCTGAACTCCGAGGCGACGTCCATCTCGACGGGCAGCCTCGCCCACTCCTCGATCGCGTAACGGCCGATCAGGCCGGCGTGATAAGAGGTGCCGCAGGCGACAACGACGACCCTGCTGACGTCCGCGAACAGGGCCTCGTCCAGGACTCCATCCTCCCCGAGATCGACACCCGCGCCCGATGCGGTCCGGTCAGCGATCGTCTCCGCGACGGCGTCTGCCTGTTCATGGATCTCCTTGAGCATGAACGTCTCATAGCCGCCCTTCTCGGCGGTCTCCTCGTCCCAGTCGATCGTCTCGACCGGTCGGTCCAGCTCCTGGCCGGCGGGGTCGGTGATCGTGGTCTCGTTCGGCCTCAAGACCACGATCTCGTTGTTGTCGACGAACTGGACCCGCCTCGTGTACGCCAAGAAGGCGGGCACGGCTGAGGCCACGAACTGCTCGCCCTCGCCGACGCCCACGATCAATGGACACTCGCGACGCGCGCCCACAAGCGTGTCAGGCTCGTCCAAGCTCATCGCCACGAACGCGAAATGCCCGTCCAGCTCGCCGTAAGCGGCGCGCACGGCGTCCGCCAAGTCGCCGTCGTAGTGGCTGGCGATCAGGTGCGCGATCGTCTCGGCGTCGGTCTCGGAGCTGAACACGCAACCCTCCGCGATCAGGCGCTCCTTCAGGGCCACATAGTTCTCGACGATCCCGTTGACGACCACGTGCACGCGGTCGCCAGAGTCGCAATGCGGATGGGCGTTCCGTTCGCTGACCCGCCCGTGCGTGGCCCACCTCGTATGTCCGATGCCGGTGCTCGCCGGCTTGGTCGCCAATGCCACGCCACCCCCGTTCCGGAGGGCTGCCTCGGTATCTTTCAGCTTGGCCTGAAGCGCGTCCAGGTTGCCGACCGCCCGCACGGACTCGATCCGGTCGTCTTCGATGACCGAGATTCCCGCCGAGTCATAGCCCCTGTACTCGAGCCGTCTCAACCCGCCGAGCAGCAGCTCCCGGATTGGCCTCGAATCACCGCGTGGCCCACTACCGACGTAACCGACGATGCCGCACATCGGTCGAAGATACCGCGCTTCCCGGCCGCCGCAAGGAGGCACTGGACGTTTAGGCCGGCGGAGTCGCTCGGGTCAGACCAGCTCGCGGCGGACGAGGTCGACCAGACCGTCGCAGACCTCTTCGGCCTCGGCCTCGGTCGGGGCCTCGACCATGACCCTCACGAGCGGCTCGGTGCCGCTCGGCCTGACGAGCACGCGCCCGCGTCCGGCGAGCCCCTCGTCGGCGGCTTTGACCGCCTCCTTGACGGTCTTCGAGCCATGCAAAGCGTCGCGGTCGCGAACCTTTACGTTGACCAAACGCTGCGGCAGCTTCGCCATCGCGCCGCGCCCGCGCAGGTCGGCGCCTGCGAGCGCCTCCAAGGTCAGCAGCGCACCGGCGATGCCATCGCCGGTGCGGTTAAAGCCGAGATCGATCAGGTGTCCGGACTGCTCGCCGCCGAGCGCCCAGCCGCGCTCCAACAGCTCGGCGAGCACGTACCGGTCGCCGACCTTCGTGGTCGCGACCTCGACCCCGGCGTCGGCCATCGCCGTATGGAAGCCATAGTTGGTCATCACCGTCACGGCTACCCCCTCGCCCGGCAGGCGTCCGGCCTTGCGCAGGTGCAGCGCGGCGAGCGCCAACAGCTCGTCCCCGTCGATGACCGTCCCGTCGCCGTCGACCGCCAGCACCCTGTCGCCGTCGCCGTCGAACGCGAATCCGAGCGTATGCCCGCCCTCGCGGACGCGTGCGGCCAGATCCTCGATATGTGTAGAGCCGCAGCCGTCGTTGATGTTGCGGCCGTCCGGGCTGTCCGCGATCGCGGTAACGGTGGCGCCCAAACGCCTGAATATCTCCGGGGCGACCTCGTAGGTGGCGCCGTTGGCGCAGTCCAACACGACATCCAGTCCTTTGAGGTCGAGTTCCGCGAAGCGGCTGTGCAGCTCCCTCAAGTAATCCTCGCCGGCGCCTTTCAGCTCCCTGATCCGCCCGATCGCCGGAAGCCCGTCGGGGGAGCGGCATTACCCACCGGTCCGGCATCCGAGAGCACGACGGGACCGCCCGCCTGAACCGCACCGGCCGGCCCGGCATCCGGCAGGCCCCGGGCTCGCTCCAGCTCGCGCTCGATTTGAAGCTCGGTCTCGTCGCTCAGCTTGTAGCCGTCGGCGCCGAAAAACTTGATGCCGTTGTCTTGGTACGGGTTATGCGAGGCCGACAGCACCGCGGCAAGATCGAACCCGTAACGGCCGATCAACAGCGGCGCGGCCGGGGTCGGCAAGACACCGGCCAGCAGCGCGTCTCCCCCAGCCTCGGCCACGCCGGCCGCGACCGCGGCCTGCAACATCTCGCCGGACTCTCTGGTGTCCCTGATGATCAGGACCTGTGGACGCTCGATCCCCCGCCCGGAGCGCGCCAGCCGGGTAGCGGCCTGGGCAAGTCCGAGCGCAAGCTCGGCGGTCAAAAGCTCGCCCGCGACCCCCCTCACGCCGTCCGTGCCGAACAGCTTGCGGGTCACGCCGGCTAGCGCTTCGAGAACTGCGGCCGCTTGCGCGCCTTCTTGAGGCCGGCCTTCTTGCGCTCCTTGGCCCTCGAGTCGCGCGTCAAGAAGCCGCGGCGCTTCAGCTCGCCGCGCAGGTTCGGGTCGGCCTCGAGCAAGGCTCTCGAGACGCCGTGTCGCAAGGCGCCGGCCTGCGCGGATATGCCGCCGCCGTGCAGTCTCGCGATCACGTCCATCCGCTCCTGGTAGCCGACCGTCTCGAGCGGCTGCCTGATGTTGCGCTGCAACGTGATCCTCGGGAAGTGCTCATCGAGGTCCTTGCCGTTGACCAGGTAAGTGCCGGTGCCCGGCTTCAAAGTCACTCTGGCGATCGCCGTCTTGCGCTTGCCCGTCGCCCGGTAGCGCGCGCCGGAGGCCAGGTCGATCGCGGCGCTCGAGATCGGCTCAGCCAGAACGACCTCCTCCTCTTCCTCGGCCGCCTCGCCATCACCGTCGCCCTGCTCGCCCTCGACCGCATAGGCCTCGGCGACGCTCGCATACGGATCGATCGGGTCGTTGTCGCGACCCAGCGGATCGACGCCTTCAGGGACGATGTCGACTTCCAGATGGGCGCCCGGCACCGCCGGCTTCTCGCGCGGGGCCGGCTCCTCCTCGAACTCCTCTTCCTCCTCGGCCTCAGCCACGATCTCCTCTGCGACGGCCTCCTCGACGGCCTCAGCGATGATCTCCTCGACGATCGCCTCCTCGACCAACTCCTCAGCGATCTCCTCGGCCACGATCTCGACGACGGCCTCTTCGACGGCCTCAGCGATGATCTCCTCCGCGATCGCCTCGGCGACCTCCTCAGCCACGATCTCTTCGACGACGGCCTCTACCACAGCCTCCTCGGCGGCCTCCTCGGCGGCCTCGAGGGCCGCGTCCTCGGCGACCCCGGCTATCTGGGTGGCGTCCTCGGTGGGAACGGCGTTGCCCGGGATCGGCTCGAACGTGTCCTGGTCGCCGGACTCCTCGCTCGACGGATGCTCAGCGGACTCCTGGAACGCCTCGAGCGCGGCGTCCTCGGCCGAGCCGGCTATCTCGGCGGCGTCCTCAGTCGGAACGGCGTGCTCTGGGGTCTCGGGAGTCTCGTCGTCAGACATGCTCGTTAGGCCTCGATCTCGATTGGCTCTGGCTTCTGGGCGATATGGGGGTGCTCGGGGCCGGCATAGATCTTGAGCTTGGTCAACTGCTTGCGGGCCAACCTGTTACGGGGCATCATGCCTTTGACGGCGATCCTGAGGACCTCCTCGGGCCTCCTTGCGATCATCTCCTCGAACGTCCTCGACCGCAGCCCTCCCGGATAGCCGGAGTGACGGTAGTAACGCTTGTCGGCGCGCTTGTTGCCGCTGACGTGGACCTTCTCGGCGTTGATGACCACCACGAAGTCGCCCGTATCGACATGAGGCGTGTACTCGGGCTTGCGCTTGCCGCGCAGCGCGTCGGCGATCTGCGTCGCCAGGCGACCCAACGTCTTGCCGTTGGCGTCCACGAGCAGCCAGTTGCGCTCGCGCTCGGTCGGTTTGGCGACGTAAGTCTTGGCGGATGGTGTCGAGATTATGCTCATCAGGTCTTGGAAGGTCCTAGCTCGGGGCGCCGAAAAAAGCCGCGCATCAGCGCGGCATCGCGCACATCATAGGCGACCGACGATGTATTCGCCAGGGAGACCGGTTCAGGCACAGCTAGGGACGACGAAACAACGCCTGAACTACTCCCACTCGATCGTGCCGGGCGGCTTCGAGGTGATGTCGAGGACGACCCGGTTGACCTCGCGCAGCTCGTTGATCATCCTCGAAGCGATCGTCTCCAAGAGGTCGTACGGCAGCCTCGCCCAGTCCGCGGTCATCGCGTCATCGCTGGTGACCGCTCTGATGACCACGACATAACCGTAGGTGCGCTCGTCTCCTTGGACGCCGACCGTGCGGACGTCGGGCAGCACGCAGAAGGACTGCCACAGCTCGCGGTACAGGCCGGCCTTGCGGATCTCGTCCTGCAGGATGTGGTCGGCCTCGCGCAGGACGTCCAAACGCTCCTTGGTCGCTTCGCCGCCGACAACCCTGATCGCAAGGCCCGGCCCCGGGAACGGCTGGCGCCAGACCAAGCGTTCGGGCAGGCCCAGCTCGGCGCCGACCGCCCTGACCTCGTCCTTGAAGAGCGTCCGCAACGGCTCGACCAGCTCGAACTGGAGATCGTCGGGCAGGCCGCCGACGTTGTGGTGTGACTTGATCGTCGCGGCGCCGGTGCCGCCGCCAGACTCGATCACATCCGAGTAGAGCGTGCCCTGGACCAAGAAGCGCACATCCTCCTCGCCGGTCTTCACGAGCTTGGCGGCCTCCTCCTCGAAGACCCTTATGAACTCGGCGCCGATCGTCTTGCGCTTGGCCTCGGGCTCGGTCACGCCTTTCAGCTTGGCCAGGAACCTCTCCTCGGCGTCGACGGCGACGAGCGGCACCCCGAACGTGTCCCTGAACGCGCCGATCACCTGGTCGCCCTCACCCTTTCTCATCAGGCCGTGATCGACGAACACGCACGTCAGCTGATCGCCGACGGCCCGGTGTACGAGCAGGGCCGCCACAGAGGAGTCGACCCCGCCGGAGAGGCCGCAGATCACTCTGGCCGTGCCGACCTGGGCCCTGATCCGGGCGATCTGGTCTTCGACGATCGACGCCGCCGACCAGGTCCGCTCACAGCCGGCGATGTCGGTCAAGAAGCGGACCAAAATGTCGTGGCCGTAAGGGGTATGCACGACCTCCGGGTGAAACTGGATCCCGTAGATGCCGCGCTCGATGTCCTCGACCGCGGCCACGGGCGAGGCGGTCGAGGAGGCCAGGGCCTTGAACCCCGGCGGTGGCTCGAAGACGGTGTCGCGATGAGACATCCAGCAGGTCTGCTCGCGCGGGGTCTCCGCCAACAAGCGCCCGTTGTGAAGGACGGTCAAATCGGAGCGGCCGAACTCGCCGACCTCGGCCTGCTCGACCCGACCCCCAAGTTCGTGGACCAGAAGCTGCATGCCATAACAGATGCCCAGGACCGGAACCCCGAGCTGAAGCAGCCCCTCGCGCAGCCGCGGTGCCCCCGGCGCGTACACCGAAGCCGGCCCGCCCGACAAAACGATTGCCTTCGGCTTGCGCTTAACGACCTCTTCGAGCGGGACCGTATGCGGCAACAACTCGCTGAAGACTCCGCAGTCCCTGATCCTCCTGGCGATCAGCTGCGAGTATTGGCCGCCGTAATCGAGGACAACGACCTCTTCGGTCGCGGCCGGCTCCAAGGGCGCACGCGTGTCTCTTATGGCCGGATCGACAGTCGCTTCAGTCGCCATCGTCAGAGGCGTTCACAGCGAGGCTGGCAAGGACGCAGGGAGCGTGGCGTGCTCGGTACGCGAGCGACCGAGGACGCCGCCAAACGAAGCTGAGGACGCCTCTGACCCAACTGCCCCCATGCCGACGGCCTGGTCGCGCTGCAACGCCTTGCCCTCGGTCTGCAAAGCCGGCGCGATCACGACCTCGGCCCTGTTGAACTCGGCGAGGTCCTTGTGGCCGCAGGTCGCCATCGAGGTCCGCAAGCCGCCGAACAGGTTGAAAGTGCCGTCGTTCTCCCTGGCCGGCCCGACAAGAATCTCCTCGAGCGTGCCGTTCTGGGTGGTCGCGACCCGGGCGCCGCGGGGCAAACTTGGGTGGAACGTGGCCATCCCCCAATGGAATCCTCTGCCTGGGGCCTCATACGCGCGCGCGAGTGGCGAGCCGATCATGACCGCGTCGGCGCCCAAAGCGATCGCCTTGGAGACGTCGCCGCCGTTGCTCATGCCGCCGTCGGCGATCACCTGGCAGTACTCGCCGGTCTCGAGCATGTGCGTCGAACGGGCGTGCGCCACGTCGGCGATCGCGGTCGCCTGCGGCACGCCGATGCCAAGTACGCCCCTGGTCGTACACGCCGCGCCCGGCCCGACGCCGACCAGCACTCCGGCGGCGCCGGTCCGCATCAGGTGCAGACCGGTGTGGTAAGAGGCACAGCCGCCGACCACGACCGGCACGTCGAGGCTCGGGATGAACTCCTTCAGATTCAAAGGCTCGGACACGGTCGAGACGTGTTCTCCGGAGACGACTGTCCCCTGGATGACGAGCACGTCCAGGCCGGCGTCGAGCGCCAGCTCGTAGTAGTCGCGCACCCGCTGCGGCGTCAGCGACGCGGCGACGACGACTTTCTGGTCCTTGATCTCCGCGATCCGCTTGGCGATCAGCTCCGGCTTGACGGGCTCCCTGTAGATCTCCTGCATCTCGCGGGTAGCCAGCTCCTTGGGCAGCTCCGAGATCCGCTCCAGCTGCTCGTCGGCGTCCTCGTACCTGGTGAAGATGCCCTCCAGGTTGAGGACCGCCAGGCCGCCGAGCCTGCCGACGATCGCGGCCGTCTCGGGCGAGACGACGCCATCCATGGCGGATGCCAGCATCGGCAGCTCGAACTGGTAAGGCCCCAGCTTCCAGCTGATGTCGATGTCGTCGGGGTCGCGCGTGCGCCTGGACGGCACGATCGCGATGTCATCGAACCCGTACGCCTGACGCGCTTTCTTGCCGCGGCCGATCTCGATCTCCATCGCTGCATCATGCCACGTGACGCGGATTGAATCGGAGCCCACCCGCCCGAGACTTGCGATCTGGCTTGGGCGCTTGGGTATGCTCGATTGGAGATGACAGAGCCGACGATCCCCAGATATGACCCGCAGGCGATCGAGTCACGCCGGCAGGCTGCCTGGCGCGCGCGCGGCGCCTTCGCGACACCCGCGATCGACGGCGATCGGCCCCGCCGTTACATCAAGCCATCGGCGCCTTTCACCTCCGGAAACATCCACATCGGCCATGTCCGGTCGTATTCGATCGGCGACGCGTATGCACGTTTTGTGAGGGCCCAAGGCGAGGACGTCCTGTTCGCTTTCGGGTTCGACGCGTTCGGCCTGCCGGCTGAGCTGGTCGCGATCGACCGGAACGAGCCGCCCGCGGATTGGGTCGAGCGCTGCGCCGCCCACATGAAAGGCCAGTTGGAGCGTTTGGGCTACTCCTTCGACTGGGACCGGGCCTTCATGAGTTCGGACGCCCAGATGTACAGGTGGTCGCAGTGGCTGTTCTTGAAGCTCCTTGCGGCCGGCCTGGTCTACGAGGGCACGGGAGCGGTCGATTGGTGTGACACCTGCCAGACGACCCTGGCCACGATCCAGGTCGAGGCCGGCGGGCTCTGCTGGCGCTGCCATCAGCCGGTCAAGCTGATCAAACGACCGCAGTGGAACCTCAAGCTGAGCGCTTACGTCGAGGAGAACGACGAGCGCTTGGCCGAGCTGTCTGACAGCAAGATCTGGGATGAGGTTGCCTTGGCCAGCCAGCGCTTCGTCCTGGGCCGGGTCGATGGCTTCGAGGCCGACCTGAAGGCCCCGGACGGCACCGCTCTGACCGTCTTCTTCAGCGAGCCCGACGATCTCGAAGACGCCCAGTTCGTGTTGATCTCACCAAAGCATCCCGACGTGGAGCGCTGGATCGCCGACCCGGACGCGCGCGCGCGTCTGGAGGACCTGCGCTCGGAGGGGCTCGCCCGCGACGAGCGCGACGCCGACTCGATCCCCTTGCTGGACACCGGCCTGACGCTGCTTGCGCCCGGAGCCGGCGTGGAGGCCGACGATGCTGGTGCTGGTGATGGTGCCGCCGGTCCTGGCGGCGGTGGAGCCGAGCCTTTGCCGGTCTTGATCTCGCCGGTCGTCGACGGTCGTTACGGCACGACCGCCGTGCTCGGGGTGCCGTCACGCGACCGCACCGATGCCGCGATCGCGCGGCGACTGGGGCTCGAGGTGCTTGGAGAGGCGGATGTCGGGGTCTCCCGCGCGCGCGCGTATGTGCCGGTCGAGAACGGCAACGAGACCGCCGGCGCGGCTCCCGGCCCCACAGACGCGCCGGGCCCGCGAACGGCCGTCAGATACAGGGCCGGCGACTTCTCGATCTCCAGGCAGCGCTCCTGGGGCACGCCGATCCCGATCGTCAGGTGCGAGCGCTGCGGCACCGTGCCGGTGCCCGACGAGCAGTTGCCGGTGCTCCTGCCGAGGGACCTGACGCCGACCGGCCAAGGCAACCCGCTCGCAGAGCGCGAGGACTTCGTGAACACCGACTGCCCGAGCTGCGGCGGCCCCGCCAAGCGCGAGACCGACACCTTGGACTGCCATTTCGACGCGCTCTGGCTGTGGGTGCCCGTGTGCGTCCCCCCCAACGAGCGCGACCGGCCGCTGGATCAAATCTTCGGACTGGAGGACCTGCGCGCGTGGCTGCCCTGCGAGCGGGTCGTCGCCGGCTCGGACAGCGGCAACTTCGTGTTCGATCAGCGGATCGTCACCAAGGCCCTACGCGCGCTCGGGCCCTTGGCGTTCCTCGGCGACGGCGAGCCGTTCGCGGGCTGCCTGTTCCACGAGATGGTGATCGCCGACGGGCGCAAGATGTCGAAGCATCTCGGCAACGTCGTCGACCCCGACGAGCTGGTCGAGCGCTACGGCGCCGACACGGTCAGGCTGGCAACGCTCTACGCGGCACGGCCGCAGCGGACCCTGAACTGGAGCGATTCGGCCGTGCTCAGGTGCCACCGGTTCCTGAACCAGGTCTTCGACTTCACCCAATCCCACATCGCCGCCGCCGCGGCGGGCACGGACGAGACCGCAACGGGCGCAGAGAACGGAGCGGTGGACGGCGCCGGCGTGGATGCGACGGCCACCGACGGGGCGATCCAGGGGGCCGGGGAGCCGGCGGGAGCCGGGATCGGTCCCAAGAGAGACAAGACCGAGCATCTGCGGGTCAAGCTCGAAAAGTGGTCTGATGCGGCGGTCGAGCGTGTCACCGAGGAGATGATCGGCTTGGAGATGCACCTGGCGGTGAGGGACGTGATGAGGCTGTTCGATCGGATCAAAGACTTCGAGAAGCGGGTCCTTGCCAAGACCGAGACCGTCGGTGAAGCCGATCGCCAGGCGCTTTTGGCCGCCCTCGGCGTGCTGGCGCAGCTGTTGGCCCCGCTGGCGCCGCACGTAGCCGAGGAGCTGTGGATCGGGCTCGGTAACGACGGCACAACACAGACGCCGTGGCCCGGCGTATCTTCTGTGGTGTCGGTATGAGCCAGGCCAGTCCAAAACCGAACGGCGACGGGGCTCGCACGAGCACGCGCTCGTGCGCGACCGGGCTCGTCTGCAAGCGCTGTCAGAACGAGTACCCGCTCAGCGACACCGTGTTCGCGTGCCCGGACTGCGGCAAGGGCCTCGACGTCGCCTACGACTACGAGCGCGCCGCCAAGCACTTCGCCGAGGTCCCAGCCGAGCAGCGCCCCCAAAACATCTGGCACTTCGAGGAGCTTCTGCCGATCCTCGACGCCGGCGCCCAGTCACGGGTCGGGCTGTTCTCCGGCTACACGCCCTTGATCCCAGCCGACCGCTTGGGCGCCGAGCTTGGCATCGAGAACCTGTACCTCAAGGACGACTCGACCTCCCGGCCGAGCCTCTCCTACAAGGACCGGGTCGTCTCGATGTCGGTCGCCAGGCTCCTCGAATTGGGCCGCACCGAGATCGGCTGCGTCTCGACGGGCAACGTCGGCACCGCGGTCGCCTCCCTGGCGGCCAAGGCAGGCGTACCGGCGTACGTGTTCTACCCGAACAAGCTCGAGGACACGAAGGCCCGCGCGTGCAGAGCGCTCGGCGCCGAGGTCTGCCAGATCGAGGGCAACTACGACCAAGTCAACAAGCGCTGCCGCGAAGTCGCCGAAGCGACCGGCTTGGAGTTCGCCAACATCACCTTGCGGCCGTTCTACGCCGAGGGCGCCAAGACCGAGTCCTTCGAGATCGTCGAGCAGCTCGGCTGGCGCTCGCCCGAGCACATCGTCTCGCCGGCCGCCGGCGGGACCCTGTCCTCGCGGATGCACAAGGGCCTCGTCGAGCTGCAGCTCCTCGGCCTGGCCGAGACGGAGGGCACCAAGATCCACATCGCCCAGCCGAGCGGCTGCAACCCGATCGCCAGCGCGATCCTGGCCGAGGAGGCCGAGGTCAAGGCGGTCACGCCCGAGACCGCCGCGCACTCGTTGGCGATCGGCGCGCCCGGTGACGGCTACCTCGTGATCGACGCGGTGCGCTCGCGCGGCGGCACCGGCGGCTTCGCCTCGGACCCCGAGATCTTCGCCGGCATCGACCTGTTGGCGGCCACCGAGGGCATCCTCACCGAGCCCGCCGGCGGCACCACGATCGCCGTCCTCGAGAAGCTCGCCCGCGAAAACAAGTTTTCGCCCGGAGAGACGGTCGTGGCCGTGATCACCGGCAACGGCTTGAAGACGTTGGACGACCATCCCGAGAAACCGTGGCCCGAAGAAATCGACTGCGAGCTGGACGCGATGCTGGCGGCGCTCGAACAGCTCAAACAGGGCCGCCCGCTCGTGGACAGCGTTCGCGAGCACCTGCACGCCTGACCACGTGAGCCTGGCCTTGGGCGGCGGGGCACGACTGAAAGCCCGCAAACGCGCGAGCCTGGCCTTGGGGGAGGCACGACTGATGGCCCGCGTACGCGCCAGACGCGCGCGCGCGTCTGGCGACGCACGCTCTTGGAACGGCGTCCCTTCCGGACTCTCCGGATCGTCGAGCCTCGTTTGCCTTGCCCTGGCGGCCGCGCTCGCCGGCTGCGGCTCGTCCTCGCCGAAACAGGCATCCTCGACGGAAAGCACGCCGGCGTTCGCGACCGCGCCGTACACACCCCAACAGGAACGGGTCGCCGCCGGCGCGAAGCTCGTCGTGGCCGACGGCTGTTCGGCCTGTCACCTGAACGGCGCCGACCAAAAACTGGCCCCAAACTTTACGAGCTTGGCCGGCCACCGAGTCAAGCTCGCTGACGGCAGGTCAGCCCTCGTAAACGAACGGTTCCTACGCAGAGGCCTAATCGATCCCAGCTCCGAGGAGCTCGCCGGGTACCCGGCCGCGCCGATGCTCGCGGCCTTGCGGCGCCTGCGCCTAGCTCAGCGACCATCCGACGTGGCGGCCTTGGTCGCGTTCATCGAGCAGGTCGGCCCCGAAACCGAATGACGGAGCGTTCCGGAGGTGGCTTCAATATGATTGCGCCCGTGAGCGTGCTCGCCAACGTCAGCGCCCCCGGCTGGGGCTCTTGGAGCTTCGCGCCCTTGGGCATCGTGGCGTTGGCAGCCGTCACTTACGTATACATACATATGTACAAACGTGCTGCCCTGCGTGCCGCCAAGCCGCCGGGCCCGGGCCATTGGATCCCGTACGCCTGCGGGATCTGCGCCCTCGTCATCGCCCTGTTCTCACCGCTTGACGCGATCGGCGACGGTTGGCTGCTGTCGGCCCACATGATGCAGCACGTCCTGCTGTCCGACATAGCCCCCGCGCTGCTCGTCCTCGGACTGCGAGCGCCGATCCTGCCGCTCGGCCTATCCAAGCCGGCGCTCCTGGCGGTCGCGCCGGGCCGGCGCACCGGCAAGGTGATCGCGAAACTGACCTCACCGGTCGTAGCGATCCCGCTGTGGATGCTCGCGACCTGGGTCTGGGCGATCCCCGCGGTGTTCGACTTCGCGGCGCAACACGAGACGGTCCACGCCATCGAGCACGCGACCCTCTTCTATACCGGCCTTGCGCTGTGGTGGCTGATCATCGACCCCCTTCCCCACGCCAGGCGCGAGTCCAACGGCTCGAGGCTCGCGCTCCTTGGTTTCTCCCGAGTGGCCTCCGCCTTCGTGTGCCTGCCGCTCGCCTGGATGGCGACCACGCAATACCCGCTCTATGCGAACGCCCCGCGCGCGTACGGCATCTCCGCGCTGACCGACCAGCGGCTGGCCGGGGCGAGCATGTGCTTCATCGAGTTCGTCGTCTTCGGGATCGCGTTCGTGGTCGTCTTCATGAACATGTTGGGCCGCTCCGATGCCAGCGTCGAGCTTGCCGAACGCGTCGCCAGCACCAGCTGAGTTACGCCGGCAGCGGGGCCCGGCAGGGACTCCGCCCGCGGCGACTCTGCCCATAGGAAAGCCCCGCGTCGCCGCCGCTTCAAGCCAGAGGCGTGGGAGTGACACGCCCGATGCCCGCCTTGATACGCGACTCCTCGGCGTTAGGATGCAGAGAGACTATGTCTGCTGTAGGCACCACAACCGTCGAGATCGACAACGAGTTGCTGGAGCGACTGCGTGAGCGTGCTCCCGGACGCAGCGACCGCGAGACACTGGAGCGCGTCGCGCGGATACAGCTTGGATTCGAGACTATCCGTCGTGTGCAGGAACGCAACGCCGCAGCCGGAGTCGATGACGACGAGGTGATGGCCGAAGCCGTACGTTCGGTCCGCGCATCGCGCAAGGCACGAGCAGCGCGGCGAGCGGCCGGTTGAGACGCTTTGTCATAGACGCGAATGTCTTGCTCGCCGCGCTGGCCGGAGGACAGGGATCACCACCGGCGAGACTGCTCACAGGCATGCACAACGGCGACATCGAAGCCATCGCGTGTCCGCTGCTGATCGAGGAGGTCCGCGAGAACATCCAGAAGCCGTACTTCGCCAAGAGGCTGAACGACCTGGAGGCCAGAGAAGGCATAGATGCGTATGTCGATCTGTGCGTCATGCTCGAGGACCCTGAGACCGAGCCGCTACTGCGCGATGCTGACGATGACTACCTGGTGGCGCTCGCGCGCGTGTCCGATGCGGAGGCGATCGTCACGGGCGATGGCGATCTCCTCGACCACGCCGACCTGAATCCACCTGCGATCAACCCTCGTGCCGCGTGTGAGCTGATGAGCACCGCAGGCCCCAACGACCCAGAGACCCCGGTGAATCCAAGAGTGCCGCAAGACGCAGCCGACACCCCGAACGCCGACTGATCGAGCAGGCATCCCCACCACTTGCTCCAAAACCTCTCGCGGCACGGATCGTTGTCGGAGGAAAGCTCCGAACGCCCGCGCCGAGCGGTTCCATTGAGATCGCCCCAGCTCACTCGGTCTGCTTATCGTGACGAGAACAAAGCGACTCGACCTATAGAAAAGCCCCGCGTTAGTCGGGCTTTTCGTTAGCAGGTCGATAAGCCGGACCTGCGTCGCTTCTTGGCCGATGAGGTCACGCGCCGGCCGGCGCCGTCATCAGTTTCGTGGCGCGGTGAAGCGATTGCCGTGGAGCGGTGAAGCGATTGCCGTGGAGCGGTTCCTGATCAAAGAGCGACCTCGGAGCAAGCCTCACGTCGCTCTTCGCCTCGCGCGCGAGAACCAGGCCTACGCGCACCACCAGCGTCAGCGGCCGCGCACAGTCAGCCAGGAGATTCGCAGAATCACGGCGCAGATCAGAAGGCCAAGATCGGGTCGATGAGACCATGCGAATGACCATGAGCATGAGGGTGCTCGCGAGAACATTCGTGCGGATGGCTGGCAGGCGAGGTGTCGAGCATGTGCGCAGATTACGGGGCAGTCGGTGGCGTGTGGCCAAAGGTAGCCGGTCGATAAGAAAGCTCATGGAAATACGGCGTGACAGAAACGGCCGGGGACAGCGACGCTTATCCTCGCGGGCAGTGCTCGTGCGACAAGGTCCTCCTCCAGGCCATGAAGTGGGCGTTCTCGGCGATGATCGGTGAGCAGCGATCTCCCGGTGGACCGCACAGAGTCTCGGGCTCGCGCGAGGGTCGGACAAGGCGCCGCCGTGCCGTGCGACGCCGCCGCTGGGTTGTCGCGATCGCGCTGCTGGTGGTCGCCGCGTCGCTGCTCGTGTGGGCCAGCTCGCCCGGCCAGGACTCGCATCCGCGCTCAGCCAGCGCCAAAATCCTCAGGGCATCGCACCCAGCGCAACAGTCCCCGCCGATGCATTTCGTGGTCAGGCGCCTGCCCTTGGAGTTGCCGGCCGCGCTGCAGGACGCCGCTGCCGCCCTGCTCGGTTCCGAACGGATCGTGCTGCTGGGCGGACTGAACGCGGCGGACGTTTCGATCGACTCTGTAAGTGTGCTCGACAGGCAGGGCCTCATCTCAAGCGCGCGGCTCCCCGAAGCGCAGCACGATGCCCAGGGCGTGCTGCTGGGCGGGCAAGTCTACGTGTTCGGTGGCGGACAGGTCGCGTCTTACAGCCACATCCTGTCCTATGATCCCGCTAGCGGCAGCGTGACCGTGGCCGGAAAGCTGCCTGCCCCGACCTCCGATGCGGAGGTTGCGGTGGTCGCGGGTACCGCGTATGTCGTCGGGGGCTATGACGGGCGGCAGGCACTCGACACGGTCGTGGCGTGGCGTCCCGGTGAGCCCGCACGCATCGTGGCGCGTCTGCCCTATGGCCTGCGCTACGCCGCAGTCGCCTCCAGCGGCGGACGCGTAGTAATCGTGGGTGGCTCGCGCGAAGAAGTCGCGACCACAGCGATCCTGAGCTTCGACCCCTACAGTGGCCGCGTACGAGGACTCGGCGAGCTGCCCGATCCAGTGACGCACGCCGCAGCGGTCGCGCTCGGGTCCTATGTGTATGTGTTCGGAGGCCGCAACGTGGCGCCTGGCTCACAGACTGACGCGATCATCGCGATCGATCCCCACACGGGCCGCGCGGTTCGCGTCGGGCAACTGCCGGCGTCGCTGTCCGACGCAGCCGCGATCCCATTCGGCAACACAGTGTGGCTCGCCGGAGGACTGAGCGCAAGCGGCGAACCTCTCGCCACCGTGTTCGAACTCACGCCCGCGGCATCCTAAAGCAGACCTTTCCCGCCGCGGTCGAAGATCGCCTGGTACGCGGCCATGGTATGTGGCCTGATGATAACCGCAGAGACAATTCGCTCCCTCTCACCCGCCGAGCGCGCGCAGCGCGTTGAGGATGACGGCGAGGTCGATCCCCTCTTGCAGCAGCGCGCCCTCGACTGGTGTTAGGTAGCCCGCGGCGGCGAACCCCATAGCGGTGATGCTCATGGCCATGCCGGCGAGCACGCTCTGACGAGCGATGTGCAGGGCCCGTCGTCCGATGTGCAGCGCATCGGCTACACGGTCGACACGATCGACGGTGATGACCGCATCGGCTGTCTCGGAGGAGACCGTCGCGCCCGCCGCCCCCATCGCCAGGCCGAGGTCGGCAAGCGCAAGGGCGGGCGCGTCGTTGACGCCGTCACCGACCATCATCACGGGGCGCAGGCTGGGGTCCTCGCGCAGGCGACGCACGATCGCAAGCTTCTCCTCGGGAGACTGTTCGGCGTAGACACGGTCCACGCCCACCTCCGCTCCGATGCGCTCAGCGACAGAGCGGCGATCGCCGGAGACCATCGCCACGTGACGCACCCCCTCTGAGCGCAGCTTTTGGACGATGCCGTGGGCATCGGCGCGCAGTTGGTCGGCCATCACGATCACACCGCGCACATGGCCTTCGCTTGCGACAAGTACCCGTGCCTCCCCTGACCCGTAGCCGCCCAGCAGGGCCGCCGAGGCGATCTCGCTTTCCGGCACGCCGCACTGGCGCAGGAACGCGCCACTACCGACCGCGATCCGCCGCTCGCCGAGCGTGCCCGAGATTCCTTGACCCGGTTCCTCGCGTACCTCCGAGGGCACATCGAGGGTGAGTTCGGCGTCCTGCGCGGCTCCTACCAACGCCGCTCCCAACACGTGAGCCGACAACCGATCGACAGATGCCGCCATACGCAACAACTCGACCGGCTCCATCCGTCTGCCTGCTTCCCGGCCACGTCCGGGGGCGGCCTCACCGGGTGCTATCTCCGAGGTAGCTGGCCCATCCGCCTCAGACACAATCCCTTCGTAGGGCAGAATCTCGCGCACCTCGGGCGTGCCGACAGTGAGCGTGCCGGTCTTGTCGAACAGGATCGTGCGTACCGCGCCCAGCGTCTCGATCGCTCCGGCGCCCTTGACGATTACCCCCGCGCGGGCTGCTCGCGAAACGCCCGAGACGAGGGCGATCGGGGCGGCGAGGATCAACGGGCAGGGTGTGGCGACGACGACCACCGCGAGGGCGCGCACGGCGTCCCCGCTGGCCGCCCAGGCGACGCCGGCCAACAGCAGCGTGGCGACCAGAAAGAACCCGGCATAACGATCGGCCATGCGCACGAACGGAGCGCGCTGAGTCTGGGCCTTGTGTACCAGGCGCACGAGCGCCGCATAGGCGCTGTCGACGGCCGGGCGCCGCGCCTCGACCTCGAACGGCGTACCCGCGTTGGCGCTGCCGCTCAGCACGTCCATCCCCCGGGTGAGCGTCACCGGGAGCGGCTCGCCGCTGAGCGTGCTCGTGTCGATCACCGCCTCGGCGCTGACCAACGTTCCATCGACAGGGATCACCTCCCCCGTGCGCACGAGCGCCACATCCCCAACTTGGACCTCCTCCACGGGCACATCGCGCAGGTGCTCATCGATGCGCAGATGAGCGATCTTCGGAGCGCGCGCAATCAGGGCCGTAAGCTCGCGCCGCGCGCGCGTGGAGGCCAGATCCTCGAGCGCCGCGCCCCCGGTGAACATCAGCCCCACGACGATCCCGGCAAGCTCTTCGCCCAACGCCAGAGCGCCGACCATCGCCACCAGCGCGATCGTGTCCACACCCATATGCCTGTCGCGCACGATCGTGTGAGCGACCTCGAAGGCAAGCTCGGCCGCGAGCAGCGCCGTGGCCGCCCCCCAGATCGCTTCGCCAACTTCGTCCGCGCCGCCAAGCGTCGCGAGGGCACCCGAAACGAGCGCGACAAGGGCGATACCGGTGAGAATGCGAGCGCGATGCTCAATCAGCCAGCGCCCAGCGCGCGCCCACCTCGCCGAGCGCGCTTGGGCGTGACGGGCCACGGCCGCGGTCATCGCACCTCAGACTCGTGTGGGGAGATGGACAGCGTGTACCCACTCAACCACAGCGCACCGATCGAAACTGTGCTTGCCCCTACCGCGGTTGCGATCATCTCTACGGTGGGAATCGTCAACGCGAAGAACTCGCGGATGGGCGCGAGCAGCAGGCAGGCCACATACACGCCGGCGAGCACGGCACACATAACCGCGACGAGCGTGGAGCGCTGCCTGGAGCCTTCGGACTCCAGCGCCATCACCAGGTACAGACCGCAGGCGATCAGGATCGTGACCGTGACCGTACGGGAGTCGGCGACCGAAAGGTTCAGATCGTGGCGTGCGAACAGGTAGCCCGCCACCAGCCCGGCCCCCACGAGCGCGCCGGCAGGCACCGCGAAGCGCGCCACGCTGCGCACGAACCGCTCCGGACGCCAAGGGCCGCTACTTGGCGCGAGCGCGAGCACGAACGTCGGAATACCGACGGTCAGGCTGGCCACCAGCGTGAGGTGGCGCGGGAGCAGCGGATAGGCGTCTGAGCTGGTGCCGATCGTCAGGATCAAGAAGGCGGCGAACGCCGACTTGGTGACGTACAGCTTGGTCACTCGTTGCAGGTTACGCAACGCCTGCCGCCCCTCCGCCACGAGGGCGGGCACGGCTGAGAAGTCTTCGGATATCAGCACGAGATCGGCGACGCTGCGGGCCATCTGCGTACCGCTGCCCTGAGCTATCGCCAGCCGTGAGCGCTTCATCGCGGGGACATCGTTGACGCCGTCGCCGACCATCGCTACGTAACGTCCCTTTGCGGTGAGCGCCTGCACGAATGCGCGCTTGCCTTCGGGCGATATACGCCCGATCACGCTCAGGCCGTCGACGAGTTCGCTCAGTTTTGCCTCCTCGGTGGGAAGCTCTTCGCCTTCGCAAAGTCCGGCCACAGGGATGCCCACATCGCTTGCGATCGCCGCCGCTGTCTGCACCGCGTCACCGGAGAGAACCTTCACCTCGATTCCCTCTTGTTGCAGGAACGCAACGGTCTCACGCGCCCCCGGACGCAACTGCTCAGCAAGCACGACCAGGCCCAGCGGCTCGAGGCCTCCCGGCGGAAGGTCTCCAGCTCGAGCGGGCAACGGTCGCTCCGAGCGGGCGAGCGCAAGCACGCGGCGACCTTCGGCCTGGCGACGTTCGGCGATGTGCAAAAGCGAGGCCATGGGCAGGCGGTCCGGAGCACCAAGGTAGATCGTCTCGCCAGCCGCACGGCCCCCACCGCCCGCTGATGTCTCGCCGGTAGCCGATCCCCCATCGGTCGAGGTCCCGCCGGCCAGCGCAACGGCGCTCCAACGCCGCCGCGCGGAGAACGGTACCTCGCCCGCCGTCGGCTGCGCCGGCGCCGGGCAGGCATCAGCGATCGCCCGCAACGTGATGTTGCGCCTCGATGCGCTTGCCGCGAGCGCTCCCAGCGCGTCGCGGGCCCGGCTCTCCTCGATTCCCGGCGCCGGCACGACCTCGACGAGACGCAGCGTAGCCTCGGTTAGGGTTCCCGTCTTGTCGATGCAGATCGTGTCGACGGAGGCCAGCGACTCGATCGCGTTGATTTGCTGAGCAAGCACCCCGCGACGGGACATGCGCACGGCAGCGACCGCGTAGGTCAAGCTGATCAGCACCACGAGCCCCTCGGGAATCAGGCTCACGACGCCGGCCGCCGAGGTCGCGACAGCGGTGTGCACCCCAACATGGCGGTGATATAGCGAATACCCGAGCAGCGTACCCAACGCGATGACCAGCGCCACAAGCGCATACAGCAGCCGGTTGACCGCCAGCTCGAGCGGGGAACGGGGATGGCGAAAGGAGCGCGCCTCACCGGTCAACCGCGCCGCAAAGCTCTCCGAGCCGACCGCCGTCACTTCGTACACACCCGTTCCCTCGCTCACAAACGCGCCCGAATGAAGCCCGTCACCTACGCGATGACGCACGGGCTCGGACTCGCCGCTCAAGATCGCCTCGTCGACGCTCAGCTCGTTGGCGACGACCAGACGCCCGTCGGCGACTATCTGATCACCCGGCCCGACCACCACGAGATCGCCGTCGACGACCTCCTCGACCGACGCCAGCCGCTCGACCCCACCACGACGGACACACGCGTGCGGAGCCACGAGCAGCGCCAAGCGGTCAAGCGCCCTCTTCGCTCGCACCTCCTGGGTGATCCCGATGGCGGAGCTTGCAACGATCACGCCCAAAAACAGAGCATCACGCCAGTCGCCGAAGATCAACGTCACCGCCCCGAACGCAGCCAAGATGACGTTGAACACCGTCAGCACGTTCGCGCGCACGATGCTTGCGTAGGAACGGCTCGACCCGCGATGCGCCTTGGCTCGACCGGAGCGCCGCCTAGCAGCCTCCTCCTCGCTGATACCGATCAGATCGTTGCGCCCGTTCAAGTCGATGCCTCCATCCTCCCGCACCTCATCCCGCGTGCGCGTCTTGCCGACGACGACCCTTTCACCGGTGGCTGGTGGCCCGATCGGTCGTGCTCGGCTGAGAAGATGCGCCGCATGTCCTTTCGGCGCGGCGCAGCCCATCGCCGGACGATCGTGCGCCGTCGAGCGGTGGCGCTGACTGTCCCGCTCCTACTCGTGGGGGTGATCCTGTTCGCCACTGCCGGAGGTGGCCGCGCCAGCCGGACCGGAGTCGACGGTCGCGCTCAGCGTGGAGCGCTCGCGTCCGCGGGCGCCAGCGCGAGCGGGAACCCGCAACCGGGCTCTGATCCGAGCGTGCTGCCGGGACCGGTGTTGATCGCCGATCGCGACAACAACCGCCTGCTCGAGGTCAGCCCCCAGGGAAAGGTGCTCTGGCGGTTCCCAGCCGCGAGCGATCTCGCTCCGGGCCAGACGTTCAAGCTGCCCGACGACGCGTTCTTCTCGCCCGACGGCCACCAGATCGTCGTCACCCAGGAGGACGACTTCGCGATCAGCGTGATCGACCTCGCAAACGACCACATCGCCTACCGCTACGGCCATCCAGGAGTACCCGGATCAGAACCTGGATACGTGCACAACCCCGACGACGCGATGCTGACTCCATCGGGGGAACTGGTGTCCGCGGACATCAAGAACTGCCGCATACTCGTGATCCGCCCACCGGCACAACAGCCGCTGCGTCAACTGGGAGTCACAGGCCGCTGCGAACACGAACCGGGCGTCTCCTACGGCAGCCCTAACGGCGCGTTCCCGATGGTCAACGGAGACACGGCGATCACCGAGATCAACGGCGACTGGCTTGACATCGTCGCCCCGGACGGGCACACGCTGGCGGCCACCAACCCGCCGGGATTCAGCTACCCCTCGGACACCAACGAGGTCAGCCCGGGCCTGTTCCTGTCGGTCGACTACACCGATCCGGGAGCGATCGAGACGTTCACGAGCACGGGCGAGCTACGCTGGCGCTACAAACCTACAGGCGCCGAAGCGCTCAACCAACCCTCGCTGGCGCTGCCGCTGCCAAACGGCGACATCCTCGCCAACGACGACAAGAACGACCGCGTGATCGTCATCGACCCACACACGAACAAGATCGTCTGGCAATACGGCCACACACGCGTCCCGGGCGCCGGCGAAGGATTTCTCAGCAACCCCGACGGCGTCGATCTCGCGCCACCACACTCGCTGACCGACCGGTTCGCCGCCACGATGCGCGCGCCCTGACACAGCGATCGCTTGTAAAAACCCGTATCGTCAGAGCAGGCGCGACCACGCACAGTGACCGCGCATCGTAAGAGCTGTCTCATCCCCCGCTTAGCGTGGCTTTCGCCGTGAGCACCAAGATGAGGCATATGGTGCCCGGTAATCCGCGTCAGATGAGAGAGGTCGGGCTGCGCCGGCTGTTGCTGGCCAAGCGCTGGATTCTCGCGGGGAGCGTAGCGCTCGCGGGAGTATTCGCTGCAGTGGCGGCCAACGCCTTCCCCGGCAAGACGATCACCGCGCCGGCGTCGAAAGCGACAAGCGAACAACATACCGGCGAAGCCTCGTCCTCGACCGAATCATCCGGGGAAACCTCGTCGGAATCGGTGACCCCACCCGCGCAGGCGCCGACATCAAGCGAAGCCGGCGAACCTGAACAGGGGACTTCCCAGTCCTCTGAAACACCAGTGATCTCGGGCGGATCGTAAGGGACGCGCGGGGGAAAGTGCGATGAGCGCTGTCGGTCCCCTGGGTACTGCCGTCCCGCTGGGTACGGTCGGTCCGAGTGCCTACTGGTACATGACGCGCTCCACCGGGTGGGTGTCGTTGCTGCTGCTCACCGCGACGGTCGTTCTGGGCGTGATCGAGGTGAATCGCTGGAGTACGAGTGGCTGGCCCCGCTTCGTGGTGCACGCGTTGCATCGCTACGTCTCGCTGCTGGTGCTCGTCTTCCTCGCCCTGCACATCCTCACCGCGGTGCTCGACAGCTTCGCCACGATCAGCCTCGTGGACGCGGTGATCCCGTTCATCGGCAGCTACCGGCCGATCTGGCTCGGCCTTGGGACAGTCGCCTTCGATCTGTTGCTCGCGGTAGCCATCACGAGCCTGATCCGTCAGCGCATCGGCTACCGCACGTGGCGGATCGTTCATTGGCTGGCGTACGCGTGCTGGCCGATCGCGCTGATACACGCCCTCGGCACCGGCAGTGACGTCAAAAGCGCATGGTCGCTCGCGCTGACGTCGATATGCGTGCTCGCCGTGATGGGCGCGGTCGGTGTCCGCGCTCTGCGTGGCTGGCCGGCACACGCGCGCCTACGCGGCGTGGCGCTCGGACTCGCGGCGCTCGTTCCGATCGCCCTGATCGCGTGGCTGCCCGGTGGGCCGCTCGGTCGGGGCTGGGCACATCGCGCCGGCACACCCGTATCGCTGCTTCGCTCCAGCGGTCCCCTCGCGACATCCTCGACCGCTTCAGCCACCACCGGCCAGGCAAATGCGGTGAGCCCGGGCGCGCAGTCGCTGGGCGCGGGGTTCACCGCGAACCTGTCGGGCACCGTCAAGCAGGGACGGGGATCCGCTCCGGGTCTGGTCTCGGTGAAGATCGCGACGAGCTTCACTGGCACGGTCGCCGGGCGCCTGGAAATCGAAATCGTCGGACCGCCCGTGTCCGGGGGCGGCGTCGCGCTGCGGCACAGCAGCGTGACCCTCGGCAGTCCGCCAACGCCGGTGAGCTATCACGGAAGCATCCTCGCGCTGAACGGCGACCGCCTGCTCGCGAGCGTACGCGACGCCGAAGGACACATCCTCTCACTCCAAGTCACCCTCGCGGTGAACGCCCAAACGGGCACAGTCAGCGGGACAGTCTCCGCCTCACCCCGCCGCTGACATATGAGAGATGTGTCGGTCGGGGAGCACCTGACCGGGGGCACGCCGAGCGCTTCAAGGGTAGATCTGCTCGCCCGTCGTCTCCTCGATCACGCTGATCGCGCTGGACGGGCAGGATTCCGCGACCGAGACGAGCTGCTCAGGGGGCGCGCTTGCGATTACGATCGCCACGTCCTCGACGCGGAACACATCGGGCGCAAGCTCCGCGCAGTCGCCATGGGCCAAGCAGGCGGATTGATCGATAACGGGTAGGTATGCCATCTCACACCTCGGTGGGGGTTGTGGTTTCGATTGGGGGTCGGAGTACGCATGGACTGCCGGAGTCTTGGGTGTCGGTGTGACCGTTCGCAATCCACCGGCGGGCGGCGGGGAGCGCGTTAGGGCGATCCACCAGCAGCACTCCCGCGGGACGACGCGTGCGGGCGTTGGTGATCCAGGCCGTGAACGGTGCTCCGTTGGCGGGGTCGCCCTCGATCTCGATCCGGCAATCGTGCGGGGCGTGGCCGATCAGCTGGATGCGGCGCCCGTATTGATCGCTCCAGAACATCGGAGGAGCCGGCGGGAGCAGTGGTGCTCCTGCGATCGCTCGCGCAACAGCCGCTCCCTGTCTGGCGGCGGCCTCCCAGTGGGGGGTGCACACAGGCTCACCGAGATAGGGATCGGGATAGCAGGCCACGTCACCGGCCGCGTATACCTGCGGACGTGAGGTGCGACCACCGGCGTCGGTCAGGATCGGCCCAGGACCCAGACCACTGTCCGCGAGCCACTCGGTCGCGGGACCAGTCCCGGCGGCGACGAGCACCGTGTCGGCGCTCATGATGGTTCCGTCGTCGCATTCCAACAGCGCCGTGTCCCGGCGCAGCGTGACGCAAGTGACCGTCCTCTCTAGCCGTACGTCGACCCCGTGCGAGCGGTGCAGTCCGGCGATCCAGTGACCGAGCGCGGGTGGCAGTGCGCGCTGCAGCGGCGTGGTACCGGCCTCGATCATCGTCACCTCCAGTCCGAGTGCGCGTGCGGAGGAGGCGACCTCCATGCCAATGAGTCCCGCCCCCAGCACCACGAGCCGTCCGCCATGCACATCGCGCAACCTCCCACGCAGTCGCAGCGCATCGTCATGGGTCCGCAGCTCGTGCACCACAGAGCCAAGCGGCAGCGCAGGCAGCCTGCGAGGCCGACTGCCGGTCGCGATCACGAGCGCTCGGTAACGCAGCCTGCTCGGCGTGCTCGAACCCGGCCGATGACCATCGCGCAAGCCGACCGTGTGCGTCATGGCGTCAAGTTCGCATGCGGCGACACCGGTCATCAGCTCGACGTCGTTATCCACGTACCACCGAGCCGACTTGAACGCGAGCCCACGCCCATCAGTCGACTCAGAGTTCTCGGTGAGCACCGTCTTGGAGAGCGGTGGCCGGTCATACGGGTGGCGTGGCTCCTCGCAAAGAACGACGATCCGCCCGTCGAACCCCAGGCGGCGCAGAGTCTCACAGCAGCGCTGAGCCGCGAGCCCGCCACCGGCGATCAGGACATCGGCGTCTACACGGGCCATCACGTGCCCTCCTGCGCGACAGCCGTCTTTGCGGCGCCCGTTCGTGCCGCGGGAAGCTTCTTTTGGGGCGCTGCCGGACGGGACCTGGGCAGGATGCGCAGCACGGTCAGGTAGGCGATTGGGATCGCGGGTAGCAACACAAACGCGCGCAGCCATTGCGTGCCGGCGTCACTGCCGGCGCCGAGTGTGTGTACGACGCCGAGCACCCACACGAGCAGCGTCGCGCGATGCAGCTTGCGCCAGCGCCGCACACCGATCCGCCGGCGTGCGTAGAAGCTCAGCGCGAGCACGGCCGCCAGATAGCCGCCGATCACGCCAAGACCGGTGAACAGCGGCCGGTAGCTCATCGCGAACGGGATCGTCAGGCCACCCAGACCGGGATGCAACCAGGGATCGCCCAACAGCGCCAGGCCGTGCAACGCGATCGCAGCCAAGGCGACAAGCGCCACGTGCTCGTGCAGGCGCACGAGCGTACGTCCGACACCAGGGCGGCGCAGGAGCTTGGTCGACATGGTCAAACCCAGCAGCACGGCGATCGTGACGAGTCCGAGCGCGACGATCCCCGAGGCCCGACTGATCAGCCACCACAGGTACTTGGTCGGATCGGCCGTAGCCGTCGCCATCAGGTGAGTCGAAGCGGCGTTGACCGCCGTCATCGCATGGGTCCGAGCGCCCGTGATCGCCGCCGGCGCGTGGGTCAAAGCGATCGCGGCTGCAGTCGTCATGCCGTGCTCCCGGAGAATCGCAGTACGCCACTGGGGCTGTCCAGCGGACCGATTTCATCGACATCGCCGTCGTCGCGTATCGCCAGTCCGCCATACTCAGAGAGCACCCGGCGCGCGCCGAGCGGTCCGAGCAGCAGCGCGGTCTTGGCGAGGGTCTCGGCCTCGAGCGCGCTCGGAGCGAGGGCGGTCACACCGATCAAACCCGTCCACGCCGGTTGACCGGTGGCGGGGTCGAGAAGGTGATGAGCGAAGCGTCCGTCCTCGTCCTGCCAAACGCGTATGTTCACCCCAGAGCTGGCCACACCGCCGACGGCGACCTCCAGGGTACGGATCGACTCGCCGGTGAGCGGATGCTCAACCTCCACGACATAGGGCTCGAACTGCGCTCCGACACCGCCGATCGCGAGATCGCCGCCGCAGTCGACCACGTAGCGGGTGTAGCCACGCAAGCGGTATGCGACCGCGTCTGCGCACAGGCCCTTGCCGGTGCCGCCCGTGTCGATCTGGACCCCTGGCGGCCGGCGCACCACGCCACGGTGATCGTCGATGGACACCGTGTTCCAGAGCCGCTCAGGATGCGCCCGAGCCGGACGGCGAGGCGGCGCGCTGGCAAGTGCGTGCTCGAGCGATGCGGGCTGGCAGCCGTCAAGCGAGCTTGCGTAACCGACCCGCTCCAGAGCGCCGACCAACGTGGGATCGACCAGGCCGTCGCTGCGTTGCGCGGCCCAGATCCCGGCGCGCACGGCCGAGCGCAGCAGCGGGGATGCCGGCGCCTGCGCGCGGGAATCTCGGTTGAGCACGCTGAGCTCGCTGTCATAGTGAAACCGCGACAGGCGAGCTGCGAAGTTCTCGATCCACGCCCGCTCGCGCCAGCCGGCCTGGATTGGTGTTGGGGCGTCGCGCAGCAACGGCGCTCCGATCAGCAACCGCACGTCGCTGCCCATGCTGTGAAACGTGATGTCGTGCTCTTCGCTCATGGTCGGCTTAGAACGTTCGTGCTTGATGGGCTAGGGAAGGCGTGACAGGAGACGAAGCTCATGAGGTTCGTGTGATGGGTAGCGAGGCGGGTGTGAGTGGGGAGTTCGACCCGGAGACCGACTGGGTCACAGACGCACCGCCGGAACCGCCGCCCGTACCGGCGGGCAACACTCGTTCGACGACGGTCGTGCGATAGATCCGGCGGATCAGTAGTGCGCGGCTGGACGACGCGTGCCTGGAGCCCGCCACGCTCAGCTGCGTGCCGAGCAGCGCGAGAACCAGCAGAAACGCGGCGACCGATGCCAGCGCGACCGTCACACGGTCGGGACCCTCGTGGACGCGGTCACTCATCGCGCTCGCCCCCACCCGCAACGCCACCGCTGGTACGCGTCGAGACCGTCACCGGCTGGGCGCCACCAGCCGCAGTGGCGCCGCGCGTCGCGGATCCGGCGGGACCCAGGACACGACCACTGGCCGTCGTGCGCACTACCGAGCGATTCACTGGCGATACGAGCATCGAAGCGGAAGTGCTCGAACCGAGCGATGGATCGTGACCGCTCACCACCCGGGCGGTCAGCAGGGCCAACACGACGAGAAAGCTCGCGAGCGTGGCCGTGATCACACCGAGCAGGTGAGACGCACCACTGCGCCTGGCGACACGCGGCACGGCGCCAGGCTCAGTCATCGTGGCCTTCTCCGTGATCGCCGCCACCGCTGGTGTGCGTGCGAACAGCGCCACCGCCCGAACCCCCGCTGCCCGAGCTGCCGCTCGTATGTGTGCGGACCGGCGCGCCCGAGCCCGCTTCCGAGCGGCCACTGGAGGGTGCTCCAGTTGAGGCGGTGCGGCTTGTGCGTGTGCGAACTGGCGTGGCTGGAGGAGTCGAGCCGGTTGAGCCCGTAGACGGCCTCACACCGGTGCCTGCTCCGCTGGTCCGTGTCCGTGGAGCGGAGGAGCCGACTTCGCCCGATCCAGAGCCGGCGACAACGCTCGTGCTCGAGGCATGGGAGCCACTGGCTGCGGTGCGAGGCGCCCCGCCAGCCTGCGCCACAGCGGTTGAGCCTCCCGCCGAGCCGGCCGCACCGACGCCGGAAGCGCCTCCATGGGGACCGCGACCGCGCGGAGGATGTTCGTGGCGAACGATGTGGACGGTGCGCCTGATGACCTGGGTACGCACCTCGGCGACCTGTGGCTGCACATGCGCGGTCGACCGAACTTCGGGACCCCCGCCGAGACGAAGGACATAGGCCGCGAGCCCGCCGGCTAGGAGGGCGGCGACTACAGACGCAATCCGAGTACTGGCAATGTGTCGCATGCGTAAGCTCCTCGAGCGAAATAGGGTGCGTACGCACTGTGACTCGGGCCGGTCAAACCGAAGCCCAGGTGGGGGTAAAGCTTTGGCAAATTCAGTCGTCCCTGCCGTTACGGTGAGCTGCGGTGGTTTCGCCTTCGGATTCGCGTTCGCGCAGGCTTTCGCTACGTTCGCGTTCAGATTCTCCGCCGCCATGATCGCTGCCGTCGTCACCGGATGAGCGGGATGTACCGGTGTTGGAGGTATGTCTGGTTGTGGTTGTGGGCGCTGCCGAGCCACGGGTGGATGAGCTCTGGGTGGGCTGTGAGCCCCGGGAGCTTCCTTCGACCGGTTCGTTCGAGGAACCCGACGAGCTGTAAGCACCCGAGCTCGAGCCGGTGCTCTGCGTGCCTGACGTACCGGTGCCCTGTGGGCTTGACGTGGTCTGGATGAGTGCGCCCGACTGAGAAGATTTGGACCGTACCCTTGAAGCCCCCGACCCAGAAGTTCTCGATTTGGACTTGGAGGTGTGGGTGACTTTTGAGGATCGGTGTGGCGCGGTTCGCGCGGCAGCCTGAGGCGCAAGGCGAGTTCCGGCGGAGAGCGGTTCGGAGGAGATCCCGATGTGCTGGCTTGTGAGCCGGCTCGTGGCCCACGTCATGCCGGCGGTGAGCACGATGCCGAGCAACGCCGCGAGCGTCCACAGCGCGACCTGACGACTCATACGCTCCACCCGCTCAACGATAGGCCGGCCAAGGTTAAGCGCCGGCAAAGCATGTCTCGCATCATCAATCGACCTCGGGCAAGCTGAGTGTCGCGACGGCGCCGCCGCCGGTGCGGTTGCTCAGCGTCACCTCACCGCCCCACTCCCGCGCCAGCTCCCGTGCGATCGCCAGCCCGAGACCGCTGCCGGGTGGGCCGTTGCGCCCAGCACTGCCGCGATGGAAACGCTCGAAGATCGTGTCGGCATCGTGGGCAGACAGACCAGGACCGCAATCGCAGACCTCGATACGACCGAGTGCGCTCGTGAGCGTCACACGCGATCCCCGCGGCGCATAGCTCAGCGCGTTCTCCACGAGCACATCCAGCACGCGGTCGACATCGGCGGAGGCGCACCAGACCACTCCACCCTGCGCATGCCTCGCTTCGTTTGCGGCTTCGCGTCCAGGCTCCAACACGATCTCACGCTCGGCGGCCGCGGCGCGCCAACGTGTCAGCGCCCGCTCGATCACACCCTCCAGGCTGACTCGTTCACCGGGTGACTCGCGCTCGCCGGCACGGCTGAGCACCAGCAGCTCCTCGACGATCTGCGCGAGGCGGTCCACCTCGGCCGTGGCGCCATCCAGCTCCGTCTCCGCGGCGGGACTGACACCGGTCGCGCGAGCCTCCTCGATCCGAAGTCGCAGGCCGGTAAGCGGGGTCCGCAACTGATGAGAGGCGTCGGCGACGAACGCGCGCTGAGAGCCGAGCAGGCGTCCCACCCGGTCAGCCATCTCGTTGAACGACGCGCCCAGCGAGCGCTGCTCACGGCTGCCCTCGATCGCCGCGCGGGCGCTCAGATCGCCACCGGCCACGCGCTTGGCGATACGCTCCAGACGACCCAACGGACGCGCGATCTGCTCAGCGATCACCACCCCGACGGCCAGCCCGACAGCGAGCACGATCGCCGCGATCAACACCAGCCCCAACTCCAAGCGCCTGACGGCGGCGTGGACGGCGGCGACACTCTGGGTTACGCGCACCGCTCCCACGGGACTGCCGTTGCGGATGATCGGCACCGCCGTAGCCAAGATTGCCTGTCCCAGCGTGTGGCTGGCGCGCTGCACCTGCACCGGATGACCACGCAGGGCGCTCGCGACCTCCGGACGCGCGCTGTAGTTGGAACCAAGCTCAGCCGGACCCGCGCTGTCTGCCAGCACGATCCCGTGCTGATCGACCACGATCACCCGACCCCGCACCGACGCGGCGGAGGTGTGTGCAAGGATCTCGAGCTCAACCCGCCGCGACGGCGCCAGCAGATCGGCCGCGGTGGCGGCCACCAGATCCGCTTGGCTCTGGGCCTGCGAGTGGACCTCGTCGTTGACGCGCGTGCTGAGATTGGCAGCCAGCGGCACGCCGAGCGCGACGATCGCGAGCAACAGCACGTAGGCGAACGCGACCAGCAGGCCCGTCCTCAGTCGCAGTGCGCGGGTTACGGCTTGCGCTCCTTCTCAGCGGGCTTGCGCTCCTGCTCAGCGGCGAAACGAAAGCCGACGCCGCGCACGGTTTCGATATAGCGCGGAGCGCCGTACTGATCCCCGAGCTTGCGTCGCAGTCCGGCGATGTGCACGTCGAGCGTCTTGGTCGAGCCAAACCAGTTCTCGTCCCACACGTCTGACATCAACGTCTCGCGGGACACCACCCGCCCCACATCCCGCACCAGACGCCCAAGCAGATCGAACTCCTTGCGCGTAAGCTCCAACTCGTCGCCTCCTCGCCATGCCCGTCGCGCAGCGAGATCCAGGCGCAGGTCGCTCACACTCAGAACATCCTGAGCCCGGGCGGGCGCCGAGCTGCGTCCACGACGCAGAACCGCCCGAATCCGAGAGATCACCTCCCCCACGGCGAACGGCTTGACCACATAATCATCGGCGCCAAGCTCCAACCCGACCACCCGATCGGTGATCGTCCCACGCGCGGTGAGCATGATGATCGGCACATCCGACATCCGGCGCAGCTCACGGCAGACATCGAGACCGTCACCGTCGGGCAGCGTCAGATCGAGCAGCACAACGTCAGGCTCGGTCTCCGCCGCCAACCGCAGCGCATCCCCAGCGGTAGCCGCGATCGTCGGCTGAAATCCGTTGCGCGCGAGGGCCTGCGCAAACGGCTCGGCGATCGAGGACTCGTCCTCGACCAACAACACCCGTCCCGAGGTGTCAGCACGCACAGACATTGCCCATCCCACAATAGGGCGACAAACCCACAGCCCCACAGAACCCTCTCGCCGTTGTCATAACGCAGCATTACCGACCAATGAGAAGGGTCTCATCGTGCGTTCTTATCGTGTGCGGTCGACGAGCACGCCGCCTTACTCCGCCAGACGGGCCCTTGCGGCAAGGGCCCGGCGAGCGTAGGCTCAGGTGGTATGAGCGACACTACCCACTTCACGGCCGAGCAGGCCCGGACGGCAGGCGAGCGAATCGGTATCGACTGGGGGACCTCACCGTTTGACGTAGATCAGTTCCGGATGGGGATGGATGTCGAACTCGAGCACGGTACGCGGGATCTCGAGACCAACGTTACCGACGACGACGTGACCATGACCGCGAAGATCGCGCGGGCGCACCTCAACGAGTTCCCCGACTACTACTCCCGCCTTACCGTCATGGAGGCCGAGGCGGAGGCCTACTGGACCTCGCAAGGCGAGTAAACGCCCCACAGCGACGAGCGCGATGAGACTTCACTCATCCGCGTCTGTGCCCCTCCGATGCCGTTAGCATTCATGGCGTGACGCTCCGCTCACCTTCGTGTGCAGTGCTCGCCGTCGCGGCGCTATCCGTCGCGAACGCCGCCACCACGCTCGCCGCCAGCTCATCAGCGCGCCCGGCGACCAAGTCGGAGCGCTCGGCGATCGTGGCGGCCTTCACCGCCAACGACGGCAGCTCCGCTGAGGTAAGCGGCGTGTACGTGTCGCGGTCGGACTCCAGCCTCGCCGTCGTCTGCACGCGCACACCGGAAGCCGGCACGCGGGCGTTTGTCTTTCATCACACCCAACGCTCTTGGCGCTATCTCACGAGCGGCCGTGCCGGGCATGCCGGCAACTCGGCGGACCGGCGCCTCGAGCAAGCCTGCGGGTGAGCGCTGGCGGTTACGTGGACCGCAGTCGCACTCGGCGCGATAGGGCGCGCCACCGGGCAATCCGGCGACGGCGCCGCGCCGCGATCCTCCTCCTGAGCGCGATGGTCGTGGTGACCGGGCTGCTGATCGACGGCGTGAGCGGCGAATCTCCGGCCACGCGGCCGAACTCCAGCTCTCTGATCGGCGCGCAAGCGCGTTCGGCCACGGACTCAACGCACACGATCGCGGCGCATGCGGCCACGACGCACCTAGCCACACATGAGCGTACGGCCGTCCTTCTCAGGCCGGCGGCCACCTCGCTGGGATCACTGCCGCAAACCCACGCCTACCCCTCCGGGCGCAGCGCTCAGTTCAGGTCGCTGATGGCAGCGCTGTGGGCGGGCGTCGTGCACAACTCGCTCGCCCCGGCCCTACCCGCGTTCTTCCCTAAGGACGCCTACGTGCGGTTGAAGGCGATCGCCTCAGCGGGCTCTGACTGGACCAACCGTCTAGTTCATGACTACCGCCTTGACATCCAAGCAGCGCATTCGCTCCTGGGCCGTGACGCGGCCGGCGCGAAGCTCATCCGCGTCGCGGTCGACTCGAGCTACGGGCACTGGATCGAACCGGGCGTCTGTTACAACAGCATCGGCTACTACGAGATGCCTAACACACGGGTCATCTACCGTGAGGATGACCAAGTGCGCTCGTTCGGTATCGCCTCGATGATTTCCTGGCGCGGGGTCTGGTACGTCGTTCACCTCGGCGCGATCCTGCGGTCTACCGATTACGGCGAAGTCGACGAACCGGCGTCCGGGCCCGGCGTCTCGGCTTACTCGGGCACGTGCTAGTAGGCATCCACTATTCATCGTTACCGTGAGGCCCTGTGCCGCCCGCACCGCCACGCCCGTCCGATCGCGCCGGTGAAGAGAGCGTCCGGCGAGAGGATCGTGAGCGCGAACGCGTCAAGCGCAGGCGAGCACTACAGCGTCAGCGCCTGCTGGTGCTCGGGTTGCTCGCTCTCGTCTTCGCGACCGTTGCGCTGAGCTTCGCCTTGACACGCGACGGATCGCGGCATGCGAGCCACAGCGGTAGTAGACCGGGCAAGGGCACAGAAAGAGGCGCGGGTACGGACACTGCCCGCCGTGCGAGCGCAGCGTCGGGCGCGAACTCGCGCGCCGCGTCACATCCGTCGTCGTTTGCGGTTGGGCTGCGCGTCCTGCGCCTCATCGACACCAGTCGCACGATTGAACTCCCAAACGGAGGCAGCGAGCCGCGGACGCTCTACACCGAGGTTCGCTATCCGGCGCTGGGAGCACCTGGCGGGAGCGACATGCCGGACGCACCGGCGGCACGCGGCGACGGTCCGTTTCCGCTGATCGTCTTCGGGCACGGCTTCGATGTCACGCCCGCGCTCTACGCGCGCCTGCTGCAGAGCTGGGCGCGAGCGGGGTATGTCGTGGCCGCGCCCGTGTTTCCGCTGGAGAACGCGGACGCCCCGGACGGGCCCGAGGAGTCCGATCTGACCAATCAGCCCGCCGACATGCGCTTTGTGATCTCCCGCATGCTCGCGGCCAGTACGGGCTCAGGGCCGCTGGCTGGACTGATCGACCCTCAGCGGATCGCCGTCGCGGGACAGTCCGACGGTGGAGACACGGCTCTCGCGGTGGCCTATGACCCGGCCTATCGCGACCCGCGGGTCAGGGCAGCGGTAATCCTGTCCGGCGCGGAGATTCCCGGCACGGAAGGGTTCACATTCCCGCCGGGCGGACCGCCACTGCTGGCCACGCAGGGCACGGCCGACACCGTCAACCCGCCGAGCGCGACCAACGCCTTCTTCGGCGTCGCGCCGCGGCCGAAGTACCTGCTGCATCTGATCGGCGCCGAACACCTACCCCCCTACTCCAGCCAGCAGCCGCAGCTGTCGATCGTCGAGCGCGTGACGATCGCGTTCCTCGACGGCTACCTCGAGCACAGGCCCGCATCGCTGGCGCAACTGGCGTCGCTGGGAACCGTGCCGGGGGTGGCCTCGATGATCTCGCAGCCGTGAGCGCCGGGCATCGGGCCAGCGATCGCCCGGGATCGCGGAGAGGGCTATCCCTGCGCCCGGCCCGTCACCGAAAACCGGATGCCCGGGCGACCGTCATCGTGCGCTCACGCCCGGCGCCCGGGCCGTCGCGATGCCGCCCTCGTGAGCCAGCGTTTCGATCCTCACACGATCGAACCCCGATCGCGTCAACGCTTGCTCCCACCACGAGGCGTCGGCGGGGTACTCCCAGCGTCCGCTGAGAAGCCGGGCCGCGTTCTTTGCCAGCCGCCACACGCCTGGAACACCCCGGCGCGCGAGCATACGCAGCTTGACCGTGACCACGCGCCGATCGCGCGGACGGGCAGGGTTCAGCGAGAACATCATGTCGCCGATCACCAGCCGCCCGCCTGGCTTGAGCACACGCCTGGCCTCGGATAGGGCGCGGAGCTTGTCCGCGCCGCGCAGCTCGTGCAGGCAGTAGTTGGACACGACCAGGTCGGCTGTCTCGTCCACGAGAGGAAGGCTAACGACCGAGGCCTGCACGGTCTGGATGTTCCCCAAGCCCGCGCTGCTCGCCTTGACGCGCAGATACTCATTCATCGCCAGCGAACTGTCGATCGCCCACACGCGAGCGCCGCACTGCGCGAACGCCAGCGACAGCAGCCCCGTGCCCGAGCCGAGATCGACGACCGTCTGACCCGCTCGCGGTTCGGCCAGCCCCACGATGCGATCGCGCAGGTCGCGAAACCCGGCACTGCGCGCGATCAGCTCGGCGTCTGCGACACGGCCATCCCAGTTTCTGGCGGTCATTGATATCTGTCGATTCTTCTTCGGTGCATGAATCGGTTTGCCGGGACGCCTAATTCGCCACGAACGCCAGGAAGTCCCGGCTGTAGGGTCCGAGCAGCTTTCCCGTGATCCCGAGCTGACCGGGTACCGCGGGAACGGGCGAGGGGCCACTCGGGTGGTGGACGTAGAGGTAGCCCGCGACCCAGTCGGGATTGATGTCGAGCTCGATCGCGCGCACTACTCCGGCGCCGATCAGCCCGGAGGCCAGGTCAGCGGGCAGCAGCTGCTCGCCGGCTGCCCACACGAGCTGCCCGCTCGCGGTGATCCCTATCGCCGAGCGAGCCACGCTCGTCTGGTTGCCGATCGTTTCCCCCCAACACACAATGACGCAGTTCGACACGCTCGACGCGGGGACACCGCGATCGACGAGCAACCGCTGGTTCTGCAACACCGAGAACACCGTCTTGTTCGCGCTCGGCACACCCGCCTGCCAAGCACCGATATCGGTGCTCCCGTCGGTGTAGGTCACGATCGAGGCGAGTCCCGGCTTGAGCGCCACCGCGACGTGATGGCCGGAGGAGAAGCCCACATCCTTGTAGGTGAGCTTGAACCCGCCGTTGACACCGGCGATCAGCAGGTGTATCTCCCGCGGAGTGATCTCATCGCCATAGGTCCAGCCGCCGACCCCTCCATCACTGGAGCCCGCGTGCAGATTGAGATGCACGAGGCGCTGGTCGAAGCGCATCAGCGTCACTCTCGAACGCTCAGCGAGCCACGTGGCGGGCTGCCCATGAACCCGCGCCACCACCGTCCAGGCGCTCGTGGGAAGCACAGGCGCATTCACCACCAGATGCGGCGGCACGGGAGGCCGTATCGCGGCTGCGGGCCCAGTCCCAGCAGTGGCCCCATGCCGTCCACCGGCCGCTCCGCTCCTCGCGCGCGTCAGATGCGTATTGGAGGCCCCAGAGCCCATGCCGTACGCATACGCGGCCACGCCGGCCAGGAGCAACACGACCACCGCGACAGCGCCGAGACGCCAGCGCGTGTAGACGCCCCGAGGGCGGCGACCTTCATGACGTTCGCGCGAAAGCCGTCTCTCGACACGCACAGGATCGGGCCAGTCGTGAGCGTGAGCTTGTACATCGCCGGGGGGAACATCGTGCGCCGCCATGACACCGATGCTAACCCTCCGGCAGTGCTCCGACGAGTACCGTGAGAGGCTTCTCACGCCCACAGCCGATGGCTTTGCAGACGACCGAAACGCCTCCGGAATCAGCTCGGTATGCCCTACACATGACCCGTGTGCGATAAGAGGGCTCTCACCCAGATTGTGCTCGCCAGCGCTAGCGTCGGAGGTAGCGTGAAGACCATCGGCACTTCGATCGGGACGGGACAGGAGGCCAGAGCAGGACGGACAGCCAAACGGACCCCGACCACACGCGGAACAGCGGCGCTCGCTGCGAGCGTCGTCGCGCTGTTGCTGGCCGCGTGCGGCTCCGCGACATCGTCGAGGCACACGACCAAGCAGGCGTTGGCGTCTGCCGCTGTAACCGGTGTTGCGGTTGCGAAGTCATCGACGTCGGCGGCCGGCGCGAGCGCCGTGGCGCGGCCGGCGCGACCTCCTCACCGCAGCCGTCTGGAACTGGCGGTCGAACAAGCCAAGCAGATCTACGCGAAGGAGACGCGTGGATCTAAGGTGCACAGCGAGCTGGCGCGCATCGCTCGCGACGGCGCCCTGTTGAGCGCCCTGCGCCGCGGCGACACGGCCGGCGCCCAGGCCGATGCCGGCGCCCAACTGCGCATCCCGCTCAACCACTCCGCGCACGTCACACGCATCGGCGTCAACCGCGGCCCGCGCGTGCTCGTGAACGCCACCGTCAACGCCGACGGCGTGTTCGTCGTCGCGCCCGTCACCCGCGCCCTGACCACGAACGGCCGCAACCTCGGCACACTGCTCGTGTCCGTCCAAGACGTCACAGGATTCGTCAAGCTGGTGCACCACATCACCGGCGCCAACGTCCTCGTGCGAGGATCAAGCGGACGCGTACGCACGAGCCTCGATGCGGCCATCGGGGTGTATCTGCCGCGCTCAGGCGCCACGACAATTGCGGGCGAAAAGTACTTCGTGCAGTCCTTCGGCGAGATCGGCTGGGGTAGCGAAGGCTCCGCGCACGAAGCGCTGACCGTGTGGGTACTGGAGCGGGCATAAGACCTCGTCTCGGAAGGGACACCAGTCGTCTGGCTGCGATCGGATTGCGCTGGCGTCTGGCGGCGACGCAAGCGAGCTGTCGCTCACCCTCACCTGGCCATTTGGGACAACCCAATCCGTAATCGACGCCGCGCTCACTCTGCCCGAGCCCTCCGCCTGACCGGCTCAGGTCTCACCCGTCGAAGTAGTCCGCGGACTTTTGGTCGCTGCGCACGGCGGAAGACGGAGACCATCAAAAATGTGAAGTACGCCAGAGATCGCCCCTTCCAGGCTATCCATGCCTATCGTGACGAGAACAAAGCGACTCGACCCATAGAAAAACCCCGCGTTAGCGGGGCTTTTCCTTAGCAGGTCGATAAGCCGGATTCTGTCGTTGAGCAGCCATCCATCTGAGCGGCCTACCTGGACCTTGGCGAGCTACCTACAAACGGTCCGATCTGGCCTTGCACCGGGCGGGGTTTGCCCAGCCGCCGCGTCACCGCGACGCTGGTGCGCTCTTACCGCACCATTTCACCCTTGCCGGCACGCCGTTCACGTGGGACGGCGCGCTTAGGCGGTCTCTTTTCTGTGGCACTTTCCCGCGGGTTTCCCCGGGTCGATCGCTCGACCACCCTGCCCTTCGGTGTCCGGACTTTCCTCGACGACGTTTTACGGTCGCCGCGACTGCCTGACCTGCAAGGTCACGGTAGCAGCGTCACACGCTCCTCAGCAAACCGACGACCTGGCCAATCACCTTGACGTTGGTGCTTCGGATCGGCTCCATCGTCTCGTTCTCCGGCTGCAGACGGACGTGATCGGCCTCCTTGAAGAAGCGCTTGACGGTCGCCTCCTCGCCGAGCAAGGCCACGACTATGTCTCCGTCCCGGGCCGTCTCCTGGGATCTCACGACCACGTAGTCGCCGTCGAGGATGCCCGCGTCCTTCATCGATTCCCCTCTGATTCGCAATAGGTACTGGCCGTCGCCGCCACCGGCGAGCGCCGGCACGGCGACATACTCCTCGACGTTCTCCTCGGCCAAGATCGGGGCCCCGGCCGCCACCGAGCCGACCAGCGGCAAGCTGTCCGGGCGCACCATCCCGCGCACGCTCTCGACCGCTCCACCGACCGCCCGATCGAACAGCTCGATCGCCCTCGGCTTGGTCGGATCGCGCCGAAGCAGGCCGATCTTCTCGAGATTCGCCAGATGGGCATGCACCGTCGAAGACGACGCCAAGCCGACGGCTTTGCCGATGTCGCGCACCGTCGGCGGATAGCCGTACTTGGCCGAGTACTTACGTATGAAGTCGAAAATCTCCTGCTGGCGCTTGGTCAGATCCATGCTTGCTCCGCTCCCGTTCCGGGTCGATGTTGGAGTGCGACGAACATGTGTTCGTGACTCTAGCGGGCTCTGTGGACGGACGCAAGCGTCGGCCGGGTCTGTACGTCCGCTCGGGCCGTCGGCCGAACCCGCCTCAGGCGCTACGGCCCGGGCTTGCGCGCGGCCGGCCGGGGATATACTCGACCGCTCTGCGCTCGTGGCGGAATTGGTAGACGCGCAAGGTTGAGGGCCTTGTGGAGATTGTTCTCCGTGGTGGTTCGAGTCCACTCG
>CAWFHW010000002.1:0-22741 GCA_963815725.1 uncultured Solirubrobacterales bacterium | reverse complement strand
CTCGTTAGGAAGCGCAGCCTGCCTTCGTCGTTGACGCTCAGCGGGGCCGCGCCCGCCCTCGCCGTGGCCGCCATGGCCGCGAAAAGCGCCAGCGCGGCGCACGTCTTCAGGGCTCGCGTTCGGACCGAACTCATCTGCACACCTCTTGGCCGCTCTCAGCCCTCTCCACCCGGTGCGGGTACCCCCCAGAGGATGCTAACCGCCCGCCCCGCGCTCGGCGCCGGTCCGCCGGTCCGGTATCCGGGCCCGCAAGGTCTACGGCCGGTATCGGCGGCTCCACTGGCCGCGGCCGTCCGGATCGCCGCCACCAGCGCCGCGCGCCCATCAACGCGAGCATCGCGTAGCTCAGCGGCGCCAGCTCCCGTTGCAGCGGCCCGATCGCAGCCCGCGCGAAGTCGGTGTCGGCGCCGGGGGCCGAGCCGTAGTAGGCGACGGCCCCAGCCAGGATCGCCAAATGCCGGTCCCCGCCGCGGAGTGCCGCCATGCGCGCTGCCGCCCGCCGGGCCGCCCCGGTCAGCGTTCGCGCGAGTTCGTCGCGGTCTGGATAGAGGTCGAGATACCCGGGCCGCCGGCCGTCGGGGTCGTTAGCGTCACGCTCGAAGTCGACGATCCCGTCGAGCAAGGTCAACGTCACGCAGGCGCCCTGATAGGCGTCAGCGATCCGCGGGGCTTGCCCCGGCGTGGTGGCGGGGTCGGCCGCGGCCGCGATCAGCGCGTGCACGACGAGCACCGAAGAGGCTGAGCCGGTCAGCAGCTCCCGCCAGTCGAGTTCTGCCTGGATCGCCTCCGCGCGTGCCCACTGCTCGACCTGGGGGATACCGAGCTGGGCGGCGGCGTGCATCCGCGTTTGGGCTTCGGCCGCCCGTGACGCGTGCGCGCGGGCCACGTCCGCTACCGCGTCGGCTCTCGGCAGCCGCCACAGCGCCGATCTGACGGCGCCCGCCAGCTCGGCGAGATACGCGCGCGCCGCTTCGCCGCCGCCCGGCGGTGCGCTCGCCACAGTCGGCCCCGGCGAGTCGACCTTGGGGGCGGCGGAGCCGCCGGCCGGCGCCGAGACGGCCTCGACGTAGGGCTCAAACAGGCGCAAGCCCTCCTTGAGCGGGTCCACGGCGGGCCTCTCGCTGAGGCCGTCGAGGCAGTCGAACAGCACCTCGAGCCCTACGATCGCCTTGGTCGCGTCAGGGCGCATCGCGGGCGGGGCGAGCGTGGCGAGCATCGCGGCGGCCTTGGCGTGCGAGCCCTCGTCGCTCAGCTTCGCCAGCGCCAGGCTCCGCGCCCGCGCGTCCTCGATCGCCTCGGCTCTGGCTCGCCAGCGGGCCAGCTCGGCGCGTACGACGGGCGCGACCGTGCGGCGGTAAGAGACCTGGATCGCGGCCGCCGCGGGCAGCGCTTTTGCCAGCGATCTCATGGCTCCCCTTCCAAGGCCAAGCCCGGAGGCACCCGCGAGATCAGCCAGCCTGGGATCGCCATCGCCACGAGCGCGAGTCCCAAGACCAGCGCCAGCAGCTCCAGCGGCCGCGCGCCCGACAGGGCGCTCGCCAGCGGGAAGCCGGTCACCTGCTCGAGGTAGCCGTCGATCACGACCTGGCCGTAGAGGCCGGCGATCGCGCCGGTCAGGCAGCCGGCGCCGAGCATCAGAGCGGCTTCCAGCGCGAGGATGCGCCGCAGCCGGGCCGGCCGCGCGCCCGCCAGGCGCAACCCCGAGAGCCACTCCCGGCGCTGCCACAGGCTGGCCGCCAAGGCGGCCGCCATCGCGCCGGCCGCGCCGATCAGCAGCAGCTCGGCGATCTCGCGCAGCTGGCCGAGTCCTTCGCTGGTCAAACTGTCGATGCTCGCTTCGCGCTGGGCCGCGGTCGCGACTTCCACGCCGCTGCCGCCGCCGCCGCCGCGGGCGCCGGTATCCAGGGCGCGCGCGATCCGCTCGCGCGCGAGCGCCGGGCTGGTGCCTGGTTTCAGCGTCACCCCGAGCGCGCTCGGCGGGGCGGGTCGCGGGCCCCCCAATCCTTTCCATAGCCTGGCGTAGTCGCTGGGGTCAAAGAAGATCACGCCGGGCGGCCAGGCCAGGTTGGTGCTCGTCGCGGCGATCCTGAGCGTGGCCGGTCCGGTCGGCGTCGTCAGTGTGAGCGTGCCGCCGACGCCGGTTCTGCGTTCGGCGGCGATCTGCTTGGAGACGACGATCCAGCCGCCTTCAGCCAACCGTCGCAGCGCGCCGGCGGCGCCGCCCTGCTGGATCTCGCTTTCGAAGACCGGCTTGACGGCCGCGGGCGGCCGGGCGATCGCCCACACGCGCCGGCCGCCGAGCGTAAGGAAGCTGCCGTGGAATGGCTGCACGCCCGCGACGCCCGGCACTCGAGCGATCTTGGCCGCGTCGGCGGCGGCCACGGCCGGATCGATTTCGTTGACGGCCTGGTTATCGCCCGGGTTCGTGACCCAGACCTGCGCGCCGGCCACGTAGCTGTGCGCGAATCGGCTTATGCCCTGGAGCAGGTTCTGGCGCGAGCCGCCGAGCGCGACGCTGCCGAACAGCGCCACCGCGCCGGTCGCGGCCAGCGCCAGCGAGCGCAGCGAGGTGGTACGCAAAGAAGAGAGCGCGACCGGCAGCGCGATCAGCCGGTCGTTGCGGTCGCACACGGCTCGCGCCAGCGTGAGCACGGCCGCGAACACGACCGGGACCGCCAGCACCGTGCCGAGCGCCAACAGCGCGGTCGCGGCGATCGCGGCCGCCGGCGCGAGCCCATACAGCGCGCCGGCCGCGGCCAGCAGCGCGACCGAGCCCGCCAAGAGGCGGCGCTGCGCGCGACGCCCGAGTGCGTCGCCGGCGACGCCCTCGTGGCGGTAGACCGCGTCGCGCGGGCGCCCGGAGCGCAGGTCGCCGAGCACGACGAGCGAGGCCAGGCTGGTCGCGAGTACGCCGCCGCAGAAGGCGATCGCGACCGCCTTCGCGCTCAGCACCGTGCTCGAGCCGAGCGTAAAAGCCTCGGCCAGGTAGGCCGACGACTGGTGAAAGACGCCGACCGACAGTCCGTAACCGGTGAGCAGCCCGATGAGCGACGCGCAGGCGCCCAAACAGACCGCCTCGAACGCGACCAGCTCGACGATCGCGACACGCCTGGCGCCCGACAGGCGCAGCTCCGCGATCGCCTGCCTGCGCTCGGGCACGGTCAACAGCATCGCGTTGAACGCCAGCAAGAAGCCGAGCAGCGCGCCGATCGCGGCGAACAAGCCGCTCGCCAGGCGGCTCGGCCCGAGCGCCTGTTCGAGCTGTTTGACGTCCTGGTCGGCCGGCGCGACCTGCAGCCGCGTGCCCGCAACCGCTCGCAGCTCTCCTTCCACCCGCGCCTGGGCGCCCGGCCGGGGCTCGACGAAGATTCTGGTGATCTGGTTCGGCATCATCGCCAGCTGTTGCATCCGTTCGATCGGCATCACCGCCACGAGCGCGTGCGAAAGCGCGCCGACCGCTTCGGGGCCGAGCACGGCCGAGACCTTCAGCGCGCTCGCGCGCCCCCTCATCCGCAGCGTCACGTAGCCCGAGTGCCCGCCCGCCGCGCCGCCGGTCGCCGTGCCCGCGCCGACCTCGGTGCCGGCCCCGGGCCGGGCCGGCCCGGCGATCGCGAGCGCTCCGGCGCTCGCCCTGGACAGGCCGATCGTGCCGGGTCGAAGCGCCGCCAGGGGCAACGTTTCGCCGAGGCCGTCGAGCACGGCCAGGCTCGTGTCGGTGCCGGCCAAATCGATCGCGACGTGCCGGCCCGACCCGGTCCGCAGTGTCGCGGACTGCTCGAGCAGGGGGGCCGCGAGCCGCACTCCGGGCAGGTGCTCGACCTCCTCGAGCACGCTTTCCGGGAAGCCGGCGCCGCCGCGGGCGCGCAGCTGCAGCGTGGCCGGCCCGGCAACCGCGCGCACGACTTCGCGGCTCGCGCCGGCGATGCTCGACTCGGCGACGATTGTCGCGAACACGAGCGCGACAGCGATCGCGATGCCGAGGCCCGCGAAGCACTCCTGGACGGCGTGCACGCGCAGGCGCCGCCTGTACATGTAAAGGAGGGTGTAAGGCCGCAGCAGCCCAGTCTGCTTACGCGACACGCTCGCTGACCTCCTCCAGCTCGAGCCTGCCGTCGCGCAACGTTACGCCGCGGTCGGCCAGCGCGGCCGCCTCGGTGTCGTGGGTGACGAGCAGCACGGCCGCCCCGCGCTCGTGGGCGATCTCGGCGAGCAGCGCGACGATCTCGCGGCTGCGGGCGCTGTCGAGGCTGCCGGTCGGCTCGTCGGCGAGGACGAGCGGCGGGTCGCCGGCCAGGGCCCGTGCGATCGCGACCCGCTGGCGCTCGCCGCCGGAGAGCTGCTCAGGAGTGTGGCCGGCGCGCTCTGAGAGCCCGACGCGCTCGAGCCACTCGCCCGCGCGCGCGCGGGCCTCGCGGCGGCCGACCCCCGCGAGCGTGAGCTTGAGCGAGGCGTTCTCGAGCGCGGAGACGCGGCCCATCAGCTGGAAGCGCTGGTGTACGTAGCCGACGTCGCGCAGCAAGTAGTCGGAGGTTCTGGCCTCGGAGAGGCCCGACAGGTCAGCGCCGCGGAAGCGGACCGCGCCCGCGTCGGGCGCGAGGATCGCGGCGGCCAGCTCCAGAAGCGTCGTCTTGCCTGACCCGCTCGGCCCGTGCAGCGCCAGCAGCTCACCGGCCTGAACGCTCAGGCTGACCTCGTCCACGGCGCACACCTCCTCGCCGGCGCCGCGATAGCGCTTGACGACCCTCTCCATTTCGAGCACGCGCGCGCTCCGGTTATCCGCCGCCGACTCGCCGTTCGCCGGCGCCCGGAGCCTCGCCGGGGTCCGCGCTCGCGGCGCGGCGCAGCGGCACCACGGGCGCAAGCTCTTGTCTGGGGCTCGCGCACAGTTCGCCGTCGCCGATCGTCAGCGAGCGGTCGGCGCCGGTCAGGCCGGTCGTCTCGCCGACGCTCATCAAGACGGCCGTGCCCTCGTCGGCGAGCGAGCGCAGCAGCAAAAGGATCTCGTCGCGCTGGTATAGCTCGACGCCGCTGACCGGCTCGTCGATCACGAGCAGCCGCGGCTCCATTGCCAGGGCGTGCGCGATCGAGAGGCGGGTCAGCTCGCCGGCGTCCAGCTCGGCCAGGCCGCGCCCGGAAAAGCTCTCGCCGCCGACGCGCGCGAGCGCCTCGCCGGCCCGCGTTCGCGCGCTCGCCGGGGAACGGCCGTTGACGAGCAGCCCGACGACGACCTCCTCGCTCGCCGGGCGCCCGCCGCGCGCCCGCCCGGCCCCGCCGGCGCCAATTGGGCGCCGGCAGTAGCCGATCTCACGGCCGAGCAGGTCCTCGGCATGCCTTGCCAGGTCGCGGCCCTCGAACAGCACTCGGCCGGAGTCGGGCCGGTCGATCCCGGCGGCGAGGCGCAACAGCGTCGTGCGCCCGGAGCCGCGCAGCCCCCAGACCGCGACCAGCTCGCCGGGGTCGATCTGCAGCGTGGCGTGGTCGAGCACGGGCGCGCGGCGTCCGCCGCGCTTGCAGACGTCGATCAGCTCCAGCAGGCTCACCGCTCGTCTCCCGGCTTGCCGCGGCCCTCGGTGGCGCCGTTCCCCGCGCCGCCATCGCTCGGGCCCCCGTTGCCCGCGCCGCCGTTGCCGGCGGTCTGAGCGCGCCTGGCCGCGAGCGCCTTGATCTCGCTGCGCGCGAAGCGGGCCCACTGGATGTTGGCGCCCGTCGAGAGGCGTTTCTGCTCGGCGATCAGCCTGGCCTGGAGGTGGGGGCCGGCGTCAGCCCCATCGCGGGCGATCGGCGTGGCGCAGGTTTCGGCCAGACAGGCCTGTTCGTAGTCGGAGATGATTCCCATCGCCCGGTCGAGGTCGCGGGGGTCGGCCAGCGCGGTGAGCTGCAACAGGAAGACCTTCTGGCGGCGGCGCTCCGCGCCGACCTGGCCGATCAGCCACTCGTGGTAGGAGGCCAAGCCGGTGGCGGTGGCGTAATAGTGGGGCCGGGGCTGGCGCCCGACGCGCGTGCCGGGGCTCTCTTCGACCAGGCCCCGATCTTTGAGTCTGCCGATCGCCGTGTAGGCGTGCGAGATGCTGCTCAGCTCGAGCGCGGTGCCGTAGATGCGTCCGAAGCGCTGTGAAAGCTCGTACGCGTAGCTTGGTCGTTCGATGATCAGCCCCAGCAGCGTCCAGCTGACAGACGACTGCATCGGGGCGGCCCGCTGCTCCCTGTGCGCCTCACCCATGCAGCGAGCTTAACGTAAGCGACCTTCCATGTCTAGCAATATCAAGACAAACTACTACATCACTTGACATTGCATGACTTGCAATATCGACATATGTGACTCCCGGAAAGCGCGGGTCTGACGGCTTTATCCAATTTAACCGTCCTTATCACTGATACAAGCGGGACCACCCGTAAAGCCTGCCTATTACACCTCGTACAACGGCGCGCTCCTTCGTATGACGGCTGGCTATTGTGGTGAGAGGCTTTCCGCGACCGGTATACCGGGGCGTCACGTTCCTCGGATGCCGAGCCGCATAGGCCGTTGGACTTCTACCAGTTACAAGCCATAGAACGTTCTACCTCCTGTCTAGGCAAATGCGCTCCGTCGCGTCACTCTATGCGTTCTGGGGAAACAGCGGACGTATTTGACGACAAGCCTGCAGACGTGAGAGCAAGCCCACGGTCGGGATCGATCGGGTGGGGAGAGGGAAGAGGAAGGACGAGGGGAATGCGAAGGTCGGGGATGAGATATGACGCGGTGCTGAGGCGTGCAAGTGCGCCGCGTATACGCCTTGCGCCGCGGAGCGCGTTCGATCCAGTTCAACGAGCCTCGGGCTTCGCCGTCTCGATCCCCTCCCTGAGCGGTGGCGCCCGCGGGAACACGGCGACGGTCGGCCGGAGATTCACCCCACCGGCTGTTTCCGCGCCGGCTCTCACCCCCGCGCCGCGGCTCCGACACCCCGATCGGAGTCGCGGCGCGCGGCGGGCGGCCACGCCCAGCAGGCGCGACTGGAGCGGCACGATGCCGAAGCCGCGCGCCGAAATCTTTATGAGCGTGCGTCGCGCCGGCGGCAGCAGTGTCCGTTCGGCGTGGCGGCGAGCGTGCGTGTGTGCGGCCCCTACCGGGGGCCGGGCGGGGGCGCGCTGTGGATGGCGGCACGCGGAGCGCCAGTTGTGCGCCCGGGATGCCGTGAGTTGTTGTCTGATCCAAGAACGGAAATAGAGGAGTGGAGAAATGAAGAGGATAAAGATCGTGGGGCTGTCTTTGGTCGCCCTGTTCGCGCTCGGTGCCGTGACGGCGGGAAGCGCGTTTGCCAGTGAACGGCCGGAATACAAGAAATGCGGCAAGACGCCAAAGGTCGAAAAGAAAACGCCGACGGGCGAATTCAGCAATAAGGAATGCACCGAAGCGGCGAGCGAAGGCAAGTACAGGCTGGAAGGGGTGCCGGCGAACACTCCGTTCACGAGCAAGAGTAAGGGTGCGACCTTCAAAATCCACGGCAAAATCGTGAAGTGCAAGAAGGACACCGATTCGGGCGAAATCCTGAGCCAGTTCGTTGACACGGAGAAGATCACCTTCGAAGACTGCTACATCAACGGCAACAAGAAGGAAGCTGCATGCGGTAATGCGGCGTCCAACACGATCACGACAGAACAACTGGGCAGCCAGTTGTTCTATATCAATGAAGCCGAAACCGAAAACGGCGTTGCCCTTTACAACGAAGAAACCGGTGTCTTCGCAGAATTCAAATGCGGAACGGAAACAGTCGTGATCGAAGGCATCCTGCTCGGCTCGATCAAAAATACAAGCAAGGGTGAGACGATCACGTTTGCGGTGAACGGTGGCGGAGAACAGGCTCACAGGGCCGCCTGGTTCGTTGGCTCCGAAATGGGTCCCCTGACGCTGGAATCCGGCGGAGAAGAAGCGACTCTGGAAACCACCGACGAACAGGGCCCGAAGGGAGTCGGCGTCTTTTCATAGGCGGATCCACAGGCAGAACCGGTGGTTTGACGGCCGGTAACGAGCAGAAAGGTGTGGGGCCTCCTCTCCGGGGGCCCCACACAGAGCGACCGAGTAGAGAGACAAGGAAGGAGGAAGCGATCAGATGAAGGCTCCCAGAGCGGCGTTGACCGGCCTGATATCGCTATGCGCGATGGCGTGTGCACTGCTGCTCGCGAGCGTTCCCGCCCAGGCCGCCGAAGAAGTACACCCCTATCTGGCCTCTCAATCGTTGACTGGTTTCCCGGACGGCCAGGGTGGCGGAGTCACGGTCGACTCCCATGGCGATGTCTACGTCTCGGTCCCTCTTCAGGAAAAGGTCGAGGTCTTCTCGCCGGCGGGAAGCAAGCTGACCGAATTCAAAACGGTCAAGGTGACCGGACATGGACCCGGTGGTATCGCGATAGCTTCGAACGGCGACGCCTATGTTCAGGAGTTCAACTCCCAGGTGTTGAAGTACAAGCCCTCCGTGTTCCCGCCAACCGTCTCTACGACGTACGCGCTCGACGAATCGGCCGGGGAAAAAGGGGTGATCGTGCCCAAGTCGGCCAACGCGCACGGTATCGCGATCGACCCCGCCAATCAGGACCTGTATGTCGCGGAGACGTCCCATATCGCGTCCTACGAACCGAACGGCACGCTGATCTCGGGAACCATAGGTGAAGGCTTGGTTCCCGAACCCCACTACTTCGGCGTCGCCGTCTATGGCGCCAACGGGGATCTGTACGTCACCGACGCGAACAACCTGAAAGCTTACGTTCTCAATCCCACGGGCACCATGATATTGACTGAAGTCGGCGATTCCAGTCATCCCGTGTGTGTTTCCGGGGAATTTACGGGTGAACCATGCGATCTGGCCGTCGATCAGTCAGACGGTGACGTCTACGTCTTTCACTGCATCTTCAACCAGTCGGAAACGACCAGCGTCGTGTATGAGTTCAACTCGGCCGGAGGCTACCTCTCAACGATCGGCAACAAATTCGGAGGAGTGTCGTTCCTCCAGAACAGCGGACCGTCGGCCATCGCTGTCGACAACGGTGGCGCCTCCAGTCCCAACAATGGCGACGTCTACGTCACGTCCAAAGAAGAAACCAACGGCAACAAGGTCTACGCGTTTGGCCCGTCGACCGAATACGCCCTCGAAGTGAAAAAGAGCGGCGCCGGCGGCGGGACGGTCACGAGCGAACCGGCCGGCATCGACTGCGGACCGACGTGCTCGGCCAGGTTCACAAAGGGTGAGAAGATCAAGCTGACCGCGACCAAGGAAGCCGGCTCGAAATTCGAAGGGTGGTCGGGCGGCGGCTGCTCGGGCACGGCCGCTTGCGAAGTTACGATGAGCGAAGCAGAGTCCGTGACGGCGACATTCGGCCTCGGCGGACCGGTCGAATACGCTCTCGAAGTCAAGGACGAAGGCTCGGGCACGGTTACGAGCGCGCCTCCGGGGATCGACTGCGGGATGACCTGCTCGGCCGAGTTTCCCGAAGGCGAAGTCATCACCCTTACAGCCGCCGAAGGGTCGGGCTACGAATTCACCGGCTGGTCTGAGTGTACGCCGCTGCCGAATCCGAAGCAGTGCGAAGTGACGATGAGCGCGGCGAAGACCGTCACCGCGACGTTTGGCGTGAAGGCAAAGCCAAAGTTCGCGCTCCACGTCAACACGGTGGGTACGGGGATCGTGACGAGCATCGAGCCGGCCGGCGCGATCAACTGCGGGTCGACGTGTGAAGCGAGCCTTGAAGAAGGCGTCGAAGTCGAACTGCAGACCGTGGCGGGAACCGGCTATGAATTCGCGGGTTGGTCCGGATCGGGATGCTCCGGGATCGGTACGTGCAAGCTCACGATGAGCGAAGCGCACACCGTCACCGCCACCTTCAACACGAAGGCAAAGCCGAAATACGCCCTCAAAGTCTCCAAGACGGGGACCGGCGCGGGCGCCGTGATGAGCGAGCCCCTTGGGATCGACTGCGGCCTAACGTGCGAAGCCGGCTACGAACAGGGCGTCGAAGTCGAATTGATGGCGAACGCCGAACCAGGCTCGACGTTTGCCGGCTGGTCAGGCGGCGGCTGTTCGGGTACGGGCGTGTGCGAGGTGACGATGACCGAAGCGAAGTCGGTGACGGCGGAATTCGCCGCGACCCCGGTCTACACGCTCAGCGTCGAGAAGTCCGGCACCGGTACGGGCACGGTCGTGACCACGAAGCCGTCCGGAAGCACGATCGATTGCGGTGGGACGTGCGACGCCAGCCTCGAAGAAGGCACGGAAGTCGAACTGGAAGCGAAAGCCGAAGCGGGCTCCACGTTCGAAGGCTGGTCCGGTGGCGGCTGCTCGGGGACGGGAGCCTGTCGGGTGACGCTGAGCGCGGCCACGACGGTAACGGCGGCGTTCACGCAGAACACGCCTACCACCACGACGACAACGCCTACCACCACGACGACGACGCCGTCGGCCACGACACCCGCGACTACGCCCACGACGTCGACCACACCCACGACGACGACGCCGACTCCCGCAAGCGAAGGCAGGCTCACGGTGCCGGCGGTCGCGTCCGTCGCGCACGGCGGGGCGCTGCTGAAGCTGAGCTGCACGGCCACGGGGCCATGCGTGGGTAGGCTGACGCTGACGGTCAAGGTCAGGCAGGGCCACAAGACCAAGACCGTGCAAATCGGCCAAGCGTCGTACAGCCTCCTCGCCGGACAGTCACAAACGGTCAAGATCGCGCTCTCCGCGGCGGCCGTCAAGCTACTGCGCCATCACGGGAGCGTCGTAGCGACGCTGACCGGTACGGGTGTGAATCGCACCGTCAAGCTGAACACGTCCAAAGGGCGCCGATGAGGAGTGAAAGAAAGACAGAATTGGCCGAATCGGACAACCGCGATTACGCAACTACAGGCAGAGCCGGGTGTTCAAGCGTGTGGCGAAGAGACGTCACTGTTTTCAATATGTCAACCACGAACACGTGCATAGCGTTGGACGCCGGCACGTTTCCATGTAGAAGGAGATAACCGATGTTTCAAGCTATACGCAAACGACTGCATCTGACCCCCGGCACGGTGATCGCCACGTTCGCGCTGGTGTTCGCGCTGACCGGCGGCGCCTATGCCGCCAAGCGCTATCTGATCACTTCGACGAGTCAAATTAGCCCGAAGGTGCTGAAGTCACTGCAAGGCAAGACCGGTCCGGCCGGTAAAAGCGGTATGAATGGGGCGAATGGGGCGAATGGGGCCGCGGGGGCCAAAGGTGAAACCGGGCCGGCCGGTCCCAAGGGCGACCCCGGCTCGCAGGGCCCTCAAGGTCCTCAAGGCACTCAGGGTCCGGAAGGCAAACAGGGAACGACCGGCTTCACCGAAACGCTGCCGTCCGAAAAGACTGAGACCGGTATGTGGACGATGACGACCGGTAAGTATCAAATCGGAATCGGAGGCTCGCAGGGTCTCACCGCAATTTCGTTCACGATCCCGCTGGCAAGCTCGAGCGTCCCGAGTGGCAATCACATTAAGATCGAGCCGCCGGAATACGAAGGCAATGAACCCGAATGTCCCAGCACTTACCTCGAACTCGAAAGCGGCAAGGCCGCCAAAGCCGAATCCGGTTTCCTCTGTGTATACACCCTCGCGAATGTGGTAGGCGCGATACACGAATTGGAAGCGTTGCTCGTCGGTTCCAACGGCTTCCTCCTGCACGGTTTGGCCGAAGAATCGAAAGAAGGCTTGATTGCCTACGGCGCATGGGCGGTGACGGCGCCGTAGCGCCATGTTCGACTGAAGACAAAGGCCGGGCCGGGCGTGCTTTGGAACGCCTTGGCCCGGGCCCTGCCTCGCGTCGATACAAGCGCGGCACGTCTGACCGCCGTGCGCAAGCAAATATCCGATGACATATTTACCGTTTCGAGAAAGGCACGCTGATGAACCCCGCCGAGCATCCCGCAGATAAGCCCTCCGCGGAGGCTGGTCTTGCCGTGGCGGCGCGTAGCTCTGGTTACGTTTCGGGGCGACGTGGGCGTTCGAAGCGGTCTGCCCGGGTGTTTCCCATGATGATGCTTATCGTGATGGCGTTTGCGGTCACGCTTGCGCTGGGCGTGACGCCGGCGTTGGCTGTGCTCAAGTACCCGTACGTGGGTCGTATTACGAGCGGTCTCAGGACGCCTCGTGCTGTCGTGGTCAACGGCAAGAACGGAGATACGCTCGTTGCCGCCTCATATTTGCCGCCCAACTTCTTCGAACCGTCACCACCGGTGATCGATGTTTACGAACCCTCGGGAGAACTGGTTCAGCAATGGAGTGGGGCGAACACACCGGCGGGATCGTTCGCTGATGCTGGGTTGACCGTGGCCGCTTACGATGCAACCGGAGACGTGTATACGGTTGCGAGAGACGGCGCCGCGAGTCACCGGGACGTGATCGACAAGTTCACCGGATTGGGCGACTTCATCTGCCAGATCACGGGGACGACGCCGCTATCCGAAGAAGAAAAGAAAGATGAGTGCAACGGAGCGGCCGGCTCTCTCACGCCCAACGGGGCCCTCTCCGAAGGCACGGGCAGTTTCAACGGGCTTGCGGTCGACCAGGCGACGGGCGACGTGTACGTTGTCGAATTGGCTCACGAGGTCGTCGACGTCTTCAGTCCAAGCGGCGCTTATGCGACTCAGATCTCTGGCGCGAGTACGCCGGCGGGCGCGTTCAAAGACATCAGAGGGGTCGCGGTCGACGACGCGACCGGGAACCTGCTGCTGGCCGACAGAACCACGTCCGAACAAGCCGTGGTCTACGTTTTTGATGCGGCCACGGGCGCCTACGTGGAAACGTGGGACGGGTCGGCGGCGACCAACTTTCCCGGGACGCCCGCGGGGTCCTTTGGCGGCGGCTTCAAAAAAGCCGGCATCGAAGGCATTGCGACCAACGACGCGACCGGCGACGTCTACGTCGCGGATCGCGGCGACCATGTCATCGATGATCTGTCCGGGACGGGCGGATACGTGGCGCAGATCACCGGGATTCCGGGGCATGGATTTGGGGCCATTGACGGAGTTGCGGTCGCGCAGGCGAGCGGCGAGGTGTATGTGAGCGAAGAAAGCGAATCGGGAGAACCGGCGATTGACGTCTTCGATGGCGAAGCGCTGCTGTACCCGGACGCTACCACGGGAGAAGCCAGTGAAGTGCGTCCGGGCTTTCTCAAGCTCAATGGCGAAGTCGACGCCGAAGGCGTGGCGCTCACGGGCTGTCGGTTCGAATATGTCGAAGCAGCGAAGTACAGGCCCGCCGCGTCGAAACCTTACGAAGACGGCGGCATTGCGGCATGCGTACCGTCCTACAGCGAAATCCCAGCCGATCTCGGTGAGCACGCGGTTCACGCCGACCTGACGGGTCTGCGCGCTGGCGTCACCTATCACTTCCGACTTACGGACAGCAATCAGCAGGGCACGGAAGTCGGGCTCGACAGGGAGGTGCAGACGCCGCCGGCGCCGAAAGTCGAAAGTGCGTCTTCCTCGAACGAAACGGCGACCGCGGCGACGCTCGAAGCGAGCATAGATCCGAGCGGGTTTGCGACGACCTACCGCTTCGAATACGGCACGAGCACGGTGTACGGTTCGAGTGTGCCCGTCCCGGATGGCTCGATCGGCGCCGGCACCGGCGCCGTGGCGGTCAGCGAGGCGATCTCGGGGCTCAGCGCGAACGTCACCTATCACTGGCGCGTGATAGCCACCAGCGAAGCGGGCACTACGACGACCCCCGATCACACGTTTGTCTATGACACGTCGGGGTCGACCCTGCCGGACGGGCGGGCATACGAGATGGTCACGCCGCCCTACAAGAACGGAGCGCTGCTCGGCGGCTCGCAGGTCTTCAAAATCGCGAACACCTTTGCCGAAGACGGCACGCGCATGATCCGCACGACCGTGCAGTGCTTCACGGGCGCGCAGTCGTGCTCGGGGCAGCGCAACGGGCTTCTCGGCACCCCGTACAGCTTCGAACGTACTCCCGCGGGCTGGGTTTCGACGGCGCTCGCGCCCCCCGCGACACAGTTCGAAGAGGTCGGCGCGTGGGGAGCGGACGCGAGCAACGACCTGTCGTTGTTCGGCGCACCGACTGGACCAGAAGGCCAGGAAGTGCTCTACGAGCGCCGCCCCGACGGATCCTTGGCCGAGATCGGTCCGGTGACAGAACCCGGCAGGCAGCTAATCGATATCGCGCATCAGGCCACGCCCGACCTCTCCCATCTCGTGTTCGAGCTTGCCAACGACTACAAGTGGTCCTTCGACGCAACCGAAGGCTCCAATGCCTTCTCGCTCTACGAATACTCAGGGCTGGGCAACTCCACGCCGGCGCTTGTCGGCGTCAGCGGCGGGCGGGGCAGCACGAGCCTGATCAGCAGATGCGGCTCGGTCTACGGCAGCGAAGCGCCCTACACCTCCGCGGATGGTGAATCGGTCTCCGAAAACGGTGAAACGGTCTTCTTCACGGCGGCCCAGTGCACGGGCGGATCTGGCGTCAACCAGGCGATCCCGGTGCCGGCAGCGACGCTCTATGCCCGCATTGGCGGCGCTGAAACCGTGAAGATCTCTGAGCCCTTCGCGCCCGACTGCAAGCAGACGGGTTGTCAGAAGTCCAAGCCGGCCGCGGGGGTCTTCCAGGGCGCTTCTCGCGACGGTACGCGTGCGTTCTTCACGAGCACGCAGCGGTTGACCGACCAGGCCAGTGAAGGCGAGGAAAACCTCTACGAAGCCGAATTGGGCCGCAACGAAACGAGCGGCGCCACGGAAGTCAAGCATCTGATTGCGATCTCTGCGGGCGACAGCAGCGGCGAAGGGCCGCGGGTGCAGGGCATGATGGCGGTCGCGCCGGATGGTTCGCACATCTACTTCGTGGCTCAGGGGGTGCTGAGCGGCGAAGAACGCGCGGGTTGCAAAGCCCGGTTCGAAGCCGCGGGGGTGCCCGAGGAAGGTCGCTGCCTGCCGAGCAACGGCGCGAACAACCTCTACGTCTATCGGCGCGACGCGGGCTATCCCGAAGGGCATGTCGCGTTCGTGGCAACGCTCTCCTCGCTTCCGGAAGAGTATGAGCAGAGAATCAAAGGAGACGCGAGCCAATGGAATCAAGGAGACGGCGTCGCGAACGTGACCCCCGAGGGACGCTATATCGTCTTTACCAGCGACGCGTCGCTGACTCCCGACGACACGAGCGTGAATCAGGCCCAACAGGTCTTCCGCTACGACGACCAGAGCGGCGCGCTGACGCGGTTGTCCTTTGGCGTGGACGGCTATGACGACAACGGCAACGCGGGCGTGGCGGACGCGCGAATCGCGCCGCCCGGCGGTTCGGGCAACCTGATCGGGCCGCCGCGCTCGGACCCGACGATGGCAAACGACGGCGCCTATGTCTTCTTCCAGAGTCCGGTCGCGCTGACGCCGCGGGCGCTAAACGACGTGCGGATCTCCTCCGGCGCCTCCGAACTCGAATTCGCGCAGAACGTCTATGAGTGGGAGGCACAGGGCGCGGGCTCCTGTACGCAGGCGGGTGGCTGCGTACAGCTGATCTCCGATGGCCACGACACCGCCGTCGAGAACACGAGTTGCAGCCCCGCGACGAACTCGGCCGTGTGCTTGATCGGCGCTGATGTCAGCGGCCGCAACGTGTTCTTCACGAGCACCGATCAGCTCGTGCGGAGCGACACCGACACCCAGCTCGACGTCTACGACGCGCGGATCTGCGGCGAAGAAGGCTGCATCCAGCCAGCGCCGCAGCCGCCACCGCCATGCCTGGGCGAAGCGTGCCACGGCACGCCCGCGGCGATTCCGGCGGTGCCGGGAGTGCCGTCGGTCTCTTTCGACGGCGCGGTGAACCTCTCGCCGCCACCCCTGATGTCCGCGGGTACGCCCAAAGCACCCACCAGAGCCCAGAAGCTCGCGAAGGCGCTGAAGGCGTGTCACGCAAAGCGCAACAGACGTGGGCGGAGCGCGTGCGAACGCGCGGCCCGCAGGGCCTATGGCGCGAAAGCCAAGGCCAAGTCCAAGTCCCACGGGAGGGCCAAGTGATCATGGTCAAGAGAGCGCTTCTCGTCTCATTTGTCGTCGCCTCTGCGTGCATGGCCTTGGCCGGTGTCGCCCCGGCATACGCCACGGGCCCAGCCCCCGGCTGGACGCTGTCCTCGCAAGCGCTGCCCACCAATTTTTCCAGTGCCGGCAATGCGCTCTGCGCGTCTGAGATCGGTGGCCAGAGGCCGCCGTGCGACCGCTACGAAGTTTCCGCACGCAACGCCGGCAGCGAACCGACGGACATCAGCCCGATCACGCTGACAGACGCGTTGCCGAGCGGGCTGCGTATCGAATGGATCGAATTCAGCACGATTGGCCCAGGCACCCAAAGCGATAGTGGATTGGCGACCCTCTGCCATACGGTGACCGTCAATGGCGCAAGCACGGTGACGTGCACGTTGCCAACCGCAACGTATGGCGAGGTCAAGCCGGACGAGATGATCAAGCTCATCGTCTATTTCACCGTTCTGAAAGTGGCGGCGGTGAGCTTGACGAACCAGGCATCGATCTCCGGCGGTGGCGTGCCGGCCAAGTCGGTCCAATCAACCAACCGGCAGAGTTCGACCCCGGCGCCGTTCGGATTCGAAAGCTTCGGCTTCGAAGCCGACGGGGTCAACGGCCTGCCCGACACGCAGGCTGGCGGCCATCCGTACGAGCTGACGACCACGTTCGCGCTGAACAGCGTGATCCGCACGGCAACCGAGGGGGAGAACACGGACGCCGACAGCGTGCAGGACCCGAGAGACATCTTCGTCGATCTGCCGCTCGGGTTCGCCGCGAGCACGCTCGCGGCGCCCCAGTGCACCCAGGCGCAGCTCTCCTCCGAAGGGGGCTGCCCGCCGGACACGAGGGTCGGCGAAATCGTGACGTTCCCCAACGCAAACCTGACATCCATTCAGAGCGCGATCTACAACCTCGTGCCCGAACACGGCCTGCCGGGCGAGTTCGGTTTTCTGGACAAAGAAAAGGGCGCGCACGTGCTGGCCGCGCACGTCGTGCCGACGCCCGAAGGCTACGTACTGGAGGCGGGCAGTCCGTTCATCACCCAGGCCAGCCTGACGAGCATTCTCGTCACCTTCTTCGGCGACCCGGCCGTCCGGGACGCGACCGGGCAGGCGCAGATCCCCTACTTCACCAACCCGACGCACTGCGCGGGCGGGGCGGTGAAGGCGAGCGCGATCATGGACTCCTGGCAGGATCCAGGCACATACAACGCTGACGGAACCCCGAATCTGAGCGACCCGGCATGGAAGGTCGCGACATCGGAATCGCCGCCCGTGACCGGCTGCGACACGCTTCAGTTCGATCCGTCGCTGATAGCGCAGCCCACGACGTCGACCGCTGACTCCCCGTCGGGTCTCGAATTCGAAATGAAAGTCCCCCAGCCAGAGGACTACCAGACCACCTCCACGCCGTCCCTGGAGGACGCGACCGTGACCTTCCCGGAAGGGATGACGGTCGACCCGTCCTCCGGCCAGGGCCTCGAAGCGTGCTCCGCCGCGCAGATCGGTTGGCAGGGCGGCACGCCCGAGAACTTCGACGCGGCGTCGCCCGAATGTCCGGAAGCGTCGAAGATCGGCTCCTTGGAACTGGAAACGCCGCTGATCCCGTACAAGCTGGAAGGTGCGATCTATCTGGCGGCACAGAACGAAAATCCGTTCGGCAGCGTGCTCGCGACGTATGTCGTGGTCGACGACCCCGCCACGGGCGTGGTTTTGAAGATCGCCGGCGAACTGAAATCAGACCCGACGACCGGGCGGCTTACGGCATTCTTCCCCGAAAACGCGCAATTGCCGTTCAACGACCTGAAGCTGCACTTCTTCTCCGGCCCGAGAGCCGAGTTGGCCACACCTGAGTCCTGCGGCACGTTCACCACAACGAGCGTCCTGGAACCGTGGTCGGCCCCCGACTCCGGTCCCAACGCCGAACCGTTCGACAGCTTCACGATCGATGGGGGCTGCGTGAACGGCTTCAATCCGACACTGACGGCCGGTTCCACGAACCTTCAGGCCGGCGCGTTCACGAACTTCGTTGCGTCCTTCTCCAGACAGGACCCTGACCTGGAGATGGGTGGGCTGAGCGTGACGCTGCCCCCGGGCCTGCTGGCGAACGTCGGCAGCGTACCGGAGTGCTCTGAAGCGCAGATAGCGCAAGCCCGCGCCGGCAACGGCTGGGGCTGTCCAGACAGCACCAAAGTGGGGACGGTGACAGCCGGCGCCGGACCCGGTCCCAACCCGCTGTTCGTTACCGGCAACGTCTACTTGACGGGCGCCTACAGCGGCGGCCCTTACGGCCTCGCGGTCGTGGTGCCCGCGATCGCCGGCCCGTTCCACCTCGGCAACGTCGTCGTGCGCCAGTCGCTGCGGATTGACCCCTATACCGCGCAGGTCACGGACGTCTCAGACCGCTTCCCGACGTTCCTCGATCCCGTTGGCGCCAACGGACGGGCGGCGGGCATACCGATCAAACTGAGGCGCGTCGACGTCGACATCAACCGCGAAGGGTTCACGTTCAATCCGACCGATTGCTCCAAACTGGCCATCACCGGGAGCGTCACGAGCGTCAACGGCCAGAGCGTGCCCGAGCGCTCACCCTTCCAGGTCACCAACTGCGCGACGTTGAAATTCGAACCGAAATTCACGGTATCGACGCAGGGCAACGGCACCGCGAACGGCAACGGGGCGTCGCTCAACGTCAAGCTGTCGGCCGAGCAGGGGCCGCGGGCAGGCGGAGGGGCCGTTGAAGCGAACATCGCCAAGGTGGACGTCTCGCTGCCCATCGCGCTCTCCTCGCGCTTGAAGGTTCTGCAGAAAGCATGCCCTGAAGCCCAGTTCGCGACCAACCCGGCAGGGTGTCCCGAAGCAAGCAACGTCGGCACGGCGATCGTGCACACGCCGATCCTGGCGGTGCCGCTCACCGGTCCGGCCTACTTCGTCAGCCACGGCGGCGAGGCCTTTCCGGATCTGGTGATGGTCCTGCAGGGAGGCGGCATCACCGTAGATCTCGTCGGGCACACCAAAATCACGGGCGGCGTGACCTACACCAAATTCGAAACAGTCCCCGACGCGCCCGTCCAGAGCTTCGAACTTAATCTGCCCGAGGGCCCGCACGCGATCCTCGGCGCGATCAAGAACCTGTGCAAGCCCACCAAGACCGAGACGGTCAAGGAAAAGGTCGCGGTCAAACGGCACGGCCACACCGTCCGCGTAACCAAGAAGGTCCACAAGCAGGTACCAGAAGCGCTGATCATGCCCACCGAAATGACCGGCCAGAACGGCGCGCTGTTCAAGCAGCAGACGCACATCAGTGTGACCGGATGCCCGCCCACCCGCCCGAAGGCCAAGCCGGCGAAGAAGAAGGCCAAGAAGACCAGGAAGAAGCGGTAGGCACGTACCCGGGCGCTCTCATCCCCCGGCGAGACGATCTCGACGACCGCCGCGCGCCCGGTCCCGCCCGGCCGGCGGGGGGGACGGCGCATGCGCCGCCTTCCCCTAATCTTCTTCTGTCACGGCCGCCATCAACTCGCCGGCCAGATACCGACGTTGTCCGCGCTGGCCGGTCGCTCCCTGCTGCAGCACGCCGACATCCGCCAACTGCCGGAGGAGCTTCAATGCGGTTGGCCGGGTCACACCAAGCCGGGTCTCGACGGCGCGTGAGGAGACGATCGGTGTCTCGCATATGAGATCGACGAGCGTCATCGCCTTGCTCGAGGCGATCGCGGAAGCGGCCGTGCGATAACGCTCGCGAAGCTCGACGAGTCGCTGTGCGCGGGCGACCGCGTCCGCCGCCTGTGTGTGTACCGCCGCCAGGAACAGCTCGATCCAGGGGAGGATGTCGCCGTGCTCACGTACGTTCTGGAGCGCCTCGTAGTACCGCGTTCGGTCGCGCTCCAGGTACGCGCTCAGATAGAGCAACGGAGCCGGGAGCCGGCCACGCTCGACGAGTAGAAAGACAGACAGCAGGCGGCCGATGCGCCCATTGCCATCGAGGAAAGGGTGCAGCGTCTCGAACTGGTAGTGCAACATGGCGTTCTGCACGAGCAGCGGAACCTCGGCTGGCTCGTGAGCGTAGCGCTCCCAGTCGGCCAGCAACGCTGGCAGCTCGGCGGGCGGCGGCGGGACGTATCTCGCAGTCTCGACGGTCGATCCGGCCTCTCCGACCCAGTTTTGCGTGGTGCGGAACTCACCGGGCATCCTCTCTCGGCCCCGCACTCCGGCGAGCAGCCGTCGATGTATCTCGCGGATGAGACGCACGCCGAGCGGCAGCGTGCCTCGGCGGTCGAGCCCCCATTCGAGGGCATCGATGTAGTTGAGCACCTCCTCGACATCCGCGTTCGGGGGCTCGTCGCTTGCCTCTGCCACGAAGACGTCGGCGAGCGATGCCTGTGTTCCCTCGATACGGGCTGACGAGAGCGCCTCGCGCATCAGATATGGCCGGACCAGCAGATGCGGGTTGGGGACGAGTTGCCCCACACCGGCGAGCCGGCCCAGCGATGCCTCCGCCTCTGCCAGTGCCTGGATCGCGGGTGCTGACAGCTCGATCGCCCGTGGCACTGGCGCTGGGAAATAGGCGACATGGCCGTGACGTCCGGGCGTGCGTAGCGGCCGGCCAAACTGGGTCGAGGCATAGGCGGCGAGTTCCATGCGTACACCCTAGCGTCTATAAAGCAATCAGCCAAAAGCTTTAGAGTCAGGCCGGGACTGTAAAGCCCTGAATAGAGTCCGCCTGCCCGCCCCTGTATCAGCTAGTCACGCGGCTGTTATACTACCGCCATGAGTACGCGCTTGCAGGTGGTGATCGGGGATGCGGAGCTGGAGGGTTACCGGCGTACGGCGCGCGCCGCCGGCATGACCGTGTCCGAGTGGGCGCGCCAGGCGCTGCGAGCGGCCGAGCGGGAGAGTTCGAGCGGCGATGTCGAGGCCAAGCTGGCGGCGATTCGCAGGGCGGTAGGACTGGAGGCCGAGGGGCGCGAAGTGGATGTTCAGGAGATGCTCGCCGAGACCGAAGCTGGACGCCTGGCCGGTTTTCCAGCCGACTCCGCGGACGCGGTCGGCGTGTGATCTTCATAGACGCGAACGTCCCGATGTATCTGGTCGGGCGCCCGCATCCGCACAAGCTCGACGCGCAACTCACGCTCGAGCGGCTCGCCGGCGAGCGCCGCCGCCTGGTCACCAGCAGCGAGGTCTTTCAGGAGCTTCTGTACCGGTATGTGGCGAGCGATCGCCGCGAGAAGATCGAGCCCGCCTTCGAGGCTCTGCGCGGCCTCGTAGACGAAGTGCTCGCCGTCGAGGAGGCCGATGTGCTCGCCGCCAAGGATCTCGTCCACGCACATCCCGACATGTCCGCGCGCGACGCCCTGCACATCGCCGTCATGCGCCGCCACCGAATCGAGCAGATCGTCAGCTTCGACCGCGGCTTCGACGCCATGTCCGGGATCACGAGGCTGCCGGGATGAGCGTGATAGCCAGCTGAGCAACTGGGCTCCTACTCAGTAGCTCAGGCTGAACGTCTGCGGGTTCAGGTAGCGCTCGAAGGTGATCTTGAAAGTTTGGAAGAAGTCGGTTTGTCCCCAAAGCGGGCTGGCGTGCTGGAGGAAAACGACATCGAGGTGGAAGACTCGTCCCCAGGGATTGAGGTCGCCACCGGATGCTGACAGCACGAGGACTCGTCCTCGTATCGGGATGAGCGGCGCCAGGCAGACGACCTGACTTTCGTCGGCGACGGTCACCTTGCCGGCGTCACTCAGATCGCCTCTGGTGAGTCCGAGTTCTTCGGCGGCTTCGAGCGAGAGCACCGTGCGGCTGGCGCCCGAATCGACAGTGCCCGTGAAGTCCACCGGCGGCCTGCCCTCGGCTTGGACGCGTACGTCCAGCGATGGCACTTCACGGGAGTCGTATGTGAAGCTGCGATGGGGCAGGAGGGCTGTCTCGTCAGCGGGCGAACACAGTCGTTATGGGGACGTGGAAGAACGAGACCTCTGCGCGCCGGTCTGCGAACTCCTGACGAAGCTCCGCAGGGGTGTCGCGGACAGCGAGGATCTCGCCCGCGTGCAGTGCGAGCCACTTACCGGGATGATCGTACGCGTCGGGAGGCACCGGCGAAATCGAAATGCCGTCCGCCTCCTCGCCGGGGCCAGCGTAGCCAAGCGGTACCGAGAACAAATCTTCCATTTTTTTTATTCTAGAGCCATGCCTGCTTGCCTGGAGCGAGGTCTGCGCGAGCGAGCGTGTCCAGGCTCTTCTTGGCCTCCAGATCGCGATCGCTGCGGGCCCGGCGCGGCGTTGACGGTGTCCCCGATCGTGCTGGTGCCGAGCTTGACCCGCGCGGTCCGCAGCGCTCGCTCGTCTATGTCCACCGGACATTTACCCAACTACGCTAATGTATATCAAGGGCTCAGCGCTATATAGCCCTTTAGCCGACACCGCTCGTCCGCGCATCTGATTCGCGTCGGCGCCGCGGGCACGGCTCGGCTGCGCGTCGACGCGATGGCTACGAGTTGCCGGGCATCCGGCGTCGGTCAGAGATAGGGGCGTGTGACGGGCAGAAAAAGAATGAATATTTTTTGGCGGTTAATCCGCCCGCCAAAAAATATTCATTCTTTTTCTGCTGACCAACAGCTGAACGTGAACCATTTCCGGACGCCCGCAGAGGCGTCCACGCACCCAACCGCGAGGGCTCAGCCAGCCCCCGGCGGCTCAGCCAGCCCCCGCCGGCTCGGCAGCCCCCAACC
>CAWFHW010000001.1:0-309987 GCA_963815725.1 uncultured Solirubrobacterales bacterium | reverse complement strand
TTTCAGTCGTGTGCTCTACCAACTGAGCTATCTGGCCGCGGCCAGAGAGCTTAGCCGCTCGCTTGGAACTCGGCGACGAGCGCTTCGTAGGTCAAGGAGAGGCCCTCGGCGATCGGGACCTTTGCGCTCCAAGCCAAGTCACGGGCGGCGCGGGCGGTGTCGAGGCAGCTGTGCTGAAGCTCGCCGGGCCGCAGGTCGGCGAAGTCGGGCTCGATCTCGGAGCCGGCGACCTCACTGAGGCCGCGCCAGACCGAGAGGACGTCGGTTTCGGTGGCGGTCGCGATGTTGTAGGTGCCGGCCTTGCCGGCGGCGGCGCGCAGGGCGGCGACGACGTCGGTGACGTAGACGTAGTCGCGGGTAGGTTCGCCGTGGCCGTAAAGAAAGGGGCGCTCGCCGGCGTAAAGCTTGTAAGAGAAGATGGCGACCACGCCGGCCTCGCCGTGAGGGCTCTGGCGGGGGCCGTAGACGTTGCCGAGCCTGGCGATCGCGTTGGGAACGTTTTTGGCGGCGGCCCAGGTCTTGACGTAGGACTCGGCCGCGAGCTTGGCGGCTCCGTACGGGCTGAGCGGCGCCGGTTCGTAGGTCTCGGTCGTGGGCCTCGGTGCCGCGTCGCCGTAGAGGGCGCCGCCGGTGGAGGTAAAGACGACGGGCGCGCCGATCGAGTTGGCGGCGTCGACGACGTTCAAGGTGCCGCGAACGTTGACGTCGCAGTCGCGGCCGGGGTCAGCTACCGATGCGGTGACGGACGCTTGGGCGGCCAGGTGGAAGACGGTCTCGGGCTGGATCTCTTCAACGACGGCACGGACGCCGCCAGCGTCGACGATGTCTAGCTCGACGAGCCTGGCCTCCGCGGGGACGCGGTCGGCCCGACCGGAGGAGAGGTCGTCGATGACGAGCACCGAATAGTTGTCGGCGAGCAGAGAGTCAACGAGGTGAGAGCCGATGAATCCGGCACCGCCCGTCACGATCGCTTGTCTTTGGTCAGCGGCCATGGCGACCGGGAATCTACAAGACGGCTTGCGTGCCCGCGGCGCTGGCCTTAGAAAGTGTCCTACCTTTTCTCAAAAGTACTTATGAATATACAAAAAGCTAATACTATGGTACTTTTGAAAAAATGAGAGACGCACACAGGCCGCCCTAACGGCCCCCGACGCTCAGCCCGAGAACCACAACGACAGCCACCAACGCCTCAGCGGCCCGCGACGCCGGCCCGGGAACCGCCGGCGGACCGCTCGAGCAGGGACTCGACGTGCTCGATCGAAACGTCCACCTTCTGGAGCGCCTCGGGCTCGGTCTCGCGGGCGAGGACGTAGCGGCGGAGGGTCGCGAGGACGCGCCGCGCGATCTCGATCGCGGCCCGCTCGCGGTCGGCGTCGATCTCGTCACGCTCGCGCAGCTCTGAAAGACGCCGCAACGCCGGTTCGATGACCTCGCCGGGCAGCTCGGCGGCGATCACACCGTCCTCGATCGCCTGGGCGACCGCCCCCTCGGCCAGCTCGGCGTCGCCGCGCTGCAGACCGGTAACGAAGGTATCGAGCGCGGCGTCGACGATGGCTGACGGGTCGGCCCGGACCTGCTCGCGGGCGTCGGGACCGGAGCCGGCGAGCACCTCGAGGAAGGCGTCGAGGAGGACGGGGTCGAAGTGAAGGCCGCGCTCGGCGCGCATCATCGTGACGGCCTCTTCGACGGGATATGCCTTGCGGTAGACGCGGTCGCTGGTGAGCGCGTCGAAGACGTCCGCGATCGCCACGATCCGGCCCTCGATCGGGATCGACTCGCCCTTCAGGCCGCGCGGGTAGCCGGAGCCGTCCCACTTCTCGTGGTGGCTGAGGGCGATCGTGGCCGCCAGGTCGAGGATCGCTGAAGAAGAGCCTTTGAGCAGGCGATGGCCCTCCTCGGCGTGGGTCTCGACGATCGCGCGCTCCTCGGGGGTCAGCTGGCCGGGCTTGAGCAGGATCGCGTCGGGGATCGCGACCTTGCCGACGTCGTGAAGGGGCGCGGCGTGGACCATGCGCGCGGAGAACTCTTCATCCATCCCGACCTGTTCGGAGAGCATGGTCGAAAAGCGCCCGATCCGCTCGATGTGGGCGCCGGTGTCCTCGTCCCTGAACTCGACCGCCATCGACAGGCGCCGGACGGTCTCGGCCTGGGCGATCTCAAGCTCTGAGAGGGCCCGGTGCAGGTCTGCGGAACGGTCGTCGATCTCTTGTTCGAGCGCCTTTCGGTGATGCTCGCCGAACAGCCAGCCGACCGCTCCGGCGGCCAGGGCGAGCACCAAGGCGAGACCCGCCGCCAGAGCCTGATGGCCGACGAGGGCGGCCCCGGCGCCCGCGCCAAGCGCAAGCGCCAAGCCGCAGGCGATACGCCATCGCGGCTGACGCGGTTTATCTGCTGGTTTATCGGCTTTAGGGTTACGCACTGGTCCGGTCTCGCGGTCGGCATGTAACGCTAATCACTTGAGCGGCGCACGACCCCTGTCAGCGCATTTCCCGGAGCCGTTCCGTTCGAAACATCAGTGCCCGCCAGCTTATGCGGACAGGCGGCGGGCGGGCCTGGCGGCGGGGCGGCCGCGCGAAGGGCAGCCCGATCGGCGATGATTGCGCGACCGATCAAGACCGACGGAAGGACGAGACCGATGGCGCTCGATCAGACGAAGATGGGCCGTGTCGTAGCCGAGCAGATGGAGGCCTTGGAAAGCAGGTTCGACGACGACTGCGAGATCGGCGACGTGTGCACGATCGTCGAGGTGATCGGCCCGCACGGTTCGAGCGTGTCCGTCAGGTCAAGCGAAGCGAGACCCCACACGACGATCGGCCTGTTGAGGATGGCCGAGGCGATGATGTTGGCGAGCTTGGGGGGCCGCGATTTTGGGGACGAGGAGTAGCGGAACGGGGATCGGAGGCTCCCCGGATCGGCAAGGCGCACGCCGGCGCCTTCCAGGCACGGGCCGGCGTCAGGCTCTCTGTTAGAGCCCGCCGATCGCGACGTACTTGGTCTCCAAGTACTCGTCGATCCCCTCGAAGCCGCCCTCGCGGCCGAAGCCGGACTGCTTGACGCCGCCGAAGGGGGCGGCCGGGTTGGAGACGAGGCCCTGGTTGAGGCCGACCATGCCGGTCTCGATGCGCTCGCAGACGTGGAAGGCGCGGGCGAGGTCTTTGGTGTAGACGTAAGCGACGAGGCCGTACTCGGTGCGGTTGGCGGCTTCGATCGCTTCGGCGTCGTCTGAGAACGTGGCGATCGGGGCGACCGGCCCGAAGATCTCCTCGGCAAGGACCCTGGCGTCTGGAGGGACCCCGGTCAGGACGGTCGGCTCGTAGAAGTAGCCGGGTCCGTCGAGTACGTTGCCGCCGAGCGTGATCTTGGCCCCACGCGCGCGCGCGTCGCCGACCAATTCGGAGACCTTCTCGCGCTGGACAGAGTCGATCAAAGGGCCGACGTCGACACCGGACTCCGTGCCGCGGCCGACCTTCAGAGCCGACATCTTCTCAGCCAGGCGCTCAGCGAACTCGGACGCGACGGACTCGTGGACATGGAAGCGGTTGGCGGCCGTGCAGGCCTCTCCGACGTTGCGCATCTTGGCGGTCACGGCGCCGTCGACGGCAGCCGCGAGATCGGCGTCGGCAAAGACCAGAAATGGAGCGTTGCCGCCCAGCTCCATCGAGACGCGCAGGACCTGGTGGGCCGACTGTTCGATCAGGGTCTTGCCGACCTCGGTCGAGCCCGTGAACGAGAGCTTGCGCGTGCGGGGGTCCTTCAGGAGGGGTTCGATGACAGCGCCGGAGCGCTTGGCTGTGATCACGTTCAGGACGCCGTCCGGCAGGCCCGAGTCGGTCAAGATCTTGGCGAGGGCCAGCATCGACAGGGGGGTCTGTTGGGCCGGCTTGACGACCATCGTGCAGCCGGCCGCGATCGCGGGCGCCAGCTTGCGGGTGCCCATCGCCGTCGGAAAGTTCCAAGGAGTCACGAACACGCAAGGGCCGACCGGCTGCTTCATCGTCAGGATGCGCCCGACGCCGGTCGTGTTGGTCATGTAACGGCCGTGTATGCGGACGGCCTCCTCCGAGAACCACCTAAAGAACTCGGCGGCGTAAGCGATCTCGGCTTTGGACTCGGCGACGGCCTTGCCCATCTCCAAGGTCATCAGCAAGGCCAGGTCCTCGGCCTGGGCGACGATTGTCTGGTAGGCCCGTCTCAGGATCTCGCCGCGCTCGCGCGGAGCCGTCTCAGCCCACTGGGCCTGGGCGTCGGAGGCGGCGGCGAGCGCCTGGACGGCGTCGGCCGGCTGGGCGTCGGCGACCTCGACGAGCGTGTCGCCGGTGGCCGGGTCCTCGACTTGGAGCGTGCCGTTGCCGGTTGCCGGACGCCACTCGCCGCCGATCAGGAGACCGGTCGGAACGCTTTCGAGGACCGCCTGCTCGCTGTCTGCTGGCTCAGTCATGAAGGCTCCTTTCGCGCGTGCCGCTTCGGGTGCAGTTCTTATGTAAGAAGAACATCTATCCGATTCAGAGTTCATGCGCCTACTCAGCCGACCCGGGCTCCTCGCGCTCGCGCTGTTCGCCGCCGTCGCCCCCGCCGCGCTCGGGTCGCCCGCGAAGACGCTCGTCGTGACCGGAGCGGGCGACGGCCACGGCGTCGGCATGAGCCAGGACGGGGCCTTGGGCTTCGCCGAGCACGGCTATGACGCGGCTTCGATCTTGGGCCACTACTACACGGGCACCACGATCGGCCAGGCGCCGGCCGGCACGGTCATCAAGGTCTTGGTCGGAGCCAAGGTCGAGAAGCTGGGACTCGAAAAGTACGTCAAAGGCGTGGTTGCGGCCGAGATGCCGGCGAGCTGGCCGGCGCCCGCGCTGGAGGCCCAGGCGATCGCCAGCCGGACGTACGCCCTTACCTCACACGCGGGCGGCTCGAAGTTCGACGTCTACGATGACACCAGGTCCCAGGTCTACGAAGGCAAGGCGGCGGAAACGCCGCAGACCAACGCGGCCGTGGCGGCCACGGCCGGCCAGATCGTGACCTATCAAGGCAAGCCGGCGATCACTTACTTCTTTGCCAGCTCGGGCGGCATGACCGAAGACGTGCAGAACGCGTTCCCGGGCTCCGAACCGCAGCCGTGGCTGGAGGCCGTGCCCGACCCTTACGACACCGGCCAAAAGGCGGCTTGGAAAATAACGATGAGCTTCGCCGCCGCCGCGGCCCGGCTGTCCGGCCTCTTGAAGGGCTCGCTGCGGGGGATCGACGTCCTCAAGCGCGGCGCTTCACCGCGGATCTTGACGGCCGCGATCGTCGGTTCCAAGGGTGTCACCGACCTGAGCGGCGACGAACTGGCTTCGAAGCTGGGCCTGACCGACACGTGGGCCTACTTCGGCGTGCGTACCGGCAACGGACCGGTCAGGCCTGAGCCCGGCTCGGGCACCTCGGCACCGAGCCCAGGGCCCGCATCCGCGCCGACCACCGCGACCCCCGCGACCACGCCGGGTGCCACACCGGCCCCGGCGATTGCGCCGGGGGCCACACCCGCGCCTGCGACCGCCTCCTCGTCGGGCGCCACGCCAGGCCCGGCGCCCGCGACGCAGGCAGGGCCGGCGGGCGGCACACTTGCGGGGTAGATGCCGCCCGCTGAGCCCAGGCCGCTCCCCTACGCCGACCCCAAGGCGCCAGCCGGACCCCTGCTGATCGCCGACGTTCCGTGGCTTCTGTATAGAGGCTTCTTCGGCCTGCCCAAGTCGATCGTCGGGGCCGACGGCAGGCCCGTGAACGCGTTGCTGGGAGCCGTCAATGCGGTGCTGGCGGTGCTCAGCGAGCGCCCGGCGCGGGCGGTCGTGGCGTGCTTTGGGGCCGAGCAAGCGACTTACAGGGTGAAGTTGTATGAGCCGTATCACGCCCACCGCGACCCGATGCCCGAAGAGCTGGCCTGGCAGTGGCGCAAAGCGTCGGGTCTGATGGCGAGCTTGGGTTGGACCGTATGCGATGCCGGCGAACTGGAGGCCGACGACGCGATGTTCTCGTACGCCCGGACCGAGGAAGAAGCCGGCGGGGATGCGTTGCTGTTGACAGCCGACCGCGACCTGTTCCAGGCGGTAAGCAAGCGGGTGCGGATGGTGGAGCTGGCGAAGGGCAAGGTCGCGGGGGAAGTGGGCCCGGATGAGGTCAGGGAGCGCTACGGAGGCGTCGGCCCTGAGCTGGTCCCGGACCTGATCGCCCTGCGGGGCGACCCCTCCGACGGCCTGCCCGGAGCGCCCGGGATCGGCGTCAAGACCGCCGCCGAACTGCTGTTGAGGTACGGCTCCTTGGAGGGCGTGCTTGAGGCCGCCGGGGCCGACGGGACGACCGCCCCCGGCCCCGCTCTGAGGCCGCGCGCGAGCGCGACGCTGCGCGCGCACGCAGACCAGCTGAGGGCCTTCAAGGAGATCGCGGAACTCGTGAGGATGCCGGTCGAGAGGCCAGCCGACCGGCAGACCGACTTCGCCTCAGGCGCGGCGGCCGCGAGGGAGTTGGGGATGGCGAGGCTGGCGGAGCGGCTGGAGGAATTGGCAAGGCTCTCTTCAGCCTGACGTGACAGCCGCGGACGATCGCGCATCTTGGATGCTCACAACGAGCACGACGTCCTCTTGCTCCTCGTAGGCGTAGACGATGAGCATCCATCGCCAAGGGCCCAACACAAAGCGGAACGGGCTCCAGCGACCTTCGAGTTCTCGTCCTAGCAGCGGGAAATGCGAGAGCGGAGCGAGACAGCGGGCGATGCGGGCCTTCGTGTCTGCCGGCAAGCTGTGCGTGAGGATCATGCGCTCGAGATCTTCGACCGCGACGGCGCTCAGCCTGACGTCAGCCACCGCCTACAGCTCGTCCAAGGCGATGGTATCGCCGCGTCGAGCGCGCTCCAAGCCTAGGCGGGCCCGCTCATAGGCCTCCGGGATGCCGTCCAGCAGAGCGGCGACGCTGCGGGCATCGGGGTCGGCTTCGTCCAGCGCGATCGACAGGAGCGAGCGTGCCAATGTCCCCTCCTGGACATGCGTTCGCTCCGCGAGCCGCGCAAGCCGAGCGGCATGCTCGGCGTCCAGCGTGACGTTCAGGCGGTGGGCGGTCGCTGCCATGAGATCAGCTTACTACACGGTCTGGCACGTACCGTGTACAGCCTGTTGGTCCCCCGTCTTGGAGAAGAATGTCCTGTTGGTCCCCCGTCTTGGAGAAGAACGTCCTTAGGGACTGAACTTGACGGTGATCACATCGCCGTCGGCCATGACGTAGTCGCGGCCCTCCAGGCGCAGGGTGCCGCGCTCGCGGGCGCCGGCATAGCCAGCGGCCGCGACGAGGTCGTCCCAGGCGATGACTTCGGCACGAACGAAGCCCTTCTGGATGTCGGTATGGATCTCGCCGGCGGCGTGCCAGGCGGTGAGGCCGCGGTGCAGGTGCCAGGACTGTGCGGGCTTGGCCTCGCCGGCCGTAAAGAAGGCGATCAACTCGAGCAGGGCGAAGGCCTCGCGGACGACGCGCTCGAGACCGGACTCATCGGGCGGGTGGGCAAACATTTCTTTCCTCATCGAGACCGCGTCGGCCTCATCCAGCTCGGCCAGCTCGGCCTCGATCCGAGCGGAGACGGCGACCGCGCGAGCGTTCTGCGCGTGGGCGTGCTCGGCGATCTCGGCGGGCACCTCCGACGGCGTGGCCTCGTCGACGTTGGCCACGAACAGGACCGGCTTGGCCGTCAACGAGCCAAGGTCGCGGGCCGCGTTCGGCGCCTCCTCGGGCAAGGGCACCGTCCGCGCGGGTCGGCCGGCCTGCAGCGCCGAGATCGCCTCCCCCAGCCAGGCCTCCTCGGCGACCGCGGTCCGGTCGCCGGAGCGCGCCTGTTTGGCGACGCGCTCGATGCGCCGCTCGGCCTGCTCGAGGTCGGCGAGCGCAAGCTCGGTCTCGATCGTGGCGATGTCGGCGAGCGGATCGACCTTGCCCTCCGGGTGCACCACGTTCTCGTCGGCATGGGCCCTGACGACGTGCACGATCGCGTCGGTCTCCCTGATGTTCGCCAGGAAGCGGTTGCCGAGGCCCTCCCCTTTGTGGGCACCGGCGACCAGGCCGGCGATGTCGTGGAAGTCGATCGTGTCCCAGACGATCTCCGAGGCGCCGACCGTCTCGGCGACCTGCGCAAGGCGCGCGTCGTGGACGGGCACGACCGCGACGTTGGGCTCGATCGTCGTGAACGGATAGTTGGCGGCCTCAGCGCCCGCGCGCGTCAGCGCGTTGAACAGAGATGACTTGCCCGCGTTGGGCATGCCGACGATGCCGATCTTCGTGCTCACGGCTGCGCATCTTGGCAGGGCTGCGGCGTCGACACGGCGCCATCCCGTCCGCCCGGCGCGGACCGACACGAGAGTTCCATACCCAGCGCCGCGTAAGGTCGCAGCCCGTGAAGGTCCGTGCGATCATCAAGCTCATCGAATGGGACGGCTGGCGCCAGGTCCGCCAGACAGGCAGCCACCGTCACTTTCGCCATCCGACCAAGCCCGGCAAGGTGACGGTCGCCGGCCATCCGAACGAAGACTTGCATCCGAAGACCAAGGCGAGCATCATGGAGCAGGCAGGTTTGAATCGATGACGAAGAGTGAGCGCTATCTGATCCTGGTCGAGGGCGGCCCTCCGTCGAACTACTCGGCGTGGTCGCCGGACGTCCCGGGTTGTGTGGCGACGGGAGAGACGATCCAGGAGTGCGTCCGGGAGATGCGTGCGGCGCTGACGGGACATCTGAGTGTCATGCGTGAGGACGGAGAAGCGCTTCCAGAGCCGTCCGGCCCAGGCGTCTACGTCGAGTACGCCGCGGCTGCGTAGTACGTGCTCGACGGCGCCCCCGGCGAGCCCAGCCTAACGGCACGCGCCACGGCCGCACCGAGGGCCGCGCCGGCGAGCACGTCGGAGGGGTAGTGGACCCCCAGATACAGCCGCGAGGCGGCCAGGCCGGCCGCCAGCGCATACAACCCCGGCGCGGGCAACCCGAGCCGGGTGTAGAGCCCGGCGGCGGCGAACGAGGTCGAGGCGTGGGCGCTCGGAAAGCTCAGCTGGGTCGGGGTGCCGGTCAGCGGCGGCAGCCCGGCAAGGCGCGGGCGCGGACGGCGAACCGCGAGCTTGATGGCGGTGTTGAGCGCATACACCCCTCCGACCGTCGCGGTCGCCCGCAACCAGCTCGGCGCGCGCTCGCGGTCGAGCGCCCAGCCGGCCGCGCCGATCGCCAGCCAAACGCCGCCGTGCTCGCCGAGCTTCGAGAACGTGGCGACCCCCCGCTCGACCTTCGGGTCGGCATGCCCGCGCGTGCGCGCGAACACCGCCAAGCGCTCATCGAGGGCCCCCACTCAGCCCCTAGTTCGGCGCCCTAGGCGCCGAAGCCGACGCGCTGGTCCTCATCCTCGGCACGCACGTAGACGACCTGACCGAGATGGAGCCTGACCACGCCGTCCTCGCTGGCCAGGTCATGCCAGCCGCCGGCCGCCAGGGCCTTGTTGAGGCTCTCCAGCTCGGATTCGCTGACGCGCAGCGCCAGGACCTGGCCGCCTTGGAAGCCGATGCTGATCCGTCGCAGCCGCCCCTTCTCGGCCATCTCAGTGCACCCCCACGGCGGGTTGCACCAGCTCGGTCAGGACGCCCCCGGCGGCACTCGGCTTCAGGAACGCGACCTTGGACTCGCGGATGCCGACGCGCGGCTGCTCGTCGATCAGCGCGGCACCGGCCTCCTTGAGTTCGGCGAGGACGGCCTCGATATCCGAGACCTGGTAGGCGACGTGGTGCAGGCCGGGCCCGCGTTTGGCGAGGAACTTGCCGACGGGCGTGTCCTCGCTGAGCGGTGCCAACAGCTCGACATGGCTCTCACCGACGTCCAGTAGCACGGCCTCGACACCCTGCTCGGTCACGATCTCGCGGTGGGCTACGTCGAGCGCGAAACGATCTCTGTAGATGGCGAGCGCCCCGTCGATCTCCTCGACGGCGACGCCAACGTGGTCGATGCGGTCGAACACGCGGAGAAGTCTAGCCTGCGGGCGGCGGCGTGATACGCGGGCGCCCGGTCGCGGCCTGCTCCTCGCCGACAGCGGTCGCGGCGACAACGCGCAGGCCCACGCCGGGGGCGCGCTCCAGGCGCGGCACTCCGGCCATCACGCGGTCGATCGCCTCGCGGCCCAGGACCTCGTGCACGAGCAGCTCCTCGGCGAGCGCGTCGAGCTGGCGGCGGTGGGTCGAGATCATCCTCAGCGCCGCGCGCCTGGCCTCGTCGATCAGCTCTTGGCGCTCCTCGTCGCGGATGCGCAAGGTCGTCTCGGAGAGCCTGACGTCCCCGTCGGGGGCGCGGCCGCCGCCGGCGGTGGACATCGCGAAGTCGTGGACCATCGAGTGCGAGATGTCGGCCACGCGCTTGAGGTCGTCGGAGGCGCCGGTCGTTACCTGGCCGAACACGATCTGCTCGGCCGCGCGGCCGCCGAGCAGGACGGTCATGTAGTCGAGCAGCTCCTCTCTGGTCTTCAGGTAGCGGTCCTCGGCGGGCAGGTTCAGGGTGTAGCCGAGCGCGCGGCCGCGCGGCACGATCGAGATGCGGTGCACCCTGTCGACCGACGGCAGCAGCTCGCCGCATAGCGCGTGGCCGGCCTCGTGGAAGGCGACGACCCGCTTCTCGTGGGCGTTCAGGACGCGGCGCGACTGCACGCCCGCGATCACCCGCTCCAGGGCGCTGTCGAAGTCTTGGTCGTCGATCTTGCCGGCCCCGCGGCGCGCGGCGAAGATCGCGGCCTCGTTGCAGATGTTCGCCAGGTCGGCGCCCGTCAAACCGCTCGTCTGGCGCGCCACGAGCCCAAGGTCGACGTCGCCGAGCGGCTTGGAGCGCGTGTGCACCTGAAGGACGCCTTCGCGTCCCGCGACGTCGGGCGGCGCGACGAACACCTGCCGGTCGAACCGGCCCGGCCGCAGCAGCGCCGGGTCGAGCTTGTCGAGGAGGTTGGACGCGGCGATCACGACCAAGCGGCCGCTGGTTCCCGCGAAGCCGTCCATCTCGACCAGGAGCTGGTTCAGGGTCTGGTCCTTCTCGCCGGAGATGTCGGCGCCGCGGCGACCGCCGACGGCGTCCAGCTCGTCGATGAAGATGATCGCGGGCTCGTGCTTTCTGGCGATCGCGAACAGGCGTCTGATCCGGGCGGCGCCAAGGCCGGCGAACATCTCCACGAACGCGGCGGCCGACTGGGCGAAGAACTGGGCGCCCGATTCGTTGGCGACCGCCTTCGCGAGCAGCGTCTTACCCGTCCCGGGCGGCCCGTGCAGGAGGATCCCCTTCGGCACGCTGGCGCCGAGCTTCTGAAAGCGAGCCGGGTCGCGCAGGAACTCGACGATCTCTTGCAGCTCGCCCTTGGCGTCGTCGACGCCGGCTATGTCTTCGAAGGAGACCGACTGGTTGGAGGTCGGCTTGATCTGTTGAGGCTTGACCTTTGGCATCACCTTCAAGGTGCGCCACATCAAGAAGATCAGGGCCCCGAAGAACAGCATCATCACGACCGGAGACCAGTTGTAGGCCCAGTTCTGGATGTCCTGGGCGAGCGAGGTCGCGATCACAGACATGCTCTAGCCATCCTTGCGCTCTCTCTCTGCTCGCTGGTCATAGTCATCCTTGGACCCGTGCCAACCGCTACAGGCCATTATGCAAGATCAACGTTCCGTTCGGGTAAGGATTTCCTCGCGCGCTCCCAGCTTTCGCGCGCTCCCAGCTTCAGCCCAGCATCCTGACGGCCAGGTCTCTGAAGAACTTAGCCGCATAGGCGAGGTCCCTGACGTCGATGCGCTCGTCGGCGCCGTGGATCAACGGCGCCGTCTCCAACAGAGTCTGATGGCGCTGCGGAAAGAATCCGTAGGCCACACACTCCGGGAAGGCCGCCCTGAAGTGCCTGGAGTCGGTGAAACCGGGCAATATCGTGGGGGCCGTCATGGCGCCCGGATCGCGCCCTGAGACCCATTCTGAGATCGCGTCCATCAAGGGCGAGCCCGGCGGCGAGCTGTTGCCGGAGATGCGCTCGGTGAACTCGACCTCGAAGCCGTCTTCGGGGCCGAGCACTTCGGTGATCGCGCGCCTGACCTCGGCCTCGCCGAGACCGGGCGGCACGCGGCAGTCGACTTTGACGACGGCCTTCGACGGGATCACGTTGATCTTCTCGGAGGCTTCGATCCTGGTCGGGGCGAACGTGACGCCGAGCATCGGCTCGAACATGATCGCCAGGCGCTTGTCGGCGGCGCGCAGCCTGGCCACCGAGCCGGCCGGGTCCTCGGGGTCCTCGCCGAGCGCGGCCAGGAACGCGCGCGGCACGTCGGTCAGTTCGTAGGCGGGCTGACGCGCGCCAAGCCGCTCCAAGAGCGGCGCCATCTTCAGGAGCGCGTTCTCGCCCATCGCCGGCATCGAGGCGTGGCCGGCGACGCCTTTGGTGGCGACCGTGAACCTGAACACGCCCTTCTCGGCACAGCAGACGCCATAACGACGCTCGCCGGCGTACTCGAACACGCAGCCGGCGCCCTCGTTGACGAGCATGTCGCAGCGGACCTTCTCGGGGTGCTCGCGCGTGATCCACTCGGCTCCGAGCGCCCCGCCGGTCTCCTCGTCAACGACAGCCACGATCAGAAGCTCGCCTTTGGCCGGGCGCCAGCCGGAGCGGGCCAGGGTGGCGGCGGCCGCGACCTCGGCGGCGACCTGGGACTTCATGTCCAGGGCGCCCCTTCCCCAAAGGAAGCCATCGGCCTCCGCGCCTGACCATGGGTCGTGGCGCCACTCGGCGGGATCGGCAAGCACCGTGTCGACGTGGCCCAGGTAACACAGCGTCGGGCCGTCTTGCTCGCCGCGCAGCCGCGCCACCAGGTTCGGGCGCCCCTCTTCGGCCCCGAGCAGCTCGCACTGAAAGCCGGCCTCAGTCAGGTGCCGGGCCAGGTGCTCCTGCGCCGGGCGCTCGTCACCAGGCGGGTTGACGGTGTTGAACCTGATCAGGTCCCGCAGGAGGCGTTCGGCGTCGGCGGCCGGGTCCGGAAAGGTCATGCGCGGATCGTACGGACTCCTGGCGGGGGGACCGTACAGAGTCCCTGCGGGGCGTACGCCCGCGCGCGTGCACCGCCAAAAAGGACAGCCACTCTCTCAGGCCGTGGCGGCCGGCTCGCGCAGCCGCCGGACTCTGGGCACCGCGGCCAGCAGTTCCTTCGTATAAGGATCTTCAGGCGCGCGGTACAGCCGCTCCCCAGCGGCAAGCTCGACGATCCGGCCGGAGTGCATGACGGCGACCCGGTCGCACATGTGTCTGATGACCGACAGATCGTGCGAGATGAAGACGAGCGTGAGGCCGAGCTGGGCCTGCAGGTCGCCAAGCAAGTCCAGGATCTGGGCCTGGATCGTGACGTCGAGCGCGGAGACGGGCTCGTCGGCGATCAACAGCCTCGGGCGCAGCGCCAGGGCGCGCGCGATGCCGACGCGCTGGCGCTGGCCGCCGGACAGCTCGTGCGGATAGCGACCGGCGTGCTCGGCGTCGAGGCCGACCAGCTCGAGCAGCTCGGCGACGGCACGCGCCCGCGCGGGACGGTCGGTCTCGATGTTGTGGATCTGAAGCGGCGCGGCCAGGATCGAGCCGATCGGCAGGCGCGGGTTCAGGGAGGAGTAGGGGTCCTGGAAGACGATCTGCAGCTCGCGCCGAACCTGCTTGAGCTGTCTGCCCTTCAGTGCCGTGATCCGCTGACCCGCGAACCAGACCTCGCCGGCTGTGGGCTCCAGCAAACGGGCGATCAGCCTGGCCGTCGTGCTCTTGCCGGACCCCGACTCGCCGACGATGCCGAAAGTCTCGCCGGCGGCGACCTCGAAGGAGACGCCGTCGACGGCTCTGACCGTGCCGGCGTCGCGCTTGACCATCACGCCGCGGTCGAGCCCGAACTCCTTGACCAAGCCGGTCACGCGCAGCAGCGGCTCCTCGCGCGGCGACGACCCTCCCCCCGCAAGCGCCGCCGCGCGCGGGGTCTCGAGATCCTCGATCGCGCGCAAGAGGCCCGCCGTGTAGGGGTGCGCGGGAGCCCGAAGCAAGCGCTCAGCAGGGGCGTGCTCGACGATGTGGCCGGCCTTCATGACCGCGATCTCGTCTGCTGACTCGGCGACGACGCCGAGGTCGTGGGTGACGAGCACGAGCGCCATCCCACGTTCGCGTTGCAGACGCGAAAGCAGGTCGAGGATGCGGGCCTGAACGGTCACGTCGAGCGCGCTGGTCGGCTCGTCGGCGATCAGCAGAGCCGGATCGTTGGCGAGCGCCATCGCGATCATCGTTCGCTGGAGCTGGCCGCCGGAAAGCTCGTGCGGGTAGGAGTCGACACGCAGCGAGGGCTCTGGGATGCCGACCGATCCGAGCAGCTCGATCGTCTCGGCGCGGGCCGCTCGCTTGGAGACGTCGCGGTGTGCTCGAATCGCCTCGACGATTTGGGCGCCGACCCGGTACATCGGGTGCAGCGAGGAGAGCGGCTCCTGGAAGATCATCGCGATCTCGGCGCCCCTGACAGCCCGCAGTTCGCGTTCGGGCAAGCCGAGCAGCTCGCGGCCATCCAGCTCGACCGAGCCGCTCACGGACGCGCCGGCGCTACGCGTCAAACCGAGCAGGCTGAGTGCGACAGTGGACTTGCCGGAGCCCGACTCGCCGACGATCCCCAACGTGCGGCCGCGTTCGAGTTCCAGTGAGACGCCGTCAACGGCCAGCACATCTTCGCCGACTTCTTCGCCGGGGAAGCTGACGCGCAGGTCCTCGACCTTCAGCAGGGGCTGGTCGTCGGCGCTCACGAGTAACGGACCCGGGGATCGACGTAAGCGTGCGCGATGTCGACGGCGATGTTGGCGAGGATGATGAAGACGGCCGCCAGCAGGACGGTGCCTTGGATGATCGGGAAGTCGGCGTGGACGATCGCTTCGTAGTTGAGACGGCCGATGCCGGGGATGTCGAAAACGGTCTCGACGAGGACGGCGCCGCCGAGGAGCACGCCGACGTCGAGGGCGAAGATCGTCATCAAAGGGATGATCGCGGCGCGCAGGCCATGCTTGAGCACGACCTGGCGCTCGGGCAGGCCCTTGGCGCGGGCGGTCCTGATCCAGTCCTGGCCCATCGCGTCGATCAGGCTGGAGCGCATGACGCGGGCGTAGATCGCCGCGAAGCCGGCCGCGAGGACGAGCCAGGGCAGCACGAGCGAGCCGAACCATTTCAAGGGGTCTGCCGTCAGCCCGGCGTAGGAGCCGGCGCCCGGGAAGACCTTCAGCTGGCCGATGTCGGCGGCGAACAGGTAAAGGACGATCAGGCCGAGCCAGTATTCGGGCGCCGAGAGCAGGAGCAGGCCGATCCCCATCGAGGCGCGATCGGTGCGCGAGCGCCGGCGCAGCGCCGAGACGATCCCGATCGGAATGCCGATCAAAAGCCAGATCAGCGCGGCGCCGATCGTTAGCGACAGCGTGGCGGGCAGGCGGCCCGCGATCAGGCTGCCGACCGAGGCGTTCGAGTGGTAGCTGTAGCCGAGTTCGCCATGCAGGAAGAGGTTCTTGAGGTACAGCCAGAACTGCTCGGGCAGGGACCGGTTCAGGCCGAGGTCGTGCCTGATCTCGGCGATCACTTTGGGGCTGGCGTCGTGGCCGGCGCGCAAGCGCGCCGGTTCGGCGCTCGGCAAGATCCTGAACAGGACGAACGTCAGGGCGCAGACGATTACGATCAAGAAAAGACCCCATGCCAGGCGCTTGAGCACGTAGCGGGCCATCGCGCTTACTTGAGCGAGGAGAACGAGTAGTCCCAGGCGCCGAGGTTCCAGACGTCGCCGATGCCGTCGACGTCGTGGGACTCGATGTTCGGCTGCTTGTCGAAGGCGACAGGGATGGCGGCCGCGTCGGCGACCAGTTCGCGATCGATCGCGGCCCAGGCATCGGCCCGGGCTTCAGCTCCGACGATCAGTTCGGCGGCGGCCATGTGTTTGTTGATCGTTGGATCGTTGACCTGGCCATAGTTGTTGTTGTTGGTGGTTTCGATGTGTTCGCCGTTGAAGGGCACGTCTAGGACGGCCTGGGGGTCGCCGAAGTCGGCGACCCAGCCGACGTTCGGGCACACGTCGATCTGTTCGGCAGGCGTGCCGCAATACTTTTCGTACATGACCGACTTTTCGACGAGGCTGAGCTTGGTCTTGAAGCCGAGGTCCTCGAGTGTTTGGTTGGCGATTTCGGCTTCGTTGGAATCGGGGCTGCCGGTCGCGCCAACGATCTGGACCGTGGCGGAGCCGGTGTACTTGCCGGTCGGATAGCCGGCCAGCTTCATGTACTTCGCCGCGACGGCGGCGTTACCGGTCGGGTGTTCGTTGTAGTCGTAGTGGGGCCCCGCCACGCCGCCGGCCTGTTCGAAGCCGGGTATTTCGGGATAGATGAAGTGGGTCATTACGTTGGTGGTCAGTTCGCCGCCGCGCGCCTTGTTCATCTCCACGCGGTCGAGGGCGGCCCAGAAGGCCTTGCGGACGTTGACGTTCGCGAACGGGCCATGTTTGTTGTCGACCGCGATGTAGCCGGTGCCGGCGCTGGGGGAGATCTCGAGCTGGTCACGGAAGTGTTCGTAGGCGAGCTGGACTGAGGCCTGCGCGATTTCGTCGTTCTCGACGAGGTGCGAACCTTCGAGGACCTGTCTGCCGATCACGTTCGTGTCGCCGCCGATCTGGACGTCGATCTGATTCAGGTAAGCCGGCCTGTAGTCGGTTGACGCGTTCCAGTTGGAGTTGCGGATGAGCGTCGCCGAGCGGCCCGGTTCGTAGCCGACGCCGAGGACCTTGCCGGCGGAGTCCGACTTGAACATGTAAGGCCCGGTGGCGATAAGGTAATTGCCGTATTCGGTCGGGCTGTGGGCGTCGTAGCGTTTGGCGAATTCAGCGGGGACGGGCGCGGTCAGGGGCAGCACGAGGGCGGCCGCGAGAATCGGTGCCTTCGGTTCTTCAAGTTTGAAGACGATCGTGTTCTTGTTGGGTGTCGCGATCCCCGGGATCGCCCCCCCGCTCGCGTTCTTGGCGCCGGCGAGAGAACCGAAATAGGTCGAGAAGTATGGGTTCGCGACGTTCGGGTTGGCGCCGCGCTCGATCGCGTAGGCGACGTCGGCTGAGGTCACTTCCCGGTTGACGGGCGGGCTGAAGTGGACGCCGGTCCTGATGTGGACCGTCACCTGCTTGCGGTTTGCCGAGATTTCGGGCTGCCCGGACGCCATGTCGGGCACGGGCGCGCCGTAGTTGTTGGGCTTGTATGAGTAAAGCGGCCGCTGGGTCGCGTAGACAGCCTCGTAGTCGACCGACGAGTAGGCTTGGCCGGGGTCGAGGTGTTCGAAGTCCTCGTGGTTGAGCACGGTCAGGGTGCCGCCTTTGACGGCGCCCGTGACGGACTCGGTGCGCGGTGTTTTGACGCCGGGCGGCGCCTTGATCGAGCTCGAGCCGGTGGCCGTTTCGTTGCCGGAGCCGCAGGCGCTCAGCCCGAGCGCGAGCCCGGGCACCGTCAGGGCCAGCGCACCGGTGGCCAGGGCTCGGCCGATGTTGCGCTCGCGGGCCGTACGCGCGCGCGCGGGCAGCACTTTTTGGATCGATATACGTGGCACCTGGACCCCCCTCTTGTGTTCGGCGAAAGCGTTCCGCTGCGTGGGCAGCGTTTTGCGTATGGCTGGGGTTCTGCGTGGCCGGGCAAGCCCCTGCTTCGGAGCGCCCAGCAAGGTGCCGATGCGCCCGGGGTTGGAGGCGCTCTTCCTCATCGCCGTGCCTGCCTCGGGTTGAGCGCGTCTTGGAGGCCGTCGCCGAGCAGGTTGAAGGCGAGCACGGTCAACAGCAGGGCGATACCGGGAAAGACCATGCACCACCAAGCCGTCTCGAAGTTGGGGGTCGCGGCGGCGATCATCTGGCCCCAACTGACGGTCGGCGGCCGAACGCCGACGCCAAGATAGGAGAGGGCCGCCTCGAGGAGGATGTTCTGGGGGATCAAAAGGCTCGCGTAGACGACGATCGGCGCGGCCAGGTTAGGCAGGATCTCGCGGACCATGATCCTGGTGTTGGAGGCGCCTTGGGCGCGGGCGGCGAGCACGAACTGTTGCTCGCGTAGAGACAAGGTCAGACCACGCACGATCCTGGCGATGTAGGTCCAGTTGACGAGCGCGATCAAGAAGATGATGACCCCGAGGCCCGACTGGACGTGGCCGCCGAGGCAGCCCCTGACCGCGCAGGCCGCGCCGAGGCCGAGGCCGAGCAGGAGCACCGGGATCGCGAGGACGACGTCGATCGCCCGGGAGAGCAATGTGTCGGCCAGGCCGCGCCAGTAGCCGGCCAGGAGCCCGACGATGGTGCCGAGGACGGTCGCGACGCCGGTGCCGACGATGCCGACGATCAAGGAGACCCTGGTCCCGTAGATGACCCTGGAGGCGACGTCCCGGCCGAGCGGGTCAACGCCGAACGGGTGCGCCAAGCTCGGGCCCAAGGGACTGCCGAACGCGTTCGTTGCGTTCGGGTTCAAGACGTTCGGCCCGGGCAGGCCGAGCATGGAGACGACGAGGGGCGCGGCGATCGCGACCACGATCAGGACGGCCACGAAACCGAGCGAGACGACCGCCAAGCGGTCGCGACAAAAGCGGGACCAGAAAATCTGGAGGGGACTGTTCGCGGCGGCCCTGCCCGCGCGCGCGCGTGGGCCCGGCGAGACGGGAACGTCAGAGATCTCTCCCAGCTGCAGGCCGCTGGCGCCCGCGCCCGGCAGAAGCTCGGCCGCGCCGACGCTCATCGGGACGCGCCTCGCCTGACGGCGCGGGGCCGCCTCACGGCCGGCATGGCGCCTGCGCGGGGCCGTCTCACAGCCGGTACGGCGACGCTGGACCGCCTCGAATATGTTGGGCTGGCGCTCACTTGAACGAATCGCGTAGAAGTTCGACATCTGTTTATCGGCAGACTCCCGCGGAAAATGAGCGGACATCTGCGTAGGGGCGGAATACTGAGGGCATGGAGACCCTGTTCGAGGAAGACCCAGCCGGCAGCGCGGCGTCCGGCTTAAGCCCACTGGCCGCGCGGATGCGGCCGAGCACGCTTGGCGAGGTCGTCGGCCAGGAGCACCTGTTGGCCGCGGGCTCGGGGCTGAGGACGGCGATCGAACAGGGCAAGCCCCACTCGATGGTCCTGTATGGGCCGCCGGGCTCGGGCAAGACGACGCTCGCGCGGCTGTTGGCGAGCGGGCAAGGCCTGGTGTTCGAGGAGCTGAGCGCCGTGCAGGCCGGGCGCGCGGAGGTGAGGGCGGTGATCGAGCGGGCAAAACACCGCCGGGCCAACGGCACCAAGACGGTCTTGTTCTTGGACGAGATCCACCGCTTCAACAAGGCCCAACAGGACACGTTGTTGCCGGCCGTCGAGGACGGCCTGCTCGTGCTGATCGGAGCGACGACCGAGAACCCGGCGTTCGAGGTCAACGGCGCTTTGCTGTCGAGGGTCCGGGTGTACGCGCTGAAAGAGCTGAGCGCCGAGGACGTGGCCACGGTGCTGCGAAGGGCGGTCGAAGCGGCACGGGCGGGCGAGGCTGGGACCGCCTCCGATGCCGCGCTCGGCACCGGCGCGGCGGCCGAGGACGGGGCGGCGCTGAACCGAGGCGTCCCGGACGTCAAGGACGAGGCGATCGAGTTCTTGGCGGCGCGCAGCGCCGGCGACGCGCGGACGGCGCTGAACGCGTTGGAGCTGGCATTGGAGACCGCTGAAGAGCTTGGCGAAGAGAGCGTCGGCGTGGAGCGCGCCGCGGACGCGTTGCAGCGTAGGGCGGTCTTGTACGACAAAAAAGGGGACAAGCATTACGACTACATCTCGGCCTGGATCAAGGCGACCAGAGGCTCGGACCCGGACGCCTCGCTGTACTACCTGGCGGTCATGTTGGAGGGCGGCGAGGACCCAAGGTTCATCGCGCGGCGGATGGTGATCTTGGCCTCCGAGGATGTCGGCAACGCCGACCCGAAAGCGCTGGAGGTGGCGGTCGCGGCGGCCCAGGCGGTCGAGCACGTCGGGATGCCTGAGGCCAAATTCGCGCTGAGCCAAGCCGCCGTGTACCTGGCGCTGGCGCCGAAGTCGAACGCCGCCGGCAGGTCGCTGGGCGCCGCGATCAGACACGTGCGCGAGAACGGCGCGGCGCCGGTGCCGGCGTGGCTTCGGCCGGGGGCCAGGCCGGGGCAGGAGGTTGGCGGTTACGAGAACCCGCACGACAGGCCCGGCTCCGTCTCTGGGCAGGAGCTGATGCCGGAGGGCGTTATCGGGGAGCGTTTTTACGAGCCCGGCGAAAGCGAAGCCGGCCTGGCCGAGCGCCTTGCTGAAGCGCGACGGCTGAGGGGTCGATAATCGGGGTGTGGACGTGAAGGTCACCGACGGCGTTGGCGCTGGCCCGGGAACGGACGGCGGCGACGGAGTTCTCCGAGGAGGCGCGCTGATCGCGCGCGATCCCGCGACCGGCGCCGTGCTGGGCGAGGTCGACGCCACCGCGCCCGAGCGGATCGACGGGGTCGTGGCTGGAGTGGCGAAGGTGCAGCCGCTGTGGGAGCTGTTGCGGGTCATCGACCGGGCCCGATACATGAGGAGGATGGCCCAAGCGATCGTCGACGAATATGACGTGCTGCTGGAGACGGTCGCGCGCGAGCAGGGCCGGCCGCGAGCGGAGGTTGCCGCGCTCGAGCTGCTGAGCGCGATCGACGCGCTCGGCTGGATCGCGAAGGAGGGGCCGAAGGTGTTGGGCGGGCGCGGCATACAGACGCACAGGACCTTGGCGGTCGCCAAGCGCGCGCGGGTGGCGTACGAGCCGTATGGCACGATCGCGGTGATCGGCGCCGGCAGCGCCCCGTTCGCGCAGCCGCTCGGCCAGATCGCGGGGGCGCTGTTGGCGGGCAATGGGGTCGTGTTCAAGCCGGCGCGCAGAGCCGCACTGGCGGGCGAGGCCCTGATGAAGGTGCTCGGCCGGGCGGGGCTGCCGGAGGGCCTGGTCGCGATCGCGCACGGCGGGGCCCAGGTGGGCGTGGCCCTGGCGAGGAGCGGTTGCGACAAGGTGTTGTTCACCGGCTCGCCGGCGGTCGGCAGGGCGGTTGCCAGGGAATGCGTGTCGCGCGAGAAGGAGGTCACGGTCGAGCTGGGCGGCAAGGACGCGATGATCGTGCTGGCCGAGGCCGACCTCGCCAACGCCGTCGACGGCGCGCTGTGGGCAGGCTGCGCGGGGGCGGGCCAGGCGAGAGGGGCGGTCGAGCGGGTATACGTCGCCGAGGAGGTCTCCGAGAGGTTCACTTCGGGCCTCGTCGCGCGCGCGCGTGCCCTGCGAATCGGAAACCCGGCGGACCCGGCCGTCCAGGTCGGGCCGCTGGCCTCGAGACGCCGGTATGACTTGGTCGACGAGCTTGTCCAGGACGCGGTTGCAAACGGCGCCGAGCTGCGCTGCGGCGGGCCGCTGAAGCAGCGGCCGGCCGGCTGTGACGGCGCCTTCTATGGCCCCGCCGTCGTGACCGGCGCCGACCAGCGGATGAGGCTCATGAAAGAGCCGGTCGATGGGCCGGTCTTGGCGGTCGTCGCGGTCGATTCCGTCGAGCGGGCGATCGAGTTCGCGAACGACTCCGAGTTCGGCCTCGGCGCGTCGGTCTGGACGGCCGACCGCTATCGCGGCCTGCGGATCGCCAGGGAGCTTGACGCGGGAATGGTCTGGCTGAACGACCACCTGCCGGCGCCCGGCCTGACGCGCGGCCCCTGGGGCGCGGCGGGGGGCGCCGGCCTCGGCAAGACACTCGGCGAAGCCGGCCTGCGGCAGTGCGCCCAAGAGAAGCTGATCGCATACAGTCCGGCCGGCTTGAGGGGTTTGTGGTGGGGCCCGTACGACGTGGCCAGCGCCAAGGCGGCCCGCTCGATGGCGAAGCTGAGGTCCGGCAGGGACGCCGACCGCGAGCGGGCCTGGCGGCGCGGCGCGCCCGCGATCGCGAAGGTCGGCGCGCGGATGCTTGGGCGCGGGGTGCCGCGTTAGAAAAGTGACTTTTTTGGTGGAAATGACCTTTTTGGCGGGGAGACGCGCGCGCGTACGCGCGCGCGCGCGGCAGCCCCGTTTTGAAGGACAATGCCGGCTACCCTTTGGAGCATGCCCGCCCAGGCTTATGCCGGTAAGGAGTGCGTGTGCCAGTTGCGCAGAGGGATCTGCGACCAGAGCTGCGTGCAAGGGATGCTCGACACGCCTTTCTATATCGCCTGCTTGAAGCTGTCCGGCCGGCGCTGCGTGGTCGTCGGCGGCGGCGAGATCGGCCTGGAGAAGGTCGAGGGGCTGTTGGCCTGCGACGGCGCGGTCACGCTGATCGCGCCCGAGGCGACAACCGAGCTGGAGCGATACGCGAACGAGGGTTCGATCAGCTGGGAGCGGCGGCCTTACGCCGGCCCGAGCGACCTGGAGGGCGTGTTCATGGCGATCGCGGCGACGAACGTGACCGAGGTGAACATAAGCGTGTACGAGGACGCCGAGCGGCGGGCGATGCTGGTCAACGTGGTCGACGTGCCGCCCTTGTGCAACTTCATCTTGCCAGCGATCGTCAGGACCGGACCCTTGGCGATCGCGATCTCGACGGCCGGCGCCTCGCCGGCACTCGCAAAGCGCATGAAGCGCGAGATCTCGGAGCTGTTCGGCGAGGAGTACGCGAAGCTGGCGATCCTCTTGAACGAGGTAAGGGGCTGGGCAAAGGCGACGCTGCCGACCTATCAGGAGCGGCGCGACTTCTTCGAGTCGATCGTGAACGGCGAGCCAGACCCGATCGAGCTGCTGCGCGCGCGCGCGGACACGGCCACCGGCGAGGAGGCGGTGCGCGAGCTGATCGCGCAAGCCAAAGCCGAGCACGAACAGCGCCTGGCCGCGGTCTGAGTCACAGTTACGCGCGCCTGTCGCGCACCGCCCTTACAGCCCTCGAGGCCCGCCATGACGGTACCGCCACAGCGGGATCCGCCCCGGTTCGGGCACCTGGCCTCAGGCGAAAGGGTCGCGCGCCTCGATGCCGTCGTAGCGACGGAAGTCACGGTCGCGGGTGTATATGACGTTCACCCCATGCAGGCGCATCAGTGCGACGAGATGAGCGTCGGGCACGAGGTTGCCGCGGGTGTCGTTGCCGGCAGCCGCGAGATAGGCCGTCCAGAAACCGTCCCCCTCGGCCACCGTGCGGACGGTGGGACGCTCCAGCAGGGCGGCGATCGCAGCGGTGGCTTGTTCGGGCGAAACGGGGTCGGGAAAGATCGTGGGGTGCGTGGCGATACGCAGAAACCCCATGACGGTGGGCCAGAACAGATAAAGAAGCTCGGGCCCGCTCGCAAGCCGGCTTACCAGCTCTCGGGCCCGTTCGTGCAGCGGGTCGTCAGCGTTGCCGGCGTAAAGCAGAACGTTCGTGTCAAGCGTAACGCTCAATGCGCGTGCGATTCGGCCGTCCCGGCGTCGAGCACCCGCCAGAGCGCGTCCTTGTCGTCCAGGTCGACCCTGGGCCTGCCCATGTGCCACGCCGGCCATGACAGCGGTCCGGACTCGGCCGGGGTCTCCGCTGTCAGCGAGACGGCGAGTCGCTCGGACGCAAGCTGACCCATGCTCTTGTGCTCCGCGCGCGCGCGGAGGCGCAGCTGCGCAAGCACGGAGGAATCGAGATCGAGCGTCGTGCGAGCCATGATGCTTGATGCTAGCAGACTCGACATCTGATGCTTTGCGTGCTGGTATGACACAGCACATAGACCGATCACACCAATCGCTTCCAGCCCGGCCAGCCGTCTCACACTAACCTCACGGTGTGATCGAGCTTCGCGGGCTGCGGCGCGACTACGGCGAACGGACGGCGCTCGACGGCGTGACGTTGGCGGTCGGAGCCGGTCAGACGTTGGTCGTGTTCGGCCCGAACGGCGCCGGCAAGACGACCTTGCTGCGGATCTTGGCGACGCTCTTGAGGCCGCACGCCGGCGATGTCAGCGTGCTCGGCTGCGAGCTGCCGGACGAGGCGTGGCGCGCGCGCGGCCTGGTCGGCCTGCTCGGGCACGAGCCGTTGCTCTACCGGGAGCTGACGGCCCACGAGAACCTGAAGTACTACGCCGGCCTGTACGGCCTGCCGGACGGACGGGTCGAGGAGCGACTGGACGCGGTCGGCATACGCGCACGCGCGAACGAGCCGATCAAGACACTCTCGAAGGGCATGGTGCAGCGGGTGGCGGTGGCGAGGGCGACGTTGCACGACCCAGAACTGCTGCTACTTGATGAGCCTTACGCCAACCTCGATCCTGCGGCGACGGACCTGGTCGCCCCGCTGATCGGCGCCGAGTCACGCTGTACGCGGGTCCTGACGAGCCACGACCCCGAGCGCGGCCTGGCCGAGGCGGATGTCGTGCTGGGACTGCGCGCCGGCAGGCCGGCGTTCGTAAAGCCGGCAAGCGAGGTCGGAGCCGGCGAGATAGCGGGGCTGTACAGGTGAGCACGAACGTCGCCACCATCTTGCGCAAGGAGCTGTTGGTCGAGTGCAGAACGCTCGAGTCGGTCCCCGGCATGTCTTTGTTCGCTGTCTCGACGTTCGTGGTCTTCCATTTCGCGTTGAACAAGACGACCCTCGAAGGCGACTTGGCGGCGGGCGTCTTGTGGGTGACGCTCTTGTTCGCGGCCATGCTCGGGGTCAACCGGCTGTTCGTGGCCGATGCGGAGCAGGGCGGGTTCGACGGCTTCCTGCTGGCGCCGGTCGATCGTACGACGCTCTTGATCGCCAAGGCGTGCACGCTGGCCGCTTACCTCGTCGTCTTTGAGATCGTCGCCGTGCCCGCGTTTGGGCTGCTGCTCGGGGCGCCGCTCGGGCACGGCCTGGCCGGGCTCGTTTTGGTCTTGGCTTTGGCCGACATCGGCATCGCCGCGATCGGCACGCTTGTATCCGCTTTGGCGGTGCATACACGCGCGCGCGACCTGTTCGGGCCGCTGTTGTCGTTGCCGTTGCTCGTCCCGATCGTGATCGGCGCCGCCCGGGCCAGCTCGCCGCTGCTCAGCGGCGGCGGCCATCCGGACACGCCCGCTGGTCGCTGGCTGCTGCTGTTGGGGCTCTATGATCTCGTTTTCGGCCTGATCGCTTACGCCGTGTTCGATTTCTTGCTGGAGGATTGACGCCGCCCAATGAGACGTGCCCTTTCGTTGCGCTTCCTCTCCGCCGTGACCGTGCTCGCGTTCTGCGTGTCGCTGTCGTTGGTCTTCTTTTATGCCCCGATCGAAGCCGAAGAAGGCTTCGTCCAGAAGATCTTCTACTTGCATGTGCCCCTGGCGATCGTCTCGCTGTGCGGCTTCGTGCTCGGCGGGGTCTTCGCGATCGCGCACCTGCGGACGCGCGAGTCCAAGTGGGACCTGCGCTCGTATGTCGCGATCCACATGAGCCTCATCTTCGGCGTCGTCACGCTCGTGACGGGCTCGATCTGGGCGCACGCGTCATGGGGGCACTGGTGGGTCTGGAGCGAGCCTACGCTCGTCTCGTTTCTGATCGTGATGCTCTTGTATGCGACCTATCAGCCGATGCGCTTCGCGATCGAGGACCCCGAGCGCCAGGCCCGTTACGCGTCGGTGTTCGCGGTCGTCGCGGGCGCGTTCGTGCCGATGAATTTCTTGGCTGTGCGCCTGTCGACCTCCTACCTGCACCCGCGGGTGCTCGGCTCGAGTTCTGACCTGCCCCCGTCGATGCGCTTCACATTCGTGGTATCCCTGATCGCGATGGCCCTTCTGTTCGCGACGCTCTCCTTGTATGAGCTTGCCGCCAAGCGCGCACGCATCTCGCTCAAAGCAAAGTCCCGGATCCTCGGCTACCGATGAGCGTCCTCGCGAGCACGTTGCCCAACTCGAACGACGGCTACGTCGCCGCCGCTTACATCGTGTTCTTTGTGGTCGTCTTGATCTACGTCGCGGTCATGGCCGTCCGGCTTGGCCGCGTCGAACGCCGGCTGGGCGAACTGAACCGGGCCGCACCGGAGCCGCGGCCAGAAGAAGACCTTTCTCGAAACGGACCGCCGCGCGCGCGCGTACGCGCCGGCGCAGACACCAACCCGTCCGAGACGCAGGAGCGCGAAGCGGTATGAGCGAGCTGCTGGCCTTGGGCATCTCCCACAAGACCGCGCCCGTGGCCCTACGCGAGCGCTTGGCCTTTACCGAGGCCCAGGCCGTCGAGTTCGCCGCTTCGACGCTCGAGACCTCTGATGTCAGGGAGGCGGTCGTGATCTCGACGTGCAACCGGACCGAGGTCTACGCCGTCGTCGGCGACTCGGTCAGGGCCGAGGGCGACGTGCTCGGCCTGCTCGCCCAGCGCGCCGAGATCAGGCCGACTGAACTGGCCGAATCGATCTACTCGCCCCGCAACTGCGACGCCGCCAGGCAGCTGTATCGCGTGACGGCGGGCCTCGAGTCGATGATCGTCGGCGAGGCCGAGATCCAGGGCCAGGTCAGGCGCGCTTACGAGGCCGCGCTCAAGGCCGGCTGCACCGGCCCGCTCTCGAACAGGCTCTTCTCGGCGGCCTTGACGACGGGTAAGAGGGTGCGCTCGGAGACCGCGATCGGCACGGGACGCGCGAGCGTGCCGTCGGTCGCCGTCGACCTCGCCGAGAGCGTGCTCGGCGGCCTGGCCGAGCGCCATGTCGTGATCTTGGGCGCCGGCGAGACGAGCGAGCTGACGGCAAGGGCTTTGTCTGAGCAGGGCGCCGGCACGATCTTCGTCGCCAACAGGCACGCCGACCGGGCTCTGCACCTCGCCGAACGCTTCGGCGGCTCGGTCGTCGGACTGGACGGCCTGCCAGAGCAGCTGACGAAGGCCGACATCGTGCTCTGCTCGACCGCCTCGCCGCACCCGATCGTCGGGCGCGAGGAGCTGGCCGAGGTGATGCGCCAGCGCGATTCTAAGCCGCTCCTGTTGATCGACATCGCCGTCCCGCGCGACATCGACCCGCACTGCGCCGAGATCGAGGGCGTCAGCCTGTATGACATCGACGACCTGCAGGCGGTGATCGCCCGCAACCTGGACAACCGCGCGGGCGAGGTCCCGAGAGCCCAAGAGATCGTCGAGGCTGAGATCCAGCGGTTCGCGAGGTGGCTCGGCCAGCTCGACGTGTTGCCGACCGTCAGCGCCCTACGCGAACACGGCGCCGCCCTGGTCGACCAGGTCCTGGCCGAGAACGACGGCCGCTGGGAGTCGGCCTCCACTCGGGACCTGGCCCGCGTCGAGGCGATCGCCAGAGCGGTCGCTTCCCGGCTATTGCACGAGCCTACGATCAGGCTGCGCAGTCACGGCGAGCGCGGCCACGCCAACATCGAGCTGATACGCGAGCTGTTCGGCCTTGGCGAGGACGAGGCCGCCGAGACCTTGCCCGAGCGTGCGGGCGCGGGGACGGGCGGCGAGGTGCCCGACAACGTTCGCCCGCTCGCTCGCCCGACGCGTAACCGCGCCGGCGGCTCGGGCTCCTCCTGAGCGCGCCGACGGTGGCTTCGAGCGGCGGCGTCCTGAGGATCGGCACCCGCGCCAGCGCGCTCGCGCTCGCGCAGACCCGCCTGGTCGCCGGGCTGCTCGAGGCCGGCGGCGAGGGCGCGGTCGAGATCGTCGAGGTGACCACGAGCGGCGACCGCGGCGGCGGGAGCGCGGGGCCCAGCTCGGATGGGGACGCGGCCCGTGGCGCAGGCGCAGGCTCGGTCGGAGGCGGCGGCCCCGCGGACAAGTCGCGCTGGGTGGATGCGATCGAGGAGGCCCTGCTGGCGGGCGAGATCGACCTGGCCGTGCACTCGGCCAAGGACGTGCCCGGCGAGTTGGCGGACGGCCTGGAGCTGCTGGGAGCGCCCGGGCGGGCGGCGGTCGAGGACGTGGTGTGCGTCAGGGAACGAGCCAGGGCGGAGGTCGCGTACGCCTCGCAAGAGACCGATGCTCCCGCCCTCGACCTTGGCGGCCTGGAAGGACTGTCGCCCGGCGCCCGGGTCGGCACGAGCAGCATCAGGAGGACCGCCCAGTTGCTGGCCGTGCGCCAAGACCTCGAGATCGTCACGATCGAAGGCAACGTCGACACGAGGCTGCGCAAGCTGGCCGACCTGGACGAAGCCCTGGACGCGATCGTGCTGGCCCGCGCCGGCCTGGTCAGGCTCGGGCGCGAGGACGAAGCCGCCGGCCCGGACGCGGCGCTCGACCCCGCCCGCTTCGTGCCGGCGCCCGGCCAGGGAGCGCTCGCGCTGGAGGCCCGCGCCGGCGACGCCCGCGTGCGCGGCGCCGTAGCGAACATTCTCGACGCCGAGACCACCGCCTGCCTGCGCGCCGAGCGCGCCCTGGCGAAGGCCCTGGACGCGACCTGCCATACCCCTCTCGGCGCCTACGCGTCGCCCGCTGGCTGTGGCTGCCTGCAGATGCGGGCCTGGGTCGGCCTGCCAGACGGCTCGGCCTGGGTCGCCGACGAGTTGTTGGGGGGCTTCTACGATCCGGACGCGCTCGGCGAGCGCGTTGCGGAGCGGATGCTGGCGGTCGGGGCCGGAGAGCTGCTGGCGCAGGCGAACGAGCTGGCGGGCGCCGATGCCTGAGCCCGGCCGCAACGATCCCGTCGGCGTCCGCGATCCAGGCGACCCCAACGACCGACCCGGATTCGACGGCCGTGAGACCGGCCACGTGTACCTGGTCGGCGCCGGGCCTGGCGACCCGGGCTTGATTAGCGTGCGGGCGCTCCAGCTGATCGCCGCCGCCGACGTGATCCTCTACGACCGCCTGATCCCAGCCTCAGCGCTCGACGGCGCGCGCCCAGACGCGGAGCGCTTGTTCGTCGGCAAGGTCGGCGGCGGCGAGTCCGTGCCCCAGGATCAGACGACCGAGCTGATGATCGCCAAGGCGCAAGCCGGCCTCACGGTCGTGCGGCTGAAGGGCGGCGACCCATTCGTGTTCGGCCGCGGCGGCGAGGAGGCTTTGGCACTGCGGGCGGCCGGCATCGCTTACGAGATCGTGCCCGGCATCACCGCCGGCGTGGCCGCCGCCGCATACGCCGGCATCCCCGTCACCCATCGCGGCCTGGCGACGGCGGTCGCCTTCGTCACCGGTCACACCCGGGCGGACGGGCCGGCCGCCGAGGATGCCGAGGCCGGCCTGGACTGGTCCGGCTTGGCGGCGTTCCCGGGCACGCTCGTCTTCTACATGGGCGTCAGCCGACTGCCCGACATCGCTGCCTCCCTGATCGCCGCTGGCCGCCCGGCCGAGGAACCGGTGGCGGTCGTCGAACGCGGCACCTGGCCAGACCAGCGCACGGTCGCGGGCACGGTCGCGACGATCGCCGAGACAGCGAAGGCGGCGGGCATACGCGCGCCGGCGATCACGGTCGTGGGCGCGGTGGCCGGCCTTGCGGACGAGCTGGCATGGCTGCCGGACGCGCCCTTGGCTGGGCGCACTGCTGTGGTCACGCGCGCGCGGTCCTCGGCCAGCGGCCTTGCGCAACGGCTGGAAGCGTTGGGAGCCAGGGTGATCCAGGCACCGGCGATCCGCACCGTGCCATTGCCGGGCCCAGCGCCCGACCTGAGCCGCTACGACCTGCTCTGCCTGACGAGTCCCGTCGGCGTGGACTGCCTGTTTGAGCGCCTGCGCGACGCCGGCCTCGACGCCCGCGCGCTGGCGGGCCTGCGCGTGGCGGCGATCGGCAAGGGCACCGCCGAGGCGCTGGCCGCGAAAGGCGTCCTCGCCGACGTGTTGCCCGAGCGCGCGGTCGCCGAGGGCTTGGTCGAGGCGCTAGACGCACTGGAGCCGCCCGTCGGGCTCGCCCTGATCGCCAGGGCGAGCGAGGGGCGCGAGGTACTTCCGGACGCGCTGCGCGCGCGCGGCGCGGAGGTGGATGTGCTCGCCTTGTACGAGACGGTCGCCGACGCGCCGCCAGCCGGCGTCATGCAAGAAGCGAGCGCGGCCGACTACGTCACGTTCACGTCCGCCTCGACCGTGGGCTTCTTTATGGACGCGCTCTCAGGCGCAGCGGGCGGGCTCTCCCCGACCACGCGTCTGGTCTCGATCGGCCCGATCACGAGCGCCGCCGTGCGCGAGCACGGCTTGGAGCCTGACGTCGAGGCGGCTGAGCACGACATCGACGGGCTGGTCGAGGCGCTGCTCGATGACGCGGCGGCGCGGCCGGCGGCCTGAGCCCGTTACGGCCAGTCGATCTGCTCGGCCAGGGCGTCGGCGCCGAGGTCGATAAGGGCGCTGGTCTGCACCGGCTCATAATTACCGTCGCCGAGCGCCAGCCAGTGGATGGTGCGCTCCTGAGGATCGACGATCAGCAGCTCTTCGACGCCGTGCTCGGCGTAGAACGGCAGCTTCGCCCAGGTCTCGTCGTCGGGCGAGACGATCTCGACGACAAGGGCCGCGCTCGGCAGGTAGACCCCGTCCGGCCCAGGCCGCAGCAAAGCGGCGTCGGGCACGCGATAGTCGTCGGGGCCGCCGATGTTGACCGGACCGCTGGCCTCCAGACCGGCCGCGCGCGCCGGGCCGTCCAGCAGCCGGGCAACCCGACGGTCGAGCTTGCCGTGGGCGCTGTGCGGCGCGGGAACCATGTGCAGCACACCTTTCCATACCTCGTCGTAGAGGTCGGCGCCGAGACGTCTGCGCCGCTCGAGCAGCGCGTCCAGCTCGGCGGGCGCTTGGCCGACGACCAGGGTGCTCATATGGAGGAGGCTAGCAACGCGAACGTTCGCGTTAGACCTGAAAGGCAGAGGGGCACATCCGCGCGAGCGCGCACTCGCCACAGGCCGGCCGCCGCGCGGAGCACATGCGCCGGCCGTGGCGCAACAGGTTGACGTGCAGCTCCAACTCCTGGCCGGCCGGGGTCAGCGCCAGCATCTGGTCGTGCAGGCGCTCAAACGGAGCGCCCGGCTCCAGCAGGCGCAGGCGCATCCCGACCCTGGAGACGTGGGTGTCGACCGGCACGTCGTGGCGGCCGTAAGCAAACAGCAGGACGCACGCCGCGGTCTTGCGTCCGACGCCGGGAAGGGCCGTCAGGTAGTCGCGAGCCTGCTCGAGCGGAGCGTCCGCCAGCCAGTCCAGCGACAGCCCGTCCGTGCCGCCGCCCCCGGGCGAGGCCGCGATCGCCTGGAGGATCGCTACGATCCGGGCCGACTTGACCTTGGAGATCCCGCCCGGCCTGATCGCTTTCTCGACCGTGGCCGTACGCGCGCGCGCGACAGCCTCCCAAGCGGGCAAGCGTTCGCGAAGCCGCAGGTAGGCGACGTCGCGGTTGCGGTCGTTGGTGCTCTGCGAGAGGACCGTCAAGACAAGCTCGGCGATCGGGTCGCCGTGGGGCGCCATCAGGGGGATGCCGTAGACCGCGCGCAAGCGTTCGCGGACCCGCCGCACGCGCGCGTGGGTGGGTGGCGTCCAGGGCACAGGGTCGAGCACAGGCGCACGGTACAGGGGCCACTATCGTTTCGCCGGTGTCCGCCGTCGGCGATCTGCCAGGCCAGGCCCAGGCCGCACCCGCCGCACCCGCCCTGACGACGCGCGCCGGTCTCGCGCGCGCGCTGGCGCGACGTCCGTGGGCGTGCGCGCTCGCGGTGGCCGTCCCTCTGACGGTCGCCTACCTGATCGCCAAGCCGCCGGCGGCCGACCTGGCGGCGGCGTTCTATCGCGGCGATCTGTTCGCGAGAGCCGGCTACGTGCCGCGGGACAGCGGTTGGTATGCGGCGCATCCGCACTACGTGATCGGCTACTCGCTGCTCTCGCCGCCGCTCGGGGCATTGATCGGCGCGCGCCTGACGATGGTCTTTGGGGTGCTGGCTTCGTGCGCGCTGTTCGGCCTCATCGCCGACCGCGTCTTCCCGCTCGCCGGCGCCCGGGCGGCGGCGGTCGTGTTCGCGGGCGGGCTCTGCGCGGAGCTGCTGTCCGGGCGGGTCCCTTACGACCTCGGCATCGCGGTCGGTCTCGGGTCGGTGTTTGCGTTGATGTGCAAAAGACCGTTCGCGGCGCTCGCGCTCGCGCTGCTGACGAGCCTCGCGAGCCCGGTCGCCGGCGCGTTCCTGGCGCTCGTTTACCTGGCGTGGGCTGTGGCGCTCGCCGGGCGCGCCGACGATGCCGGGCGCAACGACAAGGCCGGGCGTCTTTGGCGCTGGCCGCTTGGCCTGACCGTCGCCGCCCTGACGCCGATCGGGGCGCTGTCGTTGGCCTTCCCGGAAGGGGGCCACGAGCCGTTCGCGCCTTCCTCCTTCTGGCCGGCGTTCGTTGCCGTGGTCGCGATCGCAGTGGCTCTGCCGAAGGGACCCCTCTCTGAGAGGGCCCGACGCGCGCTGCGCATCGGCTTCGGGCTGTATGCGCTTGCGTTGCTCGCTTCGTTTTCGATCGAGACTCCGATGGGCGGCAACGCCGCGCGTCTGGGCCCCGAGCTGGCGCCGGCGCTGTTGACCGGCGTCCTCTGGGAAGGCCGGCGCCTGGCCCTCTGCCTGCTCGCTCCGGCGCTGCTGTACTGGCAGGTCAATACTCCCATCGGCGACTACTCGCTGATCGCCGGCCAAGCCTCCGCGGAACAGTCCTATTACGGGCCCCTGCTCGCCGAGCTGAATGGCCTGACGAGCGCGCGTCCGTCTCACAGCGCCCCGGGCGGCGCCCTGGCGGGCGGCGGCGCCCCGGCCGGCGGCGCGCGGGCGGGCGCCCCGGGCGGCGCCCCGGCGCGCGGCGGCACGCGAGCGGGCGGCCACACGATCGTCGAGGTGCCGCTGACGGCGACCCACATGGAGGCCGCTTACGTGGCCGGCCACGACGGGATCGACCTGGCGAGGGGCTGGGACCGCCAGCTCGACACGCGTTACGGAGCCATCTTCTACAGACCGGACCTCAGCGCCCGCGCCTACAGAACCTGGCTGCGCGAAAACGGAGTCGCTTATGTGGCTCTGGCTGACGCCGTAACGGACTACTCGGCACGAGCCGAGGTCGCCCTGATCGCCAAGGGGCTGCCCTATTTGCGAGAAATCTGGCGCTCAGAGCACTGGCGCCTGTTCCGAGTCATCGGCTAGGCTTTCGGAGCAGATGTCGCAGTCTTTCGTTCGCGCACGTGCCCTGCAGGCGCGCTTGCTTCCCCACGGCTGGCTCGACGTGCTGCGCCAGGTTGCCCTGTTCGGGCTTGCTTACCTTGCTTACCGGCTCGTCAGGGGCTTGGTCGAGGGCGAGGCCAACACGGCTTTCGCGCACGCCCTCGACGTGATCTCGCTCGAGCTGAGCCTCCATATCTTCATCGAGCCCTCCGTCCAGACCTGGGCCTCTGGCAGCAGGCTGGTGATGGACTTCTGTAGCTGGATGTACGTCAATGCGCAGACGACCGTCACCTTGGCCGGGCTTGTGTACCTGTATGTGCGCCACAACAAAAGCTTTTATTTCGTGCGCAACATGTTCATGATCGCGATGCTGATCGCTTTGATCGGCTACACCGTCTTTCCGACCGCGCCGCCCCGCTTTCTGCCGGAATGGGGCTTCATCGATTCGGTTTCGAACTTTACGGGCGTCCACGTTGACCATGCCTCGGCGACGATGAACGCGCTCGTCAACCCTTACGCCGCCGTCCCATCGATGCACGTCGCTTTCGCCCTGATGATCGGCTGGCCGCTGGCACGCCTGTCCAAGCACCGCATCGTTAAGGCGCTTTGGGTCGCTTATCCGTTCCTGATGGCTTTCGTGATCGTCGCGACCGCCAACCACTTCATCTTCGACGCGGTCCTCGGCGCGCTTACGGCCGGGGTCTCAGCTTACGGGGCGAGTTGGCTGGCGAAGGCGCGACCACAGGTCTGGCGCTTCTCGACGCCCGCGGCCCGGGCGGCGGGCGCGTAAAGTTTGCGCTGACGATGGCTGCCGAGAACGATCGCCACCGCCACGGCCCGACCGCGATGAGCCCCCGCCGCCACGACGCTCCGGGCGCCTCGCGCCGGCGCCGCGTCGCGCCGCGCGCAAGGCCCCGCCGCCAGCGCGCCCCGATCGGCTCCGGCGAACGAAGGGAGCTGATGCGCGAAGCTTTGATCGAGTCGCGGCTGACCCCGAACGCGATCTCTTTGACCGGCCTGGCCCTGAACGTCGTCGCGGCGGTGCTCGTCTGGGAGCGCTACTTCTTTCTCGGCGGCATCGCATTCATCGTCGGCTCGGTCATGGACACGCTCGACGGGCGCTACTCGAGGATGTCCGGCAAGGGGACCCCGTTCGGCGCGTTCCTGGATTCGACGCTGGACCGCATCGAGGAGGGCATCGTCTTGACCGCGGTCGCCGGCTACTTCGCGTGGCAGGGCGATCGCGTCGCCGCGGCCGCCGTCGTCGTCGCGGTGCTCGCGTCGTTGATGGTCTCCTATACAAGGGCTCGCGCGGAGGCGCTCGGCGTGGAGTGCAAGGTCGGCATCGCGACCAGGCCCGTACGCGTCGTGATCCTGTCGGTCGGCTTGCTCTTCGCGCACGGCGCCTCGCTCGGGGACTTCCAGCTGCTGGCCCCTTCCGTCTACGTTCTGGCGGCGCTCTCCGTGGTCACGGTCGGTCAGCGCATCGCGCACGTCCGCCGCGCGCTGTCAGAGCCCGCCACGGTGTGACCGGGCGCGGAGCCCGGGGTAGGTAGTGTCTTCCCCAAACCTATAGACCAAGGACCCAAAGACTTTGACACCGATCCAACACAGCAACGGCAGCGCCCGTAACGGCACCGCCCGCTACCAGGCCGACAAGGTCAGGGTGGCGATCATCGGCGTCGGCAACTGCGCGTCGGCATTTGTGCAGGGCATCCACTACTACAAAGACGCGGACCCTTCGCAGCGGGTGCCCGGCCTGATGCACGTCGATCTCGGCGGCTACCACGTCAGCGACGTCGAATTTACGGCGGCTTTCGACATCGACAAGACCAAGGTCGGCAAGGACCTCGGTCAGGCGATCTGGTCGGGCCAGAACAACACGATCAAGTTCGCGACCGGCAAGCGCGCGGTGCCGGCCAAGCTGGGGGTGCCCGTCTACAGGGGCATGACCCACGACGGCTTGGGCAAATATCTGAAACAGAAGATCTCAAAGGCTTCCGGCGAGACCGCCGACATCGTCAAGATCCTGAAGGACACGCACACCGACGTCGTCGTCTCTTACCTGCCGGTCGGCTCCGAGCAGGCGACCAAGTGGTATGTCGAGCAGGTCCTCGAGGCCGGCTGCGGCTTCGTGAACTGCATACCGGTGTTCATCGCCAGAGAGGACTACTGGGACCGGCGCTTCAAAGAGGCGGGCCTGCCGATCGTCGGCGACGACATCAAGTCGCAGGTCGGCGCCACGATCGTGCACCGCACGCTGGCCAGGCTGTTCGCCGACAGGGGCGTCGAGATCGAGCGCACCTCGCAGCTGAACGTCGGCGGCAACATGGACTTCTACAACATGCTCGAGCGCGAGCGCTTGGAGTCCAAGAAGATCTCGAAGACCAACGCCGTGACCTCGATCATGGATCACGAGCTGCCGGCCGAGGACGTCCACGTCGGCCCGTCCGACTACGTGCCGTGGCTGACCGATCGCAAGTGGGCCCACATCAGGGTCGAGGGCCAAGCCTTTGGGGACGTGCCGTTGAACGTCGAGCTGAAGCTCGAGGTCTGGGACTCGCCGAACTCGGCTGGGATCGTGATCGACGCGGTCCGTTGCTGCAAGCTGGCGCTCAACCACGGCGTCGCCGGCCAGCTCGACGGCCCGAGTTCTTACCTGATGAAGTCCCCGCATAAGCAGCGTCCCGACGATCAGGCTAAGGCGGACACCGAGAAGTTCATCGCGAAGTACGCCGGCCGGCCCGCCACCAAAGCCAAAGCTCAGCCTAAGCCCCGAAAGGCAGCCAGCCGAACGGGATGACGGCCAGGCCGATGGCTGCTCCGCTCGCGATCGCCCACGTCACTCCTTACCCGTGGGAGGCCCAAGACAACGACGTCAACGCCCACGTTAGGGCGGTCGTCGAGGAGCTGTCGCGGCGCGGGCATCGCGTCCTGGTCTTGGCTCCATCGCGCTCGCACGAGCGCGTGCGGGCCTCGCGCCGGGCTCTGCGCGCCGCGCGGGCGCGGGGCAACGAGGGGGCAAAAGCGCTGCTGGAGGGCGCCGACGGAGGCGGGGCACTTAGGTATCGGGTGATCGCGGTCGGCGAGGTTCTCGACGTGCCCAGCCTGACCTCGAGCAGCGGCGAGCGCCCTGCCGGCCGGCGTCCGCCGGCGCTGCCGATCGACGTAGCCCGCACGATCGAGGAACTCTTGAGCACCGTCCCGCTCGACGTGGTCCACGTGCACGAGCCGTTCGCCCCGAGCGTCTCGGCGGCGGCGTTGAGGCATTCGTGGGCCTTGAACGTCGGCTCGTTCCATGCCGCCGGCGAGCGGAGCGTGCTCTCGACGCTGGTCGGACAGCGCGTCACGAACACGCTCCTCGGCCGTTTGGACGCGCGCGTCCAAGGCGACGCCCTGACGAACGTCGATGGCCTGGAAACCATCTACGACGAGCTGGCCGCGCGCCGGTGCGATCCGGCCGGCGACCTCGTTCTCGCCAAGCGTCTTTCGGGACGGCCAAAGATCGACGTCGACCTGCATATGCATACAGACCACTCCCACGACTGCGCGACGCCGGTCGAGGTCCTGCTCGCGACCGCCCACGAGCGGGGCCTGGGGGCGATCGCCGTGACCGACCACAACGAGATCTCTGGCGCTTTGGCCGCCCGGGAGCGCGCCGGGCAGCTCGGGATCGACGTCGAAGTGATCGTCGGCGAGGAGGTCAAGACCGCGAACCAGGGCGAGGTGATCGGCCTGTTCATCGACGAAAAGATCCCGAAGGGCATGACTTTGGCCGAGACGATCGCCGAGATCAAGCGCCAAGGCGGGGTCGTCTATGTGCCGCACCCGTTCGACCGGCTGCACTCGGTCCCCGACTACGAGAACCTCTTGGACGTCGTCTCCGAGATCGACGCGATCGAGGTCTTCAACCCGAGGGTCGCGATCAACGCGTTCAACGAGGAGGCCGAGCGCTTCGCCGCCAAGTACCGGATCGCGGCCGGCGCCGGCTCGGACTCGCACGTCGCGCAAGGGCTCGGCTCGGTGCGCCTGCGGATGCCTGTCTTCGACGGGCCAGCCGAGTTCAAGCAGGCTTTGCGCGACGCCGAGATCATTACGAAGCCGACGAGCCTGTTCTACGTGCAGGCCCTCAAGTTCTTGCAGACCAGGGCGACGCCACGCTCGGCGCAACGGGCCAGCAGGGCGCGCCGGGTCAGGCGGGCCCTCGGCGGAACCCGCAAGTAAGGGTGCAGCTCCAAGGACAAACAGACCGCCCGTCAAAACCAACCGGGTCGATGCCGATCACAGACGACGAGATCAAAGAGAAGTACCTCGAGCGGGCGATCCGCGAGCTGAACACGCTCACGAGGGAGCTGCAAGCCTGCCCGCATTGTCCGCGCGGCAACCTGATGCCGGTGCTCGGGTCCGGCCACCCCCAGGCCGACGTGATGCTGATCAAGTATTCAGCCCAGCCGTCTGAGATCGAGGAGGGCGTTGCCTTCTACGGCAGGGCCGGCGGCGCTCTGATGAAGTCCTTGAAGAGGCTGTCGATCGACCCGTTGGCTGTGTACGGCACGCTGTGCGTCAAGTGCCCCCTCAGCGATCCATCTTTGGCGGACTTCGCGTGCGTCTCGCGGGTCGTCGAGGAGCTGGCGATCGTGCAGCCCAAGATCGTCGTCGCGATGGGCCCCGACGCCTTGGCGGCGATCGGCGACTTGGAGATCCCCCTGGCCAGGCCTCTGCAGGCCCGCGAGGGCGTCATCCAGCAGCTGACCCCGACGATCGACGCCCTCTACGTGCCCAACATCGACGACTCTCTGGACGAGACCGACGCCAAGCGATCGTTCTGGTCGTCCTTCCGGGTCCTCGGCGAGTGGTACGCGGCCCAGCCGCCGTACTGAGTCAGCCGATCGTCAGCACGATCTTGCCAAGCTTGGAGCCCTGCGCGAAGCGCTCGTAGGCGGCGGCGGCCTCGTCGAGCGGGTACGTGGCGGCGAGTGGCACCGTCAGCGCGCCGGACTCGACCAGAGGCAGGGCCTCGCGCTCGAGCAGCCTCGCGGCCAAAGCTTTCTCCTCGAGGGGCCTTGCCCTGAGGGTCGAGCCGTGGATGCGCCCACGCTTGGCCATCAGGACGAGCAGGTTCAGCTCGGTCTTGACGCCCGCCGAGACGCCGATCACGACGATGCGGCCGGCCGTCGCCAGGCAGGCCAGGTTATCGGGCATGTTCGGGGCGCCGACCAGCTCCAGGATGACGTCGAACGGGCCGTGCTCCGCGAAGCCTTCGCACGCGATCGCGTCCGCTCCGAGCGCTGCCACGCGCGCGCGTAGGCCCTCGTCGCGTACGGTCGCTGTCACTCTGGCGCCCGTCGCCCGCCCGAGCTGGATCGCCGCCAGACCGACGCCGCCGGCGCCGCCGTGCACGAGCAGTCGCTCGCCGGGCCGCAGTTCAGCTTGGGTGTAGAGGGCGTCGTAAGCGGTCGTAAAGACCTCCGGCAAGCCGCCGGCAGACGGCCAGTCGAGGGCGTCCGGGACCGGCATCAAGCAGCGCTCGTGCACCACAGCCAGCTCTGCCTGGCCGCCTCCGCCGACGATCGCCATCACCCGGTCGCCGACCCCAAAGCGTGTCGCGCCCGGTCCGAGCCCAGCGACCTCTCCGGCAAGCTCCATGCCGGGGATGTCCCGCGGCCAGCCTTGCGGCGCCGGATAGAGGCCTCTGAGCTGCATCATGTCGCCGCCATTCAAGCCCGCCGCGCGCGCGCGTACGAGCACTTCGCAAGTGCCCGGCTCCGGGTCTTGGTGCTCCTCGATAACGATCTCGCCGTCTTTGATTGTCGCCGCGCGCATTCGCTGAACCCTAACCGGCGTCCCGCTCGAAGAGGGCGACGGCCTCGATGTGATGGGTTTGGGGAAACATGTCTACGGGGCGCACCTTCCGAAGCACCCAACCGGCCTCGACCAGGTCGGCCGCGTTGGGGGCCAAGGTGGTCGGGTTGCACGACACGTAGACGATTCGCTTCGGCGAGGCTTCGATGATGCGGCGAACGACTTTCTTGGACAGGCCGGCGCGCGGCGGATCGACGACGAGCACGTCGGGGCGCCCGGCTTTCGCGACCAGCTCGGGGAGGGCCAGCCTCGTGTCGCCGGCGAAGAACTTGGCGTTCGTGACGCCGTTGCGTTCGGCGCCGGCGATCGCGTCGGCGACGGCCTGCTCGACCAGCTCGATCCCAAACAGCTCGCCCGCCTTGGGCGCCAACGTCAAAGCGATCGTGCCGATGCCGCAGTACAGGTCGAAGACCCGCTCCCAACCGCTCAGCGAAGCGTACTCAGAGACGACGCCGTACAGGACCTCGGCCATCTCGGTGTTGGTCTGAAAGAAAGCTTCCGGTGAAATCTGAAGCTCCAGGTCGCCAAGGCGCTCGGGCAGCTCAGCCGAGCCCCAGACCAGGTCGGTTTCTCCCCCGGCCGTGGTCTCAGCGGGGCTCTGGGAACGCGTCCACAGCACGCCTGACAGCCGCTCGCCGAGCGCGCCGTGCAACGCGGCGGCGAGTCCGTCCGGCTCGAAGTCCCCGCCCGTGGTGACGAGTCTGATCTGGAGCCTGTCCGTCTTGCGCCCTTCGCGGACGACGAGGTTGCGCAGGCGCACGCGCCCGTCCGGCGCGGGCGGTGGCGGCGCGGCGCGCTGCCCCTCGACGGCGGGCGGCAAACGTCCGCGTCTGGGGCCCCTGTCCCAGGCCGTCAGCTTCTCGCCACGACACCAGTCGAGCACGAGCTGCCTCGCGCGGTTGCCGGCCTCTGAGGCGAGCAGGCAGTCGCTCAGTGCCGTCACCCGGTTGGCGCCGGCGGACGCGTGAAAGCCGCAGACCAACTCGCCCCCCTCGCCGGCCCCGAACGAGTACTCGAGCTTGTTGCGGTAACGCCACTGTTCGGAGGCCGGCACGATCGGCTCCAGCTCGAAACCGTCGAGGTGTCCGATCCGGCGCAGCGCCTCTGCTACCTGGTCGCGCTTGATCTCGAGCTGGCGCTCGTACGGCAGGACCTGCCAGGGCACGCCCGGGTGGTCGGCCTTGGGGGCGATGCGTTCGGGGCTGGGCTCCAAGATCTCGACGGCGCGCGCGTGCGCGTAGGCCCGCTTGCGCTTGTAGACGAGAGCCCTGACCCGGTCTCCGGGCACGGCGCCGGCGACGAACACGACGTAGCCTTCGTCGCCGAACCTGGCGACGCCCTCGCCGCCGAAGGCCAACGACTCGACTGTCAGCTCGATCTCATCGCCGCGCTCGGGGCGCACGGCGCCGGGGGCGGCCCCGCCGCTTTCCGCCGTACGCCCCGGCGTGGGCGCGCCATGCGCGCTCATACCAACAGCTCTAGGAGGGCCTTCTGGGCGTGCCTGCGGTTCTCGGCCTGGTCCCAGATGCGCTGGCGCTCGCCGTAGAGGACCTCGGGCGAGATCTCCTCGCCGGGGTGAGCCGGCAGATCGTGCATCGCGAACGCACCGGGCGCGGCCTGGTCTAGCAGCGCGTCGTCGAGCCGGTACGCCGCGAGCGCAGCGCGCCTGGCCGCGGCCGTCTGCTCGTCGCCCATCGAGACCCACACGTCCGCGTACACGGCCTGCGCGCCTGCGACCGCATCGCGGGGATCGGTATGCAGCGTGAGCGTGCCGGTCGCGTCGTCGGGGTCCGGCAGCGGCGCGTGCTCGTCGAGGGTGTAGCCGGGCGGCGAGGCGACCGCGATGTCCATGCCGGCGAGCAGGCCGAGTGTGGCCAGCGAGCGGGCGACGTTGTTGCCGTCGCCTACGTACGCGACCTTGACGCCGGCGAGCGCGCCGTAAGCCTCGCGCAGGGTCAACAGGTCGGCGAGGGCCTGGCAGGGGTGGTGTAGCGAGGTCAGCATGTTGATGACCGGCACGTCGCTGTGCTCGGCCAGCTCCTCGAGCATCGCGTCCGGCCCCGTCCGGACCCCGATCGCGGCGACGTGCCTGGAAAGGACTTTGGCCGTGTCGGGCAGAGGCTCGCCGCGCGAGAGCTGCAGCTCATCAGAGCGCAAGACGACCGCGTGGCCGCCAAGCTCGGCGATCCCGACCTCGAAGGACACCCTCGTTCGCGTCGACGGCTTCTGGAAGATCAAGGCAACGCTCTTGCCGGCCAGCGCTTGCGAGGAGAACGGCCCAGCCTTCAGCTCCAGAGCGCGATCCAGCAGCGCGTTCAGCTCGGCCGGCGTCAGCTCGGCCCCGGTCAGGAAGTGGCGTTTCATGGATGGGCCAGTCTAGGCGACGTTAGGATTGTCGCCGTGAACAGGCACATACCCGCCAAAGCGTTCGCCGGCGCTGGCGCCCTGCTCGCCTGCGCCGCGCTGCTCGCCGCCGGCTGCGGATCGAGCGAATCGGGCAGCTCGAGCACGGACACGGACACGGGCACGGGTGCAAGCACCCCCACCTCGACGGGCGCCCAGACCTCCGCGCCGTCGTACTCCAGCGGGCCAAAAGCGGACACCACGCCGAAGTACGCCTCGCCATCGCCTTCGGAACCGACCAAAAGCGGGACGATCGACGTCGCGTATCGCAACCTCGCGATCGACCCCGACACGGTCAAGGCGAAGGTCGGCAGCACGATCAAGTGGACGAACGAAGACCCCCAGAAGTGCAATGTCACGAGCGAGCACGGCCCTTACAAGTTCTCGTCCGGAGACATCCAAGAAGGCGGCACCTTCGAGCTGAAGCTCGACAGGCCGGGAACGATCAACTACGAGTGCACCTACTTCCCGGTCACGATGAACGGGACGATCGAAGTGGTCGAATAGTGAGTGCCGTCACACCCAAGGAAGTGTCTTATATTTTTTGAAAACTACTTATGTATACATAAAATGCTAATACGATGGTAGTTTTGAAAAAAGAAAGATACACCCGCCTCGCCGGGCCAGGGCCAGGCTTTGATATACTAAAGTATTTACTCATGGGGATGCCCGCTCGCCGCGTGCTACCCGGCTCTCATCCGAACTCCGCCAAACCCTGGTCCGGCGTCGACGCGGTCGCGTATGTGCGCTTGGGGATGCGCCCCGCTCCGTGGGCCAGGCGTCCGGCCTGCACGGCGTGGCGCATCGCTTGGGCCATGCGGACGGGGTCTTCGGCCCGGGAGATCGAGGAGGCGGCCATGACGGCGTCGCAGCCCAGCTCCATCGCCAAGGTGGCGTCCGAGGCCGTGCCGACGCCGGCGTCGAGCACGACCGGCACGTTGACGGCCTCGCGGATGAGGGCGATGTTGTAAGGGTTCCGAATGCCGGCGCCGCTGCCGATCGGCGAGCCCAACGGCATCACCGCGGCACAGCCGACGTCGACCAAGCGCCGGGCGAGCACGGGGTCGTCGGTCGTGTAGGGCAAGACCGTGAAGCCCTCGTCGATGAGCGTCTCAGCGGCGAGCAGCAGCTCGGGGGCGTCTGGCAGGAGCGTGTCCTCGTCGCCGATCACCTCGAGCTTGATCCAGTCGGTCGCGAAAGCCTCCCGCGCGAGCTTGGCCGTCAGGACCGCGTCGCGGGCGGTCCGGCAGCCGGCGGTGTTCGGCAACAGGCCGACCTTCGCGCGCGCGAGCACGTCGATCAGCGAGCCTGTCGCGTTCGGATCGACCCTGCGCAGCGCGACCGTGACCAGCTCCGACCCGCTGGCCGCGATCGCCTCGGCCATCAAGTCCAGCGACGGGAAGCCGCCGGTGCCGAGCAGCAGGCGCGAGCGGAAGGTCTTGCCGGCGATCGTCAGCGTGTCCTCGTCCACCTCCATACGCCGGGGCTCTGTGCCAGGCGCAGCGCCATTTGCCAAGCCGGAGGGAGTCGCGTCCGCGGGGGCGGCCGAGCCTGTCGCGATCTGGTCGTTCATCGCAATCAACCGCCCTGCATCGCGGTCAGGATCTCCACGCGGGCATCCGGCGGGAGCGCGAACGAAGCCCAAGAGGCCCGTGGCAGGACCTCGCCGTCCACCGCCACGGCAACCCCTTTCGCGTCCGCGTCCAGGCCGAGCCGCCTCAGCACGGCGGCGACCGTCTCACCGGCGGGAACGTCGGCCGACTCGCCGTTGACGATCATGCGGACACCGCCTGCACGCCCGCCTGGCCCGCCTGCCGATCGCGCCCATCCACATCCTCGCCAACCGGCAAGCCCGCCTGCGCCGGCTGACCGGCCAGCTCAGCGACGACCAAGTCAGCAGTGAGCGGCGCCAGCAGGATGCCGTTGCGGTAGTGGCCGGTCGCCAGGACGAGGCCGGGGAGCGGGCTGGGCCCGATGAAGGGCGTGTTGTCAGGAGTGCCGGGCCTCAGGCCGACAGACAGCTCCTCGATCCGCAACTCCTCGATTCCGGGGACCAGCTCGGTGGCGTCGCGCAGCAGCCCGTAGACGCCGCCGGCCGTCGGCCCGGACTCGAAGCCGAACTCCTCGACGGTCGCCCCGAGGACGTAGCGACCATCGCCGCGCGGTACCAGGTAGCCGCCTTGGAAGCGTATGACCCTTGTCAGCAGACCCGGCCCCGCCGGGTCGCGCAGGCGCAGGATCTGGCCCTTGACGGGCCGCACGGGCACCTGGGCGTGCTCCGGCAGGCCGCCGATCTGGGCACTCCAGGGACCGGCGGCGAGCACGACCTGGCCGGCGAGCACGCGCTCGCCGCCGCGCAGGCGCACGCCGACGACCCGCTCGGCGACCGCACGGCCTTCTGACGCCGAACCTCTACATCCTCGACACCTTCTGACGCGGCCCCTCCGCGCGCGCGCGGGCCATCCGACTCGACACCCTCTGACGCGGCCCCCCCACGCGCGTGGGGGCCGGCCAAATCGAAAGTCTCGACCATGGCCCCCTCGCGCACGACAACCCCCGCCGACTCGCACGCCGAGCGCAGCGCCGAGATGACTAGCCGGGGATCGACGGAGTGGTCGTCGGGGGCTTCGAGGGCCAAGCGCACCGTCGGCGCGAGGCCGGGCTCGCGCGCGCGGGCAACGCCGGGAAGAAGGCGCTCGGCGCGCAGGCCGAGCGATGCGCGAAAGGCGAGCTGGCGCTCCAGCTCGCGGGCCTCGTCGGCGTCCCTGGCGACCATCAAAGTCCCGGTCCGCAGAAGCCCGACCTCGACGCCCGTGGCCCGCTCCAGGTCGGCCGCGAAATCGGGCCAAAGAGCGGCGGAGCGCAGCCCGAGGTCGAGCAGCTGGCGACCGGCGGACCCGAACTCGGTCTCGGCGACGGGCGCGAGCATGCCGGCGGCGACCCAAGAGGTCGCCAAGCCGACCCGGTCGCGCTCCAGGACCGTCACCGACAGGCCTGCCGCGCGCGCGCGGCAGGCGACCGACAGGCCGATGATGCCGCCACCAATGACGAGCACGTCTGACGAGGCTGGGGCGCTGGACATACCCGTTGATGCTAGTCCGAGGGCGTCCTCGATACAGAGGTCAGGGCTCCAGCCAGACGGCTCGCGTCCCATACCGGCCGGTGCGTCGGGTAAGGAGGTATGGGACCAACGGCGGAACCAGCAAGGATCTCCCCGCGCGCCACCGACCGGCTGCCGGCCGATCGCCGAGCGCAGACAACCAACGCACAGGCCGCCGGAGGCCGGGCGGTACGATGAGCGGATGGCCGCGCAGACCGCAACCGAGCTGCCCGTTTACCGCCTCGACGTGGACGCCTACAACCGGATCGTGGCCTCCGGAGCGCTGGAGGACGAGCGGGTCGAGCTGCTGGAGGGCGTGCTCGCCGAGATGAGTCCGCTTTCGCCCGACCACACCATGATCGTGACCATGCTCGTGCGCCATTTCGCGCGGGCGCCGCGCTGGTGGACGCAGGTGGAGAACCCGCTCGAAGTCGACGCCCGCTCGCAGCCCCAGCCCGACCTTTCGGTGGCCGCGCACAGGCCGGCGCCGGGCGAGCACCTGCGCGACCCGCTGCTCGTTGTCGAGGTGGCTGTCAGCTCGCAGCGCATCGACCGTGGCGTGAAGGCGGAGCTGTATGCGCGGGCGGAAATCCCAAGCTACTGGTTGGTCGACGTGCCCGCACGAACGATCGAGGTGCACACCGAGCCCGGAGCGGACGGGTATGGCCACAACGAGACCTACGGCAGGGAGTCCGTTCTGCCTTCGCCGCTGGCCGGCGTGGAAGACCTCGACGTCGCGGCGCTGTTCGCGGCGATCGAGCGCTAGGCCGGCGCCGCAGCGCGCGATGGCCTCCGCGGACACACACGCCGACCGCCGCGCGCGCTTGGCGGCCGCGCGGCTGTACCTGGTCTGCGACGGGACGCCGGGCGGGCGTGAGCTGGCGGAGGTATTGCCGGCGGCGATAAGGGGCGGGGTCGACGTGGTTCAGTTGAGGGAGAAGGAATCAAGCGACACGGATCTGATCGCGCGTGCCCGGATCGCAAAGGCGCTGTGTGGGGAGGCGAACGCGCTGTTCATCGTCAACGACCGGCCCGACGTCGCCGTCGAGGCCGGCGCGGACGGCGTACATGTCGGCCAGGAGGACATGCCGGTCGCGGCGGTCCGGGAGCTGGTCGGCGATGGGATGCTGATCGGGCTCTCGACGCACAGACCCGCCGAGATCGACGCGGCCGGAGCCGCGGAGCCGCCGAGCGGGCGGCCCGACTACATCGGCGTGGGGCCGATCTACGAGACCCCGACAAAGCCGGGACGCCAAGCGGTCGGTCTCGGGCTCGTGCGCTACGCGGCGGTGCACGCGACGATGCCGTTTTTCGCGATCGGCGGCCTGGAAACCGGCAATGTAAGGGAGGTCTTGGCGGCCGGCGCCGAGCGGGTGTGCGTGTTGCGGGCGATCGCCGAGGCCGAGGACCCGGAGAGGGCGGCGCGGGAGCTGCGCGCCCGGGTCGACGCGGCGGCGATATCCTGACCATCATGCGCACGGTGGTCTTGGACCCTCCGACGGCCGGGCTCGACGGGCTGCTCGAGCGCCGTCATCGCTCTGGACTCGACCGCCTCGACGAGATCTGGGAGGGTGTCTTGCACATGGTTCCCGCGCCGAGCTTTGGGCACGCGGTGCTAAGCCAGCAATTGGCCGAGCTGCTCGACAGGCCCGCCCGAGCAGCTGGCCTGACTCCGGTGATGGGCGCATTCAACCTCGGCGACTCAGAACACGACTTCAGGGTGCCTGACGGCGGCCTGCACCGCCCCGGCGCGCACGGCACCTGGCTGCCGACAGCCGCGCTCGTCGTCGAGATCGTCTCCCCCGGCGACGAGTCCTGGGAGAAGCTGCCGTTCTACGCTGACCACAAAGTCGACGAGGTCTTGATCGTCGACCCCGACAAGCGATCGGTCGACTGGCTCGCGCTCACCGGCGACGAGTACAAGCCAATCGAGCGCAGCGCGCTCATCGACCTCGGCCCGAGCGAGCTTGGCGAGCAGGTCGACTGGCCTGAGAGCGCGTAGCAGCGCCGCGTCAAAGCGCCGCGGCCGGCAACACGGCGACGCAGCGCTTCACCCGGTCGGCCACGAGTGCGACGAGCCGATCCGGCAGCGGCCGATCCAGCGTGGCGACGTCGGGGGCGCGGGCGGCGTCGGCGAACGCGTCCGGGGTCCGTCGCGCGAGCGCGAGCACCCGCTCGATCGCGGTGTCTTGGTCCACGCCCAGCTCGCGGGCCGCGGCGCCCCAGACGTTGCGATCGGGGTATACGCGATAGTCGCCGCCGATCTTCATCGCAAAGCGCAGCTTGCGCTCGTGCGTGCCGTACGGGAGGGCGCACGCGATGTCGTAGAGCGGGGCCAGCCGCACGTCTGAGCCGGCCAGCAAAAGCGAGTAGTTCTTGGCGTGGGCGTCGGTGCCGGCGATCAGCCAGTTCCAGGCCAGGGCGTCGAAGAATCTCCAGACGGCGTCGTCGGCCACCCGAGGAGGCATGACCTCGCGCAGCAGGCGAGCGACCTCGCGCGGACCGGGACCACCCTCGTTCTGGTACTTGCGCTCGGGATGGACGCCGAGCGCCTGGCAGGCATCCTCCTGATGGATGCGCACAAGCCGCCCGCCGGCCGTCTGCCGGTCGTAGCGGTCGACCACGATCGCGCTCTCCTTGCCGAAGCGCGCCACGCGCGTGCGCGCCACGACCAGGCCGGCGCGGCGCGCGGCGTCGAGGCAGAGGTGCTCGTTCAGGTCGTGATCGTCGAGCCCGGCGACGGCCGGCTTGAGAATGTGGCTGGTGGCCTCAGAGCCCGACGGGACCCCCCAACGTCCGTCCTTGTAGAGAAGTGCGGTCTTGGCCTGGGCGCCCGCGAGGCTGAACTGGCCGGTGAACTCGCGGCCGAGCCATGCGGTGGCGTCCTCGCGCAGCTCGCGCAACCGCCGCGCAACCTCATCTTCAGTCAGCCATGCGACAGACCCACGATCGGCGATGACCTCGGGCACCTCGCCGGGTGAGGCGAACCGGACCGCGCCGGCGCAGTCGTGACCGATCGGCGTAGAGAGGAGCGCAAAAGGATTCGGCGATACGTGAAACTCGCGCGACCAGCGAGCGAGCACCGCCGGGCTGTCTGGCAACAGGCCCCAGAGCCAGGGAGCGACGACGCGATCGGAGTGCGAGCGGACGGAGGTCGGCATCGAGACCGACAGCGGGGTCGCTCCCGGCGCCGTCCGGTAGCCCTCGTCGTAGTCGAACCGCAGCCGGCCGCCTCGCAACCTGGTGACGGCGCCGACGATCGCATCGCCGAGGACGACGGCCAGCTCCTCGCTCATACCTCGCCCCTCGGGACGCCGTCGCGGCAGTCCCGAAGGCTGCCGCCACGGTGCTCCTCGATGATGGCGTCGAGATCCGCGACCTCTCCGCCGGCGACATGGCGGGCGCCGCCGACACGCTCCTCGGCGCCCACCTCCAAAACAAGCCCGAGAGCGTCGAGAACCCGCAGGACGAGCTGAAGCTCGGCGGCCGGCTTGCCGGCCTCGAACTCGTAAACCCACTTGCGCGACACGCCAGCGCGCGCGGCAAGCTCGGCCTGACTGACGCCCAGGTCCCGGCGACGACCGCGCACCACCCCTGCCAGGTCTCTTACCGACCAGGCCCTCATAAGCCCCAGTGCACCGCTATGTAACTGCTTGGTGTCATCAGACTTATGATAGCGAAAGGTAGCTAACTCCTGAGGAGAGCGCTCGGTGGCTTCAAGAGCACTCGCCCGCGGCCCGCGAACGGACCTCGAGCGCCCCACCGCTCAGGCCACCCGTATCCGCACGTCGACGTCGGTGCTCGCGATGACCCCGGCCGCGTGGTGACGATCGGCCAGGGCGTGCGCCCATTGTTCGCTCTAAGGGTCGGTGAGGTCCGACCTGCGGGCCTCGATCCGCGGGCGCGCGTCCTGGGCGATGCTGACGCGACTTGATGAGTCGAAGTACGCGGCGCGCGACGCCGCCAGATCGCGAGCCCACTCGCGGTCGGCCTCCGGAGCAAGCGCCATCGAGACGATGACCAGGCGCCGAACGCCCTGCTCGACAGACGGCAGACTGGCGACATCGCGCAGGTCGAAGGGATATCGCAGATGCCCACGACACACCGCCAGCGCCGGTCGGCAGAGCGATATCCTGACCATCATGCGCACGGTGGTCTTGGATCCTCCGACGGCCGGGCTCGATGGGCTGCTCGAGCGCCGTCATCGCTCTGGACTCGACCGCCTCGACGAGATCTGGGAGGGTGTGCTGCACATTGTTCCAGCACCGTCCGGTCCACACGGCTCGCTCGAATGGCGACTCGCCCGACTGCTCGGCCCGCTGGCGGACCAGGCCGGCCTGTCCGAGAGCGCGTAGCAGCGCCGCCATGCCTGAGCGCGCGCGCGGACCGGCCCGCGACGAGCTGGCCAGGGCGAGCCTCGAGCCGTTGGGCCCAGACGAGCGGCCCACATCCCTGCTCGTCGCGATCGCGGTCGCGGCCGTCCTGGCGATCGCGGTAATCGTCGGCGCGCTCACGATCGAAGGCCTCAGCAAGCACGGCGGCTCGCTGCCGGGCGGCGTCTTCCTGGGCGCGGTCTTGGCGCTGCTGGCGGCCGGCATGTACAGGCGCAGGTACTGGGCTGTGCTCGGCTTCGAGGCTCTCTTGGCGTTCCAGATCCTCGTCACCTCGCTGGCCTTGGTCGTCGCCTCGACGCTGTACGCCGCCGGGCTGTGCCTGGTCTCGATCGTGCTCGGCGGGTGCTTGTTCTGGAAGCTGATCCGGGTGATGGGCCGCATCCAGGCCGGCGAGCATACGGCCGCGTAGGGCGCGTAGACTCCGCTCAGGCCGCCCGTATCCGCACGTCGACGTCGGTGCTCGCGATGACCCCGGCCGCGTGGAGGCGATCGGCCAGGGCGTGCGCCCATTGCTCGATCTGAGGGTCGGTGAGGTCTGACCTGCGGGCCTCGATCCGCAGGCGCGCGTCCTCGGCGATGCTGACGCGACTGGATGAGTCGAAGTACGCGGCGCGCGACGCCGCCAGATCGCGAGCCCACTCGGAGTCGACCTCCAGGGCGAGCGCCATCGAGACGATGACCAGGCGCGGAACGCCCTGCTCGACAGACGTCAGACTGGCAACATCGCGCAGGTCGTCGGTGCGACCGGCGGCCAGCTTCATGCGGATCAAGTCGTCCCTGCCGGCAACATAAACGCGCTTACCGTTGATCGCGGTCTTCAGGCTGCGCCGCTTGACCTTCGGATAGCTGTCGCTGCCATCGGGCCGGTACAGGATGTCGAGCTTGCCGTAGCGCGTCCTGAACATCACCGTCGGATACTCCTCGCCGGCGGCCGGGTCGACACCGCCTTGCTCGGGTGACAAAAGCACGGCGCCCAGCCGCTCCAGCGCATCCCGCAGGGCACGCCTGTTGGCCTCGTCACCGATCGGGACCATCACGTCGACGTCCCCGGTCGCGCGCACCTCCGCGTGCACGCCCACAGCCAACGCGCCGATCACCACGAAGTCGACCCCACACTCAGACAGCGCACCGAGCAGCCCGGCAGGGTTCAGCGCCCCGCCCTCAGCCACTCAAACCCGCCTTCATCTCGGCCATCGCGTTGTACAGCGCCGCCGCGCTCTGCATCCGCTCCCGCGGGCTCATCTGAAGCTGTTCGGCGAGCGACCCACGATCGCCGCGCTTTGGCAACGGCTCGACCTGCACCCGCAGCTCATAGCCGAGACAGTTCATCAGGCGCTCAGCCTGGGCCAACGTCGGCAGAACCTTCCCCGACTCCACCCGCGAAACATAAGACTGGCTCGTCGCGGCACGCAGCGCCAGCGCCGCCTGGCTCACGCGTCCCTCCCGCAGCTGCCGCAACAACCCACCGAACGACCCTATACCAGAAGTAGTATCCATACCAGAAAAGATATCGCAGATGCCCACGACACACCGCCAGCGCCGGTCGGCAGAGCGATATCCTGACCATCATGCGCACGTTGGTCTTGGACCCTCCGACGGCCGGACTCGACAGGCCCGCCCGAGCAGCTGGCCTGACTCCGGTGATGGGCGCATTCAACCTCGGCGACTCAGAACACGACTTCAGGGTGCCTGACGGCGGCCTGCACCGCCCCGGCGCGCACGGCACCTGGCTGCCAACCGCCGCGCTCGTCGTCGAGATCGTCTCCCCCGGCGACGAGTCCTGGGAGAAGCTACCTTTCTACGCTGACCACAAAGTCGACGAGGTCCTGATCGTCGACCCCGACAAGCGATCGGTCGACTGGCTCGCGCTCACCGGCGACGAGTACAAGCCAATCGAGCGCAGCGCGCTCATCGACCTCGGCCCGAGCGAGCTGCACGAGCAGATCGACTGGCCCGAGAGCGCGTAGCACGCCGCCATGCCTGAGCGTGCCCGCGGGCCGGCGAGACCCTGAAGGCCGTCCGCGGGCGGCGTTGCTTACCCGCCCGGCGCCCACATCGCCTGCAACGGCACGGCCCACATGTCCTCGCCGAACGGCAGCGTCTGAGCGCCGGCGTAAAGGATCGCGCCCGCGCGCATGCGCTCACCGAGGCGGTCGCGCAGATGGCGCAGATCGGCGAAATCGCGCGCGCGCACGGTCGCGCCGGCCTTGACCTCGACGCCCACGACCTCGCCCGACGGTCGCTCGACGACAACGTCCACCTCTCGCTCGCCTTCACGGTAGTGCCAGAAGCTCAACGGTTCGGGCAGCCACGATGCCTGGCGCTCCAACTCGGTGGCCACGAACGTCTCGAACAGCGCGCCCGCGAAGCCATCGTCTTCGCGCACCCGGCGCTCGTCGGCGCCGACCAGGGCGCTCAACAGGCCCGTGTCCGACACGTACAGCTTGGGCGCCTTGACCTGCCTGCGGCCGAGGTTGACGTGCCAGGGCCTGCGCACGCGCACCAAGAACAAGCGCTCGAGCACGTCTACGTAGCTCTTGATGGTCTTGCCGTCGCCGCCGGCCTCCCGCGCCAGCGCGTCATAGCGGGCAAGCGAGCCCGAGCGGGCGGCCAGCAAGCGCAGCAACGTGCCGATCGCCGCCGGATCCCGCACACGCGACGCCGCGGCCACATCCCGGTCCACGACCGAGTCGACGTAGCTGGCAAACAGTCGAGAGCGAGCACTCGGGGGCCGGGTGCGCGCCTCCGGGAAGCCGCCCGTCAAGAGCATCTGGGCGTAGCTGTGGCGGCCGACCGGAGCGTCCGAGACGATCGGCGCGCGGCCGTCGAACAGGCCCATCAGGAAGTCCTCTTTACGGCCCGCGATCTCGCCCTGGGTGAACGGCCACAGCGCCAGGTAGTCGACGCGCCCGGGCAGCGCGTCGCTGACGGCCGGGATGCGCCTCAGGTTGGCCGATCCGGTGAGCAGGAACTGGCCGGGCGACGGATCGCGATCGACGAGCGCCTTGATCGCAAGCAGCAGCTCTGGCGCGCGCTGCACCTCGTCGATCACCAGCGGCCGTTCGCGGCCGGCGATGAACCCGGCGGGATCGCCAAGCGCCAGTGAGCGCACCGGCTCCTCGTCGAGCGACACGTACTCCGCCCCGAGCCGCCGCCGCGCCAGCAACCGCGCGAGCGTGCTCTTGCCGGCCTGCCTGGGACCGAGCAGGGCCACCACTCGCGCGTAAGACATCGCGTCCACCACCACCTCAGCCAACCCACGCTCGACCAGCTCCATGCCACCGACTCCTGTCAACTCGGAGTTCATGCTCTGCTAACTCGGAGTTTAGCGGCTGCCAACTCGGAATGACGACGCCATCAGTCCTGGCGGTCGCGGTGATCGTGGGCGCGCTGACGATCGAAGGCCTCAGCAGCGTCACGATCGCCGCGCTGGCCGGCGTCAGCGGCGGAGTAGTAAAGTTGCCACGTGGCTCTGCCGTTCCTTGATCGTCACATCCGGCCCCACGTGGTCGAGGCACTCAACGACACGCGCGTCGTGGTCCTGCTCGGCGCCCGCCAGGTCGGCAAGAGCACCCTGGCGCGGGAGATCTCAATACACGAGCATCCGGCCGATACGTTGACGCTGGACGATCGCGCGACGAGGATCGGGGCGCTCTACCACTATCGCGACCGAGACGGACGCGAGGTCGACGCGATCCTCGAACGACATGACGGCGCGATCGTCGGCGTCGAGGCCAAGGCGGCGGCCTCGGTCGGCGCGTCGGACTTTCGCGGCCTCACACGCGTACGCGACGCGCTCGGCGAGCGCTTCAAGGCCGGCGCCGTGCTCTACACGGGCCCCAACACCGTGCGCTTCGGCGACCGCCTCACCGCCATCCCACTCCAGGGCCTATGGGCCACCACGCCATAGGAGAGGCAAGCGGGCAACCCCCGCCGGGCACCCTGAAGTCGCGCTCGTAGTCGAGATCTCCCCAGGCGACGAGTCCTGGGAGAAGCTGCCCTTCTACGCCGCCCATAAGGTCGACGAGGTTCTGATCGTAGACCCCGACAAGCGGTCGGTCGACTGGCTCGGGCTGACCGGCGTCGAGTACCGACCGATCGAGCGCAGCTCGCTCATCGACCTCGGCCCGAGCGAGCTGGGCGAGCAGATCGACTGGCCCGAGAGCGCGTGGTACACATCCAGGCCGGCCAGCGCACTAGCTGAACGGCCGGCAGATCAAAGCGCGAGCACCGACAGACCGGGGACGCGTTCGAACTCGCGGGCATTGGTCGTAGCGACCTGGAGACCGTGAGCGAGCGCGGTGGCGGCGATCCACAGGTCGTTCGAGCCGATCATTGAACCGGCCACTTCGAGCTTTGCCCAGACCTCTGCATGTATCCGGGCCACCTCGCTGGTAACAGGGAGCGCCTCCAGTTCGCTGAGCACGTTCTCCACGAACACTTCACGCTGCATCCGACGCGGAATGTCATTGGCGCGGTTGACGCCGTGCAGCAGCTCGCTGGTGGTGATCACGCTGATCGAGTGCTCTCCGTCAGCGGGGACCCGCTCGAGCGCCGTTCCGCCACGCTCGGCGTCGACCAGGACAGACGTGTCGATCAGGAAGGCCATGCCGGCTTGGGAGGACCAAGCTTTCTGCGCGCCTCTTCCACGTCGCGGGCGAAGTCCTCATCGACGGTGGGCAGGTTCTCTACGAACCGCAGCCACGCCTCGCCCTCGAGCCTTCGAGGCCCCGACGGCCGGCGCAGCTCGACGACGGGCGCGCCGTTGCGGATGACCTCGACCTCCTCGCCCGCGATGACACGGTTGACGACGGCCGAGAAATTCCGGGCCACCTCGGTTGCGCTCATCCGGACCATGGCTCAAATCATCATATCAGATAAATCAGACCCCACCACGGCGGCGCCAGAGTCACGGTACATCGTCCGTAGACGAGGCAGACGGCTGCCATCGGTCCTGCCATCGTCATGGTACGCTCATACCATGCACGTGTCGATCGACAGCGCGGGCCGGGTGGTGATACCGAAGCCGCTGCGCGATGCGCTCGGGTTCTCACCGGAGGTGCCCCTCGAGGTCGAGGTCGTGGACGGGCACCTCGAGCTGTCGGCCCCATACGAGCCGGCGAGGCTCGCCGACGGGCCCCACGGGCCCTACTTCGCCACCACCGGCACGCCGCTCACCGACGAGGACGTGCGACGCACGCTCGAAGCCGTGCGCGAGGACCGTTGAGAAAAGCGGCCGACAGCAGCGTCACGATCGCCGCGCTGCTGGGCGACCATCCGGCGCACGAAACCGCCGCCGACGCGCTCGCCACCTGCGAGACGACGATCGCGCACGTGGCGATCGAGACCTACAGCGTCCTCACCCGACTGCCGGCCCCCCACCGTGCCGACGCGGCCACAGCCGCCACGGCGCTCGAAAAGCGCACGCCGAAGACATACGCCACACTCGACGCCGGCAAGCTCTCCAAGGCACCCGCCCGCCTGGCCGGCGCCGGCGTCAGCGGCGGAGCGACCTACGACGGCCTCATCGCCCTTACCGCCCTAGAGCACGACCTGGAACTCGTGACACGCGACAGGCGAGCCGAGCGCACCTACCGGGCGCTCGACGTGCCCTACCAGCTGCTGCGCTGAGCGGCCGGCGAGACCCTGAAGGCCGTCCCGCGGGCGGCGCGTAAGACATCGCGTCCACCACCACCTCAGCCAACCCACGCTCGACCAGCTCCATGCCACCAGCTCCTGTCAACTCGGAGTTCTTGCTCTGCTAACTCGGAGTTTAGCGGCTGCCAACTCGGAATGGCGACGCCCCATCAGCCCGGAGACTCAGAACACGCCGTTGCGCAAGACTACAAACATGTCCTCGAGCGGCTGACTTGCTCGGCGGCTGGCTGTTCTGGAAGCTGATCCGGGTGATGGGCCGCATCCAGGCCGGCGGGCGCCCGGCTGGCCCATAACCTGCGCCGCGCTTGCGACCAGAGATCCGGATTATCCTGAATTGTAATCCGGATTGTCCGCCTCTCTAGTCCGGATTGTCCGCTATGCTGGCGATGCTTTGCCCGCGCTGGAGATCGTCAAGCAGGCAGTCCCCCGGCACGCAGCGGCGCGTGTCGCGGAAGCGCTTGCGGACACCCGCATCGTGGCGGTCGAAGGTCCGCGGCAGGCGGGCAAGTCGACGCTTTGCACAAAGATCGCCGCCGAGCGGGACATGCCAGTCGTGACGCTCGACGATGCGAACACGCGACGCGGCGCGCTCGACGATCCGCAGGGCTTTACGGCCGGGCTTGGTGAGCGAGCATTCATCGACGAGCTTCAGCGAGCGCCCGAACTCGTGCTCGCGCTCAAGCAGTCAGTCGACCGGGATCCGCGGCCGGGACGCTTCTTGGTGAGCGGATCGGCAAGCCTGCTGCTGGCGCCACGGATCGGCGACTCGCTGGCCGGACGCGTCGAGCGTGTGCCTCTGCGCCCGTTCACGCAGGCCGAGATCGCCCGCAGGGCCGTGCCGGCGTGGCTCGATGAGATCTGGCGAGGCAGGAACATCCCGCACGTCGAGTCCCAGCGCGAGGGCCGGGCCGCGTACGCGCAGCGCATCGCGGCAGGCGGGTTCCCGGCGGCGCTCTCCCGGTCCGAGCGCCGCCGCGGCGCCTGGTTTCGAGACTACGTGGCGGCGCTCGTCGCGCGCGACATTCCCGACATCGTCGACATCCGCCGCCCCGATCTGCTGCCCGCGCTGCTCACCCACCTGGCCGCCGGCTCGGGATCGCTGATCTCAATGCGGCCGATCGCGCAGGCGCTTGCGGCCGACGAGAAGACCGTGCGCGCCTACGTCGGTCTGCTCGAGCTGCTCCACCTGGTCGTGAGGGTCCCCGCGTGGACTCCCGGGTTCGCCGCGCGAGCGGTGCGCGCGCCGCGTCTCTTCGTCGAGGACACGGGCTTGATGATCCATCTGCTGGAGGCCGACGCGACGCGGATCGCACAGGACGACACGCTCAGCGGTCGCGCATACGAGTCGTTCGTGGCGATGGAGCTGGCGCGGCTGCTCCCCTACACCGAGACGGCCCCGGCGATGCGCCACTGGCGCGGGCCACACGGGGAGGAGGTGGACGTCGTGCTCGAAGACCGCACAGGCAAGGTGATCGCGATCGAGATCAAGTCGGGCGCCACGATCAGGCAGGCGAGCCTGCGCGGGCTGAACGCATTCCGCGCCCTTGCGGGCGAGCGGTTTATGGCCGGCCTCGTGCTGTGCACCACACGCCAGACCACCCCGCTGGGGCGTCGCCTCTGGGCTACCCCGATCGAGGCTCTCTGGTCTTGACCGGGCGTGATGCCTCTCAAGGGCGCGCGACTACGAGCATGTCCTCGAACGGCAGCCAAGTCGAACGCCGTGCCTGAGCGCGCGCGCGGACCGGCCCGCGACGAGCTGGCCCGGGCGAGCCTCGAGCCGCCCAGCCGCGCCCTGACGGCCGTGCCCTGCGCAAGACCACGCCGCGCTCGGTCGTCTGTACGAGACGTTCGTCGTCCGCTCACCGCTTTCAGATCACGGCCCCAGCGCGGCGATCGAGGTGACGATCACGCCGTCCGGGCGGGTATATGTGGGGCTGTCGGCGACGACCAGCAGCAGGGCGCCGCATGCGGCGAGGGACTCGGGTGAGAGCTTGCTCGTGAGGGCCAGCAGGTTGCGGGCGCCCTCGTCCGCGCGATTGTGCCCGAGCTTTACCTCGACGGCGACCCAGCGGCCGTCGTTGGCCTCGACGATCGCGTCGACCTCCAAGCCCTTGTTGTCGCGATAGAAGCGGACGTCCGCTCGGTGCGGCTGAGCGTAGACGCGGAGGTCATGGATCGCCTGGGACTCAAACAGCAGCCCGGCAAGCTCGATCTCAGGGCCGAGCAGGCGCGAGGGGGTGGCGCCAAGGGCGGCGAGGGCGAGCGAGGGATCGGCGAGGTGACGCTTGGGGGTGGCGGTGAGACGAACGCGCGAGCGCAGCGCCGGCTTCCAGCTCGGCTGGTCCTCGATCAGGAACAGACGTCTGAGCACGTGCAGGTAGTCGTGCAGGGTCGACTCGGCCAGTGGACGCTCCGATGTGCGAGCAATCGTCCTCAGGCTCGCGTCGGTGGCCACGTTGCGGGCGTAGGAGGCGAGCAGGCGGCGCACCCCGCCGGGATCGCGTTTGACGCCGTCCACGCGGTGAACGTCCGCGCCCACGATCACCTGCAGGTAGTCCGCGTTCGCATCGAGCGCATCGGACGGCGCGAGGGTCAGGTTGTCTGGCCACCCCCCAACCGCGAGCGCCTCGATCGCCTCGGTGACGCCGATGCGGCGCTGCCCGGATGCTGGTCGAGCACCGTCCAGGAGCGCGCCGATCGAGACCTCGCCACTGGAGAGGCCACGCTCGAGCAGGGTCATCGTGCGCATCGCCACGGGAGCGATCCTGCGGGCGCCGCTGTGGCTCACCGCCTCGCTCTCTGGAGTCGAGGAGCCCGTGAGCAGGAACAGTCCCTTACCGCCGAGATCGTCCACTCGCCCACGTACCGCATTCCATACCCCCGGCGCCAGCTGGTACTCGTCGATCAGGCGGGGGCTATCGCCGTCGAGCACCAGGCTGGGGTCCGTCTGCGCCGCCGTCAGCGCCGCGCGATCCTGATCGAGGCGCACTTCCGAGGCCGCGAACCGACGAGCCGTGGTGGTCTTGCCGATCGCCTTGGTCCCCGTCAGCAGCACCGCGCCATGAGTGCGCAGACGCGCCCTCACCAGACTCTCGACGATTCTTGGACGATGTTCGGCCAGGCTCGCCTCGCTTGCCTCGCCTCCCGAAAAGGATGGATCGATATAAGGATTGTACTACATTTGCCAGCGGGATCGTACTCGATATTATGCGAGGATCGTACCAGTACCGTCGGGCGGGGTTGGGTGCGGTTTCTTGGGTCGCATCCGCGCGGCTGGAGCAGGTGTCTCGATCGCGCTCGGCGGCCGAGCGGCCTAGAGCGCGAGCACGGACAGACCCGGGACACGCTCGAACTCGCGCGCGTTGGTCGTAGCCACCTGGAGACCGTGCGCCAACGCGGTGGCGGCGATCCATAGGTCGTGCGCGCCGATCATCTCACCAGCCGCTTCGAGTTCGGCCCAGATCTTGGCATGTATCCGCGCAACCTCGCTAGTGACGGGGAGCGCCTCCAGTTCGCTGAGCACGTTCTCCACGAACACTTCACGCTGCATCCGACGCGGAATGTCATTGGCGCGGTTGACGCCGTGCAGCAGCTCGCTGGTGGTGATCACGCTGATCGAGTGCTCTCCGTCAGCGGGGACCCGCTCGAGCGCCGTTCCGCCACGCTCGGCGTCGACCAGGACAGACGTGTCGATCAGGAAGGCCATATAATATCAGATAAATCAGACCAGGAGCGCCGCGCGTGACATCAGCCGTCGTCAGGCGCCCGCCTGAGATAGTGGATCTGGTTGAAAGGCTGGCGCTTGGCTCGCGGCGAGTCGAGAAAGTGGCCCAGCGCGCGCACCATTTGGCCGATCACCCCTTCGCCCTGGTGGCGGTTGAAGGGCGGGTCCAGCGCATAGACGATGCCGTTGTGGACTTGGCCCGTGCTTTGCCAGTTGTGCCTGGCCTGCTCGTAGTCGGCGATGTTGTCGGTGACGATCGTCAGGCCATCGTGTTGAGCTTTGGCGAAGACCTGCTCGTCGCTGACGCCGGCGAAGCGCGCGGAGTAAGCGGGCTCGCTGATGGCGCATGCGTCGTGCCCGCATCCGCGCAGCTCGCGCGCGATCGTGGGCGTCCACATCTCGTCCAGGAGCAGCTTCACGCCGCGGACTGAGCGGGCGCTGCCCCGATGGCGCGGCGCAGACGTTCGGCGGCCTGCTCGTCCAGGCGGATGCGCTCGTCGATGTCCTCGGGGTAAGCGGCGTAGTAGCTGGCGGCCAAGCCGACCATCGCGGGATCAAGGCCGCTGGTGCGGGCGACCGCCTGCACGGGGTCGGCCGCACCGTGGGCGACCGCGGCCCTGAGGTCGCGGGCGATCTCCCAGACATCCGGGCCTCCGGCAAGTCCGGCGCGCCTGCCGGTTGGACCGGAGCGGAACACGATCCCCGGAAGCTCTTCGCTGCGCAGCCCCTCCTCGATCAGGCGCTCGGCGACCCGCGCCTTGGACTGGCCGAGACGCTCGCTGCGCGCGTCCAGCATGTCGACGACCTCCGCCGAGAACCGCGCCGAGAACGACCGCGTACGCTTGGCCCGCGCCATCACATGCTCCTTCTGCATGGCATTGCATTTCAACGTAGCACAAGCCGCGCACCGGCAGCGACCAAGTGAGCGGACCTCAATTCCGCCCTGCGCGAGAGCAAAGAGATCGTCGCGTAATCGTCACTTGCGACGGGCGGTATCCTGACCATCATGCGCACGGTGGTCTTCGATCCTCCGACGGCCGGGCTCGACGGGCTGCTCGAGCGCCGCCACCACTCCGGGCTCGACCGCCTCGACGAGGTCTGGGAGGGTGTCTTGCACATGGTTCCCGCGCCGAGCTTCGGACACGCCTCACTGACCCAGCAGCTCGCGGTCATACTCGACGGGCCGGCTCGCGCGGCCGGTCTGATCCCGACGATGGGCGAGTTCAACCTCGGCGACTCAGAACACGACTTCAGGGTGCCTGACGGCGGCCTGCACCGCCCCGGCGCGCACGGCACCTGGCTGCCAACCGCCGCGCTCGTCGTCGAGATCGTCTCCCCCGGCGACGAGTCCTGGGAGAAGCTACCTTTCTACGCTGACCACAAAGTCGACGAGGTCCTGATCGTCGACCCCGACAAGCGATCGGTCGACTGGCTCGGGCTTACCGGCGACAAGTACAAGCCGATCGAGCGCAGCGCGCTCATCGACCTCGGCCCGAGCGAGCTTGGCGAGCGGATCGACTGGCCTGAGAGCGCGTAGTCGCCGCCAGCGGGGGTTTGCCGGAGAGGCCGGCTCCCGCCCCCGCCCGACGACCTCAACCCACCTGCACGCTCACCGACGTTTTGAGCCTGGCGCCCTTCTTGGGCGTGAACGTAAGCCCGATCTTGGCCTTCAGCTTGCGGCCTTTGTGGCCGCGCAGGAAGGCGGCCTCGCCCTTCGTCAGGTGGATCGCGACGGTAACGTCGCTGGCCTTGCCGGCCTTCTTGGAGGCCTTCGAGAGGCCTTTGCCCGCGACCGTGAGCATGCCGGCGGACGGCACGCTGACCTTCAACGTGGCGACCGATCCCTTGACGGTGTGGCCCGTCACGTAGATCGCCGGCTTGCAGCCTTCGACCGCGATCGGCGCGTTCGTGTGGGTTTGGATGCCGTTCTGGGCGACGTATTCGTTGGGTATCGTCAGGTGCTGTTCGCACAGGTTGCCGTTGGCCGCGAGCGCCGAGTGCGGCCCCTCGGGAAGCGTGATTTCAAAGCTGGTGACGGGATTGTCGGGGACCGCGTTGAACGTGGTGCTCGTTACCCCTGATTTGGAGATGTAGGTGTTGCCGACGAGGTCGATCGTGACCCCGTATCCCTGCAAGACCATCACGAGGTTCGGGAACGCTTCGCCGCCGTTTGAGACGAAGTAGACGGGCCCTTCGACGGGCACGGGGATGTTCGGCACGACCGCCTTGGCGTGGCCGATCACCGACGCTTCGGGGCAGCCCGCTGGGTTGGCCTGGAACTGCGCCTGGGTACATGCCTTCTGCAGCGTCGTCAGCCGCGAGGGCAGCTGCTTGGGCAGTTCGACTTTGACCTTTTTGATGTTCGCGTACGTGCCGATCGGGCCACTCGGATAGGTGATCTTGTAGGTCAGGCTGGCGCCGTTCGTTTTGCTGGTCTTTCCGGACGTGGACACGTTGATTTTCGGTTCGAACTTCAGGTTCGCGCAGTTGGCGACCTGGAAGGGAACCGACACGGGAGCGCTCCCGCCTTCTGTGCTGCCAACTTCGCCGGTTATCTTGGTCGGGTCGCAGCCGGTGGGGTTGAACGTGAAGCCGGGCCTGTTGATCAGCACGTTGACGTGCTGGATCTGCAGCGCGAACCCTTCGACGAATTGCGGTATCGAGTGGGCGCTCCCGGCGGGGTCGGTGACGACCGTCAGCGCGGCGGTGTGGGGGTCGATCTCGACCTTGGCGCGCACGACCACGGGGTGCCCTTCCTGCAGGTCGAACGGCCCGGCCTTGGCCGGGTTGACGATCGACAGGCCGAACGGCGCGCAATTCGGAGTTCCGCCCGCGCACGACCCGCTGCCGTTGTAAGGGCCGGTCAGGTAGACCTTGCCGCCGGTGACGGTGAACGGGTCGCCGCCGACGCCGACCGAGACGATCGTTTCGCCGATCTGGCTGTTCGCGGAGCATGTGCCTTGGCTGGCCTGCGGTTCGGGGCACAGTTCCACGCCGGTCAGCGAGCCCGACAGACCCGGCGGGTAGTGCAGTGTCACCGAACCGATGCTCTCATCGCCGGTCGGGCGCGAGAGCGTGGTCGACAGCGGCGTGAACGACCCGGCGTTGACGTTCGTGCTCTCGGAGGACAGCGACGGGTTGAACGGCAGCGAGGAGCCCGGACACGGCCCGCCGTTGGGTCCTGAGGTGATATCGAACGTCGAGCTGGCGGGCAGCGCTTCATGGCTGATCGCCGTGTTCGTCCACGGTTCGAACGTCGCCTCGGTCTTATAGCTACCGCAGCGCGCCGGCGTGGCCAGAGGAGCCCGTTCGCCACCGAAGAACTGGATTTCAGCGTCTTCGAAGGGCAGCTGCGGATTGTTCGCGAAGGTCGCGGTGGCCTGGCCCGTCGGGCTCAGCGACACGCTCCCGGGCAGCTTTACGAGCGTCCCCGAAATCGGGTCCTGCGCGACCAGGTACATCGCGACCAAACTCGCGAACGGGTTTTCCAAGGGGTTCGCCGGAAACGCGAAGTTCTGTGGCGCGGCGAGATACACGAACCCCTGCAATGGGTCCGGCAAAAGCGGCGTCTTGATCGTGACGTTCGCGATCTTCGACGCGTCCGGACAGGACGGTTCGCTGGCTGTGAACTGGTCCGCGCCCGTCAGCGGATCCACGCCCGTGAACCCGATCTGCGCGAGACCGCACGACTGCAAACCGTCAGCCGCGGAGGGGTTGAGCGCCAACCCTTCCGGCAGCACGACCTTGATGTTCCTGATGTTCGACTGCGCGAGCCCTTCCGCGGTCAACTGGCCTTCCTGGGGAACGTGCACGTCGACGTTCAGTCCGCTCGGCGTGCTCGCCGCCCGGCCGTCGGGTGTCGCGCCGATTTCTCCGTGAAACGGCAGCAGCCCACAGCCACCTATGCCAGGCTCCGGAACACTCGGGTCGGGGGTCGGACGCACATATTCACCTTGCCGAGACCATGAATCCACTTCCACGGTGTTTACGAGCGCTTCGCCCGAGCACGACGTTGGCGTCGTCAGGAACGGCGCCGCACTGCTCTGCCCGCTCGGTTCACACGAAGCCCCTGCCCCTCCTGCAAACCCCTCCCCAAGGTGCAGGCAATTGACGCCTCGTGCGTTCTCGTGGCGCGCGTCACCGGGCACGCCCCAGAACGTCACCGTGATGTCGAGGAACCCGATCGCCTGAGGAATGTTTTCCACGCGCACCGTGATGCCGTAGTCTTCGCCCGTACGCACGGAGGTCCCCAGGAAGGTCGGCACCGTATCCGTCTGGAACCCGAACCGCGCCGGTTCCCCCGGGTCGGGTTCTAGGTTGTAGATCGGCTCCGCGAAGGTCAGAGTGCCCAATAGGGGTTCGTCGATTGTCACTGTCGTCACACCGACGACCGAGTCGAGGGGGCAGTTGTTCGGACCTTCACTGTGAGGATATGTCGAGAACTGCGCCAGGCTGCACCGTGGATACGCCGTCGGGTTGCCGACCAGCCCAGGCGGGAGCTTCACCACCACGTCCTTCGTCAGCCCTACCGGCGCCGGCACGAGCCTCCCGGCTCCTGGATTGAACACCAACTTCTGGTTGAGATTAAGCGTGGTGGTGAACTGGAAGGGATGAGAGCCGGCCTGTGTGTCGATCCTCCCTCCCACTTCTTCTAGCACGGGCTCGTAGTCTTCCATCCCGAACGGGGTCGTCGCGCCGACCGTGATCGGATGGCCGGCTTCTACCTGCGGCGCACCGCCGCCAGAGACGCTCATGCGATTGATCTCACCCGTGGTGGCGCCCGCTTCGACCGCGACCCCGATCAAGATTTCCACTTGGCTGAATGGCGGCAGCGATCCTCCGTCGAACACGCACGTCACAACCCTTCCCGATCCGGTAATGCTGCATTCTTTGCTCTGTGTGAGGTTTATGTGACTGCCCGTGATAGTACGCCCCATTTCCACCGATTGGGCGCTCACATGTTCGGGCAGCACATCGGAAACCACCACAGGCGAGCCGCTGGGGCTGACAACGCCGTCGCCCACGTTCACCGCCGTCACGCCGATCTCCTGCAACGCTTCGGCGCCCACGCTCAGATTTCCCGGTCGCGCGATCGAACTCAGATGCCACCACGGCGACAGCGCTTCCGCGCCCGCGGACGCAGAGGCAAAAAGCGCGAGCACGACCACGAGAGACGCGGATACACCGAACAGTCGAACCCTGGCACTCATCGACCTCCCCTCCCCTTTGCTTTCGCGCCATAACTCTTACGCGCACGCTTTTCGCACACCACCCGCTTGCGCTTGCCCTTCTCCTTACGGCACGCCTTCAGCGCGCGTGAGAGCTTCTGCGCACGCGACGAGGACTGTGACTGCTTCTTCACTGTTCCCTTCGGGCCGGGCAGCGGCGCGAAGGGGCTCCCTGGCCCAGAGAACGTCGCGCTACCCGACGGTCCGAAGATCTCAGGCTGGGGCGAGGGCGCCGCTTTGCACGACGCTTCGTTGTTGCACGGTTTCGGCGGCGACACGGGCGGTGCGGCGCAGGGTGACGCGCTCGAGCATTCGCGCGCGACGTAAACGTCAGGCAACGTATCGACATCTTCGCCGGAGAGCTTGCCGCTCGTCAGGAAGAACACTTCCGAGCCCGTTTCATCGGCGTCCAAGAAGGCGGATTCTTCGGAGGATTCGCCTGAGGAGACCAAGCCCACGCAGCCAGCGCCCTCGCTGATCGTCCGGCCTTCCACCCGCACGCTGCGCGCCGGCTCGAACACCACGCTGCCGCTCGCGGATGAACTCGAGCACGCGTGCTCACTGCCCGCCGGCACGCCTTCCGGCTCGAACTCGTACACGTCCTCGGTCCCATTCACATCCTTCGGTACGAGCCGATCGCTTGAGTCGAAGAACAGCCTGCCACTGTCGGACAGGTATCGCGACTGGTAGTTCGTGCCAGAACGCGAGAGCGACGCCGTCCAACCCGGAACGCTACCCGCCACCCAACCGCCGTAATTCGATTCATCACCCGCAAGGTGATGGCCACCGGCCCCAAATTCAAGCGTGCTCCCAAGAACACCGTGCGGGTGCGAGCCGGCGGGATTGCACGACGCGCACACGAGCCGGCCCTTCACCGCGTCGTACTCGTACACCTCCTGATCGAGTTCGCCGCTCACGGCATCGCGATTGTCGAACCCCGTCAGGCTTCGATGGGACATAAACGCCAACCACTGACCGTCCGGCGACACACGAGCGGGCATTTCATAAAGATCCGCTTCTGCGCCCCTACTACCGCCCCAAGCTCCCCAGTCGGCCTGTGAGAGGACCGCGATCAGCCGCGGCGTCCCCCAACCCGAGCCTCCGTCGTGCAACACATACAGGTTAGGATGATCCTTCGCCATCGCGCCCGGCCGCCAATGCTCCTTTCCCGACGAAGTAGAGCCATGAACCGTCTTCGCTCGCGCCGGCCGCGCCGCCAACGACACGAGCACCCGTGGTCATTCGCACCAGCTGGTGCGGCGCGACGTTGTATTCATACATATCTTGTTCTTTTTCCGACACATCGGTGAAGAAGATGTGCGTCTCTTCAGTGTTTGCGGTCTGAAACTGTGCTTCTCCAGATAGACCGGCGTCCAACTGGACCGTGCACGCATCGACGGCAATCTGGCATTCGCCGTGTTCGTCGAGCGGGCTCTGCGGCTGCGTCGCGTTCACGCGCAGATACAGGTGGTGACCCGGCGCATGGCTCGCCCACACCACCCGTTCGCCGTCGGACGAGATCGCATGCCGAACATTTGGGTATTCGGGAGTGATCCCGACAAAGGGTTCCGTTCCTGGCAGCGCTTCGCCTTTTTCGTTGCCAGGCAGCACGCTTACAAGCCGCAGCTCCTCGCTCGCTGGCCTGCCTTCACTCCACTCGTACAGGCTGTCCGCCGGTATTTCCCGTCCCGCCGCGGACGATGGGGTAAGGGCCGCGCGCGATTCCAGCAGGACATGGCTCAGGTCAGGTGTCGCGTCCAGGAACATCGGGCCGCAGAAGGTCTTCGGCGGACATTCCCCAGCGAGCACGCTGATGCCGAACTTCGTTCCCACAGGCGTATTCGCGGCCGTCACGAGCGGCGTGAAGCAGGAGGACGTGCAGGGTTCCCTGCTCGCGCTGCCACCGGCATAGTCGGAGCCCAGGAACGCGGTCTGTTCGGTCGCTTCCGGGGAGACGCACGGTTGGCGCGTGCCCGGTTCGGGTTCGCATGGCGTGAAGGGACCTATCGGCTGCACGATCGCGCGCGAAAGGCCTTCGGAGAAGTACTTGAACTCCCACCCTTCGCCCACCGATATTCGTGTCGGCATGGCATGCGGGATCGCCAGATCGCGCGAGGACCAGCCACCACCGCTGCCGCGCGTGGCCAGCGCCGGCTGATACAGCGGATATCCCGCCGAGTCCGATTCCGTCGGCGAGAACGCCTCGTACACCATCGCGCCGCCCCGCGCCGCCGCCTGGATTGCCCAGCCTTCGCCGAGCGGCTGGATCAGCGCACCGTGCTTGTCGATCGGCGAGACCATTTCCCACGCCCGGCCGTCGGGCAGTCCGAACGTTCCCGTGCCCCACGTCGAGAACAGAGCTTCCCCGCCGCCGACCCTGCCCTGCGTGTTTTCAGCCACGAGCCGGTAGTGATACGTCGTGCCCGCCCGCAAACCGGAGACCTGGGCGCCAACCCCTTCCACCTCAGTACCCGCGGCCAGCGATCCCTCGGCGGTACGCCCTTCGAACCCACTGGCGGCGCATGAGGTCGGCGAACCGCACGCCCCGTATTCAAACCAATAATCAGTCAGGAAGCCATCGGGATCGATTTCCCCGGCAAGGCTCGCGCCGTCATTCCTGACGTCCGACACCGACTGGCCCGCGACCGACGGCGCACCCGTCGATCCCAGCGCCGATCCGGGGAAGACGCACAGCAGCAACCCCGCCAGCACACCAAAGACGAGCGACCTCAAACGCATGGGCCAGCTCTTTCCCATGGTGTCATCCCCTTCTCGTGCGCTTGAGGGTGAGCGTGCTGTGCACGCCTGGGCCTGTGAGCGTCGCGTGCAGGTTGCGATCGCGCAGGATCCCTCTGGCGAGCGACGAGAGCGCGATCTTGACCGTTTGTGAGCCGCCGGCCGAGACGTTGTAGGAGGCGCGGCCGATCACCAGCGTCTTGGTCTTGTGACCCTGTTTGACGGTGATTGTCAAGCTCAGCGTGCCATGGCACGGCCCGCTGGTCGAGCAGCGCAGCCGCAACAGCACTCCACCGCCCACCACGGAGCCCACGCTGGGCACGGTGAGCTTGCCCACGCCAGGCGGCGGAGGAGCATATGGTGTGGTGCCGGTGCTTGCGGTCGTGCCGCTGCTGGTGGAGGAACCGCTCGGCGCTTGGAATGGCGGCATTGGGGTTTTCGCGATTGTGAACGTGGCGGTCACCGTTCGCGCTTGACTCATCGTGACATCGCATACCGCTTCGGTGCCCGTACACGCGCCCGACCAGCCGGTGAACGTATAGCCAGCGTTTGCTACTGCTCTCAGTTCGACCGTCGTGCCCGCTTCAAAGGTTGCTTCGCAGGACGAGCCGCAGTCGATCCCGGCGGGGATGCCGGTGACGGTTCCCGCGCCTTCTCCGGACTTGTCCACCTGAAGGACGTATCTGCTCGCCGCGATCGGTTCGAAGGTGGCAGTGACTTCCCGCGCTTCGCTCATGGTCACTTCGCAGACGCCGGCGCCTGTGCAGGCTCCCGACCAGCCGACGAAGGCGGAGCCGAATGCCGGCACGGCCACCAGTTCGACGGTCGTCCCGGCTTCGAGGCTCGCTTTACAGATGGAGCCACAGTCGATCGGACCCGCGCACATCAGGCCGCAGTCGACACCCAACGGAGCGCTGCTGACGGTCCCTTCACCGGTCCCGGCCTCGAACACTCGCAACGGGTATTCGATAATGCCCCGTTCGAATGTCGCCGTTACCGTGCGCGCTTCGGTCATACTCACTTTGCACGTCGTTGTGACGCCCGAGCACGCGCCCGACCAGCCAGTGAAGGTAGAGGTGAATCCAGCGGACGATTCCGGTTTGGCTTCCAGGGTTACCACCGTGCCTTCTTCAAAACTCGCTTCGCACGCGGAGGGGCAATCGATGCCCGCGGGACCGACGACGCTACCCGCGCCCGCCCCCACAGTTTTGACCTGGAGCGCGTAGCGGGCGGCGACGCTGAAGAGGGCCTTTACCGTGCGCGCTTCGCTCATGCTCACCGTACATTCCGTCTGGTTGGCCAGCGGCGTGCACCCCGTCCAGCCGGCAAACTTCGAGCCGAGCGCCTGGACCGCTTTCAACGTCACTTGTTCGCTTTCGGCGAACAGCGCTTCGCAGGTCGAACCGCAGTTGACACCCGAAGGAACGCTGCTGACCGTTCCTTCACCGGCGCCTTCCTTTTCGACCTTCAATAGCTGCGGGCCTGACGCCAGAACAAATGTCGCCGTCACCGTATGCGCTTCACTCATGTCCACCGTGCATTCTTCTGGGTGGCCGGTAAGGGGCGTGCACCCCGTCCAGCTGACGAACTTCGAACTGGCCCCGGCTTTGGCTTTCAGCGTCACCACGCTGTCTTCTTCAAAGGCAGCTTCGCACGTACCGCCGCATTCGATCCCCGCCGGTTTGCTCGTGACCGTGCCTTCACCGCTCTCTTCAACCTTCAATCTTGGGTGTCCAGCCGCCTTCCAAGCCGCGGTCACGCTCTGCGCTTCGCTCATCGTGACTTTGCACGCACCTTCGCCAGAGCACGCTCCCGACCAGCCGGCGAACACGAAGCCCGTCTTGGGTTCGGCTTTCAGTTCGATCGCCTCGCCCTTGGTGAACTTGGGCGAGCAGGTCGCGCCACATTCGATCCCCGCCGGTTCGCTCGCGACGGTGCCCTCGCCGGCGTTTTCGTTTTCGACTTTCAGCAAATATTCGGTCGATGGTCCAAACGCGTACACGTTGTCGACTTCGTGGATCTGGTCTTGAGAAGCGACATATATGTCACCTTTGTTAGGGCTCGCGGAGCCGTTGTCAACGGCAACGTCGGCGCCGTCGAACGCATTAATACTGAGCGACCCTCCGTCAAATTCCCAGCCTATCGTAGACAAATAACCGCCGGAGGAGTTGAACTCGGTAACAAGACTCGCTACCTGCGATTCACCTTTGTGGTAAATGTACACGTCGCCATTGGACTGTTCGACAGCCAAGTTGAACGTGCCTACCTGAAATTCCCCACCAGGAGCGCTCGCGCCCGATATTTCCTTCAAGATCGCGGTGCCACTCGGATTGAGGACATAGACCCGTGCATGCGCGTTGTCCGTCACGTACACATCGCCATTCGTCCCGTAAACATCGACACCGTAGAAACGCGGCCCGGAAAGGAGGCCTTCCCCAATCGTGGAAGAGATCAGTGTGCCGTTTGGTTCATAGGAGGAGATGTGCGTTACCGCAGCAACGTACAGGTCCTGATTATCGGGGTCAACGGCGACACCGTGCGCCCTGCCCGTCGACGCCACGATAACACCTTTGTTGCCGGCTGTTTCTTCAAGCGCGTATTTGGTGCTCGATGTCGGAGGAAATACACTGGGCTTGTACTTGTCGACCTGTCCACCGTATTCAGCGACATACAACGCCCCTGTCGTAGAATCGACCGCCAGGTTGCACGGCCCATTTTTGAATTTTACTTTGAATTCAGCGATTTTGATATCTTCCGGCGAATAGACCAAGATCAACTGTTTTTCGTAATTCGCCAAATACACGTCGCCGTGCGAATCGGTCGCCACGCCGCACGCTTGCCCATCCGGTTTTATCTGACCGATGATCGAACGAGCGGCGATGTAAGGGTGTTCTTCTTCGGCGGCTAGAGCCGGGGCGCTCCCGATCCACAGCGCCCCGAGCGCCAAGCCGACTACCAGGAGCAAGGCGCACGCGCCGCGCGTCCCGGCCCCCCGGCCGACGGCGCTGGAGTGTCTGCTCTGCTTGCTGGATGTTCGTCTCAATGAGTTCATGGTTCGATGTCTTTGGCGATGTCCCCAGATCGATGACGCCGACGGCGCGTCTCCGACCCGGCTCTATCTAGAAGACGCCTTCTAATTGGCCGTCACCGCCCACACGCCAAACGCTTCGAAGCCTTCTTTGGAGGGTTCTTCCTTTTCGCTGAAAAGCACCACGCCATTCGCGTTTGTCATGACCGGATTTACAGGTTCCACGAGCCCCTCTACCACATACACGCACAGGAAGCCCGGCGTCGCCTTGGCCGGCTGGCCGTCTTCGATTTCTTCGCTTGAGCTGGGGCATTCAGTAGTCGACGATTCACCAAAACCTACGACCTTGATGTTCTCTTTCGATATCGCTTTTTCCAACGGGATGTTGAAGGACAAAGACGTGACACCCACCGCCTTTTCACCGAAGATTGCCTGCGCCTTTCCGATCACCATCGACCACGTTCCCGTCTCGGTCTTGCCTGACGGAAGGGTTTTGGTGAAGCCCGTTTCCCCCGGGTCGCCCTTTACTCCCTGTTCGCCTTTGGGCCCTTCTGGCCCCTGTTCGCCCTTGACTCCCTGCGGCCCCTGTTCGCCTTTGACTCCCTGCGGCCCCTGCGGTCCAGGAACTCCCTGCGGGCCAGCGGTGCCGTTTGTCCCGTTCGTGCCGTTGGTGCCGGCGGGACCGGCCTGACTGCGCAGCGATTTGAGGACGCTCGGGCTGATCTGCTTGGTCGAGGTGATCAGGTACCTCTTGGCGGCGTACGCGCCACCCGTCATCGCAAACACAAGCGCTATTGCCGCTACAACCATGGCTGGGTTCAAATTTCTGCGAATCATCGCTTTCGCTCCTCCTTGGCATCATGCGTGGAGGTGCGACTCTGCCCTGCGCACGCGTTGTTGTTGTTGTTGGTCATCGCCTGTATGAACACATCGGCGAGAAGAAAGGACCGGCCTGTCGTGTGAAAATATTGGTGTCTCGTCGATATTCTCGATATTTACCAGGCAAGGTCATTGCGTATGTTCTCTTTACCGGCATTTCGACTCGACGCTCTGGGCATTTACGATGCGATCGGGGCATCGGAGTAGTCGTGTGCGAGGCGAGTGCCCCGCACACGACCAGCGCCGAGTGCTTACGCGGTGCGCGTAAGCCCCTGACAATGCCTAGAAAAAAACGCCCACCCCCTTGGTGGCCGGCTTCTCTTCCTCGGTCGTTTCCAGCGTCACTTCTTCATTGTTTGATTCCAGGCGTGCTTTGAACGAGTGTTCAAAGAGCCATATTTCCTGAATCGCCTGGTGACCGCCACTGACGGCAAAGGTCGCCGTGATGCCCTTGCCGCCGGTGATCGTTCCCAGCGCGACGCCTTCGATCACGATCGTTTCCGCACCGCATTTGAATTCGGCGAACACACCTTCTTCGCCGTTGAGCGCAATCCCCGGCTGAGTTTCGGCTTCGTTGACGAAGTACAGATTGCTTTCCAGCTGCGCCGTTTCGATCGTCCCCGGGGCGACATTACCGCACGGTTCGCTCTTGTTGCCGTTGACCGTGCAGCTGGAGAAGATGATCTTATCGGTATCTCTGAATTGGTTCAGGATGGAGCCCGTGACCGTATCCTTCTTGCACTTGATCACTTTGCCGGCGATCGTAAAGGTGCTCGCCTTGCTCTTGCCGCTGAACGCGGTGCCTTCGGCGACTTCTTCGAGCTTGTACTTGCCTTCGGTCGCTTCGGTCGTGCACCCCTTGTCGCTGTATTCGCCGGTGTATTTCTTTTCGACCTTCGGCGCCTTTGCGCACAGCTTGTATTCAGGCCCGTTGGGAGTTGCGAAGGCGCTACCCGCGACGATCGCGCTGAACGCGAACACGGCGACCAGGGCCAGCCCTGCGATCTTGATGCTTTTCATGCTCTCTCCACTCCTCTATTTCCGTTCTTGGATCAGACAACAGCCTCGCCGCCGGAGACGCCCGCGGGCGTCCGAGACGGCGATCTCCACGACAGCGCGCCCCACTCGGCCAGACCGCGGCCGCGCGCGCGCGCTCATCCGCCGCGCCGGGCAAACGAGCCCCCGGCGTGGCGCACGATTCTCAAAGAGAGCGCCGCGACCCCAATTGGGGTTTCGGGGTCGCGGCGCCGGGGTGAGAGCCGGCGCGGAAAGGGCCAACGGCATGAACCCCAGGCCCACCGACGCCGAGCCTCCTCGGACGCCACCGCTCGGGGAGGGGACGGGCACGGCGACGCTCGAGGCCTGTGGAGACGCCTCGGACGCGTGTTGACAATCGGCGTCCCGGGCGTACAGCGACGTGCGCCGACGACCCCACTCGACAATTTCTTCTACCCTCGATGACGACACTGATACCCCTCCTGCTTGCACGACTCTCAGGGAGGGCTTCGGGCGGGCCACAGCCCGCTTTCGCCTCGCCCCAGCGAGGCCCGGCAGCTTTGCCGGGATCCCCTCCTCGTTGAGCATGATGGGGCCTGCGCGCCCGTCCGACAAGTGCCCGAATGGAAGGTTCTACCGCGAGAGTAGGCCGAAATGGAGTGAACATATTTTGGAATGGCCCGCGTAGGCGACACATACCGACCACGCGTCGGCGCGCCTCACCGAGTGAAAAGTTCCATCGGGTGAGTAGCTGCTCCGGTGGAGTACTCTAGGAAGCGTGGTAGGGGTGAGGACAGACCACGATCGGGATCCAGCGGGGCTGCGTTCCGACGTTTACTGGGCGCTTTTGGGGTTGATAATTGCGCGCCCGAGCTACGGCTACGAGCTGACCCAGCGCTACGAGCGCACGTACGGCGAGCTGTGGCCGCTTTCGAGCCCGGGCCAGATCTACAAGGGCCTCGACTCGCTGGAGGAGAAGGGCCTGATCGAGAAGATCCCCGGCGGCGACCCCGATCGCCAGCCGAAGATGCACTACCGCGCGACCGCCCGCGGTCTGGAACTCTACGAATCGCGGCTCGTGGCCCGCGCGGCGGAGGAGGCGCGGCGCTCGCGCGAGTGGGGCCATGAACTGGCCGCGCTGCCGGCCGAGGCCGCGCTTGTGGTGCTCGACTCCTACGAGCGCCGCTGCCTGGAGGAGGCCGAGCGCACCCGCCCGGCCGAGCGCCGCGAGGAGGACCGGGACGCGTACGAGGGCCTGGCCGCGCGGCTGGCTGGCGAGGACACGCGCCTGATCATCGAGGCCAAGCTCTCGTGGATCGCCCGCGCGCGATGCGAGCTGCGGGCGCTGCTCGGCAGACGTACGGGTCGGCCATGAGCCTGCTGGAGTTCGAGCGCGTCGGCAAGCGTGTCGGCCGCGGGCCCCGTGAGCAGGTCGTCCTGTCGGAGATCTCCTTTGAGCTGGAGGCGGGCGAGCTGGCCGCGATCTGGGGCAGGCGCGGCTCGGGACGCTCGACGCTCTTGCGCCTGGCGGCGGGCCTGGAGGCGCCCAGTACCGGCGTCGTGCGCTTCGCCGGCCAGGATCTCGCCGGCCGCGGCGGCGAGGCGCTCGGCGAGGGCATCGGCTTCTGCCGGCCGAGCCCGCGCGGCGGCGAGGGCGACGTGGTCAGCGAGGAGCTGGTGATCGGCCAGCTCGCCCGCGGCATCTCCTCGAGGACCGCCCGCAAGCGCACGTTCGCCGCACTCGAGCGCACCGGCGCGCAGGGCTGCGCCGCGAGCGCGACCGCGGACCTCGACATTGGCGAGGCCGTGCGCGTCGCGATCGCGCGCGCGCTGACGCTGGGGCCGAGGCTGCTCGCGATCGACGAGCCGACGAAGGGCGTCGACCCGATCGAGCGCGACGAGATTCTGAGTCTGCTGCGCTCGCTCGCCGATGACGGCCTAGCGATCCTGACATGTATAGGAGAGACGACCGCCTTTGCCGGGGCCGACCGTGCGCTGTCGCTCAGCGAAGGGGAGCTGCGCGGCCGCCTGGCGCCCGAACTCGCGCCCGTGATCCCGCTGCGCGCTCGGGCCGGCGGGAAGTGAGCCCGGCCCGGATGGGCTGGGCGGGTGCCAAGATGAGAATCGGGAGAGGGTGAGATGGCGCTGCTGGAATTGGAAGGGGTCGTCAAGCACTACCGGGGCGCGGCCGAGGAGGTCCGCGCCGTCGACGGCGTCGACCTGGACATCGAGGCCGGCGAGATGGTCGCGCTGCTCGGGCCGAGCGGCTCGGGCAAGACGACGCTGCTGCTGCTGATCGCCGCGCTGCTGGAGCCCGAAGCGGGCGCGATCCGCTTCGACGGGCGCCCCCACGCCGCGCTGTCCGAGGCCGAGCGAGGCGGCTTTCTGCTCGGCGAGGTCGGCTTCGTCTACCAGAGCCCGCACCTGATGGCGCACGTCAGCGCGTCGGAGAACGCCGCCACGAAGCTGTTGCTCGGTGGGGCCGGGATGCGCGCCGCGCGGGCCCAGGCCCGGGAGTGGCTCGGGCGCGTCGGTTTGGCTGGCCGCACGGACACGATCGTCGACAGGCTCTCCGGCGGCGAGCGCCAGCGCGTGGCGATCGCCCGGGCGCTGACGGGAGAGCCGCGGCTGATCCTCGCCGACGAGCCGACCGGCAACCTCGACAGCGCCCGCAGCAAGGAAATCGTCGGCCTGCTGCGTGAGGTCGCCCACGAGCAAGACGCGGCCGTGCTGCTCGTCACCCACGACCACGAGGCCGCCGCCTTCGCCGACCGGCGTTTGGCGCTGCGCGACGGGCGGCTGTGCGACCACGACGCGAACGCGGAGGCGCTGGCCGGAACCGGGATGCCGGCGGCAATCGACGCGAGCGATAGATGAGCGATAGATGAGCGCGACGATCACGCCCGTGTCAGCCCAGGCAGGGACGTCCGCGCGCGCGCGGACGGGCACCGCCGAGCCCGCGCGCGCGCAGGCCCTGATGAAGCCTTACGCGCTCTATTACTTCTACAGGCGCCGCTTGCGCGCGCACGCCGTGCAGGAGGCGCTGGCCGGACTCGGCGTGGCGGTCGCGGTCGCGCTCGTGCTCGCGAGCGTGCTCGTCAGCCAGAGCGTGACCGGCTCGGCGCGCGAAGTCGTGCACGCGGTCATCGGCCCGGCGACGCTGCAGATCAGGGCGCGCGCGGACGCGGGCCTGGAAGAAGGGATGCTCGCGAGGGTGCAGGCGTTGCCGGGCGTCAGGCAGGCCGCGCCGCTGCTGGAAGCGCCCGCCGCCGTGGCCGGCCCGGATGGGCGCTGGGTGGGCGTCGATCTCGCCGGCACGGACGTCAGCCTGCTGGCGCTCGACGGTCTCGCCCACACGCTGCCGGTCGCAACGCTTTCGCCCGGCGGGATCGGGCTCTCGCGGAGCACCGCCGCCGCGCTCGGCGCGGGGGCCTTTGGGGGCGGGCGGGGGCCGTCCACCGTGACGCTCGCGCTGCGCGGGCGCGCCCAGCCGCTGCGGGTCTCGGCGGTGCTTGGGCCCGAAACGTTCGGAGCGCTCGCGCGCGCGCGGGTAGCGGTCATGCCGCTCGCCCAGCTGCAGCGTCTGGCGGGTCTGCCTGGCCAGATCACGCGGGTGCTCGTGCAGGCGGAGCCCGGGCGCGAAGCGGCCGTGCGTGGAGAGCTGGAGCGCCTGGCAAGGGCCACGTCGACGGTGCAACCCGCGGACGCGGACCTGAAGCTGCTCGAACAGGCGCTCGCGCCCTCCGAACAGGCGAGCGCGCTGTTCGCGACGATCAGCGGCCTGCTCGGCTTTTTGTTCGCGTTCGGGGCGCTGCTGTTGACGGTGCCCGAGCGTAGGCGCGCGATCGCGGACATGCGGCTGGTCGGGGCCAGGCGATCGGCGATCGCGCAGATGTTCTTGTTCCAGACGTTGTGCCTTGGCATCGTGGCCTCCGCGATCGGCGTGCTCGGCGGCTACCTGCTGGCCGAGCACGTCTTCCATCCCGCGACCGGCTACCTGGCCGGGGCTTTTACGCTCGGCTCGGGCACGGTCGTGACGGCGGGCCCGGTGCTCGCCTGCTTTCTGGGCGGGGTGCTGACGGCCGTGGTGGCGTGTGGGCTGCCGCTGCTGGATCTGCGCCGCGCGCCCGTGCTCGACGGCGCGCACGGGTCCGACGGCCTGCCCGGCGCGGCGCTGCTCGACGCCGGCGCGCGGCGGCGGTTGGCGCTCGTCGCGGGCGTGCTGCTCGCGGTGACGGTCGCGATCTTTGCGCTCGACCCGTCGCTGGCGCTGCTCGCGTGCGTCCTGCTGGCACTCGCGACGCTTTTGTTGACGCCGCTCGCGCTCGCCGGCGTGCTGGGCTTGGCGCGGCGGCTGTGCGAGCGCCGCGAAAAGCTGACGTTGCTGCCGGTCGCGCTGAGTTCGCTGCGCGGCGCCACGCTGCGCTCGATCGCGCTGGCGGCCACGGGCGCGGTGGCGCTGTTCGGCGCGGTCGCGCTCGGAGGCGGCCGCGACGACCTGCTGCGGGGGATCGGCGGCTTCGCCCACAGTTACGCTGACGACGCCCAGGTGTGGGTGACGAACCCGGGAGAAACCGGCCAGGCGACGGCCGCGATCCGCCAGGGCGGCTATGAGCGGCGGATCGCGAGCGTGCCAGGCGTGGCGGGGGTGAGCGCCTTCCAGGGCGGCTTCTTGCAGCTCGGCAATCGCAGGGTCTGGATCATCGCCAGGCCGCCCGGCGGCGAGCAAGAAGTGCTGGACAGCCAGATCGAAGATGGGAACCCGGCCGTCGCTTTGCGGCGATTGGGCGAAGGCGGGTGGATCGCCACCTCGGCGCGGATCGCGCGCGAACATCACACCGGTGTCGGCGGTTTCCTGACGCTGCCGACGCCGAGCGGCTACGCGCGTATGCGGATCGCGGCGACGACGACAAACCTGGCGTGGAGCCCGGGCGCGATCTTCATGGACACGGCCGACTACAGCCGGCTGTGGAAGACCGGCGCGCCGACCGCGCTGGCCGTGCGCCTGGCGCCCGGCGTCTCGCCCGAGACCGCGAGGCGCGCGATCACGGCCGCGCTCGAGCCAGCGAGCGGCCTGGAAGTCGTCACGGCCCAGTCGCGCGAGGCGAAGATAAACGCGCTCACGGGCGAAGGGCTCTCCCAGCTGAGCACGATCTCGGACCTGCTGCTCGCGGCCGCGATCCTCGCGCTGGGCGCGGCGCTGGCCTCGGCGATCTGGCAGCGCCGGGTCTCGCTGGCGGGACTGAGGCTGACCGGCGTCTCGCCCGCGCGGCTGCGCCGGCTGCTGGCGCTCGAATCGGCGCTGCTGTTGTGCGCGGGCGCGGTCGTCGGCGCCCTGGCCGGCATCTACGGCCAGCTCGTGATCGACGCTTACCTGGCGCACGTGACCGGGTTTCCGGTCGCGCGCGTGGGCGCGAGCCTGCGGCCGCTCGGGATCTTCGCGCTCGTGACACTGCTCGCGCTGGCGATCGCGAGCGTGCCCGGCTGGATCGTCTCGAACGTGGCTCCGACGGTGGCGCTCGATGATTAGCGCGCCCGCGATCTCGTCACGCACGCCGAATAGCGTGCCCGCAGCCTTGTCGAGGACAAACAGGCGCCGCACATACAGTCCGACCGTCGCGTTGGCGATCGCCAACGCGCGCTACTGGCCGACGGTCGCCCCGCGCGTGCGCGCGCAGCTGGCGCGCTGGGAGGCTGCCGCGCGGGCGATCGATGACCCGGCGATGCGGGCGATCGCGCTTGGCAAGCTGCGGGAGGAGGGCATGAACGCGAAGACCGCCGCGACGCTCGGGACGCTCGTCCCGCGCGGACAGCGGGCGACAGTCACGGAGGCGATCGTGGCGTTGCAGGTCCTTTACGACTACCTGGACGCGCTCGACGAGCGGGCGGCCGCACAGGAAGCCGGCGCGGCGGCGGGCGAGACAGCGAAGAACTGGCCGCCGGTGCTCGACGCGCTCACCGATGCCGTGCCGCTGCCGGGCGCGGCCGGGCCGGGGCGCGGTCAGGGCGATCCGGGGATCGACCGCGATCCCGTACAGCTCGGGTCGGCCCACGATGGCGAGAACTACGCGGCGCGGCTGGCGGGCGCGGTCGCCGGCAGCCTGGCGGGCCTGCCGCGAACGGATGAGGTCCTGGAGGTCGCGCGGCGGGCGGCGGGGAGATGCGCGCGGGCGCAGGCGCTGATCCACCGCGCGAACGCGCTCGGAACCGAGCCGTTGCGTGAGTGGGCGGGAGCGCTCGAGCCGGGCGGCCCGCTGCGCTGGCAGGAGTTGCTGGCGGGAGCGAGCGCGTCCGTGCTGTCGCTGCACGCGCTGATCGCGGCCGCGGCCGACGAGCGCACGACGGGCGAGCGGGCGCAGGCAATCGACGATGCGTATATGGCGATCGGGGCCTTGACGATGCTCGACAGCGTGATCGACCACGACGACGACGTGGCGGGCGGGCAGCGGGGCTTCGTGCATCACTACGACGGCGACCGCGAGCTGCTGGCGCGGCGGGGCGCGGCCGTCGCGCGCGAGGCGCGGGTCCGCGCGTGCGCGCTGCCGGATGGCGCCCACCACGCGATGACACTGGCGGGCATCGTCGCCTATTACGCGTGCGCGCCAGGCGCGGACCCGGAGATCGTGGCGCCGATCAGGCGCGAGCTGGAGCCGGAGATCACACCCACGATGGGGCTGATGCGGGTGTGGCGGGCGGCCGACGCCAAGCGTCGCGGACCGGAGCGGCCAGCGCCGGCCGCGAAGGCACCGGCGAAGACCGCGTGAACCGGCGTATGGCCGAGACCGCACCGCCGGCGGGGCTGGCGCGTTAGGACAACAGACGAGCGATCGGAGGAAGTATGAGTTTCACCCACTCCAGAGCGGCCCTCGGGGTCGTCGTGGCGGTACTCGCGTTCGGCGGCGGCTGCTCGAGCGCGGCGAGCGCGGACGCGAGCGTGCTGAAAGCGAGCGACACCGCGCACCTGCGCTACGTGTCGGCCTCGGGCGCGCTGCTTATGGAGAAGGGCACCGCGACGGGCACGCTGCCGGGCGCCATGACCGTGCATCTGGACGTTGGCGCGACGTTTACCGGCAGCTTCGCGATCGTTACCAAGAGCGGCTCGATCTACGGTCACGGCACGGCGACACCGCATGGGTCGGGCACCTACGAAAGCTTCTCCGGCTCGCTGACCGTCACCGGCGGCACCGGCCGCTACCGGACCGCCCGCGGCAGCGCGGGGCTGTATGGAACGTTCAATAGGAGCAACTACGCGCTTGTGATCCAGACGAGGGGGAACCTGTCGTACTGAGCGCCGTGCGACAGACGGGGACGGGACTACGGATGCGCCGGGTAGGACGTCCGGCGGCGTCGAGGAGTGGCCGCTGGCGTCGCGCGGCGGCCTGGACGGCGGCGGTGACATCGGCGCTGGCGGCCGGCCTGTGGCCGGCGCCCGGGGCGCAGGCGGCACAGTCGGCGAGGCTCGGCGCGGCGTTTTCCCCGTACAGGCTGGGCGCTCGTACGACGATCGTCTTCAGCTTCGAAATCGCGGCGCCGGCGGGCCAACTGCCGGCGGCGCTGACCGACGTCGACATCGAGTACCCGCAGAACCTGGGCATCGTGTTGAGCGGCCTGGGCCTCGACGTGTGCTCGGCGGCGATCCTCGAAGCGAACGGGACGGGCGGCTGTCCGGCCAACTCTGTGATGGGGGGCGGCTGGGCGGTCGCCGAGATGAGGTTCGGGGCCCAGATCGTGAGCGAGCGCGCGCGCATCTCGATCGCCAGAGCGCCCGATGAATCAGGCCACATAGCGCTGTTGCTGTACGCGGTCGGGCCGAGCCCGGTCGACACCCAGATCCTGTCCCCCGCGCAGCTCGTGCCGGCCGAAGGCCCGTTCGGGGGACAGCTGAACATCCAGCTGCCGCTCGTGCCGAGCGTGCCCGGCGCCCCGGATGTGGCGATCGTCCAGATGAAGACAACGATCGGCCCTCAGGGCGTCCTCTATGAAGAACGGGCCGGCGGGAGGACGTTGACGTACACGCCGAAGGGCATTCTGCTGCCGAACGTTTGCCCTAAGGGCGGCTTTCAGTTCGCGGCTCAGTTCGAGTTCGTGGACGGCACGAAGCAGAGCGCCCGCACCGCCGTGCCGTGCCCGGGCGGGCGGCGACGCTGAGGGGCGCGGCGGCCGTGGGGCCAGCATTGAGCCCGCCGACGGGCTTGTGGGTAGTTATCGGTCGCTATCTCGATCACTAACGGCTAAAATGATCGTTATATGGACCCTAAAAGCAGAACAAACTCGCCGCCGCCGCTGCCCGTCAGTCGCGCGCTGCGAGACATCTCGAGCAGCGTGTCCCGCTGGCGGCGCCTGCGCGGACTGACCCAGGCCCAGCTCGCGGAGCGCGCGGGAGTATCCCGCGGCGTCGCCCGGCGGCTGGAAGCGGGAGACGGCGGCGTGAGCGTCGAGAACCTGCTGCGCATCCTGCGCGCGCTGGGGATCGCGGAGCTGGTGAGCGACGCGCTTGACCCTATGAACAGCGACATCGGGCGCCTGCGCGCCGAGCGGGAACTGCCCAAGCGTGTGCGGCCGAAGCGGTGGGGAGAGGATGGCTGAGCAGCCGATCCGGGTGAGCGTTCAGCTCGCCCGCAAGGACGTCGACGCCGGGCGCCTGTGGACACACCGCCACGGCCGCGGCGAGTCGGCGACCTTCTCGTACCTGCCTGACTACCTTGGCCGCCCTGACGCCTATGAACTCGACCCGGGCGCTTCGTGATGGGCGCGCGGCATCCCGAAAGTCGGAGCACGCGCGCGCGTATGCCGTCCGAGCGGTGAGCGGAACAGTGCGGGCGCTTCGATAGGCTGCGCGCCAGATGGCCGAGGACACTAATTACGACACGATCGTGATCGGCTCGGGGCCGGGCGGCTATGTCGCGGCGATCAGGGCCGCCCAGCTGGGCATGAAGACCGCTGTCATCGAGAAGGACAGGGTCGGGGGCAGGTGCCTGAACTACGCGTGCATCCCCGCCAAGGCGGTCCTGCGGTCGGCGGATTTGCTGAGCGAGATCAGGGAGTCCGACGAGTACGGGCTGCACGTGGCCGGCGTCGAGGTCGATTACGGAGCGATCCAGGCCCGGCGCGAGAAGGTCGTCAAGACGCTGACGGGCGGCGTGAGCGGCCTGTTCAAGAAGAACGGGATCGATTTGATCGAGGGCGAGGCCACGCTCGGGGGGAGCGGGGCTACCGACGGTGCGGGCGCGGGCGCGGACGGCAGCGCCAACGGGTCGCCCGGGCCGATTGTCGTGAGGGTCGGTGAGCGCGAGCTGACCGCGACGAACGTGGTCCTGGCGGCCGGCTCGGTGCCGCGGGCGATCCCGGGCGTAGAGCTGGGCGGAAGGGTGATCGGCACCGAGCAGGCCTGGGCCCTGCCAGAGCTGCCCGCACGTTTGGCCGTCGTCGGCGCCGGCGCCTCGGGAGCGGAGATCGCTTCTGGCTTTGCGAGGCTCGGCAGCGAGGTCCTGCTGCTGGAGGCCCTTGACAGGGTCCTGCCCAGCGAGGACGCCGACATCTCGAAGCTCGTCGAAAGGGGCCTCAAGCGGCAGAAGATCGGTGTGTACACCGGTACGCCGATCGAAGGTGTGCGAGCTGACGAGCGGAGCGTGACCTTCTCTTACGGCGGCGCGAGCGCGGGCGGGGACGGCACGAGCGGGGGCGGCGCGAACGACGGCGGCGAGACCGCCGAGGTCGACTACCTGGTGATCGCGGCGGGACGAGGCCCTGACGTGGACGCGCTCGGCCTGGAGGCGGCCGGCGTGGAGCTGGACGAGCGGGGCCTGGTGGCAGTCGACGGCGCGCTGCGCACGAAGAGGCCCGGCGTGTACGCGATCGGCGATCTGGTGGAAGGCCCGGCGCTCGCGCACAAGGCTTCCGACGAGGGCATCATCGCCGTCGAGGACGCCGCGGGTCTGCAAACGCATCCGCTGGCGTACGTGGACATCCCGAGGGCGACGTTCTGTCAACCGAACGTCGGCTCGTTCGGTTTGACCGAGGCCGAAGCGCGCGAGCAGGGCTATGAGGTCGTCGTCGGCAAGGTCCAGTACGGGGCGGTCGGCGGGGGCACGGTGTACGGCGATCGGACGGGCCTGGTCAAGCTGGTCGGCGAGTCGAAGTACGGCGAGCTGCTGGGCGGGCACATCGTCGGCTCGAAGGCGACCGAGCTGATCCAGGAGCTGGTCAACGTGCGGGCTTTGGAGGGCGGCTATGCCGAGGTCGCGAGGACGATCCACGGGCATCCGACCCTGTCGGAGGCCGTCATGGAGGCCGGCAGGGCCGCGGACGGCTGGCTGATCCACGGCTGAGCCGTTCGCAAATTGCCGGGTCGGCGGCACGGCGAGACCGCTAGCGGGCTAACCTCAGCGACGATGTCGGAGTCCGACGCAACGTTCTACTTCGACCTGGCCAGCCCGTTGGCGTACTTGGTCGCCGAGCGGATCGGCGGCCGGCTGCCGGGAGCCGAGTGGGAGCCGGTGCTGGCGCGGGAGCTGGCGGGCGAGGCGGCCGGCGATGGGCAGCGCGACCCGGCCCTGGGCGCCGGGCGGTCCGGTGGCGGCGAGCTGGACGCCGCGCGGATCGAGAGCTTGGCCGACGAGCTGGGCCTGATGGCGGTGCGCTGGCCGGACGACTTCCCGGTCGACAGCGAGCGGGCGATGCTGATGGCCACATACGCGAAGTCGATCGGCCGGACGGTCGCGTTCGCGCAGGCCGCGTTCAGGCAGGCGTTCGCCGCGGGCAGGAGCCTGGCCGAGGCCGACAACCTGGTGATAGGGGCCGCCGCTTGCGAGCTGCACCCAAAGGCCGTCCTGAAGGGGGCGGCGCTCGGCTCCACCAAGGCGCGGCTGGCCGACGCCACGAGGGCCGCGGCGGCAGCCGGGGTGACGGAGGTGCCGGCGATCAAGATCGGCGGTCGTGTGATGACCGGCGAGCGGGCGCTCCAGTTCGTGGCCGAGGACACGGCGGTGCCAGCGTGAGGGCGGCCGGGCGTGGGGGCGATCAGAGATGAGGGCGAACAGGGCTTACCGGTTGATCGTTACCAGAGGTGGTTTGACGCCGGCACCGCTGGCGGACGCCAACAGGGTCGACCACGTCGAGGTCGTCGAGATCGACAGCGGCGAAGTCGTGCTGTTCTGGGACTCGGCCCCCCAGGCCGCTTCGCGGCTGGCGAGGATGCTGAGGGAGGAGCTGTCGATGCTGGACGCGCAAGAGTTCATCGAGCGCTGGAGCGCCGTCGAGGTCTGAGAAGGCGTTTCGAGTCCAAAAGTTGCCGCAGCGGATGTGCTTCTCTCTTTATCAAAACTACCATTGTATTAGCTTTTTATATATACATAAGTAGTTTTCAAAATAATATAACCACTCCCCAAGACAAGCAAGGCACGCGCGCGGGCGCGGACGGGCGCTGCACGGAGAAGGGCGGCCGCTAATGTGGCCGGGAGATGGCAGACGAGCAGGCAGCGCCAGCTGACGCCAGGGATCGGGCTCCCGGGACGCGGCCTCTGCCAGAGCAAGCCGCCGCAAGGGAGTGGCTGGCGACGATGACCTTGATCAGGCGGTTCGAGGAGCGGGCCGGCGAGATGTACGCGCGGGCGAAGATCGGCGGCTTCTTGCATTTGTCGATCGGCGAGGAGGCGACGATCGTCGGCGCCGCGAGGGCGCTGAGAGACGAGGACTATTTGATCTCGACGTACAGGTCCCACGGCAACGCGATCGCCAGGGGCACTGGGCCGGAGCGGGTGATGGCCGAGCTGTTCGGCAAGCGGGGCGGCTGCTGTGGCGGGCACGGCGGCTCGATGCACATGTTCGACGTCGAGCGCCGGTTCATGGGCGGCTACGGGATCGTCGGCGGCAACCTGCCGATCGGAGCCGGGATCGGCTTGGCGAGCGACTACTTGGGGAAGGACGAGGTCACGCTGTGCGCGTTCGGCGACGGGGCCTCGAACCAGGGCACGTTCGGCGAAACGTTGAACCTGGCGGCGCTGTGGAAGCTGCCGGTCGTGTTCATGGTCGTCAACAACCAGTTCGGGATGGGGACCAGCTTGGAGCGGCACTCCGCCGTTACAGACCTGCGGCGAAAGGGTGAATCGCTGGGGGTCGAGGGGACGGGCTGCGACGGGATGGACGTGGTCGAGACGTATGAGGTCGTGAAGGACGCCGTTGAAAGGGTCAGGGCGCGGCGAAAGCCGGTGCTGGTCGAGGCGGTGACATACCGGTTCAGGGGCCACTCGATGGCCGACCCTGAGCAGTACAGGACCAAGGAGGAGGTCAAGCAGTGGCAAGAGCGCGACCCGGTGCCGAGGTTCGGCGAGGAGCTGGAACGGGCGGGCGTGCTGGACGGGGCGGCGCGGGCGGAGATCGAGAGGGAGGCGGCCGAGCGCGTAGAGGCGGCGGTCGCGTTCGCCGAGGAGTCGCCGTTTCCGGAGAAGGGTTCGCTGTATGACGACGTGTACGTGATCGACGACCAGGTCAAGGGCTCGTACCACCGATGAGGGAGCTGCGCTATCGGGAGGCCCTGAACGAGGCGCTGAGGGAGGAGCTGGCGCGCGACGAGAAGGTCGTGTTGATGGGCGAGGACATAGGCGTGTTCGGCGGCGCGTTCAAGGTGACGGAGGGCCTGCTGGCGGAGTTCGGCGAGAAGCGGGTCCGGGACACGCCGATTTCGGAGAACACGATCGTGGGGATGGGCGTCGGCGCGGCGATGACGGGCTTGAGGCCGGTGGTCGAGCTGATGACGATCAACTTCGCGCTGCTTGCGTTCGACCAGATCGTGAACAGCGCGGCCCACGTCAGGTACATGTTTGGGGGCAACGTGACGGTGCCGCTGACGATCAGGATGCCCCAGGGGGCGGGCCACCAGCTGGGCCCGACGCATTCGCACTGTTTGGAGGCGATGTTTTTGCACGTGCCGGGCCTGCTGGTCGCGGTGCCGGCGACGGCGGCGGACGCGAAGGGCCTGCTGAAGACGGCGATCAGGGACGACAATCCGGTGATCTTCATCGAGCACGAGTCGCTGTATGGCATCAAGGGCGAGGTTTCAGAGGACCGTGACGAGCTTGTCGGTTTCGGCCGAGCGAGACTGGTTCGCAAAGGCGCGGACGTGACCATCGTGGGCGTCTCGCGGATGGCCGTTACCGCCGAGCGGGCGGCGGCGAGGCTGGCGGACGAGCACGGCGTGGAGGCCGAGGTGATCGACCCGAGGACGCTGCGGCCCTTGGATCTGGACACGATCTTGGAGTCGGTGAACAAGACGAACAGGTGCGTGGTCGTCGAGGAGGGCTGGCCGCACGGCGGGGTCGGCGCGAACCTGGCGGCGCTGATCTCAGAGCACGCGTTCGACGACCTGGACGCGCCCGTAGCGAGGGTGTCGGGGGCGGACGTGCCGATGCCTTATTCGAAGCCGCTGGAGCAGATCGCGTTCCCGAAAGAGGATGACGTGGTGGCGGCGGCGTTGGGGACGTTGGACTTGGCGGCGCCGCGCGGTGAGCAGGGTGCTGGCCCACACGCGAGCGCGGAGGCGGGCAAATGACCGACGTGGTGATGCCGAGGCTGTCGGACACGATGGAGGAGGGCACGATCTTGAGGTGGCTGATCGGCGACGGCGAGCCGGTGAGGCGGGGCGAAGAGCTGGTCGAGATCGAGACCGACAAGGCGAACATGACTTACGAAGCCGACGTGGAGGGTGTGCTCGAGATCGTTTGCGGCGAGGGCGAGACGTTGCCGGTGGGGGCCGTGATCGCGCGGGTGGGCGAGGCGGCGGCCGGAGGGCAGGCGGATAGCTTTGCGGCGGGGCACGCGCGCGCGCGGAGCGATGGCGACGGCGACGTGACCGTTCCCCCTGTGGAGGGGCACGCGCGCGCGCGTGGGGACGGCGAGAACGACACGAGCATCCCCTCTGGGGCGGGGCACGCGCGCGCGCGTACGGGCTGGCCGGCAGCCTCCACCGCGCAAGCGCAGGCCGGCGAGACCGAGCGGGTCAAGGCCTCGCCTGTCGCGCGGCGCATCGCGACCGAGCGCGGCGTCGACCTGCACGAACTGGCCGGCAGCGGGCCGGGCGGGCGGATCGTGAAGGCCGACGTGGAGGGGGCGGCCGGCGGAGCGGTGGGAGCGAGCCGCGAGCAAGGGGTCGGACAGGAGGCGCCGAGGGCGGGGGGATTGGCGGGCACGGCCCACGGCGAACCGGCGGCACCGAAGCCGGGCGGGCTGGCGGACGTGGCGACGGCGAAGGGCGAGACGACGGAGGTCGAGCTGACGAAGACGCAGCAGACGATCGCGCGGCGGATGGCCGAGTCGAAGGCGACGATCCCGGACTTTGCCCTGCAGACGGATATCGACATGAGCGCGTGCGCGGAGCTGAGGGCCGAGCTGAAGCGGCTGCTGCCGGGAGGCGGCGCGAGCGCGAGCACGCCGCCCGCGAGTTCGGCGCGCGAGGCGGAGTCCGGCGAGGTCGTGCCGACGTACAACGACATGGTCGTCAAGGCCGCGGCCCTGGCGTTGAGGGAGCATCCAGGGGCGAACTCGAGCTACAGGGACGGGCGCCTGCAGCTGCACGGGCGCGTCAACGTGGGCGTGGCGGTAGCGGTCGAGCCGGGCGGCGCGGGCGGAGGCGCGCTGGTCGTGCCGACGGTGTTCGACGCCGACACGAAGTCGCTGGGCGAGATCGCCAGGGAGACGAGGGCGTTGGCGGCGAAGGTCCGCGACGGGACGATCACGCCGCCGGAGCTGGGCGGGGGCACATTTACGGTCTCGAACTTGGGCATGTTCGGCGTGGACGCGTTCACCGCGATCGTGAACCCGCCACAGGCCGCGATCCTGGCGGTCGGCGCGGTCAAGCCGAGGCCGGTCGTCGGCGAGGACGGCGAGATAACGGCGCGCGAGACGATGACCGTAACACTGGCGTGCGATCACCGGATTCTGTACGGGGCGGACGCGGCGAGATTTTTGGCGCGCATAAAGGGACTGCTCGAACAACCGGCCTCACTGACGCTGTAGCCCCGCCAGCGGTGAGTAACTTCACGGGCAGGGTGTTTACCTCCGCCCGAAGCATGCCGGCCCGAGGCCGACCGGCCCGGGAAAGGAGGTGATCAAATGAGTAGCGACATAGCGCTCATCTTGGCGATTGCGCTCATGGTTGCGGTCATCCGTAACCAGACGTAAAGCCACCCTAGCCCTGGCGGGAGTCGGCCTCGAGCCCGCCAGGGCGCCAACTTAACGGCCTGGGGCCCGGCAGAACCGGGCCCCAGAAGGTGATAAGACGAGAGCAACATTGCGCTCATCTTGGCGTGCTCACAATGTAGCAGCCGCCGTGCGGCACGACGCTAACCTGAGACGAGAGTCCTTCCCTATGAGTCGAGTCGAACAGTCAGCGTCGGAGCTGTGGATCTGCCACCTGGGTACGGTCCCGTACCGCGAGGCGACCGCGCTGCAGGAAGACCTGCGCGAGCGGCGCTTGGCTGGGGAAGTGCCGGACATGCTGCTGCTGCTCGAACACCCGCCGGTGTACACCCGCGGCCGGCGCTCGCGTCCCGGCGAGCTGGCTTTGGGCGAGGACTTCTACGGGGCGAAGGGCATCGAGGTCGTGGACACCAAGCGCGGGGGGCGCGTGACCTACCACGGCCCCGGACAACTGGTCGGCTACGCGATCATAGGCGTCGAGGACGTGGGCGGCCATCTGCGAAAGATGGAAGCGGCGATCGTGAAGACCTTGGCTGAGTTCGGCATCGCGGCGAGATCGCGCTGCGAGGAGGGGGCCGACTACACGGGCGTGTGGGTCGAGGACCGCAAGATCGCTTCGATCGGCGTGCACGTGTCGAGGGGGGTCTCGACGCACGGTTTCGCGATCAACGTCGACAATGACCTGGAGCCGTTCTCGTGGGTGGTGGCGTGCGGTTTGCCGGACGTGGCGATGACCTCCGTCGAGGCGGAGCTGGACGCGGCCCGGGCGGTGGGGTCGGTGGGCTGGATGATCGACCGGACCGGGGGGGTTGGCAGACCTATCGACACGCCTATCGATTCGGACGTGCCGCGCGCGCGCATACGCGCGCGCGCGGGCACCCACTTTTGCGAAGTACATCACCGCGGGCCGAGGATCGTGGGCGCCACGGAGCTGGGCATCGCCGTGGAACCCCGCGAGCGCGAGACGGTGCCGGCGTGACCCCGGCCACGCCCACCGCTAGCCCACCGGTCGCCGGCCCGGCGACCACCCCCCCGACCGACACCCACGGCGCCCCCACGCGCGCGCGCGCGAACCCGGGCGGAGCGAACGTCCTGAAGACCCTCGGCAACGACGTGCGGCCGCTGCGCGAGCGCAAGCCGCCGTGGTTCAAGGTCAAGGCGCCGGGCGGCGAGCACTACCGGGAGCTGAGCGAGATGATCAAAGCCGAAGACCTGCATACGGTCTGCCAGGAGGCGGCCTGCCCGAACGTCGGCGAGTGCTGGGAGCGGGGCACGGCGACGTTCATGATCCTCGGCGACACGTGCACGAGGCGATGCGGCTTCTGCAACGTCAAGACCGGCAAGCCGACTTGGAACGACCCGCTGGAGCCGGCCCGGGTGGCGAGGTCGATCGCGCGGATGGGTTTGAGGCACGCGGTCATCACGTCCGTCGATCGCGACGACTTACCCGACAAGGGCGCTTCCGCGTTCGTGGGCGTGATCAGGCAGGTCCGCAAACAGGCCCCGGGCTGTCAGGTCGAGGTCCTGACGCCGGACTTCCAGGGCCAGGAGATGCCTTTGGCGAAGGTGATCGCCGAGCGCCCGGACGTGTTCAACCACAACGTAGAGGTCGTCCCCAGGCTGTATCCGCTCGCGCGGCGCGGGTCTGAGTTCGAGCGCTCCTGCCGCGTCCTGGCCCTCGCCAAGGCGCTCGGCGAGGGCGAGGTAACGACCAAGTCCGGCTTGATGGTCGGCCTCGGCGAGACCAAAGAGGAGCTGGTCGAGACGTTCGAGAATCTGCGCGAGCACGGCGTCCAGGTGCTGACCGTTGGCCAGTACCTGAGGCCCTCCGAGCGCCACCTGCCGGTCGTCAGATACTGGCACCCGGACGAGTTCGAGGCCCTCCAGGACGCCGCGTACGCGCTCGGCTTCGACCACGTCGCCGCCGGCCCGCTGGTGCGCTCCTCTTACCACGCCGACCAGCATGTGCCGCAGCGCCGAGCGGGCGTGGGCCCACTGGCGGCCGGCGGCTCCTAGCGTCGGCGCCCGCCGCCACGGATAGGCTCACGCGATCTGCCCGATCGCGGACACCGAACAACGCGGCCCGCTGACGCGATGAGGCTGCTGATTTTGGCCCTGTCGCTGGTGTTCATCGCCGGCTTCGCGTACCTGACCTTCGCCGCGGTGTCCAAGCAAGGGTTTACTCTGCTTAGCGCGGTCTCGGTCTTCGTGCTGGTCTTGCTCGCGGTCGGAGTCCTGGGCGCGCTGTTCAACCCCCCGAGGTGACGATGACGACGAAGGGCAGATCCCCCTTCATGACCCCCGATCAGAGCCGGCGGCGGCGGGCGGCGGCCAAGCGGCGACGCACGCGCAGGCGCGCCTTCGCGGTGGCCGCGCTGGCGCTGGCGATCGTCGCGGGCGTCGGCGTGATGGCGCTCGCCGGGACGCACTCAGCGAAAGGCTCCTCGGCGGGCGCCGGCGGAGCCGCCGCCGCGCATGCCCGGTCAGCGCACGCGCACGCTCACGCGCTTGCCGCCACTCAAACGCCTGCCAGGCGCTCGCAAGAGAACCTGCCGCTGGGCACGCCGCCGCTGCGGCTGAGCGGGATCGGCGACCCTCAGGACGCGGTGCAACCGAGCTTCGCCGAGCCGCCGCGCGCGGGGCTGCTGTTCAACTTGAGCACGGGCCAGGTGCTGTGGCAGCGCAACCCTTATCTGAAAGTCAGGATGGCGAGCCTGACGAAGATGATGACGGCGCTGTTGACCGTTCAGTCCGAGCCTTCGGGCGCGCACGTGCCGATCACCAGGGAAGCGGTGAACATGCCCGGCTCGAAGGTGGGCGTGCTGCCCGTGGGCAAGCGGGTCCGGCTGGAGACCTTGATGTACGGGCTGCTTCTGCCCTCCGGCAACGACGCTGCCGTGGCGCTCGCGCATTACGTAGCCGGAAGCGTCAACGACTTCGTGGTGCGCATGAACGAGGAGGCCGCTGTGCTGGGGATGGGATGCACGAGGTACTCCTCGCCGTCGGGCTACTACGACAAGGGCAACTACACGTGCGCCGCCGACCTCGCCGAGCTGGCGCACGTCGACCTCGAACAGCCGCGCATCGCCAGCATCGCGAAGACCTATACGGCCGCTTTGCCGTTTCCGATCAAGGGCGGCAAGCTGTTCCTTTACAACAACAACCCGCTCCTGATTTACGGCTACCCGGGCGCGACCGGCATGAAGACCGGCTACACCGAAGAGGCCGGCCGCTGCCTCGTGGCAACCGCCGAGCGCGATGGCGTAAAGCTGGGCGTCGTGCTGCTGCACTCGCCGGACCCGGGCACCCAGGCCAGCGAACTGCTGAACAACGGCTTCCGGGACGTCTACCACCAGCGGCCGGTGCACCAGCCGCCGATGCCCGCCGGCGCGTAGTCCCGGCGCCGACCGATCCCGGCACGGAGGAGTAGAGTCCTAACCGCACGACATTGACTGGCCAGTCAGCCAGTCGGCAAGATCGCACGCGTAAAAGCGACAGGATCGGAGGGCGAAGGCAGTGGATCTCGACGACACACCCGAGCAGGCGGCATACCGCACCGAGGTGCAGGCTTGGCTCGCCGAGCACGCCTCCGAAGCCCCCATCTTGCAAGGTCCGAACGCGATCGAAGACGAGCAGGAGATCATCGCCGCGCGGCGCGTCTGGCAGGGCAAGCTGGCTGAGGGCGGCCTCGCCGGTGTTACCTGGCCCAAGGAGTACGGCGGCCAGGGCAGAGGCCCGATCGAGCAGGTGATCTGCAATCAGGAGATCGCCAAAGCCAAAGTGCCGGGCATCCTCGACGCGATCGGCGTGGGCATGCTCGGGCCGACGATCATCGCCCACGGCTCCGACGAGCAGAAGGGCAGATATCTCGGCCCGATGCTGCACGGCGACGAGGTCTGGTGCCAGCTCTTCTCCGAGCCGGCCGCCGGCTCTGACCTGGCGGCGGTCCAGACCAGGGCCAAGCAACAGGACGACGGCAGCTGGCGGCTGTCCGGCCAGAAGGTCTGGACGACCAACGCCCAGTTCGCCTCATACGGCCTGCTGCTGGCACGGACCGACGCGGACGTGCCCAAGCACAAGGGCCTGACGATGTTCATCGTGCCGATGGACGCCCCCGGCGTGACCGTTCGCGGCCTGCGCCAAATCTCCGGCGAGGCCGAGTTCAACGAGGTCTTCTTCGACGACCTCGTTCTCGCCGAGGACGCCGTCGTCGGCGGCGTCGGCAACGGCTGGGGAACGGCTTTGACGACCTTGATGTTCGAGCGCGTCACGATCGGCCTCGGCGGCGAGGGCCTCGGCTACAACTCGATCCGCTTCGCGGGAGCCATCGCCGGCGACGCGCACGCCCGGCGCGACCCAGAGGTCAGGCATCAGCTCGGCGAGATCGCAAGCGAACTGCTGGCCGTCCGGTTCACCGGCTACAGGACCCTGACCGCCCTGCAACGCGGCCAGATCCCCGGCCCGGAGGCGGGCCTCGCCAAGGTGACGATCGTCAACGGCGCGATCAAGGCCGGCGAGCTGATCGCCGACGTGATCGGCCCGGACGCTCTCGATCAGGACAGCGAGTGGGCCTACATGATCTCGTTTTTGCCCGGCCTGAAGTCTGCTGGCGGCACCGAAGAGATCCTGCGCAACACGATCGGCGAGCGGGTCCTCGGACTGCCGCCAGAGCCAAGGCTCGACAAGGGAATCCCGTTCTCAGAGCTTCGATCGAAGGAAGGAGCCGCGGCATGAACCTGGCGCTATCGGACGAGCAAGTCTTTCTGAGAGAGGCCGCCAGAGGCGCGCTCTCGAGATTCAAGACCTTGGAGGCAGCCAGGGAGGCGCTCGACGGCAAGGCGGACGCGCTGCCCGACCTGTGGCCAACGGCCTGCGAGGCCGGCTGGCCGGGCCTTCTGATCGACGAAGACAAAGGCGGGGCCGGCCTCGACGTGTTCGACGCGATGCTGGTGCTCGGCGAGTGCGGCCGGGTCCTGGCGAGCGTCTCGCTGCTCGGGCATCTGCCGGCCAGCGCGATCGTCAACGACTCGCCGGCCGCCGCCGAGTGGATCGGCGAGGTCGCAAGCGGTGCGCGCCGGGCGGCCTACCTGCCGGCCCAGCCGCCGACGGACCTGAACGATTCCTGGAGCACCGACCCGGCCCACGGCTCCGAGCGCGGGTCTGTGGCCGAGGCCAAGGCCGGCGAGGATGGCGCGGTGACGCTCAACGGGCGCTACGCGTTCGTGCCCGACGCGCCCGGCGCCAGCGGCTTCGTCGGCGTCGCCCTGCTTGACGGCCGGCCCGTCGGGGTAGCCGTCTTGAGCGAGACCGATGGCGTCTCGATCGAGCCGGTCACGAGATATGACTCGACCAGATCGCTCGGCCACGTCGCCTTCGAGAACGCCAAGGCGGTCCTGCTGGACGCCCCCGAAGAGTCTCTGATCGACGCCTGGTACACAGCCCAAGCCCTGATCGCGGCCGAGTCGTTGGGCAGCGTCGAGACGGCGCTCGACACGTCCGTCCAGTACGCGAAGGAGCGCTTCACGTTCGGCCGCGCGATCGGCTCTTACCAGGCCGTCAAGCACTCCCTGACCGAGGTCCTCAGGCAGCTCGAGAACGGCCGCTCGCTCTTGTATTACGCCGGCTGGGCCCGTAACGGCGCCCCCCAAGAGTTCCCGTTGGCGGCCGCCAGCGCGAGGTCTGTCGCCGGTCGCGCGCTCGACCAGGCGGCCCGGACGATGATCTCGGTCCACGGTGGCATCGGCGCGACCTGGGAGCACGACGCGCCGCTCTACTTCAGGCGCGCCCAGCTATCGAGGCGCCTGCTCGGCGGGACGGCCGCCGCTACCGACCGGGTCGCGGCGGAGCTGATCGCCCAGGCCGACGCGGCCTGACGAGCGTATAGCCGCGCGCCGCGGCGTCTCAATGTTTGGGGTGCTTTGCGCTCTTGATCGGAGGGGCCGGTTCCGCTTGGGGTCGCGCGGCCGCCGCTGCTTCGGCTTCGAGGGCCGCCAGGACGGGGGGGCCGTAGGCGGCGTAGACGGCTGAGACCAAGCCTTCGTCGAGGCCGCAGTTGGCGCAGAAGCCGTGCTGGGACCAGCCGATCGCGCGGGCCAGGACCTGGTCGGCGTAGGCGACGCCGGCTGAGTCGTGGCCGTAGTAGTCGTAAGCCGCGTCCCAGGCGCCTTCGTTCAGTTGCAACGTAGCCCCGTCGGCCGACAGCAGGTGAGCGGCGGCCATGATCGCGTCGAAGTCGTCGTAAATCGACGGGTGTTCGGCGGTCATGTGGTCGTAGCTGGCGGGCCGCTTACCGTAGATATAAGAGTCGCTGACCAATTCCCAAGTTGATGAAATACCTACCCGCCCCGTGCCCGACCGCCCGGTTCCGGCCTGTCCCGCGCCTCCCCGCCCTGTACCCGCCCGCCCGGTGCCAGGCGTCCCGTTGGTGACGTTGAACTGCATCGGACCGCCGCAACAGCCCGCGTAGTTGAGGCCTTTGTAGGTGCTCGGCGCGGTCGAGAAGGCCGACTCCTGGTCGTGGATCGATGCGATCAGAAGCCAGTTGACCGCGAACGTGGCCTGGGCGACCGAATAGATCGGGTAGAAGCCTTCCAGCCAGCGCTCTTGGATATGGACTTGGAGAGGGTCTTGCAGGCCCGCCAACGCTTCATGCCGCTGGCCGTTCGTCGGCCCGGCGACAACCGTATGACGGCCCAGCGCGGTGGCGGCCGTACCAGCGGCGGCGGCCGTACCAGCGGCCGTCGGGCCCTTCGCTGCCGGGACGTGGCCGGAGCCAGACCCTGGCGCGGGGGTCACGGCCGCGACCAGAACGGGCGGCGGAGCGGCGGCCGGCGCCGTCTGGGTGCGCCCGACGAGCCCGGTCAGCACAGCTACCAGAGCGGCGACGCCGGTAGCGGCGATCGCGCCCGCCAGCAGCCAGTGGCCGCGCTCGGAGGGCGGCGTCGGTACGTGCTCGAAGCTTCTCTGCTCTGTCGCCGGCATCTTTGGGCACGGTAGCGACAGGGGCTTAAGGGGGCCGTAATGGCTTCGGCAAAAGGCGCCACAAAGGTGGGAGCCCTCTCACCGCGCTTTGACCGGGCCCTTAGACTCAAGATGGATGATTTCGGCCATGCGCAAGCTGTTCAGCGCCAAGCGCTTGGCCCTGGCCGGCGCTTTGCTGGCGGTCTTGGCCGTGGGCGGCTATGGCGCCAGCAACGGCTTCGACGGCTGGGCCGAAGCCGACCCCGACGATCCGCCGGCGGCCTTGACGCCGGCGAAGACCGCGAACGTCCAGGCGGTCTCCCATGAATGTACGGCCGCCGTGCTGAGCACGCTCAGGGACGTAGCGTTGCGGGTCTACGAGGAGGGCGTCTCAAGCGAACGGACGGCCAGCGCGGCGATCTTCATCGAACGCTCGGCCGGCCTGCGCCGAGCGGTCGAACACGGCGACACCCAAGCGGCCCGGTCTGCCGCCAAGGCCCTTCTGGCGACCGGCCACATGACCGCCATCGCAGTCGAAAGCGCCGGCAAGACCTTGATCGACGCCGGCACGACCAGCTCGTTGGCGCCCGTCCGCGGGACGATCGCCGGGCCGAGCGGCCTGCCGATCGCGAGCTTCGTGACGAGCGTCTGGAGCGACGCCGGTTATGTGGACGAGACCAACGGGATCGCCCAAGCCTGGACCTTGCTGAGGCGAAACAGAACGACCTTGGCCGGCTCCTTTCCGCTGCCCTCGAGGACGCCGCTTGCCGACCAAGGCGATCTACAGGTGAACGGGACCGACTACGCGTACACCTCGTTCCCAGGTTTCTCTTATCCGGACGACCGGCCGCTGCGGATCTACCTGTTCAGGTCGTTGGCCTCGATCGCGCCGCTGTGCGGACCGACCGCGACCGCCACCGTCGACGGCACGCTCGAGCGCATCGCCAAGCTGATCTACACCAGCGAGGGCGGCGCGCGCGCGCAGATCCAGGTCCGGCGGGTCCAGCACAACCGGGCCCTGCTCGATGCCGTCGCCGCGCGCGAACCGGAAGCCGCGAGGCTCGCGATCGATGGCCTTTTGACCGAGCACATCGTGCGCATGCGGGTCAGTACCGGCGGCAAGCTGTTGTCCGACGTCGGCGGCCCGTACGTGCTCGCGCCCGTGCGCGCGCCTCTGCGCCTGAATGGCCACCGGATCGGCTCGGTCGAGTTGTCGGTCCAAGACGACGAGGGCTACAAGCGCCTCGCCGGGCGCCTGGCCGGTCTCGACGTGTTGATGTACATGAACGACGCCTCCGGCCGGCCGGTCCTTGTCAAGAACAGCCTCGGCCCGGAACCTGGGCCGGTGCCTGTGAGCGGCCCCTACACCTATAAGGGCCACAAATTTGAGGTCTACACACTGCACGCCGAAGCCTTCCCAGCCGGCCCTTTGCGGATCGTGGTCCTGATCCCGGACCCATACCCGGCTCAGACCCCCGCGCCGGGGGCTTGAAAAGTTCTCATATTTTTTGGAAACTACTCATGTATATATAAAATGCTAATATGATGGTAGTTTGAAAAAAGAGAAGCACACTTTTATGCTTGACCGCGGCGGCTAAGACTTCGAAACGGCTCTGAACTCAGGCGGCGACCAGCGAGGCCTGCTTCTCGCGCAGGCCGGCCAAAAGCTGCGCAAAGGAGTCCGAGAATTTGGTAACGCCCTCGCGCTCGAGCGTGTCGGTCAGATCCTCGTAATCGACCCCCGCGTCAGCCAGGTCCACGAGTAGCTGCCTGGCCTCCTCCAGATCGTCTGTAAGCCGCGGCTTTGGATCGCCGTGGTCCTGGTAGGCGTCGACCGTCTGCTGGGGCATCGTGTTGACCGTGTCCGGACCGATCAGATCGTCGACGTAAAGGGTGTCCTTGTAAGCCGGGTTCTTGGTCGAAGTCGACGCCCAGAGCACGCGCTGGGGCTTGGCGCCCTTGCCGGCCAAATACTCCCAGCGAGCGCCGCTGAACACGGCCAGGTAGTGCTCGTAAGCGAGCCTCGCGTTGGCTACCGCCAGCTTGCCCTTCAGCTCGTCGTGGGGGTGGCCGGGATCCGATACTTCATCCAAACGCCGGTCGGCCTCGGTGTCGATCCGGGACACGAAGAAGCTCGCGACCGACGCCACCCCGCTCGGATCGCCGCCGCCGGCGACCAAGCGCTCGATGCCCCTGATGTAGGACTCAGCGACCTCTTCGTAGCGCTTCAACGAAAAGATCAAGGTCACGTTTATGGAACGACTTTTGGCGATCACATCCTCGATCGCCGCCAGACCCGGCTTGGTCGCGGGGATCTTGACGAGCAGGTTCTTCTTGTCGACCTTCTCGTGCAGGCCGATCGCCTCCTCGTAGGTTCTCAACGTCTCGTATGCCAGGTCCGGGTCGACCTCCAGCGAGACATAGCCGTCGCGCCCGCCGGTGGCCTGGAAGACGGGCGCGAACACGTCGCAGGCGTCCTTGATGTCACGCACCGCCAGCGCCCAGAAGGCCTCGGCGGGGTCCTTGCCGGCCAGCTCTTTGAGCTGCTCGTCGTAGGCGTCGCCTTCGGCGAACGCCGCCTGGAAGATGGTCGGGTTCGAGGTTGCCCCGACGACCGCGTAATCGTCGATCAGGCTCTGCAGATGTCCGCCCCTGATCGACGCTCTCGAGAGCGAGTCGATCCAGACGCTTTGACCGTACGCCGAAAGACGCTGCAAAGGTTGCTCAGACATTTGGATGCTGCCTCCTCCTTCGTCGGACTCGACCACGGGCGCCGCTCATCGGACTTCCACTTTCGCGAGGCACGCGCGCGCGCGTACGGCGATGTTCTCAGGTGTGAAACCGAACTCGTCGAGCACGGTCTGGCCGGGCGCCGAAGCGCCGAAGCGGTCGATTCCGAGCACGTCGCCGCCGTCGCCGACCCAGCGCCACCAGCTCAGGCTGGCGCCCGGCTCGACCGCCAGCCTGGCGGCCACTTTCGGCGGCAGGACCTGGGCCCTGTACTCGTCGGTTTGGGCTTCGAACAGCTCGACGCACGGCATCGAGACGACGCGCACGCGAACGCCCTCGCCCGCGCCCGCTCCTGCCGCTCCCGCCCCGGCCAGGATGCGCGCGGCCGCGAGCGTCGTCGGGACCTCGGCGCCGGTCGAGATCAGGATCAGCTCTGGCTCGGAGCCTGGTGTCGAGTCCCACAGCACGTAGCCGCCCCGCTCCAATTCGCTTGCCGGGCCGAGGTTATCGCCGGCGCGGTCGAGCACTTCGACGTTTTGCCTGGAGAGCAGCAATGCGACCGGCCCGTCCTCGCGTTCGAGCGCCACGCGCCAGGCCTCGACCGTCTCGTTGGGATCACCCGGCCGGATCACCCACAGATTCGGCATCGCCCGCAAAGCGGCGTAGTGCTCGACCGGCTGGTGCGTCGGGCCGTCCTCGCCGAGGCCGACCGAATCGTGGGTCCAGACCCAGACGACCGGCAAGCCCATCAAAGCCGACAGCCGAACGGAGCCCCTCATGTAGTCGGAGAACATCAAGAACGTCGAGCCGTACGGCTTGACGATGCCGCCGTGGGCTGACAGGCCGTTGACGATCGCGCCCATCGCGTGCTCTCTGATCCCGAACGGCACGTTGCGCCCGGCATGAGGCTTTGAGAACTCGCCGGCGCCCTCGAACACGGTCTTGGTCGACTCGACCAGATCGGCGGCGCCGCCGACCGTATTCGGGGAGTAAGCCTTGAAGGCGGCCATCGCCTTCTGGCCGGCCGACCTGGTCGCCATCGCCGTGCCCGGCGCGAAGCTCGGCAGCGCCTCGCGCCAGCCCTCGCGCAGGCCGGACCCGCTCCACGCGAGATCCCATTCGGCGGCCAGGTCCGGCAGCTCCTTGCGCCACGCCTCGAAGCGAGCCCGCCATTCGGCGTTCGCCTTGGCGCCGGCCTCCTTCAAGGACATGTGCTCGCGCACGGACTCGTCGACCCAGAACTTGCGGTCCGGATCGGCCCAGCCCATCGCGACCTTGGTCGCCCTGACCTCCTCCTCGCCGAGGGCCGAGCCGTGGGACTTGGCGGTGTCGACCGCGTTGGGCGCCGGGTAAGCGATGTGCGATCTGATCGAGACAAACGACGGGCGCTCCGGTTCATCGCGGGCGGCCGCCAACGCACCGGCCAGTTCATCCAAGTCCTCGGAGTCGGCCACCCGCTGCACGTGCCAGCCGTCGGCCGCCAAGCGCCCGGCGTGGTTCTCGCCGTCGAACGAGATCGACGTCGAGCCGTCGATCGTGATCCGGTTGTCGTCGTAACAGACGATCAGCTTGCCAAGGCCGAAGTGGCCGGCGATCGAGGCCGCTTCCTGGCTGATGCCCTCCATCATGTCGCCGTCCGAGCAGATCGTGAACACGTTGTGGTCGACGACGACCGAGCCCGGCCGGTTGAAGCGCTCGGCAAGGAAGCGCTCGGCGATCGCGAAACCGACGGCGTTGGCGAAACCCTGGCCGAGCGGGCCGGTCGTTACCTCGACGCCGGGCGTGTCGCCGCGCTCGGGGTGCCCGGGCGTGCGCGAACCCCACTGTCTGAACTGTTCGAGATCGTTCAGGCCGAGGTCGTAGCCGGTGAGGTGCAGGAGCGAGTACTGCAGGACGCAGGCATGTCCGGAGCTGAGCACGAACCGGTCGCGGCCGGGCCACGCCGGATCGGCCGGGTCGGCCTTTAGGAACCGCTTGAAGATCGTGTAGCCGAGCGGCGCCAACGCCATCGCCGTGCCCGGATGCCCGGCGTTCGCCTTCTGGACCATGTCCATCGCCAGGCCCCTGATCGTGTCGATCGACAGGCGCTCTACATCGTTCGCTGGCACGGGTCCGATCCTAGAGGCTGAGGCCGGTAGGCGCGGCCTGCCCGGCCGGGCTCGGTCAGCCCGCGTGCGGACGCCGGCGACGGGCCGGCAGGCACGTCAGCGAATGGACCCGCCCCGACGCGCACCAGCGCCGGCTGGGCCTGACGCGGACCAGCCAGTGCAGGTCGTGCCGGCAATGCGACCGCCGATACGGCCAACGTTCGTGCAGCGAGCGCAGCATGCGCTGCTCCTCGCATCTCGGCATCCTCATCTCTCCCGGAACCTCCCTCTGTGGTGCACGTCCCGGCGCGCGTACGGCCCGCGAGAAAAGGCAGTTCCCCGCGCTCGCTCCATCGTCCAGGTCGGACAACGGCCCTCCCGACGATGGGCCGGAACGTATGAACTAATAGTACAAGGCTTACAGAATGGGAAACCAAACTCCCAAACCGCTTCGCAGCCTCTCTCCCTCCCTGCCGGCCTAAGCCTCCTGCCCGACCATCGACCCATTCCCAGACCCCTCCATCACTTTCGCCCTGGCAGACAGCCTAGCGGAACTACCGCCGGCCGGCTTTCCTTGCCACCTACATATAAATCATGTTTTACTCAGCCTGTCAAGGGTGTAGGCTTAGACTGTCAAGGAGAGGGCGAGGGATCGGGCAGTGAGCGATGGCGGCTGACGAGGCAGATCGACCGCGAGCGGGCGGCACGGGCGGGCGTCAGGGGCTGCCGCGAGGCCCGCAGGCGCTTCCGCGCGAGCAGGTCGCCGAGCACCAGCGCCGGCGGCTGCACCAGGCGATGGTCGAATGCGTGGACGAGCGCGGCTACGCGGCGACCACGATCTCCCAACTGGTCGCCCGCGCCCGCGTCTCGAGACGCAGCTTCTATGAGCGCTACCGCAACAAGGACGAGTGCCTGATCGGGACCTACGACGAGATCGTCGGACGCCTCGGCCTGCGCATGGAGGCCGCTCTCGGCCGGGCCGGTACTTGGCCCGAGCGACTGGAGGCCTTCCTGAAGACCCTGTTCGACGCGGCCGCCGACCGGCCGGACGCGGCGCGCTTGGTGTGCGTCGAGATGGCGGCCGCCGGGCCGGCCGGCGTGCAGCGCTGGGCGGATGGCGCCGAGCGGCTGCGGCACTACATCGTCGACGGCTTCGCCGGCGCGCCCGGGCCGGGGACCGTGCCCGACCCGGTGGCCCTGGCGGTCGTCGGCGCGATTCGCCGAGTCCTGTACACGAGGCTGCAAGGCCCACGCGCCAGTAGGAGCCTGCGCGCCGAGCTGGCCGGGCTCGTGCCCGACCTGATGACCTGGATCGACTCCTACTATCCATCGCCGCCGGGGCTGCCCACACACACGCGGAGCGCTGAGGGCAAACATGGCCCGCGGCTCGGCGGACGCGCGCCGGGCACCCTGACGGCGAGGTCGTTGTCAGGCGAGAGGGGCCTGCCGCGGGGCGATCACAACCTGCCGAGGGGCTTCGTCGAGCACAACCAGCGCGAGCGGATCTTCGACGCGATCGCGAACCTGACCGCGGCCGACGGCTATCCGGCCTTGAGCCTCGACGAGGTCGCGGCCGAGGCGGCCATCTCGCTGCAGACCTTCTACAAGCACTTCAGCTCCAAGGAAGAAGCATTTACAGCGACCTACGAGGCCGGCCACGCTCACGCGATGGCCGTCGTCAACCAGACCCTTGCCAAGCAGTCGAGCTGGCTGGGAGCGGTACGCGCGGGGGCGGCGGCGCTGCTGGAGCTGCTTGCCGGCGAGCCCGCGTATGCCCATTTGGCGTGTGTCGACGTGATGATCGCCTACCCGCACATGGCCAGGCGAGCATACGAAGCCAACCACTTCTATGCCGGCCTGCTCGACCTCAAGATCGCCCCCGACGCCCCCGCCGCGGGCCCGGCGCCCGTCGCCGGCGAGGCGATCGTCGGCGGGGTTTTCGAGCTGCTGCACGACTACGTCTTGCGCGGCCACACCGCCGATCTGCCCGCGCTCGGCGACCACGTCGCCTACATCGCTTTGGCGCCGTTCATGGGCGCGGACGAGGCCTGGGCCGCGGTAGCGAAGGAGGCCTGACCCGGTTCCGCGGCGCGCATGCTCGCCGCGGTCCGGTTCCTGCGCCGGCCGGGATCACGCCGCAGGGGCGTTTCGTTTTGATTCCGTTTCACTTTTGTTTCTTGCTACATTAGTGCCATGAGCTTGGCTTACGCAGACGAGGCAATCCGAATCAGACAGCTAGCGCCGCTGACCGAGCGCGACATCGCGCGAGCGACCGGAGCAGGCGTCTCGACGGTCAGCGCGTGGCTTCATCGCACTCGCGCGCCCTCCGGCCGCCGGGCCGAACGACTGGTGGAGCTTCTCGGCGATCATCGACCGGCTGGCGGCAGTGCTGGAGGCAGACTATGTGCCGGTGTGGCTGAACCGCCCACTCACAGCGCTCGGGCATCGCAAGCCGATCGATGTGCTCGCCGGCGGCGGCTACGAGGAGCTTTCGCGCTTGGTCGCCGCACTCGAATCCCCGACCTTCACGTAGCCCGTCGTGGACGCGCCGGGCGCGACGCGCATGCCGGTCACAGGCACGTGGCTGCGCCACATCCCCGCCGGTAGCGACCCACTGCACCGTCCGCCCACACCCGCCGATGGCCGCTGGCAACGCGGCGAGACCGTCGAGGGCATCTACCTAGCAGCCGAGGAGGCGACCGTGTGGGCCGAGTGGTACCGGTGGCTCGCAGAGCTCGAGATCGAGCCGCTGCGCGGACTGCCGCGCGAGCTGTGGCGCTACCGGGCAAGCCTGCCCTCGGTCGCGGATCTCACCAGCGCCGAGACGCTCGCGGCCCTCGGGTTGCCGACGGCCGAGCCGAGCCGAGACCAATGGCCGGCCTTCCAAGATGTCGGCGAGCAGCTGTACGCGGCCGGCTGCGACGGCCTGTTGTATCACTCGGCTGCGCGGCCGGACGGACTGTGCCTGTGCGTGTTCCGCGCCAACGCGACCGCGGGATCGGGGCGCCTCGAGCCGCTCGCGCGGGCGCGTAGGGTGAACAGGCCACCGGCGCCACCCCGGGGACTGCGGACCTGATCCTCGGCCCTTACTCACATGTACTGACGGCGGCGGGCAGGTCGAGGCATGGACATCGTGGTCTACCTTTTCAGCCGTCAGCGTCTGGCGGCAATGAGGGCATGGCTGCCCACCCGTTCTGATCCTTAGCCTCAGTGGCGCGCTGAGATGGAGAGTCATCACCGACCCATACGGGAACGACCGGCGACTCCATATTTTTCCCGTCATCGCTCTCCGGTTTTGTGCGCAGTTTCGGCGGTGGCGCTGGCCACGGTTTCAGGTTCTGCACGAGATCGCGGTAGAACTCGACTGCCTGAGCGCTGGTCTCCCGCACGAATGAGCCTTCCGCGCGTCCTCGCTTCTGGCCCATCGGCCGGGAGCGAGCAAGCACGAACGAGCGTGGCTCCCGCTTTGGATCGGGCGGGTAGTACAAGGGCTTGGGGTCCTCTCGGACTTCACCAAGGGATGCGGCAGTGGTGACCCGCGCATTTGGGAACGCAGCCTCGACGCGCAGATCATCCGGTGCATCCTTGAGCTGACGCATTAGCCAGGTGAAGCGCGCTTTCAGTCCACCTTCTCGCGGCGCGTCGATGGTCACGCTGGTGACGGTCTGGCGGGCACGCAGATCGGTCCGGATTTCGAGCGGGCCGACAGCATCGGGAATCCGCAGGATCGAGTTCATCTGGCCCGAGTCCGCAAGCGACTTGACGATCTGGTCAAGGCGTGCCTCGGCGGTCTGCTTGCGCGGATGATGGGATATCACGGTCGCTCCCAGCTCCTGAGAAAGGCTGAGCGCGAGGTAGTTCGTGAACTGCTCCCACCGTTCGGCGACATCACGCGCGGCCTCTCCGGGACGCAGTGTGCCTTCGTGAGCGGCCTTGCGTACCGCAACCCAGCTCTCGCCCATGTCCTCAAACCCGACAGCGCCCGACGCATCGCTACTGAGGTAGTGGATCAGCTCCCGCAGCACCCACTCCTGGTCTGAATCGGTTATGTGGTGGTAGCGCTGCTGTACAACCGCTTCGGTGAGCACCCTCCACCACGAGAAGTGCCACAGACCCGTCGTGCGCAGCTTTCGTCCGTCGACATTGACCGGCGACTCGGCCGATGTCGCCGTGATTTGGGTCGAGATCGTCAGAACCCCATCAAAGCCATGTTCGCGAGCCACGTCGAGGTAGCAGGCGACCTGCTCATCCTTCAGGCGCGCCGAGCCAGTCTTGACCTCAACCAAACACGTCCAGACCTTACTTCCGCGCCTACAGACAATCGCGCCATCCGGTATGACCGTCTTGCCTGTCGCGTCCTTGAATCGCACCTCCGCGAAGGTCTCGATCACGGGCGACTTGGGAGCGCCCAGCTCTTTCAGCAGCGCGTGTCCGAACTCCGGGACGCCATGCATCACCGCCAGCAAGCAGGACGTCGCGCGCTTCTCCTGCTCCTGCTGCGTCCGCGTGCCAAATGTCGGGATCAGACGAGCGTGCCGCCACCCGTCGGGCTCGGAGCCAACCGTCATCGATTCAATCTCTATCGCAGACACTGCCTGTCCTATTAGCTTTCCGAGACGATCGCAAGGCCCGTAGATCGGCGGCAGGATATCAAGCATCGGACGCCGCCTGTATCTCTGATCTCACTCACTCACAGACGAGATGCACGAGGGTCGAGCGGGGCCCTCAGCCGGGCCCAAACTCGTTGGCCGGTGCGCCCTCTCGGGGTCAGTAACCGTGATGGCCCCATCAGCCCCACGCCTGCAGACCCCGGCGAACACCGCCTCACCGGCTACTCGCCCGCCGCTGACGAGGCCATTTGCGCTCCGACCTGCCGGGCTCGCGTACAGCGGATGGCCCCGGGAATGGCACCCGAAAGCCTCCGTTTGGTACCCACGCGTGGTACCCACGGACCAAGAGACCGACACCGGCCACCGGCCGGACCCCTCAATCCTCAGGGACTGAGGGGGTCTTCTTGAGAGTGCGCCCGGCGGGAATCGAACCCGCGGCCTGCGGCTTGAAAGACCGCTGCTCTTTGGCTCCCCGAAGAGAACCGTTGACCACTGAGCTACGGGCGCGCGTTATGTGCGGAACGAACGTCGAGAGCCTAATCTAAGCACGTGGGACGCGCACATGTGAAGCGGATCTTGGTCGGAGTGTTGGTCTTGGTCGTGCTCGGGGCCGGGGCGACGCTGTTCGGCTGGAACATCGAAGCCTGGTTCGAACACATCTGGAACACGATCAAGGCGCTGCCGGTCGCGAGCCTGATCGGCGCGATCGTGCTCGTGACCTTGCAGACGACTTTGGTGGCCTACTCGTGGCACTCGATCCTGCGGTACGGCTACCCGGACAGCGAGATCCCGTTCATCCAGATCCTCGCCTGCTACGCGGCGGCCGTGGCCCTGAACTGGGTCCTGCCGGCGAACCTGGGCACGTGGGCGATGCTGTTGATGTTCACGACGATCATCGCGGCAGCCACGTTCGCGGGCGTGCTGGGCGGCATTGTGGTCGAGAAGATCTTCTTCACGATCATCGGCACCGCCTGCTACCTCTATCTGTTTTTGACCGTCGGCGGCTCTTTCAGCCTGCAGCTCGGCTTCCTCAGCGCGCACCCGGTCGCGACGATCGTCCTTGTCGCGGCGATCGTGGCGCTGCTCTTCTTGGTCGCCCAGATGCTGAAAGAGCGGGTCAAGAAGTGGTGGGCTCAAGCCAAGACCGGCGGCCGGATCCTGACCAAACCGAAGACCTTCATGGGCAGGGTCGTACTGCCGCAGGCGATCAGCTGGCTGGCCGGCCTCGGCATCATCGCCGTCTTCTTGGGCGCCTACTCGATCCCGATCAGCTTCCACACGATCATGCGAATCGTGGGCTCGAACTCGATCGCCAACGCGACCTCGGTCACGCCGGGCGGGGCCGGTGTCACCCAGGCCTTCAACGTGGTCTCGCTGCGAGGCGTCACGAGCGCCGCCAACGCGACCGCTTACTCGGTCGCCCAGCAGCTGGTCGTGACCGTCTGGTCGATCCTGTTGGCGATCGTGCTCTTGGTCAGGGCGTTCGGCTGGAGCGGCGGCAAAACGCTCGTGCAGCAGTCCTATACCGAAGCCAAGCAAAAGAGCGCCGAACAGTCGGAGGCCCGCAAAGCGAAGCGTAAAGCCAAGAAAGAGGTCAAGCGCGAGCGCAGAGGCAGAGCCCCGGCAGGCGACGGCGAAGGCGAGCCCGCGACCCCGTAAGAGGACGGGCGAAATGCGGCCGCGCGGCGGCCTGGGGGCTCGCGTGGTGTCTTACTTTTTGGAGGACGCGCGCGCGTACGCGCGCGCGGCACCCCACTTTTGGAAGACATCTACGTCAGCTGGACGATGCCCTTCACGATCAGGTAGGCGCCGGCGCCGAGCGCCGCGATGATCGCAAGGGTGCGGCCGTTGCGGGCGAACCAGAGGTTGATCGATTCGAGCGTGGCGGCGGCCCGGCTGGGGAAGGCCAAGAGCATGAGCATCGGCAGCTCGACCATCCACAGCATGATCAGGACCACGACGATGAGGGAGGTCAGCTCGGCGCTGGTAGAGCTGTTGGCGTCGGCGATCGACTTGACGGCGCCGATATAGATCGGCGAGGGCAGCACGTAGAGGACGATGCCGAGCACGAAGGCGAGCCGCCTGCTGTGCAGGTAGCGCTCGATTTTGGACTCCCCAACGTCGGTGCCCTCGCCCGCTGCACCGACCATCGCCGCCGCATCCCCGCCGGGCCCCGCCGCCGGTACCGGGCCGCCGTCGCCGTCCGAGCTGTCGGCCCCGGACGCCTCCCGGCCGTGCCGCCTACGAGACGCGAGCGCCGCGATCGGCGATCGGCGCCGGAGGTGCAGGCGCAGGGCAAGGAGCAGGAGCAGGACGCCGAGGCCGATGTCGACCCAGCCCCCGGGGGTCAGATGGCGCGAGCCGGTGGCGCCGACTTCGACCAGGACATAGAGGATCAGGGCGCCGACCGCGTAGGTGACGAGCAGGGAGGCGACCACGAACGCGAACACCCGCGAGCGCACGTCGGCGCCGCGGCCGAGCGCGATCACGGCGGCGACCGCGGGCGGATAGATCGAGGCGGCGAAGGCTAGGGCGATTGCTTGCGGTGGCATGAGGACTCAGGGCGCCGAGGGCGCCCCGCCGATGGCGTCGAGTACGCGTTTGCGCCGGCCTCGGATGCGCTCGAAACGAGCCCGCGAGCGAGACAGCTTCGCGCTGCCCTCGGGATAGCGCTTACGCGCCCACGGAGAGGTCGGGGAGGCAAGACGCAGCGCGCCGACGAGCGAAAAGAAGGGGATGAAGACGCCCGTGAGCCCGAGCAGTGGCTTGCCCTTGAGGATCGCCAACACGCACAGGAAGATGTCGACCGCGACGACAAGCGCGATCGATGAGATCGCGGAGGACTGTTTGGAGAGGTCGAACGGCGCCAAGCCGAGCACGATCAGGCCGCCGATCAGGGTGGCGACGACGACCGCGTCGAGCGATGAGCGCCCGTCTTCGGTCCAGTAGACGTCTTCCAGGCGTACCCACAGCGCGAACTCGTCGAGCGTGAGGCCGGCGCCGATGCCGAACAGGCCAGCAAGGATCTCGTTCCCGGGGCTGCCCGGTTCGAGGGCGAAGCTGAGAAAGCCGCTCAGCAGCAACAACACGATCCCCCAGACGAGGTGATGCAAATGCAGGCCGCCTTTGGTTTCGACCGAGCCCGGCCACCAGGTGATCTTGGGGTTTCGGATCAGGCGCGCGCTGGTCCTGATGAACAGGAACGAGGCCAGGAACGAGGCCAGCACGACGAAGCCGGCGCGATCGGCCGGTTCGTCGAGGAAGTTCTTCGAGATTTCGAAGTGCAAGCCCATCGCCGTGATTATCGAGCCACACAGTCGTCGGCGGCGTCCCGGCGGGGACGACCTTCAGGCGGACCCACGCAGCAGCTCGTCGAGCGTCCTGCCGCTGAGTACCGAGGCCGGCTGCTCGACGAGGACGTCCGAGCCGGGGCGGGCCTGCTCGTCGCGGCGCTTGATCAAGAGCCACTGCGGCTTGGCGCCGGGCCGAGTCCGTTGCAGGGCGAAGCCGCCGTGGAGCTTGGCGCCGTGCAGCACGAACACGGCGTGGCCGCGGTCGAGCGCGGCCGGCCATGGCACCCTTCCGCCCTGCTCGTAGAGGCCCTTGTCCCAGACGATCACGCCGTGGTCATCGCCGGTAAGGCCCTCGAAGTCGTTGTAAGCGAGGTCGTGGTCCTCTACCTGGACGGCCAAACGCTTGACGGCGGGGTCCAGCGACGGGCCCTTTGGCACCGCCCACGAGCGCATCACGCCGTTGACCTCCAGGCGCAGGTCGAAGTGGCGGGCGGTGGCGGCGTGCTCTTGGACGACGAACACCCCGGCCGGGACGCCTCTGATCGCGAACTGCTCGTGGCCCTCGGACTTGGTCTCCTCGACGTCGACCGTTCGCACGCGCGCGCCGCGCGGCCCCGAGCGCAGGAACGCGAGCAGCGCCTCGACGGCGTCTGGCTCGCCCTCGGCGTGGACCGCGACCGCGCCGTCGTCGGTGTTGAAGACCCAGCCCGACACGCCCAGCTCGCGGGCTCGGCGCTTGGTGGCGTCACGGAAGCCGACGCCCTGGACGGCGCCGGAGACCGTGGCCCGGATCGCGCGCTGCTGGGAGGCCATCGTCGGAGCGTAGGCCAAGGGCGACCCCCGCCAAGCGGGGTGGCGATCCAGTTAGGCGGCCGCGGCGGTGAGGGCTCTCGTTCGGATCGATTCCAAGAGCGTGTCGACGACCTCGTTCAGCTGCTCGTGCAGCTCGTTGTCAGCCAGCGCACCGTCATCGTCGAAGCGAACGTGGGCGTGGCCGACGGCCAGCTCGACGTCGAGCACGCGGGCGCCGGCCGCGGCCAGGACCTTGCGCAGCTCGGCCTGGGCCCAGACGGCGCCGAACGCGCCGGTGCTGGCGCCGATGACCGCGACCGGCTTGTTGCGCAAGACGTTCGTGGCGATCGGGCGCGACGCCCAGTCGAGCGCGTTCTTGAGCTGGCCGGGGACCGACGAGTTGTACTCGGGCGTGGCGATCAGCAGGCCGTCGGCGCCGGCGATGGCCTCGCGCAGCCTCGCGACCGCGGGCGGCGAAGGCTCGACGTCGTCGTCTTCGTCGTAGGGCGGGACCGCCTTGAGGTCGTCGTAGAACTCGATGTCGACGTCGCCTGGAAACAGCTTGGCGGCCGCCGCGAGCAGCTTGCTGTTGTGGGAGTCTTTGCGCAGGCTGCCCGAGATCGCGAGGATGTTCATCGGTTACTCGGCTTTCGTGAGGAACAGGTCGACGCTGACCGTTACGTCGTCGGCGAGCGCGGGGTCGCCATTAGGCAAATGGTTCTGCCAGGTCAAGCCGTAACGAGTGCGGTCGAGTTTGGCCTGAAGCTCGAGCCCGAAGTAGGGCCGGTCCATGTACTGCTGCCGCTCGCCGACGGTGCCCGTGGCGGTAACGGGAAGGGTGGTCCCCTTGATCGCCAGCTCGCCGTCGATCTGGATGCCGTCCTCGGACGGTCTGATCGCGGTCGACGCGAACGTGATCTCGGGCGTGCGCTCGGCGTCGAAGAAGTCGGGCGACTGCAGGTGGGCCGACAGGTTCTCGTCCTGAACGTGGACGCCGCTGACGGCGACCGAACCCGTGAGCGTGGCCTGGCCGTCATCGGCGACCTCGAGCTTGGCCTGGATCGGCGAGAAGCTGCCTTTGAAGGTGCCGACGTGATAGCCGACCGCGAAGGCTGCCTGGGAGTGGACCGGGTCGACCGTCCAGGTGCCGGCCGGAAGAGTTCGGGTTGCGTCGAGGGTGGTGCTCATCTTGGGCCTCCTTCAGAGGGGATATACTTGAGTACACAAACAACTTAGCAGGTAATACATGAGCAGTCAACTATTGAGCGATCAAGGGCCTAAGCCGGGGGAGCACGGGGCGGTGGACGCGTGGGTGCGGCTGTTGCGGGGCCATGCGGGCATGAGGCGGGCGGTGGCCGCGCAGCTGCAGGCCGACCACGGGCTGACCGTCAACGAGTACGAGGCCATGCTGTTGTTGTCGCACGCGCCGGACGGGCGCATGCGGAGGGTCGACTTGGCGGACAGCTTGCAGCTGACACCTTCTGGTGTTACCCGGATGCTCGACGGTCTACGCGAGAGCGGTTCTGTCGACAAGGCCGAGTGCGTCGGAGACGCGAGGGTCACGTATGCGGTGCTGACCGACGCCGGCACGGCCAAGCTGAAGGAGGCATCGTGTTCTCATGTCGCGGCCATAAGGGCGCTGTTCGAGGAGCGTTATGACGAGTCCGAGATCGACACCTTGGCGGAGCTGCTCGGCAGGCTGCCCGGCGCCGGCGCGGATGTGCCTTGCACGTTTGGCTCGGCCGACTGACCTCTTGCGGCGGAGCTGACACATCCGCCTGACTTGTCGTGGCGGCGGGGCTTGTAATAGGCTGTCTTTAGCAATGGACTTAGCCGACAGCAAAGCGAACCGCCAAGCAAGCTTCCGGCTTTCAGTGAGCCGGTTCGGCGGACGCTTGTGGCGGGGTGGCGTGGTCGTCGCGGCGATCGTAATGGCGAGTACGGGGATCGCGGTTGCGTCGAACGCGATCAAGGGCGCTTCGTATACGGGCAGTTACGCCGGCGCGAAAGCGGGCACGATTTCGTTCAAAGTGTCGGCGAACGGCAAGCAGGTCATTGGCCTGTCGGCGAGCACGCCTTTCAAATGCGAAGTTGGCTGTGGCGGGGTTCCGAACCCGACCATCGGCTCGGCGGCGATCTCTAAGAAGGGCAAGTTCGAGGCAAAGCTGACGCTGATCGGGCTCGGCTCGAGCAAAAAGAGCATCGGTAACGTGACGGTGACGGGCACGTTCTTGAAGCACGGCGAGGCGACAGGTACGGTCACTTCGCACTTCAACGCCGGCGGCGGCGGCGCGACCGTAAGCTGGAGCGCGGTCGGGCTGGCCCGGACGGGTTGAGGGCGGCGGGCCTCCCGGTTCTGCCTCACTGGAGGTCGCTGAGAAATGTGACCAGGGTCTTGAACTTTGGCGACCGGAAGGCGCCTGAACGAGGGCATCGGTGCGGCGGGGTCGATCAGCGCGTGTTCGATGCCCTGCCGGGAGAGCGCGGATCCGACGTGCGTGAGTGCGGAACCTGGAAGCCTAGAAGCGACTCCTTTGCAGGTGATTCGTTTATGGAGCTAGCGAGACTCGAACTCGCGACCTCCTGGGTGCGATGCGACTGGTCTGGACGGTGGTTTCGCGTTGGAAGGTGGCTGTTTGCGGGGAGTTTGGACGGTCGGCGGACACTGTTGCGGGGCGCCGTCCTCGGCCGATATGCGCCGATTCTCGCGGATTCAGGCACTCGTGGCGGTAAGTGCCTGAACGCGCACCTCATTGCCGGGCCAAGTCGGGTGTGATGCGCATGATGCGCTATCATTGGCATCATGCGCACTACGATTGCCGTGGACGATCACCTGCTCGTGGCGGCCAAGCGGCGCGCGCGCGAACACGATCAGACACTTGGTCAGGTGATAGAGGATGCGTTGCGGCGAGAGCTCGCTGAGCCGTTGCCGAGCGAGCCCGTCGCGGTGCCCGTGTTCCGGGGAGGCGACGGCCCTTTGCCAGGCGTGGACCTGCGATCGAACAGGGCGATCAGGGAAGCGCTCGATCGTGGCTCTGGCGGGATAGCGCAACTGCGTTGAAGCTGCTCGACGTCAACGTGGTGCTCGCGGCTCACCGTGACGACCACCCCGACTTCGAGACGGCGAGAGCATGGCTCGATCAGACGCTCGTCGAGAGGACGCCGTTCGCGGTCGTCGATTTGGTCGCCGGTGCGTTTCTGCGGATAGCGACGAACCGGCGTATCTTTTCGGTCCCGACACCGATAGACGAGGCTTTCGCTTATCTGAAGGCATTGCGTGAACAGCCCGCGCACGCGATGCTCGCGCCAGGGCCCCAACACCTGGCTCTGCTCGAGAAGCTCTGTGCCAGCGCCGACGCGTCGGGCGATCTCGTGCCCGACGCGCAGCTGGCGGCAATCGCGCTCGAGCACGCCTGCGAGCTGGTCTCCTTCGATCGCGACTTCGCTCGCTTCACCGAACTCGACTGGAGCCGGCCGTCGATCAGCCAGTAGGGAGCGGGCGCGGCGAGAACCTCGGGAATGGAGCTAGTGGGTCGTCCATGATCGTTTTGCCTGGAATGCCGTCTCATGCGGCGATTAGGAGTTTGCGCTCGGCGCGGACGAGGCGTTGGTCGCGGTGAGGGCCGTTGCGATAGCGGATGTGGTCGGCCATCGCTTTGGTGAGGGCGTCCCAGTTCGGGTAATCGGCGTTGCGGACCACGAACTCGCCGATCGCCCAGAAGTGGCACTCGATGCGGTTCAGGAAGCTCGCGTAGGTCGGTGTGAACACGGCTGCTACGTTGCTCGCGGCGGCCCATTCGCGGATCGGCGGGGTGTTGTGGGTGGAGAGGTTGTCGGCGATCAGATAGACCCGCAGTCGCGGGTCATAACGCATACGGATCTGCCGGTAGAAGGCGAGCACCTCGCCACTGTTCTTGCGTGCTCGCAAGCGACCGTGGAGACGGTCAGCGTGGACGTCGTAGGCGCCGAAGAGATAGCGCACGCCGTGAGGGCGTTTGTAGGTTGCGCGCAGCCGCTCGGGCCATCCGGGCGGCGCCCAGCCCGATCCCTGATGGGGGATCAGCTGGATCGGGCCCATCTCATCGAAGCACACAACCACACTGTTCTTGGGCTTGGTCCTGTAGAGCGAGAGCACCCGCTCGGCCTTCGCCCGGAAGTCGGGGTCGGGGCTCCACTTCCACGACCGGGTGCGCTGGTGGGAGAGCCCGGCACCAGCCAGAAGCTCGCGCAGCGCGTCGCGCGAGAGCGAAAGGCCGAGACTGCTCTCCAGGTGCTCGGAGAGCTTCGTCAGCGACCAGCGCGTCAGCGCGACGCCCTGCGTGTCGGGGCGGGCGCGCGCGACCGAGATGATCCGGTCGCGCTCCTCGGGCGTCGTCTTTCTGGGACGCCCGCCCCGATAGTCAGGGTCAAGCGCTCCAAACCCCCGCTCGTTGAAGTCGTGGATCACCTTACGCACATGCGACTCGTCGCTCAGCACCGTCGAGGCGATCTCAGGCGCACTCATGCCCGTCGCCGAGCACAACAAGATCATCGCGCGCTGACGCGTAGAACGGTACTTCCCATTCGTCGACAAATGCTTCAGACGCGAGCCCTCCTGCGGGGAGAGCCCACGCACAAACACTTCCGGCGGACGCATAACCACCTCCTGATCGAGCGAACAAGACACGCATCCCTGTTCGCCCTCAGACAGCGGTTTCCGGCAAAACATTCATGGACGACCCACTAGGCGAGGCTCTTGCCGGAGCGTCGCCAACCGCCGATTGTGCGACGCGCCTTTAGGGCCGCTGGTGTCCGCCGCCGCCACCACCGTGGCCAGCTTCGGGGTCGGCGACTACTACGGTGACAGCGCTCCCACGAGGCACCACTGTACCAGGCACCGGGCTTTGCATCATCACCTCCGGCGCTTCCACGCGAGCCGCCTCAGCGCTACCAATCTGGAAAAACAGACCGGCCTGTTCCACAACACGCCGGGCATCTGCGGGTGACATGCCGGTCACGCGGGGAACCGTCAATATCTGCTCCTGCTTGCCCACCCAATAGTGGGCCACATAATCCGAATTGGCACCGCATCCGGCAGGACTGTCGGTCCCAGGGTATTCCACTGGCCAGCTAAAAATGCCGTTTTGAGTCTCTTGATCCAGCGCAGTTCGCCCCAGAGTGAATCCGCTCCCCGCCACCCAGCCGTCGCAGTCCGCAAAGAGCAGCTTGACGCCCTCGAGCACGCCAACTACGCCAGCCGTAATGAGAGCCGCCTGCCACACGGCGATGGGTGTCGCCGCGCCACCGGTCGCAGCAACCCCGACAAGCGAGCCGCTTACTACGGCTCCGACGACCGCACCGCCGACGATGTTGAGGGCTTCCTCGAGCGGCATGGTGCCGTCCCACGAGCCCTTGTTGATGACCATCGCAGCCACCGCCAAACTGCCTCCATCTGGCACATCCATGTCTTGGAAGCCGAGATTGACGGCCGCTGTGCTTCCTCCACCGAGATCGCCGAGCGTCTTCGTGATCGGACCATGCATCGCGACCTGCGTACCCTGCGCATCGACCACCGCTATTCCGAGCGTTGCGTAGTCGGTATCAGCACTGCGAGACCTCGGCACCTTGACGTCGATCTCCGAGAATGTGAAGGCGTATTGCACTTCTGCGTCCCCCTAGATGGATAGCTACTGTCGTCTAGCGGGGCAAGCGTGAGGGACCCCGCAACTCGTGGCGCAGTCTACTAGAACTCAACGGTTCGACGATGCCGACTTTTGCGCAATCAATGCTCGTGTTACCGTTGTTCACGGCTTGGCCAGGAGTCGGGCCGAATCTCCGTAGTGGCGCCGCACACTGCCGCTTGTGCGATGCGGCCGACTCCGCTGCCGCGGCGTCACGTTACGGTTCTGTGAAATCGCGTCGGTTTTGGCGCAAACCTCTTGACGATCTGAAGTGCGATGGTTAGGATCGTTGCACCGCTCCGATCCTTCTAAACCGAGAGACGCTCCGTGACCATCGTGCCCCCAGAAGCGCCGCTTTCCGTCCCCGGTTTTGTCCGTCTCGGACCGACGACGAGAACGTCGGCTGATGTGATCGAGGGGCCCCTGGCGTTCGGGATTGACCTCGTCGGAACGGTTCGAGACGCGGCCGGGATTCTGGAGTACGAGAACCATCCCGTGGATGCGCCGCCGTCTGCATTTGCTCCGCTGCCGCCCGTGGTGCGGCTTCTACTGCTTCTCACGCTTCCCGAGTACCTCGCCACCCATACGGATGTAGGGTGGGTGGCGATCCGCGAGGACCTACTCAAGGAGCCGATCGAGCCCGTTCGCCCGATGGAGATCGTCGGCCAAGCGCCAGCCGCGGGCGTCGACGGCCCGCCGGCGAGATTTGCGACTCTCTACGAGAACGGTGGCGGTGGTGGTGTAATCCGCGAAAAATGGCCAGTCCGGCCGCCGAAACCGCCGCCGCCGATCCCGCCGTTTCAACCGGCCAATTACGTGTTTACGCTCCAGAGCATGCGTATCACCAACACCCGGTCGCGCCATGAAGACTCGGACAAGGCGTCGGTAACGGTTGCCGTCGGGGAAGGCCTGCCGCAGACCGTCACGCGTGATCTCGGAGATCACAACAACGGGACGTTTGCGCTCGGCATGAGCGTTGGTCCATTTGGCGTAGCTGACCCGAATATCGGCGTCGCTGCGAACTACCTGATCGTCAACGCCGGAAACCAGAGTTGGAGCACGATCGACGGCTTGCTCACAAAGACCGGCTCTGCCCTCGCATCAGCCGGAGCCAAGACGGCCACCGATGCGGTCGGTAGTGCGATAGGTGCGACGGTCGGGACAGGTATTTTGCCGATCGTCGGCAGCGTCGTGGGTGCGATCGCTGGGTGGCTGGTAGGCGAAGCGCTCGGACTCTTCTTCGCCGACTGCGATGGCCCTGTCGCAGCCGAGCAGCCGGCATTCAAGGGCATTGACCTCTGGAACCGGACGCATACCCCGTCTAACTCCTTTAGTCACGAAACGTATCACCCCGGCATCGACTCGCCGAGCGGCTGCGGATCAAACTCCGAGTACTTCACCGTCTGGAGCGTCACGCGAGTCGGATGACCTCTAGCTTCTCGGCGCGCGGCACGAGCGTTGCGGCAATCGGAGGCACGCCGCAACGACTTTCGACGGCGCGGATCATCCAAATGGCGCGGCCAGAGCGTGACCATGCCAGCGGTTGTGCTGGCGATTCTACGTACCTATCACTTTACATATTGCTAACAAACAGCGTTGTGGCTGTGGTGGTACGGTTCTGGCTAATGGACTAGACGCCATACACCGAGCGCATGATCGGGGGTCGCGGTGCCGGAACCAGAACTCAAGCTCAGCGATATTCAAGGCAACATCCTCGCGGGCTTCAACAAGGACCATCAGGCCTTCCTCTTCGTGAACTTCCCAGACGATGGGGACGCCAAAGGATGGCTTGCCGACATCGGGCCCGGCGTTGCGTCTACCGCCGAGGTAGCCGCGTTCAACCAGCTGTTCAAGGAAGTCAACGAACGGCGCGGGCGCGAGGGGACTGTCAAGGCGACCTGGATGAACCTCGCCATCAGCGCCAGCGGTTTGACCAAGTTGGGTGTCCCCGCTCCTGAGCTCGAATCCTTCTCGCCGGCGTTCCGCACGGGGATGAGCGGCCGGGCGGGCGAAATTGGCGACCTAGGTGCCAATGCGCCAGAGAAATGGATCAAGCCGTTTGGCTCAATCGAGGTCCACGCGGTCATTCTATTGGCCTCGGACACGCTTGCCGACCTGGACGCTGCCGCGCTCCACTACGTTGATCGTCTCGGCGAGCACGACCTGCGCCTGCTTTTCAAGCAGGACGGGAAAGTCCGGACCGATCTTCCCGGCCACGAGCATTTCGGCTTCAAGGACGGCGTCTCCCAGCCTGGCATTCGCGGTTTCACGCCGCCCAACCCCAACAACCCAGACGAAGGTCAGCCTGGTCAAGACCGGCTCTGGCCGGGCGAGTTCGTGCTCGGCTATCCAACCCAGCAGAAACCCGCCCCGCCTCCAGTGCCGGTGCCCCAGCCTCCCGACTACAACCCGCAGCCGGGCGGACAAGCGCCGCAAGTCACGACGTCGGCTGTTCCGAACGATCCAGGGCCGGAAGCGGTCAACGGACCAGCGTGGGCCGCCAACGGCTCATATCTCGTATTCCGGCGGCTGCGGCAAGACGTCGCTGCGTTCGCGGCCTTTATCAGCCAGACCGCCCAGGCCCAGGGCATCAGCAAAGACCTTGCCGGTGCCAAGCTGGTCGGCCGCTACAAGAGCGGATGTCCGCTCGAGCGCACCAAGGACGAGGACGCGAACCTCGATCCACAAATCGCTGACCCATCGGTGGCAGACCCATCGCTGCTCTCGGACGCCAAGATCAACAACTTCGAGTACGGCGCTGATGCAGGCGGCGCGATCGTGCCTCGGGCGGCTCATATCCGCAAGAGCTATCCGCGGGATGAGGCCACCCCGGGTGGCGGCGAGGCCGACACGCAGACCCACCGCTTGCTTCGGCGCGGGATTCCCTACGGTGAGCCATACGACAGCGGCGCGCAGACCGGCTCCCCCCAATCCGGTGACGCGGCCTTCCCCGACGACCGCGGGCTGCTGTTCCTCTGCTATCAGCGATCGATCGAGGAGCAGTTCGAGCCGTCCAGCGGATCTGGGTTGATAACCCGAACTTTCCAGAAGCCGGCGACGGCGAGGACCCGATCATCGGTCAATCGGCCGAACCGCGCGCCTTCAAGGCACCCGAGCTCGCCACGCCTGAGCTGAGCATCCCACAGTTCGTCACCACCACTGGTGGCGAGTACTTCTTCGCACCGTCGCTATCTGCAATCGCCAAACTCGCCACCGGCTAAGGGGGACGTGATGCCAGATCGGTTCGGGCAGCTTCTACTACTCGCGCGCGGAGGCAGCGCCGTCAATCTCGATCTCTACGAGGAAGCGGACATTCTCGGCCGGGGGTTCTTTCTTGGCTGCGACGACGACGTGTCGTTTCTGCGCGAGGTCGAGGTCACGATCGACCGCGGCTCCTTTGAGTCGCTCGAGCGGGAGACCGAGTTGGGTAGCCTCCCGTTTCCGCTCGACCAGTACGACATCGAGCTGCCAGACTCACCCAGCCTGCGCATCAGCGCGTCACGTCCGGACCCTGAGCGCAAGCTTCTCACCGGGACGGTCTGGGTCTATGGCGATGAACTGACCTTCCGTGCCGAGGAGTGGGGCTCGCCAGAGATCATCGTGATCATCGTCGCAGTGACCTGGGCGCTGGTGTGTGGCGGTACCGCGCTTCGCGATGCGCTCAAGACGTGCGGAGAGCGCGCCATGGACGTGTGCGGCCGAGGAGGCGTCAAGTCGGTGAAGAGCAAGCGTTCTTGGAAAAAGTTCGGATGCGCCGCGTCATGCGAGATCGAATGCGCTGACGGAAGCGTGACACGGACCAGTGCCACCGACGTCCCAGTGCCGTCGCCCGCACTCTGAAGCGAGGACTCAACACCATTGGCAAATGCCGGCCTCACCGCCGCAAACCACACCAGGGAAGCGAGGAATAAGTGCCAACGCCACGACGCGCCAAAGCAGCCCAGAACGAGCCTCCGGTCCCGAATCAATATCACCTGAGCGGCGGCGGCATCACCGTCAGCTACTACCCCAGAGGCCTCGGTCCGATACGGAAGGACGGGCCGATCTGCCTCGTGTATCAAGACGCCTCCCGCACCAAGGCGTTCGTGAAAAGGGAACTCACTGTCGAGAAGACGACTGGCCTGGGAACGGTCGTTACGGCGCCCATCGATGAGACTGAGGATCTAGGCAACACGACCTTCAGCCTGCTTCTGCCCGATGTCCGCCTACCGCAGGAAGCCAGTCCGTCGGTCGCCGTCCAGACATACGGGGTCACCACGTTTCACCGGACGTTTCTCGCAGGTCCCGGGCAGGGCCAGCAGGAGACCTACACCGCGACCAGCTCACCGGGGACGCGCGTATCGGGCCACTCGCCGCGTAACGCACGTGCAGCCGCGGGCCAACGGTGATAGCCACAAGCATCTCGGCCGTGGCGGTCCTGATAGCTCTTGGACCCAACCCACGGTCACATCGACTTCACGTCGAACCTGCGCTCCGGGGTACGCTCCCGTAGAACAGTCAGACCGGCAACCGACGGAATCGGGGGATTCGTGAGAGCGCCAGCCAAAAGCAGCATGATCGCGATGATCGCGGGGCTACCCCTCGCTCTTTTCGCAGCAAGCCCCGCGTTCGCGGCGGCCACTCGGCTCTCGACGGAATACGTCGGTGTCGGCCACAACATCCCGGCCAATATCGACGGCCACGTCCGCATCACGAACCTCACCGAGACCGAAGCGGGAGCAATCGCTGGGCAGATCACGTGGTATGCCGGCCTCGCTGGCGCAGGCCCGTTCACGGGCACCGTCGAAGGAGCCACTGTCCGATTCTCGAGCACGATCCCAAACCGTGCCGAAACCGCCAATCACTGTGGCGGGGCGTCCTATGCCGGCACGATCGGCTTGGGCGGCAAGGTCAGCGGCACCTACGTGATCGAATGCAGCATCGGCGGTCCCGAGAATGGCACCTTCGAAGTTATGCCCGCCGTCCCGCCGGAAGTCTTCGGCCCGTCGGGCGTCGTGCAAGCGCCCTCACCAAAGCGGTGCCTGAGCGGTCGCGCGTTCACTATCCACATCCGCCACTACCCCGGCATCACCTACAGGAAGGTCGGTGTCTCGCTCAACGGGCGGCCAGTCCATGTCGCCAACGGACGCACAGCCATCGTCAACCTCCGCGGCCTTACCAAAGGCCGCTACACCGTCTTCATCAAGGCCACGACCACAACGGGTGCGAAGATCAGCGGCACTCGGACCTACCACACCTGCGCGAAGAGACCGATCCACCCGAAGCGGCACGCAAGACTCTAGGCCGCGTCGATGAGTTCCAGGGGCTCTCGACGAAGGCCGACGTCGGGCGGAATCAAGCCGCGACTTGCTCAAGCGACGCCGAGCAACAGTAAAGCAATGTCGACGAGTTGGAGCGCGACGCTCAACCAGCGGAGGCTGCCCACGACCACGAGCCGACCATACGACGGGGGGGCGCGGCAGCCCCGGCGCCCTGCCCTGTCCTATCGACTACTAACGAGACGACAGCAGCGCCTCTATGAGTCTCGCGACTCGCAAGGACGCTCCGAACGGCTTCGCCCCGGCCCCCTGCCGGGGAACCGGGGCGGTTCGACCTTCCTTCTGATGGTGGAGCCAACCGGGATCGAACCGGTGACCTCCTGCTTGCAAAGCAGGCGCTCTCCCAGCTGAGCTATGGCCCCAGGACCAACCAATATAGGCGCTGCGGACTCGCTTTGGGGACGCCGGGCGGAGCGCGACCGCGAACGTCGCACCAGCCGGGCAGATCGCCGGCGAAGGCGTCTTGGGCGTGCGCGATCGGCGGCCTAGTTCTTCGGGTGCCCGGAGATCTACTTAACCGAAACCGAAACGCTCTTGCCCGGGAATGGTGGACGGAACCCCGGTCGCCATGTCCGCGTAGCCGGCGGAGTCGTCCGCAACAACTCCCGGCCGAAGGCCGTCGGCGTGGGCTTCGGCGTCGGCGTCGAGCACGGCGGCCATATCCAGCTCGACCGTCTCCTGGCCGACGTTCCCGGGCTCATGGTCGTCGCCGGGGCTTTCGTCATCCGGCGCCTGCTCGTCACGGGCGACCCCGAACGCCTCGTGCTCTTTACGCGCGACCTGGCCCGGATCAGCGCCACTGAGGCGCTTTAGTGCCAGGTGCTCGCGGATGGCTTCATCGAGCAGACCCATGCGCCCGCAAACCATATCGCGCCGGTCCGCTGTCTTTGATCTCGCGGATCGCGGACGCATCTCGGGCGCCGGCCGCGCTCCAAGCGGGCCAGTTCGGCACTACACTTGCTCGGACCCCGCCCGATCGTAATGGCGGGCATGCGGGGCTATAGCTCAGTTGGGAGAGCGCCTGGATCGCACCCAGGAGGTCGCGAGTTCGAGTCTCGCTAGCTCCATAGACGAATCGCCTGCAAAGGGGTCGGTTTTGGTAACCGTTCAGTTGGTAGGGGGGCATAGCTCTGCTTCGTCGAATCTTGGGGTGTGGATCGGGCTGAGGCGGAAGCGGTCTATGACGCGGGGCGTGAGGCTGTAGTCGAGGTGCTGTCGGCGATGGACCTGCGTATCCAGCAGTTGGAGGCGCGGGTCGAGAAGCTCGAGCGCGAACTGAGGAAGAGTTCGCGTAACTCCTCGCGCCCGCCGAGTTCGGACCTGCCTAGCTCTCCGCCGCGCAGCAAGGATCCCAGCGGCCGCAAGCAGGGCGCCCAGGATGGCCACGAGGGACACGGCCGGCCGTTGTTGCCGGCGTGGGCAGTCAACGAGGTCATCGTGTCCTGGGACGGGCTGCGCCCGGCTTCTCGGTTGGTGTTGCCGGTGCTCCTGGCCGGCGTGTTGATCTCCAGTTTCGACACGATCGCTGAGCTTGGACGCTACGTGCTGATCGGCGGCCTACTCATGTGGGCGCACACAACAGCCCGAGTTGCGGCGAGACTCGCGGCCACCTAGACGAATGCAGGCCGTTTGGACAGGCATGCACGCGTTGCTGGTAGGGGTTAGTGTGACCCTACTCGGACTGCTCGGCGCACCGACGGAGGCATGGCTCGGCGCGGGGACCGGGATGTTCGCGCTGGCTGCTGCGCTTACCTGCAACGCGATCTACGCTCATGCTCTGAAAGGCCGGCCGCGATCGGATGAACGCGCCACGGGCGACCGCCGGCGAGCGGTGATGATGCTCATTGCACTTCCAGTTCCGATCGGCTTCGCGGTCGCTGCCGCCTTGACCGGCCGGCTTCGGCCAGCCGAAAGCGTCCTTCACGACAGCTCGGTCGCGGCATTCGTCGCGTGCTTGGTCGTTGTGGCATTCGCGTTGCTGTATGTCTCAAGCACGATCGACTGGTACGTAGTAAGGGCGTGGCGCGACGGGATCGTGATCGATCCGCCCTGCAAGAGACGGGGTAATCGGCCAACCTGGCTTCTAATCACGCGCATCTGGCTACTGCACCGAATCTTTGCGACCATCGGGTTCTTTGTAGCTCTATGGACCGCCGTCGGCCTTGCCTGGTTCGAGCTGCTCAAGCATCACGGGAACTCGAATCGGGCGATCTACCTACTGGGACTCGCCAGCCCGTCCGCGATTCCCCTGTTCTTCATGCGCAGCTACATCGCCAACCTCGGACACGCGGTCGGACTCGCTTTCGGAAATCTCCGCATCGCCCTCAGCGACCGTGTGTCGTGGAACGACGACGGCCAGCACAGCGAAGGCATCGCGTACGACGTGTCTATCGACCTCGGCTATCGGGTGATCGATCACGAGGGCCGCTTTCAGTACCTGCCGCTCGCAACGGCTCGCAACGGCAACGTCTCAATCGACGAGACCGAACCCGAGTCCTGGGCATGCGACGCGGTGCGCGCATCGGAGCTAATGGGCGCCTCGGACCACTGGGCGCCACGCACGCACGCATCCACGCGAGGACTGATCCTCAAATGAGCACCGGCCAGCTCGCAGGCGGCAGTCCAGCTGCGCGAGGTCGTGATGCGCGCCGAGCCGCTGGGACGTCCAATCGCTCACTCGGCCCTATTGGCGCGGGCTGCGAGCGGCTTGTTCGAACGAGGAGCCGGATCGCCCTGGTCAAGCGCAGCGACCAGCGCGTCGAACTGGCCGGCCGGGATCAGTGTCCGGTCAGCACGGCCGAGCACGCGATCGGCCTCACGCGTCGCCGCTGCCAAGACGAAAGCCGAGACCGAGAGGTCTCGTGCCTGGGCTACGCGCGAGATCCGCTCCTCGCTCGCTGGGTCGGCGCGCATCTCGATCCGTCTAGTCCGGGTGGCCATACCTCCACGATACTTGTGCCTGGCCGTAGCGCGTCCTGCGCCGATTTCTCCGCCCCGTGTGCAACGAATACGCTAGTAACGATGGGTTCCCCCGTGGACAGACGAGTTCGTGGCGACGTGCGTGAGGCGTGGGTGCTGCGTCACGTTGGCCTAGTCCTCGCCGCTGGTGCGATCACGGTAGCCGTGGTTCTAGTTCTTGGTCTTTTCTTCGCCCCGGATTGGGGCGTCCTGGTCGATCATCGGCTTACGGGCGCCGCTAGGGCCACCGCCGAGGACGCAGTCCGGTCACGGGCACTCGGCGTTGCCACGGTGATTGGGGCCGCAATCGCGGGCGCACTTGCCTGGGGACGCCTCGACCTGTCCCGCCAAGAGAACCGCCGTAGCGAATCCCTCCTCGCAACGGATAGATACACGCGAGCGATTGAGCAGCTCGGCTCGGCCGATGCTGCAGTTCGTCTCGGCGCGCTCTATGCGCTGGAAGCCCTCGCTCACGATTCGCCTGCCGATCGCGTGACAATCGCCGAAGTCATCTGCGCCTACGTCCGCCACCACACTTTTCGGCGAGAGCATGGAAGCTCGAAGCCGGCCGCCACACCCTCATCATCTGATGCGTCTGCGGATATCGCAGCCACATCGACTACTGAACCACTGCGCACGGACGGCAGAGCGGTTGACTACAGAGCTGCGATAGCCATCGCGCTACGATTTCCTGCATCGTGGCGGCTTCCGACTCGCGATCTTCGGGGGATCGTTGCCGTAGATCTAGATGTCGTCGGGTGCGAGCTAGGTGCCGTCGATTTCCGCGGCTCGCACTTCCTGGGGAAGACCTGGTTCTACGGCGCGACATTCCGCGAGACGGCGCTCTTCAACTAAGCAGTGTTCGAGGGCGGGGCTGACTTCGGACGGGCCGTGTTCGACGATCGCGTCGATTTTTCGTTCACCGAGTTTCGAGCGCCGGAGAGGCTCGACAACTACCAGCGGCACCGTGCCGGATCACCGTGGTTCATACCGAACGACGACAGCCCCCGTGGGACCCACCGCCAATGGCACGAGGGACACGAGGCAGTTCGCTTCACCCACGCCGTGTTCAGGGTAACGCATCGTTTGTGGACACGAGGTTCGAGTGCTGGGGTTGCCACTTCGAGAACGCCGAGGTGCAAGGCTCGATGACGTTTGAGCCCCGGGAGCTCACTACTGCACTTTTCAGCGTGCCCGCTTCACGGGCTCGGCCGAGTTCTGCTTTCCTCACGGCTTCGAGAAGGTGCACTTCGGTGACTCCGTGTTCGAGCTGGGCGCGGCGGCTTGCACTGGCCCCGGCGCGGCGGCTTGCGTGGCCCCACTTCGCGTCGGTTGTTGTGTGTGTTGATCTTCTCTGATTGTGACTTTCGGTGGTGTCTCGTGGAGCGGAGCCCGTAGGGCGTAGCGGAACGAGATATCGCCGGCGCGGCCTGCGCGTGGGGTGTCAGGCGCCTCCTTTCTTGGTGCGGTTAAGGCCGTGGTTGAAGCGCCAGGATTCGTTGCCGGTGTCGATGATGTGCGCTCGGTGGGTAATGCGGTCCACGACGGCCTTGGCGAGGCGGGCGTCGGGGAAGACCTTGGTCCACTCCCCGAACGGGAGGTTCGTCGTGACGATCAGCGATGCTCGCTCGTTGCGCTTGGAGATGACCTGGAATACGAGTTCTGCTGCACCGTCGGGTAGTGCGAGATACCCAGCTCGTCGAGGACGACGACTCGGTGCGGGCGTAGCGTGCGACGACTTTGCCGAGCTCGCGGCGGCTCTCGGCCGCTTGCAGTTCGTTCGCGAGCGCGGCGAGTGTCGTGAAGCGAACGCGGCGTCCTTGCTGGCAGGCGAGCACCGCGAGGGAGATCGCGAGGTGTGTCTTGCCGGTGCCGCTGTCGCCGAGGAGGATCACTGACTCGCGGTCATCGATCCAGGTGCCCTGCGCGAGCGCGGCGATCGTGGCTTGGGGGATCTTCGGGTTCTCATCAAAGCGGAAATCCTCCAGACGCTTGGTGAGCGGGAACCGCGCGTCGATCAGCCGTCGGCGTTCACGGCGTTCAGCGCGCTCTGTGACCTCCGCTTCCAAGAGCGCAGCGAGGTACGCGGTCGGGGTCTGCTGGTCGCGTGTCGCCTCTTCCGCGAGCCCACGGAAGCGTGCTCGGACTGTCGGGAGGTGCAGCTCGCGTGCGTGCGCGTCAATCAGTGCTTCCATCGCTTGGACCTTCGCCGGGGCGCTCATCGACTCGCCCCCGCCGCGAGCAACTGGTCGTAGCGAGCGAGTGTCGGTGGTGGAGCCCCAAGCCCGGCCAGGCGCGAGGGGAGATCATCGAGCGTCGCGGGCTGGATGCGAGCGCCACGGCTGGCCAGGACAGCGACCGCGCGTCCGTCGTGAGCACCCGCGGTGAGCGCCCCACGGACAGCGAGCTCGACCTCCCGGGCGCTGTGCTCGCGGGCGAGCATCAGCACGTCGACCATCTGCCGGGCGGCCTCCGAGGGCCCGTAGCGCTCGGTGATCTTCGCCCACAGCTCATCGAAGACCGACGGCCACGCGCCGCGCTCACGTTCCTGGGAGAGAGCGAGCGAACCAGCCAGCGCACCCGGCTTGCGCGCGAGCAGCTCCAGGTAGTGGTCCAGTGAGGCCGACACGCCATAGCGGCCCTGCAGACGCTCGTGACGGGCGATGAGCTCGCCACCGTGATGCAACTCGATCTCGCGCGCACCCACCTGGGAATGGACGCGCAGCCCGGCCAAGCGCACGGGGACCCAGTAGCTGTTCTGCTTGACCGTGACCAGCGCCTTCGCGTTCACCCTCGGAGTGGCCTGCTCGGCCGTGGATGCCCTCTCGGCCGGCAGCCCGCGCAGCAACGGGCGCTCCCTCGCGAATGCCTCACCCACGGTCTCCTGGCGCCCAGCGATCCGCCGTTGAAGATCCGTCTCGCAGCCAGCGAGCAGCCGCGCGTTGAGCTCCGCGAGCGTCGAGACCTCTGGGACGGGCACGAGATGACGCCGGCGGAAACGACCCACCTCGCCCTCCACGCCGCCCTTTTCGTGCGCGCCCTCGACCCCTGGGATCGTGAACTGCGACTCATAGAGATAGTGCGAGCGCAACGCGATGAAACGGTCCGTCTGCACACGCTGACGGCCCCTGAGCACCTGCTTGACCGCGCTCGCGAGATTGTCGTAGCGCACCAGGCCGAACACCCCGCCGAACCAGTCAAACGCCTGCACATGAGCCTCCAAGAACGCCTGCTGAGAGCAGTGCGGGAACGCCATCGCGAACGCCGCACCCGAATGACACGCACGCATGTGGAACAGGTAGACCCTCCTCGCGCAAGCAGCCATCCAGACCTGCGCCTCACCCCAGTCGACCTCGCCCTCCACGCCTGCCTCATGGGCCTGCGGCACGAACGCCTGCACGCCTTCGCCGCGCTCCCGGCGAGCACGATGAACGTATTCGCGGACCGTGCGCTCGGCGACATCAGCCGCGTGCTCATCGCGCAGGCGTTCCCAGATTCGCTTCGCGGTGTGGCGCTGCTTGCGCGGCGCGTCGCGGTCACCCTCAAGCCAGGAGTCGATCAGCTCCCGATATGCCCCCAGCTTCGGCGCCGGCCGGCTGACCGGCGTCCGCTTGACGGGCGGCAACGGCGAGACCAACGCCTGACGCACCGCACGACGATGAACACCGTGACGCTCCGCCAACGCCCTGATCGACAAATCCTCCCGATCCCTGTCCCTCCTGATCTGCTCGAACGTCTCCATTCGTGATCCCATTCCTTCCGCCGCCCTCCGCTCGAGCTCGATGAGCACCGAACAGTCAGCTGCCAGTCGGACGGAGGTGGGGCCAGTTGAGACCGCCGCAGAGGGGCCAGATCAGACCGCCGTTCCCACGAGCGTGGCGCAAGCTTCAACACGGTCGGCAACCCAGATGGATTCGAGCGGCGACTATGTGCGGACGGGACAGAACGATGGTTTAGAGCCGAGCAGAGTGTGGGCGCCCGCGCCCCCATCTGAAAGAAGGGACCAACCTCCAGTTTGAGGACGCGCGGTTGGGTCGCGACCAGGAGACGGCGCGGCAAGGAGTGGGTCCGAGTTGCGGCGATCATCGCGGACGGGTGTTCCGTTAGGCTGCGACCGTGTTCTGGGCATCTCGGGGACTACGTGCGGCTGCTCTGGCTACCCTTGCCTTCGCAGCGTCGCTTCCGGTTGCCCAGCCTTCTGCTGCCTGGACAAGGGGACATCCCCGCTTGGGCAACTATGCGCTCGGCGAAACGCTCCCTGAAGCGAACGAACGCGTTCCCAGCATCTTCGGAGGACCCCCACAGCCAGCCCATGGCGAAATGTTCGTGTGGACTGAACGGGTGACGGACGCGCTGCGGCACCGCGTCACGAGATGGTACATCGGCAGCTTCATGCTGGGCTCTGTCCCGTGCTCCGGGACCGATACCGAAGAAGACCTCGAAGTCTATCGGGGCGGCAAGTCTCTCTCCCTTGTCACCCATTTCGGGGCCTTCGCGTTTGGAGGCAAGGCCATCGTTCGAGCCACCACCAATCAGTCACGGTTGCGCTACACAACGTTTCGAGGACGCTTCCTGAGCGGAACCGCTGCAAAGGGAAACTACGAAATCCAGGGATGTGGCCGCCGCCCGTTTTACGCGGTTTGGTTCCGCAAGTAGCCGACTGACAATTCCCAGTGCTCGGCAGCCAGGCGGCTACGCTAGCGGCCATGCCCGAACCGCTGCGAGAAACTGCGCCTCGCTGATCGTCGGGCCACCCGTAAAATGGCCGCCACCGACGTTTACGTATTCGGCGCCGCCAAGCAGGCGGGCAATCCACCGCTCTCCATGCTCGACCCAAATGACTTCCTGCTCGTACTCGGGCCGGCCGTTCGCCGTGTCGATTTCATTGGTGCCCGTGCAGAAGCGCGTCGGGAATCGCCCCTGAAGCTCAACGTGTGCTCAGACGCCACCTTGGCGAGACCCGTGCCGTCTTCGAGGCAGTTGGGCAACCCTCGGCTCAGCGGCTGACGTTCGATCGTCATTTCCCAGACCAGCCTGTCTGAAGACGGAGCCGTGACGCGGAAAGCGGTGTTGGTCAAGCCGTCGCTTTCCTTGTCGATCGCAGCTCGAAGCTTGGCGTCAAATGTGGAGCCGCCAACAGGCGCAGGAAGCGGACAGATGCCGAGGGTCCAGCCAGAGGGACACCCCGCTGCGGGACTGGTCGATCCTGAGCCCATCGGCTGTGCCGTCGTAGAGGCGGTGCTTCCCTGACGGGGCTGACTCCCTGGCAGTGGCTCGGGTCCGCCGGCCTTCCCAGTGGACGCGTGTTCACGTTCTGCATGCGAGGTCGCGGAATGCGAGGTGTCTCCGCATCCGGCGAGGCAAACGACGACAGTCACGAGTATGGCCCGGCTCACTGCGATCGCCATTGCGCCTAAGCCTAATCAAGCTGCTCGCTGAGCGGCCAGGACTCCTCGATCCTGTAGACGATCGCCAGATTTGGCTCAAGAGCGGTAGGAGGGCCGTGGCTCCGGGGGTGAAGCGGTCCACGGCTCATAGTCGAGATCACGGACCTGCGAGTCGGCGTGGAGGCGATCGAAGAACACGGCCAGGACAGCTCCTTCTCCGGTCGCCGAGGGCGCGAGTATGCCCTCCAGTCCGAGGTGGTTGGCGGACTCTCCGATTTGCTGGCACTTGGTGGCATCGTTGGAGCGCAGCTCGGACTCGCTGAGCTGCAGGGCCGTGCGGGTGGCAGGGTCACGGAGGTCGAGGAGAGTGGCAAAAGCGATCTCGTAGCGATACAGGCGTCTGGGCAGGAAGTCCTCTGGATCGCGCCCCTGCCGTTTGGCGAGGCGGTAGAACTCGCGGACGGTCGTCTCACGGTCGAGCGCGAGGTAGAGAGTGGAGAAGCTCTCTGGAGGGTTCCACCGCCCGCCGTGGATTCGGGCGCCTATGCCTGAGAGCGGGTGGTGATCATGAGCGAGGTGTCGGAATGCGCGACCGGCAAAGGGGACCGGCTCGATCGCGTCGATTCGAGCGAGGAGTTGCTGGTCGATCACGCGCGGTTAGACGAAGACGCCCTCGGACATCGCGTCTATCGCGCCCAGCACACGTCGGAACTCGCCCGTGCGCAGCAGGTCGACCGGCTTGTGATGGTCAAGCGAGTCGTTGGGGGTGAACAGCCAGTCGTGCGCCGGTTCGGGCCGTAGAACGCCTGAGAGCTTCTCGAGGACCACGATGAGCTCCAGCAGGCGCTCGCGAGCATCCCGGCGCGGGGCAGTCTGCCGGGAGAGCCAGCGCGACACGGTGCGTGGATTCGTCCCGAGCACGCGCGCGAGTTCCGCCTGGTCAAGCTCTATCTGCCCTGTCGCCCTGCCGAGTCGCTCCGCCAAGTCTGCCATTCAAGACCTTCTCTGTCGTCTGTCTTGTCACCCATTATGACAGCTCAATGACACGGCTTGCTGGGGGAGTTCTTTACTCTGCCAGCTGGTGTCGGCGGTCGGCTCGGCGCTGGTAGGCAGGACGCCGCTTGGCAGGAGAGATCAAGCAAAGATCAAGCAAATGCGGAAAGCAGCCGCCACCAGCGATCACCAACGAACACGCAAACCCTTTGTTTATCGGCCATTCGCGCCCTGCCGACACCACCCATCGAGCCCCAGACCGCCTTTGCAAGCAGGAGGTTATTACCCCTGTCCATCGCCACGGATTTGCAGCGAATTTCTAGGCTCGCTCTCGACGAATGCCTCGCTCCGCCAGCATCGGGCGGTGCTCCCCCCACGTGTGAACATACCGCCGGAGTACGCAATCTGCAATAGTTCGCGCCATCAGACTCGGGGTAGGACGCGATAGGGGCAGAGCTTGAGGCCGCAGGACGGCGATTCCGTGGATGTTTCCGCAGACCGTCCGGTCGACGGCGCAGCGATCTTGAGCCGATGGATCGAGATATCGGGCCTTCAGATCGATCGCCTTGCAGCGAGCACGGCACTCCTGCTTGAGACTGAGCGCTCATGGGTCGCGCGAAGATGTGAGCGCTACGAGTTCCTAGATGGACGACGTGTAAGTAAGTCAGTCGATGTTGAGCTTGTCGTTCCCGAAGATCCCCGCGGAACCGCCGCCTCATGCCTAGCGCTGCCCCTCGCGCGCCCGCGGAAGCGATTCCTGCGCAACCTGCGGATAATCGACGAGACGGGCAGGCTGCTCACGTATCTTACACGTGACGTCAACGCTCTTGTCTCGACAAGACTTCTGCTTTTGCAGGCCCGCGAGCTCTTGGGAGGAGAGGAGGCTCCTTCGAGCGTCACTCTCGATTTCGCTGATGTCGCCGGGCTGCGCTATAGCCCCGATGATTACCCGAGCGAGAAACAGCGCGCCGAGCGCGTATCCCATGCACTATCGCGGTTCCGTGCGTCTTTGGAGGGTGCAGACCCCTCAGACGACGATCGCATTCGGCGAGTGCTGTGGAGCGATGCAATTATGCGCTCCCAGTGCCTTCAGCTAAGCGAGAGGTTCATTCTGTTGATCCCAGACATCGGGCCCGCTAATGCTCGTCGGACGATCACGTACTCTTACGAGTCCGAAGCAGAATTGGACGCGTTCGACCAGCCGTCGAAAGTCACGGCTAGCTCGCGCAGGCTGCGAACCGCGAGAGAGGTTCTTGCCTCCCTGGTGCGTGGCCGCGGAACCGAGGATTACTACGCTGCGATCGCGACCCGTGGACCGTTTGGTGCCAGCAGCTATCACGCCGAGGTGCTGGCGCCGGAAGATCTGACGGTCGTCGGAGCTAGGCTACGCATGGCAACCGTGCTGCAGTTCGGCGACCATGAGAAGCGCACCCAGATCAGCGAACTCGCGTCGGACCGTTCGACACCACGTGTGCATCTTCACGCCAGCGGTCGCGCGGCACCCCAGCCGGACGCCACGAACCCGTCAGAGATCGAGACGGCTACGAGCTGTTACATCAGAATTCGCCTGCGCCTCCGTACTGGTCTAGTGGTGCCCGTAGTCATTGTGGCCGCGACCGTGTCCGCAGCACTTATGGCTGGCTTGGGCGCACATCTGGCTGGATACCGCCCGGAGAGTTCGACGGTAGCGGCAGTCCTTGTGGCGTTGCCGGCGCTTTACGCTGCCTACCTGATCCCGCAAGGGCACGCATTGATGCGTCGGCTCTTTACGGGACTACGGACAATGCTGATTGTTCTAACGCTGGTCGCATACGCCGCCGCGGCCTCCTTGGCGATAGATCTCGGCCACAACTTCCGATACGTCCTCTGGACCAGTTTGGATGTCGTAGCGCTCTTCTGCTTGGGGATCGCTGTTATGGCATTCGGACGCGCTTTCAGGGGGGCCCTAGGCCCATCAAAGGGAGGCTCGTAATGGGCAAGGACACGAACGGCAGGGCAAAGCATCTAGGCAAGCTCGTCACTGCCGGCGAGCTAATAGAGGCCGCTGAGGGAAAGACAGACGGTGAGGTTCGTCTTGTCGTTGGAGCGGGCGAGGTCGTTGAGTTCGGCTATGACCAGCACGCGGCCCAGGCTCGTGCCCGCAGTGCCCTCGATCGCGTCATCGCTGATGAGCACCTCGAGGCGCAGGGCGCCGCAAAGAAAGCTCTAGGCAAAGGGCTCCGAACGTTGAAGAACGTCGATCCCCGTCGTGGAGGCGCAGGATAGCTCGGTCAGAGACTCGACAGCTGGTTGGCGCTGAACGTCTGCGGGACCTGCTGGTGACCGCAATCCAGCCAGGTAGAGCCGGGTCGACGGAGCCGGCGAGGGCGAGGAGGTCTGCGTAGCGCTCGTCGGGCGCGTGTTAAAGAATAGGATCGCGGTCGTGCCGTTCACGCTCAGGAACCTCAAGGGGGATCTAAAGGATCTCGGGTCCAACTTCGACGGCGCACCGGACCTGGAGTTTCGCCACGCAAGCAAGGTGCTCGGGCTCGAGCGGTGCGAGCTTTGCTACCAGCGCATCCCACCCGACTATCGCTTCCCATACGGCCACACCCATAAGGAGCAGGAAGAGATCTATGTGGTCGTGCGCGGGAGCGGGCGGATGAAGCTCGACGACGAGATCGTCGAGGTCGAGGAGTGGGACGTGGTTCGCGTCCCACCCGGCACGTGGCGAGGCTACGAGGGCGGGCCGGAGGGCCTCGAGACCCTCGTCTTCGGTGCACCAAGCCTCGGCGAGAATCCGCGCGAGGACGTGGAGGGTCAGCGCGGCTGGTGGGCTGACTAGCGCTACATACAAAGGAGAAACGAATACAGCTCACCCGCAACTCTCTTGCAACTAACCCCGGGCCGGAGGACTGGTTCACAGGCGCCGTATACATCGACACCCTCGCGGTGCCCTGCGAGCCATCGCGCGTGGCAGCGGCGAGCGTTCACTTCACCCCCGGCGCGCGCACCGCGTGGCACACGCATCCGTTTGGCCAGACCATCTTCGTCACCGAGGGCGTCGGCCGCTGCCAGAGCGAGGGCGGCCCGGTCCAAGAGATCCGCCCTGGCGACCGTGTCTTTTTTGGGTCCGGCGAGAACCACTGGCACGGCGCCGCCCACGACCGCCTCATGACTCATCTCGCCATGCACCAAGTCGACGACCACGGCAGCGCCGTCACCTGGGGCAAACATGTGACCGCCGACGAGTACGCAGCCGCTCCAGCGTCCTAGTGGGTCGTCCATGATCGTTTTGCCTGGAATGCCGTCTCATGCGGCGATTAGGAGTTTGCGCTCGGCGCGGACGAGGCGTTGGTCGCGGTGAGGGCCGTTGCGATAGCGGATGTGGTCGGCCATCGCTTTGGTGAGGGCGTCCCAGTTCGGGTAATCGGCGTTGCGGACCACGAACTCGCCGATCGCCCAGAAGTGGCACTCGATGCGGTTCAGGAAGCTCGCGTAGGTCGGTGTGAACACGCCTCTACGTTGCTCGCGGCGGCCCATTCGCGGATCGGCGGGGTGTTGTGGGTGGAGAGGTTGTCGGCGATCAGATAGACCCGCAGTCGCGGGTCATAACGCATACGGATCTGCCGGTAGAAGGCGAGCACCTCGCCACTGTTCTTGCGTGCTCGCAAGCGACCGTGGAGACGGTCAGCGTGGACGTCGTAGGCGCCGAAGAGATAGCGCACGCCGTGAGGGCGTTTGTAGGTTGCGCGCAGCCGCTCGGGCCATCCGGGCGGCGCCCAGCCCGATCCCTGATGGGGGATCAGCTGGATCGGGCCCATCTCATCGAAGCACACAACCACACTGTTCTTGGGCTTGGTCCTGTAGAGCGAGAGCACCCGCTCGGCCTTCGCCCGGAAGTCGGGGTCGGGGCTCCACTTCCACGACCGGGTGCGCTGGTGGGAGAGCCCGGCACCAGCCAGAAGCTCGCGCAGCGCGTCGCGCGAGAGCGAAAGGCCGAGACTGCTCTCCAGGTGCTCGGAGAGCTTCGTCAGCGACCAGCGCGTCAGCGCGACGCCCTGCGTGTCGGGGCGGGCGCGCGCGACCGAGATGATCCGGTCGCGCTCCTCGGGCGTCGTCTTTCTGGGACGCCCGCCCCGATAGTCAGGGTCAAGCGCTCCAAACCCCCGCTCGTTGAAGTCGTGGATCACCTTACGCACATGCGACTCGTCGCTCAGCACCGTCGAGGCGATCTCAGGCGCACTCATGCCCGTCGCCGAGCACAACAAGATCATCGCGCGCTGACGCGTAGAACGGTACTTCCCATTCGTCGACAAATGCTTCAGACGCGAGCCCTCCTGCGGGGAGAGCCCACGCACAAACACTTCCGGCGGACGCATAACCACCTCCTGATCGAGCGAACAAGACACGCATCCCTGTTCGCCCTCAGACAGCGGTTTCCGGCAAAACATTCATGGACGACCCACTAGCCGCTACGGAACTGCTGCCGGGCCGGCTCGGCCGGACCGTCGGCAATATCAGCCGCTTGAGCACGCCCGAGTGACGACCCCCCGGGTCAGGCAAGCGCCTCGCGGCGGCGGTTTCCGGCCCAAGTCGTCGCGAGGATCAGCGCAATGATCCCGACCCCGACCGCGACGCTGTCGCCGGCCACCAGCAGGTAGCCGCCGCCGCGGTGCGGATCCACGAAGAAGTACGGGTACCAATTCACGATCGCACCGCGAGCGAGGGTGTAAAAGATGTACAGCAGCGGGAAAGCCATCCATAGCACGACCGTCCGTCGGGGATCGAGATACACGCGCGGCGGGTCGAACAGCCAGTCGAGCGCCACCGCTACCGGCATCAGGTAGTGCAGAACCGCATTCACCCACGGGTAGGCCGGGGCGCGCCCAGAGAGCAGCAACAGGTAGACGATCCCGGTCGTCAAGATGTAGACGACCGCGGCGCCCCTGAGCAGCTCGACCGTCCCAGAGCGCTCGCGCGCGGGCCGGAGCGCTCCATGCAAAAGCATCGCCGCCGCGAACAGGTTGCTCAGCACCGTGAAGTAACTGAAGTAGTCGGCGTCGCTGACCCCTGGCCCGGCCACTGTGTCGTAGCCGATCGCCGTGAGCGCCGCCAGCGCCAGGAACGCGCGGCAAACGCGCAACCCAGGTTCGCTCAGCGCGCCGCGCCGCAGGTTGCGCTCGACGCTCGCGGCCGAAGTCGATTGAGAGGACACCACACGATGCTAGCCGACGGCATCGACCTTCGGCCCCGACCCAACCGTCCGTTCACGCGCGTAAAGCCCGAGCGCATACCTGCCGGCCGGATGCCCACGAAATCGCTCGACGAGCGTCGCCAGACCGGCCGGCAAGACGTCCGGCTGGGGCAGCGGGGACCCCATACTCGGGGGGCACGACGATCGCGGCGGACAGCGCGGCGAAGGTCAGGTCGGCGGCGCTGAAATGCTCGCCGCACAGGTACGGGCGCCCGTCGGCGAGCAGCTCCGCGACGAAGTCGAACTCGCGCCAGACGGCCGCCTCGTCCTCGACCTCGACTCCCGGTTTGATCTGTAGCGCTCGCGCGACGAAGCCCTTGGCGACCGGCCATCCGACCCTGATCGCGCGGTCCTCCCAGTCGGGCACGCCCTCGTTGTTGAAGTCCAAAGCAAGCTCAGGCGCATCGAGTATGTGGACATACATCAGCCGCCGGCCCTTCGGCCCGAGCACCTCGTCGAGGCGCAGACAGAGGCCCTCGACTTCCAGTCGCGCGCGGGGCCGCGCGGGGAACAGCCGGCGCTCGGGCGGGGTCCGCTCGTCGACCCAGGCCATGATCTCCGCCGACTCGCCGATCGCGCCGTCAGGTGTGACGAGCACGGGCACGGTGCTCCCGCCACCGGCCCGCCGCGCGGCGAACCTGTGGATGCCCTGGACGTGGCGTTCTTCGCGGTAGGCGAAACCCGCCCGCCCGAGCGCCCACCGCGCCTTCTCGCAGTAATGGCTGATCGGGATCGTGACTAGCCTCAACATCGGGACTGCTAGATTACGCCGCCATGCTGCCGGTGGCGCCCCGGCTCGGGCGCCGGCGATGAGGACACGCACTCCAGGAGCCCCGACGTTCTGCCGTCTGCTCGTGGCCGCGCTCGCGGTTCTGCCGATGGCCGCGCCGACCACGATTCACGCGGCCCAGACCAGCGCCCTGTCTTCGACTGGCGCGCCGTCATCGGTCTTCAAGGAGAGCAACAACCCGATCGAAGACCAAGGCAGCAACTACGACTACCGCTCGAACATCACGGCCATCACGCCTTCCGTTCCAGGCTTGCACCTCGAAGTCTTGGAGTTCGCGGACAGGCTGATCTTGAGCAACAAGACCGGCAGCACGGTCACGGTGTATGGCTACTCGGGCGAACCTTATGCGAAGGTCTTGGCTGGCGGGACGGTCGAGGTCAACACAAGAGCCCCGGCTTATTACCTGAACCAGAACTTTTACGCGAACGTCGAAGTGCCGCGGTCGGCCTCCTCGACAGCACCGCCAGACTGGATGGTCATCGATAGGACCGGCCAGTTCGAATGGCATGACCACCGCATCCACTGGATGTCGCCGGTGCCCCCGCCGCAGGTCAAAGACAGAGCAAAGCGGACGAAGATCTTCGACTGGCAGGTCCCGATCAGGGTCGGCGATCGGCCGGCCAAGATCGACGGCGTCTTGTTTTGGGTGCCCGAGGAAGGAACCAAAGCACCGGCTTGGGCGATCGTCGCGTTCGCGGCGATCGTGATCGCCGGGCTGACGATCGCCGTCGTGGCACGCAGGCGCCGCCGAGCCGGCGGCCCGCCCGGCCGGCCGACCTCGACCCCGGAGGCTTGGTGAAGAAGCGTTGCGGGCTGATCGCTTGCTGCCTGGCGTCGGGCGCAATCCTCTTCCCGGATAACGCGCTCGCGCACGGCATCGTCGGCAGGGCGGACCTGCCGATCCCCGTATGGCTGTTCAGCTGGGCGGCGGCGATCGTCTTGGTCGTCTCGTTCGTCGCGCTGTCCTCGCTGTGGACGACGCCGCGACTGCAGCAAGAACACCGCCACAGGCTCGGCCCGATGCCAGCCGTCCTTCAGTGGCTGGCCGGCCTGATCGGCGTCGGCCTGTTCGGGCTTGTCCTTTACAGCGGTTTCGCCGGAGCCCAGGTCCCGAACGCGAACTTCTCGGTCAACTTCATTTACGTCGTCTTCTGGGTCGGCCTGCCGATCGTAAGCGCCCTGTTCGGCGACGTCTTTGAGGCCTTCAGCCCGTGGCGCGCTTGCGCGAGGTCCGTCGGCGCCGCCTGCCGTACGCTGAGGTCCGGGCGCCGGTTCGAGCCTTTGATCGCTTACCCGACCTGGTTGGGGGTTTGGCCCGCTGTCGCGGGACTGTTCGGCTTCGGCTGGCTAGAGCTCGTCTATGTCGCCCCCAATCGCGACCGCCCGTCGCTGATCGCTTCGCTGTCGCTCGGCTACTTCATAGCGATGCTCGTCGGGATGCTGCTGTTCGGAATCGACGATTGGACCGAGCAGGGCGACGCCTTCGCCGTCGACTTCAAACTGTTCTCGAGGCTGTCCAGTTTGGTCGTCGAGAAAGACGTCCTTTACGGGCGTCGTCCGCTGAGCGGACTGCCCGACATGCCCGTACGCCGTGGGACGGTCGCACTGGTGTGCACGATCATCGGCACCACCACCTTCGACGGCTTCTCGAACGGCGGCATCTGGCGCAACAACGAGTACGAACTGCAGCGCCTCGTCTCAGACCTCGGCTTTCACCAGACGCCGGCGCTCGAGCTGACGTACACCTTCGGCTTGGTCCTCTGTGTCCTGCTCGTCGCCGGGGTCTTCCGCTTGGGAATCGCCGGTGTGCGCTCGGTAAGCGACCGCTACGACGCCGAAAGCCTGCGCCGGGCCTTCATCCATACGCTCGTGCCGATCGCTTTCGCTTACATCGTCGCCCACTATTTCTCATACGTCATCTGGCAGGGCCAGACGATGGGCTACCTGGTCTCCGACCCGCTCGGCAACGGCGCCAACCTGCTGGGCACGAGCGGCTATCAGATCGATTACGGCATCGTCTCTTTCGCGGCCATCTGGTACGTCCAGGTAGCCGCCCTAATCGCAGGCCACGTCGGCGGCCTTACCCTCGCCCACGACCGCGCGCTCGCCATCTATCCGGAGCCCGAAGAAGCGGTCCGCAGCCAGTATTGGATGCTTGCCGTGATGGTCGCCTTCACAAGCTTCGGCCTGTGGCTGCTCTCGGCCGTCGGCACGTGAGCCCTCGGGCCTGTCAGGCTCCAGGCCCCGGGCCAGTGAGGCCGCCTCCTATGAGCCCTGCTTCTTTAGGGTCCCGCACACGAACTTTCGCCTCCCGGCGGGACGTCGGCCGCGGTAGAGCATGCCGCCCGCCTGGGTCTCAGCCGCCCTCGATCCGCCGCCTCAGCTCTCCTGGGCGCCCGTTGATGAAGATCGCCCGCGCAGCCGTCTCTACGGGACCTCTGATCACGAAGCCAAGCACGCGCCCGGGGTCCGCGTCCAGCTTGTAGGTAGCGCTCGTGTGGCCGCCGCCGAGGTCTTCGAGTTCCCAGGCGCCCTCGACCGACTTCATGTCGCCTTGCTCCTGAGTCCAAGCCAATCGTGTTGGCCCTTCATAGCGAAAGCGCACCCTCGCTTTTATCAGCCTGACCTTCAGATCGTTCTCGGTCTCGACCAACGTCGGGCGGCCGATGTCGTCGCGTTCGAGCACGATCATCCGGTCAAGGCCGCCCTGCCATGCGGGCGCGGCCTCGACGTCCTCGACGAGCGCCCAGACCCGCTCGAGCGGGGCGTCTATCTCGACCTCGGCGCTGCCGTTCAGGTGTGCCATCGGTGGGGCCTCCTCTCATCCTATGATCGCCACTATGGCAGGCGACTTCGGATCGCTCGTGCCGCGTTACGGGCGCGCGCGACGCGACTCTTCATTGGCGATACTCGAAGGCCTGCACCCACTCAAGCACGCTCTTCGCTTCGGCGCCATCGTGCTCGACGTCGCCTGCGTCGACCGCGACCGCCTCGCTGAGCTATGCGCCCGGCTGGCGCCCGACGTCGGCGAGCGGATACTCGCCCTCGCCAAGGTCGTGCCCGCCGAGACCTTCGCCCAGCTCGCTCCCTTACCGCCACCGACCGGCGTGATCGCGATCGCCGAGCGTCCCGCCGTCGACCCGGCCGTCGCCCTGGCAGACCCGCGGCCGGCGCCGGTCGTGCTGCTCGAGGACCCGAGAGACCTCGGCAATGTCGGCGCCTGTATCCGTGTCGCGGCCGCGGCCGACGCCCGGGCGGTCCTCAGCCTCGGTGGCCACGACCCCTGGCAGCCAGACGCTTTGCGCGGCAGCGCCGGCCTGCATTACGCCCTGCCGGTCGCCCGGATCGAGGCGGCAACGGACCTGGGCCTTGCCGAGCCCACTGATCCGGGCCTTGCCGAGCCCACTGACCCGGGCCTTGCCCTGGACCTTGCCGGCACCGCTGGCGGGGACGGCCATGGACGCCCGCTCGTGGCGCTCGACCCCGACGGTGATCCGCTCGATCCGAGCGCACTGCCCCCACGAGCGATCCTCGCGTTCGGAACCGAGCGCGACGGCCTCTCCGCCGCGCTCCTGGACCTAGCCGACGCTCGCATCGCGATCCCGATGCGCCCGAACGTATCCAGCCTCAATCTGGCTACGTCCGTGGCAGCGGTCCTGTTCGCGTGGAGACTCTCTGGGCTCGGGCCGGGGCGGCAGCCCAAAACCCTGCGCCAGACGGCCGACTGAGGCCTACCCCGAGCAGGCTTCAAACACCGGCGAGCGCGGCACCCCTTGATCCGGCGGCCGCTTCGACGCCGCTCAGCAGCTCCCAGTTGCCTTTCAAGGCCGCTTCCGCGCGCGCGAGGATCCGCTCGCAGACCGCTTCGCGATCATCGTGGTCCTCCAAAAGCCGCTCGATCAGTTCAGCCGCCTGGCGTGAGTGCTCGATGTCCAAGCGCTCATGCAACTCGAAGTACTCGACCGCGGGGCCTTCCGCCTCATAGCCGTAGTGCTCGACCAAACCGTCCAGCTTGGTCTTTGCGATCTCCGGCTGGCCGGCCTCGATCGCGTACAGCACAGCCAGGTGCTCGAGCGCGTCCGTGCCGGCCGTCCATGATTCCGCGCACGCCTTCGTCTGGTCGCTCGCCGGCGCCGAGCCGGTACGTCCCTCCTCGCCGGCCGCCGACTGGGCCGCCCTCGCGAACTGGTCCCAAAGCGAAACGTGCGAGAACTCCTCATCGGCGTGGCGCTCCAGGCCGGGCCTGTGCTCGGCGGGCGCCGTCCTAGCCGCCCGCGCCGAAGCCTCGGCGAGGGCCTTCACCGCATGCCTGTACTCGCCCGCGTACACGTCCAGCTCGGCCGGCGCCAGCTCGCCCGCGACCCAGCGCTCGTAGAACGGATGCTCCAGCACGTTCGTAGTTCTTCTCGCCAGGTCAAGCCTTCTCAGAACGTCCATCGCGGTGCCGATCCTCTCAGTCTTCGTTTTCGATGCCTACGCGCGCGCGCGTGCCTCGCCAAAACACAAAGCCCCAACGTCAAGCCCTGCCCGCAAAAGGGTATCTGGCGCGGCAGTCGAAACGATCGGACCCGGAGCGGGACGCCCGAACTCGACATCGCCCCGACTCGACGTACATCCGCCATTTGTGCGAATGTTCACCTGGGCAGCGACAAGGGGGGATCCAGACTGTGACGCTCTACGTTTCGCTAGCGGCCGCCGCGCTCTTCGCCATCGGCATGAGCGTGCTGTGCGCGGTCGCCCTCGGCCGGGCCGCCGCCCACGAAGACGACCTGCTCGAAGGCGAAGCCCACCGGCTGCTTACCCGCCGGAGCCAACAACTCGCCGCCTCGGAGCGCCTGCCGCGCCAGCGCGCTGCGGCCGGCCAAGCCCAGCTGACCCCCGACCTGCACGTTTAGAGTGCCTGTCAGGCACTCTAAGGAGCGAAACCCGATGCCCGGCGACGGTCAAAATCCTGAGAACCAGAAGCCCGAGATCGTGCGCACCCCAGACGAGGCCTTCGCTGGTCTGCCCGACTTCCCGTTCGAGCCCCACTATCGGGAGGTAAACGGCCTGCGCCTGGCTCACATCGACGAGGGCGACGGCCCACCTGTCCTGTTCATGCACGGCGAGCCGACCTGGTCGTTTCTGTGGCGCCACCTGATCGGGCCCGTACGCGAAGCCGGCCATCGCTGCATCGCCCCTGACATGGTCGGCTTCGGACGCTCCGACAAGCCGACCGACCTCGACTGGTACTCCTATGACCGGCACGTCGCCCTCGCTGAGACCCTGCTCGAGGACCTCGACCTGCGTAACGCCACGATCGTCGTCCACGACTGGGGCGGCCCGATCGGGCTGCGCCTGGCGGTCGAGCAGAGCGCTCGCATCGACCGCGTCGTGATCCTCGATACCGGCCTGTTCACCGGCCACCAGCGCATGAGCGACGCATGGCTCGCGTTCCGCGACTTCACGGCCCGCACCGAGGACCTGCCGGTCGGCATGCTCGTCCGCGGCGGCTGTCACACCGATCCTGGAGATGCCGTGATCGCGGCCTACGAGGCTCCTTACCCTGACGCCGCCAGCAAGGCCGGCGCGAGGGCGTTCCCCGGACTGGTTCCCCAGTCCCCCGACGCGCCAGGCGCCGCGGCCGGGCAGCGCGTGCTCGAGGCTCTGCGCCAAGACAAGCGCCCGACCTTGATGCTGTGGGGCGACTCCGACCCGGTCCTGCCGCTGGCGGTCGGCGAGCGCTTCGCTGAAGCGATCGGCAAGCCCGCGCCGCGGCCGATCGAGAACGCCGGCCACTTCCTGCAAGAGGACTGCGGTCCCTTGCTGGGCGCCCTGATCGCCGACTGGCTCGGCGCCGCCGAGCCCTTCTGAGTCCCCGGGCCGGGGACGGCCCGCGCCGGCCCGCCAGCCGATAACGGCCCACGCCGCCGGACGCTTGCCGGACGGCTCGGCCGGCGCGACCGGCCTCAGGTCCCGGTCTTCTCCGCTATCCGAGGCGACTCGGTGCCCGCCTGGAGGCCGGGCTCAGACGCCGACGCCCGCAACTCGTAGGCGGCCCTGGCCCGGGTATCGATTTCCGTGAGCACGCGATCTGCCTTCAGCGCCCGGCCCAAGCCCTCGGAAAGTCTGCGCGGGAGCAGGACACCCAAAGCGTTGGTCCGTTTCGAGGACTTCGGCACCCACACGTCGACAATGCCGTTCTGAAGCGCATCGACGATTGCGTCGGCCACGTCTGAGGGCTGCAAGTTCTTCAGGCCCCGCGCCTGGCCCAAGCCGCCGCCAAGCTCGGTGTTGACCACGAACGGCATCACATAGCTGAGCGACACCTTCTCGTGCATTCCCATCAGCCGCAGCTCCCCGCGGACGGCCTCTGTCAGGCCGACGACGGCGTGCTTGGTGGCCGAGTACGTGGCCCCGCCCGGCGCGCCGAACTTGCCGGCCTGCGATGAGATGTTCACGATGTGGCCGCTCCCCCGGGCCACCATCCTGGCCAGGCCGAGCTTCATCCCGAGGATGACGCCGTGCAGGTTGATGTCGATCATCCGCGTCGCCGTCGCGTCGTCCTCGTCCATGAATTTGCCGAGCTGCATGATCCCGGCGTTGTTGATCAAGATGTCGACCGGCCCGAGCTGGGCTTCGGCTTCGCTCAGGTAGCGCTCGAACGAGTCGCGATCGGTCACGTCCAGGCTCAGCGCGACCGCGGTCGGTCCGAGCGCTCGCGCGGTCGCCTGGGCGGCCTCCAGGTCGAGATCGCCGACGGCGACCCTCACACCCTGCCGCGTCAGGGCCTGGGCCGTCGCGCGCCCGATGCCGCGCCCGGCGCCCGTGATCGCGGCCGTCTGCCCGGCCAGGATGCGTGCTCGTTTGGCCATCCAGCCAAAAGCTAGCGCAACGGCCCGGCACGTGTGTTCGGCGTATGAGCAACGCGTCTGTTGGCGCCCGCGCCCAGCACGCGCCGACGCGCCGGCTCCGAGCATGTAACGCACCGCACCTTTTTATTGCCGAGCGGGTTCCAACAAGCGGTCAGCCTCGGCGGCCGGGTCACCTGCCTTACCGGCTGCCGAGGCCTTCGACCATAGAGGGGACCGGGGGAAAGACACTGGATCCGGGCGTAACACGGCGTCGCCCGGATCCGTGTCTGGGATTCTTAGGCGCTACGCTGACCGGGCGATGCCAACTTTCGCTTTCGAAGGCCAGCAGATCGCCTACACGGAGTACGGTGGCGGCCCGGCCGCGATCGTGACCGCCTCCGGCAAGCGCGCCCGGCCGGCCAAACGAACGAGCGCCGCCGGCAGGCCGCTGATCCTCGTCCACGGGCTGCTGCTTTCCCAGGAAATGCACAAGCCTCTCGCCAAAGCGTTGGCCGCGAAAGGCAACCGCGTGATCACCGTCGACCTGCTCGGCCACGGCCAGTCCGATCGCCCGCGCGACATGTGGCGCTACTCGATGGGATTCTTTGCTGAGCAGCTGCTCGCGCTGATGGACCACCTCCAGCTTGAGCAGGCCGCCGTGATGGGGACCTCGCTGGGCGCGAACGCCGCCCTCGAGCTGGCCTCGCGCGCGCCAGAGCGCCTGCGCGGAATGGTCATCGAGATGCCCGTCCTCGACAACGCGCTTCTGGCCTCAGCGCTCACGTTCACGCCGATCCTTTTGGCGCTGACGGTCGGCGAGCCCGCTATGAAGCTGCTCGCCCGCGGTGCGCGCGCGGTCCCGCGCCGACTGTTGCCTCACTACGGCAACGTCGTACTTGACCTCGTCAGGCAGGAACCGGGACCCGGCGGCGCGCTCCTGCAGGGCCTCTTCTTCGGACGCATCGCGCCCCACCGTAACGAGCGGCGCACTTTTCAGATGCCTGCACTAGTGCTCGGGCACCGGCGCGACCCCGTGCACCCGTTCTCTGACGCCGGCATGCTCGCCGAAGAGCTGCCCAACGGGCGCCTCTTGGAGGCCGACTCGCTCGTCGAGCTGCGCCTCCAGCCCGAGCGCCTGACCGAGGAGATCGCCTCCTTTTTGGATCAGATCTGGAAGCCGGCCAAAGCCGCCCGCCGCTCTCGCGCGCGCTGAGCCGCGTTCCGGACGCCCACCGAGAAGCGCCGCGCCCCGGTGCGGGTCAGGCGAGGCAACTACTACCGCAGGGGGCCGGCCGGCTATTTGCCGGTCGGCACGAACAGTTCCAGTTCGTTGACGCTCACGTGGCCGGGCGCCGTCGGCGTTCCGACGGCGCTGGCCGGGGCCTTGCTGATCCAGAGCGCGATGAACCGGAAAGCCGTCGTCGAGTGCTTCAGTTTTAGATGCGTTCTGCGCTTCTTGGCCTTCACCGACTTCGTCAGAGCCGTCCAGGCCTGGTCGGTGATCGATTCGGGCAGGGCGGTCGCGTTCGAGCCGTACATCTGAACGATCATTCCCGGCGTCGAGCTGACCACCGTGATCGCGCCGATACGCTGAGCCGCCTTCAGGTCGATCGCCAGGCCGACGGCCATCTTCGGCGCGACCGACGGTTCGACCTGGGCGGTCCAGCCGGTGCTCGTTTCGCCGTCGATCGCGAGGCTCGGATCGCCGAAACTGGTAGTCGGATAGTTGTAAGGGTCATACGTGCTAGCGGCGTTCGTGTCCAGCAGAATCGGCGTCGGTTCTTCGGTCTTGCCGGAGCCCGATCCGGTTTCGGGCTGTGTTTTGGTGGGGCCTGATTCGTTGGATTCGCCGCCCGTTTTGGTCGTGCCCGGCGCCGGCGTCGTCGCCGGCGTGGTCGTCGCTTTCGGCGTCGCGGCGGTCAGCGGGATCTTCGGCGGTTTGGTGTTGCCCGGCAACGGTTTGATCGTCGTCGGCGTCCCCAGCCCGCTCGGCGTCGTCGGCGTCGGCGCCACCGTGGGCGTGCTCGGAGTGGTTGCCGGCGGCGCCTGCGCGATCGTGACGACTTTGGGTGCCGGTTTCGCGGGGGCCGGCTGGCTGAGCGCCGCATAGGCCGCCGCCGCGGCCCCCAACACGAGCGCGACCGTGACGCCCAACACGACCGTGGCCGAGCGCCAACTCGGCCCCGGCGAACTGAGGCTGCCCGGGGCGGCCGTGCCGCATTGCAGGCACCAGTCCTGGCCAACCTTCAGCTCGGCCCCACATTTCTGGCAGTTCCTGGTCACGGCCTCAATTCTCGCAGCTCGCGCGTCCGGAGCCGCCGGGAAGCGGCGGTCTTGCCTCAACGGCCGGCGGCGGTCTCACCCCTCGGCGCGCCCAGGCTCTCCGGAGGGCGGCGCCGCCCCAGACCTTGGCGTGGGCGGGCCGCCGGGCACCAGCTCGCGGCCAGTCGGCCTCAGCTCGGAGTCCAGCTCGAGCTGCCAGTAATACCTGGTGAACGTCAAGCCCTCCACGAAATCGCCGACATGCGGCTCGATCCGTTCGCCGCCAGCCATCCTGACGATCAGCTCCGGATAGGTCCAGCCCGGCCTGGCGGCGTACGCCGGCGCCGGGAAGGCGCCGCCGAAGCGGGTATTGACGTCGGTGATCCCGATCCCGATCTCCGGGTCCCTGAACACCTGGATCGTCGCCGGCCCGCTGACCTTCAGCGCCTCCATCACCTGGCGCCCCAGCTCGATCAGCTCCTTGTCTTTGACGACCGTCCCCTTGATCGACTCGCCGCCCCTGGACTCGAGCATCGTGCGCGGGATCGCGTTCAGGCAGCGGCCCTCCAGATCGCCAAGACAATCGATCGACAGCTCGGGTCCACCCATCGCGCGCTGCACCATCACCGGCTCCTCGACGTAGTCCTTGAAGAACCTCGCCTGCGCCGGATCGCGCGCCAGGTAGATCGAGCGCGCGCCCGAGCCGCGCCTCGGCTTGACCACGACCGGGTATTCGATCTCATCCAGGTCAGCCTCCGGCAGGACCGTCGGCGGCGATGGCAGTCCCAAGTCGCCCAGCAACAGGTGCGCCTCGTACTTGTCGTATGTGGCCCTTGCGACTTGCGCGGACGGCACAAGCGCCGGCAGGCGACCGTCAGCCCTGGCCTGCGCCAGAACCTCGATGTCGAGGTCGGTCAACGGCAGCACCGCCCCCACGCCGTGCTCGGAACAGATGCGCTGGAGCGCGGCGACGTAGCCAGGGTCTTCGATCAGCGGCACGGCCGCACGCGCGTGGGCCGCGTATTGGGCGGGCGCCAACGGGTTCGGGTCAGCGACGATCGTCTTGGTCAAGCGGCTGAAGCACGAGACGATGTCATAGCGCTTGCCGGCCCCCGTCAACAGGACCGCCGGCGCGCTCCCCGGGAGCACCGGCCGGTCCGGCGTCGATCGATGCGCGGCCGGCGAGGACCCGCCGGGTCCGGGCGCATCGTTCGCCGGCGCGCTCACAGCTCACGCTCCCAGCCGCCGCTCGCGCCCTTGTACAACCCCGAGCCGCCCAGGACGAGGCCTGGAGTGCGCCACAGGATGCGCAGGTCCAAGGCCAAAGAGCGGTGTTCGACGTAGTAAAGGTCCAGCTCGATCCGCTCGGACCAGGGCAGCGACGCGCGCCCATTGACTTGAGCCCAGCCGGTAATGCCCGGCCTCACCGCCAGGCGCCCCCGCTGGCGCTCGCTGTACTCGGCCACCTGCATCGGCAAGGTCGGCCGCGGCCCGATCAACGACATCTCGCCGCGCAACACGTTCACCAGGTTCGGCAGCTCGTCCAGCGAGGTCCTGCGCAGCAGCGCGCCGATTCTGGTCACGCGCGGGTCGCCCGCGTCGATCGCAAGGCCCGCCCCGACGTGCTCGGCGCCGTCGACCATCGTCCTCAGCTTGAACACGTCGAACGGCTCCCCCCCAAGACCTACTCGCCGCTGCCGGTAGATCGCGGGCCCCTTCGACTCGATCTTGATCGCGATCATCGCCGCCGCCAGGACAGGAACGCTCAGGGTCAGCGCGGTCGCGGAGACCACGATGTCGAGGGCGCGCCTGATCACGGGCCAGATGATCGCAAGCGAGCGGGCCGCCCGGAGCGCGGCCGGACGCGGTCCAGCGCGTCGGGGGTCCCGATCCCGAGCACCGCGCCTCAACGCGTCCCTGGCGCAGCCTCCCACGACGCCTCGGTGCCGTGCCGCAGCCAGTCCCACAGGCCGGCCGCCGGCGAGGCGGTCGTCAATACGTAGTAGCGGGCGATCAGCAGCGGCCGCGCCCTGATGGCGCCCGCGAAGAGCGCGCCGAGCAAGACGGCCAGCTGGACGGCCAGGGTCGCGGAGTACAGCGTCCGCGTGCCGCCGTCACCCCCGTCCGCGCTCGCCACGAGCGCGACGTTCGCCGCGAGCGCGACCAGATGCAGGAACGGGGTCAGGTAGCGCAGCAGCCGGTGCGAGAAGATCATCAAGGCGTAGCCCGGCGGATAGCCCCTCGGCGAAAGCATCCCGCCGCGCGTAAGGATCGGCCAGGTGTGGCTCATCATGCGCCGCTTGCGCGCGAACTCGCCCGTCAGCGAGGGCACCATCTTCTCGAAAGCCCTCGCCTCCGGCACATACACCGCCCGCAGGCCGCGCTTGACCATGTTGAAAGGCAGCGACAGGTCATGGCCCATGATCGGATCGACAACTATGTAAGAGTCGCGCTTGGTCGCATAGATCGCGCCGTTGCCGGCCGTAATCGACGACAGCTTAGACTCGCGCTCGCGTACGGCCAGCTCGTAGCGCCAGTAGACCCCCTCTTGATTGCTCGCCTCGTTTCCTCTAGCGGCCTGCACGAAGGAGACCTGGCCGCAGGCGTAGCCGACCCGGGGATCGTCGAACGCTGCCACCAGCGCGCGTGCGGCCTCCGGCTCCCACGCGGCATTCGCGTCCGAGAAGCCCACGATCGTCCCCTTCGCGCGGGCCACGGCTTCGTCCTGGGCTCTGATCTTGCCGCCCCTTCCCAGCTCCAACACGACGTCCGCGCCGGCCCGCCGCGCGCGCGCGGCGGTCGCGTCGGTGCAGCCATCGCAGGCCACGATCACCTCCAACAGCTCCCTCGGGTAGTCGAGCGCCAGAGCATTGGCTACGCGCTCCTCGATCACCAAGCCCTCATCGTGGGCCGCCACGATCAACGACAGCGACGGCAGCGGTCCGATCGGCTCGGCCCTGAGCGCCGCCGGAGGGTTCAGGAGCCGCGCCAGTAGAGCGAGCGCGAGCGCGTAGCCGACCTGCGTCCACACGATCGCGGCCACGCACACCCAGAAGATGACCTGCAGCGCGGTGTTCATCGGCCGAGGAGCCTTCGCTTTTCGCCGGCGGTGTCGCTAACCTTGCGGGTGGCCAATACGCTCGTGACATCGTTCATGGGCGTCCTCTGGGGAGTTCCTTGGTGGCCGCCGGAGCCGTATTCGCTGCGACCACCAGGGCGCCCCACTATCGCGTCAGCCGGTCGATGACCAGCACGGCAACCAGTCGAGCGATGGCCAATACGCTCAGTGACTCGTACATATGACTCCTCCTTTCTCCGGGACATACGGCCCCGGAATGAGCCGGAAAGAAGAGCCAGCGATACACGGCGATCGACCATTGCGAAGACTCTACGGTCCCACGGCGATGGTTCTCTCGGGCGATGGCCCCGCGCCGGGATGCGCGGCTGCCCTCAGGCCGTCAGCGAGCCATACAACTCCAGCGTGCGCCGCGCGATCGCATCCCACGAGTACCGGCCCTCGGCGGCGGTTCTGGCGTGCGTGGCCATCTGCACCCGAGCGTCCGGATCGTCCAACAGCTCGCGCAGTGTCGCGTGCAGCGCTTCGACATCGCCGGCCGGGAACGTCCGTGCCGCGCCCGTGGCGGCCAGCTCCGGGAAGCCGCCGACGTCGCTCAGCAGCATCGGCACACCGGCGCCCAGCGCGGTGAACGCGACGCCGGACTGATCGGCTTCGCGGTATGGCAGCACGACCAGGTCGGCCCTCCCGAAGCAGGCCCCCATCTCCTCATCGCTGACGAAGCGTTCGACGAAGCGCACGTTCGACGGCGCCGCCCTCCTCAAGGCCGAGACGTCGAAGCGCGGCATCCCGACGACCCACAGCTCGGCGTCCTCGATGCCGCGCCAGGCCTCGAGCAGGTCCGCGAGGCCCTTGTAAGGGCGAAGCAGGCCAAAGAACAAGACGACGTCACGATCGGTCCTAAATGGGGCCTGCGCGCGCGCGCGGACCCCTCCATCGAGAATCTCCGTCGCACGCCCACCGCCGTCGGGCGCTCCCGTCTCAAAGACGCCGCCATCGGAGCCCGCCGCCTCGAAAGCCCCGTGCTCGATCACATGCACAAGCGCTTGGTCGACCCCCAGCTCGTCGGTCAGGCGCGCGCGGCCGTGCTCGGAGTGGACCACGATCGCGTCGAAGCGGCCATACAGCCGCCGCTGCGCCGCAAGCTGCCCGGGTTTTGGCTCTCTCGGCAGGATGTCGTGGGCGGTAAGCACCAAAGCCGGCCGGCCGCCGCGACCCGGTGCGCCGCTCCCGCGCGCGCCGCCCGCTCGGGCGGCCCTCGTGGCGGCCTTCCGCCGGCCCGGCAGCAGGTAGCCGTCGAGCTGCTGGACCGGCAGCCACTGGAAATGGACGACTTCGGCGGCCGCCGACAAGCGCCGATAGCGCAGCATGTCGGGCACGTGCTCGGCCAGCCTCGCGACCGTGCGCACGCCCCTGCCCAGTCTCGAGCGCGAAGGCGACCAGGAGGCGGCCTGATAGAAGAACTCCTTCCGGTCGTACCCCTCCGGCACAGGCACCTCGCCGTAAGCGAAACGGCTCGTCACGAGCGTCACCTCGGCCCCAGCTTTGCCGAGCGCCCGGCAGAGCGCGTCGTCGTAAGGGGGCGTATAAGCGGCAGGGTCGACCACGTGGACGCGCACGACCAGGACAATAGGCGTGTGGACGACCAGATCGAGCTGAGCTACTGCATCGTGAACACCTCCCAGCGGGGGCTCCTGCTGCGCGGCCTGGACGCGATCGCGCGCGAGCGCGGCCGGACCGGAGCGCTCTTGCCGTTCGGTACCGAGGTCCTCGTGCTCGACAACGGCTCGCGCGACGGCTCGGCCGAAGCCGCCCGCCGACACCCGGCCGTCAGCGAGGTCATCGCCGTCGGCGAGCGCCGCGGCAAGGCCCGCAACGACTCGGACCTGCTCGAACGAGCCCGCGGCTCCTACGCGCTGCTCCTGAACGAGGACTCCGAGCTGCGGCCCGGCGCCACGCTCGCTCTGTGGCAGGCCCTCGAGCAGGAGCCCCGGGCGGCGCTCGCCGGGGCTCAGCTGCTGCGGCCGGGCGAGACTGAGGGTGCACTCGGCGATCCGCAGCCTTGCGCCTGGCGGTTCCCGACGGTCGCAACGGCGCTGGCGGGCGCCTTGTTCTTGCACCGGGCGTACACCGTTCAAAGCGGCGGAACCAAAACGCGACATGTCGACTGGTGCCAGTCCTCGGCCCTGCTCGTGCGGCGCGCCGCGGCCGCCGAAGTCGGCTACCTGGACCCCGATTTCTTCGTCTACTCAGACGAGGTCGATTTCGCCAAGCGCCTTAACGACGCCGGCTGGCACAGCCTGTACGTGCCGGCCGCCGTCGCGATCCACCACGAGCAGCTCTCCACCGGCTCCGTCCCCGAGCGGCGGATCGTCGAACTGGCGCGGGGCCGCGACCTGTACATGCACAAGCACCACTCCCGCGTGGCGGCTTTTGCGGTGCGGGTGCTGACGGCCTGGCCCTACGCGCTGCGGGCCCTCGCCGCGCTCGTGCTGCCCGGTCACTCGCCGCGCCGCTACTGGCGCCACGCGACCGCCACGTTGTGGCCGCGCCGGGGGGCAGGCCTGCGCGAGGCGGCGGCCGAGTACAACCGGGCGGGCGCCTACTGATCGGCGAGCTCGGCCAGCAGCGCCTCGACGACCTGCTCGTCGAGCTGGGCCCCGGCCACGGAGCGCAGCTCAGCGCACGCCTGGCCAGGCGTGCGGGCGGGACGGTAGGGCCGGTCGGTAACGATCGCGTCGTAGGTGTCGCAGGCGGCGATGATCCGCGAGGCGATCGGGATCTCGTTGCCGGCGACGCCGTCTGGGTAGCCCTCGCCGTCCCAGCGCTCGTGGCTGGCGCGCACGGCGGGGGCCAGGTGGGCGAAGCCTTCGATGCGGGCGACCAGGTCGCCGCCGACCGCCGCGTGGCGGCGCATCGCGACCCACTCGACCTCGGTCAAAGGCCCCGGCTTGAGCAGGATCTCGCTCGGCACGGCGACCTTGCCGACATCGTGCAGCAGGGCCGCGTAGCGCACGTCGCGAGCCTGGCTTGCGGAGAAGCCCATGCGCAGGGCGACGCGCTCGGCCAGGCAGGCGACGTCTTCCTCGTGCGAGGCCGTGTAGTCGTCCTTGGCCTCGATCGTGCTCATCAGAGTCGTCAAAGTCGTCGTAAACGTCCGTTCCTGCTGGGCGAGCAGCCGGGCGCGGTGGATCGCAGAGCCGAGGCTGGCGGCGATCGTCTCGACGAGCACGACGTCCGCGTCGCCGAAGGCGCCGGGCTCGGCCGACTCGATGTTGAGGACCCCCCAGACCGAGCCGTCGACGACGACCGGCACGCTCAGCTCCGATCTCGGATCGGTGTTCGGGTCCCTCACGATGTAGTCCTCGTCGGCCCTCGTGTCGGCGATCAGGGCACTGCAACCTGTGCGGGCGACGCGGCCGTTGACACCGTGCCCGACCGACTGCTCGAGCAGCAGGAACTCGGCCATCACATCAGCCAGGTGTCCGCGGCCGGCGACGAGCCTCAGCACGCGGTCGTCGTCCAGGCGCTGGATCGCGGCCAGATAGAAAGCGAACGTCCCGTGCAGCTCCTCGACGACCAGCTCAGCCATCTCATCAACGAGGTACGTCGACGCCAGCCGCGCGGTCAAACGCGCCGCCACTTTCAGCTGGGCCCGCAGGTACGCCAACTCGTCGGCGCCGGCCATGTCGCGCGCGCGCGAGTCGGCGCGATGCGCACGTAGCGCCTCAGCGCGGCGGCGGCGCTCGCGGACGCTCGCACGGCGCGGCGAAGTAACAGAAAGCTCCGGCATTTCCGGGAGCGCATCGGCCGCCAAGGGCCTCAGCTTTAGACCCGGGCGCCGCCTTGGACAGCTCGGCCGGGTCGGTTAGTCCGAACGAACGCCATACGGGCGTGGTCACGCGGTACGCATCTGAAGGTCGTGGACGCCGCCCTGCGCCGCGTCCACGACCGTCAGATGTCTCGGAGGGGGTCCTCGGCGTATGCCTCGACATCGCCGTGGCCCGCCCTGAAGGCGGCGGCGCGGCGACGGCCGTCGGCGACCAGGTCGCGGGCACGGGAGCGCTCGTCGGTGGAAACGAAGCGGGTGGCCCAGAGCAGGGCGGGCACGAGCGCGAGCCAGGCGATCCGCAGGACCAGGCCCGCGAAACCGCTAGTCGGCAAGAGCAGGTCGCCGGAGACGGCGACGGCCGCGAGGATGGCGGTCAGCTTGCCGAGGCGGACCCATTGGAAGCGGACGGCGAACACGTTACGGGTCAGCATGTACATGATCAAGATCATCGTCGCGTAGGCCCCGCACAGCGCGATGCCGGCGCCGGCGAGGCCGAGACCAAGACCGGAGGCGGGGATGAGCGCGAACAGAAGGGCGACGTTGACGGCCAGGCCGGCGGCGGCGGCGGGCAGGTTGCGCTGCGTGACGCGCGCGCGGCCGGTGATGACGATCATTACCTGGTAGAGCCCATACAAGGTCCAGCCGAGGGCCAGCCAGGGCAGCGCGCGGTAGGCGCCGTAATACTCGGGCGCGGCCAGCAGCCTCACGAGCCAGCGCCCGAGCAGCGCGACCGCGACGACGACGATGCCGGTGGCGAGGACGAAGTAGGTCGTCACGTAGGCGTACAGCCGGGACGCGTCTTCGTCGGAGTCGATCGAGTAGGCGAGGGGCGGCCAGGCGTATTGGAAGCCTCTAACGAACACGAACACGACCGTGGCCAACTGCACGGCGATCGCGTACTCGCCGGCGGTGCCCGCGCCGACGCCGCGCAAGAGGTAGAAGCGATCGGCGACCTGCAGGGCGTAGACGCTGGCGTCGGCAGGGACGGTCGGCAGGCCGAACTTGAGCATCGCGCGGAGGTCGCCGAAACGGACGCGCAGCGAGAAGCGTGCCCTCAGGAACCACCACAGGCCGAGCACGGTCAGGGCCGAGGCGCCAAAGTTGCCGAGCAGCAGTCCCCTCGCCCCTTCGTCGGCGAACACGACGAGCGCGATCGTGAAGAGCACCGTCATCGTGACGTTGGTGGCCGACGCGTACATGTAGGCCCGCGCGCGCTCGTCGACGCGCAGTTGGGCGTAAGCCATCTCCAGGTTCGTGAAGGCCCAGAGCCCGAGGATCGCGCAGGCCATCAGGGTCGCGTCCTCGTAGCCGAGCAACAGCTTCGAGAGCTGGCCGGCGAACGCGAGCGCCACGAGCGAGGCGAGGGTCGTCGTCCAGGCGACGGTAGCGGTCGCGGTCTTGGCGATCCGGGCCCGGCGCTCGGTGTCTTCGTCGTTGAAGTAGAACCTGACGAACGCCTCGCCGACGCCGAGCCGCAGGACGATGCTGAACAGGATGACCGAGGTCAGCAGCGAGTTGTAGGTGCCGTAGCCGGCCGTCGAGACGTGCCGCGTATAGAGCGGCAGCGTGAACACCGCTATCGCCTTCGCCACGATTTCGGCGGCCTGGTAGGCCGCGCCGGTCGTGATCAGGCGTTTCAGGTAGTTGAGCACGGTGCCCGCAAACTACTCGCCGGTCGCGCCAGCGCGACCCCGATCCCCAGCAACGTCCAGGTGATCGGGTCCTCGAGGAAGTCGGCGTAGGTGAAGGTATGCAGGACGAGCGCGGCGAAGCAGGCCAGTAGGGCGATACGGGGAGGCGAGCGGCCGGCGCCGCGGCCGAGCACGGCGAAAGCGCTGACCAAGAGGGCGACGTAGACGAGCAGCCCGAGGAGGCCTTGCTCGGCGGCGACCGTGATCGGGATCGTGTGCGAGGCGGAGGTGGCGTTGGCGAAGGAGGCGTTGCCGTGGCGCTTGTACTCGGCTTCGAAGGAGCCTGAGCCGTACCCATAGAGGGGCCTGTCGGCGAACAGTTCGAGGCCGCCGGAGATCAGTTTGGTGCGCCCGCTGGTCGCGTTCGAGGTCGACCCGCCGGAGCCGTTGACGCCGAAGTGGAGGCTGGGAGGGGCGGCCAGGGCCGCGACCAGGACGATCGCTCCGAGCGCGACGGTCACGTAGACGGTCGAACGGACGTCCCAACGATAGGCGGCCAGCACGGCCATCCCCAAGAGAAGGGCCGCGATGGACGACTGCGAGAAGCTCGTGACGAGGCCGGCCAACAGCCAGGCCAAGATGGCGGCCGCGATCCAGACCGTGCGCCGGCTGCTGGTCCAGAGCACGACGGCAACGACCGCGACCATCACGATCGCGAGGAAGCGACCGTAGATGTTGGGGTCGAAGAACAGGGAGTTGACCCGGAAGTAGTTGCCGTATTGGTCGGCCGCGATCACCTTCGGGTTCAGGAACAGGCTCTTGCGGGCGTACTCGACGAAACCGATCCCCGCGAACACGACCCCGAGGGCGACAGCCACGCCGAGGCAGCGCAACAGCAAGGCCTTGGTCCAGGCCACGTCCAGGAGCAGCAGGAACAGGAGGCCGAAAGGGATGTAAAAGAAGGCGACGTTCTCGGCCGCCTTGGTCGGGTCCGGGGAGTAGGCGGCCTGAATCGAGTAGAGGACGACGGCGGCGAACAGCAGCCACTGCAGGCCGCTGGGAGACAACCATCTGGAGAGCAAGACTTGGAACCGGCCTGGGCTTGACCTTGGCGCGGAGTCTCCCTGGATCGGACCGGCCGGGGCCGGACGGCCGAGCAGGCGGGGAAGCAGGAACGTGAGGGTGCCGGCGGCGACGACCAGGTAAAGCGGGATCAGGAGGTTGACGGTGCGCCCAGCGGTCGAGATCGGCAAGCGGAAAGGCAGAGCGAGGATCGCCAAGAGAGGCAACGATTCGGGGCGACGGCGAAACACGTAGGAGAGCGCCGCGATCGCGATCGCGGCCCCGAGCAGGCCGGCGACGATCGTGGGAGCGCCGGGCAGACGGGTGGCGAGCGGGGCGAAAGTCATGGCCGTACCAGGGTGAAAGCGTTGGGCGAAAGGACCGTGCGGCGCTGGTGGACCAGGTAGACGCGGACCCGGTATTCGCCGGCGGGCGCCGGTTGGCCAGTATTGAGGGGCGTGACGATCGTCTTGCCACCCGGTTCGATTACGGCGACCGACGAGGAGGCCGGCCCGAGGCGGCCGTTCCAGCGCAAAGCGAACTGTTTGTAGCGCGCGACCGGGCGGTCGCGGACGAGCGTGGCGACGGGATGTTCACCGAAGCCGAGGATCGTGACGGTCACGGAATCGGCGGTGGCCAGCTTGAAGGAGATGTGCTCCGCTTTGACGTGGCCGGCCGGCGTCGGCGAGAAGAAGGGGGTCAGTTTGAAGTCCTGGACGGCCGTCGGGGTGTGCTTGAGCCGCTGGGTGACGATGAAAGCGGCGAAGCAGGCGAAAACGAGAAGCGCGAACACGACCCGGGCCGGCCCGTTTTTCGCGCGGGGCTCGCCGCCCGCTCGGCCGCCCGGGGCGCTCAATCGGCCCCGCCAGGTGCGAAGCGCTCGACCGTGTCCGAGCGCAGGCCGAGGCGCAAGGTCTCCAGCGAGAGCACGTCGTCGGGCGCGATGTTGCCGAGATTGCACTCGGTGCCGAACTTGTGCAGGAGCCAGACCTGCTGGTCGCGTTTGGGCGCCTCGAAGATGAGGCGGTCGGCGTCGACGGCGTGCACGATCTCGTCGATCAGGCCGGTCCTGACCTCGCCGTCGGCGCGGTAGATGCCGGCGGTGCCGGACTCGCGCGCCTCGGCGATCACCTTCCAGGCGCCGGCCTCCAGGTCCCGTTCGATCTGCTCGACCCACACGTAAGGGGCCATGATGAAGTCGGCGTCCTTGGAGCCGACCTCGGCAAGGACGGTGAACCCAGAGGCGCTAAGCGAGCGGATCAGGTCGGTCTTGACGGACGGGTCGAGCGCGATCGTGCCGTCGGAGACCTCGACGTGGCGCAGGCCAAGCTCGTGAAGCCAGGCGGTCAGGCCCTCGACGCGGCCTTGCCGGATCGCCAGCTCGGTCAAGGTGCCGCCAAGTACGACCGGGATCTCGTGCTCGGCGTAGCGCTTCAGCTTGGGCTTCAGGTTGGCGCTGACCAAAGCGGTGCCCCAGCCGAGCTTGACGACGTCGACGCTCGGGCCGGCGACTTCGAGCAGGCCGTCGACGTCGGCGAGCGAAAGTCCGCGGTCGATCACGTGGGTAATGCCGCGCTCGCGCGGCTTTGACGAGCGCGCTGGGATGTCGAGGAAGCCGGTTATGGCGTGGATCCGCTGCCGCCGCCAGCCGCCGCGCCTTCGTTGTTCCCCGCCGCCGCGCCTTCGTTGACGGCCCCGCCATTGGCGCCGGCGCCAGACGATGCTTCGGTGCTGGGCCCGGCCTTGTCGAGGCCGGCGATCACGACGACCGTCGAGGCGCCGACCAGCGGCGATACGGCCGCTTCGATGGGCTTGACCTGGGAGAGGCCGAGCGCCTGCGCGACCTGAACAGCTTCGGCATGGTGTCCGGCCGAGTACTCGATCACGGTCGTCTGGTGAGAGCCGGCCGGGGTGCCGCTGAGGGCGGTCGCCTGGGAGTAGCCGGTCTGTTGCAGGCTCGCCGCCAAGCGGTGCGCGAGTCCTTCGGCGTTCGTGCCGTTGAGCACGGCGACCTGGGTTTCGGCGGGACTGACGGTCGGGGCCGAAGGTTCGCTCGGGTGGGCACTGCCGGGATGGCTCGTGCCCGAACCGTGGTGGACGTGAGCGGTCGAGGTCGCGGCCGATGAGACGACGCTCGGAGATTTCGCCGACGAGCCAGAGCCGAGCAGGCTCACGACGAGCACGACCACAACGATCCCGACCACGACGGCGCCGACGATCAGGGCCGTCATTCGGGCCGGAGAGCGACGGCCGGTCGTGTACGTGGTCGCCCCGGCTCTGGCGGCCGGCGACCGCGGCCGGCCCTGATCGCGGCGGGCGCGTTCGGCTCCGTCCGCGCGCTCGGCCCGCGCGCCACGGCGGGCTCCGGCCGCGGGCGCGCTGCCCTCTTGGCGTCCTTCCTGGCCAGCCCCGCGCGCGGGCGTGCCGGCCGCGATCGCGGCGCTCGCGGCCGGGCTCATCGCCGCGGCGGCGGTGCTACGCCTGGCGGACTCCGGCGCCGGCGGCGCGGACGAGCGCGAGCCGGAGGACGCTTGGAGCGCAGGCGAGGACGGAGTCCCCGCCGAGACGCCCGCCGGCACCGCGGACGGCTGTGAGGTCGACCCCGCCGAGGCCGCGCTCGCGGCGGCCGGCTGGGCACTCGGGATCGCCGGCTCCGATGCTGGCTTGCTCTGCGACGGCGGCGACGGAGACCGGGGCGCGGCTCTCGCGGCACCCGCCGCGGTGGCCGGGCCCAGAGAGCCCGGGGCCGGCGCGTTAGAGCCGGATGCCGGCGTGGCGGCCGTAGCCGGCGCTGCCGCGGTCGCGGGCGCCGCGGACAGCCCCGGCGAGCCAGGTGCCCCGGAAGGCGCGGACGATGCGGACACCTCCGGCGCCGCGGCCGCACCGGACGGAGACCCGGACACCGACGCGGGACTGGCGGCGGTACCGGCCCCCGCTGGCACCGGCGCGGAAGACCCGGCCGTCGCGCCGGCGGGATCGGTCAGCGGGGTGGAGCCGGCCGCGGGCGTGGCGACCGTCGCGGCGGTCACGGCAGACGCGGCAGACGCGGGGCCGGCGGCAGTCGAGTGGGGGGTCGCGGCAACCGGGGCTGTCGGGTCGCTCGCGCCGGCACCGGCCTCGCCAGCCGACGTCGCGGCGGCGGCAGTAGCGGCGGCGGCTATCTGGGCCGGCGACGGCGTCGCCGGGGCTCCCGGAGGCGCGTCCGGCGAGGACGCGGCGAGCTGGCCGGGGATCGCGCGCGCGTTCAAAGGCGTCGCGCGCGGGACCGGACGCGCCAGCGGGGCCACGCTCTGCTGGACCCTGGCGGCGGCCTGAGTGGCGACGCGCTGTTCCTGCTCAGCCGCGCGCTCGGGGGCGCGGCCGGCCCATTCCCGCAGGCGCTTCAGCTCCCGTGCCTGCGCAAACACCAGCAACGCGAGCACGGCGATCCCGACGAGCGCGGCGAATGCCGCGATGGCTCCGATCTTCTCGAAAGAGCTTGACAGCGACAGCGCCAGTGGCAGAGCGGCGGTCATGAATCCTGGGAGTGTACGAGCGGCTCAGGCGTCCCGCTCCGGTTCTGGGCGGGTCCGGCGCGGTGGGCGGGCGCGGGAGGCGGGGCACCGGCGGGGCCCACGCCGGCGTCAGGGCGCGATCCGTGAGCGGCCGACAGCGCCGAGACCTTAGCGGCCAGGCCCGCGGCGTCGCCTTCGAGCACGAGCAGGCCGATCTCGTCGAACATCGCCTCGACGGTCTCGGCCGCCAAGGGAGTCCTCGCGGCGAGCATGATCTTCTCGGCGGGCGTCGCGCAGGCGCGCTCGTAGTCGTTGAATAGCTGCTCGGTCAGCTTCTCGCCGGCCCGGCGCCCGACGACCTCGATCTCGACGTCCTTATCGGGGTCAAGACCCGAAAGCTCGATCATCGCCCGGGCCAGGTCCAGGATGCGGACCGGCTCGCCCATGTCCAGCACAAACACCTCCGCGCGCTCAGCTCCGTCTCCCGCGCAGACCAAAGCGCCCGAGGAGATGATCAGCTGGACGGCCTCCGGGATCGTCATGAAGTACCTGGTCATGCGCTCGTCTGTCACCGTCACGGGCCCGCCTCTTGCGATCTGGCGCTCAAAGATCGGCACGACGCTGCCCGATGAGCCGAGCACGTTGCCGAAGCGGACCGCTTTGAACCTGGTCTTTTGCCAGCGCGCCGCCGCCGCGTCGAGGGCGAACTCGGCGAGCGCCTTGGATGCCCCCATCACGGTCGCCGGGGCAACCGCCTTGTCGGTCGAGACGAGCACGAACCGGGGCGCTCCGAGCTGGCCGGCGACGTGGGCCACGATCCTCGTCGCGATCGCGTTGTTGCGGACGGCCTCAACCGGGTTTGACTCCATCAGACCGACGTGCTTGTAGGCGGCGGCGTGGAACACGACGGTCGGGCGGTGCTCTGAGAAGACCTCCCTGATGCGCTCCTCCTCCTTGCAGTCGGCCAAGACGGCCGCCAGGACAGAGGCTTGGATGTGGCGCTCCTCGAGCAGCTCGCGCTCGATCTGGAAGAGGTTGTCCTCGGCGTGATCGAGCAACACGATCTTGCGGGGGCCGACCCGCGCGATCTGGCGACACAGCTCCGAGCCGATCGAGCCGCCGGCGCCGGTGACGAGCACCGTCTCCTCGGCCAGGTAAGCGCCGACGCGGTCCAGCTCCATCTGGACCGGCTCGCGGCCGAGCACGTCCTCGACCCTGACCTCTCTCATCTGGCGGGTGATCCGGTCCGATGGACCCTGATCGCGCAGCAGCTCGAAGACGGTCGGCAAGGTCCGCACGGAGATGCCGCGGGCACGACACTCGCGCACGACGCGCGCGCGCGTCGACCCCGGCGCCGAAGGGATCGCGATCAGTACTTCGTCGGGTTCGAGCTGGTCCAGGATGCGCGGCAGGTCGGCTTCGGTGTCGCCCCTTACGCGCACGCCGTCGATGCGAAGACCCCGCTTGGACGGGTCGTCGTCGAGGAAGCCGACCGGCGTAAGACCGAGGTCCCTGTTGCGCGCGATCTCACGCAGCACGAGCCGGCCGCCGTCGCCGGCGCCGACGATCAGGACGCCGCGCTCGCCCTCTTTCACGCCGCGCAGCGCCGCCAACGGTCGGCGCTCGTAGACCATCCTGGTGAGCGCCCTTACGCCGATCAAGAACAGCAGACAAAGCAAACCGAACAGAACGATCACGCCGTTGGGCAAGCCCACCGTGCCTGTGGCGACCTCCCGGAGCCCGTGGGCGGTGGCGCGCTCGCTGTATTGCCGCACGGGCCGCAAAGCCTCGATGCCGAGCACCGTCAACAGCACGATCGCGACGACCGCTCTGGCCACGGCCTCGTAGTCGCGCTGGCTGGAGTAGCGCCAGCGGCGCTGGTAGACCCTGAGCATCACCAGCACGACGAGGCTGCCGGCCAGGACCCACCAGATCGTGCGCTCGCGCAACTCCGCGTAGTGGCCGGTCGGGCCGTTGGTCGGGCCGTTGTCGAAGCGCAGCTGGAAGGCCAGCCAGTAGGCGAGCGCGACCAGGACGCCGTCGAGGGCGAGCTGGGGAATGGACCGGCGGTGCAACGGCAAGATGGCGCCCGATCTGAGCCTTCGGCGCATTACGCTGATTCTACGGTCTGAAGCGGAGAGAGCAGCAGCTCGACGAGTACTTTCGGATCGCGCCGAACGCGCTCGGGGTGGGTGCTTGGCGCGCGCTCGGCGAACGACAGCTCCGCGGGGTCGCTCAACTTGCGCAAGCGGCCTTCAGCGATCAGGCGTTCATCGACGGCTCCGGGCCTGCCCTCGAAGGTCGTGTAGACGGGTGTGCCGAGGGCGACCGCCTCCCTGTTCATGGTGCCACCGGCGGAGACGACCAGGTCCGCGTAAGCAATCAGCGACTGGGCGTCGATCGCGTGCGGCGGCACCACGAAGCCGGGCACTTCGGCGAGCGCGGCGCGCTGGTCCTCGGTGCGGGGCAAGACGACGACCTGAACACCTTCTCTTTCGGCCTGTCCGCGCGCGCGCGCGAGCACCGCCGCAAAGAGATCGTTCTCGAAGCGGTGATACAGCGACACGTCCGGCGGCGTCCTGATCACCGCCAGCGGTCGCTCCCGCTCCAGCGCCAACTCGGCCAGGACGGTCGGGTCGGGGTCAAAGTCCGCGAGGTAGTACTCCTCCTTGAGTCCCGGATAGGCCCTGATCTTGCCGTCCGCGCCGTATTGACGCAAACGCTCGCCTGGGATCGCGTCCGGCACGACGACGGCCTTGGCGAGCCGGCAGTTGACATGGTGCTGGACGGACGCCCACTCGTAGTCGAACATCGTCGCGCTCGGTATCCGCAGGGCGGCGGCGGCCACCGACACGTCATTTGAGCCGTGGCCCAAAGCGATGTCGAAGCTCTGCGCATGAGCCCAGCGCACGAGCGCGGTCGAGCGCGAGGCCAAGCCGCCGAGCTTGGCCGTAAGGCGCTCGCCGCGATGGTGGCCGATCGCCGTGTGCGCGATTCCGAAGCGCTCGCACAGCTCGAGCGTCTGGGCGAAGTCGCGCGCTGTCACCTGGACGTCGTGGCCGTCGGCTTGCAGGCGCTCGATGACGGGCCGCATGACGAGGACGTGGGGGCTGTTGGTGAGGTCGATCCAGACGCGCATGGCCATGGGGGACGGTAACGCTCCGGACACGGGTATCGTTGACCGGACAGATGCTGGTGCTCGCTTCGATCTCGGAAACGCTGGTCAACGAAACCTCGCACTTCGTCGGAGAAGCCGGTCTTCCCGGGATCTTCGCGCTGATGGCGATCTCGAGCGCCTGCATCCCGATCCCGTCCGAGGTCGTGATGCTGTTCGCGGGCTTCGCCGTCGCCGACCCCGCCCAGAGCGCCTCGCAGCACCACATGACGATGACCGGGATCATCTTGGCGGGCCTTGCCGGCACGATGGTCGGGTCGTGGGTCGCCTACGGGGTCGGGCGCGGCGGCAGGCTGGAGCTGTTCGAACGCCACGGCGACAAATTCCATATGGGCCCCAGCCAGATCGAGCGGGCCGACCGTTGGTTCCGGCGCTACGGCGAGCCGGCGGTCCTGTTCGGCCGCATGATCCCGGTCGTGCGGGCGTTCGTGTCGCTGCCGGCCGGTATCGCAAAGATGCCGATCGGGCGCTTCACCGTGTTGTCGCTGATCGGCGCGACGCCATGGATCGTCGGGCTGGCGTTCGCGGGACACGCGCTCGGCAGCGACTGGACGAGCGTGCGCAAGGCCTTCGAGTACTTCGACTACGCGCTTCTGGCCGCCGTGATCGCCTGGTTCGCCTACTGGCTCGTGCGCCGCCGTGGCCGGGGACCGGGGCCCGGGCCGGTCGAGGAGGGCGCGGAGGCGCCGCCGCTACCCGACTCCGGCTGAGTCCCGTGCTCCGCAAGCTGTCGCTGCCGGAAGCCGCCACGCTGGGCGCGTTGCAGGGACCGACCGAGCTGCTGCCGATCTCCTCTTCCGGCCACACGGCCGTGATCCCGTGGCTGGCCGGCTGGCGCTATCACGAGCTGGAACCCGCCGAGCGCAAGGCATTCGAGGTGGCGCTGCACGCGGGCGCTGGGATCGCCCTCGCGATGGAGATGCGGGCCGAGCTGGCCGAGTCTGTGCGGACGCTGGACGCCAGACACGCCGCGGTCGTCGCGCTCTCGCTGGCGCCGCCCGTCCTCGCCGGCTACGTCTTCGAGGAGCCGATCGAGCGCCGGCTCGGCGGCCCGCGCGCCATCGCGGGCGGCCTGGTGGCGGGCGCTCTGGCCCTGGCCTTGGCCGACCTGTGGCCGGGGCGGATCACGCGGCGGGCGGCGGGCGGTACGCGGCGAGCCCGGCTCGGACGGCACCTGGGGGCGCCCGGTCGCGGGGCGCGAGGCGCGCACGAAGCAACGCCGACGGACGGCCTTGCGCTCGGGCTCGCCCAGGCCGCCGCCCTGATCCCGGGCGTCTCGCGCAACGGCGCCACGTTGGCGTCCGCGCGCGCGCGCGGGTTCGCCCGCGAGGACGCCCAGACCTTGTCCTGGCATGCCGCGCTGCCCGTGATCTTGGGCGCGGTCGCCTTGAAGGGTTGGCGCCTCGCGCGGGCCGCCAACGGCAACGACGGCGTCGGTCTGGGCGACGGCGACAGCGATAGTTGGAGCGGCGAACACGACAACGGGAGCGACGGGGCCGGCAACGGGAGCCGTGGAGATGGCGACGGCGGGCCGCTGGCGGTCGGCGCCGCGAGTGCGTTCCTCTCGACGGCGTTCAGTGCCCGGGTGCTGCGAAGGGGAGGCTGGCGAGACCGCGTGCTATGGCCATACGCCGCCTATCGGTGCGTGCTCGCCGCGCTCGTGCTCGCGCGCACGCGGCGGGCCTCAAAATGAAACAGATGACTGCCGAACCCGGCACGCGCAGATGAGCCCCGTGCGCAACCCGATCGGCGCGCTGCTGGGTGGGCGCTATCGCCTGGACGCGGAGATCGGGCGGGGCGGCATGTCGACCGTGTACAGGGCGTTCGACACCGTGCTGGAGCGGCCGGTCGCGATCAAGGTGATGCACCGCGAGATCGCCGCCGACTCCGACCAGCTGGAGCGCTTCCGTAGGGAGGCCAAGGCGGTCGCCAGACTGAGCCACCAGCACATCGTGACCGTGATCGACGCCGGCGAGGAGCCGGCGGGCGGTGGCGAGCGGGATCAGGATAAAACCAGTGAGGGGGTTGGAACCGGTGGAACGGGCTCCTCAGGCGAGGCGTTTGGGACTCCGTACATCGTGTTCGAGTACGTCGACGGCGAGACGCTCAAGCAGCTGATCAGGCGCGAGGGGCCGCTGCCGATCGCCGAGGCCTTGGCGTACGCGATCGAGATCGCCCGCGGCCTGGGGGCGGCGCACGAACAGATGATCGTGCACCGCGACGTCAAGCCCCAGAACGTCTTGATCTCGAGCGAAGGCTCCGCCAAGATCACCGACTTCGGGATCGCCAGGACCTTGACCGAGGTGGGCCTGACGATGGACGGGCGCGTGCTCGGCACGACCGACTACGTCTCGCCCGAGCAGGCCCTCGGCCAGCCGGTAACGGGCCAGTCGGACCTGTACTCGTTGGGGGTCGTGCTCTACGAGATGTTGACCGGCGCGGTGCCGTTCACCGGCGAGACGCCCGTGGCGGTGGCGATGAGGCACGTACGTGAGCAGGTCCCCGACGTGCAGGCGCTCAGGCCCGAAGTCTCGGCGGCGACCGCCGCGGCCGTCGAACGGGCGACCGCGAACGACCTGGCCGAGCGCTACCCGAACGCTGGGGCGATGGCTGAAGACCTGGAGGAGGCTTTGGCGATCGAGGCCTCGCGCTCGGGCCAGGCGACGGGTGAGGTAACGAGCGTGCTGCGCACACTGCCAAGGCGCTCGCGGCGGCGACTGCCGTGGCGGCTGCGCCACAGATGGCGCTGGGCCGGTTCGCTGGCGGCGCTTGCCGGGATCGTCGCGATCGCGATCGTGCTTGCCGCCGGCAACGCACATCGCGGGGTCGAGCCGGGCGCGTCCGCCAAAAAGGGGCTTCAGCCGGTGCGCCTCGGCCAGTCGGCCGCCCACGATTACAACCCTTACGGGACCGGTCCCGAACACCCGACCCAGGTGTCGAACATCCTCGACGGCGACCCGAACACGACCTGGAGCACCGAGCACTACGTCGAAGGCTCGCTCGGCTCAAAGCCCGGCCTCGGCGTCTACTTGGACGCGAGCCCGGGCGCGGAGGGCAGGGCGCTTCAGATCACGACGCCGACGCCCGGCTTCGACGCCGGCGTCTATGGGGCCAATTCGATCAGCGAAGGCCCAGCTTATGGCGCTTCGACGCCTTTGACCGAACGCGGCTGGGTCCAGCTCGCGCCCGCGCGCAAGATCGGGGCCAGCACGCTCGTCTACCTGAGCAACCCCAAAGGCGTTCGCTATCGCTACTTCTTGATCTGGATCGTAAGCCTGCCGCCTCGCTCCGAAGTCGCCGAAATCTCGGAGGCGACGCTGTTCTCGTGAAGGCGTGGCCGGCTGGTCAACCTCGCCGGACGCGGCGATCCTCGTGGCGCTCGACGCCCAGCCGGCAGAGGCGGTCGACAAGCTGCTCGAAGGGAACGCCTGAAGCCGCCATCAGCTTGGCGTAGACGCTGGTCGGCGTGAACCCGGGCATCGTGTTCAGCTCGTTGACCAAGACCGAGTCCCCGTCCACGAAGAAGTCGACCCGGGCGAGCCCGTCGCAGCCGACCAAGTCGAAGGTCTGTAGCGCGAGCGCACGGACTCGCGCGCGGGCGGCGTCGGAGATGCGGGCCGGCAACAACAGGTCCATCCCGCCGGGCTCGTACTTGGCGGCGTAGTCGTACCAATCACCGGGAAACACGATCTCGCCGGGCTCGGAGACGAGCGCCGGCGCGTCCCCTTCGGCGGCTCCGGGAGCGGTTCCTCTGGCCGCGGCGGCTGCGGCGGCGCTCGCCGCCCGACGCTCGGCGTCGGTGAGGCCGAGGACGCCGCACTCGACCTCGATCCCGGGTGCCGCGGCCTCGACGATCGCCAGCTCGTCGTGCGTCAGCGCCTGCTCCAGCGCGTCTGGAAGCCCGGCTGGGTCGGTCACGCGAACGATCCCGACCGAGGAGCCCAGGTGGGCCGGCTTGACGAAGACGGGCATGCCTAAGTCTTCGATTTCGGCCAGCGCGCGCGCGCGCGCGGCACGCCAGCGCGCGGCGTGGACGCCCACGAACGCGACCTGCGGCAACGCGGCCCCGCTCGCGGACAGCAAGCGTTTGAAGAGGACCTTGTCCAAGGACACCGCTGAGGGGGTGACACCAGCTCCCACGTAGGCGACGTCCAGCGTCTCGAGCGTCCCCTGGACCGTCCCGTCCTCGCCGTAAGGCCCATGCAGAGCCGGGAACACGACGTCAGCGCCGAGCAGGCCCGCGCCGGGCTTCAGTTCGAGCGGAGCCGCATCGTGGCGCCATACGCCGTCGCGGCCGATCTCGACCTGGACGACCTGATGGCCGGCGGCGATCAGGCCCTCGACGATCGCGGCTCCCGAGGCCAGCGAGACATCGTGCTCGGAGGAGCGCCCGCCGGCCAGGACAACGACCGTGAGCCGGCTCATCCGCTCGCCGCCGGGGGGGGCGGCGCGGGTGTCGAGGAGGTCGTCGGCGTGGTCGTCGTCGGGGTCGTGGGCGCGGAGTAGGAGCCGACGGTGATCGTCACCGTGCTTCCTTTGGCGGCCTCCGAGCCGGCGCTCGGACTCTGGGCAAGGACGGCTCCAGACTGGGACTGTTCGGTGGTCGTCTTGGTCGTCGTCTTGACCTTGAAGCCGGCCTGTTCGAGATGCTTGGTCGCGGCCGCCTTGGCGGCACCGACGACTTCGGGGACCGCGACTTCCTTGGGGGCTTGGGCCACCGTCAGTTCGACCGTGCCGCCGGCCGTCAGCGAGGCGCCCGCCGACGGCGACTGTTCGATGACCGTGCCCGGCGACTGTTCGGTCGTTTCTTTGAGCGTCACGGTGCCGGCCTTGAGCTTGGCGTTCGTCAGCGACGCTTCGGCCGCGGCCCGCGACTGGCCGACCACGTCGGGCACGGTCGTCTGGGCCGGTCCACTGGAGGAGACGATCGTGACCTGGCTGCCGGCCTGAAGCTCCGTCCCGGCCGGCGGATCGGTCGAGATCACGTGGCCGCTTCCGACCGTCGAACTGGCCTGGGTTTCGGCTACCGGCTTGAATCCGGCGGACTTCAGTTTGGTGCTCGCCTGGGACGTCGTCAGGCCGACGACATTGGGCAAGGCCGAACTGCCGGGGCCGATCGAGACCGCGATCGTTACGTGGGTCCCTTTGCCGACGATGCTGCCGGCGGGCGGCGTCTCGCCGAACACGGTCCCGCTCGGGACGGTGTCGTTTGCGGTCAGCGCGGGCACCGGTACGAGCCCGGCCTGGCGCAGCACGGCGCTTGCCGCCGCTTCGCTTTGCCCGGTGACGCTCGGCACGGCGACCGTGCCGGTCGAGGACGGGCGCGTCAAGATCAATATGAGCGCAAGCACAGCGATCGCGGCGGCCACGGCGCCGGCGATCGCCCACTGGCGGCGCCGGCGTTTGCGGGCGGCGTCGGCGAAGTCCTCGTTAGGGCCATTCGGAGGCATCAACAGTCCTGAAGGAGGTACGCCGGTCGATAGCGCCACGCCGGGCCCGACGATCGGGTTCACCGCCGTGCCCGGCGCCGACTCGACCCCGGTCTCGGTCGATCCGATGACGGTCGGCACAGCGAAGATGGCGCCCGTGCTCGCGGGCAAAGACTCGCGAGCGGAGCGCAGCGCGGCGATGAATTCGTCCGCCGAGGAGTAGCGCGCGGCAGGGTCCTTGGCGAGGGCGCGCAGTACGACTCCGTCCAGGACGGCCGGGACGGCCGGGTTGCGGGCGCTGGGTGGAGCGGGCTGCGCGGAGACCTGCTTGAAGGCGATCGCAACGGCCGTGTCGCCGTCGAAGGGGACGGCGCCGGTGAGCAGCTCGTACAGGATCACGCCGACCGAGTAGAGGTCTGAGGCGGCGCTGACGGCATGGCCTTGGGCCTGCTCGGGGGACAGGTATTGCGCGGTGCCCATGATCGAGCCGGTCAGCGTCATGTCCGACGCGCCCGCCTGGGCGATGCCGAAATCGGTGACACGCGCGCGGCCCTCTTCGTCGAGGATCACATTGTGGGGCTTCAGGTCCCTGTGTATGACCCCCTTGGCATGGGCGAACTTGGCGGCCTGCAGGATCTGGGTGACGATGTCGATCGCGACGACCGGCTCGAGCGGGCCCTGATCGCGCACGAGCGCCTTCAGGGAGCGGCCGGGGACGTACTCCATGGCGATGTAGTACGTGCCGTCCCACTCGCCTCTGTCGAAGATGCCGACGATGTTCGGGTGCGAGAGCCCGGCGGCGCTGGAGGCCTCGCGGCGGAAGCGCTCCACGAACTCGTGGTCCTCGGCGAAGTGGTGGTGCAGGACCTTGACCGCGAGTCGCCGGCCGAGCAGCTGATCTTCGGCCAGGTACACGTCCGCCATCCCGCCGGAGCCGAGCCTCGAGAGGACCCTGTAGCGGCCGTCGATGATCGTCTCCGGCTCAACCATTCAGGGCCTCAACACCGCTTCCATGACCTCGCGCGCGACCGGCGCGGCGAACGAAGCCCCCTGGCCGGGGACGTCCTGGAGCGTTACGGCGACCGCCACCTTCGGGGAGCGAGCGGGGGCAAAGGCGATGAACCAGACGTTGTTGATCGCGGTACCGACCTGGGTCTCGGCGGTCCCGGTCTTGCCGGCCACACGTACGCCGGGGATCTGGGCCGCCGTGCCGGTGCCTTCGTTTACGACAGCTTCCATCATGCCCGTCACGGAGCTGGCCGTCGAGGCTTTCATTACGACGGACTGGACAGTCGGCGCTACCCGCGTGACGGTCTGGCCTTCGGGATCGACGATCCGGGCCGCCAGATGCGGGACCATCAGCCGCCCGCCGTCGGCAACCGCGGCGGCGACCTCCGCCATCTGCAGGGGCACGACCTGCAGTTTGTCTTGGCCGATGCCAAGGCGCCCGACGTCGACGTGACGGCTGGTCGGCGGGATCAGGCGCTGTCCGGCCAGATACTCGCCGCTGACAGACATCTGCTCTGAGGGGTAGTCGAGCTTTGGCTTGGAGTCGAAGCCAAAGCGTTTCATGTAGCGAGCTATCACCGGCTTGCCCAGACGTTCCGCTACTTGGGCGTAAACGGTGTTGACCGATTTGACGAGCCCTTCGGTGAGGGTCAGCTGGCCGTAGTTCTCGCCGTTGTCGTTCGACAGCGGCACTCCCGACACGACGATGCCGTCGCGGCCGGAGACCAACGACTGCGGTGTGTACTGACCGGTGTCGATCGCGGCCGTGGCGGTCACGACCTTGAAAGTCGAGCCGGGCGCGTAGCCGAACTGAGCGGCCCGGTTGACCAAAGGCGTCCCGGACGTGTCGTGGGTGAGTCGTTCGTATGCTTTGGCCGAGCTGAGCAGGTTCGGGTCATAGCTGGGCGTCGAGGCCATCGCCAGGACGGCGCCCGTGCGCGGTTCCAAGGCTACGACCGCGCCGCGATGTTCGCCGAGCGCTTCCGTGGCGGTGCGCTGGGCGGCCGGGTCGAGCGTCGTCACGACTTCGTCGCCCTGCCGGCGCTTGCCTTGCAACTGGTCGAGGATCGCCTGCAGGTTGGTCGTGCCTTCTTCGCCGCTCAGCGCTAGGTTGCGGTAGCGCTCGATGCCCGACTGGCCGAGATCCGTGAAGGAGTAGCCGACCGTCTGGGCGAACAGCGAGCCGGTCGGGTAGGCGCGGCGGTAGACGCCTTCGCGTCCGGGCACGCTCCTGGCCAGGACGGTCCCGTCGGCGGCGAGGATGCGGCCCCGCTGGACCCGTTCCTGCTGCAACAGAGCACGCCGGTTCAGGGCGCTCTGGCGCAAAGAGGCCGCTTCGAAGACCGTCCACCTGGACGTGAACGCGATCAGCAGCGCGAACAGCACGACGACCAGGCCGTAGAGCTTCAGGATCGGCCGGTTCATTCCTGGAGCTGTCCCAGTTCGAGGCTGTGCAGCAGTTCGCCTGCGTTGCTTTCCGAGCGCAGCTCGTGGTTCAACAAGGTCCGCCGCCGGGCCGGCGTCAGGGTCGAGGCGGCGACGCCGGTCACGTATTCGGTCTCATATAGGTCGACCCCGAAGGGCAGCCGATATGGAACGCCGCGATAGAGCGTGACCAGGCCCTCGTTGTTGGTGCCGATGAAGTAGACCGATTCGAGCGTCAGATACAGGCTTGCGGCGATCAGACCGGCTAGGACCAGTACGACCGCGACGCCCGCCGCGCGGCGCCGGCGCTTGCGTTTTCGCGCGACGCGATGATCCTCGGCCGGGGTCGGAGTCCGCGGGCGGCGGACCTCGACCGGCGGCGGGGCCACGGCGACCGCCGGGGATGGGGGCTCGGTGGCAGTGGCGGCCGTCCCCTCCGCGAGGACGCCGCCCGGGCCGGCCTCCTCAGCCGGGACTCCGCCATCTGGGGGCTCGACGACCCCGCCAGTCGGCGCGGCCGCGGAGCCCTGCTCGGCGGTCGGCGGCTCAGGCGAGGCCGTGGTCGAGTCGGCGGCGGGGTCCTCCAAGCGGAACAAGATCACCGTGATGTTGTCTCTGCCGCCGGCCGCGTTGGCGGCCCTGACAAGCGCCTCGCCGGCGTCGCGCAGGCGAGGCTGTGAGCACAGGATCTCGGCCACGCGGGTCTCGGGGAGCATCGTGGTCAGGCCGTCGCTGCACAGCAGATAGACGTCGCCAGAGCGGGCGGCGTAGGACCGGGTGTCGATCTCGACCGACGGCTCAGGCCCGAGCGCGCGCGTGATCACCGAGCGCTGCGGATGGTCGACGGCTTCAGCGGGCGTGATCTTGCCTTGGCGTAGCAACTCGTCGACAAGCGAGTGATCGTCGGTCAGGCGCTCGAGTTGGCCGTCGCGCAGACGGTAGGCGCGGCTGTCACCGACGTGGGCGATCGCGACCTCCTCGGCGGCGACGTAAGCGGCGGTGAGCGTGGTGCCCATACCGGCGTGCTCGGCGTCCTCGTGGGAGAGCGCGTTGATCAGAGAATTGGCCGCGCTCGCGCGCGATGCCAACTCGCGCTCGGGCTCGGAGGTGTCGCCGAGACCGGCGGCGAACGTGTCGGTCGCCAGTTTCGAGGCCACCTCGCCGGCTTGGGCGCCGCCCATCCCGTCGGCGACGACGAACAGGGGCGGACGCGCCAGCAAGGAGTCCTCGTTGGCGCGGCGCTGGCGGCCGGTATCGGTCGTGGCGTACTGCTCGGCTACCCGGATCATCGCTGTCAATCGACCTCGAAGGTGAACTCGGAGTCGCCGATCCTGACGCGATCGCCGGGATGTAGGGGCCGCGGGGTCTCGAGCAGCTCCTCGTTGAGATAGGTGCCGTTGGTCGAGCGCAGATCCTCGATCACCAAGATGTTGCCTTGCTTGAAGACGCGGGCGTGGCTCGATGAGGCGAAGGGATCCTCGAGCCTGATCTCGGCGCGATCGCCGCGGCCGAGCACGACGTCGCCGTCGAGGTCGTAGATCATCCCCGAATCGTGACCGGGGGCGCGCTCGACGACGAGCCGCGGTGCGCGCGACGCCAGATCCGCGACCGCCGCTGACGCCGAGTACAGGCCGGTGGCGTCGGGCATCGGGGGGGCGGCGGCGGCCTGGACGGACGGCCCCGCGCCGCGTAGATCGCGCAGGGCGCTGCGGGCGACCCACAGCAGGAACAGATAGAGCACGACCAGGAAGCCGAACTTCAGCGCGACCGATACCGGGGCGAGGCTGGTCATGAGAGGTCGAACACAATCTCTGTCGAGCCAAGCTCGATGCGATCCCCGGGTTCCAGCGCGTGGGCGCCGCGGACGGGACGGCCGTTGACACGGACGCCGTTGGTCGAACCGAGATCCTTGACAGTCCAGCCTTCGGCGGTCGGGCGCAGCTCGGCGTGACGGCGCGAGACGCCCGTGTCCTCGAGGACCACGTCGCAGTCGCGGCTGCGCCCGACCAAGCCGCCTCCCATGGGCAGGGCCAAGCGCCGGCCGTCGACCGTCAACAGGGCGCGCGTCTGGCGGTGGGCGCGAGCCTCTTCGACCGCTCCGCGCATCCGTTTCGAGCTGCTGTAGATCATCGTCTGACCGTGTTCTTCGGGCATCGCCGGTGGTGGTGGCCCGGCCGCCGGCGCGGGCGCGGGGGCCGGGGATGCCGCCGAGATCGATCCGGCGAGCGCTCCCGCCGGCGCCTGGGCCCCGGACGGGGGGCCCGGCCCTGGCGGCGCCTCCGAAGGCCCCGCGGGGAGCGCCTCGTCGTCGTGATCTTCGACCTTCGCCAAGCGCGCCTGGATCCCGAATTCGCCCAGCGAAAGGGTCTCGTCGGTGTGGAAGGAGATCACAGGCCGGGATGCGAGGATCAGGTCCTCGCGTCGGGCGTGCTCCAGGAGGTAGGCGCACAGCTCGTCGATGACCTCGTGTTCGACGCCCTCGTAGCGGGCCCGGTCCTGGGGCGAGAGCCAGATCGAGTACTCGTTGGGCGCATATGTGCGGGAGACTGAGGCGGTGCGATGCTCGTCCATCTCCCGGGCGAGCTTGTGAGCCAGCTCGATCGGGCGCACCTCCGAACGGAACACGCGCCCGAACCCGCCTTCGACGAGGTTGGCGATCCTGGTCTCCAGTGCTCTCAAAGGGTTCGTCATTGTCCGTCTCGGGTGCTCCTAGGGGTGCGGCCGCGGTCTTGCGTTTTGCAAGATGGCGCTGCCAGCACTCTACGGTCTAGGGCTGGCGGTGTGGAACCTCGACGGGAAGGCGCCCGATCGGGCCGCGCAGGGCGCGCGCGCCGACGGCCGTCGCGGCGGCGAGGACCGCGGCGAGGACCGCACCTCGGGGCTGGACCAGTGCCGAGCCGGAGGTCAGGCCGGCGTCGAAATACGGGGTCGCCGCCAAGAGCCCGGCCGACCAGCAGGCAGCGGCGATGGCGTCGAAAAGGGGGCTACGTCCGCGTACGACCCAGGGCAAGGCGGCGGCCGCGAGCGCCCACAGGATCGCACCGAAAAGCACCCCAAATGCGAGCGCCGGGGCGATTACGTGGGTCGCGGAGCTGTCGAGCGAGCCCTCCCAAGCCGGGCGTGGCGGCAGACCCGCGGGGGGCGCGAGCCACAGACGCGCCCCCGAGGACCCGCCGGCCACGAGCGCGGTGGCGAGGGTCAGCCACCAGTAGCCGAGGGCTCCCAGCAGCGCCCGGCGCCGCCATCCTTCGGCCTGGCCGGCGAGCGCGGGATATACGCCGGCGAGACCAATGAGACCGAGCACCGGCGCCAGGCAGGCGCTCAGCCACGCGAACCCGGGTCTCGGCCCGAGCAGCAGCAGGGCGGGTGCGACGGCCGCCAGCAGCAGCAAGCTAACGCCCGGCTTGGAGGTGCTCGCCAGCCACACGGCGGCGGCGAGCCCGGCCCCGGCCCAGACCGCGCGCGGAACCGGCAGGCGGCGGCGCCGCGGGACCGGTTCGGGCGCGGAGAGCGCCGCCGCGGGCGTGGCGAACGCGGGGTCCAACGGTCCGAGCGCCCGGCCGTGCTCGCTATCTGGCGGGCGCCGGTGGGCACGAAAGGGGGTTGTGCGGAGGCTGTGTTCTGGCACGCGGGAGAACTCCGGCTCCGAAGCGGGCTGGGCGACGAGGGCTCGGCGGGGGCTTCGCCGGCGGGGAACGGCGCCTGAGGGCACCGGCTCCGATTTGAGGGCTTCGCGCAGGGATTGCACGGTGCCGCGCCGCAAAGGGTCGGGGTCGATGGCGGTGTCCAGCGCCTCGACGAGCGGCGGCGAGAGGTCCGGCCGATCGCGTGCGATCGTCGGCAGGACGGAGCCGATGCGACGCGCGGTGGCGGCCGGCGTCGGGCCGCGGACTGGGTTGACTCCGGTCAGGGCCTCGCGCAGCGACAGCGACAGCGAATAGAGGTCGGTCGCGGCGCTCGCCTCGTGACCTTCGCTCTGCTCGGGGGCCATGTAGGCGAGGGTGCCGAGCGTCTCGCCGGGACGGGTCAGCCCGTCTTCGCCGACGAGCCAGGCGCCACCGAAGTCGGTCAGCTTGGCGACCGTGCCATACGAAGAGGGCTCGTCCGGGACAAGCACGTTCTGGGGCTTTACGTCGCGATGGACGACGCCGCGCGCGTGCGCGTGCTCGAGCGCGTCGGCCAAGACGATGCCAATCTCGAAGACCTGCTCGTCGGTGAGCCCGTCCTCGGCGATGAGCGTGGCCAGGGTCTCGCCGTCGATCAGCTCGGACACCAGACAGAAAGCGTCGTCCGCATAAAAGGCCTCGTACAGAGCGACGATCGCCGGATGGCCGAGCCGAGCGGCCGCAAGGGCCTCGCGGCTGGCCCGTTCGATCGCGTCGGTGCTCTGCTCGTGGGGGAGGCCACGCGCGCGCGTGGCCTCCTGCGAGGACCCCAATGAAGAGCCTCGGGCGCCGCCCAGCGTGGAGCTTTCGGTGGGCGGCGTGAGCGCGGCCGCGAGCGGCACCCGCTTGAGCGCGACCTCGCGGTGCAGCAGCTCGTCGCGGGCGCGCCAGACCACACCAAAGCCGCCGGCGCCGAGCCGCTCGCGCAACAGGTAGCGGCCGTCGTGTAGCAACAGTCCGGGACGCGGATCTTTGTCGGCGTCGGACGGCGCACGCGGGCGCAGACGCCTGGTCCTTGCCGGCACGATCGGGCCCGTCGGCTCGGCCTCGACAGTGGCCGGCGGCGCGGGCGTACGACTCTGGACGAGGGTTTCGAGCGAGTCCACCGGGTGGCGCGTTCGCCGGCCGCAGGCGCCGATCCTGCAAGAAACTTCAGGAAAGAGCGGGTTGAGCGAGATGTTGCAAGATCACGGCCGTGGTAGCGGACAGTCATACTTGTGCACTTCCGGTGAACGAATACCTGCACAGGAGCCCATAACCAGTGTCGTTTTTTGACGACGGCGAGGAGACGGCGCCTCGCCCGGCGGCGGCCAGACCGCCGCGCGCGCGCGCTGGCGCCGGCGGCTCGCCGCCGAGGCAAAGTCCACGCCGCCCGCGGCCCGCGGGGGGTGGGGGGCCGCACGACGAGCACGCCGTGATGATGCGCCGACGCTTTGCGGCGGGCGCCGGCGTGGTGCTGCTGATCGTGATCGTGTTGATCGTCAACGGCTGCCTGAAAAGCCAGCAGACCCAAGCGCTCCAGGAATACGCCCACGACGTGAGCGCGATTGGCACGGAATCTCAGCAGCAGGTCTCTCGACCGCTGTTCGTCGCGCTGTCGGGCGCCAGCTCCAAGGCGGCGCTCGATGTCGAGGAGCAGGTCGACCAGCTGCATCTGGAAGCCCAGAAGCAGGCAACCCAGGCCAAGGGCCTGAGCGTGCCGGGCGAAATGGAGTCGGCCCAGCGCAACCTGCTGTTGGCGCTGAACCTGCGCGCGGAAGGGCTCGAAAAGGTCGCCGGACAGCTGCGCACCGCGCTCGGCGGCCAATCCAGCCAGGCCAAGCAGGCGAACACGTACATCGCGGGCAACATGGAGAATTTCTTGGCCTCCGACGTGATTTACTCGCAACGGGTCGTCCCGCTGATCGAAGAAACCCTGAAATCGGCCGGCGTCTCGGGCCAGACTGTTGCCGGCTCCCGCTTTCTGCCGAACATCGGCTGGCTGGAAGCGGACACCGTGCAGTCGCGCATCACCGGCGAATCCGCGAACGCGGCCAATGAACCGGTCACCGGCAACCACGGCAGCGCTTTGAAGACCGTCAGTGTCGGCACGAGCACGCTGGAACCGGAACCGGCGCTGAACCACATCAGCACAAGCGGCAACACCGCGTTTACGGTCGGCGTCGAAAACTCAGGCGAATCCGCGCAGCGAAACGTGAAGGTCGACGTGACCGTGACGGTCGGCGGCAAGAAGCTGACGGCGTCGAGCGTGCTCGAAAAGACCGAACCGGGCAAGACCGTCAACGCCGAAGTGACGGTCAACGGCGTACCGGCCGGCCACGCGGCGAAGGTCGAAGTCAACGTCGAGGGCGTCCCCGGCGAGAACGATCTCGAAAACAACAAGGCCACCTTCCTGGCGATCTTTGGGGGCTAGCGCCGGTTCATATCCAGACGTGCACACATCTTTGGTGGGTGCTCTAAGTTGTGGCGAGGGATGAGCGCCACGATCACCGACACTCAGGGCATCGTCGCGATCGCGGCCGCCGCGATCGCCGTGCTCGCGCTGATCGCATGTGGCGCGCTGGCCCTTGGCCTGCGCCGGATGAAGCGGACCCAGCGGCTGATCTTGGGCGACGGAGACGAGCGCGACGTGATCGCCCATGCCGCGGACCTGCAGAACGCGTTCGAGGCGCTCAGGGATTACGTCGAAGGTGTCGCGGTCAGACTGGACGGGCGCCTGCAGGGAGCGGAGACGGCTCTGCGCGGCGCGATCGCCCACCGCTCGCTGGTCCGCTACGACGCCTACAACGAGCTGTCAGGGCAGCAGTCGATGTCCATCGCTTTGCTCGACGATGAGCGCTCCGGGATCGTGCTCTCGTGCATCCACCATCGCGACCAGGCCCGGGTCTACGCCAAGCAGATACACGGCGGGCGCGGCGAACTCGAGCTTTCGCCAGAGGAGGCCGAGGCCGTGCGCCTGGCGAGCAGCCCGGCCAGGGCCACGGCCCCAGCGAGCGCTGAAATCACAGGGCAGCACGTGGGTTAAGGAGCTGGCGGTGGCCACAGATGCCGGAATAGAGCCGGCCGTAGGATCAGATGCCGCCGCGCAGCCGGTCCTCGCAAAAGCCGCTGACGGCACCGCTCGGGCACGTGTCGGCTACCTGGGGCCGGCGGGGACGTTCACCGAGGAGGCCCTGCTGAGCAGCGCCCTGCCCGATGCCGTAGAGCCGGTTTCGATGCCAACCATCTACGACGCCATCCTGGCGCTCAGACGCGGGGAGCTGGACTGGGCGGTCGCGCCGATCGAGAACTCGCTCGACGGGTCCATCAGCGTGACACTCGACCTGCTGGCCGGAGCCGGGGGACACTCATCTTCGGCTCGGGCCGGAGCCGGGGGACATTCACCTTCGACCGATTCGGCCAGCGAGGAGGGCGATATTGAGATCGTCGGCGAGACGCTGCTAGGCGTCCGCCACTCGCTGATCGCCGCTGAGGAGACGCCGCTGCGGGAGATCGAGACCGTGCTGACCCACCCGCAGGTTCCGGGCCAGTGCGAGCGGTTCCTGCGCGGCGAGTTGGCCAAAGCGCGTGTTCTGGCGGCCAGTTCGACGGCCGAGGCCGTGCGCACGGTCGTGGCGGGCCGCCGCCACGGCGAGGCGGCCCTCGGAACCGCGCTGGCGGCCGACATCTACGGCGGCACCGTGATCAAGGAGGGCGTTCAAGACAGAGACGACAACGAAACCCGCTTCGTGTGGCTGGCACGCGCGTCGGAGACAGGTCGATCGATCGAACCGCCGCTGCGCTACGGCGCGGACGGCGATGGGACGAAGCCCGATTGGAAGACGTCGCTCGTGTTCTGGGGGGCCGGTGCGGACAGCCCCGGCTGGCTGGTGCGCTGTCTGGACGAGTTCGGGGCGCGTTCGATCAACCTCACGAGGATCGAGTCAAGACCTAAGCGCGAGCGGATGGGCAGCTACATGTTCTTCGTCGACCTGCAGGGTCGGGCCGGCGAAGAGCAGGTCGACGAGGCCATCCTTGGGCTGCGGGCGCTCTGCGAGCAGGTGCGCGTGCTCGGTTCTTACCGCCGTGCGGTTCCGCCGTCGCTACACTCCGGCTCGGCAGATGGATAGCACCGTTCCACCTGTAGTACTGAGGTCCGTGCCGCCACCAGAGCACCGGCGGCGCGGGCCTGACAGTGGCCGGGTGCTCGTTTTGAACGCAACGTTCGAGCCGATCAACGTGTGCTCGGTGCGGCGCGCCGTTGTGCTGCTCTTGAAGGACAAGGCCGAGCTGGTCGAGCGCGGTCGCTGGGCGCTCCACTCCGAGAGCACGACTTTCGCGAGGCCGGTCGTGATCAGGCTCGTCGCTTACGTGCACGTGCCGCGCGACACCCACCGGCGCAAGATCACCAGGCGGGCGGTATTCGCACGTGACGGCTGGACCTGCCAGTACTGCGGCTCGCGGTCGAACCTGACGGTCGACCACGTGATTCCCAGATCGAAGGGAGGCGGCTCGAACTGGGAGAACATCGTCGCCTCATGCGCGCCTTGCAATCGCCGCAAGGGCGATCGACTACCACGCCAGGCCGGGATGCACCCCAAGCGCGCCCCACGTACGCCGCGCGCGGAGATCTTTATCCACGTCGCCTCGCCGATAATCCCCCAGGCTTGGCTGCAATACCTGCCGCGGGCCGCCTAGCGGTGCGCTGACGCGGCGCCAGGCTGCGTCCTCAGTCACTCATGTGCGAAGAAGCACACTACGTTCCTTGCGTCCTTGCCTGGCTTGACCAGCGCACCGCTATGTGACACAAAGGGCCCTGGATAGACGAGGGGCGCCCTCGACAGGACGCCCCTCGCTGTACAGCGGCTGACTGGAATGCCGAGACGTGCCTGCTGCTGCCGGAGGGACCAGATCCGGCGGCCGTCTCGGGGTGTCCCGGGTTGGATTCCGCCAAGCGGTCCAGCCTGTCCGACCTAGCGGCCGGTCACCTCCAGGGTCCCGCGAGAACTGTGACTAGACGTACGGACCACCTCCTTTCTCTGGTCTCGCCAGAGTAGCGAACGGAGATGACGTGCGCCAGTGCTCTGGCTCGAGGGCCGGCGCATCTCTGCGTCCTCAGTCGCTCATGTGCAAAGCACACTACGCTCCTTGCGTCCTTGACCTGCTTGGTCCTCGAGCCAGAGGGCTTAGTCAGACGCCGGGGAGGCGGCGTCGCTGGGGGGCGCCTCGACGTCCTCCTCGTCGGTGTCGACGACCAGCGCGACCGCGCTGACGGCGTCCTCGTTCTTGAGGTTCATCACGCGGACGCCCGTCGCGGAGCGGCCCTGTTGGGAGATGCCGCCGACGGACGTGCGCTGGACCATGCCGCCGACCGAGATGAACACCAGCTCCTGGTGCTCGCGCACGACGAGCGCCCCGGCGAGCGCGCCCTTGTGCTCGGTCAGACCGATCGTCTTGACGCCTTTGGCGCCTCTGTTCGTTTTGCGGTACTGGCCGATCTGGGTGCGCTTGCCGTAACCGGCCTCGGTGACGACCAAGAGGTCCATGTCGTCGCGGGCGACGTCCATCGCGATCACCTCGTTGGGGTGGGCGTGATCCTTACTCCCCACGTCCATCCCGCGCACGCCGGTAGTGTCGCGCCCCATCGAGCGTGCGTCGGACTCGGCGAAGCGTACGGTCAAGCCGGCCTTCGAGACCATGATGATCTCCTCGCCGGGATCGACCGCGCGCACGGCCAGCAGCTCGTCGTCGTCACGGATCTTGATCGCGATGATTCCGTCGGCTTTGATCGGCGTGTTGTAGGACAGGAACTCGGTCTTCTTGACGGTTCCGGACTTCGTCGCGAACACGAGGTACTTCGTCTCGGTGAAGTCACGTGTCGACACGACCGCCTGGATGCGCTCGCCTTCGCGCAGCGGCAAGATGTTGACGAGCGCACGTCCCTTCGCCGTGCGCGAGGCCTCTGGCAGCTCGTACACCTTCGAGCGGTAGACCTTGCCGCGGTTCGAGAAGAACAGGAGGTAGTCGTGCGAAGAGCACACGAACAGGTGCTCGATGAAGTCGCCGTCCTTCATGTCCATTCCGGTCACGCCGCGCCCGCCGCGCTGCTGCTGGCGGTAGGTAGCGAGCGGGAGTGACTTGATGTAGCCGGTGTTGGTGATCGTGATCACCATCTGCTGGTCGGCGATCAGGTCCTCGATGTCGATCTCGTCCTCGGAGGCGCTGATCTCGGTCCGCCGCTCGTCACCGAAGCGCTCGGCGATCTCTGACAGCTCCTCCTTGATGACGCCCAGCACCCGGGTCTCCTCGCCGAGGATCGCGCGCAGCTCGGCGATCCGCTCGGTCACGTCGGCGTGCTCCTGTTTGATCGAGTCGGCCTCCAACGCGGTCAGCTGGGAGAGGCGCAGATCGAGGATCGCCGAGGCCTGGATCGGGCTCAGCTCGAAGCGCGCAACCAGCTGCTCGCGGGCGGCCTCGCGGTCGCGCGAAGCCCGGATCAATTCGATGATCGCGTCGAGGTTGTCCAGCGCGATCAGCAGGCCGAGCAATATGTGCGCCCTGGCCTCCTTCTCGGCCAGCTCGTGCTTGGTCCGACGCACGATCACCTCGCGCTGGTGCGCCACGTAGTTGTGAATCACCGCCCTCAGGTTCAGCGTGCGCGGGACGTTGTCCACCAGTGCGACCATGTTTACGCCAAACGTCGACTGCATCGCCGTGTGCTTGTAAAGCTTGTTCAGCGCCACCTTTGGGATCGCGTCGCGCTTCAGCTCGATCACGAGCCTCATCCCGCGCTTGTCAGACTCGTCGCGCAGATCGGAGATCTCGGGGATCTTCTTGTCGTGCACCAGGTCGGCGATCTTCTGGATCAGGCCCCCGTCGCCGCCCTTCTTGACCATGAACGGCAGCTCGGTGACGACGATCGCCTCCTTGCCCTGTTTGAGCGGCTCGACGTGGGCCTTGGCCTGCACGCGCACGCGCCCGCGCCCGGTCTCGTACGCGTCGCGTATGCCCTGCCGCCCGAGGATGATCCCGCCGGTCGGGAAGTCCGGCCCCTTGATGTGCTTCAGCAGGCCGTCCGTGTCGATCTCGGGGTCATCGATATAGGCGATCGTCGCGCCGATTACCTCTCTCAGGTTGTGCGGCGGGATGTTCGTCGCCATTCCCACCGCGATGCCCGACGAGCCGTTCACCAGTAGGTTCGGGAACCTCGCCGGCAGCACCAGCGGTTCCTGCTTCGAGCCGTCGTAGTTCGGCACGAAATCGACCGTGTCCATGTCGAGGTCCCGCAACATCTCCGTGGCGATCCTCGACAGGCGGGCCTCGGTATATCTCATGGCGGCCGCTGGATCGTCGTCGACGGAGCCGAAGTTGCCCTGGCCGTCGACCAGCTCGTTGCGCATCGAGAACTCTTGGGCCATCCTGACGAGCGTGTCGTAGATGGCGGAGTCGCCGTGGGGATGGTACTTGCCCATGACCTCGCCCACAATCAAGGCGCACTTCGAGTAGGACCGCGTCGGGCCGAGGCCCAGCTCATTCATCGCGTAGAGGACCCGGCGGTGGACGGGCTTCAGGCCGTCGCGCACGTCGGGTAGCGCCCGGCCGACGATCACCGACATCGCGTAGTCGAGGTACGCGGTCCGCATCTCCTCCTCGAGTCCCCTCGGCTCGACGTTGCCCCCGCCTATGACATCCGCGCTAGCCATGTTCAGCCGCCCCTACACATCCAAATTGGCTACCGCGCGGGCGTTATCTTCGATGAACTCGCGCCTTGGCTCGACCTGGTCGCCCATCAGCATCGAGAAGGTGCGGTCGGCGGAGGCGGCGTCCTCGAGCGTGACCTGGGCGAGCGTCCTCGAGGCGGGGTCCATGGTCGTGTCGGCGAGCTGCTCGGCGTTCATCTCGCCGAGACCCTTGAAGCGCTGCAGCTTGATGCCGCGCTGGGCGACCGCCATGACGGCGTCCGGCAGCACCTCGAAGGAGGCGGCGGTCTCGCGGGTGTCGCCGAGGCGCACCTCGAAGGCGGGGGTGCCGGCGAGTTCGACCAGCTGGGCGTGTACGCGGGCGAGCTGCCGGTACTCCTGGGAAGAAAACAGCTCCCGCGGCAGGCGATGAGTTCTGGCAAAGCCGGTGGCGACCTCGATCGCCTTCACCAGGAGCACGCCGTCGGGCCCGGCACCGTTCCCGCCGTTCTCGCCGGTCTCCCCTCCGTCGGAGAGCAGCTCGGCCGCATGCGTCTCGCCCTCGCCGGTCTCGCGTGAGAGCAGCGCGATCGCGGCGTCGGCGTCGAGGGCCTGCTCGTCGAGCAGGGCCGACTCCTCCAGGAACTGGACCAGGTCGTGGCCGTGGACGGCGCGCAGCGAGGAGGCCCAGCCCTCGTACTGCTTGAGCAGGCGCGTGAACTTCTGCCAGCGCTGCTCGGTCAGCTTGAACTGGGTGCCGTGCCGGTCAAAGACGCTCAGCTTGTCCCACTTGTCGGAGAGCAAAATCTCTTCCAGCTCAGAGTCCTTCTCGATGTAGCGCTCTTTGGAGCCCTGCTTGAGCTTGTAGAGGGGCGGCTTGGCGATGTAGACGTAGCCGGCCTCGATCAGCTCCTGCATCTCCCTGAACAGCAAGGTCAGCGCCAGAGTCCTGATGTGGGCGCCGTCGACGTCGGCGTCGGTCATCAGGATCACCTTGTGGTAGCGGGCGTTCTCGATGTTGAACTCGTCGCGCACGCCCGTGCCGATCGCGGTGATCAGGGCCTGGATCTCTACGTTCTGCAGGACCTTGTCGATCCTCGACTTCTCGACGTTCAAGATCTTGCCGCGCAGCGGCAGCACCGCCTGGGTGTTGCGGTCGCGGCCCTGCTTGGCCGAGCCCCCGGCGGAGTCGCCCTCGACCACGAACAGCTCCGCCAGCGACGGGTCCTTGACCGAGCAGTCGGCGAGCTTGCCCGGCAAAGTCGAGTTCTCCAGGGCCGACTTGCGCCGCGTCAGGTCTCTGGCCTTGCGGGCCGCCTCGCGCGCGCGCTGAGCCTGGACGGCCTTCAGGATCACGGCCCTTGCCTCTGATGGGTTCTCCTCCAAGAACTCGCCCAAACCGGTGTTTACGATCGACTCGACGAAGCCGGCCATGCCGGGGTTGCCGAGCTTGGTCTTTGTCTGGCCCTCGAACTGAGGGTCCCTCAGCTTGACTGAGATCACCGCCGTCAGACCCTCTCTGACGTCCTCGCCCGACAGGTTGTCTTCTTTCTCCTTTAGCAGGCCCTTCTCACGGGCGTACTTGTTGAGCGTCCGCGTCAAAGCCGACCTAAAGCCGCTCAGGTGCGAGCCGCCCTCGCGCGTGGCGATGTTGTTGGCGAACGAGTGGATCGACTCCTGATAAGACGAACTCCACTGCATCGCGACCTCGGCGGCCCCCTCATCGGATTCGCCCGCGAAGAAGATCACCTTGCGGTGGACCGGGTCCTTGTTCTCGTTCAGATAGGCCACGAAGTCCTCGATGCCGCCCTCGTACTGGAACTCAGCCGAGTGGCCCTCACCGCGCTCGTCGACGATCGATATCTTCAGGCCCCTCGTCAGGAACGCGGTCTCGCGCAGGCGCTCTTCGAGCGTATGGAAGTCCAGCTCCAGCGTCTCGAAGATGTCGGCGTCCGCCAGCCACGTCACGGTCGTGCCTGTCGCCTCGCCCTTGGCGAGCTTCTCGCCGCGTGCGAGCGCGCCAAGCGGGGCGCCCCTCGAGTACTCCTGGCTCCACTGGAACCCGTCGCGCCTGATCTGGACCCGAAGTTGTTCGGACAGCGCGTTGACGACCGACACGCCAACGCCGTGCAGGCCGCCGGAGACCTTGTAGCCGCCGCCGTCTCCGAACTTGCCGCCCGAGTGCAGAACCGTCAGCACGACCTCGACCGCCGGGCGGCCCTCTTTCTCGTGCATCGCCACGGGGATGCCCCTGCCGTTATCGACGACCGTCACCGAGTTGTCAGGGTGGATCGTGACCGACACCTCAGTGCAGTAGCCGGCCAGAGCCTCGTCGACCGAGTTGTCGACGACCTCGTACACGAGGTGGTGCAGGCCCATGACCCCCGTCGAGCCGATGTACATGCCTGGACGCTTGCGGACCGCCTCCAGGCCCTCCAGGACCGTGATGTCCTGTGCGTCGTAGCTAGCGCCGGCCGCTGTCGACGTGTCGCTCACGCCAGTCGGCTGTGCGTTGTTGGGCTGAGGCTCCGGTGTGGCCAAATCGTTCCTTCGTGTTCCTCGATGACGTGCGAGCGCCCCGGAATCCGGGGCGCTTTGGACAGCGGTCCGAGATGGATTGATCCTGCGTCAAAGAATAGCACACGGGGCGGCTTGACTCCATCCCTCTCAGTCCTAAAAATCCCTGCAAAATGGCGGAAAATAGACCTCAGAACCAGCCTTCGCTCGGCTTGGTCAGCCGCAGCGGCAGCGCAGCTCGCGCAGAACCTCGACGCCGAGCGCCCCATTCAGGCGACCTACCAACTCCGAGCCCATCAGATCCAGCTCCTGAGCCCAGACCGCCGACTCGCAGAGGACGGTCAGCACGCCGTCGCGCTCGGCGGTGGGCCTGGCGGCGGCGGCGATCGCGGGACCGACGGCCCGCTCCCAGCGCTCCTGCACACGCGCGAGCGTGCTCGCCGGAGCGATCGTCGCGGTCAGAACTTCGAGCGCGGCTGACACTGGACGGGGGGCGGCGCGGCTCACGCGGCGCTCGCCTCCGCGGGCGGTCCCGTCACCGTCGTCCCGATCTTGGCGGTCTCTGAGGGACCGGCGGTCCCGGCGGGCGCCTCTCTGAGGACCGCGCCGGGGCTGACGCGCAGCCGCGCCACCGAGAGTCCGCTCGCGCCTGGCACATGTGCCAGGTCGGTCGTCGCGATCACGCTCTGCCCGCCGCTTTCCAGCTCCCGGACGAGCAGCTCGCGACGTTGGGCGTCCAGCTCGCTCATCACGTCGTCCAACAGCATCAGCGGCATCCGCCCGCGCTCATCCGCGAGCGCGGATCGCTCGGCCAGGAGCAACGCCAGCAGCGCCAAACGCTGCTCTCCCTGCGAGCCGTATGAGCCGAGCAACCGCCCGTCACGCAGCAGCGCCAGCTCGTCGCGGTGGGGACCGTACCCCGAGAAGCCGCGCTGCAGGTCTGCCTCCAGGCGCTCTTCCAGCTCGGCAACGAGCGTCTCCTCGTCTGGCGCCCCGGTCCTCGGCCGGTACTCCAAACGGACCTCACCTTCGAGACCGAGCTGGGCGGCGCGCTCAGAGAACGGCTCCGCGAGCAGAGTCGTCGCGCGCGCGCGTGTGTCGCGCAATGCGATCGCGTGCTTGGCGAGCTGCCTATCCCATGTGGCGATGCTCGCGCGGGTGCCCGCGCCCGCGCGTATGCGCCCAAGCAAAGCGTTGCGCTGGGCCAGGACCTGGACATACGCGCGGCGCTCCTGAGCCCTGGCCGGCCAGAACGCGGCGACGACCTGGTCGAGATGCGCCCGCCTGACGCTAGGCGTCCCTTTCACCAGGTCCAAACGGTCCGGCATGAACACGCTCACCAGCGGTCGCGCGGCCACGTCCAGCAGCCGCTGCACGGGAGCGCCGTCCGCGCTCATGCGCTTGGGCTCGCCCGGTTGGAAGCCGACGCTCAGCTCGTGCTCGCGCTCGCGCGCATACGCCGCCCCCGGCGCATTGCCAGGTGCCCCCTCGAGGGCCGGCGATAGCTCATCCTCGGCCAGCCGCACGGTGACACGCGTCGCGCCCTGACCGAAGCGCACCAGCTCGCGCTCGTTCCGAGTTCGCGGCGAGCGTCCGCAACAACCGAAGTAGATCGCCTCCAACAGGTTCGACTTGCCAGCGCCGTTAGGCCCATACACGACCGTCAACCTGTCCCCAAGCGCGACCTGCGCCCGGGAGTAGGTCCTGAAGTCGCGCACCTGCACGCTCAGCACGCGCATCGCCCTGCGTCCGCCCCTACACGTTAAGACGGATGGGCATGATCAGATACACAAAGTCGCCGGCGTCCGGGGTTTCGATCAGGCCGGGCCGCAGCGGGCTGATCAGCTTGAGGACAAGCTCGTCGGATTCGACGCTGTCCAGGCCGTCCCTCAAGAACTCCGGGTTGAAGCCGATCTCGAAGGGCTCGCCCGCGAAGGGCACCGGGATTGTCTCCGACGCCTCGCCGACATCAGGGGTCTGCGCCGAGATGGTCAGCTCACCCTCGGCGAAAGCCAGCCTCAGCGGCGTATTCTTCTGGGCGAGCAAGCTGATCCGCCGCACGACCTCGCCCAGCTCCGCGCTTGCCAAGCGCAGCTCGTGCTCGACCGACTCCGGCAACAGCTGCCGGTAGTTCGGAAACTGACCGTCAATCAAACGCGACGAGAGCACGACCTCGCCCAGCTCGAAAACGACCTGGCTCTGGCCGACGCTCACCGCCAGCTCCGCGGCCGGGGCGTCTTGTTGGGCGATCCGCACCAGCTCCTGCAAGGCCCTGGCGGGAACGTTCGCCTCCAAGGCGCTCTCCAGTTTGCTCTCCAGTTTGGCCTCCTTGACGGCCAGCCGGTAAGAGTCGGTCGCGACCATCCGCAGCGTGTCCTCTGAAGCCGACATCAAGATCCCCGTCAGCACGGGCCTCGTCTCGTCACGGGAGGCCGATCTGGCGACCTGCGAGACGGTCTTCACGAAGGCCTCGACCGGCAGCGCAACGCGAGTCTGCGGTGAGGGATCCGGCAGGGACGGAAAGTCCTCGGCCCGGAGGGTTCTCAGATGGAACGTAGCGGAGCCGCAGACCAACTCGACGTCCTGCTCGGCGCCCCGCAGCTCAAGCGTAAGCGTGTCAGCCGGCAAGGTCCTGACGACGTCGGTCAGCAGCCTGGCTGGGAGGACGGCACCGCCGGGACGCTCGACGTTGGCTGGGAGAGGCACCCGAAGACCGATCTCGCTGTCGGTCGCCAATAGCTCTGGGTTTGAGCCCTCAGGAGCTGAGATCTTGACCCCGGAGAGGGCCTGGATCGCACTGCGCGTCGACGCTATTCGGGTGACGGTCTGCAGTTGGCCAAGCAGGTCTGACGTTGAGAGAGCCAGCTTCATAGGACGTCTCTGATCAAGAAAGGAGTAGGAGTTGCTGTGGGCATGTGGGTTAGAGCGATGTGTTGGCTTAGATAGTGATGCGTTGGCTGTGGTCTGGCTGTGAACGGCGAGTGTGGAAGTGTCTCACCTGAGCCGGTCGCTCTGTGGAGTGGGGTCAGCTCCACAGACCTGTGGATCGATGTCGAGATCTGTCAGCAAGCTCTGCACAGCCGCCCGCGAGCGCTCATCGTCCGGGAGCCGAGAAGCGGTACGTCGGTGGGCATGCATAACCGTCGTGTGATCACGCCCACCAAACTGCCTACCGATCGAGGGCAGCGATTCAGCGGTCAGCTCGCGAGCCAGATATATAGCCAGCTGCCTCGGCCACGCCACACGAGCGACCCTCGACTTGGAGACCAGCTCATCCGGCGTCAGCTCGTAGCGTTGGCAGGTGGCAGCCTTGATTTCGGCGATCGTCGGCGCGCTGCCAGGCGCTCGTGCGGCGACCCTTGATTTAGGATCGTTCGAAGCTGGGTAAAGCCCGTCGAGCAGCTCTCGCGTCAGATCGGCTGTCAGCGGACGCCCGGTCAGCGAGCTGTATGCAACGACCCTGATCAAGGCGCCCTCGATCGCCCTCACGTTGTCGGTCACCCGCTCGGCGATCAGTTCCAACGCTGAGTCGTCGGTCAGATCCAGGCCGTCGTGGCTGGCGCGCTTACGCAGGATCGCCAGCCGCGTGGCCGCGTCCGGCGGCGCGATGTCGGCTACCAGGCCCGACTCGAAGCGCTCGCGCAGCCGGTCCTCGAGGGCCTGCAGATCGCGTGGCGGCCGGTCGGAGCTGAGCACCAGCTGGCGCCCGGAGTCATACAGCGCGTTAAAGGTATGAAAGAACTCCTCCTCGGTCCTCGCCTTGCGCTCCAGGAACTGGACGTCGTCGACGAGCAGCACGTCGATGTCTCGGTGCTCGGCCTTGAAGGCCTCCGTCCGCCGCCCGGCCAGTGCGCCCAGGAAGCCGTTCGTGAACTCCTCGCCGGTCGTGCACCTGACGGCGAGCCCCGGTTCGTGGTTGATCAGCAGCCTTGCGATCGAGCCCAGCAGGTGCGTCTTGCCGACCCCGGGCGGCCCACAAATGAATAGCGGGTTATAGGCCTGCCCCGGCATCTCGGCGACAGCCAGCGCGGCCGCGTGCGCGAGCCTGTTGCAACCGCCGATCACGAACTGGTCGAACGTCAGCTTCGGGTTGCCGAGCGCCCCCCCGCGGGGCTTGTGGTCCGAGCCCTGTTCTGGACCACCGGTGTGGTCGCGGTGCGCGTGTTGGCGATCCGGGTAGACGCCGGCCCTGCCGGTTGCTGTCCGGAGCGGCGCGCCCGTGTGTGTGCCGCTCGCGTTAGAACCATCAAGTTTGCCCCCGGACGGGTCCTCCGCGGTCGGCACGGGCAGCAACTCGACCACGGTCCGGTCCCCAAAAACAGTCTCAACCGAGGCCTGCAGGACCCGTCCGAAGCGACGCTCGACCCAACCGCGGGACTGGGCCGGCCCGTTTAGAACCAGCCGATCGCCGGTCAGCTCCGCGGCGGTGAGCGGCTCGAGCCAGATGCGGTACGTGGCCTCGCCGACGGCGCCGCACAGCTCGCTCTGCACGCGCGACCACATGTGCTCCAGCTCTTCGTTCACGGCAGGGTCAACCGCTCCTCCCAGGGACAGTTTTCGTACTTTTTGGGCCAGAGGGCCCGCCCTGGGCCCGGTCTGGCGACTATATCCGACGCCGGTTCGGCCGCTTACCTCGTTGACCGCATTTGGCGGGAAATTTCGGCCGGTCCTCGTCCCGGCTGACGCCCACTCGTCGGTATGTCCGCCCGCGGCCAACGCCCAACACAAAAGACTCTTCAGGAGCACCCCGATCGGCGAGATCGATCGCCAGGACTCTATACTTCGTCACCGACAAGCCATGAAGCGCACCTACCAGCCAAAGAAGCGCAAGCGCGCACGCACGCACGGTTTCCGTGCCCGCATGAGTTCCCGCGCGGGCCGGCTCACGCTCAAGCGCCGCCGCGACAAGGGCCGCAAGCGCCTGTCCGCCTAGCGATGCGGCCTGTTCTCGCGAGCCGGTCGGGCGCGCGATGACGGCCCAAGTCGGCACGGGCAAACGACGGCTCTCGCGCAGCGCCGAGTTCGAGCGGGTCTACAAGCACGGTCGCTCGACCGCCAACAAGCACCTCGTGGTCTACGCCTTTCCGAACCCGTCGCCCGCCGGCGAACCCGGCCCGCGGCTGGGGCTGTCGGTGTCGCGCAAGGTCGGCGGCGCCGTCGAACGCAACCAGGTCAAGCGCTTGCTCCGTGAAGCTTTCGCCAAGCTCGGCTCCGGCCTGGCCCCCGGCCAGGACGTGGTCTTGGTGGCCCGTCCTCCCGTTCGCGAGCTGGCCGAACGGGAGGGCCTGGCCGGGGTCGAGTCATCGCTCGCCGAGCTGATCGAGCGCGCGCGTCTGCGTGAGACGCCATGAACGCGTCCTCCCCGCCCAACGCGCCCGCTCCCTTCTCGCTATCGCGCCGAATGCGGGTCCGCGCGCACGCGTCTCGCGCCGCGCGTATGGCCATGACCGCGCCGATCGTCGTCTACCAGCGTCTGATCTCGCCCGCCTTTCCCCGCCGCTGCAAGTACGAGCCGACCTGCTCACGCTACGCGGTCGAGGCGATCAGGTCCTATGGGCCCGCTCGAGGGCTCGTGCTGGCGGCCTGGCGCCTGCTCAGATGCAACCCGTGGAGCTACGGCGGGTACGATCCAGTCGAGGACCAGCGTCTGTTCGGCGGCGGTGCGCACAGCCACAGCTGACCGGACAGCCCGAACCACGACCTTTCCGACCTTTCCGACCGCTCTGATCGCACCGCCCCAGATCACGACCGCCCCGACTTTGCCCCAGCCCGAGCCCGTTCTGACCCAAGCCTAAACGTATGCCGATCTTCGCCAACATCATCGAGGAAGCGTTCTCGCCGCTGATAACGCTGTTCGAAGAAATCATGGTCTTCATCCATGAAGCCGTGGGTGGAAGCTGGGGCTGGGCGATCGTCGGCCTGACGATCTTGACCCGCGCGGTGCTCTTGCCGCTGACCTACAAGCAGCTGCGTTCGATGCAAGAACTACAGCGCCACGCGCCCGAGATGAAGAAGATCAAAGAGCGCTACAAGGACGACAAACAGCGCCAGCAGCAGGAGATCATGAAATTCTATCAGGAGAACAAAATCAATCCTTTGGCCTCCTGCCTCCCGTTCGCGCTGCAGATCCCGGTCTTCATCTCGCTGTTCTACATGCTGCGGACCGACCTCAAGAAGCACATCTGCGGTGAACAGCTGGTCTCGCACTACAACGCGTTGTCGCTGCACACCCGCAGCGCCTACAACGTCCTGCATGCCACGTCCGTAGCCAAGCTGCCCTCCAAGTACGTCGAAGCTACGGGCTGCCAGACCGTTGCCCCGGGCTCCGGCAAGTTCTTGTTCATCCCCGACATCACCACCAAGGCGACCGGGGCGGTCCTGATCGTGCTGATCGTCGTATACGTCGGCTCCCAGATCGCCTCCACGCTGATGGCGACGGCGACCGCCGATCCCAATCAGCGCCGCATGATGCTGCTGTTGCCCCTTGTGATCGTCGCCTTCCTGTTCCGTTACCCCGCCGGGCTCCTGGTCTACTGGATCACCACGAACATGTGGACGATTGGCCAGCAATACTTCATCAGGCGGCGCATGCCGATGCCGACGATCCCCGGCGACGGGCCGGGCGACGACGACGGAAGCTCACCCAATGGCAAGCCTCCGTCCTCGCGCGGCGGCCCCAAGACCCAGCCGGCGCTGGCAGCAGTCAGCGGCTCTTCGAGCAGCGCCGCTCCCCCACCACCGCCGCGCCGCAAGAAGAAGCGCTCGGGCAGGAAGCGGTGATCGAGGAGATGAGCGCGGAAGACAGGTCGCCGAGTTCGCCGGACGAGGTCCGCGATGAAGACGAGACGCCGGCGGAGACGCTCGAAGACCTGCTCGAGGAGATCGCCGACGATCTCGGCCTCGACGTCGAGATCGAAGTCGTCGAAGCCGACGGCGTCTTGACGGGGCGCCTGCTCGGCGACGACGTCGGTCTGTTCATCGGCCGCCGCGGCCAGACGATCGACGCCGTCCAGCACCTCGCCCAGCGCATCGTCTTTCGGGACGGGCCTTCTGAGATCCGCGTCGTGATCGACGCCGACGGGTACCGCGAGCGGCGGGCCCAGGCGCTCCAGGCGCAGGCTGACGATGCGGCCGACGAGGCCTTGCGCTCGGACCGCCCTGTCGAGTTGGAGCCGATGCCGGCCTCCGAGCGGCGAATCGTCCACGAACATCTGCGCGATCGCGGCGACGTCGAGACCCACAGCGAGGGCGACGAACCCGATCGCCGGTTGGTCGTTTCGCCGCTGGAGGCGTAGATCGGGCTCGACGGCGCCAGAGCGAGTGTTTCACGTTTTACACTCGCCGCGATGAGCACGGAATGCACGGACCTCTTTGCTCGACTCGGAGACACTGAGCGCTGCGGGCGTGCCTATGCCGAATAGTAGAGAGACGGCTCGCCCATTTGCGGGCGACCGGCAAGCTGGACTGAGCGAGGAACAGCGCAAGCGGCTCGAACATCTAGTCGATGCGGTGGCGGCGGACGAGCACGCCCCAACGGCGGTGCGCGACCGCGAGGAGATCTGGCGATTGCACGTGGCCGATTCCTTGGCGGGTCTGGCGATTAGGGCGATTCGAGCCGCGAGACGGATAGCCGACCTGGGCTCGGGCTCCGGATTTCCGGGCCTGGCGCTGGCGGTGGCGCTGCCCGCGGCCGAAGTCAGCCTCGTCGAGAGCCAGCGTCGCAAGTGCGATTACCTGGAGCGGATCTGCGCCGAAGTGGGGGTCGCCAATGCGTGTATCGTGTGCGCCCGGGCCGAGGAGTGGCAAGAGGGGCTGGAGGCCAACGATCTGGTCGTGGCCCGGGCACTGGCAGCGCAGCCGGTCGTACTCGAGTATGCGGCGCCCTTGCTGAAGGTCGGCGGGGTCCTCGTCGATTGGCGGGGCCGACGCGACCAAGGCGAGGAGGAGGTCGCGGAGAGCGCCGCCGGCCAGCTCGGCCTGCGCAGGCTCGAAGTCCGGCACGTCGAGCCGTTTGCGGGCGCCCGCGAGCATCATCTGCACGTCTTCGAGAAGGCGACCGCGACCCCCGAGCGCTTTCCGAGGCGGCCCGGCGCCGCACGCAAGCGCCCGCTTGGTTGCTAGCGGGCGCCGCGGGTCCGCCGCCGGCCCCGTGCCGGTGGCTTGCTAGCGTCTGGTCGTCGATGGGGACTGTTTACGCGATCGCCAACCAGAAGGGCGGAGTCGGCAAGACGACGACCGCCGTGAACGTGGCCGCGTGCATCGCCGAGGCCGGCTACGCGACCCTGCTGGTCGACGTCGACCCTCAGGCCAACGCGACCGTCGGCCTCGGGATAGACCGGCACTTGGCGCCCGGACTGTATGAGGTCTTGACCGGCGAGGCCTCCGCTGAGCAGGCGCTCGTGGCGGCGGCGAGCGTCCCGGCTCTGCGCGTGCTGCCGGCGGGTGCCGGCCTGGCGGGCGCGAACGTCGAGCTGCCCCGGATCGAGGGCTTCGAGGGGCGCCTGCGGGCGAGCCTCGAGCCCTTGAAAGATCGCTTCGAGTACATCCTGCTCGACTGTCCGCCCTCGCTCGGGCCGCTCACCGTCAACGCCCTGGTCGCCGCCGACCGGGTGATCGTGCCCGTCCAGACCGAGTACTTCGCGCTGGAGGGCCTCGCCGGTCTTCTGGAGACCCTTGCGCTCGTGCAGCGCGAGCTTAACCCGAGGCTGACCGTCGCGGGGATGCTCCTGACGATGCACGACAACAGGACCAGACTCGGCCGAGACGTCGAGCGGGAGGTCCGCGAGCACTTCCCGGGCCTCGTCTTCTCGACGGTCATTCCCCGCAACGTCAGGGTCGGCGAGGCCCCCAGCCACGGACTGCCCGTCACCCATCACGATCCCCACTCCGCCGGCGCCGAAGCATACTTTGAGCTGGCCAAAGAGGTGGCCGCCCGTGGCTGAGCGGCCTGCTGATCATGCCTAAGCCCAAGCCCGGCATCGGCCGGGGCCTGGAGGCGATCCTGTCCGTCTCGACGGAGGGGCCCGCCCGCGCGCGCGAGGAGGAGCTACGCGAGCTGCCCGTCGAGCTGATCTCGCCCAGCTCGAACCAGCCGCGCCGGCGCTTCGATGAGGAGGCGCTGCAGGCGCTCGCCGGATCGGTCGGTGAGCGCGGGGTCCTGCAGCCCGTGCTCGTACGCCCCCGGCCCGGCGGCACCTACGAGCTGGTCGCCGGCGAGCGCCGCTGGCGCGCCGCCAAGATCGCCGGCCTGGAGACGATCCCCGCGCTCATACGCGCCCGCGAGGACGCCGAAGCACTCGAGTTGGCCCTGATCGAGAACATGGCCAGAGCAGACCTCAACCCGGTCGAGGAGGCCCGCGCCTGCGCGGCCCTGGTCGAGGAGCTTGGCCTCACCCGCGAGCAGGTCGGCCGGCGCGTCGGGCGCAGCCGGGTCGCCGTCAGCAATCTGATGCGCCTACTCGACCTGCCCGATGACGTGCTCGGCATGCTTGAGTCCGGCTTGCTCAGCGAGGGCCACGGCCGGGCTTTGCTCTTGGCCGACGATCACTCGGTCCGTGGCAAGCTCGGCCGTAGCGCCGCCCAGGAGGGCTGGTCGGTACGGGTCGTCGAAGCCCGGGCTCGCTCCGTCAACGCCGCCGCCGGCGATGGGTCCGGGGACGGCGTTGCTGGCGGTCGAGGCAAGCGCTTGGACGGTGCCCCACGCGCGCGTAGGCCAGCGGGGAGCGCCGGTTCGCTCGCCGGCGTCGCGTCCGCCGGCGAGTTCCATCCCGACCAGCTGCAGGCCGCGTCCGAGATCGCCGAGACCCTCGGCCGCGCGCTCGGCGCCGAAGTCTTGGTCATGCCCGACAACGACCTCGGCTACCGAGCCGAGTTGACGTTCGGGACGGCCGACGAAGCGCTCGAGCTGGCGCGGCGCCTTGAGGGCGGTCGTGGGCGTTAGGTCCCGCTAGAATCCGCGCCTCGCGGGCGATTAGCTCAGCCGGTTAGAGCGCTTCTCTGATAAGGAAGAGGTCCCTGGTTCGAGTCCAGGATCGCCCACTTTCCAGGTCCTGTTTTCGGGTCCGTTTTGTGGGGGGCTCATGGGGGGAGCCTGCTCCCCCCATGCTGAGGTGTGGTCCCTGGTTCGAGTCCAGGATCGCCCACTTTCCAGGTCCTGTTTTCGGGTCCGTTTTGTGGGGGGCTCATGGGGGGAGCCTGCTCCCCCCATGCTGAGGTGTGGTCCCTGGTTCGAGTCCAGGATCGCCCATCGAAGATCGCGGCCAAGGTACATGAACATCTGGCTCGGAACGATGCCGGCTCGCTGCCGACCTTCGCGCAAGTCCCGTAACACAGGGCGCCTAGTTCAGAGCAAAAGAACTCGCCCTAACTTCCGACCTGCAATCATTGTCATCGGCATCCTGACGAGGAGAGTGAAAGCGTGTCCAAAAGAAGAGAGCTGAGAATGCGCGCAAGCAAGGCAACGTCCGCGGCCATTGGCGTCACCTTGGCGCTTGTCTTTGCGCTCGGAGGTACGTCAAGCACGGCTCAACCTGTCGCCAGGGCCGCCTGTACTCGTGACGTCCCCGCCGTCATCGGCGGCAAACATGAGTGTCTCGGTGCCGGCGAGTACTGCGCCACCCGCTACGAGCGCCAATACGAACGCTACGGATTCGTGTGCAGCACTAGCTACAACCCGCCCCGGCTCAAGCGCAAATAGGTCGAGATGGCGTTGCTCTCCAAAGCACGCACGCCATAGCGACAGTGTGGCCCGGACTTGGTGGGCCCGCCTCAGCGAGTTGTCTTCAACGCCCGCGTGTCCGCGCGAACCCACGCGACCGCCCCGACCGCAACCGCGGCGATAAGAACCGCCGGCCAGGGCCCGACGACCAGGCCGAGCAGATGCGAGGCAAGGAATGCAGCCGCGGCGACCCCGAGTAGAACGCCGGCCGTGCGCGGGCCGTGACGGCGTTGCCACCGGCTCGCGCACCACAGGCCGCCGAGCAGCAGCACCAGGCCGCCCACGGCCCGCGAGCCGGTGGTGACCGCGACCGCGTAGCCGAGGACGAACGTAGCGGCGGCGATAGGTGCCGTTGGAGTTCCTCGCACGTCGCCGAGCGTAGCGCCGGTCACTGAGAGGACTCGCCCGGTAAAGCGCCAAGCTAGTCGCTGCAAGGCTCTGACCGTGGTGCTAAGGCATCGGCGACCGGCTGCCGATGATGGGCTCGTGACCTCACACACTCGCTCGCTCCCTGACGATGATCTTTGCCAGGCCTCGATACGTCGCTCGGCCCTCGCTCGCCGCCTGCCCGGCTGGTTGGCGTACATCGCAAGCATCTTCGCGGTCACGCTCCTGGCCGTCGCGCCCGCCAGTGCCCTGGTACAGAAGGTGCCCGCCGGGGCGGGCTCAGAAGTCACCGTCGGGCTGCAGCCGCGCAGCATGTCGCTGCTTGACGGGGTCGGCGCGGGTCCGGAAAGCTTTGCCAACCCGACCGGCTCCCCGGTCCTGCCCGCCAACAAAACCTACGCGATCTACTGGGACCCTACCTATCACTACCACAACGACTGGGAGGAAGTGGTCGACAAGTTCTTCCAGAACATGGGCGCCGCCAGCGGCTCGCTCGCCAGCGTCTTCGCGGTCGACTCCCAGTACACCGATGCGGCCAACCAGCACGCCGCCTACGCGTCGACGTTCATGGGCGCTTACACCGACACTGACCTGTATCCCACGACCGGCAACTGCACGGACCCGCACAAACTCGAAGGCGAAAGCTACCCCAAGAAAGAACCCGACGCGATCACGTGTCTCACCAGCGCGCAGATCGAAGCTGAGCTTAAGCTCTTTATCTCCGATCACAAGCTGCCGACGGGCATGGGCACGGTTTTTTACCTACTCACGCCTCCAGGTGTCACGGCTTGTCTGGATGAAGGTGGTCCTAAAGGTCACTGCTCAGATTTCGCAGGCACGGCCGCAGAAATCGAAAAAGATGAAGAAGAAAAAATAGCTACTCCGGAAAGCTACAAAAACAGCTTCTGCAGCTATCACGCGGACGTCAATCCCGGCGACCCAGCAAACGGAGGCCCCAGTACGATCCTCTACGCGGCGATTCCATGGATCGCCGGGGGGTTTGGCGACGGCCACCTGGCGCCGGTGGACCGGACGACCGGATATGAGTGTCAAGACGGGGGCTTCAATCCCACCAGTAAACCGATCGAGGAAAAGGAGAAAATTAAACCACACACCAAAAAGGAAGAAGAAGAATTCGAAAAAGAGAGCGTTCAGGAAAGAAGAGAACGCGAAGAAGCGGAAGAACTTGAACTCGAAAAGCCTCACGAGCAGGAGCCCAACCAGGTGGCCTGTCCAAGCCCCGACGGCTACTGCGACACTGGTCTGGCCGATCTGATTGTCAGCCAGATTGGCGTCGAGCAGCAGAACATCGTCACCAACCCCCTACTCGACGCCTGGCAAGACTCTGGTGGCAAAGAGGCGACTGACGAGTGCCGCGACTTCTTCGCCACGGGCGGGTCAGTGGGCAGCGTCACCGCCAGTCCGGAAACGTTTGCGGGTACGCTTTCAAATCAGACGCTGGCCGGGGGCGACTACTACCTAAACGACGCCTTCAACCTCGCGGCGCTAAAGCTGCCCTACCCGGGGATCCCCTGTCTATCCGGAATAAGACTCGAACCAAAATTCACCGCCCCCAACCCGGCCAACTCCGGCGAAATCGTCGGCTTCGACGGGATGGAGTCCGACATCACGCTCGACGAGGGCACTGCCTACACGGGCACGACACCGACGGAAACCTACGCAACGTATAAATGGAACTTTGGCGACGGCTCGCCGGAAGTCACCGGCTTTGCTCCCGGCGCTCCTACACAGAACTCTCCAGAAATCTCGCCCTGCCCCACGTGGCTGACCCCGTGCGCGGCGAGCGAGTTCCACTCATACCAGTACGGCGGCACCTACAACGTCACGCTAACCGTCAAAGACACCGGCGGGAACATCGCCAGTGTGACTGAGCCCATCACCGTTGACGGCCCACCGCCGCCCTCCCCCGAACCGGGCCCCGCCCCGACTCCCTCGGTGTCGCCTGGCTCCGGCTCGGTCACGGGAGGGGCGTCCACTTCGACTCCCGGCTCGACCTCCCCCGCCACCAAGCCCCAGCTCCCGGCCCCCGTCGCGGCTCAGGCGGTCACGTCCAGTTCGCTCGTCAAGACGATCAAGAAGGGCCTGGTCGTCAAATATCAGGTCAACGAGCAAGTGACAGGAACCTTCAACGTGCTGCTACCGGCCTCGATCGCCAAACGCATCGGCCTTCATCTGCCACTCGCCATAGGCCTGCCTGCCGGCACACCGCCTCAGGAGATCGTCGGCAAGGCGCTCCTGATCACGACCAAGGGCGGCCACGGCACGATCAAGATCGAGTTCGGCAAAGTCACCGGCGCGCGCCTGCGAAAGCTGGGCAAGATTTCACTGATGCTGCAGCTGAACCTCCGCAACGCCTCAGGCGGCACGGCGACCGTACTCAGCAAGATCACGCTGCACTGATGTTCTAAAGCCCCGGCGGGTGCCTTACGGCGTAACCGGCCAGAGGCGGCGTCGAGAGCAGCCAGCGCGACGCGTAAGGCCCGCTGCGCCCGGCCGTGTCGAACCAGACGCCGTCGACGTCCATGAAGGTGTGGCCGGCGTTGGCGTAGATCGTGATCCAGCGCCCCGGGCCCGGTTCGCCCCAGCTGGCCAGGTCGCCGGACACCAAGGGGGCACCGAGCAGGCCGCCGGCCGCAAGGGCGTAGCTGACGGATCCGGAGCAGTCATAGCCGTTGGCCACGAACGACGGGTCGTGGCCGCCGCCCCAGATGTACGGATAGTCGGCGATCGCGTTGCCGCCGGCGATCACCCGCTGCACGACCGCCGGCACGTTGGTCGGGATCGGGATCGTGCCGTTGCCGCCGACCGAGGAGCCGCCCGGCGCGGGCGTCAGTGCGCGGTGCTGGACCGCCCTTTCCTGGGCCTTGTACTTTTCCTCTTCGCCAAGCTCTCGCTTGATTTCGGCGTCCGATGGCGCTCCTGGCGCGACCGCCGCTTCGCCGACCGTCCGCGGGGCCGTGGCAGAGGCGTGAGGTGTGGATGCCGGCAACGGAAAGCTTCTTGCTTCTTCGGGGTCGGCGACCTCGCGCGCGACCCCGGCGCTCGCCCCATTGCCGCCTGCCCCAGGATCCCCCTTCGCGGACGCCTTGACGCCGGCGTTGGGCCCTGCTCCGTTGCCTGCGCCGTGCGCGCTCTGGCCCGGGACCGGGTCAGACGTGCTCCCTCCGGCGCTTGGACCGGTGACACCCGAGCCTCCGGTGCCGACGGCCGCCCCGGCGGGGCCCGTGCCGTCGCCACTCGCATGGGCAACGCTCGCCGGATCGCCGACCTGCGCTTCGCCGCAGCCGCCGATCGCCACCGCGATCGCAACCATACATAGGAGTGCGCCGACGACATCCCAGTACCCGCGCAGAGGGTCGATCCTCACCGGACATAGGCTAGCGGCAGCGTCCCGCCAGTCGTGCCGCTAACCTGAGCCGATGCACGACGAGGCAACCGTCGTGGACGTTCCGCGCGCGCATGCAGGCCGACAGGCGTCCATCGAGATCGATTCCCAGCGCCCGCATCTGCGCGTCCTGCATGGGATGCGCCAGCCCGCCAATTGGCTGCAGCTAGTCAGGTTCGGCCTCGTCGGCGGTACCGGTTTCGTCATCAATGTCGGCGTGTACGCCCTATGCGTGCACCCGTTGGCGATGAACTACCGGATCGCTTTCGTGGTCGCCTGGCTGGTCGCCGTCACGAACAACTTCCTGCTCAACCGCCATTGGACGTTCGACGCCGCCGCCGGCAGCGTCCGCTTCCAGGCGGTCCGCTTCTTCGTGGTCAGCGCCGCCGCCGCGGCGTTCGGTTTCCTACTGCTTACGGCGTTCGTCGAGGGCTTCGGCCTGGCCAAGGTGCCCGCCGAGGCGCTCGCGGTGGCCGCCTCGACGCCGCTGAACTTTCTCGGCAACAAGCTCTGGAGCTTCCGCCACCACGGCCAGGCCGTCGCCCGGCCCTGACGGGTGCCCAGCGGCTCCGGCGCCGAGCACTGCGTCGGTCTGGGCCGCCTCGGCGGGGACCTATACTCTGAGACTGCTGCTCTGGAAAACCTTCGCAGAGGACGTTTCGATCCGTGCAGGAGATGGTCATCTACGGCGTCAGCTTCGACATGGTCGGCAAGCAGCCGATCGTGCTTTTGAAGACCGCTGAGGGCAACAAGTTCCTGCCGATCTGGATCGGCCATCCGGAGGCCGCTTCGATCCTGATGAAGCTCCAGGGCGCCGGCACGCCCAGGCCGATGACCCACGATCTGCTGTGCGACGTGCTCGGCGAGCTGGACGCCAAGTGCACCCAGGTGTCCGTGACCGAGCTGCGCGAGAACACGTTCTTCGCCTCGATCACCCTCCAGGTCAACGGCCGTGAGCTGGAGATCGACTCACGACCGAGCGACGCGATCGCCTTGGCCGTCCGTTCGGGCGCGCCGATCTTCGCGGCCGAGGAGGTCATCGCCGAGTCGGCGATCGAGTTCGAGCACGACACCGAGGAGTCAGAGGACGTCGTCGAGAAGTTCAAGGAGTTCCTCGACGAGGTAACGCCAGAGGACTTCGCCGCGGGCGATAGCTGATCGCTGGCCGGCGCATCTCTGCGTCCTCGGTCACTCATGTGCAAAGCACATTTCGTTCCCTGCGTCCTTGACCTGCTTGACCAGCGACCAGCTATTCCATTCTGAACCAACGACCACCGAACCTCCCGGCGCATCCCGGACCGTGAACGACGAGAAGAACTTCAGCGCGTGAACGCGCTGCTCAAGATCCGCTCGACCAGCTCGTCGAAGCCGATGCCGGCCGCGTCGGCGGCTTGGGGAAGGAGGCTCGTTTCGGTTAGGCCGGGGACGACGTTCGTCTCCAAGACGGTCGGCTCGCCGGTCTGCTCATCGAGCATCAGGTCGACCCTGGCGACGCCGTGGCAGCCGAGCAGGGTGTACACCTGGAGCGCGAGTTGCTGGGCGCGCGCGGCCGTTTGCGTGTCCAGATCGGCCGGGCAAACGAACGTTGTCATGCCGATCTCGTAGCGGGACTGGTAGTCGTAGAACTCCTCTTCGCGGGGCACCGCCTCGACCACCGGCAGCGCCAATGGGCTTCCGTCTCCGTTCGGGGCGTCGAGCACCGAGACCGCGAGATCGCGTCCTTTTACGTAACGCTCGATCAGGACCTTGCGGTCGTAGGACAGCGCGCTGACCAACGCTCCCGGCAGCTCGTCGGCTGAGCTGGCGAACCGGACGCCGAGAGCCGATCCCTGGCGTGCCGGCTTGACGACCACCGGGAACCCGAGCCTGCGCTCGACGCTCGGCAAGGCCGCCGATACGCCCAGCTCCTTGATCGTGTTTTCCTTGAACGCGCTGAAGTCCGGTGTCGGCAGGCCGGCCTCCTGCATCAAGTACTTGGCCAACGCCTTGTCCGTGCAGCGTGCGCAGGCCGCCGGCGCCGATCCTGAATACGGGATCCCGACCGTCTCCAAGAGGCCCTGGATGGTGCCGTCCTCGCCGTCTTCTCCGTGCAGCGCGATGAACGCGGCGTCCGGTTCGAATTCGAGCAGCTGGGGGATCAGGTCGGCGCTGACGTCGATCGCGGCGACCTCGTGGCCGAGACGTTCGAGCGCCTCCTGGGCCTGCGCGCCGGAGCGCAGCGAGACCTCGCGCTCCAGCGACCAACCGCCCTTCAGAACCGCGACCCGCCGCGCGACCCTCATAGAGACTGCCGGCCGCCGCCCGCTGAGGAGTGATCGTCTTGCTGAGAACGTCGTGGCAGCTCGACGATCGCGGACTTGGGCTTTGTCAAGGAGCTGAACAGGCTGACCTGCTCTCTGATCGCCGCCCCGATCCGTTCGATCCCCTCGCGTATCTCCTGCTCCGGCGAGCCCGCAAAGTTCAAGCGCATCGAGGTCGCGCCGCTGTGTTCGTCCACATAGGCTGCCCTGCCCGGCACGAACGCGACATCCCGGCAGCGCGCCAGCAGGTCGGTCGTGTCGACGCCCTCGAGCGTCGCCCACACGAACAGGCCTCCCTCGGGCTCCGTCCAGGTGGCCCGCGGACCGAAGTGGTCGGCCAGCGCTTCCAGCATCGCGTCCCGGCGTGACCGGTACAGATCCTTCTGGCGCTCGAGATACTCCAGCCAGACCGGTCCACCTTCGGCGGTCAGCTCCGCGAAGTAGGCCGCCACGAACAGTTGGGTCATCGGCGAGCTGCACAGGTCGGCGCCCTGTTTGCCGAGGTTCAACTTCTCGAGGACCGGCCGAGGGGCGACTGCCCAGCCGAGGCGCAGCCCGGGGGCCAAGATCTTCGAGAACGTGCCCAAGTAGATGACGAAGTCCGAGGACACGCCGCCGCCGAGGCCGCCAGGACCGCCGCTGAGCGCGTCCAGCGAGTGCAAGGTCGGCAGGGGCTCGCCTTCGTAGCGCAACAGTCCGTACGGGTTGTCCTCCAGCACGAGCAGCTCCCGCGCGCGCGCGACCTCGACCAGACGCTTGCGCCGCGGCAGCGACATCGTCACGCCGCCCGGGTTCTGGAAATTGGGGATCGTGTAGATGAACTTCGGTCGCCTTCCTTCTTCGATCAGACGGTCGAGCACGGACTCCAGCTCGTCGATCGGCATCCCGTCTGAGTCCATCTCGATCTGTACGACGTCGGCCTGGTAGGCGCCGAACGTCGGCACCGCGCCGGGGTAGGTCGGCGCCTCGGCGACGATCACGTCGCCCGGGTCGATCAAGGTCTTGCAGACGAGGTCGATCACCTGCTGGCCGCCGGTCGTGACGATCACCTCGTCGCGATCGACTTTGGTCCGTTCGGCGGCCATCACCTCGACGATGCAGTCGAGCGTCGCCTGCATCCCTTCCGTCGGCCCGTACTGAAGCGCGCGCGCGGTCGAGTCGGCCGCGACCTTGCCCATCAGCTCGTCGTAAAGCTCGGGCGCGAACGTCGAGGTGTCGGGCAAGCCGCCGGCCAGCGAGATGACCTCGGGCCGCTCGGTCAAGGCGAACATGTCGCGCATCGCCGAAGACCTCATGCGGCGGGTCCTGGCGGCGAACAGCGCCTCATAGCGGGCCAGCTCGTGCGCCGCCGGGCGGCCGCGCCGTCGTCTATCGTCCTGACCGGTCGAAGGGTCCTCCGGCATTCCCGCACCGTAGCGCACGCCGCGCCTGCGCTCACGACCTGCACGAACAGATGAACGACACAATCCTTGGCCAGAGGGGAGGCCGGTCCCCCTTCCGACCAACCCCAAATCAATGAACGGCACTTTCTTTTACATCGGTCTCGGTCTCGGCCTGGCCGCCGCGTGCGGCCTGCGCCCTTACCTGCCGGCCCTGCTCGCGGGCGCCCTGGCCTCTTCGAACGCGCTGGGAGTCGAATTCGGCGCTTCCGGACACGCCTCGTACCACTTCTTGGAGGCCGGCTGGTGGCTCTTGGCCGTGACCGTGACCCTGGTCGGCCTCTACGGTCTGCAGCTGCGGCTTGGCGCCGAGCGCTTCGAGGCGCTCGTGGGCGGCGCGATCGCCGCCCAGTCGGTCGCGGTCGGCGCGCTCCTGTTCGCGGGCACGCTCGCCGCGCACGGCGACGTCTCTTGGCCGGGCCTGATCGGCGGTGCCGCGGCGGCCGGCCTGGCCTGGGCGGCGACCAACCCGGTGATCGTGAGGGCCCGCAAACGCCTGCCCGACAGGACCGCCCGCGAAGCCGTGACCGTCTATCTCGATGCCGCCTCGCTGTTGGCGGCCGCGCTCGTCGCGCTGTTGCACCCGCTCGGCTACGTGGCGGTCGGGTTGCTCGCCTGGCTGCAGTGGCGCGGCCGCGCGCGCGGCGACGACGACCGCTACGCCGGTCTGCGCGTCCTGCGCCGCTGATGGGCCGCGCGGCAGCCTCTGACGATCTAACGCTTGGCGGCGTACGCGCGCGCGCGTATGACCCGAAACGGAAGTGTTGGCATCCGGGCTTCAGATGCCTGTGGGCCGGTCGAGAGCAGGAGTGCGCGTGAGTACGAAGCGCCCGCACAAGCTGGTGCTCTGCGTGATCGACGCGATGGCGCCCGAGATGCTCGTGCGCGCCGCCGAGTCGGGCGCGGCGCCGGTCTTGGCGGAGCTGCTCGAACGCGGCTCTTACATCCCGGACTGTGTCTCCGCCTTCCCGTCGGTGACGCCCGTCTGCGCCGCCTCGATTGTCACCGGCACAGCCCAAGACGAGCACCTGATCCCGGGCATGAACTGGTACTCGCGCGGCGAAAGCCGCTACGTCGAGTACGGCTCCAGCCTGCGCGCGGCCCAGCGCTTCGGGATCGCCCGGCAGCTGACCGACACGGTCTACAACATGAACCGGGCCCACCTTTCGGCGGCGACGCCGACCGTGTTCGAGACCCTGGACGACGCCGCCATCAGGACGGCTGGGACGACCTACCTGATGTACAGGGGCCGATACCGGCACGAGCCCCAGCGCGACACCCCGTTCACCCGGGCCTTGGCCGGAACCCTGGCGCGCCACCCGGTGATGGGGCCGAAGGAGCTGTTCTACGCCGATATCTTCGCGTCGCGCAAGACCGGTTGTCGCTCGACCTTGGGGATGCCCGGCGCGCGCGACCGCCACTCGGCTTGTGTGTCGGAGTACATGGTCGAACACGACCTGTTCGACTTCTTGCTGCTGTCGTTGCCCGACAACGACTGGCACTCGCACAAGCGTGGCCCGGAGTCGCAGCTGACGTCGATCGCGGCCGCCGACGTGCAGCTGGCGCGCGTGATGGAGGCGTCGGGCGGGGTCTCGAAGTTCTTGGACGAGCACGCCATGATCGTGATGGCCGATCATTCGCAGGCGCTCATCACCGACACGATCGACCTGCAGCGCGAGCTGGCCGACCTGGGTGTGCGCCAGCCAGAGGGTGGTCTGCTCGCGGGCTTGGCCGGTGCCCTGGTCGGAATCGGCCTGCGCGGCCGGACCGCCTCAGAGTCGCCGGCGCCCGAGCGCGAGACAGGCGAGGACGCCGCAAACTCCGCGACCGCGCGCGCCGCGGATGCCAGCGAGGCCGAGCCCCGGATCGCCGTGTGCCCGTCCCAGCGCGCGGCGATGGTCTACGCCCTGAACCCTGGCGAGCGCGACGCGATGCGGGCCTCGGTTGTCGCCCGGGCTACGTCGATCGAGGGCGTCGATTTGATCGCCTGGCTGGAGCGCGACGCTCACGACGAGCCGATCGCGGCGGTGCTGCGCGGACCAGACCGCGGCGAGCTGCGGTTCGCGCCGGGAGGAGAGTGCCGCGACGCGCGCGGCGAGTTCTGGCGCCTTGACGGCGACCTGGCGACGATCGGGGCCGGCGTGGGCCCCGGCAACGTGCTGACCAGCCCTGAATACCCGGACGCGCTCGGCCGGGTGTGGTCGGCCTTGATGTGTCCGACTTCGGGCGAGGTCCTGCTGTCGGCGGCGCCCGGCTACGAGTTCGTGGACTGGGGCGGAGCCGCCCACGTGGGCGGCGGCTCGCACGGGTCGCTGCACCGCTCGGACTCCTTGGCGCCGCTCTTGATGTGCGGGGTCGAGCCACCTGCCGAGGCGCCCGGGCAGTGGGCGATCAGAGATGCGGCCACGCTGGTGAAGACCCACTTCGGCCTCTAGCCGGACTGACCCGAACCCGACGTCGGCGGCGCCGCGTGCCAGGTCGCGTACGTGCGGGTCGCGTATGGGCTGCGTAGGTGTAAAGGTGGTCAAGCGATGAGCCTGCTATCGAGCTTTATCCGGCCTGGAGCGAGGCGCTCCCGGCCGCTCGCCCTGACGATTATCGTCTTGGGGGCGTGTCTGCTGATGGCACCCCGCGCCGGCGCGCGGGGCACGACGGCTAGTTCCGAAGCTCCCGTGCCTGTGGCGACCTCGAACGTGCCGCCGCCCGGCCGCAAGCTCTCGGCGGAGCGGGTCCTCGAAATGGCGGAAGCCCTGCCGAAGATGAAGGCGGTCAGAGCCAAATACAAGGGCTCTTACGGCGGGGCCTATTTGAAGGGTCAAACACGCTGGCAGGTCAGCTTCTTCAGCAAGGGTGGCGCCAAGGAGATCGGCCAGGCGATCATCGCCGACGCCGACGGCAAGGTGCTCGAACAGTGGACCGGTTGGCAGGTGGCCTGGACGATGGCGCGCGGTTATCCGGGGGCGTTTGGGCGCCACGTCAACGCCCTCTACATCTGGCTGCCGTTGTGCCTGCTCTTCCTGTTGCCGTTCGCAAGGCCGCCTGTCACATTGCTGCACCTGGACCTGTTGGTCTTGCTGTCGTTCTCGGTGTCCTTGGCGTTCTTCAACCATGCCCACATCGAGGCGTCGGTGCCGCTCGCCTATCCGCCGTTGCTCTACCTGCTGGCGCGCGTGCTCTGGCTCTTGCGACGCGACCGGCCGGACAGGGACAGGTGGGTCGGCAGCGGGACGGACGGACGGACGGCCGTCCGGGTGGCCTCTCGATCCACTCCCAAGCCCGTGCGGCTGCTCGTTCCGGTGCCGTGGCTGGCGCTCGGGGTGATGTTCTTGATCGGCTTCAGGGTCGCTTTGAACGTGACCGACTCGAACGTGATCGACGTCGGCTACGCCGGGGTGATCGGCGCGAAGAAGGTCGTCCACGGGGACCGGCTCTACGGGGGCTGGCCGTCAGAGAACGAACACGGCGACACTTACGGACCGGTCGCTTACGAGTCTTATGTTCCGTTCGAGCAGATCTTCGGCTGGAGCGGTACCTGGGACGACCTGCCGGCCGCGCACGCGGCGGCGATCTTCTGCGACCTGCTGGCCCTGGCTTTGATGTTCTGGCTCGGCCTGAAACTGAGGGGTCCGACCTTGGGCGTGCTGCTGGCCTACGCGTGGGCCTCTTACCCGTTTACGTTGTTCGGGTTGGAGTCGAACTCCAACGACACGCTCGTGGCGGTCTTCGTTCTCGCCGCGCTGCTGTGCGCGAGCGCGAAGCCGGGACGGCTCGCCGGGCGGGCCGGCACGGGCGTGTTCGCGGCGCTGGCCGGCCTGACCAAGCTCGCGCCGCTGGCCTTGGTGCCGGTCCTGGCCACGCACGGGACGCTCGGCGCGGGGGGCGTGCAGGCCGGGGGGCGCCGCGAGGGAGCGAGCGGCCCGGAAGCAGCCGGCGGCGTGGGGAGCGCCGGCATTGGGGATGGCGGCACAAGGGATGGATCACTTCGGTGGCCTGCACGCGCGCGCGCGTACGCCGCCTTTTTGTTGGCGTTCGCGGCGACGGCGGCTTTGGTCTTGATCCCGGCCGTCGCGCACGATTCGTTGCGCGAGATCTATGTCAGGACGCTCGAATACCAGGCCAATCGCGGCTCGCCGTTCTCGATCTGGGGCCTTTATGGGTGGCACACCGCCGAGACCGTCGTTGAGGCGGTCGCCGTGGTGCTCGCCGTGGCGCTGGCGGTAATCCCGAGGCGGGATGACCTGGTCGGCTTGGCGGCGGCCTGCGCCGCGATCTTGATCGCCGTGCAGCTCGGTGTCGAACATTGGTTTTACCTGTACATACCCTGGTTCTTTGGGCTGGTGATGGTGGCAATATTGGGTTCCCGCCCACCCGTCCGCCCTACCGCTTGCCCACCCGCGGGCTTTACGGTCGAGCATACGCCGGCGAGTTCAGGGCCCGTTGAGGAGGGCGCTAGCGGGGAGGGGCCGCCGGGGCGCCCGCCGTGGGCGCCGGCGCCGGGCGAGGCATCAGGACCTGCTCGATTGCGAATGCCGACCTCGGCTTGGCCGCGCACTTGATGTAGACGCCCATCAGCCAAGGGTCCTCTTCGGAGGTCTCGAACCGGACCGGCATCTGTGTCAAGAGCGACTCGATCGCCTGCTCGCGCTTGACGCCGATCACGCCGCCGCGCGCGCCGGTCATGCCGACGTCGGTGATGTAGGCGGTGCCGCCCGGCAGCACCCTCGCGTCGGCGGTCGGCACGTGCGTGTGGGTGCCGACGACAGCGCTCACGCGGCCGTCGAGCAGCCACCCGAGCGCGACCTTCTCGGAGGTTGCCTCGGCGTGCATGTCGACCAATACGTGGTCGACGTCCGGGCCCAGTTCTCCGAGCGCGGCCTCGATCTCGGTGAAGGCGCTGCGGCCGGCCTTCAAATAGAGGTTGCCGCTGAGGTTGACGACCCCCAGCTTGATGCCGTCGCGCTCGAGCACGCAGGTGCCGTGGCCGGGCTGGATCTTCAAGAAGTTGGCCGGCCTCAGGATCCGCGGCTCGGCGTCCAGGTACGGGTAGATCTCGCGGCGATGGTAGGTGTGGTTGCCGAGCGTGATCGCATCGACGCCGCCCGCGAACAGGGCTTTCGCGGCCTTCGGCGTGATCCCGAGGCCGCCGGCTACGTTCTCGCCGTTGACGACGACGAACGTCGGCCGCAAGCGCTCTTTCAGGCTGGGCAGGCACTCGAGCAGCGTGTGCCGGCCGATGCTGCCGACCAGGTCGCCCACGAACAGGATGCCCGGGCCGGTGCCCTCCTGCGGCTCAGCCATACTTGGCCGATGATCGCGGGAAGAGCCTGATCGTGGAGAGGACCGTGGTTCCGAGGTGGGTGCAGCTTGTGCTGCTGCCGATCTCGCTGCTCGCGCTGTGGGCGATCGCGAAAGCGTCCGGGAAAGTGTTGTTGATCTTCGTCGTGGCCGCCGTCATCGCCTTGATCTTGAACCCAATCGTCGCCTTTGTGCAGCGCCCTCGGATCCCGAGGGGCCTGGCGGTGCTGATCGTCTATCTCGCATTCTTCCTGACCTTGGTCGGGCTCGGCTTTCTGCTGGCCAACCCGATCGCAAACCAGGTGCGCACTTTCACGGACAACCTGCCCCACATCATCAACGAAGCCAACAAACAGATCGAATCGGCGCAGACGGGACTGGACAAACACGGCATCCATTTGCACCTCGTCAAGCAAGGGAAAACTGCTCTGCAGAGCATCGAGCAAAAAGTGTCAAAGAGTTCTGGCCAGATCGCCTCCTCGGCCGGCGGCCTGTTGACCGAAGCGGCCGGCGCGATCTTCGATTTGATCCTGGTGCTGGTCCTGAGCGTTTACATGCTGATCTACGGCCAGAGCATCGGCGCGCTCGTGCGCAAAGCGATGCCGTCCGGCGACGGTACGCCGGCTGATGACTACCCGACGCTCGTGCAGCGGGCGGTATCGAGATACGTAGGTGGCCAGCTCCTGTTCAGCATCTTGATGGGCGCCTCCGCCGGCTTCTCGTTGTACCTGTTCGGGGTGCTCGGCATCTTCCCGGACGGCCGCAAGTATGCGCTCGCGTTCGGCGTGTTCTACGGCGTGATGGAGTTGATCCCTTATATCGGCCCGATCCTTGGCGCTCTGCCGGCCGTGTTGGTGGCCCTGTTCACCGATCCGATCGTGGCGCTGTGGGTGACATTGCTGTTCGTCGGCTTGCAACAGCTCGAGGGCCACATCGTGGCCCCTCAGGTATTCGGCCACACGCTGCGCATCAATCCCTTGCTCGTGATCTTTGCTCTGCTGCTGGGCTTGCAACTGCACGGGATCGTCGGTGCGCTTGTGGCCCTGCCGATCCTCGCGATCCTGCGTGAGACAGCGGTCTTTGTCGGCCGGCATGTGGAGCTGGAACCCTGGAAGCGGGATTCGAGCGGGCTGCTGTGAGCGCCGGCGTGGCCGGGCCGCGGTCGCTGATCGCCGCCGAGAGCCTGACCAAGCGATACGGCGAGCGCGAGGCTCTGCGCTCGGTCTCGTTCGAGGTCGGCGAAGGCGAGTTGGTCGCGATCGTCGGGCCGAACGGCGCCGGCAAGACGACGCTTTTGTCGATCCTTGCGGGCGTGCAGCCGGCCAGCGCCGGTCAGGTGTCCGGCGTCGGCGCGGGCGCGGCTCTGGGCTGGGCACCGCAGCGGGGCGCCGTCTACTCGAAGCTGACGGTCGCCGAGAACCTGAGGCTGTTCGCGAAGCTGGCCGGAGTCGCGGACGTGGAGGCGGCGGTCGAGACGATGCTCGACCAGACCGGTCTGCGCGCGCGCGCGGACGAGCGCGTGGAGCGCCTGTCGGGGGGCAACCGTCAGCGGGTGAACGTCGCCTTGGCGTTGATCGGCGATCCGCCGACGCTGGCGCTCGACGAGCCGACCTCCGCGCTTGATCCTGGCCAGCGCCTGCGCCTATGGGAGTTCGTCGGCGAGCTGGCCTCCTCCGGCACGGCCGTTCTGTTCTCGACGCACCATCTCGGCGAGGTCCGCTCTTACGCCACCAGGGCGATCGTCTTGGCCGACGGCGAGCTGCTGTTCGATGGCGCTCCCGACGACCTGGTGGCCGAGGCCGGCGGCCAGGCCAACTTCGAGGCGGCGTTCGTCGCTTACCTAAAGGCGAGAGGGCACTGACGGCGCATGCGCTGGCTGCTGGCCAAGGACCTGAAGATCCTGGGGCGCTCGCGCCTGTTGGTAGGCGTGCTCGTCCTCTACCCGATCGCGATTTCCCTGCTGATCGGTCTGGCGATCTCGAGGAGCCCGGGCAAGCCGAAGGTCGCGATCGTCAACGAAACGCCGCCCGGCCAGACCGTCCACGTCGGCGGCCAGAACGTCCAGGTCGACCGGTACGTGTCTGAGCTGTTCGACCAGGTTACGCCCGTGGCCGCCAGCTCACGGGCGCAGGCGATCGCCGAGATCAAGTCCGGCAGGGCGCTGGCCGCGGTCGTGATCCCAAGAGACATCGTCGCGCGCATCTCCTCCGGTACCAAGGGCGGCGTCGAAGTGCTCTACAACGGCAACGCTCTGGAGCAGTCGGTCGTGCAGTCGGAGCTGAGTTCGGCTTTGGCCCAGGCGAACCTGCAGTTCTCAGAACAGATCCAGCGCGCCGCGGCGACGGCGATCGGATCGCTGCTCGGCGGCGGCGAAGGCGCGAGTGTGCTGGGCGCGCCCGCGAACCTGATCGGCCTGGACGAAATCCCGGGCCAGCTGCGCTCAACGATCGCCAAGCTGACGCCCGGGCCCGAGCGCGAGAAGCTGGTGCGGATCGAGCGGTTCGCCGAATTCGCGTCCCAGAATCTGGGCCTCGCCAAGGGCGTGCTGTCAACGATCGGCCAGCCGATCGCCGTCTCGAGCACGGTGATTCAGGGCCGGCGCACGCCGTTGAACACGTTCGCGGTCGTGGTCGCCGTCAGCGTCTCGTTGATGTTCGTGTGCGTGCTTCTGGCCGCCGGCGGCCTCGCTTTGGAGCGCGAAGAGCACACGCTCGCGCGCCTGGTCCGTGGCGCTGTCTCCAGGAGCGGCCTGCTCGTCGAGAAGCTGCTTTTGGCGGCGGCCTGCGCGTTCGTGTTGGCCTTCGCGATGCTCGCCGGCATCGGCGCCTTCGTGCCCCTCGACTGGTCGCGCGCCGGACAGTGGCTGCTCGCGCTCGCGTTCGGCTCCGTTGCGTTCGCCGCTCTCGGCATCGCGATCGGCGCCCTTGCGCGCGAGGTCAGGGCCGCCTCGCTGCTGGCTTTCGGATTGTCACTGCCGCTCGCCTTCCTGGCGCTCGTACCGGCGGGCTCGGTGGCGAGCGGTGTGTATGACGTGGTCACTGTGATCTCGTTCGTCTTCCCTTTCAAGGCCGCTCTCCAGGCGCTCGACGCCGCTGTCAACGGCGCCTCTCCGGGCTTGGCCGTCTCGATTGCGCACCTTGCCGGCCTGACGCTCCTGTTCGGCGCGCTCGCGCGCGTGGGGCTGCGGCGGCTTGAGTAAGGGCCCGTGGTGAGGCTACGGCGGCTGGAGTAACCTCAGGGCGATGGCTTTTCCGAGGACGCGCATGCGCAGACTGCGGGCGAGCGCCGGCCTGCGGGGGCTCGTGCGCGAGACCGGCCTGCGCGCCGAGCAACTCGTGCTGCCGCTGTTCGTCGCCGAGGCTGGCGCCGCGCCCGCGCCCAGTAGGTCGGACGTGGCCCTGCCCGCGCTCGAACGCCTTTCTATCGCGGACGCCGTTTCGCGCGCGCGGGAGGCCGGCGAGCTGGGTCTCGGCGGTGTGCTCCTGTTCGGCGTGCCGGCCCACAAGGACCCCGACGGCACCGGCGCCTACGACGACGAGGGGATCGTTCAACTCGCGGTCCAGGCCATCAAGCGAGCGATGCCGGGCGGCCCGCTCGTGATCACAGACGTATGTCTGTGCGAGTACACCGACCACGGCCATTGCGGCGTCGTACGCGAGGACGGTTACATCGACAACGACGCCACGCTCGAACTGCTAAGCCGCGTCGCCGTCAGCCACGCCCGGGCCGGGGCCGACCTGGTCGCGCCCTCGGACATGATGGACGGCCGCGTTGGCGCCCTGCGCGAGGAGCTGGACGCCGTGGGCCACACCGAGACGCCGATCCTCGCCTACTCGGCCAAGTTCGCGTCCGCCTTTTATGGCCCCTTCCGCGACGCCGCCGGCTCGGCGCCGGCTTTTGGGGACCGTAGGACCTACCAGCTCGACCCCGCCAACGGCGCCCAGGCCCTGCGCGAGGCCGTGCTCGACGCCGGCGAGGGGGCGGACATGCTAATGGTCAAGCCTGCCCTCGCCTACGGCGATTTGATCGCGGCCGTGGCCCGCGAGACGAGCTTGCCGGTCGCCGCCTACAACGTAAGCGGCGAGTACGCCATGGTCAGGGCCGCCGCGCAGGCCGGTCTCCTGGACGAGCGTGAGGCGGTGCTGGAGATCCTGACCTCGCTCGCGCGGGCCGGCGCCAACACGATCGTCACCTATCACGCCCTGGAGGCAGGCCGGTGGCTGGCCGAGGCGCGTGCGAAGGATCGGGAGCGATGAGCGGCGACGGCGTCATCGCCGCCGACGCGGCGACGGGCCGCTCCGGTCCAAAGCCCCGCGCGAGGGTTCACGGCGCCGCGATCCCGCTGGACGACGTCGACCGGCGTCTGTTGAACCTGATGCAAGGCTCGTTCCCGATCGTTCCCCTGCCCTACGCACATGTCGCCGAACGGGCCGGCCTTGCCGAAGCGGAGGTCTTGGCGAAGGTCCGACACCTGCTCGAGGCGCGCATCGTCAGGCAGGTCACGCCGATCTTCGACACGAGAGCTTTGGGCTACTCCTCGATGCTGGTCGCGGCCAAGGTCGATCCCGAGCATCCACACCGGGCCGCCCAAGTTATCAACGCGCACCCGGGTGTCTCCCACAACTATTTGCGTAACCACGACTTCAACCTGTGGTTCACGATCGCCACCGAGCCAGACTCCGAGCTGGGCCTGGACGGGACCTTGGAGGTGCTTGCGCGCGAGGCCGGCGCCGAGTCGGTCAGGCAGCTGCCGACGCTCAAGCTGTTCAAGATCAGGATGGACCTGGAGATGGAGGGCGACACCGAGGCTCTGGCCAAAGCCGCCGAGGTCGCGGACCCGGTCGAGCTGGAGCCACAGCCCTACGACGAGTTCGACATCGCGGTGATCAGGGCCCTGCAGGGCGACATGCCGGTCATTCCCGAACCGTACGCGCCGGCCGCCGCCGAGCTGGGCATTGGCCAGCAGCGTTTGCTCGATCACTTGGCCGGTATGCGGGAGCGGGGGCTGTTGCGCCGCGTCGCGGCGATCCTTTATCACCGCCGGGCCGGCTTCTCGGCCAACGGTATGGGCGTCTGGAAGGTTCCCGACGAGCAGATCCTCGACGTCGGCAGGCGTATGGCCGCCGTGCGCGGCATCTCTCACTGCTACCAGCGCCCGACCTACGAGGACTGGCCTTACTCGGTCTTCACGATGGCTCACGGCCGCTCCAAGGAGGAGTGCGACGCGATCCTCGATTCGATCGCCGAAATGACCGGGATCGAAGGGCGCGCAACGCTTTACAGCTCGACGGAGTTCAAGAAGATCAGGCTCTTGTACTTCACCGACGAGTTCAAGGCCTGGGAGCGCGAACGTGCATAGGTCAACGGGGCGTCCCGCCCCGTTTGTCGATGCGAATGAGCGGCATCCAGCCGCTTTTGACCGGCCGCGCTTCGCGCGTCCTCCAGAGTGAGCGCCGCGCTCACCGACACTAAGTCGGCCGCGCTCTACAGGCGCGCGCTGGAGGTTCTGCCCGGCGGGGTCAACTCGCCTGTGCGCGCGATGAAAGCAATCGGCCGCGACCCAGTGTTCGTGGCGAGGGGCGAAAAGGCCGAGCTGATCGACGTCGATGGCAACCGTTACGTCGACTACGTCTGCTCTTGGGGCCCTTTGATCCTCGGCCACGCGCATCCGGACGTGCTCGCCGCGATCGTCCGGGCGGCCGAGCGCGGCACGAGCTTTGGCGCGCCGACGCCCGGCGAGGTGGACCTCGCGGAAGAGGTCGCCAAGCGGATGCCGAGCGTCGAGATGCTGAGGATGACCTCTTCCGGCACCGAGGCCACGATGACCGCCCTGCGCCTGGCCCGGGCAGCGAGCGGACGGGAAAAGGTCCTCAAGTTCGAAGGCTCCTACCACGGCCACGTCGACGGCCTCCTGGCTCAGGCCGGCTCCGGCCTTGCCACCCAGGCCCTGCCGGCCAGCCCGGGCGTGCCGATGGCCGCGGCGGCGCAGACGGTGCTCGTGCCCTGGAACGACCCGGAGGCCCTGATCGAGGCCACCGAAGCCCATGACCTGGCCGCGATCGTCGCCGAGCCGTTGCCCGCCAACATGGGCCTGGTCCCGCCGCGGCCTGAGTTCTTGGAGCTGCTGCACGCGCGCGCGCGTGCAAACGGCGCGTTGCTCATATTCGACGAGGTCATCTCCGGTTTTCGCGTCGCCGCCGGCGGCGCCCAGGAGCGCTTCGGCGTGGACGCCGATTTGACGATTCTCGGCAAGGTGCTCGGCGGCGGCCTGCCCGCCGCGGCACTTGGCGGCAAAGCCGACCTGATGAACATGCTCGCTCCCGCCGGTCCCGTCTATCAGGCAGGCACGCTGTCCGGGAACCCCTTGGCGATCGCCGCCGGGCTGGCGACGCTCGAGCTGCTGGACGAGTCCGCATACGCGCGGCTGGCGGCGATCACCGGGCGGCTGGCGGACGGCCTGCGTGAAGCGGCCGGTGACGGGCGAGTCCAGGTCGTGAGCGTCCCAGGCCTGTTGACCGTGTTCTTCAGCGCCGAGCCGGTGGCCTCGTTCGCGGATGCCCAGGCGTGCGACCTGGACGCGTATGGAGTTTGGTGCCGGGAGCTGTTGGCCCGCGGTGTCTACCCGCCGCCGTCCCAGTTCGAGGCCTGGTTCCCTTCGCTGGCCCACACCGACGAGCAGATCGATCGCACCGTCGAAGCGGTCGCCGCGGCGTTCGCCGCGCTGCCCGAGCCGCGGAACCCGGAGCCCCCGGCATGACGGAGACCCGGGCAGGGGCGCGCCGTGACACGGCCGAGACTCGGCGATGACCGAGGCCCGCTCAATGACGGCCCTCGCGCGCCTGGCGGACCTGCTCACTGAGCAGGGCGGGCTGATGGCGACGCTGCTCGCCGGCGCTCCGCCTGCCGACGGCGCGGCCGGCCCCGCCCAGATCGCCGCCTCCGGTCCGCGCGCGCGGACGGCTCCCGCCGAGTACGAGCTGCTGGTCGAGGCGATCTACGAGGGGTATCTTCTGCACCACGGTAGCCCCAGGCTGCTCGAGCAGCCCGAAGCCGATCTCGGACTGCTCGCCGGCGATCGCCTTTACGCGCTCGGCCTGGCGAAGCTGGTCGAGCTGGGCGACGTCGAGGCCGTGGCTGAGTTGGCCGACACGATCACGCTGAGCGCGCTCGCCCAGGCCTCTGGCGAGGAGGACCTGGCGGCCGCCGTATGGGCGGCCGGGGCGCGGGCCGTCGGCTGGGGCTCGAGCCCCGAGCATCGCCGCGCCAAGGAGCTGACCCTGGCGGGCTCGACCGAGGCGATCGAGGCGATGCGCACAAGTGCCGGAGCGCTCGCGGCGCCGCGCTGAAACGCGCCTCGATATTGTTCGCTCTCGATGGCCGAACGGCACGTGACCAACAAGTCCAAGTACACCCTCGACCGGGGCATGCCCGGCGCCTTCGAGGGCGAGACCGTCACGCGGCGGCGCTTCATGGTCGTCGGTGGCCAGGCCGCCGGCGGCGTCGCCGCCGCCGCGTTCCTGCTGCCGGCGCTCGGCTTCGCGGTCGGTCCGATCTTCAAAAGCACGCCCCACCGCTGGGAAAGCGTCGGCGGTGAGGACCTCTTCAACGAATTCAACTACGTGCCCGTCGTCCTCACGGTCAACCCCGAAATCGGCCAGGCCGGCAAGACGACCGCCTATGTGCGCAAGTTCAACGCGGCGCTCGATACCGACCCCTACGACAAGGGCACTCCCTACATAGCCATCTCCAGTCGCTGCGCGCATCTTGGGTGCCCTGTGCGTTGGGTCGACGCCGCCGAGCGCTTCATCTGCCCGTGCCACGGCGGGGTCTACGACCTGCTCGGCCGGCGCGTCGGTGGCCCGCCGGTCAGGCCCCTCGATCGCTTCTACACCAGGGTCAACGCCGCCGGCGAAGTCGAACTCGGTCCCCGCTTCTCGGTAAACAGTGAGCTGCGCCGCTTCTCGCCGCGCGACCCCGGCGAGCCCTTGGACGGCGTCGGCCAGTACATGTATCCATCGCGCCCCGGGGCGCAAAAACTCTAGGTCGGCGTCCGTGCCCAAGCTCCCCAAAGCTCCTCCGATGCCGAGCGCTCTGCAGGCCCCGCCCAAACGTCCGGGCGAGCCGAAGGCGACACCGGTCGACCAGGCCGCCGAAGCGGGCACGACGGTCGTCGGCTGGATCGACGAGCGCACCTCTTTGACAGGCGCCGCGCGCTGGATGATGTTCAGGAAGGTGCCGAAGGGCACCAACTGGTTCTACACGCTCGGCTCGGCCACGATGTTCGCGTTCCTGTCGCAGGCTGTCACGGGCGTCTTCCTGGCGATGTACTACCGTCCCGACGCCTCCGGCGGCGCCTACGAATCGATCAGGCACGTCACCAACGAAGTCTTCCTCGGCCAGTTCGTGCGCGGCATGCACAAGTGGGGCTCGTCGGTGATGGTGATCTTGGTGTTCCTGCACATGGGCAGGACCTTCTTCTTCGGCGCTTACAAGTATCCGCGCGAGCTGAACTGGGTGATCGGCGTGGTCCTGTTGATCCTGACGATGACGATGTCGTTCACCGGCTACCTCTTGCCCTTCGACCAGCGCGCCTACTGGGCGACGATCGTCGGTGTCAACATCAACGGCACCGGCCCCTTGATCGGGCCCTACCTGAGCGACTTCCTGAGAGGCGGCCCCGAATTCGGGGCGACCACCCTCTCGCGCTTCTATGCGATCCACATGCTGCTCGTACCGGGCCTGATCGCCGCCCTGATCGGTGCCCATCTGTATCTGGTCGCCAGGCTCGGCACGACCGCCCCGCCGTGGATCAAAGCCGAGCAGAGCCCAGAGCTGCGCGAGGCGGATGCATGAGCGGCGCGGCGGCGGTTGAGGGCGCCCTGAGGGTGTCCGGCGGAGTCATGGCTCCGGCTGGTCAGAGGTGCTCGCTATGAACCGTAAACAGAAGGAGGAGTACCTCCGCGAGTACTCGATCCTGAAGTCTGAAGGCAAGCCGTTCTTCCCGTATGCGGTCGCCAAGGATGCCGCGATGGCGTGTGTGGTGATGGCTGTGATCATCACGATGTCGCTCGTGCTCGGGGCCGAGCTTGGCTCGAAGGCAAACCCGACGACGACGACGTACGTGCCGCGGCCGGAGTGGTACTTCTTCTTCCTGTTCGAGCTTCTGCGTGTGATCAAGCCGCCGAGCCTGGTCCCCTTGGCGACGATCGGCGTCCCCACGATCGGCATGATCCTGCTGTTCCTGTTGCCGTTCTACGATCGCGGACCCGAGCGCCGACCCGAGCGCAGGCCGGTCGCGACGCTGACGGCGCTGTTCGTGATCGGTGCGATGGCGCTCCTGACCTACGAGGGAGCGAACGCCGGCTCTCCGACCGTGATCGAAATGCCAACCCCCAAAGCGGTTCTCCAAGCCGGCGGCAAGACACTGTCCGAATACGAAGCCGGCAAGCTGGTCGTGGCGCAGTCGGGGTGCCTGGCCTGCCACAAGATCGGCGACAACGGCAACAACGGGCCGGGACCGGAACTGACGCACATCGCTTCGCGGCTGCCTCGCCAAGGGATCGCGCGAACCTTGGTCAACCCGACGGCGCCGATGCCATCGTTCAAAAATCTGCCGCCCCAGAAGTTCAAAGCGGCCGTCGAATTCCTGTCGCAGCTGAAGTAGCGGCGCGAGCGGCTAGCCTCTCGTCAATGCCCGACGAGCCCGGCGTCTTGGAGGCAGGCCAGGTGCGCTCGATGTTCGACCGCATCGCGCGGGTCTACGACCCTTTGAACTCCGCGATGACGGCCGGCCTGCATCATCGCTGGCGCACCCGCGCCGCCGATTTCGCCCGGGTCGGGCCCGGGAGCCGTGTCCTTGATGTGGCGAGCGGCACCGGCGACCTGGCGATCGAGCTGAGCCGGAGGGTCGGCCCCGATGGGGAGGTCCTGGGCTGCGACTTCTCCGAGCCGATGCTCGAACTGGCGCGAGCCAAGGTCGAGCGTGCCGGCTCTGCCGGCGTGCGCCCGCGCTTCGAGTGGGCGGACGCGCTGGCCTTGCCCTATGCCGATAACTCGTTCGACGCCGCTACCGTCGGGTTCGGGATTCGCAACTTCTCCGATCTCGGCCGCGGTCTGACCGAGCTGGTCCGGGTCGTTCGCCCGGGAGGCAAGGTGGTGATCCTGGAGATGACGACGCCCACCAGATCGCCCCTTTCGTTGTTCTTCAAAATCTGGTTCGACCAGGTCGTGCCCGTCCTCGGTCGCTTGACGGGCGCCGTCGCCACCGCGTTCGCACGTGCGCGCGGTACCGAGCCAGACCGGAAGATCGCCGCCGCCTACACCTACCTGCCGGAATCCGTCAAGCGCTTCCCCGCCCCCCGTGCGCTCGCCGCCGAGATGGAGCGCGCCGGGCTGCGCGAGGTCTCTTACCTGTTGACAGCCGGCGGGATCATCGCGATCCACGCCGGCACGGTGGCGCCGGAGGCCCAGGCGGTCGCGAACGGCGGGGTCTCGTCAGAGGCTTCAGCGACCACCGACGGCGGGATGGCCTCGAGCGGTGGCCTGGCGTGAGCGCGCTCGGGGGAACGTCGTCGGCGGCTATGGACCCCGCCGGTGACATGGACGCGGTCGAGACGATCATGCGCCGCGGCGGCAGCGACCTGCGCGAGCGGATGGTCCGAACCGAGCTTTACCTGGAGCGCGTCACCGCCGAGTCGGGAGAGCCTTTGGCGGCCCACGCTACCGGCACAGTGGTGGCCGGCGGCAAGCGCCTGCGGCCACTGCTCGTCCTGCTCGCGGCCGAGTCCGCCGGCGGGGTAGGCGGGCCATCGGACAACAGCGAAGGTGAGGAAAGGTTGATCCGGGCGGCGGTCGCGGTCGAGCTGGTCCACTCGGCGACACTCGTCCACGACGACGTCATAGACGGCGCCCAGCTACGCCGCGGCCGCCCCTCGGTGGCTGCTGCCGCCGGACGCAAGCTGGCGGTCGCTACCGGCGACCTGCTGTTCTCGAGGGCCTTCGCCGAGCTGACCCGCAACGGCGACGCAGGACAGCTGCGCGCCCTCTCGGACGCCAGCTCGGCCCTTGCCGAAGGCGAGCTTCTGCAGCGCGAGGACGCTTACGCGGCCCATGTGCCGGTCGAGCGCTACCTGCGCCGCTGCGAACTGAAGACGGCGGCCCTGTTCGAGGCCGCCTGTCGTCTCGGCGCGCTCACGGCCGCGTCCGGCTCGTCCGCTCTGGCCGACGAACTCGGCGCGTTCGCGCGGCGTATCGGCCTGGCCTTCCAGCTCCTCGACGACGTGCTCGACGTATCCGGGCCGGTCGAGCGAACCGGCAAGGCCCGCGGCACCGACCTGCTCGACGGAACCGTCACCCTGCCGTTCATCCTTGCCCGCGAACGTGATCCCCAACTCGCCGAACTCGATCTCGCGGCGCTGAACGGCCCCGAAGAGGCCGAGCGTTTGTGCGAGCGGATCGCGGCGACCGGGGCACTGCACGAGGCGCGCGAGCGCGCTCTCGAACTGGTCGCCACGGCCAAGGCCGAGCTGCCCCATGCGCTGCCCGACCCCCGCGGGGCCGTCCTGCTCGATCTGGTAGCGGACGCCGTCGTCGAGCGCTACCGCTAACGCCCCACCACCGACTGCGTCGGCGGTCCCGGCGGCGCGAGGCCACGCCTCAGAAGTCGTTCGGCACGATCAGGTCGGCGTCGAGCGCCCTCACGAAGAAGTCGATCTCGTCGACCATGTTCGCGTGGGTGATGCGCTTGAGGTCGCTCAAGAGGGCGCCCGAGCCGCGGTCCAGCTCGTCGTCGAGCCGTTCCACGATTGTCTGCTCGAAGACTCCCTCGCGCAGGGCCTCGCACTCGGGGCAACGCAAGACGATGCGCCAGTGCCTTGGGCCCTCTTCGGCCCAATCCAAAGGGTAGACCAGCTCGCCGCAGCAGTTGAAGCAGACGTGCAGATCCTCGGGCACACAGCCCTGCTGGGCACCAAGTCCTGGCCCAAAGGCCACCTCGCCATGGCCGTCCAGGTCCGTAAGCGGCGCCGGATCGACGCACTCATCGCGGCTCGCGCTCTGCGCGGAGGTGCCCGTGCTGGGCGTCTCCGAGGCGCTCCCCGCCTTGTCCGGACTGTCGCGGTGGTCGCGATAGACGACCTCGACATGCTTGCCGTCGGGCATCTTCACGTGGTGGCGTATGTGGGGGCTCTGGTCTGACATAAGCTTGCCCTGAACTCATCGACGCTCTCCCGGGCGCCCTTTAGCCCCTGGATGAGTAGTTCAGCGCAGCGGGACGCCGGTGTTGGCGCGGGCCACGTCGACGACCCGGACGCGCCCAGGTCGCTCAGGTGCGCTCAGGCGGTGCTAGTTTCAGTTGCGAGATGGCCACCGCGATTCGCACGATCGGCCACGAAGAGAAACTGACCCTGGTCGATCATCTCGAAGAGCTGCGCACGCGCCTGATCGTCTGCATACTCGCGCTTGCGGTCGCGTTCGGTGTCTGTATGTGGCAGAACCACGCGCTCTTGAAGATCGTCAACAAGCCTCTCGACAAGCAGACCCAGAAGCAGGTCGAGAGAGGAGCGGGCCCGCTCGGACAGACGGCGCTGGCCCAGCAGGGCGTGCTCAAGGTGTCTCGTCAGGTGCAGCTGATCGCCGCGACGCTGGCTTCGCCGTCGAGCGGGCTGCCAGCCGCCACGAGGGCGGCTCTCGCCGCCGAGATCCCGAGGCTGCGCGCCGACGTGGCCAAGATCCCGAAGGTCCCCGAAGGCAACAAGCCGGTGACGCTCGGTGTCGGCGAGCCCTTCACCGCGACGCTCGGCGTGTCCCTTCTGTTCGCGCTCATCATCTCGCTGCCGGTCATCCTGTTCCAGCTGTACGGGTTCGTGCTGCCGGCGTTCAGCCCCAGTGAGAGACGTATCGCCTTGCCGCTGCTCTTGGCGATCCCCTGCCTGTTCGCGGTCGGCGTCATGTTCGGCTACTTCGTGGTCCTGCCGGCGGCGTTGCGCTTCTTTCAGAACTTCAACAGCGAAGAGTTCAACGTGCTCGTGCAGGCCGGGCCCTACTACAAGTTCGCGGCCACGATCCTCTTGGCGATGGGTCTCGTCTTCCAGGTCCCGGTCGCGATCCTGGCCGCCACCCGCGTCGGCATCGTGACCCCCACACAGCTGCGCCACAATCGTCGCTACGCGATCGTGGCCTGCGCCGCCATCGCGGCGTTCCTGCCTGGAGACGCGATTACGCTGCTTCTGGAGACCGTACCGTTGTACTTGCTCTACGAGGCGAGTATCCTGCTCGCGTCCCTCGTAGAACGCGCCGAGCGCAGGCGCTCAGGGCGGACGCCGGACTCGGGACCGCCGCCTGGTGACGGACCGCCGGCGCCGGAGGGGGCGGAGCCAAGCGTGCAACAGATCATCGACCACTACGACCGAGACCTCAGCTGATGCTGTTCGACCTGCGCGGGCGCGGCCGTCGCCGGACGGTCCAGGTGATCTACGCCGGGCTGGCCTTCCTGATCGGGGCCGGCCTGGTCTTCTTCGGCGTCGGCGCCGGCCTCGGCGGCGGTGGGCTCTTGGACTCGCTGACCGGCAGCGAAAGCTCCGGTGGAGCGAGCTTCTCGGCGCAGATCCAAAAGTACGAAAAGCTGGCCAAGAAGCAGCCGACCAGCGTCTACGCCCGGGAACAGCTGACCCTCGCCCAGCTGCACGAAGCCGGCGGCGAAGCGTACGTCACGCGCACCGGCGTTACCAGCAAGGGCAAAGAACTGTACAACCGGATCGCCCAGTCCTGGAACAGCTACCTGGCACTGAACCCTCCCAAGCCCAACCTGACGCTCGCCAAGCAGATGGTCACCATCTACGGCGAAGAAGGCCTGAACCAGCCCTCCGAAGCGGTCAAGGTGCTGCAGGCCGTCGTCGCCGCCGAACCCACGAACGCGGCCTATTACAGGTTTCTGGCCGAGTACGCCTACAAAGCCAAAAACACCCGCATCGGCGATCTCGCCTCTGAAAAGGCGATCGCCCTGGCGCCCGCTTCGCAGCGCAAACTCTTGAAGAGCGAGCTGGCCGAAATCAAGGCCCATCCGAACGGGCCCGAAGGTACCGCCACCACCTCGAACGGTCAGTCGGTCAAAGTCAAATCCGCCGGCAACGGCACCTTTACGGGAACCACGAACACCAAAACCTCCGCGCCGAGCGGCGCCCTGACGGGCGGCACGACCACCGGCACCACCACCAAATAGCGGCGCGGCGGTCGTGGACGGCGAGCCTCAGTCCTACACGGCGCGCCTTTTGATCGGGTGCGCCGACCAGCCCGGCATCGTCGCCGCCGTCTCCGGGTTTCTGCTCGAGCAGGGCGCCAATATCGTCTCCTCCCACCAGTACTCCACCGACGCGACCGGTGGCCGTTTCTTCATGCGCACCGACTTCGTCCTCGAGGACCTTACCGGCGGGGCGCCCGGCGCCGCCGAGGCGAGGCTCGGCTTCGAGCTGCTGTTCGCCGACGAGGTCGCCCAGGAGCTGGCGATGGACTGGGAGATTCGCTACTTCGGCCAGCGCCGCCGGGTCGCGATCCTGGTCTCAAAGCACGACCACTGCCTTGTCGACCTGCTCTGGCGCTGGCGCCGTAAAGACCTCGACGGCGAGGTCGTCATGGTCATTTCAAACCACGATCACCTGCGCCGCGAGGTCGAAGCCGGCGGCGTCCCCTTCCAGCATGTTCCGGTTCCCACCGAGAACAAGCCCGAAGCGGAGGCCGCGATGTTGGAGTTGCTCGCCGGTAACGCCGATCTGCTCGTGCTCGCCCGCTACATGCAGATTCTGAGCGCCGACTTCCTGAACCGCGTCGGCATGCCGGCGATCAACATCCACCACTCGTTCCTGCCGGCCTTCGCCGGCGCCAACCCCTACCGCAGGGCCCACGAGCGTGGCGTCAAGCTGATCGGCGCGACCGCCCACTACGTGACGGCCGAGCTTGACGACGGCCCGATCATCGACCAAGACGTCGCCAGGGTCGATCACCGCCAGTCCGTCCCCGAGCTGGAACGGATCGGTCGCGACATCGAGCGAGTCGTACTCGCCCGGGCGGTCGCCCTGCACCTCGACGACCGGGTCATCGTCGACGGCCGCCGAACGATCGTCTTCTGAGAGACCAGGCCCCGGACGCGCCCTGCGTTGGGCTAGAATCGGCATCCGCCCGGCCTGGCCGTTTGGCCGGCGCCCTCGCGGGCCGTTAGCTCAACCGGCAGAGCAGGGGCCTCTTAAGCCCAAGGTTGTAGGTTCGATTCCTACACGGCCCATTCGGATAAGGTCCCCGACCGTTGTCCCTGATCGCTTCATGGGTCCTCTTCCCGGCCGTGTTCGCCGCCGTCGGCATCGGCTGGGGCGTCGTCGTGCAGCGGCTCGCGGCTTCGCGCATCACCGGCGCGCTCGTTGTGCCGCTCGGCCTGGCGGCCGCGATCGTGGTCGCCTCGTTGTTGACGGCCTGGACCGTGACCGCGCCGGCCGCGATCACGGTCGTTGCGGTCGGCGCCGCCGTCGGGCTGGCGCTCGGCTTCTCCGAACGCGGGCGTTTGCGCTTGGCTCTCTGGCCGGGCTTGGCCGCGCTCGGTGTCTTGCTCGCCTACGGAGCGCCGATATTGCTCTCTGGCAAAGCCACGTTCGCGGGCTACGTGAGGCTCGACGACACGGCGACCTGGTTGGCGATCACCGACCAGGTGATGAGTCACGGCCGCTCGCTCTCTTACCTGCCGTCCTCGACGTACTCCTTGGTCTTGGGTGCTTATGTCGGCAACTCGTATCCGCTCGGCGGCTTCATGCTGTTGGGGGTCGGTCACGGCCTGACCGGGATCGACTCCGCGTGGGTCTTCCAGCCCTATCTGGCCTGCTGTGCGGCAGCGGTCAGCCTGTCGATCTATGGCCTGTCCGAACCGCTTGTCGTTTCGCCGCGGCTGCGGGCCTTGATCGCGTTCGTGGCGGCCCAGCCCGCGCTCTTGTACGGCTACAGCCTTTGGGGCGGGATCAAGGAGTTGACGGCGGCGTTCCTGCTCGTGCTCGGCGTTTCGCTTTTGGCCAAGGCGGCTCGCGAACCGGCGACCAGGCCCAGAACGTTGCTGCCATTGGCGATCGCCGCCGCCGCCCTGATCGACACGCTCGGCGCCGGTGCGGCCGCCTGGGTGCTGCCGGCCTTGGCGATCCTCGTCGGGGCCTGGGCTTGGCGCTCACGCGAGGCGTTCCGGGCCCAGCTGAAGACGATCGCCAAGGGCATTGGCCTGCTGAGCGTCCTCACGGCCGTGCTTGCGATACCGGTGTGGACCGTCTTGTCGAGCTTCTTGGCGACCGACTCGAACCTTTACTCGGGCCGGTCGACCACTGAAAATCTCGGCAACTTGATCCAGCCGCTCAGCGGCTGGCAGCTGGCCGGGATCTGGCCGGTCGGGGACTTCCGGCTGCGCGGGCCCGCGCCCGCGACCGGCATCCTGGTCGGCGTCGTGCTCATCGCCGCGTGCTTCGCGCTCTGGTCAAGCGTCCGCCGGGGCCAGCTCGGCCTCTTCGCTTATATCGGCGTGGCGCTCGCCGGCTGTCTCATCTTCTGGCTGGTCGGCAGCACGCCGTGGGTGATCGGCAAGAGCCTCGCGATCGCTTCGCCGGCGCTGCTCGCCGCCGCGCTTGTCGGTGGCGCCCTCCTGCTCGGGCCACTCCCCGAGGACAGCGTGCGTCCAGGTGCCGCGCCCGGCAGTGACGGGCCCGGCGCCGCCGGACCCGACCCGACCGCGTCCCGCCGCCAAGGCTGGCGCAGGCCCTTGGGGGTGGTCGTCCTGGCCGTCGTCGGCGCCGGGGCCGTCTGGTCGAACGTGTTGGCCTACCACGACGTGCTGCTCGCGCCGAGGCCAAGGCTCGCCGAGCTGCAACACATCGGCAAGCTGCTTGGCGGCGCGGGACCGACGTTCGTGGGCGAATACGAAGTCTATGCCGACCGTCACTTCCTTCGCGAAGGGGCGCCGGTCGAGCCGGCCGAGTACCGGTCGGTCGTGCTCCCATTGCGAGACGGCACGATCTTGACGAAGAGCGCCTGGGCCGACCTCGACTCGTTCGGGCTGTCGACGTTCGAGCCTTACCGCTCGCTCGTGATCCCCCGCTCACCCGCCGAAAGCCGGCCGCCCTCGACGTACAGGCTCACCTGGCGCGGCCGTTACTACGAACTGTGGCAGCGCCCAGCTAGACCCGCTTACCGGATTCTCGAGCACGTTCCGCTCGGCGAATCGAACGCTTTGCCCTACTGCGGCGTAGCCGAGAACGGCCCGGTCGGCCCGCTCTGCTCGGCTGACCCGGCGGCCGTACCGTCCTGCTCTGAGATCGAAGGTCTCGCCAAGACCGCTGACCGAGAGGGCGCCGAACTGCTCGCCTATCAGCGCCCAGAACCGATCGTCGCGCGCGGCGACCAGCTCACTTGGCCGGCCGGCTGGCTACACGACCGGGCGTCGCATACGCTGTGGCCGAACAGGCCCGGCACCGCGATCGCCAAGATCGCCGTTCACGGCGACCAAGACTATGCGCTCTGGCTTGGCGGCAGCTTTTCGCGGGGCTTCGAAGTCAGCGTCGACGGCAAACACGTCGGCGATGTAAAAAACGAACCGCGCGGCATCGGCGGCTACGCGCCGGTCGCCGACATCTATTTGAGCCCGGGCGTCCACACGGTCGCCCTCACTTACCCCCACGCCGGCCTTGCACCCGGCAGTGGCGAGGATCAGCAGACGAGCCTCACCGCGATTGCCTTCGAACCGCTGCGGCGCCCGCGCACCGAATTGCTCACGGTCGCGCCCGCCCGGGCCCGCGATCTGTGCGGCCGCGGCCTCGATTGGATCGAGCTGGTCGCCCCGAACGGCTAGCGTGCGTCGCTAGCGGAAGCTAGTCCGGCGAGCTACCGTTGCGGGCCGATCTTTGATCGGCGAGGAGCGTGCCCAGGCCGGCGTCGGTCCAGATCGTCTGCTCGCGGCCGGGGCCGACGCCGACGAGCGTCACCGGCGCGCCGACCTGCTCGGCGATGAACCTCAGGTAGTCCCGGGCGGCGGCCGGCAGGTCCGAGAGCGTTCTGCACTCGCCGATGTCCTCCCGCCAGCCTTCCAGCTCGGTCAGCTCGGCGGTCGTGTGGTGCAGGACCGACTGGTGGTACGGAAAGTCGCCGAACTCGGCGCCCTCCGCTCCCCGGTAGCTGGTGCAGACTTTGATGCGATCGAAGCCGGACAAGACATCGAGCTTGGTGATCGCCAAGGCGGTCATCGTGTTCAAGCGGGCGGCGTATCGCAAGGCGACGATGTCCAGCCAGCCCGTGCGCCGCGGCCTGCCGGTCGTCGTGCCGAACTCGCCGCCGCGCTGCCTGATCTGCTCGCCGGTCTCATCGTGCAGCTCGCTCGGGAACGGGCCGGCCCCGACCCTGGTCGTGTAGGCCTTGGAGATGCCCCAGATCTCGTCGATGTTCTTGGGACCGACCCCGGTCCCCACGCAGGCCGCGCCGGCGAGCGGGTTAGAGGAGGTCACGAACGGATAAGTGCCGTGGTCGATGTCGAGCATCGCCCCTTGGGCGCCCTCGAAGATGACCTTCTCGCCGGCGTCGAGCAGGTCCCACATCAGCTTCGCGGTGTCCGCGATGTGCTGCTCCAGGCGATGGCCGTAAGTCAGGTACTGCTCTGTCATCGCGTGCAGGTCCAGCGCCGGGTCCTTTTCGAAGGGTCTCAACGACAGCCTCTTCGGCTCCATCGCCGCGACGATCTTCTTCTTGAGGATCTTCTCGTCCAGTAGGTCCTGCACCCTGATTCCCAGGCGCGCCGCCTTGTCGGCGTAGCAAGGCCCGATCCCCCTGCGCGTCGTGCCGATCTGCAGGCTGCCGAGCTTGGCCTCGCCGGCCGAGTCCAGGAGCAGGTGGTAAGGCATGATCAGGTGCGCGTTAGCCGAGATCCGCAGGCCGCTGACGTCGACCCTGCGCGCGCGCAAAGCGTCCAGCTCCTCGATCAAGACCTTCGGGTCGATCACCACGCCGTTGCCGATCACGCAGCGCTTGCGGGGATACAAGATGCCCGACGGGATCAAATGCAGCTTCCACTCGACCCCGTCGCGCACGATCGTATGGCCGGCGTTGTTGCCGCCCTGAAAGCGCACGACCGCGTCGGCCTGCTCGGCGAGCAGGTCCGTGATCTTTCCCTTTCCCTCGTCGCCCCACTGGGCGCCGACTATCACGATTCCGGGCATTAGCGTTTACGAGTGTAGGGGGACGCCGGACGTGGTCAGGCCGAGCGCGTGACCAGCTCGAATTGCCGTTGACGTTTGTCTTCGCCGAAGAAGGCCAAGGGGTCGTCGCAGATCTCTTGCAGCCTCGACACCGTCCGCGGCCCGATCTGCTCGCCGAGCTTCTCAGGGGTCAGGTTGGTCGTCGCCAGGATCGCGCGCTGAGACTCGTAGCGGGCGTTGACGATCGAATACAGCTGCTCGAGCACCCAATCGGTCTTGTTCTCGGCGCCGAGGTCGTCGATGTGGAGAAGGTCGACCATCGCCAGGCGGTCCAAGAAGTCGAGCTTGCCCTCCTCGGAGTCGATCATCTCCCTGATCAGGTTCAACAGCCTCGGCAACGAGTAGATCGCTACCGACCTGCCTGCTTCGAGGGCCGCTTTGGAGACCAACATCGCCAAAGTCGTCTTGCCGGTTCCGACGTCGCCGACGAACCACAGCCCCCGGCCGGCGTCGAGGTTGGCGTCGACCGCCTGGACGTAACGTCTGATCACCTTGATCTGCTCGGGCGCGACCCTCTCGATGTCGCTGACCGGAGGGCGCTCGAAGGACACGCCCTGGTAGCGCCTCGGGATCCGCCCCGCCAGGCTCCTGGTCCGCGCCATCGCGATCCGCCCCGCCCGGCACCGGCAGTCGGTAGCGGTATTCGTGGCCTCATCCACGATGAAGCCGCTGCCGTCGCACTCCCCATAAGGGCAGCTCTCGTCACTCATGCCCGTAGCGCGCTTCCCCGGCGTAGCTCAAGAACTTGGGGTACTCCTTCTGGAAGGTCAACGTCACTTTCCCGACCGCTCCGTTTCGGTGCTTGGCGATGATCAGGTCGGCCTCGCCCGGGCGCTCTGACTCCTCCTCGTAGTACTCGTCCCTGTAGATGAACATCACCAGGTCTGAGTCCTGCTCGAGGTTTCCACTCTCGCGCAGATCTGAGAGCTGGGGTACCTTCGGCGAGCGCTGCTCGACCGCCCTGCTCAGCTGGGAGAGCGCGATCACGGGAACGCCCAGCTCGCGCGCCAAAATCTTCAACCCCCGGCTCAGCTCGCCGACGGCCGTCACCCGGCTGTCGTAGCGGCTGTCGGTCCGCATCAATTGCAGGTAGTCGATGATGATCAGGCCCAGCCCACCCTCGCATTGGCTGTGCAAACGCCTTGCCTTGGCTCTGATCTCCAACAGGCCGACGTCGCTGGAGTCATCGACCCACAGCGGTGCCGCCGCCAGACGCTGCGAGGCCTTCAGGATCTTCGGCCAGCGCTGCTCCGCGACCCTGCCCTTGCGCAGCTCCTCGCCCTTGATCCTTGCCTGCGAGGCCACGAATCGCTGTGCCAGCTCGGCCTCCGCCATCTCGAGGCTGAACAGGGCTACCGGCTTTTTGTGCTCGACCGCCGCGTTCTCGGCGATGTTGCAGACCAGCGCCGACTTGCCCATCGCCGGCCTGGCCGCGATGATGATCAGATTGCCCGGCTGAAAGCCGCCCGTGATCTCATCCAGGTCCTTGAACCCCGACGGCGTGCCCGTCAGGGCAGTGCCTTCGATCGACAGCCTATGCAGCTTGTCAAGCTCCTCGTGCAGGACCTCCTCGATTGCCCTGAAGTCCTGCTGGCGGTCGTCGCGCGCGACCTCCAGCATCGCCTTCTCGGCCTGCTCGACCAGCTCCCGGGGGGCGGCCGAGTGTCCGAGCACGCTCTCCTGGATCTCGAAAGACGCGTTCAGGAGCCTTCTCAAGAGCGCGTTCTCGCGCACGATCTGGGCGTAACGCCGGGCGTGGCCCGCCGCCGGCACGACTCCAGTCAGCTCGTCGACGGCCGCCGGGCCGCCGATCTCCTCGAGCTTGCCGAGCTGGCGCAAACGATCGGTCACGGTCAGCACGTCGACCGGCTCAGATTCGTTGTACAGCGCGAGCATCGCCCCATAGATCGCGCCGTGACGCTCGCGGTAGAAGTCTTCGGGCCGCAGTCCCTCCTCGATCACCAGCGCATACAGCGACCTGTCGGACAGCAGGATCGCGCCGAGCACCGACTGCTCGGCATCGAGGTTGTGCGGCGGCGCGATCACGGGGCCGCCGGCGCCTTGCCCGCGGCCGGTCCCGTTCCCGGCGCCGTTGGTCGTGACGGCGACGCTCATGATGGCTCGCGCGAGTCTAGATCGGCGCTCGCCGCCCGCTTGGCGACGTCCCCGCTATGTCCGGCCGAATTGCTTTCCACGAACATATGTTCGTGGACCGATCGGACAGACCAATGTCTACTTCTTCGCCACCACCATGGTCTTGATCGTGGCGGTCACGCCCTCGACCACTTCGACCACGACCATGTATGTGCCGACGTTCTTGATCGGCTCCGGCAGATGCACGCCGCGTTTGTCCAGTTTCAAGCCCCTTGCTTCCCGGATCGCGGTCACGATGTCCTGGGCGGTGACGGACCCGAACAGCCGCCCGTCGGCGCCCGCCTGCTGCGGGATCGTCAAGACGGTCCGGTTCAGCAGGTTCACGTTCTCCTGGGCCTTCTCGATCGCGTTGCGCTCGGCCCGCTCGGCCGCCTCGCGGCGCTGTTTGATCGCCTCGATCGCGCCTCTCGTCGCCGGCTGGGCGAGCTTACGGGGCACCAAGTAGTTGCGCAGGTAGCCCTTCGAGACGTCGATCACCGCGCCTTGCTCGCCGAGCTGGTCGACATCCTGCAACAAGATCGCTTCTGGCATCGGTCTAACCTCAGCGTTCGCGGTCGCGATCGCCCCGTTCGCGGCGAGGGCTGTCGTCGCGGCCGCCCTCGTGCACGTACGGCAACAGTGCCAGCTCGCGCGCGCGCTTGACCGCCCGCGCGATCTGGCTCTGATGGCGCCGGCAGGCGCCCGTGATCCGGCGTGAGCGAATCTTGCCCTTCTCGGACACGAACTTGCGCAGGGTGCCCACGTCCTTGTAGTCGACCTGCTCGACCTTGTCACGGCAGTGCTGGCATGGCTTGCGCCGCCCGCCTCCGGGACCGCCCTTCTTGTCTCGTCGCCTCATCGGCTTGCTGCGACCACGCTTTGCCACTTGCTTATACCTGCCTCTTGCCGGTGCTCTTGTTTGGGGTCCGTCCTAGAACGGGATGTCGTCGTCGGCTCCCGCGCCAACTGGCGCCGCGGGCTGGAAGTCCCCTTCGTGAATGGGGGTCCCACTCTGCCCGTCGCCCTGTCCCGCCCCGCCGCTCGCGGCGAAACCACCGCTGCCGGCATCCTCGCGCGAACCCAGGAACTGGACCGAGTCGGCGATTATATCGGTCGCCTGCCGCTTTGTGCCGTCCTGGGCCTCCCACTCGCGCCACTCCAGGCGTCCGTCGATCGCGACCGGGCGTCCCTTCGAGAGGTAGCGCGCCGCGTTCTCGCCCTGGGCGCCCCATACGGTCACGTTGAAGTAGTTCGGCTTGTCCTCCCATTCGCCGGTGCTTCCGTTCTTGCGACGGGTGTTGCAGGCGATGCGCAAGCTGCACACCGATGTACCGCTCGGCAGCGAGCGCAGCTCCGGGTCGGCGGTCAGATTCCCGGTCATCACGACCCTGTTGATGTTGGTAGCGGCCACGGCTTCTTTCCTTTCTCTCTGTGTTCGCGTCTCAGGGCTCTCTGTAGGTGCTAGCCCGAGGCCTTTGCCAGGGCCAGGCGAACGGGTGTTCGTCTGGCCGGACACACGAGTGTAGAGGGCCCGGCGGCGGCGTTCTGGTCCAAAAGCCGCTTATTGCGCGGAACGCCGCGTGTGCTCGCCGCGCGAGGAGGTCTTGAACACCTCGTCCCAGTAAGGGGCGCTGATCCCGAAGCCTTTGGTGTCGTCCTGGAAGTGGTGGCGCATGTGCCGCTCGCGCAGTGCCCGGCCGAGGGCGCCGCGCGGGACGAAGTGGTGGACGTAGTAATGGATCATGTCGTAAGCCAGGTAGCCGGCGAAGAAGCCGGCCCCGAGGCCGGGGGCGTAGTCGGAGCCGAACGCCAGATACAACAGCCCGAACACCAGCGCGCCCAGCGGCACGCTCACCGCCGGCGGCATCACCAAGCGCAGCGGGTCGTTCGGATGCTCGTGGTGTATGCCATGGATGATCCAGTGCATCCGCGCGCCGATCCCTCGGTCCGGTTCGAAGTGGAACACGACCCGGTGCAGCCAATACTCGAACAGTGTCCACAGCGCGTAGCCGCAGGCGGCCAGAACGAGCGTGACTCCGAGGCTCTGGCTCTGCAGGCTCCAGACGACGAGCGCGACGACCGCCGGGCCGAACACGAGCACCGGCACGGTCGGGTGCACGCGCGAGCAGGCGTCCAAGAGCCGGGACTCGAACATCGGCGGTGAAGCTTTGAGCACGTCCGTCCTCTTCGTGCCCGACCCCTTGCCGCTGTCCTGCGCGAACGCCATCAGACGAGTGTATTACCCGGGGCCGGGTCGGTCGCTAGGCGGGCTCGGCAAGCGGCGTCGGCGCCGCTTGCGCTTGCGCGGCTGGCTCCTCCGCGGGCTCCTCCGCGGGGGGCTCTGGCGGAGATGCGGGTGCGTCGGACTCCGTGGGGGCGGCGGTCTGGGCGGCCGGCGCGGGCGCGGTCTCCGCACTCGTCCTGACGGGCGCGTGGGCGCCCGAGCGCAGGTCCGGCGCCGCGGGCGTGCCGGGCTTCAGCTTCACGATCCGGAACCGCAGCACGCCGTCGGTGATACGCAACGTCCGGTCCAGCTCGCTCAACAGCTCCGGCGTTGAGGCCTTGAACTGCAGCAGGCGGTACTCGGCGTCCTTCTTGCGGTCGATCGGGTACGTCAGCGCGCGATCGCCCCAGTCGGCGTCGTTTACGACTTCGCCCTTGGCCGCGATCGCCTTGCGCGCGTCATCGACGATCTTGGCGCGCGCGTCCGGCTCTGCCTGTGGGTCGAGCAGCAGCACCAAGTCGTATGTTGGGGCCTGTGAAGTCATGTACGGCCGGAAAGAGTAGCGGGTCTTGGGGTTTGGGCCGTCTGTGGTGGCCTCATGCGCGAGGGCTAGCGAGCCGGCCACATGCGGCTCGGCTGGCGAGTGGAGCGCGACGGCGTCCGGTAGGTCTGTCTCGCATGTCGCTGGACGGAGGGAACGCGGGCGCGAATCGATCGGCCGCATCAGCGTTGTCGTCATGCTTCGTCCGCTCCAGCTCTGACGGCACGCACGACCGCCGGCGTCGACGCCGACAGGCCGGGATGTCGGACCAGGTCTCGCGGGCGCGCGCCGGCCGCACTCTCGGCCGCCTCCAGTGCGCGGCGCGCCCGCGAAATCCCGCCTCTTCTAGTTGGTGCTTAATAGCGCTTGCACGCTCTCCCTTTCGGCTGATAACGACGCCTGCTCGGCCTCGCCCCCGTCGGTTAACACCAATGATTCTCCTTCGAAGGATGCTTTGTTGCCGGCGAATTTTAGTTCATCCATTTCGCTATTAAATGATTGGATGCCGGTTTCGTTGTGTATCTTGCCAGCCGTTTTTCCTGTCACTTTATAGCGGCCGTCCAGTAGTTCGATTTCACATGATTCGAGGCCGATAGTGGCGATAGTGGTACCCCCGTCCGCCCTGAGTACGTCCCAAAAAGCCCCTTCTAACTCTGCGAGTTCGGTCCCAGACGTAAATTGGATCGGTTCTGCAACGATGCAACCGGATGGTTTTTGCACGGTACACGCACTGAAGCTACTGGTCGTTAAGTCTATCCCGGGTCCTCCAGTTGCCGGGTTTTCGATCCACCCGGTGCCGCGTTCTTTAGAGCATTCAATACTCACTTTCTCGCCAAGGACTTCTGAGGTTAGTTTATAAGACGTACCAGCTAAGGCTTCAGACGAAATAGCTAATAATGTTACTGGAGGGAGATTGCTAAAGTGCGGCTCCGGGGCCTGGGCGGGACTTAACACTAATGATTCTCCTTCGAAGGATGCTTTGTTGCCGGCGAATTTTAGTTCATCCATTTCGCTATTAAATGACTGGATGCCGGTTTCGTTGTGTATCTTGGCGGCCGTTTTACCGGTTATTTTGTATTTATTATTGAGCAAACCACAGGTTTTGAGTTCCACTTCGACGAAGGTTGTGGCCCCATCTGGCGTGAGCCTATCCCAGAATCCTCCTTCTAACTCTGCCAGTTCTGTTTTTGCTTTAAATTCGATCGGTTCAGCAATGGTACAGCCCGATGGTTTTTGTACCGTGCACGAGCTAAAGCTGTCGGTCGATAAGTCTATCCCCGGGCCTCCACCCGCTGGGTTTTCGATCCAACCGGTACCGTGTTCGCTGGAGCATTCGAAACTCACTTTAACGCCGAGGGCTTCTGACGCTAGTTTATAGGATGTGCCCACCACGACTTCCGACGAGATAGCTAGTAACGTCGCTAAAGGCAATTCTAACAGTTCCCATCCTCCTGTGCCCGCCCTGTCCGTGCTACACAGATTGTTCCCGTATAACCACGTAGCACCGCCTTTCTCTCCACAGTAAGAGAAGTGCGGCTCTGCTTCCTGCGCGGCCGCCGTTGCGGCAGACGCCGCGCTTAGGGCGACTACCGCCAGGATGCTCGTTATCATAAGTCTCGTCCTTCGCATTTGTATCGCTTGCCTCCATCCGTCCCGGATCTGGCCGGGACGGCTCGGGTTTACGGCGGCGCGTCGCCACGCAATGCGGGCCACGCGCCAGCGTTGTTCTGGTTTTTCGCTCGCGCCCATCGGGGCGGACTGGTTTCCCACGCGGACGAGCGCAAGCATGTTGCGACGCTGCCTGGGCGTGGCCCGGCACCCCTAGCCGTCCGACAGGCCCAAGGATCGCGGGCTCACGACGATGCGGCATCGCATCGTGACGCGCCTAGTCGACGCTTAATAACACCTTGCCGGTGCCGCCTCCGTCCGTTAACCCAAACGCTTCCCCTTCAAAGCCGGCTTTATTGCCGGCGAATTTGAGTTCGTTCATTTCTTCATTGAGCCTCACAGTGCCCGTTTCGTTGTTGATTTTACCGGCGGTTTTGCCAGTTATTTTAAATTTTTGATTGAGCAGGCCACAGTTTTTGAGTTCAATTTCAACGAACGTTGAACCTTCATCTGGCGTGGCCACGCCCCAAAAGGATCCACCTAACTCAGTCAGTTCAGTTTTGGTAGTGGCCGTAATCGGTTCGGCGACGGTGCAGCCCGCTGGTTTGTTGACAGTGCAATTACTGGCACTGCCTGTCCCTAATCCAATCCCAGGACCTCCGCCGATCGGGTTTTCGATCCATCCGGTGCCAGTTCCTGTGTTACAGGTAATTTCGACTTTGACGCCGAGAGCTTCCGACGTCATCTTGCCTTTCGTCCCAGCTACATTTTCTCCCGAGCCGGATAATAATTGTCCTAAGGGCAGTTCTAACAGTTCCTATTGGCCCGCGCCGGCGCTGTCTTTTGTGCATAAGCTGTCTCCATATAACCAAGTACTGCCGCCTTTCTTTACACAGACAAAGTAGTGTGGCTCCGCTTCCTGGGCCGACGCCGTCGCGGTAGCCATTGCGCTTACCGCAAACACGGCAAGCGCACTCAACACCATCAGTCTTACTTTGGTCATTCGAATCACTGATCTCCATTCCTCCGGACTAAGCCGGCGCGTCTCGGTTTCAGGCCGCGCGTCACCACGCCATTTCTTGGCAAGACGCCGGCCAACTCGTTAACCCTCTGGTACCCGACGGCCGATAACTGTGACGCCGCGCCGGCGAGTGTGAGCGGGGTCGCCCGAGCATGGCTCGTCCGCTCGGTCTAGTCAAACTGACGAGTCTGGCAGGCTCTGCGGCCTCGAAGGGCGCACAAAGTAGAATAGTCCAAAAGGCCAGGATATCCTGCTATTCCGAATCGGGATTATAGGCGCCAGCCGCCGCCGGCGAGTCGGAGACAGTGCGTCGTTCTCGTCTCACGCGCCTACTACTGGCAACGCCAAAGACGGCCGTGTTCTGGTCAGCTGCCCTTGGCCCGAATGTCGGCCAGCTGCTCATCGATCCAGTCGCCAGGATCCCTCGACGTGACGATCTCGGCCAAACCATTCGCGCGCGCGCGTCGCTCGTCGGCGGGCATCGTCAAGGCCGCGTAGATCGAGTCGGCGGTCTCCTGGATGTCGAACGGGTTGACCGACAACGCATACTCGCCAAGCTCCTCGTGGGCGCCGGTGTTCTCTGAGAGGATCGACACGCCCTCTCGTTCGTTGACGATCGGGCCCTCCTTGGCGACCAAATTCATGCCGTCGAACATTGCGTTTACGACCAACACGTCGTAATGCTTGTAGGCCGCCATCGCCTCGTCGAGGTCGTCGCGCAGCTTCAGCTGGATCGGCATCCAGTCGGGCGTCCCGTGGCGATGGTTGACGACCGCCACCAAGGCCTCGATCCGCTCCAGGTACTCGGCGTACTGGGGCACGTCGGTCCTCGAAGGCATCATCTGGGCCATGAACGTGACCCGCTCGGAGAACTCGGGGTGCTGCTCCAGGAACAGGTCGAACGCCGAGAAGCCCCGCAACACGTTCTTCGACAGGTCCGCCCGGTCCACTCTCAAGATCAAATAGTCCCTGCGCCTGCGCATCAGTTCCTGCTCGAACTCGGACACGCGCGGGCTTTGGGCCAGCCTGCGCGTCGCCTGATGGTCGATCGGCAGCGGATATGCCCGCACCCATACCTCGCGCTCGCCGTAGCTGACAACGCCTCTCTCGAAGTCGACCTCCAGTTCCAAGAGGTCCCTGCAGCACTGCAAGAAGTTGCGCCTGTAAGAGCGGGTATGAAAACCGATGATGTCGTTCGCCAGAAGACCGCCAAAGATCTCTTCTCTGATCCGCGCTGGCAGCACCCGCCAGGCGTCCGACTGCGTCCACGGGATATGCACGAAGTGGTGCAAGAACGCGTCCGGCCTCGCTTTGCGGACCAGGTCTGGGAGCGTGTACAGGTGATAGTCGTGGACCATCACCACCGGCTCGTCGACTCCCTCCAGCTCCTCTACGACCGCCCGCGCCAGGTCTTCGTTGACCGCGTTGTAGCCGAACTCGAAGGCCTCGATCTCCTCGCGCCTGATGTCCGGCGCGTTGGACAGGTCCCAAAGGTAATGCTGTATGAACCACAGCATCGGGTTCGCGAACACGTTGTAGAACCGGTCGTAAGCTTCCTCGTCGGAGACGACCAGCCGCACTTTGAATTCGCCTCCCGTTGGCGAGACGACCGGAAAGGCGCGCCCGCCCGCGGCGCGCGCGGCCTGCGCGTCGTGCTCGGACATCGCCGAGGCGATCCAGATCGCGTCACGATGGCTGGCCAGCCCCGTCAGCGCCGTCACCAGCCCGCCCGAGCCCCTCTGGATCTCTCCGCCCTCGTGGAAGGTCACGGGGCCGCGGTTTGACACCAGCACCAGCGGACCGCGCTGCGCCGGTGCTTCGCTCATGACCGAGCCAGCTCCGTAAAAATCTTCAGGTAGTCGCGCAGATACCTTGGCGTCAAGAAGTGAGTACGTACGTGCTCCTTGCCGCGCCTGCCCAAGAACTTGCCGAGGGCCGGATCCTCGAGCACCTCCAGGATGCGCTCGGCGCACTGATCGACGCTCGACACCAAGAAACCGGTCACGCCGTCCTCGATCTGCAGAGGTATGCCGCCTACGGCGCCGCCGACGAACGGCTTGGCCTTCCAAATTGCCTCCGACACGGTCAGGCCGAACCCCTCACGGGTGGACTTCTGGACCACCACGTCGGCGTGGGACTGGAAGGCGTTGACCTCGATCGCGCCGACGTTGTTGAAGTTGTTGAGGATATGTATGTCGCTGTCGCCATCGGCGTGAGCGATCGTCGCGTTGAAGAAGTCCCAGCCCTCCGGGTCATCGGAGGCCATCGAGCCGACCAGCGCCAGCTGCACGTCGGGCAGTGTCTGCTTGACTGTCCGGTAGGCGTCGATCACGCCGAGCGGGTCCTTCCAGGGGTCGAACCGCGAGACCTGGCAGATCAGCGGGCGATCGACGTCGATCCCGAACTGGCCGCACACGAACGACGCGTCCTCCGGGGACAGCGCCATGTTCTTCGGGGTCAGCGGGTCGATCGCCGGCGGCACCACGTTCACTTTGCCGAGCATCCCGTCGGGCACGTACTCCTTCATGTGGAACAGCGTCTGCGGATAGCCCGCCACGTATGGCAACAGCTTGGCGATCGTGTGCGGGTTCGGCGTCGACAGGTCGATGTGGCAGCGCCACACCCAGCCGGCGGCCTTCTCGGGCACGAGCGTGTGCAGCGCCGCCGGCTGGGGGTCGTGCACCAGGCACACGTCCCAGCCGCCGGCCAGCTCGCGGGCGTTCATCTCGTTGTAGCGCCGCCACACGTCCCACTGCTCGGCGTCCAGGTCCTGCGGCGCTCCCTGCAGCGCGTTGTGCATCAGCTTGGTCGCGTTGAAGAACTCCTCGCGGCCGTAGATGACCTGCCACTCGCAGTCCAGGCCGACGTCCTTCATCAGGGGCACCAGCGTGTACAGGATCTCCGAGACGCCCCCGCCGAACGCCGTCGCCGAGATGTGCACGACCCGCTGGCCCTTCAGCGGCTCAGCCAGCTCTCTGATCTCCTCGATCAGCTCGCGCCCGCAGATATGCGTGTAGTCGGCGAGCGTCTTGTTTGCAACGGCAACGGGCTGGAGCACGCGCGGACGATACCCGACGGGCGATTCTCGCTGCCGAGCCGGTTAATGTCTTTCCCGATCCATGCTCAACGCAGCCCTCTACCGCGCGGCCTTCCTTCCCTTCGCGGCGGCCTTGGCGATCGCGGCGTTCTCGTTGACCTCCAGGCCCGCGCCGCTGACGTCAGGGCTGGCCCCCGACGCCTTCCAGGGTCGCCAAGCGCTGGCCGAAACCGAGCAGCTCGCCGCCGAATATCCACAGCGCTCGCCTGGAAGCGCGGGCGATGAAAAGCTGGCCGCCCATGTGGCGAGCGTCATTGAAGGGCTCGGCTCCGCGGCCCGAGGCGGCTTCTCCGTGCGGACGGTCCGCGCGCGTGAGGACACGCTCGCGGGCGAACGCGTCCTCGCCACCGTGATCGCCCAGCGCCCGGGCTCGACCGCCGAGAGTCCGATCGTGATCCTCGCCCACCGCGACTCAACCGATCGTGGATCGACGGAATCCCGCGGCGCGGCGGCGCAGCTGTCCGGGACCGGCGCTCTGATCGAGCTGGCCCGCGTGTTCGCCGCCCGGGAGACCAAGCGCACGATCGTGCTCGTCTCCACCAGCGGCGGCTCCGGCGGCGACGCCGGAGCCGGCGACCTGCTCGGCGGCGCCCTCGGAGGCGGGCCGGACGCGACGATCGTGCTCGGCGACCTCGCCTCCGCGGCGTCCGCCGGGACGCCGATCGTGGTGCCCTACTCGGACTCTTACGGCCAGGCTCCCGACGAGCTGCAGCGCACGCTCCTCGCCGCGATCGCCGCCGAAGCTTCGCTGCACCCGCCGCTGCCAAGCACGATCGGTCAGCTCGCCCACTACGTTTTCCCGTTGGCCGCCGGCGAAGAGGGGGTCCTGAATGCCGGCGGCGCTCCATCGGTGCTCGTTCAGGTCTCCGGCGAACGCGAACCACCGGCGAAGACGGCGCTGTCGGCCGAACGCATTGAAGGGCTCGGCCGCGCCGTGCTGGGCGCCCTCGACGCGCTCGACGCCGCCCCCGACATCGAATCGACGCCCCAAAACGGGCTCGTGCTCGCCCATCAGATCGTGCCCGCATGGGCGCTGCGCCTGCTCATCCTCACGCTGCTCATCCCCCCGGCTGTCGTCTTGATCGACGGCCTCGCCCGCGCCCGCCGCCGCGGCGAGCCGCTCGCCCGCTGGGCGGCTTTGACGGGCATCTGCGCGCTGCCGTTCTTCGTGGCCGCCCTTTTCGCGCGGCTGCTCGGCGCGATCGGCGCGATCCCCGCGCCGATCGCACCCGTCCTCGGTTCGGCCCTCAGCTTCGGCGGCGAAGCCTTCACCGCCGTCCTGGCCTGCATCGCGGTCTTCGGTTTGGTTTGGCTGGCCCTGCCGCCGCTCGCGCGCCGGCTCGGCCTGGTCGTACCGCTGGACCCGTCAGCCGAGAACGCCCAGCGCTCGGACGCGGCCGGGATCGCGACGCTGCTGATGCTGCTGATCGTCGCCGTCATAGCATGGGTTTTTGACCCGTACACGGCCCTCGTGATCGTGCCCGCCCTGCACCTGCTCCTGCCGATCGCCTCGCCCGAGCGCCGCCCCCGCCCGCTCGCCGGGCTGGCCCTGATCGCGCTCGCCCTGGTCCCGCTTGCCCTCTTGATGTTCTTCTACGCCCACGAGTTCGGCTACGGAACCGGCCTCTTCGCCTGGAGCGCGGTCTTGCTGCTCGCCGGCGGCCACGTCGGCCTGCTGGCGGCGGCGTTGTGGAGCATCTGTGGAGGGTGCTTGGTCGCGATCGCGCGGCTCGCGCTGACGCCGCCCGCCGATCCCGTCGGCGGTGGCAACGACTTCGACCAACGCGGCGAGATCACGATTCGCGGGCCCCTTTCTTATGCCGGCCCGGGCTCGCTCGGCGGGACCCGGTCGGCCCTGCGCCGCTAAGGCCTACCAGCGGTGCTCGTAGCCCTCCAGCTCGACCTCACGGCCGCGCTCGTCCAGAAGCCGCACGCCCGGCTCCGGCAGAGCGCTTCCCGCCCCGGCCTCGCGAGAGGCGGCCTCGCGGACCTCGCCGATCCACGTCAGGCCCGCCTCCGAGACCTCCTCCATGGCCCGCTCCGCCCCCGGACGCGCGCCAGGCGGGACGCACACGCACAGCTCGTAGTCTTCGCCCGCTGACGCCCCCCGCTCGACGCTGTCGACGCCCGCCGCCAGCGGTAGCCGCGCCAGCTCGATCTCGAGACTGACGTCGCTCGCCCGGCCAACATGCCCGGCGTCGCTCGCCAGCCCGTCGGAGAGGTCGATCATCGCGTGCGCGCCGGCCCTCGCCAGCGCCGCGCCCTCGCGCAGCCGCGGCCACGGTCGCGCCGGCCGCCCGCCGAGGCTGCCCGTGACGCCGATCAGATCGCCGGCCTTGGCTCCGTCGCGCCCGACCAGCTCATCGGCGCTGGCGGCCCAGCCCACGACGGTCAGCGACGCGATCAAGGTGGGCGCCGTGACCACGTCCCCACCGAGGAGCGCCGTTCCGGTTCTCATCCCCAACTCGATAGCCCCCCTGACCAGTTCGAGCGCGCCCTCTTCGTCCGCCTCAGGGCTTACCCCGAGCATCAGGTACGCCTCGCCCGGTTCGCCCACGCCCATCGCCGCCAGGTCCGAAAGCGCCCCCGCCAGCGCCCGCCAGCCGACATCGCGCAGGCTCGAGCCCCCTTCGCCAAGCTCGAAGTGCACGCCCTCCACCATCGCGTCGACCGAGGTCACGCACACCGGCCCGCCGGCCGTCACGACCGCCGCGTCGTCGCCGATCCCCTTCACCACCCTCCGCCTTTGCTGCCCGGCCAGCTCGGCCGCGATCGCCTCGATCAGAGAGCGCTCGGGAACGGCTGCCTCTCAGCGGTGCCGGTAGACGATTCGGGCGCGGTCCAAGTCATACGGCGAAAGCTCGCACCTGACCCTGTCGCCCGGCAAGATCCTGATCCGAAAGCGCCGCATCTTGCCGGCCACATGGCCGAGCACGACGTGATCGTTGTCGAGCTTGACCCTGAACATCGCGTTCGGCAAGGCCTCGATCACCTCGCCCTCGAATTCGACCTTGTCTTCCTTTGCCACGCTCCTAACCTACCAGCGCCGCGCTCATGGGTGCGGTTCGGCGCCGCCGGTCGGTCCAGGCTGGGGCTTCGCTTCGGGGGCTTCGGCTTGGGGGGTCCGTTTTTCGACGCTCGGCGGTTCGGGCGCCGAAGCCTGTTTTTCGGCCGGCGCCGGTTCCGCGCGTTCGCCCGGACCTTGGCCGTTCGGGGCGGTCCTTTCGTTGGCTTCGTTCGCGCCGCCGTTCCGTTTCGAGTTCCCGTGCTTGGGTCGGCCGGCTTGCTGTTCTTCGGACGTGCCCGTTTCGGTGCCGGTCGAGGTCTGCCCGGTGGTCGCGAAGTGCCCAAAGAACGGCTCGTAAGTGATCTTTTCGTTCGGTTCCTTGAATTCGACGCACGGTTCCCCTTCGGTGGCCGCCGCCATGTAGTCGTGCCAGATTTCGGCCGGCAGGTAGCCACCCTGCTGGGGCTCGCCGTGGACGTCGGTCATCGAGACCCGCCTGTTCGGGTACCCCATCCACACGATTGTCGCGTACCTCGGCGTATACCCGTCCAGCCAGGCGTCGACCAGTTCGCTCGTCGTTCCCGTCTTGGCCGCTGTCGGGCAGGCGATCGCCGAGCGTCCGGCCGTACCGATGGGGTTCGTCACGTTTTCCTGAAGGATCTTGCTCTCCTCCGCGGTGACGCCTTCGGAAAGCACCTTGACCCGGTGCGGCTTGCCCCAGCTGCTGTCGACGTGGCCGTCCGGGAACGTGACCTTGGTGATCGCGATCGGCTTATCGCGCCAGCCCCCGTCCGCGAGCGTCGCATAGACGTCAGCCATTTCCAGCGGCGTCACTCCGAGGGTGAGACCCCCTAGCGACTCGGCCGGGTAGCTCGAAAGATGGGTTTTTACGCCCATCTTGTAGGCCATTTCGGTGATCGTGTTCTCGCCAAGGTCGGCGGCCAGCTGGGCGTAGACGGTGTTATCTGAGCGGAGTGTGGCCGTGACCAAGTTCATGTTCTTGTTTTCCGAAACGCCCTCAAAGGTCTTAACAGGAACGCTCCATCCCGGCAGTTCCCCGACAGGGATCGTGTGCGACAGGTAGTAAGTGCTGTTCGGGTCCACCCCCCGCGAGAGCGCGTCGGCCAGGTCGATCGCCTTGAACGTCGAGCCCGGCTGGCGGTGGCCGTCAGCGGCCAGGTTGTACTGCGACTGCTCGTATGACTCGGACTCGGCCATCGCTTCGATGTCGCCGTTTTTTGGGTCGATCGTGACGATCGCCGCCGCCGGGTCTTCGGGCTCGTTCAATACTTCCGCGATCGCTTTGCGCGCCAGGCGCTGCTTGTTCAGGTCGATCGTCGTGTACACCTTCAAACCGCCCTGTTCGACCTTCTGTTTGCCGTAGCGATGTTCGAGCTGTTCGCGCACGTATTCGAAGAAGAACGGTTCGCTGCGCTGCGAGTAAAAGGTCCCCAGTTTGACCTCCAGCGGCGCGCGCTCGGTCGCGGCCGCCTCGGCCCCGCTTATGTATTTCAGCTCGGCCATCTTCGCCAGGACCTCGTTACGCCGTTCCCTGGCGGCCTTCGGATCGCGGAAAGGGTTGTATTCCGACGGAGCCTGCGGCAGGCCCGCCAGCAAGGCCGACTGCTCGAGGTCGAGCTGGGAGGCCGGCTTGTCGAAGAAGATCCGCGACGCCGCCTGCACGCCGGTCGCGGTCTGCCCGCCCACCGTACCGTACGGCACGCTGTTCAGGTAGTTAGTCAAGATCGATTTCTTCGAGTGATGTTCGTCGTATTCGATCGCCAGCTTCGCCTCGGTGATCTTCTGTTTCAGCGTTCGCTGGTCGCCCCCCAAATACAGGTTCCGCACGAGTTGCATCGTGATCGTCGAGCCGCCCTGCAGCGCTTGGCCGCTGGTGATGTCCTTGATAGCCGACCTGAAGATCCCCGTCGGGTCGATCCCGTCGTTCTTGTAGAACCGCTGATCCTCGATCGCCACCGTCGCGTCCTTCAGGTCCTTGGGTATTTCGCTCCAGCCGACCGGGCTGCGTACGTCGCTGGACTGGATGAACCCGAGTCGCGTCCCGTCGGCCGCGAACACCTGCGAGGCGCCGCTCGAGAGGATCGGGTGCAGCGTCGCCAGCTTCGGCGCGTCCCCGACCACGTGCAGCACATAGCCGACCGCCGCGATCGCGCCGACCACGAGGGTCGCCGCGAGCACCGCGCCTCCGACGAGCAGCATCCTGGTCGGGCCGGCCCGGTTGTGCCGGCGCCGCCGCTGTCTTGCCTGTCTTGACATCGCTCGCTTCCCGAGACTACCGTGACTTGGTTCCGCCCAGACTCACTTGCAACAAGCCCACCCATCGCGGTCGACGTCTAGGCTTGCCTGTCGATGAGCCCCAACACGGCTGAGATCACGATCGGTCCGGCCGCCCCCGAGGCGCAGGTCGCCGGTGTGAGGCCGGCCGCGACGGCGCAAAGCGGGGCGGTGGGACGACATGCTCCGCTCACGCGGACGTGGCCTTGGCTGGCCGCATTGCGGGCCGACCCGGCGCGGATGGCCGCCATACGCGACACCTGGCGCGCGCTCTTGTTCTCGCGCCTGCTCGTGCTGGCGGCGGGCGTCGGCACGGTGGCGACGCTCGGGTTCGGCCCTACGCGCGGGGCCTTCGACCCCCCCGGCGTGACTCGAGGATTTGGCTGGCTCGGCAATCTCCTGGCGGCGCCCGTCGCGCGCTGGGACTCGGCCTGGTATTTGGTCATCGCCCATTACGACTACCGCCCCGAACTCGGCGTCTACACCGCTCCGCGCGACGCCTTCTTCCCGCTGTATCCGCTCGGCCTGCGCCTGCTCTCGGACCTCGGCCCGCAGCCGGTCCTCGCCGGCGTGCTGTTCTCGCTGGCCGCCTTCGCGCTCGCGCTCTACTTCATTCACCGCCTTACCGCTCTCGAGTTGGACGCCCGCGGGCGCACTGCTGTCGCGCAGGCTGCCCCCGGCGCCGCCCCGGCCGCTACGGGCGAGGTCGCGCGGCTGGCGGTCTTCTTGACGGCCTTCGCGCCGATGGCCTTCTTCTTTTCAGCCGTCTACTCTGAGTCGCTGTACCTGGCTCTCTCGGTCGGTGTCTTCTGGTGCGCTCGCCAGGGCCGCTGGTTGCTGGTCGGGCTGCTCGGGGCGCTGGCCGCGGCGACCCGCTCGACCGGGGTCTTGCTGCTCCTGCCGGCTCTGATGCTCTATCTGTACGGCCCCCGCGAGGACGTTTCGCTTGTGTCCGTGGCGGCGGTGCCGCGCGCGCGTAACGCGCGCGCGCGTCCGGCCCCAAACCGAAGAAGTTCCCGAGGAGCGTGGCCGAGCGTCGGTTGGGAGGGCACTTGGGTGTTACGGGGGCTCGTCGATCGGCTCCGGCCCCGTTACCGCCCGCGCCCAGACATCCTCTGGCTGGCGCTCGTGCCGGCCGGCCTAGGCGCCTATATGGCCTACCTCGGGCTGGCCGGCGGCGACCCGTTGGCGCCCTTTCACGCCCAGAACGTCTGGGGCCGGCACTTCGCTGGCCCTTATCTCGGGGTCTGGGACGGCGTCAAGGCGGCCATCGCCGGCGCCCGCCAGCTTTTGAGCGCCCAGACCGCCCACCGCTACTTCCCGATCGCCGCCGGCAGCCCCTCGATCGCCGCCGGCCACAACCTGATGCTGCTCGCCTTCCTTTTGGCCGCCGCTCCATTGGTTGTGCTCGTCTTTCGCTCTCTGCCGCTCGCCTACGGCGCTTACGTGCTCCTGGCGCTCGCCCTGCCGCTCTCTTATCCGGTTGCGCCGCAGCCCTTGATGTCGTTGCCACGCTTCTTGTTGGTCCTGTTTCCGCTAGCCATCGCCTTCGCCGCTTGGCTGGCCCCGCGTCCGCGTCTGCGCATTGCGGTGCTCGCCGTCTCAGCACTCTCGATGGCGTTCTTCGTGGCCCAGTTCGCCACCTGGCATTGGGTCGCGTGACCCCGCCAGAGAAGGCTCCGACCCCTCCCGGCGGGTCGCCCAGCGATGTGCCTTTGCCCGCAGACGCGCGCGCGCGTGCCGCCGCGCCCGAGGACATGCCCGCGCGGTTGCCCGCGACCGGCGACGGGCCTCTGTCCGGGGACGCGCCCACGCCCGCACGGCGCGACCTGGCTGACTTCTTGCCTGACCGGAGGCGTTCGCCGGATATGGACTGGTCGCCGTGGTCGGCCGGCTTGGCGCTGATCGGCGGGCTCGTGCTGGCGGCGCTCGGCGGGCTGATCGTGGACATTCCGGCGGTCCTCTTGGGCGTGAAGATCACGAGCGGGCACACGCCGCCGGGGATCGAGCTGGCCGACACGATCGTCCAGGACTTCGGGTTCGTGGTGGCGGCCGTCTACTGCGCGCACCTCGGCGGCAGGGCCGTCCGGGCTTGGATGTTCGGCCTGCGCAAGCCCGGCGTCGGCTGGGTCTCGGCGAGCGGCATGCTCGTGCTCCTGCTCGTCGTCTTCCTGATTCTGAGCGCCATCTGGTCACTGCTGGCCAACCCCGGCAAAGAGAAGCTGCTGGAACAGCTCGGCACCAACGAAGCCGCCTCGCTGCTGTTGTTGAGCGCCGCCCTGACGTGCGTCGTGGCTCCCATCTGCGAGGAGTTCCTGTTCAGGGGCTACATTTTCACGGCGCTGCGCGGCTGGCGCGGGACGTGGCCGGCGGCGGTGATCACCGGGCTCCTCTTCGGCGGCATCCACGCCGGTTCGGCGCCCGCGCTTGATCTCGTGCCCTTGGCCCTGCTCGGGTTCGGCCTCTGCTTGCTTTATCGCTACAGCGGCTCTTTGTATCCGGGCATCGCTACGCACTCCCTGAACAACTCGCTCGCGTTCGCGGCCCTCGAGGGCTGGAGCTGGCAGGCCCCTGTCCTGATCGTCTGCTCGCTGGCCCTCATCGCTGTGCTCGTGCTGTGTGCCAAGCGCGTCGGCCTGATCGGCCCGGAGCCTCCGCGCTCGCTCGCCGTCGCCCCGAGCGCCTAGGATCAACCAATGCTTGCTCCCGCGCCTCAGCCTGCCGTCGCACCGTCGAGGCCCGCTGCCGTCGTCGCCCCGGCGGACACCGGTGCCGGCTCCCCGAGCGCCGCTGTCCCCGTTGCTCCCGCCCAGCCCTCCGCCCCCGGCGCGGACGCGCCCCCGGCGGGTCGGGTCCGCCTTACGCTCGTGCACGTCGGCGGCAGCCCGCCGTTCGCATTGCCCGGCCAGCGGCTTGTCGTACGCGGCGTCGTGAGCCCGTACGTAGGTGGCCAGACCGTCAGCGTCGGCTTCTACCGCGACGGGCGCGCCGTCCAAACCAAGACGGTCGCGGTGGAGGCGGTCGGCAACGGTACAGGGCAGTTCAGGGCCAGCTACGTCAGCGCCTACGCCGGGCTCGTGCAGGCGCGCGCCGCGCACGCCGCCAGCGCCCAGCAGGGAGCGTTCAGCGGCCGCTCGCTAAATGTCCGCTACGTGAACCCGAACGTCGCTCCCGGCGACCGGGGCGCCTCAGTGCGGCTGTTGCAGTCCGAGCTTGACGTCCTTCATTTCGCCGTGCCCTTGAGCGGCGTCTTCGACGAAGGCACCGGCCGAGCGCTGATCGCCTACCGCAAGATGACCGGCCTCGCGCGCATCCCTGCCGCCGGCGCGTCTGTCTGGCGGCTGATTGCACGCGGGGCGGGCCGCTTCCACGTCCGCTACCTCCGCGATGGCCGCCACGTCGAGGCCGACCTGACCAGACAGGTCCTTGCCGAGATCGAACCCGGCGGCCGCGTGCGCACGATCTACACGATCAGCTCCGGCAAGCCCTCTACGCCGACCGTGCTCGGGCGCTTCCAGGTCTACTCGAAGGCGCCCGGCTTCAACTCGGAGGGGATGTACGACTCCAACTACTTCATCAGGGGCTACGCCATCCACGGCTACGCCGAAGTACCGACTTACGCCGCCAGTCACGGCTGCCTGCGCGTGCCGATCCCCGACGCCCCCGCGATCTACGCCTGGGTCCGGGTCGGCACCCCGGTTGACGTCTACTACGAGTGAGTCAGTGATCGGTTGAGCGCGGTCTTCGCACTGTGCCCAAGTGTCACGTGCGGATGCGGATGATGCGGACCAGGAAGGCGACACCCAGGCCGTAGACCAGTAGCGCCAGGATCGTCCGAACGAGCTGGATCACCCATTCGCTGCTCGTCCCTGAGACGACCCCCGCGAACGGGGAAGTCAAGGCGTTGGAGGTTTCGTCGAGCGTTTTGTGCAGCGAGCTGTCCTTGGCCGTACTCGACGAGCCGGCTTCGCCTGACTGGTTCGCGCTGCCGGTCAGCTCGTTCTGCTGGTGGGTCGAGGCCGAGCCGGTCCGGTCGACTACGAACACGACGAACGAGGCGATCACGATCAGGCACACGATCCGGCTCGCCAAGAGCACGAGCCCAGCCAGCGAGGAGGACAGATTCGAAGCCATACGGCTAGATTAGACCCGTCCATGGACGCCCTCAACGAACGTACGAACGCCTCCGAGCCAGCTCGCATGCGACTCGTCGAGCTGTTGCGCGAGCATGCGCTCGTGCTCGGCGAAGTTACCCTGACCAGCGGCAAGATCGTTCAGTACTACGTCGACGCCAAGCGGGCGATCCTCTTGCCCGAGGCGTTCTCGGCGCTCGGCCTGCTCGTCGCCGATCGGGCCCGCGCCTGCGGCGCCAACGCCGTCGGCGGCGTGCCGATCAGCGCGATCCCGGTCGCCTGCGCCGCCCTCGCCGCGCCTGAGCCGCCGGCCAAGATGTTCATCGTCAGGGCCGCCCGCAAGGAGCATGGCCTGCAGCGCTGGATCGAGGGGCCTTTGCCGGAGCCAGGCGATCGTTGCCTGCTCGTCGAGGACGTCGTCACGACCGGCGGCTCCACGATCGAAGCGATTGAGAGGGTGCGCTCCGAGGGCCTGGCGATCGCCGGAGTCCTGAGCGTCCTCGACCGCTTGGCCGGCGGCGCGGAGGCGATCCAGGCAGCCCTTGGCGACGACGGGCCTTACTTGACGCTCTCAACGATCGACGACATATACCCGGACCGTCCCGATCGTGGCTGAAGCCGGCGCGACGCGCGTCCGGCCGGCTACACGCGAGGACGTGCCCGTCCTGCTCGAGCTGTTCGCCGAGCTGGCCGACTACGAGCACCTGACCGACGAGCTGCACGCCACCGACCGGGACCTGGCCGCGGCGCTGTTCGGCGAGCGGCCGGCCGCCGAGGCCTTGCTGGCCGAACGGCCGGGCGATGGCGCGGTGCTCGGCTACGCGCTCTTCTATCCGACGTTCTCCAGCTTCCTCGCCAAGCAAGGCGTCTGGCTCGAGGACCTGTTCGTCAGGCCCGACTTCCGCGGGTCCGGTGTCGGGCGCTCACTGATCGCCGCGGTCGCCGCCAGGACCCACGACCTGGGTGGCGAGCGCCTGGAGTGGGCGGCCCTGGACTGGAACGAGCTGGCGCTCGGCTTCTACCGCAAGCTCGGCGCCCAGACCGCCCCCGAGTGGGTCACCCACCGTTTGGCTGGTGCCGCGCTCGCGCGTGTGGCCGGTGAGGGCTAAGGTCGGCGTGCTGGACGCCGACGGGATGCCGCTGCCGGCGCCACCAATGTCATCAGGAGTCGGGCTCGCCCGGATCGACGGTAGCCTTGCCTGATGCCCGTCGCCGTGGTCCGCCCGCAAGGCGCAGCTCGGAGGCGATGCGCGAGCCCTCGTAGTCCAATGGATAAGACGACCGCCTCCTAAGCGGTAGATCCAGGTTCGACTCCTGGCGGGGGCATAGGCGCGGAAGCCCTGTAGGCAAGCGAGATTTAGGCCTCGCTGCTCGCTCGTTGCATGACCGCCTCGACCCGCCATAGTCTCGCTGCTGCCCATTGCTGCCCATTCAAACCGCCGCGCATCTTGGGACAGCCAGCCAGCGCAGGCCAGCGGGTAGCCGGAGCTGCTTGTCCTGGACGGCGTCCTGCGGTGCTACCGCGACGCGTGTGCTGTGGGTCGCGCGACCGGCTCGAAGTCCCCGTGGAGCACGTCGGGGTCGAGGTCGTAGCCGTTGGGCCATACGACCGTGCCGAGTTCGGGATCGACGCGCACCTGACGGAAGTAGTCGGGGTCTCGCAGTGGTTCGGCCATCTGACCCCACAGGTCCTCCGAGAGGTCTACCTCACGGACCAGGTCGTCGGTGAAGGTCAGCCGCAGCCGCCAGCCCTCCAAGGGCTCGACGGCAACAACACGGGGAAGGACATGAATGTCGCTCATGGCAACGGATCAATGCTAGCGAGCGGAGTGCGCGCCCGAGCACACTCCCAGTTGGCCCTAAGCTCCTCCCGATGCAGGCCTGTCCATGAGATCATTTAGAGAGTAGGCCGCCCGTCGGGTAGGGCCAAGGGCTTTCCGGACCTACCAGAGCGTCATCGCTCTGTTGACTCCGCCAGCAGTCCCATTTTTTGTGCATGGGCCCACGCCTCCCGCAACGCGTCCTCGCGTGTGTCTGCTGTAGCGTCCCCAACGTATTTAGTCCTTGTGCGTCCAGCGACGCTGTAGCGTAGATAGGCGTAGACACGACGACTCTTCGGGAGACGCTTCAAGCGAATCGACGCCGTTGCCGTTCTACCATCGAGCAATCGGATCGTCCTCGCGGGGCGTCCGCCAGCAGCCCTGTCCTGTTCGGCGGCGCGCTGAGATCGTGTCCCCGGCGGCACCCTCCAGACCTCGGCTTGCGGCGGCTGTGGGTCCCAGCGTGGCAGGTCAGCAGCCTCGGAGCAGGGACTCAACGGTGTCCGCCGCCACGGTAGGGGCTTTCAGGACGTCTTCCTCCCAGAGCCGCACCACTTGCCAGCCCGTGGCCCGCAGCTCGGCGGTGACTTCCCGGTCGCGCTCCATCGTCCTGCGGATCTTTGGTACCCAGAACTCCTTGTTGCTCGGGAACAGATCCTCCAGGCTCTCCAGACCGCGTCTGTTGTGGGCGTTCCCGTGCCAGAAGTCCCCGTCCACGAACACGGCGACACCGCGCTTGCGCACGACGATATCTGGGCATCCGGTAACGTCCCTGGCGTGTAGCCGGTAGCGCAGGCCACGGGCGTGCAGCTCCCGGCGAAGAGCTAGCTCAGCCCGCGAGTCCTTGTGCTTGACCGCTGCCATCATCCTCGATGTGACGGCGGGATCTCGGCGACGCTCCGTTGTCTGCATGCGCTGGATGTACTGTTCCAGCGAGCTTATCGGCTATCCGGACGGCAATCAGTCGAGACAGGGGCACCGGCACGGCGTTTCCGATCTGGCGCATAGCCTCACTGCGCGGGCCTGTGAATCTGTAGGAGTCCGGGAAGCCCTGCAGGCGCGCACACTCCCGGACGGTCAGGTAGCGATGACTGCCGTCGTCGCGTATGAGCACGTGCTCGCCGCCCGGCACCCCGTGCACACCAGCCTTGACTGTCTTAGCTGGCCAATCCAGCGGATTGCCCGTGTGCCCCGCGTACAACCTGGCGCCGGGGATGCCGACGTGGTTGGCGATCGTCGGGTGCTCCTTGCCGTCCACCGGCTCCGGGAGACCGTCGATCGCGTCGCGAAGCGTCCGCCAGCGAAGCTCGGCCGGCTTGCGTCCGAGTCGCGGCCCCTCTCCACGGCCGCGCGAGCCGTCCGGATCAGTGATGCCATGCTCCTTCCAGTAAGAGCCGTTGGCCTGGGACCACAAGAGCGCCGCGCGGCTATGGGTCGCCTCTGGCCAGGTCCACTCGATGCCGAGGTCCTCTCGGAAGCCGACGATGAGCACGCGGTGGCGGTTTTGCGGCAGGCCGTAGTCAGCCGCGTTGACGAGCAGCTTGTGCACGACGTAGCGATCACTCTCGCAACCCCGAGGGGTCCGGCGGCGCTCAAGGCGCGCTTTGTGACGCTCCCACGACTCCCCCCGCTTGGGCGGCACGTACGGTTCGCGCAGCTGATCAAAGATGTAGTCGAAGTACGGGCGAAAGGACTCACGCAGCAGGCCGCGCACGTTCTCCAGCAGGAAGGCCCGAGGCCGCACCTCGCGCAGCGCGCGAAAGACTTCGGGGAATAGGTTGCGCTTGTCCTGATCGCCGCGGTGGCGGCCCCCAAGCGAGAACGGCTGACAAGGAGCACCGCCGGCCAGAAGGTCCACGCGGCCCTCAAATGAAGACCAGTTGATTGCGGCGACGTCGCCGCAGAGCAGCGGCCACTGACCATCGTCGCCCAGGGACTCGAAGTCCTCGGCGACGTTTTCCCGCAGCGTCTCGCACGCGCGGCGATCGAGCTCGTTGACGAGCAGATGCTGGAAGCCAGCCTCGTGAACACCCAGCGCCAAGCCTCCTCCGCCCGCGAACAACTCGATCGAGGTACCGGCGGCGGAAGGCGAAATGACATCGGCTGGTCGTCGCGCCAGCTCGAAACCCAGCGACATGGTCATGACACTACCGCGGAGTTCGGCGGAACGTTCTCTCGGCGACATACCCAACCGAGGCTAGGCCCGATTGTGTGCCCTGGGACACCGCTTTGTGTCAACTCTGTGTTAGCTTCGTGCCATCACTGATCCACGTCCAGCAGGGGAGGTTCGGACAACGCGGGCGGCTCGCCGGGCTGCGGAGGATGCGCAGCCAGATGTTCGGCGATCCGCGTTCGGATCGACGCGCCGCTGACTCGCACCGGGCGACCTTTGGCGAACGGTCGACCTGGATGCAGGGTGTCCCACGCTGACTTCTGCTGACCGGCTCGCCCGGTCGTGCCTCCAGGCGTGCCGCCGGGAGCATGGATGCCGAAGCCATCGACCACCCCGTTCCATAGCGGCCTGTAGTGGCCGATCAGTAGACGCTCGGCCAAGGGAATCCAGATGTCGTCCACAACCAAGTAGCGGCAGCGAAAGTCTCGCTCATCGAGGTTCTTGACCGCCTTGATCGAGTTGTGATGCTGGCGCAGACGCTCGTACAGCTTACGCCCCGGCGAGGAACCGAGTCCGACCAGGCCCGTGCGCCCACCCGCCGGCATGGCCCTCCCCACGTAGATCGGCCACCCGCAGCCGGCCAACGCCACCGGATAGTAGGGCTCGAAGTCGCCCTGATAGTAGATCGCGTAGATGCCAGCACCCTCAAAGCGCTCGGGCGGTAGGAGCTCGCACGGGCTCAGCAACAACGCGCGGCCCACACTGCGGCCAAGCTCAACTCGATCCAGCGGGTTGAAGGCGTGACGACCGAGAGGCACGCCGCACAGCATAGTCAGCGGCCCACGGGGGACAAGCGATCGGCGGCCGACAGGCATGGCTCGAATGCAGCACCTCATTTGACCGCCGATGTTCGCGACTCTGGGACTTTGCCGGCGATCTCGCGTAGCCGTCTCGCGTTCGCCATGCCGTGCATGCTCGGGTCACGGGCGCGCTGCTTGCGTCTCGTGGCTTGCACGGATCCGTTTGGCCCGACGCTGGTTGACGTGTGCAGGCTCCTACCAGCTAGTAGATGACGTCAATGGCGACGAGCTACTGACCGAGCTGCCGAAAAAGGCAAGTCCCGCCGAGTTCCACCTCCCGCTCGCAAGCGTTTGGGCAGCAGTCCGATTCCGCTGCCCAAACCCAGCCAAACCGTCCCCAATCCGGCAACCGCATCGATGCAGACGACCGAATCCCCAGCAGCCCCTACAAAACGGTTCCCGCCCATCCTGCGATTCAGCCTCCTAAGCGGTAGATCCAGGTTCGACTCCTGGCGGGGGCATAGGCTCGGAAGCCTAGTGTTCATGCTGGTTCGACTTCTATGCCAAAACAGCGCATAGCCATGGCGCACGACGGCGATCTTGTCTCCACTGCCATATCGGACGGCGACCGTCATCGGTTCGCAGTGGCTGCATCAAGAGTCTTCATGCGGCCGACTGAAGAACGCGACAGCGGCCGAGGCGCCGCGTAAAGTCATCCGTGTGGCGCAGTTGCAAGCTCAGCCGCTTGGCTACGAGATCATGCGTCAGAAGGGTTCGCACCGCAAGCTGGAAGCGCCGAACCATCCCGTGATCATCTTCGCCTTCCACGACAATCAGACGATCCGTCCGTCGACCGTCAAGGACATCCTCTGCAATCAGGTTGGCCTTGCCGAACGTGATGCGCTCGCGCTACTCTGAGTAAGCCATGACCGTGCGCGTGCTCTATCGCCAGGACGAGGACACCTGGGTCGCCTCCTCGCCCGACGTGCCGCGCTGGACCGTGGTCGCCGATACCTATACCGAGGCGCACCAGCTCGCTGAGGATGGCGTTCGCTTCGCCCTTGAGCACGATGACCTGACGGTTGAGCACTACGTTCCCGCCGGCGTCGCCGTCGCCGCGTAGCAGCCATCGCGACAGCGTTGACGACCTCGGCACCGTATTCGCCAGTGGGCACTTGCCACTGTCGGATAGCAGTCTCCTCCGGGTAGCGGCGGTGTGCTCGTGCGTTGCGGAGCACACCAGATCAGCAGTAACGGCCAGTGTCGCCGGGTTACGAGCGCGCCCTGCGATCGTCCCTCCTAAGAGTGCGCCAGCATGTAAACCGATGCCCCCGGCCTCCGAAGCCCTCGCCCGCGAACTCGCCCGCCTGATCGGCCCCGAGCACGTGCTCGCCGCCGGCGCGGCCGCGGGGCCGTATGAGCGGGATGCGTCGGGTCGCCCCGAGCTGAAAGGCCACGCGGACGCTGTGGTCCTGCCAAAGAGCGCCGAGGAGACGGCCACGGTCGTGAGTTGGTGTTACGAGAACGACGTGCCGCTCGTGCCGCGCGGCGGCGGCACCGGCCTGACCGGCGGCGCGGTGCCGACCGAGGGCGGCGTCGTCTGCTCGCTGGAGCGCCTGCGCCAGGTCCGGGTCCTCGAGCCCGAGCTGTGGCGGTTGGAGGCCGAAACGGGCGTCACGACGGCGCAGATTCACAGGCTGGCTCGCGAGAACGGCCTGATGTTCGGCCCGGACCCGGGCGCCTCAGAGCAGTCCCAGATAGGCGGCAACGTCGCCACCAACGCTGGCGGTCCGCATGCCCTGAAGTATGGCGTCACGGGTGCTTGGGTGGCCGGCCTGGAGGCGGTGCTCGCGCCGGGCGAGGTCGTGCGGCTCGGTGGCTGGCCTCGCAAGGACGTCGCCGGCTATGACCTGCTCAGCCTCTTGATCGGCTCTGAGGGCACGCTCGGCGTGATCACCTCCGTGCTCCTTCGTCTGTTGCCGGCGCCCGAGACCACGCTCGCGCTCATCGCGTTCGCGCCGACGCGTGCGCGCGCGTGCGCTTTTCTTTTGGAAATACCAGCGGCCGGTATCCAGGCCTCGGCGCTCGACTTCGCCGACGCCAACACACTCCAGATCGTCGGCGCCAGCTACACCGGTCAGATCCCGTCCGGCGCCGGCTGTGCACTCCTGATCGAGCTGGACGGCGCTTACCCGCAGGTCCAGTCAGACCTTAAGACGCTGCGAGATCTGCTCGACGACCGCCAGGGCACGATCCTCGACGATGGCCGGGCCATAACACTTCAAGAGCCGGCCGACGCGCGCGCGCTGTGGCGCTGGCGCGATGGCTTCAACGGCGTCGTCACGATGGCGCGCGGCGCCAAGGTTTCGGAGGACGTCTCGTTCCCCGTCGAGCGCCTCTCCGAGGGCCTGGACCGCTTCGACGAGATCGCCGCCAAGCACGGCCTTCGTTCGTGCGCTTGGGGTCACGGCGGCGAGGGCAACGTCCACGCGACCGTGCTCGTCGATCCCTCCGACCCAACCGAGCGAACGGCCGCGAAAGCCGTCGGCGAGGAGCTGTTCGCGCTCGTGATCGAGCTGGGCGGGTCGATCGCCGCCGAGCACGGCGTCGGCTGGCTCAAGCGCGGCCGCCTGCACGATCAATGGGATCCCCGTGCGGTCGAGCTGCACGCCCAGATCAAGCGCGCGTTCGACCCCAAGGGCCTACTCAACCCCAACAAGAAGCTGGCTGTCCTGCCTTGACGCCCGGACTTCCTCCACGCCGCCCCCAAGCTCTTCGCGCAACCGCGGAGCCAATCGCTGTAGCGCGGCCACGACTTCGGGGTCGAAGTGGCTGCCGCTGTTCTTCGCGATCTCGGCCATCGCTTCGTCGAAGGACCAAGCCGGCTTGTAAGGGCGCTCTGAGAGCAGAGCATCCAGGACGTCGCAGACCGCGCATATCCGTCCCGGCAACGGGATCTCCGTGCCGGCCAGGCCCGCCGGGTAGCCGCTCCCGTCCCAGCGCTCGTGATGGGTCCTGGCGATCGTCTCGGCGGCCCTCATCAAGGGCGAGGTCGAGTCGGCCAGCATGTCCGCCCCCGCCCCCGCGTGTGCCCGCATCGCCTCCCAGTCGTCGTCGTCGAATTCGCCCTGCTTGAGCAAAACCTTGTCGGGGACGCCGAGCTTGCCGATGTCGTGCAGCACGCTCGCCAAACCGATCTGCTCGGCCTCGCCGACCTCGATCCCGAGCGCCAAGGCCAGGCGCTCGCACAGGTTCCGCATTCGCTCCAGATGGTGGCCGGTGTCCTCGTCGCGCAACTCGGCCGCCCGCGCCAGCCTATGGACGATCTCGTGCTGGGTCTCCAGCAACTCGGCCGTCCGCTCGCGCACGGTCCGCTCCAGCACGCCTGCATAACGGGCGACCAGCTCCCGCCGCCAGCTCTCGGCCGCGTAACAGACGATCACCGTCGCGACCGTTCCGGCCAGCAGCGCGGCGAGTGGGTAGGTGACGGCGACCACGACGCCCGCGTTGAACGCGAGCTGCGCCGCGAGCGCGTACCCCGCTCCGATCGCCAGCGCCAAAGCGCTCGCGCGCAGCACGCCCAGCCTGCGCTCGGCCAGCGGCGCCACCAGGCCGGCGAACACGATGCACAGGACCGCGAGCCAGCCGGGCGCGGAGCGCAACGGGTTGCCGTGCAAGGCGGTCCAGACCGCGTTCGCCTGCACTTCAGGGCCCGGCATCGGTGCCCCGGACGTCGTCGACGTCGCATGCATGTCCTGCAGGACAGGGCTCGTCGCCCCGATCACGACCACCTTGCCGTCGATCGCACCCTTAGGCACGTGGCCTTCGATCAAGTCCGAGAACGAGACCGCCGGGATCGTGCCCGGCGGACCCCTGAAGTCGATCCAGGCCGAGCCGTCTTCGAACGCGCTTGCGCTCACCTCCCGGCCGGAAGCCGCTTCGGCGCCCGCCACCGCCAGGGTCGGTAGTCCGCTGATCGAATGCCGGTAGCGCTGGATCGCGCCGGCCGGGTCGGCCCCGAAATCGGCGGCGCCCGCGCGCGCGTGCGCCGCCGCCAGGTTGGCGTTGCCACCCAGCACTTCGGTCTCGCCGTGCTGTCCGATCTCGGAGGTCGCCAGCACGACCCCGGGCGCCTTTTCGATCGCTTCGTAAAGGGCGTCGTCCTGGTCAGGCGTCGTCGGCTGGGTGAACTGCACGTCGTAAACGATCGCCTTGGCGCCGTCCCCATACAAACGTTCGATCGCTTTGGCGTCCAACGAGCGCGGGAACGGCCACTCGACGCGCAGCTTGCTGAGCGTTCTGTCGTCGATGCCGACGACCACGACGTCGTTCGGGCGCCGCGGGCCGCGCTCCGCGAAGCGCAGGCCGACGCTGCCGTCCTCCAAGCCCGGCCACGCGCCCGTCAAGTATGCGATCAGTCCGACCGCGATCGCCAGCCCGGCCACAATCGCGCTCGTGCGCGCCCTCAACGGCGCGTTCGCCGCGCCGAGGCCGTCTCCACCCGGGTCTGGCGCCCCGGTCACGGGCTTCTCAGCTCCGCGCCAGGTAGCTGTGGCCGGCGCCCAGTACGGTCACGCGACCGTTGTGCCGGTCGCGCACGCGCACGCGGCCCCGGCGCACCCTTGTCAGTGTCCCCGCGCAGCTGTCGACCGTCAGCCATTCGGTGCCGAGCACGGTCGCGGCGCTGTTCGCGCCATGCGTCGTGTATTTGCCGTGCGAGTCCTTCGACCACAGCTGCCTCCGCGCGCGCGCGTGTGCCGCCGTCGCGAGAGCCGACATCGAGGCCGCGCTCTTCGGTCCCGCAGCCGCGCGCCCTCGGACCGACACCCTGTTTGCTCGAGCCGCGCGCCCTCGAACCGGGCAGGGGCCGACGGTACCGCTCAGGTACAGCTGGGTCCTGCCGTCGCCGTGTTCGGCCTGGACAAACCGGAAGATCCCACCCCAGACATCCGCCGTCTGCATATGACCCCCTGGAAGGGCGGTCGTCAAAGCGACCACGCCGTCCCGCGCGTCGATCGGGACCCCGACCGGCAGGTCCGCCGCCGGTCCGAGCGGTTCCTCGAGGCCGGTATCCGGGTTGCGCACAAAGACCGTTCCGGACACGACGCCGACCACGCCGCTACGACCGATCGCCGGCGGCGCTGGCGCCGCGTTGGCCGTGCGGGCGAGGAGGGGAGAGACCAAGGCGCTGAACGGACCCGCCGGGACCTCACCGGCGCCGTTCGGGGCGGGGCTGTTGTTCGTCGTGTCTGTTCGGTTTTCCGTCTGCCCGTTTTCGCCGGCCGGCGCTTCTGGCGGCGCCGCTGGTTCTTTGGAGCCGGGTCCGCCTTCGGGCGCACCGCCCGCCGGGGCTTCGCCGCCGCCCGAGCCTTCGCCGGACGATCCGCCCCCGCCCGAGCCTTCGCTGGGCGGTTCTTCTTCGGCGGGCGGTTCCGCGGGTGGCGCCGCCGCGGTCGTGAAGGTCTTGTCCGGCCCGTACGTCGTGCCGCTCGCGTTGTTCGCGAGCGCCCTGAAATGGTAGGTCGTGTCCGGTTCGAGGCCGGTCAGGTCGGCCGAGCCCGCGCTCGCCGTCGTCCCGGCGCCGACTCCGACCGGCGAGGAGGTCGCGCCGTACACGCCGGTCGGGCCGTATTCGAAGGCGAGCGTGCTGGACTGCGCGTTCGCCAGGACTTCAGCTTTGAGTTCCGCTTCCGTTTCGCCGGGTGTGCCGGCGCTTGTCGCCGCGATGCCCGGCGGGATCGTGAGCTTGCCGATCTTCGCTTCATGGACCTCCGTGAACCACACGTTTCCGTCCGCCCCGGTCGTGATCGCCCACGGTTCGTTGTTCTTTGTCAGCCCTGTTCTGAACTCGGTGATGGTGCCTTTAGGCGTGATCTGCCCGACGGCGCCTTCGTGACCGCGCTCGGTGAAGTACAGATCTCCGTCGTCGGCGGCCGCGATCCCGATCGGTTCTCCCTGGGTGAGGCCTTCTTCGAATTCGGTTTTTTCTCCAGAAGGCGTTATCCGGCCGATCTTGCCGGCGTGTATCTCGGTGAACCAGATGTCGCCTTCCGGCCCGAGAGCCAGGCCCCCGGGTTCGCTGCTCGACACGGCTGCCGGGAATCTCGTGATCTTTCCAGTTCCAGGTTCGATGCGGTCGATCGCCGAGTGACCGCCCTGTTCGGCGAACCACAGGTCTTCGTCAGAGCCCGCGACGATCTGAGCCGGTTTGCCGCCTGATTCCAGTCCTTCCGAGAATTCGCCGACTATTTTGCCTGTAGACGGGTCGTACTGAACGATCTTGGGCGAGCCCGTCTGTTCGGTGAACCAGATGTCGCCTTCCGGCCCATTGGCAATGCCAACGGGCTTGCCCGCAAGGCGCGTCAACGATTCGTTGAACGTGCCGCCCGAGCCCCAGATCAGGCCTGGAGTCAAACCGCCGTCAACCGTCGCCCACAGATCGCCCCCCGGGCCGTCGATGACTTCTCGAGGTTCTCTCCCAACCAATTCGTACTTGCTGAATTTTTCTATAGCGCCTTTGGCGAGCGAAGCCTCGCCGAAGCCCGGAGGCGACTTTACCGTGAACCACAGCTTTTCGCCTTGAGCGCTGACGATGCTCAGCGGTTCGTGGTAGGCCGCGTTGCCCGCCGTGTACTCGTCAATCGTCGGTGCCGCTGATGCCGATCCGGGCACCGCGCCGCCGCACAGCAACGCGACGGCTGCGACCGCCACGCCAGCTGCGTTCCTGGTGACGACGGCACGCCCCATGCGCCTCATGCTCTTCAGAGTCGGCAGCCGGCCCTGATTACTTGAAGCGTGTCAGCCGTTCTCCTCCTGGTCATCCTCATCCTCGCCATCGCCCTCGGCGCTCTCGGCGTACAGCGACTCTCTGGCCAGCTCCTGGCCGCGCCCGCCGTAGAGCGCGATCTCGAGCAGGTCCCCGCGGTAGTCGTCAGGGGCGACAAGGCTGAAGCGCCCGTCGATCAGCTCGCACTGGTCGACCGCCAAGCCCGCCAGCTCGGCCGTCGCTACGCGCCCGCCGCCGACCAAGGGCCTGCCCCAGACGAGCGTCATCGCCGCGACCGCGCCCAAATGCCCGCGCCAGGAACCGATCGTCTCCTCGCATAGGTCCAACGTCCAGTCGCGGTTTCGCTCAGCCGTTTCGTCGGTGTAGTCGGCCCAGCCAAAGAACTCGCCCGGATCGTCGCCCTCGACTCCGGGCACGTACCGGACGTAGCCGAATAGCTCATAGCCGCGATCGGTGATCGTGCTGGCGGGCACGTAGACCCGGCCGTGCCAGCCGCGGTCTGGATACCAAGCGATCTCACCGGGCTCGCCCAGCTCCTCCTCGCCGTCGCCCAAGCCCAAGCAGGCCTCCAAGAACTCGGCCGCCAAGCGCTCTGCCCAGCGCCCGTACGGCAAGGCCTCTTGGGGGGGCTCGGCTACGAACCGGGGGACGACGCGTTCCTCGGGCGGCATGGCCAGGCAGCCTATCCCGTCAGAGGCAGCCCATCCCCGTCAGATTTTCCGCAGCAGCTCGGCTGCGTGCTCGGGCGCCACGATGTTCAGGTTCACGCCCGTCGACAGCTCCAAGCCCGCCAAATGGGTCAGCCTGGGCGCGATGTCGATCCGCCAGCAGAACTGGTCGGCCCCGCGCGGCGCCGTCCTGACCCACAGGTTCAGAGGCGGGCTCGACCCGAGCAGCCCCGCCAGCCGGCGCAAACCCTCATACAGCAGCGCCGCCCCAGCCGTGTCCTCCTCGAAGCGCGGTTTCGGCCGGCGCGGGGCCAGCATAAGCGCCAGCGGCAGCCGCGAAGCGTAAGGCGCCAGCAAGACCGCCTCCTCGTCGATCGCCACCACCCGCTCTCCGCGCCTGATCTCCTCGGCGAGGACGTCCTCCAGCAGGCAGCGCCCCATTGTGCGCGTCGCGTACGCGCCGGCGCGCTCGCGCTCGCGGGCGACCTCGGCGGGAACGAAGTCCAAGGCATACAGCTGGGCGTGGGTATGCGGCAGCGAGGCGCCGCCCTCGCGCCGCTCGTTGACGATCAGCTGCACGTAAGCGGCGTCCCCGTGCGCGCGCATCCGCTCGCGCCAGACTCCGACCGCGTCCGCCACCTGCTCTTGCTCCAGGTCCGCCAGCGAAGTCACCGTTCGCGGAGAGTTGATGATCACCTCGTGCGCCCCCGTCGCCGGCCTCGCCGAGAACAGGTCCGGCTTGGCGTCCGGCTCCGGGCTCGCGCCGTCCGCCTCCTCCGCGGCCACCAGCGCCGGGAACAGGTTCGGCACGACCCGCACCGTCCAGCCGGGCGAATCGGCGGGCCCTCCGTCCGGCCTCAACGCATACAGCTCGGGCGGCGTCATCTCCTCGTGACCTTCCGCGAACGGGTCGCGCTCGACGTCGATCGGCTCGGCGGGCTCGCATTTGGGCTCGCCGCCGGGGCGTTTGGAGCGCTCGCCGGCGATGATCGTGCGGTGGCCGCTGAGCGGGTCGATCCTGATCTCAGGCATCTTGGTCGGCCTCACTCGTCCAGGGCGTAGCGCCGGACATCCGCTTCGAGCTTGGCCGCGCTCGGGTACGGGCCCTGGTGGATGTACTCGTGGCCGGCCCTGTCGTAGAACACGGTCGCCGGAATGAACGTCGAGCCGGTCGCGTTTGCGCCCAGGCGGCCACTCGGGTCGCTGTAGCTCGGGTATCCGACGGGGATCTGCTTTGTGAACGTCCTCGCGGCGGCCTGGCTCGTGTCGCCGGAGTCGATGCCTACGAACGCGACCGTACGCCCGTAGGAAACGCTGGCCGCCGCCAGTGCCGCGCGCTCTTCCTGGCAGGGGCCACACCACGAAGCCCACTTGTCGATCACGACCGGATACCCCTTCAAGGCCGCCAGCCGCGCGTGCAGCGCGCCGGCGCCGCCCGGCAAGATCTGGCTCGCCTGGGCGTGCAGACCGACCAGCGGCGCGGGCGCGCCGGCCAGTCGCGCTCGCACCTGCGCCAAGGTCAGCGCCGATCCGGACCCGCTCACGGAGGGCTGCCGCGAGGAGCCGGCCAGCTCGACCAGGCCGATTACCAGCAAGGCCACGAACGCGACGGCCCCAGCCGTCGCCAGCGCCCGTCCTTGAGATGCCACGGTGCCCGACATTCGCTAAGCGTCGCATATGCCTGCCTGTGCTCGCCCCCCGTCCGGCTCGGGCGCCTCCCGAGCCGCCGCGACCGGACGCCGTCCCTTCAGTTCGGCCGCGCCGTGCTGTATGCTGGACGCACGTCGAGCCGGTCGTATGGGAATGATCGGCGATGTCGCCGGCTTTGGATGCCGGCAGTTCTTGTAGAGCCCCGCCAAAGTCAAACTGGTGCCGGGGCCCCGTCTAGAAGTCCAGAGCCCTTAGATGGCCGAGTCCACAGCAGTGGCCCTCGCGGCCGCGCCAACGCCGACTTCCGCCGACATCGATCGCGCGGCGGAGTTCGTGCGCGATCGCTTCCTTCACGACGGCGAGGACCCGGCGGTCGCGCTGGCGCCCGGATCGCCCCGCCGGCGGGCGCTCGATCAGGCGCTCGCCGAGCTTGACTCGGGCGCAAAGCACCCCTCGACGCAGTGGCGTCGCGACTTCTCACTGCTGCTCGGGCTCGAGCGCGTGCTCTCCGAGGAGGAGCCCCACCTCGCTGACGGCACGATTCTCTCCGCCCATCAGGTCGACGCGCTGTCGGGAACGTTGACGGCGCTCCTGGCCGAGGCCCAGCGCGTGAATGGCGGCGGTCTCGAGAACGGCGCGGCGGCGACCGGGGCAGCCTCACCCGAGCAGCTCGCCTCAGCCGCGATCCTCGGCCCCGAAGAAGACGGCGAGGGGCCGGGCGCGGAGCGAACAAGCGCACAAGACGAAGGCCGGGACGCCGACACGCGCGCGCGCGTGCGCACCGCGGCCGAGAGCGCCGGCGCCCTCACGGAGGAGCGCGATCTCCAGGACGAGGAGCCGCTCGACGAGGACGCGCAGGATGAGGACGACGAGGACGACGAAGACGATCTCGGCCCGGTCGAGCGCGCCGCCCCCGACGAGGACGAAGACGACGAGGACGATGACGATCTCGCCGACGAGTTGCTCGCCAAAGACGGCATTGACGAGGAGGCGGCCGGCGAGGAGGATCTCGACGGCGAAGGGCCGGAAGCCGAGGAGCCGCGCGACTGGAGCGAGGAGGAGGAGGAGGCCGAGGGCGGAGAAGGCGATGATCCCGAGTCGCTGGCCGACCGTCCGGAGGACCCGAATGCGGCCAAGCGCTTCTGGTTCGAGCACGCCACCGGCGCCGGCAAGACCGTCGCCGCGCTCGGCTTCGTCGAGGCCTCGCGCACGGGCGGCATCTTGATCTTGACGCACCGGCGCAACCTGGTCGACCAGTTCCACGGCGAGCTGCGCGACCGCGGCTACTCGGCGCGGATCTCTCGGCCGCTGTTGAAGGGCGAGGACTCCGTCAAGGGCCCCGTAACGGTCGAGACTTACCAGTGGTTCGTGCGCAACGCCGGCAAGATCTCGAGCGCCTACACGATCGTCATCTGCGACGAGGCCCACACCGCGCTCGGCGAGAAGACGAGCGGCTCGATCAGGGCCTGGACGGGCCCGATCTTCATCGGCATGACCGCCACCGGCGCCCTGATCGCCAGGCACGTAACCGATCTCTTCCCGACGCAGACCTCGCGCTTCGACCTCGCCCAGGCCGCCCGGCGCGGGGTGATCGCGCCGTTGCGCTGCGTGCGCATATCCCCCGGGCTGGGGGTGCGCACGATCGCCAAGGTGCCGCTCAGGCGGGGTGAGGTGGATACCGAGTTCGATCAGGAGGAGCTGGCCGCGCTGCTCGACCAGCAGCCTTTCAACATGGCGGCCGCCAACCTCTACAAGACCAGGTTCAATGGTGTGCCCGGGGTCGTCTATGCGGCCGGCGTGAAGCACGCTTACAACCTCGCAGAGGCCTTCAGGGCCGAGCAGATCAAGGCCCAGGCGGTCTCCGGCGAGACGCCCAAGCGCGAGCTGGCAGAGATCCTGGCGCGCTACGAGCGCGGCGCGATCGACGTCCTGATCAACGCCCAGCTCCTTGCGGAGGGCTGGAACAGCCCGCGGGCGACCGTCTGCATGCACCTGGCGCCGACGGCATCCAAGCGCATCTACCAGCAGCGTGTAGGCCGCGTCACCAGGCGCCAGCCCGGCAAGGAGGCCGGCCTGGTCGTCGACTTCGTGCACCCGGCAACCAAGAACGACGATCCGGTCGTGACCTTGCACTCGCTCCTCGACCGTGACGTCTACCGTGGCGGGGCGATCGTCGTCGGGCCGGTCCGCCGCGGGCGCGGGCGGCGCATCAGGGTGGAGCGGCGCGTGCTGCCCGTCACGGCTGACGAAGACCGCCGGATCGAGGTCTTCGAGCGCGAGCTGTGGCGGATCGCGGTCGAGCAGCTCGACTACGGCGAGCGCATCCAGTGGGCCGCCCTCGCGGGGGCGCGCGTGACGCCCGCCGGCTGGCGCCGAGCCCGGGCGATGTTGCACTTCGACCGCACCGGCGAGCTGAAGAGCTGTTTCCTGCTGACAGCGGTACAACGTAACCGCAGTCCTCAGCTGCGGCTGCGCGCGCTAGCGGACATCGCCGCGCTGCAGGACCCCGATGCGTTCGACACGGCGATCGACGAGATCGGCGGCTGGTCGCGCGATGAGCGCCGCGAGGCGAGCAAGATCATGTTGAGGGCGATGGTCGAGCGACGCATCGGCCGCCGCGACCAGGCCAGCGCCTGGATCTGGCGCCTGGCGGGCTACACCAGGGAGCTGCACGAGGAGTACGCCGTCCAGCGCTGGCCCGAGACCAAGCGTTTGCTCGGCCTGCTCGTCAACTCCTCGGGCGCCGCCCACGCCCGCAACGCGCGGCGCCTGATCCATGCCGCGCGCAAGCAGGACCGCCGCCTGGCCGCCGCGCTCCTGGCCGCCGCCCTGGCGCACACGCCCGAGGCCGAAGAGGCTCTGCGCGGAGCGCGCACGCGCATGGCCCGCAAGCCGCCGGCGCTCGCGCGCGAGCTGCTACGCAACTTCCCCAAACGCCGCTCACGGGGCAACCGGCGTAAGCGAGGCGCGAACAACAGGGCCGGCGCATCCGCCAAGGCCGGCGGGCTCGCCAAGGCCGGCGAGCAAGCCTCCAAGGCCGACGCTCAGCGGCAGAACGGGTCTTCGGGAGGCGAGCAAGCTCAGGGCGGGGCGGTCCTGGAAAAGGCTCTGCAGCGCGCCGAGGAGTAGCACTGCGGCGCGCCGAAAGGGTAGCGCTGGAGCACTCCGGAGCACTCCGGAGCACTCCAGGAGCACGCCGAAACGTAACGCTGACCTCATACCCGCAGGTGGACCTCGCCGGCGTCGAGCGCCGTTCGCCCGCCGCCGGCCAGCTCAACGAGCAGCTTGCCCTGGCCGTCGATCCCATCGGCGCGGCCCTCACCGGCCGTCCACGCGATCGTGTAGCCGCGCAGCGCGTCGAGCGCTCGATAGTCCTCGAGCAAGGCCTCAGGCGACTGGGCCAGCCGGCGCTCCAACGCGTCCAGCAGGCGTTCCAGGACAGGCTCGATCGCGCTCTTTGGTCGGCCCAGGGTGGCGGCGTCGCCTCGTATCGCCTCGGGCAGATCCTCCAGCCGGACGGCCACGTTCAAACCGATTCCCAGCACCGCCCAGCCCTCTTGGGGCCGGGCCTCGACGAGGATGCCTCCGAGCTTGGCCAGGTCGCCCCGGTGCGTGTTCGTTGCTCCTCGCGCGAGCACCACGTCGTTCGGCCACTTCACGAGCGCCCCTTCGTCGATAGCGTCGCAGACGGCCACGGCCGCCCGCAGGGACAGCAGCGGCTCTGGGAAGCGCAGCACCAGCGAGGCCAGCAGCGAGCCGCCGGGCGGGGCCGCCCAGCTACGGCCCTGGCGTCCGCGCCCGGCGGTCTGCTCGGCCGCGGTCACGAGCGTCCCGTGCGGCGCCCCCACGATCGCCAGCGAGCGGGCACGCTCGTTGGTCGAGCCAGTCCTCTTCAGGTGCAGGCGCGGCTTGCCGAGTTCAGCGGTCATCCCGGTCATGCTGGCACGCCGCCCGGGGGCCGGAGCAGCGCGTGAGGCTTGGCCTCCACGGGGCCCGTACGCGCGCGCGCGCGTACGGGCCCCGGTTGTGGGGCTATCCCGGCTCGGGGGTACGTACGCGCGCGCGCGTACGGCCCGCCAAAGGACATACCAACGCCCAGCGGACTCCTTCCAATCTCTGCCTTGACACTCCTAAATAAATCTGCTTCAATACGACTAAGATTTTTTCGAAGAGAAGACCGAAGAGAAGACTTTAAAGACCTGAAACAAGGAGTAATCAGAACATGGCAAAGACCATAGGCATCGACCTCGGCACGACGAACTCGTGCATGGCCGTGCTCGAGGGGGGCGAGCCGACGGTCATCGAGAACGCTGAGGGCGGCAGGACGACCCCGTCGGTCGTCGCGTTTACATCATCCGGCGAGCGGCTGGTCGGCACGGTCGCCAAGCGCCAGGCCGTGACCAACCCCCAGAACACGATCTTCTCGATCAAGCGGTTCATGGGCCGCAAGGAGGCTGAGGTCAGGGAGGAGGAGTCGATCGTCCCTTACAAAGTCGTCGCCGGCCCCAACGGCGACGCGCGCGTCGAGGCCCACGGCGAGCAGTTCTCGCCGCCCGAGATCTCAGCGATGATCTTGCAGAAGCTGAAGTCCGACGCGGAAGCGTATCTCGGCGAAACCGTCGATGGCGCGGTCATAACGGTGCCGGCCTACTTCAACGACGACCAGCGCCAGGCGACCAAGGACGCCGGCAAGATCGCGGGCCTCGACGTCAAGCGGATCATCAACGAGCCGACCGCCGCGTCCCTCGCTTACGGCCTGGACAAGGACTCAGACCACACGATCCTGGTGTTCGACCTCGGCGGCGGCACCTTCGACGTGTCGGTCCTCGAGATCGGCGACGGCGTGTTCGAGGTCAAGTCAACGGCTGGCGACAACCATCTCGGCGGCGACAACTTCGACAAGGCGATCGTCGACTGGCTGGTGGCCGACTTCAAGCGCGACCAGGCGATCGACCTGGCGGCCGACCCGATGGCATTGCAGCGGCTGTACGAGGCGGCCGAGAAGGCCAAGATCGAGCTGTCGACCACGCAGGAGACCCAGATCAATTTGCCGTTCATCACGGCTGACGCGTCCGGTCCCAAGCACCTCGACACGAGGCTGACCAGGGCCAAGCTCTCGGAGCTGACGTCGGGCCTGCTGGACCGGGTCGTGGCGCCCGTGCGCCAGGCGCTCGACGACGCCAAAGAGAAGGGCGTCGCCAACATCGACCACGTGGTGCTCGTCGGCGGCATGACCAGGATGCCGGCGGTCCAGGAGAAGGTCAAGGAGCTGACCGGCTCCGAGCCTCACAGGGGCGTGAACCCCGACGAGGTCGTGGCCGTCGGCGCGGCGATCCAGGCCGGCGTCCTGGCGGGCGACGTCAAGGACGTGCTGCTCCTGGATGTGACCCCGTTGACGCTCGGGATCGAGACCAAGGGCGGCGTGATGACGAAGCTGATCGAACGCAACACGACGATCCCGACACGCAAGGGCGAGGTCTTTTCGACGGCCGAGGACAACCAGCCGTCGGTCGAGATCCATGTTCTGCAGGGCGAGCGCGAGATGGCCCAATACAACAAGTCGTTGGGCAAGTTCCAGCTAACTGGCATCCCGCCGGCGCCGAGGGGCATCCCCCAGATCGAGGTCGCCTTCGACATCGACGCCAACGGCATCTTGAGCGTGTCCGCCAAGGACCTTGGCACCGGCAAGGAGCAGACGATCGAGATCAAGGCCGGCTCCGGACTGTCGGAGGACGAGATCAAGTCGATGGTCTCCGACGCCGAGTCTCACGCCGAGGAGGACAGGCGGGCGCGCGAGCTGGCCGAGGCCCGCAACAACGGCGAGAACGCGGCCTACCAAGCCGAGAAACAGCTGACCGACCTGGGCGACCAGATCGACGGCGACTCCAAGTCGAGGATCGAACAGGCCGTCAAAGAGGTCCGCGAGGCGCTCGAGTCCGAGGACCCGGCGACGATCAACGCCAAGGCTGAGGCGCTGCAGGTGGCGTTCCACTCGGTCTCTGAGGCCATGTACCAGCGCGCCCAGGAGCAGGCGGCGACCGGCGACGGCACCGCGTCCGGCGACGGCGCCGGGCCCTCCGGATCTGGCGATGAGGAGGAGGTAGTCGACGCCGAGGTAGTGGACGAGCCATGACCGACCCTGAGCAGGCGGCTGACAGGCAGCCCCCCGGATCGCACACGGGCGGCCCGGCGCAGGCGCGGGCAGGCGAGACCCCCGCGGCGGCGGACGCCGCCGGGAGTGCCGGTCAGGCTCCGGGCGGACAGGATGGCGCAAGCGACCCGGCCGGCGCCGAGGACGGCGAGGAGCGGGCCCCGCAGGAGGACGCGGGGGAGCCTGGCGACGTCGCCGCGCAGCGCGACCAGTACCTGGCGTTGGCCCAGCGTACCCAGGCCGACTTCGAGAACTACAGGAAGCGTGTCGCCAAGGAGTCGGTGCTGGCCGTCGAGAAGGGCGTTTCCAAGCTCGCGAAGGAGCTGTTGCCGGCGATCGACAATCTCGACCGCGCGCTGGATAGCGCCGCGACCGACGACCCCTTGCTGGAAGGCGTGCGGCTCGTGCGTGCCGAACTGAGCGCCGCCCTTCAGAGGGTCGGCGTCGAGTCGTTCTCGCCGGCCGGCGAAGCGTTTGACCCGGTCGTACACGAGGCGATGAGCGCCGTGCCCCAACCGCCGGAGGGCGGCGTGCCGAGTGGCACGGTCGTCGAGGTCTACCAGCCCGGCTACCGGCTCGGCGAGCAGGTGATCCGGCCCGCTCGCGTCGTCGTGGCGGCGTAAGGAGCAGGATGGCGGCCCGGCCCGACTACTACAAGACGCTCGGCGTCGAGAAGAAAGCGACTCCCGAGCAGATCAAGAAGGCGTACCGCAAGCTCGCGCGCCAATACCACCCGGACCGCAATCCGAACGACAAAGCAGCCGAGGAGCGCTTCAAGGAAATCTCCCAAGCCCACGACGTCCTCGGCGACCCCGACAAGCGCAAGCAGTACGACTCCGGCACGGGCCCCTTTGCGACCGGTGGCGGGCCCGGCGGCGGCTTTGGCGGCTTCGGCAACTTCGACTTCGACGCGTCCAACATGGGCGACATCCTGTCGAACCTGTTCGGCGGCAGGTCAGGCTCCGCCCGTCCCGGAGGTGGCCGTGGCGGTGGATCGGGAGCCACCCGCTCCGGTCGCGCCCGCGGGCAACGTGGCGGCGACCTCGAGACCCAGGTCTCGATCACCTTCGACCAGGCGATGTCCGGCGCCCAGATCCCGCTGTCGGTGCCGATGAGCGACACCTGCCCGACCTGCCACGGCACGGGCGCCAAGCCGGGTACCACTCCCAGCGTTTGCCCGGTCTGCGAAGGGCGCGGCGTCGAGGTCACCGGCCAGGGCATGTTCTCGATCTCGCAACCCTGCTCGCGCTGTGGCGGCTCGGGCACGATCATCGAGAATCCCTGCCCGACCTGTCAGGGTGCGGGCGCGATAAGGACCGTCAAGAAGATGCGCGTCAACGTGCCGGCCGGTGTGCGCGACGGCAGCCGCGTGCGGCTGGCCGGCCGAGGCGAGCCAGGGCGGGGAGGCGGTCCACCCGGCGACCTCTATCTCGTGACGCGCGTGTCGGGATCTCCCGTTTTCAAGCGCGTCGGTGAGCACCTCGAGGTCGAGGTTCCGCTGACGATCCCGGAGGCCCTGCGCGGCGCCGAGGTCAAGGTCCCGACGCTTGGCGCCACCAAGACCTTGCGCGTCAAACCGGGCACCAAGTCCGGGGCGGTCCAGCGCCTGCGCGGCGAGGGCCCGCCCAAGCTCGGGGACCGGTCTGCCCGCGGGGATATCCGTTACCGCTTCGTGATCGACGTTCCCGGAGAGCTGAGCGACGAGCAGCGCGTCGCCGTCGACGCGCTCGCGGACGTCATGGACGGCGACCCCCGGGCATCGCTGTTCGGGGACGCGGCGGCTTCGAGCGGAGGGCGAACGTCGTGAGCGGAGTGCCATTCTTTTTTGAGGCACGCGCGCGCGCGTACGCATGCAAGGAGGCGATGTGATGGCCCGGCGAATCGAAGTGGACGCCAGGCGCGGCGTGTTCATGATCTCGGTCGCCGCCGAGCTGGCCAACATGCACCCCCAGACGCTGCGCACCTACGAGTCGCGGGGTCTGATCGCGCCCCAGCGCTCGCCCAAGGGCACGCGGCTGTACTCCCAAGAAGACGTTGATCGTTTGCGCCAGATCCAGGAGATGACGGCCGAGCTGGGCCTGAACCTGGCCGGCGTCGAGCGCGTGCTGGATCTCGAGGCCGAGGTCGACGAGATGAATGCCCGCGTCGAAGAACTCGAAGTCAAGGCCCTGCGCGCCCAGGTCGAGCTGGCCGAGCGCCTCGAGGAGGTCAGGCGCTCCTTCCGAGCCGAGCTGGTCCCCTATCGCACCGGCGGCACCGACATCGTGCGCGCCGCCGATGTACGCTCGGTATTCGGCTCCAACACGAGGAAGAGGTCTGCCGGCGATGACTCCTAACGGCACGCCACCGGGCTCCGTTCCCGGCCAACCGGGCCAGCCCGGCGGCGAGGAGGACCAGAGCCCGCTGCAGCGCTTTGGTCGCGACCTGACCGAGGCGGCACAGGAGGACAAGCTCGACCCGGTGATCGGTCGCGACGAGGAGATCAGACGCGTCATCCAGGTCCTGTCGCGGCGGACCAAGAACAACCCCGTCCTGATCGGCGAGCCCGGGGTCGGCAAGACCGCGATCGTCGAGGGCCTCGCCCAGCGGATCGTCTCCAAAGACGTGCCCGAGTCGTTGCGCGACCGGCGCGTGATCGCCCTCGACATGGGCGCCCTGATCGCGGGCGCCGCCTACCGGGGCGAGTTCGAGGAACGCCTGAAGGGCGTCCTCGCCGAGGTCTCCGAAGCCCACGGCCAGGTCATCCTGTTCCTCGACGAGCTGCACACGATCGTCGGCGCGGGCGCCGCCCAGGGCTCGGTCGACGCCTCGAACCTGCTCAAGCCGATGCTCGCCCGCGGCGAACTGCGCTGCGTCGGCGCGACCACGCTCGACGAGTACACCAAGTACATCGAGAAGGATGCCGCCCTCGAGCGCCGCTTCCAGCCGGTAACAGTCGGCGAGCCGACGGTCGCCGACACGATCGCGATCTTGAGGGGCTTGAAGGGACGCTACGAAGAGCACCACGGCGTGCGCATCCAAGACAGCGCCCTGATCGCCGCCGCCACGCTCTCGCACCGCTACATCGCTGACCGCTTCCTGCCTGACAAGGCGATCGACCTGGTCGACGAGGCCGCCTCCAAGATCAGGATCGAGATCGACTCCGTGCCGACCGAGATCGACGAGGTCAACAGGCGCGTCATGCAACTCGAGATCGAGCTGACATCGTTGCGCAAAGAGAAAGACGAGTCGGCCGTGCAGCGGCGCGCCGCGATCGAGTCCGAGCTGGCCGACTTGAGGGCACGCTCGGCCGAGATGACCTCCCAATGGGAAGCCGAGAAGCAGGCTCTCCAAGGAGTCACCGAAACCAAAGAGCGCCTGGAGGCCGCCCGCGTCGAAGCCGAGCGAGCCGAGCGGGACGCCGACCTGCAGCGCGCCGCCGAGCTGCGCTACGGCGAGATCCCCGAACTCGAGAAAGCGCTCGCCGAGCACGAATCCGCCGAGCGCGAGCGTGTCGATGGTGGGCCTCAATTCCTCAAAGACGAGGTCGACGCCGACGACATCGCCGAGGTCGTAGCGCGCTGGACCGGCATCCCCGTCGCGCGCTTGTTGGAGGGTGAAACCGAGAAGCTGATCCACATGGAGTCTCGCCTTCACGAACGCGTTGTCGGCCAAGACGAAGCGATCGACGCGGTTGCCACCGCCCTGCGCCGCTCGCGCGCCGGCCTGCAGGATCCGAGCCGCCCGATCGGCTCGTTCCTGTTCCTCGGCCCGACGGGAGTCGGCAAGACCGAGCTGGCCAGAGCCCTCGCCGAGTTCATGTTCGACAGCCAAGACGCGATCATCAGGATCGACATGTCCGAGTACATGGAGAAACACTCCGTCTCGAGGCTGGTCGGCGCCCCGCCCGGCTACGTCGGCTACGAAGAGGGCGGCCAGCTGACGGAGGCCGTCCGCAGGCGCCCCTACTCCGTCGTGCTCTTGGACGAGATCGAGAAGGCCCATCCCGACGTCTTCAATACCTTGCTCCAGGTCATGGACGACGGCCGCCTCACCGACGGCCAAGGCCGGACGGTCGACTTCAAGAACACCGTCCTGATCATGACCTCCAACCTGCCGGTCGGCTCCGACCCAGACGGCGACGGGCCCGACGCCTCCGCGGACGGCGGCGATGCAGCGGCCGACGGAGCGGGTGCCGACGGCGTGGCGGCCGACGCAAAGCTGCGCACCGAACTGCTTCAATACTTCAAGCCCGAGTTCGTTAACCGCCTCGACGACATCGTCCGCTTCCACTCCCTGACTCGCGAGCAGATCTCCGAGATCGTGGACCTGCAGGTCGCGCGCGTCATCACGCGCGTGTCCGAACGGGGCGTCGCCGTCACCCTCACCGACTCCGCCCGCCACTTGATCGCGGACCTTGGCTACGACCCCGTCTACGGCGCCCGGCCCTTGCGCCGCGTCATCCAGAAGCAGCTCACCGACCGCTTGGCGCTCGCGCTGCTGGAGGGCGAGCTGCGCGAAGGGGACTCCGTGGTTGTGGATGCGGTTAGCGGGGAGCTGGCGCTTCGCAAGACGTCAACCCATGTGACCACACCGGTCTAGGTACTGCGGGCAGACGGAGGCGCCCCCGTCTGCCCGCAGCGCCTCCCTGCGCTACTGGAAGACCTCTATATAGAACGTCTTGTCGGTCTGCGTACCTTTTTCGTTCAATGTGGTGACAAACACGTGGTGTGTGTCGTTCGTGCCAGGGATGACGCATTCGACTGCGTCGGGCGGCGCTCCCGGCAGATTCCCTCCGCACGGCGCCGTATCTACCGGACCGGGCGGAAAGCCCGTGTTGTGCACGGTCACGGAGATCGCGTGACCCGCGGCCTGAGAGGGAAAGTCGATGTAGTACCCGCCGGTGAAGTGCGAGCTGATCGAGATGCCGCCAGACTGCTGGATTATGGATGTCCCATCGCCTTTGACCAGAGCCCATTCGATGCCTGGGCCCGAGGGGCCTTCTTTGCCGTCTTTTCCGGGAGACCCTTCTTTGCCCTGCGGCCCTTCTTTTCCTGTCGCTCCCGGTGCTCCGGCGGCGCCGGCGGCCCCTTTGGCGCCGGCGTTGCCCTTCAACTTCTTGATCACCTTCGGGTTGATCTGGTTGGTCGAGTTGATCAGGTAGTGCTTCGCTGCCATCGCTCCGCCGCTCATCGCGAACACGAGCGCGAGCGTGGCCGCGACGTTTGCGTAGCTGAGATGTCTGCGCATGGGTTGTCCCCCGTCAGTTCGTGTGTGCAGAAGTAGGAACCCGACACCCTAGGCACTTCGGCGGCGGATGGAGCCGGCTCTGGACGGACGGACGAGGTCCGGTGCTGGCCTCCGCCCTTGGTCTCGTTGGGGCGCTTGGTGTCGCGTCGCGCGCGGCGCCACCGGGATCCGTGGCTTGCTCGGTCCCCATTGGACCGGGCCGGTTTGAGCACCGGAGCCCTCGCCAGCCGCGATAGCTGGCGAGGGCTGGATGCGTGGGCCGACTAGCCGCCGCGCTGAGCGCGTGCTGTCGCGAACCGCTGCTTGATGAACGACTCGACGTTCTGAGCCTGGGCGGCCGGTAGGAAGCGCGTGGCTTGGACCGCGCTGCCTGAGCTGGCGCAGAACGCACTGGCCTGAACTCCAGCTTCTTCGCCTTTCGGTTCGGTCGCAAAGAGGCTGTAGGCAACCCAGTACCGCTTGCCTTCGTATTCGATGCCTTCGTTTGCCTGTTCGAGCACCGAAGCGCCTTCTCCATCAACGTAGGCGCCGCCGCTGATCGCATCCTGGCCGGCAGGGCATCCCACGACCGAGATCGCTTCCCAGGCGGTGACTTTCACCTTATTCCGTTCGACTTTGACTTCTTCGGGTTCGCCGGGTTTTCCGTAGTACTCCTTCAACGGACCGAGGTTCACGGGCCCGGGAACTCCTTGTGGTCCGATGGGCCCCGCAGGCCCTTGCTTACCAGCGGACCCTTCTTTACCCGCCAGCCCGGCTGGCCCTGCCGGCCCGCCGGGTCCGGTCTTGCCCGCAAGCTGCTTGAGCACGCTCGGCTTGATCTGCTTGGTCGAGTTGATCAAGTAGTGCCCTGCTGCTAGCGCCCCGCCGCTCATCGCGAATACGAGTGCAAGCGTGGCCACCACATTTGCGTAGCTGAAACGTCTGCGCATGAAATCTCCTGTCGGGTTCGATAATGGCCTTGGCAGAATACAGACTGTTAGACGAGATCTTTTAGTCAGAATAAATGGAGGGATTGGCGTGGATGGGATGCCGTTTGGCGAGGGCATCCCATCCACGCTGCGCGTCCGACGACCGATGCGCCGGAGCGGCGGATCCCCGAGCGCCGGCTTCCGGAGACCCGACAGGCGTAACCTAGGGCGGTCGATCCAGCCACCGAGTCGCCCGACCAGGGAGGAGCTTCAGACCGCCATGCCCACCTACATCATGCTTTCGACGCTTACGCCGGAGGGCGTGCAGACCGTCAAGAACAACCCGCAGCGCATACAAGAGGTCAACAGAGAGGTCGAGCAGCTCGGCGCGATCGTCAAGGCGCAGTGGGCGACGCTCGGGCACGTCGACTTCATTTCGGTTGTCGAGGCTCCCGACGAGGCGACGATGGCCCGGGTGTCCCTTGAGTTGGGCTCGCGGGGGACCGGCCGCTACGAGACCTTGGCGGCGATCCCGGTTGACGAGTTCATAGCCTCGCTTTGAGGCGCCGCAAATGAAGGTCTTGGTTGTGGGCGGAGGTGGTCGCGAGCACGCGCTCGCGCGCGCGCTCGCGCGCTCACCGCGGGCGCCAGAGCTGCTGTGCGCGCCCGGCAACGCCGGCATCGCGCAAGACGCGCGCACGCTGGACATCGCGGTCGACGACCTCGATGGCCTCGTGGATGCCGTCGAGCGCGAGGCCATCGAGTTGACGGTCGTCGGCCCCGAGGTGCCGTTGGTGGCGGGCCTCGTGGATGCGCTGCGCGCGCGCGGGCATGTCGCGTTCGGCCCGACCGCGGCCGCGGCGGAACTGGAGGGATCGAAGGCGTACGCCAAGCAGATCATGGACGAGGCCGGCGTGCCGACCGCGCGCTGGCGCCAGGTCGAGTCGCTGGAGGATGGCGTCGACGCCATCGCCGAGTTCGCCGGTTCGTCTGGCGCCACCGGCAAGGGCGTCGTCATCAAGGCCGACGGGTTGGCCGCCGGCAAGGGCGTCACCGTCGCCGAGGACACCGATCAGGCCAAGGCCGCTCTGCGCGAGATATTCGTCGAAGGTCGCTTCGGGGAGGGCGCGAGCGCCGTCGTCGAGGAGCTGCTGGTCGGCAAAGAGCTGTCGCTGTTGGCGCTGTGCGACGGCGAGCGTGCTCTGCCGATGGCGCCAGCGCGCGATTTCAAGCGTATCCACGACGGCGATCTCGGTCCGAACACCGGCGGCATGGGCTCCTACTCGCCCGTCCCCGGCTTCGATGAGCGCCGCGTTCACGAGATCGCCGCCGCCGTGCACCAGCCGATCGTGGATCTGATGGCCGCGCGCGGGACGCCCTTCCATGGCGTCCTCTATGCGGGTCTGATGCTGACGCAGGCTGGTCCTTACGTGTTGGAGTTCAATGTTCGCTTCGGCGACCCCGAGACCCAGGCGGTGCTGCCGCGGCTGCGCTCGGACCTCCTTGAGCTGCTGCTTTCAGCGACGCGTACCGGCGGGCTGGCCGGCGCCGAGCTGCGGTGGAACCCCGAGTGGGCGGTCACGATCGTCCTGGCGAGCGCCGGCTATCCGGCGTCATCGCGCAGCGGCGATCCGATTGCCGGGCTGCCGGCGCGAAGTGCGGGGTCGGCGGGCGCGGCACCGGCCGGCGGTACGGACCCGGGCCGGCTCACCGAGTTGGATCTGGCCGCCGCCGGCGTCGAGATCACGCATGCGGGCACCGCGCTCGGCCCAGACGGCACGGTCGTCACCGCGGGCGGGCGCGTGCTCAACGTGACCGGCTTCGGCGCCGACCTTCAATCCGCGCGCCGGGCGGCGTATGCTGGCGCGGAGATGATCTCTTTCGACGGCATGCAACTACGCCACGACATCGCCGGTGACGCGTGATGGGCGACGTCTCCCCGATCACGACCCCCCTGGCGGAGGTCGAGGCCCAGGCCCAGCTCGAGGAGTTCGACGTCGACGCCCCGCGCGTCGGCATCGTGATGGGCTCCGAGAGCGACATGCAGACGATGGAGAAGGCCGCCCGCGAGCTTGAACAGCGCGGCGTCGCTCACGAGCTGCAGGTCATGTCCGCGCACCGCCAGCCCGATGTCGTCGCCGAGTACGCCAAGACCGCTCGCTCGCGCGGCCTGCGCGTGATCATCGCCGGCGCCGGCATCTCCGCCGCCCTGCCCGGCGCCGTGGCCGCCCACACCGACCTGCCCGTGATCGGTGTGCCCCTGTCCGGGCGCCTGACGGCGGCCGGTGGCCTGGACGCGATTCTCTCGATTGTGCAGATGCCGCCCGGGGTGCCCGTCGCCTGCGTTGGTTTGGACAATCCCCGCAACGCCGCGATCCTGGCCGCGCAGATCCTCGGAGCATGATCGCTCGCTACACCAGGCCCGAGCTTGGTGCGCTCTGGACCGACGAGGCGCGCATGGAGACCTGGTGCCAGGTCGAGGTCGCCGCCTGCCAGGAGCTGCCGCTACTGCTCGGCGACGCCGGGCCGAGCGCGACTGAGCTGGCCGCGATCGATCAGGCGACGTTTACCGTCGAGGCGGTCGACGAGCGCGAGCGCTTGACCGACCACGACATGGCGGCGTTCGTGGACGTGCTCGCCGCCTCCGCCGGCGAAGCCGGGCGCTGGATTCACTACGGCCTGACCTCCTCGGACGTGCTCGACACAGCCTTGGCCTTGCAGCTGCGGGCGGCGGGCGAGCTGATCGTGCCCGGTGCTCGCCAGCTCGTCGCGACGCTGGCCGCGCGCGCGCGTGAGCACGCCGAGACGCTGTGCGCCGGGCGCACCCACGGCGTCCACGCCGAGCCGACCACGTTCGGCGTCAAGCTCGCCGGCTTCGCCTTCGAGGCCCACCGCAACGCCCTGCGCCTGGAGCGCGCTTTTGCACAGGTCGCGGTCGGGGCGATCTCGGGGGCGGTCGGCACCTACGCGGCGACCGGTCCCGACTTCGAGACCAAGGTCCTGGAGCGCCTCGGCCTGACGCGTGAGGACGTCTCCACACAGGTCGTCGCGCGCGACCGCCACGCCGAGCTGTTGCAGGCGATCGCCCTCGCGGGCGCCGGCCTCGAGCGCTTGGCGACCGAGATCAGACACCTGCAGCGCACGGAGGTCCGCGAGGTCCAGGAGCCGTTCAGGCCGGGCCAGCAGAAGGGCTCCTCGGCCATGCCCCACAAGCGCAACCCGATCAAGAGCGAGCAGATATCAGGCCTGGCCCGCGTCCTGCGCGGCAACGCCCAGGCCGCCCTCGAGGATGTCGCCCTCTGGCACGAGCGCGACATCTCACACTCCTCGGTCGAGCGGATCGTCCTGCCCGACTCCACGATCCTGCTCGACTACCTCCAGCACCGCGCGACCACGCTCGTCCGCGACATGACCGTCGACGCTGAGCGCATGCGCGCCAATCTGGAGCTGACCCACGGCGCTCTCTTCTCCCAGCGCGTGCTCTTGGCGCTCGTCGCCGCCGGCTCCACCCGTGACGATGCTTACCGGATCGTCCAGGAGCTTGCCCAGCGCGCCTACGACGAAGGAGTCCCGCTGCGCGAGCTTCTGTCGGGGGACCCGCGCGCGCGTGGGCTCGACCTCGAGTCGATTCTCGACTACGGGTATTACGTGCGGAATGCGCAGGAGGTCATCGGGCGGTTGGACGCGATCGTCTGAGTGCCTGCGCCGCGTCCCGGCTGCTTGAGGTGCGAGAGTTCAGCCTCGATGAACGATCCCGAGAGCCACACGAAGCGTCCTCAAGCAGATGCGCTCAACGCGATCTGTCCGTACTGGACGATGTTTCCGCTTAGCTTCCCGCTGAACGAGCTTGCGGACGCCAATGCGGGCGAGTGGGTGTTGGATCCGTTTTGTGGGCGCGGCACTACGCTGTATGCTGCGCGCAAGCTGGGACTGCCGGCTGTTGGCATCGACAGCAACGAGGTCGCATCCGCGATTGCCGCCGCCAAGCTTGTGTCGGTGCGCCCCACCGCGATCGTTGCTCTGGCAAGGGAGCTGATCGAGTGCTCGCCCCGGCCGGAGCCGCCCGCCGGGGAGTTCTGGCGCTGGTGTTTTGCGCCCGATGTGCTAGATGCGCTCTGTCGTCTACGAGCCGGTCTCCGGTCGTGCAGAGGTCAGACCGCAACCGCGTTGCGAGGCGTGCTGCTTGGCGCACTCCACGGTCCTCGCAACAAGGGTGTGCCCAGTTACTTCTCCAATCAGATGCCGCGCTCATACGCGACCAAGCCATCGGCAGCACTCTCCTTCTGGAAGGCGCGCGACCTACGACCGACCGAGGTGGACGTCATCGCGATCGTCGAGCGCCACGCCCTGCGCCGCTACGAGAGCGTTCCGGCACGGACCGACGGCGCCGTATATACAGGCGACGCACGATCGGTGCTGAGCCGGCTGCGCCGGCGTTTCAGTCGCGTGATCACCTCACCTCCGTATCCGGGGATGGTCACCTATCGCCCGGATGGCTGGCTGCGAGGCTGGCTGCTAGGCGGCTCAGAACTCCCAGACTATGGACGCGACGGTCAGCTCGGCGCACTGACCGGAGTGCGCTTCGTCGCCGAGTTGGCGCGTATCTGGGCGACTGTGGCCGAGCGATGTGTGCCGGGAGCGCGCTTGGCAGTGCGCTTCGGCGCGCTTCCGTCGGTGCGGTCGGTCTCTCCCAGAGAGCTGCTAGAGGCAAGTCTCGACGCGTCTGGCTCGTGGGTAGTGGCATCCGTCAAAGACGCGGGAGTGCCGTCTCGCAAAGGCGCGCGGCAGGCGGCCCAGACGCTCAAAGTCGGACGCCATATTCCCGAGGTCGACGTAGTCGCGATCCGGACGGCTTGACGACGATGTTTGAGCCCCGGTCCCTAGACGAAGCGCGTGCAGCCATAGCGCAACGGGTCAACGCAGAGAGAGCCTTGCTCGACGAGTTGCGGGCCGATGTACGGACATATCTGAAGCCATCCCAGATCATCAGGCCTCATTCTGCCACCGCAGTGTCCTTTGCAGCCTCCGATGGCATCACGAATCGCTTGACGTTCGATCCCTTTGCGGTCCAGCTCGTGCGCGTGGTCGACTCTCAGGGCCGCCAGAGGTTCCTGGATGTGATTTCGCCGCGTACCGATCCGGACGAGCTCAGCGAACGTCATCATCGGGCGAAAGATTCGCTGCACATGCTGATGAGCGATCTCGAGGTTGAGCGTCTGGATCAGCTCAGTCCGATGATCCCGTCGGGAAGGGAAGTGCGTGAGGCGCCAGAGGCTGTGCGCACGTCGTGGCCTCGCGATTATCGCGAGCTCGCGGAATGGGCTGTTCTCTACGATCGGATCAAGGCAACCGATTGGGCATCGGACACGTTGATCGTTCACAAAGGACTCCTGCGTTCCAAGATTTTCAGCAAGGATCTGTTCGTGCAGATGGGCGAGCGCATCTGCACGGCGATCGACGCTCACCGTCGTAACAACGTCCGCATCTTCGTCGTCGGCATCGCCCAGCGTTCGGGAGTGCTGGCACGTTATCGTCTTGCGATGGCACTCGAGAACGCATTGCCCGTAAATACAGCTCGCTACATCCACGTTCCACGTGCGCTGGAGGGCAAGGTGTACAAATGGGGAGAGTACGCACGTGGCCCCGAAGCGCTTGAGGAAAACCCCGAAGGCGAGCGCGCAAAGTTCGTCATCGGGTCGCTGTTTCTGGTGCGTTTTGGCCAGGAAAGACACGACCCGATATGGGCCGTCGATCTGCTGGAGCGACAACGGTCGGAAGCCGGCGATATTTTTGGCTATCTCCTGCAGGACGCTATCGAGGGCTTTCCCGTGCCCTTCTATCCCCAGTGCCTACAGCGGGCGCACGAATACGCAGAGGCTGTTGACTTCGATCTCGATGTCATGCAGGACACGATCGTCGAAGCCACAAGGGCCCTCTTGGATGAGAATAAGCGCGAGGTCTTCGATGGATTGGCACTCGTACCGAATATCGGGGGCGGATGATGGAGCTTTTTCCAAAAGAACACGCGGTCGGCATGTTTCGCGGAGCGACTGGAGGCGGGTTCGAGTTTCACGCCGATCTCACACTGCCCTATAAAGACGATTACCACTCTGTCCCGATGCACGGCCAGTTCGTGCTGGTTGAGCTTGCCAACCCCGAGGAGGCCGTGCTGGGACGCATCACATCTGTCGCCGCACAGGGTGGATTGACATCGACCGCAGGCGAGGAGTATGGTCTCCGGGCCGTCGCCGAGGAGCGGGAGATCCCCGAGGACCTGCGTAAAAGGTATCTGCGCTACCGGATTGACATTCGCATGCTGGGCGTGTTGCGCTGCGAGGACGACGAACTCATTTTCGCGCCATCGCATCGCAGGCTGCCGCACGTGGGCGCCAAGGTGGCATTCCTGCCGGACGAGGTTCTGTGCAAGGTAGCGGGAGGCACAGATGGGGTTGCGATCGGCCACTATGCCTTGGGCGAGTTCGTGTACGCCGGCAAACAAGACGGTGTCGACGGCGCGCGATGGATGCAGACGCTCGATCCCGAGGTGCCTGTGCGTTTCGACGTCGAGCAGCTTGTGGCGCGACGCTCGTTCGTTTTTGCGCGGGCCGGCTTTGGCAAGTCCAACCTAGTCAAGTTGCTCTTCGCTCGGCTCTACTCCAACCCACCCCGCATTCCCGGGCGGGATGGGCGCAAGATCCCTGTCGGCACGATCATCTTCGACCCTGACGGCGAGTACTTCTGGCCCGACCTACTCGGCCGCCCCGCGCTGTGCGACGTGAAGGAGCTTGCAAACGAGTTGGTCGTCTTCACCAATCGCGAGGCTCCCTCGGACTACTATGGCTCGTTCAAGGCGGGGGTTGTGCGCTTGGACATACGACAGCTGCCGCCGTCTCTGGTGATCTCGATCGCCCTTTCCCCCGAACAACAGGAGCAGCAGAACGTCCATAAGCTCAAGGCGCTGCGTAGCGACGCCTGGCGAAAGCTCGTGGACCTGATCCATCGCGATCGAGCAAACGCCGACGAGGGGGAGATCCAATCACTGCTCGGGCTGAGGTCGGGACAGGAGATGGAGCTGTATGCGGCCCGCGCGAACATGAACCGGGTGGTGGGCGAACTGCACGATCCGGCCAGTCAACTTTTGACGCGGCTGTTCTCCGCCCTCCAGGACGGCAAGCTGTGCATCGTCGATATCTCGAAGATGCGCGGCTCTGCGGGGCTCGCTCTATCCGGAATCATCCTCCGGCACATATTTAGTCACAACCAGGATCAGTTCACCCGCGCGGCACCTGAGCCGATCCCAACGATTGCTGTGATCGAGGAGGCCCAATCGGTGATCGGAGGCGCCGGCTCCGGGGAATCGGCATACGAAGAGTGGATCAAGGAGGGTCGCAAGTACAACTTGGGAGCTGTCATGGTCACCCAGCAGCCGGGCGCCATACCTGGCGAGCTGCTGAGTCAGGGCGATTCGTGGTTCATCTTTCACCTGCTCTCCCAAGGCGATCTTCGCGCGGTTAAGGCCGCCAACGCCCACTTCTCTGACGATCTGCTGTCCTCGCTTCTGAACGAGCCATTGCCTGGGAATGGTGTGTTCTGGTCGAGCGTCAGCGGGAACGTTGATCGGGCCGGCAATGCATATCCGATCCCTGTCCGTGTCGCCTCCTTTGAGGAGCTGGCCACGGTTGAAGATCCGAATAACTCGCGAACAGCTGTCCCCACCTACGCCAGTCAACTTGCGCAGAAGGCCGATATGAATATCGAGGAGATGCGCAGTCGTCTCACTGAAAAGCTGTCTGTCGAGGACGGGTCGGAGGCGTCGAGAGAAATCGGTAGTACCCCCACGGATGTCAAGGAGCGGGCGAGCGAGCCTGAGGCCGGCGGAGAGTTGGACGTCGACGGTCTCTATCGCAGCGGCGCGATAGCCGCACTGCGCGACGACGAGGAGGTAAAGGATTGGGTCGAGCGGAGAAAAGAGATACCATGGCGTGGCGTGCAGGAGGCGCTCAAGCGGGGGATACCGATGGGTAGCGTCCCGGATGTCGACCGGTGGGCATATGAGCTGGTGCCGGCGGCGCTTGAGACGATCTACGGCCCACAGGACGAGGGCTGGCACACCGAGCGTCGCCCCAAGAAGGACGATCCATCCCGGACAGTGTTGTGGGTGGTCGTAGGCGCTGCTAAATGAGCAGCGTCCTCAGCTGGTCGCCGTGGCAAGTGGCGAGCATGAACTCCGACACGGCCTGTCCAAACTCGCTGGCTCTCTGACGGGTCGCCTCGCGCTCGGCGTGCGATGCCAGCCTCTCCTTGAGCGCGCCTTCATCGCCGACGAGGTCGAGGAAGTACTCGTATGACTCAAGTATCCGCTTGTGCTTTTCGAGGGCCTCGCTTCGCGCGCTCGGCATCGAGTGCTCAGCGGCGATCGCCCAGCGGTCGGTCGGTGCCGTGAGACACAGCTCGAGCACCCGCGCCGGGGTGACCGGGGTCGACTCTGCCGCTAGCGCAATCACCATCGAGTAGCAGGTCGACAGGCGGCTAAAGCGCAGCTTCAGGTTGTCCAGGGCGGAGTCTGCTCGCCAGGCGGCGTTTGGATCGTCGCTCCGCTGCTCGCTGCGCTTGCGACTGCGCTTGTGCTCGTAGTTCAGGCACAGTGTCCGCCAGAATCGCAAGATGTCATTAATAAGGAAGGTAGGCCTAAACGTGCCGCGATTCGCGGGATAATCGCCGTAGTAAAAGCCGACTGTTTCAGCCATGAAGCTAAGGTATAGATCCTCGTTCAGAACGTACCTGCTCTCAAGCAGCAGCAGCAGTCGTGCGGTGAAGCTGTTCTCAGCATCCTCGTGCTGCGATCCCAGTTCCTTGCCTATGTGCCAGACGTTATGGACTTGCAGGAAGGCTCCGTCCCGAGAGAACTCCTCGAATTCGAGGTCGCGAGCGATGCGGATTAGCTCCCCGGCCAGCTCAAACCATGTGAGCTGAGAGAGGCGGGACTTGTGGGAGCCGTCTTGCGGGCCGTAAAGAAAGAACAGGTCCAGATCGGATCCGCGTGGGAAGCGCGCCTCGAGACGGCCGAACGAGCCGGTCACGTAGATGGCCAGAGGTTCCTCCCCGACGATCGTCGACAGGCGCAAAGCCGCCTCGTCGCGAACGCGCGCAAGCCCATTTTCGCTTTCCTTTCGGCGTGTGTCGAGCTGACGGGTCATACGGCGGCAGCCATAGTATCGACATGCCGCGTGCCCGAACGCAACCTAATGGTGGTACTCGCCTGGCCGATGGTTGAGATCCCTGAGGGGCGATCAACGCATAAGTGGGATCACCGTACTGCACTCGCGAGCCTTTTTCGTCGCCGGTGCCTACACGGAGCCGCTCCGAACATCCGTTGCTGCTGCTCTAATCTCTGTCTATGCGCTCTGACGGATCCCAGGACATCTACTTCTCTGTAGATGTCGAGAGTGATGGGCCCATCCCCGGCCCCTTTTCGATGCTCTCCTTCGCGCTGGTCGCCGTAGCGACCTTCGACGGCGAGCACTTCGAGCGGCTGGAGCCACGCGAGGATGCACAGTATTGGGAGCTTCGACCGATCTCCGAGCGCTTCGATCCCGAAGCGTTGTCGATCAACGGTCTCGATCGTGAGCGCCTGCAGCGCGAGGGGAGCGACCCTGCGCGGGCTATGCGCGAGGCCGACCAGTGGGTGCGTAACGTGGCCGATGGTCGCCGCGCGGTGTTCGTCGCCTACCCGGCGGCGTTCGACTGGTCCTTCATGCACTGGTACTTCTCGTACTTCGTCGGCGAATCGCCCTTCGGACATGGCACCTGCATCGACATTCGGAGCCTCTACATTGGCGCCGCTGGCTCCACCTATGCGGAGTCGTCCAAGAGCCGTCTCCCATTGGAGCTGCTGCCGCAAGCCGCGCACACCCACCACGCGCTGGACGATGCTGTCGAGCAGGGCGAGCTGTTCAGCAACCTCTTCGAATGGGCGCTGCGCCAGCGGCCCGCGTACAGCCGTAGCTGATCTCCTCGCGGCCGAACTCGCTGGTAGCATCGCGCCGCGTGACCGCCCTCGCCGACCTGCCCCTGATCGCCAAGGGCAAGGTGCGCGAGCTTTACGACCTCGCCGGCGATCGCCTGTTGATGGTCGCCAGCGATCGGATCTCGACCTACGACGCGGTCCACCCGACGCCGATTCCCGACAAGGGCAAGGTCCTGACGGGCCTGTCGGTTTTCTGGTTCGCCCAGACCGATCACATCCTCCCCAACCACCTGATCTCCGCGACCGACGGCGTCCCCGAGGAGGCCCGCGGCCGGGCCTTGGTCGTCGAGCGGCTGAAGATGCTGCCCGTCGAGTGCGTCGTTCGCGGCTACATCACGGGGTCCGGCTGGTCTGACTACCAGGCCACGGGCGCCGTCTCGGGGATCGAGCTACCCGCGGGCCTGTGCGAGTCAGAGCAACTGCCCGAGCCGATCTTTACCCCTTCGACCAAGGCTGAGGTCGGCCATGACGAGGCGATCGACTTCGACCGGGCCGCCGAGCTTGTCGGCGACGAGCAGCTGATGGCCAAGGTACGGGACGCCTCGATCGCGCTCTACTCGTTTGCGGCCGCCCGCGCGCGTGAGTGCGGCGTGATCTTGGCGGACACCAAGTTCGAGCTTGGCCTCGACTCGACCGGCGATCTGGTGCTTGGCGACGAGGTCCTGACGCCGGACTCCTCGCGCTACTGGCCGGCCGACGGCTACGAGGTCGGGCGCTCGCAGCCGAGCTTCGACAAGCAGTACGTCCGCGACTGGGCGGCAGCCAGCGGCTGGGACAAGAAGCCGCCGGCGCCCGCCATTCCCGACGACGTCGTCGCCGGCACCAGGGCCCGCTATGTAGAGGCCTACGAGCGGATCGCCGGCGAGCCCTTCCAGGCTTGGCTCGACCGCACCGGCGCCAGCTCGTGAAAGCCCGGGTCCTGATCCGGCCCAAGGCCGGCATTCTCGACCCCCAGGGTGTCGCCGTCGAGCGGGCGCTGCCGGCGCTCGGGTTCGAGGGCGTCTCGAACGTCCACGTCGGGCGCCTGGTCGAGCTGGACCTCGACGACGTTTCGCGGCTGGACTCGATGTGCGAGAAGCTGCTCGCCAACCCTTTGGTCGAGGACTACGAGATCGAGCTGCTCGACGGCGCCGGCGCGTAGCTCCCGGTGGCGCGGCCGACCCGCTAATGACACACATGCACATGTGTAAGGCACATGTGCATGTGCTAGTGTAGGCTCATGTCATCTGCACACCTGACGCGCAGGACCCAGCTTTTGCTGGACGACGAGCTGCACCGCCGCCTCCGCGAGACCGCCGCACAGCGTGGGATCTCGATGGGGGCTCTGATCCGTGAGGCGATCGACGAGAAGCTGGCGAGCATCAACGACACTCGTTCGAGGGCGTTCGCCAAACTGCTCGAAGCGGAGCCGATGCCTGTCGACGACTGGCCGGTAATGAAGCAGGAGATCATCGAGGGCAGGTACGGCAAGCTGCTGAAGCTGTACGACGAGGACGAGTAGCGCCTCCGTGCGTCGCTTTCTCTTCGACACGAGCGTCTTCATCTATGCGCTCGGAGGTGAGCACCCATATCGCGATCCCTGTCGAGCCGTCATGGACGACGGCGTGCAGGGCCTGATCTCTTCCGAGGCGAGCGTCGAGCTCATCCACGAGTTCGCCCACGTGAGATGCAGGCGGGGCGTTCCCCGAGCCTTGGCCGCCAGAGACGCCCTGGATATAGCGGCCACGTCCCGGCTGCACACGGTCACGCAGAGCGACATCGAACGGGCGCTGGGTCTCTGGTGCGAGCACGAGCGCCTGGACATGCGCGACGCGATCTTCGCGGCCCAGGCGCTCAACCGCGGCATCGACGCGATCCTCAGCGCCGATCGCGGCTTCGACGGGATTCCCGGACTGCAGCGGATCGACCCGGCGGACACAGAGGCCGTGGCGACGCTGAAGTGAAGTTCGGCGTCCTTCAGTTTCCCGGCTCCTGCGACGAGCGCGACGCGCTGCACGCCGCCGGCCTGGTCGGCGACGCCGACTTGATCTGGCACGGCGACCGCGATCTGCACGGCGCCGACGCGATCGTCGTGCCGGGCGGCTTCTCTTACGGCGACTATCTGCGCGCCGGCGCGATCGCCCGCTTCTCGCCGGCGATGGAGGCCGTGATCGAGTTCGCCGGCGCCGGCGGGCTCGTGCTCGGGATCTGCAACGGCTTTCAGGTCCTCTGCGAGGCCCGACTCCTACCGGGCGCGCTCCTGCCGAACACGAACCTGCGCTTCACGTTCAGGCAGGTCTCCTTGGAGGTCGTCAACCCGGACACTCCCTTCACCCGGGCGTGCACGCCCGGTCAGCCGCTCTCCATCCCCGCCAAGCACTCCTGGGGCCGCTTCTACGCCGACGAGGACACCCTCGCGTCGATGGAGTCGGACGGCCAGGTCGTCCTGAGGTACGCGGCCAGCCACAACTTCAACGGCTCCGTCCATGACATCGCCGGTGTCTGCAACCAGGCAGGCAACGTCTTCGGGCTCATGCCCCATCCCGAGCACGCGGTTGAAATGCTCACCGGCGGCTCGACCGACGGGCTGACGATCTTCGAGTCGATGCGCCGGTCCGTGGAGTTGGCTCGTGTTTGAGTCCGTCGTGGCCGGCCGGCGGCGTCGTCTCCCAAACGGCCGTACGCGCGCGCGTACGGCGCCGATGAGCATCGATGCCTGACACCGCCGCCAACGCCAACTCGCCGACCGTCGAGGACGCGCTCGCGCTCGGGCTTACCCGCGAGGAGTACGACCTGGCCTGCCGCTTCCAGGGTCGCGTAGGTGGGCGGGCACCAAATCAGGTCGAGCTGGCGATGTACTCGTTGCTGTGGTCCGAGCACTGCGCTTACAAGCACTCCAAGAAGCTCCTGAAGACGCTCCCCACTGAGGGGCCCCACGTCGTGATGGGGCCAGGCGAGAACGCCGGCGCGGTCGATGTCGGCGGCGGCCTGGTCTGCGCCTTCAAGGTCGAGTCTCACAACCACCCGTCCGCGGTCGAGCCCTTCCAGGGCGCCGCCACCGGCGTCGGCGGCATCCTGCGCGACATCTTCGCGATCGGCGCCCGGCCGATCGCGGTGCTCGACTCCTTGCGCTTTGGCGAGCCGACGCACGGCGAGGAGGCTGGAGATGATGGCGGAGAGGGGCCCGGCGAGGACTCCAAAAAAGTGGGTGCCGCGCGCGCGCGCGTACGGGCCCGTTTTCTGTTGGACGGAGCTGTCGGCGGCATTGCCCACTACGGCAACTCGATCGGCGTGCCGACCGTCGGCGGCGAGGTCTACTTCGAGGATCCTTACACCCACAACTGCCTGGTCAACGCGATGGCGCTAGGCTTGGCCCCCCGCGAGCGTCTGATCCGCAGCGCGGCGGCCGGGCCGGGCAACGTCGTCGTCCTGTTCGGCGCCTCGACCGGTCGCGACGGGATCGGCGGCGCCTCGGTGCTCGCCTCCGCCGAGCTGGGCACCGGCGGCGATGACGCCAAGCGCCCGACGGTCCAGGTCGGCGATCCCTTCGAGGAGTCAAAGCTGTTGGAGTGCTCTTTGGAGCTGCTCGATTCGGGCCTGATCGTCTCGCTGCAGGATCTCGGCGCCGCCGGCCTGACCTCCTCGGCCGCGGAGATGGCCTCGGGCGGGGGCGTCGGCATCGACCTCGACGTCGCGCTGGTGCCGTTGCGCGAGCCGGGCATGGCCCCCTTCGAGATCATGGTCTCCGAGTCCCAGGAGCGGATGCTGTGCGTGGTCGAGCCAGGCCGCCTGGACGCGGTCCTAGAGCTGTGCGCCAAGTGGGAGATCGGCGGCTCCGCGATCGGAACCGTCACCGACAGCGGCCGCATCAAGGTCTTCGACGGTCCCGAGCTGGTCGGCGACATGCCGGTCGCCGCGCTCGTCGACGAATGCCCGCTCTACGACCTCTCGCCGGCCCGGCCGTCGCAGCCGATCTATCCAGCGCCGGCCGCCACGCTCGCGCGCGACGCGTCCGCCCGCGAGACCCTGCTCGCGCTGCTCTCCAGCCCAAACATCGCCTCGCGTAGGCCCCTGTTCGAGCACTACGACGCGATCGTCCAGTCCAGGACCGTCCGCCGGCCCGAAGAGACCGACGCCGCGGTCCTGGCGCTGCCCGGCGCCGGCGCTCTGGCGGTATCGATCGACTGCAACGGCCGGCGCGTGGCGGCCGACCCCTACAACGGCACGGTCGAGGCGGTGCTCGAGTGCGCCGCCAACCTGGCCTGCGTCGGCGCGGAGCCGTTGGGAACGACCAACAACCTCAACTTCGGCAACCCCGAGAAGCCGCACATCGCCTGGCAGCTGACCGAATCGGTACGCGGCCTCGGCGATGCCTGCCGCGCGCTGGAGGCGCCGATCGTCGGTGGCAACGTGTCGCTTTACAACGAGACACCGTCCGGTCCGATTTACCCGACCCCGGTCGTCGGCATGGTCGGCAGCCTGCCCGACGCGCGCCGTGCGGGGCGCCTCGGTTTTGCGCGCCCCGGCGACACGATCGCGCTTGTCGGCCCCTTTGTGGCGTCGCTGGACGCGAGCGAGCTGTCCAAGCTGTGGGGTCTCGCGCTCCCGGAGGGGCTGCCCGAGATCGACATCGCCGCTGTGCGCTCCGCCCAGTTCGCCGTTCGCGGCGCCGTGCGCGTGGGCGGGCTCTCATCAGCGCACGACATCGCCGAGGGCGGCTTGGCCGTCGCCTTGGCCGAGTGCTGCCTGGCGGGCGGCTTCGGCGCCGAGGTGCGGCTGGACGCGCTCGCCGGCGCCGGAGGCGACGGCGACGGCGATCTCTTTCGGGTCCTCTTCGGCGAGGGTCCTGGCGGCTTTCTCGTCAGCGGCATTGCCACCGGCGTGCGTGCGCTCGGTCGGCGCACCCAGGTGCACGTGATCGGCACCGTCGGCGGCGAGGAGTTCCAGATCGCCGCCGGCGGCCTGAACCTGTCCGCTACGCTTAGCGAGTTGGCCGACGCTCACAATTCGCTGAGGGAGCTGTTTCCCTGATGTCCGCGCCATCCCAGTCAGGCATGCCCACGCGCGAGGGCCCGCGCGACGAGTGCGGCGTGTTCGGCCTGTACGCGCCCGGCCACGACGTGGCGCGGCTCTCGTACTTCGCTTTGTACGCGCTCCAGCACAGGGGCCAGGAGTCGGCGGGGATCGCCGCGGCCGACAGGGGCGGGAACATCGTCACGTTCAGGGAGCTGGGGCTCGTCAGCCAGGTCTTCAGCGAGAACGACCTGCGCACGCTGGCCGGCGACCTGGCGATCGGGCATGTCCGCTACTCGACGACCGGCTCGAACGCCTGGGAGAACTCCCAGCCGGTGCAGCGCTCGGAGGGCCTCGGCGGCTCGCGCCGCGAGCTGGCGCTCGGCCACAACGGCAACCTGATCAACGCGGTCGAGCTGCACGAGGAGCTGACCGCGGCCGGCGTCACGTTCAGCTCGACCTCGGACTCGGAGATCATCGCCGCGCTGATTGCCACGCACCCGGCCGAGTCGATCGAGGACGCGATCGCAGCGATCCTGCCACGCCTGCGCGGTGCCTTCTCGATCGTGGCAATGACCAGGGACCGCGTCCTCGCCTTCAGGGACCCCCACGGCCTGAGGCCACTCGCGATCGGGGTGCTCGAGGACGGGCCGGAGGGTTCAGCCGGGATCGGGGGTCAGACAAACGGCGGTCCGGGCGATCGCGAACACGCGGCTGGGTGGGCGGGATCCGATTACTGCGTGGCCTCGGAGTCCTGCGCCTTCGACATCATCGGCGCGCGCTACCTGCGCGACGTCGAGCCCGGCGAGCTGGTCACGCTCGGGCCCGACGGCCTGCAAAGCAGGCCGGTGGCCACCGGCGGGCGCCACGCGTTCTGCGTGTTCGAGTACATCTACTTCGCGAGGCCAGACTCGAAGATGAACGGCAACGTGCTGCAGGTCTCGAGAGGGCGCATGGGGGAGATCCTTTGGCGCGAGGCGCCCGTGGCGGCCGACCTGGTGATAGCGGTGCCGGACTCCGGCAACGCGGCAGCCCGTGGCCTGGCGCGCGCGGCAGGCCTCCCCCAGGACGACGGCTTCGTCAAGAACAGGTACGTCGCCAGGACGTTCATTCAGCCCGGCCAGGAGCTGCGCAAGCACGGGCTGCGCCTGAAGTTCAACCCCCTGCCAGAGGTCGTCGCAGGCAAGCGCTTGGTCGTCGTCGACGACTCGATCGTGAGGGGCAACACGACCAGGCAGATCGTGCAGATGCTGCGCGACGCCGGCGCCGCCGAGGTGCACATGCGCGTCTCGGCCCCGCCGATCGTGCACCCGTGCCACTACGGCATCGACATGTCCACGCGCGAGGAGATGATCGCCCACGGGCGCACCACCGCTGAGATCGCGGCCGAGCTGGGTTGCGACTCGCTGCATTACCTGTCGCTCGACGGCGTCTACGAGGCGATCGGCTCCGGCGAGGGCGTACAAGGTGGTCCTGGATCCCACTGCGACGCCTGTTTCAGCGGGCGCTACCCGTTGGACGGGACCGGCGAGGCGAATGGCAAGTTCGCGCTCGAGGACGATCAAGCCGGCGAGTTGCCGCTACCGCTGATCAGCGCCTGAGCCGCTAGACGAAGTGGTCTTCGCGCGCGGCGCTGGCGTCGCTGTGACGGTTGTTGTATGGCTGATGTGAGATCAGCTCGTTGCCGGAACGCTCGGAACGCAGCGCGTAGCCGAGGATCGCGACGATGACGAATGTGATCAAGATGGCTGTCAACATTTTGTTGTTGTCCTAGAGTTCGGGGACGGTGGCCGAGTCGGTCGATGAATCGACATCGGGCACTTCGACACTGACCGTATTTTTGTGCGACTCGGCGGCGGTCTCTGTGAGTTGAATCACAGGTATGGTCCCGACCCGTGTCCGCGGAGGAGCCCCTGCCGATCGCCGTGCTGGTCTCGGGGACCGGCACGAACTTGAAAGCATTGCTCGACACGGTCCACGGCCGCGAGGCGGAGATCGTCGCGGTGGCCTCCTCGACGGCCGACGCGCAGGCGCTCGAGCGGGCGAGCGGGCGCGGCGTTCCGTGCGAGGTGTTCGCGAAGGCCGATTACCCAGACAGGGTCGCTCGCGACGAAGCTTTGGCGGACTGGCTGGACTCGAAGGGCGTGCGCTTGGTCGTGCTCGCCGGCTACATGGCACTGCTGTCGGAACCCTTCTTGGCCAGGTTCGAGGGGGCGGTCATCAACGTGCACCCGTCGCTGCTGCCGGCGTTCCCGGGCCTGCACGCGATCGAGCAGGCCCTCGAGTACGGCGTGAAGGTGTTTGGCGTGACCGTTCACTTCGTCGACGCCGGAGTGGACACGGGTCCGGTGATCGCCCAGCGCGCGGTCGAGCTGCCGGATGCCCGAGACCCCGAGGAGGTGCTGGCGGCGCTGAGGCCGCTGGAGCACGCGCTGCTGCCCGAGGCGGTCCGCCTGTTCGCGAAGGGTGCCCTGCGCATCGATCCCGAGAACGAGCGCCGCGTCGCCATCGATGGATAGGCTGCGCACCGTGCCAAATCACGGCCCGCTAACGCGATGATCGAGCAAGCCGCCCCAGGCGAGGCGCAGGTCCGGCGTGCGCTGCTGTCGGTGTCGGATAAGACCGGCCTGGTCGAGTTCGCGAAGGGCCTGAGCGAGCTGGGCGTCGAGCTGGTCTCCACTGGCGGTACCGCCAAGGCCCTGGCGGAGGCCGGCGTGAAGGTAAGGGCGATCGAGGACTTCACCGGATTTCCGGAGATGATGGACGGGCGCGTGAAGACCTTGCACCCGAGGCTGTACGCCGGGCTGCTGGCCTTGCGCGACGAGGACTCGCACCTGCGGGCGGCGGCCGAGCACGGGATCGAGCAGGTCGATTTGGTGTGCGTCAACTTGTATCCGTTCGAGGCGACACGCGCGCGCGCGGACGCGACCGACGAGGAGATCATCGAGAACATCGACATCGGCGGCCCGACGATGATCAGGGCCGCCGCCAAGAACAGCGCTTACGCCGCCGTCGTGGTCGATCCTGAGGACTACGAAGAGGTCCTGAAGGAGTTGGGCTCCGCCGACCGCCGGCTTTCGTCGCAAACACGCACACTGCTCGCCACCAAGGCCTTCGCCGTAACCGCCCGCTACGACGCCGCGATTTCGAGTTGGTTCTCGACGAGGGCCTACGAAGACGAGTTCCCGCCGAGCTTTAGCGACGCCTACGAGAAGGTCTCCGACTTGCGCTACGGCGAGAACCCGCACCAGCGGGCCGCTTTCTATAGGCGGGTGGGCGCGCCGACGCACCTCTTGGAGGGCGTGAAGCAGCTGCACGGCAAGGAGCTGTCGTTCAACAACCTGCTCGACCTTTCGTCGGCGCGCGAGTTGGTGGAGGAGTTTGGAGGTCCGGCGTGCGCGATCGTCAAGCACAACAACCCGTGCGGCTGCGCCCTCGGCGAGACGATCGAGTCAGCCTATACCCGCGCGTTCGCCTGCGATCCGGTCAGCGCCTATGGCGGCGTGATCGCGCTCAACCGGCCGGTCGATAAGGCCTGCGCGGAGCGTTTGGCCGAACAGTTCATCGAGGTGCTGCTGGCCCCGGCATACGATCCGGCGGCGCTGGAGGTCTTGACCGCGAAGAAGAACGTGCGCCTGCTGGAGTTGCCCGACTGGCCAAGTAGGAGTCACGAGGCCGAATCCAAGCCGGTGATCGGGGGCGAGCTGGTCCAGACGAAGGACCTGATCGCCGAGACGAAAGCCGACATGACGCCGATGAACAAGAGCGGGCCCGAGCCGACGGACACCCATTGGGATGACCTGCTGTTCGCCTGGACGGTCTGCAAGCACGTGCGCTCGAACGCGATCGTGATCGCCAAGGGCACCGCCACGATCGGTATCGGCGCCGGCCAGACTAGCCGCGTGGATGCGGTCCGGTTGGCGGTCGACAAAGCGAAGGCCACCCAGCCGGACCTCCTGTCCGGCTCGGTAATGGCCTCCGACGCCTTCTTCCCGTTCGCCGACGGTCCAGAGGTCGCGATCGAGGCCGGCGTAAACGCGATCATCCAGCCGGGGGGATCGGTCCGCGACGAGGAGGTCGTCGCGGCGGCGGACGCGGCGGGGGTCGCTATGGTAGCCACCGGCATCCGCCACTTCCGCCACTGACGGCCGCAGGCTTTCGCATCTCTGCGTCCTCCCTCGCTCATGTGCCGAGCACATTTCGCTCGGTGCGTCCTTGACCTGCTCGACCTGCGGCCGTCAGGGGCTGAGTCGAGGTTCGAGGATCTTCAGGCGGGGACTTGATATATCGAAGATAACGATATATCGTGATCCTCTTGAGATACTTTGCGATAGGAGTGGACATGTTTGCTGATGCGATAAACCAAGGCCAGGCCGGACCGTGCGGCCACAGCTATAGACACGATTTCGAAGGCGACCTGAAGGCGTTTTTGCGAGCGATGGGAGGCGGCCGAGGCGGCCGTGGTCGCGGCGAGGAGGGTCCCGGTGAGGGCGCCCCGCGCGGCGGACGCCACGGGCATCACGCCGGTCATCGACACCGTGGCGGGCCGCGCGGCGGCTTCGGCGGGTTCGGCGGTGGCGGGCCGTTCGGCGGCTTCGGCTCCGGCGGTGGACCGTTCGGAAGGGGGCGCAAGGCGCGCCGGGGCGACGTGCGCACCGCAGCGTTGCTGCTGCTCGCGGAGGAGCCCCGCAATGGCTATCAGATCATGCAGGAGATCGAGGAGCGCTCGGACGGCGTCTGGCGGCCGAGCCCGGGCTCGGTCTATCCGGCGCTGCAACAGCTCGAGGACGAGGGCTTGATCAAGTCGGGTGAGACCGACGGCCGCAAGCACTACGAGCTGACCGACGCCGGCCGCACCTACGTGGAGGAGCGCGACAAGGACGCCCCGGCGCCGTGGGCCCAGATGAGCGGCGACATCTCCGACCTGGCATTCGAGCTGGGCCGGCTGATGCGCGACGTCGGCAACGCCTTTGGCCAGGTCATGAGGACCGGCAGCGAGCCCCAATGGAAGCAGGCGCGCGGGGTCTTGGCGACGGCGCGGCGCGACCTCTATCGGATCCTCGCCGACGGCGATGGCGAGGATGGCGGAGAGGGCACTACTGTTGATTGAACGTGATGAGCCAGTCTGAGAACGGCGCCAGTCTCGCGGCCGCGGCCGCGATCGCGGGCGAGCCGACTAACTCGCCGGCCATCGCGGTGCGGGGCCTGGTCAAGCGCTACGGCGACCTGGAAGCGGTGAAAGGCATCGACTTCGAGGTCGCAAGCGGCGAGACCTTCGGCTTCTTGGGCCCCAACGGCGCGGGCAAGTCGACGACGATCAGCATGCTCTGCACGCTCGTCAAGCCGACCGGCGGCTCGGCGCTGGTGGCGGGGCACGACGTGGTCCGCGAACGCGATCAGGTGCGTCGCAACATCGGGCTCGTCTTCCAGGACACGACGTTGGACGGCTATCTGACGGCCGAACAGAACCTGAGTCTGCACGCCGAGCTGTATGGGATGGCGCGCGGCGAGGTGGCCGAGCGGCTGAAGCAGGTCATGGAGATGGTCGGCCTGTGGGAGCGGCGCGCGAGCCTGGTGATGACCTTCTCGGGCGGGATGAAGCGACGCCTTGAGATCGGCCGCGGCCTGCTGCACTCGCCAAGGGTCTTGTTCCTCGACGAGCCGACCGTCGGTCTCGATCCGCAGACAAGGAGTTCGATCTGGAGCTATATCTCGGAGCTGAAGCGCGACGAGGACGTCACGATCTTCTTGACGACCCATTACATGGACGAGGCCGAGTATTGCGACCGCATCGCGATCATGGACAGGGGCACGATCGTTGCGCTCGACACGCCCGAGGCCTTGAAGGCGAGCGTCGGCAAGGACCGGGTCCAGATCGAGACCGGCGATGACGAGGCCGCGATAGCGGCGCTTAGGGAACGCTTCGACATCGAGGCGACGATCGCCGAAGGCGCGGTCACGTTCGGCGTGCCCTCCGGCGAGCAGTTTGTGCCGAGGCTGTTCGATGAATGGGATCCCGCCCACCCGGAGATCCGGTCGGTCAGCGTCTCGAGGCCGTCCCTTGACGACGTGTTCATGTCTTACACAGGCACCACGATCCGCGACGCCGAGGAGTCGGGAGCGACCGACATGCGCAGAAACATGGCAAAGATGATGAGCCGCTGATGGCGACTGAGACCGACCCGAGCACCGTAACGTCGCCGGCTCGCCGGATCGCGGCCACGCAAGGCGGCCCTCCTGGGGGCCACGTCGCGCGCGTGCACGTGCCCGCGCGCAGCCTGCGCAGCGAGCTGCGCGCGATCAGGGTCGTCTGGCGGCGAGAGCTGATCAGGTTCGGCCGCGACCGTTTGCGCATCCTGACGTCTCTGATCCAACCGTTCCTGTTCCTGTTCGTGCTCGGCAGCGGCATCGGCTCGCTGGCCGCCGCGGGCACGCACGGGGTCGACTTCAAAACGTTCATCTACCCGGGCGTGCTGTGCATGGCGATCATGTTTACCGCCATGTTCTCGGCCGCCTCGATCGTCTGGGACAGGGAGTTCGGCTTTCTGCGAGAGATGATGGTCGCGCCGGTACGGCGCTCGTCGATCGTGCTCGGCAAGGTCGCCGGCGGAGCGACCGTCGCCACGTTCCAGGGCCTGATCGTGATCGCGATCGCGGGCCTCGTCGGAATCCCTTACGAACTGAGCCTCATCTTGGAGCTGTTCGCGCTGTCGCTGCTCGTCGCCTTCGCGATCACCGCGTTCGGCGTGATGTTCGCGGCCAGGATCAACCAGATGCAGTCGTTTATGGCCTTGATGCAGATGGTCATCATGCCGATGTTCTTCTTGTCAGGCGCGATGTTCTCGGTCGCCAACCTCGAACCTTGGCTGGCGGTGCTCAACCGCCTCGACCCTTTGACCTACGCGGTCGACCCGATGCGCAGGGCGATCTTTTCGCACCTCGAAATCTCGCCCGCCGCCCGCGAAGCGCTCGCGCCGGGCGTCACCTGGTTCGGCTGGCACGTGCCGACGCCGCTCGAGATCGCCGTCATCGCGATCCTCGGTTTGGTGATGCTCGCGATCGCGATCATCGAGTTCTCGCAGGCCGAATAACCCTGACGGCCGTCAGGGACGGTGTGTCAGTCGAGCGCCTGCGCGGCCACGCCGAGCAGGGGGTCCTGGGCGGCGACGGACTCGGACTCGGGGTCGGCCAGCTTGACGGCCTGGGCGATGCGCTCCGGTTCGCTGCGCAAACGCCGTTCGATCAACGGCTGCAGGACGCCGCGCAGCGAGATCATCGGACCGACCCAGCGCGGCGCCCAGACGCGGGGCGAGCGATGTTCGATGCCGCGCTCGATCGCGTCGATCGCCTTCGAGACGGGGGCCGGGTTGCGGATGAAGCTGGGCGTCCCGTCCTGGGCGAGCTGCGCGGAGGGCTGGGCGTAGCCGCCACGGACCAGGTCGGTGTCGAGGAAGCCGAAGTAAGCGCAGCCGACCTGAACTCCGCTGGGGGCAAGCTCCGCGCGCAGGCAGTCGCTGAATGCGTCGACCCCTGACTTTGCGGTCGCGTAGGCGCCGAGCAGCGGGGGGTGGAAGACGGCGCTCAGCGAGGAGATGTTCAGCAGGTAGCCGCCGCTCGCGACCAGCTGCTCGGCGACCGCCCGGTCGGTGCGCCAGACACCCAACAGGTTGACGGCGAACGTGCGCTCGATCTGCTCCATCGGCGCGCTCGCCAAGGCGCCTGTAAAAGCGACGCCGGCGTTGGCGATCGCGACATCGATCCCGCCGAAGCGCTCGACGCTCGCCGCGACGGCTCGCTGCAGGGCTCCGAAGTCGGTCACGTCGGCCTCGATCGCCAGTGCGCGCTCGCCCAAGCGCGCCGCCAAGGCCTCCAGGCGCTCGGGCTCGAGGCCGACCAGGGCCACGTTCGCGCCCTTGCGATGCAGCCGCTCGGCGGTCGCGGCGCCGATCCCGCGCGCGGCGCCGGTGATGAAGACGGTGCGGCCCGCGATCTCGTACACGCTCTGGTTACGTTTGCTCATGCAGGTGCCAGCTCGACGTCTCGCCGCGCGGGGAGCTGGGCCCGTTGGCCCCCCAACTCGTAGTGCTCGGGGTCGAACTTACGCGTTCGCTTGCGGAAGGGCCAGGTCGAGCCCGGCCAGACGGTCGAGTTGCGGCCGTGCTCGTCCAGGTACCAGCTCACGCAACCGCCCGAGGTCCAGACCGAGCCCTCCAGCTTGCGCTGGACTTCGGCGTTGTAGCGCTCCTGCGCGTTCGCCTTCACCTCGAACGTGGCGGCGCCAGCGCGATCGAGTTGGGCGATGCAGTCGATCACGTAGTTCAGCTGGGACTCGATCATGAACACGATCGAGTTGTGGCCGAGGCCTGTGTTCGGCCCGACCAGCAAGAACATGTTCGGAAAGCCGGCGACGGTCGTGCCCAGGTAGGCCTGCGGGCTGCCCTCCCAGACCTCGCTCATCTTCAAGCCACCTCGCCCGTGGACCCACTCGGCGACGGGCATGTCGGTCACGTGAAAGCCGGTCCCGAAGATGATCGTGTCGAGTTCGTGTTCGACCCCATCGGCCGTGACCACACCGCTCGGGATTACGCGCGCGATCGCATCGGTGACAAGCTCGACATTCGGCTGCTGCAGCGCCGGGTACCAGTCGTTGGAGATCAAAGTCCGCTTGCAGCCGATCCTGTAACGGGGCGCCAGCTTGGCGCGCAGCTCTTGGTTAGGGACCTGTTCGCGCAGGTGCTTGCGCCCGGCGCGCTCGGCCAGCGAGCCGGCCCGGGGGTGCATCAGCGTCGGCACGAACAGCTCGCGCGAGCCGTATATCAGCGCCCGCACCAAACGCTGGGCCGGCGGAAAAGCTTTGTAGAGCAGGCGCTCGGCGCGCGTGGTCGGCCGATCGCGGTGGGGCACGACCCAGGGTGGCGTTCTCTGGAAGACGTCCAGCTTGGCCACTTCCGGCTGGATGTGCGGCACGAACTGGATCGAGGAGGCGCCCGTGCCGATCACGCCGACGCGCTTGCCGAGCAGCGAGTGCTCGTGGTTCCACTGCGCCGAGTGAAACATCCTGCCTTCGAAGGACTCGATCCCGTCGATCTCGGGCAGCTTCGGCTCGGCAAGGGGCCCGGGCCCGGCGATCAGGATCTCGGCCGTCAGCTCGCGTGGCGGCGCCGGGTCAGAGCCGTTCCCTGCGCCGGCACCGGATGTGTTCATCGGGCCCGGGCGGGTCTCGATCCGCCACAGTTGCGCGTCCTCGTCCCAGCGCGCGGCCGTGACCTCCTCGTGGAAGCGGATATACGGCTCGACGCCCTGGTCCTTGCAGACCTTCCGCAGGTACTCCCAGATCTCCGGCTGCAACGAGTACGTGCGCGACCAGTCCGGGTTCGGCGCGAACGAGAACGAGTACAGGTGCGACGGGATGTCGCACTGGCAGCCCGGATAAGTGTTCACGTTCCAGGTACCGCCGACGTCGCCAGTGCGCTCGAGCACGACGAAGTCATCGATCCCGGCCCGTTTCAGGCGCACGGCGGCACCGAGCCCGCCAAAGCCGGAACCGACAATTGCGATCCGGTGATGCTCGGTCATAGCTGTATCGCTCGTGTCTTCGCTCATGTCTTCAGACCTCTCGTAGGACCCGTGCGCCGCGGGCCAGTCCGACATGATGATTGCGCACTTTACGGTGCGCCGCCCGCCGGTGGGGTGCGTAGACTCGACGGCGATGAGTGCTCCGATCGACACCCACCCAGACGTCGTCCAGCGGCAGAGTCCCGGCGCCGAGGGCACGCCGACGGACGGGCCCGGCGGCATCGCGCTCGGCCGGGGCGTGCTGGCCTCCCAGCAGCTACGCGAGGCCGTTCGCGCCGAGTGGATGACGGCCGGCGAGTGGCGGATCCCCGCCGAGTCGATCCAACCGGCCTCGGTCGACCTGCGCCTCGGCGACTATGCCTGGGCGTTGCGCTGCAGCTTCCTGCCGGACAGCAGCTCGACCGTCGAAGAGAAGATTGACGGGCTCGCGTTCCAGAAGATCGACCTGCGCGACGGCGCCACACTCGAGCGCGATCGCCCTTATCTCGTGCCCCTCAAGGAGGAGTTCCGCCTGCCCGGAGAGATCCGCGCGAAGGCCAACCCGAAGAGTTCGACCGGGCGCTTGGACGTGTTCACGCGGGTCATCACCGATCGCAACAATCGCTTCGACGAGATCGTGGCCGGCTATCACGGCAAGCTCTACCTGGAGGTCGTGCCGCGCTCGTTCGCGATTCACGTCAAAACCGGACTGTCGCTGAACCAGGTCCGTCTCATCCACGAAGAGTCGGTACTCGGCGACGAGGAGCTGACGATGCTCCACGAAGAGTTCCCCTTGCTCTACCTCGACTCGCACGCCCTGCGCGCCAGCGAGCTGTCGCTCGCGAACGGCCTGTTCCTGAGCCTCAACATCTCGGGACCGCCCGAGAACATCGTCGGCTACCGGGCCAAGCGCAACAGCCTGCCGGTCGATCTCGGCAACGTCGGCGCGCTGAAGTGGCAGGACTACTGGGAGCCCGTACACCCCGAGAAGGGCGACCGGATCGTGCTCGAGCCGGAGGTCTTCTACCTGTTGCTCTCGGCCGAGGGCGTCAGCATCCCGCCGGGCTACGCGGCCGAGATGATGGCCTACGACCCGACGGCCGGCGAGCTGAGGACCCACTACGCCGGCTTCTTCGACCCCGGCTTCGGCTACTCCCAGCGGCGGCGCAAGAAGAGCCACGGCAGTCGCGCTGCGCTGGAGGTGCGCGCGCGCGACGTGCCGTTCATGATCGAGCACCGCCAGCCCGTCTGCAAGCTCGCCTTCGAGCGGATGGCCGCTGAGCCGGACGTCCTCTACGGCGAAGACCTCGGCTCGAACTACCAAGGCCAGCAGACGATGCTCAGCAAGCACTTCGCCGAGCAGACCGCCGGCGTCGCCCAGCTCGCGCTGCGCAACGAGGACGGACCGCTCGAGTCCGTCGCGCGGCCGGGCGACTGAACCGGCGCGCACGGCTCTGATGTCGGGGCAGCCGGTGCTCGGCCGTCGACGGGCGGGACCGCGGGTGGTGCTCGCTCAGGCTTTGCGTGCGTGCCTGTGACGATGCCTACGCCGGACGGCCGGGCGCGGGTTAACCGTCACGAGCGCGGCGCTGCTGGGGACGAGATTGAGAGTGAGAACGCCTTCGCGTACCGGCAGCTTCGGTGGCTTTGTGCGCGGACCCCAAGCACCGCCGGCTGTCACCTGGTCCCCGGCCAGAGCGACTCCGGCGGTCGCGTTCGGAGCCGGCGACGTCAGGCGCAGAACCTGGGCGTAGGCCCGGCCGGTGCCCAGCCCCGTGAGGCTCACGTTCAGAGGCCCGGTAGCCGCCGGTTCGTCGTCTACCAAAACGATCTGGACCGTCTTATGCGCTCCGGCGAAGGCCCCCGCCACGAGGTTCGGTGCGGCGCTCCGCGGCGGGCCGGCGCTCACGAGCGAACCTTCCGTGGTGGGCGGGCCGCCCGGTACGGGCTGCGCTGATTCTTCGGGCGAGGGTGCCGGTTCGGTTGGCGGTGATTCCGCTTCGGTCGAGATCTTCGCCGGGACCGGGCGCTCGCCGACGAGCGAGCGCGTCAAGAGCAGGGCGTACCACTCCGGCTGAGCCCTCAGCTCGCCCTTGGCGACGGCGCCCGGGTCGGGGGCGCACAGCGGCGTGTAGCCGGTGCAGTGCGTCGGGTTGCCCTGAAGGTTCATGCCGGCCACGCCCGCCGCCATCGCCTGTGTCAGGTAGCTGGTCGCCCACAGCGCCGACGCGAACGTGTCGCTGATCCCGGCCACGCCGCCGCACGAGACCGTGTTCGCCTCGTCGATCCGCAGCGCCACGTCGCGGGCCCTGGCGACGGTCAGGTAGGTCGTCAGCGAGTGTGCCTCCCGGTTGCGGGTAGCCGGGCTCAGCAGCGTTTCGATCGAAGGCGGCGGCGTCTGGGCGCAGCCGAGCGGGTAGTGGTGGCCGGTCAAGAACGCCGGCTCCTGGGAGTACGCCTCCTCCTCGCCCCATTCCGGGAACACGCCCGACCCGGACACGTCCGGGCCGGCGATCGGGACCCCCGGGGTCAGCGCACCGATCGCTTCGCGGTAAGCGCTTACCTGTTCCTCATAGCCCTGAGCGATCCACGGCAGTTCCCGGAAGCCGTGCCTGCCGTAAGAGTCGGGCTCGTTGCCGATCTCCACGGCCGCCAGATACGGCCCGAGCGCGTGCTTTGCGGACGCCACCTCGCGGGCCGCCGACCGCGGTTCGTAGTGGGCCAAGCCGACCGTCAACAGGACCTGCCAGCCCGAGCGCTTGGCCAGTTCGCCGAGCGCCTTCATGTCGGCCGGGCCGATCGCGCTCGACGCCCACGCCGGCCTTGGCGTGGCCCCATCGGTCCAGCCGACGTTCTCATCGGCCGTGATGCCCCCGAACCTCAGCATCCCAGGTCCCAATGACTTCAAGAGCGCCACCAGGTCGCCGCGGTGCGCGTACTGCACCAACTGGTTCAAAGCCGCGACCTCGAACGAGAGGCCCAAGAAGTGTTCCGGCACCGCCGGGCCCGGTGCGGACGGGTCGATCGTTACCGTCACCGGGGCCGCTTGGGCTGTTCGAGTCGCTGGGGTCGTTCGCGCCGCTGCCGGGGCCGCTCGGGCTACGCGGGTGGCCTGGGCGGCGACGCTACGCGTGCGGGCCGTGCTGCTGTCAGCGGGCGCGGCCGCGCACAGCGCCAGCAACGTCGCGAGGGCGCAGGCGAACGGTGTCAGCGGCCGTGCCATCGGATTGCGAGGCATACGGGGTCGGTCTTACCATGGATACGCCGAAGATGTGTCGCTTGTGCCGGCCTGTTACCTGCTCGAGGCGGGCTCCCATTGGAGTCCCAGCCGCCTGGCGAGCTGGCGCATGTCCTTCTGATCGTCGGGGCCCACGAGCGTGATCCCCACGCCGCTGCGTCCGGCGCGGCCGGTCCGGCCGACGCGATGGACATAGGCCTCGTCGTCGCCGGGCGGGTCGAAGTTGATCACGTGTGAGACGCCGTCGACGTCGATTCCGCGCGCGGCGACGTCGGTCGCGACGAGGGTGTCGACGCGGCCGGCCTGAAAGCGAGACAGCGCCTGCTCACGCTGGCGCTGGGACTTGTTGCCATGGATCGCGACCGCTTCGACGCCATGTGAGCCAAGGCGTTTGACGAGGCGATCGGCGCCGCGCTTGGTCCGCACGAACACGAGGGCCAGTTCGCGCTCGCGGCCCAGCTCGTCGACGAGCGTCTGTACTCGGCGGTCCGGCTGTCTCACCGGAACGAACCGGTGCTCGACCGTGGCGCCGCGCCGCTTCGGATCGACGTGCTCGTGGGATACGGCCTGGCGCGTATAGCGCGTTGCCTGCTTGCCGGCGACCCCCTCGAGCGTCGCCGAGAAGAACAGTGTCTGCCTGGTCTTCGGGCAGGCCGCCACGATGCGGTCGATGGCCGGCCTGAAGCCCATGTCGAGCATCCGGTCGGCCTCATCGAGGACGAGGATCTTGATCGCCTCCAGCTTGAAGGCCCTGCGGCTCAGAAGATCCTCCAGGCGGCCGGGCGTGGCGACCAGGATGTGCGCCTTCGCCGCCCTCGCGGCTTGTGCCGGGATGCCGACGCCGCCGTAGACCGCCGTGGCGCGCAGGCCGCGCGCGTGCGCGAGCGGCTCGATCTCGGCGAGGATCTGAGTCGCCAGCTCGCGGGTCGGTGCCAGGATCAGCGCCGCCGGCCCGGAGTCGCGACGGTCGAGAAGCTCGACGATCGGGATAGCGAACGCGAGCGTCTTGCCGGAGCCCGTCGGCGACTTGACGAGGACGTCGCGCCCGGCGAGGACGTCCCCGAGCACGAGGCGCTGGACCGGGAACGGCGAAGTGACGTTTCGGCGCGCGAGGGCCGCGGCTACCGTGCTCGACACGCCGAGTTCGGCGAAGGACTGCTTTGACATGAGTGTGTCTCCTGTGGCGGCGCTTGTGCCGCGTGCGGTTCGAAGGGTTGCGGCCAACCCGAAACCGCTTCCAGCGCGGGACTCAAGCAAGCTGCCTCATGGCCGAACATCGACCATGCGGAGATGACGCTAGCAGAGAGCTGGGCCGCTACACTAGCTAATGCGGATGCGTACGAGCGCCTCCGGAAGAGTTACCGCCGAGGAGCGTGCGGATATGCCCGGGCCACAACAGCTGCGCCAGCAAGAGAAGCGCGAAGCGAAGCTGAAAGACATCGAGGAGCAGGTCTCTCAGGGCACGCTCCTGATCAGGCAGATGACCGCCGCCGAGCGCAAGCGCTACCCGCCGAGGGACCCTAAGCCACGGGGCTCGGCGAAGCGGCGCTGACTGTGCCGGCGACCCGCGCACCTGCGCAGGCCGCCTGTTCTTTCTCGGTTACAGCGCCCGTTCGCGGCGCTGGGTGTCCTCGGCGTCGCTGATCGCCCAGCCGAGCCGCTCGATGAGCTGCTCGGCGTTGTGCTCGTTGTCGAGGTGTACCGAGTAAACGCTCTCTTCCATCAGGACGGGAGCACCGTTATTGGGAGTGGGATCGGTCGTGATGATGATCCTGGCCATGAGATCTCCCTGCTTGATCGTGTTTGGTATTCGATCCTGGCACGCTTCTCTGAGGGCGGGGTAAAGCGGGTACGCGCGACCGACGACCAAGCGCCGGCCGCACGCAAGCGCCCTACCTGTTGTCGTCCGGCCCGCTCAGCGCCTTGCCCGCGCTGTGCACGACCTTGTGCAGGAAGTCGTACTGGGTGTGAACGAGCCGATCGGCCATCTCCAGGGCCGCGTCGACAATCTCCTGGCGCCTGGACGGTCGCTCGCCGAGCGCGGGCAAAGTCTGGTCGACGGTGTCGACGAACTTTCGTACCGCCTCGATCGCGGCACGCTGCCCGGTTTCTAGTGACTTGAGTACTTCCTCCGAGAGTTCGGTCGTACGGTCGACTCGGTCGGACTGTTGCTTCTTCTTGGCGATGCGCTCGCGGGGCGCCGGCGCCCTACTTGCCGGCGTCCGCGGCTTGACCTTGGTCTGTGGCATTGGAATCTGTCTCCTTGAGGTGATTGCGTGTCGCTCGTGGCTGCTGGAATCGCGGAAGCCGGAAGCGTCTCCCGACGCGGGCCGCGCTCGGACTGCCGCCTGGATTACGAGCGTATGCCCGTCCAAGGTTGGCGTCATCCGTAGAGACCTCTGAGGTAGCTCGCTCAAGCTACGGCTTGCTGCCTGCGACAGTGGCCTTGAGATGCGGTCGCAGGGATCGAACAAAACCCCGACTCCGATCCGCGAAGCCGGGGTTTCGATAAGGCCAAGATGGTGCGAGCGCCGGGACGCGAACGAAACCCGAACGTGGGGCCGGAGCCCCTGGTGGCGGCGCTGCTTGAGCCGGCGGCTCGTCGGGCGCGGCGGGAGGCGCTGGGGCTGATGAAGACCGTGTAGCGGCGTCGACGATGCGAGGCGGTGCCGGGGCCGAGGTGACGGCGGTCGTCGGTAGCCTGCGGGCCGTGCCGACCGATCCGGTTTCCGTGAGCTGGACGCTCCATGCCCTCGACAAGGCACGGCAGCTCGGGTTCGCTCGTGCCGATGTGGAGGCTGCTGTGCTCGATGGGCACCGGCAGCGGCGTCGTAACGCAGGTGACGCGGGCTGGATGGTCGTGGCGGGGCGCATCGTGGTCGTCTACGAGCATCCCGACGACGATGGTCCTCTGGTCGCTCGTGTTGTCACGGTCTGGCGTCGGCGCTAGCCTATGACCATGCGGATCGAAGGGCATTACGACGCAGACGCGGACATAGCCTGGGTTCGCTTCGAGGGCTATGACGCGAGCACGGCTGTTGGCGAAGAGTCTGATTCTGGCCTGCGGGAACTCGATCCGGTGACGGGAAAGATCGTGGGCTTGGAGTTCTGGCAGGCGAGCCGCCGCCTGCCAGCGGAGTTCCTGCGCATGCTTCCGCCGCCGCAGGTCGAGGTTGCGGCGGCCTGAGCGGGCCGCAAGCGGCGGCCAGGGGTTTCAATAAGGCGCGCGAAAGGTCCTCGGAAATGTGAGAGCCGGGACACGAACGAAACCAGAACATGGGCGTGGAGGGCCTGGTGGCGGCGTTGTTGGAGCCGGTGTCTCGGCGGGCACGGCAAGCAGCGTTGAAAGCCTTGCGCTGGTAGTCGCTCGATGCGCCGATACTCGTCAGCTGTCTGGATCGTTGAGGATCGCGTGGGTGCCGATCCTCAACCACACGATGTGCGGTTCGGAGGGCAGGATTTGCGGACCGTAGCGGAAGGTTGCCCTACCATCGGCCGCCCAGGCCATCTCCCAGACGTCCTCAGTCCCCTGAACCCGCTTTACGCGCAGGTGCGGAGCAAACCGGGGCGGCCGGACGCGCAGGCCGGCCACCAGCTCGTCACGCGTCGCAAGGAAGGCGCGTCGCTGCTCGTCGCTCAGTTTGCGTGATAACATGTCGCGTGCGAAGCGCGCGGAGCGCTCGTAGGTGGGCGACATCCAGCGGTCTAAAGATCCTGACGGGCGCCCTCGTGGGGCGCGGCCAGCATCGCTTCGTCGAACTCGCGCTCGGTCGCGAAGAACACGCTCTCGTCGGTGCGCTCCTGGTGGTCGTTCTTCTCCGCCGGCGTGAGCTTGCGCACCAACTCGCCGCGCTCGGTGCTCTCCACGATCACGAGTGGCTCGTGCTCGAGACCGGCCCGCTCGAGGAGTTCTCGCGGAAGTCGCGTGGCGTCGACGACGATGGGGGCTAGCACGTTCGACATAATCTGATCCTGTTGCTGGGATTGTAGTTCGAGGCTGGCGTCGGCGCCGAGCCCGTCAGCTATCGAGGGGGTCGAGTGTTGCGCGAAGCTCGTGGACGAGAGCGTCCTTGCGACCGCGTCTGCGCTCAGCCTTCTTCAGCGAGGGCCGCTTCTGTGGCTTGCACAACAGGCAGCCGGCACGGCTCTGCTTCGGACGCCTGCGCTTGTGGTTGGCCATCGATCCCAAGCTAGCACGAGGCGGGAGCAGGCCTCCAGGGTTTCAATAAGGCGCGGAAGGTCCTCGGGAATGCCCCGTGCGGGACTCGAACCCGCCCCACCGGATTAAAAGTTCTGCCTTTCCGCCGCAGAGCCTTGTAGAATGGGGCTTGTTCAAGCGGTTTTAGCGCTGCAGATCTAGTTCGTTTAGGCGGTTTGGGAACACGTAGGGAACACGAGCGGATCTAGGCGAGTTCTTGTGTGATCACGAGGAGAGGCGAATGAGCGTACATGACACCGTCAGGCCGACTGGCCATCTGCAAGTAAAGGGAGCGCGCGGCAAACGCGCCTTCTACGCACTTGTGCGGGATGGCGACGGACGCCATCAGCGCAGGCTCGGTTCCGCATGGGTCAAGGACTCGGGCAAGCGTACGCCGCGCGGCGCCGTCAAGTGGGTTGCACGGGATGGCCCCAAGCCCGATGGCTATCTGGCTCCGGCCGAGGCGGAAGACATCCTGCGCGAGATGCTGGTCGCGGCCCCGCGGCGGCGGGTCGATTCTCAGAGGGCCTCGACCTCGCCGATGACTCTGCGCGACGCGTGCGACAACTGGCTGCGCTGGGTCGAGGTCGACCGGGAGGTCAAGAGTTCGACCCTCGGCGACTACCGCAACATGTGCGACCGAATCTGCCGGGATCTGGGGGCAGGGACACTGCTCTCGGCGATCACCGCCGCGCGTTTGCAGGCATGGATCGACGAACTGCCGGCCGAGAGGCGACTCTCGCCAACGGAGGCCAAGCGGCGTCGTGCGTCTGGTGTTGAGGTGCGCAAACTCGCGGATGGAACCCACGTGCAGCTGGTTCTGGCCAGCTCCAGAACCAAGCGCAAGTACATCATCGCGCTCAACGGGATCATGAAGCGGGCGATCAAGCTTGGGGCGCTAACGCGGAACCCCGCCGAGCTTGTGGACCGGCCCGGTCGGCTGCGCTCCCGCCGATCGCTGGTGACCTCCCAGTTCCTGCGGCCCGCCGAGGTCCATGCGCTCGTTCGTGCCGCGGCCGAGGTTAAGGGTCAGGACGCGTTGATGTTTATGATGGCCGCCTTCTGCGGGCTGCGTCTCGGCGAGTTGCTCGACCTGCGCTGGGGCGCCATCAACTTCGAGGGCTCGTCGCTGCACGTCGAGTCCAACTACGTGCGCAACAAGGAGGACACTCCCAAGTCAGGCGGACGTACCGTGCCGATGGCCCCGGAGGTCGCCCAGGCGCTTGCCGACCACTCCAAATCGCAGCGTGTGAAGTCTCGTTCCGATCTCGTCTTCGTGGGTACTCACGGACGGCATGTGGACGGCAACGATCTTCGCAAGCGCTACTACGAGGCGCTGGAGAGCGCGGGCCTCAGGCGCATCCGCATACACGACCTCCGGCACACGTTTGGGACCGTCTGCGCCGCCAAGGGTGTCCCCCCGACGACGATCAAGGAGTGGATGGGCCATTCGAACCTTGCCACGACCGAGATATACACCGCGTTCTACCCCCAGGACAGCGACGCGGCCAGGATCTCGGCTGCGTTCGCCGAGAGCACCGACGGGCCTCGGTGACCAGGGCGCTCAGGTAGAGCCGTAGACCCGTGACGATCGCCTCGATGTAGCAAGCAGTCAGCCGGTTGAGGCTGATGTCAGCGAAGTCTCAGCTGCCCGCGGCTCATCGGATTCATAGAGCCGGCGAACCTCGCCGGTGGTCGCCGGATGCTGTCTGGCCCACCACTTGGTGCGGCGACCGTCGAGACAGTCGCACGCGCGGCGCGCGGCCCAGCGATCCGTTGGGCGGTCGGCCGCTCGCACGATTGGTGAGGCGATAAAGAGCAGGAGAGCCACCGTGATACATATCGCCAGAACGGCGATCCACACCGTGCCGTATCTGCCGCTCAGGTAGCCAGCAGCAGCGATTGCCCCGCCTGCCAGCGTCCACCTCATGAGCGCCTTGGCCAACTTAGCTGGATCCGGCCCCTCCAGGTCTTCGCGACGAGTTCGCAGATCCTCAAGACCGGTGCTCGTGAGACGGCATCGGCCGGTCTGGTCCTTCTCCAGCCAGCTGCGCCGGTGGGCGTACTCCCACCACTCCTCGATCGTCGCGCGAGAGGCCCGGTCCTTGAGTGGGTGGACCGCCATCTGCATGAGCTCATCGCACGACAGCGCGCCGGCGTCGCGGATCTCATCTGTCAGGACAGGGTCGAGTACGCGTAGCCAGCGGCGGCGCACGCGTGGGTCAGATCGCTGATCATCCACATCGCAAATCGTAGTTCGCCGCCTCGCTGAGACTGGATCGCGCAGCGGGTGTGTGCAGATCCTCGGTCGGCGCTCTCGGAAGTCGTCCAGAGCGGGCTTACGCGGTAGGTAGCCGACACGCTCGCAACCACACAAGAGCGACGCTAACTCCGCTTCAGCTGACAGGCTCGAACCATTGCTCAACCGGCGGAATGTCAAACTCAAACAGCCTGAACTCTGCCGGTGCCTGCTCAATTTCGTAACGCGCCTCATCTCCCGGAAGGCGTCTAACCCAAAGGGGCAGTCCTAGTTCCTTGTGGCTAGCGACCATCGACATGAGGTCAGCGAGGTCTGGATCTGCGAAACCGGTGGCCGGTAGACCCTCTTTCACCATGCTCGGAAACTCGCTGCCGATAGCGATTAGCGCACATTCGGTGGCGCGCAACAGCTGTTCGACGAGACCGTGACGCCAAAGGATCTCTATTGCCAGTCCCCACCAATCGGGGTCTGCCCACGCGAGCAGCGCGGCCGAAACTGCACCTTCCCAGCCAAATGGTGGGCGCGTCTCGAAGACGCATAGAGCTAGATAAATACGCCAGGTTTGCTTCGAAAGTGCGTCCTTTGCGATCGCCTCCGGGAACAGCGCGAGGAGAGCCTCGCGATTACCAGGCACCATCCGACGTGCGACCTCCTCAGCTGCAGCTGGCTGGCGTGCCTGCATTCGTACTCCACTCGCGCGCATGGCGAGATTGACAGTGAGTACCCATGCCCATGCTTCTCCGTGCAAAGCCGGGTCGTTGACAGAGACCATGGGCAAGACCGCCTCCCCAAATCTTCCGTCGAGAGCAAGGCTGATACCGAGATCCATGCGTCGACGATGGTCGTCGGGATTACGTGTGACCAGCTCGATCAAGCAGGTAATCGCCTCCGCGTACTCGCCAGCGCCTTTGTGCAGATTGACCATCTGCTCCAAGGTCCTGTCGTCGATCGCAGCGGCGTTAATGGCGCCACCAGTGATCAACTCATATTGCTCGGCCGCCAGGGATGCTTGCCCGTTCTCAGCCAAGCTCTCGGCTAGTTGCAGTTGTACTGCGTGCTCGAGGATGAACGAGAGTCTCGGGTCTTCTTCCACCAATCGGTTCAATCGCGACCGAATGGTATCCGACATCCTTGTCTCGAACGCCTTCATCGTGATAAGAAGGCCGCTTGACGCCTCGCTGAAAATTTCCTCGTCGCTGTGGCGCCAGGTCTCAACGAGGTCAAGGCCGACCTCGAATCGCTCATCTTGGATGATCGGGGTAACTGAGTTTAGTACCGCCTCCCATTCGCCATCGGAGTTGAGACGAGGGCAGGAAATGGCAAGCATCTGCGACCAACGACCGTGCTTAGCCAGCAGATCTGACCCAACAGAGCCAATGCGGTACTCCCCGAGCAGTAGAGCCAGGGTGCTCGCAATCTCATCAACCAATTGCTCGGCCGAGAGGGGCTGATCTTAGGGCCAACTCATCGCACGGGCTGTTCGACCCAAGCGAACCTTGAAGCCCCCCCTCTCCAGTGTGACCTGCAACTGCTCGACCTCCGGCTTTTGCGACAGCTTCGCCAGGCGCCGATCTACGTTCAAGGACCACGCCGCCACGAACGCTATACGCGCGTCGTCCGCAACCGGTCGACGGCGGTCCGGTTGCACATGAACTTCCACCGGTCGACGCAGGTCGCCCCTTCGGAGCCGATCACAGAACCAGACCTCCCGAGCCATCATCTGCGCGTCCCACCGCCTAGCCGGTCGGAAGGGCTGCGGCGGATGGACTGCGTCTTGGGCATCGGCGTCTTGACGTCCGGAAGATGATGATGTGCCCACTTCCAAAACAGGGTGTCAGTGGCAGCCGTCCACAGGACGACCATCGTCAGAACCGGCAGGCTGTTCCAGTACTCCAGATGTCTGGTAGAAACGCGAACCGAGATCCCGCGGTCGCCGGGAGCGCGATCTGTCGACTTCAGCTGCACGAAAAGAAAGAGCCTGTGGGACGGTCGCCGCTAAAGATCTCAACCTTCAGGTCAACCCCGTAATCATGAACGACCCGCTCGACCGTCCATTCAGCCGGCAGCGATCTACTCAGGGCCAGCCGAGACTGATCCTCTAGCTGATGCGAGCGAGGCTTATTGGTCATCGAGCGAAGCATGCCAGACACACCGGGACTAAGCATCTTTGGCCTCGCTGACGAAGCGTAGGTGGCCGCCCTGCTTTGTGCGATTTGCGATTCTCAGTTCCAACCCGCTCCGGGCGCCTGCTCTGGACGAGCCGCGAGCGCACTGACCGAAGGTCCGGAAAAACGCCCGGGGTACCTCAGACATGCTGGTCGTCCGATAGGGTAAGCGGATGAGACGCTTGCCTCCCGCCCGTCAAAGGACAGTGCGCTCGCTCACACCTTGGCTCGCTCCGCGACCCGCTTGCGGTAGATTTTCTATGTGTGGCGTGCATACTCGGTAAGGGGTTGGTCTATGCGGCTCAGAGCGCGGAGCGTTGTAGGTGAGTGACCACTTGCTTTGCTGGGATCGCGCCTGGCTGCGGTCTGCCTGCATGAGCGGCCTGGTCGTGTTGATTGCAGCGCTTGGGCTCGTCCTCACTGCCTGCGGTTCCTCCGCAGGGACGGCGACAGCGAGCGGAATGCGCCTATCCCCGTCCTGCATACCGCCCGAATTCCTGCTTGTACCCCGGCCCCCCAAGGCGCTCTCGACTCCGCTGGACGCCGCGATCTTGTCCAGCTTCGCCATCTTTCGCAGGCCCCCGCTACCGAGCGATGAGCCTCCGGGGCTGAACCTGACGGCTGGCGAACTGGGCCGCGACCTCTACTACAATCTCTCGAGTTACTACCCCGCCTACGTCCGCCAGCTAACGAGGCTTCCCGACGGTCGACGCTATTTCGTGATCCCGGCGTACGGACGGCCCGAAGCAGTCGTCCCGGCCCGCTGTCTGGCGGGCGGCGTGCGTGATAAGCGCGCACTGGTTGAAGAGCAGCATAGGCGCCTGGTCGAGCCGGTCGACTGCATCATCGAGGTGGGTGGAGGCAGTGAAAACGCGCCCCGTCAGGGATGTGAACCGTTCGCTGCGGTCGGCGAAGCTGGCCGGGTCTTCCAGCCGAACCTGTACAAGGAACCGATCGTCTCACTCGTACCCGACGGTGTCGCCTCGGTTCGGATCAACTACCCGGGAAACGCCCGCGGTCGGCGTCGCTGTCAGCGAAAACGCTTTCTTGTTTACACCACCGCCGCCGACACCTCGTGTCGAGGCTGAGCTGAAACGGCTGGAGCGACTGGAGCGGCAGGAGCGGCAGGAGCCCGTCGTGATCGTGTCGACGCACCCCACCACGGCCCAGCGTCCCACGGCCCAACGTCGCCGTATCACGTTGCAGTGGGACAAGACTGTGGATGAAACCGAGCCGACGCGGATCGAATGGCTCGACAGCGCCGGCCGCCCGGTCCGCGCCCTCAGCCCTCCTACCGCCGAAAGCAGCTCTGCTACATCCGTTGGCAACCTCGACGCTCCCGTCGAAAGCTCCACCCTCAAACGTTCTAGGTCATCGCCCCGTGACCGTCAGAGCGCTTCGGAGCACCACAGCATGGCTAGTCCTGTTCACGGGCATCGCTAGCGCTTTTTGCTGGCAGAGCGGGCGAGTCAACGATGGCCGTCGTCACTCCTGCCTCGGACGAAGACAGTGTCTGCGTCAGGACCCCGCGGGCACTCTCGCTTCGCCTGACGCGAGCGGGCGCGTGCTGGGCTCAACCCGTGCGTGCGGATGTCGTCCAACTCGGGCGTCTTGCTGGGCACGCGGGTCGCGCCTGCTTTTCAGTCAAAGGGGAAGGCTGGGCGTCGTCGTATCTAAGAACTGCCTGACTCCATCAGCGTGAAAAGCGTCCCGAAATCAGGCACAAATAGACATCTCACCGCGAGGAACGCCGGATCGCCGAGCTGGTCGCTGAGGATGCCGACCAAGCTCTGATAACCGCCTGGGCCTTCGCCGCAACTGCAGCCGTCGATGAGGTCGGAGACGATCATCTCTTCCAAATCGCGATCAAGGATCTGATTGAGAATCACGGCGTGAATCCCGCCGTCTTCTTTCTCGGCCCTAGTGGTACTTGACGTTGTCATCGCGTCGCACACAAGCAAGCGAAGGTGTCGCCAACTACAGGACTGCGGCGCCTGCTTCGTCCCGGCGAAGCAGTAGTCCGCGCCTCGCATCGAGAGGGTCAGTGATGGAGACCAATAGGATGGGTTCCTCTAGGGAGTACCAGGGTGACAGACGCGGTGCCTGCCGTGCCGCTCGGCGCGTCAGTTGAGGTCGATCGCGGCTGATAGCGGTGTGCTGTCTTTACAAAGCTCGCAGCCCTCCGCGTCCCACGCCGCAAGCGGCAGTGTGAGCACGCTGATCGCGGGCGCGCCGATTAGCTCGGCCACGTCGGCCGCAGAGCGCGTCATGAACCACGCCGCGCACCCGACCGCGGCACCGCGCTGTTCCAGCAGCCCGGCGAGCGCCTGGAAGCTCTGCCCGGTCGTGACCACGTCGTTGACGAGCAGCCCTCGCCCGCCGCTCAGGTCCGGCTCGCCGAGCACGCCGTCTGGGCGTCCAGCGTCGTCGAGGCTCGCGAGGTGCAGCCCGACGCCCAGTCGCCCGGCGAGCGCCCAACCGAGAGCAACGCCGGCGGTCGACGGGGCGAGCACGAAATCGGGCCGCTCGGCGGCGGCCTCGGGCGCTAGCCACTCGGACACGCGTTCCAGCATGGCGCCCTTGCCGGCGATCCGCGAGAAGGCGAGGAAGAGGTCGGTGTGCAGGCCGGAGAGCAGCCGGAAGTGGCCGCTCATGATCGTCTGCGAGGAGGCGATCATGTCGGCCACCACGCGCGGGTCGCCGCGGTGGACGTGTGCGGCATCGGTAAAGCGCCGGGTCTCGGCCATCTCCTCTTTCTCCCCGACAGCGGCGTCGCGTCGCACCGCGCGGGATGTTATTTCATCGTCCGCTCGCTCGTTCCTGCTGAGGGCGCCGGCCGGCGACGGACCTATAAACGATAGCGCTCGTGCAGCAGGCGCCGCCTGCGGGGTGAGTTGCACAGACACTCGGTGCCCGCCCAGCGCGGCGGGTTGCTGAGCATCGCAAACGCGGGGCTCGCATAGGGCGACTCGGCGTAGTGGATCGCGGGGCTGCCCGCCACCGGGCCGAGGCAGGCCGCGTGCAGCGAGGGGTCGCTGCGCTTCAGCGTCTCGGCGGCGAGCAGGAAGCCGGCCGCCGCGGTTACCCACGGCGCGGCGACCTGCGCGGCGGCACCGGTCTGCCCGCCGACCCGCGCCGCGCCGTACATCAGCTGCTCCCGCCACAGATCCTCCACCGTGCGGCCTTCGTAGCCCGCCAGCGACCCGCTCGGCCTGCTGGTGTTCTGCTCGATCCCGCGCAGGGCGTGCGCGTCGAGCGGCACGCGCTGGATCAGCCAAGCGATGATCATCCCGAACGGCAGCCCCGTGGCGGCGGCGATCAGGCGCGCCCGGATCGGCTGCCCGTCGAGCACCTCACGCATGTGCAGGCAGCACACGCACGGCCCCTTGTCGGTGTAATGGCCGGAGACCATCACATCCGCTCTGGCTGCAGGCGGCATTGATCAATTCGAGCGGCAGGCCGACGCTGGATCTCGCGGCGCGACTCGGACGAGTCGACGGCGCGACACCACGGCGGCAGCGGCTGCTCGCGCGGCCGCGAGGCGAGGTACTGGGCGATCGTTAGCTGGCGCGCGTCGACGCGCAGGTCGGGCAGATGGGAGAGTGCGTCGCGGGCGACGTGGGCCTTCACGCGCTCGGCGACCGCGTCCGCGGCGTTGGCGAGGATCGCGCGGTCGAGGTTGTCGGCTTCGAGCGTCTGCGGGTCGACGATCGCGAGATCGCCGGACAGGCCGCTGACCCTTGCCAGCAAATATGCGAAGGCTCCGCCGACCGAGCCCGCCCCGACCAGCACGTCGTCGAGCGTGCCCTGATAGACCGCGCCGGGCGCTTCCAGCGGCTCCTCGGAGTGTCTGTAGGTGAGCGCGCTTGAGTACACACCCGCCGGCAGATCAAGCGCGGGCCGCAACTCGGCGAGCAGCTGGGCGAACGCGTGCGCTGCGCCGCGGCAGGCTGCGATCAGCGGCCCGACCGGAAGTACCCCCCGCCCCTCGGCCGGCAGGCGCGAGGGCTGGGTGCCGATGTAGGACTGCCAGCGTCGCCGTCGACGTGCAGGTCGGCGGTGCCGGCGGCGGGGCCGACCGCGATGAGTGAGGCTCGCATGTTCGCCCGCGGCCAGGGGGCGATGGCCGTGTCCGCCCCCCTGCTCGATCCGCTCGGCGAGCACGCCCGGACCCGGCGGCAAGCCTGGATCGGCGTCGATGCCCTCGGTTCCGTCGACGGCGATGCGGGGGAACACGCGGCCGAGCAGGTCACACAACGCTATCGCGAGCAGCTGCTCGGTGAGTCCCGGCTGCGGCCCGAGGACGATCCGGATCGTGGGGTCGTCGAGCGCGGCGATGATGCGCCAGCGTTCCTCCTCGGTGCCCGCGCTGATCAGCCGCAGCCGCCTATCCACCGGCTCGTTCATGAAACCTCGAACATCGCCGACACAGCACCGGGGTTG